>NZ_KZ614149.1:0-2400000 GCF_002886255.1 Alteribacillus bidgolensis
ATGGAAGAAGTTGATCCGCCAAATACAGCGCCGTAGTAGACTCCAGCCATTAAAACTAAAGCGACAGTTGGATCCATATTATAGGTTAATGGAATCATGATGGCAATGGCACTGATCGGGCCAAGGCCTGGCATCATTCCGATTAATGTACCAGCAAGAACGCCAAGAAAAACAAATAAAATCCCTTCTATACTAAAAGCTAGTTGAACTCCACTTAATATTCCCTCTATAGAACCCATACATATTCCTCCTTTCTAAAACGGAATAATTCCTGATGGTAAACTGATTCCAAGCAGCATCGTGAATACACTGTAAAGAAGAGCGGGAAATAGTATAGAAACAAGCAAATTTATACTGTGTTTGGTGTAGCCTAAAAAATATGAACAAAAAAAGATAAATAAAAAAGAAACGAGGATAAAACCTAATCGTTCTAAGAAGAATATATAAGCAAGAATCATTAAAACGACTCCAGCAATTTTTATCAAATCCGCTTTAGGAATATGGCGCTTCTTTTTATCCTCCTTTGTTTCCTGGTCAGGGATAAAGAACAAAAAAAGACTTAACGCAATGAGACCGAAACCCAAAATTTTAGGCATCGTTGAAGCATTTATGACGGAATTTGCAAAACTAGGAAGCTGATAGGCCAAATATAAATAAAAAATGGCAAGCGCGATCAGCAAGAGGCTGATTTTTCTGTTTACTGGCTTTAGCATTTGTCCAAACCTCCTTTACACCCGCATGATAAAGCAAGAGTATTTTTGTAAGAAAAAGTCGTGACCTAAAGAAGATCACGACTTCTGAAAGGTTATTTTCTGAATTACTCTTCTTCCATATTTACTTCATTAAGCAGTTCCTGCATGGATTCTTTTTCTTCTTCTAAAAATTCAGCGTATTCTTCGCTATCCATATACAATTCATTCCACGCATATTTATCACGCGTTTCATCCCACAGTTCAGAGTCGTTTAATTCTTTGAATTTCTCTTCATAATAAGTGATTTGCTCATCTGTCATGCCAGGAGGTCCAAAAAATCCTCTCCAGTTCACGAACGTTTCATCAATTCCTTGTTCTTTGGCTGTAGGAAAGTCTTCCACTACATCGCCCTCTAAACGCTCTTCAGCCGTGATGCCGAGCACTTTAATTTCGCCAGCCCGTACTTGTTCAACAGTTTCAGTTACACCAGTGGAATAAACATCTGCATTGCCGTTTAAAAGGTTAGTCATGGTACTTCCATCTTGAGCTGAAACATATTTTATGGATTGTGGGTCGACACCTGCTTCTTTTGCTATTTTTACAAATTGAATGTGGTCCATGCTTCCTGGGGAAGACTCACCAATAACAGTAATATCTTCTGGATTGTCTTTCATATCTTCAAACAAATCATTTAAATCCTCCCATGGAGCATCCTCACGAACAGCAAAAGCACCGTAATCAGAAATCATGTTTGCAATTGGTGTAAAATCTTCATGTCCGTATTCTGATTGACCATTTAAAGGAATTAATAGCAAAGGTGGTGATGCTACAAACAGGTGATGAGGGTTTTCAGCTTTGCCGGCAATGTAAGACCAGCCGACAGCCCCGCCGCCGCCTTCTTTATTAACAACACCGACTCCTTGATCCATAATCTCTTGTTCTTCAAAACCTTCTGCGGCCATTCGTGCTGTTGTATCCCAGCCGCCGCCTGCACCAGAAGGGGCAACGAATTCAAGCGATTGTTCTGGCTCCCAGCTTCCGTCTCCAGAGCTGCCCTCCGCATTTTCAGAATCTTCTCCGCCGCCGCAAGCGGCCAATGTGATACTAGTGAAAAGTGCCAGTGTTGGCAACCAAATATTTTTCATGTTGAGATCCCCCTTTTTTTGATTATTTTAAGTTTAAAAAAAATAATTAAATCTGTAACCGTTTTCAAAATAACCCGTATAAAAAAAATAAATATCTATTTTGTTCATTTTGTTCATCTATGGTAATAAATGTATATTTAAGAAATAAAAAATACCGTCCCATGATCAGGACGGATATATAATTAGGATTGTGTTTTCGTACAAAAACTCTAAGGCTTCATTAGGACTTGGCTGCAAACTAAGATTTTCTAATAAAATATCTTCTTTCTGGTCTGCCCACTATCCCATAAATTGGTTTAGCGTCTGCTTTGTTGGACGAAATCATATACTCAAGGTAGCGCCGTGCAGTCGTTCTAGATGCTCCAAGGTAATGCCCCATTTCTTCAGCTGTCATTCCTGCTGTTGCTTTTTCAAGTTCATTTGTTACCGTTTGCAATGTGAACGGATCTATTCCTTTAGGAAGGTCTTCTACTTTTTCTAATTCACTGCCAGCAGAAGGCTCTGGCTGGTGTCTGCGAATGGAGGTGAGCTGGTCGATATTTTCCTGAGTAACTTGTGTCGTTTCGTGTAACTGCTGATGAAATAATAAATAATCATGTAAGGTCTTTTCCAATCGTTCAAGAGAAACAGGCTTTATAATATAATCAAAAACACCGTATCGTAAGGAATGCTGCACGTGTTCTGTTTCTGTAGACGCAGAAATAATCAATACATCGACCTGGGGATGTTTTTCACGAATCGTTTTAAGTAATTGTGTCCCAAGTTCATCCGGCATATAAATATCAAGTAATAAAAGGTCGATAGAATGCTGTTCAAGCATGAGTAATGTATCTTTGGCATTTAATGCTTGATGGCTGCATTGAAAACCGTTTACGCGGTTAACGAGTTCTTGATGAATAGAAGCAATTCTAAAGTCATCTTCTGCTATAGCTGTTTGTATCAAAGAATCTCTCCTCCTTTTTATGAAGATGGCGTTTTAGGCAAGTATATAGAGAATATAGCACCACCTTCAGGCTGATTATCAAATTCAAGCATTCCCTCAAGGTCAGAAACAGTATCTCGAATAATTGCCAGTCCGTAGCCTCGTTTTATATTGCCTGGTTTGGTAGAATATCCCTTCTCCATTAAAGTTTCTACATCTGCAGACAGTCCTGGGCCATTATCGATGACCTCAAAAATAACATCATTTCCTATATCTGTGACGAAAAAGCTCACTTCAGGTTTTGGGCTATTCTTAGCTGCATCCAAAGCATTATCAATAACATTTCCTAATATAGAAATTATTTTCGTTTGTGATATATGTTCTGGTAATGGCTCCAATTGACTGTTGCTATCTACTTCAAACTTTATTTTCATCTCTGAAGCACGACCTGATTTGCCAGCAAGTACCGCTTGTACGGTAGTATCTTTAATTTGACTGAATAACACTGCTGTTTGTTTATCTTGATTCATCGTTTCTTCTTCTATTAATTGAATAGCTTCTTTTGTCTGTCCTAGATGAAGATATCCTGAAAGAGCATATAGTTTATTCGTATATTCGTGATTTTGAGAACGCAGGTCGTCTGAATATCTTTTAATATCAGAAAGTGTATTAGCCATTTCCATCATTTCTGTTTTATCCCGAAAAGTAGAAACAACGCCTGCTATTTCATTGTTATCATAAATGGGCTGTCGGTTAATAATAAATACTCTGCCCTTTAGTGACAGCTCTTGGTTGTATTCCGGCCGTCCGTGTTCTAATACCCGCTCCATAACAGAAGTAGGCAAGATTTCTTTTATAGCTCTGCCTTCAACTGGGTCGTGAAAATCAAGCATTTCTCTTGCGGAATGATTAATCATTGTTATATATCCGTCTTTATTAATGGCAATAATTCCTTCACGAATAGCAGAAAGAATTGCCTGGCGTTCTCGAAATAGACTAGCTATCTGATATGGTTCTAACCCGTACATATCTTTACGAATACTTTTTGAGAGCAATACAGCACCTAACGTACCTATTACAATGGCTGTTAAAGCTAAAAGTCCGAGTTTGAATAGACGCTCGAGGATGGTTGCTCGTAAATCTTCAATCAAAAAACCAACAGATACAACTCCTATGATGCTGCCATTTTCGTCTCGTATAGGAGTTTTTCCTCTTAGAGACGGGCCAAGTGTACCTTCTGCCCGTGAAACATAGGATTCTCCATTTAATAATGCGCGGTTATTATCCCCGCCGACCATTTCTTTCCCTATTTTCCAGTCATCAGGGTGAGCATAGCGGATACCGTTTTCATTTCCAATAACAACAAATTCGGCCCCGGATTGTTCTCGAATTCTTTCTGCATAAGGCTGTAAAATAGAAGGAGGGTTATCCGTTTGAAAAGCATCTCGAACAGTAGGTGCTCCTGCAACATAGGTAGCAGTGCTCAACGCTTTATCTCCTAAGGAGTCTTCTATATCCGTTGATTCCAAGTAGGCAAAGAAACCAGATAAAGTGATAGTAACAAAGATAATTAAGGCAAGAATGAGAAGAATAATCTTTGTCTGAATTGTAACATGCATTGCTTTGCTCCCCCTTTTTTCTAAGGTGTGAGAAATCGTCGGTTGATGAGACCTACGATAATGTTCTTTTCATAAATCGTCAAGTAGTGAAACCAGTGAAATAAAGGACAATAAAGATATGCTAAGATGTGAGAAGAGGAGAAATTAAATCATGCAAATCAACCTGTGATAACTAACAGAGAAAGGGTTTTTACATATGAGTAAATCAGTCATTCTTGCAGAAAAGCCTTCGGTTGGAAAAGATATAGCTAATGTACTGGGCTGCAGTAAACAGGGGAACGGATACATGGAAGGAAGCTCTTATATCGTCACATGGGCGTTTGGGCATCTTGTCACACTTGCTGAACCAGAAGCATATGACCAGCAGTACAAAACGTGGAAGTTAGACGATCTTCCGATGCTGCCTTCTAAGTTAAAACTTTCCGTTATTAAAAAATCAGGCAAGCAGTTTAACACTGTTAAATCCCAGCTTCATCGTAAAGATGTAAAAGATGTAATTATTGCAACTGATGCCGGCAGAGAAGGAGAGCTTGTGGCTCGGTGGATTATTGATAAAGCATCAGTTAAAAAGCCGATAAAACGTTTATGGATTTCATCTGTTACGGATCAGGCTATAAAAAAAGGTTTTAAGGAATTGAAGGATGGAAGAATGTTTAATAATTTATATCAAGCGGCTCAAGCTAGATCAGAAGCAGACTGGTATGTCGGCATGAATGCCACCAGGGCACTGACGACAAAGTTTAATGCATCCTTATCGTGCGGACGTGTGCAAACACCAACCTTGGCAATGGTACAGCAAAGAGAAAATGAAATAGCTCAGTTTAAGCCGATTTCGTTTCAACGGATATATGCTGTAACGGAAAATGGGGTAACATTTTGGTGGAAAAATCAAAAAAGTGAGGACACAAGAATTTTTTCTAATAAAAAAGCAGATAAGGTATTAAGAAATATTAAGAATGCTCCAATAACAATAAAATCAGTCCAGAAGAAGAAAAAAACGGATGCTCCTCTGCAGTTGTTTGATTTAACCGAACTGCAAAGAGAAGCGAATGGACGTTACGGTTTTTCAGCTAAAGAAACGCTTAATACGCTGCAGCGATTATATGAAACCCATAAAGTACTCACATATCCGCGGACAGACTCGCGTTATCTTTCTTCTGATATTAAGAGTACACTGGTGGAACGTTTAAAAGCTTGTGATGTGCAAGGGTATGCCAAACAGATTTTAAAAATTAAAAAACACGGCTGGTCGCTAAATAAATTAATGATCAATGATAAAAAAGTAACTGATCATCATGCGATTATTCCTACAGAAGACCCCCCTCGTTTTTCTAATATGTCTGATAAAGAAAAGAAGATTTATGATCTAGTTATTAAAAGGTTTTTGGCAGCTTTTTATCCACCTGCCCAATATGAACAAACCGAAATCGAAGGAGTCATAAACGAAGAAATTTTTATTACTAAGGGTAAAAGAGTGCTAAACGAAGGTTGGAAAGAAATTTACAAATCAGATGGAGCGGAAAAAGAAGAAAAACTGCCTCTTTTTAACGAAAAAGAAAAATATAAGCTTATAAAAACAGCTAGAGAGACAGGAGAAACGAAACCGCCTTCGCTTTTTAATGAAGCTTCCCTATTATCGGCAATGGAAAATCCATCTCGGTTCATGGCTAAAGAAGATAAAAAGCTGCTAAATACGATTAAAATGAAGGGCGGTATTGGAACGGTTGCGACAAGAGCGGATATCATTGAAAAATTGTTGAGCAGCTATTTGATTGAAAAAAGCGGAAAAAACCTTAAAATTACTTCTAAGGGGAGACAATTATTAGAGCTTGTCCCAGAGGAATTAAAATCTCCAACATTAACAGCGGAATGGGAGCAGCGTTTAGAAAACATAGAGAAGGGAAAGCTCACTAAACAATCGTTTATAGAAGAGATGAAAACCTATGCTAATGAAGTGGTTCAAAGTATAAAACAAAGTTCTAAATCTTTTAAACATGATAATATGACGGGAACTCCTTGTCCGCAGTGCGGAAAGCTTCTTCTTGAAATAAATGGAAAACGAGGGAAAATGAAAGTATGTAAAGACAGAGCATGCGGCTATAAGAAAAATATTTCGAAGATAACGAATGCACGGTGTCCTCAATGCAAAAAGAAAATGGAACTGCGTGGAGAAGGGGAAGGACAGATATTTGTCTGCCGCTGCAACTATAAAGAAAAAGTGTCTTCATTTAATAAAAGAAGAAAACAAGAAAAAAACAGTAAAGCAACGAAACAGGATGTAAAAAAGTATTTAAAACAACAAAACGACGAAGATTTGAAAAACCCTGCATTGGCTGAGGCTTTAAAGAAACTTCAAAAGAAGAAATAAAGTTTTTAGTAGCAAAAGTTGTTCTTTAAAACAATTTGTGGTAAAGTTAAAAAGTTGTGTTAAAGATTGATGGTAAGTACATGAAGTAAAATATATCCAAAATGGGCTGTATCCCGTTAAGGAATCGCGGGATGCAGTTTTTTTAATGCGTTTGTTGGGAATAAATAAACCAAATAGTGAAGAGTTTAATAATAAAAAGGAGTTATATTATATTGACATTGTTTACAGAATTACAGATGGATGAACAGATTTTGCAAGCCGTAAATAATATGGGATTTGAGGAAGCTACTCCAATTCAGGCAGAGGTTATTCCAAAGGTAAAAAAAGGGCTGGATATTATTGGGCAGGCCCAAACCGGAACCGGGAAAACAGCAGCTTTTGGAATTCCTTTGATTGAGCAGATGGACCAAGAAGCACATCCTCAAGGGCTGGTCCTTGCTCCGACACGCGAACTTGCGATTCAAGTGTCAGAAGAGTTAAATCGTCTTGGCCGTTTTAAAGGTGTGCAGGCGCTTGCTATTTATGGCGGCCAGGAAATAAGCCGGCAAATTAAAGCATTAAAACGCCACCCGCAAATTATTGTAGCGACACCTGGACGATTTATGGATCATATGAGAAGAAGAACCATTCGCCCAAAATATATGAAAATGGTAGTTCTTGATGAAGCAGATGAAATGCTTAGTATGGGCTTTGTGGAAGATATCGAAACGATTTTAAGTGAAATTCCTGAAGAAAGGCAGACATTATTATTTTCTGCTACCATGCCAAAACGGCTTCAATCTGTAACAACGAAGTTTATGGACAATCCTGAAGTAGTTAAAGTTAAAAGTAAAGGCCTGACCGTATCGAATATTGAGCAGCGGTTCATTGAAGTTCCCGAAAAACAAAAGTTTGATACGCTGTGCCATTTACTAGACATTACTCCGCCTGAGCTTGCCATCGTCTTTGGACGTACAAAGCGCCGGGTAGATGAACTATCTGAAGCCTTAACGCGCAGAGGATATGCAGCAGAAGGTATACATGGGGATCTTAAACAATCTCAGCGAGACAAAGTGCTTCGCAAGTTTAAACAAGGCACGATTGACATTTTAGTTGCAACTGATGTTGCCGCTCGGGGGCTTGATGTCAGCGGTGTTACCCATGTCTACAACTTTGACTTGCCGCAGGACCCTGAAAGTTATGTGCACCGAATTGGAAGAACCGGCCGGGCAGGTAAAGAAGGCATTGCCTATAGTTTTTCAACCCCTAAAGAAATCAGTCATTTAAAATTTATTGAAGAAACGACGAAAAAGAAAATGATCCGCCAGGACATTCCTACGTATGCTGAAGCAATGCATGGACGTTACCAGCAGGTTGTTAATAAACTGTTAGAAACAGTTAAAAATGAAGATACGGAAGACTTAGAGAGCACAGCAAAAACATTGCTAAGCGGCCATGATCCTGTCACACTGGTGGCCGCTGCTTTGAAAATGAACACGAACGAACCTGACAATGTAGAAATCAAATTGACAGAGGAAGCATCACTGCGGCCTAAGAAAGAACGAGGCAATCGAAAAAAAGGATTTAAGAAAAACCATCGTGGAAAGAAAAAGCCGTACAAACAATCACGTTCTCGCAACGACGGATCTTCAAGAAAAAGAAAGAAAACCGTTTAAATGAAGATATAAAAAACCGCCTGAAATAGGGCGGTTTTTTGTACTTAAGTAGTAAAGGTCGCACTTGTGACTGAGGGTGAATGGAGTATATTCCAATTTCGTTGCCCAAAACTGACTTGTAAGGTTAACAAACAAATAAAGATATTAGGAGCCTCTGCCAGAACGACTTGAAGACAAGCCAAGATCTTTAATGTTTACTCATGTTATGATAGAAGGTATGGAATTCCCTGATAAACGAAAAAAAGGGGGAAACAATGTGAGTTTATTGAGGGCAGAACAAATATATAAAACGTATGGAGATAAAGAATTATTTAATCATATATCTTTTGTCATTGAAGATCATGACAGGATTGGATTAATTGGTGTAAATGGGACAGGAAAATCGACACTATTAAAAATACTGGCTAATGAAGACAGTGCAGAAAGAGGAAAATTGTTTCACTCCAATGATATGCATATAGAATACCTTCCGCAAGCACCAGAGTTAGATGAAGATCTTACTGTCTTAGATCAAATTTATTATGGTGATTCAGCTATTATGAGAACGATGCGCAGCTATGAAAAAACACTCAGAGAACTCGAGCAAAACCCTGAGAACAGGAAACTTCAAGAAAAATTGCTTCAAGCACAACAGCAAATGGATGAAAATGAAGCATGGGCAGCTAATACATCTGCAAAACAAGTACTTACACGTCTTGGAATTACTGGTTTCTCTAAAAAAGTAAAGGAGCTTTCAGGAGGGCAAAAAAAGCGTACTGCTATAGCGAAAGCTCTTATTCAGCCAGCTGATTTGCTCATTCTTGATGAACCTACAAACCACCTTGATAATGAATCGATTGAATGGCTAGAAAGTTACTTATCCTCCTATCATGGAGCACTAATGGTTGTCACTCATGATAGGTATTTTTTAAACAGAGTGACCAATCGTATTTATGAATTAGATCAAGGTCATTTATACACGTATGAAGGAAATTATGAACTGTTTTTAGAAAAGAAAGCGGAGCGGGAAGCAATAGAAGAACAAAATGAAACAAAAAGAAAAAATATTTTACGCTCAGAACTTGAGTGGCTTAGAAGGGGGCCAAAAGCAAGAGGGACAAAACAAAAAGCTCGGGTGCAGCGCGTAGAGAATTTAAAAGAACAAAAAGGTCCTGCCAAAAAACACGATGTTGATTTTGCTATCGGTTCTGCACGGTTGGGGAAAAAGGTATTAGAAGCAGAGAATCTGTCTAAATCCTGTGACGGCAAGAACCTTTTTTCTTCTTTTTCCTATTTGGTTACTCCAAGGGAAAGACTAGGTATTATAGGTCCTAATGGAAGCGGTAAAACCACTTTATTAAATATATTGGCGGGTAAAACGGAAGCAGATAAGGGGCATATTGAAATTGGCTCTACTGTGCGTATTGGTTATTATTCTCAAGAACATGAGGATTTAAATGAAAATAAGCGAGTTATAGAATATATTAGAGATATAGCAGAAGTGGTTCAAACAGTAAATGGTCAAGAAATAACGGCAGAACAGATGTTAGAACGTTTTTTGTTTGCTCGTCCTATGCAATGGAATTACATTCACCGTTTATCAGGGGGAGAACGACGCAGGTTGTATTTACTTGGTGTGCTTATGAAAGAACCTAATGTGTTATTTTTAGATGAGCCAACAAATGATCTTGATACTCAAACGTTAAGTGTTTTAGAAAATTATCTAGAACATTTTCCTGGAGTTGTGATTACGGTTTCCCACGACCGTTACTTTTTGGATCGTGTCGTTGAGTCCCTGCTGGTATTTACTTCAAACGATAAGGTAGAGCGTTTTCAAGGGAATTATTCTCAGTATTTAGAAACAATAAAACAAAAGCAACCCCCAAAGGCGAAAACAGAAAATCAAACAACAAAACAGAAACCGCAGCGTTCGCGCAAGAAGCTCTCCTACAAAGAACAACAGGAATGGAATGGTTTGGAAGACCGAATTGCTGAATTAGAAGAGAAGAAAGCAGAAACAGAAACTCAAATTGCACAAGCTGGAAGTGATTTTGAGAAAGTTCAGGAGTTAATGGAAGAACAAAATTTAGTAGAAGAACAGTTAGACGAAGCTATGGAAAGATGGACAGAATTATCTTTGCTAATTGAAGAAATACATGCTGAGAATTAGAGTACATGTAAAAGCTATGCCTAATACGGAAATTAACAGGAAAGATATTGGGGCTGCTATTAAAAATTCCTCTCGTTTGCTTTATAGCGATGTTTTAGCAAACAATAGCAAGAAGGGAATAGAATAATTGGGTCAAGGAGTATAACAATAAAGGCGATATGGGTAAAATAAGCGAACTAAAAAATGAGGGAGATTAATATGGACGTTAGTTTGCTTCTGGAATATGGATGGGTTTTATTCGTTCTTATTTTACTCGAAGGTATTCTTGCAGCCGATAACGCTTTAGTTTTGGCAATTATGGTGAAAAATCTGCCTGAAAAGCAGAGAAAGAAAGCATTATTTTACGGGCTGGCTGGAGCTTTTGTGTTTCGCTTTGCATCATTATTTGCTATTTCTTTTTTGATTGATGTTTGGCAGGTACAGGCTATAGGTGCCCTTTATTTACTCTTTATGTCCGGAAATCATATCGTTCGTAAAGTTTGGCTGAAGAAAGAAGAAACACCTGATGAAAAAGCAAAGAAAAAGAAGATAACTACGGGAAGCTTTTGGGGAACTGTTTTAAAAGTTGAAGTGGCTGATATAGCTTTTGCCGTAGATTCGATTTTAGCAGCTGTTGCTCTTGCAGTAACACTGCCTAACACACCTCTTCCGACAATTGGGGGACTTGATGGCGGGAAATTTATTGTTATATTGTCAGGAGGACTAATTGGAGTAATCATCATGCGTTTTGCAGCCACTTTTTTCGTGAAACTGCTGAAAAAACGCCCTGGTCTTGAAATTGCAGCTTTTATTATAGTTGGATGGGTTGGAATAAAACTTTCCATTTATACATTGTCACATCCTGCATTAGGTGTACTGCCAGAAGAGTTTGCGGAATCAACCCCCTGGAAAATAACCTTTTATGTAGTTTTGGTTCTTATTGCCTTAGGAGGCTGGTTCCTATCTAAAGAAAAATCCGTAGAAGAAAATGAAAATCCTATATAAAAAGAAGCCGAAACAAGTAAACACAAACGTGCTTATTGTTTCGGCTTCTTTAATACAAGCGTATTGTAAACAATAGTCTAGTCCAGCAAAAACAGAATGCGGATGTTAACATGTGTAGAGGGCTCACTTTGTCTAATTAGAAATTTTTGTAACGCCGCAAGCTATTCTATCTCCAGAATCCCCAGTTTTTAATGTCTCCTCATCAGGACCGCTTTTGTTGCTTAATTCTGAGGTGTAGCGATCAGGAATGTTTGCAAAATTATTTGCGTCGGAATGTACAATAACAGCTCGGCTTTCATTAGCTAACTGTTGAGGGCTGAAACGATCCAATGCAGTCAATAAATAGGCAGAACCGTCTTCTAAACCATATAAGCTCGGCATGTCGCCAGCGTGACTTCCATGGACGGAGTTATCGGGATTATAGTGCTCGCCAGCCGTAGTGAAAGGTCCGTCAGCTGCTTGAGGGTCACATAGCCCCGTTTCATGGATGTGAAAACCATGAAATCCGTGTGGAATTCCATTCTCAAAAAAAGCTTCAACTAACACAGCTTTATCTTTTTCGTAAAAACGAACGGTGCCGATTGATTCTCCTTCTGTATTTTGCATGTTTGCTTCTGCTATACTCTTCTCTGATGAATGAACCACATCTGCAAGTACTTCTTCAGCAGGTATAGATTGATTATTTACCGAATCATCTTCTCTAGGAGATGACTGGTTGTTACACCCGCTTATAAATAATGCAGTCACCCCAATCAACATAAAGATTTTTTTCATGCAACTACCTCCTTTCTTCCTACTTTCTCCAAACCAAAAAATTTTCATAATAAAAAGTTGGTGTTTTTTACAAAAAAAAGCTGAAGAAAAGAAGAGCATCCGTTATAATCAAAGGTAAGAACCTTAAAAAATGCAAGGTGATATAATTTGGCAAATATATTGAAAGTTCTAACGGGAATCTGGTTTATTATATTGATGGTACAAGTCCTATCTGCATACGGAAGGTACATAGCTGAAGTACCTGACTATTTATTAATCATTTTCCTCATTTTATTTTCTGGAGTTATTATTCGTGAGTTTAAAAAAGGAATAGTACGGGAACTGGAACAAAATTCATCAGGTCAATAGAAAAGCAGAGCTTCTAGAAGAAAGAAGCTCTGCTTTTATTAATGCTTTGTTTCAATTGTTTTTAATCCGGCTGATTCTAACGCTTGCTGTAAGTTACTTTATATCGAAAGTGAGGTTAGGTCAATTCCCAGATTTACGATTGAAATAGCTGTTGCCGGGTTAAACCAGTTATAATGACTTTTACCCCCATCATTTTTAATGAGTTAATAATTTTAATTAAATAACTGGTTACGTAGGTGTCAATATAATGAACACCGGAAAGATCAAAGATAAGATAGCGGAACTGTTTATTTTTACTTTCGAAGAGTCTTTTCCATGATTTCATGAGCTTGATTGTCATCAATAAAGCCAATAAGAGGACACTTACCAACTTTATCAATTAGTTTAATGACAGGAACAGATATCTCATTTATTTTGTCTTTTAAACTGTCTGCTCTTTGCCGTATCGTATAAAAGAAAAGAGACATATATTTTTGAGCGATGCGGTGAATATACGGTTCTATGATGGCATGCATTTCTCTTAAATCAAAAATGGTTAGTCCCTTATTTTCGCTGTCTTCCATAATATATTGCCATAACGCTGAACTCAAATAGGGAATGGCAGAGAGGATAACAGTATGAAATTCTTCTGCATCCGCCTCGGGGATTTTTTCAGCAGTTTCTAGCTGCAAGTTTTCCGAGTGAAATTCTTGTTGGTTATTCAAAAGATGGGTACTGACTAATTGAACAAATTCTGAAAACAGCTCCTTAGCTCTTGTATTATAATGATTTAAAACCGTTGAATCACTTTCTTGAGAGTGTAATGCTTTAATAGCAATTATCTCTTTGTTATCTGCTATTTCTTTTGCCACACTCAGAATAATAGGCAACATGTTCTTCATAGGTTTATCCTCCTAAAAAACGGCTATTTAAATACTAACTGTGATTATCACACTTGATGAAAAGCCGTGTAGTAGTATATTTTTTTTATACTTTAGGAACGTTTTGTTAAAGGATCAAAGTATGAGCAAAACTGCGACATCCGCCAATTGGACTTTGCTGTAAGCCGAGTTTTTCTTATACTTTTGGGAAGTGAGGAGGGGACGCATTAAAAGAACAAACATGGAAGCATGTGAAACTGACATTAGATGTGGTATGTGGAAAGTGGAAGGCTATTATTTTAATGGAGCTGTTTGGGAGGACTCTTCGCTTTGGGGAGATTAAGAAAAGAATACCTGATATTAATCATCAGACATTAATAAAGCAGTTAAAAGAACTAGAAAACGATGAATTGATCACTAGGAAGTCTTATCCTGTTGTTCCTCCAAAGGTGGAATATTCATTAACTGAGTATGGAAAATCTATTGATGAACTATTATACTTAATGGAAGAATGGGGAAGACAACATTTCTCTAGAATGCAAAATAGAATAGAGACGAACGAAGAAAAACCGAAAGAAAAAGCGTAATTATTACATGGGAAAAAGGGTCTCTTTTAAGGAATGAATACCTTTCCTTAAGAGGACTCTTCTTCTTTCAAATAAACATATATTTGTTTTAATTTTTTTTCTAATTCATTTGCAGATTCGCTAGAGAACGCTTTACCAATCATATCACCAGTTTGTCTTCGTTCTTTATCATCCATTTGTTTGATAGAATAAGGCTGGTCTGAAAAGATATAACTTTCCCATTGTTTTATTTCGTTGTGTATAATTTTTGCTTTCACCGATGCATCAGATGTATTTTCTGACAGAGTAAGCATGTTATCAAGCAATTGTTGGGCTTTCATTAAATGGAAGTCAGCCGAAAAATCTTCTTCCTTTTCAAAGGTGCTGAATTTTATGGCAGCAGCCAGGTCATATCCCATTTGAATAAGGGCTCTATCAATTTTTTCAGTCCCCACACTTTGGCTGGACTGATAGTAAATATTAACTCCCATTACTATATTGGCAATAAGAGATAGGGAAAGTAAAATATGTATGATACTGTGTCTCATGGCTGCCTCCTTTTGCTGGGTAATACAAAATGTTAAGCCTGCAGGTGTTTTTTTCCTTTTTATAGTTAAGACCAACATGCATCTAAAGCTGGACTAACGGAAAAATGAATATGATTTAAGCTCCAAACTCTTATTATGACTGGAAGGACTTTGCGGGAAGTCAAGTTTTTCTATTAGTATGACGTATGAGTAGATAGAAAAGTTTCATAATAATTTGAAGAGGAGGCAGAAAAAATGGCAGCAGATAATAGGAAAGACGTATCCTTAACTCATGGAGTTGTTACAAAAATCAAACCAGCTGGACTAGGTACAAGAGTCTGCATCGATTGTGCAGATCTTTTAACCCCGACAGAAGGAGTATTGGTTGGAAACACTGGTTATGGTTATATGCTTGTGTTATCTGAAAATCGTTCTACCGATACATATCCGCCAAGACCGTTTCGGATTAATGCCGGAGGACTTCACCAATATTTGTTTCAAGATGATCAAACTGTTTATTTGTCTGAGCTAAGAGGCGGGAATTCTTTATATATATATAATGGTTCAGAACAAAAGGAAGTACCAGTAGGCAGAGTAAAAATGGAAAAAAGAGAATTAGTTCGGGTGGAATTAGAGACAGAAGGCACGCATATTTCTGCTACTTTGCAATACGCTGATAGTGTATCTCTCTTAAATAAAAATCATGAAGTTGTTTCCGTCAAAGATCTAAAGGAAGGTGACAAGATATTTTGCTGTATAGATGAACCAGGGAGGCACTTAGGGAAAAAAATCAATGAAGAAATAAATGAATACTAATGCCAACTGACAGAGGGGTGTATTTTGTTAACTGGCAGACAGAAAAGGGATTCTGTTTGCCAGCTTTTATATGTTAATATTAAAAAGCGTTTATAGATTGCTCGTTGATTGCTAGAAAAATATTATTTATAGAAGTGTGGTGTTCTGGGTAAGCATCAAGATGATCCATAGGACATCTCCATTGCATTGACTTCACTATGATCCCCCTTTTTCTGAAAAATTAATTATATTATAAAATGACCAAGAATAGAGTCCAATTTATTGCAAAGTGAAGGTGAAATATTGTATTGTTTTGTTTCGGGAACAGTGAGACATTATCTTTATTCCTTTATATGCAAAAAAATACATACGGCCGCGGAAGCTTATATGTAAGTGGAGAGAAGAAGGACGGTAACAGTTATTACGGGAAAGAAATAAGAGGCTTCCGTTAAAAAGAAAAAAAGAAAGGAACCTGATATGTTTCATTCAATATTATCTCATCTCATGCTTATTGGCGTTATAGGTATCGGTTCACAATGGTTTGCTTGGCGCTTTCGTATGCCGGCTATTGTCGTAATGTCTGTTGCTGGTTTGTTAATTGGTCCCGTATTTGGAATTATGAATCCAAAAGAAGATTTCGGGTCATTATTTAATCCCATTATTTCCATGGCTGTAGCCATTATATTATTTGAAGGCAGCTTAAATCTCGACTTTCGAGAAATTAGAGGATTGGGGAAGTCAGTATTTCGAATTATTACGTTGGGTGCGTTTCTTGCATGGATTCTAGGTTCATTAACAGCTTTTTTTGTAGCTGGTTTATCTTGGGCCATTTCCTTTGTTATTGGAGGGCTATTTATTGTAACCGGTCCGACGGTGATTCTTCCGTTGTTGCGGCAGGCTAAGCTAAAGCCTAGGCCTGCAGCGATATTAAAATGGGAAGGAATTGTCGTAGACCCGTTTGGAGCTTTACTCGCCGTATTTGCTTTTGAAATTATTCAATTTTTAACAAATGAATCGGTTACTGTGGAAGCTTTAATATTATTCTTTTTAGCCTCTCTTTTTGCTATAGCAGTAGGCTGGGGATGCGGTAAAGGAATCGGTACTATGTTTGAGCGCGGCTATGTACCTGAGTTTTTAAAATCCCCTATCGTATTTGCTGTGGTCATTGCTTGTTTTACTCTCGCGGATGAAGTGATGCATGAAACAGGACTGCTTGCTGTCACAGCAATGGGGATGACGCTTGCTAATATGCATATTGCTTCGTTAAGTGATATGCGCCATTTTAAAGAAAATATATCTGTGCTGCTTATTTCAGGCATTTTTATTATGTTAACTGCTTCTTTAGAGCGGGAAACACTTATGCAGATATTTGACCCTAATATTATTGCTTATGTGATTCTCATGTTAATTGTCGTAAGGCCGCTCTCTATTTGGCTGTCTACCATGAATACAGAACTCTCCTTCAAAGAGAAAGCGCTGGTGGGGTGGATTGCTCCGCGTGGTATTGTAGCTTTAACCGTAGCTGGTTATTTTGCCAATGTTTTAACAGAAGCAGGGTATCCAGGGGCATCTATTGTAACACCGCTGACGTTTGCACTTGTGTTTGCTACCGTTTGTGCTCACGGTTTTACACTTGGACCGTTGGCAAATAAACTAGGCTTATCACTAGAAGGAAAACCTGGTGTGGTTATTGTGGGAGGCAGTGCGTTCAGCACGGCTTTAGCTCGTGTGCTCAAAGAGTCAGGTATACCGGTTTTGGTTGCGGATACATCCTTTGAATATCTTTTTAATTCTAGAAAAGCAGGGGTCCCGTATTATCGTGGAGAAATTCTTTCAGAACAGACAGAGTATTATTTGGATATGACCCCGTATGAAAAACTTATCGCTGCTACTGATAGAGACTCTTACAATTCTCTTGTATGTACGACATTTGTGCCTGAAATCGGCCGTAACGATTTATATCAATTAAGCTGGCATGATGACGACCGCGAGCATCCGAATGATCTGGTACAGCGAATAGGAGGAAGGGTTTTATTTAGAAAAGGAGCTACGTATGAAGAGCTTAATCAAAAGGTGAAAAATGGGTATATATTCCGTAAAACCAAATTAACGAAACAATATAGTTTTGGGAAATATAAGGACGAAAGAGAGCCAGATACCCTTCTTCTCTTTATCCTCAAGCATACAGGAAAAGTTGAATTTTTTACCACGGAAGTCAATAACTTTAAACCAGAGCCTGGCGATACTATCATCAGCCTGAGTCCACCAGTCAAAGAACAGCAAAAAATAGATGCAAAATTAGATTCTCAACGTCAGAATGGAAAAAATAATAATGGATCAAAAAACGGACAGTCTTCTTAAAACTGTCCTTTTTCTATGCTTCTAGAACATAAATATTGACGTTGTTCGCTAACATACCGGGTGTATATTTGGGTCAGACGAAGCCAGCTTTCGTTGCGTAATGATGTATTCAGCCGTTAAACTGAAATATAATCACTGGTGTTGAACATCTCGAATTGAATGCTTTTATACTAAATGAATAAGAAGTAGATATGCTTAAAAAGTTGTTCCATTCTTATTCATTAATAAGATATAACGAAAATAAACCAAAAGGATGACATGGAAATGTTTAAAAGTGCGCTTTTGTTAATAAATGGGAATTATGCTCAAGATGATATTCAAAAAAACATTGAGCCGACAGCTGGAATATTAGCTTCACACATAGAAGAAGTAGTCATCCGTCAAACGCAGTATAAAGGTCATACAGAGAAAATTTGTAAAGAGGCAGGAAATCAGTATGAGGCTATCTTTATTATCGGCGGAGACGGTACTCTTCATGAATGTGTGAATGGTTTAGCTGATTTGGATAACCCACCTGTCACTGGGATATTGCCAGGAGGCACCTGTAATGATTTTTCAAGGTCTCTTCAGATTCCTCAGCCATTAAAAAGAGCGGCGGAAACATTAATAAAAGGCCAGGTGCGATACTTAGATATAGGAAAAATGAATGACCGGTATTTTTTAAATTTTTATGGTATAGGCTTAATTGCGGAAACATCCGAAAATATTAATGAAAATTTAAAAGGAGTATTTGGAAAAGTAAGTTATTTTATCAGTGCGTTACAAATGGTTAATAATACAAGGCCTTTTTCATTTACTCTAGAAACAAAAGAACAAACAGTAGAAGGAGAAGCAGTTATGGTGCTTATTTCTAATGGGAATGTTATAGGGACGAATAAACTTCCATTTCAAAATAACGTAATGGACGATGGAGAATTTGATATATTTATCATAAGCGAAGGAGGGGCAGCTTTATTACGGGAGTATTTTAATGCCAAAAATCCATTTGCTTGGGAGGCAGATCAAAGCGATATACAACATTACCGCAGCAGTTATGTTCGTTTAGAAACCCCACAGCCAATGAAAGCCGACACAGACGGGGAGTTATATATGAAAACACCCGTTACTATTAACAATCTGCATCAAAAACTTCCTTTTCTAATCCCGAATGAATAAAATTTTGACAATCTTTTTTATGGTTTAGAGCATATTTTGACATTCTTTTTGCAGTTATAAAGGTATAATAGTAGTAGGACGAATTAAACATAAGTAAACAAGGGGCTAACGTGATTTATGCAGCGACCTCCAGTAAAAGAGCAGCTCTGTTGAAAAACAGATACGCTAAGTCACAGGTCAAGGTTTTAAAAGAATAAACTAAGATGGCTGGACTGCATGGAGAATCATGTGTAAAAGGCGGTGGGAGGTTGAATGAAAGTAATGGTGCCAGCAAAGTTGGATCGAGAATGGGTGAAATTGATAAAAGAAGCGAAAGGGGCTGGACTAACCGTAGAGGAAGTGAAGGAGTTTTTATATCAAGAATATAAAAGTAAAACTAAATAGTCTTGATACAAGCCAAAGCCATTCGATTTGGCTTTTTTTATACTTTAAGACCAACAGTATGTAACGATACACCATCGAAAGAATGAAAATAAATTAATTTTCAGGGGAAAAAGGTTAACTTTTGGAAAGTATAAGTGAATACCAAGGCTTCCAACGTCCAGGACGTGTGCATTTTTAGTAGAAGAAGTTCCATTATCTAGGTAGTTACCTTTTTAATGGCGGCAAGCCAAAGTTTTTCTAATATACTATGAAAGGTTTATTAAAAGTCATTTTTCCCCTTTAAAAATCATTTAAAAACTCGTTCACTATATCATACTTTCATTCGTTATATGTTATAATATATGAATACATATGGATAAGTAAAGGAGTTTAAAAGATGATTGGGGACCGGGTGAAGAAATATCGCAAAGAGAAAAACTTGTCATTAACGGAGTTGGCTGAAAAAGCTGGGGTAGCGAAATCTTATTTAAGTGCGATAGAAAGAAATATTCAAACGAACCCTTCCATTCAATTTTTAGAGAAGATTTCAAAAGTATTAAATGTATCTGTCGATGCTTTAATAAAAGAAGAATTAAATATTGACGAAAAAGATCTTGATGATGAGTGGCTGGCAATAGTCCAAGAAGCAATGGATTCAGGGGTTTCAAAAGAACAGTTCAAAGAATTCCTGGAATTTAATAAATGGCGCACTCATAAACAATAAATCTAATAAAATAAGATTGGAAAAACACTTTATCTCAGCGATCAAGGGATAAAGTGTTTTTGCCGTTTTTTATGGATATTTAGAAAGCATCATGGTAAGAAGGAGAGAGATAAAAACGTCCTCTCAAAGTTCATTATCTTTTTATAAAGACATGGAACATAATAAATTATTTCTTATTTTGTTCTAACCTTAAAATAGATTTCACATCATATGGCGTTAATCCTATGTTTTTTGCTTCATGTATCAGCACGATCCACTCCTCATCAAGCTTCATATCGTGATTATTACCACTCATGCAAGACTTCCTCCCGTTCAATTTATATTTTTGATTCCATCTTTTTTTTTCTTTTTATGGTGTCTGCTCCATTTTTCATACTTAATGTATTCTTGAAAGTCTTTAAACTGCTCTTTACTTATCCCTGCATCAATGGCTTCTTGAATTAAGTTCAACCATTCTTCATCGAGGTAATGCTCTTCTTTATATATTGAAGGAAGAGAATCTTCTATTAGTTCTTCTACAGTAATATCCATGACTGCGGCAATTTTTTTTAAGACTTCGATCGAAGGATTTTGTTTTACGTCTCTTTCAATATAGCTTAAATATGATTTAGATATGTTTGCTTTTCTAGAAAGCTCTGTAAGAGACATTCCTTTCGTTCGGCGGTAAAGTCTTATTTTCTTTCCTATCATATTCCCCCTCCCATTAATAATGTTCAAAAGATTAGGACAATAGCTAATTTTTTTTGCGAGAGTTCGCTATTACCAGTATTTAAATAAATCTAAATGAACTTTGTGCTGCGCTCTTCTGTTCATTATAAAAAACAAAAATGATTTTTAAAAAAATGAAATAGTGAGAAAAAAGGAGTAAATACGTTATAAAGAACAAATAATGTGCTATATAAAGAAATTACAGACTTTTTTCACGTTTTTCAATGAAAATCATTCGTTATATAATGTGTTTGTATTCTATAAAACGAACGAAACAACAGGAGGTGACAAGATGGCCAAACGCCTTGTCCGCTTTTCATTCAATAGGTTACTAGTTGTTCTCTTTGTTCTCTTTTTAGCAGCTGTATTTCTTATAGTGCAAGGGAGAATGAATCCAGATCAAGTACCATCGTTATTTGGCTACCATCCATTAACTGTCTTGTCAAATAGTATGGAGCCGGAGTTCTCGGCAGGGGATATGGTCATAGCTAAACAAGTGAACCCCGAAACAATTGAAACTGGAGATGTTATAACCTATTACGATGAGGAAAGTCAGATAATCACACACAGGGTGATAGAAACGACCACCGAAAGCGGAGAGGCCGTCTTTCAAACCCAGGGTGATAACAATAACGTAGAAGATGATTACGTTGTAGCTGCAGATCAAGTAATAGGAACGGTCAATTTCTCGCTTCCATATGGAGGTTATGTAGCTGAGTTCTTAAGAAGTCCACTTGGCATGGTTTTATTTATTATAATTCCAGTCTGTACTTTCGTAGGAATAACCATTTATGAACGTTTGGGAAAAGACGAAGAAAGTGAACAATCAGAGCAAACAATCTAGGGGAAGTCAACTTTATCTTACATAGGAGGTGAAATAGTTCTTATCGAAAGACGGTCCCTGGATTTATACATCAATGTTTAAAGCTTAGTCTTTAAAATGTCATCATCATCATGAACTATAAACTTTTATTTAAAACAATGAGGAGGAATTATAATGAAAAAGACAAAAAAAGCGTTGATCGCAACAACAATGGCTGGGGTTATGGCAGTAGGGGCAGGATTTGGAACATATTCTTGGTTTACCGATACTCAGTCTACTGATGGGGAAATTGAAGCAGGTACTCTCACGTTAAATGATCTCTCCGGATACACTGTTTTCGAAGATGATAACATTCAACCAATCGATCCTAATGTAACTCCGGATCTGATCACTGAAGGAGAAACTATCAAAGTAGAAAATACAGGGTCCCTTGAAATGGTACCTCGTTTACAACTTGACGTTGACATTAAAGACGCTGATGGAAATGATGCTAATAGTACATTAAGCGATGAATATATGATTACAATGAATTTTGAAAGAAATGACATGAATTGGTCGGAAACAATTTCTGCAGATCAAGTCATTAATAACAGAGGATTTGTAGATCCTGACTGGTTTCCATCCGATGCTGGATTCAAGTATCCGTTAGGATCTGGAGATTCTTTTGATGTGAGTTTTGATGTGTACCTAAATAAAGATGCAGAAAATGAATATCAAGGATCTTCTCTTACTGGTACGCTTACTGTAGAAGGCGGACAAAGTGTTGATGGTGCTGAATTCGAAGATGGTACTGAAACTGATGGTTCTGGAAACTAATAATAAATCAATATAAGTTTAAAAGACAAAGTAGCTGGCCTTCAGCTGCTTTGTTCCATATCACAGCACAGATTCACTTAAAGATTGGAGGTGCTGGGTGTTGAAAGGCTGGTTATCCCTTTTTATAACAGGAATATTCATGATTGCATTTGTTATCAATGGATTCGGAGCGTTCTCTTATTTTATGGCTGATACAAAAAGCTCTCCTGGAACGGTAAAAGCGTTTATCCCAAAAGACGGTATTAATATTGATAAAGAAGTAGATGGCTGCGCAGTTACCTTAAATCTGACCAATAAAACACATGTAGATGTTAATGATGTTCATATTGAAGCCGGTCAAAAATCTCATCCTAAAAACAACTATGTAGAAGAAATTAAAAATCTTTCTATAGGTGCCCATGATTCTGTATCAACTACCTTTTTTACAGATCATCGAGAAGGGGTGCACTGTAACATTCAATGGGTGTCTTTTGATGTAACGGCTTTTGATGAAAAGTTTCAAGATCAATTCCGTGTCAAAGTTCATAATCCGCCGCCAAAAGAAAAGAAAGAAGATGTGGAAGAGGAAAGTAAAAGTGAAAAATTAAATGAAGAAGAAAAAGAAGATGAAACAAATGATGAAATAAAGGAAGAAGAAACGGATACTGACGAAGAAAAAGAAATTAACAAAGAAGAGAAAAATAAAAAGGAAAAAGATAAAGAGAAAAAACAAAAGAACAATAGTGAAGAAGACAATAATAAAGATAAAGCCTCTAAGGAAGATAACAAAAATAAAAAAGAAGTAATAGATGAAAAGAAAGATAAAGATACAGAAACAGATACAGATAGAGATAATGAAAAAGGTAAGAAAGAAAACAATGAAAGCAACTTACAAGAGAAAAAAGATACCGCGGATAATGAGGTGAAAAGCTCCGAGTCAAAGAGGGAAGACGACGAAGATAATAATGGCGAAGATGAGGATGACCAATGAAGCTGATAAAAAAGCTGCTGGTGATCCTCAGCCTTTGCACCTTTTTATATGCAGCTTACCTATTCATATATAACAGTCAAAACCCGGACGAAATTCCAAAACTATTCGGATATCAGACAGTAAAGGTACTTTCAGGAAGCATGGAACCGACTTTTTCTGCAGGAGATTTATTATTCCTGAAAGAAACAGAAGAAATCAAAGTAGGTTCGGTCATACTCTTTGAACAAAAAGGTGTGCTTGTTACGCATCGTGTAGTAGATGTGGATACAAGTGGCTTTCGTACTAAAGGAGATGCGAATACTGTTTTGGATGCTAACATCGTTTCTCCGCATGAAGTCAGAGGCATATATGCTTTTCATATTCCTTTGTTTGGGTATGTTATCGAAAGTATTGCCAGTATATACAGTATTATGATAGGTGTTTTCTTGATTTCATTTACCTGGATATTCAGCAATTATCATCGAATTTTAAAAGTTTTAGGGCTGAGAAAAAAATATGTTCGCTACAAACCACAAGACTTAGATGTGTAAACAAGGATAAAAAGTAATTTATACAAATGAAAAGAGGGAGTGAATGTGAAAAAAACAAACATAAATAAAATGTATAAAGCATCCATATGCGTGTTAATTGTTTATTTCCTTTCTATTAATTACGTTTATGCTGCTAAAAAATTAGTCGAGATTGATGATGATAATTTTATGCAGATTAGCAATTTTGCTCCGGGCG
Source organism: Alteribacillus bidgolensis (assembly GCF_002886255.1). NCBI lineage: Bacteria > Bacillati > Bacillota > Bacilli > Caryophanales > Bacillaceae > Alteribacillus > Alteribacillus bidgolensis. Next base: position 24,051 of record NZ_KZ614149.1, read on the forward strand.
GTTCATATGAGACCGGAATAGATGTGAAAAATGTGAGCGAAAATCCAATAAAATATTCTATCTCTGTAGAACGAACAGGCGGCTCCAAAAAATTCTTTAGAAATTTACAGGTAGTTATCAAAACAAACGACGTTACACGTTATGAAGGAAGTTTTGCTAAGGCAGAAAAAATTGCGATGGGAACATTGAATAGTAACAAGAACATACCTGTCACGTTTTATGTACACTTCCCTGAAGAAAGCGGGAACAAATATCAGGGTCTTTCTGCTAATCTTTCTGTAAGGGTAGATGCTAAACAAACGAATAGCGAGCCTGACCCAGATCTTCCAGAAGATGACCCGGAAGACGAACCTGAAAACCCAGATCCAAAAGAACCATATGAACCAGAGCAGCCAGAACATCCCTCTAATCCAAATAATCCAGAAGATTCAGGGGACCCAAAAAATCCGGGTAGTCCTGAAAATCCAGAAAACCCAGAAGATTCAACTCCAGAAAATCTCGATCAGCCAGATGAGCCTGGATTGCCTGATGATCCAGAAAACCCAAATGATAATCTTGAAAGACCGGAGGATCCTGAAACAGAGGACCCGGAAGATGATCGATCTATTGTTCCCGGAGGGAATGATGGGCCAGAACCGGGACCTTTACCGCAAACTGGAGAAACAGGGAACATGCTATTTTATTTAATAGGAATTTTAGGAATGACTATAGGAGTCTGCTTATACCAAACCGCGTTACAATCACCTTCTTTACGTTTAATGAGAAAAGTGTAATTTGCGGACAAAGGCGGTGGTAAAAGTGAAAACAGCAGCAGTTATAATATTTTTGGCAGGAGTCTTTGTGTTTTTGTATCCCGAAATTGAGGAATACACGACTGACTCAGAACAGAAGCAGCTAATGGATGATTGGGATAAAGAACAAATAGCACCCTCAGAAATAGATGTTAATAATGATGTGAAGGAAAGGTATATGGAGTTAAATAATATTTTTGATCGTGATGAGGAAAATCCAGCAGTAGAAGACGAGTCGGATGAATCCTCGGATCAAAAAAACCATTCACGCCCATCAACGATTGGTGTATTACGTATTCCTGCCATAGATGCAGAACTTCCAGTTGTAGAAGGGGCAACGGAAGAAAATTTACGTACAGCGGCTGGACATTTGGAAGGCACTGCCTTATTAGGAAAAAAAGGAAATAGTGCTATTGCGGCGCATCGAAGCCATACACACGGTCGAATGTTTAACAGGCTTGATGAAGTAGAGGATGGAGATGACATTGTAATAGAAGATGAGACAGGAGAAAAAACGTATTCCGTTTTTAATAAAACAGTCGTTTCTCCTAATGACACATCTGTTTTAACGCAAGATACAGATGGGGAAGCGATTGTGACACTTATTACGTGCACGCCGATGAAAAATCCAACTCACCGTTTAATCGTTCAAGGCAAATATAAGGAATAAGGAAGGTAGATAGATATGGTAAGGCTGCAAGGAGGGATTTATTACAGTGTTCTTCATGGACATACTATTAAACTAGTGTACCTAAAGAATAATGTTTGTGAGCTTCACATTGACGAGAAATATTTAGGGCTTTGTTCGTTTCAATATATTAAACGGCAAATAAATAACATAGAAAAACGTACGAATAAAAGAAAAATTATTTATCAGGGTACTAACTTATGGGAAGAAGCTAAATCGGGAACGGTGGTTAACATTACTATTTAAATAGAAAAATGCCCCTTACAGAGAAAATCTGTCAGGGCATTTTTAATAGGTTACAGTAAATGTTTTAAAAGTTGTCATTGGGAAGTCTTAACATGGTTTTTTAATTTCAGCTATTAATTCAGCAGAAAGACATTTCGATCAGTTTACTCGTGCTTTTCTTATAAAGCGGCTGATTATTATGCCCGCTGCTGCCGGCCATATCCAGCCTAATCCTAGTTCAAATAAAGGCAAAAAGCTATAGAGATGATTTAACAAGGATAATTCTATTCCTAATTCCCGCAGACCATCATAAACGCTGATAAGAGCAGTTCCTATAACAGCACCTCTAAAATAGGCTTTGCTAAGTGATGCTTTGTATTCTATTAATGACAGTAGAATAAGAACGATTGCTATCGGGTAAATAGCTACAAGTACAGGAATAGAAATAGATATGATAGTATTTAGCCCCAAGTTGGCAGCGGCAAGGCTAATAATAGTAATGATTAATGTTAAAATATGATAACGCACCTTTGGAAAAACGCCGTGAAAATACTGACCGCAGGCAGTCACAAGTCCTACGCAAGTGGTTAAACAAGCAAGTGTAACGATAATTCCAAGTATTAGTGTACCTGTTATTCCAAACGTTTGGTTCGCAGCATATGAAAGAATTTGGCTTCCATTCTCAAAGGTTTGCTGCGGGGCACTTTGCACCCCTAACCATCCAATAGCAGTATACACAACAACCAGTCCGATTCCGGCAATTATTCCCGCGATAGATGCTGTTTTAAGAATCGATTGTTTATTATTTATACCATGTTCTTTAATGGAAGAGACAATCACAAGACCAAATGCTAATGCAGCTATTGCATCCATCGTAAGGTAACCCTCTAATATTCCACTTGTTAAAGGATTAGTGGAATAACCTTCTCCTGGAGCTTGTCCTCCTGTAACAAATCCACTCAACGCACTTCCAGCTACTAATAATATAATAGCAGCTAGCAAAATCGGTGTAATAATATTACCGATCCGCTTAACCATTTTTGATGGATTTAGACTAAGCCAGTAAACCACAATAAAAAACAAAATCGAATAAATAAATAAAGCCGCATCATATACATGATCAGAAAGAAAAGGCATAGCACCCATTTCAAATGACACATTCATAGCTCGAGGAATACCAAAAAATGGACCTATTGCAAGGTACAAAATAAAAGTGAAAATAATTGCAAAACGAATACTGACTCTTTTGGTAATCGTCTCAATGCTGCTGCCGTTAATGGCAATTGCTATAACTCCAAGGACAGGAAGGCCTACACCTGTAATGACAAATCCCAATATGGCGATCCAGTAATTCGTCCCGGCTTCTTGACCGAGAAAAGGAGGAAAAATTAAATTTCCGGCTCCGAAAAATAACGCAAAAAGCATTAATCCTATAAATAAAGTATCTTTTCTATTTAGTTGTTCCAACTTGAAAACCTCCAGCCGTTCTAAGATGATTCATTATTCCAAAAGACCATACTATCCTAACGCCGTACAAATCTTTTGTAAAGAAAATGTTTTCGGAAAAATATATGTTAGAAAAAATTGGTTTTGATTGAGTTTATATGAAAAATGGGCAGTTTGTGTTTAATGGTGTTTATTGTGAATATAAGAATGCTTTCTTTCATATTGACAAAATGGTAAATTATCATTACTTTAAATAAGGTGTTTATTTTACTTTAATACTAAAAAGTAAGTACGTAAGCGGTTAAATTAATATACATATTTTATCTAGGAGGAGCCATTATGGAGGACAAGCCTATAAAACCTCGTGTTAGAAAAATAGAAGCTTTCACTATATTATTAAGTATTTTGCTTATTATTGGAGTAAGTTTAATTCGTTTTGGAGCACCTCCACACATTCCGATCTTTGTATCGATTGTATTACTCGTTTGTTATTCATTTTTTAAAAAAGTCAGTTGGAAAATCACAGAAAAAGGAATTGTTGATGGGGTAACTTCAGGAATCCTCCCTATTCTCATATTTATTTTAATTGGAGTTCTTATTAGCATATGGATCAGTGCTGGTACTATTCCGACCATGATTTATTACAGTTTTCTCATCATTTCGACTGATTTTTTCCTGCCAAGTGTTTTTGTCGCAACAGCGATTATCGGTGTTTGCATTGGAAGTTCCTTTACTACTGCATCCACGATTGGAGTGTCTTTTATGGCACTCGGAGGACTTCTCGGTATGAATCCTGCAATGACTGCTGGAGCAGTAGTATCTGGTGCTCTTGTAGGAGATAAAATGTCTCCTTTGTCTGATACAACGAATCTGGCATCGTCTGTTTCAAAAGTTGATCTGTTTGAGCATATTCGTCATATGTTATGGACGACCGTCCCGTTATTCATCATCACGTTAGTAGTATATTTTGCCATAGGCAGCACTTCAGCTGAGGCGGATATACAAACTATAGATGCACTAATGAACGAATTATACGGGTACTATCCTATTCATCCGCTTACGTTGTTACCAGCAGCGGTGATTGTGTTTTTAGCTGTCCGTAAAACATCTGCCATTCCTTCCATGATTGCAGGTATTATATCTGGAATAGCAGTAGCTATTTTCATCCAGCCTGGATATGGTGTCGGGGATTATATGATATTTATGCAAGATGGATTTACATCTGAGTCGGGAAATGAACAATTAGACGAAATGCTAAGCCGTGGCGGGATTCAAGAAATGATGTGGCCGGTGTCCTTATTAATTCTTACCCTGAGCATGGGGGGGCTGCTTTCGACGCTTGGCATTATTAAAAAAGTGTTAGAAGCCATTTCATCTTTAGTGAAAACAACTGGCAGACTTGTTCTTTCTACTGCTTTAACAGGAATAGGAATTAATATATCACTCGGCGAACAATACATGTCTGTTATTTTAACAGGGGAAGCATTTGAACCGAAATACAAGCAGATGGGCTTAGCAAGAAAAAATTTATCAAGAGTACTAGAGAATGCAGGAACGCTCATAAATCCATTAATTCCTTATGGAGTAAGCGGAGTTTTTATGGCAAGCGTTCTTGAAGTTGATGTATTGCAATACCTGCCATATGCATTTTTCTGTCTATTAGGGCCTGTTATTGTAGCAGTATACGGTTTCACCGGTTTTAGTATGGTGAAAACGAACGTTAATAAATAAAATATTACGTTACTTAAACGAATTTAGTGATAAACGCCATTTCTCTGACTATAATAGTAAAGAGTAAATTTTGTCTATAATCAGAGTTTGTGGTATAGGTCTTTTAACAGCGTGTGATGCTTCTCAGAGAAAAAGGAGGAGGCCTATGTTGATCACCATGGAAGACGAGTTGATTTATTTTTATTTTCAAGCTAAATCCTCTGCATCTTTACCGGTCGGCACGTATCCGGATGTTAATGGATATTTGCTGTATGACCAAAAAGGACGCTGGCTTGGCTATCGAATGTTTCGCACAGTACAAGGTAAAAAGCAGGTTCCTGTAGCTATTCCGAAAATTCGGAAAATAGACTATCCGATTTTTAACGCAAGTATCGAAGATGGAAAAGAGTATATAGAAATTAAATTTGATAAAGATACTCCTGTGTATCAAATGAGAGAACAAGAATGTATGCTTGATTTCAACGAACATGGATTATTCGGAATTGAAGTAATAAGAAAACCGGAAAACCCAGCCGGAAACGACAGTTTAGTCCAAAAATTTCTAGAACCAGAAATATAGCAAATAAATGCACATATACAAGTATCACAACCAAACTTGATATGTGCATTTGTACTTTAAAGCCCTTGTTCTTTTATCTTTCGTGTAAAACGAAATCTTTGTAAACCTGCTTGGCTGATGAAGATACCGGTAAAAATGAAAAAAGCACCCATTAACATAGAAAGGGTGAGTACTTCACTTAGCAGTAAATGTCCAAACATTACACCAAACACTGGGACAAGCAATGTGGAGATTGCTGCGGTTACTGTATTAATGACAGTAAGAAGGTAGTACCAAATCGAGAAACATAACGCAGAAGCTATGACTCCTGTGAAAAGAAGCGAAAAAATACTTTCTTTGTTCCATTGTATAACCTGTTCGCGCTCAAATAAAAACGCTAGTATCGCTAACCCCAAAGACCCAATCAGTATTTGAAAGGCAGTAACGGATAATTGGTTTGAGCCAGCAAGCTTTAATCGAAAGTAAACATTTGAGACTGCCCAGCATAAAGAAGCAATCAGAACGAGGATAATTCCCAATATATTCTGCCACGTTGCTTGCTGGAAAATGTCAGCTCCTATTATAAGAGAAAATCCTGTAACACCAAGCAGCAGGCCAATAATATTTTTTCTTGTTATCGTTTCGTTTAAAAAGAGAGCAGCCAAAATGCTTGACCAAATGGGCATAGTATATAAAATGATAGAAGTTTTGCCTGCATTCACAAATAACATAGCATATGTTATTAAACCAAAGACAGCAAACGTTTGAAGCAGGCCAAGTATTATTATATGTTTCCATTTCAAAGATTGTAATTCTTTCCATATTGCATTTTGATAAACTATAAATTAGGAATAAGAGCAGAAATAAACCTCCGATAGCAAAGCGCAGAAAAGAAAAAGTAAACGGACCAATGTATTACAAACCTATTTTCATCAGAGGCCAGGAGTAACCCCGCGCCCCTGCTAAAAATAGAATGCTAATTAATATGATTTGTTTTGTTTATTCGCCTTGTATTCATTTTAAGTCACCCTATTCTTGATATCTTTGACAAATAATAGAAAAATGATTGACAGAAGCTGCGTTGATATAGAGAATAACAAAAGAGAGTTTTTTTATACTTTAGCAATGTTTAACTTTGTTAAAGGATCAAAGTATAAGTAAAACTACGACTTAAGGATTCGGCGGCAAGTCGAGTTATTCTAATTAGGTTTGAATTTGGCGGCAAGCCAAGTTGGTACATACGAAAAATGAGGAGAGAATGATATTGTTTCAAAGATTATTAGTTGCATGTTTAATAATGATTGCTGCCATTTTTGTAGTGATATACCTTAATGAAAATTCAACTACATATTCGCTCGGTTTTATCCTCTCACAGTAAATACCATGTGCCAAACGACGCACATGGTATTTTTCTAATCTTAAAACTATAAGTATATGATTCATACTTAATAAACTGCAAAATAACTGATCTTTAACTTTTAAACTGCTAGTTTCAGATTAATGGCTTGAATTTCTTTTTCAATCGTTTCAAGCTCTTTGGCAGCCGGTTCTGCGTTGCCGCCAACAGATTCTAGCTTTTCTAAATCGCCTTGTACTCGAATGTAGTCTGCTTTTAACATTTGTAATTTACTTTCTAATTCGTCGCGGTTCATTATCACACCTCTTTTTGATTATTCAATAAGGGAACAATATCATAACTGTTTTACTTTCTCAAACGTTATAGACTGTAAAAAAATAGACAGGGATGAAATTTTCAAAAAACTTGTTGTGTGATATTGATATTTATTCTCAAACCCTTTATAATTTTAAATGAAAATGATTATCAGTTTTATTACTTGTACTTTAGGAAAGTTTGAATTAGCTAAAGGATCAAAGTATAAGTAAAACTACGTCTTCCTCCATAAGGACTTGGCGGTAAGCCGAGTTTTTCTAATGAGCACAGGAGAGAGTGAAAGGGGTTTGAGACGTGTCGAAACTTACCGCACAACACATTGCAGTCTCATATAATGAAAATACTATTTTAAAAAATATGAACTTAGAAGTACCTGAAGGAATGATTACATCGATCATTGGACCTAACGGCTGCGGAAAGTCTACTGTACTTAAAACAATGTCCAGGATTCTTAAACCGGATCAAGGTGCCATTTATTTAAATGGCAGAAGCATTCATGAAATGAAAACAAAAGAAGTAGCTAAAGAAATGGCTATTCTTGCCCAAACCCCTGATATCCCGCAAACGTTGACTGTTTCTCAACTTGCAGCATTTGGACGTTACCCACATCGCCGCGGGACCGGCCGCTTAACAATAAGAGATAAAGAAGCTGTAGCGCAAGCGTTGGATGATACTGGGATGAGTGAATATAAAGATCGCCCGCTTGAAGCTTTATCGGGCGGACAAAGACAAAGAGCATGGATATCGATGGCATTAGCTCAGGAAACAGATGTACTGCTTTTAGATGAACCCACCACTTATTTGGATATGGCGCATCAATTAGAAATATTAGAGCTTCTGCAAGATTTGAATGAAAAAGAAAAGCGGACAATCGTAATGGTTATTCATGATTTAAATCACGCTGCACGTTTTTCTGATCATTTGATTGCTATGAAAGCAGGAAAAGTGCAGGATATTGGTTCCCCATCTGAAGTGATCAGTAAACCAGTTCTTCGCCGTGTATTTGGGATCGATGCATATGTAGTACCTGATCCTCGAACCGGAAAACCTATTTGTATGACTTATGATCTAGTAGACCGACATTTAGAATCTGTACCTAATCCAGAAATTCAAACTCAAATAGCGAGGGTTTAGATATGGCAATGGTCTTTACGAGAGAATCTAAATCAAAAATATATGAGACGTTTGCTGTACGGCAGCACGAGCCAGTTTCTTATGAAATAGTTTATAAACCATCTGAGTGGCTTCATAAAGATTCTTTAACGGATTTTATGGAAAATTACGGAACGTTTATTAATGCACCAAGTAGTGACATGACGGCAACATTTTGGGCGAACCGCTATAGTCGTTATATTGCTTTTTTTCATTGGGCTGTTGCAAAAGGCTGGGATGCAGATACGTCATTAGAGATGATGAAAGTGTACTTATGTGCGCGTCCTGATAAGAAAGAGCCTGCTTTTGAATTTTATTCATCATTTGAAGAAGGGGCTCATTTTACCGACAAACATAGCAGGCAAGAAAGGCTTTCCGCTTTTTATCGTAATCATGCTTCGCCTTTAATGCATGCATTTGCGTCTGCAGCCGGTGTGCGCACCCGTGAATTATGGGGGCAGCTATATCATACTGTGCCTTATTTCATTCATTTGGCTAAAGTGACTGAATCACATAATTTACAAAATCGTTTAATGGATGATTGGCATTTTATTACAAAAGAAGCGGCGCCATCAATTTTTAGGGAGAACAACTTTTCATTTCAATTTAAAGTAATCCCTATTCCTAACCCAGCTGATGATAAACCAATGTATACAAAGCCGACGTGCTGTCTGGCGTTTAAAGCCTCTGACTGCTATTGTTACCGGTGCCCGCGAATGAAACCAAAACAAAGGCAGAAATTATATGAACAAAAGAAAAAATAAGAGCGGACGAAAGGGAAAATACCTTTGAGTCCGCTTTTTTGTTTTTTTAGGAAATTATATTTTTACGAAATGGATAACTATCTCTATCTTATTTGATCTGTGTCTAGCTTTAGCTCCCAGTCTCTCGGAAGCACAAGACGGTTTAAGGTACTTTTGGAAGAATCGCGAACATCGTGTTCGCAGTGATAAGCCTAATTATTCTAAAAGTATTTCCTTAAATGGTTTTTATGAATTTTTTGATGTTTTATTCATAAGCCATAGAAAAAATGGGGCGCCTATAACAGCTGCTACAAGACCGGAGGGGATTTCTTTTGGCGCTAACACCATTCGCCCTGCAGTGTCAGCTATAACAAGCAGCGCTGCCCCCAACATCAAAGAGACAGGCAGTATTTTACGATGATCATGTCCGATTAGTAAACGTGCTAAATGAGGAGCGACAAGCCCGATAAAACCTATTGTACCAACGGCCGCAACAGCCATAGAGGCAGAAAACGTTGCCAGAAGTGCCGCAATCCACCGCACTGTAATGGTTTGCACACCGAGTCCAATAGCCGTTTGATCTCCAAGAGAAAGTATATTTAATTTATGCATTAATACAGCACTTAAAGGAATCAGTATGAAAACCGGCCAAATAAGAAATTGCTGTAATTCTGAAAAACCTGAGGCATATGTACTTCCAGATAACCAAGTAAGAGCAGAGGCAGCATTCATATTGGAACGTGTAATTAAAATTTGTGTAACAGCACCGCCGACTGCCGAAACGCCAATTCCCATAAGAGCAAGGACAGCAGGCTGGAATTGAGTTTTCCAAGAAAAAAATAATACAATCCCGACTGTTATAAAAGAACCAGCAATTGCTCCTGCTGGAATCCATGCCGCAGAAAAACCTGAGAGTAAAAACATGACAGTAAGTGCGCCAACACCGGCACCATGAGTAACGCCGATAATAGAAGGATCAGCAAGTGGATTGCGCAAAATTCCTTGGAAAAGCAATCCGCTTAAAGCAAGTAGTATGCCAGCAAACATGGCGGCCAGTACTCTTCCTAATCTAAGGTCAAAAATAATAAACTTCTGTCCGGATGATTCATCTGTAAAAAGAGCATTCCAAGTAGAGATGAATTCAAATCCATTTCCCCCGCCAGCAAGGCCGCAAAAAAACGCAATACTAAGGAGCAGAAAAGAACCGATTACGACCCAGGAATAAGGCAGTTTGAACGACAAGCTGCCAGGTGATAATGATTCTTTGTTTCCTGATCCGATAATGCGATTTCGGTTCTTTAGGATCAGCCAAATCAGCCACGGGGCACCGATAAGGGCGGTTATTGATCCCACCGGAAGTTCAGTGAGAGATGGATCAAGATAACGGCCAAGTACATCGGCTCCTATTAAAATATTAGCTCCCCAAAGCATAGACGCAGGAATCAACATACCATGAAGCTGATAACCTGCCAGTTTTATTAAATGCGGTGCAATAAGTCCAATGAAAGCAATTGGGCCCACTACACTGACGACAAGAGCTGTGAGGCCAACTGCAGAAAAAAACATTAATACTTGAACAATTCTTACTTTCTCCCCTAAAGTTTTAGCCTGGTCTTCGCCTAGAAGTAAAAGGTCCATTTTTTTTCCAATCCAGAGAACAACTATTAATAAGAATGCAACCCATGGAAGGGAGAAAGTGACTCCATTCCAGTCCTGCTGTACTAACGTGCCATTTCCCCAAAGAAAAAGTCCTGCTGTTTCATATTCAAAAAATATTTGCAAGGTAGAAGTGAAGGAAGTAAACATCAACGTAAGCACCATACCAGCCAGAGCCATTCGAACCGGAGTCGCAGTATGACCACCAGCTAGCAGAAAAACGAGCATTGCCGCAAACGTCCCACCTGCTAATGCTAATAAAAAGCCGTTGCCCCCGAGCCAGGACGGCCCAAAAATGGTTCCGGCAACGAGAAAAAAGTAAGCACCAGAATGTACTCCTAACGTGCTAGGGGAGGCAAGCGGGTTTTTTGTTAAGGTTTGGAATATAACACCTGCAGCAGCTAGAGCAGCACCTGCTATGATTCCAATAACAATTCGTGGCAGGTATATCGATTGGACAATGTTATGCTGCAGGGAGTCTCCCTTATTCCAAACTGCTTCCCATACAATGTGAAAAGGCATTTCCCTTGAACTTTGCAATAAATGAAAAGTAATAAGAAATAGCAAGAGGGCTGTCCCTCCACCAAAAATAAGGACAGCCTTCTGTTTGTATGATAAAGATTTCATAAATTAGTTACTCTCCTATAAGAGCCTCTGCAGCCTGTTCAGCAAAAACTTCAGCGGCTAGAGGACCGCCAAAAGTCCAAGTATCGCCTGGCAATGCATGAGTACGGTCTTCCTCTACAAAGTTTAAATTTTCCCATACTGGGTTGCCGCTTAGCTGGTTTTCAAATACATTATCGTCTTCTTGCACAATATACATAAACTCAGCATCTTGATAAGGCTCGAGACTTTCTACACTGGTTTCTGTATAGCCGTATACTTCAAATTCTTCACCATCATAGGCGTTTTCTAAGCCAATGTTATTTAATATTTTCATGGCCATTGAGTTGTCTGTAAATAGACGAAGAGAAGCATTTTCATTGGCACTGAATGCTTGAGTTAAGACAAGTTCTGTACCCTTTAAGCCTTCTTCACTTAACTGGGATGAAATTTCTTCATAAGATTCATCTAGATCACCAAGCACTTTTTCGGCTTCTTCTTCTTTATCTACAGCTTTTGCAATTTCTTTAAACGTAGTCTCCATTTCTTCATACTGGTCACCTTCTCCTTCTTCAGGATAAGGTTCAAACATAAGAGTAGGGGCAATTTCATTAAGTTCATCACTAATGGCTTCATGTCTATACTGTGCGGTAATAATAAGATCTGGTTCTAATTGGGCAATTTCCTCAAGGCTAGGTTCTTGCCGGGTACCAACATCGGTTACGTCTTCAGAAAGTTCAGGCTCAATGTTAACCCACTGATTGTATCCCTCTATGTCAGCAACACCGGTCGGCTCCATTCCTAAAGCAAGCAGATCTTCTGCATAAACCCATTCTAGCACAACTATGTTTTCCGGTGTTCCCTCAATTTCCTGCTCTCCCCGTGCATCTTTCACCGTAGTAGTGCCATTTTCTGAGACGTCTTGTTCTTCATTGTTATTCTCTGCTGAATCTTCTGATTCCCCTTCGCTGCATCCGACGATCACAAGCATAAGAAATAAACTTAAAACAAATATGTAACATTTTTTCATAGCTATCACCCTTTATTGAAAAAGATTCTCATTTTCAATAAAAATATTACTATGGAATTAGTAAACAGTCAATATAATTTTGTTAAACATTTATTGACTAACTAATCTGAATTTTTTTATAATTATAGTATAATTTTAGTTTGAATAGCAGCATAGAAGGGAACATATATAACAAACATCTAAGGATCACAACCTGACAAACTAAGAGCAGGAGGGATCAAGATGGTCGTAGAGCTGGTAGCTATAATTGGATTGGCATTTGGCTTAATTTTCTCAAGTGTTGCTATGGCTATTGCACTTTTAAAGCAAGCATCAACAAAAGATAGATAATCGTTTTACAATTGGGTTTGGAAACGTATGACGTCTCCAAACCCTCTTTTTATTTCTGTTATTAACAAAATATCTGCCATCCAAAAACCAAAAAAAGGAAAAGTGAACGGAAAACACGAATGCTAATATAAAAGCAAAAACAAAAGGGGCGATTGAGTTGAAAGTGAGGCAAATTTCAGAACATATATATAAAGCCGAAGTCTGGTTTGGATTAAAAATAAGTGCATGGGTAGTAAAAACTGAAAGAGGATCCATATTGGTCGACACGGGGATGAATTTTATGTCATCTGTACTCCTGAAATTGGCTCGAGAGCATGGACCTTTGCAAATGATCTTGTTAACTCATGGACATATGGATCATACAAATGGTTTACCTTCTATTTTAAAAAAAGAAAAAGTGTCGGTTTACGCACATGAACAAGAGATTCCTTATATGGAAGGAGATCTTATATATCCCCGTAGAAAGAAACCAGAATACTTAATAAAGAAGGGGATAGCAAAAAAAATTCCTGCTGATGAGGCAGGTGTATTACATACAATGATGGGGTTAACGCCTTATTTTACTCCAGGACACTCACCCGGTCACACAGTTTTTTATCATAGTCAGGATGACGTGCTGTTGTGCGGGGATTTATTTACTTCCAAAAAAAGAGAACTTTCTCCTCCAATTAAAGCTTTCACTGCTAACATGGAACAAGCGATAGAAAGTGGAAAAATTGTAGAAAGCCTGGATCCGAGTTTGGCTTCCATTTGTCACGGAAACGATGTGACAGATCCAGGTTCGAAGTATAAAATATACGAACAAAAGTATGGCGCAAAAAATAAAGGTAAAACTAATATTTCTTAAAGCAATAAGCGAAAGTATATTAAAATAAAAAGATAGAAAGCTAGCAGCAATATAGAAAAAATCATAATTCCCCACATGTAAGGTAGTTTCACATATTTAGATTGCTTTTTAATCGTGATGGCTGAAAGAGTAAAAGAGATAAACAAGGCACCTAAAAGGAAAAAAACAAACCATTCTGCTATTTGTTCCCATGGAAGAAAATAAACGAACGGCATGAGGGCTAATACTGCACATATAATTGCAAAAGCAATTAATGAAGCTCGAAATAGACTATTATCCGTTTTGGATTCTTTTAGTTGTCTTCTTCGTTCCATCCGGCTAAGGGCATCCATTGGGTCAGCTTTAGCTGCTGCAAGCGACCAGCGTTTGGACAATTTTTGAAACAATGATTTTGGATGAAGGGAACGGAAATCAAACTTCATATTCATATATTTCTCTCCTAAACAAGGCCAGTATATTAGAAAATAGGATTATTGCATTTCTTATGATAACATACGATACAAATAGATAAAGAGGAGGTTAACAAATGCATATCGCAGTGTATGGAGCAGGAGCATTAGGCATTTATTTTGGCGGACGATTTCTTGAAGCAGGGAACGATGTTTCGTTTTTTGTGAGAGAAAAACGAGCAGTACAACTTCGCTGTGAAGGTTTGAAAATTAATAGTATACAGGGTGATTTTGAAAAACAAGACATTACAATACATACAGATCCGAAAACGGTAGAAAAAGCAGATATAATAATTCTTGCTATAAAAGGATACCATCTTGAGCAAGCACTGCCCCAAATTAAAGAGATTTCAGAAAGAACGAATGCATTTATATTGCCGCTTTTAAATGGGGTGGAGCATATACATATATTACAAGAAGCATTAGGGAAAGAAAAAGTAATCGGAGGTATTGCTTTTATTATTGCTACGTTAGATGCCAAAGGCCACTTCGAACATACTAGCAAACAACATGACATTCTTTTCGGACCGCTTCATGAAAAGCAGCAAGACATATGTGAAAAATTAGAAATAGAAAGTGAAAAAATAAATGCCAATAGTTATAAGAAAAAAGATATTCTAACACATATTTGGAAAAAATATATGTTTATTACTGCTTTTTCTGGCATTACATCAGCAGCTCAACGTACGATAGGAGATATTATAGAGACAAGGGCATCTTTTAAGACTGCTGAAAATGTCCTAAAGGAAATGAAGACGTTAGCGAATCGAGAAGGAATAAGCTTAACAGATAATGACATTGTTCAAGCAGCAAATCAATTACAAAGCTTTCCGGAACAAGCTACTTCTTCTATGCATCAAGATTTGAGAAAAGGCCTGCCGCTAGAAGTAGAACATTTGCATGGCGGTGCTCTTCGGATAGCTGCAAAGCATAATGAAATAGTACCAGTCATTGCAACTCTTTATGGGATTATAAAAACACATGAAAATGGCATACCTTAATGTATTAATAAAAGCTGAACCGAGATCTTCATTCATTTTCTCGAAGAACCAAAGAAAAAGACACCCTCAGATTGAGCTGTAAGGGTGTCTCTAATATGTTTTTATTCTAATACTGTTACTTCTAAACTTTGACGGCCAAAGCTTGTAGCTCCACTTTTGTTTGGCATAAATATATCAATCTTGTTGCCGTTGATTGCTCCACCAGTGTCAGCAGCTGTGAAAGTTCCGTGGCCCTCTACTTTTACTTTAGAGCCAAGTGGAATGACATCAGGGTCTACTGCGATAACATTAGCGTCAGGGTTTGCGTTCAAATCTACTCCAGTAGCTGTTACACCGGAGCAGCCAGAGCAATTAGCAGTATAAGCTGTCGCTTCTACTTGTAATGTACGACCTTCTGCTTCAGAACTTTGTTCAGATGCCACATCTTCTTGCTGTTCTTCCGAATGTTCCTCATTACTGCTTTTAGAAACATCTGCTTCTTCTTTTTCTTTTGAGTTTTCTTCTTTACTAGATTCAGAGTTGTTTATCGCTTTTACCAAAGCCCCAAAAGTTTGAGGTCCTGCTAGTCCATCTATAAGAATGTCCTCAGATTTTTGGAAGTCAATAACGGCATCGTGAGTGTTTGGACCAAATTTTCCGTCAACTTTCTGATCATAAAAACCGAGACTATTTAGTTTAACTTGCAATACTTTAACTGGCTCTCCGTCATCTCCCTTTCCTAGAATTTCAAGAGCGCCAATTGTATGCGGCCCAGCAATACCATCTATACGCAGTTCATGCTCGTCTTGATAGTCTTTAACAGCATCAGCCGTTTCTTCATCGAATGTGCCATTAATGTTTTCTTCTTCAAGAAGACCCTCTTCTTCTAAGAGTTCTTGCAACTCTTCAACTTGAGAGCTTTCTGCTCCGATTGATAATTCTTTATCTCCTAATTCGTTAGCGTCCGTGCCAACAGGGCTCGCAAAAAAAGCGAAACCGGCTGCTAACGCAGGTATACCTAATGTTTTCCAAGTAATAACAGTTGGTTTTAGTTTCAAGGTACAAAACCTCCCACTTCTAAATTGAATGTTGTCGCATTAATGATTCACATCGTATCAATTGTTTAGACGGGAAATCAATGGAAATGGAAGCTTTTAAACAAAATGAAAAGTCATCGTAATCAGTGAAATCTTCCTATAATAATCTGCATTATTTTGAGATGAATTTAGTAATATTGTCACGGGAGAAATAACGGATAGAGGATTCGTAAATAGAGGAATGGTAACTGGTCCAGGATGTAGAAGATTTTTTAAAACTAAAGAGCTCCTTTTCATTTCGGTGAAAACTTCTCTTTTTTTACAGTAACAGACAAATTCTACACCAAAATGATTGTCATTTAACATGCCTTGCAAATGAATTCTATTTTAAAACAATCTATGTAAGAGGTGGAGGAGTGGGAGAAGGAGTTTTGAAGTATGCTGGGTTATTTTAACAATAAATAAATGATATATATTGTAGACGGGAGTATTAGGATTATTTTTATTAAATGTTTTTATAAAAAGCGAGACTTTAGGTTACATAACTGGACTCTTAGCCATACCAAGGTTGTTATTTCTTTTTTTAGGGGCAGCACGTCTGTTTCGAATATTAGGCTGCTTGTTTATGGGGACGGGAGTCATTTTATTTATAATTAGAGGTATGTCTATCCATGTTATTCCTTTCTGGTTAACGTCTAACATGCAGCTGCTGGCTTTTTTAACTGTTCTTCCATGGATAAATAGTAGGAAACGCATGTGTATAGGACGACTCGCCCGTTTCCGGCCGGTTCATAAGGATGATCTGCAAAATAATTTTTCCTGCACCAAACGTCAATAATAGAAACTAACAAAGAACACAACAACAGCCAAGGTAAATAAGCTAAATAGCCAACTCCCGTTGCGTCGATTGTAATCGCTGCCATGATCTCCATGCAAGTGCAACAGAAAATGCTCTCAGTGTCGTTCTGCTGATAAAAGAATCCTTCCATTTCTTTTTTACTTTTGATAGATTTTCCTACAATACATGATGTGACAATGGGATTGCTGATAGATTAATAAAAGATACAAGAATATACGTTGTAAGGAAGCTTCTCGGATATAGTTTTCCTAAATCAGACACATTTACCCGCAGCATTTGATTAATACGGCGATCAAACCTCCCTGCCCTTACCAAGTGGTTCAATTATATATTGCTCTTGCTATTTTTTAGTTGTCGTTTGTACTGCTTGGAAATTGGACAGGCTTAAACTTTATTCTAACTGTGACGTTTGTCATTATACCGTTTTCCTTTATATGGGCTATGGTGATAGGGCGTTATAGAAGTTTTCGTAAGATAGGATGGCCGATATGGAAATTCAGAACAAATGGAATGCAGAATTTTGCAGTGTTGTTTTTGTCTTTAGGCTTTTTTTCTAGCAGTTTAAATCATACACCGCTGTTATATTTTATCCAAGCCATTTATGGCAGCTGCAAATTTTCGGGTCGTTATATTGCTTCTTATTCAATTCTCATACTTATTAATGTCTATATTTGGTGTTCATCCAATCGCTACCATTGGCGTATTAATGGAAGCACTTCCGCCGTTATATGAAATAATAAATCCTATCAGTATTGGTATGGTGTTAATAACGGGTGCTTTAGCAACAGCTGCTGTCGGCACTTATGGGGTGACGGTATACAGCTCAAAATACTAAGCAAAATCCGTATTATATAACGCTGCATAAATATGCCTTTTGCTGTCCTTTATAGAGGAATTGGAACGCTTATCGGCTGGCTGCTTCTGTAAACACTAAAAACAGCTGGATTGAGCCAGAAGAAAACGTAAGATCAAACTGATACTGCACATTTTCTCTAATAAAGAGTGCAGCATCATAGACTGTGAGCTAAGAGCTGAAACCATCTCTTATAAAACGCTTTATGTCTTCTGCCACTCCGATGTCTACTAATATAACAATTATCACGAGTAAAACAGGTCCAAAAAGCAGCCCGACTGCGCCAAAAAGCTGCAGCCCAGCAAACAAGGAAACGAGAACAGCAATAGGATTTAAATTCATGCTTGAAGAAAGTACTTTAGGTTCTATCGTTTGCCGCACAATCATGGTAACTCCATACAAGACAGCTAAACTGATACTTAAGCCGATACTTCCAGTAACAAGCAGATATAAAGACCATGGCAGCAAAATAGTTCCTGTGCCGAGATAAGGAAGAAATTCAGCAATACCAACCACGATAGCGAGAGTGACTGCTCCATCTATTCTTAATAAAGATAGACCGATAAATACAATGATCCCGGTTACTGTCATCAGTATAAACTGGGCTTTTAAATAACCGAACACTCTTATCCACATGGCCTGATGAAAAGCATGTGTCTTTTTATACAAAACTAATGGTGTAGATTTTCGAAGAGCATTAATAATTCTTTCCCAATCTTTTCCTAAAAAATAAATGGCTAACAAAATGAAAAGAAAAGCAACAAGAAATGTAGGGACACTTAAAACAATTTGAGTAAGTCCGTCAGCTATTTTTTGAGCGAACTGACCAAGTGCAGTTCCTATCTGTGTGCCGATTTCTGAAATACCATCGTTAAATGAAAAGCCCTCTCGTTTACTGAAGTCTTCGGCTGCGCCGCTTACTTCCCGCCAAGCAGGTAATATCGTTTGATTAATAAATTGCTGTATGTTATGAAAAGCATCTTCCATCCAGGTTGGTGCTCTATCGGCAAATCGCTGAATTCCGTCAATTATTAAGAACGTTAAGCCTGTGATAATGCCTCCAAAAATGGAAAGGCCGATTAATAAAGAGGTTAAGGCAGCGAGCCCCGGAGGGAATTTAAATTGTCGCTGCAACAAACGTGAGAGCGGCTTTAGCATCCACGCGAACAATGCGGCTATCCAAAAAGGATAGGTGAGCTTAAATAAAGTTACTATTGCCCAAACGATGATAACAATGGCTGCTGTCACCATAAAAAATCTTGCTATCATCCAACTTGTTTCTTTTTTCACTTGTATCTCCCTCATTTCCACCTGCACGAACTATTTTTTTGCCGTATTGACTACCCTTCATTTATTTTTATCAAACGAAAAAGCAATATATTAATTATATTTTACCCATCTTATGGGGGGAATTACCAGAGCAATCAATAATACTGAAGAATATTTAATGAATTTTTATAAAAAGCAGGAAAAATGACTGTTTATATAAAATATTGAAAATATTCTAGTTTTTTCGAAGAAGATTTTTAAAGGGGGAAAAGTTATGATGAATACGCAATTATTGATTCCGTCTATGATTGAGCGAGCATTCCCGTACTTCAAAGGGGATCCACCGCTATACCTATGAAGAAATAGGAGAAAGAACAAGGCGTCTTGCCGATGCCTTGGAGGGTTTGGGCGTAACAAAAGGGGATCGTGTGGCAACATTTGCTTGGAATCATCACCGCCACTTGGAAGCGTATTTTGCAATACCGGGAATGGGTGCAGTTCTTCATACGATTAATATCAGGCTGGCTGAAGAGCATATTTCCTATATCGTCAATCATGCAGCAGATAAAGTCATTTTAGTGGATGCCGAACTGCTTCCACTTTTAGAAAATGTTAAAGAAACGTTACACACGGTAGAGGCATTCATCGTTTTTGGTGATGGTGAAGATGTTCCTGAAACTTCTCTTTCTAACGTGTATGCCTACGAGAAGCTTCTTGCAAAAAGCAATCCTAAGTATGAATTTGTTAAAGATTTAGATGAAAATGCTAATGCTGGAATTTGTTATACTTCAGCCACCACTGGCAATCCAAAGGGTGTCATGTACAGTCACCGCGGCATTATTTTACACAGTATGGCTTTAGGTCTTGCTGACAGTGCAGCGTTATCGGAAAAAGATACAATTTTGCCGGTCGTGCCAATGTTTCATGTAAACGCATGGGGACTGCCTTTTGCAGCAGTGTGGTTTGGTTCTACTCAAGTGATGCCTGGTCCTCAATTCACACCAGGCATTTTAGCAAAACTAATTGAAGATTACCAAGTTACGTTAAGTGCCGGTGTTCCTACCATATGGCTGGGACTATTAAAAGAGTTAGAGAGCGGAAGCTATGTTACAGAAAGTTTACGAGCGGTATTATGTGGTGGATCCGCAGCACCTGCTGCAATGATTAAAGCGTTTGAGTCGAAGTATAATATACCTTTCCTGCATGCATACGGTATGACCGAGACCAGCCCTCTTGTAAGTGTGTCCACTCTTAAGAGCTATCATGAAAATATAGAAGAGGATAAAAAACTAGCCATTCGTGCTACGCAAGGGCTTGTAATACCAGGTCTAGAAGTGAAAGTTACAGGAAGTGACGGTGAATTAGAAAGAAATGGCGAGGATATAGGTGAATTAATGATAAAAGGTTCATGGATAGCAAGTGAATATTATAAGGATGAACGGACTAAAGATGCCTTTCGAGATGGATGGCTTCACACAGGAGATGTCGCAACGATGGATGAAGAAGGTTATATAAAACTTGTCGACCGAACGAAGGATTTAGTGAAAAGTGGAGGAGAATGGATATCATCGGTCGATCTTGAAAACGCTATCATGGATCATGAAGGTGTGTTTGAAGCTGCAGTGATTGCAGTGCCTCATCCCGAGTGGTAGGAAAGGCCGCTAGCTTGTGTGGTTCTTAAAGAATCGGAAAAGCAATCTGTAACAAAAGAAGAGATCATTGATTTTATTCGTCCGCAATTTGCAAAATGGTGGCTTCCTGATGATGTTGTCTTTATGAGAGAATTACCGAAAACTTCTGTTGGAAAGTTCTTAAAAAGAGCGTTAAGAGAACAATTAGAGTCTTTTTATGCCAAATCATAATTGAAATGGAGGTAAGCGATGACTACAATACGCGATGTGTTTGAACAATCCGTTAAACATTATGCGGAAGAAGAAGCCTTAGTAGATGTGCGTTTATCAAGAAGATGGACTTTTTCTGAATGGGATAAAGAGGTAAATCAATTGGCACAAGCCTTTATAAGAGCAGGGGTGAAAAAGGGTGACAGAGTATCAACAGTTTTGTTTAATACAAGCGAATTTGCGATGACCTTTTTAGCTTGTGCTAAACTTGGAGCTGTATTTAATCCAATAAATTTTAGACTGGCTGATAAAGAAATAGAATTTATTATAAACGATGCTGAGCCGCGTATTGTACTATTTGAAAAAGCAGTGGAAAATCAGATTCGTCCATTGGCAGATCGGATTCCAAACGTTCAATTTTGGTACATCGATGAAGACCCTCCAAGTTACGCTGACTCTTATTATGAAAGGCTTTCTAAAGAAGAGGCGGTACGCCCTGATGTTTCCTTAACAGAAGATGATATATATGCCATTATGTATACGAGCGGTACGACCGGCAAACCTAAAGGAGTAGTACACAAGCACCGAGATATGGTTGATCAAAGTGTCCTTATTATTGCTTCTCAAAGAATTTCAACAAAAGATATAGGTCTTTCTATTGCTCCTTTATTTCATTGTGCAGAGCTTCATTGTGCTTTCATTCCACGTCTTCAAATGGGTGCAAAAAATGTATTGCTTCATCACTTTGACCCAGAAGCTGTGTTGAACACTGTGCAAAAAGAAAACATCAGTATATTTTTTGCAGCACCAACAATGTGGAGTAAGCTTATCCAAGAGAAAAAAGAATCAATAAAATTAGATTCTTTAAAAAAAGCGTTATATGGAGGAGCTCCTATGGCTCCGGCCCTTGTAAAAGAAGTACACGGTACGTTTGACGTTCAACTAGTTCAAGCATACGGGATGACTGAAATGGGACCTGCAATAACGATATTACCGGATGAGGCACAATTAACCAAAGCTGGTTCTGCTGGAAAGCCTTTAATAAACCATGAGATACGGGTGGTCAGAGCAGGAAACGACGGACAATTAGATCCAAATGACGAAGTGGCAGCCGGGGAGCAGGGAGAAATAATCGTACGCGGACCAAGTATGATGAGTGAGTATTATAAACGGCCGGAGGCAACAGCTGAAGTACTTTGCGATGGATGGTACTTCTCTGGTGATGTGGGTTACTTTGATAGTGACGGGTATTTATGGGTAAACGATAGAATAAAAGATATGATTGTAAGCGGTGGAGAAAATATTTATTCCCGTGAAGTCGAAGATGCTTTATTTGATCATCCAGGTGTTCTTGATGCTGCTGTTGTCGGGGAGCCAGACGAAAAATGGGGAGAGAGGGTTATGGCCTTTGTTGTAAAAAAGGAAGAATCAGTGACAGCTGAAGAGCTTGAAAAATTTTGTATAGAAAGTGACAGACTTGCTAATTATAAACGTCCGCGCAGATATGAGTTTGTTGATGAGTTACCAAGAAATGCGAGCGGTAAACTACAGAAGTTTAAATTAAGAGAACGAGTAAAAAAACAAGAAGGTTCTTCTAGAGTGTGAGTAAAAACTTGGCTTTGCACAACTTCAAACGGTGGAAGCCCTTAGTAAACCCTGAAAATTAAGTTATTTTCATTCTATCGATGGTCTACCGTTAACATGGTGGTCTTAACGCATAAATATAGGAGCTGTCCGGCAAGTCGACAGCTCTCTTTATATTGGGGGAATACAACGCCATGGAAGAGCAGGAAGTTCATGGTATTGTCAGTTTTTGCAGCATTTCTCCAATGCCTCGCGCCCCTTTTAACGGCTGTTTCCATTGATGAGCATCCTCATCTTCTACTATTCGTTTCATGACTCGTTCGTGTTTTTTCCCCGTCAATAAAATTATACGATCCGCTTTATATAAATTTTTTTCGAACCACTGGCGACGCAAAGATTCATCGCTGATCACTTTATGTTTTGGAAAGTGAAAACCTTTATCATAATTTTCTGGGACAATGTCATAAGGAAGTAAAAATCCGTGCTTGGCTGAAAGGGTCACCCAAGGCCATAGATGGTAATCTGCATATTGCTGGCATTTTTTGTGCAGTGTGCCTTGATAAGCATTTTTTGCATATACTGGACCACTTTCTGGATCGATGTCCCAAATTTTCTTTTTGCCGCAAGGGATAATACAGATGGTATTCATTCGTTTCACCTGGCCTATATCTTAAATCCAGTGCGTTATGAATGAAAAGGCCATATCTATTGCCTTTATGTTTTTTGGGAGATAGTTCATTCATATGCCACTTCTTGTCACGAAAAACATAGTTCGTAAAAATTGCAATATCGGCATGCTCTTTGATCAGAGGTTTTCGGGAAATTTTCTATAGAAAGCGGTTTGTTTTCAGAAGGTTCTTCTAAATAACCTGTCATCCATTCTACGCTTGTGCCTATTAATTCTTGTACTTTTTCAAGAGTTACTTGGTCAAGCTGATGTTCTACCGAATTTCCTTCTAATAAATACTCATTTCGGATAACGATATTATTTAAGTCTGGTATAGAATATGATTGCAATAAATAAAGAACATATAGTGCAAGCTGATACGGATCTTCCTCTGATTGTTTTCCCGTTTTCCAGTCTACGATAACCCATTTATTACGTTCTAAGTCTTTATATAATAAATCCAAGACGACAAAAACTTTTAATTTACCTACTTCTAAAATGCGGAATTTTTCTGCTTCTAAAAACTCAATTTGTTCATTATACGCTAGTTCTTGCATGGTTTTACTTGATAAAAAGTGTTTCATTGCTACGTTTAATCGGTGTGTGATTTTTTCTACTTTCTCTTTTGGAAGCTTTTTGGTTTGCCCGTAATATAGCTCATGGAACATGGTAGTCTTTTTCGGACGTTCTATCCAATTTTTATAATGGCGCGTGGAATCAATAAATCCTTTATTTAAAAGCATTCTAACGTTTTCGGTCAACCCGGTTTCCTCTGGGAGAATACCGGTATTCAAATAATCTTCGATGACCTGTTCAATGATGTCATGCACAACAGACCCGAAGTACATTTCAAGATTCGTAAGGTTTTTTAAGCGATACGCTTGTTTATTCCATTCTGGAGCATTTCGAAGCCATCCATTATGCGAGGAATAGTATTGATGGGCATATTGACGTGCGCAGTGCATTAATGTTTTATGACGGGAAAGCGACCAAGAAAACTCAGGGTATGTTTTTATCTCAAACAAAGCACCCATCCTTTCTAATATTCATCTTTTCATAGAATTAAGTTTATAAAAAGGATACTCTTGAACGAATAAATGTAGTTATGTAGTAATCCGGATTATACCACGGGAACAAAATTCCCAAATTTATTGTACCAAAAACAAAAATAAAAAACTGTTTATATCCATAATCAATATAAACAGTAATAGTATTCTATTTATTTAGTAAAAAGGTTGTCTTTGACCGGATTCTATTTCTTCGATAAAATGACAGGCTGCCGTATGAGTGCCCTCCATAGAATTTGTTTGGCGAAGTTTAGGTGTTTCTGTTTTACAAATGTCGGATGCAAATGGACAGCGTGTATGAAACCGGCATCCAGAAGGAGGATCAATAGGTGAAGGCACATCTCCTTTTAAAACGATTCTCTCTTTTTGTTTGCGGGGATTAGGAACAGGGATAGCCGATAGCAATGATTTAGTATAAGGGTGTTTGGGATTATCAAAAATAGCCTCTTTTTCTCCAATTTCCACAACTTTACCTAAATACATTACAGCCACACGGTTGGATATATGCCGAACAACTCCCAGGTCATGAGAAATAAATAAATACGTAAGATTTAAATCTCTCTGCAATTGTTTCAATAAATTTAACACTTGTGCTTGGATAGAAACATCCAAAGCAGAGACCGATTCATCGCAAATAATAAATTTTGGATTTACCGCAAGAGCTCTAGCTATACCTATTCTCTGCCTTTGTCCGCCACTGAATTCATGCGGAAAACGATCAAGCTGATGAGATCCTAATCCCACTGTTTGAAGCAGCTCCATCATACGGTCTAACCGCTTTGGTTTTGGAACGACATTTTGTATTCCCATCGCTTCATCCAGGATTTGTCGAACAGTTTGCCTAGGGTTAATAGAAGCATAAGGGTCCTGAAAAATAATTTGCAAGTCTTTTCGTTTTTTTCGCAATTTCCGTTGGTTTATAGAAAGCAAGTCTTCTCCTTGGAAAATGACTTCACCAGAGGTAGGTTTATCAAGGCGCAGAATGGCACGCCCAGTAGTTGATTTCCCGCACCCTGATTCACCAACGATACTTAACGTTTCTCCTTCGTTTACATAAAAACTAATATTATCTACGGCTTTCACATGGTTTATCGTACGCCCCAATATTCCGCCTTTGATAGGAAAATATTGCTTTAAATTATTCACTTCGAGCAGTTTGGTAGTCATTGTTTACATTCACCCCCGGTTCGCCATCCCATTCATCGGAATAAATCCAGCATCTTACGTCATTTCCCGAATCCGTTTTTTCTAAAGAAGGCAAACGTTCTTTACATATATCACTTACAAAAGGACAACGAGGAGCAAACCGGCATCCTTCGGGCATGTCATCAGGCTTGGGCACATTTCCTTCTATAACACTTAACTCTTTTTGTTCAATGTCATGGCGTGGAATTGATTGAAGAAGGCCGACAGTATAAGGATGTTTTGGAGCTTCAAACAGAGAGTGTACGTCAGCATGTTCTACAACTTTTCCAGCATACATTACCGCAACTTCATCACAAATTTCCGCTACAACTCCAAGATCGTGAGTAATCATAATAATGGACATATGCAGATCTTCCTGAAGCTTTTTCATTAATTCTAAAATTTGGGCTTGAATTGTCACATCCAGAGCTGTCGTTGGTTCGTCTGCAATGAGCAGCTCTGGATTACAAGCTAATGCCATTGCAATCATTACTCTCTGCCGCATTCCTCCCGATAATTCATGAGGATACTGTTTCACTCTTTCTTTTGGAGAAGGAATTCCTACCAGTTCAAGCATCTCTACAGCTTTTATTAATGCTTGCTTTTTTTTCATCCCTTGATGAATTTTATATACTTCTGCAATTTGGTCGCCAATCGAATAAACAGGATTAAGAGATGTCATAGGCTCCTGAAAAATCATAGAGATTTGGTTACCCCGAATTTTTCTCATTTCAGCAGAAGTTTTACGAAGCAAATCTTCTCCGTTCCATTCTATCGTCCCGCCTA
The DNA here is from genome assembly GCF_002886255.1 of Alteribacillus bidgolensis. Taxonomy (NCBI): domain Bacteria; kingdom Bacillati; phylum Bacillota; class Bacilli; order Caryophanales; family Bacillaceae; genus Alteribacillus; species Alteribacillus bidgolensis. Next base: position 50,080 of record NZ_KZ614149.1, read on the forward strand.
CCACTTCTCCAGGTTTTTGAATAAGCCCCATAATAGACAGGGAAGCGATGCTTTTACCTGAGCCGGATTCACCTACAATACCAAGTGTTTTTCCTTGCGGGACAATTAAGGAAACACCATCAACTGCTTTTATTTCTTGTCCTTCTACAAAAAAGGATGTACGTAAGTTGGAAATATGAAGAATATCATCAGTTTGACTCATTTCTAACTCCCGCCTTTCTAAACGTTTCTAACGAATTTAATTCAAGTCAATTCGTTTGTTTAAGAAACGATATGAAATATCTACTAGCAGATTGACAATGACAAATACAAGTGAAATGACTAAAACGGAACCTTGAACGACCGGGAAATCTCTAGCACCGATAGATTCAACTATATAGCGCCCAAGCCCATTGATAGAAAAGACTGTTTCTGTAAGGACAGCTCCTCCAAGAAGAGTTCCAAACTCTAATCCGATCACGGTTACGACAGGGATCATCGCATTTTTTAATGCATGCTTATAAATGACATATTTCTCTTTAACACCTTTAGCGCGTGCCGTTCGAATGTAATCCTGGTTTATTACTTCAAGCATACTTGAGCGGGTCATACGCGCAATAATCGCAGCTCCTGCTGTTCCTAAAGCAATAACCGGCAAAATAATTCTGTCTGGGGTACCCCAGCCCGATACAGGGAGCCAGCCAAGGTTTAAAGAAAAATACTGCATGAGCATTAACCCCAGCCAAAAATTAGGCATAGACAAACCGAAAAGGGCGACAATCATAATACCTACATCTGAAAATGTATATTGACGTACAGCAGATATAATCCCTGCTATTAAACCTATGAAAATACTAAGAAGAGTACTGTAAAAAGCCAGTTCAAACGTAACCAAAAATCTGCTTGAAACTTCCGCAGTAACCTCTCGGCCGCTGCGAATGGAATCACCGAGATCACCTTGAAGGGCGTTCATTAAGTACGTTCCATATTGAACATATAAAGGATCATTTAAGCCCAGTCGTTCTCTCATTTGTTCAACTTGTTCTTCATTGGCTGCTTCACCTGCTATTACTTGAGCCGGGTCGCCGGGAATAAGGTGCATCATAAAAAATACTAGAATTGTTACCCCAAACAATACTGGTACCGTTTGCAGGATTCGTCTAATAATAAATTGAAACAATTAGATCACTCCTTTCTTTTATGATTTCATTTTCGGATCGAGCGCGTCGCGCAATCCATCCCCAAAAATATTAAACGCTAATACAACAACCACAATAGCTATTCCGGGAAAAAATGCAACATGGCCGGCATCCCACATATAGTTTCGGCCATCGCTGAGCATGGCTCCCCATTCAGGAGTTGGCGGTTGGGCTCCAAGACCAAGAAAGGAAAGACCGCTTGCTGTAAGTACAGCAGTAGCCATTCTTAAAGTTGCTTGCACTATAATTGGTGACATAACATTAGGCAGAACATGTCGAAAGATAATTCTAAAGTGACTTGCACCTAATGCGCGCACTGCATCAATATACTCGAGCTTTCTAACGGATAGTGTAGATCCCCTGACGATTCTTGCAAAAGCAGGCACAGAAAAAATACCGACAGAAATGATCACGTTATTCAAACTTCCTCCGAGAACGCTCACAATGCCCAATGCAAGTAAAATACCAGGAAACGCAAGCAGTACATCCATAATTCTCATAATGATAGCATCCATTTTTCCTCCAAAATAACCGGATACTATTCCAAATAAAACACCAATTACTGCTCCAATTAATACAGAGAAAAAACCAATATACAATGTAATAGACATTCCATGGATAATACGACTGAATATATCACGTCCATGGTGATCCGTTCCAAACCAGTGTTCTGCAGATGGTCCAGCTAATTTATTGACATGGTTTTGTTCCGAGGGATCAAAGGGTGTAAAAAAAGGACCAATAATAGACACTACGACAAAGAAAAGGATTAAAAACCCTCCGACCACAGCTGCTTTATTCTTTTTAAGTCGTTTCAGAACATTTTTAAAACTTTCTACACGTGGGTTAGGAGGTGTTGTGACTGGATAATTCACTGTTGTTTCCGGCATGTTTATTTTCACCCTTTCGAATTTTCTGAATTTTAGTTATGTTACAAATTTGAATTATATCATGTTAAAACGAGATTACAATAATTATATCAGAAAAACAGGTGATGTAGTGAATAGATATTCATTTTTTAGGTAAAAAGGCTTTTGATGCCGCTTTAAAGTAAAAAAGTATGAAATTATTATTACAAAAATTTCAAAAAATGGGTTGATTGAAATAATTCTATAAGTTATATTAATAATGATTTTATTCAAAATTATCATAGGGGGGTTGAAGGGATGAAAATATTACCGTCTAATATTTTCAGAAAATTTTTTATGATCAGTTTATTCACTGTTCTATTAGCAGCTTGTGCAAGCGAGCCAAATGAAGGCGGAGGAGAAGATGCTGGAGGAGATGGAAACGAAACGGCAGAGGAAGATGGAAGTGGGGAAGCATCTGATGGAGGCGATCTCGTCATCGCCACTTTGTCAGATATAACTGGAATGGATCCACATGATTCTAACGATGTCCCATCAAGTAATGTCCAGCATAATGTTTTCGAAACACTTGTTATACAGGATGAAAATATGGAGTTGCAGCCCAAACTTGCAGAAGATTGGGAACAAACAGGAGATACGACATGGGAATTTTATCTTAGGGATGATGTTACCTTCCATGATGGAGCAGAGTTTAACGCAGAAGCTGTAAAAGCAAACATTGACCGTATTCAAGATGAAGAGGTAGCTTCTCCGCGTGCTTTTTTATATGAAATGGTGGAAGAAGTAAATGTGATAGATGAATTTACAGTAGAATTTGTTACAGAATTTCCATTTGCACCACTTCCAGCACATTTAGCACATAGCGGCGGTGGAATAATTAGTCCCGACGCAATTGAAGAAGATTATGCTGCGATGGAGAATGGTGAACAGCCAGGGGATTATATTAATGATAACCCTCATGGTACAGGTATGTTTAAATTTCAAGAATGGGACAGTGGTAATGAAGCTGTGCTTGAAAAGAACAAAGATTATTGGGGCGATGTTCCAAATGTCGATACGGTAACCTTTAAAGTAACGCCTGAAGATTTAACAAGAGTTGGAGAATTAGAGAAGGGACAAGCAGATATCATTTACCCAGTGAGTCCAAGTGACATGTCAAGAATTGAAAATACGGACGGGGTGGATATGTATGTCCAAGACAGTTTAAGTCTTGAATATATTGGTTTTAATATCCAAAAAGAACCGTTTGATGACAAAAAAGTGCGCCAAGCGATATCAATGGCCGTAGATAAAGAGGCAATTGTTGAAGGGGTAATGGATGGGGCTGCTACGGAAGCGGTTGGTCCTATTGGAGAAAATGTATTTGGTTTTAGTGACGAAGTAGATGGACTGGAATACGACCCGAAACAAGCCAAAGATTTGTTAGCAGAAGCTGGATATGAAGATGGATTTTCTACTACCCTGTGGACAAATGATGATCGTGAACGACAAGATATAGCAGAAGTAGTTCAGCAGCAGCTTAAGGAAATTGGTATAGAAGTTGAAATAGAAGTGTTAGAATGGGGAGCATACCTAGACAGTACGGCAGAAGGCGAGCATGACATGTTCATTCTAGGCTGGAGCACAGTGACCGGTGACGCAGACTATGGTATGTATCCACTGTTTCACTCTGATAACCATGGGGATCCTGGAAACCGCTCCTTCTTAGAAAACGAAGAAATTGATGAAGTGCTTGAAGAAGCAAGAAGAGCAGAAGATGAAGAAGAAAGAAAAGACTTGTATAAAGAAGCAATGGAACTTCTGGTAGAGGAAGCACCGATGATTTATTCTCACCACGATGATTATCTTGTTGGGATAAGAGATGAAGTCAAAGGGTTTTGGAAACATCCAAATGGCATTTATCAATTACTAGATGTATCGATTGAAGAGTAAATAAAAGAGCCCTATCTGTTGATAATGAGATAGGGCTCCTTTTGGCTTTCACTTACCTCTGTCTGGCCTTTAAACCTTATTAATTCGACGATAGGTTACTTTAATGGTTACGGCGGGCAAAATCAACAAACTTAAATTTATCTGGCCGGTGACGCGATTCGGTGTATTGAAAAAGGGTAGTATCATCAAGGTATACATGGTTTTTGACCACCACAATACTTGAAAACTCGTTCAGGTCTAACAGCTCTTTATCCTCACTACTTGGCTTTTCAATCGTAATTTCTTTTTTAGCAAAGCTAATAATTAAACCTAAAACTGATTCTACATAGTGATAGATTGAATCAGCACAAATTTCTTTTGTTAAAGCAGGAACAATGTCTTTTAATAAGTAGTCTTTATCATAAATAATTTTTTCTCCATCAATTTTCCGTACCCTGCCAACTTTCCAAACCATTTCTTCAGCAGTTATAGAAAGCTGACTTTTAACCTCCTCGTCTGGAGTTATTTCTTGAAACGTTGTGACGTCAGTCGATACCCTTCCTTCCATTTTTTGAGCTAATTCTTTAAAGCTGACCAAACCGGAAACTGGAAAAGTGACTTTATTAATATCTAATACTACAGAGCCCTTTCCTTGAATTTTTTGAATGTACCCATGCTCAGATAACAATTTTAATGCTTTCCGAATGGTTTCTCGAGACGTAGAATACTCTTTTACTAACTGGTTTTCAGAAGGAAGGAGCTCTCCTGGCTGATAAAGACCATTCTTTACTTTTTCTGCAATGCTATCGTAAATATAAATATATTTTTTTTTCACGGCAATCACCAAATATACGTTTATTTAGGTTAACAAGTAAACCACCGATTCATATGGACGAAGAACTACGTTATCTATTTTGTTTATGGAATCATCATAATTGGACAATAAAACGCTGCTATCTTTTTGTAACAAATGGTTTTGGTTTTCTGGAAGATGAAATACCGTTTCTTTTTGATAAAAGTTGTTCAATACTAATAACGCTTGATCTTCTGTTTTACGGACATAAGAAAAGATCTTCGGGTGATCAGCAAGCAGTAACTGGTAATCTCCTTTCGTGATTATGTCATATTGTTTTCGAAACTGAATTAGTTGCAGGTAGTGATAATAAATAGAATTTTCATCCTCGAGAGCTTTTTCAGCATTTATTTCTTTATAGTTTGGTGCCGCTGAAATCCATGGTGTTCCAGAAGTAAAGCCTGCATGAGGCGTCTGATTCCATTGTACTGGAGTCCGGGAATTATCTCTGGATTTCGCTTTAATAATGTCCATAATTTCTTCCTCAGGGACGTTTTTGTCTTTTAATATTTTATAATAATTGAGTGTCTCTACATCCCTGTATTCTTCAATGGTATCAAACTTTGGATTTGTCATTCCAAATTCTTCTCCCTGGTATATATAAGGGGTGCCCTGCATCAGATGAATTGTCGTAGCAAGCATTTTAGCCGATTCATTATGATACATTTCATCATCACCGAAACGTGTCACGACACGCGGTTGATCATGGTTGCACCAAAATAAGGCATTCCAGCCGCCTCCTTTATGCATTTCAGTCTGCCAGGTTGATAAAATATTTTTTAGCTGGACAAAATCAAACTCAGCTAATGCCCATTTTTCTCCGTTAGGATAATCTACTTTAAGGTGATGAAAATTAAATGTCATATTAAGTTCATTACGATCGGGACGAGTATATTTTATACAGTCATCAATAGTAGTAGACGACATTTCTCCTACAGTCATGACGTCATATTTAGCAAAAACATTTTTATTCATTTCGTTCATAAATTCGTGAATTCGTGGACCATCGGTATAGAATTTACGTCCATCTCCCGGCGCTTTGCTTCCATCATCATTTGGAAAATCCTGGTCTTTGGATATTAAATTAATAACATCCAATCGAAAGCCATCTACGCCTTTTTCAAACAGAAACTTCCTAAAATGAAGCGACTATATTAGAAGGGATGTTGTTCTTTTCCCTTATATTAAAATTATAAATCCGCTTACATTTAATCTTGTATATACAAATTTTTAAGTCAATATGTAGTGTAACTTGTATATACAAATAGGTCAAGAAATAAATTTTAAGTAGGAAGTGTTCGGAGTGATCTTAAAAAAATAGTGACATACGAAATAGAGTGGCGGCATGTATTGGAGCAATAGAAAATATGTATAACGTTTTTACGTACTCGTCTGCTTGGTTAGAAGGACCAGCAGAATTCCTTTTACTCATAAAGAAGTCGTCCAAATTTTTAAATTCTTGGACGAGGAGGAGTATGGAGATGTGCTGGCACTTGGGAATACACTGACTGGACTGAAAGTAATTAAAATGTTTATCGGCTATAAAGCAGGGACAATTGCTGCAACTTAACTTTCGACTATTGTGTAAATGATTGTATTGCTTACTGCTTAATGTCATTAGAAGATCAGTCATGGGTTCTGGAGATGACAAAATGGGGTGATTCTAGTAGTCGGTGTCATGATGGCCGTATTAACTTGGCCGTTTTTTTTGAAAGGAAAAGAGACTTCTTGTTGGCGAGCCGTTGTTATTCTAAGTATAGTTAGTACCGTTTCCATCATTGTATTTTCTATTCATCCGAAAACAGTCATTACTTTCTGTAAAAAAGGAACGAATAATATTTTTACAGGTAAACAAAGTGTACTGTAGTTGGAGGGGATAGGCATTTATCTTGAAATAGAAAATCCGGGTTCGGTTTCTGATGCTTTAATGGGTGCTGGCATGCATGCAGCCATGATTTCTATTACAGAACAATTACCATTTTTATTTATTGTCACTCCGCTATTTTTATTATTAACCGTGCTTTTTGTGATAACAACGACCGATTCGATGGCTTTCACCATTTCTATGGGAGTAACGAGGGAAGGAAACCCGAAACGCGGTAATATTTTGGGCAGTGTTAATGGGAATGATTGCTGTTATTCTCCTATACATTGGAGAAGGAAGTGTAGAAGCTTTACAGAACTTTATCGTAGTAACAGCAGTACCAGTTTCCATTTTGCTTTTGCCAATGATTTGGCCTGCACCGAAAGCAGCTAAAAAAAGGCTACCAAAGAATAAAAATATAAAAAACTGTTCGGAAAGATACAAACCGAACAGTTTTTTGCTTTAGACCGAAGCTTTTTGTAATTTGTCGATCATTTTTAGAGATCGTCCTGTTCCAATAGCAACGGCTTCTAATGGCTGAGGGGCTAAATGAACAGGGACTATAATTTTATCACTAAGCCATTCTTCCATACCGCTCAGCAAGGATCCGCCACCAGAAAGAATGATCCCCTGGTCAACAATATCTCCGCTAAGTTCAGGAGGACAATTTTCCAACGTTCCGCGAATAGCTTCGAGTATGTGCTCAAGTGATTCTGCGATAGCTCCATGGATTTCACTAGAATGTAAAACAACAGATTTAGGAAGACCAGTCACAAGGTCACGGCCGCGAATTTCAAGTGACTGTTCTTGATGGTCTGGTAAAGCGTTGCCGATATTTATTTTAATATCTTCTGCAGTTCTTTCCCCAATAAGCAGATTATATGTTTTTCGCACATAATGGACGATATCTTCATCTAAGTTGTCACCGCCCCGGCGTATGGAATGAGAAGATACAACGCCTCCGTAGGAGATAATACCCACTTCAGTTGTTCCTCCTCCAATATCTACAATGACATTAGCTGTTGGTTCTTCTACCGGTAAATCTGAACCTAGTGCTGCAGCAACGGGTTCCTCTATTAAATGTACTTCTTTTGCACCGCAGCTCATTACCGCGTCCCTGATAGCTCTTCTTTCGACTGATGTCGAACCACAAGGGGTGCAAACGATTACTTTTGGTTTTCGGACGGAAAAACCAACATTTTTACTTGTTTTTTTCATGATTTGTTTTAACAACGTGGAAGTTACATCATAATCAGCAATCACGCCTTGTTTCAGCGGTCTCATCGCTACTATTTGACCAGGTGTTTTTCCAACCATTTCTTTAGCTTCCGTTCCAACTGCAAGTACATCCCCTGTATCTGTATTTATAGCTACTACGGATGGCTCATTTAGAACGATTCCTTTTTCTTTAGTATAAACGAGGATATTTGCAGTACCCAGGTCAATTCCTATTTCAGTATTTGATATCATTACAATTCACCCTTCTTCAGGTTAATAGTTCCCACTCGTCATTTTATCGGGAAGTGAAAGGTACAGTAAGGGTCTAATAGATTAGAAAAACTAAGTAGATGAATAGAACAGGAAGTTAAACACAGAAAAAAAGACTCATTTTATAAAAATATAAAATGTTGTTATGTCTAAAGTAGTTAAAAAGAAAGGAAGGAAGGGAGAATGAACATGGGTAAAAGGGCCCTCTTTTAAAATTGCAATCAGTTTTTTTAAAGAAAATGTAAGTTTTTGAGGAAATATGTAATAAAATAGAAATATAAAGAGAGGGAAATAAATTCTTGTCAAGACTCATGTACTAAAGCCAATCCTGCCTTAAGCAAGATTAAATGTATAAACAAAAACCCTGTAAGATAAACAGCCATTTATATGGATTAAGACATACATATCTTATCGGTCTCATTTGTAACAATTGGAAACATAGAAGAGCTTAAACGAGAAAAATTATATTACGGACGTCTGAAAAAGAATGTATCTTTATTATAAAACCTTAACGTCTATTATATAAAAGAATGGGATTTGGTATAAAGATGATAGATTATTATAATAAGAAATAACTAACAAAAGAGAAAGTTGGGGGAAAATGAAGCGTTTGCTTCTTATTCCGTGTTCTATATTAATTGGATTTTTTCTGCACGTAAACATGGATAAATCACTCGCTGAAGAGCCGTCTCTGACATCAGTTGGAGAATCTGCTGCAGTGATTGAACTTATCGACTAGCAAAACGATGCCAAAAAACGGCATCTTTTTTTTATACTTGAATCAATTTCATAAGTGCTATTTTGATTATCAAAAACGAACATTATATGATTGTAGTGGAAGACGGCGACTCCTTTGGGATAAGCTTGAGCTGAAGACCCCGCAGGCCGCTTGCTGCCGAGGAGACTGAAGCCAAGCCCGCGGCAAAGAAGACCCTACGATATTTATAATGATATGGAAATGAATGATGAAATTCATCCACTTAAGAAAAGTTTAACTTTGTTAAAGGAACAAAGTACAAGTAAAACTACCATTTCCGCCATAACGGCGGCAAGCCGAGTTTTTAAATCATCTGGAAAGTGATAATCTTCCCTATTTATAATAACTTTTCAATATTATTGGTCCACATCTAACTGCCGCATTAAGCCACTTGCGTTCAAAAATTAAGCAAAAACTGCTTTATCTTAGCCGCACTCCCTTTCTATACTGTTTTAAACCGTTGGAAAATATAAGGTGGCGCTAAACTTTTATAAATACATTATGGCTCGGCTCTAAGCCGGTTTTTTCTATTTTAGCATTGACTTTTTATGCCATACTAACTAAAATACTGTTTAACAAGTAAACATATAATCCTTATAAACATAGTATGAATTAAAAGTGAAATACAAAGGTGTTCAGTCCAGCAAACGAAAGGGAGGTAAGCGAATGCTGACCTATCAAACTTCAACTGAAAATCGATTGAAAGAAATTAATGATCAGGTACTGGCTAGAAAAGAAGCATTAGATGTTATCCGCTGGGGGTACGAACAATATGGAAACGACTTAGTGTACGCTTGCAGCTTTGGAGCGGAAGGAATCGTCTTAATTGATCTGATTAGTAAGATTAAACCAGATGCTGAGATTATATTTTTGGATACAGATTTTCATTTTAAAGAAACGTATGAGCTTATTGACAAAGTAAAAGAAAAATATCCATTATTAAACATTCACATGCTGAAGCCAAAATGGACGCCGGCCGAACAAGCGGAAAAGGAAGGGGATCGTTTATGGGAGACTAATCCCGACCGCTGTTGTCAAATTCGTAAACTAGAACCTCTTGAAAATGCACTGAACCAATATAGTGCCTGGTTATCAGGCTTAAGAAGAGAGCAATCACCAACTCGCCAAAACACGCAATTTGTAAATAAAGATAATCGTTTTTCCTCTATTAAAATATGCCCTCTTATTCATTGGACCTGGGAAGATGTATGGATGTATATTGAAACATTTAATCTCCCATACAATCCGCTCCATGATCAAAATTATCCAAGTATCGGCTGCGTTCAGTGCACATCTGCCGTACTTGAAGGGGACGATTTAAGGAGCGGCCGCTGGTCAGGACAAGGAAAAACAGAATGCGGTCTGCATAAATAAAAGTAATAGAAAAAAGGGAGTGAAATTATGACTCTAAGCCATCCTCACGGCGGAACGCTAGTAAACAGAAAAGATTTTTCGAAGAATACTGCAAGTATAGATGCAGTAATTCAACTGGATAACATTGCAATAGCTGACTTGGAGCTTATTGCAAATGGAGCGTTCAGCCCGCTGACGGGTTTCTTAAACCAGAAAGACTATGAATCTGTAGTGGATAATATGCGTTTATCGGATGGTACGGTTTGGAGTATCCCTATTACTTTACCAGTTCCAGAGGACACATCGCTTTCCTTAAACACAGGAGATGAGGCTCTTCTTGTATATGAAGGAACGACCTACGGAACGATTCAAATTGAGGAGTTTTATACTCCAGATAAAGAAAAGGAAGCAGCTAATGTCTACAAAACGACAGAAGATGCACATCCAGGTGTTAAGAAACTGTATGAACGGCCGAACATTTATGCAGCTGGAACAGTGACTTTAGTAAAAGAAATACCTCATCAGCAGTTCCAGCAATATTATCTTGAACCTGCTGAAACAAGAGAAACTTTTGCTCAAAAAGGCTGGGAAACCATTGTTGGGTTTCAAACGAGAAATCCAGTACACCGTGCTCATGAATACATTCAAAAAACGGCTCTTGAAACAGTAGATGGGTTATTTTTAAATCCTCTTGTAGGGGCAACAAAAGCGGATGACATCCCAGCAGATGTTCGAATGGAAAGTTATGAGGTTTTACTTAAAGATTATTATCCTGAAAACCGTACCTTCTTAGCTGTTTTTCCAGCGGCAATGAGATATGCAGGGCCGCGTGAAGCCATTTTCCATGCAATGGTTCGTAAAAACTATGGATGCACCCATTTCATAGTTGGAAGGGACCACGCCGGGGTAGGCGATTACTACGGAACCTATGATGCCCAGCACATTTTCAGGGAATTTACAGCAGAAGAACTAGGAATTAAACCGTTATTTTTCGAACACAGCTTTTATTGCAGCAAATGTAAAAACATGGCTTCTGCAAAAACCTGTCCGCACGGTAAAGAAGATCATGTAATCTTATCAGGCACGAAAGTGAGAGAAATGCTTAAAAACGGAGAGCATCCACCGGCAGAATTCAGCAGACCGGAAGTAATTGAAGTATTAATCAAAGGATTGAAAGAGAATGTCTCCTAATTTCATAAATGCCAAAAGAAGAAAGGAAGTACAAAATGGGAACAAAAAATATCGTTTGGCATGATGCTTCAGTTACACGAACGGAAAGAAATAAGAAAAATGAACATGAAAGCTTTGTACTTTGGTTCACTGGTTTATCTGGATCAGGCAAATCCACCTTAGCTAATGCCGTTTCTAGAAAGCTATTTGAGGATAATAAGCAAACGTACGTATTAGACGGTGACAATGTACGGCATGGATTGAACAGCGATCTTGGTTTTCCACCGGAAGATAGAAAAGAAAACATCCGCCGTATGGTGAAATATCCAAGTTATTTGTAGACAGCGGCCAAATAGTCAGCACGGCATTTATCTCTCCTTATCGTGAAGACAGACAACAGTTTCGAGATCTGTTATCTGAAGGAGAATTTATAGAAGTTTTTGTGCAATGCAGCTTAGACACTTGTGAAAAAAGAGATCCAAAAGGCCTTTATAAAAAAGCACGAAACGGGGAGATTCCTTCTTTTACAGGTATTGGTTCTCCGTACGAGGAACCGGAAAAACCAGAAATTATCGTAAACACAGAAGAATATACCATTGAGGAAACGGCCGATTTCTTGATAAATTATCTTAAAGGAAAACAGCTTGTATAAATTAATTCAACGATGAATGGCGAAGGTGGGGAGGACCAAAAATGAAAGAAGGAAAAGTATATTTGGTAGGGGCAGGTCCCGGTGATGCAGGCTTAATTACAATAAAAGGGGAAGAATGCTTAAAAAATGCTGATGTCATTCTATATGACCGGCTTGTTAACCCTCTTTTACTTGAAAAAGCAAAAGAAAGTGCAGACCGAATTTATTGCGGTAAGCTGCCAGACCGTCACCACCTCCGTCAAGATGCCATTCAGCAGCTCATGGTTGAAAAAGCGAGAGAGGGGCTTGACGTTGTTCGTTTAAAAGGAGGCGACCCTGGGATTTTTGGAAGATCAGGCGAAGAAGCTGCGGCTTTAAAGGAAGCCGGGATTGTATATGAAGTCGTTCCAGGAATAACATCAGGCATAGCAGCTCCTCTTTATGCAGGTATTCCAGTTACACACCGCAACATTTCAGGAAGCTTTGCTGCAGTTACAGGCCATAGTAACTCAGAGAATGGACAGCCTTCTCCGAATTGGAAAGCACTAGCTAAAGCAGTGGATACGATTGCTTTTTACATGGGAGTAAAAAATCTTCCGGCTATTACGGAAAAATTAATTTATTTTGGAAAGCCAGAGCATACTCCGGTATTGATTATAGAATGGGGAACTACAGGAAGGCAGCGGGTGATCGATGGAACACTTGCTGATATTTCTGAGAAAGCAAAAATGGAGCAAGTACAGAATCCTGCGATAACGCTGGTTGGAGAGGTAGCAGCTCTGCGTGAAAATTTGTCATGGTTTGAGCATAAGGCTTTACACGGCAGATATGTATGGGTAGTTAAAACGTCCCCTCAGCCAGGAAAAATTGCTAAAACCTTGATAAATAATGGTGCAGAGGTATTGGAAGCTCCGAGATTCATAGAAGAAGATTCTAATACACCAATCCCTGACGATTTAGCTCATTTTGATTCTCTGGTCTTTCATTCAGATGACAGTGTCTCTTTATTTTTTGAAACGCTAAGAAAACAAAAAATAGATATCCGCCGCCTGCCGGAAAGGGTTTATGCTCGTTCTAAACGAACGAAAAAGAAACTAGAACAGCATGGAATTTTTCCGTTTTTAGAGGAAGCGCCAGCAGACGATAAGTCTTTGCTTATTGGAAAAAAAGAAGATTTACCTTCAGATAATGATCATAAAGTGGATTGGATAAGCCATGCATTAAAGGTCAGTCCCCAAACTCGTAAAACAACAGCAAGAATCGTAAATGATAATCTTATTAATACAATTGTACTGCCTTGTGCTAAAGCGGTAGATACCCTTTTAACTGAACTGGACGTTTTAGGAGTGTCTGCAGTAGAATGGGTAAATAATAAAACAATTATTTGCTATGGCCCGCAAACAAAAGAAGCAGCTCAAGCTGCAGGTTTGAATGTCTACTGTACACTGTCTAAACCAGAAAACGAAGAATTGCTTCATAGTTTTTCTGCTTTAAAACGATAATTTTCTATATTTTTAATAAAGGGTGATCCAATGCAAGGAGTACTTTACGTAGGCCACGGCAGCAGGGTTAATGAGGGGAATGACCAATTAAAAGCGTTCGTTGATATTGCAAAAAAAGAGATCGATGTTCCTATTCAAGAAACATGTTTTTTAGAATTGGCAGATCCTTCCATATTAGAAGGAGCAAGAAGGTGTATAGAACAGGGAGCGGAGTCATTAGCAGTGGTTCCGGTTTTATTGCTGGCAGCTGGTCATATCAAAAAAGATATTCCTGAAGAATTGGAAGAAGTTAAACGGAGGTACCCGGATTTAAACCTTCAATACGGTGAACCATTTGGCCTGGAAACAAAAATACTGCTAGTACTGCAGCAGAGGCTCGAAAAAATGGGATGGACGCATGAACAATCGGCAGATATTTTGCTTGTTGGCCGCGGCAGCAGCGATGAACAAGCTATTGATGATTTTCACGTTATTGCCTCACGTCTTAAAGAAGTAACGAAAGCTCAGAAAGTAGAGACAGCTTTTCTGGCTGCCGCTCGTCCTACTTTTGATGAAGGGCTCGAAAAAATAAAGCAGAGCCCTGCGGCTCACGTCTTTGTGGTGCCTTATCTTTTATTTACAGGAATACTTATGCAAGAAATGCAAATGAAAATTAATGCCGCCAATCAAGAAAGTGATACAAACATTCACTTGTGTGATTTTTTAGGGTTTGATGAACAGTTAATCACAATTCTGAAAAAACGGACAGAAGAGACTCTTCAACAACCTGAATTTTTAGCAGATGAGCATGTTTAATTTCCCTGTTTTTATCAACCTTGAAAATAAGGATGTTGTAGTGATTGGCGGCGGCAGTGTTGCGAATCGAAAAGTAAAAAAACTATTATCTGCATCTGCAAAGGTTACCGTGGTAGCACCAGAACTCCATTCCGAGTTGGAACCTCTTTATACGAACGGAAAGATTCATTGGTTAAAAGAGAGCTGCAAACCCAAACATTTAACCTCTGCTTTTATGGTCATATCTGCATCTGGCAATAAAGAAGCTCAACACATTATTAATAGTACGGTTGCTCCTCATCAGTTAGTAAACGGGGCAGACAATCCATCCATCGGAAATATAGCTTTTCCGGCTTCTTTTGAAGAAGAGGACTATCATATTGCTATCTCAACAAAAGGAAAAAATCCATCTGCAGCAAAAAAATTAAAACAACAACTTCAAAAATGGTTTCACCCTAGAGAACAATAGGGAACAGGAGCCCCCAACTTTTGGGAAGGCTCCTTGTTTGGTTAGAAGGCGTACCGGTAAGCACGTTGAAAACATAATATACCAAAAACTCTTTCCTTGCGGCTTGATGAAAAGGAAGAGATAATAAAAAAAGAGGCTCAGCAAGGAATGGAGGGAGCAGCGAAATGAAGCAAACAAAGGCAGAAAAGCGAACAGCTCTTTCCCCTAAAGAATTGTTTCAGACTATTTCTCTATCAAAGGATATGTCTGACAGTTTAGAACGGATAACTACTGCTTTAATGAATATACCAAGCGTTACAGATACAATAGGTGAAAAAGAATTGGCAGATTATCTTTTTGCCTTTTTACGAGAATTTCCATATTTTCAAAGGTATCCAGCTCAATTATGGGAGCAGCCCCTTCCAAATGACCAGCTTCAGCGTAAAAATGTGTTTGCTTTAGTAAAAGGTGAAAACATTTCTTCAAATAAAACGGTAGTGTATCACTCACATATGGATACCGTAGGCATCAAAGACTTTGGCTTTTTAAAAAAGTTTGCCTTTAATTCAAAGAAGCTGTCCCAACATTTTGCCAGCTCTAGTCAAAATGCAGTACTAAAAGAAGAAGCTGAAAGCGGCGACTGGTTATTTGGCAGAGGGTCTGTTGACATGAAAAGCGGCATTGCGGTTCATCTAATGAATCTATTTTCGTTTAGTGAACAGATAGAAGAATTAAATGGAAACGTTTTACTTCTGCTTAACCCAGCAGAAGAAAATGATCATTCTGGAATCATGGAAGCGGTGAGGGAATTTCAAAGACTAGAAGAAGAGGAGTCATTAGAGTTATCCCTTGCCATCAATAATGATTACACCACCGCTCTCTACGATAACGATCCAAACCGCTATATATATACAGGCTCAGCTGGTAAAATTCTTCCTTGTTTTAGTATTTTTGGAAGAGAAGCACACGTAGGAGAAACATTATCTGGTATTGATCCGACGTTCATTTCATCTGAGTTAAACAGGCGAATTAACTACAATATGAATTTAACAGAACGAATGGAAGGGGAGCTTGTTTTGCCCCCGACTTGTTTATATCAAAGAGATAATAAAGAATCTTATAATGTACAGACTGCGCTTAGCAGCAGATTATATTTTAATTATTTTATTTACAAAGAAAGCCCTAAAAACATATTAGACACTCTCCTCAAAGAAACCAAAGCAGCCTGTGAAGAGGTTAAGAATCATATGAAAGATCAGCACCTCAATTTTTTGGCGTATACTCACATGCCTGCCTCTGAGCACCTGGACTGGGAAATTGAAGTGATGACTTTAAAAGAGTATTGTGTACATTTAGAAAAGAAAGGTATACATTCAAGCCTGCTATGGGATGAGGTATTAAACAACAGTGACACTACTGATAAAAGGGAACTCTGCTTTGAATTAGTAGAGAGACTGCATGAAGAAGATCCAGATAAAAAACCGATGGTGATATTGTTTTTAGCACCGCCATTTATCCCTTATAATCATTTGGATGAAGGTATTAAAATCGAAAAAGAAATACTTGATCTATTACAAGAAACAATGGAAGAAGCGGAGAGGGAGTTTGGAGAAACGTTTGTAATGAAACGGTTTTTTCCGTTTTTATCTGACAGCAGCTTTTTGTCATTAAAAGAAACAGGAGAAGAAGCGAATTACCTGAGAGAAAACTTTCCTGAGATGGAAAAAATTTATCCGATTCCGATGCAAACAATTCAAAAATTGAATTTACCTGCGGTAAATCTCGGTGTTTATGGAAAAGATGCGCATAAACGTTCGGAACGGTTATTTAAGCCTTACAGCTTCAATACGCTGCCGGACTTGATTCAAAAAGTAACACTAAAAATGCTGAATCGCGAACAATGACCTTGAGTAACACTCAGTACTCAATGCCAGCGTTAGATCAGTTGCAGAGCCGCTATCTGCATTTTTCTCGATTAAGTATATGTCGGAGTCACTTTTATTAGAAAGTAGGATCTTAATGAGAGTACTATTGTTTGCCGGAGGTGCTTTGTTTCCGGAAGCTTTTCAAGAAATTACAGAAGATGATGTATTAATTGGAGTGGACAGCGGAGCTTGGGCTCTACTAGAGCACGGTTTTTCTCCTGATGCAGCTATCGGTGATTTTGATTCAGTCACTATCGAACAAACAGAATATATTATTCAATGCTCCAAAGAGGTAATTAGTTGTGACGCATATGATAAAGACAAAACGGATACGGAAATGGGGCTTGAATTTGCTTTAGATAAAAAACCAGACAGCATAAAAATGTTTGGTGTCACAGGTTCGAGACTTGATCACACTTTAGCTAACTTACATCTTTTAGAAAAAGCGTTAGAAAAAAGGATTGAAACAGAGATCATTGATCAGCAGAATAAGTTATTTTTAGTGGCGGATTATAAAATCATAGAAAAGGATACTTATTCTTATGTCTCCATTCTGCCAATGACTGAAAAGGCTGAAGGAGTAACATTAAAAGGGTTTTTATATCCATTAAATGAAGCCTTGCTGCTGCGAAAGGAAGCGTTGGGTATAAGTAATAAAATAGTAAATAAAGCAGCAGAAATAGTTGTAAAAAGTGGACTGCTTCTTGTGATAAAAAGTAGAGATGGGAAAGAATGACACATTTGAAATAACAATTAAGTATTGCACCAGTCTAATATGGCCCTTATACTTTAATTTGGCAGAGAGCTAAATGGAAAAGGGGTCTTTTTTTATGATTACCGTTATTATATCTGTACTAGTTATGATTCTTCTTAGTCTTTTCCGGGTAAATGTGGTACTTGCTATACTTGCTGCTGGCGTTACAGCTGGGCTGATGTCAGGATTAGGCTTAAATGATGCGCTTGATCTGTTGATTACAGGAATGGGAGGTCAGGCGGAAACAGCCTTGAGTTATATCCTGCTAGGGGTTTTTGCTATGATGATTGGCTACTCAGGGATAACTGGGGTATTGGTCTCATCTCTTGTACGCGTATTAAAAGGAAAGCGCGGCTTCTTAATTATGGTCATAGCAGCAGCTGCTTGTTTATCTCAAAATGTTATACCTGTACACATTGCTTTTATCCCGATACTTATTCCTCCATTACTAAAGCTGTTTGATGAAATGAGTATCGATCGGCGGGCTGTAGCATCGGCTTTAACATTTGGTTTAAAAGCGCCATATGTTATGCTTCCCGTTGGCTTTGGTTTTATATTTCATAACACGATTGCTCAGGAGATGGCAGCAAGCGGTATGGAGGTAGCAGTAAATGATATTTGGAAAGCGATGTTTATTCCGGGTCTAGGGATGATTGCCGGACTTCTCATTGCTGTCTTTGTTACGTATCGAAATCCAAGAAAATTAGAGGCAGAACACAAAGCATCGACGGATCCTTCAGGTTATCAGGACACAGGAGGTTCTCCATTCACAATAAAACATACCTTTACGATATTAGCAGTCTTAGCTGCACTTATCATTCAAATCGGAATGGATTCTCTTATATTTGGAGCGTTAACCGGCATTATTCTTATGTTTATTTTTAGAGTTGTTCCCTTCCGTCATGGCGATGACATGGTCAATGATGGGGTCAAATTGATGGGTATGATTGCTTTTGTTATGCTGATTGCTTCAGGTTTTGCAAATGTCCTTGAGGAAACTAGAGCTGTAGACGACATGGTTTCTAATGCGGTAAATGCAGCAGGAGGAGCAAATGTAATGACAGCTGCTATTATGCTGCTTGCAGGTTTGGTTGTGACAATGGGTATTGGTACTTCCTTCGGTACGATTCCTATTTTAGCAGCTTTGTTTGTGCCATTTTGTATGAGTGTCGGTTTTTCTCCGCTAGCTACTGTTGCGCTAATAGGAACAGCAGGTGCTATGGGGGATGCCGGATCACCAGCTTCTGACAGTACGTTAGGTCCTACTTCTGGCTTAAATGCAGATGGAAGGCATCATCACATTTGGGACACATGCGTGCCAACGTTTCTTCATTATAATATACCATTGTTTTTATTCGGTTTAATAGCTGCCGTTATATTATAATAATAACACCACCTAAATTAGGTGGTGTTATTTCATGGGGCTGTCCCATAAGTCGAGTCGGCTAAATTTTTTAATTAACTTCAGCTTAAATACCGTAGACAAAAGCGTTGTCAGCTAAGAAAAAGGATCTTTTACTAACGCGTCCTGTGGAAGTACGGCCGACATTAGAACGTCCGGTTCGTCAAAGCAACAGCTGAAGATCTCGCAGTGAGCGGTCTTTGCTTACGAGGAAGCTGAAGCATTGCCCTCGGCAAAGAAGACACTACGAGAACGATCAAAGAGAGTTTGAGTAGATGTCGCACTTGTGCCCTGAGGGTGAAAGCGAAGTTTTGGTACAGCCACTTAAAATTGTAATGTGAAGAAAGGTAGAGATCGATGAATACAAAAAATCTTTATGATGTAATTGGAGTTGGAATTGGTCCATTTAATTTGGGATTAGCCGCTTTACTAGAACGGGTTGATAATATAAACGGCCTTTTTTTTGAACAAAATAGTACGTTTGAATGGCATCCTGGAATGCTGCTTGAGGGTACTGTACTAAATTCGCCTTTCCTTGCTGATCTTGTCACCTTTGCAGATCCAACTAGCCCTTACACAATAATAAATTACTTACATAAGCATAATCGATTATACCAATTTTATTTTAATAAAGATTTGAAAATTCCGAGAAAAGAATATAATTCATATGCAAAATGGGTCGCTAATAAGCTCACCGCTTGTCATTTCGGATATCGAGTAACCGATGTAGAAGAAATCCCGGAAAAAGAGTGTTATAAAGTGCAAGTATTACATGTTAACAACGGAGAAAAGCATACCTATTTCACCCGCCATGTGGTAGTTGGTACTGGAAGCACTCCGCTTTTCCCTCCAGAATTAGATGAAAAAATTGATGAAGACATCTATCACAGCAGTTTATATGGACTGAAAAAAGAACGGATAAAAAATGGAGATAAGATTATGATCGTTGGATCAGGACAAAGTGCAGCTGAAATATTTTATGATCTGCTCGAGGACCAAAAACACTATGATTATGACCTTACTTGGTTTACCCGTTCAGCAGGTTTCTATCAGTCAGAAGCAGCAAAACTGGCCAGGGAGGTGTTTTCGCCCGATTTTATTAAATACTTTCGTTCGTTAGGGTTTGACGCCAGACTAGAAGCACTGCCTGAACTGGATAAAGGGAGAAAAGGAATAGAACAAGAAACGCTTATGAAAATTTATGAATTACTCTATCACCGTTCTATTGAAAGAAAGGATCCTTCTGTTACCTTACAGCCAATGACAGAAATAAAAGATATTAAACGAAAGAATAAAGAATATAACGTATACTGCGAACAGTGGCAAAAGGGTGAAAGGTTTGAAAAAACAGCAGATAAAGTAATTTTAGCGACAGGATACAAACCAAACATTCCTAATTGGATAAGAAAAATGGCTGATAATTTAGTTTGGGAAGATAATAAAAGGTATAAAGTGGATGAGTACTACCGTCTTGTTTTTAATGATGAGAGATCACATTATATTTATACATTAACTAATATAGACCATTCCCATGGGACCGCTGCAACAAATCTAGCTTTATCGGTTTTAAGAAACCAAACGATTATAAACGATATGTGTGGTTTTGAACTCTATCCACTTCAATATGATACAATTTTTCAGCAATTTTCGCTTAAAAAATAAACATGCATATTTTTTGGTAAAAAGGTACAAACTCTTATCACTAACTTATTTTTCCTATTGTGCTTAGTTGAAAAAATGTAATAATATGTAAAATCTGCTTCGCACGTTTGGGAAATGTATGTGATGGAAATCAAAATACCGTCAGTAAAAACTACAGAAGGAGGAATTTTAATGAATAAGAAGTTACTTTACTCTGCATTGTCCGGTGTGTTAGCTGTTGGCGTATTGGCTGCTTGCGGTGGAGTAGAAGAAGAAGATCCAGCAATGGAAGGTGATAATGGTGGAGGAGAAGAGGATGTAGAAATTGAAGATGATGCAGAAAACGGCGGTGGCATGGAAGACGAAGGCAATGAAGACGGCGGTATGGAAGATGAAGAAAATGAAAATGGCGGAATGGAAGAAGAAGAGGAAGAATAATACCAGCATCTTATAAAAAGAGCCCTTAATTGGGTGCCGACCTCCGAAAGTTAGAGTAGAAAATCTAACTTTCGGGGGTGTTTTTATGGCCAAATATAGTGAAGAGTTTAAAATAAAGCTTGTTACCGAATATTTAAATGGAAATCTTGGATATAAATCATTAGCGAAAAAATACAATATGCCCTCTCAAACACCAATACAAGATTGGATAAGAGCCTATAAAACAAAAGGGATAGAGGGATTAAAGCGAAGAAAAATAAAGGAAGCGTACTCTGTTCCATTTAAAATGGATACGATACAATTTATGGTAGAGACAGGTGCTTCTTTTCAGGAAACTGCTGAACAATTTAGATTGAATAATCCTTCATTAATTCAGTTGGATGAAACTTTAATGAACAAGGGATAGAAGGCCTGAAACCAAGATTAAAGGGGCGACCTTCTATGTCTAAAAACACCAATAAACCAAAGAAAAAAGAAGAGAAGAAGTTAACCACGTAAAGAAGAACTAGAACGCGAGAATGAATTATTGCGACTAGAAAATGCCTACCTAAAAAAATGAGAGCTTTTCGAGAGAATCCGGATGCCTTCCACGAAAAGCACAAGCAAAGGTGGCATTCGAACTCAAAGAAGAGGGATTCCGATTAAAAGATATTCTCCTCGTCGTGGGTATTCCAGAAGCAACCTACCACTACCATGTTAAAAATTTTGACAGAGAAGATTCGGACTCAGAATTAAAAAAAATCATCACGGATTTATTTAAAAAGTTTCATGAACGTTATGGTTATAAACGGATCACGAGAGAAATTAGGACATTCTATTAACCATAAAAAAGTGTATCGCATAATGCGAGAATTGGGATTAACATGTGTGAAATTTATGAGGAAATCTCGTAAATACAATTCTTATAAGGGGAACGTTGGAAAAGTAGCGAAAAACAGATTATCCCGCCGCTTTAGCACACCTATCCCTCTACAAAAAGTAGTAACCGACATTACAGAATTCAAATGTCTAGGCGAAGAGAAGTTATATTTAAATCCGATTCTTGACCTTTATAACGGGGAAATTATTGCTTATAATATCAAGAAACGTCCCACGTTAGATCTTGTCATAGAACCTTTAAAAGAAACAATAGAGATAATAAAGAATCGTGCAACCTATCGCACCGCCATCCATTCCGATCAAGGCTGGCATTACCAGCACAACCAATGGGTGAGGACATTAAAAGAAAATAAAGTATTCCAAAGCATGTTACGTAAAGCAACCTGCGCAGACAGTGCTTCGATAGAATTTCTTTGTGTTTTAAAGTAAGAAATGTATTATGGGGAAGAGTTAGTAAGCTATGAAGAATTAAAAAGGCGGATTGAAGAATATATCTATTGGTACAACCATGAACGATCAAAAGAAAAATTGGCTGGTTTAAGTCCAGTCGAATACCGAACACAACCCAGCCAATCAGCTGCATAATAAAAACTCTAACTTTTAGGGGTAACCACCTTGGGGCTCTTTTTTTGTACATGAAGAAAGTTGAACTTTTTTAATAGGTAAGTTTTCTTTTGTTGAAATTTAAGATAAGTAATGCAGCAGCAATAATAAATAATAAGAATTAATTTATCATTGAAGGGGGAAAACGTAATGTCAGGGAAAGAATTGATATTTATCATCATTCTGCCTTCTACTGCAGCTATAATAACAATGTTCGTAACTCTTGCGATGCAATGGATGCTTGAAAAAGAAGTAAATCATAAACAACCCTTTTTTCTCTTTCATATTGTGAATATAATATTTATTGTATTGATGTGCGGAACAAGTTCTATTGTATTTTATGGTTTAATTCTGAAAGGGCTGGAAATAAAAGGGTGGTTGGCTACATTTTTAAATGCCTACGTGTATCCTCTCCCCTTGATTATTCTCCTTTACGCTTTAACGGTACCGTTTTTCCGTTCTTATATGCAGCCTTATCGTATAAAAAGAGACACTAATATCGTGTACTTAAAAAACAGCGGTAAAAAATGAAAAAATTTATAGGAGTGTTGTTAATAATGGCAAAAAAGAAATTCTATGTTGTTTGGAAAGGAAGAAAACCAGGTATATATAGCAGCTGGTCGGAATGTGAAAAACAAGTTAAAGGATTTTCAGGGGCGTCCTTTCGTTCTTTCTTATCAAAAGAAGAAGCAGAACGTGCATTTAATAATGAAAATAAGGATATTCTTCCCGTTAATAAGGAAAGCAATCAACCATACATAGAAGAAAGCATTTCAGTGGACGCAGGCTCTCATGGCAATCCTGGTTTTGTAGAGTATAAGGGCGTTTGTACAAAAACTGGAGAGGTAATATTTTCTCATCCTGGAATAGATATGGGAACGAATAATATGGGCGAATTTTTAGCAATCGTCCATGCCCTTTCATATTGCCAAAAGAATAATATCAAAAAACCAATATACACAGATTCTGGCACAGCGATGAACTGGGTGAAAAAAAAGAAAGCAAATTCAAGCTTAAAGCGTTCAAAAGAAACAGAGGAAATTTGGAACTTAGTTGAACGAGCGGAAAACTGGCTGAAACATAATGAGTGGAACAACCCTATTTTAAAGTGGAACACAAAGGAATGGGGAGAAATAAAAGCAGACTATGGAAGAAAATGATGTTTAAAGGAAAATGTGAAGGGTATAAATACCAACGTGGCTATGAGAGAAACACGAAGGAGTGATAAATGATGAGTAAAAAAATCGCAACAGTCATGACGAATATGTTTGAAGACTCCGAGTATACGAGCCCAAAAGAAGCTTTTGAAAAAGAAGGTCATAAATTAACTGTCATTGAGAAAGAAAAAGGTAAGACAGTGGAAGGGAAAAATGGAGAAGTGAAAGCCACAGTTGATGCTGCAAGTGAGGATGTGAATCCTTCTGATTTTGATGCCTTATTTATTCCAGGTGGTTTTTCTCCTGATATGCTGCGTGCAGATGAACGATTTGTGAAATTTGCTAAACATTTTATAAATGAAAATAAACCTGTATTTGCTATTTGTCACGGCCCGCAGCTTCTAATAACAGCAAAAGCATTAGAAGGACGCAAAGTGACCGGCTTTACTTCAATACTTGTAGATCTTGAATATGCAAAAGCAGATGTGCATGATGAAGAAGTGGTTGTTTGCAATAATCTTGTTACAAGCCGCACCCCTGATGATTTACCAGCATTTAACCGAGAATCAATAAAACAGCTTCAATAAACCATTAAGAAAAGGGCAGTCGTTCCAGGCTGTCCTTTTTCTTATACTTTAGGAATGTTTAACTTTGTTAAAGAATCGAAGTATAAACATTTGACTCGGCGGCAAGCCGAGTTTTTCTAAAGCAGATTTTCTGTATATAAATGAAGTTAATGATATAATTTAAGATAAGGTAAAAGCAGGAAGGAGGGGGAACGTGGCTGAGCAAACGAAATTAGCTACATTTGCTGGAGGATGTTTTTGGTGTATGGTCGGCCCTTTTGAACAATTTGAGGGGGTTTTATCCATTACCTCAGGATATACTGGCGGTTCCACTGAAAATCCAACTTACGAAGAAGTATGCTCGAATAAAACAGGACATGTAGAAGCAGTTCAAATAGAATATGACCCGGAAAAAGTATCTTATAGAGAGCTATTAAATACGTTCTGGAAGCAAATTGATCCTACAGACCGCGGAGGTCAATTTAATGACAGAGGGGACTCCTACCAAACTGCTATATTTTACCATGATGAGCCGCAAAAATTAGAGGCCGAACAATCAAGAAAAGAGCTTGATAAAGAAGGCCCATTTAATAATCCTATTGCAACACCGATCATACCTGCCAAGACTTTCTATCCAGCTGAAGAATATCACCAGGATTATCACAAAAAAAACCAATTCCATTATTTAATGTATCGTAAAGGGTCAGGAAGAGAAGGGTTCATAAAAGATTATTGGGGTGAATGAAAAATGGCACATAATCATAATAAAGAAGAACTGAAAAAAAAACTTACACCTATTCAATTTGAAGTCACTCAAAACAATGGAACAGAACGTCCCTTTGATAATGAATACTGGAATTTGATGGATGAAGGGTTATACGTCGATATTATTTCTGGAGAACCTCTATTTAGTTCAGACCATAAATTTGAATCGAATTGCGGCTGGCCTAGTTTTACAAAACCTCTTTACCCAGAGAGCATTGTGGAAAAATTTGATACTTCGTTTGGTATGAGAAGAACAGAAGTAAGAACGAAACAGTCCGATTCACACCTTGGTCATGTTTTTCCTGATGGCCCGCCGCCTGACGGATTAAGATATTGTATTAACTCTGCAGCACTAAAATTTATTCCAAAAGATGATTTAGAAGAAGAAGGATATGGAGAATATCAAAAGCTGTTTCAAAAGTAAGGTATTTTTTTACAGTTTCCCTGTACGCAAGAAGCGAGAGAAGATCCTCTGTTAAAAACGCGAACGCCCTGATACATTTGTGGAAATTCTATACTTTACCGGGGTGAATATAGAATTTCCTTTTCCGTTTCCATTTAATAGAATATTTGTCTTTATTTAAAGAGGTTTAACCGTTTATGTAAAAGGGTACTATTTATAGTGGACAGTATGTGTTTGATAGAACAAGTAACAGCAATCGACTAAAATTTCTTTGTAGTTATTGAAGGAGGAATCGATAATGGATGCAAAAATGAAAGAACTAATTGATGGCTTAAATGAAGACTTAGCAAATGAATATGCAGCCGTTATTATGTATAATAACTATGCTGCTGTAGTTTCTGGATTATACCGCCAGGTTTTAAAACCTTTCTTTGAAGGAGAAATAGCTGATGAGCAGGGACATGCTCTTTATTTAGCTGAAAAAATTAAGACACTTGGCGGCACTCCTACGACCCAGCCAGCTGATGTAAAACAAACAGAAGATGTTAAAGAAATGCTTCAAAATGCTCGTCAATCAGAAAAAGATACCATTGAACGATACAAAACACGGGCAAAGCAAGCTGACGAATTAGGTTTAATTGAACTTCAAATTAAATTAGAAGACTTAATTGCCGATGAAACGGGTCACATGGAAGAAATGGAACGTTTATTGGCAGATCCTCGTATGCAATAAAAAGATAGTAAAATGACTGTTCTCTCATAAAAGATGAGGGAACAGTTTTTTATTTATACTTTAGGAAAGTTTAACTTTGTTAAAGGATCATTATAAGTAAAACTACGTCTTCCGCCATAGGACTCGGCGGCAAGCCGAGTTTTTCTAATGTTTTTGGTCAACAGTATAAGCAAAACTACGGTATTAAACATAAAAGACTTGTCAACAAGCTGAGTTTTTCTAATGTTATATAATAAGCAGGTTAATAACATAAGATATATTAACTGCCATAAAGACTCGGGTTATTAAAAAGAAGGGAATAAAGCGGGATGGATACGGAATCTAAAACGATTAAAAAGTACGTGGACAATTACAATTTACCTAGTGACAATGTGAAATATGAATGGGTGAAATATGACGACAGCTCTTTATTTTTTCAATTGTTTTCACCTTCTCAAACTTTGGACAGAAAAAAAACCATTCTGTTTCTCCATGGTTTTTTCGACCATACAGGAACAAATGCCCCGTTAATTTGGCATCTTCTTAACCAAGGGTATAGTGTAGCGGCTTTTGATTTGCCTGGTCACGGCCTCTCAGGGGGGGAGCGCTTTAAAGTAGATTCTTTTCAGCAATATCAAAATGCACTGGAATCTGTTTTAGAAACATTAATGAAGCGTGGTATTACAGAATTACATGGTGTAGGACACAGCACAGGAGGGGCTATACTAGCAGATTATTTGTTAACGAGCGGTCCTGCTCCATTTAAAAAAGTTTGTTTAATTTCACCGCTTATTCGTTCTAATCAATGGTGGGTAAGCAAGCTTTCTACCCCATTACTGTCTCTTTTTCGAGAGGAATTACCGAGAAGGTTTCGTATGAACTCAGGAAACACTGATTTTATGAAAAAGTTAAAAGATGATCCACTTCAAGGAAAAATTATTTCGTTAAAATGGGTAGGTGCTATGTTTGAATGGGAAAAAAAATTAAAAGCCAAAACTCCCATTGATCATAATATTCTTATTCTTCAAGGGACAGAAGATCAGACGGTAGACTGGAAACATAATTTAGAGGCTTATCATAAGTTGTTTCCGAGAGCAAAACGGATGTTAGTATATGAGGGAAGCCATCATTTAATAAACGAAAGAAAAGAGCAAAGAACGGTAGTTTACGATTTGCTCATAAAATATTTGATCGATTAAATAAGCCTTATAATGATGCGGAGAGAAATGAATGCTCCACAACCTATTCCAATTAGGCGGGTCTGGGGCCTGGCCTCACGTATTTAGTTCTGCAAATTAAAGCTGGATTTTTTATAAACAAATTTATTTTGACATCTTTTAGTTTTTGATGATCCAATTTCCCTGTTAGTACCCACCAATTGCTAAATAAATAGCAGTTTATCCACTTTATCATTACATTCTTTCTATTATGAGCAAAACACCACTATTGCTCATCAGTTTACCTCCACTAAAAAAAAGAGCCATCCCCGTTATGACTAGGGGACGGCCTTTTCTCATTTTGCGTACTTCATTTCTTTTTCTTTATAATCTTCTAACTCTTCAACATAAACTTCTTTAGCTTTTCGTTCATCCAGCTTTTTCTCTATTTTGTTTATTGCTGCTGGATCCCTTAAAAGCTCTTCTTTGTTTTCGTTGATTAATTCTTCTAAGGTGGAGCGCATGGGTTTTCTCATTATCCAAACCTTCCTTTATAAAATTTTCTCGTCCATCCAATACCCATTATAACGTTTTATATAACATAAAAAACAGGATAAATGTTAATATTTTTTAAAAAATTGCAATATAAAAACAAAATCAGTTTCATAAAAATCGATTCAATAATTTGTAAGCGTTTACTAATAGAACGGTCATTTACAAATTATCAAACAAGTGTTAGAATATTTATAAATTTAATTCAATTTAAATACAACACTGTTGTATTAACTTTAATATTTCATTAGTCAGAATTTTCAATTTAAGGGAGGGTGAGAAATGACTGTATCTCAAAAAAAGTCAATTGTCAGTATAGAAAAACAAATTGAGGAGTTGAATACAAAGTTAAATAATCTTAAGCATAAGAGTGAGGAGAAATTTGAACAGCTTGAAACAGATGATTTCATTTTAGAAGTTTATAACTAATTACTTTTTTAGTGAATGTTTAGCTATTGGTTAAACATTCTTTTTTTTACTGTTAACCGTAATTAGCAGCATAGAAAGGAGTTAAGAAATGTCAAAAACGTTCCTAAAAACCCAGCACATTCATCAAATCACCTTGCCAACACCCTTTTTGGTGGGACCAGTCCATGTTTATTTAATTGAAGGGGATGCTTTAACATTGGTTGATACAGGTCCTAATACGACAGAAGCATGGGAAGTATTGACGAAATCATTAAAAGTTCGAGGATATCAGCCTGAAGATATTGATCAAATTATATTAACTTATCATCATCCTGATCATGCCGGGTTAACATACCGTTTTGCTGAAACAGCAGAAATAAAAGGGAATTGGAAAAATAATTATTGGCTCGAGGCTGACTCAGAATTTTTTTCTAACATAATTGCTTTTTTTGGTACCTTATATGACCAATTAAATGTACCCTTGCGTCTGAAGAACAAAATATTAAAAGAGAATAAAAACTATATGTGAATGATGAAAAAAACAACACTTAGTTCATCACTTAAAAATGAAAATTTGATAAATGGATTAAGTGGATGGAAAATAATTGAAATGCCCGGTCATGCAAAAACCCACGTATCTATGCTGAGAGAAGAAGATGGATGTTTTATTGGAGGAGACCACATTCTGGGTCACGTTTCTTCTAACGCTATTATTGAGGCTCCATACCCTGGAGAAAAGAATAGGAGCAGATCATTGCTTCAATACCGTGAAGCTTTAGAAAAATGTACGCATTTACCGATTGATAAAGTGCATCCTGGTCACGGTGAGACAGTAATAAATGTTAATGATTTAATAAATAGTCGTTTAAAGGATCAGGAAGCGCGAGCGGAACAACTATTGAATTTATTGAAAAAACACGGTACGAAGGATTGCTATCAAATATGTGCTTTGTTTTTTAAGGAAGTAGTCGATATACAGCCGGATTTAACGATGTCTGAAATATTAGGTCACTTAGATTTATTAGAAGAGAAAAATTTACTATCTGTCACAGTACAAAAAAATAAGCTTTATTATTCTGCTTAGAAAGGATGAAATGTTTACGTTAAACTGTATAAGATAAACTAGCTTTTTGTTATTAAGACTTGTCTTTAAAACAAGTTTTTATATCAATTATTTCTAATGAATGATAATTCATTCAAATTAAGATTTTAAATAAAAGAATATTCTTGCTTCATTGGTGGTATGAAAATACTATATAATGAATGTAGAAGATAAAAGAGAAGGAAGGTGGATGGAAGGAATGGAAAATAAAGAAGAGAAACAATCACGATCACAACTAGGGCTGAAAATTGGATTAGCGGTAGGAAGTGCTTCTGCTGTGGTGTTATTTGGGAATCGTCGTACTAGAGATAAAATAATAAATGGAACAAAACAAACAGCTGCTGCGATCAATGAAGCAAGTAAATTCTTGTCTGAAAATAGAGAAGAAATCATTTCACAGGTTAAAACAGCTTCTAATGAATTATCGGACTTGTTAAAATCAGCAAATGAAGACATTCAACAAATTTCCCAAAGGGCCAGCCATTTAAAAGATACTACTTTAAATGTAAAAGAAAGGACTCAAAAAACGGCTGAAGAACTAAAGGAATTAAAAGAGAAGGAATCAGAAGAAGAAGTGAAACAAATAGATCAAGCGGACAATGTAGAAAGACTCCCCACCGGCCATAATGTTTCAAAAGAAATGTAAGTAAAAAGAGTTGTCTAAAATGACACCTCTTATTTTTAAGATAATCAAATGCGCCTTTAATACTAAACAAGCGAACTTTTTTTTAATATTAAGTTTATGTCCATTTTTAAAAGGAAATAAGAAAAACATAGTGTTGTTTAGTTCGTAAAAGGAGGCATTGGTTATGGGATTATTAGAAGAGCTCAAGAATTACTCTCAACAGCAAGATGAAACGGGAATATTGACTATTTATTTAAATACAGATTTTGGCGATGGGAGCCAGCATAGTGGAGAATGGAAAATACGATTAAAAAATGGATTGAAAAAATTAAAAGAGTATGTGGATACCAGCGGTACGGATGATGAAAAAAAAGCATTTAAAAAGGTAGCGGACCAAGCAGATCAGCACATCTACGATCAGCAGATGAACTTGAAAAAAAGTTATGTTTTTATAGCTTCTGCTGACGGTAATGTTCTCATGGAAAAAATTCTTCAGGTTCCTGTTGAAACTTCATTTCATTGGGAGAAAAAACCAGAGCTAGGCCAATTAGAAGAATTGCAGTCAAATTATCCGGCTGCTGGAATAGTTATGGTACAGAAAAGTGATGTTCATTTTATAGATACTGCACTTGGAGAGATTCGAGAGGAAAAGCATTTCAGCTGGGAAGTTGAATCAGAGGATTGGAAGCAATATGAAGGAAATTCAGCAACAGAAAGAATTTCTTCTGGTTCCACTCAAGTAGATGAAGTCCAGCAGCGCTTTGAGGAAAATCGGCAGCGCTGGTATAAAAATCTGGCTCCTGTTTTAGATAAAGAAGTGAAAAATAGAAACCAGCAAGGTATTTACCTTGTTGGAAATAAAGAATCCATTCGTGATCTTGAAAAGCATCTTGGTGCAAAAGTTATTGATAGCATTTCTAAAAATTTAACTTCAAAGTCTTCTTATGAAGTATTAAACAAAATATACGGCGAAAAAGTGAGATAAAAGAAAACCGGGCCATTGCCCGGTTTTCTTTTATGATGTTAGTAAATAAACAATGTAAAGCATAATACAATGAAAACCACGATAGATCTGTTAGTATATATAAAGAAAACATGAAATTTTCATAGTCCCTTGACGTACCTGACCTATTTTTAAAAAAATAAGAGGAGTTATTATAAACAGAGGAGAGAAGACATATATGGAATTTTGGATGCAAGAAAACAGTTTCACTACAAAAACAGAGTTTGGAGACTTACAAATTTCTGGTAATGCAGATCATGGCTTTAGACCGTATCAATTGCTTGTTTCTTCGGTTGCTGTCTGCAGCGGCGGGGTACTAAGAAAAGTTATGGAAAAACGCAGGCAGACTGTTAAAGATATTTATATAAAAGCGGATGTTAAAAGAAGTGAGCAAGGAGCAAATGAGGTACAAGAAATTCATCTGCATTTTATCATTGATACTGAGAATGTAACAAATACACAAATGAAGAAAAACTTGGAATGGACACGAAAAAATTGTTCGATGGTGCAGTCTGTTAAGGACAGTATTCATATTACAGAAACGTTTGAATTAAAAAATAATAGCTGACCTGAAAGGTTGTTAGAGCAACATATCAATAGAAACGATTGAGCTAGAACAGGAGAGAAAAAAGATGGGCATCGAAAATAAACAAATGGATTTTACAGAAGGCAGCATCATGAAAAAAATGATTTTATTTGCTACTCCCATCTTTTTAGGAAACCTTCTTCAAAGTTCCTATCAAATTATTGACAGTTTATGGGTAGGTAACTTGATTGGAGCAGATGCTCTAGGAGCTGTATCTATTTCCGCGACTATTATATTCACTATATTATCCTTTATTATAGGTATCAATAGTGCGACATTGACTGTGCTTTCACAAAGAACAGGTGCAAAAGACAATGAAGGGCTGCGTGTTTCATTAAATGCTTTTGTATTTGTATTAGGAACACTATCGATTTTTTTAGGCGCGGCAGGATATTTTTTATCTCCGTTTATTCTTAAATGGATGGGAATTCCAGAAAGTATCATGCCGATGGCTTTAAATTACTTACGTATTAATTTCGTTGGGATCATATTTTTGTTTGGCTATAATTTTATAGGAACGGTGCTGCGTGCTGTTGGGGATAGTAAAACACCTTTGCGTTTTATTTTTTTAGCAGTAATTTTAAATACGGTATTAGATCCGATATTTATATCTGTACTTAATTATGGAATGGAAGGAGCCGCTTACGCCACAGTTCTTTCCCAAGGCAGCGCATTTCTTTTCGGAATTATTTATTCTATTAAGAAAAAAGGTCTGCCGTTTACAATTCCATCTCCTCCGCCGTGGCAGGAATTTAAGAGAATTTTTAAGCTCGGACTTCCATCCGGTTTTTCAATGATGGCCATTTCAGGCGGTATACTTGCTATTATGACTGTTGTAACGTCTTTTGGGGAAACAGTTATAGCAGGTTATGGTGCAGCACAGCGTATAGACAGTGTTATTATGCTTCCTGCCATAACGTTGGGTTCTGCTATTACAAGTATGGCTGGGCAAAATATAGGTGCCGATAAATGGCACCGAGTTAATGATATAGCAAAGAGTGGTCTGCTGTTGATTGTAAGTGTTTCTTTAACGATTAGCTTGCTTGTATTTCTATCTGCCCGGCTATTGATGGGGATGTTTGTGGAAGATCAAGCAACCATTAATTTTGGTGCCTCTTACCTTAGAATTATAGCCTTCTTTTATCCGTTTTTAGGCATTAATTTTGTATTAAACGGAATTGTTCGGTCTTCAGGGGCCATGTTTCAAGTGCTCGTTCTTAACATTATTTCTTTCTGGGTGCTGCGTTTTCCTCTTGCTTGGGCCTTCTCCTCTATCTTTTCAGAAAACGGCATTGCCATAGGTATTGGACTGAGTTTTGTTGTCAGCAGTGTGATTGCTGCTTCCTATTATCGATTTGGGAGATGGAGAAATATTAATATTTTTCATGAAGAACAAAAAGATAACTAAAAGAGAAGAGGGTGGAAGTTATGAGCAGCCCAGTTCATAATAAAAAGCGTCAATTAAAGTATTTGAGGCAGCGAGTGATATTGATACAGGAAATGGTAGAACAGATGGAAGGAACAGCCGACGTAAAGTCATCTGATTTAGAACGACTTGATCATATGTTTGATCAAATAAAAGTTAAAATCAAACAATTTAAACAAGATTGGGATTGAGAGGACAGGTTGGATATGGAGATTTATTTAATAAGGCATGGTGAATCAGAAGGTAATCGCGCAGCTAAATTGCAAGGCTGTGAAGATTTTGACTTAACTACTAAAGGAAAAAAACAAGCGGTTAAGTTGGGGAAATATTTTTCAACAGTTAAACTCGACTACTTATACAGCAGTGATCTGGCCAGAGCATATGAAACAGCAAAAGCTTTAGAAAAGTATCAATCTGTTCAAACTATTGCTTCAAAAGAGTTTCGAGAAATACATTTAGGACCGCTCGAAGGCAAAACAAGAGAACAAATATATGAGGAATACCCTGAAGTGAAAAATAAAAATTTACTTCAGTCAGGACTTGCAGGAACAGAGACAGATGAACAAATAACAGCAAGATGCCGTCATTTTTATAAAACAATAAGGAACATAAAAGAAAATGAAAAAGCTGCTGTCGTTTCTCACGGTGGTTTCCTCACTATTTTCTTAATGTATCTGCTCGCTGGAGAACAATGGAATACACTGCACCGTCCATTTCAGATAAACAATACAGGAGTGACAAAACTAAGCTGGAGAGAAGATAGACTTTCTATTCATTATATAAATCAGCATCATCATTTAGAATCAATCGAGTAAAAATCCGGGATTAAAAAGAAGACGCTGCAATTCAGGTGCTGATGCAGCGTCTTTATCTGAAATTAACCGTTATATTCAATTGGTGAGCCTGGCCCAAGATCAATCCCGAAAGCCATCCAGACAATTAACATAATGGTCCATGTAATCATGAATATAATAGAGTAAGGCAGCATGACAGAGATTAAGGATCCAATCCCCATTTTTTTGTCATATTTTTGAGCAAACGCAATAATGATTGCAAAATAAGTCATTAATGGAGTAATAATGTTGGTAGTAGAATCTGCTACACGATAAGCCATTTGGGTGAGCTCAGGTGAATAACCTTGCAGCATCATGATTGGCACAAAAACTGGTGCCATGATTGCCCACTTAGCAGAGGCACTTCCGATAAATAAGTTAATAAAACCTGTAATAATAACAAAGGCGATAATTAAAGGAATCCCGCTTAAGTTAATAGTATCTAAAAACTCAGCCCCGTATACACCTAGCAAAAGCCCCATATTAGTTTCATTGAAATAAGCGACAAATTGACCAGCTGTAAATGCAAGAACGATAAACATTCCCATCGATGCCATTGTTTCAGAAAGCTGGTTTGCAACGTCTTTATCGTTTTTAATAGATTTTGTCACTATTCCATATACTAAACCAGGTACAAAGAAAATGATGAGTATAACAACAACTAATGAACTCATAAATGGAGATTGGACAATAGCCCCTTCTTCTCCACGTAAGGGAGCGGCAGGAGGGACAATTAACAGTGCGAGTAAAAAGACGGTAACAAGGGTGGAAATTCCAGCCCAAAGCATACCTTTTTTCTCTTGAGAAGTAATTTCCTGCAGTTCTTCAGTGTGCTCTTCTTTATAGTCTCCCAAACGCGGTTCTACCATTTTTTCACTTACCAACGTTCCAACAATAGTTAAAAAGAACGTAGATGCAATGATAAAGTAATAGTTCATTGCATTGTTCATACCCTCTGCGTATGCAGTATCAATAGTAGCTGCTGCTTGTATTGTTAATTCCCCAAGCATAGGATCTGTAGCAGAAAGTAATAAATTAGCACTAAAGCCAGCTGATACTCCTGCAAACGCTGCAGCCAGTCCAGCGAGAGGGTGTCTCCCTAAAGCGGCAAAAAGCATGGCGCCAAGAGGCGGAAGAACGACATAGCCCGCATCGGAAGCTACGCTTGACATGATGCCTGCAAAAACTAGTCCTCCTGTAAGAAGAAACTTAGGTACGGATAAAACAAAACTGCGCAAGAGGACACTAATAAGACCAGTTCGCTCCGCAATCCCTATGCCGATCATTGTTGCAAGAACAACGCCGAGCGGTGCAAAATTAATAAAATTCTCAACCATGCTTGTGAACATGTATTCAATGCCATCATTAGAAAGAAGATTGGTGACAGTAATGGTTTCTCCTTCTTCTGCCGGATCTTCAATCTGCAATCCAGCGTTAGAAAGAACAGCGGATGTAAAAACGACAAATATAGCTAAAATAGCAAATAAAGTAATCGGGTGCGGCAGTTTATTGCCTACCTTTTCTATAACGTCCAGTGAACGTTGGACAATCCCTTGTTTTTTGGCATCCTCTGCCATAATGTATTTCCCCCTTTAAAAAAATATGTAAACAATAATATAATATTCTAAAATAATATACAAAAACATTACAAATTAAATACAATTCATTTACATCTTAAAATAATAAGTTACTATTTAGTTGTAATTACTTGTTATGCATATAACTACACCACCTATTTCAAAAAAATGAAAACGCTTACTAATTATTATTTATATCATTTTTTATGGATGAATGTAACCCTTTTTATAATGAAAATTATTTTACTCATATAAAGTATTAAAGTGGATCATATGAAATAAGCGCTCTTTTGAATAAAGAATGAGGAAAAGTAGAACCTATAAAGTAAAAATTGGAGGAATGCCAAATGAAATACATTATTATTACTTCTTTATTCCTCTTCCTAAGTCTTTCTTCATCAATAGACACAGCACTTGGTGAAGAAATTTATAGATGGAATTTTAAGCCTGCAAAGAATAATGAACCATCTGATACGGAAGAAATGTATAAAGATTTACTCGATAAATACGGTGGTTTTTTTATAGGGGATCCAAATCACAAAACATTATATTTGACCTTTGACAATGGATACGAAAATGGTTATACAGCTGATATTTTAGACGTATTGAAAGAAAAGGATGTTCCAGCGGCTTTTTTTGTAACCGGTCATTATTTAAAATCGGCTCCTGATCTAGTTAAAAGAATGAAGGAAGAAGGCCACATTGTTGGCAATCATTCATGGCATCACCCTAGTTTGCCTGAAATAAGCGAAAAGCGGATGGAAAAAGAATTATCAAAAGTGAAGGAAGAATATGAACAAATTACTGGTGAAAAAGAAATGATTTACTTAAGACCTCCGCAAGGAACCTTTAATGAAAGGTCACTTGCTCAAACACAAAAAATGGGTTATATCAATGTTTTTTGGTCGTTTGCTTACGTGGATTGGGAAACAAATGAGCAGAAAGGACCAGATCATGCTTATAAAAGTATTATGAGAAGAATTCACCCGGGGGCAGTAATGCTTTTGCATTCTGTTTCGGAAGATAACGCGGAAGCTTTAGAAAAAGTAATTGATGAATGTGAAAAAAAAGGATATACCTTTAAAAGTTTGGATAACTTATTGTTTAAAACACCTTAAACAACAGTAAAAGGACGGAAGTTCATGGGAACTTCCGTCCTAAG
The DNA here is from genome assembly GCF_002886255.1 of Alteribacillus bidgolensis. Taxonomy (NCBI): domain Bacteria; kingdom Bacillati; phylum Bacillota; class Bacilli; order Caryophanales; family Bacillaceae; genus Alteribacillus; species Alteribacillus bidgolensis. The sequence goes on from NZ_KZ614149.1 coordinate 86,554, forward strand.
TGTGTAAATATGTATTTATGTACAAAGTTCACCTAATTCGAAAGCCACCGTTTCAAGAGTAGAAACATCTGTTACATCAAATACAATCCATTGTCTGCTTTTTACTACTAATACACCAATCTCCTCGTTACGGTTTTTAATTGGAAAAGCAAGTTGACTTTGCATGTTTTCTCCATCGCCAGCAGAAGCATGAAGGCGGGTTTCTTCATTTTCATGCAGGTATATTCCTGCCCAATTAATATAATCTACTTTTTCACATAATGTCTTAACAGTTTTTAAGCAAATTTCAGAAATGTTGTTGGATTGATAGACAGAAGACAAAATATGGATCGAAGCTAGGTCTGTAGATATAGTCAATGAGATCCTCCTTTTTCTGTTGAATCGCTTCTATTTTACCAAACAATAAAGGCCTTACGGGCTAGTAAGTTTAGGAAATGAAAGAGGACATGGTATAATGCAGACAATAGATTTTTGAAGCAAGGGGGAGTAATATGTGGAAAATAGAAAAGGAACTGAAGAATTTGTATAATTACAAACTGCTTCTCAAACGAATGAAAGGAGATCCATTATTAAGCATTAGTGAATCATTGGAGTCTATTCGAATACCTGTGCAAGACGGAGGGATAAAAGAAGGGGTTTTGCTGCAGTTTAGTGATACTTCTTCAGCAGTAAAAGCTGAACTATTTGGAGAAAAGGTCAGAAAAGATGCAGCTTTTTATCAAGTGAATAGAATATTTTTATGGGAACGTTCCTTACACAAAATATTTGATCATTTTTCAACGACAGATTTAGCTCCCCTTTTCAAGTGTTTTGCAGGCGTCCCGCTTGCTCTTGATTTTGAGTTATATGGATGTTTAATGAAAACTATTATTCATCAACAGCTAAATATGAAATTTGCTTATACTCTTACTACCCGTTTTGTTCAAACATATGGGGAACAAGTAGATGGTGCTTGGTTTTACCCTGCCCCTGAAAAAGTAGCTGCCCTTACAACATTTGATTTACAACAACTCCAGTTTAGTAAAAGAAAAGCAGAATACGTTATCGATACATCAAAGCTAATTGAAAAAAACAACCTTAATCTGAATAATTTGATATACAAAAGGGATGAAGAAATAATTCAAGAATTAACATCTATTCGTGGTATTGGCCCTTGGACAGCTCAATGCTTTTTATTGTTTGGATTAGGAAGAGAGAACCTTTTGCCGGCAGGTGATATCGGAATTCAAAATGGTTTAAAGAAACTTTGGGGAAGAGATCACAAACCTTCTGTAGAAGAGATAAAAGAACGTGGGAAGCAGTGGTCCCCTTATGCAAGTTATGCTGCTTTTTATATATGGTTGAGTACAGAATTTCCAGAGTATTGTTTATTTTAGTACATATTGGGGGAGTTAAAAGTGGTCGAACAGTTTTTGAGAAAATTTCAACGTCGGTTTTACTCCTTAGAAGAATTTGCTGATTATATTAGTGAACTTCTTGACGGTCCGGTGACTATAGAGGATGCCAATCACAGGCTGCTTGCATATAGTACCCATAAAGAACACACGGATTCCGCTAGGGTTTCTACTATAATTGGAAGACGAGTACCTGAAAAAGTGATAAATACACTTTGGAAAGAAAGGATTATTCCTGCTCTTCATCACCAAAATGAGGCAATGTATATTCGTGAAATTCAAGAAATTGGTTTAGGTAATCGTATGGCTGTTTCAATAAAAAAAAGTAACGAGATATTAGGATATATATGGGTCCTTGAAGTAAACAGCTCTTTTGGGGAGCGGGAAGCATCCTTGCTGCAAGCAGCTGCAGCAAAAGCAGTTACTCAATTACAACAAGTTCATTATCTAAAAAAAGAACAAGAGAAAAACAGTCAAGAATTGTTTTGGAGATTATTAACAGGCGAGGTTATGGAAGAGGAAGGTATTCAAAATAATCTTCAAAATTGGTTTTCTAAAATGCCGCAACATTTCTCTGTTGTTGTGTTTGAAACAAATGAAGAAATGGTTGACCACGTTCACAAGAATATTGTGTATATAACAAACACATCTCAAAAGATAAAAAAATTATTATATACAACAGATAGAAATATGTTGATTATGCTCGTGGAACCAGTGCACAAAAGAGAAGAAAAAAGTCTTCGTCTATTTATAAAAGAATGTATACAGTTGTTAAAAGAGAGGATTGGTGTGAACCAGGTACTCGCTGGAAGCGGTGAATTGTGTTCACATTTTTCGGAAGTAAAAGATAGCTATGAGAAAGCTTTAGAGGTCATTACAATAAATAAACAGCTGCGACCGGATAAGGAAAAATTTGTGTTTTATCACGAATTAGGATTTTATAGATATGCGAAGGTTTTATTGGAGCAAAAGAAACGAGAAAGCTATACAGAACCGGTATTAGAATTACTAAAAGAATATGACATTAAAAATAACACGGAGTTATACAAAAGTTTAGTAGTTTATCTTCAGCATGATGCAAATATGAAAGAAGCTTCTGAAAAATTGCATATTCATGTTAATACATTGGCTTATAGAATGAAGCGAGTGGAGGAGCTGACAAATATAGATTTAGGGAATGCCCATCAAAAATCATCTTTGCTTTTAGAAATTAGTTTAACTGACTTAAGTGGATAAGAGCAGTCATTTGTGATTTTTCACAAACGGCTGCTCTCACTTTTTGGAATGTTAACGATGAAGCATCATATTACCTTCCTCTATAATGTCAGTAAGACAAAAAACATAGGGGGACGATTAATGATTATCGGAGTTCCAAAAGAATTAAAAAATAATGAAAACCGTGTAGCATTAACACCTGCAGGCGTAGTGTCATTAATAAAAGCAGGACACGATGTTTTCATAGAGACAGCAGCAGGAGAGGGAAGCGGTTTTTCGAATGAAGAGTATAAAACAGCAGGTGCGATAATTAAATCAAATCCGCAAGATGTTTGGAAACAAGTAGATATGGTCATGAAAGTTAAAGAACCACTAGAGGAAGAATTTATATATTTCAGAGAAGATCTTATTTTATTTACCTATCTTCATTTAGCAGCAGAACCAAAACTTGTTCAGGCATTAACAGAATCAGGTGTAACGGCTGTTGCTTATGAAACCGTCGAAATCGATGGAGTTCTGCCGTTATTAACCCCAATGAGTGAAGTCGCTGGCAGGATGGCTGCACAGATTGGTGCTCAGTTTCTAGAAAAATCAAAAGAAGGAAAAGGGATTTTACTTTCTGGTGTTCCAGGAGTTAAAAGGGGAAAAGTTACCATCATTGGGGGAGGAGTAGTTGGAACCAATGCAGCGATCATTGCTTCGGGTTTAGGGGCTGAAGTAACGATTATCGATCTAAATCCACAAAGGCTCCGTGAAATAGATAATACGTATAACGGTAAAATACAAACTTTAATGTCTAATCCTATGAACCTCTATGAAGAGGTTAAACAATCTGATCTTGTAATTGGTGCTGTATTAATTCCTGGAGCCAGGGCTCCGAAACTTGTAACAGAAGAAATGATCGCCTCTATGTCTGCTGGTTCCGTAGTTGTTGATGTGGCCATTGATCAAGGCGGGATTATAGAAACAGCTGACCGGATTACAACGCATGATAATCCTACGTATATAAAGCATGATGTGGTGCATTATGCAGTGGCTAATATGCCTGGTGCAGTCCCTAGGACTTCCACGATTGCATTAACAAATGTTACAGTGCCTTATGCTCTTGAGATTGCAAACAAAGGAATCGTTCAATCCGCTAAAGAGAACAAATCTCTTAGAAAAGGGATAAATGTAGCAAATGGTAAGATAACATATGAAGCAATAGCAAAAGATTTAGGTTATACTTCACAAACGCCACTAGCCGTTTTATAGCATAAAACTAAAATCAACCAGGGGCTGTCCTAAGGGATAAGCTCCTTTTTTGTGTTATAAAGCACATGGATTTCATAACAATGAGTAAGACTAAGGCTTCCCCAATTAAACTTGGCGGCAAGCCGAGTCTTTCTAATCTTTCATTATAAGTGATTTATGTTAAAACACTTGAAAATTACTTATAATAACTTATAATGGAAGACAGGGGAGAAGAGAGGTATGTTTTATGTATCAAGAAGAACGAATGGCAGCTATCATCGATTATTTAAAACGCCACCAACGCATGAGTATTCAAGATATGTGCCAGAATTTTCATGTCTCACGAGATACTGCCAGGAGAGATGTCGTAAAGCTAACGGAACAGGGACTTGTTATTAGAACCCATGGCGGTGTGATGCTTCCTCGAGTAAAAGAATCACTAAAAGACTACGCAGAACGCTTAGAACGGTCTGCAGAAGAGAAAAATAAAATTGCAAAACATGCCTCGCAGTTAATTGAATCAGAAGAAGTGATTATGCTAGATGCATCTACTACTGTGCAGTTCACAGCTGAAAAGATTCACAGCAGCCGGTTAACTGTTATAACTAATTCAATTGTTAATGCCGAAAGTGTTTCTCCTAAGAACGATACAGAAATTTATTTACTAGGGGGCCGCTTAAATCCAGAGCACCGTTTTTTATTCGGACCGAATACTCTTAGTAAATTAGAACAGTACTATGCTGATAAAGCGTTTATGGGCGTAGTAGGAATAAGTGAAGATGGTTTTTATTACGCTCATGAAGAAGATGCTGCTGTGAAAAAGAAAATGTCTGAAAGAGCAGACAAAGTATATGTTCTAGCCGATCATTCTAAATTTCATAAAAAGCATTTTTATAAAGGAATGGATTTGAGCATAGCAGATGTTATTATCACAGATCGTCTGCCATCAGACGACTTCATTACTTTATTTAATGATAACGGCATTGATATGATCATTGCCGAATCATAAAAAGCATATATCGGCGTTATCTTCTTTAAGAAGAGCGTAACGATAGAATTAAAAAAGGTCTGCACCAAGTTTTTGGGTGCAGGCCTTTTTTCTATGTACACTGCTTAGAAATATTATCAGCAAAACTATGGCATTCAATGTACAGGAAATCGAGTTTTTCTACCCAGGATGGAGGAAGCCCCGCGTTTGCCTTGCCGTTCTAAAGACTACAGCAATATGATAAAGTAGCTGACTTGGAATAAAAAACCCTTCATTTGGATTTTATCCTTTGAAGCAGGAGGGTAAAACGCATGGCTTATTATGTATATAAAGGAAAAGTGAATCATCCAGCTTATGAACTTCCATTTATAATATATTTTGATCCATATGAAGAATCGGTTTGTATAACAACCACATATATGAGTGCACCAAAACCATCCATTTGCAACTATCAATACCCTGCCAGGTCATTAAATGATGTCCGCACACTCATAAATAAGATGGGAGCTAATGGTGATGATGTAATATTTAAATATTATTATCTCCACTAATGAATGTGTTAATTGTTCCGAATAATTAAATAAACAATTAAACCAATTACTGGAAAAAAAAGAGTGCCGATCAATACAATTAGTGCAAATTCTTTACTGTTGCCTTTTCGGATAGAATCACGGTAGGCCCACACACTTGTGAAAATATTTAATAAAAAAAGACCTAAAATAAACATGAGAATGAATCCAAAGAAACCTAATACCTCCAATTATTAACACCCTTTCATTTTTAAAATTGCTTTATACACTAATCATACGGAAGTTCTTAAAAAATGTTTCATTTCTCCACTTTATTTAATAAAAAAGCAAATAAAAAACCTCCAGCTGTTATAAGCAGCTGAAGGAATGTTTTTAGTCAACGTCTGCAGGATAAACCCCGTTTTCGTCGTGTACTTCACGACCGCTAACCGGCGGATTAAATACACACACCATACGCATATCTGTTTTTGCTCGAAGCATATGTTCGTCATGCTCATCAAGTGCATAAAGTGTATCAGCTTTGATAGGATGAACTTTATTGTCGCTAAGTGTTTCTACTTCTCCTTCTCCTTCAATGCAATATACAGATTCAAGATGGTTTTGATACCAAATATGTGTTTCTGTGCCGGCTCTAATGATTGTGTCATGGACGGAATACCCCATGTTGTCCTTTTTTAAAATTAAACGTCTGCTGACCCAGTTACCGTCATCTACTTCTTGTTCAGTACCTAAAACATCTTCTAGTTTAACTACTTTCATGTTGTTTCCTCCTAATTTTTTTATGAATAGGGTTTGTCATAAAGAAAAGCCTGATCAAAAGGATGTTCTAATAGACCAGGCCTTTCTTATGATTAACAAAATTGTATGGTTTCATTATGATGTAACGAGATCTTTTTCTTCTGCAACGACCTCTTCAATAGCTTTTTGAAGAATGGCAAGTCCTTTTTCTAATCCTTCATCATCAATTGTAATTGGAGGGAAAAGCTTGAATACTTCATCGTCTGGACCAGCTGTTTCCATAATCAATCCGTGTTCAAAACATTTACCTGCAACTTTATCTGCCAGGCCGTCCACTTCACTGGCAATTCCTTGCATAAAGCCTCTGCCGCGGTGAGTCCCTTTCAATTGAGGATATTTTTTAATCATATCATTTAGGAATTGTTGAATTCGTTGTGATTTCTCTTGCACACTTTTTTCTAGTTGGTCATCCTTCCAATAGTTAAGTGCTTCTGTTGCTGTCACAAACGCCATATTGTTCCCGCGGAATGTACCATTATGTTCACCTGGGGCAAATTTATCATAATCCGGGTGAATAAGTGTAAGAGCAAGCGGAGAACCATATCCGCCAATTGATTTAGAAAGACAAACGATATCAGGTTTTATACCTGCAGGTTCGAAACTGAAGAAGGTTCCTGTACGGCCCACACCAGCTTGAACATCATCAATGATTAGCAGGATGTCGCGTTCACGGCAAATTTTTTCAACAGCTTGAAGCCATTCCATGCGAGCTGCATTTAGACCGCCTTCACCTTGAACAGTTTCCAGAATAATAGCTGCTGGAGTATCAATACCGCTGCCGTTATCGTCTAATAAACGTTCCATATATTCAATTTCCTGATTTGTGTTTTGAATATAATTGTCAAATGGCATTGTTACAGCATTTTGAAGCGGAATGCCAGCGCCCTTTCGTTTAAAAGCGTTTCCTGTAACGGATAGAGCACCGATGGTCATTCCGTGAAATCCATTTGTAAAACTAATAACATTTGTGCGTCCGGTCACTTTCCGAGCAAGTTTCAGAGCACTTTCTACTGTATTTGTACCGGTAGGCCCAGGAAACATAACTTTATAATTTAGATCACGAGGTTTTAAAATAACTTCGTGAAATTTTTCAAGAAATTCACCTTTTGCTTTGGATGCCATATCAAGTGAATGAGTAATACCATCTTCCTGTATATATTCAATTAATTTCTTTTTCATATTGTCATCATTGTGACCGTAATTTAAGGCACCTGCTCCAGAAAAGAAATCTATATATTCTTTTTTATCTAAATCCCATAATTTGTAGCCTTTTGCTTCATGAAATACAGTTGGAAATCCACGTACGTAGCTGCGGACTTCAGATTCATGTTCGTTGAAAATGCTCAAGTCATTTTGATTCATGCTAATTGTAGATCCTCCTTAGTGGTCTATCAGCGATTATAGTAATTTTTAAGGGTTCAAAAGTTATTTATCAAATGGACCGATACGGAATGTTAATTCAGCTTCATGTCCTTCTCCTGGAAAAAGTTCTTCTGCGAAACATTCGGAAACCTCACAAGTAGTGTTATGGGTACGGGCCAGTTTTTTAAACAGAGCCTGTGACGCCTCATTGGAAGGTGTGACAGTAGCTTCCAAATATTTCACATCATCGCAACCTGTACGTTCTACGAGTTCATTTAATAGCCGGGATGCCAGTCCTTTTCCACGCTGGGAAGAGTCTACACCGACTTGCCACACAAATACTGTGTCTTGTTTTTCCGGAGGGATGAATGCTGTGACAAAGCCAACTAATTCACCTTTTTCTTTTGCCACTACGCAAGTTTCTGCAAAAAACTCACACATCATAATGTATTTGTAGGAAGAATTCAAATCTAATGTTGAATTTTTTACAAGTTCCCACATGTCAGCTCCGTCTTCAACTGTTGGTTTTTCAAATGTTAGTGAATCAACAGTACTTACAGTACCAGTCATCTTCGTTTCCATCCTATTATCACCTTCGTTTTGATTAATAAGGACCTTAATAACCTATTCCTCCTGACTATGAAACTTAAACACTCCATACTTCTCCTCTGTGGAGAAGCAATGTGTTTCTCATTGTTCATGAATTAATAATAGGATGGACAGAATAAAAGTTCAAATGCTCTTGATAAGGATTAATAGTGCTTAGTTAGGTTTAATGGTGATGGCTGCCAGTAATACTTGCCGCGCTTACATAATGCTAGCATATAGTTGGTTATACACCGTTTTTGTCTAAGTCATTGATTTTTGGTTACAGTAAAAAATCCACAAAATCCCTGAGGTATCAGCTTTTATTGGAATTTTAGATTGTTTAAGAAAAAATCTGAAATTTTTGGATGAACAGTTTTATCAAAGCATTACATATTTTTTGGCTTTTATGTTCTATTTTTAGGAAAGCTTGTATTGGCTGGCACAAGGTACAAGAAAAACTGCGCCATTCAACGCATGGGACGTACGCGCCGTTGTCACAGGACATGGCGCTTTTATACTATGCATAGATATTTGAAAGACAGAATAAGGGCACTGTCCACTTGTTATCGCTTTACAGGTTCGTCAATCGTAAAGCTTTTGCAGGCGGCATCTTTTACATGGTGGTAAGCTGAGTTTTTCTAAAGTAAAAAGGATTTATGAAAGATTTATTGAATGGAACAAGGGTTTCAAAAAATGATGATTAGGTAATGAGGGGAGTATGCATGCAATAAGTCAAAAGGAGGAGAAATAATGGAAAGATCCCAAACAAAAAAATTAATCGAAGAAGTGGTTGCCGAATTAAAAAACCAGGATTTTTTGAAAATGGATATAACGGACAAAAAGGAACGTGAAACGGTTTTAAATTCTGCTGGAGAAATTTTAAAAACAACAGATAAAATAATAAAAAGCTACATACGGGTTTCTAGAGAAGGAGGAATGATTGAGCGTATTCCTGCTTACCGAGTTCAGCATAATAATATCAGTGGTTTTTATAAAGGCGGCATACGCTTTAGCGAAGAAGTTAGTGAGTCAGAAGTTGAAAACTTAGCTATTTTAATGACATTAAAAAATGCTTTGCATGGGCTTCCCTTTGGGGGAGCAAAAGGCGGGGTGCATGTAAATCCCCGAAACTACACGGAAAGAGAACTTAATTTAATAAGTAAAAAATATGTTCAGCGTTTTGCGCTAAATTTAGGACCAACTCAAGATATCCCAGCACCCGACTTAGGAACGAATGATAAGATCATTGATTGGATGGTTGGTGAATATAAAACAATCAATCCAGGCCAAGCTTATACAGGGTCATTCACAGGAAAAAGTGTAGAAAATAACGGTGCAACAGGACGGAGAGAATCTACTGGTATCGGGACGTTTTTAAGTTATATTTATTTATTAAATGCTTGGTTTTTGGCTAAAAAGGAAAATACAAGCATGGAATATAAAGAAAGAAGTAAACAATGGAATACACTTGAAAAACTTTATAATAAATTTAAAGAAGCAGATCCAATAGAAGTAACTGTCCAAGGTTTTGGAAACGTAGGCAGCATAGCTGCACTTGAAGCGTATAATTGTTCAGAAGTGAAACATCGAGTTACCGCTGTATCAGACCAATTTGTGACCTTAATTAATAAAGAAGGTTTAAACATTGAAAAATTAGTGGCATATACAAACAAACATAAAAGACTTCCACAAACGTCTCAGCAATTAAAAGAAGCAAATCTAGAAGCAGAAATTAATAAACCGCAAGACATATTAACACTTCACACAGATGTTTTGATATTTGCTGCTATTGAAGATCAAGTTACAAAAGAAAACATGAAAGATATAAAGGCTGATGTCCTTGTAGAAGGTGCAAATGCTCCTGTTTCTGTCGAAGCAGATTTATTTTTGCAAGAAAAAGGAAAAATCATTGTGCCCGATATTCTGGCTAATGCGGGCGGGGTGCATGTATCCTATTTAGAGTGGAAACAAAGCCGAGTAACAGAAAGCTATTCGAAAGACGAAATATTACAGGAAATGAGCAGTCAAATGAAGGAAACTCTTAAAAAAGTTTTTAATGAATATTTTACAACCAGAGAACATACGATGAGATTTACTTGTTATTCGATCGCGTTAAGACGATTAATCACCTTGTTACATCGGCATGGCAAGTTGTTTTAACAGAAGCCGTATCATATGCTTTATTATGTCAGGAAACAGGAAATGCAATGGATGCGGTGCTTGTTTGACTTCTTTATAAGATACTGGCAGGCATACTAGGCGATTTAGCACGTCAACACTTGTTTTATACGCAAAAAAAGCCGCTCTTCCTTTATTTGAGCGGCTTTTATCATCAAATGAATCATCTTGTCGGGCTGCATCACATCTCTAATTGAATCTATCTTTATTTTAGTAAATCTTCAAGAGTATCTTCTAAATACGGAAATGCAAAAGAATATCCCCAAGTTAGTGGCTGTTCAGGAATCACTTTTTGTCCTTCTAGTATGAGGATGCTCATCTCACCAAGCAAACTTTTTACAGCAAATGATGGTGCGGGGATCCAATGAGGTCTATTCATCCGTTTTGCTAATTTTTGACCAAAATGTTTCATCTGTTCTGGGTGAGGAGATGTAACGTTCATTGGTCCGCTTGCTTTATTATGTTCTATAGCAAAAACAATCATTTCAACCACATCCTTTAAATGTACCCATGAATACCATTGGTCTCCTGAACCAATCGATCCGCCAGTAAAAAATGAGTAAGGAAGCATCATTTTAGGAAGTGCTCCTTCTTTATCGTCTAGTATAAGTCCAAATCTTGCGTAAACCGTTCTTATCCCAAAGTCCTCTGCTCTTGAAGCCTCGTACTCCCATTTTTCACAAACATCCTGCAGAAAGTTACGGCCTTCTGGACCACTCTTTTCTGTAAATACTTCTGTTTTAGAAATACCATAGTATCCAACAGCCGAGGCATTAATTAAAACGTTTGGCTTTATTTCAAGTGCTTGTATGATGTGTATGACTTCACGAGTCGCATCTATGCGGCTGTTACGTATTAATTTTTTTTGGGTTTTTGTCCAGCGGCTGCTTATCGATGCTCCCGCTAAATTAACGATGGCGTCTAAAGGAGGTAGATGATTTTCAGGAGCACTTTTTTCATGAAGCCATTCAACAAATGTAATGTTTTCTTTGTTTTGTTTGTTCTTACTGTTTCTTGTTAAGATGTAAACATGATGACCATTTTTCGTAAGATATCCAGTTAAAGCGGAACCGACCATTCCAGTACCGCCTGTTACAGCAATATTCAATACATTCCCTCCTTTGTGCACTGTTAAAAAAGTATAAGTTTTTATTGATAAATGGTATAAGTAAACGTACGGTATTTAAACTTACAGGATGTACTAATGCCGCCGTTACCACAGGACGTATACATGGACTTACACGGGATGTGTTGACTTCTGCACCCGGAACAGAACGTTTGCGAACGTAGCAGGAGTCCTTAGATAACACCACGTCAGATGTGTGTTGTGTTATTAGTAGATGATCTTTTGCCTTTTTCTAGGCAGTTTCCTTGTATATGGCGACAAGCCGGGCTTTTCTTATTTTCTATAATACCTTTACCCTATATAAATAAAGTATAATCTCATATATTTCAGCTGAGTAACGAAGGGGAAACCAATGAAAATATCAAAGATAACTACTCAAAAAAATAGAAATGACCGTTTTAATATTTTTACCAATGAAAATGGTTATGAAGAATACGCGTTTAGTGTTGATGAAAATGTACTTGTGAAGTTTCAATTGAAAAAGGGAAGTATTATAACTAAATCTGAAAAAGCTGAGATTTTGCAAGCAGACCAACAAAGGAAAGCCTTTAACGATGCAATTTATTACCTCACTCATTCGATGAGAACGGAATACCAAATAAAACAGTACCTTATAAAAAAAGAATATAACGTAGGCGTCATTGAAGAGGCAATTAGAAAAATGAAAGAGTATCATTATATAGATGATGAAGAATTTGCCATGGCCTTTGTTCGGACAAAAATAAAAACAACTGATAAAGGTCCATCTATAATAAAGGAAGAACTTTTTCAGAAAGGTATTTCTTCTGAAACAGCCGAAAAGGCGCTTCTTCAATTTACTTTCCAAGCTCAACTTGAAGCTGCTCAAACATTTCTTCAAAAGAAAGGGAAACAAAAACAAAATGAATCTGCTTCAAATATGAAAAAACGTCTTCTTAATCGTTTGATTCAAAAAGGGTATTCCTTAGAAACAGCATTACAAGCTTGGGAAAACGAACATCTAGAAGTTTCTCAAGAAGAAGAGCTTAAAGCTTTATGGATGCAAGGAGAAAAAGCAAAGAAAAAGTTGAAAAACAAGCATACCGGTAAAAATTTGGAGTTGAAAATCAAAGAATTTTTGTACCGTAAAGGTTTTCCGATACATTTAATTGATAACTACTTACAAGAAACAGATTTATTGGAGGATGAAAATGGTGGAAAAAAGATATAGTCAAATGAACGAAAAAGAATTAAGAGATGAAATAGCACATTTAAACGAAAAAGCAAAAAAAGCAGAGCAAATGGGAATGGTAAATGAATTTGCTGTCTTGGAGAGAAAACGAGTGATGGCAGAAGCTTATTTAATAGACCCCGACGATTTTATGACGGGGCAGCGTTATGCTATAAAGCAGGAAGGCGGCACTTTTTTCATCAAGTATTTTAATGGAGTATTTGCATGGGGATATCGGAATGGATCTGAAGAGCTTGAAGCACTACCTATTTCTTTATTAGAAGATTAATCAAGGGGCAATAAAGTGGAAGACCTATTTCAACGGCTAACAAAAAAGTTATTAGATAACAATTCAAATTTATCAGCGGGACAAGCTAGAACTTGGATTGAACGTCTTTGGGAAGATTTTGAAGTGATAAGAGCAAAATCTGGCAGGCAGTATGAAGGAAGTGCCGTAACAGAAACAATAGTTACAAAATGGATTGAACAATACGGGGCTCACTCACACAAGTATGAAGCGACAAATATGAAATTTAACAAACTAAATAAAGAAGATCATTTCAAGCATTAAAAAAGGGAAAATACTATTTTACTTAAATAGCTTTTCCCCTTGCTTTAATTTTTTTTCTAACGTTTCGTCACTGTAAATCCAGCCTGTGTAGGAGGTATAGATACTTAAATCCTTTTTTAGCCGTACAACAGCAACAAAAGGATAATAGCCTTTACTTCGATAACGAAGGTCAATAAATTTGACTTCCCAGCCATTATCTATTTCGGTTACTATCCAACGGTAAGTGGGTGAAAAAGAAAGGAAAGCTTCCAGGTTCCGATCGTTACGCGCTGCGTTAATAATCTTATCGTCAGGAATGGGTTCAAATGGATAACTTTCAAAGTATTGAAGTTTCCCGTTTCGAGATTCCGTTACATGGAGCCGTTCTTTTGTTCGAATGACCAAGTGCCACTTATTCCAGTTAAAAGTTGGGGAAATGAAAAAATGAGTAGCTCCTGGATGGAACTGGGCTGCACGTTTAAGTACTTTATTGCGTGCCATAAACCTCCACACATAATAAAGAAACAGGCAAAAGTATAGCAATAGAAACGTTATTCCCGGCGGTGCCCCGTAACGCCATAGGATAAACCCAAAAATATGAACTAGAAAGATCAACGGATCGAATATATTAATAACGCCTAATGCAATCCAGCGTCTAGTAAACGGTGATAATGCCTGGGTTCCATAAGCATTAAAAATATCAACAAATACATGTAGAAAAACGGCGATAAAAGTCCATATCCACAAATGGAAGAAGGAGATTTCAGGAGAAACGGCATAAACACTTCCGGATACAATTAGCGGCCACAGGAGGACGGCTGGAATCGAATGAGTCGGCCCGCGATGATATTTAATGTAAACTGCATTGTTTCTTAGCTTAAGTATGGTATCAAAGTCGGGTGCTTGTGAACCGATAATCGTTGCAGCCATTACCGTCTGAAAGGCCGCAGGATTTTCAGCCACTATGGGGTCGAGAACAGCTAGACCTCCAAGCCCGATACCCATCACTGCATGTGTTGCGGTATCCATTGCCATAGTCCTCCTCTCTCTTATGTAGAAATCGTTCGTTAGGCAGACCTTATTTTAGTTATACCCTATTATAAGGGTTGTAAAAAGGGGTTGAGATGAATGGATGAAAATCTTCATATTTTTATGGAATATAAAATAATACCCGAGGAAGAACAGAATTACACTAGAATTATGGAAGAGATAGCTGAAGTACTTCCAAATTATGAAGTTGAAAACTTCCAGTGGTTTTCCGCTGCTGACCAACAAGGTTTATTTGTCGAAATGTTTGAAGTTCCGACACTGTCTCACTATCATACCTTAAGAAAGTGGCGCTGTTCAAAGGATCATCATATATTTGGAAAATTAGATGATTGTGTAGAAGGCGGAATCAAGAAAATACATTGCTGGGCTTTCAAAGCGAAAACAGACCAGCTTAAATTACGTTAATGGAGGGACATCATGGAGCCGCATCTTCAGAAAATAGATATAAAGGAATTTCAACATGATTTAATAGACTGGTATAACCACCATAAGCGGGAGCTTCCGTGGAGGAAAAATCAGGACCCCTACCGTGTTTGGGTGTCTGAGATTATGCTGCAGCAGACCAAAGTAGATACAGTCATTCCGTATTTTAATCGGTTTATGGAATGGTTCCCTACACCAGAAGCGTTAGCAGAAGCCAAGGAAGAGAAGGTAATGAAAGCTTGGGAAGGGTTAGGATATTATTCAAGAGTTCGTAATTTGCAAACAGCCGTAAAAGAAGTAGTCGAAGAATACGGAGGTAACGTTCCTTCTTCTAAAAAAGAGTTTTCGTCTTTAAAAGGTGTAGGTCCTTATACGGCTGGTGCTGTGTTAAGTATAGCTTATGAAAAGCCTGAGCCAGCAGTAGACGGGAACGTCATGAGAGTTTTTTCGAGAATTCTTCTTATAAAAGAAGACATCGGCAAAGCAAAAACACGAAGGTTGTTTGAATCCTTTATTCCTAAATTCTTAGAAGGTGTTAAACCATCTGAATTTAACCAAGCGCTCATGGAGCTAGGAGCTTTAGTTTGCACACCCAAGTCACCTGGATGCTTACTATGTCCAGTACAAAAACACTGTGCTGCAAGGGCAGAAGGTATTCAAGATGAACTGCCTGTCAAAGAAAAAAAGAAAGCACCAGCAGCAAAAGAAATGGCAGCGGTTGTATTGAAAAATAAAAAAAGCCAGACCTTATTTCATCAACGTGGAGAAAAAGGTTTATTAGCTCGTTTATGGGAATATCCAAATGTAGAGGTCCCTGCTGGTGTTTCTCCAGAGGAAACAGTACAGACATATTTGAAAGAAAGCTTCGGTATAGAAGCTGACATAGGACCGAAAGTACAAAAAGTACAGCATGTATTTTCGCACTTGGTTTGGAACATCACTGTGTATGAAGCTGTAGTATTAGAATTTCCTGAGAACATACAAGATTGTAAGTGGCTTGATCCATTAGAAACAGAAGGGCTTGCCTTTCCAGTTTCTCATCAAAAAATATTAAAAGCACAAAAAGAAAGAGGGAATCAATATGGAGCTGGATTTAAAAAATAAGAAAGTTCTAGTTACTGGCGGATCGAAAGGCATCGGTAAAGGTATTGCTGCTTCTTTTATTCAAGAAGGAGCAATCGTAGGTATTGTGGCCCGTTCGAAAGAAGGGTTAAAAAGGGTAAAGGATAATTTAAAGAATGTTTATACGATAAAAGCTGATTTACTGTATGAAAAGGAGAGAAAAAGAGCGTTTAAAGAATTTGTAGATAAATTTTCAGTGGTAGACATTCTTGTTAACAATGTAGGGGGAAGCAGTGGGGGGAAAGTTGAAGATACAACTATGGCAGATTTTGAAAAAGCAATGAATTTAAACTACTTTTCTGCTGTACATTTTAGCAAGATGGCTTTTTCAGTTATGAAAGAAAACCAGTCAGGAAGTATCGTTAATATTTCTTCTATATTTGGAAGAGAATCAGGTGGAAAACCTACATATAATAATTCTAAGGCTGCATTAATTAGTTTTACGAAAGCATTTGCTGACGAAGCTATTAAAGAAGGAATAAGAGTGAACTCTGTAGCTCCAGGTGCCATTCTGCATCCTAGCGGCAATTGGCAGAAACGTCTCGAGGATAACCCAAAAAAGATTAATGAATTTGTTCAAAGGGAAATTCCAGCTGGCCGGTTTGGGACAGTAGAAGAAGTAGCTAATGTCGTAACATTTCTTGCATCAGACAAAGCTTCATGGGTAACAGGAGCAAGTGTAAACGTAGACGGCGGCCAATCTAAGATGAATATGTAGAAGAAATATAATTTATTCATACATGTATTTTCCTTATTTGGCAGCACCGCAGATGGTAAAAAAAGAAAAAGGGATGTATAAGGGCAGCGAAAGCAATCTATTAATGTTTATTGTTTCTCATATTCCTTTTTGGCTCATGGTTTTGCATGTGCAGTTCCTTAATTTGTTTTTTTGTTTCTGGTGTGCCGAGTTCGTATAACATATCAAAAATTTTATCCATGCCATGCTGGTATTCATGTTGATCCGTTTCTGTCATGGATTCATCAAAATGCCGAAACGAAAAAAGATTTCGAATTTCCATATCATGGTCTTGTGTTTCATTTAATAGAGTATCCAATTGTTCTAACTCTTCTGGAGTAGCTTCAATTTCGTATTGGATAAGGGTGCTGTCTGGTATTTTTACTGGGCTTACATCATCCATGCTGATAGGGTTTAAATTTACGTAATATTTTTGTTTACTCATTTTGTGGCCTCCTTATCAGTTATTTAATATTTTGCGTCTCCTTACATTTTTTATACTTTAAGGAAGTTTAAATTTGCTAAAGGATCAAAGTATAAGTAAAACTTAGACTTTCGCCATAAGGATTTAGCGATAAGCCGAATTTTTTTAATACATTAAAAGCCGGTCCTTTTTAGAAAAGACCGGCTTTTTTACAATAGCTGTATTGGTAAAAAATAGAAAAAACATTGACAAACGGATTTTTTCATTAATGTACTACAAGGAATCAATGCCGAGTTCTTCAAATAATTCTCTTGTTGCTGGCGTTCCAAGCTCATAGATCTTTTGATAAAGTTCTTTCATTTCTGTTTGCATTTCATTTTTTGCATGATCTGCTTTGGATTCATCATGGACTCGAGCTAATATTTGACCTCCGCTTAGATCTTCTTTTTGTACAGCATTCATTTTTTTCTCTAATGTTTGTTTTTCTTTTAGAGTGGCATTTATTTCGTATTGAATCGTATTTTCACTCGTTTTGACCTCAGAAATCCCCATAATAGAGGGTTCTAATTGTACGTAATAGGTATTGCGCTCCATCGAATCTCTCCTTTTTCTTTTTGGAGACGTTATACCCTGTACAGGAATAAATTACACTGAAATAAAAATCAACCAATTTGTAATACTATGGTTCCATTAAATGTATTAGCTTCAAGCGCTTTATGAGCCTTTACAGCTTCTTCTAATTTGAAGGATGTTGCAAGGTGAGGCTTAAGACTGCCATTTGTCAGAGAATCATTTATTTCAGCAGCTGCATACTGCAGGGCATCGACTGAAGCGGTGAATAATAATACACCTAATAAAGACGCATGTTTTTGATTTAGTAAACGCCAAGGAAGCTCAGGTGCGTTATTTTTTGGAGAGCCTATTGCTACTATCCTTCCACCTGTTTTCAACAGATTAAAATCACTTTCCATGTTTTCACTTAAAGACATATCTAAAATGACATCGACACCTTCATTGTTTGTTGCAGCCAGCACTTTATCTTCAAGGTTTTCGTTTTTGTAATTAATAACGTGATGAGCTCCTGCTTTCTTCGCTATATTTTCTTTTACCTCCGAGCTGGCTGTGGCAAGTACCGTGGCCCCAGTTTTAACGGCTAATTGCACTGCTGCGTTTCCAACTGCGCCTGAAGCACCGTAAATCAATACATTTTCTCTTTGTTTCAAATGAGCTCTATTATATAAAGATAAATGAGCGGTAAGTACTGGAATTCCTAAAGTGGCTCCTTCTTCAAAGCTTATATTATCGGGTAATCGATAGACATAATCAACAGAAGCTGTTACAAATTCAGCCGCTGTCCCTTTTATGTTTGTCGCCCAAACTCTGTCTCCAATTTCCAAGGATTGAACATTAGACCCAACTTCTGCTACAACTCCCGCTAAATCAAAATGGGGAATATGAGGAAAGGACGGAACTTCCCTGATTCCTTTCCGAAAATAAGTATCAACAGGGTTTATTCCGCTTGCTTTTACTTCTACTAATATATCATCTGGTTTTGGTGAAGGTTTTTTCATAGATGTAGTTTCTAACACTTCTGGACCTCCGTATTGATTAAAAACAACAGCTTTCATTGTTTCAGCCTCCTTAGTAAATATAATCTTAGTACTTATTTATAAGCGCAGTTAGTTTTTCGCCTGCTTTTTTTAGTAAATCTTCTTCTTGTACCAGAGCAATACGAACATACCCTTCACCGCCAGCTCCAAAAGCATTTCCAGGGGTTACAACTACGCCATATTCTAAAGCTTCCAATGAAAAAGACAAAGATGTACACGGAGCAGGGACTTTTGCCCAGATAAACATCCCCCCATCAGGAATGCGTACTTGCCAGCCTTTTTTATGCAATACGTTAATAAAGACATCACGCCGCTTTTTATACACTCTCCGGTGATGTTCTAAATAAGAAAGTTCATTGGTTAAAGCATAGGCAGCTGCTTTTTGAACAGGCTGAAAAACACCGTAATCTATATTTGATTTTATATCAGCCAAAGGCTTTAAATAAGATGGAAAGCCTATTAAGTATCCTATCCGTGCACCGGCCATGTTGAAACTTTTTGATAAAGAATTAAATTCGACTGCAATTTTTTTAGCTTCAGGGATATGAAATATGCTTAAAGGATTTTGATTGGAAAAAATGAGTTCTGCATACGCAAAATCGTGGACAATTAAAATGTTATGTTCTAATCCAAAGGATACTGCTTGTTTAAAATAGTTTAAATCGGCCACGGCTGCAGTCGGGTTACCTGGATAATTTAGAATCATCATTTTTGCTTTTTTTACTATCTCTATTGGAATATGGTCAAAGTCAGGCATGAAATTATTTTCTTCATGTACGGGAACCGTATATAATTGGGCATCTGCCAGGGAAGTGCATGCAGAATAGATAGGATAACCCGGATCAGGAGCTATAATGTAATCACCAGGGTCTAAATAAGCCAGTGCCAAATGGGCAAGGCCATCTTGGGAACCCATAAGCTGCAAAACTTCTTCTGGATTTAAATTGATATCAAATCGATGATTATAGTAGTGAACAACAGCTTCTTGAAACTCCTTTGTTCCTTTTAGAGAATATCCATACTGATCTTCCTTTTTTACTTCTTTGGAAAGAATAGACCGTACAGATTCTGGTGGTGGAAGATCTGGACTCCCGATACTTAAATCGATCATATTTTCGCCAGCTTGTATTTTTTTATTTTTCTTCTCTGCCAACTCTGTGAAAACACTTGAAGAAAGCGTGTTCATTCGCTGTGCTGGTTGTATCATGAATAGACCATCCTTTCTATACTTATTATAAAGGATAAAATATGTTTTATGGGTACATGAGATAACAATTATTAACATGAAATTCCTGCTCTAACTCATATATCATGAAAGACGTGGCAGGCGTACGGATTGCTTCCTAACAGTAAAACAAAAAAACTGTCCCTCTAAGTTGATTTTGGGACAGTTTCTGCATAGTTGATTTTATTCAGGATGAATGGTTGAACCACGTTCCAAGCTTGCTTCATTAAGGTGAAACGAATGCCTATTTTTTATTTCTTCCATTATCTCTCGATAAATCATGCCGCCTTCAGAGTTTAGATATGGAAGTATTTGCTGAAAGCTTTCGTGAAAATGAGCAAGTTCTTTATCAGTCCAGTTCTTTTTGGAAGTCATGACTAATTCAGAGAAATCACGCCCAACATACATGTAACCTCACCTCTTTTTAACGTTATTTTATCTGTAAGGAGGAAACCTTATACGTTATAATATTTGAAGATTGTCTAAAGGTATAGGAGGAAAAGAATGGAGAATAAAGTAGCCCTTGTCACTGGCAGCAGCAGAGGAATAGGAAAACAAATAGCTTTAAAATTAGCTGAAAAAGGATATAATATCGTCGTCAACTATGCTCGAAGTAAAACAAAAGCGATGGAAACTGCTGATGAAATTGAATCATTAGGAGTAAAAGCAGCCATTGTGAAAGCGAATGTAGGAAAAACGGAAAAAATCAAAGAATTGTTTTCGACAGTGAATGATACATTTGGTCGTTTAGATGTGTTTGTAAATAATGCAGCTTCTGGAGTATTAAGACCAGCAATGGAATTAGAAGAAAATCATTGGGATTGGACGATGAACATTAATAGTAAAGCATTATTGTTCTGTGCTCAGGAAGCGGCTAAATTAATGGAAAAAAATAATGGTGGTAACATTGTAAGTTTGAGTTCCTTAGGTTCCCAGCGCTATTTAAAAAATTATACAGCCGTTGGAGTTTCAAAAGCAGCCGTTGAAGCACTAACACGATATTTGGCAGTGGAACTTTCTGAGAAAGGTATTGTGGTTAATGCTGTATCTGGCGGGGCGGTAAATACTGAAGCACTCACGCATTTTCCTAACCGCGATGAGTTATTAGAAGAAGCAAAGAAAAAAACTCCTGCCGGTCGAATGGTAGAGATGACCGATTTAGTAAACGGGGTTATGTTTTTAATTTCAGATGAAGCTTCGATGATTCGGGGGCAGACTATCGTTATTGATGGAGGAATTTCTCTTTTAACTTAAAAAATTTTTCATTTCTTTATGGATAAATTCTGTCTTTAAGGGGCAAGTTAATCCATGTGGAGGTGAATAAGATGGATAGAAATCAAAACCAACAACAAAACGCTTCACAAACTAACGCACAAAAAGTTCGCCAGCAAAACGCAGCAGCTGCTAGAAATCAAAGCCAGCAGACTGAATTTGCAAGCGAAACGGATGCACAGCAAGTAAGACAACAAAATCAACAGTCTCAACAAAAGAAACAACAGAATCAACAACAGCCAAACCAACGTCAGCAATAACTAGAACAAAAAAGGGCTCTTTGGAAGGGTTGCTTCCGAAGAGCTCTTTTTTTAAGCTTCTTTATACATTTAAAGGAATAAAAGTATAAGTGAAACTACGACTTCCGCCATAAGGATTCGGCGGCAAATCGAGTTTTTCTAATTAAAACATTGGGAAAACATATTGTACTAAAAACCATAAGAATCCAAAAAAGATAAGGACGTATGCAAAATATTTTATAAAGGTGGCTGCTACATTAGATTTATCTTCTTTTTTCTCTATATGTCTTTCTTCATATTCATGATCCGGAGTTTTTCTAGACATGACACTTCCTCCCCGTTTTTAATTTATTGAACTTTTCCCTCCCTTCTTTTTTCATAAACATGTTCAAATTTCAGAAGAAAGCCTGATAATATTTTTGGAGAAGAAGCAATTTTTTAGTTTAGTTTTCTTTATAGTAAACAAGATGTATAATACATAAGATAGAGAATAGAAAAGAGGAAGGAGAAGGGCATGGAATTCCCGGAAACCGGAAGAATAATCGAAATTCAAAGCTATAAGCATGACGGAACTCTTCACCGTATCTGGGAGGAAACCCTGATCTTACAAGGTACATCCAAAGAAGTGGTTGGCGGTAATGATCGAATCCTTGTTCATGAATCCGATGGAAGGACATGGAGGACTAGAGAACCAGCAATTTGCTATTTTCATAGAGAAAAGTGGTTTAACGTTATTGGAATGGTTCGAGCCGACGGAATTCATTATTATTGTAACTTAGGTACTCCTTTTGTGTGGGATGAAGAAGCTTTGAAATATATAGATTATGACTTAGATATTAAAGTTTTTCCTGACATGACATATCATTTACTAGATGAAGATGAATTCAAAAAACATAAAGAAGAAATGAATTATCCAGAAAAAATTAATCTGCAAATTTCTAAGTCTGTAGAAGAACTTCAGAGCTGGATTTATCAAAGAAAGGGGCCGTTTGATCCCCAGTTTGTGGAACAATGGTATGAACGCTATTTGTTTTTTCGTTGATAGAGGTGAATAATGGGTAGTATTAAAAGATATTTGCAATTTGTAAAGCCGTATAAAAAAGTTATTTTTATTACGATTATCATTGGAGTATTAAAATTTGGAATTCCGCTTTTAACTCCACTGATCTTAGCCTATGTCATAGACGACATAATTCTAGCAGAAACGATAGCAACCGATGAAAAATTAAATACGTTATTTTGGCTTGTTGGAGGGACAATTCTAGCTTTTCTTGTTTTAAGACCCCCGATTGAATATTATCGGCAATATTTTGCTCAATGGACAGGCAGCAAGGTTTTATATGACATAAGAGATCAATTGTTTGCTCATATTCAAAAATTAAGCTTGCGGTTTTATTCTAATCGAAAAGCCGGCGAGATCATTTCCCGGGTAATACATGATGTCGAACAAACAAAAAATTTCGTTATCACTGGTTTAATGAACATTTGGCTTGATATGGTAACGATTGTTATCGCAGTAATAATTATGTTAACGATCAATAGCTGGTTAACATTAGTTGCGCTTGCATTATTTCCTTTGTATGTTTTTTCGATCAAATATTTTTACTCGAGACTGCGTGATTTAACTAAAGTCCGCTCACAAGCATTAGCAGATGTACAAGGCCACTTGCATGAACGGGTTCAAGGGATGAATGTAATTCGAAGCTTTGCGCTAGAAGAATATGAGCAAGAGCAATTTGGAAAAAGAAACATTCATTTTCTTAATAAAGCGATTGATCATACAAAATGGAATGCAAAGACTTTCGCCGTTGTAAATACAATTACTGACATTGCTCCATTAATTGTTATACTAGCTGCAGGTTACTTTGTGTTAACATCAGGGCTTGAGGTCGGTGAGATGGTAGCATTTGTTTCATACATGGAGCGTTTGTACAACCCATTAAGAAGGTTGGTCAATTCTTCGACAACATTAACGCAATCCATAGCTTCAATGGATCGTGTTTTTGAATTTGTAGATGAAAAATACGATATCCAGGATAAAAATACTGCTATCCCGCTTGAGCATACAAGCGGAGCTATAGAATTTAACAATGTTACATTTCAATATGAAGAAGATAGTGAAATAGTATTAAAGAATATTGATCTATCCGTAACAGCTGGAGAAACAATTGCTTTGGTTGGGATGAGCGGTGGCGGGAAAAGTACATTAGTCAGTCTTATTCCAAGGTTTTACGATGTCAGTTCTGGTGCGGTAAAACTAGATGGAATAGATATTCGTGATTATGAAGTACGAACCCTTAGAGACAAAATTGGGATGGTTCTGCAAGATAATATTTTATTTAGTGATTCTGTAAAAATGAATATATTAATGGGCAACCCTCATGCAACCCATCAAGAAGTAGTGGAAGCAGCCAAAGCAGCAAACGCAGATGGGTTTATCAATGAACTGCCAAATGGTTATGACACCCCGGTAGGAGAGCGCGGAGTGAAATTGTCTGGAGGTCAAAAACAAAGAATTGCAATTGCCAGGGTATTTTTAAAAAATCCGCCGATTTTGATTTTTGACGAGGCTACCTCGGCTCTAGATTTGGAAAGTGAGCATCTTATCCAAGAAGCAATGCAAAACCTGGCTAAAAATAGAACAACATTTATTGTGGCTCACCGACTTTCAACGATCACGCACGCCGACCGGATTATTGTAATAGAAAATGGTACAGTTGTTGAATCAGGTAATCACTCTCAATTAATGCAGCATGAAGGTTCTTATCGGAAGCTGTTTGAAGTACAAAACGTTTAGGTTGAATAAGGAGGCAGTGTGAATTTAATCGACTGCCTCCTTTATATATAACTTAAAAGCATAAGACAATATCCGCCAATACATAGACAGCAAGTGCTTCTAATAACGAGTTTATTACTCTGTTCTTTTTTCGATATCTACGTTATTATCAGATTTATGATAGCTGAAAAAGCTTTCTACCAGAGTGTCTAAATGTTCTAGCTGCTCATTGTATTCAATAATGTGAGATACCACAGGAAGAATGTGAAGCCATTCTTCACGATCAATTTCTTTATGATCATATAAATCCATAAATAAATCTGTTAAAGACTCTCTTCCTTCATCCACTTCTTCGGCCATCTCTTCAGTTAAGTGTATATTTACTTTTCCTACATATCGAAGCAAAATTCTATCGTGGTAATCAGTCAGGTAATCTAGCTGTTGTTTAATTAATTTCTGCATGCGGTCTGGCATATGTTGAATTTCATTTTCATAACGATCAAACGTTTTAAGAATGACAAATGATTTTTTTAACGTTACAATCATTTGTTTAAAAACAACGAGTTTGCGTCCTTTGCTTAATTTGTTTTTAAGAAAATAATTACGCTCTTCTTTATAAAGCAGGAACAAATTGTCTAATTTAATGATCGATTCATTTATTAGCGGGATATCTTTTTTAAGTGATTGCTGGTTTGTCTCATGTCTAGTAATAAGTCTGATCCAGCGGATGACTTCTTCTGTAAGATCAGAAATTTTATAATATAATTTTGTTTCGTGTTTCGGGGGTAAAAATATAAGGTTAACAATAAATGCTGCAAAAACCCCAAGCATTATTAATGAAAATCGTTCAAATGCAAAAAATAAAAATCCTTCTTGCGGGTTGCCCATAATAATTATAATTGTAACGAGAGCTAGCGATATAGCAGATGATTCAAGCTTTAATCTTAAAATAATTACAATAGCAAGTATAACTGCTGTTCCTATGATAACTGGATCGTGACCGAACGTTACTGCAAATAAAATAGCGATAGCAGCACCGATAACATTTGCTTGAATCTGTTCGAGTATAGTTTGGTACGTTTTAAAAATAGAGGGTTGTATTGCAAAAGTAGCTGAAATTGCCGCGAAAAACGAGGGTTCAAGGCCTGCCCACGCAGCAGCATACATAGCTAAAACAATGGAAAGGCCAGTTTTGAAAATTCTTGCCCCGAGTTTCATGAAAACGTTCGATTCCTTTCTTTCCCAGCGGTAGAATCCGACAGGTTTTTGATGTCATTTACATGCAAGGTCGATTACTGTTTCTTTATATTTCCACGAAAGGAAATGAGTATCCATAAAAAACTTCACTGTTCTTTTTCTATTTCATCAAACGCTTTTTCTGCTGCTTTTAGCGTTTCTTCAATGTCTTTTTCCTCATGAGCCGTAGTGATAAACCAGGCTTCGTATTTTGATGGAGCTAAATTGATTCCCTGATTTAACATTTTTTTGAAAAACTTGCTAAAGAGTACATCGTTACTGTTATCTGCATCATCATAGTTTTGTACTTTTTGTGAAGTAAAGTAAAGAGTTAAAGCGCCTTTTAAGCGATTGACAGTAGCTGGAACCGTATGATTTTTAATAATGTTATTTAAACCGTCTTCTAAACGAGAACCTAAGTAATCTAATTTTTCATATACTCCCTCTTCTTGCAGGACTTCTAAGCAAGCAATCCCAGCGCTGATGGAAGCTGGGTTCCCTGACATCGTACCTGCTTGATAAGCTGGTCCAAGAGGAGCTACGTTTTCCATAATATCGATTCTTCCTCCATAAGCTCCAATAGGCAGGCCGCCTCCGATGATTTTTCCCATAGCTGTCATATCAGGGGTTACACCTAGCAAATTTTGCGCTCCCCCATACATAAATCGAAAAGCTGTAATCACTTCATCGTAAATAACCAGTGACCCTGCATTATGAGCCAGCTGATTAACAGTCTCTAAAAATCCAGGAACTGGTTCGACAATTCCAAAATTGCCTACAATCGGCTCAACTAAAACGGCTGCTACTTCATTACCCCATTTATCTAAGGCTTTTTTTAAGTTTTCGGGATCATTAAATGGAACGGTGATAACTTCCTCTGCAATATTTTTTGTCACCCCGGCAGAATCAGGAGATCCAAGCGTTGATGGGCCTGAGCCAGCAGCTACTAAAACAAGATCAGAATGGCCATGGTAACAGCCTGCAAATTTAATCACTTTAGTACGGCCAGTGTAAGCTCTCGCCACGCGGATCGTTGTCATAACTGCTTCTGTTCCTGAATTAACAAAACGCACTTTTTCTAAAGAAGGAATCGAGTTTTTTAACATCATAGCAAATTGGCTTTCAAGTTTTGTAGGGGTTCCATATAAAGTTCCATTATGGGCTGCATTCGTAATTGCACGGGTGATGTGGGGATGAGCATGGCCGGTTATTATAGGACCGTAAGCTCCTAAATAATCTATGTATTTATTCCCGTCCACGTCGTAAAAGTATGCTCCCTCTCCTTTTTCCATAAATATAGGCGTTCCGCCGCCCACACCTTTAAAAGAGCGTGAAGGACTATTAACTCCTCCAACAATATGTTCACACGCTTCTTTATATAATGCTTCTGAATGAGTTTTTTCCAATTTAAGCTCCTCCTTTGAAAAATCCTTTTTCATTGTACCATTTAAGCATAATTTTGATGGTAGATAAAAGATATATTCAGTTTATTTGTTAAATAGATAAAATGAAGGTACGCTTATATATACATAATAATATAGAAAGGATGAAAAAAATGTCTGTAACAATTGGAAACAAAGCACCTGATTTTACTCTGCAGGCCAGTAATGGGGAGGAAGTTAGTCTTTCTGATTATAGAGGTCAAAACATTGTGCTTTATTTTTATCCAAAAGACATGACTCCTGGCTGCACTACTGAAGCTTGTGACTTTCGGGATTATGTTGAAGAATTTGAGGGGACAAATACAGTTATTCTTGGTGTAAGCCCTGACCCAATCAAAAAACATCAAAAATTTATTGATAAACACGGGTTACCGTTTTTACTGCTTGCTGATGAAGATAAAAAAGTGGCAGCAGCATATGATGTATGGCAGTTAAAGAAAAATTTCGGGAAAGAATACATGGGAATCGTACGATCTACTTTTATTATTGATAAAGGTGGAAAGCTGGTTAAGGAATGGAGGAAAGTCAAAGTAAAGGATCATGTGAAAGAAGCGCTGAATTACATCAAAGAAAATTTATAAAAAAGGGGCAGACTTATAGTGTCCATACTTTCTACTTCAATGCTGACAGCTGATTTACGAAAGGAATTAGAAACTAATTTTACAAAGGAAAGCTTTAAGTTTTGCTCAAGTATAGACGAAGCAAAACCTTACTTAAAAGACGCAGAAATTTTAATTACACTCGGTGAGGATTTAACCGCACAAGACATTGAAGAAGCAAAAACGTTA
Source organism: Alteribacillus bidgolensis (assembly GCF_002886255.1). NCBI lineage: Bacteria > Bacillati > Bacillota > Bacilli > Caryophanales > Bacillaceae > Alteribacillus > Alteribacillus bidgolensis. The sequence goes on from NZ_KZ614149.1 coordinate 114,048, forward strand.
AAATGGATAATGATTATATCGGCTGGGATGGATTTAATGCCTTTTGAGGCTATTCATGACAAAGGAATTTTAGTAACGAACGCTAAAGGAATTCATAAAAAACCAATGGCTGAATATACCATGTCTATGATCCTTCAGTATGCTAGAAAATCGGATGTTTTAAAAGAACAGGAAAGAATGAAACATTGGAATCGAAAAGTGGAGATGACAGAAATTAATCAGCAATCGATTGGAGTTTTGGGAGCCGGAGCAATCGGACAAGAGATAGCCAGGCTATCAAAAGCTTTCGGCCTCCAAACAATCGGTTTAAATAAGAATGGATTACAGGTTGATTATATTGATAAAACTGTGACGAAAAATAATTTAGACTTTCTACTAAAAAAAGTTGATTACGTCGTTTCTGTCCTTCCTGCTACTCGAGAAACACACCATTTTATTAGCCAAAAGGCATTTAAAACAATGAAAAAAGACGCTGTTTTTATAAATATAGGCAGGGGACAAACACTTAATGAAGAAGCACTTATAAATGCCTTACATAATGGTGAAATTGCTCATGCCATATTAGATGTGTTTGACCAGGAACCATTACCAGAAGATCATCCGTTTTGGGAGATGGATAACGTAACCGTCACTCCTCACATTTCAGGCATTTCAAGTTATTACCTTCCGCGTGCAATGGATATTTTTAAGCAAAATTTAAAGATTTATCGGAAAGGAGACAATCGTTTTATAAATCAGATAGACGTAAAACGCGGCTATTAATATGGGGAAATAAATGCTGTGCAAAAATGCAAAAAAACATGAGGGGGAATCTAAAATGAAGTTAATGGTCTGTATCGTCAACGATTTTTATACGACAGAAGTCGAAAAGCAAATGCAGAAAAAAGGATATCAAATGACGGAGCTATCAAGCAGCGGCGGTTTTTTAAAAAAAGGTAACACCACTTTCTTATTTGGTGTTCATAGTGAGAAAATTGAACAATTAAAGCAAGATTTAAAAGAAGTCTGCATATCATATGAAAAGAAGAAGCGTAAACGATCTGAAACCTCAAACCGGTATACTTCTTTTATCTTAGCTGCTGAAGATGCTATGCTGTTTGCTAAATCATCTTCATAACATTTTAATGGAAACGCCTTTATTGACAACGCTCATTCTAATCAGATAAAATAAATTATAAGAATTATAATGTAAGAATTGTTTTATAAGGAAAGAGAGGTGCATGACGATGGCGAACGAACAATTTCAAGAAGCAGTTGATGCTTTAAAGAAAACAAAGGTTCGCATGACCCCGCAACGTCATGCCATTTTGGAATTTTTATTTGATTCGATGAGCCATCCGACGGCAGATGAAATATATAAGGCCCTCGAAGGGAAATTCCCAAATATGAGCGTTGCAACAGTTTATAATAATCTTCGTGTATTTAAAGAAGTCGGGATTGTAAAAGAACTAACTTATGGAGATTCTTCCAGTCGTTTCGATTGTGTGACGACAGACCACTATCATGTGATTTGTTCTGATTGCGGTAAAATTGTCGACTTTCATTATCCTGGATTAGACGAAGTGGAAACTCTTGCAGAACATGTAACAGGTTTTCAAGTGAACAACCATCGAATGGAAGTGTACGGAAGTTGCCCGGAGTGTAAAAATATTTCAAAGCATTAATTCTAAAATCATCTAACAATATAGAAAAGGCTGTCTCTAAAAATTGTTTTGGAGACAGCCTTTTCTATATTGTTAAAAAGTATAGGGTTTTATCAGTAATCAATAAGGACTCAACGTACAGGATGTATTGTTTGTAGGTCCTTTCCTTTAGGCGAGAAGCCGAGTTTCTAATGTTCTTTAATTTTGCGATTATATTTTTGGTCAAATTCTTTCCCTTCAAGATTCTTATCCATTGTTAACGGTTCATCACAGTACATACAAGCGTCCACTCGTCCTAGTATTTTTGTCACTTTGCCGCAATTAGGACACTCAACTTTCACAGTGTTCGTTGAAATCATGCCAATCCAGAAATATACCGCACTGCTTGAAAGTACAAAAATAAATCCAAGCAGCATAGTTATAGTCATGATTACAGGAGAAGAACGAAAAAAGATGCCAACATACATAACGAAAATTCCAATGAATACCAAAGACAATGCAAATGTTCTTATTCGATTTATTTTGTTGGTTGCTTTTGCAGTCATTTATTACCCTCCTGACTCAAAAGTATAGCAAAAAACTTCTATTTACGCACCATACACTTCGATCAAGAAATGATTTAAAAGAAAAAGGGTTTTTAATAGGTTTGTCGAACATATTTTCCATAAATAGCTATAATAATTTTATTATTCTGTACGCGGCAAAGGCGAGAAATCGATAGAAATGAAAGGGGAGAAAGGAATGGAAGGGCTTTTACGCCATTTGTACCAAGAGCGTGCTAGTGATCCATTAACCAAAGGTGTTTTATTAGTCGAAAAAGTATTTGGCCAAGAACCTTTTACTGATTTTTTTGACGCTGTTATTATAATTATCTGCGAAGAAACGAGTGCTGCGAAAGTTAAACATTATAATTGTTCTGGGATAGAAGCGGCGTTACACGTTGTCACAGAAGATGAACTATTTTACTGGATTCTATCTGGTACGAATAGAAAAATGATAGACTGGCTTTTTAGAGGTAAAATCCTTTTTAATAAAAATGAATATATCACTAATTTGAAATTACGTTTGAGTGAGTTTCCGGCAGAAGATCGTCTGCGAAAAACCGGAAATGAGTTTGCAAAATTAATTCGAAGGTTTGAAGATGGAAAAGCTTTATTTCATCTTCATCATTACTTAGACGCGTTTAATCATATATTACATGCACTTCATCACTTAGCAAGGTTGTCTATTATTGAAGAAGGTTTATATCCAGAAGTCACTCTATGGAGACAAGTAAGAGAAGTAGATCCAGAAACTTATAAACTTTACCATGAACTAATTGTAGGTGACGAAGGAATAGAAAAAAGACTTGAACTTTTAATGATTGCAATAGAATTTGCTATACGTTCAAAAATACATATTGGAAAAGCTCATCTTGCTTCGATCATGGAAAAAAAGAATGATGGAAAGAATGATGGCTGGAGCTATACTGAGTTGGCAAAGTCCCCTGAAGTAAATGACTATGTCATTGACCTTGAAATTTTACTTCAGTATTTAGTGGAAAATGGCCAGGTCAAAAAAGTAAAAGAACCGTCAAAGACATCAGGCGTATTTCATTATAAATATGTTTTATAAAAATTTATTATAAAAAATTAGAATAAAGTGTTGACTGTTTTCTATTTAGGTGATAAATTATTCATTGTCGCTATTCACACAGAGGCAATACACATCAAATTAAAACGTTTTAACAAAATGTTTAAAAAAAGTTATTGACACGATTTGAGAGAGATGTTAAATTATAAAAGTCGCCAATTGAGGCGGACAAAGTTGTCCTTTGAAAATTGAATGAAAGTCAAGCGTCTGTTAATTTCTTTAATTGTTATGTAAGATACAGCTTGTATCAGACGAACCAATTTATTGGAGAGTTTGATCCTGGCTCAGGACGAACGCTGGCGGCGTGCCTAATACATGCAAGTCGAGCGCGGGAAGCAGGCAGATCCCTTCGGGGTGACGCATGTGGAACGAGCGGCGGACGGGTGAGTAACACGTGGGCAACCTGCCTTGCAGACTGGGATAACCCCGGGAAACCGGGGCTAATACCGGATGATCAGCCAAATCGCATGATTTGATTGTAAAAGTAGGGACTTGTTCCTTACACTGCAAGATGGGCCCGCGGCGCATTAGCTAGTTGGTGAGGTAAGAGCTTACCAAGGCAACGATGCGTAGCCGACCTGAGAGGGTGATCGGCCACACTGGGACTGAGACACGGCCCAGACTCCTACGGGAGGCAGCAGTAGGGAATCATCCGCAATGGGCGAAAGCCTGACGGTGCAACGCCGCGTGAGTGAAGAAGGTTTTCGGATCGTAAAGCTCTGTTATCTGGGAAGAACAAGTACCGGTCGAATAGGCCGGTACCTTGACGGTACCCGATCAGAAAGCCCCGGCTAACTACGTGCCAGCAGCCGCGGTAATACGTAGGGGGCAAGCGTTGTCCGGAATTATTGGGCGTAAAGGGCGCGCAGGCGGTTTCCTAAGTCTGATGTGAAAGCCCACGGCTCAACCGTGGAGGGTCATTGGAAACTGGGGAACTTGAGTACAGGAGAGGAGAGCGGAATTCCACGTGTAGCGGTGAAATGCGTAGAGATGTGGAGGAACACCAGTGGCGAAGGCGGCTCTCTGGCCTGTAACTGACGCTGAGGCGCGAAAGCGTGGGGAGCGAACAGGATTAGATACCCTGGTAGTCCACGCCGTAAACGTTGAGTGCTAGGTGTTAGGGGTTTCGACGCCCTTAGTGCCGCAGCAAACGCATTAAGCACTCCGCCTGGGGAGTACGACCGCAAGGTTGAAACTCAAAGGAATTGACGGGGGCCCGCACAAGCGGTGGAGCATGTGGTTTAATTCGACGCAACGCGAAGAACCTTACCAGGTCTTGACATCTTCTGCCACTTCCAGAGATGGAAGGTTCCCCTTCGGGGGACAGAATGACAGGTGGTGCATGGTTGTCGTCAGCTCGTGTCGTGAGATGTTGGGTTAAGTCCCGCAACGAGCGCAACCCTTAACCTTAGTTGCCAGCATTCAGTTGGGCACTCTAGGGTGACTGCCGGTGACAAACCGGAGGAAGGTGGGGATGACGTCAAATCATCATGCCCCTTATGACCTGGGCTACACACGTGCTACAATGGATGGTACAGAGGGACGCGAAGCCGCGAGGTGAAGCGAATCTCAAAAAGCCATTCTCAGTTCGGATTGCAGGCTGCAACTCGCCTGCATGAAGCCGGAATCGCTAGTAATCGCGGATCAGCATGCCGCGGTGAATACGTTCCCGGGCCTTGTACACACCGCCCGTCACACCACGAGAGCTTGCAACACCCGAAGTCGGTGAGGTAACCCTATGGGAGCCAGCCGCCGAAGGTGGGGCAGGTGATTGGGGTGAAGTCGTAACAAGGTATCCCTACCGGAAGGTGGGGATGGATCACCTCCTTTCTACGGAGTATTTTCCGAGTCGAGCTCCGCTGGATCTCATGATCCAGGGAGCGGACGCTGTGACTTTCATTCAATTTTGAGAGGAGAACTCTCAATGAATGATCTTCGGCTAAGTACGTCACGTCCTGTGACAACGCCGAAGGCAGGACATCCTGTCCGTTGTTCCTTGAAAACTGGATAACGAATGCAAGAGCCAAAGAATACACCGGAGTTTCATCAAGGTGGTCAGTACATGACCATGATTGTGAGACTTTCGAGGCGTGTTTTAGAATGATACAACTACCTTTGTAAGGTTAAGCTAGAAAGGGCGCACGGTGAATGCCTTGGCACTAGGAGCCGAAGAAGGACGCGACGAACGGCGAAACGCCCCGTGGAGCTGTAAGTAAGCTTTGATCCGGGGATATCCGAATGGGGAAACCCACCATCCATAATGGGATGGTATCCGCACCTGAATCTATAGGGTGTGAGAAGGCAGACCCGGGGAACTGAAACATCTTAGTACCCGGAGGAAGAGAAAGCAAATGCGATTTCCTGAGTAGCGGCGAGCGAAACGGAATCAGCCCAAACCAGGGTGCTTGCACCCTGGGGTTGTAGGACACTCCATCGGAGTTACCAAGAAACAGCGTAGGCGAAGCGGCCTGGAACGGCCCGCGAGACACGGTAAGAGCCCGGTAGTCGAAACGCTGTTTCCTCCGGAGTGGATCCTGAGTACGGCGGGGCACGGGAAACCCCGCCGGAATCCGGGAGGACCATCTCCCAAGGCTAAATACTCCCTAGTGACCGATAGCGAACCAGTACCGTGAGGGAAAGGTGAAAAGCACCCCGGAAGGGGAGTGAAAGAGATCCTGAAACCGTGTGCCTACAAGTAGTCGAAGCCCGTTTATGGGTGACGGCGTGCCTTTTGTATAATGAACCGGCGAGTTGCGATCGTATGCAAGGTTAAGCGGAAGACGCGGAGCCGAAGCGAAAGCGAGTCTGAACAGGGCGTACAGTATGCGGTCGCAGACCCGAAACCGTGTGATCTACCCATGTCCAGGGTGAAGGCAGGGTAACACCTGCTGGAGGCCCGAACCCACGCAAGTTGAAAATTGCGGGGATGAGGTGTGGGTAGTGGTGAAATGCCAATCGAACTCGGAGATAGCTGGTTCTCCCCGAAATAGCTTTAGGGCTAGCCTCGGATAAAAGAGTCCTGGAGGTAGAGCACTGATTGGACTAGGGGTCCCTACAGGATTACCGAATTCAGTCAAACTCCGAATGCCAGCGACTTGTTATCCGGGAGTCAGACTGCGAGTGCTAAGATCCGTAGTCGAGAGGGAAACAGCCCAGACCACCAGCTAAGGTCCCTAAGTATACGTTAAGTGGAAAAGGATGTGGAGTTGCTTAGACAACTAGGATGTTGGCTTAGAAGCAGCCATCATTGAAAGAGTGCGTAATAGCTCACTAGTCGAGTGACTCTGCGCCGAAAATGTACCGGGGCTAAACGTATCACCGAAGCTGTGGATGCACACCATCGGGTGTGCGTGGTAGGGGAGCGTTCAAAGGGCGGAGAAGCCGGATCGTGAGGACCGGTGGAGCGCTTTGAAGTGAGAATGCCGGTATGAGTAACGAAAAGAAGGGTGAGAATCCCTTCCGTCGAAAACCCAAGGTTTCCTGAGGAAGGTTCGTCCGCTCAGGGTTAGTCGGGCCCTAAGCCGAGGCCGAAAGGCGTAGGCGATGGAAAACAGGTTGAAATTCCTGTACCACCTCCTTCCCGTTTGAGTGACGGGGGGACGCAGGAAGGTAGGGTAAGCGCGCTGCTGGAATAGCGCGTCCAAACCGTAAGGCCGATGAACAGGCAAATCCGTTCATCATTAGGCGAAGCGGTGATGGCGAGGGAAATAATAGTACCGAAGTTCCTGATCCTACACTGCCAAGAAAAGCCTCTAGCAAGGGAAGAGGTGCCCGTACCGCAAACCGACACAGGTAGGTGGGATGAGAATTCTAAGACGCTCGGGAGAACTCTCGTTAAGGAACTCGGCAAAATGACCCCGTAACTTCGGGAGAAGGGGTGCTCTCTAGGGTGAATAGCCTTGGAGAGCCGCAGTGAATAGGCCCAAGCGACTGTTTATCAAAAACACAGGTCTCTGCGAAGCCGCAAGGCGAAGTATAGGGGCTGACACCTGCCCGGTGCTGGAAGGTTAAGAGGAGGGGTTATCCCTTTTGGGAGAAGCTCCGAATTGAAGCCCCAGTAAACGGCGGCCGTAACTATAACGGTCCTAAGGTAGCGAAATTCCTTGTCGGGTAAGTTCCGACCCGCACGAAAGGTGCAACGACTTGGGCACTGTCTCAACGAGAGACCCGGTGAAATTATAATACCTGTGAAGATGCAGGTTACCCGCGACAGGACGGAAAGACCCCATGGAGCTTTACTGCAGCTTGATATTGGATTTTGGTACAGCTTGTACAGGATAGGTAGGAGCCTTGGAAACCGGACCGCCAGGTTCGGTGAAGGCGTCGGTGGGATACTACCCTCGCTGTACGGAAATTCTAACCTCGGACCGTAACCCGGTCCAGGGACAGTGTCAGGTAGGCAGTTTGACTGGGGCGGTCGCCTCCCAAACAGTAACGGAGGCGCCCAAAGGTTCCCTCAGAATGGTTGGAAATCATTCGCAGAGTGCAAAGGCAAAAGGGAGCTTGACTGCGAGACCTACAAGTCGAGCAGGGACGAAAGTCGGGCTTAGTGATCCGGCGGTACCGTATGGAAGGGCCGTCGCTCAACGGATAAAAGCTACCCTGGGGATAACAGGCTTATCTCCCCCAAGAGTCCACATCGACGGGGAGGTTTGGCACCTCGATGTCGGCTCGTCGCATCCTGGGGCTGAAGTAGGTCCCAAGGGTTGGGCTGTTCGCCCATTAAAGCGGCACGCGAGCTGGGTTCAGAACGTCGTGAGACAGTTCGGTCCCTATCCGTCGCGGGCGCAGGAAATTTGAGAGGAGCTGTCCTTAGTACGAGAGGACCGGGATGGACACACCGCTGGTGTACCAGTTGTTCCGCCAGGAGCATGGCTGGGTAGCTACGTGTGGACGGGATAAGTGCTGAAAGCATCTAAGCATGAAGCCCCCCTCAAGATGAGATTTCCCATAGCGCCAAGCTAGTAAGACCCCTTGCAGATGACAAGGTTGATAGGTCTGAGGTGGAAGCGTGGTGACACGTGGAGCTGACAGATACTAATCGGTCGAGGGCTTATCCAAAACAAAGGTAAGCGCCTCGTAGAGCGGCTCATGTATTTCGTTGTGCAGTTTTGAGGGAGCAATTCCCTATCAAGAAAAGGATCGTTGAGATGTTGTCTCCTATGACGATGATCAAACGATTCCATCCAAAGTCTGGTGGCGATAGCGAAGAGGTTCCACCCGTTCCCATGCCGAACACGGAAGTTAAGCTCTTCAGCGCCGATGATAATGAAGGGGCAACCCTTTGTGAAAGTAGGACGCTGCCAGGCAGAAATTTTAAAATAAAAAATACTAGACATTCAACTGAAATCATGGTATATTTATTTAATGTGAGTGAATAAATCATTAAAACATTCCACAGTAGCTCAGTGGTAGAGCTATCGGCTGTTAACCGATCGGTCGCAGGTTCGAATCCTGCCTGTGGAGCCACCCGGAGAGCTGTCCGAGTTGGCCGAAGGAGCACGATTGGAAATCGTGTAGGCGGTGTAGAACCGTCTCGAGGGTTCGAATCCCTCGCTCTCCGCCATAACATATACATAATGAAGAAAGGCCCGTTGGTCAAGTGGTTAAGACACCGCCCTTTCACGGCGGTAACAGGGGTTCGAATCCCCTACGGGTCACCATATACATCGGAGGATTAGCTCAGCTGGGAGAGCACCTGCCTTACAAGCAGGGGGTCGGCAGTTCGATCCTGTCATCCTCCACCACTTAAAATCGGAATATCGCGGGGTAGAGCAGTCTGGTAGCTCGTCGGGCTCATAACCCGGAGGTCGAAGGTTCAAATCCTTCCCCCGCAACCAATTTAATCTAACAGCAATAACTATGTCCTAATATAATGAGAACAGCTGACAAAGAGATTCACCTTTGATCTAATCATCTTTTTGAATAATAATCAAGAAGGTCGAGGAAGCAAAGGAGAGAAGGAAGGAGCGTACAAAAGTACGTAACTGACTGAACGACAGCAGCTGACGAAGAGATTCGCAGATTATTATTCAAAAATGGGCCTGTGGTGTAGCGGTTAACATGCCTGCCTGTCACGCAGGAGATCGCGGGTTCGATTCCCGTCAGGCCCGCCATATAACACACAAAATTTATTGGCTCGATAGCTCAGTCGGTAGAGCAGTGGACTGAAAATCCTCGTGTCGGCGGTTCGATTCCGTCTCGAGCCACCATGCCGGTCTAGCTCAATTGGTAGAGCAACTGACTTGTAATCAGTAGGTTGGGGGTTCAAGTCCTCTGGCCGGCACCATTGGAGGGGTAGCGAAGTTGGCCAAACGCGGCAGACTGTAAATCTGCTCCCTCTGGGTTCGGCGGTTCGAATCCGTCCCCCTCCACCATTTTTAGGGGTATAGTTCAATGGTAGAACAGCGGTCTCCAAAACCGCCAATGTGGGTTCGATTCCTACTACCCCTGCCATTAAAAAATGGCGGTTGTGGCGAAGTGGTTAACGCACCGGATTGTGGCTCCGGCACTCGTGGGTTCAATCCCCACCAATCGCCCCATCTACAATAATGGGCTATAGCCAAGCGGTAAGGCAACGGATTTTGATTCCGTGATGCGCTGGTTCGAATCCAGCTAGCCCAGCCAAAGAGTGCGGAAGTAGTTCAGTGGTAGAACACCACCTTGCCAAGGTGGGGGTCGCGGGTTCGAATCCCGTCTTCCGCTCCAATTATCACTTAATGTGCATGTTCTTCATATGGTATAATATGCACATGGCGGCATAGCCAAGTGGTAAGGCACGGGTCTGCAAAACCCTTATTCCCCGGTTCGAATCCGGGTGCCGCCTCCACACATTTAAATAGTTAACTGCCGGGGTGGTGGAATTGGCAGACACACAGGACTTAAAATCCTGCGGTTGGTGTACAACCGTGCCGGTTCGAGTCCGGCCCTCGGCACCATTTTTGGCGGTGTGGCGGAATTGGCAGACGCGCACGACTCAAAATCGTGTTCCTTTTGGAGTGTCGGTTCGACCCCGACCACCGCTACCAAGTTTAACTCTAACAGCAAGGCTTCTACGGTATACGTAGGAGTTTTTTTTTTGGCTCTATTATATTTGTTGGGGCATGAAAAAAATTTAGACATAAAAAAATACGCAAGCTCCAAAATCCTTTACACTTGAATTGTCCAAGAAACAAGAAAAAGATTGGAGTTGCGTGTAGATGCATTTTAACATGAAGTGGCCTGGATTAGAAGACGTAGTGGTTACCAAAACGGAAGAGAGAGGGGAGGCATTTTATCTCCACGTGGAGATACCTCGTAAATCCCATCGGTGTCCAGCATGCGGGGAAAGAACAAGCCGAGTCCATGATTACCGTATCCAAAAAATCCAGCACCTTAAAGTATTTGAACGAACGTCTTATTTATTTTTCGAAGGCGTCGTTATGTGTGCTCCTGCGGCAAACGCTTTGCGGAACGCAATCCTATCGTCCAGCGGTATCAACGCCACTCCAGGGAATGGAATCAAGCCCTTGGTCTGCGTGTCATTCAAGGAAAAAATTTCAAAGATACGGCAGGTCAATTACGTATATCCTCTGCTACCGTGATTCGGTGTTTTGATTCGATGTCGGCCCCAACGTTAAAGGAAGTGAAGAGCCTGCCGCCGGTGATTGCGATCGATGAATATAAAGGGGATACGAATGAAGGGAAGTATCAAGTAGTCATTGCGGATGGAGACACCAGAGCTCCTCTCGATATTCTTCCTAATAGATCCGTTGAAAAGAAGGACTATGGGTAACTGACGCTTGGGCGGACGGTGCAGACGGTATGGCCGGAGCATTAGACGAGGCTGCGTTAGAGTCGACGACCTTTGGCGACAATTTTAGCGAAGTTATGAACGGAGCTAGTATCGCGCTGCAACCGTTAGGCGAGCTGCTTTACGAACTCGCTTCCGAGCATATGGGCGACCTAAAAGAGGGCACGGCGGACCTATCCGATTACATTCGGGAAAACTTGCCGGAATGGAAAGAGAAATTCCAGGACTTTGCGGAAACAGCCGCAGTGAAAATATCAGAGGTAATCGATAAGGCGAAAGAGTTTGCTGGCGCTATTCGAGACAATTGGCCGCAAATACGGGATACGGCGATACGAGTAGGCGCTGCCTTTATTATATTGCGAGGGGCATTATTAGCCCTGCAAGTCGTAAATACCGTAGCCGCAGCGTTTAGAACGTTTAGGGCGGTGCTTCTCGCAGTACGAGGCACACAAATTGGACTCAACCTCGCTATGATGGCGAATCCTATCGGACTTATTATTGGACTAATCGCGGACTAATTGCGATAGGTATTCTGCTTTGGCAAAACTGGGATACGGTCAAAGAAAAGGCCGGCGAATTATGGAGCTGGTTAAAGGCAGAAGTGGGACGATATATGGGGTAAAATGAAAGAAATATGGGACAGCGTCAAAGAGAAAATAGGAGACGCAATGGATAACGCCAAGACCGCAGTATCCGATTTCTTTTCGCCGTTGCTCGAATTCATTGACAACGCAAAATCGAAATGGGATGACTTCAAGGAAGCGTTATCTAACTTCTCTTTACCGAAAGCAGTCGGAAAAGTGGCCGAAATCGGAGGTAACGTGTGGAACGCGGTAACTGGCGGAGGATCGCATTACCACGGCTTAGAATTCGTTCCCTATGACGGTTATCAGGCGACCTTGCACAAGAATGAGCAGGTATTATCTGCGGAAGAGGCGAAGGCAAGTCCGGCGGCGGTTCAATCAACGTAACCATCAGCGGAAACACGTTCGGAGACGTACGTTCGCGTCCGGACATTAAACGCATAGGTGACGAGCTGGCGAATAGAATCGAAGAGTCACTCGGTCGCGGCTCAAAACGTAAATTTAACGGACTCTGACTTAATCGGCGGGCTTAACGGCCTTGCCGCCTTTTTTTGTATACGAGGAGGTGACGTAGTCGCTGCAAAGTTAGGGCATTTTTTCCCTCGGAAACTTCAGCTATGATGTTTCATTTCAGTGATGAAAATATTTGTGATAACCCCTACAGCTACTACTACTAAAACGTATGATGGCCAATTAAAGATATAGAAACATACTATTATGAGTATGCACATTAATAGAAGCCCTATGTAACGTTTACCTATTTCTTTCATAGCAGTTTTGCTCTCTCCTCTCATTATCTCTTCTTTTCTCCATTTAATTCCTATTGTAACGAAAAATCAATTCAATGTACAAAATTCAAAGAATTCATTAATAATAGATAATGGTAATTTATTACTGACTTTACCAAACAGTGTTTCCATCGTGGGCAAAACCCTCTACACTGAGAAGTATCATTTACCACAAAGGAGAAGAGTCTATGCGACGTCTAGTAGTGAAGATGTTGGTAGCAGTGTTAGCAATCGTAACCATAAGTACAGTCACTCTTGATCGTGCTTCCGCTCAAGAGGAAGTGTTTTGGGCTCACCCATCAACCACAGATGACTATGGAGGGACAACTTTTTCAACAACAACCACTATCTCAAGAGATCAACTAATAGATATTAATAATTACTTTAACACCCGAGATACGAATAAATCAGTCCAATACGGTATCGCAACCACATTAATTTCGACCCCCCTATCATATCATGTATCGATACCGGCCGGGTTGGCTGTGTCACTCCTCACGGGATATTCTGAATCTCAAGGGGATATTGTAAATGATCATTTAATCAATCATGTGAAAAGTAATTACACCGTGACCATTGATTATCGATACAAACAAGTAGGATCCAGCGACGGATATTATTATATTGATTCTATTAGCATCTATTAAATCGGCAATTCTGACGCAATTATCTTTTAACGAGCGCGTAGTTGTCCGGTTCGTTGCAAATTTGCGCAAATAGTTCAGAAACGCTTGTATTATCGTAGCTCTTCGCCTATAATGAACGCATAGGAAGGCGGTAGTATGCTGCTATTCCGTTAAATATGCGCACAAATGGGCGGTATGCATAGCAATAGCCTTACCGAAGGGTTTGTAAGCGACTCAAAATCGTGTTCCTTTTGGAGTGTCGGTTCGACCCCGACCACCGCTACCATACTTAGCGAAATAAACGTTAATATAATGATAGTTTGAAGCGATTTTCCTACTAGGAAATCGCTTTTTCACGTTTTAAAATGAAATGCAGTCGTAAGCATTCATGTGGCTCTATTATATTACACCTTCTCCCTTAAAATTAAATTATCACACACCTTAACGCTCACTAATTTACAAAACATAAGCTAATATTTTTTCTTAGAGCTTTAACAAACAATATAAGGATCTTAATATTCAGAAAAGTAATTGAATTTATAAACATTTTGCTATATCATTACTATAAATTATTACAAATGATCATCAATGATAAAAACGGCCTGTCTCTTCAAAGAGTTTTCTTATTACCTTGATAAGCTGATCACACTATACACTACAAGACTTCTATACTTTGGGTGAGGATACTGTCATATTAAGAAAAGCAATAATGTGATATGGAGTGGAGTTTGAGACAGTTTACCTTTTAACTTCATTAGATTTATACTCTAAAATATTTGAGGGTTTAGGTTAAAAAGAACTACTTACTCAACAAAGTGTGGTCTCTCCATTTTTTATTCGCATATTTTTTAAATGACGGGAGATAGAGGGATGAAAAAGTGGATCCTCATTGTCTCAGGAAGTTTAGTTGTGATCTTTTTTACGATTATACTTTGTGGAGGACATTATCTTTACAGCGAAAGCGTGAAGCGAGGAGTAGAAGTGGAGTTATATAGAGGTGCGGAAACAGTATCGGAACCTGCTGCTGGTGAGAGTACTTTTCAGGATACAGATTGGCTGAATAACCAGAATATGCAAACACTTACGATTAACACTTTTGATAATTTGATATTAAAAGCTGATTTTATTGAAAATACGTCTAACACCGGAAGGGTTGTCTTACTTGCTCATGGTTATAGAAAACAGAAAGAGAGCATTCAAGATATTGCAGGACTGTATCATAGCTTGGGCTATGAAATATTAATGCCTGACGCTCGCGGTCATGGTGAAAGCGAAGGTGATTATATTGGATACGGGTGGCATGACCGTCTTGATTTTCAACAGTGGATAGAACTTTTAATGGAAAAACACGAGGCAAAAGAAATACTTTTACACGGAGAATCTATGGGTGCATCTCTTGTTCTAATGTTAAGTGGGGAAGACCTTCCTGATGAAGTGAAAGGTATCATTGCAGACAGCGGTTACACGACTGTAAAGGAAGAACTTACACATCAATTAAAACATCTTTATGGCCTGCCTTCCTTTCCACTGCTTGATGTGGCTAGTTTCATTACACAGTTCAGGCACGGATACACATTTAAGGAGGCATCCTCTATTGAGCAAGTACAAAAAAATACACGCCCCTTATTCATAATACACGGGGAAGATGATGAACTCGTTCCAACAGAAATGGCTTTACGTATTTATGAAGCTGCCAGCGGTGACAAAGAGCTATGGATTGTACCTGATACTGGTCACATAAAAGCTTATCATACCGAACCGCAGGAATTTAAAGAGCGGCTGAAGGAATTTATTACTGCTGCTGTAGAGGAATAGTCATGTCATTTGGAAAATGAGATTGTTCTTTAAGCGTTAGAAAGAAATAGGATTGTCTTCAACTCCAAAGGGTGGAAGCTTTTTTCTTTACTTATGATTTATTCCCTCAACAAAGTTAAACTTTCCTAAAGTCAAAAATAGTAAAAAAACACTTCTATATTGAAAAGCTAAAGACTGCTCGATACCTTCGTACTTCATATTTACTGATGTATTTTTGTTCGATTATGTATGTAGTGAATATTCAAAACGTGCTATTTAACTCTTAAAGAAAAAGATATAAACTGGAAAAAAACTAAAAATGTAAACGCTGTAAATGGAGGAAGGGAATCAAATGGGGTATCGTTGTCTATATAATTGGTCTTATAATTTTTTCATTGCTATTGCATTTTATCATTAGAAACGCGATTAATCACTCAGAATTAAATCAAACCTTAAAAGAGATCGTGAGCTGTTAAAAGAAAAGCACAACCGTTAAATTAAAAAAACCGACTTCTCCAATGTAAACGAGTCGGTTTTTTTATACTGATTTAAGTTATTTTTGCTTCTTGTTCTGTTTTGCATAAAATATACGTATCTGCTTCTCCGCTATGAAGTTGAGTGAACATTTTTGAAGCTGCTTGCAATAGTTCCCTTGCTTCTCTTTCGTTCATAGAAGACTTTAAATAAAAAATTTGTACAGCATTAATAGTGTTCGTATCTGTTTTTGTACGTAAAGAATCGACAATAGGACTGCCAAATACTCCATCGTTATCTAACGTACAAATCTTCCCATTCATATTATTCTTTCTTCCATTTAACCCTTCGAAGGAATCACCTTCTTTTCCAATACAAATTTTGATATAATCACTTAAGGTATCAAAGTTATAGATTCCTATTGGTATTTCGTATTGCAAGGAAAAAAAGTTATTCAAATCGGCTGCTGAATGTATAAACGGAAGAGTTTTCCCTTTTTCTATCCTTCGAAATAATGCTTCTTGGGAAGGACGGTAACGATTTGGATCTATTCCTGCTGTTTTAAACGTATCGTGCCACTCACGAACGCCTGGATAATCTAACACAGATTGCTGCTTTAGATCTGTACGGATTTTTTCCTGAAAAAATTCTAATCTGCCTTTCAGCATTTTAGGAGATTCATCTACAACTATGTTTTTATAAGTAATAATACCCAACTTGCATGATGGTAACATCGTCAATAAATCTTCAGATAAAATTAGCTGCATTATGCTCACCCTTTACGTTCTCTTGTTATTTGCAGTGTACCATAATTTTATAAGAAATGAGAAAGGAGGGGAATCATGACAGGGGCCCAGCTCAAAGAGAAGATTATGGCATATAGTAAAGATATCGGTATCGATAAGATTGGTTTTGCGTCAGCTGATCCATTTTTGTCATTAAAAGATCGGCTGCATGAACAACAACGATTAAATTATCAATCCGGTTTTGAAGAAAAAGACATTGAAAAAAGAGTTACACCTGCCAAATTACTTCCAGAAGCAAAGACAATAGTTGCTATCGCACTAGCTTATCCTTCAAAGATGAAGAATCCGCCAAAAAGTACAAAGGGAGATAGACGCGGAGTTTTTTGCAGAGCATCCTGGGGGGAAGATTATCACCGAGTACTAAAGGACCGACTCCAAAAATTAGAGGAATACATGTTGGAGCTTGTTCCTGGGGCCAGATGTCAATCAATGGTAGATACAGGGGAATTATCTGATCGTGCTGTTGCTGAAAGGGCTGGTATAGGATGGAGCGGTAAAAATTGTGCCATTATCACTCCAGAGTTTGGTTCTTATGTATACCTAGGGGAAATGGTCACGACTATTTCGCTTCCTCCTGATAACCCAATTACAGAACAGTGCGGTACGTGCAATAAATGTGTGGATGCTTGTCCAACTGGAGCTTTGGTTCAGGGAGGGCAATTAGACTCTAATAAATGTATTGCTTATCTAACACAAACGAAAGATTTTTTACCAGAAAGATACCGAAAAAAGCTAGGTAACCGATTATACGGTTGTGATACATGCCAGCAAGTATGTCCTGAAAATAAAGGAATGGACTTTCATCACCAAGAAGAGTTTGAACCTGATCCAGATACTGTAAAACCGAAATTACTCCCGCTTTTAGAATTAAGTAACAAAGAGTTCAAACAAAAGTATGGACGTCTTGCAGGGTCATGGCGTGGTAAAAAACCGATTCAGCGTAATGCTATTATTGCACTTGGCCACTTTAAAGCTGAAGAGTCGATCGAGACATTAGATCAATTGCTAAACAATGATCCAAGACCTGTAATACGAGGCACTGCAGCTTGGTCACTTGGTCAGATTAATACGAAAAGAACAATAACTTTATTAGAAAAAGCGAAGGGATACGAGACAGAGGGTGAAGTTTTGAAAGAAATTGAGAATGCTCTTAATCAAATAGCGGAAGATCAAATGTTATCCTCTAAATAAAATACAACACGTTTATGGCCATCCACTTTTATAAACTCTCATATCACCACAATGACCTTTTTATGTTGACTTAGGGGAGAAAGGAAAGGTGTTTATGCCGGGAGGAAAGTTTATTTACTATGCTAATTACAGCAGTGCAATCGGCCCATTAACATTAGCTGCAACAGATAACGGAATTTGCTCTTTACAGTTCGGTGAAACAAAAAACATGCTGCCCATTATTAATGCTTGGATACGAAAACAAAATATATGTGGAAAACTCATAGAAGATAAAGCAGCATTAAATGAGGCAATGGTTCAATTGGAAGAGTATTTTACTCATAAAAGGAAAATCTTTGATCTCCATCTAGATTTATATGGCACCCCTTTTCAAAAATTAGTCTGGGAAGCTCTACAGCATATACCGTATGGCGAGACCCGGTCATATAAACAAATAGCAGCAGATATTGGGGCTCCAAAAGCTGTTCGAGCCATTGGTTCGGCTAATAATAAAAATCCACTTCCTATTTTTCTTCCTTGTCATCGGGTTATAGGCAGCAACGGAAACATGGTCGGTTATGGCGGGGGTTTGGACAAAAAAATGTATTTGTTGCAAGTTGAAGGGGCATTAGAAAAAATCTCTTCATAGGGAACTATATGATTGTAATGCGTTGTACTTCTATTCAAAGAGGTGCAGCGTTTTTATTTTTGAAACTTGTACTTAATAAGGATTCTTATTAATAGGATAAAAACAAAGCGGTGTCTAAGGAAAGGAAGGGTGTTTTATGAGAAGAAATTGGGACAAAGCCCTATATTCTCATATACAAGAATGGATAAACTTTCAATTAGGAAACGTACAGACTAGACCCAAAAAACTCGCACCACAAGAGATTGAAATGCTTTATCGCTTTAGACAATCATTACAAACAAGAGGGGCTGCCCTGCTTAAAATGAATGCTTCCGTTCACCCTTACAGGGTTCAAAAGAGTGGTAAACAAGAAAATATAACATATCAGCTTTTCTACACCAGACTATATAAGATTGGCGAGAAGTATCACTTAGAAGAACATTTGCTAAAACGGTTTGCCAAAACACATGATGGTAATATTATTATAGATCAATTGATCCATGAAGAATCTCCAGTCGAACCGGAATGGAACACGACAAATGAAGAAGAAGAAGATAAAAGATCATTTGAGTACGATCGCCGGGCAGCTGTACAATATGCGGAACGTTGGTGGAATGATTATAATCCCGAGTATAAAAAATTCACCAATAATTGTACGAATTTTATTTCGCAATGTTTGCGTGCTGGAAAGGCACCTATGCGCGGGATGCCTAATAGAGGGAGGGGATGGTGGTATGGGAAAAGTAATTGGAGTTATAGCTGGGCTGTTGCTCATTCATTCCGCTGGTATTTGAGCGGATCCACCAGTGGCTTGACAGCTGTAGAAGCAGAGGATATAAAAGATTTAGGACTTGGTGATGTTATCTGCTATGATTTCAATGGGGATGGAAATTGGCAGCACAGTACAATAGTGACAGGATTTGATGGCAATAATGAACCACTGGTTAATGCTCAAACAGAAAACAGCAGAGCAAGGTATTGGAAATATGAAGATTCCACTGCTTGGACACCAAATATAAAATATAAATTTTTTCGTATCGGATAATAAATAATACAAATAACTTAAAATAAAGATTATGGTATAATTACGTGTGATGTTATGAAATAAGACGAGGTGCAGAAATGAGTATTCATGTTGTATTATATCAGCCAGAGATTCCTGCAAATACAGGAAATATTGCTAGAACTTGTGCAGGTACAGGCACACATTTACACTTAATTAGACCGCTTGGCTTTTCTACAGATGATAAAATGTTAAAACGAGCGGGCTGTGATTACTGGCCAAACGTAGAGATTCATTATTATGATTCCCTAGATGAACTCTTTGAGTGCTACATTAAAGGTGAATTTTATTTTATTGAAACTCTTGGGAGAAAACCATATAGTACGTTTTCTTTTGAAGATCCGAAAACGGATTATTTTTTTGTTTTCGGTAAAGAAACGAGTGGCCTGCCAGAAAATATTACATCTAAAAATGTGGATAGATGTCTGCGTATCCCTCAAAATAATCATATACGCTCCCTAAATTTATCTAATACTGCTGCGATTCTTGTATATGAAGCATTACGACAGCAAAATTTCCCAGCGTTGTATTAAGAAAAGTCTTTAGCATTAAAAAGATTGGCCAAAAACGTCTATTCCTGTACAATATCGAACGGACTCAGATTCACGATTCTGCCAAGTACAGGATGTTTCAGTATTTCTGTTCCCGCAGGTCGTAAGTGCATGTGGAAGACGATCTCCGCTCGTGCAGGGGCATTTACAACCGGAGTAAAAGGGATGACAGAGGGGCAGGCAGCCTATTACTATCTGTTTGAATAAACAAAAAGAGCCCTATGTAAGGCTCTTTTTGATGGAAAGATTAATACTTATGAGGTTTATCTTCAAAACCTGCAGTAAGGATGGATACGAGAAAAGCAACACATACTCCAAGGAGCAACACTAGTTTCATTATGTAAAGCCTCCTTTAACGCTTGTCTTCATAAATATATTATACCCTATTTCCCAAGTGCTGTGAATCCTTGGATAACAATATCATTTGGAGGTTCATCTGTTACATTGGTATAATAGATAATGTAACGTATTTAATTTTTAAAGTATGCTATTTTTTTACTTATTATACGGGAGGTGTTCTGTAAATGTATGTAGTAATGAACGAGCTTCACGTACCAAATGAAGCAAAAGAAGCAATGAAAGGTCGTTTTGGCAAAAGTGCTGACAATATGAAAGCCGTTCCGGGATGTTTGGATTTTATGTTTTTAGAACAAGATGAGGAAAACGGAAAACAAGTTGTTTTTACGAAGTGGGAATCAAAGCAGCATTATGAAGATTGGCTTCATAGTGATGCTTTTAAAAAGGCTCACCAGGAAAAAAGAGAGTCCAAAGATAAAGGCCCTGCTTCTGGAAGTGAATTAAAGGCCTTTGAAGTAATACATCATTTATAAAAGGATAAAGCGGAGGGGGACAGCCTTCCGCTGTCTTTTCTTCATGGTAATACCATTGGGAGATCAGGAATTGTAATGAAAAATACATATTTAACAAGTCATTTTCCTTTGTTTTCAATCTTGCTGTTCAGTATTTCACTATCTATCTACATGGAAAATATAATTATTGAATGGCTTTCAGATATTGGTTTATATACCGGGATGCTGGAATTTTTCTCTGAAACCGGTATAAAATTAACGCTGCTGTTTTTATTAACTTTATTTTATTTTATGGTATTTGCTGCGTTAAAGTTAATTGCCGATACTATGATGGAGTTGTCTTTATTGTTTTTTTCTAAAGATGAAGAAGGAAATGAACTTCGTAAAATTCGTGGCGGAACATGGATTTACTTAATAGCGAGTTGTTGTTCTCTTTTATTTATAACCTTTCCCGCTGGAATAGGGGCTAGCTTTTTACTGGCAACCGTTATTTACTTCATTTATTTTGTGTATAATGTATCAGAATCCATGTCTGGTACAGGATTGTTTGGAATGATTTTTTTCCATATTAGTTTTTGGTGTGTTTTTGTGCTGGCTGTAATTTATGCAGCTATAAGGCTTTATAATAGTATTATTAATAGTCTTCTTATATAAAGAAGCGGTCAAGAGCGGCCGCTTCTTTGTTATTGAGGAAGCTGTGATACTATGTCTTTCCACAAGCCTAAATGAGGGCGTGAGGACTGTAAATGCTGCAAAGTTGCAGGGGTATCTTGTCCAATCCATACTCCTGTAGTAAAACGATCGTTATAACCAACAAACCACAAATCAAACGTATTATTGGTAGTACCTGTTTTACCCCCGATGTTATCTCCTGATATGTTTGCATATTGGCCTGTTCCATCGGTGACTGCTTTTTGCAGCATCGTTCTAAGTTTGTCATTTGTTTCTTTCTCCCAAATGGGTTCAGAGTTGTTTTTCCATTCATATAAAATATTTCCATTATTATCTTTAACCTGTTTAATGCCTCTAGCTTTAGTGAAATGGCCATCATTAGAAAAAACAGTGTAGGCCCTTGTTAACTCTAAAGGACTCATTCCATGAGAAAATCCACCTATTGCAGCTGGATGTGAATAATCTTCAGGTTGAATTTGGGAAAAACCAAATTTTTCTAGGTAAGAAAAAGCTGTAGGAATACCTACTTGGTCAAACAGTCTAACAGCAGCGGTGTTGTAAGATTGAGCGAAAGCATTTTTTATTGTCGTACTGCCGTAATAACCACCTTCTGCGTTAGAAGGGCAGTATCCGTTGCGGCAGAACTGGTCTGTACTTATATGTGCTTTCAAGCTTGTTTTGGTTTGATCCATATAAGGGCCGAATACGAGGAGCGGTTTAATTGTGGAACCAGGCTGGCGAAACGCTTGAAAAGCACGGTTGAAATCGTATTTTTGATAGTCTTTGCCTCCGCTCATAGCTGCTATGCTGTTTTTGGCATGATCAATAATTACAGCTGCTCCTTGTACGTTCCATCGTTTTAATTTGTCATTGAGATTAGCTGCAGCCTGTTCTTGAATAACGGGATCCATAGATGTTACTATGTGTACACCTGACTGAAGGATTTCATTTACTCTCTTGTTTAATTCCTTTTGAATAGTTCCTTTTTTCTTCTCATCAGCTGTCTCCATTTTTTGTTGATACCCTTCTTTAGATGCTATCAGTTGTTTTAATTCGTGTTCAATATAGTGCGCATAATCAGAATAATACTCTGATGGTTCAGTAAAATTGATTTCTACATCCTGCAATAAAGCTTTTTCCCTATCTTTTTCTGTAATCGCTTCTGCTTCCACCATTTTATTTAGAATCCATTGCTGCCGCAAATGAGTGTTTTCTTTATTAGTTAAAGGATCATAATGACTGGGGTTTGCTGGTACAGCGGCTAGAAATGATAGCTCAGCAAGGGTCAGTTCCTTACTTGATTTGCCGAAATATGTTTGACTTGCTGTTTCAAACCCGTAAATACTGTTATGAAAATAAATCGTATTAATGTAAAGCTCTAGAATATCATTCTTTGAATACTCTTTTTCAAGCTGGTAGGAGTAAAGCACTTCACTGAGTTTACGATTGTACGTTTGTTCATGAGAAAGATATATGTTTCTGACAACCTGCTGTGTTAAGGTACTCGCTCCTTCTTCTATATTATTAGACTTAGCATTTACAATAAGCGCCCGAACAATGGACGATATATCCACCCCTTTATGTTCGTAGAACTGTTGATCTTCGGTAGATAAAAAGGCTTGGATGACAAGTTCTGGAATGTCCTCGTAATCAATATATTTACGGTTTTCTTCCAATTTAAGTGTAGAAAAACGTTCACCGTTTTTATCATAAATATAACTATTCTGCGGAATTTTGATGCTGTCTATGTGTACTTCGTTTTCTAGCACTGTTTCTACACTCTTAACATTATTTGCTTGATGCATCGTGCTGCTAAGTAAGATTATAAAAACTATCATTAAAAACATTATAAATACGTATCCAGTTGATGTTTTCATATGGTTTCACACTTTCAAGCACAAATTTTACTTTTCTAACTTTAATATCGGCAAAAGAGCAGGGTTATGTTCTCTTTTTTTTTTGCATAGATATGGAGTAATGAACAAGGTATTTAGGAAGCAGCCCAATCTGCTTTCTTCGCATTTTACTCTGTTTTTACGAAGAAAGGGAGGCTCTTAAATTGAGTATTATTGATAAAATACGTCAGTCTCGAGAAGAAGAAGAAAACTTAAAGTGGCGTGGAACTTTTAGGGAATATTTAGAGTTAGTGAAAGAAAATCCTCATATTGCTCAGACTGCTCATTCAAGGGTATATAATATGATAAAGGATGCAGGTGTAACAGAAAGAGACAGCACAAAAATGTACGAGTTTTTTGGAAAAGAAATTTACGGTTTAGAGGATTCCTTAGAAAAATTAGTAGAAGAATATTTTCACTCTGCTGCGCGCAGGCTCGATGTTAGGAAAAGAATTTTACTTTTAATGGGGCCGGTGAGCGGAGGTAAGTCAACGATTGTTACTTTACTAAAGCGAGGGTTAGAACAATACACGAGAACGGATGCAGGTGCTGTTTATGCAATCGAAGGCTGTCCGATGCATGAAGACCCCCTCCATTTAATACCAGGTCATCTTAGAAAAGAATTTTATGATGAATATGGAATTCGCGTAGAAGGCCATCTTTCCCCATTAAATATGATGAGGCTTGAAAAAGAGTATGGTGGAAATATAGAAGACGTCATGGTTGAAAGAATATTTTTCTCAGAAGACAGAAGAGTAGGGATAGGAACATTTAGTCCGTCTGATCCTAAATCACAAGATATTGCAGATTTAACCGGCAGCATTGATTTTTCAACGATCGCTGAATATGGGTCAGAGTCAGATCCTAGGGCTTATAGGTTTGATGGCGAATTAAATAAAGCAAACAGGGGTATGATGGAATTTCAAGAAATGCTTAAGTGTGACGAGAAATTTTTGTGGCACTTGTTATCTTTAACTCAGGAAGGAAATTTTAAAGCTGGACGTTTTGCCCTCATAAGTGCGGATGAACTCATTGTAGCTCATACGAATGAAGCCGAATATAAATCATTTATTTCAAACAAAAAGAATGAAGCACTTCACTCACGGATCATCGTTATGAATATTCCGTATAATTTAAGTGTTACAAATGAAGAACGAATTTATGAAAAAATGATTAGAGAAAGTGATATGGCTCATGTGCATATTGCACCACACGCCTTACGGACAGCAGCGGTATTTTCTGTTTTAACCAGGTTAAAGGATCCAAAAAAACAAAGTGTAGATCTCGTGAAAAAGATGCGTTTATATGACGGGGAAGAACTTGAAGGTTTTAAAGAACAAGACGTGGTAGAATTGAAAAATGAATATCAAGATGAAGGCATGGATGGAATAGATCCGAGGTATGTTATAAATCGTATTTCATCTGCGATTATACGTAAAGATGTTGCTTCTATAAATGCCCTGGATGTTCTTCGTTCATTAAAAGAGGGACTCGATCAGCATGCATCTATATCGAAAGAAGATAAGGAAAGGTATTTAGATTTTATTTCGGTTGCGAGAAAAGAGTACGATGAAGCAGCTAAGAAAGAAGTCCAAAAAGCATTTGTTTATTCTTATGAGGAATCAGCCAAGACATTAATGGATAATTATCTAGATAATGTAGAAGCGTATTGTAATAAAAATAAATTAACAGATCCGTTAACTGGGGAAGAAATGAGCCCTGATGAAAAGCTGATGCGTTCCATTGAAGAACAAATTGGTATCTCTGAGAATGCAAAAAGAGCGTTCCGTGAAGAAATCTTAATTCGAATTTCCGCTTATGCACGAAAAGGGAAAAGGTTTGATTACAACTCTCATGAACGTTTAAGAGAAGCAATACAAAAGAAATTATTTGCAGATCTAAAAGATGTAGTAAAGATAACGACGTCTACAAAAACACCAGATGAATCTCAATTGAAGAAAATTAATGATGTGATTGCCAGACTAATTGATGAGCATGGGTATAATTCAGTATCTGCAAATGAATTGCTGCGCTACGTGGGAAGTCTGTTGAATCGTTAGATCATTAAGTAAATGATGTTTGATTGAGGCCATATCCAAAAGCAAAAGAAACCAACCGTAATTATCTCTCCTTACGGTTGGTTTTCTTCATGTTTAAAGGTGCTTTTGGGACAGTCTTTTTTTGAATAAGATAATCTTAGCATAAAGTTTTGTAACAAGAAACTCAACAATTGCCGTTTATGTATAACAATGATACATTATAATAGAATGAATGGAGGAGAGATGATGAATAATTTAGCACGGGAAATTTGGGATTGGGTTAAGACGTTTGCCGTTGTTATTATTATCGTATTAATTGTACGTACTTTCTTTTTTGCCAATTATATGGTACATGGAGAGTCTATGATGCCGACAATTGAAAACGGTGAACGTTTAATAATTAATAAAATAGGCTATGAATTTTCGGACCCTGACCGTTTTGATCTGGTAGTGTTTCACGCAAATGAAGAAAGTGATTATATAAAACGAATTATCGGACTTCCAGGTGATTACATTGAATATGAAGATGACACCCTCTATGTTAATGGTGAAGAACAAACAGAAGAATACTTGACCCCTTTTAAAAATCAGATGGGAGAGGAAGATTTCACTAATGATTTTACATTAGAAGAAATTACTGGAGAGACGGAAGTACCTGAAGGAAAAGTATTTGTCCTGGGGGACAATAGACAAAACAGTATGGACAGCCGCCAGTTAGGTTTTATTGATATGAATGAAATTGTTGGAAAAGCAAATATCCGTTACTGGCCAATAAATGAATTTACATTTATGCGCTAAGATTTGAAACCTTTGTGGTTATGCCACAAGGGTTTTTTTCATAAAGTAAATAAAGATAGGTTGGTCTTTAGTCAGAATTTTTGCAACTATAGTGATTGAATCGCATAAGATAAGAATAATCCACTTTTAAATGGGTAGTAATGAAAGGGGGCCCATGATGTCAGGAAATGGTAAGCATAATTTCATAGTGTCTCGAGAGAACTGGTCCCTTCATCGAAAAGGTTATCAAGATCAAAGACGTCATCAGGAAAAAGTGCAGGAAGCTGTGAAACAAAATTTACCGGACCTCATTTCAGAGGAAAATATCATTATGTCCAATGGTAAAGATGTAATCCGTATTCCTATTCGCTCTGTGGATGAATATAAAATTCGTTATAATATGGACAATAACAAATATACAGGTCAAGGTGATGGAGACAGTAAAGAAGGAGACGTCATCGCAAGGGAACCTGGAGGAGGAAAAGAGCAAAAAGGAGCTTCAGGGAAAAAGCCAGGTGACAAAGCAGGGGAAGATTATTATGAAGCTGAAGTATCTATTTTAGAATTAGAAGAACTGTTATTCCGTGAAATGACTTTACCTAACTTGCAGCAAAAAGAGAAGGACGAAATAGTAGTAGAAGATATAGAATTTAATGACATACGTAAACAGGGGTTAATGGGCAATATTGATAAACGTCGCACCATTTTATCCGCATTTAAGAGAAATGCATTAAAAGGCAAACCTAATATTAATCCTATTTACAATGAAGATCTTCGTTTTAAAACATGGAATGAAAAAGTAAAACCAGAGTCTAAGGCGGTTGTCCTTGCTATGATGGATACCTCAGGCTCTATGGGACGATGGGAAAAATTTATGGCAAGAAGTTTTTTCTTTTGGATGGTTCGATTTCTAAGAACGAAATATGAGACAGTGGATATCGAATTTATTGCACATCACACTGAAGCAAAAATTGTAAGTGAAGAAGACTTCTTTTCAAAAGGCGAAAGTGGGGGAACTATTTGTTCTTCTGCTTACGAAAAAGCACTTGAAACGATTGATAAAAATTATTCTCCAGTTCTTTATAATATTTATCCTTTTCATTTTTCAGATGGAGACAATTTAACCTCTGACAATCATAAATGTTTACGGTTAATGAATGAATTAATGGAATTGTCCAGCATGGTAGGTTATGCGGAAGTAAATCAATATCAGCGTCACTCCACGTTGATGCAAGCGTACAGAAAAATTAATGATGCTCGCTTCCGTCATTATATTCTCAAGCAAAAAGGCGATGTCTTTCATGCTTTAAAATGGTTTTTTTCTAAAGAAGAGCCAGAATACGTTTAATAATGAAACATTCCCGGCTTTCCTTCGTATATAATAGAAATGAAGTCAGTTAAAAGTGAGGGCCGGATTTTATGATAATTGTTAGTACGGAAAAAGTAGCAGGTAGTGAGGTAAAGGAAGCTTTAGGAGTAGTAAAAGGTAATACGGTAAGAGCTAAACACCTTGGCAAAGATATTGCAGGAAGTTTACGAGGACTGGTTGGCGGAAAGATGAAAGAGTATGAAGAAATGTTTTTAGAAGCAAGAGAATATGCTGAAAAAGAAATGATAGAAGAAGCAAAAAAGCTGGGAGCTGATGCAGTTGTCAGTGTACGTTACTCTTCTTCTTCTATTATGAACGGTACTTCTGAAGTGATGGTTTACGGTACTGCTGTAACGTTAAAAAAATAGGCATTTTATTTAAGCTTGCGTTGTTAGCGCAGGCTTTTTTTTAATCCTGTTAAGCACTAGTTTCAGGTTCTCCCCTGCAGCAGCACTAACGTTTTCAGAGGTTCCTATACATAATGAAAATGAAAGTGTTTCTTAGAGTGTGCATCTAGTTCCAGTTTTAACTGGCGGTTCTACGAGTAAATCCGTAACATGAAGTGATGTACTTAGCCGATATCCATTCGTACATAAGATGCTTTTGTGTTTAATTAGTTAACAGAAAATTATGTCTTTCAGTGAGGGAAACGATTATTATTGACTCATATATCCGTTCAGTGTAAAATAACTACCGACCGTTAGTTAGTTTGCAGTTGAAAGGGTTGAGGATATGACAGTAGATAAAATTAAAAAAACCGCTTTAGAATTATTTGCCGAAAATGGTTATGATGGAACAAGTCTGTCAGATATAGCAAAGCGAGTAGGGATTAAAAAGCCGTCATTATACAATCATTTTGATAACAAAGAAGCACTGTATTTCGCCACGATAGAAGATGTATTTCGCGCCTATGTAGACTATGTTAATGAGTCCTTAGCTGATATAAAAGTAAAGACAGTAAAAACAAAATTAAAACAAGCACTTATATCAACAGCACAATTTTTAAGCTCTGACGATATAGGCATGATGTACATGAGAGTATTGATGTTCCCGCCAATGGACCTTAGAGAAAATATCGTGAAACGCTTTGAATTATGGGAAGGCGAAACGGATGAAATCTATATTCAGTTATTTGAAGAAGGTATTAAAAACAATGAAATTCAATCAGGAGATATACAAATATATTTGCAGGCTTTTTATACATTACTTGATGGAATTTCTACAGACATGTTTATCTATTCAAAAGAAAAAGTGGACGCCAAACTAGAAGCTGGCTGGATGGTGTTTTGGAATGGGATAAGTGTTAGAAAGTAGGTGGGGACAATGCTAGAAGTTATCGGTTGGTATATAAGTATATTTTTAATGGCAGCTACGCCTTGGCTCGAACTATTAGTAGTAATCCCTATCGGAATAGGAGCGGGATTAAATCCTGTGATCGTTGGTGTAATTGCCTTCCTTGGAAATGCTTTACCCGTTTTTTTATTAATTTACGGTATGGATGGCATACGTGAAATGAAATGGATAAAAAAATGGAAAGAACGGGCACGGTTTAGGCATGATGTTCAGCAAAGCGCAGATAAAGAAAAGCTTGCTAAAAAACAAGCGAGGAAAGAAAAAATGCAGCGTGTATTTGATAAGTACGGCGTAGCAGGGCTTGCGCTTGCTGGTCCCGGGATAACAGGTATCCACTTGGCGACCATTTTTGCAATGGCTTTTAATGCAAAGAAAAGAAAGGTTGTATTGTGGATGAATGTCAGCCTTGCCCTATGGACATTAGGAATGACTGCTGCTTCTTTTTACGGTATTGAATGGCTTGCGAATCTGTTTGGATAAAGAAAGCTGTGTTAAAAGAATTTTTTCTTTGACACAGCTTTACTATGTATATTCGAAACTGGTCGGGATGACAGGATTTGAACCTGCGACTCCAGACACCCCATGCCTGTGCTCTGCCAAGCTGAGCTACATCCCGTATCTACAAAAATATTTTAATATATTCATTGCAGACATGCAACGGGCAGCTGGATAATAGAAGCAGTGATTGCTTCTATAACAGCAAAACATCACGTCAAGAATTCCAATACGTCTGGATAAATTCATCTCGTCCAGATTGCTCTCGGTCTTTTTTATAATCTTTTTCATTTTTTTTATAGAAATCCTGATGATATTCCTCAGCTGGGTAAAATACTGCAGCGGGTAAAATTTTTGTGACGATCGGTTTTTGAAAACGGCCGCTGTCTTTTATTTCTTGTCGAGATTTTTCTGCTAAATCTTTCTGCAGCTCATTGTGATAAAAAATGGCTGTTCTATATTGAGGCCCTCGGTCGTGAAACTGACCTTCGTCATCAGTAGGATCAACTTGAGGCCAATACAATTCCAAAAGTTTGTCATAGGGAAACAAGTAGGGATCAAAAGTAATTTGTATAGCTTCATAATGACCGGTCTGGCCTGTTTTTACATCTTCGTACGTTGGGTTTTCAACATTTCCACCTGTGTAACCAGAAATGACACTAACGATTCCTTCCATTTCATCAAACGGTTTAACCATGCACCAGAAACATCCTCCAGCAAAAGTAGCTTTCTGGTATTGTGTATCATCTTTCACGAACAAAACTCCTTTCTGTAAAAAAAGTATACCATGCATCTTTTGACATCTGCTAGCAACCTGTTTGTTCCTTAAATACTTTTATATTGTAAATGGTTGAAATGTTAGCATTGTAAAAGTATAATTCCCAAATACAGCAACGGTGAAGGGAGAGACTAAAAATGGATAAAATGCAGCTATTTGTGAATAAATTTTTTGCATTATTTGTTATTATCGTATCGTTTATCGCTTTCTATTTTCCGGATTATTTTATTTGGATTACAGAATACATAGCTGTTTTGTTAGGGATCGTTATGTTTGGCATGGGATTAACCATGAAAGTCTCCGATTTTGTGATCGTTGTTAAAAAACCCCTTTCTGTGTGTCTAGGAGTATTAGCCCAATTTATTATTATGCCAATTGCAGCCTTTAGTCTAGCTGTTATTTTGCAGCTGCCGCCGGAACTAGCAGCTGGATTAGTGCTTGTAGGGGCTTGTCCGGGCGGAACTGCTTCAAATGTAATGGTTTATCTTGCAAAAGGAGATATTGCGGTGTCTGTAGCAATGACGTCTGTATCTACGATGCTGGCGCCGATTTTAACGCCATTTATATTAATGTTATTAGCTAATGAATGGCTGCCCGTTGAGGCAGGTTCTATGTTTATTTCAATCATTCAAGTTATTATTATTCCAATATCTTTGGGACTATTAGTGAACAGTTTTTTTCCTAGAGCAGTTACGCGCAGTGTAAGATTTTTGCCTGTGATTTCAGTTGCAGCTATTATTGCTATTGTGGGAGCAGTAATCGCGGCGAATAAAGAAAATATTTTATCAACTGGTGTTCTCGTAATGATTGCGGTTATTTTACACAACAGCTTTGGCTTATTACTCGGCTACGCAGCTGCAAAAATATCTGGGTTGGATGAAACAAAGCGAAGAGCTGTGGCGCTTGAAGTAGGTATGCAAAATTCGGCTTTAGGCACACAGCTTGCCACTGCGCATTTTACGCCGCTGGCAGCTCTTCCAAGTGCAGTTTTTTCTGTATGGCACAATATTTCAGGTCCTATTTTAGTAGGGTGGTGGAACAAAAAAGATCAATCATAAAATCAGCCCTCCTTTCAGGTTGAAAGGGGGCTGTACTAATTTCTATAGAGGATAATATAAAGGCAGCTGCCCTTTTGTTTTTACCTTTATAATCTTTTAACGAGAAAAAACAGGGGATTTAGAAACCTTCCATATTTCTGAAGCGTATTCATGAATCGTTCGGTCACTGGAAAATTTCCCTGAATGAGCAATATTTGTAATACTCATTTTCATCCATTTTTGTTGATTGCGATATGTTTGGTCGACAAATTCCTGCATTTCTTCGTAGCTATTGAAATCTTTCAGAACAAAAAATTCATCATTATGAGATAGTAAATTATAGTAAATATCTTTAAAGTCTTTTTCATCATTACCAAAAAAGCCATCGTGCAATTGATTTAAAATGGATTGTAAACGTTCGTCAGTTTGATACAAGTCTTGGGCATTATACCCGCCGTGGTGATAAAAATGAAGGACTTCGTCTGAAGTGAGGCCAAATGTAAATATATTGTTTTCGCCAACCATATCTTTTATTTCAATGTTGGCCCCATCTAGCGTTCCGAGGGTAAGTGCTCCGTTCATCATCATCTTCATGTTGCCTGTGCCAGATGCTTCTTTACTGGCAGTGGAGATCTGCTCACTAACATCAGCAGCAGGAATTATTTTTTCAGCTAGTGTTATATTATAGTTTTCTAAAAATACGACCTTTAGTTTATTTTGAATCGTATCGTCATTATTAATGATATCAGCAGCAGAAAGGATGAAACGAATAACTTGTTTGGCGAAATAATAGCCTGGAGCGGCCTTGGCTCCAAAAATAAACGTACGCGGAATGATATCAAGGTCCGGGTTTTCTTTTAGAGTATTGTACAAGTAAATAATATGAAATATATTTAGCAGCTGACGCTTATAGCCGTGCAATCGTTTAATATGAACATCGAAAATAGACTGGTCATTAACGATTAATCCAGTTTGAGCTTTGATGATACGGGCGAGCCTTTGTTTATTATATGTTTTTACTTCTTTTGCTTTTAACTGAAAGGATGGATCTTCTGCATAGCGTATAAGCTTAATTAAATCTTTAGGACGTTCCTTCCATTGATTTCCGATTGCAGACGTAATTAAACGGGAAAGTTCAGGATTTATTTGCAGCAGCCACCTTCTATGAGTAATACCATTTGTTTTGTTATTAAATTTTGCTGGATACAGTCGATAAAAATGTTTCATTTCTTTATTTTTTAGAATATCAGTATGGATTTTAGCAACACCGTTTACACTGTGGCTCCCAACAATTGCTAAATGAGCCATTTTTATTTGTCCATAACTGATGATGGCAAGTTCAGGGATTTCATTTCTAAATTGTTTGTGGTCAAACCAAATATTTTGGCAAAACCTTTCGTTTATTTCTTCTACAATCATGTAAATTCTTGGCAGCAGGGAAGAAAACAAGTCCACTGGCCAAGTCTCTAGTGCTTCACTAAGGGTGGTGTGGTTCGTATAGGCCACTGTTTGGGTCGTAATAGACCAG
Source organism: Alteribacillus bidgolensis (assembly GCF_002886255.1). Classification (NCBI taxonomy): domain Bacteria; kingdom Bacillati; phylum Bacillota; class Bacilli; order Caryophanales; family Bacillaceae; genus Alteribacillus; species Alteribacillus bidgolensis. Next base: position 146,351 of record NZ_KZ614149.1, read on the forward strand.
GCTTGCTCCCAGCCCATCTCTTCTTCATCCATTAATAATCTCATTAATTCGGGAACTACCAAACTAGGATGAGTGTCATTGATTTGAATAGCCACTTTGCTCGAAAACTCTGATAACGATTTAAAATAATTGGTTTTAAATGAGCGAATAATACTTTGAAGTCCTGCAGATACGAGAAAGTACTGCTGTTTCAATCGAAGTTTTTTTCCTTCAAAATGAGAATCATCAGGATAAAGAAACTCAGATATTTGCTCAATGGAACGTTTATATTCTAGATAATCGTTATATTGTGGAAGTTCATTTTGAGAATAAGCTGCTGCATCAATTGATGATTCGGCGCTCCATAATCTAAGTGTATTAACGGTTTGATTGTTATATCCAGTAATTGGTACATCAAACGGCACAGCCCTAACAGTTTCCGCGTTTTCGTAATAAAACTGCAGCCGTCCGTTTTCTTCTTTCATGTTAATAGTGCCGCCAAACTTCACTTCCACGCTCTCATCTGGTTTTCTATGTTCCCATACATAATCATCTTTTAGCCAATAATCTGGCAATTCAACTTGATTTCGGTTAATCAGCCTTTGTTCAAACAATCCGTATTTATAACGTATACCACATCCATGTCCGGGAATTTGCAAGGAAGCCATAGAATCTAAAAAACAAGCAGCCAGCCTCCCAAGTCCTCCGTTACCAAGTCCGGCATCGTGTTCACAAGCCAGCACCTCATCCAAAGTAAAGCCAAGCTTTTTCACTACTTTTTTTGCCGGCTCTAACATTTGAAGATTTAAGAGGTGTACTTTCATCAATTTTCCGAGTAGAAATTCCATTGAAAAATAATATACTTGTTTTTCGTTATTCTTGTCATAAAATTCCTGCGTTAATTTCCAATCCACATTTATTTTTTCGGTTAATATACAGCTTAGGGCAATAAATATATCTCTGTTTGATGCATCTTTAACAGAAATGCCTAGTTTTGTTTCGAGATGGCTGTTTATGGCTTCTTGTATCTCTTTCTCTTTCATAAATCCACTCCCTTGTTGGTGCATTTAAGAAAATCAAAGCTCTTCATACATGGAAAGGTATTTTTTTGCAGATTGATGCCAGCTGGTAGAGGAGGCGTAAATGTTATTTAAGATGTTATCCCACAGTTCTGGTGTGCGATATATGTTTAATGCATATTGGGTTGCATTAAACATATCGTGGGCATTGAAATTTGTAAATGAAAAACCGTTTCCTTCTTTCGTATATTCATTAAAAGGAACGACAGTGTCCCGCAGTCCTCCTGTTTCACGAACTATTGGCGCTGTTTCATATTGTAAAGCGATTAATTGACCAAGCCCGCACGGTTCAAATCTCGAAGGCATAAGAAAAAAGTCAGCACCAGCATAAATCCTTCGTGCGAGTGCTTCATTAAAAAAATTATAAAAAACAATCTGCTCTTTATGTTTATGTGCGGCCTCTAATAAAGTATCTTCAATAGATCCATCGCCAGTACCTAAAATAATAAGCTGCACATCTTCTTGCAATATTTCATCAAGCATACAGGTGACAAGAGAAAGCCCCTTTTGTTCAACTAGCCTTGAAATAATCCCTATAACAGGAGTTTCTGAAGAAACAGGCAGATTAGCTTCTTTCTGCAAAGCTTTTTTATTTTCTTTTTTGTCCTCTGAAGAATGGTAATAGTTTTTATGCAGGTTTGTATCTGTTTTGGGATTAAATTCAGAAGTATCTATTCCATTTACTACTCCATACAGTTTTTCATGGTGTTCACGCAGGAGAGGATCAAGACCCTCTCCATAATAACTGTATTGTATTTCTTTGGCATAAGAAGGACTCACTGTAGTTAAAAGGTCTGCGTGATAAATTCCAGCTTTCATGCAATTTAGCAATCCATCCCATTCCATTCCAAACATATGCTCAGAACCGATATTTAGCAGCTCATTGAACATATTAGCAGGCATAATACCCTGGTATTGAATATTATGGATAGTAAACACAGATTTAACGCCAGCAATAGGCTGCAAGATTTTCACAAATGCAGGAATTAAACCGGTCTGCCAGTCGTGACTATGAATAATATCTGGGGTAAAAGAAAGAAACGGCAGTGATTCGATAACTGCTCGACTAAAAAAAACAAACCGTTCCCCGTCATCGAAATACCCATAGGTACCTTTTCTGCCGAAGTAGTAGGAATTTTTAATAAAATAATAAGTAATGTTGTTATGACAAAGTTTATACAGAGAAGCTTCTTGATTACGCCAGCCAACAGGAACATTAAACGATGAAACAAGGTCTGTTTCTGATTGGTTAAGTTTTATATCTTCATAGAAAGGCAGTATAACATTGATATTACAATGTTGTTCATTTTGCAGTGCAGCAGGTAAAGAACCGATCACATCGGCCAGCCCTCCGGTTTTTATAAAGGGAGTGCATTCAGAGGCAGTAAATAAGATGTTCAACATAGCTCGCTCCTCTTAAATGATTAAATAGATGATCTCTTAGCAATAGCATAAGGTTGTTCTTTTGCACCAATAAGTGTCCGGGTTTTTGAAACTCTTACGTCTTTATCGATAATGACATCTTCGAGCACTGCTCCTTCTTCAATATGACAGCGCTGCATAATAATTGAATTTTTTATGGAAGCTCCGCTATCTACTTTTACTCCTCGAAATAAAATGCTGTTTTCTACCTCTCCTTTTATCACACATCCATTAGCAATTAAGGAGTTTTTGACTTCGATATGGCTGTTGTATTTAGCCGGAGGTTCATCTTTTACTTTGGTGTATATCAATTGATCGGTAAAAAACAGTTTTCGATAGTTTTCGGAATCTAAAAGTCTCATGTTATGTTTGTAGTAGCTTTCTAATGAATTAATAACCGATGAATAACCAGTATGATGATATGTCTGCACGTGCAGTTTTGAGAGATTGTCTTTAATGCCATCTTGAAAAAGGCTTGTTTTTCCTCGTGAAATGCATTCTTCTACTAAGTCTAAAAATAATTTTTTTCCAATTATATACACACCTGAATATACAGTAGGATTGGTTTTGTCATTCGTAAAAGCACTTACCCAGCCTTGCTCATCGTATTCTACTTTTAAGCAGTGGTTATGTTCATTTTCTAATACAGGAAATGTTTTTGTAATTAAGGTCACATCGGCTTCTGTTTGCAAATGATGGCGAAAAGCTTCACGAACGGAAATATTACTTATGAATTGGCTTCCGCTAATGCAAATATACTGAGGGTTGCCACGTGAAAAGAAATCCCGGTTGTTATGATAATGTTGAAGATCACCCTTAGATACATCACTAGGATCGTTCCAGTCTGGGGGTAAAATAAATAATCCGCCCCTTTTTCGATCAAGGTCCCATTCCGCTCCAGTCCCCAAATGGTCCATAAGCGAACGATATTTATTTCTTGTGAAAACAGCTATTTCTCGAATTCCTGCATTGGACATGTTAGAAAGTGTAAAGTCAATTAATCGGTAGCGTCCTGCAAAGGGCACTGCGGCACCGCATCTAAAATAAGTTAATTCTTGTAAAAAATCATATTCGGCATCAAGATTGACTACTCCCATCATTCCAGTCATATTTGTCCCCTTCCTAAATTAAAGCTGTTTAACATAAGTAAAATTTTCAAAGGAAGTTTCGTTATCTATTACAATTAATTTTTCATCGGCTTCTGGCTTTATTACACATCCATCCGGTAAGATTGTATTTTCTTTTACAATGGCTCGCTCTAATATAACATCCTTACCTACTTTCACTTTTGGCATAATAACAGAATCCGTTATGCATGATCCCATTTTTGTTTCCACACCGTAAAATAAAATGGAACGCTTAATATTCCCGAACACCTGGCATCCTTCATTAATGAGAGAACCTCTTACCGTTGCTTCAGGCCCAATATAATGAGGAGGTTGATTTGGATTTACTGAGTATATGCGCCAATGAGGATCATCAAGGCGAAGACAAGAGTCATCGTCTAACAAATCCATATTAGCTTCCCAATAGCTTTGAATGGTACCGACGTCTTTCCAATAGCCGTGGTATGGAAAAGCGAAAAGGTTACGATTGTCCTCGAGCATCGCAGGGATAATATCCTTTCCAAAATCGTGACTTGAAGCAGGGTTAGATGCATCCTGGACTAAGTATTGTCGTAGAACAGACCAGTTAAAGATGTAAATTCCCATCGAAGCTAAGTTGTTTTTGGCATTGGCTGGTTTTTCTTCGAAGTCCGTAATAGCTAAATGATTATTTGTGTTCATAATGCCAAAACGCGAAGTTTCTTTCCATGGTACTTCTATAACGGAAATAGAAGCTTCGGCTCCTGTTTCTTTGTGAAAATCAAGCATAGCCGAATAGTTCATTTTATAGATGTGATCACCTGAAATAACGAGCACAAATTCTGGATTATACTGATCTAGGAAATGTAAATTTTGAAATATAGCATCTGCGGTACCAGAATACCAGTCTCCGCCATCCTTTACTCGGTATGGAGGTAAAATACTAGTACCCCCATCGGTTCGGTCCATATCCCATGGCTGTCCTATACCCAGATGCCGATTAAGAGCAAGAGGGGCATACTGCGTTAAGACGCCCACTGTATCAATTCCAGAATTCGCACAATTACTTAAGGTGAAATCAATAATCCGGTATTTGCCGCCAAAGTAGACGCCAGGCTTTGCCATATCTTTTGTCAATAGGCCAAGTCTTTTTCCTTCTCCACCGGCTAAAAGCATGCCAACACATTCTTTTTTCATGTATGCGCCTCCTCTATATTTCATTCTTTTTTCACTTTTCTTAAAATACTAATAGCAAAAGGTGGAATTTTTAGTTGTATCGATTGGGCCTGATGGTGCCATGGAATTGGTGTAGAAAACAACACCTCCTCATTTATCTGTCCTGACCCTCCAAATTTACTATAGTCCGAGTTGAAAATTTCCACATAGGATCCGGGTTCCATCACCCCAACCTTAAAATTATACCGAACGACAGGAGTGAAATTGCATATTACAATAAGGAAATCTTCCTTTTTCAACCCGTGACGCATAAAAGCAAGTATACTTTGGTCATTGTTGTCAGCATCAATCCAAGTAAAACCTTCAGGGTCATAATCTTTTTTATATAAACAAGGATATTCTTTATAAAAGTGATTTAATACTTTTACATAGTACTGCATTTGCTCGTGAAGGGGGAATTGAAGAAGTACCCAATCAAGTTCTTCTTTGTCCTTCCATTCATCATATTGGGCTATTTCGCTGCCCATAAACATAAGTTTTTTTCCGGGATGTGTCATCATGTATCCAAATAATAAACGTAGCTGTGCAAACTGCTGCCATTGGTCTCCCGGCATTTTCTGTAAAAGAGACTTTTTCCCATGGACGACCTCATCATGAGAAAAAGGGAGAAGATAATTTTCTGAGTAAGTATACATTAATGAAAAGGTAAGTAATTCGTGGTGATGCTTGCGGTAAATTGGATCTATTTCCATGTATTTGAGGATATCGTTCATCCACCCCATGTTCCATTTAAAATTAAATCCTAAACCGCCATTGTGGACTGGTGCGCTCACAAACGGCCATTCTGAACTTTCTTCTGCCATCATGAGAGCGTGAGGGTAGTAATAAAAAACAGTTTCATTTAACTTTTTAAATAACGCAATTGCTTCAAGGTTTTCCTCTCCGCCGTAAGAATTAAAGACGGGTTCTTCATTATTATGCTTATCAAAATTTAAATACAGCATACTGGCTACAGCATCTATGCGCAGTCCGTCTACATGAAATTCTTCAAACCAAAAGATTGCGTTGGAAATTAAAAAACTTTGGACTTCTGGCCGGCCGAAATCAAATGTCAATGTTCCCCATGAGGTTTTTTCTGCTTTTCGCTGATCATAGTATTCGTATAAAGGTTTTCCATCAAATAACCTTAGGCCATGGTCATCTTTGCAAAAATGACCGGGAACCCAATCCATAATTACTCCTATGTTATTTTGGTGGCAAGTATTGACAAAATATTTAAAATCATCTGGAGTACCATATCTGCTGGTGATAGAAAAATAACCTGTGATTTGATAACCCCAAGAACCATCAAAAGGATGCTCTGAAAGCGGGAGAAGTTCAATATGGGTATAACCAAGTTCCTTTACATAAGGCACCAAAAGATCGGCTAACTCTTTATAGGAATAAAAGGTACCATCTTCCTTTTTTTTCCATGTGCCTGCGTGAAGTTCATAAATAAGAAGAGGGGAATGATAAGGATTATAATGTTTTTGGTTTTTCTGCCAATTATCATCTGTCCATTGATAATCGTTGTGGCTGTAAGTAATAGATGCGGTAGCAGGACGGACTTCTGCTTGAAAGCCATAAGGATCTGATTTAAGAATTTTTGATCCTCCAGCTGTTAAAATTTCATATTTGTAAGCAGTTCCATTTTTTATGTCAGGAATAAAACCTGCCCACAATCCTTCGTCGCTTACTTTTTTTAAAGGATGTTCAGATCCATTCCAGTAGTTAAATTCCCCTGCAACACTCACATTTTCAGCATGTGGAGCCCACACTGTAAAACGGTAGCCATACTTCCCGTCCAGCTTGAATGGATGAGCTCCAAGAAGATGATGACTATGAAACAGCGTGCCTTGGTGAAATAAATAAATATCATCTTCAAAAAATTGGTAAATTCCCATTATCCGCCCCCAAAAAAAGAAATAAATTAAGATATTATAATTGTTGACAGTGATAAATTTCTCCAAAGAAAAAAGAAACCCTTCAATTTTTTAAAAAATAATGGAAATTAATTAAACTAAGACTTTTACGCTAAATTCATAGAAACATTTCATAATTTATGGGCAACTAGTTTCAAAGTACAATTAAGACTGCAAATTTTTTAGGCGAAAAATAAAATCAAAGGAGAAAATTGTATTTAGGTTACGGGAAATTATCTCATTGGAGATATGTGGGAAAAGAATTGAAGCGCGATCTCCTTAGAGTTAAAGCCCCTTTATGATGCATATTTCAGTAGAAGGCGCCTGAAAAAAGGGAAAATAATTGCTTTCTCCTGAAAACGAAAAGGCGTGGCAGAACTCCTAATATTTTATTATACTTGATACAAAATAGGAAACTGCTATGAAGCTTGTTTTTCTATTTTAGTAAGACACGGGTGAGGAAAACGATTAAAGGAGTGGTGCTGATGGAATGGAGAAAACACTGGGAACGTTGGAAAAAGAATATTTGGCTTGATCAAGAATTAAAAAAGCAGCTCGAACAGATAAGTATGGATGAAAAACAGCTTGAGGACAGCTTTTATAAATATTTAGAATTTGGTACAGGTGGAATGCGCGGGGAAATTGGACCAGGCACTAATCGTATGAATAAATTTACGATTAGAAGAGCGGCAGAAGGACTCGCAAGGTTTATAGAAGAGCATGGAGAACAAGCAAAATCTCGTGGGGTGGTTATTGCATTTGATTCAAGGTATCATTCGAAAGAGTTTGCTTTAGAAACAGCTTTTACCCTTGGGGCTCACAAGATACAAACATACATATTTCAAGAACTGCGCCCAACGCCTGAACTTTCTTATGCAGTACGAAAATTAAAGGCGTTTGCAGGCGTAGTAATAACTGCCAGCCATAATCCCCCTGAATATAATGGTTTTAAAATTTACGGCGATGATGGCGGCCAATTCCCGCCTGAACCTGCAAAAGCAATTATAGAGAAAGTAGAGCAAGTAGAAGATGAGTTGTTAGTAGAAGCGGCTGAAGAAAATGAAATGAAGGCGTCAAGACTTCTCAAAGTAATAGGGGAAGAAATAGATGAAGCTTATAATGATGAACTGCAAACCATAAGTGTTAATCCTGAACTGATCCAAGAAAAAGGAGAACAGGTTTCTATTGTTTTTACTCCTCTTCACGGTACTGCCAACATTCCTGTATCTAGAGTGTTAGAAACGAGCGGCTTTAGCAATGTTCATATTGTGAAAGAACAAGCGCTTCCTGACCCAGAATTTTCTACCATTAAAAGTCCCAACCCAGAAGAAAAGGCTGCGTTTGAACTAGCTATTAATGAAGGAATCAAGCACGATGCAGATGTGTTAATTGCAACAGATCCAGATGCAGACCGGGTTGGGGTTGCAGTAAAAGGTGCAGATACTCATTATCAGCTGCTTACCGGAAATCAAACAGGTGCATTGTTGTTAGAATACTTACTTTCAGAACGTAAAAAGAAGGGTTTTATTCCGGATAATGGAGTGATGCTGAAAACAATTGTGACTTCGGAAATTGGCCGTGTTATTGCAGAAAATTATGGTTTGAAAGTTATGGACACTCTGACTGGATTCAAATTTATTGGAGAAAAAATTAAACAATTTGAAAAAGATGGAACATATGATTTTCAGTTTGGATATGAAGAATCCTATGGATACTTAATTGGCGACTTTGTACGCGATAAAGATGCTGTACAAGCAGCATTATTAGCTGCAGAAATGACGCTATGGTACAAAGACCAGGGTAAAACTCTTTATGACGGACTCATCGATATCTATGAAAAATACGGATACTATCTTGAAGATTTAGACTCTTTAACGTTAAAAGGAAAAGAGGGTGCCGAAAAAATTTATCGTCTGCTAAAAGACTTCCGCTTAAATCCCCCGACTTCTATAAGTGGTAAATCCATTACAATAATAGAAGATTACCAAACTTCTGAGCGTTCATTTATAAAAGGCGGTAAAAAAGAAAAGATCGAATTACCGGTGTCCAACGTGTTAAAATACATTAGAGAAGATGGAGCTTGGTTTTGTATCCGCCCATCAGGAACAGAGCCCAAAGTAAAATTTTATTTTGGGGTGACAGAAAAGAATATGGAGAGTGCTGAAGAGCATTTACTTCAATTAAAAATGGACGTCATGGCAAAAGTGAACCAGTATATTTAAAAATATGGGATGCGCTCCGGCGAACTTTTCGTCCGGAGCGTTGATATTCTTTGAGTAATAATAAGATTTTTTATTTAAAGGGGTTTGAAATATGAACACCTGGATAAGCGACTACTTGCAGACGCTAAAACTTAAACAAGAAACTCCTTCACGAAAGTATTTAAAAAAAATTATACGAGCGCATGTTCGGACATTTCCCTTCGAAAATGTTAGTAAACTGTTAATGCATCAGCAATATAAAGGTTCAGCTCCTATACCTTCCATTGAAAAATTTTTAGAAGATCATTGGAAATATCATACAGGAGGTACCTGTTTTGCCTTAAACTCATGTTTATTTGACTTATTAAAGTCCCTTGGTTTTAAAGGACATCTCATTAGACCAGGAGAAGAACACATGGCTATTATTCTTCACGACCCTGAAACTAATGGGAGACTTTTATATGTAGATGTAGGAACGACTGCACCATTATTTGATCCGATACCGTTTCATGGAAGAAAGCATTCAATACCTCCATTTGCAGGTGAGAAACTGTTGTTTTTACCTGGTGAAGAATTTGGAGAATATACTTACATAAGAGTTAGAGGAGATCAAATCACGGATAAGAAATGGACTTTCTCCGTTTTTGATCAAATGAAGCTGGAAGATTTTGAACCTTGGGTAACATTAACGTTTAAAAAAGAAGCTCTGTTCATGAATGTTTTGCGCTGTCAGCTGTGGCAGCCAGAAAAAAGAAGAGGTCTTTCGCTTGTTAATAGAAAATTTACAATCCGTAACGGTAATGGGGGAGTACTAACTAAAATACTTCCGAATCGGAATACCCTTCAACAAGTATTGATGGATGAATTCAAAATGCCTAAACTGCCTGTGACAGAAGCGCTTGATATTCTCTCAGATAAAGGTGTAGATATATTTTCAGAGAATCCATAAAACGGAAGGAAGCATTTTGTTATACTGTTAAGAATAAGAATAATTGGTAATAAGCAAAACGGCGGCGTTCAACGTTCAGAACGTTTGAATGCCGCCGTTTCCCTAGGATTTTCCGTTTATAGGCACATGAAGGCAAAGCAAGTCCGCCATTTGAACGAGGTGACCAGCGAAGTTTTTATAATAAAGTGTTTTTAATACTTCACTTCAAAGGTTCCTTTATGTTGGACAGCATCTATTTCGCTTATGTCTAAATTTTGAACTTTCGAAAATTTGCTGCCCTCTGCTATAGAATCCAAGAAATGTCCCATTTTTTTTTCAGTACCCTCTGCTTCTATCTCCACTGTACCATTTGCTTTATTTCTCACCCACCCTTTAATTCCTAATTTACGCGCTTCGGCTAGGGTAAAATTTCTAAAGCCGACACCTTGAACTTTACCATGGACAACAATATGTTGTTTAATCATCTTTTATCCACCTCCATTACAGTTTATTCCTTCTTTAAATATACAACAAACTAAGAGTCTATCTCTATCAAAAGGAATGTACTAATTGTTCATTGTTGCCTTCTCTTTTCATATAGTAAAGGTAAGAAGAGTGGAGGAGGGAATATTGTGAATACTCATGAAGAAAAGGAGTTAAAAAGGTCGATCGATGAAATAACTGAAATAGCCGAAGGCTTTGGTTTAGATTTTTATCCCATGCGCTATGAAATTTGTCCAGCTGATATTATTTATACATTTGGAGCGTACGGTATGCCAACCCGATATTCTCATTGGAGTTTTGGAAAACAGTTCCACAAAATGAAGCTGCATTACGACTTAGGTTTAAGCAAGATATATGAGTTAGTAATTAATTCAAACCCATGTTATGCGTTTTTATTAGACAGTAATTCCTTAATTCAGAACAAGTTAATTGTGGCGCACGTGCTTGCTCATTGTGACTTTTTTAAAAATAATGTCCGGTTTTCAAACACAAGAAAAGATATGGTGGAAAGTATGGCAGCAGCTGCAGAGAGAATATCACACTACGAAATGGTCCATGGAAAAGATGAAGTAGAACAGTTTTTAGATGCCGTTCTTGCTGTACAAGAACACATTGATCCTAGTCTTGTTCGTCCAAAGCTCGATTGGACCATTGAAACCGAAGAGGAAGAAGAACCATCCTTCAATGAGAAGCCAGGTCCGTATGAAGATTTATGGAGATTAGACGAAAAGGACAAAGCAGTCCCGAAAAAAAGAAAAAAGAAAGCTTTCCCGCCTCGGCCGGAAAAAGATTTATTATTGTTTATTGAAGAATACAGCAGAGATCTGGAAAGCTGGCAGAGGGATATTTTAACTATGATGCGTGAAGAGATGTTATATTTTTGGCCGCAGTTAGAAACTAAAATTATGAATGAGGGATGGGCGTCTTATTGGCACGCGAGAATATTAAGAGAAATGAATCTTAGCACAGAAGAAAGTGTAGAATTTGCAAAGTTAAATGCTAGCGTCATACAACCTTCTAAAACGACAATTAATCCTTACCATTTAGGGCTTAAAATATTTGAAGATATTGAAGAACGCTACAATCATCCAGGTGAAAGGCTTCAAGAACTTGGTGTTGAACCTGGCAGCGGCAGAGAAAAACTGTTTGAAGTACGAGAGCTTGAGTCCGACACGTCTTTCATTAGGAATTACGTAACTAAAGAGTTAGTTCAGAAAGAAGATATGTATTTATTTCAGAAACAAGGCAGAGATTATACCATTGTGGATAAAGAATGGCAAAACGTCCGGGATCAAATTATTCGTTCAAGAGTAAATGGCGGATTTCCTTATTTAACAGTTACAGACGGAGACTATGCAAAAGCTGGAGAGCTTTATATTACACATCATTTCGAAGAAGAAGAATTAGATATAAAGTACTTGGAAAAGACCCTTCCTTATCTGTACCGGCTTTGGGGAAGAACGGTGCATCTAGAAACAGTAGTGGATGGGAAAAAAGTAAAATTCAGCTACAATGGCAGTAAAGTTAATCGTAAGACATTGTAAGAGGAATGCTAGAAAAATATAAACCAATTTTCATTAATATCTCAAAATTTCCAATTTAGAAATTTTTGTGTTATACTTTTCCAAATACTCCCGGCATTATTCATGAATGCCGGGTTCTATATAATAAAAGGGGGATTTGTCATGAAAAAATTTTTTATGTTTTCTCTCCTTGCTATGTTTTTGTTTATCATAGCAGCTTGCGGAGCTGAAAATAATCTGGAGGAAGAGACCGCTGGAGAAGAGGAAGCTGCCGAAGAGACAGAAAACGGGGCTGGAAATGAAGAAGAGGCTGAAGAAGCTGCGGAGGATGAAGAGAAGCCTACATATTCTGTAGCAACAGATAATAACTATGTGCCTTTTGAGTTCATTGATCAAGAAACCGATAAACTAATTGGATTTGATATTGATTTAATAAATGCAATAGCTGATGAAGCAGGGTTTGATATAGAAATTGAACAAATGGAGTTTTCTGGAATAGTTTCTGCTATTCCTTCCGGCCGTTTTGATATAGGAATTGCTGGAATGACGATTACAGAAGAGCGCGAAGAAAATATTGACTTTTCTCAGCCTTACTATGACGCTGGTTTAATTTTAGCCGTACTAGATGGTAATGAGGAGATTTCTTCGATAGACGATGTGGACGGCATGACAGTCGCAACACGTGTCGGCTCAACCAGTGAAGATTATCTCCAAGAAAATACTGACGCAAATGTTGAAGCGTTCCCTGAAATTACAGAAGCATATCGAAGTGTACTTACCGAACGGACAGATGCAGTGTTGTATGATAAACCAAATGTTGAATATTATGCAGAGACAGAAGCAGGAGGAGAGCTTGTTACTGTTGGTGACCTATTACAAGGTGAACAATATGGCATAGCCTTCCCGAAAGACTCTGAACTTCGCGATGAAGTAGACGAAGCTATTGACTCGTTAAAGGAAAGCGGAAAATTTGATGAAATTTATACAAAGTGGTTTGGCGAGGCTCCAGATGATAGTGAGGAAGAATAAAAAATTGGAAAAAAAGCGTGACATTTTGATATTGTCACGCTTTAACTTTGCACTGTTAGGAGAATTTTTAGGCTCTATAGTAAATGTTGTGGTGTCTCCTTTGAAATCAGAGAAAACGCGGCGCATGGACAAATGGTGAAATTACTGCAAAATAGGGGGCATGCGGACATCGGCAATTTACTGCAAAGCGAACAATATCCACCGCTTAGACACGTAATAGCAGAATTCATGTCTATTAAACCTTCTATATCCCTGTTTTACAAGATACAGCCGAACAAATGTCCGACCTATGCTGCACGACCACTGATCAACTTTTGGGACAAACCTTTATCAGGAATAATTCTTCCACATCATTTAACAGAGGGCCAAATTTATCGGGAACAGGTTGTTCGTGAACTTAACAGAAGTTCCTTAGATCTGTCGCCAAAAACACCACACCCTGTGGTTCTGGTGATATTAGCACGTCCTACTGTGGTTTTTAGCGTTTTTCTAATGTTTATTGCAGGGGGAGAGGAAACAAATGTATGTATTTACAACTAATCATTATATAGAAATTTTGCCAAATTTATGGTCCGGATTCCTGTTTACCCTTTTAATAACGATAACTGGTGTAGCCATTGGTTTTGTTCTTGGAGCTATATTTGGTTTAATGAGGCTATCTAAAGTTAAAATAGTTTATGGTATTGCAACGATTTACGTTGAACTAGTACGGGGAACACCGCTTTTAGTTCAAATATTTTTTATATATTTTGGGCTTTCAGATTTTATGAACATAAACCTGGATAAATTAACGGCATCCATTATAGCAATTGCTGCTAATGCTGGAGCTTATATAGCTGAAATTGTCAGAGGAGCCGTTCAATCCGTTGATAAAGGTCAAACAGAAGCAGGTAGATCACTTGGGTTATCATCGCGCCAAACTATGCTTTATATTATTTGGCCGCAAGCATTAAGACGAATGATTCCGCCGCTTGGAAATCAATTTATTATTAGTCTTAAAGATACTTCATTATTTTCAGCAATTGCAGTTACAGATCTAATGTATGAGGGACGCCAATATGCAAGCTCTACATTTGCTGATTTTGAGTCTTACATAATGGTAGCTATTTTTTATTTAGTAATTACCATACCTTCTATGCTCATTTTGCGTCAGTACGAACGGAGGTTTGAAAGAGAATGATACAAGTAAAAGATCTGCATAAGTCTTTTGGAGAGACAGAAGTACTGAAAGGTTTAACTACAGAAATCAAAGAAAAAGAAGTGGTGTGTGTTATTGGTCCTTCTGGCTCTGGGAAGAGTACTTTTTTACGCTGTTTAAATATGTTAGAAGAAATTACAGACGGGCATGTTGTAATTGATGGCAGTGATTTAACGGACCCAGCTACTGACATCAATAAGGTACGTTCTGAGGTAGGTATGGTTTTTCAGCATTTTAACTTATTTCCCCATTTAACTGTAGTAGAAAATATTATTTTAGCACCACTAAAAGTAAAAAAGATTACTAAAACGGAAGCAGAAGAAACTGCTTTACCGTTATTAGATAAAGTAGGTTTAAAAGATAAGGCTCATGTTTACCCTAACAGCTTATCTGGTGGACAAAAACAGCGAGTGGCTATTGCTAGGGCACTAGCAATGAACCCTAAAGTGATGCTGTTTGATGAGCCAACTTCGGCTTTGGACCCAGAGTTAGTTGGAGATGTACTGGCTGTTATGAAGGATTTAGCTGAAGAAGGAATGACAATGGTAGTAGTTACACATGAAATGGGGTTCGCTAAAGAAGCAGGGGATCGTGTATTCTTCATTGATGAAGGCGTATTTATGGAAGAAGGACCGCCGTCACAGCTATTTGATAACCCGCAAAACCCAAGAACCCAATCTTTTTTAAGTAAAGTATTATAATTAACCAGCCCCTGGAGTCCAATTCTTCAGGGGCTGCAGTTTATATTAGCGTTCTTTTTTCGCCGATTGGTAACGGTAGGCTGTATGGTTGACAGGTCCAATATATTGATTAAGAGGGAAGGAATCTGTAATAGCAGCAGTGATAAACTGTTTAGCGGTTTCAATTGCTTCTCTTACTGGTTTTCCATGAGCTAATTCTGCAGTAATCGCAGCCGAATAGGTACAACCTGCACCGTGAGTGTATTCTGTATGAATTTTTGGTGACTCAATATACTCAAAACTTTTTCCGTCATACAAAACATCGATGGATTGATCCTCGCCTGTTTCGCCTCCCCCTTTTATAATAACAAAAGAAGGTCCTTGCTCATAAATGGTTACTGCTGCTTTTTTCATTTCTTCTACGCTTTGGACAGCATCCATGTCAGCAATCTGAGAAGCTTCAAAAAGGTTAGGGGTTACTACTAAAGCTTTTGGTACAAGGACTTCTCGTAAATGTTGATCCACTTCAGGATTAAGGGCTTCATCAGCTCCTTTACAGACCATTACAGGATCCACAACTAGTTTTTCAATATGATATTGATCCACCTTATTGGCTACCAATTCTATTGTTTCTATTGACCCAAGCATACCGGTTTTAGCAGCATCCACTCCGACACCAGCTAAAACGGTTTCTAGTTGTGCTTCAATAACAGAACGTTCTTGGGGAAAGACAGCATGATGCCAATCTTGATGAGGATCTTGTGCAACAATGGTGGTCAAAGAGGTCATGCCATAAACCCCGAGTTCTTGAAAAGTTTTTAAATCAGCTTGAATTCCAGCTCCCCCGCTAGTATCAGACCCAGCAATAGTAAGGACTTTTTTTAAAGACATGAACATTCACCTCGCTTTAATATCAATGATTTCGTATAATTTATATTCCACAAATATTTAGTCACAAACATTCTTTATGGAAGGTGTAAAACATTAAATAACCCACTCTCCGTTTCTCATCAACGGTTCTGTTTCTCCATTAGAAAGCCTTCCGTCAATATCCATTTCTCCACTGCCTACCATAAAATCAACGTGAGTGATGCTCGTGTTTATGCCATTTGCTTCTTTTTCTTCTTTTGACATCTCGGTGCCATTTTTAATACAAAAGGCATAGGCACTTCCTATAGCGAGGTGGTTTGAAGCATTTTCGTCAAAAAGAGTGTTATAAAATAATGTGCCGGATTGGGAAATGGGAGAACTGTGGGGGACAAGTGCAACCTCTCCTAAATAATGGGAGCCTTCGTCGGTATCTATTAAGTTTTTTAACGTTTCTTCCCCTTCTTTTGCTTCAAATTCTGTAATTTTTCCATCCTTAAAATGAATAGTAAAATCATCAATGACATTTCCGCTGTAATTAAGAGGTTTTGTGTTTCTTACATAACCGTTGACTCCTGTTTTATGAGGAACAGTAAACACTTCTTCTGTAGGCATATTTGCAATGAAATGAACACCGTCTTTGTTATCACTGCCGCCGCCAGCCCATATATGGCCGTTAGGAAGGTCAATCGTTAAATCTGTACCTGGTGCTTTATAGTGCAGCTGCTTGAACGCTTTTTCATTTAAAAATGCAGCTTTTTCTTGTAATGTTTTATTATGTTCATCCCATTTTTCCACTGGGTTTTCCTGATCTGCTCGAACGGCTTTAAAAATTGCATCCCACAGATTTTTCTCTGCTTCTTCTTCTGATACATCAGGAAAAACTTTTTTAGCCCAGCCAGTAGAAGGGGTTGCTATAACAAGCCAGCTTACCATGTCTGATTGGATATAAGAGCGAAATGTATCCATTGCTTCGCCAGCGGTTTTATTTGCATTTGCTATCCGGCTTTGATCTATTCCTTTTAAAAGGTCGGGATCAGTCGATTTTACCGTTATAAATGCTGCCCCATTTTCAGCTAATTCTTCTCTTCCTTTGGCAATCCAGCTAGGGAATTCTTTAAAAGCTTCATCTGGGGCTTTTTCATATTTAACACGAGAAAGTTCTTCATCTATCCAATCTACATGTACGTTTTTAGCACCCGCATCATATGCTTTTTTTGCTAATAGACGAACAAAACCTGCTGAAGTTATCGGAGCGTTAATAAAGAGAGGTTGATTTGGTTGAATGTTCACCCCTTTTTTGATTGCAAGTTCAGCGTAATTTTCCAACTTTCTTTCGAAATTCTCCATCAGAATTCTCCTTTTTCATTGGGAATATAAAAAATTTGAAAAATCATACTACATTTATCTAGCAAGTATTGTAACATATATACGGATCCTGCAATTTAAGGATGTTTTTGAAAACATGTAATACACTTATTATATAAAGTCTATATACTATTTAAGCCATAAAATTTAATAGGAGGGAACAAATGAAATCATTAACAGTGTTTTGCGGCTCTCGAAAAGGCAATAATTCAATATATATAAAAGAAGCAGAGAATTTAGGAAAGTCAGCTGCTAAAAATAATATAGAAATTGTTTATGGCGGATCAAGTTCTGGCTTAATGGGAGCAGTTGCTGATGGGGCTCTCAGTCAAGGAGGAAAGGTCACTGGTATAATACCAGAAGATCTTAAACCAAAAGAAATAGCTCATCAGCATGTAACTAATCTTATAACGGTGAATAGTATGCACGAAAGAAAAGCGTTAATGTATGAAAAAGGGGAAGCTTTTGTTGCAATGCCAGGCGGAATTGGCACGCTCGAAGAATTTATGGAAGTGCTGACGTGGGGGGCTATTGGCCATCATCAAAAAAGATGTGCTTTATTGAATGTGCGTGACTATTACGCTCCTTTGCATCATCTTTTGGAGCACATGGTAAAGGAAGGGTTTTTATCACATACTATCCAAAAAAATATAGTTATAGAAGATAATGCAGAAAAACTACTGCATAGCTTAAATATTTAAACGAATCTGTAGAAAAATCGCCCTTCGATGCATGAAAGGCGATTTTTCTATGAAGACATCTTTATATTAGAATTTTGGTTGTCTAAAAGGGTAATGGTCTCTCTTTTATGGAAATTGTGTATGTTGGCTACGAAACTGGTTGGGGGAGACTGAATTTTAGTATTATATTTTACTACAGTATTGTTATAAATCTTTGCTGCTTTTTTTATTTTTAGGTCTGTTTCTTTTAAATGTTTCTCCACATAAGTAAATTCCTCATCTTTCCTTAATTCCGAAACTTCTTCTAAGGCGAAAACTTGAAATAATGTTTCAGAGAGCTCCTCATTTATATTCATTTGGTGGTTCCTATCGTTGTTTGGGGAAGCTAACTGACTCCTTAATTCCACAAGTTTTTCTAAAGTATGCTGTTCATTTTTAATATGCTGCTGAACGACATCAATTAAACGAGGTATTAAATTAAATCGGTGGTTTAATTGTGTGTCAATTTGTGCCCATGCATCTTCCACCCAATTAAGATATTTGATCAGAGCATTATACCCCACGATCCAGCTGACTAAAGCAATAATGATTACTATTCCTAGGATAGCGCCAAAAAAGGTCAAATCGATGGAACCTCCTTTACGGCTTAATTACCAAATGTACATAGAACGATTATAACTGGAATCATCTACAAATAGTATAGCACGTTTATCTGCTTTCTATCATTGTTTTATTTGGAATTGGTTATGAAACGCGTTTTTCCGTTTCATGTTAGAGGAGCCACATAACTAGAAATTAGTTCAGGCAATTGTTCCTACACTTGTTCGGACGGCTGCCGGATCAGACGTAGCTGCAAACGCAGGGAGCATTGTTTTGGTCGATGTTCATGCTCTGTTACTTCTTTCCTTTTTACTGCTCTTTGATAAGGAAAGGCAAACAAATCTATAAAATATATCCATAAATGCTAGGTTACGGTGATTTTTAAAAGATGGGGAGCTGTACCGTGGCTTGTGCACCTTAATACCACCAGCGGTAGATAAGGATGATAATGATTAGAAAACCGACATAAATGGATAGGCCAGTAACAAATGCATGGAGGGAAGAAAACAGCTGATTTCCAAGATAAGCAAAGGCAATCATTCCGGGAATTTGGCCGATGGCCGTGGCAGCGAAATAGGTTGAAAACAGCATGGTACTCAACCCCGAGTAAATATTGATAAAAGTGGGAGGTATGATAGGGAGCATTCGGCTGAAAAGAACGGCAGTAAATGCATTTCGGCTTATCATGCTATCAAATTTTTTCACCTTGTCAAATCGGTTTATATAGCGTTGGAACTGATGGATAAAAAAGAAACGGGTAACAATGAAAAAAACGACAGCAGCTCCGACAGCTCCTGTCCAGTTTATGGCGGAGCCGATCCACAAACCATATTTCATTCCCATCATACCGGCAAACACAGTGAAAGGGACAACAGGAATGGTGCCAAGAAGGACCGCAAGAAAAAACATCAACGGTAGTTCAGTTAACGTACTTTGGTTGAGCCAAGCTAACAGTGGCCCTCGGTATAGAAAAGCAATATATATAATGATTCCATAACTGATTGCTATAATCATTGCCTTTTTCATGATTATATCTCCCTGCAGTTGGCATTAATTATTTAAGAGGGCTCTGCCAAGTCATTTGCAAAGCCCCCCTTTAAAATAAAATATAAGTCTCAAAAAGAAAGCTTACCAAAGGCTTTGATTAATAATCCTTCTGATCCCCTTCTTTTGCTGATGCACGTGGAGCAATGTCTTCCTCTTCTACCTTCTGAAAACCTTTATCTAACTGTCCGGAATTTTCAATGTCACCGGAAGCCTTGTATCCACTGATTTCCATATTGGAAGTATTTGAGTACAGTCCCATTCCGCCTAGTTTCACATTTATTTTTTCATCCTTGTGTTCATTTTTCTGATCCATTTTTTCACCCCTTCATTGTAATATAACCAAAGGAACGCATATTAACTAAGGTGGTGACAAAAATGTCAAAGAAGCAAAAAATGACTTAGGAAAGACGACCTCAATACGGCTATTGCAGACGAGGAAATCAAGCAGATACTTTTCTTAAAACATCTTAAAATAAAATAGAGCTTCCCTCAGTCCCGATGATATTGTGGCAAAAGAATGGTTGTACTTGTAGGTAATATTTCTTGTTAATCATATTATATAAAAGTAATAATTGATCGTATTGTCTTAATCAAATGTATTTTCTAAAAACCCTATTGTATAATGACTGAAAACCAGAAACAGGAAGTGACGGTTTTTGGATTGGTACGAGAAATAATGGAGGAATTGAAGAACGAGTAGTCATTATCTCACACGCAAATTCGGATCAATGCTAAGAAGTTTATTCAGACTTTGTACTATGAATCCAAACGGTTGTTGTCCGAGCAGTAACATTCATTCCCCATTGACCAAAAAAATCAATGGGGAATGATGGATTTAGATTACACATTCATGCTATATTCAAGGTCCTTATCTTCATTACTTTCATGGTGCTTTTCAGTACGATCAACAAAGACGGCACCGGCGGCATCACCTACAACGTTGACGGAGGTACGGAACATATCAAGAATACGATCGATCCCGGCAATCAAAGCAATCCCTTCTAGAGGCAGTCCGATATTGGTCAGCACGAAAGTAAGCATGATTAAACCGGCACCCGGCACCCCTGCCGTTCCGATCGAGGCCAACGTAGCAATCAAAATAACAGACAACATCTGCATGATGCTCAATTCAATGCCATAGAACTGAGCAATAAATAGAACGGCCACCCCTTGATATATGGCTGTTCCATCCATATTGATGGTCGCTCCGAGCGGCAGTACAAAACTGCTTGTTTTCTGGGATACGCCTAAATTTTCCTGTGAATTCTTCATTGTTAATGGTAATGTGCCTGCACTACTTGCCGAACTGAAAGCAAACAGGCCTGCAGGAGCGATTCCTTTGAAAAAAACTAGTGGACTCATTTTACCGCCTAATTTAACCACTATGGAATAGGTAATAACGATATGAAGCAAACAAGCAGCAAATACTCCCAAAATCACCTTTAACAGTGGAAGAAGCACAGACATACCGTATTCACCAACTACCGGTGCAATCAGCCCAAACACCCCGATGGGCGCCAGCAGAATAACGATCCCAGTGATTTTATACATCACTTCGGCTAAACCTTCAAAAAAGCGATAGACCGGTTGGGCTTTCTCCCCAACCAGGGAAATGGCAATCCCAATAAAAAGGGCAAAAAAGATAATCTGCAGGATCTCGCCTTCCACCATGGCTTCAAACGGATTGAGCGGGATAATATTCAACAGTGTATCTACCACATTCTGCTCCTCGGCTGCCGGCTCTGCTCCTACCGCTTCGGTAGGTATATCTACCCCGGCTCCGGGTTGAAAAGCTAAGCCAATGGCAAGCCCGATAGTAATGGCTACAGCTGATGTGCCTAAGTAATATGCAATGGTTTTCCCACCCATACGACCCAGTTTTCTGACGTTGCCGGTACCAGCTACACCAACTATTAGTGTGGACAGGATTAAAGGAACTATGATGAATTGAATAAGACGAAGGAAGAAGTCACCCAGGGGCTGGACCACTTCCACACTCGGCCCTGCAATTACCCCTAAAATGATGGCAGCAATAAAAGCGATCAGGATCTGAGTCAATAGATTCGGATTTTTCACTTTGTAACCTCCTTTTCAACTTGATTATCTATATAATATTTAGGAAAACTACAAAATAAAACTTAAATACCAATAATATACAATATGTTTATTTTCATGAAGGAAAAGCCACCTCCGCTCCTGTTAATGTCAAAAGTACCGCTGCGGAGGTGTTTTTTTGTTTACACGTAATCTTTGCTGCTAGAGAGGCTAAGTACTTTGGTAATTCGTAGAAATCATCTCCATCTAGATCATCAATTGAATCATCTGACATATGCTCGGCAATACCGAATAATCCATTCTTTACAATTTGTGTCAGCATGCCTTTCTGCTTCTGTCCCCAGCTGTGCTGTTGTCTGCGTATTTCAAAAAGGGCTGTTTCAGTACTATTGAGGGCAAAAGAGGATCTGGCCTGACCTGGAAGATCATTCGGATGGGTGATAATAGCGGTTCACCCTGCCCCAGAAAGGAGAAATTTCTGCATTTCCCATACCAGAGAACTCTTCCATACCTAATGCAGCGGCAAGTGCATAGCGTCTTGATTTAACCCGATCCAGCAGAGGATACTCGGATGTATATTTCGTGCTGTCAACTGGTCCCAATGGGGGATAGTCTAGTGCAACCTGTACGTACTGATCATCTTCCTCACTGTTATTGCAAGGCCCCATGTAATGTAGATCGACATAGGATTCTACTTCATCAAACATAGTGACATTTTCACTTATTTTCTCCACTACTGGACCCAAGTGTCTTCAACATCTGAAGAAGAGCTTCCGTACCAGTTTTTTCGTTTCCATGGATTTTGCTAGTGACCAACAGTACCCGATCCCCGGTACCTACACGAGCTGCAAAGATTTCCCGCTCAAGCTGGGAATAGCCGACGACATCCACTCCAACCCTACCGTTACTCGTACCATCAATCTGACCAAGCCTGTCTTTCAACTGTTCGTGGTCCACCCACCCGTCATAAGATGGATCATCCGAAAGCGGGCGGCATTCAGCGTTACCATTCGGAGCCATGGCTCCGATTGGAAATTGCGTTATCAGCAGGGCCATGGTAAGGAACAAAAAACAGATCTTACGCATAGATAACTTAACCTCCTTGGAATATTTTGGTTACAGTTTTCATACTATCTGGAACCTACAAAAGAAAACGTAAAAATAACAAATAATCAAATAATTAAAAATATTAAATGTAGTATAATGGAAAATTTGTTTAAGGATTGATAATTTTGTCATCTGATCAGAAATATCCTCCTGGCTATTTCCAGACTTTCTGCCATTATCTTTGGAAGACATACAAACATACAACATACAAGGACATGCTCCAAAAATTTAATCAGAAAATGTAGAAAAAGATTTCAAAATAAGTAATTGACGTCTTTCTGAATTTTTACTTATAATTGAATTAATATTGAAAACGCTTACAAAATTCAATACAAGGCAGAAATTCCTTTTTGGTCTGATTCTGAACAGTTGCTCAGTTTTAAAATGCCGGTATTAAAGGGATGGAGGAGAGGAAATGAATTTTGAATTAACAAGTGAGCAGCGCATGACGAGGGATATGGTACGAGAGTTTGCAGAACAGGAGATTGCTCCTAAAGCACAAGAAGTCGATAAAGAAGCAAGATTTCCTGAAGAAACGTTTAAAAAAATGGGGGAGCTAGGGCTTTTAGGGATCCCCTTTCCAGAAAAATATGGTGGTTCCGGCGGGGACACGATAGCTTATGCGCTTGCTGTAGAAGAAGTGGGTAAAGCTTGTGGAAGTACAGGGCTGAGTTATGCTGCTGCTGTTTCATTAGGAGCGAGTCCTCTATATTATTTTGGAACGGAACAACAAAAACAAGATTATTTAGTGCCGCTTGCATCCGGCAAAGCTTTAGGTTCCTTTGGATTAACTGAGCCAAATGCCGGTTCTGATGCAGGAGGAACGAGAACAAAAGCAGAATTAATTGGTAAAGAGTACGTTATTAATGGAGAAAAATGCTGGATTACAAATGCTCAATATGCAAAAACGGTAATTGTCACAGCGGTGACTGCTAAAAATGATCAGGGAAAAAATATTATCTCAGCTTTTATTGTGCCCGCTAATACAGAAGGATTTACGATTACCAGTCCTTATGAAAAGATGGGAGTTCGCGGATCTAATACTTCTGAGCTTGTACTTGAGGACGTAAAAGTACCAAAAGACAATTTGCTTGGGGATCCAGCAAAGGGTTTCAATCAATTTCTTTATACCCTTGATGGAGGAAGAATCTCTATTGCAGCGCTTGCAGTAGGAATCGCACGCGGAGCATTTGAGAAAGCACTTGCTTATGCAAAGGAACGTAAGCAATTTGGTCAAACTATTTCTTCTTTTCAAGGAATTCAATTTAAATTAGCAGATATGGCAATGGAAATAGAAATCGCTCAAAACGTGGTTTTAAAGGCAGCATGGTTAAAAGACCAAGGCAAACCTTTTAAAAAAGAGGCTTCATATGCAAAACTGTTTGCTTCAGAAATGGCTACCAGAACATGCAATCAAGCATTACAAATCCACGGGGGTTACGGATACATGCGAGAATATGAAATAGAAAGAATGCTGCGGGACACTAAACTGATGGAAATTGGGGAAGGAACTTCTGAAATACAGAGAATGGTTATTGCTCGGGAGCTTGGCTGCTAATTGTATTTATTAATCATTTTTTGGGAAGGAGAGAACCAATGACAGGGACATTGGATATTTCCGTTGGTAAACTGCTTGAACAAACAGCATGTTTATATGGTGAAAAAGAGGCGGTAGTCTATCCGGATCGCGGACTTCGTTACACTTACTTAGAATTTGAAGAAATTTGCAAAAAAGCAGCAAAGGGATTCATCAATCTTGGAGTGGAGAAAGGAGATCATATAGCTATTTGGGCTGCTAATAAGCCAGAATGGTTAATATCTCAGTTTTCCACCGCCAAAACAGGTGCCATATTAGTAACGGTCAACACAAATTATATGGCACAAGAGCTGGAATATTTACTTCAACAGTCGGATGCTTCCACCTTAATTTTACAAGAATCATTTAAAGGTGTTTCTTATACAGAAATTCTTTATGATGTCATCCCTGAACTAAAGAATGCAGAGCCTGGCAAGCTATCTAGCGATAAGTTTCCTTTTTTAAAAAACATTATATTTTTAGGTGATGAACAAAAACCTGGCATGCTTACATGGAAACAATTAATGGATATGTCAAACGGCACAAGTGAAGAAACTTTAAAGCAGCGAATGTTGTCTTTAAACCCTGATGATGTAATAAATATGCAATACACCTCAGGAACGACCGGATTTCCTAAAGGAGTAATGCTTACACACAAAAATATTGTAAATAACGGCCTAAATATTGCAGAATGTATGGAGCTTACAGAAGAAGATCGTCTTTGTATTCCAGTTCCGTTTTTTCATTGTTTTGGCTGTGTTCTTGGAACAATGGCATGCGTAACGAAAGCGGCAGCTATGGTTCCAGTAGAAGAGTTTGGACCTTTGAAAGTGTTAAAAGCGGTGGAGAGTGAACAATGCACTGCGCTTCATGGAGTCCCAACAATGTTTATTGCTGAAATGAACCACCCGAAGTTTCCAGAATTCAACCTCCGTTCCCTCAGAACAGGAATAATGGCAGGCTCAAATTGTCCGGTAGAGGTAATGAAAGGTGTCATCGAAAAAATGGGGGCAGACGAAATAACGATAGCATATGGTCAAACTGAATCTTCCCCCGTTATCACTCAGACAAGAGTAGATGATTCGATTGAACGAAGAGTGGAAACAGTTGGAAAAGCTCTTCCTAATGTCGAAGTCAAAATCGTAAATCCTAACACGAAAGAAGAACTTCCACGCGGGGAACAAGGTGAGCTTTGCACGAGAGGCTATCACGTGATGAAAGGCTATTACAAACAAAAAGAGGCTACGAGAAATGTTTTATCGGAAGATGGCTGGTTATTTACAGGGGACCTGGCCGTGATGGATGAAGGCGGATACTGTAAAATTACAGGCCGTTTAAAAGATATGATTATTAGAGGCGGAGAAAACATATATCCACGAGAAATAGAAGAGTTTTTATATCAACATCCAAAACTTCTTGATGTGCAAATAGTCGGTATACCGAATGATAAATATGGAGAAGAGGTCTCTGCATGGGTTCGATTAAAAGAAGGAGAAGTATGTACTGCTGACGAAATACGTTCGTACTGCGAAGGGAAAATTTCACGTCATAAAATCCCTGCCTACATTACTTTTGTGGATGAGTATCCTATGACTGCTTCGGGAAAGATCCAAAAATTTAAACTCCGTGAATTAGCGAAAAGCCAATTTTCTATTAAATGAAGAGTGAGGTGAAAAATTTGTTTCGTAAAGTGTTAATTGCTAATAGAGGAGAGATTGCTTGCAGAATTGTGCGGGCATGTGAGGAACTAGGTATTATCTCTGCAGCAGTTTATTCAGAAGCAGACCACCAGGCTGAGCATGTAAAAATGGCTGATGAAGCTTATCTTATCGGTCCTGCACCAGTTAAAGAAAGCTATCTTAATATTCATTCTATTCTGCAGGCAGCTAAAGATGCAGGGGCTGATGCAGTGCATCCCGGATATGGTCTATTATCAGAAAACGCTGATTTTGCAAAAAAATGTGAAAGAGAGGATATTACGTTTATAGGACCTTCTCCGGAAAGCATGGAATTAATGGGAGATAAAATATCGGCTAGAAAAGCAATGAAAAATGCAGAAATACCGATTATTCCAGGTATAAATCAAAGGGTGGAAAGCGTAGAGGCTGCTTTAAAAGACGCTGAACAAATAGGATATCCCGTCATGTTAAAGGCCTCTGCAGGCGGGGGCGGAATTGGTATGCAGAAAGTTAACAATGAAAAAGAATTAAGAAAAGCATTTGAAGGGAATAAAAAACGAGCCAGTGACTTTTTCGGAAATGGAACTCTTTATATTGAAAAAATTATTGAACATGCAAGACATGTTGAAATACAAATTCTCGCCGATCAGCATGGAAATGTGATTCATCTTGGAGAGCGAGATTGTTCGATACAGCGCCGTAATCAAAAAGTGCTAGAAGAAAGTCCATCTCCTTTTATAAACGCTGCCACTCGTCAAAAAATGGGAGAAGCAGCAATAAAAGCAGCAGAACATATCGGATACAGGAATGCAGGAACGATTGAATTTTTAGTGGACGATCAACAACAATTTTATTTCTTGGAAATGAACACAAGACTTCAAGTGGAGCACCCAGTTACGGAAGAAGTAACAAACGTTGATATAGTCCAGTGGCAGCTGCGCGTAGCTTCAGGAGAAATACTTCATATAACACAAGATAGTATTATACAAAATGGTCACGCATTAGAAGCAAGAATTTATGCTGAGGATCCAAGTAATTTTTTTCCTTCTCCTGGAAAAATTACAGCTTTAACTCTGCCAAGAGGAGAACATATACGTCACGAATGCGGGGTAAGGGAAGGGATCGTCGTCACTCCTCATTATGATCCGATGATTGCTAAAATTATTACTACTGGTAAAGACCGACACGAATCCATTAACCAAATGATCAGCGCTCTCAATAATTATCACGTTGAGGGGATAAAAACGAATATTCCAATGATATTAGAAGTACTTAACCATCAAGATTTTAAACAAGGACAGACAACAACGGCTTTTGTAACGGATATTCTTCGTTCTACAAATGTATAAGCAAGGAGGCAAAAAAATGAATGTCATAACAGCTTCAATGGCCGGTAACTTATGGAAATTATTAGTAAGTTCCGGTGAAGAAGTAAAGGAAGGCCAGGAAGTAGCCATTTTAGAATCCATGAAAATGGAGATACCGATTACAGCAAAAGCAAACGGCAAAATAAAAACAGTGTTAAAAGAAGAAGGGGAGTTTGTGAATGAAGGGGATGAATTGTTTGAATTAGAGTAGATAGGGGGAGCAGGATGAGTTGGCCAATAAATGTAACGATAAAAGAAGTAGGACCTCGTGATGGTCTTCAGAATGAAAAAAAATTAATCCCGACTAAAGTAAAAACGGACTGGATTAATCAATTATCACAGAGTGGATTACGCCATATTGAAATTACGTCTTTTGTCCACCCAAAGTGGGTTCCTGCTTTGGCGGATGCAAAAGACGTTGTCAAATCGATTCAGCGAAAAGAAGGAGTAGTCTATACCGCATTAGTTCCAAATCAAAAAGGGCTTGAAGCTGCAATAGAGACTAACGTTGATGAAATTGCAGTTTTTATGTCCGCTACAGAAACCCACAACAAAAAGAATGTAAACAAAAGTATAGATGAAACACTGCCGGTTTTACGACAAACAGCAGAAGAAGCAGTCAAAGCAAATATACCCGTTCGAGCCTATGTATCTACAGCATTTTTTTGTCCTTATGAAGGACGAACCAATTCTGAAAATGTACGAAGAATAAGTGAATCACTTTTAGAAATAGGGGCATATGAGTTATCGATTGGAGATACAGTTGGTACGGCTTCTCCTATGCAAGTAGAAGACACGTTGAACCATTTATTAAAAGGCATTCCTGCAAATAAATTAGCTATGCATTTTCATGATACGAGGGGAACCGCCCTTTCTAATACACTAAAAGCACTTGAAATGGGGATACAGACTTTTGACAGCTCTTGTGGAGGATTGGGAGGCTGTCCATACGCACCAGGTGCTTCTGGAAATACAGCAACGGAAGATCTTCTTTATATGCTTCACCAAATGGGCATCAAAACAGGTGTTTCAGAAGAAAAAATGGTCGAAAACGCTATGTTTATGGAAAATCATATTGGAAAGCCTTTACCAAGTAAAGCGCTGCAAGCACATAAAGGAAAAAAAGCAATTCTAGCTAAGAATGGAGAGAACAGATGACCCGATACATTCGCGTTGATAAGCCGCATGAAGGAATAACGGTAATAACTTTGAATAGACCATCCACAGCAAATGCTCTATCAATATCCCTTTTAAATAAATTGCAAGAGACTTTAAAAGATCTCGCTTATGATGCTTCCTGCCGCGTTTTAATTATTCGTGGAGAAGGAGAAAAAGTATTTTGCGCTGGAGCAGATCTAAAAGAAAGAGCTAATATGAATCAGATCGAAGTTCGAAAAACTGTCTCTTTCATCAAGGAATCCATAAATCGAATTGAAAATTTTCCAAAACCGGTCATTGCTGCAATGAATGGAAGCGCTCTTGGCGGCGGACTTGAATTAGCTCTCGCATGTGATTTGCGTATTGCAAGTGCCGACGGAAAATACGGACTGCCAGAAACTTCTCTAGCTATTATCCCTGGAGGAGGCGGAACTCAGCTTTTACCTCGGCTTATTGGAAAGGCAAAAGCGAAAGAATTAATATATACAGCCCGGAAAATTTCTGGAAAAGAAGCAGTTGAATTAGGAATCGCGGAGTATGCAGCAGAAAGTG
This sequence comes from Alteribacillus bidgolensis, assembly GCF_002886255.1. NCBI lineage: Bacteria > Bacillati > Bacillota > Bacilli > Caryophanales > Bacillaceae > Alteribacillus > Alteribacillus bidgolensis. The sequence continues at coordinate 175,172 of NZ_KZ614149.1, forward strand.
GTCACGTATTTAATAAAGCAGTGGAGCTGGCATTAGAAATAAGAAGAAATGGGCCTGTTGCTGTATCAGCTGCGAAAACAGCCATTAATGGCGGGATTGATTCAGAATTAACGACGGGTCTTGTAATTGAAGAAAAATCCTATGAAGCCACGATAAGTACAGAAGACAGATTAGAAGGGCTAAGGGCTTTCAAAGAAAAACGTGAGCCAGTATATTACGGTAAATAGGAGGTGTACATTATGATAAACGAAGATTTTCACCAACAATTAGTCAATCGCATCGAAAAAGGCGGGGAAGAAAAATATCATGAAAAAAATAAAGAAAAAGGCAAATACTTTGTCCGTGACCGTCTAAATTTATTGTTGGATGATGGATTAACTTATGAAGACGGAAAATTTGCAAACAGCCAAGCGGAAGGGCTTGCTGCAGATGGTGTTATTACTGGTACTGGAAAAATTAATGGGCAGTTCGTTTGTTTTATGGCAAACGATTCTACTATAAAAGCAGGATCTTGGGGGGCAAGAACTGTAGAAAAAATTATTAGGATACAGGAAACCGCAGAAAAGCTGAGTGTACCTATACTCTATTTGGTTGATTCTGCAGGAGCAAGGATCACCGATCAAGTAGAAATGTTCCCAGGTCGACGAGGAGCTGGACGGATTTTTTATAACCAGGTGAAGCTGTCTGGACAAATTCCACAGGTTTGTATACTTTTCGGTCCATCAGCTGCTGGTGGGGCTTATATTCCAGCTTTTTGTGACACAGTAATTATGGTTGAAGGAAATGCTTCTATGTACCTTGGTTCTCCTCGAATGGCTGAGATGGTTATTGGGGAAAAAGTCTCTTTAGAAGAAATGGGAGGAGCAAAAATGCATTGCTCTGTATCTGGATGCGGAGACATACTTGCTAAAGATGAAGCAGAAGCTATCGAACATGCTCGTCAATATTTATCTTATTTCCCAGCTAATTTTGAAAATAAGACATCGTTAAATACACCGGAACCAGCGGTCCCTCCTGAAAAACCCTTGAAAGATATTATTCCTGCGAATCAAAACGCTCCATATGATATGTATCAGCTTATTAGTCATATTACAGACGCAGATCAATTTTTTGAAATGAAAAAAGAGTTCGCACCAGAAATTATTACTGGATTTGCTCGTTTAAATGGAGAAGCCATCGGAATTATTGCCAATCAGCCGAAAGTCAAAGGAGGAGTATTATTCCATGACTCTGCAGACAAAGCTGCCCGGTTTATTACGCTATGTGATGCATACCATATTCCCTTATTATTTTTAGCTGATATACCAGGATTTATGATTGGAACGAGTGTAGAAAAAGCAGGTATTATTCGTCACGGAGCAAAAATGATCGCTGCAATGTCAGAAGCAACCGTTCCAAAAATATCTGTTATTGTTCGAAAAGCATATGGAGCAGGATTATACGCAATGGCAGGTCCAGCTTTTGAGCCTGATTGCTGCTTAGCACTGCCTAGTGCACAAATTGCAGTAATGGGTCCAGAAGCTGCTGTGAATGCAGTATATGCAAACAAAATTGCAGAACTGTCTGAAAAAGATAGACCAGATTTTATTGAAGAAAAGCGTCAGGAGTATAAAGAAAATATTGATATATATAGACTAGCTTCAGAAATGGTTATAGACGGCATTGTAGAACCAGATGATTTAAGACGGGAATTAACCGAGCGGTTTGAGGGCTATAGGAGAAAATATCAAGTATTTTCTAAAAGAAAACATGCAGTTTATCCTGTATAACAGCAATATAATAGAAATGTATAGATTGACGAAGTAGAAAAACACATGGTTATACTAACTCCCTTCTCTTTTTTTCCTTAAATTACTATTCTTTTTGTAGCATAGTGTTTGAAATTCGATACAAACTATAGGTACAAAGAGGAGGTGAAAAACCATGGCAAACAACAACAGCGGTAACACTAACCAATTAGTAGTACCTGGAGTTTCTCAAGCTCTTGATCAAATGAAATTCGAAATTGCTCAAGAATTTGGAGTGCAACTTGGTGCTGACTCTACTTCTCGTTCTAACGGTTCTGTAGGAGGAGAAATCACTAAACGTCTTGTTCAAATGGCTGAGCAGCAAATGAGTGGTCAGCAGCAATAATTAAATAACATGGCTAGAGAGACTGTCGATAGGGGTGGCATGCCGCCACCTTGACAGTCTCCTATTTGTATAAGAAAAGAAAAAACAACTTAAATACAGCCTGGTTTGTTATACGCAAAGCCAGGCTGACGTGTATTTAATTGTGGGAAGGAGGTTCCTCTTTATCTAACTTTCTAGCTCCATCAATTTGAAAATTTTCATATTTTGGATTTACAGTACCTCCTGCCATTCCTTCGTTGATCATTCGGTCTACATCCATTCTATAATTTGTCTTATCCGTTTGTCCTTTTTGCAATTTATCCATGCCTTCCCCTCCCGTATTTTTAGCATGTCCCTTCATAGAGACGGTATACGGTGCATATTTTGGGAATTCATTTATACGGGCGGAGTATGATCCTCAAAAATATGATACAAAACTAAATCATGAACCTGAGTTGTTATATTTTCTTTGTCATTAGAAGGAAGCTGTTCTCCCTCCCATTTAATCGACCCGTCTTTAAAATACACGCCATTGTAGTATGATCCTTTAAAATAAAAGGAGAATGCCCACTCTTTTCGCAGCCAGTTATTCTTTTTTTCATACCATTGAAAATGCATAATCATTTCTATCCCCCCATTTCTAGGATAGTAAGTATTCTTTGCATCTTATCATATCAGAAAACAATCAAAAAGTTACTGCTGTCATGCTTGCCGAAAATTTATCCAATTGGTAAAGTAATAATGGTAAATTCATCAAGGTGCTAATTCAAAGGAGTTTAAAAATGGACGGATTATGGCTGATTATAATAATGATCACGGTTGGAGCTGTTATAGGCGGATTGACAAACTCGTTAGCTATAAAAATGTTGTTTAGACCGTATAAGCCAATTTACGTGGGGAAATGGAGAGTTCCTTTTACGCCTGGGCTTATTCCAAAACGAAGAGGAGAAATGGCAGAACAAATGGGGAAGATGGTGGTCAATCATTTATTGACACCAGAGGGAATTCAGAAAAAAATAATAGAAAAGTCTTTTCGCGTGAAGATGACAAAATGGATAACAGACGAAATCACTAAATCGCTTTATAGTTCTGCAGCTCTGACTGATTTTTTTCAAGAAACCTGGAATGTAAATGACATTAGAAACACGATCCAAGAGAAAACCGAATATTTTATAAAAGAAAAATTAGATCGTTTTATAATGGAAAATAAACATAAAGAAATAAAAGAACTTCTTCCTAAAGGTGTAATCGAAAAAGGAGATGAATTAGTTCCTTTTCTTGCTCGAAAAGTTACAAAAAAAGGAGTGGAATATTTTAAAGGGGAAGAAGGACGAAAACAGCTTTATGTTCTTTTGGAGAAATTTCTCCAGGGAAAAGGCTCAATGTTGAATTTTTTAGGTTCTATGTTTGGTAATGATAAAATAATTGAAAAACTTCAGCCGGAGATTGTTCGTTTTTTTGAAGATCCAGCCTCAGAAGTATTCATTAGGGATTTAATTGAAAAGGAATGGTTAAAAATACAACGGAACCCCTTTTCTACAGCAGCTTATCTGATTGATACGGATAAATCAGCCAAGAAGACGGCTGATTTATTAAACAAAGAGTTACCTCTTTTCAATTATTTAGATAGTCCTTTATATGAATGGGCACCATCCTTTGAAGAAAAAATAACAAAACAATGGATACCTGGGGTTATCGAACAAGTACAAGGTTTTTTAGCGGACAGACTGAGTAACTTGTTTGAACAATTGGAGTTAGAAGATGTTGTGAGAGAAAGAGTAGACACATTTTCGGTAGATCGGCTAGAAACAATGATACTCTCTATTTCAAGACGTGAATTTAAAATGATAACTTACCTTGGTGCTCTTCTAGGTGGATTAGTTGGACTGTTTCAAGGCGTATTTGTTATCCTTTTTCTTTAAAAGTTGGGGATAAGGATGATTTATAGAAGCTTTTCATGTTATGCTCGGTAAAGATTTAAAAAAGGAGGACCAATAATGTCCAATATTTATGACAGTGCCCGAGAATTATCTCAGACTTTAAGAAACAGTGATGAATTTCAAAACTTGAAAAATTTGCATGAAGAAGTGGAAAACGATGAAGTAGCAAAAAGAATGCTTGATAATTTCCGCCAAATACAATTGGACCTTCAACAAAAACAAATGCAAGGCCAGCAGCCATCGGAAGAAGAGATTACACAAGCACAAAAACAATTTGAAATGGTTCAGCAGCACGATGTTATCTCCAAATTGATGGAAGAAGAACAACGTATGAGCACTATAATTAGTGATTTGAATAAAATTATTACCGAACCTCTTGAAGATCTTTATGGGTCTCCTGAAGAGCAGCAAGGTTAGTAAAAAATTTTCCCTGCAGAAATGTTTCTGCAGGTTTTTTCTATACATAAAAGTCATTTGTTTCATGATTTGTTTCCGTTCTAAAGAATGCCCGGACAACATAGGGTAAAGTAGAAAAGGCTTAGCGCCGAGGAGGGGGAAACAACATGAAGTACCGATTATTGGCGATGAGTATAGACGGTGTACTTTTGAAAAATAATGATCGGATCAGCCGGGAAACAAAAGAAGCCGTTGATTTTGTTCGAAAAAAAGGAGTATATTCTGTACTTGTAACCAACCGAAGTTTTTCAGCAGCTAAAAAGACAGCAAAACAATTAAAAATGGAGCATGAGATGATTTCTCACGGCGGAGCCTTATTAGCAGGCATGTCGGGTATGCCGATCTTAGAGGCCAGAATGCCTACAGAGATGGTATTTGATGCTGCTGAATATTTAGAACGTTATCCATGCCGTATACAACTTGAAAGTCAAGACTATGAATGGGAAAATAAACATCAGCATACCAGAAAGATGCTCGGTAAGATACAATTCAGCCTGGGAGAGGGGTTATTCCAGCCCAAAACATACACAGAAAAAGTATCTGCTTCTGTTTATGAACAACAGCTAAGTGCTTTACGGTTGTTCGGAGAGTTTGAAGAAGAACAGCAAGCTGTAAAGTGCAGGGAGGAGTTATTAGAAGCTATACCAGGTATTATAATAGAACAAACTGGAAAACATTTAACAATAAAAAAAGAGCAAGCAACGAAGGAATATGCATTATCCTATCTTATGTCTGAACTTGGTATAAACAGGGAAGAATCAATTTTTGTTGGTTCAGGAACCGCGGACGCACCTGCCTTGGAAATGGCTGGAATTGGGGTAGCTATGGGGCAGGCGTCTGATGAGTTGAAGGAAAAAGCAGACTGGGTTACACGTTCAAATGAGCAAGACGGAGTAGCATATATGATTAAAGAAGTATTCCGAAAGCAAATGAGAGTAGAAGTATAACACCTATAAAACAGCGGGCCGGTATAAATACCGGCCTTTTCTAATACTTTAGGAAAGTATCAGTTTGCTAAAGGTTCAAAGTATAACATAAGGGTTCACTGGCAAGCCGAGTTTTTATTGACCACAGGAAATACATTATGTACACTTAAGCTGATTTCAACCAAACAGGAAGGAATGAATCAAATGATTATTCATATAAAAGGGGCAGGAGACAAAGAACTGCGCCCTCTTCAGCACATTGCTGACATGTACGATATAGATGCAGAGATAAATATGGCCACAAAAACAAATTCAGAAGCGGTAGTTACTTTTGAAGAAACAAGGAAAGGTGAGTATATTGCTTTGACAGCGACATTTATACATACTAATGGAGCCTGTTTAAAAGAGACGTTCCAAAAGCACGCCCCTCTATTATTAAGCGAAAAAGATATTTATAAGAAAGCAAAACAAGTAAGAGCTCATCTGTTTGTGAAGCTTTTAAACAAATGGACAAGCACCATTCAGCCTTGGGGAACCCTAACCGGTATTCGTCCTACTAAATTATGGCACTCTCTTTATCAGGATGGACTTGAACTAGCAGAAATAAAAGAACACTTGCAAAATGACTATTTAGTGTCAGAAAATAAAGCTGCCCTTTTAGAAAGTATCGGCCGCCGCCAGCAAAAAGTGCTGCCAGACTTATATGAATTGCATAATGGCGTAAGCATTTATATAGGAATACCGTTTTGCCCTACAAAATGTGCTTATTGTACATTTCCAGCTTATGCAATAAACGGAAAGAATGGGTCTGTCGAAGCATTTCTTACTGGACTGCATTTTGAAATGGAACAAATTGGAGCATGGCTTGAACGAACTGGGGTGCCGGTAACAACCATATATTTTGGAGGAGGTACGCCAACGAGTATAAGTGCAGCAGAAATGGATGAGCTATATGCAAAGATGTATGAAGTTATTCCTGGAATACATGACGTACGAGAAATAACAGTTGAGGCTGGCAGGCCTGATACAATCACTCCCGCAAAGCTTAATGTCCTTTCAAAATGGAATATAGATCGTATAAGTATTAATCCTCAGTCTTTTGATAATCAAACGTTAAAAGCAATCGGCCGGCATCACTCCGTTGAAGAAACAAAAGAAAAGTACGAATTATCTCGTAAAATGGGAATGAAAAACATAAATATGGACTTAATAATCGGTCTTCCTGGGGAAGGGACAAAGGAAATGGAAAAAAGTCTAGAAGAAACAGAAAAATTGTCTCCTGAATCCGTAACGGTTCATACGTTATCTTTTAAAAGAGCTTCTACGATGACAAAGCAAAAAGAAAAATATAAAGTAGCAGAAAAAGATGAAATTGAAAAAATGATGGAGATGACAGCTGCTTGGATGAATTCTCATCATTATCACCCTTATTACCTGTACCGGCAGAAAAACATATTAGGTAATTTAGAAAACGTAGGATATTCATTAGAAGGACAAGAAAGTTTATATAATATTATCATTATGGAGGAAGTTCAAACAATTATTGGTCTTGGCTGTGGAGCTGCAAGTAAATGGGTAGATCCGGTTACTAAAAAAATAGGCAGATTTGCCAATCCAAAAGATCCGGTATCCTACAATAATCGGTTTGAAGAATACACAGATAAAAAAATCGCCTCATTAGATCAATTGTTTAAAAACCATATAGATCATAAAGCTGTTCCGGAATAACCTTGGAACAGCTTTATGTATAATTCGTTTACCTGTGAAACAATAGTAATTTTCCATTTCGGGTCATCCGGTGAGTTACATCTTGAAAGTTTTTTTCTTTAAGCCGCTGCTTTCCGTGGTCAATAGCTAATGTATCTTTTTCATATTCGAATGTTTCATTTAATAATAAGGAACCGTCTTTATCAAACACCGTAAGAAAGTATTGCAAGTGAAATCCCCTCCTTTAATTTAACTGAATATTCGTTTAATATATTTATTTTACGACGAAATAAAACATCAAACAAGTCACTTTATTTATAAATTTTGTCACTATTTCGTCTATAGATTTATTTGTTGTTTTTGGTAACATGGTAGAGGGGAGGTGCAGCATTGGCAAAGAAAGAAAAGAAAAAGCCGGTACGAACTGCTATCGTTTTGTTCTCCTTGTTTTTATTCATTGGAGCGTTATTTTTAAAAGCAGTCAATAACGGAGAATCAGGTAAAGAAAAGTTTTCCCAAACTTTTTCAAAAGAAGAAATACCAGAATCTTTGATTCCTATATATAAAGAGGCAGCAGAAGAGTACGAAGTGTCATGGGAATTACTTGCAGCCGTTCATAGAGTAGAAACAGTGTTTTCAACGATGGATGAACTAGAGAGTCCAGCCGGTGCAATCGGGCACACCCAATTTATGCCATGTACTTTCATCGGTTGGGGATATCCAGGATGTGAAGACGAAGAAAAAGGAAATTTGGATATACCAAAATCTACTTTAACGGATATGTCTGTTATTAATAAATATGGTGGTTACGGTGTGGATGGGAATGGAAATGGCAGAGCAGATCCTTATGACATAGAAGATGCGGTTTATTCCACAGCAAATTACTTGGCCGCAAATGGAGCAGCAGATGGAAAGGAAAAGAAAGCAATATTTCAATACAATCAAGCTGATTGGTACGTGGAAGAAGTGTTAGCTTATGCTGAAGAATATGAAAAACATTATGTGGCAGTGAAAAATAAAGAATATGACTTACATAATTAAGTGCTTATTTAGAAGAAAAGGAGCGGGTGACTATTGATTGAATTCATAATCGATGTAAATTTAATCGAAATGTTGTTCGTCATTTCTTTGCTTTATATTGCTGGATGGTCTGTATTAGAGTCATCTTCTGGATACTGGAACTGCAGTCACCAAATAATACACCGTCTTCAATTAGAGAGAGAAAACTTTGAGCCTCTGTTTATTCCAAAATATTTTTCGTTCACTTTTATTAAAAGAAAAGTTCCAGCAGTGGATGATCATAAGGATGAAGATGAAGCTAGTAATCATTTCTCCAAAAATGTTTAAAAAACAAACGGGAGGAATGATGAAACTTTGGATAAAAAATGGAAATTATTTTTAGCAGCTTTAGCAGCAGTAATTCTTATTTCAGGTTGTGGAATAGAGCAAGCCCCGATTACTTCAGAAAGTGAGGGCATATGGAACCACTATTTTGTCTATCCGCTTTCCTGGGTGCTGACTTTTTTCGCAGACCTTTTTCTAGGCAGTTATGGATCAGCGATCGTGATGGTGACCATAATTATTCGCTTGCTCCTGCTGCCTCTGTTTTTAAAACAGCAAAAAAGCACTTTGGCCATCAAACAGCTTCAGCCTGAAATGGAAGCTTTGAAAAATAAATTTGATTTAAAAAAACAAGAACAGATGCAGCAATATCAACAGGAAATAATGAGCCTTTATAAAGAAAATGGAGTTAATCCGATGGCAGGCTGTTTGCCTATATTTATTCAAATGCCGATCTTAATGGCGTTTTATTTTGCAATTGTACGAACGGAAGAGATTGCAAATCATAGTTTTTTATGGATGAATTTAGGCGAGCCGGATCCATGGTATATTACACCTTTAGCAGCTGGTATTGTTATGTTTTTACAGACAAAAATGAGTATCACAGATACTTCTTCTGCTCAGATGAAGCCGTTGTTGTATATAATGCCAGTTATGATGGTGATAGCAGGAATCGCATTGCCGTCTGCTCTCTCTTTATATTGGTTTGCAGGAGGAATATTTATGGTCTTTCAATCTCTCCTATTTGCGCACCAAAGAAAACAAATGAAAGAACAGGAATCAACTCAGATCTAAAGGATTATGCACAAACGCCCGTGTCTTGAATAGGATAGGATGGAAAAGGAGGCGGGCGTTTATATGAACAATGATATGCATATGTATAATTTGTGCCAGCAGCATCTGGGTCAATTTGTGATGGTTCAAACAAAAAACAATGAATATTTTAATGGTTATGTTGAAGACGTAGACGAAAACAATGTTTATTTGATGATTCCAGATTATGATAACAATCATGCGTACCAAAACATGAATGGAAATAATATGGAAGAGGTAATGCCGCAGTACATGAACGGAAACGATATGCACCACATGATGCCGCAGCACATGAACGGAAACGATATGCACCACATGATGCCGCAGCACATGAACGGAAACGATATGCACCACATGATGCCGCAGCATATGAACAATAACCATATGGAAAATGTGATGCCTTACACTTCTCCATCGAAGCAAAAAAAATGCGGCTGCAATAATAGAGATGACCGGCAATTTTACGGATTTGGCGGATACCCTGGTTTCTATTACCCTTACTACTACCCCTATTACTACCCTCGTTTTAGAAGATTAATTCTGCCATTAGCAGCGCTCGTTGCGTTATCTGCACTACCATATTATTAAACACTCAGCTCCCTCTTCGAAGAGGGGGTTTTTACATGTCCAGGAAGCTTTCTGCTGTGGATAATTTTTCGTATTATTTGATTAGTGTCGAGCTTCAGAGTCTAGCCCCACAGTTAAAGAGGACCTTATACTAAAACAGCGAATGTTCTAAAAGAAGACAAGCCGAGTTTTAATATTTTTCTAATAAAACAGCAAGGAACTCATACGAGCATATGTTCACTTGATTTTGATATAATGAAATAATAACAAATAAGAAAGGTTGGCCTTATATGGAAGCATTGCGATTTATTCATGCTGCTGATCTTCATTTGGGCTCCCCCATACCGGCAGCTGCTGGAGCTTCTTCCTTATTAAAAAATCAATTGGAAGATAGTATATATACTGCTGTACATAAAATGATTGAAGATGCTATTCAATTACAAGTGGACTTTGTAATATTAGCAGGCGATTTATTCGATCAAGAAAACAGAAGCGTAAAAAGCCAGCTTTTTCTCAAACAAAAGTTAGAGCTGTTAAAACCCTATGATATTAACGTTTACATTCTATTTGGCAACCATGATCCCATGGACAAAAAATATGCACCGGTCGGATGGCCAGATCACGTTGAAACTTTTTCAACAGAGCCGGAGACAAAAATTTATTTTAAAAACAATAGACCAGCAGCCCGTCTCTATGGATGCAGCTATAGTGATCGATCACTTCAAACGAACATTGCTAAAACATACGAGAAAAAAGAAGGAGTTCCATTTCACATAGGTGTTGTTCACGGCCAAGAAAAAAATATGGCAGGGTCCGCTCATTATGCTCCTTTTTCCTTGAGGGATCTTGAGGAAAAAAATATGGATTATTGGGCACTTGGACATATTCATACAAGGCAGTATTTAAGACGTCATATTTGTTATCCAGGTAATATCCAAGCAAGACATCGCAAGGAACAAGGGGAGAAAGGCTATTTGTTAGTGGAATTGGAAAAGGATAATATTGATGTTTCTTTTCAAGCCGTTTCCCCAGTGGTGTTTGAGAAAGTCGACGTGATAATAGATGGGCACGAAACATTTGATAGTTTATCGAACACACTGTTAAGTCAAATTAAAGAAATGTCCCATAATAATGCAGCTGGTTTATGGCTTGAAGTGGAGTTTACCGGGAATGGCAATTTAAGTGAATATATTCAAAGCGAAACAATTATCGAAGAATGGAAGGAAACTTTGAATGAAATTGGTTCATCAGAAAGTCCTTTTTTTTATATTTACGAAATAATAAATAAAACACTTCCACTTTCTATATCTAAACAAATCAACGAAGGTGATCATTTTCTCGGCGATGTGGAGCAAGCAGCGAATTATTACAAAACGTCTCCAAAAATTCTTGAAAAAGAATGGGAGGAGCTGCTTGGCCATCCATCAGTGAAAAAGTTTATTTCACAACCGGAAATCGATTTTATTATAGAAGAAGCAGAGCGGTTAGTATGGAATAAGTGGGGAAAGGGGGAGTCGAGTTGAATATTGAAAAAATACATATTTATGGTTTCGGAAAGTTTATAGATTGCTCCATTGATATTCAACAACCCATTCATATTATACAGGGAGAAAATGAAGCAGGAAAATCTACTCTGCGGGCTTTCATCGCAGCTATTCTCTTTGGATTTCCTTTTAAAAAAGAAAAAAGGCTTCGATATCAACCAAAAAAAAGCAGTTCTTATGGCGGAAGCTTAACATTGCGGTTACAAAGTGAAAAAGTAATTACCATTGAACGTGTAATGAGAAACAAAGCAGCTGGCGATGTTGCGGTGTACTTAGAAAATGGGGAAATATTAGGAGAAGAATGGCTGCTTTCCTTTTTAGGAAACATGGATCGAACGGTGTTCCAAGGAATTTTTTGTTTTGGTTTAGAAGGCCTAAGTGAAATCGAGCAATTAAAAGGAGATGCCTTAAACAGATATATTTATGAAGCTGGCATGACAGGAACAAAACGAGTTTTTCAAATGGACAAAGATATAGATAGTGAGTTGAGCGCTCTTTTTAAGCCAAAAGGGAAAAAGCCAGTAATTAATAAAAGTATTAAAGAGCTAAACAGTCAGCTAATGGAGCTGAGAAAATGGGAAAGAGAATTTGATCGTTATAGTATGCTTCTAAAACAAAAAATGCAGTTTAAACAAGAGCTGGATGCACTTCAAACAGAAAAAAAACGGTTACTGAAAGAAAAGGAAAATCTGCAGCGAAAAGAGACCTTACTTCGTTCAGTGCAGGAAAAAATAGAATTAGACCGAAAAGCGAAAGTTTTGGAGCCATTTGATAAGGTAGCTCTAGAATTAGAGGAACAATGGAAACATTATAATAATGATAGAACGGAAGCAGAGAAAAGAATAGAAGAAAATAATATACGCATTCAACAGCTGTCTTCTAAACATTCTGGGGCTTTCGTTAATTGGACTATTATTAATGCAAAAGATAAAATTTATGCATTAAAAGAAAAAGTCCCACTGTATAAAAAATACGTGAAGGACAAAGAAGGTCTGGGTTTATCTATACAGAAAAAAAAAGAGAAAGCAGCAGACCGATTAGAACGTTTAGGGATATTAGATGAAGGACAACTGGAATTAAGTGTAACAACCATTTTGGCCGAGAAGGAACTCCATCAAATTATAGAAAAGGGCAAAGAGCTAAAAGAAAGACAGCGACTGCTTGAGGAACAACATATAGAGCAGCAACGAAAACTCGATCTATTAAAAATGGATCTCTTTGAACTTGAACAACAACGAAGGCCTCTCTCTGAGTGCAATAATAGTAAGAGAATAGTGTTTGACCAAGAATATCTGGAAAAAGGTTTTCGCCGTTCAGGAAATACAACCGAGGTGATGCTTCAACTAGCAGCAATTATTTTTTTAACCTTAGGATGTTGGGAAATACTAACCGGCAGCTTGCTTTTTGGGGGTGTTGTATCCGTAATAGGAACTGCCGCGTTTGTTTTCTTATTTTACCGAAAACAAAGACAAAAAAACTCTTTTGAAGAAAGTGATAATCAAAATTATTCAGAGCATAAGCAACTGCTTGAACAAGATCAAAGGACAGAAGCTGCTGTAAGAGAAATGAAATGGCAGTCTGACAGAGAAGAAAACATATATCAATCTTTTGTCGATCGATTAAAAGAGGCAGCTGTTAAGTGGAAGGGACTAGAAAATGAATTACAAGAATGGTGCAGCCGTTATCAATTTCCTTCTATAAACAGCATTCATATTGCTGAAAGTTTCTTTCAAGCTGTTAGAGAATGGAAAGAATTAAACGAAGAAATATTAGAATTGAAGAAAGAACAAGAGATGGTTAGTAAAGACTTAGAAGAAATAAAAACAGAAGTAAATGATATCGCAAAGCTAACCGGTTTTCCATTGGATAATCCTTTAGAAGACATTAAAACGGGATTGTGGGAGCGATATAAAAGAGAAGAACAAGAAAATAATATATATTTAAAAGAAGCAGAGAAAATAGATGCAGCGTTTCAACAGAAACAATATTGGATGACAAAGAAAACAAATGCTGTAAAACTTATCAATAATCTCTATAAAACAGCTGAAGCTGACAACCAAGAAGCATTTTTTCATGCGATCAGCCAAAAAAAGCAATATTTAGAATGGAAAAAGCAAAAACAATGGCTTGAACAGCAAATAACTGGTCAACTCCTGCCAGAAGAAACAATAGAGGATTGGGTAAAAGAACTGCATTCCACTTTTACTCAGCCAGAAGAAAAAAGAGGGCTGCTGCATGACGATTTAGTCAGCTTAGAACAAAAAGAACAAGACCTTTTTCAAACGCTTGCAGAGGTTAGACAAGATATAAAAAAAATAGAAGAAGGGGGAACTTACGAAGAAAAATTACAACAATTTGAAGAAGACAAAGCAAATTTACGGAAGAGGATTCATCAATGGCTTGTCTTAAAAACATCTAAACAATTGATTGAGCAAGCAAAAGCTGTATACGAAAAGGAAAGACAGCCTCAAGTGATTCAAAAAGCATCGTCTTATTTTTCTTATATCACAAGAGAAAAATATGAACGACTGTTTGCACCAGCTGGGGAAGAAAAATTTATCGTAGAAGATTCATCGGGATTAAGGTTTTCGCCTGAGGAATTAAGTCGGGGAACAGCTGAGCAGTTATATCTCTGCTTGCGTCTTGCCCTTGCAGAGGCGTATAGCCAAGCAGAAGTTGTTCCGCTCATTATGGATGACCCTTTTGTGAATTTTGATCAAGTCCGTCAGCAATCAGCTTTTTCATTATTACATAAAGCTGCTGCCAACAGACAAGTCATTTATTTTACCTGCCAAATCCCCTCTAGCCGCGTCTTATCGGAGTGTGCTGTAACACGGCTTTCTAGCAGTTGATCATAAGGATAGGTGGAACTATAACAAAAAGCCTGCTACGATAAACCTTGACCCAAAATAATATTCAGGCTCAGAAAGGATAATAGAATATGAGTACGTATAAAATTTATCTCGTCGAAGATGAAAATAATTTATCAGAAGTATTAAAAGCATATATGGAAAAAGAAGGCTGGACAGTCAACGTGTTTGATAATGGGGATGATGCCATTGCTGCAGTAAAAGAACCTCCTCATTTATGGGTGCTTGATATTATGCTTCCTGGTACCGATGGCTATCAAATTTTAAAAGGAATTCGAGAAAATGAAGGGAACGTTCCTGTTATTTTTATATCAGCGAGAGATCAGGATTTAGATCGGGTGCTGGGCCTTGAAATGGGAAGCGATGATTATTTAGCTAAGCCATTTTTACCTCAAGAACTCATTATCAGAGCGAAAAAGTTGTTATCACGTGTTTACGGTGAACAGACTAATGAACATAAAAAGGTAGAATTAAATGAATATGTTATTGATCCAGAAGCAAGAACGGTTACGGATCAAGAAAATAGTAACCAGCATGTTGAACTGACGACAAAAGAAATGGATCTCATATTACTATTGACTGAAGATATTGGAAAAGCTCTTTCGCGAGAAGAAATTATTGAAAAGGTATGGGGAGAAAATTATTTTGGTTCCGAACGGGCAGTAGATGATGTCGTACGACGAGTTCGTAAAAAAATGCCGCGTATTCATCTAGAAACGTTATATGGCTATGGGTACCGTGTTTTGTCGTCATGATGAAAGTTAACTTAACACAGCGGATTTGGTTATCATTTATTGCTTTAGTTGTATTGGTCGGTTTAACGATGATAATCGTTTATCCGATATCTATCAAAGGAACTTTAACAGATGAAACGTACCGTATTATTGAACAAGAACAGGCAAGAATGGCTAATCCATTTAGCGATTATTTTACTCCTCCTCAATCAGAACTTGACTTCATTGAAAGAAGGGAAGCAGAACGTTCTGTCGGTCATCTGTTTTTATTCAATGATTTAGGAACATTACGCGGTGAGCCGGTGCCGCCCGATAATGTTCTAAAAGAAATGGTTTCAAACGCAGTTAATCAAGATAACGAACGAGAACGGTATGAATTAACGTATAATGATGCTACTTTATTTTATGTAATCACAAGGATTGAATCCGATGGGGAGGAAGCATTCCAAATTTCATACATGTGGGACACATACAGGGATCTTATGGTAAACAGATTGTGGGAAAGACTTATATACTTGCTTTTGATTACAAGTGCTCTTAGTTTGCTGCCGGCAATATGGTTAAAACGCTATCTACGCCAGCCGTTAAGAGTGTTAGGGAACCATTTTGAACAAATAGCAAAACGAAATTGGAAAGAACCTTTTCGTTGGGAAGGAGACGATGATTTTCAGAAGCTATCTGACCAATTTGAAAGCATGAGACAAAATCTTATACGTTATGACCGTTCGCAAAAGACGTTTATTCAGCATGCTTCCCATGAACTAAAAACACCTATTATGGTAGTGAAAACGTATGCACAATCAGTTAAAGATGGAATTCTTCCAAAAGATAATATCGAACAGACGATGGATGTCATATTAGATGAAGCAGATCGCATGGATAAAAGGGTAAAAGATATGCTCTATTTTACTAAATTAGATGCGTTGAAAAAAGAAACCATTAATGTAGAAGAAATAATGTTTGGGAACTTGGCTTTTCAAATTGAAGAAAGATTTCGTATGCAGCGTGAAGATTTGAAGTTCATTATTCAGGGGGCTGATGTGAGAATAAACGCGGACCCTGAGCATATGCAGGTATTATTAGAAAATTTAGTAGAAAATGCGATGAGGTATGCAGAAGATACAATATGGATGAAAGCAGAACAGAAAAAAGATACAGTCGAAATCCATGTTAAAAATAATGGTACACAAATTAACAAAGAAGATATTCCTCATTTGTTTGCTCCTTTTCGCAAAGGCAACAAAGGTCAATTTGGTCTAGGACTAGCTATTGTTAAAAGAATTGCGGAGCTACATCAAGGGCATCATGAAGCGGTCAATGAAGAAGATGGTGTGACGTTTAAAATTACCTTGCCGAAGAAGTGAGATTCTGCAGGAGAATAGAATATCTTTTTGATAGGCGCATATGATGAAAGCAAGGACAAGGTTTTACGAAGGAGGGGCTTATGAATAACCGCTCAAAAAAATTCTTGATGACGCTTATCGTACTGTTTTTCGTTCTGGTAGTATGGCAGCGTTTTGCACAATCAGGTCCAGTTCAAGTTCCATCATGGGTGCTGTTAACAGGGGTAGGGATTATATTTAGCGGATATATGTATTGGCAGACAAGCAGGACGGAAAAAAAGGAAGATGAACGCTGGATTGAACAAGAAGGTCGTATTTTTATACGCAGGATGGAGGAAGAAAGAGAAAAAAGACGTGCTTCTTCCTAAGCTGCTGTAACAATCAGCCTGGCTGAGGTTTAAACCCGGCCAGGCTGATTATATGAAAAAGGAATTTATGACTGAATCCAGTCCTCATAAGAAGATTCTTTTACGTCAATGTTGGCTTCTTCCATTAATTCCTGCATCACTTCTTCTGGAGATTTTGACTGTTCTTCTCGTACTTTCTCTTCGATATCTTCTTCAAGTTCTTCATATGATTCATTTTTGTCGAGCACTTCGATAATATGATAGCCAAATTCACTTTTAACTGGTTCACTGATTTCTCCAGGTTCCATTGAAAAGGCTGCTTCATCAAATGCTTCGACCATTTCTCCTCTAGTAAAAGTATTTAGGTCTCCTCCTTCAGAAGCAGAGCCAGGATCCGTTGAATGTTCTTCAGCCAGTTCAGCAAAATCTGCGCCATTTTCGAGTTCTTCACGAATTTCATTAGCTTGATCTTCATCCTCTACCAAAATATGACGAGCAGAAATGCTTACTAAATCTTCTTTGTTTTCCTCAAAATATGTTTCTTTATCTTCCTTGGTAATCTCTACATCAGCTGCTGCAAGCTCTTCTAAAACGAGCTGCGGCTTTAAAAAATCATTTTTGAAGTCATCCATTGAGTCAATAGGAAGCTGAAATTGAGTTTGAAGCATGGTCAAAAGCTCCTCATCTTTTTCCACACCGTAATCCTCTTTAAATGATTCGAGCTCTGCATCAACTTGTTCGCTATCAATACTTAGCTGTTCAGATTTATCTTGAATAATAATATTTTGTACCATTTCATTTAAAACCTGTTCGCCAACATTATTTTTTAATTCTCCTATAAATTCTTCTTCAGTAAGAGAAGTATCATTAACCTCTACAATTGTTTTCTCTTCTCCGGCTCCTTGGTCACCGCTGCAGGCTGTTAATACAAGCGTTCCACTTAAAACAGCTGCCAAAAAATAAGATTGTTTCATAAAACTTCCATCCCCTTAACATTTATCAGACAAACTATATCTTATCACACTATCCCAAAAAAAGAAAAAAATTTAGGCAAAAACCTAAACCAAGTCATCTCTCTATACATAACATAATTCAGCAAGAGAAATAGGAGGTGTGAATATGTCTAAGGGTTATTACGGTGGATTTGCCTTAATTGTAGTCCTTTTCATACTGCTTGTTATTGTAGGTGCGGCTTGGTGTTAAATATATCGCCGTGAATAAGGGAGGGAGAAAAATGGGATATGATTACAACTTCAATTTTGCTCTGATTGTCGTGCTGTTCATTTTGCTTATTATTATTGGGGCAGCATGGATGTATTGATGTATTAATGAAAAAAACTTTCCTGAAGGAAAAGTCCTTCGGGAAAGTTTAAATACTCTGTTAGTATAAAATTTTATTGGATAATAATACGGAGACACAACCCGACGGCTTTAAAAAAATTTTTATACCGTAAGACTTAGTCTCCTAATATACCTATACAAACCATAATTCTACAAAAGTAGATGTGAGTAAAATGGTTAGTAAAATATTAATGGTTCTAAAAATTTTAGGCTGACGTTCTGCTGGAATCTCTTTTTGGACACAGAGGGCATTTGTCATGGAATTTATAACAAATAAATAAACTAAAGAAAATAATAAGAAAAATACAACGAGCATAATTTTACCCCCAATACCTTATATCTACTTTACTTTAACAAAACTTTTTACAAAATGATAGTTTTTTAGGTGGCTGGAATGGAAATGGACAAGCATAATAGTAATAGTTTAATTGTAGAAAGCAGGTGTTAACAATGAGTCGAAGCAAAAAAAACAGTTGGAAATGGTTATTCTTTTTATTGCTGACTCTTAATGTATTATTTGTGTTCAGCGTATTTCTATTGATTACAACAAACCCCAATTCCGAATCTGAACCACATGATGATTACTCTTCTGATGAATATACCGAATATTTTTCGGTACATTTAACCCAATCACAGCTCAATCACTTGCTGCATGAACAACTAGAAGAGGAAAAAGTAAGCGCAGAAATAGTTGATAAAGAGGCTAGAATTTCATCTTCTGTATCCATATTGGGGAGAACAATCGATGCAAGCATGGATTTTGAGCCAGCTGTCTTAGAAAATGGAAATATTGTATTGCACCAAAAGTCTTTCAATATAGGAGGATTATCCTTACCAGGTTCAGAGGTTTTATCTATATTAAGCTCACAAGCTGATATACCGGATTATGTTGAAGTGCAGCCTGGTAATAATCAAATTTTGGTCAAGTTGAATGAAATACAGATAGCTGATCAATATTATTTAAGAGCGGAAACCTTCGACTTGGAACAAGATGCTATAACAATAAAAGTTGGAAAATGAACTGGTGTATAAAAGCAGCCGTCAAATCGGCTGCTTTAGTAATATATCTATACCATTTTTGTTTTGTTCAATAAAACATTCTCGAGGAGCGCCAGACAATTGTTTAAGATAAATAAAATCATAGACGGCAAGACCTGTATTAAATGAAAACACCAATAAAAAATAATACATATATGGTGGAAATGTAATAGCTCCTAAAAAGGAAGCAAAGTTAATAAACAAGGTTGGAAACAACATGGCACCTACATAAAAGTTCCGCCCCACCGGTTTTGTGAATTTCATCATGATTGAAGGGAATTTTTGTCTTCTGTTAAATTTGAAGTCAGCTTTGATTCGTACACCCACAAACCATAACGGAATGATATGAAGCAGAGTGTGCACAGGATACAATAACATTAAGAAGCCAAACGTTTTTAGCATACTTAACTCTGCATAGGTGACTTCATTATAATAAAGACTAAAAACTAAAAAACTGAATATAAAAGTTATAATTATAAAAGTTAATGAGATAAGCATTAATCTCGAAGGGTTGTATTCTTTTCTTAAGTTAATGGATTTCCAACAATTCATGAGGATTCCCCCTCTCTCTACTACCTAATTGAATAATTTAAAGCCTAAAGCGTCAAAAATCAATAGAATAATGAAAAATAGTCAAAAGAAAAACCTTTTCGACAATTCTGGACAAGAGAGGGTTCCCTTTAGTAAAACTTGGCTTACCGTCCATTCTTATGGCGGAAGACGAAGTTTTGCTTATAATTTGATCCTTTAACAAAGTTATATATTCCTAAAGTATTAGAAAAACTCGGCTTACCGCCGAGTCCTATGGCGGAAGACGAAGTTTTGCTTATACTTTGATCCTTTAACAAAGTTATATATTCCTAAAGTATAAAAAATGTCTGGTTCGCAATCGGAACCAGACACTGAAAAAACGGATAAAAATATTATGTTACTCGGAAGGTTTTACAGGGGTGAGGGTACCATTTTCTTCTGTAAACTCTTCATCAAACGTAAACAAGGACTTTTCGAATATCTCCATGAAATCTTCACCGTAAATATGACGAAGAATAGTTGTAAGCTCTGAAAAATCAGGAAATTTCCCGTAGAGTTCTTTAATTGGCAATGCGCCGTTATATACACTATACGTATCTGGATTATATGCTTCAATTGTTGCTAATAATAACTTATCTCCTTCTGGTGTTAATTCAATATACGTGTTTCTTTTATCATTTGTTTTTTTAGAAAATGTCAATAATTCTCTTTCCTCAAGTTTTTTTGAGAAGTTGAATGCTGTGGAAACATGCATTACGCCAAATTTTGCTATATCTGAAATGGAAGCTCCCTCCATATGATATGCAATCCATAAAATTTGGTGTTCATTAATATTTAAATTATATGGTTTAATCCATTGCTGCCAATCTTTTTCAACAGATTTCCATAATGCTTTTGTAATCTGGGCAAATTTATGGCTGAACAGTATAGACTGTTTTGTAGAAAAAGAAGACTGGTCCATCTTCTCCCTCCCCTCCCTGGTATTATTGTAATAAAAAGATTAATTAATTTATTTTTCCAAAAATTAAAGATGCTAAACGACAATTATTCAGACTCTTTACGAATTTGATCATTTAATTCAGCAATAGCATCTGAAATTTCTTTCACTTGATGTTGGATGGCTTCTACTTCTGGTTCGACTTCCTCTTTATAGCGGCTGTATGTTCTTTTCATCTCTTGTGTTAAGCCATCAACAGCTTCGAAACCTTCAGTAGCCGCATAGCGCCAGTCTTGAACTGTATCTCTTCCTTTGCTTGCAGCTTTTTGATTAAGAGATCTCCAATTAAAGTTCTTAAAAGAATCTCTTGTCCTGTCTCCAGAAGCGGGAGCAGTAAGCAAGGCAGAAAGCCCTCCAATAACAAAACCGGTAAATATGCCAGTAAATAATGATTTCGAATCCACTCTACCACCTATCCTTTCTCTCTTTTTTTACACTTTTAGGAAAGTATAAGAAAACTACGGCATTCGCAATAATGCTTTGCCGACAAGCCGAGTTTTCTCTAACAATATTTATTAAAATATTATTCTTTTATAACAGTATAGAGAAAAATTTTGACAATGAAAAGCATTCTAGGGTATTTAGCGTTAAAAAGAGAAAAAATGAAAAGAAAAAAGCTGTCCACAGATTTATCATCTGAAAACAGCAAGAAATTAAATCGGTTACGTTTAAAAGTTATTGATTTTTTTGTTGAAAATCGATCATAAAATCTTTTAAGGCTTTACAGGATTCAACAGAAACAGCATTATATATAGAAGCTCTGCATCCTCCAACAGACCGGTGACCGTTTAAACCCACAAAACCTGCTTGTTTTGCTTCCATAAGAAATTTTTGGTTTAAATCTTCCTTTTTAAGATTAAAGGTTACATTCATATATGAACGGCTTTCTTCTTGAGCATGCCCCTTATAAAAGCCACCGCTGTTATCAATTACGTCGTAAAGCAGTTCTGCTTTTTCTTTATTACGTATTTGCATACCAGCTGCACCGCCGTTATCTTTGATCCAATGCAATACTTTATTAAGCATATAAATGGCAAATGTCGGCGGGGTATGATACAAAGAATTCTTTTCAACATGTGTGTTGTATTTTAATAATGTAGGGATATTTTCTTTTGATTGTTCAAGAAGTTCTTTTTTCACTATTACTAGCGTAACTCCTGATGGCCCAAGGTTTTTTTGCGCACCAGCATAGATAAAAGAGAAACGATCTACTGGAATTGGTTTGCTTAAGATATCACTTGACATATCTGCAAAGAGGGGCGCGCTCGTGTTTAAATCGAAATCATGGTACTGCGTGCCAAAAATCGTATTATTTGAAGTAATATGAACATAGGCATCATCACTGCTTGTTTCTATGCTGTTTCTATCGGGAATATACGTATAGTTACTTTCTTTAGATGCTGCACCTATTTTTGTCTCTCCCAACGCTTTTGCCTCTTTTAAAGCTTTTTCAGACCAGGCCCCCGTAAGTATATAGTTTGCTGTTTTTCCATTGGTAAGAAAATTCATTGGAATCATTGAAAACTGAAGACTGGCTCCTCCCTGTATTAAGAGGACTTCATAATCATCTGGAACGTTTAGAAGGTCTTTTACTAAAGAAATTGCTTCATTATGTACAGCTTCATAATCTTTGCTACGATGACTTAATTCCATCACAGACATCCCAGTGTTATTAAAATTCACGAGTTCTTTTTGCGCTTCTTCCAGGACCTCGACAGGAAGAGCTGCAGGACCTGCATTAAAATTATGGGCTCTGGCCATATTCTCCACTCCTTTTATAACTAACAAAATTAATAAATTGCTTTTGTGAATATCCTAACAAAACTGTATTAGAAGTGCTAATACTTTTTTGAAAAAGAAGCAGAAAAGTAGAAATTTTTATTGATTGTTCTTTGTTGTTTTGTAAAAAAACCTGCTGGATCATCCAACAGGAAATAATGCTTATATCATTGTTTAAAGGTGCTGGTTAATCCCTTGGGCAATTTGCTGAAGTTCTTCTGCTGAATATTTACTGCTGTTATCCTGCCAAGTCGGCTGAAAACCATCTTCTGTTCCATAGCGGGGGATAAAGTGCAGATGATAATGAAAAACAGATTGAGAAGCAGCTTCCCCGTTATTATTAACAAGATTTAACCCCGCAGGATTGAATTCTTTTTTGATGGCATTAGCGATGTTAGGGACAACTCGGAATAACTGAGAAGCCGTATCTTCTTGCAATTCATATACATTTGGCTGATGATCTTTAGGTATTAATAAAGTATGACCTTTTGTAACTTGTCCAATATCTGCAAAAGCTATGACATTGCCGTCTTCGTATACAATAGAAGCAGGAATGTCACCGGCAACTATTTTACAAAAAATACAGTTTTCGTCTCTTTTCATCTTTTTCTCTCCTTTGGTGAAAGTATCTATTTTCCATTATCTTATCAGCCAATGTAAGTGAAAACAATAAGTGCATCTGTATTATAACTGAATAATTAATAAAATTCTTACAATTGAATATGGAGAATGATATAATACTATTATCTTACTGGTAATGAAGGCAAAGGAGGAATTATAATGTATGTCCCTCTTGTACTAACACAGTTTCTTGACCGAGCAGTCGAACTATATGGAGAAAAAATTGCAGTTATTGATGAAAACAAAAAAGTAACGTATTCAGAATTAAACGATAGGGTGAATCAATTATCGCACGGTTTGAAAGCGCTTAATATAAAAAAAGGCGATAAAGTTGCTTATCTCGCTCCTAACACACTTGAAATGCTAGAAGGGTTTTATGGCGTGTTCCAGCTTGGCGCTGTTATGACACCCCTTAACACTAGGTTGAAACCAGAGGATTATCAATTTATTTTAAACCATAGTGAAAGTAAAGTTTTGTTTGTAGAAAACGAATTATTTCCATTGATCCAACCAATTGTTCCGAAACTTGAGACAGTAGAAACAATTATTGTTCACGGAGCTGAGTCGAATAGGGAAGAATATAAAAGTTATGACATTTGGCGTGAACAATTTTCAAAGGAATCTGTTGAACGAGTGGAACTCGATGAACATGACATTGCAAGTCTGCTTTATACAAGCGGCACTACGGGCAATCCAAAAGGAGTATTGCTTACACATCGCAGCAATTACTTGCACGCTATGTCAACAATGCATCACCTTCGCGTTTCCGATCAAGATACGCTTTTACACGTTTTGCCAATGTTTCATGTGAATGGGTGGGGATCTCCTTTTTATTATACTGCAAACGGAGCTACGCAGGTTATGCAAAGGAAAGTAGAACCTGCTTCCATTTTTGGGAATATACAAAAACATAATGCAACAGTAGCTCATATGGCCCCAACGGTCTTAAACATACTGTTAGAATATTACAGTTTAAATAAAGAACGATTAAATACAGACCAGGACATGCGCATTGTAATTGCTGGTTCTGCACCGCCTCCTGCATTTGTAACAAAAGTAGAAAAAGATCTCGGCTGGGAATTCATACAAGTTTACGGGATGACCGAGATTTCTCCGCTCGTCACTATTTCACAAATTCGTCCACAGCATTCTCATTTGTCTATAGAAGAAAAACATTCAACGAAAGCCAAAACCGGATACGCTATGATAGGGTCAGAAGTAAGGGTGGTAGATGAAAAAGGGAACCAGGTACCAGCAGATGGCAAAACAATAGGGGAAGTAATTGTTCGTTCAAATAATGCAATGGAGGGATATTTAAAAAATCCGGAAGCAACCTCAGATACGATAAAAAACGGCTGGCTGCATACAGGAGATATGGCAGTGGTCGATACAAATGGTTACATTCAAATTGTAGACAGAAAAAAAGATGTAATCATAAGTGGTGGAGAAAATATATCTTCAATCGAAGTAGAAGGATATTTGTATAACCATCCGGATGTAGTAGAAGCAGCCGTTGTTGCTGCTCCTCATGAAAAATGGGGAGAGGTTCCTCATGCTGTCGTCGTTAAAAGAGAAGGGTCTAATGTTTCGGATCAAGAATTAATAAACTTTGCTAGAAGTAAAATGGCTCATTTTAAAGCACCAAAAAGCATATCGTTTATTGACGCACTCCCCAAAACGGCTTCTGGCAAAATTCAGAAAGTACAGCTTCGTAAAGAGTTTTGGGGGGAAAAACGAAAAGTTAATTAGTTCTAACAAGAAAACGCAAAATAATTAAGGGAGAATGCTTCACTTTAGTGGAGTGTTCTCTCTTTTTATCCACTTGGATTTGCCGGCTAGCGGAGTTTTTCTAAAGTCAGGAGGTATCATAACGCCATATAATTGTCAGGAAATACGGATTCAAGACTGTGATACAATAAATATTGAAAAAATGAGAAAAGGTGAGGGTATGAAAAAAATTAGAAATGTAGTTTTCCTTCTTGGTATATCTGTTATTCTTGCTGCATGTTCTGAATCTGAAAATGCCGGGCCGCCTGTAGGAGAACAAGAAGAAAAAGGATATGATATATTGGAAACCACAGCTTCCGCTGCAGAGGGTCCGCAATTTTTAGAACACGCCAACGGCTCTATTCCATCAATTTATGAAGAAACTGCTGGCCATCAAGAACTTTTAACACACATTCCATGTTATTGCGGATGCGGAGAGTCTGCTGGTCATGATCATGCGTTTGACTGTTTTATAGATCATGTAAATGAAGATGGTACTGTTGTATGGAACAATCATGGTATGAAATGCGGCGTGTGCCTTGAGATAGCAGCTAGAGCTGTGGACATGAAAAATGATGGGTATTCAGATAAAGAAATTCGGGAAACTATTGATAAAGCTTATATTGACAGTGGTATGGAACCTACTTCAACACCGAAGCCGCAAGCATGAAATAGAAAAAACCTTTGAAAATGTGGTCTTATCCGTTTCAAAGGTTTTTTAGCAGCTTCTTTTCCTTCGGATTCAGAGAGGGTAAAATGAAAATTGTATCGTTGCAGTACTGTGAAAAGCTAGTTAAAGGAGTAAAGATATGACAGATTTGTTAGAATTAGATAACGTCAGTGGAGGCTACAATATCCATAAGCCTGTATTACACGAGCTCAATTTCAATTTAAATAAAGGAGAAATGGTTGGTTTAATAGGTTTAAATGGTGCCGGCAAAAGCACGACCATTAAACATGTGCTGGGATTAATGGAACCAAATCAGGGTGAAATCCGTATAAATGGACAACGTTTTCAAGAACACCCTGAAACATATCGAAAAACGTTTACATATATCCCGGAAACTCCTGTATTATATGACGAACTAACGTTATGGGAACACTTAAAATTAACTGCTATGGCATATGGATTAGAAGATAAGATTTTTAAAGAAAGAGTAACTGGTCTTTTAGAAGAATATAGAATGGAAAAAATGAAAGATTGGTTTCCAAGTCATTTTTCTAAAGGGATGCGCCAAAAAGTAATGATTATGTGTGCATTCTTAGTGAAACCTGAATTATATATAGTGGATGAACCATTTGTAGGGCTAGATCCTGTAGCTATAAAATCACTCCTTGATATGATGGTACAAATGAAAGAAGAAGGAGCAGGCATTTTAATGTCTACCCACATCCTGTCTACTGCGGAACGTTATTGTGATCGATTTATTCTTCTGCACGAGGGACAAATCTGTCTAAGCGGAACGTTAAAAGAATTGAGGGAGCAGGCTGGTATGGCAGATGCTAACTTAGATGATTTATACATAGAAGTAACTAAAGGAGAAATATAATGGATGTTACTGATTTATGGGAAGAACGATCAAAACGTTTTTGGAATGAGGCAATCCGTTACCTTCGACTATTAGGAAACAGCGGTTTTATGTTCAGTTTATATGCCTTGTTCTTAGCAGGCGGCTATTTTTATCCTTCATTTATCGAATGGCTTCCTGAAACTTTTCCAATTCCTTTCGTACTTACGGCGTTATTCACCTATTTACTAACTGTCTGCCCTCTTCGTACATTTCTTAAAGAAGGGGATTTAGTTTTTTTATTGCCTTTAGAAACAAAATTAAAATCTTATTTTCGTAAGTCAGTTATCTATTCTATTGTGATGCAATCTGTCCCGTTATCTATTTTATTACTGCTGACTGGCCCACTATTTCAAGATAGAGTATCATCAAATACCAGCTATCTTTATATCGTATTATTACTCCTGCTGACAGGAAATGTATGGAACTATGCTGTACGCTGGGCAGAAGTTCGAATACAAGATGATGAAAAACGAAAAGTACACACCGGGGGAAGAGCGCTGATTAATACGGTTTATTGTTATTTTCTATTCGTGGCAGCACCGTTGTGGTTTGTATTGACTGTTTTACTGATCATGGTATTTCTTTTCTGTTTTTATCATATAAAACTTTTAAGAAATCATCCATTGAAATGGGAATTGCTGCTTCGCCTAGAGGAAAAACGTTTATCTGCATTCTATAGGTTTGTGCAGTCTTTTACAGATGTCCCCCATATAAAAATGGCTGTGAGACGCAGAAAATGGTTATCAGCAGCTGCAGACCGTTTTTTATGGAATTCAGGCTCTATATACTCGGTATTGTTTGGAAAAGCATTCATACGTTCGGGGGAATATTTCGGAATGTATGTAAGGCTTTTGTTAACAAGTGCTTTGGTAATGTATGCCTTTCCGTCTGAATGGGTTCGGTTGGGAGCTGCTTTGTTGTTTTTATATATGACCAGTGTTCAGTTAAAGACGCTATGGCACCATTTGGATACTATCATGTGGCCTGATCTATATCCTATTTCTTATCACGAAAAAGAAACGGCTTTCAAACAGTTAATGAAAAAATTATTAATATTTCAGACCATATTGCTGACGGTTGTTTACTGGATAGTAAGTGTGAGCGTGTTACCTGGCCTCATGATTTTAGCGGCAGGATTTATATTCAGTCTAACGTACCCGGTGTATAAAGGGAAAAGGAGCGTACTCCAAACGAATTAGGAGGAGGATTAATGGATACGTATGAGCAACAGGCTTATGAAGATGTTCAAGTGTGGCTTAGAAAGCTAAAAAAACCATCCAGTATGACGCAAACCTTTACAAAAAACATTCAAAGCAGAATGAATAATTTGGTTCCTAAAAAATTTCATCATTTAATGGGGCAGGCTGTTAAGCAGATGGTGGAAGGTGTACTAAATGGCTCCGAGTATTTACCAAAAGGAGACTATAAGAAAGCAAAAACTCTAAGAGAAGCAGATGAGAAACTTCAAGAACTTATTCCTGTTTTTCAAAAAGGGGCCGCAGCGGAAGGGGCAGGTACTGGAGCTGGCGGCATCTTTCTAGGAGCGGCTGATTTCCCTCTTCTTCTCGGTTTTAAAATGCGGTTTTTATTCTCAGCTGCACAAATATATGGATTAGATGTATACGATTTTAGAGACAGATTGTATATGCTTCATCTTTTCCAAGCAGCGTTTTCAAGCCCAGAAAAAAGGTGTGAAACAGCAGATAGGCTGGAAAATTGGGAAGAATATATTAGTGATAAACCAAGAAAAATATCGATGGCAGCAGAATGGGATTGGACATCTTTTCAGCAGCAATATAGAGATCATATTGATTTAGTCAAATTACTTCAGCTAATGCCTGGTTTTGGAGCAGTGATCGGAGCGGCTGCAAATTATCGGCTGCTTGGTCAGCTCGGGGAAGCTGCAAAAGAAGGCTATCGATTAAAATGGCTTCATTCAAAAGAATAATAAAAGAAAAGTGCGGGATTATCCGAGTTCAAACTAATATGCTGTACTGAAAAAGAAAAAAGAATTACAAGACCCCTATTTCTAAAGAATTAACTTTAAAAATAGGGGATTTTTTTCATCTAACCGAGACATAGGACCACCCGGGTTTTTACTTTTTTAATTGTCATACTCAAGTGCTGCTTTTCCCATTACTTTAGCAGCTAGAAGCATAGAACGTTCATCAATATCAAATTTGGGATGGTGGTGAGGATAGGTTTTTTCCCAGTTTGGATGTTGGGCGCCGGTAAAGAAGAAAGTCCCTTTCGCGTGTTTTAAATAATAAGCAAAATCTTCTCCGCCCATTTGCGGTTTCATTTCTTCTGTTTCTGTAACTCCAGGTACCTGATAGGCACAATCTGCAAGAAAAGCTGTTTCTTCTTCATGGTTAACAACAGCAGGATATCCACGTGAATAAGTAAAATCAGCTTCTGCGTTTGCACCTTGACATGTGGCATGTGTAATGGTTTCCAATTCTTTTTCTAATAAGCTGCGTACGTCTTCGCTGAATGTTCTTACCGTACCTGTAAGTTTCGCTCGGTCTGCAATAACATTGAAAGCGTTTTGTGCAACAAAAGAACCGACCGAAACAACCGCAGGCTCTTGTGGATCAACCCGGCGGCTGACGAGCTGCTGCATATTTGTAACAAGCTGTGATCCAATAACGACAGCGTCTTTGGTAAGATGTGGCATGGCACCGTGCCCTCCTTGACCAATGATTTCTATCTCAAATCGGTCCACTGCTGCCATCATCGGTCCATGTTTATATTGAATTTTTCCATGTGGAACAGTGGCCCATAGATGGGTGCCAAATATGACATCAACCCCGTCGAGGCAGCCATCTTTAATCATATCAACAGCCCCGCCTGGCGCATATTCTTCTGCATGCTGGTGAATAAAAACAACCGTACCTCTCCATTTCTCTTTTAAAGCATTTATTGCTTTTGCCAAAATGAGTAAAGTTGCTGTATGTCCGTCATGACCGCATGCGTGCATCACTCCATCTACTTTAGAACGAAAAGGAAGATCTGTTTGTTCGTGAATAGGAAGCGCATCAAAGTCTGCCCTTAAGGCGATGACAGGACCGGGTTTACCGCCTTGCAAGACGGCAGTAACACCTCTTCTTCCAACATTTGTTTTCACATCATGGCCAAGCTTTTTATGAAAATCTGCTATATATGCCGGTGTATGTTCTTCTTTAAAGGACAGCTCTGGATACTGATGAAGATATCTCCTGATTTCTACCATTTCATTATAAAAACGATCTAGTAAATCATAAAGTTTAGTTTCCAAAAAACAACCCCCCTGTATTTTATTAATGTTTTTCTATTTTATCATAGCTGATTTCCTTTCATCGTACTTTAGAAAGGTTTAACTTGCTAAAAGAATTGCATTATGAGGACTAGGCGGCAAGCCGGTAATTATTATAGTCCAAAAGGAACGAATCGGGCTAGATAGCTTGAAAGCATTTGAAAGTAACCAGTAAAAAGCATAATACCAAGCACGATCATAATATAGCCGCTAGTCTTTTGAATGATAGGAACCCACTTGTTTAATCTTTTTAATTTATTTAGTGATTTTGAGTAAATCAATGCTACTAATAGAAAGGGAATGCCTAAGCCGATGGAATAAATGAACAGCATAAATATTCCTGAATACATTGTCTCGGCCTGGCTTGCTAGTGTAAGTATAGCTCCAAGCACTAGTCCTATACAAGGGGACCAGCCGGCTGCAAACAATAATCCAAGCAGAACAGAACTTGTAAAACTAGTTGATTTTTTTGGTTCATAATGAACTTTTTTATCAGTTAATAGAGAGCGGATAGAAATAATACCAGCCATTTGGAGTCCGAAAATGACGATTATAATTCCTCCAAGTTGTTCTATGAGGTTATTCCACCTTGCAAATTGCTGTCCTAAATAGGTTGACGAAGCACCTAGCAGCATAAAGATGATCGTAAAACCAAGAATGAATCCTATACTTCTTGTTAAAATTAAACGCTTTTGGGCATTAACTTGATTGTTAGAAACTGTTGTACCGGTCAATTGAGCTAAATAAGCTGGTACAAGCGGAAAAATACAGGGAGAAAGAAAAGAAACTATTCCTGCGCCGAACGCGAGCCATATGCTTACTTCATTCAAAAGAGTTACCTCCTATTGCTATTCTGTCATTTTTATATACACAAGCCGTTTTTATTATACACTGGAAATATGAAAATTGCGTGAAGCGACGAACGTTAACTTGTACTTTAGGAAAGTTTCACTTTGTTAAAGGTTCAAAGTTAAGTAAAACTACGTCTTCCGCCATAGGATTCGACGGCAAGCCGAGTTTTTCTAATTAGATAGGAAAGTATAAAATTTTGCGCTTTGATGTCTAGCTTCAGGGGGCCCGAGATGGTTTAAGGAACTTTTGCTAGATTCGCGAACATCGTGTTCCGAGCGCAAAAGTCAGCACCTCCTGTGCAAGCCAGTTCGACGTTCTCACAGGACGAGAGGAACTTAGCCGAACGTCATTTAAAACAAGGACGCTTGCGCTTTTCTTAAGTATCCGTCTGTAGACGGATAAAAAAATAAACTCTGGCTGGTCGCATGATAAGAACTTTCATATTACACTAAATATATACAAAATTTATATGGGTTATTATTCCAAAAAATTTTAGCAGCAAGGAAGGATAGATGCGCTCATGCGTAGCTCAGGAAATATAGTATTAGGATTAATAATTATTATATTAGGACTAAACATTTTATTTGATCAGTTGTATATCGATATAAACTTAGGCTTACTTATATGGCCCATTATAGCTTTTTCATTAGCATACCATTTTTATAAGAAAGGTCGAAAATGGTTGATGTGGTTATTTACTGCTCTAGCTGTTATTTCAATTAGTAATGAAATTTTTCATTTTGATTTAACAGGTTTTATTATTGCAGCTGTTTTTCTATATTTTGGGCTGAAACTTATGAAGCGAAATGACACTGCAAAAGAAATTGATATTGACAAGGATTTGCCCTCTATAAATGAAGAGGAGAATTCAAACACATCCTCTCCATATACTGTTGATCAAACTCCAGACTTAGCGCCGTTCATTACTAATAGAGAAGAAATAAAATACAAATCCACCTCAGAAGCAGAAGAGTCTGTGAAAAACCGTCATGCGAACAAAACAAAAGTCTCTCAAGCAGATAAAAGAAAGGAACCAATTGTCACACCTTCTTACAAAAATATGTTTATCGGTGATTATAAATTAATGAAAAGAAGGTTTGCTTTGCAGGATATGAATGTGAAATACGGAATTGGTGATATTTCGATTGATTTTTCAAAAGCCATTATTGATGAAGGAGAAACGGTGATTGTTTTACACGGAGGTATTGGAGATGTAGATTTATACGTTCCTTATGAATTGGATATATCGGTTCAAGCGAGTGCCACCATTGGGGATATGAATATATTAGGTCAGCGTGAAGAAGGGCTTAATAAGCAGCTTACTATTAATACCGATTATTATAAAGAAGCTGATCGAAAAATAAAGGTTATTATATCTGTGATTATCGGTGATATAGACGTGAGGTATGTATAATGCGAAAAATGGTAAACATCCAATGGGACTATATCCGATATTCTTTTGGAACAGCAGTGATTACAGCTGTGCTGTTATTTTTGATTCTGTTATCTAGCACGGAAGATTTATTATTATTACTCACTTTTAAAAGTTGGTTTGGTTTACCTACACTTCTAATATGGGTTGTTGTGTCCTTTCTTTTAGCCTTATTGATAGGATGGCGAGGCGGAAAAAGGCAGAAACTGCGAATAAACAAATTATTAGCAGGAACATTGGCGTTGGAAAAAGGAGATTTTTCTAAAAATATACACATAGACGGTGAAGACGAGTTTGCAGTAATGGGAAATCACTTGAATGCTGTGGCAAGCAGGATGGAAGAACAAGCAAGGTCTGTTCAAAAGCTTTCGGCGGAACGAGCTGAATGGCAAGCTTCCATTAAACAATCAGCTGCAGCTGCTGAAAGACAAAGGCTGGCCAGAGAGCTGCATGATGCGGTAAGTCAACAGTTATTTGCTATATCGATGACGACGGCAGCTCTACAGAAAACGATACCGAACGATATTGTTAAAGGAAAAAAACAAGTATCACTTATAGAAAAAATGGCAGGAAATGCACAAGGGGAAATGAGAGCATTGCTTATGCATTTACGTCCGGCAAGTTTAGAAGGTAAATTACTAGAGGATGGTTTGAAAAATTTGCTGCAAGAGCTTTCAGAGAAGACAAAATTGCAAATTAAGTGGAATATTCAAGAAATTCCAGACGCAGGGAAGGGGATTGAAGACCATCTTTTCCGGATTGCACAAGAAGCACTTTCCAATGTATTAAGACACGCTCAAGCTGCTCAAGTAGATTTTCAACTAAAGTGCTATTCTGGTCAGTTGCGAATGAAAATCATTGACGATGGAGTCGGATTTCACTTAGAAAGAGACCAAAAACAATCGTCTTATGGTCTTTCTATGATGAAAGAAAGAGTGAACGAACTTGGGGGAGTAATTCATATTTTATCTTATCCAAGAAAAGGGACACAGATTGAAGTAAATGTTCCAATAGTGGATGATAAAGAGGAGGAGAAGCCGATTGATAAAAGTAGTGCTGATTGATGATCATGAAATGGTGCGTATGGGAGTATCAGCTTACCTTTCAACGGAAGAAGATATAGATATTGCAGGAGAAGCTGCCAATGGAAAAGACGGCGTAAATGTAGTGCGAGAACATAAACCTGATGTCGTTTTAATGGATCTTATTATGGATGAAATGGATGGTATTGAAGCAACGCGACTGATTACATCTGAGTTTCCGAATACAAAAGTCATCGTGCTTACTAGCTTTTATGATGATGAACAGGTTTATCCTGCGATTGAAGCTGGGGCGTTCAGCTATTTATTGAAAACGTCAAAAGCACATACGATTGCAGAGGCAATACGTGCAGCGATGAACGGGGAATCTAAAGTAGAAGCAGAAGTTACGAAGAAGATGATGAAAAAAATGCGCCACCCTGATCAAATGCGTCATGAAACGTTAACATCAAGAGAGCTAGAAGTGCTGGCTTTAATTGGAGAGGGGAAAACTAATCAAGAAATTGCTGATGAATTATATATTGGAATTAAAACCGTAAAAACCCATGTGAGTCATATATTATCTAAGTTAGAGGTAGATGACAGAACACAAATAGCGGTTTATGCTCATCGACATGGATTAGTAAAATAAGAGTGTTTAAATTTTTCAATGGGTATTTCCGTAATTTTTCAAATAAATATTAAAAAATAACAGATAATATAAAAGGATATGTAAAAATATATCGAAACAGAGCTAACTGATTTATAATAGATTCGAGCCAAATACCTATTGAGTCTTGCGCTTAAATATGCGCGTATAATGAAGGAGTAATAGCATGAGGAATAAATGGATAATCTGGGGGCTTGCAGTTTTTACTTTTATTATATTGAGCGCCGGGATTTATCTTTCTTCTGTCGTAATTGGTGCGGCCGCGATAGATGAGAAAAAATTAGTAATGAACGAAACTACTGAAATCTTTGATAATAATGGAGAAAAATTGGCAGAACTCTATATTGAGGACAGAGATTTGATTAATATAGAAGACATACCTGACCATGTTAAACAGCCTTTTGTAGCTATAGAAGATATTCGGTTTTATGATCACCAGGGAATTGATCCTCGCGCCATACTTAGAGCCTTATATCGTGATATTTTAGCAGGGTCTAAAGTAGAAGGCGGAAGTACGATTACCCAGCAATTAGCAAAAAATGCTTTTCTATCGAGTGATAAAACCTTGCTTCGTAAAACAAAAGAAGTACTTATTGCCATGGGACTTGAACGGAAATTCAGCAAAGATGAAATACTAGGATATTATTTAAATCAGGTATATTTTGGCCATGGTGCTTACGGTATAAAGTCAGCGGCAGAACTTTATTTTGACAAAGCTGTCGAAGATTTGACAACAGATGAAGCAGCTTTACTTGCTGGTATACCTAAAGCACCGGGAAATTACTCGCCTGTTGAAGATGCGGAACGTGCAAAAGAAAGACGAAACACTGTTTTAGCTCTTATGGAGCGGCACGGATTTATTACAGCAGAGGAAGCAACAGCATATCAAGGAAAAACAGTGCCGGATTCACTTAACCGGTCAAAAGAAACGACAGCTTTTTACACATATATCGATATGATGTTAGAAGAAGCTGAAAACAAGTACCATCTCACCCCAGAAGAAGTATATCGAGGCGGATACGATATTGTTGTTCCGATGAACAAAGAAATGCAGCAAGCTTCCTACGACTTATTTCAAGAAGAAGCCTACTTCCCTGAAGAAGCAAAGGATGCCGAAGGGGCTTTTTTCATGATGGATCACCATAGCGGCGGAGTTGCAGCTGTGCAAGGCGGAAGAGAGTATGTTCGCAGAGGTTTAAACAGAGTAAAAGTGAAACGACAGCCAGGGTCAGTCATGAAACCACTTGCTGTGTATGCTCCGGCATTAGAATCAGGAGAATACCATCCGTATTCGTTACTAAAAGACGAACAGATGGACTTTGATGGGTACTCTCCTAAAAATTATAATGGCGAGTACCGCGGTGAAATATCGATGGCTGATGCAATCACTGAATCTACCAATACGGCTGCTGTTTGGTTATATGATCAGATTGGAGAAAAAGAAAGTAGTACATGGATGGAGGAGCTTGGACTTCAAATAGAGGATAACGGCTTGGCTGTGGCACTTGGAGGACTTACTGAAGGTCTTTCTCCAATGGAACTGGCATCTGCGTATACTGCCTTTTCTAATCAAGGCACAAAAGTTAACCCTTATTTTATCGAAAAGATAACCGATAGAAATGGGGAGGTAATTGGACAAGCAGATCCCGAAACAAAAGAAGTAATGAGTGCACAAAATGCCTGGTATATGACAAGACTTCTGGAAAATGTAGTGCAAGAAGGGACCGGAACTGCTGGAGAAACGGTTTATCCATTGGCGGGAAAAACGGGCACGACTTCTTTTTTAGAAATAGAAGGAGGAACACGGGACGCATGGTTTGCCGGGTTTACTCCACAATGGACCGGGGCTCTTTGGATGGGATATGACAAAACTACAGAAGATCAGCATCTTCAGGCAGGCAGCTCGTATCCAACACGTTTATTTAAAGAAATTCTTAACGACGTTCCTGCTGATGATAGTGTGCAAACTGCATTTCAACAACCAGAAGATGTGAAAGACTTAGAAGAACCTGTAGAAATGGCCCGGGTGAACGATTTGTCTGCTTCACTCAGTTTAAAAGGAGGCGGGCTTTTCAATGTTCACTTAAAATGGTCTGCGGCGGCAGATGAACGTGTAATATATCGAGTGTATGAAGTGAACGATGGAGAAGGTGAAATCATTGAAGAAGTTGAAGGAGACAGCGAATTTACGATTGAAGGAGTCAATGTTTTTAATTTACAAGATTATATGGTCGTGCCTTTTAATCCACAAACAGAAAAAGAAGGTGAGCCATCAAACGTTGCAGAAGTAAGTGTAGGCTCTTTATTTGGAGCTGGTTAAAAATAATATGGATGGGGCTGTGTTAAGGCACAGTCCTTTTTTTCTTTCTATTTTATGAACAAAGTCTATGAGTACTGTACATGACAATAAGAGAAGAGTATGGTAAAAAGGGTATGGAAATAATATTAAAGAAATAATTTATATAACTTATATAACGTTTGTAAGCGTATTAGATAAAAGGAGTGCTTGGCTATGGGTGAAGAAGCATTTAACGATAATTTTTTGAGGGCTGCTTATGGACAAAATACAGATCACATCCCTGTGTGGTATATGAGACAAGCAGGTCGTTCTCAGCCTGAATATAGAAAACTAAAAGAGAAATATTCTTTGTTTGAGATTACTCATGATCCAGAACTTTGTGCTTATGTTACTAAGTTACCAGTAGATCAATATAATAATGACGCTGCGATTCTCTACAAAGATATTATGACCCCTCTTCCATCTATTGGAGTAGATGTAGATATAAAACCGGGCGTCGGGCCAGTTATTAATAATCCAATAACACAACCGAAAGATGTTGAAAAGCTGGGAAATATTGATCCTGAAAAAGAAGTGCCCTACGTGTTAGATACAATTAAGCTGCTGAGAGAACAACTGAATGTACCATTAATTAGTTTTAGCGGAGCGCCATTCACACTGGCAAGCTATATGATCGAAGGCGGTCCTTCTAAAAATTATCATAAAACCAAAGCTTTTATGTATTCCAAACCCATTGCCTGGTTTGCTCTTATGGATAAATTAGGAGATATGACGATCCGCTACGTGTCCTCTCAAATAAAGGCAGGAGCTCAAGCTATTCAAATATTTGACTCATGGGTAGGGGCTTTAAATGCGGAAGATTATCGGTTTTACGTAAAGCCGGTTATGAAACGAATCTTTGAAACGATACAAAAAGAAGAAGTTCCATTAAGTATGTTTGGAGTTGGAGCTGGTCACCTTCTGCAGGATTGGAACGATTTTTCATTACAAATTATCGGTCTAGATTGGCGAACTTCTATTTCGGAAGCTAGACAGCTCGGAGTTACAAAATCTTTGCAAGGGAATTTAGATCCTTCCATTCTATTGGCACCTTGGGATGTTATAGAAGAGAAAGTGAAGCCTATCCTTGAAGCAGGTATGCAAGAAGAAGGTTTTGTTTTTAACCTCGGTCACGGGGTCTTCCCAGAAGTAGATCCAGATTCATTGAAGCGGCTAACCGCTTTTGTTCACGATTATACCAATAAAATTGGGAGGTAAAGCATGAAAAAAATCGGATTACTGGTAATGGCTTACGGCACTCCTAGAAGTTTAGATGACGTGGAGCCTTACTATACACATATAAGAAGAGGAAGAAAGCCGTCTGAAGAAGCATTACAGGATTTAATATCTCGGTATGAAGCTATTGGAGGAATTTCACCTCTAGCTAAAATTACTGACAATCAAGGAGAAAGCTTAAAAGACCGTTTAAATGAACGTTATGATGATATAGAGTTTCACTGGTATTTAGGTTTGAAGCACATTGATCCTTTTATTGAGGACGCAGTCCAAAAAATGAAGGAAGACGGTATTGAAGAAGCATACAGCATTGTACTAGCCCCGCATTTCTCTACGTTCAGCATTAAATCTTATAATGGACGAGTTCAAGAAGAAACGAAAAAAATAGGTGGGCCTGTCATTCATTCTGTAGAAAGCTGGTATGATGAACCAAAGTTTATTGACTTTTGGGTAAATCAGGTGAAAGATACACTGGCAAAAACAGAAAACGAGAAAAAAACATGTGTGATTTTTTCAGCACACAGCCTGCCGGAGAAAATTATTCAGGCGGGGGACCCTTACCCTGAACAGTTAGAAAAAACCGCTAAATGGATTGCTGAAAAAGCACATGTACCACATTATGCTATCGGCTGGCAAAGTGAAGGGAATACACCAGATCCATGGCTTGGACCTGATGTGCAAGATTTAACAAAAGAACTTCATCGTAAATATGGATATACTTCTTTTGTCTATTGTCCTGTAGGATTTGTGGCAGATCACTTGGAAGTATTGTTTGATAATGACGTGGAATGCAAGCAGGCTTGTGATGAAGTAGGGGCTTCTTATTACCGTCCTGACATGCCAAATGCACATCCTGATTTTATTGATGCTCTTGTAGATGTTATTACCAAAAAGATGAATGAAAAGACTGGTTAAGTAAACGGGGAATATATTATGAAAGTAGCAATTATTGGCGGCGGGATAACGGGGCTGACCGCTGCTTATTATTTACAGAAAGAAACGATGAGTCAAAACATCAATATGGATTATCATTTATATGAAAGTTCTAGTCAACTTGGCGGGAAAATACAAACGGATTATCATAATGGTTTTATCATTGAACAAGGACCGGATTCTTTCTTGGCAAGAAAAGAAAGTGCTGCAAAACTAGCTAAAGAAGTAGGACTAGAGCATGAACTCATCTTTAATAATGCAGGGAAAGCATATGTTTTAAAAGGCCAAACGCTTCATCCAATTCCTGGTGGAGCTATAATGGGAATCCCGACAAAACTTGGTCCATTTTTGACAACAAGCCTTTTTTCACCTGCTGGTAAGACCAGAGCAGCCTTGGACCTCTTCTTACCAAAAAGCAGTACAAATAATGATCAATCATTAGGCGGTTTTTTTCGACGCCGTCTTGGCAGTGAAGTTGTAGATAATCTCATTGAGCCGCTTCTCTCAGGAATTTATGCAGGCGATATTGATCGCTTAAGCTTGCAATCAACTTTTCCTCAGTTTCATCAAGTGGAACAAAAACATCGCAGTTTAATTCTCGGAATGAAGGCATCCAGGCCTCTTGAAAAATCGCAAGAAAAGAAGACAGGAGCATTTCAAACATTAAGGAATGGCCTGCAATCGCTGGTGGATGGACTAGAAAACCATTTAGACGAAGATGCGATTAATAAAAACAAAACATTAGAGCAAATCGTGCCAGAACAGAGCCAATATAAACTGTTATTTACAGACGGTGATTCAAAAATTTTTGATAGAGTAATTTTGGCAACCCCGCCTCATGTAAATGCGAAGCTCTTTAATGATAAGGAGACCCAGCATTTATTTTCTTCGATTACTTCTACATCAGTGGCTACTGTTGCAATGGCTTTTGAGGAGGAGCAAATTCCGGAGGATTTTAATGGCACAGGATTTGTTGTATCTAAAAAAAGTGATTATACGATAACTGCTTGCACATGGACTCATTTAAAATGGGAGCATACTGCGCCAAAAGGGAAAGCTCTCCTTCGCTGTTACGTAGGGAAGCCAGGAGGCGAAAGTATTGTGGAAGAAGATGATGAGAGTATAATAGAAGTCGTACTAAAAGATTTAAACAAAGTAATGAATGTGAACGGACGACCTGAATATTACAAGATTACACGCTGGCGGAATTCTATGCCTCAATATGAAGTGGACCATGCTATACAAATGGATAAAATAAAAAACACAATTCAAGCATCATACCCTGGTGTGTTTGTTGCTGGAGCGGCTTATGAAGGGGTTGGCTTACCGGATTGTATCAACCAGGGAGAAGACGTCATCCATCAATTATTAACATCCCTGAATGAAAAATAAAACCACCCAATCCTGCTTTGAAGCAGGTTAGGGTGGTTTTTTGTGTTCGATTCTTTATTCTTTCTCTTCTATTTCTTCCAATAATGAAGTATCAACAAGTCCCTCCAAATTTGGTTCGTCTTCAATAAAGCCGAGTTCATAGGATGCATCGGCCCAAGATTGAAGGGCATCTGCAGAAACTTCTGTGGTAATATTCATGCGCTCCCATGCGTTTTGCAATACACCGTCTGAAAATTGAGTTTGAGAAAGTTCATATACAAGATCGTTAACAGCATTGAGCGTTTCTTCTTCGTATTCTCCTGTGAATGCCACCGCTTTTTCATGTGCAGCTAGAACACTTTCAACTTTCTCTGGATTTTCTTCCATAAATTCTTCTGATGTTACTAGGACAACACTTGGTAGAGATTCTCCAAGGAATACTTCATCCCACTCTGTAACCACATTTGCATTTAATTCTTCGACAAGGTAGGTTCCCCATGGCTCGGGTGCAGCGGCAGCATCTACTTCCCCTTGTTCAAAGCGAACCATCATAGAAGCTGGATCCACACGTGATTGGTGTTCGACTGTTCCGCCTACTCGATTTGATTCCATACCAAGTTCTTGAAGCATAATTTCTAACTGGACGTTATGGGTACAGCCGTTTCCAGGGGTGCAAAAGGATTTCCCATCAAAATCATCTAAGGACTCAATGCCGGAGTCTTCACTTGAAACAATCAGAGTAGCGCCGTTTGCGGCACCGCTTAGTATTTTTATATCCCCGCCGCTTAAATGATAGTTAATAGCTGGTCCTGGACCCACATAACCAATATCTAAATCCCCAGCGTCAAGAGCTTCAATAAAATCATTTCCATTTGGAAAGTTAGTAAATTCTACGTCAGTTCCTTCTAGCTCTTCTTCAAAAATACCTTCTTGTTTTCCGATGATTCCTGCAGCATGGTCAAGATTAGGAAAGTAACCTATATTAATTTCCCCGCCGTTGTTTTCTCCGTCACCTGAAACAGACTCCCCACCGCCGCAAGCAGTTAGTCCTAAGACTGCTATGGATATGAG
Organism: Alteribacillus bidgolensis; assembly: GCF_002886255.1. Classification (NCBI taxonomy): domain Bacteria; kingdom Bacillati; phylum Bacillota; class Bacilli; order Caryophanales; family Bacillaceae; genus Alteribacillus; species Alteribacillus bidgolensis. Next base: position 215,734 of record NZ_KZ614149.1, read on the forward strand.
GGTTGTAAGACCCCATTTTTTCATGTTAACCTCTCCCTTTTAATAATTATGTTTTAAGAAGACAATCCCCAGCGTGAAAAAACTTTTCTTTCTATGCGATCAAAAATAACATACTCCATAATAAGACCGATTGTTGCAATGATAATCATTATAGCGATAACTAAATCCATATTATAAAAATCTCTAGCGTCCATTAAGGTGCGCCCTAAACCGCCTGATCCTATCAATTCAGCAGCCATCAATGCTCTCCAAGCAAAAGCCCAAGCCAGTCTCGTTCCTGATAAAAAAGATGGAACAGCTGCTGGAATCATAACACGCCACACAAGTTCAGACCCTTTATATCCTAATGTTCTGGCAGCTCTAATCAAAATAGGCTGAACGGATTTAATGCCGAGCCTCATATTAGAGGTCATAACCCATGTTCCTCCTAAAGTGACGATCATGACAATAGAAAGCGTTCCGGTACCAAATAACATTAACATGATTGGCAGCCAAACAATACTAGGTATCGATTGAAGAGCAATCACAAGCGAACCAAGCGTTTCATCAGCTAATTTAGAACGTGCTAACAATAGACCGAGAGCTGTGCCAATAATAATCGCAATGATAAATCCGATTATTAACCTTTGAATACTGGTTGTAAGTGCTTCTGTTAATATACCTGTCTCAAAAAAGCCAATGTATAGTTCGTTTACTGAATTAAAGGGCGATGGAAACCCTGTACCTGGAAAGAATTGAAGCGATAAATTAATCCTATATATTATTTCCCATGTTGCGATCAGAATGATAAAGAAGAGCACCCTTCTTACTGTTGTAATCATCACCCATCTCCTCTCTCATCACTTTCTCAATTTCTCTTGCTAGTTTTTGCTGAATTCTTTCTTCAAGCTCGCCAAATTGTTTAGATGATGGTTTTCTTGGTCTATCAAGTGGTACATCAAATATTTCAACAATTCTTCCTGGGCGGGTTCCCATCAACACAATCCGATCAGAAAGAAGGATGGATTCGCGAATGTTATGAGTGACAAACACAATCGTTTTCTGTGTTTTCTCCCAGATGTATTGTACTTCTTTATGGAGCATAGAACGGGTTTGTTCATCTAAAGCTCCAAACGGTTCATCCATAAGAAGAATATCAGGGTCTAAGGCAAGCGTTCTTGCAATGGACACGCGTTGTTTCATGCCTCCTGAAAGTTCATGTGGGTAAGAGTCAATAAATTTACTTAAATGAACTAATTTTAAGAAGTATTTGGCTCTTTCTTTTGCTTCTTCTTTTTTCATTTTCTTTCGGAGACCAAACATTACGTTATCTAAAACCGTCAGCCATGGCATTAGCGCAGACTCTTGAAAAACAACGCCGCGATCAGGTCCAGGTTCTTTTACTTTTTTAGTACCTACATTAATTATTCCGTTTGTCGGTTGCTCAAGTCCGGCAATAATGTTTAAAAGAGTAGACTTGCCACACCCTGAAGGTCCTAACAACGAGACAAATTCCCCCGATTTAATTTCGGTTGTAATATCCTTAAAAACTGTAAATGATGATTTGTTTTCTTTATCAAAAAATGTTTTTTCTACATTATCTATAATGACATCAGCCATTGGGACTTCACCGCCCGATTCTATAATTCATATAAATTTAGTAGGTTTTATGTTGTTAGTATATGTGGCAGCACGGTTGATGTCAATATTCTTTCTATAAAAACTAGAAGCTTATCATAAAAAGGGTCCCCCGCTAAATTGGGGAACCCTAATCACTAGTATTAAATGATTTACGTCAATTAACCCTGTTGTTGTGCTTGCTGAAGTTGTTGTTGTGCTTGTTGCAGTTCTTGCTGGGCTTGTTGAATTTGTTGCTGGTTTTGTGTGTTACCTTGCTGCTGGACCTGCTGCTGAGCTTGTTGAAGCTGCTGTTGTGCTTGCTGAAGCTGCTGCTGTGATTGTTGAAGTTTTTGTGGATCATTAGCTGCATTTTGCATGTTTTGTTGAGCTTGTTGAATGGCTTGCTGAGCTTGTTGGACTTGCTGATTTTGTTGTGGCATAATAACCCTCCGTTTTAATGTTGTATAGGTTAACGATATTTATCGTTTCCGTTGTACAAAATAATATGCACAAACCGTAAAAAACTTGGCAATTGAAAGATAAATGTATTACGTCTATGCCCGTTTTTTTGGTTATGGTACAATATGTTTTATCCTCAAACGCCAAAATAATGAGGAGTGCTAAGCAGTGGATGCAAAAAAGCAATTAGAATTATTAAATCATTCTAGGCATGATTGGATGAATGTTTTACAAATAATAAAGGGAAATATCACGTTAGAACGCTATGAAAAAGTAGAAGAAATAGTGGAGAAAACGATCCAGAAAAAAGAGCATGAAAGCAGATTAACACGTTTGCAAATGCCTAAAACAGCAGCATTTTTACTAACTTTTAATTGGTATTCCCGCATGTTCACTTTAGATATAGAAGTCACAGAGAATACAGGAAGCTGCACTGTTTATGATAATGATTGGAATTATTTAATAACGACTTTCCTTCATACTCTGGATCGATCAGTCCTTCCGGGGGCTGATAATCAGTTACTTATTACGATTCATACTTTGGAGAAACCTTTTCTGGAGTTTGATTTTCTAGGAGAAATTGAAAAGCTAGAAGAAATAAATAATTGGCTTTACGCTTTCTCCTCTTCTTCTAATCATTGCTTTGTAACGAATGTTGTTTGCAATGAAAAGGAAATATTTTTTACAGCATGGAATAATAAATGAGGTGAAAACATTGTTTGTGGATAAAGTAAAAGTTTATATAAAGGCTGGTGACGGCGGTAATGGAATGGTTGCTTTCAGGCGTGAAAAATTTGTTCCTGAAGGCGGTCCTGCAGGCGGAGATGGTGGGAAAGGTGCGGATATAATTCTTGAAGTGGATGAAGGACTTCGTACTTTAATGGATTTTCGATATCAAAAGCATTTTAAAGCAAAAGCCGGAGAAAATGGCCGTCCTAAAAATCAGCACGGTAAAAACGCCGAAGACCTTGTTATAAAAGTCCCTCCTGGAACGACGATTACAGATGATGATACGAAAGAAGTCATTGCAGATCTCACAGAACACGGAGAGCGTTCAATTGTTGCAAAAGGTGGAAGAGGTGGAAGAGGAAATACACGTTTTGCGACTCCGGCAAACCCCGCTCCTGAATTAAGCGAAAAGGGAGAACCAGCAGAAGAACGGTACATTAATCTTGAATTAAAAGTATTAGCGGATGTTGGGTTAGTTGGATTTCCAAGTGTAGGTAAATCAACCTTGTTATCTGTTGTTTCTGCTGCTAAACCTAAAATTGCTGATTATCATTTTACGACATTAAATCCCAATCTGGGAGTGGTGGCGGTAGATGACGGCCGCAGTTTCGTGTTGGCTGATTTACCTGGCTTAATAGAAGGAGCACATGAAGGCGTCGGTTTAGGACATCAATTTTTACGTCACATTGAACGTACGAAAGTGATTATACATGTTATTGATATGTCGGGTTTAGAAGGCCGGGATCCCTTAGAAGATTTCGAGAAAATTAACGATGAGCTGAAACAATATAATTTAAGGCTGCTTGAACGTCCCCAAATAATAATGGCTAATAAAATGGATATGCCTGATGCAGAAGATAATTTCGAGCAATTTAAAGAAAAAGTGCCGGATAATTATAAGGTCTTTCCTGTATCTGCTTTAACCAAAAAAGGCTTAAAAGAAATGATTCGAGAAGTGGCTGACCTAGTCGACAACACTTCTGAATTTCCGTTATATGATGAAGAGGAAAACAAAGAAAGAGTAGTTTATCGATTTGAGAAAAAGGAAGATCCATTTTCTATATCCCGTGATGTTGATGGGGCATTTGTCCTTTCTGGACCAGAAATTGAAAGAGCATTTAAAATGACTGATATGACACGTGATGAGTCTATAAGACGTTTTTCTAGGAAAATGCGTCATATGGGTATTGATGAAGCATTGAGGAAAAAAGGAGCCCAACATGGTGATACGATTAGGCTGCTTGATTTTGAATTTGAGTTTATTGAATGATGGGTATAACAATAGAACTTTAGGGATCTAGAAACATATTCAGCGTTTTCGTTATTAATTGACAATGCTCAATTCTAAGACGCTGCGTTGCCGTAGAACGTACTTTCAAGCGGTGATCAGTATACGGTTAAACACATGCCGTCTAAGCGGGATAGACGGCATGTGTATGCCTATTCGCTTTTTATTATGAAGAAGTAATTTATAAAGGAACGTTGTCAAAAAGTTTTTGCAACTTTATAATAAGTAATCAGTGCGGTACAATCACTGGACGTAACCAGTACCGGCGGTGGTGTATATATGGCAGAAAAAATTGATAACTTTTATTTGGTGAGACAGGATATGTTAACAGAAGCCATGCAAAAAACATTAGAGGCTAAAGCACTTTTAGAAAGCGGTAAAGTTCATAAAGTAGCAGAAGCTGTACAAACAGTAGAATTGAGCAGAAGCGCTTTTTATAAATATAGGGACGCTGTTTTCCCGTTTCATCAAATGATTCAAGAACAAATTATTACTTTGTCTATACAACTCGCAGATAAGTCAGGTTCATTATCTGCATTATTAAAGGAAGTGGCCAAAGCGAACTCGAATGTATTAACCATTAATCAATCCATTCCTTTACAAGGACGCGCAAATGTGACTTTGACTGTGGATACTTCTGCCTTAAAAATGGAAGTAATGGATTTGGTTAAAAGGATTCAAGCAATGGAAGCTGTGGATAAAGCAGAAATTGTTGGATCAGGTTCCCTTTAGGTAAATAAAACACATGACGGTTTAAATGAAAAGGAGTGGAGTAAATGACAAAAAAAGTCGGGTACTTAGGGCCAGAAGGATCATTTACAGAAGCGGCTGCAAAAGCCGTATTACCAGATAATGATCGCTATCCTTATTCTACGATACCTTCTTGTATGGCTGCAGCAGCTAAAAGTGACATTGATATTGCTGTTGTACCATTGGAAAATGCCATTGAGGGTTCGGTCAATATGACCCTCGATTACTTAATCCATAAACATGACCTTCCAATTATTGGCGAGATCACCGTTCCGATTGAACAGCATCTCATGGTACATCCAGCAAGAGAAAAGGACTGGAAGGATGTAAGTAATATTTATTCTCATCCGCAAGCCATTGCTCAATGTGATGATTTTATAAATAATAACTTGCCAAATGCAAAAATTCATTACACCAATTCCACGAGCTCCGCAGCAAAAGATATTTCTGAGCATCCGGGATTTAATGGAGCTGCTATTGCGAATTATTTAGCTGCAGAAAAATATGGTTTGAAAATAGTTGAACAAAATATTCATGATTATGATAACAACCATACCCGTTTTGTATTGCTTTCTAATAAAGATAATAAGGATTCTTTCGAAAGTAAAGAAAATCAAAGCGGAAAAACTACTTTGATGATTACCCTTCCTTCAGATTATTCAGGCGCATTACATCAAGTACTTTCAGCTTTTGCCTGGCGAAAATTAAATTTAACAAAAATTGAATCCAGACCCATGAAGACAGGAATCGGCAATTATTTCTTTATTATTGATGTGGACCAAGATATGGATGATGTACTAATTCCAGGTGTTATTGCAGAATTAGAAGCACTTGGATGCGGAGTACGTATTCTTGGGAGCTATCCCTGTTTTCTCTCTCTCAGTTTAGAAGTTAAGCCTATCCTCGAATAAGGGGAAGGCTTAATTTATTTATAAAATAAGATTGAAAAACAGCATAATAAGAAAATTACCATGCTTTCCATAAATGGCACTATTCTTTTGTAAATGAAGTCAATAGAAATCCTTTATTTTTTAGTGCTTCTTCTACGTCCTGAATAATTTTTTCAGAAGAGGCTTCGATTGTATGTAAATGAGTACCATCTGTCAGTTCAGAAAGTAGAGGCGCATTCGTCTTATCTAACTCTTTAATAAATTGCTGTACGTCTTTTCGGCTTGATACCATTAGAGAAGCTGTTAAATCACCATATAAAGGATGTTCGATCGTAACATCCACCACTTTGGCACCATGATCTACCATTAAATTTAATTCCTCTTCCGTTACAGTCCGATCAGAAGAATGAAAACACGCTATCTGCTTTCTTATGGATGTGTTTTCTTCATTAGCAATAAGTAAATAACCTTGAGCCGTTGCAATAATTGGGTGGTTTTTTGCTTTAAGCAAAGAAATGTCTTGAACAATAACTTGTCTGCTCACATTTGTTTTTAAAGCAAGTTCACTTCCTGTAATGGGATCATTACTTTCTGAGAGCCAGTCTAAAATCAGTTCTCTTCGTTTTTTTCCCGGCATTTTATCTGATTGTTTTACCAATGTAATACCCTCCAATACAAAAATAATGATTAGTTAAATCTTACAAGATCCTGTTTTTTATGCATAGTATAGGGTTTTAGCGTTTTGCAGGGAAGTCATATATATATTTCCTCTAGCATATGCTTGCCATAGACGATGGGAACGGAAGGGAAGAAGTAAGCCGTTATAACTTCTTCAAACCGGCTTCGATCATTTCTAGGAGGAGGAAATATAATGCAAATTCATATTGTTCAAAAAGGAGATACATTATGGAAACTTGCCCAGCAGTATAATGTTGATTTTGATTCAGTAAAAAAGGCGAATACACATCTATCTGATCCGGATAAAATAATGCCAGGGATGAAGATAAAGATCCCGACAAAAAGTGTGCCGGTAAAAAAAGAACAACAGAAACCCGACGTTAATCAACAGTATAAACCTAAAGAACAAAAAAAAGAGGAGCAAGTACCAAAAAAGCCTGAACCTAAACAACCAATTCAGAAAAAGCCAGCACCAAAACCAGCACCAAAACAGCCTCAAGCACCTAAACCTAAAATGCCTCCGAAACCACCGGTAGTCAGTCCGTCACAAGAACAGCATTTTAATATGAATGTTAATTTATACAAACCGTATCCGTCAAAGGCACCAACCGAAGCACCTAAAAAAGAAAAGCCCAAGCAGCAGCCTGTAAAAGAAAAATATGCACCTAAGAAACAAGATAAAAAACCAATGGTTAAGCCAATGGAACAACAAAAAATGCCTAAAATGCCAAAAACACCAAAAATGCAAACTATGCCAATACAGCAATCCCCTATGCATCATACAATGCCTTATATGATGCCAGGACCAGGACATAGTCATTGCCCTCCAATGCCGCCAATGTTGCCTTGCTGTTCTCCTTGCGGTCCTTCTCCTATGATGCCTATGCACCCGCCGATGCACCCGATGCACCCGATGCATTCTCCAATGAGCGGAGGACCTTGTGATGGAAACATGATGCAGCATATGACTATGCCATACGCTTCTGAGAGTATGAATGGCTATAACCAATATTCACCAAACCACATGATGAATCCATATCACAATTACAATGGTAATTATGGAGATTACAGTAATTATAATAATAACTATAATAACGACAATAATTATAACAGCACCAATAATTACAATAACTATAACAACGATTACGACAACCATAATAATGACAATGATTTCGGGGGAATGTATTCTCCATGGATGAATAATTATAACAGAGACGATGAATAAAAAATAAATACATTTACCTTTATTACCTTCAACTAACAGCTTAAAAAAACCCTCCTTGAGTCAAGCTAAATGATGAAAGGAGGTTTTTAAATGAAAAAAGCTGCATTAACGATGACAGCATTTACAATTATTGCAAGTGGGATAACAGGTTGTGGAGCTGCAAATGACGATAATGAAATGGGAGCACCTGCACGCTATAGTGGATATGATAATAACATGGATGGCCGAAATACTGGCGGGAACTTTAGACGTGATAATTATCGCGGTGAAGGACCAGTTACTGATATGATGACAGTAGATGATCGCCAGCAAGGCGGCAATTACCGAGGCGTAGGAGATGGCCGTGGTCAAATAGGTGACAGAGGTGGAATGATTGGTGACCGCGGAAATTTAAATACTAGAAATATAAATAATGGTCAAGGTGGCGGCCAAGCCGGAGGTCAAGGCAATAACCAACAAACTGCAGAAGAAATTTCTAGTGAAGTAGAAGATTTAAATGGTGTAGATGATGCCCGAGTCATTGTGCGTGACCAGGATGTTCTTATTGGTATTGACACCTATGAAGATGAAGAAAAAGCAGATAAATTAGCTGAAAAAATTAAAGCTGAAGTTGAAGAAGATTTAGATGAAAATAAAAATGTTTATGTTACTACCGATGAAGAACAATATGGAAACATTCAAGAGATCGACAATAACTTGCAAAATGGTATGGGATTAGATGAAGCAGGAGATACCATTAACTCAATGATTGAAGATTTAAGTAATGCAGCACAAAGACCTTTTGAAGACAGCTAACAATAAAAAGCGTTTCACAGCAGGAAAAATCCTCTGTGAGACGCTTGATTTTTTACTTTTAGAACGTTTAATTTTATTAAATGATTAAAGTATAAGTAAAACTACGGCTTCTACCATAAGGACTCGGCGGCAAGCCGTTTTTTTCTAAGTTTTTCGATTATAATTTGGGAAGCCTTTCATTGTTCTGGATTTTTGTGCTATATTTAATTATTGGAGGAGGAATGAACAATGGCGGGACATTCCAAGTGGCATAATATTAAGAGAAGAAAAGAGAGTCAGGATGCTAAACGCGCCAAAATTTTTACTAAGCTTTCAAAAGAAATTTTTGCTGCAGTTAGAGAAAGCGGAACGGATCCAAATACAAATTTAAGGCTGCGCATGGCTTTGACAAAAGCAAAAGCGGAGAATATTCCAAACGATAATATTGAAAGAACGATAAAAAAAGCAGCTGGCGAATCAGGCAGTGTGCAATACGAAGAAATAACATATGAAGGCTATGGTCCAGGCGGGGCTGCAGTTATGGTTCAAGCTCTTACCGATAACAAAAACCGTTCAGCAGCAGATATTCGTCATGCATTTACAAAGCATGGAGGAAACTTGGGTGAAAATGGCTGTGTTTCCTTTCTCTTTGATAAAAAGGGCCAATTAATTATTAGTCGTACAGAAGATATTAATGAAGATGAACTTATGCTAGAAGCGATAGAGGCAGGAGCAGAAGAGTTTGAATCAGACAAAGAAAATTTCTTCATTCAAACTGCTCCAGAGGAATTTGAAAACGTAAAACAAGCCTTAGAAGAAAATAACTTTCGTTTTTCAAAAGCAGAAGTAACAATGATACCACAGACTTACGCTGAAGTTACTGATGAACACGCAGAAAAAATGTTAAAAATGATTGATGCATTAGAAGATAATGATGATGTGCAAAGCGTTTATCATAATTTTGAAATAAATGAAGAACAGCTTTCTAGAGTGGCTTATGAATAATATTAGCATAAAAACCTTTTTTGTGGGGGATCATTTCCATAAAAAAGGTTTTTCATTGTCCTTTGGTAAAATATCACCTTTCATGGTAAGTAAAGGAAAAGGAGAAAGCATATGTTAATATCAGTAACTCGATATGTTGTAACTATTTTTTTGACTGGAACAATTCTTTTTTCACCTCAAGCAGAAGCGGAAATGGATAATTACCATCCTCGTTATCCTGCCATCTATGAAGTGATATTAGAAAAAGAAACATCAAATGGTTTGGTTGTAACAGAAAAAAAATATGAGACGGTGTGGGCAGTAGAAGATTTTTGGAGTAAGTATCAAAATTGGGAATTAATTGATCAAAAACAAGACCAAATAATTTTAAGAAAACCATATGAAAAGCATTAATATGTTTTTCATTATGACCACAGTTTGCTATTATTAAAGAAAGCATGTTCGCGTTTATAAGGAAAGGAAGTAACTTGTTTTGTATGAATTTCTTAGAGGATCGGTTGTGCATACGGAAAGAGAGACAATAACCTTAGAAGTAAATAATATTGGATATCTTATTTATTGTGCAAACCCGTTTGTTTTTGATAAAAAAGGCCAAGAGATCATTATTTATACATATCAATATGTTCGAGAAGATGTTTTGCGATTATATGGGTTTGCATCTAGAAAAGAAAGAGGATTATTTGAACTTCTTTTGCAAGTATCAGGAATTGGACCTAAAGGAGCGCTTGCAATTCTTGCAGCGGGAGCACCAGCTCAAGTAATGCAGGCAATTGAAGAAGAAAATGATAAATTTCTAGTTAAGTTTCCTGGAGTCGGTAAAAAAACAGCTAGACAAATGATACTCGACTTAAAAGGAAAACTGCAGGATATCATTGGAGATTCTGCTGGTTCCTCTTTAGATTTAAAGGATGAGCCAATAAACTCCATGGAAGAAGATGAATTAGAAGAAGCTTTAGAAGCACTAAGAGCCTTAGGCTATGGTGAAAAAGAAATCGCAAAAGTAAAACCAAAATTAAAAAAGGAAAATTTGAGTGCGGATGAATATGTGAGAAAAGCATTACAATGGATGCTTGCTTAAATTAATTATTAACATATTTACGTGGACGAACAGCTTTATTTTATAATTTGGAATGTTTAACTTTGTTAAAGGAACAAAGTACAAGTAAAACTACGACTTACGCCATAAGGACTCGGCGGCAAGCCGAGTTTTTCTAAAAAATTAGTTGAGAATGTTTACCTTTTTTAAGTAGTCCTCATCTGAAAGCTTGGTACAATATACGAGTTTGATGAGTTAAAGCAAGCAAGCAGGTGGTGTTAATATGGAAGAGCGCGTGGTTTCGCAGGAAGCTCACGGTGAAGAAGATATCGCAGAAAGCAGCATTAGACCGATAGATTTCTCTCAATACATTGGCCAGGAGAAAGTAAAAGAAAATCTTGAAGTCTTCATAGAAGCGGCAAAAATTCGTGAAGAGTGCCTTGATCATGTCCTTTTGTATGGACCCCCAGGACTTGGGAAAACAACCCTTGCAATGATTATTGCAAATGAAATGGGGGTAAACATCAGGACAACCTCAGGACCTGCCGTGGAACGTCCTGGTGATTTAGCAGCCGTGTTAACTGCACTAGAACCGGGCGATGTCTTATTTATAGATGAAATCCACCGTTTGCCTCGTTCTGTTGAAGAAGTATTATATCCAGCCATGGAGGATTTTTGTATAGACATAATTATTGGGAAAGAATCAACCGCAAGATCGGTTCGATTAGACCTTCCTCCTTTTACGCTTGTAGGAGCGACAACACGGGCTGGTATGCTGTCTTCCCCTTTAAGAGATCGTTTTGGGGTACATTCTAGACTCGAATATTACAATGAAACAGAACTCGCAAAAATTGTTAATCGCAGCGGTGAGTTATTGGGTGTTCAAATAGAGGAAGACGCAGCCCTAGAACTGGCAAGGCGGTCCAGAGGTACACCTAGAATTGCGAACCGTTTATTAAGAAGAGTCAGGGATTTTGCTCAAGTAAAAGGAAGCAGCAAAGTCTCTTCATCGCTGGCTGATACAGCCCTCGAAAAATTACAAGTTGATCGCCTTGGGTTAGATGAGGTTGATCATAAACTGCTTGTCAGCATTATAGAAAAATTTAGAGGAGGCCCTGTCGGTGTAGAAGCACTTGCGGCTACGATAGGTGAAGAAGCAAACACACTAGAAGACGTTTATGAACCGTACTTAATGCAGATAGGATTTTTAGTAAGAACTCCTCGAGGCCGCATGGTAACAGCACAAGTCTATGAGTATTTGCAAATGGAGGTGCCAGATCGTGGCTGATTTTCCAAAAATATTGATCGGACTTGGTATTGCTCTCATCCTGTTTGGCCTCATTTGGCAGGTAGGAGGAAAGTTCATATCACTTGGTAAGTTGCCAGGTGATATTATAATAAAGAAAGAAAACTCTACATTTTATTTTCCGATCGTTACGTCCATCGTTATTAGCATCGTTCTTTCCCTTGTATTTTATATTATAGGTCGATTCCGTTAACTGCTTGTCATCGTCTAATTTTTTTTGTACTGTTAGGAAGGTATAAGTTATATTGGTAAACAGTATAAGACAAAACTAAGTATCCGTTATTTGAGCTCGGCGGCAAGCCAAGTTATTCTAATATACAGATGCAGGTATGTTACCTCATTACCGGTATTAAAGAGGAAACAGGAGAAAAGAGGTTGAAGAGAAATGAATGTGGAAGATTTTAATTTCACGCTGCCAGAAGAATTAATTGCTCAAATCCCCCTAAAAAAAAGAGATGCCTCCCGGTTAATGGTACTTGACCCGGAAGCGGCAAGTTACAAACATGAAATGTTTCCTGCTTTATTAAATTATCTTAAAGAAGGGGATTGTCTTGTTCTTAACGATACAAGAGTCCTCCCTGCCCGTTTGTTCGGAGAAAAAGAAACAGGTGGACAGGTAGAAGTGCTTCTTTTAAATCAAGAGCAAGAAGATGAATGGGAAACGTTAATAAAACCAGCTAAGCGAGTGAAACCTGGTACGAAACTTTCCTTTGGAAATGGTAAATTAACAGCAGAGTGTACAGGGATTTTAGAACATGGCGGGAGAATGCTCCGATTTGAATATGAAGGTGTATTTTTAGAAATACTCGATGAATTGGGAGAGATGCCGCTTCCTCCTTACATAAATGAAAAGCTTTCTGATAATGATAGGTATCAAACGGTTTATGCAAAACATGATGGCTCTGCTGCAGCTCCTACGGCCGGCTTGCATTTTACAGAGGATCTGCTGCATCGTATAAAAAAAATGGGTGTTCACGTCACTACAGTAACACTCCATGTAGGGTTAGGCACGTTTCGTCCGGTGGCTGCTGAAACTATAGAAGATCATCATATGCATGCAGAGTTTTTTCAAATAAGCGAAGGTACAGCTAAGCTATTAAACGAAACAAAAGACAACGGAAATAACATTATAGCAGTCGGCACAACTTCTGCGCGAACATTAGAGACAGTTGCCCAAAAGGAACAAGGTAGATTTAAAAAAGATTCGGGCTGGACGGATATTTTTATTTATCCTGGCTACTGTTTTCAAGGAATAGATGCGCTTCTTACCAATTTTCACCTGCCAAAGTCTACGCTTGTTATGCTTGTTAGCGCTATGGCAGGAAGAGAGTTTTTATTATCTTCATATCAAGAAGCAGTTAAAGAACGTTATCGTTTCTTTAGTTTTGGCGATGCTATGCTTATTATGAAAGGAAGTCACAACAAATGGCGGCAGTGACATATGAACTGATTAAAACATGTAAACAATCAGGAGCAAGATTAGGGAAAATCCACACCCCTCACGGTACAATTGACACTCCTATTTTCATGCCGGTAGGTACATTGGCTACAGTGAAAACGTTAAGTCCTGAAGAATTAAATGATATGGCAGCACAGATTATTTTAAGTAATACATATCACCTATGGCTTCGTCCTGGAGAAGATATCATTGCTGAAGCCGGCGGCCTTCATTCCTTTATGAATTGGGATAAGCCAATACTTACAGACTCAGGTGGTTATCAGGTTTTCAGCTTAAGTAAACTTCGAGATATTAAAGAAGAAGGGGTACATTTTAGAAATCATATCAGCGGCGAAAAACTATTTCTATCTCCTGAAAAAGCAATGAACATTCAAAATGCGCTTGGGCCTGATATCATGATGGCATTTGACGAATGTCCGCCATATCCTGCTGAAAGGGATTATATGAAAGCTTCGGTTGAACGTACTACAAGGTGGGCGGAACGTTGTTTAGAAGCTCATCAAAGACCAATTGATCAAGCTTTATTTGGGATTGTCCAAGGTGGAGAATATGAAGATTTGAGGAAACAATCTGCAAATGATTTGATTTCCTTAGACTTTCCGGGTTATGCTGTAGGCGGATTATCTGTAGGGGAACCTAAAAATGTTATGAATGAAGTATTGGACTTTACTACTCCGCTTTTACCAGAAAACAAGCCCCGCTACTTAATGGGAGTAGGTTCAGCAGATTCTCTAATTGATGGGGCAATTAGAGGAATAGACATGTTTGATTGCGTACTGCCAACTCGTATTGCTAGAAATGGTACATGCATGACCAGCAGAGGACGTCTTGTAGTACGAAATGCTAAATATACCCGGGATTTTCGCCCGCTTGATGACCATTGTGATTGTTATACATGTAAAAATTATTCGCGAGCTTATATTAGACATCTAGTTAAGTGCAATGAAACATTTGGTTTTAGATTAACTTCTTACCATAATCTTTATTTCCTGTTAAAATTAATGAAACAGGTTCGTGAAGCTATTGAAGATGACAGGCTGCTTGATTTTAAAGAAGAATTTTTTGAACAATACGGATTTTACAGCCAGAACGCTAAAAATTTTTAAAGGAAGAAAGCGCTGTATATTCAGTTTCACTGATGGAAGGCTATGAAGGGAGGGAAAATAATGGAAGCAATTATTATGCTGGTGCTCATGTTTGCTATTTTTTATTTCTTGCTGATCCGGCCGCAGCAAAAACGACAAAAACAGGTTCGGGAAATGCATTCCAACTTGCAAAAGGGAGACCGCATTGTCACCATTGGCGGTTTGCATGGGACAATTGATGCGTTAGACGAAAACAAAATTGTTCTTCTCGTTGAGAATAATCAAAAGCTAACTTTTGATCGCAATTCTGTACGAGATGTCGTTAATGAGGACTAATATGTCTTCATTTACATAAGTAAGGTACAAACTAGCGAATAAAAGAACTCAAAAGGGCTGTCTCAAAAGGTTAGTTTACATTGGTTATCTAGCAACTGGAATATGTGATACTTCTCAGCGGTAAATAGGGCAGTATGAAGACCCCTCAGTGAGGGGTAACCGTCGCCCGCAAATAGTAAGTATGTTCCAGTTGCTCTTGCCGAGAACTGACTTATGGGACAGCCTTTTCTTTAACACTTTACGAAATTTAAATTTGTTAAAGGAACAAAGTATAAGTAAAATTACGACTTCCGCCATAAGGACTCGGCGGCAAGCCGAGTTTTTCTAACATAATTATTAAAGGGAAACAGCGTTTACGCCAATCGCCCCTCCGATTGCGGAAGAAGCGAGAAAACTAGAGAAAAAAACGGCTTGCATACTTGATAAAGAACTGTCATACCCAAGATATTGAAATAATACGACAATACATAAGACTCCTGCAGCTGTTAAGATGCCAGTGAACATCCCCTTTTCCTTTGCCCGCAGTCCTGAAATAAATCCTCCTATTCCAAAACTGATGAGAGCCAATATAAATAATAACCATTGGATCGATCCTTCAGATATAGCTGTGAATCGAAGCATTACAGAAAAGATGATGCTGCAGCCAATAAGCAGCCCGATAATGACAACCATACCTGCCCCTATTGCATTGAAACGGCTAGAACGCTCCATAATTCTCCCCCTTTATTTCTTGTTATTAAAGGTATATGGACAAGGAGACGAAAATAGAAGAAGTTTGTTTTGGCAGCAGCCATTTTTCCTTGTACCTTTAGGAAAGTTTAAGTTTGTTGAAGGATCAAAGTATAAGTAAAACTACATCTTCCGCCATAGGACCCGGCGGCAAGCCGAGTTTTTCTAACATTGTTAGAAAAGTAAACGTATTGGTAAAAAAGTATAAGCAAACGACCGCATGTCAGTGTATAAGACCTGGCATTGTTTCCTTTAGGAGGCAATCCAGGTTTTCATAAAAACAAATTATCAGTTCAAAAGAGTGCTCTCTATACATAAGCTAGTACAAACCCGTAAAAAGGTGGTAGCTTAAGTGGAAGAAGTAGCACTTGCTCTTTTAATATTCATGATTAGTTATTTTTTTCTTATTACCGAAAAAGGCGACCGTGCTCTAGTAGCATGTGCAGGCGGCCTGCTTATGGTTATTTGCGGAGTGCTTGATCTAGGTCTTGTTTTCTTTCGGTACATAGATTGGCACACGATTGCCTTATTATTATCTATGATGATCATTGTATCTATAAGCAGTCAGAGTGGAATGTTTCAATTTGCGGCTGTAAGGACAGCACAACTAGTAAAAGGAAGGCCTTTACCTCTCCTTGTATTACTATCTTTCTTGACAGCCGTGGGCTCTGCATTTCTTAATAATGTTACAACCGTTCTGCTCATTACACCTGTGGTGTTCACATTAACGAACATGCTGCGTTTAAAAACACTTCCTTTTCTTATGGCTATTATTATTTCATCAAACATAGGTGGAACGGCTACATTAATTGGAGACCCGCCAAATTTAATGATTGGACAGGCAGCAAAAGATTTATCATTTAATGATTTTTTGGTGCATCTAGGACCTCCTTCAGTCATAATTTTTATATTTGCTATGACTGGACTCGCCCTATATTACAAAAACGTGTTGAAACGAAAAAACAGTCAGGAAGCAAGGCAGAGTTTAATGGATCTTACAGCAGCCGATTTTATTACGAGCAAATCGTTGTTAAAAAAATCGGTATGGGTACTGGTTTTGACGATATCAGCTTTTTTGCTTCAGCCTTTGATTAAAGTAGAATTAACAGCGATAGCGATGGGCGGAGCCCTCTTTTTAATGTTTTTAACACAAAAAGAAGCAAACCCTGAAGCTATCTTTAAACAAATGGAATGGACGACCATTTTCTTTTTTGCAGGGCTGTTTATGCTCGTAGGAGGTCTTGAAGAAACTGGTTTATTAGAAGAATTAGCTAGAGGCATAATATTTATGACAGAAGGAAATATGACAAAGACATCTCTATCATTGTTATGGATCTCTGGAATCGTATCAGGTTTTGTAGATAATATTCCGTTTGTAGCAGCAATGATTCCTGTGGTACTGGAATTAGAAGGTTATGGAATGGGAGATCTTGAGCCAGTGTGGTGGGCATTAGCGCTTGGAGCATGCCTAGGAGGAAATGCTACTCTCATTGGGGCAACAGCTAATGTTATTGTTGCAGGTTTGGCTTCCAAACAAGGAAAGGGTTTCAGTTACCTTGATTTTTTTAAGATCGGCGCACCGACGGCTCTTGTTTCATTGATTGTTTCCACCCTTTACGTATATTTGCGTTATCTATTGCTTTACTAAACAATACATGTATATAAGGATGATAGGTAACAATAACGGAGACGAATTGAGACAAGAAGGTGTGGAATGTGGAGGTCTTGACTATTGTGCTGCGCACCATCGTCGTATATTTGTTCTTATTGATCATTTTGCGAGTGATGGGGAAAAGAGAAATCGGGGAACTGTCTGTTTTAGATTTTGTAGTATCTATTATGATTGCTGAACTTGCTGTCGTATCAATAGATAATGTCAATGTACCAGTTATTGAAGCGTTTACTCCTATAATTGTACTCTCTATCATTCAAATAGTATTGGCGTATTTATCTTTAAAAAGTCCAAAACTGCGGCACCTTATTGATGGAAAACCTGTCGTTTTAATCAAGGACGGAAAAATAAATGAAAAAGAGATGAAAAAACAACGATACAACTTTGATGATTTGCTCATGCAAATTAGAGAGAAAGATATAAAAGATGTGTCAAACGTAGAATTTGCTATACTAGAGCCTTCAGGTGATTTGTCTGTGTTTGAAAAACAAAACGAAGAAGATGAACAGGAATACACCTATCCGATCCCCTTAGTTATTGACGGTGAAATTCAAATTGAGCAGTTGGGAATGGCAAAAAAAGATGAACTATGGCTTCGAAGAGAATTACGAAAGGCTGGAATTGACAATTTAAAGGCCGTCTCTTATTGCGTATTGCAGGAAAGTGGGATATTATATATAGATTTAAAAGAAGAGTAGATCTAACCGCTCTATACTTTAGGAACGAGCTTTTTAAGCTGGTTCCATTTTATTATTCCAGCTGAGAATAAAAGAATAAAATACAGTCCTGCAGACAGCAATGCTGCAGCTGCGGTTTGTATAAAAGTCGTTTGTTCTTCCAAAAAATGGTTAATAATTATTTGTGTACCTATTACAGATGAAAGAGCTGTTAGAATAACCAAAAAACAATACCCAGCTTCAAAAATAAAACCTACAGTTTTAGAGACCACATAAAGATGAAGCAGTGTAACCAGCATCATATTAATAGCAACAGCTAAAGCAGCACCCTTAATGCCCAGTTCAGGCTGTGATGTAAGAACGAAAAGAGCAGCCATTTTAATAACAGCACCAACTAACGTGTTTATCATCGCAGACCTTGCAAGGTTAAGACCTTGTAAAACAGCTTGAAGAGGGCCTTGCAAGTATAGAAAAATGCTGAATGGAGCCAGGATTTTAATATAATATGCTGTATGCGGGGCATCATACATGACTGTCATTACTAATTCTGCAAAGACATATAAAAAGAGAGATGAAAACACCCCAGCTAATAACGCTGTCCTAAGCGTTTGGCGGAGCCTGTTTTGAATAACTGCATAATTATTATTAGCTGCAGCTTCGCTTACAGCAGGAACTAATGTTACAGAAAAAGAATAAGTAATAAAAGTAGGTAAAAACAAAAGAGGTATCACAAACCCGCTTAATTCACCGTATTGAGCTGTTGCTGCAGCCGTAGCTACCCCGGCGAGGGCAAGACTTTGAGCAATGATGATCGGTTCAAAAAACAATGATATAGATCCGATCATACGGCTTCCAGTAGCTGGTAAAGCAATAGCCATTAAATTATGAAAAGTATTCTTACTTTCTTTAAGAGCCTCTAGAAATTGGCTTCTTACTTTTAACGGTTTATTGCTTTTAAAACATTTCATCATATACAGTAACGAAACAAGTTCTCCTGCCACTACAGAAAGCATTGCGCCAGCTGCAGCATATTCTAGCCCATAGGGGAGTAATGCTTTCGTACATACGGCTACCAGGGAAATACGCACTGTTTGTTCTAATACTTGTGAAATGGCTGTCGGTTTCATATTCTGTCTGCCTTGAAAGTATCCTCTCAATACTGCAGAAACAGCTACAATAGGGATGATAGGAGTAATAGCAATTAAGGGATAAAGGGCGCGATCGTCTGTTAAGAAATATTTTGCAAAGAAAGGCGCTGCTGTTAGTAAAGCGATAGTGAAGAGAACACTTAAAGTCCCTGTAACACAAAGAGACACTACAAGTACTTTTTTCATTTTCCGGGTGTCATTTTGAATATCTGCTTCTGCAATTAATTTAGATATCGCAACAGGAAGGCCTAATTGTGTTAAGGTAATAATAAGTAAAAGAGACGGAAAAGCCATCATATACAGGCCTACACCTTCAGCTCCTAATATCTTAGCAGTGATTATTCTATTTATAAATCCAAGAATGCGAGTAACTAAACCAGCAATAATTAATATTATCGTTCCTTGAATAAAGGTTTGTTTCATCCTTTCGCCCCCGTCTTTTTTTCACAGTGCAACCTTTCTTAAAGGCTGCTGTATCTGTAAGTAAAGAAGCACCGAATTTTAGCTGGCACCTCAATTTGATTTTGCAAATATGATTAAGAGGGATGATATCATTGCACCTATCGCATTTACGGGCCTGTACTATGAAAGACGCACTCGTTGAAGTTGCAATTTATGGTCAGTAACCTCTACTTCTAGAAATGTATATGCAAAAAGTCCGGACAGGCATGACATTTTTTTAAAGAAGAAAAACTTGGGAGGAACTATTATGTGTGAGCAGCAATTCGAAGTTTGGAAATCAGACGCTGAACCGGCTTTAAGAAGTAAAGTTGAGGAGTTTCAGCTGATGGGCTACAATCATGCAGATAAGGATGAAGTGTGGAAGTGTGTTATTGAAAAATTAAAAAAGAAAAAAGATTATGTACGCTTTCATGTACTTATCAATTCAATATTAACGTTAAGACTTAGTGAATACATGAACAGATTAACGATTTCTGCTTATAAGGAAAGCCGCACCTCAAATTTAAACAACTTAATGAATGAAATTGAAAACCATAATTCAAATAAACGTCATTTGACATGAAAAACCAGGCATCAGTATAATTAAAATGCTGCTTCATAGGCAATCTTTTACATAGTTTGTTTTTTATAGAAAGAGGTTTATAAAGAATAGAAATGCCCAGCCACTCGGCCCCCAAACGAGATGGGGTCGTTTAGCGTTACAGGGTGTGGTGGATGCTGTTAGTGCAGGACGTTTGCAATTGCAGCAGGAGTTCTTTTATTTTATTTGAACTTCCCTATTCCCATGGTGTTTGTGCTTTTTTATTGGTAGTTAACACCCGGTTTTAGTCAGCCTTTTTCCTGTTTTTAAACGGCATCAGGGAACTGGCCGAAGGAGGATGAAAGCATTAATGGTGAAAAAATCGAGAATTGTGGCTTTTTTTGTGATAATTGCCCTTTTGGGTGGAATCATTTCACAAACTGTCATGGACACCGCAAAAGGAATTAATTTAGGGTTGGATTTACAAGGTGGTTTTGAAATCTTATATGAAGTGAATCCAGCAGAAGATGGATCAGAAATTACAGAAGAAACGTTACAGGCAACAGTAAGCGCCTTAAATCAGAGAGTTAACGTGCTGGGGGTTTCAGAACCGAATATTTCCATTGAAGGAGAAGATCGGATTAGAGTACAGCTTGCCGGTGTAGAAGATCAGCAGACAGCTCGTGAACTGCTGGCTACAGAAGCTGACTTAAGCTTTAGGGATGTAGATGACAATGAACGTCTTTCTGGTGAAGATCTTGAAGAGAACGGAGCAAGCGTAGGCTTTGATCAATCTAATCAACCGGTTGTAACGGTAACGTTAAGAGATGGAAATGCTTTTGGGGAAGTAACGGAAGACATTCTTAATGATTATAGTCCTCCTAACAATCGTCTTGTCATTTGGCTGGATTATGAAGAAGGAGACTCCTTTGCAGAAGAATACCAACAAGAGGAACCTAAATACTTATCAGCCCCGGCTGTGAACCAGCCTCTTTATCATAAAAATATACAAATAGAAGGTAATTTTGAATTAGAAGAAGCAGAGTTTTTAGCAGAAGTACTTAATTCCGGTTCTCTACCAGTAGAGCTTGAAGAAATTTACTCCAATGCTGTTGGTGCTTCTCTTGGGGAAGATGCGATGGAAAAAACAATATTTGCTGGTTTCATTGGTATAGGCCTTATATTGGCGTATATGATGATATACTATCGTTTTATGGGAGTGGTTGCAGCAATCACCCTCAGTGCTTATATTTATATTGTCCTTACGATATTTAATTGGATGGAAGGCGTGTTGACACTCCCAGGTATTGCTGCTCTCATTTTAGGGGTAGGTATGGCAGTGGATGCTAATATCATTACATATGAAAGAATAAAAGAAGAGATTAGGTCTGGAAGATCTATTATGTCAGCATTCAAATCAGGTTCTAGAAGATCGCTTTCAACTATTCTAGATGCTAACATTACAACGATTCTTGCGGCAGGAGTCCTGTTCTATTACGGAACCAGTTCTGTGCAAGGTTTTGCGGTTATGCTTATCGTTAGTATATTAACAAGTTTTTTAACGGCTGTTTATGGTTCCAGGCTGCTTTTGGGATTATGGGTGAAAAGCAGAATATTTAACAAGAAGCCGCGTGTTTTTGGAGTGAAGGAGAGTGAAATCAATGAACTTTAAGACAAATAAACGTGTTCCTTTTGTTAAACACCGTAAAAAGTTCTTTTTGTTTTCTCTCGTCTTTACACTGGCTGGAATTATTTTATTATCGACAGCAGGATTAAACCTCGGTATTGATTTTGAGAGCGGCTCAAAAGTAGAGGTATTGGCAGATGAAACATTGACAGAGGAAGAAGTTTATGAACAGTTTGCTGAAGCCGGAAGTGGATATGAGCCGGATGATGTAACGCTTGCCGGAGATAATAATGAAATGGCTTATGCGAGTTTTATTGGTACGTTAGATCAAGCGGAAATAGCAGAAATTCAAAATTATTTTGTTGATCAATATGACAATGAACCAAGTGTGAGTACGGTTTCTCCCCAGGTTGGTCAAGAATTAGCTAAAAATGCTCTCATATCTGTGCTTATTGCTTCAATAGGGATCATTATTTATGTGAGTATTCGTTTCCAATTTTTATATGGTGTAGCGTCGATCGTTGCTTTACTGCATGACGCCTTTTTTATCATTGTTGTGTTTTCTATTGTGCAATTTGAAGTCAATGTACCATTTATTGCGGCGGTGTTAACAATTGTAGGTTATTCTATCAACGATACAATAGTTACGTTTGACCGCATTAGAGAAAATATGAACGAAACAGAAGAAATAAAAACCTTTGATGATTTGGCCGAAGTCGTAGATGTGAGTTTGAATCAAACATTGACAAGGTCTATCAACACAGTGTTAACTGTTGTATTTGCTGCTGTTTGTATATTTCTTCTCGGCGGGGAAGCTATTCGATCCTTTTCTTTTGCTTTAGTTATAGGGTTGATAGCAGGTACCTATTCTTCATTGTTTTTAGCTTCTCAGTTATGGCTCGTTTGGAAATGGAAAAGCTTAGAACGTGAGAAGAACAAGCCGAAAAAAGAAGATCCAGAGGATTTAGAGCCTGAAGTATAGTCTTTTAAAAGGTCATGGTACATACCATGGCTTTTTAATTGGTATAATTTAAAGGACATCTTTCGCTTAGGTACGTCTTAACTGGTGGTGGGAAAATGGAAAACTATGAGGAACAGCGTTATAAAATGGTAAGAGTCGGAGCCCTGGTCGGTATTTTCGGTAACATTTTCCTGGCATTACTAAAAGGAATCGTTGGGTGGGCAGCAGAAAGCAGGGCATTAATTGCAGACGCAGTTCATTCTGCTTCAGATGTAGTAGGTTCTGTTGCTGTGTTAATAGGAATACGTGCAGCGAAGCTCCCGCCCGATAAAGATCATCCATATGGTCACGGGAAAGCAGAAACTGTAACATCTATTATTGTTGCTGTTTTACTTTTTATCGTAGGTTTCGAAATTGGTTTAGATGCGGTAAAGGATGCAGGTCATACTATTGTTATACCTAAGCCGGCAGCATTGTATGCTGTAGTTTTTTCTATTCTATTAAAAGAAATAATGTTTCGTTACAAGCATTTCTTGGGAAAAAAATATAGAAGTGAGGCACTTTTAACAGATGCATGGCATCATCGCTCAGATGTGTTTTCATCATTAGCTGCACTGTTAGGTATTGGCGCCTCTATTATAGGGGATCAATTAGGCATTTCCTGGTTATTATACGGCGATTTGGCTGCTGGTTTATTTGTAGCTGTATTAATTATGAAAATGGCGTGGAAATTAGGAGAAGAATCTATTCACAATGCACTTGATCATGTATTACACCCAGAAGATACTGTTAAAATGCGGGAACAAGCTGAACAAATAAATGGTGTAATACAGATTGATGAATTTTTTGCAAGAGAACATGGTCACTATGTCATCGTGGATATAAAAATTGCGGTGGACCCTGGTATCACAGTGGAAGAAGGACACGCCATCGGAAAAAAGGTGAAAGAAAAACTTTTACAAAATGAACACATAAAAGATGTTTTTATTCACATAAATCCATACGAAGGCTAAGTCTTTGGAAAGGGGGAAGATAATGAGGGGACAATCCGCGTTAATATTAGGATTTATTGCTGCTCTGGTTATCGCTGTTTTTGCAGTAATTAATGTTGATGGTGTAGAAGTAAACTATTTGTTTGGTTCTGCTGAATGGCCCTTAATTTTAGTGATACTTGGTTCTGTAGTGATGGGGGCTGTTATAGTTGGTTCTCTAGGTATGATTCGAGTATATCGATTGCAGCAGGAAGTGAAACTCTGGAAGAAAAGAGCAGAACATTCTACAAGAGAGCAGGAAAATGCAAGAGGATCAGTTGAAGAAAACTCCGATTCCATTAAAAAAGGTGCGGCTTCCAAACCAAAATAAGAAGTTTATGTGAAAGGTATGTGACTGATTGTAACCCTTGACCCCCTTTAGTATAATGGGTGGGTCAGGGGTGGTTTTATGTTGAGACCAAAAACGAGATGGGAATGCACAGAAGAGGAATTTAACGGAAATGAAGAATTACAACAAGAAATGAATCTATCTTCTTTGACTTCAAAAATTTTATGGACAAGAGGATATAAAAGTATAGATGAAGCAAAACAGTTTTTGAATACAGATATATCTCAAACGCACGACCCGTTTTTAATGGATGGAATGCAGCAGGCTGTTGATAGAATAAGACAGGCTGTACAAAACGAGGAGAAAATTCTTGTATTCGGTGACTACGATGCAGATGGTGTTTCAAGCACGACTATTATGATCATGTTGTTAAAAGAATTAAAAGCTAATTTTGGGTGGTACATACCAAATAGATTTACAGAAGGATACGGACCGAACATTCCAGCACTGAAAACAGCAAGTGAAGAGGGAGCTTCACTAGTTATAACAGTAGACACTGGAATAGCAGCTGTGTCAGAAATAAGAGCAGCGACTGAAATGGGACTTGAGGTAATTGTTACGGACCATCACGAACCGCCGCCAGAACTGCCTGAAGCCTACTCTATTGTAAACCCTAAAAAGCCAGGATGTCAGTATCCATTTAAAGAACTTGCAGGAGCGGGAATTGCTTTAAAGGTAGCACATGCAGTATTGGGTTATTTCCCAAAACATATGCTTGATATATTTACTTTAGGCACCATCAGTGATCTAGTACCTTTACTAGATGAAAACAGAGCAATGGTGAAAACTGGTTTAAAAGAACTTACTTTTTCTCAAAAGCCGGGAATACAAGCATTAAAAAGTATTTGTGGTATTGACGGGGAAGACATTCAAGAAGACCACGTCGGATTTGCAATGGGACCGCGAATAAATGCGGCAGGAAGAATGGAAGCGGCAGATCCAGCAGTTCATTTACTTACTGCTCAAAACCTAGAAGAAGCCAAGGAATGGGCTCATGTGATAGATGAATTAAACAAAGAACGCCAACAGATAGTCAATGAAATGACAAAAGAAGCGATAGAAGAAGTAGAAACAAATTTTCCGCTAGACGAAAATAAAGTAATTGTTATTGGGAAAAAAGGATGGAACCCAGGGGTCATTGGCATCACCGCTTCAAGGTTAACAGAAAGGTTTTACCGCCCGGTCATTGTGTTAGCAATTGATGGAGAAACAGGGGAGGCAAAAGGTTCGGCCCGCAGTATTGAAGGTTTTGATATGTTTAAACAATTATCTAAAAACCGAGACCTGCTGCCGCATTTTGGAGGTCATCCCATGGCAGCAGGTCTTACGATGAGCATGCACGATATAGAAGAATTAAGAAGCCGGTTATGCAAACAAGCAGAAGAAGATGTAGAGGAAAGTGCTTTTATTCCAATGACCAAAATAGATCTGCCGATAGCTTTACAAGAAGTAACTGTTTCATCTTTAGAAGAAATGAGCAAACTTGCACCGTTTGGGGTAGGCAATCCTAAACCAATATTTATCATCAAAGATACAGAAATTACTTCTAAACGAAAAATAGGAAGTGAAAGAAATCATTTGAAAATGGAACTTGGCTGGGAAACGGTCCGTTTGGATTGTATAGGTTTTCGACTAGGACATTTAGAAGATGAATTAACAGAAAAAGCGACAGTTTCTGCTGTTGGAGAATTGTCTATTAATGAATGGAATGGCTTTCGAAAACCTCAATTATTTTTAAAGGATGTAGCTGTGAACACTTGGCAGTTATTCGATAAAAGAAAAAATAGAAAAAGTCTAGAAGAGCAAATAAACCAATTGCCAGATGAAGAAACGGCTGTATTAATCTTTCAAGATAGTACATATTCAACGTTATTGCCAATTTTGCAGAATAAGCAAGTACTATACAATACTAAGGAAAAAGAGGAGAAGATTTCAGCAGCTTACGTGGTGATTGCTGACATGCCTTCGTGTATGTCTGAATTAGCTGATCACTTAGCACGTGTTAATAATGTGGAACGGCTTTATGCTTTTTTTGAAGAGAAAAATGAACTTTACTTTCAACCTACCCCAACACGCGATGATTTTAAGTGGTATTATGCATTTTTAAAAAAACGGGAAACATTCGATGTGCAAAAACACGGGGATGAATTAGCCAGAAGAAAAGGATGGCTTTCTGCATCGGTTACTTTCATGACAGAAGTGTTTTTTGAACTTGATTTTGTTACAATGAACAATGGTGTTGTTACTATTAATAAATCACCATCTAAAAAAGATCTTACGAATTCTTTATATTATCAAAAACATATTCAAAAAAAACAAGCTGAACAAGAATTGTTATATTCTAGCTATAATGAATTGAAAGAGAAATTGGAGCCGTATATTTCGGATGTCTCTCTGAAAAATGATTTGAAGGAGAAGGTTGGCAATGGATTTTAAAGATTATATCACTGTAGTAGAAAATTACCCTAAAGAAGGTATTCGATTTAAAGACATAACAACTTTAATGCAAAATGGAAAAGTCTATAAAAAAGCAATAAACGATATGACCGCTTTTGCTTCCAATCAAAATATAGATGTCGTTGTGGGACCGGAAGCTCGAGGTTTTGTAGTAGGCTGTCCGATTGCATACTCTCTTGGTAAAGGCTTTGTTCCTGTTCGTAAAAAAGGAAAACTTCCTAGAGAAACAGTTGATGTGGAATATGGTCTTGAATATGGAAAAGATAGTCTTTCAATCCACAAAGATGCTATCCTTCCCGGGCAGAATGTTTTGATTACAGATGACCTTCTTGCAACAGGTGGAACGGTAAATGCTACGGTAAAGTTAGTCGAAGACCTTGGCGGTAAAGTTGCTGGTCTGGCATTTATGATAGAATTAAAATACTTAAACGGTCGAAAAAATCTTGATCAGTATAATATTTACTCCCTTGTTGAATTTGATTAAGGAATATAAAACAAATTATACTGTGTGAGGGTGCTGTTTGCGCTATACTGATTAATAAGCTTAATTATGTTGTATGAAGTGTCCGCAAAAAAACAATAATTCTTTCCAATGGAAAGAGTTATTCACTCCTATTTTGATTAAGCTCGCCATTCGGCGAGTTTTTCTAAATAAAAGACCGGCGTCTTCTACAGCACTTATTATTTTAGTAGCAGGTATATTCGTCCTTTTCTAGCTGTTAATAGAAACGTTTGCAATGGTAGAAAGTACATGTGATCTTTTAAAATAACTTCCGACCTGCGATGGACGGCGTAAGCATATTTATTTTCGAAGATAAGAGAAGTCCTTTACATAAGCTGACATTATTCACATTGCAGGGATTTTTGTTCTTCTACAGTTAAAAAATGAGGCTGATCAATGGTATAAAGTAAAACGACGGCATTCGTCATAGAAAATCGGCGACAAGCTGTGCTTTTTTAAGCGCGTCAAGCTTCATAATACTTTACAGAACCATGAAACTTAAAGATAATATAAGGTAATAATGATTTTAGAAAGGCATGCAGGGTGATTCCATGACCATCGATGAAGTGTTGGAAAAAGCTCAAAATTATTTGTCGAATGAAGACGTTTCTTTTTTGGAACGTGCATATAAATATGCAGAAAAATCTCATAGAGAACAGTATCGCAAATCAGGTGAGCCTTATATACTGCATCCTATTCAAGTCGCAGGCATCCTTATCGAACTTGAAATGGATCCTGATACGATAGCTGGAGCATTTTTACATGATGTCGTAGAAGATACGGAAGTGACCGTTGAGGAGCTGCAAGAGGCTTTTAATGAAGAGGTCGCAATGCTTGTTGACGGCGTAACGAAGCTGAAAAAAATTAAATATAAATCAAAAGAAGAGCAACAAGCAGAAAACCACCGCAAAATGGTGGTGGCAATGGCCAAGGACATCAGAGTTATTTTAATTAAGCTGGCTGACCGTCTTCACAATATGCGAACTTTAAAACATCTGCCGCCGGAAAAGCAGCGCCGTATTTCAAATGAAACATTAGAAATTTTTGCTCCCTTAGCTCACCGTTTAGGGATTTCGACTATAAAATGGGAGCTTGAAGATACTGCATTAAGATATCTAGATCCTCAGCAATATTATCGTATTGTTAACTTAATGAAGCAAAAAAGAGCGGAACGAGAACAGTACATTGAAGAAGTTATTGATAATATAAAAGATAGTATGGGAGATATTAATGTAGACCCAATTGAGATTTACGGCCGTCCTAAACACATTTACAGCATTTACAGAAAAATGGTCAAGCAAAAAAAGCAATTTAATGAGATTTATGATCTTTTGGCAGTTCGCATTATAGTAAAAAGCATTAAAGACTGTTATGCTGTTCTCGGCATTATACACACTTGCTGGAAGCCTATGCCTGGACGTTTTAAAGATTATATCGCTATGCCTAAAGCTAATATGTATCAATCTCTGCATACCACAGTTATCGGACCAAAAGGAGAACCGCTTGAAGTACAAATTCGTTCAGAAGAGATGCACCGTGTTGCTGAATTCGGGGTAGCTGCGCATTGGGCATATAAAGAAGGAAAAAATGTATCAGGAAAAAAATCGTTAGAAGATAAATTAACATGGTTCCGTGAGATTATCGAATGGCAAAATGACGCATCGGATGCACAGGAATTCATGGAATCCCTAAAAATCGATCTCTTCTCTGATATGGTTTTTGTATTTACTCCAAAAGGGGATGTTATCGAGCTCCCAAGGGGTTCCGTTCCACTTGATTTTGCTTACCGCATTCATACAGAAATAGGAAACCGGACAATAGGAGCAAAAGTGAACGGTAAGATGGTTCCTCTTGATCATCGATTACACACAGGGGACATTGTTGAAATGTTAACATCTAAGCATTCATATGGGCCAAGTAAAGATTGGTTAAAGTTAACACAAAGTTCACATGCCAAAAATAAAATCAAACAATTCTTCAAAAAAGAACGCCGCGAAGAGAATATTCAAAAAGGCAAAGAAATGATAGAAAAAGAATTAAAGGCTCAAGACTTCGAAGCAAAAAACATTTTAACTGAGGAAAATATACAAGAAGCAGCTGATAAATTCAGTTTTAACGGTGAAGAAGATATGTTTGCGGCTGTAGGATATAACGGAGTCAGTCCAAAACAAATTGTTACCCGCCTTACAGAGAAACTGCGGCAGCAGCAAGAAAGAGAAGAAGAAGATAAATCTGTTGCTGAAGCAGTAAAAGATGTCTCGACACAAACTATATCTAAAAAGACGAATACGGGAGTTAAAGTAAAAGGGGTGGATAACCTTCTCATACGCCTTTCTAAGTGCTGCAACCCTGTACCCGGTGATGAGATTATCGGTTTTATTACTAAAGGCCGAGGGGTTTCCATTCACCGCGTAGACTGCCCAAATGTAAATAATGAAGAAGCACAAAAGCGGTTACTCCCAGTAGAGTGGGAAGGTTCTAATGAAAAACGAAAAAATTACAGTGTAGATATTGAAATTACAGGGTATGATAGGCGCGGATTATTAAATGAAGTACTGCAGTCTGTTACGGAATCCCGTACTAACATCAGTGCTGTCAGCGGCCGTTCTGATAAAAATAAAATGGCAGTTATCGATATTACCATCTCAATCCACAATATTGATCACTTGCACCGAGTAGTAGAGAAAATAAAAAAATTACCTGATATTTATTCTGTTCGAAGAGTAATTCATTAAAAATATATATAGCCAACATCAGAAAGGATAAGTTGTACGTATGAAAGTAGTTGTTCAGCGTTCACAGAATGGAGAGTGTGTGGTAGAAGGAGAAATTACTGGATCTATTGATCACGGAATCGTCGCATTAGTAGGGTTTACTCACGACGATACTGAACAAGATCTAAAATGGATGGCAGATAAACTCATTCACTTAAGAATTTTTGAAGATGAAACGGGCAAAATGAATAAAGGACTCATGGATACGAACGGTAAAATACTGTCGATTTCTCAATTCACTCTATATGGTGATTGCAAAAAGGGAAGACGTCCTAATTTTATGGAAGCTGCAAAGCCTGAAAAGGCAGAAGCATTATATAATCAATTTAATAAAATTATTAAAGAAAAAGGTGTTGAAGTTGAAACTGGAAAATTTGGAGCAATGATGAATATCACCTTGACAAATGATGGTCCTGTTACTCTTATTTTAGAAAGCACTCCAAAAAAATAGCAGGTTGACAACAATCACCTACATTCGTATGATAGATATCAGTTAATAAGAGTTAAGCTGATGAAGGAGAAAGTAGGCGGGAGATAAGTATACACAGAGAGGAACTGCAAGGGCTGAGAACAGTTCTATATACTTCCTGCTGAAAGACACTCTTTAGGCTCTGTTTCGAAAGCACTGGTTAGTAGGGACAGACGTAAACCAGGCGTTAACTGTAGCAAGTGGAAGCACAAATTACTGCTTCAACCAGGGTGGTACCACGGGTGAAAACTCGTCCCTCGTTGTTTACGAGAGACGAGTTTTTTGTGTTATCAAAGAAAACAGAAGTTATAAGAGAAAGGGAACTGTCTCAAAAGATTAGTTCAAGGTGTATGTTCATCCAGCAGCGGAAATATGCGGAAGTCCTGCTGAAATGGGCCCGTGTAAAGACTACGCAGTGAAGGATTTGCTTACGAGAAGGCTGAACCGCCGCCTGTGGAAAGCGAATATATTCCAGTTGTGTTTGCGAGGAACAGGCTTATGGGAAAGCCCTTCTGATTTTCAGTTTTTTAAGTATATCTTTTTTTGTTTTGAACCCTTTTCATAAAGGTGTGGGTAATAAGACGTTTTTCGCGTGAAGCTAAAAGGGGAGCCTAGAAAGGAGCATTACATATGGATATTCGCATACCTAGAGGGACACAGGATATTTTACCGGGAACCTCTGAAAAATGGCAGTGGATTGAAGGGAAAGTTCATGAAATTTGCCGAAGATTCAACTATGCTGAAATTCGAACGCCGATTTTTGAACAAACAGAATTATTTCAGCGTGGTGTAGGAGATACAACGGATATTGTGCAAAAGGAAATGTATACATTTACAGATAGAGGCGGCCGCAGCTTAACGTTGAGACCAGAAGGTACTGCATCTGTTGTCCGTTCCTACGTTGAGAACAAACTTTATGGAAGTGCGACTCAGCCGGAGAAGTTGTACTATATTGGTCCGATGTTTCGTTATGAAAGGCCTCAATCAGGGAGAATGCGGCAGTTTTTTCAGTTTGGTGTAGAGGCTATCGGAAGTGATGACCCGGCTATTGATGCAGAAGTCATTGCTATGGCCATGGAATTTTATAATGAATTAGGTTTGAAAGGATTAAAACTTGTACTTAACAGTCTGGGTGATCAAGACAGCAGAAAAGCTCACAGAGATGCGTTAATCGCTCACTTTAAACCTCACATTCATGAATTTTGCAGTGATTGTCAAGACAGGCTGGAAAAAAATCCACTTCGCATTCTTGACTGCAAAAAAGACCGAGACCACCCATTGATGGATAATGCTCCTTCCATCTTAGATTATTTAAATGAGCAGTCCCGTCAATATTTTGCCGCTGTCCAGCGTTTACTAGATAACATGGACATTCCTTATGAAGTAGATTCGGGGCTTGTGCGTGGTTTAGATTATTATAACAATACCGCTTTTGAAATTATGATTGAAGGCGAAGGTTTTGGAGCAATTACAACGTTAATGGGAGGAGGCCGCTATAACGGTCTCGTTGAAGAAATGGGAGGTCCGGAATCTCATGGCATTGGATTTGCATTGAGTATTGAAAGGTTATTAATGGCATTAGAAGCACAAAAAGTGGATCTTCCTGTAAAAAAAGGCTTGGACTGTTATCTTGTTGCTTTAGGAGAACAGCCATCAGAAGAAGCGGCAGTTTTATTAACCGAATTGCGAAGGGCTGGTATTTCTGCTGACAAAGATTATGTAAATAAAAAAATTAAAGGACAGTTTAAGGCAGCAGACCGCCTGCAAGCTTCTTATACAGCTGTACTAGGAGAGGACGAGCTGCAAAAAGGAATTATTAATGTTAAATCTATGGCAAGCGGGGAACAAAAAGAAGTCCCGCTTAAAGAATTTACACATTATATTAGAGGGAAAATGGAGGAAGAAAAGTAATGATTGGACGTACTCATTATTGTGGAGAGATTTCAGAAAAGCTAATCGGAGAAAGAGTAGAATTAAAAGGCTGGGCTCAAACGAGAAGGGACTTAGGACAAGTTATTTTTGTTGATTTAAGAGACCGAACTGGCATTGTACAAATTGTTGCCAATCCCGAAATATCAGCGGAAGCGTTGGAAAAAATGGATACTGTAAGAAGTGAATATGTACTTGATGTGAAAGGTACGGTCGTTAAAAGAGATGAGGAAACATATAATGAAAAAATTCCAACAGGAACCGTTGAAGTTCAAGTTGATGAAATGGCGATATTAAACAATTCAAAACCGCTTCCATTTCAAGTGGATGGTGAAACAGATGTATCAGAAGATGTTCGTTTGAGATACCGCTATCTTGATTTACGTCGTCCTGAAATGAGAGAAACATTTAAACTTCGTCATAAAACGACAAAATTAATTCGCGATTTTCTTGACGAGAATGACTTTTTGGACATAGAAACTCCTATGCTCACAAAGAGTACACCAGAAGGGGCCAGAGACTATTTAGTGCCAAGCCGTGTGCATCGTGGTGAATTCTATGCGCTTCCTCAGTCACCGCAGCTATTCAAGCAGCTATTAATGGTATCTGGTTTTGAGAAATACTTTCAGATTGTGCGCTGCTTCCGTGATGAGGATTTAAGAGCAGATCGGCAGCCAGAATTTACGCAGGTAGATATCGAAGCCTCCTTTATGGATAAAGAAGATTTTCTGTCTATGATGGAAGAGATGATGAAAAAGATTATGAAAGAAGTTCACGGTCTTAATATACCTGCGCCGTTTCCGCGTCTTACATATGAAGAGGCGATGAACCGATACGGCTCGGATAAGCCGGATACTCGCTTTGGGATGGAACTAGTAGAACTTTCAGACATTGTAAAAGACAGTGATTTTAAAGTATTTGCTAATGCAGTTAAAAACGGCGGTATTGTAAAAGGCTTGAATGTAAAAGGCGTGGCCAATGAGATGTCAAGAAAAGAAATTGACGACTTAGCAGATTTTGTAGCGGTGTACGGAGCTAAGGGACTTGCCTGGTTAAAAGTGGAAGAGGAAAGCCTGAAAGGACCGATCGCAAAATTCTTCAGCGAAGAAGAAACAGCAGAAATTAGAAAAGCACTTGATGCACAGGCAGGTGACTTATTGTTCTTTGGTGCAGATAAAAAGCAAATTGTATATGATGCAATGGGAGCACTTCGTCTGAAATTTGGAAAAGATCTTGGCTTGATCGACCACAGCAAATTTAATTTCTTGTGGGTGACAGAATTTCCGCTTATGGAATATGATGAAGACGCTGACCGCTATACAGCAATGCACCATCCGTTTACAAGTCCAATTCGTGAAGATATTCCTAAATTAGAGGGAAATCCAGAAGAGGTTCGTGCAGAAGCGTATGATCTTGTGTTAAACGGCTACGAATTGGGAGGGGGTTCTCAACGCATATATGAAAGAGAGCTTCAAGAAAAAATGTTTAAAGCTCTCGGTTTCAGTGAAGAAGAGGCTCGTGAGCAATTTGGATTTTTATTAGATGCATTTGAGTATGGAACGCCTCCTCACGGCGGGATTGCCCTAGGCCTTGATAGATTGATAATGCTGCTTGCTGGCCGCAATAACCTTCGGGATACGATTGCTTTTCCAAAAACGGCCAGTGCAAGCTGCCTGTTAACTAAGGCACCTGGGGAAGTAAGCAGCAGTCAGCTTGATGAACTGAATTTAGAAATAGTGAAGTTTGAAGAAGAAGAATAGGGAACCCGTTTATAAATGCTCCATTCCTCTAAACTTTTGAACAAAATAGGACGGGTCTGACTGTATGTGAAAGGTTCTGACCCCTCCAGTAGTATGAAGGTACAAAAAACCAATTTGTCCAGGCGACCACCTATAAGATATATCAAACACTTCCTTTAAAGAATAGCTGTGCTCGCCTGCTATGATCGAATGAGAAAAAAGGTAAATAAACTCTCTATATTCTGATTGTGTTTTTTGCAGCCATTCAATTTTTTGTTCGATAACAATTATTTCTTGGCTTGCAAGTGGTTGATCAGCCGCAAGATCTTCTTCTGTCATGTTGAATCATCTCCTAGAGTCTAATTGTATGCTCAAAAAACGCAGGATTTATTTAAGCAGGGAATGGGCAGAAGATTGTTTTATTGTATCTTCCTGTTATACAATGTTAACGAACACTTACTATACCCAGATTACATCAAGTGCAAACATTAATTAAGGGAAATGAACAAGGTACAGGAGATTTATCCTATTTTGTTAAAACAAAGGCAACAAGCACTTGGAAACACCTTGACCTGATTGCCGCTCCGTGCTATTATATAATCAAATCAATTTGAAGAGTCCTGAGGTGTACGTGGGACACTCATCGTTTTGAGCCAACATTTTCACATTGGGAGCCTGCAGTTTCAATCTGGATAACAAGCCTCTAATGAAGTGGACGTTTGAAGGATTGAACAGGGCACCCACCTGCCAAGAGCAGGCTTCAAAACTAAGTTCGTTTGACGGCACATCGGGACTCTTCCAACTTTGAAAAACAACCCCCTGGGGAATTATCCCCGGGGTTTTTTATGTGAAATGACATTTTGAAGGAGGGACTATCATGCTTCATCAGTTTTCTCGAAATGAATTAGCTATAGGACAAGCAGGATTGCAGCAGTTGAAAAATAAATCAGTGGCTGTACTCGGTGTTGGAGGAGTCGGTTCTTTTTCTGCTGAAGCGCTTGTTCGATCTGGAGTTGGACGTGTTATCCTTGTTGACAAAGATGATATCGATATTACAAATGTTAACAGACAGTTGCATGCTCTAATGTCTACAGTTGGAAGACCTAAAGTAGATGTGATGAAAGAGAGACTTCTGGATATTAATCCTGAGTGTGAGATTGAAGATGTAAAAATGTTTTATACGGAAGAAACGCATAAAGAGTTTTTTGCATACGAACCCGATTACATCATAGACGCCTCAGATACAATTTCTTACAAGATCCACTTAATTAAAGAGTGCCATGAGCGGGGAATTCCAGTGATTTCAAGTATGGGAGCAGCAAATAAAATGGATTCTTCCCGATTATCCATTGTAGACTTGTTTGAAACAGAAAATGATCCAATGGCCAGAGTGATGCGAAGAGAACTAAGAAAAAGCGGTATATATAAAGGGATAGACGTAGTGTTTTCAGATGAAACACCAATCAAAATAAAAGAGGAAGTACGAAATCGGATTGTTCCAGATACAGCGGAAAAGAGTAACATACGCAAATCGAAAATGCCGCCTTCTTCTAATGCATTCGTACCCTCGGTTGCTGGGTTAATAGCAGCAGGTCATGTTATTAATAAGCTGCTGGAAGGAATCGACATTCAACGAATGCATGAGTAACAAAAAAACTGTCTCTGATTACACGGAGACAGTTTAAATTAACACTTAATTTGAATGCAGTTCAGATGGAAAGCTTTTCTAAATTGCCGTTGCGATCCATACGAAAAACGTTAGAGGCAGGGAGACTTTCTTCTGTCATAGCCATTTCTCTTGCTCGATTCATCATATGAACAATAGTATCATAATCACGTTTCATCGTATTATACTCATTTTTCATTTCATTAATTTCTTGCTGCAATGTCTTTTTTGCTTGTTCTAGAGAAGTAATCTCTTTTTCAATGTCCTCCGATGGAGCAGGACCATGTTGATCTAATTCATCGGCTACTCCTTCTAGATGAGTGATAATATGGTCTATTGTAAGTGAACCGCTATGACGTGCAGGATTAATTTGGTTTGCGGCTTGATTTGCACTAGCACGCATTCTCATTTTGCGTTCTCGTTTTGCTTCCTTCACTTTATGCTCATATTTTTGCCGAACAATTGCATTCCAGCGGAATCCGCAGGCAGCTGAGGTCCTTTCTAACATATCTCCTGTTTCATCAAACGCTTTTAGTTGTGTGCTTCCTTCACGAATATGTTTTAAAACAGTATTGGCCAAAAGTCGGTCGTCTTTATCTGACCATGCATCCTGTCTCAAATTCATAATTATTCTCTCCTTTATTTCATTTGCTTATCTTTACTTCAATTCATAAGGCATCCTGTCTTTAGAGCGCAAAAAACTAGATTTACCGTTAACCAGTCTGGACGCTAAAATGACTTTTTATACGTAGTAATGAGGAATAACAATTTATGAAAATACTGGTGTGTGCTTATAGTTTGAGCATTATCTGTTACATAGATTTAATGAAATTTCTTTAAGTGATGTGTAGTGAAACGAGGCGAAGAGCAGCATTTTACATACCAACTCTATAATAAGTGAAGCAAAAAGATAGAAAAGACGGATTAACATTTGGTAATGTGTTTTATGTATTGTGTTACTTATAATGAAAGAAGCAATGAGAGAAAGCCTTTTAGTACTTTTAATGTCTAAAACCTGGAGTGAAAAGTATGAAACATGAACCTCTAGCATATAAAATGAGACCGGAAGTAATAGAAGAAGTTATTGGACAAAAACATTTACTT
The DNA here is from genome assembly GCF_002886255.1 of Alteribacillus bidgolensis. Lineage (NCBI taxonomy): Bacteria > Bacillati > Bacillota > Bacilli > Caryophanales > Bacillaceae > Alteribacillus > Alteribacillus bidgolensis. The sequence continues at coordinate 252,169 of NZ_KZ614149.1, forward strand.
TCTGAAGAAAAACCTTTGTTCCAAATGATTAACAAGGAACATTTATCCTCCATGATCCTTTACGGAAGGCCCGGAGTAGGTAAGACATCTATTGCCAATGCTTTTGCTGGTTCTACCGGCCTTCGTTTTCGAAAACTTAACGCAACCTCAAGTAACAAAAAAGACTTGGAGATCGTGGTAAATGAAGCCAAGATGTATAACGAGACTATCGTACTTTGTGTGGATGAAATTCACCGTTTTTCTAAGACACAAATTGAGTTCTTGCTGCCGCATATAGAGAAGGGACTTCTAATATTAATAGGATTGACAAGTGAAAACCCGTACCACAATATAAACCCCGCTATAAGATCTAGATGTTTAATTTTTGAGTTACAGCCGCTAACGAAAAGTGAAATTGTAGAAGGTTTAAAAAGAGCAGTTGAGGATGAAGAAAAGGGGCTTGGACAATACGAGTTAGATGTGGAAGATAATACGCTGCAAGTAATCGCAGACATCAGCGGCGGTGACATGAGAGCTGCACTTAATAAACTTGAAATTTCCTTTTTAAGCAGTGAAGTTGATAGCAATAACCGTGTCCCTATCACTGTGGAAACAGTGAAAAATTCTGTGCAAAAAAATGATCTTAATATAGATAAAACAGGAGACGGCCATTATGACGTTTTAAGTGGATTTCATAAATCTATTAGAGGAGGAGATGCGGACGCAGCATGTTTAATGCTTGCTCTTTTAATAGAAGCAGGAGATTTAGTCGGTATTTCTAGAAGAATATTATGTGCTGCTTATGAAGATGTAGGATTAGCAAAACCTGAAATGGGAGAACGAGCACTAGCAGCAATCCAGACTGCCGAACGATTAGGATTTCCAGAGGCAAGAATACCACTTGCAAATATAGTCATTGAACTATGTCTTTCTCCGAAATCAAACCGTGCTTATATGGCGATAAATGAAGCAATATCATATGTTCAAGAAGGAAAAAGAATAACGATTCCAGATCATTTGAAAGACGCTCATTATAAAGGTGCTGAAAAATTGGGGCATGGCAATGAGTATAAATATCCCCACCATTATCCGATAGGTAAATTCGGCGGCTGGGTGGCACAGCAGTATCTTCCGAGTGGTATGGAAAACATTGGATTTTATGACCCAATCGAAGCAGGACAAGAAGAAAAATTCAAGAAGGTATATGAAAAATTAAAAGAAGAACAGCTCCGGCAATTAAAAAAAAATAATTAATTATTATTTTTTTACAGTACATGAACGGGATCTTTTAAACAACTGAGAAACATGTCAGCTGCATGGAAGCATGCGTCATGCAAAATCATTTACATTCATGCTATAATGGCACTTGGCTGTAAAGAAATTTTTATTTTTACACTTATTAGCACATATACCTTTTATGGTTAACAGTATAAATAAACGTCAGCGTTCAACGTACAGCATGTACGAATGCCATCGTCACAAAACGAGGGGTTCTTTGCAGAATGTGCTTAAGACTATTTGGAATATAGTAAAAGGGTAACTATGCTCTGTCACTGCCTTTCAGACTCGTCAATTGCCGGTTTTCTTTACAAGGTGTCAAGCCGAGTATTTCTATTATATCATTAGTTTTTGCTAAAATAGAGAGAAGGGGAAAAATGGAGAGAACATTCGTAAAAGGGGAGCACCTCTTATCAAGGTGGCTTATTTTTATGGCCGGATTAATTATCATGTCATTCGGAATTGCCATGATGATTACTGCAGATTTAGGAAGTGCTCCGTGGGATGTCCTGCACATCGGGCTTCAAAAGCAGCTGGGATTGACAGTTGGTACATGGAGCATTATAATGGGTATTTTTATTATTGGGTTTACCTCCCTTTTGCAAAAAGAATGGCCGCAGTCTGGCGGTATAGCCAACATGGTTTTAGTTGGAGTTTTTATAGACATTTTTTTGTTTTTATTATCGACGCCTGATGCATTTGTGTTTAAGCTTTTAATGCTTTTATTAGGAATCTTAATTATCGGATATGGAATAGGCATTTATATTGCCCCGGAATGCGGAGCTGGTCCAAGGGACAGTCTTATGATTGCACTTCAAGAAAAAACAGGCTGGAAAGTATCCCGTGTTCGGGGGATAATGGAAATAACAGTTTTATCAGCAGGATGGTTTTTAGGAGGCCCTGTGTTTATAGGGACGATTTTATTTTGTATCGGCATAGGCCATGTCGTTGGTTTTGCCTTGCCGCAGTGCAGAAAACTTGTTCATCGACTTATTGAAAGAGGTGTAAAATGTGAAGATATCAACCAAGGGACGATACGGACTAACTATAATGATGGCTTTAGCAAAAAAATACGGTGAAGGCCCTGTATCTTTAAAATCAATTGCAAAAGAACATTCTTTATCCGAACACTACCTTGAGCAGCTGATTGCTCCTTTAAGAAATGCTATTTTAGTAAAAAGTGTCCGCGGCGCATACGGAGGTTATATGCTCTCAAAAGCCCCATCAGAAATAACTGCCGGAGATATTATTCGTGTACTTGAAGGACCAATCAGCCCTGTAGAAGTATTAGATGATGAAGAACCCGCCAAGCGGGATTTGTGGATAAAAATAAGGGATGCAGTCAAAGATGTTCTTGACAGCACAACATTAGAAGATCTTGCTTCCTATGAAGGAAAAGATGATCACGAATATTATATGTTTTATATCTGATTGTAAGCACTGTAGGACGGTGAAAATGTGAAAAAAATTTATGCAGACCACGCTGCAACTACTCCAATTCATTCAGAAGCAGCAAACGTAATGATGAAAGTAATGCAAGAGAGTTTTGGAAATCCATCTAGCATTCATAACTATGGACGAAAAGCCAGACAAGAGTTAGATAAAGCCCGAGATCAGCTAGCTCAAACAGTTGGAGCTTCCCCTGATGAAATTGTTTTAACGAGCGGAGGAACAGAAGCTGATAATATTGCTATTATTGGTTATGCACAAGCAAATAAAGATCGAGGCAATCACATTATTACGACAAAAATAGAACATCATGCAGTGCTTCATACTTGTGAAAAGCTTGAAAAGTATGGATTTGAGGTCACTTATCTTCCTGTAAACAATGAAGGCTTTGTCCAATTAGACAAACTAAAAGAGGCGATAACAGATCGTACTATTTTGATTACTATAATGCATGGAAATAATGAAGTAGGCACGCTGCAGCCCATTTCACAAATTGCAGAATTAGCATCTGCGTATAATATTGCATTTCATAGCGACGCCGTACAATCCTATGGACTAGTGGCTATCGATATAAGTGATACACCTCTTACAATGATGACTGTTTCTTCTCATAAAATTAACGGCCCAAAAGGAGCCGGATTTTTGTATGTTAAAAAAGGAACAAAACTGACCCCTTTTTTAACTGGGGGAGAACAGGAGAAAAAACGCAGAGCAGGTACGGAAAATTTAGCTGCTGCTGCAGGGTTTGCAAAAGCAGCAGAAACTGCAATACAAGAACGACAAAAACGATATGACGCTTACAAAACATTAAGCGATCAATTTTTAAAAGCTTTGCAGGCTGAAAAAATACCTTTTGAAATGAATGGACCGGATAAAGATAAGCTCCCTCATATTACAAATGTATATTTTCCAAATATACATTTAGAGTCTTTTCTTGTGCAGTTGGACCTTGCCGGAATTGCAGCATCAAGCGGTTCTGCTTGTACGGCTGGTTCCGTAGAACCTTCTCACGTATTAAGCGCAATGTTTGATGATAAAAATAGGGCGTCTTCCTCTGTAAGGTTCAGCTTTGGAAAGGGAAATACAGCCGATGAAATGGAATATATAGCTGCTGAAATACGAAAAATATTAGATCGTATGAAAGCTATTTAAGAAAGGAGGAAACAATTATGTCTGCTTCAAAAAAAAAGCCAGAAGATACAAGAGTAATTGTAGGAATGTCAGGCGGTGTGGATTCTTCGGTAACAGCCGCTCTTTTAAAAGATGAAGGATATGAAGTAATCGGTATTTTTATGAAGAATTGGGATGATACCGACGAAAATGGTGTTTGTACCGCTACAGAAGATTATGATGACGTTATAAAAGTATGCAATCAGCTTGGAATCCCTTATTATGCAGTGAATTTTGAACAGAAGTATTGGGACCATGTGTTCACCTATTTTCTAGACGAATATAAAGCGGGAAGAACGCCGAATCCCGATGTGATGTGCAACAAAGAAATTAAGTTTAAAGCATTTCTTGACCATGCTATGTCCCTGGGAGCTGATTATCTTGCTACTGGTCATTATGCAAGAGTACAAAGAGAAGAAGACGGCACGGTCTCTATGCTGCGCGGAATAGATAACAACAAAGATCAAACATACTTTTTGAATCAATTAAATCAAAATCAGCTTCAAAAAGTGATGTTTCCGCTAGGACACTTAACGAAAAAAGAAGTCAGGACGATCGCTGAAGAAAAAGGGCTTGCTACAGCGGGCAAAAAAGACAGCACTGGTATTTGTTTTATTGGTGAACGTAATTTTAAAGACTTTTTGAAGTCATATTTGCCAGCACAGCCAGGCAGCATGGTTACTCCAGATGGAGAAGTGAAGGGATCGCATGACGGCCTTATGTATTACACACTAGGTCAAAGACAAGGATTAGGCATTGGCGGCTCCGGAGAACCGTGGTTTGTTATAGACAAAAATCTAGAAGATAATACACTGATTGTAGGACAAGGTTTTCATCATCCAGGTCTTTATTCAGAAGGACTTTATGCGTCTGACATGAACTGGATAAACGGTAAAGAAAGAAAAGAACCGTTTTCTTGTACTGCAAAATTCCGCTATCGTCAATCCGATCAGGAGGTCGTTGTATATCCAAGTGAAAACGGTATAAGAAAAATCATGTTTAAGACTTCACAACGGGCAATTACCCCTGGTCAGTCTGTCGTGTTATATGATGGAGACATCTGTCTTGGAGGCGGCACAATTGAACAAGCAATAAAAATAAGGGAAAGCGTAGGGGCGTAATACGTTTTCCCTTTCTTACATATAGTGGAAATTCATTGAACAGCAGGATTCAAGTGGGAGTGTGATGAAGATATGAGTTCCAACGAACAAGCGATGAAAGCTATACAAAATGGCGAGTTGGAAAAAGCACTGGAGTTATTAAATAAGGCTATTGAAGAAGAACCCGAAGATCCGGTGGCCTATATCAATTTTGGAAACCTTCTAACTGAAATGGGAGAGAGCGACAAAGCACTTAACTTTTTTCAAAAAGCGTTAGAATTAAATAATGAGGCAGCTGCTGCTTATTACGGGGCAGGAAATGTATTATACAACGCAGAAAAATACGGAGAAGCTATAACGATGTATCAGCAAGCCCACAAGGCAGGGTTAGACGATGAAAGTTTACATTACATGATGGGGATGTCTTATATTCAATCTGGAAGGCTTCCTCATGCACTAGCCTCGTTACAAAGAGCATTGGAGTGTAATCCAAGTGACACGGATGCAAGATTTTATTACGGATTATGTTTAGCTCAATCTCACCAAATTGATGAAGCTGTTCCTCATTTTAAAAGAGTAGTCAAAGAAGATGAAACACACGCGGATGCTTATTATAATTTAGGTGTTGCCAGCATGTACCAAGACGAATTAAAAGAAGCTATTTCTTTTTTTGATCAAGCAATTGAACAGCAGCCTGACCATTTGTTAGCCCAGAATGGAAAAGAACAAGCAAAAAAGCTGCTGGATAAATAATCCGGAGGTTTCTTATGTCAAGTGTTTCTTACGAAAACGATTTACCTTCCAAATCGTTTATAAGCGGCACAGTCGTTCATGTTATTTTTAGAAATGAAGAAAATGGGTATACCGTTCTCATTGTAAAAGTGAGAAAATCTCATCCCAAGGCAGACGAAAAAAAAGTAACCGTTGTTGGGTACTTTCCATCAGTGGAAACGGATGAGCGGTATTATTTTGAAGGCGTCTTTAAAGAGCATCCGCGTTTTGGAAAACAATATCACGTTCAAATATATAAAAAAGAAATACCGACTGAAAAGGAAGCACTTATTGCATATCTTTCAAGTGAGCGATTTCCAGGAATAGGTAAAAAAACGGCTTCTGTACTAGTTGAAAACTTCGGGGAAAACGTGATCGAAAAAATTCTTAATGATCCGGATAAACTCAAAAAATTATCTGGATTAAATCAAAAAAGAAGGCAGAATATTTACCAGACCATGCTTGAGAACCAGGGAATGGAACAAGCGATGACAATGCTGACCCGATATGGGTTTGGAATGGAGCTGGCTGTAAAAATATATAACGCGTACCGAGAGCGTACTTTTGATGTCATACAGGATACACCTTATCAGTTAGTTTGGGATATAGAAGGAGTGGGATTTTACAAAGCAGACAAATTAGGGAAAAGTCTTGGCATTAAACGCGATGATCCCGAACGTGTTAAGGCTGGAATGTTATATATTTTGTATGAAAAAACAATGCAGGACGGTCATGTATATGTACCGTGGTCTCTTCTCACCCAAGAATCAAGGCACTTATTAAACGATTCCCAAAATAAGATAAGTAATGAATTATTAGAATCGGCACTGCTTGAACTTGCTGAAGAAGATAAATTAATTCAAGAAGATGACAGGGTATACATGGCATCTCTTTATTTTGCAGAAAAAGGGTTTGTTACTAAAGTTAAAAAATTGCTTGAGCGAGAAGAAGAAGCGGCTTTTTCTGAAGCGGAATTTTTAAAAGCCCTTGGTAAAACAGAAGAGCAATTTGGTATTGAATACGCCGACCATCAAAAAGAAGCCATTCAAAAAGCGGTTCACTCCCCTTTAATGATATTGACGGGGGGGCCTGGAACTGGGAAAACCACTGTAATTCGAGCCATTGTAGAAATATTCTCGAAGCTGCATGGGTTTTCGCTTGACCGTTCGACTTATAAAAAAGAAGAACCGTTTCCAGTGCTGCTGGCAGCTCCAACTGGACGTGCCGCTAAGCGGATGAAGGAGTCTACGGGTCTAAAAGCAAGCACTATCCATAAATTATTAGGATATAATGGCGTGGATGGTGATGAAGCTTTTGAAAAAGATGAAGAAGAACCTTTGGAAGGGAAACTTTTAATTATTGATGAAGTATCTATGGTAGACATGTGGCTTGCCAATCAATTATTTCGATCTGTACCTGAAGACATGCAAGTAATTTTAGTTGGTGACGAAGATCAGCTTCCTTCCGTTGGTCCAGGACAAGTGTTAGGTGATCTGCTTGAAACAAACATTGTTCCCATTGTTTCCTTGTCTGTTGTGTATAGACAAGCAGAAGGCTCATCTATTATTAATCTTGCTCACTCGATAAAAAAAGGCATGCTCCCGCATGATTTAATGAGTCCTTGTAAAGACCGCCGCTTTTTTTCCTGTAATAAAATTCAAACATCCGATGTAATTGAAAAAGTTTGTGAAGGAGCTGTCAAAAAAGGCTATTCACCTTTAGATATACAAGTGCTCGCACCAATGTATAAAGGTCCTGCAGGTGTAGATGCGTTAAATAAAACACTTCAACAGCTTTATAACCCTCATGAAGATAAGAAACGGAAAGTCTTATTTGGGGAAACGACGTATTCCAAGGGTGATGTCATTCTTCAACTCATTAACAATCCTGAAGAAGGCGTATTTAATGGTGACCGCGGCGTAGTAGAAGCTATTTTTGAAGCAAAAGAAACGGCTGATAAGCAGATGCAGATCGTTCTATCTTTTGAAGGAAAAGAGGTCACGTATACAAGACAAGACCTTAACCAAATAACTCTTGCTTACTGTACTACGATTCATAAAGCCCAAGGAAGTGAATTCCCAATTGTAGTAGTTCCGATGCTTATGGCTTATAAAAGAATGCTGCAGCGGAATTTGCTGTATACGGCAATTACAAGAGCCAGAGATTATTTGATATTATGCGGAGAAAACAGTGCTGTCGAATTTGCAGTTGACAATAAACATAGAGAGAATAGACATACAACGTTGAAAGAAAAACTCCTTGAAAAGGATAATGCTTCATTTCATGAATAAAGCTTAAATAGTAAATTTTAATATCCTCCAGACAAAGTAGTATCCGTAAAAAGTATATTCTTTAGAAAGCTGGGACATAATGGATAAAAACTTTTCGTGTTTACGAAACAATTTACGAAAAAAGGGAAGGTTATTTATATGGAATGTCCCTATTGCAAAGCAAAAAATACAGGTAAAATAGGTACAGAACATTATTATTGCTGGGAATGTTTTGTAGAATGGACAATTGAAAACGGAGAATATACTTTATATCAGGTCGAAGAAGACGGAACGCTTTGTTGTTTGGATGATTTATTTGGTAAAAATTGGTATTCCGAACACGGAGGATGAGGAACAAATGACAAGGAGAAGAAATATTTGGACATCTCTTGCTGTAGCTGGTATTACACAGCTGCAGGAATGACAAGACGCCGCAGTCGTGCTAATTTTTCTGCTGAAAACATCTGGGATTAACCCAGCACTGGGCGAAAACCTGGAGAAGGAAATAACAAACAGTTTATTAAAACGAAAAGATCAGGTGGCCGTCCCATAAGTAAACTGCACCCCGTCAAGTAGACAGTAGAAATAATAAAAAGAATCTAAGCGGCTTTACTCCTATATTCCATAGGGGTAAGGCCGTTTAATCGTTTTTGTAGCCGTTCGTGATTATAAAAGTGTATATAGTCATCGATAACTTGTTGTAACTCGCCAAACGTTTGTACTTATGTAAATAATACTTCTCTCACTTTAGCGTACCCCAAAAAGATTCCATCGAAAAAGTAGTATGGGAAGTCAAATCCCCAGCACACCGTTTTTTCTTCTGGGGTGTCACTCTCCCACGTCGATCTCGAAGAGCATCTTCTCCCCCTTCTTCGTATTTCTTGGTCCATTGATACTCTTGTTGATAGGACACATTATACCGTTCAGCGATGCCTTGATAGTCTTTATTATTCTCCATGTAATCTCTGGCAATGAAAATTCTTTCTGCTAGTTTGGTTGTTCTTCCTTTGGTCATTGGACGATTCACTCTTTTCCCCGTGGTTTTCACGTCTTTTTTGACCATTACGTTCGCAAAACCGACTGGGTGGATATCCCGTAACGAATAATAATCCCCGCGAGAGAATACTTCCCCGAAAGATAGTCATGAACTGCCTGTAATTTTGTTTCTTTCAAATAGGTTGTCCAGCTTTTTGAAGGTTGTAAACCTTCGAGGCCCAGATGATTGTACTTATTTCTCCAATCTTTAAAGGCAGATAATCTAATCTGATACTGTTCTATGACTTCTTTGATGGAAGAATTCCCTTTTTCATAAGCTTGGATCACTTCAAGCTTTTCTTGTGCACTAAACTTACTTTTCGCCATAAAAAATACTCCCCTTGAGGTCAAACAGATTTTTTATTTAATCTGTCTACCTTTTGGGGAGCATACCATAAGTCGGGTCGGCTAAATTTTTTAATTAACTTAAGCTGCAATACACGTAGACTCCATCGGGAAAAGCAATAGCTGAAGCGTTGTCCTCGGTAAAGAAGACACTACGAGAACGATCAAAGAGAGTTTGAGTAGATGTCGCACTTGTACCCTGAGGGAGAAAGCGAAGTTTATTTCAGCTGAAAGACAGCCCCTTTTAATCAATAGGAAAGAAAGTATACATTTTGTTGTTTGAACAAGTTAAATTTTCATATTTTCTTTTCATAAATAATTATGATAAGCCCCATCCTATAATGAAGAGGAGGGGTATTATTATGTTAAAAGAAAAGGAATGGATCTGGCTTCAGCGTCTTTTGTTATTAGCTGTATCTCTATTGATTATCTATTTATTGAGTTTGCTGAAACCGATTTGGTCTTTCTTACTTAATGCTGCTGGAAAAGTACTGCTTCCTTTTATTATTGCTGCATTTATTGCTTATTTACTTCACCCTATTATTGATTTCTTACAAAAACGCCATATACCTAGGTCTATTTCTATCTTAATTGTGTATGTTGTTTTTTTTGGAGGAGGAGCATGGGCGATATGGTATTTTAGTCCAGTAATGTACAACCAGGTTGAAAAGTTTACCCGCTATCTCCCGGGATATTTTGAACAGTTATATACTATTTTTTCTAATCTTCATCATCGAATTGATACACTGCCTCCTGCTATTCACGATAGTATTGAATTAGCTTTTGAACAATCAGAATTAAAGGCTAAAGAGAGTCTGAATGGGTTAATTCATAAATGGAGAAACGTAGTGGATATTATTATTCTGCTTCTACTCCTGCCATTTTTAGTTTTTTACCTTTTAAAAGATCTAAAGGCGATTGAAAGAACGATAAAGCATGTCGTTCCCAATAAATGGAGAGATGAAGGGGAAATGCTTGCAGGTGCTGTTGATGAAGCCCTTGGAGACTATATTAGAGGGCAGTTCATGGTGGCAGGTGCAGTAGGAATTCTGTCATTTTTTGGATTATGGCTTATAAACATACCAAACGCTATAATACTTGGGCTCTTTATCGCCATCACTGATATAATACCTTATTTCGGACCAGTTTTAGGAGCTGCTCCTGCGTTAATGGCAGCTGCTTCGGTTTCTACGAGTAAACTAATTATAACCATAATTCTTTTATTTCTTATTCAGCAAATTGAGGGGAACTTTTTGTCTCCTTACGTCGTTGGACGAAATGTTCATCTGCATCCTTTAGTTATTGTCTTTGCTCTTTTATTAGGGTTTGAAGTAGCTGGGTTTCTTGGTCTTTTGATCGCCGTGCCGATATTTGTAGTCGCAAATAATATTTTTCATACGTTTAAAAAGCAAAAGGTCACTTTGAAAAGAACCCCTTAAAAGCAAAAGCTACATTTTGCGGCCTTTCCGCTAACCGTCTCATAAAATACCCATACCAATCTTTTCCGAATGGTACATAGGTTCGGAAACGGTATCCTTCGGCTGCTAATGTTTTATGCATTTCTACACGAAATCCATAAAGCATTTGAAATTCAAATAAGTCTCTTGGAATGTTATTTTCTTGCACAAACTTTTTTACTTTTTCAATGATATGATGATCATGAGTCGCTATCGCTGTGTAACTGCCATTGCAAAGGTGCTGCTTAATAATGTGGATAAAATTGTTATCAATGTCGGATTTCTTCTGTAATGCGACTTCAGGTGGTTCCTTATAAGCACCTTTAACAAGCCGCAAAGGAATGCCTTTTAATGCTTCTACATCTGCAGAAGCCCGGTGCAGATATGCTTGAATAACTGTACCTGTATTGTCATACTTCATTCGCAGTTTTTTTAAAATGTCAATTGTCGCAGGATAATGGCTGAAGTCTTCCATATCAATTCTTACAAATATTCCGTATTTTTTGGCAGCGGAAAGAATATTTTCCATGTTATACATGCAGATCTTTTGGTCAATATCAAGACCTAGCTGAGTCAGTTTTAAAGAAAGGTTGCAATCTACGTTTTTACTAACTATAGCATCCAACGTTTTTATACAGTACTCTGCAGACTTCAATGCTTCGTTTTCATCGGTAACAAATTCACCAAGGTGGTCGACCGTACACATAATCCCATCCTCATTTAATTGTTGTACAGCCTGCATAGCGCTATTAATATCTTCTCCAGCAACTACTCTTGAAGCTCCTAATTTCCACCCCCATCGTTTTGCACTTTTATTTAATGTTTGATTTTGTGAAAGAAACAGGAAGAAATTCCGGGAAAGATTTTTCAATATATATCTTCCTTTCCTATTAAATTTTTTCGCAAAAACATTAAATGAAGCGTGAATTTATAAAAGCATATGCACATTTTAGAAAATCAGAAAGGTTTTCTTTTAGGGAGAAATTTCACTTGTTCATAAAACTGTTTTTGAGGAGATTTGTAATAGCTTTTTTAATTCCGTTCTTTACTGCAAGTGTATTATAATTATATCAATGAACTTGAACAATAGATAATCAAAAAATCAATTTCTGTTCGGTCTGTATTTAATTCACCGTGTTTTTCTTCCCTTAGCTGAAAAATAAGGGATTTGACAGATGACTTCATTTTTTATACTGTTAAGAAAGCATAAAATTTTATTAGATTCCAGTGAATCAATTTCATAAGTGCCTATTTTGATTATCAAAAACGAACATTATATCGATTGTAGCGGAAGGCGGCGACTCCTGCGGGATAAGCTTGAGCTGAAGACCACGCAGGCAGATTGCTGCCGAAGAGGCTGAAGCCAAGCCCGCGGCAAAGAAGACAATACGAGAACGAACAAAGTGAGTTGGAGTAGATGTCGCGCTTGTCCCTGAGGGTGAAAGCGTCCGCCTGAATCGAAAATCGAACGATAACGAGGAAATTTTATATAATGTTCATTTATGATAATGTAGAAATGAATTATGAAATTCATTTCAGTATAGATTTTTTCTTTTTTAAGACCTGGCGGCAAGCCAAATTTTTCTCAATAAAAACGGAAAATATAATGATAACATGAAGATGGGGAAAGTATGCTAAAGCCCTCTGCACAGAGACCGTTTTACTTGGCTGGAATAAAACGGCAGAGAAGAGTAGCAGAAAGCTGTCCCGGAATGCAGTTAATTGCTGCCGTGAACCTGCGTTAATGGCATAAGTTGACAGACTTTAGTCTGTAAACAGGGTGGTACCGCGAAACAAACTTCGTCCCTGCACCATGGGGGGCGGAGTTTTTTTATTGTCCAGGAAATTATATTTTCTCTTTTGTGGATTACGATACGATCCGTCTTCATAAAAATGGATGTTTTGTCTAATGTTATGGCAGTCGAAAACATAATGAATATCATTTTACCTAGGAGGAATAAAAAATGAAAGCTTATACTGCTGCGGAAGTAAGACAGAGGTTTTTAGATTTTTTTAAAGAAAAAGGACATTCCATAGAGCCAAGTGCTTCATTAGTTCCACATGAAGACCCAACTCTTTTATGGATTAACAGCGGTGTTGCAACTTTAAAGAAGTACTTTGACGGCAGAGTTGTCCCGGAGAATCCACGTATTGTAAACGCCCAAAAATCAATACGAACAAATGATATTGAAAACGTCGGAAAAACCGCCAGACACCATACATTTTTTGAAATGCTTGGAAACTTTTCCATTGGAGATTATTTTAAAAAAGAAGCTATTGAATGGGCGTGGGAATTTTTAACGAGTGAAAAGTGGATCGGATTTGAAAAGGAAAGACTATCAGTGACGGTCCATCCAGAAGATGATGAAGCTTATGATTATTGGAAAGAAGATATAGGTCTGCCTGAAGAACGGATTATTCGTTTAGAAGAAAATTTCTGGGACATCGGTGAGGGGCCGAGCGGGCCAAACACAGAAATATTTTACGACCGCGGGCCAGAGTATGGGAATGATCCAACTGACCCGGAATTATACCCAGGAGGCGAAAACGAACGGTACTTAGAAATCTGGAACTTGGTATTTTCACAATTTAATCACAACCCTGATGATACCTACACCCCGCTTCCAAAGAAAAATATTGATACAGGTATGGGGTTAGAAAGAATTGTATCTGTTATACAAGATGCTAAAACGAATTATGACACTGATTTGTTTTTACCGATCATGAGGACAGTAGAAAAAATTACTGGTCTTTCTTATGGTTCGTCTGAAGAAAAAGATGTAGCTTTTAAAGTAATTGCTGATCATATTCGTACAGTAAGCTTTGCTGTTGGTGATGGTGCTTTGCCTTCGAACGAAGGAAGAGGATATGTTTTAAGACGATTGTTAAGAAGAGCGGTGCGTTATGCAAAGCTTATCGGTATAGAACGGCCTTTTATGTACGAATTAGTGCCTGTTGTCGGAGAAATTATGGCAGACTATTATCCTGAAGTAAAGAACAAAGAAGCGTTCATTCAAAAAGTGATTAAAAATGAAGAGGAACGTTTCCATGAAACGTTAAGTGAAGGGCTTGCTATTTTATCAGATATAATGAAAAAAGCAGAACAAGCTGATACATCTGTTATATCTGGAGAAGATGTCTTTCGTTTATACGATACGTATGGTTTTCCTGTCGATCTCACAGAGGAGTATGTTACAGAAAAAGGCTTTGCTATTGACTTAGAAGGGTTTGAGAAAGAGATGCGAGCGCAGCGCGAGAGGGCAAGAGCAGCTCGTAAAGAAGATGCTTCTATGCAATCACAAAATGCGGTATTAGCTGAAATAAAAGAAAACAGCGAATTTATCGGCTACGACGAGCTTCAAGCGGAGGCAGTGGTACAAGTAATCGTTCACGAAAAAGAAAAAGTTGATACCGTTTCTGCTGAAATGACAGCTCAGCTCATTCTTGATCAAACACCTTTTTATGCTGAAAGCGGTGGTCAGGTCGCTGATAAAGGAAAAATAGTTAACAAAAAAATGGAAGCAAACGTTGTTGATGTTCAAAAAGCACCAAATGGCCAGCATTTACACACTGTTGAAATAGTAAGCGGATCGCTTAGAACAGGCGCTGCCGTTAAAGCTGTCGTGGAAGAAAGAGAACGCGTCGATATTGTGAAAAACCATACGGCTACGCATTTACTTCATCAGGCGTTAAAAGATGTACTGGGAGACCATGTAAACCAAGCTGGTTCTTTGGTTTCTGAAGACCGTCTGCGTTTTGATTTTTCCCATTTTGGTCAAGTGAAACAACACGAATTAGACCAAATTGAAGAAATCGTAAATGAAAAAGTATGGAAAGCTATTCCTGTCACCATCGAACAGAAAAAACTTGAAGAAGCTAAAGAAATGGGAGCTATGGCTTTATTCGGGGAAAAATACGGTGACGAAGTAAGAGTAGTTCAAGTAGGAGATTATAGTATAGAGTTATGCGGAGGCTGTCATGTAAATAATACAGCTGAAGTAGGAATGTTTAAGATCGTTTCAGAAGCAGGCATCGGAGCAGGAGTGCGAAGAATTGAAGCAGTAACCGGACAAAAAGCATATGAGTTTATGAATGATCAAATGAACATTTTAAAAGATGCTCGTGATAAACTTAAAGCTAAATCCCTGCAAGATGTTCCACAGCGGGTTGAGGCACTTCAACAGCAGATTCGTGATTTGCAGCGAGAAAATGAATCTCTGAATGCGAAAATTGGAAACATGGAGGCAGGAAATCTGCTTGATAATGTAAAAGAAGTAAACGGTGTTAATGTTATCGCACAAGAAGTATCTACTGCAGACATGGATGGCCTGCGCAACACAGTGGACGAATTAAAACAAAAAATAGACTCTGGTATTGTTGTATTAGGTGCAGTAAATAATGGTAAAGTAAATCTTGTCGCTGGTGTGACAAAAGATTTAACCGAAAAGGGATATAAAGCAGGAAATATTGTTAAGGAAACAGCTTCTATATGCGGAGGCGGCGGAGGAGGCCGTCCGGATATGGCCCAGGCCGGCGGGAAAAACCCAGATAAACTTTCCGAGGCATTGGATGCAGTCACTGAAATTGTGAAATCCATTTCCTAAAAGGGAATAATTGGTGTACAATAAGGGCAAGATGTTGAAAGCATTGGACTGTTATATGTAATAATTGTCCTTAAAAATAAATGCAGTACTTATTGAGGAGGTGTATGGGATGGGTTCAAACGACAACACCATGAAATTTAATGTCCAGGATGATTCCATAGACGTAGATGCCAGCGAAGTATTGTTTACGGTTTACCAGGCTCTTGAAGAAAAAGGATATAATCCAATTAATCAAATTGTAGGTTATTTGTTGTCCGGTGATCCTGCATACATTCCTAGGTACAAAGATGCCCGTACTCTCATCCGGAAGATTGAAAGAGATGAGCTGATCGAAGAATTAGTGAGGTCTTATTTGCATGAACACGGGAAGGAGAAGGAATGAAAGTATTAGCCTTAGATGTTGGCATGAAAAGGATAGGGGTTGCTGTTTCTGATGCATTGAGATGGACAGCCCAAGGGCTTGAAACTATTCATGTTAAAGGGGACAACCCACAGGAAGCATTTGGAAGAATTTCAGAGTTAATGAAAGAACATGAAGCTTCTGAAGTAGTAGTTGGTCTTCCTAAAAATATGAATGGGACAATAGGTCCGCGCGGGGAACAATGCCAAGAATTTGCCAGGCACCTAGAGAAAGAATTACAAGTGCCAGTCTATATGTATGATGAACGTTTAACAACACAGGCTGCAGAACGTACTTTGATTGAAGCTGATATGAGCAGAAAGAAAAGAAAAAAAGTCGTTGATAAAATGGCAGCCGTGATGATATTACAAGGATATCTTGATCAAAACCAATAGAATGACAGCGGAGGTGTAACGAATGACACAAGAAGAAAACGAGCGTATTGTAATCCCTGACGATGAAGGTAATGAACATCTTTTTGATGTATTGTTTACATTTGATGTAGATGATACAGGGAAATCCTATATGGTATTAACGGATGCTGGAGAAAATGAAACCGAAGAAGAAGTCGAAGTGTTTGCCTTCCGTTTTGAGGATGAGGGAGAAAAAGACTCAGATATCTCTTTATTTCCGATTGAAACAGATGAGGAATGGGATATCATAGAGGAAATGGTTGAAACATTCAGTGCTGGTGAGATGGAGTAAAGATATATACAAGTGAATGATAAAATAAGCTGCCTTAAAAGAGTGAAGTTTCTCTTTATAAGGCAGTTTTTATTAGACGATTGGGAAAGTGTATATAGTATAGACAAGCAGTATAGACAAGCGATTGGTTTTTCATTTAGATTTATCTAGAAGATCAAGGGAAAAACTTGTTTGAGATTCTATGATTATCAAAATTAGTGAATAAATGCTTTCCTCCAAAACCAACTGTAACAGCTTTGTCACTATCAGCATTATGATTTCGTGAAACTCGAATATTGACAAATGTTGTATAATGAAAGCGTTGGAAAAGGGGGAGGCTTTTATGAGTGAGAAAAATTCAAAAAATCAATTGACAGAACGAGCTGGACAAGCAAAAATTGTGAGACGGATTGTGTTTATTGTGATTGCTGTCATATTGCTTGTCATTATTGGAGTCAGTTTAGGCGGGTATATATACATAACATCAGCGTTAAAACCATTAGAGGAAGAAAGCGAAGAAACAGTAGAAATAGAGATACCGATTGGCTCAAGTAGTTCGTCCATAGGACAGATACTAGAAGAAAAAGGCGTCATAAAAAACGGAACAATATTCCGGTACTATGTGACATACAAAAATGAAAAGGGTTTTCAAGCTGGAACGTATGAATTATCTCCTTCCATGGATATAGATGAAATTATTCATTCTTTAAAAGACGGAACGGTCATAAAAGAACCAGAACTGACTTTTACGATACCAGAAGGTACTTGGTACGAAGATATTATATCCCAAATTGCAGAGGCAGTACCTTATGAGGAAGAAGAAATTGAGTCACAGCTTGAAGATGAAGAGTATGTAAAAGATTTAGTAGAACGTTTTTCTATTCTAGACGAAGAAGTACTTGAGGCAGATATTCGTTATCCGCTTGAAGGCTATTTGTTCCCGGCAAGATATGACTTTATGGAAGAAAAACCTGAGCTTACTTACATAATAGAACAGATGATTGAACGTATGGAGGAAAATGTGGTAGAATTTTCAGAACAACTAGAAGCAAGTGACTATTCGATACATGAACTATTAACATTAGCTTCTATTGTTGAAAGGGAAGCCCAGCATGAAGAAGATCGGCCAATCATTGCAGGAGTACTTTTTAATCGGTTGGAAGAAGGCATGAGACTTGAGGTGGATCCTACAGTTGCTTATGCGATAGGCGAACATCGTTATATGACTTCTTTAGAGGATACAGAAATTGACTCACCATATAACACTTATCGGTATGGTGGATTACCACCAGGACCAATAGCCAGCCCCGGAGTTAATTCTATAAGAGCAGTTATGCTGCCAGAAGACAGTGAATATCTTTATTTCTACGCAAGGCCGAATGGTGAGGTTATTTATAATGATAATTACGAAGAACATAGAAGAACACAAGAAACATATAGAAGTGAATGGGAAGAGGCGGAAGAAACTGAATAAATAAAAGTAATTTAGGAGAAATCTTGATCTATACATTTAGATAAAGCTCCAGCGGCTTTCCTAAGTTATGGGAAGCCGCCTTTTAAGGATACATCTATGAAAAAATAAAAACATTTATTAATGTACAGGAGAGACACAATGTATGAACAGCCTGAAATGATAAAATATATACGTGATCTAAACAATAAACCTAGCCTATTATTCCTTGAAATGGAGAAATTCGCAGAAAATAACAATGTCCCTATCATAGAAACAGAAGCGTTAGATGTTATGCTGCAAATATTACATATACATAACAGCAAACGTATCCTTGAGATTGGAACTGCTATAGGATACTCAGCGCTTCGAATAGCAAATGATTCACCAGAGAGAAAAGTTATTTCTCTTGAAAAAGATAAAGAGCGTTATGAAACAGCTCTTAACTTTAGAAGTAAAAGTAAATTAAAGTCTCAAACTACGTTTGTTCACGTGGATGCACTTGATGAGACTTTTTCTCTTGAAGACAGATCTCCATTTGATGTATTATTTATTGATGCTTCGAAAGGAAAGTATGAAGAATTTTTTATAAAGTACACCCCTTGCTTGAAGCATAAAGGTCTTGTGATTACAGACAACGTCTTTTTCAAAGGACTGGCTGCTAAACCTGAGGACGCTCCTAGACGTATTCGTTCGATGGTAAGAAAAATTCATTCATATAATAAATGGCTGGCAGATCATCCTTCTTTTTCTACAAAGTTTCTTGCTGTTGGTGATGGGCTGGCTGTAAGTCAAAAAATATAAATAAAGCAGGTGAGATGCATGGCGGACAGACCTGAATTGCTCGTCACTCCTCATCAAGCAGATGACATCCCTGATCTGGTTTCTGCAGGGGCTGATGCATTTTTAGCTGGTGAAGAAGCTTTTGGTTTAAGGCTTGCAGGGAATTTTGACAGAGCAGAAATGGAAAAAGCTGTGGAATTAGCCCATAAAAGGGGAACCAATGTTTATGCAGCAGTAAATGCTATATTTCATAATAATCAATTGAAATACCTTAAGGAATATATTAGGTTCTTAAATCGTATAGGAGTAGATGCAATTGTTTATGGAGACCCTGCTGTTCTTTTAATAGCCAAAGAAACTGCTCCATTTATTCCCCTTCATTGGAATACAGAAACTACAGCAACGAATTGGCAAGCTGCCAATTATTGGGGGAAACAAGGAGCCGAGCGAGCTGTTCTTGCCCGTGAATTAAATATGGATGCTATTACTGAGATAAAGGAAAATGCAACGGTAGACATCGAAATTCAAGTTCACGGTATGGCGTGTATGTTTCAATCTAAACGACAATTAGTTGGAAATTATATGGAATATCAAGGGCGGAATTTACAAATAGAGCGCAGAGATAAAGAACGCAATCTGCATTTATATGATTCAGAACGCGATGTGAAATATCCCGTTTTTGAAGATGGAAACGGTACCCACATTATGAGTCCTAGAGATATGTGCATTATTGATGAGTTAGATGAACTGCTTGATGTTGAAGTAGACGCCTTTAAAATAGAAGGTATTTTCAAGGATAAATCATACCTTACAGAAGTTACTGCTCTTTATAAACAAGCGATAGACTTGTATTATCAAGACCAATCACTATATAGCAAAAAAAGAGAAATCATGTTAGATAAAGCAAAAAGTCTTCAACCTCGTACACGAGACATAGATACAGGCTTTTTCTTTAAAGAAACAGTGTATTAAAGGGGGGGTTGAAGTGGAGGCAGCTGTACAGAAAAAGAAGGACAATAGGACGACGAAAGAATTAAAAAAGCCGGAACTGCTGTTACCTGCTGGGAACCTCGAAAAATTGAAAATTGCTGTTCATTATGGGGCAGATGCAGTGTATATAGGCGGCCAAGAGTTTGGACTTCGGTCGAATGCCGGAAATTTTTCAATCGAGCAAATGAAAGAAGGCGTGACGTTTGCACAGAAATATGGAGCAAAAGTGTATGTGACAACAAATATATTTGCTCATAATGAAAACATGGAAGGGCTTGATGAATATTTAGAATTAATTGAGGCAGCTGGTGTGGCGGGAATTATTGCTGCAGATCCGCTTATTATAGAAACGGCTAAAAAAGCTGCACCTTCTCTAGAAATTCATTTATCTACTCAACAATCATTGGCTAATTGGATAGCTGTTAAATTTTGGAAAGGACAAGGGTTAGATAGAGTCGTGCTGGCTAGAGAAGTCAGCCTTGAGGATATGCTTGAAATAAAGAAGTACGTTGACATAGAGATCGAAACATTTATACATGGAGCGATGTGTATATCGTACTCAGGCAGGTGTGTATTGAGCAACCATATGACAGCTAGAGATTCTAACAGAGGCGGTTGCTGCCAATCGTGCCGTTGGAACTATGATTTAATAGCATCAGAAAAAAAAGAAGAAAAACCTCTACATTCTATAAATGATGTACCTTTTACGATGAGCCCAAAAGATTTGAATTTAATTCAATCGATACCTAAATTAATGGATGCAGGGATTGACAGTTTAAAGGTTGAAGGCAGAATGAAGTCTATTCATTATGTAGCAACTGTTGCATCTGTATACCGAAAAGTAATAGATGAGTATTACACCAATCCTGAACATTTTCAAATAAAAAGAGAGTGGTTAGAAGAGCTTGGGAAGTGTGCCAACCGTGATACTGCACCGGCTTTTTTTGAAAATGTACCAACTTATAAGGAACAATTGTGGGGAGAAAGTAAAAAGAACGCCCCATATGAATTTGCTGGTATGGTCCTTGATTATGACAAGAAGACAAAAATGGTCACCCTTCAACAAAGAAATCTTTTTAAATCTGGGGATGAAGTGGAATTTTTTGGACCAAACAGTAATAGTTTTAAACAAACCGTTCCTATTCTTTTTGATGATAAAGGAAATAAAATGGATGCTGCTAGACATCCTCTCCAAACCGTTTGCTTTCAAATTGATCAGCCAGTAAAGCCTTGGGATATGATGAGGAAAAATAAAGAGTAAAATTATTTGTATTTTTTCTAAACCATGCGTATGATAATGGCAGAAAGAATTGTGTGTTATTTTTAACCAAAGGAAGGCCTGTTCCTTAAAAACTGTGGAACAGACCTTTCTCATATTTATTTCGTGTGTATAACAATTTAAATATATGGTAATTATCAGTTAGAGGAGTGACTAATAAAATGGCAGAAGAAAAACAGCATTATATGACAGAAGAAGGAAAGCACAAATTAGAGAAAGAATTAAATTATTTAAAAACAGAGCGTCGACAAGAAGTTGTTGAACGTATTAAAATAGCTAGAAGTTTTGGAGACCTCTCTGAAAACTCTGAGTATGATGCAGCTAAAGATGAACAAGCATTTGTTGAGGGCAGAATCAACCAAATTGAAAAGATGCTGAAAAATGCTGTGATTATTGAGGAAGATGCCTCTAATAATACAGAAGTAGCCCTTGGGAAATCAGTGAAGTTTAAAGAACTCCCAAATGGTGAAGAAGAAGTATATACAATTGTAGGGAGTGCAGAATCAGATCCGTTAGAAGGCAAGATTTCTAATGATTCTCCTATGGCAAAGAGCTTACTTGGAAGAAAAGTAGGAGAAGAAGTAACAGTGAGTACACCAGGAGGAGACATTGAAGTAGAAATTATTGAAGTAAATTAAATGATTTTATAAGCAGCGAGTTAATATCGCTGCTTTTCTTTTTATACTTTAGGGAAGTTTAACTTTGTTAAAGGATCAAAGTATAAGTAAAACTACGTCTTCCGCTATAAGGATACGGTGGAAAATTGAGTTTTTCTAATGTCAAATTATAAAGCATAAAAAAATATATGGATTTGTGTAAAATACTGAAAAAAACATAAAACCCTCTCGATTAAACTTATAAAATCTTATATTATGAAGAAGAGGATAGTTATTATTATGTGCTGAAAGGAATGGCAGGTGGTGAAAGGTGAATAATGATAACAACCGTGGTTTCGGAGAAGATACTCGGTATGAAATGCGGAAAAGAAAACGAATGAATCGTATCCTTAACGCTTCGATTGTTGCGGTGGGTGGTCTTATTATATTTTTTGCAGTTCAACTATTTTTTTCAGGGAATGACCAAGCAGTGGAAGAGAACGAAACAGATAATATAGCAGAAGAAGCGGAAACGGAACCTGTAGAAGAAACAGAAGAAGAATCGGAAAACGTACCTGAGGAGGCGCCTGAAACGGATACAGAAGAAAGTAAAGAAAATAGTGATACGGATGAAATAGAAGAGAACTCCGAAGAACCAGAAGAAGAGCCCGATGGCCCCCAAATTCCTGAAGGAGATGGTGAAAGCGGGGAGTGGGAACCGATTGGAACAGAACAGTCTGGATCATTTAGTCATGATTTTAATAAAGGCAGTCAAAACTGGAAAGAAATGAAAATGGCTTTGCGGTATGCAACGAATCTTGATGAGACCGACGAAGACGATATAAGATATTGGAGAATTGAAAACGGCGGTGACAGCCACACTGTTGTAGGAATAATTAGTGACAAAAATAATGAAAACAATCCTTATCATGTGACGATGGAGTTTATTGAAAACGAAGGCTGGAAACCCATTGAAGTGAAAGTATTAGATTCAAATCCTCATAACTAAATGAATGATAAAAGAGGAGCTGTCCCAAAGCAAGTTTGTACTGCACCCCAAAAGTTAGAGTAAAATCTAACTTTTGGGGTGTTTCTTTATGGCTAAATATAGTGAACAATTTAAGTTAATGGTAGTAAGAGAATATCAAGAGGGTTATTTGGGATATGACACGTTGGCTAAGAAGCATTGCATGACAAACAGTTCACCAATTAAAAGGTGGGTGAAACTATACGAGAAATTTGGGATAGAAGGATTAAAAAGGATACGACAAAAGAAAGTTTATTCTGTTCAATTCAAGCTGGAAGTATTAAGCTTTTATGAAGAGAACAGGTTCTTCAGAAACGGAAACAGCCCTTCAGTTTGGTATAACAAACCCTCCAATGATAAGTTCATGGCTCAAGGGTGGCATTATCAACATAGAAGTTGGGTTAAGACACTAAAGAAAAATAATGTGTTTCAGAGTATGTCGCGGAAAGGTAACTGTATAGATAATTCTCCTATGGAGAACTTCTTCGGTCTATTAAAACAAGAGATGTATCACGGTGAGGCACGATCCTCATATGAAGATTTAAAAAAGAAAATTGAAGAACATATCGATTATTATAATAACAAGCGTATAAAGCAAAAATTGGCAGGTATGAGTCCAGTTCAATACCGGATTCATACTTGCCAATTAGCTGCTTAATATAAAACTCTAACTTTTGGGGGTCACCTCAGTTCAAGCACAGGGGCGGCTCTTTTTAGTGTGTAAATAGAGCTTAGTTGAATGAGGTCATCCCATTTAACTATGTTAGAAGAAAGGGCTTACTGTTCTGAAAGTATAAATTTTATTGGTAAACAGTATAAGTAAAATGACGCATTCAGGGCTGAACTAAGACACCGTTGCCGTAAGACGTCTTCCACACAATGTGCTGGCTTCTGCGCCTCCTTACATTCGACAAGCAGAGTGCTCCTTACACATTTATGTTAAAAGGCCTTGAACATAATAAAAGAAATACCCGGGCCGTAAAAGGATTGCATTTAAAGGTTGCTGTCATTTTCACAGCACTCGGGAAATTGCTAACGTTCATCAAGTTTGTTTCCCCTTAAAATGAACGACAGCAGTATAAATAGGCCTAGAGGTAGCCGGATCATAATGAACGTGATGCTGCACATGATGTACATACAATAAAATAGCTTCGTTATGTTCTACTTGTTTATTAATTTTTTCTTCTAAATGATGAAGAGAGGGCGCTTCAAAGAATTCTATTTTATCTCCTATTGGCTGTAATTGTATACTCAAAAATGGTACCTCCTTTATGTAACCTTTAACTAACCGTGATAGTATTATAATATAGGGAAAGCAGCATGTGAAGAAATGATAATAAGAAGGGGATTGTTAGGATGAGAATAGCAGTAATCGGAGCAATGGACGAAGAAGTGGAATTGTTAATAGATCATCTGGAAAATCGGATTGAGGAAGAAATTGGCGGAAGTTTTTTTTATAGGGGATACATACAAGGACAAGAAATTATACTAGTTAAATCCGGGATAGGTAAAGTAAATGCGGCAATTAGTACATCGATTCTGCTGGAAAAATTCCAGCCTGATGCTGTTATAAATACAGGTTCGGCTGGCGGGTTTAATCCAGCTTTGAAAGTGGGAGATCTGGTAATTTCTAAAGAGGTCCGCTATAATGATGTGGATGCAACTGTATTTGGATATGAATTTGGTCAGGTACCTCAAATGCCAGCAAAATATGAAGCGGATGAAACACTAGTTCAAGCAGCAAAAAAATGTGCTATAAACGAAAAATTAACGACGTTGGAAGGTTTAGTTGTCTCAGGTGATTCTTTTATGAGTGATGATTCGAGAGTTGCCTTTTTAAAAAATACATTTGTAGAACCACAGTGTGCTGAAATGGAGGCAGGGGCTATAGCTCAAGTTTGTTATCGATTTAACGTTCCATTTGTAATTATTCGTTCACTAAGTGATATAGCGGGACAGGATGCTAAACAATCATATGATCAATTTCTAAAAAAGGCATCCGTTCACTCTGCAAATTTAGTTCTTTCAATGATTGACGAGTTAAAAAATAGGCAAATATAAATATAAATATATGCAACTACTAAACATCTTCTATTTTTGGTTAAAGTCTCCTAATTATCCCTCTCATCCCCTGTGATATAATCAATTATAACAGTAGGCATAGGGAGGGAGAGAAGATGGAAAAGGAGACAGAAGAACAGCAAAAACTGGCTCGGGATTTCTCTACTTTCAGCAGAATATTGTTAACGCTGGCTTCGTTTCTCAGTTTGGGCTATTTTTTACCAGATACTTTTTCCAAACAAGAGGAAACGACTGCTTTGATTATCATTAATGTTCTTTTAATGGTTTCCATTTTTCTCCATATTATAGGAAAAAGAGCAGAGGAAAAAGTTGATGAATAGATTGACAGAATGTTTTTCACTGTTAGGAAACTATAAAATTTTTTATTTATAAACTGTATAAGAAAAACGACGCCATTCAACGCACAGGACGTATAATGCCCCGTTGCTTCAAGCATACTTTCACACGCTGCGTTACTTGCACAGGATGTGTTGACTTCTGCACAGGTACAGGATGTTTGCGAACTTAACAGAAGTCCTTTACCTTCTGTTAGGTGTTTTCGTTGACATGTCGGAAAGCCGAGTTTTTCTTAAAAAAAATAAGAAAGTAAAGATTTAAACCATATTCTCTTTTTTGAGAATGTGGTATTTTTTATGCATTAAGGCCAATACGCATCTAAAGCTGAAGCAACAAAGGAATGAAAATGATTTTAGGTGCCGAAACTTCTTTTAATGACCGGAACGCAGATGCCTTTTATTGGCAGCTAGAACGTCCTGTCGTCCGTTGTCAAAAACGTCGTGTCGTTTGACATTGACGACATTAGCACGCCCTGTGCGTCGACGTGTACGTTTTTAGTAGAAGTACCTTTTTGTTAGTCGGTTTCCTTTTTCATGGCCAAAACACGCGGCTATTTACTTGTCATTCACGTTCAATTCATCAATAAAGTGTTTAATAATTCTAGCGGTCAACCCCCATATAACATAATCCTTATAAAAATAAAAATATTCGGGTATTACTCCTTTTTTCCACTGATAATTCTTCCCTCCTGGAAGGTGCTCATAAGGAAATGAACAGCCTGCTTCTACGTTTAGGTACACATCATGGCGTTCAGGTTCCATATCGAGAAAAAAAGATAAAGGTACAGTAAAAAGCTCATCCACTTCTTCTTGATTGGGCGACATTGGAGCAGAACGGTTTAAAAAGCCTACATAAGGATAGATGATTTGGTTGAAAGGGGATACCATCCTATCTAGACTGCCCGTTAAGGAAATGTATTCTTCACTAACTCCTACTTCTTCGCACAACTCACGAACTGCAGCATCACCAGGAGTGCGATCAGAAGAATCTACCATCCCTCCTGGAAAGCATATTTCACCAGGTTGGCGGTTCATATGTTTAGCTCGCACTTCAAATAATATGTGCATTTCTTTTTCTATCTCTATTAAAGGTATCAATACAGCATAGCGGCGCATTTCGTACTCATCAATAATTCCTTGTTTCCTATTTGCAAATCTTTTTAGGACTGTTTTTTTATTTACATTCACTTATATTATTTCCCCTTTTCCTTCTTTTCTTATTATGATAGCAGAGAATGCAGTTTAACTCATCATTATGGCCTTATGTTTGTTCATTTTATCATCGTGGTATATACAGTAATAAGAAGCTAATGAAGGAGGATTTTTAATGCCTGAGTCTAAAAGGCAAAATAAGAATAAATCAATTAAGACGACAAAGGACACACCTCCCACAATCCATGAAGATCCAGTACCATTAGAAGACTTAAAAATAGAAGAAAAGGAAATGAAGAAAAAAGAAAAATCGAAAAATTCATCCTCAACAGAGAGAAAAGAGACAAAATAAGAAGCCAGAGGTGAGACTTCTGGCTTCTTTCTTTGCTCATAACCGACCCATTGTGAGAACAACAATGGTATTTAAGAATGAAGATGTTCTTGAAACCATTCTACCATATGGTTTAGGCGTTCTAAACGCAGAGATGGAGGGCCGCTTCGACTTAACTCATGATTAGCTTCAGGGAAGCGTAAAAACACAACAGGTTTTTGGAGATATTTTAACGTTATAAAAAGTTGTTCACCTTGTTCTATTGGACAACGATAATCTTTTTCTCCGTGCATGATAAGTAAAGGCGTGTTTATATCTTGGGCATATTTAATTGGAGAGTGATGCCATAGCTTTTCAGGATCGTCAAAAACATTTGCGCCAAGTTCCCACTCAGTAAAAAAGTAGCCAATATCACTTACACCATAAAAACTGGTCCAATTAGATATAGATCTTTGGGTTACAGCAGCTTTAAAACGGTTCGTATGACCGACAATCCAGTTAGTCATAAATCCGCCGTAGCTGCCTCCTGTAACACCTAAACGGTCTTCATCAATAAAGTCATAATGTTCTAGAACATGATCTACAGCGCTTATCAAATCATGGTAATCTTTCCCGCCATAATCATGACGGCAAGCGTTTACAAAAGTTTGCCCATAACCGTGGCTTCCCCGAGGATTGGTATAAAGTACAACGTATCCATTAGCTGCTAGGAGCTGAAATTCATGAAAAAACGTATTCGCATACATGGCATGCGGTCCGCCATGAATTTCAAGTATCATTGGATAACGTTGTCCTTCTTCAAAATTAGCCGGTCTCATTATCCAGCCATGTATTTCCCAGCCATCCTCGGCCTTTGCCAAAATAGGTTCTGGTATGGAAAGATGAATTTCTTTTAAAAACGATGAATTAATATCAGTTAATCGTACTTTTCCTTTTTCTTTACGCATTATTTTGAATAAATCCCCAGGATTAGAGGGGTCACTAATTCCAACAATAAATAGGTCCAGGTCAGCATGATAGGAACATCCGAATAAGTGGTTCTCTTCTTCGTGTATGGACGTGATTTCACCTTGCATATCCATTTGGTAGAGACCAGTATTTCCATGATCACTTGCTGTGAAAAATATGTGCTTTTCATCACTCGACCACATTGGTCCTGGATTAGAGTGACTTGAACGAATATCTCCTATAGAGGCATCGCCAATTTGAACATCCCACTTCAACGTCATACACGTTCGTTCTTTTGATAAAGGATCTATTATCCATACTTGATTTAGTGTAGCACCTTTGTACTCTAATTCATGGCCGAAACAGGCAATCTTTTTGCCAGTATTGGACCATTTTGCCATGGAAAAGACACCTGTAGAATTAGTTAGTTTCACGATGTCTTTTGTTTCCGTGTCAATAATAAAAAGATCTAACGTATTGGAACGGTCTTCGTTTTCATCTCGGTTAGCGCTGAAAACAATTTGGCGGCTGTCTGGTGACCAATCAGCCGAGTGGTGGTCAAAATCACCATCTGTCAGAACTTCCATGTGTTCTTTTTTTATATCATATAACACTAGCTGCGTTCGCTTTTCTTTATGAAATCCTTTTTCATCCGATTTGTATTTAAGTTTTTCAACTTTTACCGGTTTGTTTTGTTCGTTACTGTTATGTTCTTCGTCACTTTCTGAAGCCAGCATTTCATTTGCTGCTAATGGTGTGGAGAAAAGCAAAAATCGTCCATCAGGCGACCAAATAGGTTCCGCAGCTCCGTTTTTTAATTCAGTAATTTGACGAGGTTCTCCTCCTGCTGCAGACATCATCCATATTTGGTTTGTACCTGAACGATTTGAAACAAAAGCTAGCTCCGAACCATCAGGAGACCAACGGGGAGAGTGATCTCTCACTTTTCCAAAAGTCCACTGAACTGGCAGGTCATCGGCAAGGTTATGAACAAACAAATGTGAATAGTATTCCAAATCTTCACCGACTATTGTTTGAATAAAAACATATTTTTCCCCATCTGCGGCAATATGCGGTTCTTTGACTATATTAATTTTTTTTAGATCCTCAGCTGTAATTGGTCGTTTATTGACGGTCAAAAACAACTCCCCCTTTTAAGTAAAATTATCACCCTTATTATTGCTATATTTAATTATTCATACATGCTACAATAGCGAATAAAATGAAAATCTGTAGAAATATGGATGGTGAATATGTGAAATCAGTATAGTAAAAATAAGAAAAAAACTCAAACGTTTTCATTTCCTTGAAACTTAAAAGTCAGATTACCTTACAAAATCAATGATATAATAATTAGAAATACATATACTAAAGATGAAGGAAGTCTTTGCCGACTGTACATTTTCTTTGTTGGCATCTCTCTCTCTCCACTTGAAGCTGCCTGTAAACAAAATAAAGCAGGCAGCTCTTTTTTATACTTTAGGAAAACTTTGCTAAAGGTTTAGTCTAATTTGAGATGGCGGCAAACAAAGTTTTTTTATTTTTAACATACTCATATTCAATTTCGTTATATTTTCTGCTGTATTTTACGGGTAAGTGATAATCTATAATATACCAATTATCTATCTTTTTCATCAATAAAAAACACGATACCATCATATTCAACTGAAGCCGCTGCTTTTTGGCCGGGATCAGCACCTAATGAGAAACCTGGCTGAATAGAAGAGTGCCCTCCGTATCTTGCAAAAAAACGAATATAATCCCCGTTTCTGGCTTCCATTTCTTCTTGAAACCATTTTACTGTACTGCTAGTTGAGTTACAGTAATTTTCATGTCTAACACACCTGAATAAAAATTAAATAATTCTACTATAGTGAAAGTATATAGGAAATAACATAAAAGCACAAAAAATTAAAGCTTATGGAATACATTTTTAAGTAAAATTAAATATGATAAGATAATATATATATAATAAAGAAATAAAAGGAAATAGTGGAGGGGGTCCATTTGGGACAAAGTACTACATATTTTTTATCCCTTAAAAAAAAATTTGAAAAAGAATTGGGAAGACCTTTAAAACCAAAAGAAAAAGAGTTGGTTGATGATATGGTCAGGAAACAATGGAAAGAAAATATGAAACACAAATGATATTTTTTTAAGAATTCAAAATGGACAAACAATTAAATAAACCTTCCGCATATAATGATTAGAGAATGTGCAGTGGAAGGAGGCGGGTTTGGTTGTGTCAGGCATATTGACTGCCGCCATTTATTTGATTAAAGAGCTCGCTCTTTTTGTCTCCTACGTAAAAAATAATGCTTTTCCGCAGCCTTTGTCTAAAGAAGAAGAAAAAAAACATCTTGAACGAATGCAGCAAGGTGATCAAGCCTCAAGAAATTTATTAATTGAACATAATTTGAGATTAGTCGCACACATTGTAAAAAAATTTGAAAACACTCGTGAGGATACGGAAGATTTAATATCTATTGGAACCATAGGATTAATTAAAGGAATTGAGAGTTACTCTCCTGAAAAAGGAACCAAACTTGCAACATATGCAGCAAGGTGCGTTGAAAACGAGATACTTATGCATCTAAGAGCATTAAAGAAAGTGAAGAAGGATATATCACTGTATGATCCGATTGGAAGCGATAAAGAAGGAAATGAAATCTCCTTGTTGGATGTTCTTCAAGAGGATGGCCCGGATATAGCTGACCTTATTCAGCTGAAAATGGAAAAAAAGCAAGTATATGGTTTTATGAATGTATTAGATGAACGTGAAAAAGAAGTTATTATATACCGATTTGGGCTAGAGAAAGAAAAAGAAAAAACGCAGCGGGAAATAGCAAAAGAGCTCGGTATCTCTCGAAGCTATGTTTCTAGAATTGAGAAAAGAGCACTTCTTAAGTTATTTCAAGAGTTTTATAAACAGCAGAAACAAGGTTTAACCGATGGCAACCACCTTTCATTTAGAAACTTTAATAATTAGATTAGAAAAACTTGGCTTTCCGCCAATTCCAAATGGCGGAAGTCATAGTTTTGCTTATACTTTGATTCTTTAACAAAGTTAAACATTCCTAAAGTAGAAAATGAAAAAGAAGCTTTTCCATTGTTAAGGAAAAGCTTCTTCGTTAATACTTTCTACTTTTTTTAACAATTGAAAGCAAAAAGCTCAATTTTTTATTAGTTTACAGCATCCTTAAGCTGTTTTCCTGGACGGAAGGCAGGATTTTTTGTTGCAGGAATTTTAATTTCTTCTCCTGTTTGCGGATTGCGCCCTTTACGAGCTGCACGCTCACGAACTTCAAAACTTCCAAAGCCAACAAGTTGAATTTTGTCACCTTTTTTCAAAGTGTCGGTAATGCTGTCGAATACAGCATCAACTGCTTTTGAAGCATCTTTTTTTGAAATGTCTGCTTGTTCTGCTACAGCGTTAATTAAATCTGTCTTGTTCATGAAAAAAACTCCCTTTCATTCCTAATAATATAGAGCCTGTACAATACAAATTTACTCATGAAATCCTTGATATGTCAAGTATTGACGGGGAATTTAAGCAAAATCGATGGTGGTTTGGCATTATTTTATCCAAAAATGAAACATTTCAAACCCCTTGATATGAAAGTGTTTTACAAAATCATCCATTTTGATGCCGTAAATCGACAACTAGAAGTAAGTTAAATCGATGAAATGAGACTTCTAAGTCAGCACTAATGATTGTGGAAATCAGGAAGAAGTGTGCTGTTTGTCCTTCTTTCCATTTAACTCGTCATGTATACTTGATTCCCATAACGAAACTCCCGAATGATAAGCAGCACGTGATATTAAATGACCTCCCACAGGGGCGGTAATAAAGACAAATACGATACCAAGCAAAATACGAGCGCTAACGTAATCTTTTATTACTGTGAAAAAAAGAAATAAACCAAATAAGATACATAACACACTTAATGTTGCAGATTTTGTAGCAGCGTGTGATCTAGTATAAATGTCAGGGAGACGCACTAAGCCGATCGCACTAATCAAGCTTAATACTGAACCTAAAAATACGATAATGCCAATAATCAAGCCGCTAATCTCGTTTACGCTCAATGACAACACCCTTTTCTATAAATTTGGAGAATGCAACCGTACCAATAAATGCTAAAATACCAAGCAGAAGCATAACTTCGAAAAATGCTGTCGTTTCTAAAATAAGCGAAACAACGGCTACCAAGCTTATTAAATTAATGCCTATCATATCTAGAGCAATAACACGATCAGGCATAGAAGGACCTTTAGCGACCCGGTACAAGGCTATTAATATCGAAACAGCGATAATAACAGCAGAAATGTGAAGCAGTAAATTCATCATTACCGGCTCACCCCCTGAATTGCTTTTTCAAACGTATTTTTAATGTCGCTTTTGGCTTTTTCTACATCAGGTAAATGCATAGCGTGTATATATAAAGTTTTGTTGTCAGGAGAGACATCGACTACGAGTGTACCTGGCGTTAAAGTAATAAGACATGATAACACGGTAACTTCCCATTCTTTTTTAAGCTTAATGTCCATTGCAAAAATACCGGGTTGTATATTTAATTTCGGCTGCATAATTTGTCCCATTACTTCAACACTCGAAAGAATAAGTTCTTTTAAAAAGATGACTATCAATTTCAAGATGGCCATAACGCCAATAAAATAAAATCTTGACGGGAAGAAATTACGTAATAAAAATAGTATACCTAACCCGATCACATAGCCGCTGACTAATCCTGACACTGTCCACGCATTATTCAAGAACATCCAGATAACCGCAATAATAAGGTTAATAATTAGTTGAAATGACATTTTTCATTACTCCTTTAACACGGCATCAATATAAATTTCAGGCTGCAATAAAGTCTCTGCTGCTGTGGCAACCAAAGGATATAAAGCCTGAGCACCTAATCCAAGAAAGACAGATACCGCAACTAAGATAGCACAAGGAAACAGTAAACCTTTTGTAGTACCATACTGGTCTGCTTCTTTTAATATAATCTTTCCATAAAATCCATTTAAAAATATACGGATCATTGAATACATAACGAGTAAGCTTGTTAACATCATTACTGCTACAATCCAATACTGACCTGAATCCACCCCGCCTTGCACCAATAATAGCTTTCCAATAAATCCGCTCAAAGGAGGTACACCAACTAGTGCCATCGTAGCTGTGAAAAACATCCAGCCTAGCTTCGGATGATGTTTGATTAAACCACTCATTTCTTTTAGGTGACTTGTCCCTGCAACGACGACCATGGCACCTATCATTAGAAATAAGGCCCCTTTAATAACCATATCATGGATAAGGTAATAAATCGCTCCCATGAACCCTGCTTCGGTTAGGGTAGCTACCCCAAATAAAACAAATCCAACCGCCACAATGACGTTGTAAACAAGAATTTTTTTAACATCTTGATGAGCAATGGCACCGATTACTCCAGCGAGCATAGTTATAGCTGCTAATACGGCAAGGATTTGGTGTGTATAACCTGTGTCATGTATAAAAACAATGGAATATGTTCTAAAAATAGAGTATATCCCTACTTTTGTCAGCAGTGCACCAAATATTGCAGCGATTGCTGAAGGGGGTGCAGCATATGAAGCAGGGAGCCAAAAATATAAAGGGAACAAGGCCCCTTTTAAACCGAACACAATTAAAAATAATACGGCAATAACAGTGAGAATAGGTGCTCCTGTTTCAAGGCTCCCTATTCTTTCTGATAAATGAGCCATGTTTAAGGTGCCGGTCACTGCATAAAGATAAGCTACTCCAATAACAAAAAGCGCCGATGAAATGATATTAACAAGTACATATTTAAAGGATTCTCTTAGTTGTACTTTTGTGCCGCCATGGACAATTAGAATATAAGATGCAATCAGCATAACTTCAAAAAATACAAACAAGTTAAATATGTCGCCTGTTAAAAAGGCACCGATTACACCCGTAATTAGAAATTGATAAAAAGGATAGTAGTAAAACTTTTCCCTTTCTGCACCAATAGAGTAAAAAGAAAAAAGAAGCACTGCTAAGCTTACAGTAGAGGTGGTAGTAACCAACAATACAGCCAGCATGTCTCCGACCAAAACAATGCCAAACGGAGGCTGCCAGCCGCCTAGTTCAAGAGTTTGTATACCGTTGTTTAAAATATTTAATATCAGGAAAATATTGACGCTTATTAATGACAGTCCAGATATAAGACTCAATATTTTTTGAAATGGTATGTTTTTTGGAATAAATAAAAGAATTACTCCCGTTAGTAAAGGGATTAATATTGGCAAAATAACTAAATTAGTCATACGAATCAGTTCCTCTCAATTTTTCGGTGTCATCTGTTCCTGTTTCCTTATAAGCTCTGTAACCAAGAACAATAAAAAAAGATGTTACACCAAAGCTTATTACAATGGCCGTTAAAATCAATGCTTGAGGTAGCGGGTCCGTATAAGTAGAAGCTTTTAGGCCAAGAAGAGGAGGCGCCCCTGTTTTTAGACCGGCCATTGTTAAAAGGAGAACATGCGCTCCATGACTGATAATGGCTGTTCCGATAATAATGCGAATCATGTTTTTCGATAATACCATATATGTACCGGCCATAAACAAAATGCCGGCTAGAATTGACATTAAGATTTCCATTATTGATCCTCTCCTATTGTTTGAATAATAGTGAGGGTTACGCCAACTACTACAAGGTAGACACCAATATCGAATAATAAAGCGGTAGCAAGTTCAAGCTCCCCCAACACTGGGAAAGTAAAATAGTCAAACGTTTGGGACAAAAAAGGAACACCGAATAGAAACGATCCTAAACCTGTCCCAATAGCTACAAGAAGGCCAGCAGCTGTAACGACTTTGAAGTCAAATGGAAGTATTCTTTTTACCATCTCCAAATCGTAAGCAAGCATTAATAAAACGATGGCCGATGCAGTCATCAACCCGCCTATAAAGCCGCCGCCTGGTTCATGGTGTCCGTTAAAAAATATAAACACTGAAAAAGCGAGGATAATAAATAACACTACTTTTGTTGTTGTTTGTAAGATAACGTCGTTAGATTTCACAACTCATTCCTCCCCGCTAATCGTAATTTAATCATCGTATAAATACCGATAGCTGCTATTCCAAGTACTAAAATTTCAAGCAGCGTATCAAAACCTCGAAAATCCACAAGAATGACATTAACCATATTCTTCCCGCCTGCTTCATCATAACTGGCTTCCGGAAAAAAGCCGGAAATCGATTCAAACAACCGGCTGCTATTGGCCGTTATACCGATTAGTGTGACTGTTACACCCACAGCTATTGAGATGATAAGGTTTCCTAGACGAAAACGAACTTTTTCCAATTCTTTTGAAATATGAGGCAGATGATAAAAACAAAGCAAGAACAATGCTACTGACACTGTTTCAATGATCAGCTGAGTTAAAGCAAGGTCCGGCGCACGGAAAATAACGAAAAACAGTGCAATTGTATACCCTAAAACCCCTAAACCGATAATTGCTTTTAAACGGGATTTCGTAAACATAACAACAAAAGCTGTACTTACAAGCACGATGGCTAATATAACTTCATATACGCTGATTGGAGCTAAATCTGCTTGTATTGAAAATGCGTTTTTGTTAAACAAAACGAAAACGAGCGCAGCAGCAAAAAATGAAAAAATATAGAGTAAGTAGTCTCGTATAAAACCGGTCATATAAGAGCCTGTTAAACGACTGGACATTCTTTCCACACCAACAACCGTTTGGTCGTAAACATGATTTAATGTAAGTGAATCGGGAAAAACTTGGTACATTGCTACCCATTTTCTTAAGCTTAAATAAAGAAGTGTACCAATGCCGATTACTCCCATAGTCATAAACAATTCAATGGTCCAGCCGTGCCAGAAATATATGTCTACATAGAATTGCTCTCCTTCTCCTAATAAGGACGGAAGGATAGACGCCATAGCAGGTTCTATAACGGAATAGGATAAAATATTTGGGAAGAAGCCGAAAACAATCACCAATGAAATTAACACAATAGGGGATAACAACATCCCAAAAGGTGCTTCATGCGGCTTTGTATCAAGCTTTTCTGGCTGCATCTTGCCAGTAAATGTTTTGAAAACAAGCATCATACTATAAATAAATGTGAATATGCTTGCTATCCAGGCAACAACTGGAAATACAATGCCTATATTATCAATGTTGAATAAATGAAAAGACGTAATATCCACCATAGCTGTGAAAAACATTTCTTTACTTAAAAATCCATTAAACGGAGGGAGTCCGGCCATGGAAAAGCTGCCGATTACTGCAATAGTAAATGTAATCGGCATGACTGTCATAAGCCCGCCTAAACGTCGTATGTCTCTTGTCCCGGTTTCATGATCCACAATACCAACCATCATAAAAAGACTGCCTTTAAACGTGGCGTGGTTAATTAAATGAAAAAGAGCTGCAGTAGTTGCTCCGACATATAAATTATCTTCCATACTGTCGAAATGAATAGCGGCTGCACCTACCCCTAACATAGACAGAATCATTCCTAGCTGACTAACAGTAGAAAAAGCGAGAATTCCTTTTAAATCCGTTTGCCTAACAGCAGAAAATGAGCCCCAAAACAGGGTCGTTAACCCAAAACCTGCTACCAGCCACAGCCATTCTCCACTAATTGCAAAAACAGGACTTAGACGTGCAACTAAATAAATTCCTGCTTTTACCATCGTAGCAGAGTGCAAATAAGCACTAACAGGTGTAGGTGCTTCCATTGCATCGGGAAGCCATATATGAAATGGAAACTGGGCCGATTTAGTGAATGCCCCTAACAATATTACAAGCATTGCTGGAATAAATAAGTTATGAGAGGTGATATCGTTAGCAGAAGCGATGATTTCCTGAATGCTGAACGTACCCGTCATGCTGTACAACATAACAAATCCAACAAGCATAGCAAAACCGCCCATTACGGTTATGAGCATAGATTTTAAGGCGCCATAGCGCGATTTTTCTCTTTCATACCAATAAGAGATAAGTAAAAAGGACGATAAGCTTGTAATTTCCCAAAAGGTGTAAAGAACAATCAAATTGTCTGATAATACAACTCCTAACATCGCCCCCATAAACATTAATAAAAAAGTGTAAAAGTTGTACAATGCTTCTTTTTCTTTAGAAAGGTAATAGATGGAATATAAAACAACGAGCATTCCAATTCCCGTAATTAAAAGAGCAAATAATAGTCCCAGGCCGTCTACGTGTGCAGTAAAATGGATACCTAGTGATGGAACCCAATCCGCAACGGCAGTAACTGTTTGTTTGTTTGCTGTAATCGGTAAATATTGCAGAAAATAAAGAAATAACAGTGTAGGTACTGCTAACACAAACCAACCAGTATGTATATAAGAGAATTTTTTATAAAGAAATGGAACGAATACAGCCGCAATGAATGGGGCAATAATTGCAAAATGTAAAGCAGTTAACATATAGAACCTCCTTGTCGTATTCTCGCACAAATTCTTTTCACATTATAACTCATATTAAAATGGTGTGCATCTTTAAAAACCTGATTTTTCAGGCAATACAATGATCTTATATATAGGAAGAAAAACGAATTTAGAAAATTTGTTGAATAAATAATTTGTCGAAAGCCAACACTAAGCAACAAAAACGAAAAAGGAAGAGAAAGGTTATGACAATAAGAAATACATTCATTTTTTTATTTATTTTTATTTTGTTTATAGCAGGGGGGGCTCTTGCTAATGATTATGTTGAACAAAAACGGCTTGAAAAATTCTATTCAAGACCTGATCTTCTGCCATTATCTAATGATGAAGAAATCGAAAGAGACGTGTTTGAACCGAGAGAATACGTAAAAATAAAAAGCCTTTCCGGTTAAAAGTCGGAAAGGCTTGTTTTCATAATACAGGAAAACAAGTAATACTAAAGGTTTGTATCTATAATGATTGGAAACGTCAGTTAACCTAACGGGATGAATGATCTATCGCGAAATAGATATTTGGTGCTTTATTTGTTCTAATAATGAACGTCTTTTCATTTCTTCCTCTATTAGATAAATAAAATCTTTATTTAAATCTAAACCAATGGCTTTTTCATAAGCTTCAATTAACAACTCATCCGATAGTTGCCTCATAAAAAGACTGAGCACCTCCTTAACCAATTTACTATTTTCCGGACAAAACGTTAACTTTCCATTTCGTTTCCAAATCTCTCATTTCATTAAACAAACATTTCCAATTGAATGTAAATTCAGTTTATCATTTCAAAGTAGAGAGAACAACCGTTCGTTTGTCCACAGTCAATGGTGGATAAACTGTTTATAAGGTTCGAGCTTAGATCTATATAGGTAGTCGCTTAGGGGTTTTGAATGTTGAGAAAGTTATCCACAGGTTTTGGGGCGGAAGAAAATGTCGAAAAGTTTTAGTTATATTCCATTCACTTGTATAAAAAAGAAAATCTTCCATCGTTTGAAAAAATATGATTTTAACGATATACTTTCAGTTTAGCAGTATCTGTACGGAATAAAGATATAAAGGGTGTCCATTGTGCTGAAGTATTTTATGCCAAATGAATATATACCTTCTGTTTTTGACTTAAACCTTGAAGATCTCCACGAACGGAAAATAAAAGGAATTATTACTGATTTAGATAATACTTTAGTGGAATGGGATCGTCCAGAAGCGACTCCCGAACTGCTCGACTGGATGTACTTTGTAAAGCAGCAGGGATTTCAAGTTACTATCGTATCTAATAATAATAAAGCAAGAGTGAGTACTTTTTCAGAACCAACTGGTATTAAATTTATCCATTCCGCTAAAAAACCTATGGGCAGGGCATTTAGAAAAGCCTGTAAACAAATGGGATTAAAAAAGAGTGAAGTGGTCGTCATAGGAGATCAAGTGATGACGGACGTGTTTGGAGGCAATCGGGCAGGATTTTATACTATTCTCGTTGTACCTGTAGCTGAATCAGACGGTGCTTTTACTAAAATAAATCGAAAAGTGGAAAGAAGAGTGCTTAAAAGATTAAAAGAAAAAGGGCTTATACAATGGGAGGAATCAAATTGAATGAAGAAGATACGCTAATATGTGCAGGCTGTGGAGCGGATATTCAAACAGCAGACCCAGCAAAAACCGGATACGTACCATCATCTGCACTTAAACGAAACACTATTATATGTCAACGTTGTTTTCGGTTAAAGCATTATAATGAAGTACAAGATATTCCTCTTGAAAGCAAGGACTTTACAAACAAGTTGCATGAGCTTGGGAAAAGAGATGCCCTTATTGTTAAAATAGTGGATGTATTTGATTTTGAAGGCAGTTGGATTCCAGGTTTTCAACGTTATATTGGAAAAAATGATGTATTGCTGCTCGTTAATAAAACGGATTTACTTCCAAAATCGGTAAATAAAAACAAATTAAAAGATTGGATCAAGAGAACGGCGAAAGAACATGGTCTAAGAGCAAAAGAGGTTCTATTTATTAGTGCAGAAAAAAACAGTGGTATAAAAGAAGCAGCTTCGCTGATGGATGACCTGCGTGAGGGCAAAGATGTTTATATTACAGGCTGTACAAATGTTGGAAAATCAACCTTTATAAATAGCTTGATTCAAGAATTCGGAGGAGATGATGAACAATTAATCACCACTTCCTATTTTCCAGGAACTACTTTAGATATGATCGATTTACCTCTAGATGATGGAAGCAGACTATATGATACACCAGGAATCATAAACAATAAACAAATGGCTCATTATGTTACGAATAAAGAATTGAAGCAATTAATGCCTGCAAAAGAAATAAAACCGAGGATTTATCAATTAAATGAAAAACAGACTTTATTAATTGCAGGTTTAGCAAGAATAGATTTTTCACAAGGTAGCCCAAATTCATTTGTAGCTTATTTTGCTAATGATCTGCTTATTCATCGGACAAAACAGGAAAAAGCGGGTCAGATTTATAGAGAGCATGCCGGTGAGTTTTTAAATCCTCCTGGAAAAGAATCATTAAAGGATATGCCGGCGTTTGTAAAACATTCATTTACTGTAAAAAAAGGGAAAACAGATATAGTTATATCTGGATTAGGCTGGATTACTGTCATAGAACCTAAAGCAGAAATAGAAGTATATGCTCCTAAAGGAGTTGGAGTATCGTTAAGAGAGGCGGTTATTTAATGGGGAATAACGTATTAAAAGCAGAAAAACTTTTTGGATTGTTAGGACATCCTGTTGGACATTCTATGTCTCCGGCAATGCATAACGATCAATTTGAAAAACAGGGGCTTCCTTATTTTTATCATGCATTCGATGTTGACCCCAGAGATCTCAAGGAAGCGGTAGAGGGTATGAGAGCTCTTGGTATCTCAGGTTTTAATGTAACAGTGCCCCATAAAGTAGAAATAATGTCATATTTAGATGAAATTGATGAAGAAGCCCAAATCATAGGAGCAGTTAATACCGTTGTCAATAAGAAAGGCAGATGGATTGGGTATAATACTGATGGTAAAGGCTACGTTCAGTCCCTTCTTACCAAAACAGGCAAAGGATTACATGATTATAATATACTCGTTATTGGTGCAGGAGGAGCTAGCCGTGCCGTTGTAACTTCTCTTTACAAATATGGAGTACAGAGTTTAGCTATAACTAATAGGACCATTTCAAAAGCAGAAAATATACGCAAAAATCTAGGCCATGAAATCGAAATTCTAGAAAAAGAAAAAGCAGAAATTAAAACGGGAGAGTATGATCTAATTATAAACACAACTTCAATGGGAATGTCTCCACATGTAAACACCATCCCTTGGAAAACAGATGTATTAAAGCAAGGATGTTTATGCAGTGACTTAATATACAATCCATTAAAAACAACTTGGTTAAAAGAAGCGGAAGGCCAAGGTGCTGATACGTTGAACGGAGTTGGCATGTTTGTTGGTCAAGGAGCTGTTGCTTTTGAATTATGGACTGGTATTTGGCCTGATATAGAACGTATGTCTGAGGTTGTACTTGAACAGCTTAGGAGGAAATAAAATGTTAACTGGAAAACAGAAACGTTATTTACGAAGCAAAGCACACTCATTGAAACCGGTTTTTCAAGTAGGGAAAGCAGGAGTAAATGAAAATTTAATTAAACAAACAGAGGACGTATTAGAGGCTAGAGAGTTAATAAAAATAAATATCCTTCAAAATTGCGCAGAAGATAAAGATTCTATAGCCAATGAACTTTCTGGTGGTGCTGACGCCGAAGTGGTGCAAATTATTGGGAATACGATAGTTTTATATAAAGAATCTGTGGAAAATAAAAAAATAGAATTACCATAATAGAAGGAGTAGTAAAATGAAGACTAAAATAGGCCTCTTAGGCGGCACATTTGACCCTCCTCATACTGCTCATCTCATTATTGCTCAAGAAGCTCTTACCGCATTGCGGCTGGATGAAGTGTGGTTTATTCCAGTTCACACCCCGCCGCATAAAACAAGAGAAAAAATGGCTGATCCTTATGAAAGGTTTGAAATGACGAATAAAGCAATTAAAGGCAATAAATGCTTTCAAGTTTCGGCCATTGAATTAGAAAGAAAAGGACCTTCATATACAGTCGAAACGGTAAAAACTTTAAAAGAAATGACAGAAGATACGGAGTTTTATTTTATTATCGGCGGTGATATGGCAGAACAACTAGAAAATTGGAAGAGTATCGATGAACTAAAGAGGATGGTCACCTTTGTCGTTGCACAACGCCCTGGTTATGAGACTCCGCAAAATAAAAATGCTAGTATAATGCATATAAAAGTACCTCAAATGGAACTTTCTTCAACGTTAATTAGAGAAAGACGTTATCAAGGTAAAAGCATTCGTTATTACGTACCAGAGGAAGTATGGGAATATATTGAGGAGAGAAATCTCTATGGATAAAAATAAAGCATTAGATAAAGTAAAACCACATTTAACTGAACATCGTTATATTCATACATTAGGTGTAACAGAAAAAGCAGTAGAGCTTGCTGATAAAACAGGTATTGATAGAAAGCAAGCGGAGTTGGCTGCGATATTCCACGACTATGCAAAATTTCGTTCTAAAGAGGAAATGAGAGGTATCATACGCAAACAAGAATGGGATAAGAATTTTATTAACTATGGAGACGAATTATTGCATGCTCCAGCAGGTGCTTTCTTAGTAAATAAAGAAATTGGAATCGAGGATGAAGAGATATTATCCGCTATTTTTTGGCATACTACAGGGAAAGCAAAGATGAATACACTCGAAAAAATTCTTTTTTTGGCAGATTATATAGAACCGAATCGAATTTTTCCTGGAGTGGATGAAGTAAGAAAAACTGCTGAAAAAAACATTGATCATGCTATTGTTATGGCTCTTCGCAATACTATTGTATTTCTTATGAAAAAAAATCAGCGTGTATTTCCTCAAACTCTTTATGCTTATAATGACATGATTGAAAAAATAAAAAATCAATCCAATATAGGAGGATGATGAAAATAATGCAAGGAGAAGCTTTATTAGAGCTTGCAGCAAGAGCTGCAGATGAAAAAAAAGCGGAGCACATAGCAGCTCTTGACATGAGGGGTATTTCTCTTATTGCTGATTATTTCTTGATAGCTCATGGGAATTCTTATAAACAGGTACAGGCCATTGCCCGGGAAATAAAAAAGAAAGCTCAAGAAGAGGAGCAGGAGGTAAAACGGCTAGAAGGCTTTGATGAAGCGAAATGGATTTTAATAGACTTAGGAGATGTTATTGTCCATATTTTTCATAAGGATGAACGGCATTACTATAATCTTGAAAAATTATGGGGCGATGCCTCTCATGTCGAACTTGACACAGTTTTGTCTTAATATATGAAAGCTTACAGCAGTTTTGCAAGTGTTTATGATCGTTTAATGGAAGAAACGCCTTATGAAAAATGGGATGATTGGCTGCAGAAAGTATTTGATCAAGAAGCATCAACTTCACCAGCAATATTGGATGTAGGCTGCGGTACCGGCACAATATTGAGCAAATTGTTAAAAAAAGGCTATATAGCATCCGGCACCGACCTTTCTGAAGAAATGCTCGCGGCAGCAAAATATAAATTAAATAGTGAAGGGTTTCATCCAGTGCTGTTTTGTCAAGATATGAGAAATTTAAATATACCAGAGAGCTTTGATGTCATTTTAGTGCTTTGTGATTCGTTAAATTACCTCACAAAAGAAACGGACGTGCAATCAGCTTTTCAATCTTTTTATCGTCATTTAAATAATAATGGCCTGCTTATTTTTGATGTTCACTCTTTACACTATATAGAAAAGGTACTCCACGGCGTATCGTTTGCAGATACAGCTGAAGACGTATCTTTTATATGGAATGCTTTTCCTACTGAAAACAT
Source organism: Alteribacillus bidgolensis (assembly GCF_002886255.1). NCBI lineage: Bacteria > Bacillati > Bacillota > Bacilli > Caryophanales > Bacillaceae > Alteribacillus > Alteribacillus bidgolensis. Next base: position 295,075 of record NZ_KZ614149.1, read on the forward strand.
TGGGGAAGTGGAGCATGAACTTACTTTTTTTATCGAGCGGAATGATTCGTTATACGAACGGTATGATGAATATCATAGGCAGCGAACATTTTCTATTAATAAATATGAGTATTTATTAAAAACAGCCCAATTTGAAATAAAAGGAATACATTCAGATTTTTCGTTTGATTTGCCTCAAGAAAATAGCGACAGAGTTTTTTTTATAGCAAAAAAGGTTTTACAATAACGAGATAAAAGAGTAGAATAAATAAAAAAGACGGTAATTCCGTCTTTTTTAACTAAGGTTTATTTAAAATTTTTAAGTGTTTTCTGCATCTCTTGTTTATCTTCTCTAAATTTTTGATGCGTTCGTTGAAATACTTCTTCGAACATTCCTTCACTGTGTTTATCCAAAACTTTTAAGCCTTCCCCTGTAATTCCGCCTGGAACGTTTACTTTTTCTCTTAGGCTTCTGAGATCGTAGTGGCCTTGCTGCAGCAAATATCCATAAGATATCATCATCTTTTCTGCAAGTTTTTCTGCGTCGTCTAATGTAATCTCCGTTTCAGCAACAGCCGAATAAATAAATCGTTCGATTAAAAAGCTGATAAATGCAGGCCCGCAGCTTACAATATCACTTGAAACACGTAAAATGTCATCAGAAATTGAAATTGGCTGAGAAAACGTACTTAACCAATCTTGAAAAGAATTTTTCTCTGCTGTTGTCCAGTTTTCTCCAAAAGTTAACAATAACGGTCCTTTACCCGTTTTATTTACTATGCTTGGTACAGTTCTTACAACTCTTCTAGCCGGAAGATACTCAAGGTCTTCAAGCAGAACGGGGCTGGTAATAGTAGCTAAGATGTGATCATACGTTAAATGTTTTTTTAATTCACTAAGGATGTCTTTGTATTGAGCTGGTCTTACACATACGAAAACAACATCTGTGTGTTGTAATAATTCTGGTAAATTATTTGCTATATTTAGATCAGGAAAGCTTCTTTCAAAATGAAGACTTTTTTCTAACGAGCGGTTAAAAATGAACATATTTTTTTCCGGTATGCCTCCACGCTCTATCATTACCTCTGTCAGCATCCCGCCCATATTTCCGATCCCAACTATTCCTATGTTTTTCAAATTTGACTCCCTCCCTGGGTTCTCCGTTCATAAAATGATCTCCCCATTCACTTTATGCAAAAATCCAATAAATGATGTCAAATAAACAAATCATGAAAGGAGAAAGAATCATGTGTTGGAAAAATCCAGCAGTTATTTTTACAGGTTTTATTGTTTTATCATCCTTAATGTTTATCATTTATATCTCTGTGCCAAAACAAGAAACAGGGATAAAGAACAGCAGTGCAGAGAATGAGGATTTTTTTCAAGAATTTGCAGAAGACGTGGAGACTGATTCTAAAGAAGCCATTCAAAAAAGCACTTTAGATGAAATAATTGTTCTCGTTGATGTAAAAGGGCAGGTTCAACACCCAGGAGTTTATGAATTGAAAGAAAATAGCCGAGTGATTGATGCTATTGATGCTGCCGGAGGATTAACGGAACAAGGCGATTCGACTAATGTTAATTTTGCAGAACGTATATATGACGAAATGGTTATTTACGTACCGGTCCAAGGAGAAACAAGCACAACAAACATACAGTCTGCGGAAAAAAGTGATAAGGTTCGAATAAACTATGCTGATGCCAGTGAATTAGAGTTCCTGACAGGAATTGGCCCGACCAAAGCAGAAGCTATTATTTCTTACCGGGAAGAATATGGAGAGTTTAAGGAGATAGAAGATTTAACGAATGTATCGGGAATAGGAGAAAAGTCAGTGGAACAATTAATGGAAGAAGCAACAATTGAATAGATGAAATTAGCAAATAAAATAGTTTTAAATATATGAATTTTTTGATAATGTAAAGGAGAAAGTGTAAATCAAGGAGGAGAGAAAGATGTCAGAAAAACAATGGAAATTAGAAACATTAGCCGTTCACGGCGGCCAAGAGATAGATCCTGCAACACAAGCCAGAGCTGTCCCGATTTATCAAACAACTTCTTATGGATTTAAAGATACAGACCACGCTGCGAATTTGTTTTCTTTATCAGAATTTGGAAATATTTATACAAGAATTATGAACCCTACTCAAGACGTATTTGAAAAACGAATGGCTGATCTAGATGGAGGTGTTGGTGCTTTAGCAACTGCTAGCGGAAGTTCTGCTATTCATCTTGCCATATTAAACATATGTGAAACAGGAGATGAGATTATAGCTTCAAGTGGTTTATATGGAGGCACCTATAATTTGTTTGTACATACGTTTCCTAAATTAGGAATAAAGGTTCACTTAGTAGATGGGAGAAAACCAGAGGCTTTTAAGGACAAAATAAATAAAAAAACAAAACTTATATTTGGAGAAATGATAGGAAACCCAAATGGCGATGTTTTCGATATTGAAGAAATCGCAAACGTAGCACATACAAATGATCTTCCACTTATGGTCGACGCTACCTTGGTTACACCTGCATTGTGCCGGCCAATTGAATATGGTGCAGATATTGTTGTACACTCAGCTACAAAGTTTATCGGCGGTCATGGTACTTCCATTGGTGGAGTAATTGTAGATGCCGGTAAATTTAATTGGAATAATGGGAAGTTCCCATCGCTTACAGAACCTGATCCAAGTTACCATGGAGTTGTTTATACCGAAGCTGTCGGTGAACTTGCTTATATTATTAAAGCGAGAGTTCAGTTATTAAGAGATCTGGGACCAGCGATCGCTCCAATGAATTCGTTTTTGTTACTTCAAGGATTAGAGACTCTGCATCTGCGTATGGAAAGGCATTGTGAAAATGCTGTAAAGGTAGCTGAGTATTTAGAAAGTCATCCACTTGTAGATTGGGTAAATTATCCGGGACTTCCATCACACCGAACATATAACAAAGCACAAAAGTATCTTCCTCATGGAAAAGGAGCTATATTGACTTTTGGGATCAAAGGCGGTACCAAGGAAGGAAAAGCCTTTATTAATGCATGCCGTTTACATTCTCATGTAGCAAACGTTGGAGACGCGAAGTCTTTAGTGATACATCCTGCAAGCACAACTCATCAGCAGTTGACAGAAGAGGCTCAAGCGTCGGCAGGAGTATATCCTGAATTAATCCGGCTTTCTGTTGGTATTGAACATGCAGAAGATATAATAGCTGACATTGAGCAGGCTCTTCAAAACAGTCAAAAATAATGAGAAACCATAATTTGAACAAATGACGGGATGAACATGTTTCGTCTTCTCCCGTCCTCTTACTTGTAATGAATTTGGTCGGAAGTGATGCCTTGGTAAAAAATAAAATAATGCTTTTAGCAGGTCCAATCGCTGCAGCAAGCCTCTCATTAACCGAATTTTCAGCAGGGGCTCTTGTGTTTGCGGTATTCGTATTGATATTATACGTAAGACTGTTAAACATGAAAGTGATAACAATGTTAGGGATGTTAAGTATATTTATTTTTCTAAGAACGGAAAGCGTTGTTCTTTCAAATGTCTCTACGCTGATAGGTGACGAAATAGTTGTAAATGGAATGGTAACAGATGGGCCGTATCGCAATGGAAATCGAGCTCAACTTCATTTAAAAGTAAATAAAAAAGAGAATCTTCTTGTCCGTGTTGCTCTTCATCAGCATTCAGACATTCGTTTGCTTCGTACAATCTCTCCTGGTATAAACTGCTCAGCAAAAGGAAAACTTGTCTCTCCCATCCCCTCTGTTAATTTTCAAGCTTTTGACTATTCTCAGTATCTAAAAACGAAGCGAATTCACTGGTTATTTGAAACAACTCTATCCGATATAACCTGTGGAAAACCTGTTTTTAATCCTATTTATTTAATGAAAAAGTGGCGTCATTCAGGGCTTCAATGGATAAATGATTATTTTCCTTCGGATTTAAGAGGAATTGCAGGCGCCTTAATTTTTGGGGATCGTCACATGTTAGACCCCAACATAGAACAAGCATATCAGAAACTTGGCCTCATTCATTTGCTTGCAGTTTCAGGTTTGCATGTCGGACTGATTTCAGGTGTTTTGTATTATGGATTTCTTCGGATGGGCGTATCTAAACAAATGACAGAATCCCTTTTACTTTTATTTCTCCCTGTTTATATCATTGCAGCTGGTGCTTCTCCTTCCGTAATAAGAGCAGCTTCTATGGTAATGCTCTTTATTTTATTAAAAAAAGTCAACCAGCGGGGTAAAGCCATCGATCTGCTTGTTTATTTAGTAATCGGTTATATTTTTTTGAATCCATACTATTTATTACATATTGGATTTCAATTATCTTTTATAGTAAGTGGAGCACTGCTTTTATCAGCGTCTATTATTAAAAAAACAAATACGTTCTTTATGAGTTTGATTGTAACTTTTGTGGCACAAACGGCTGCATTACCAGTAATATTATTTCATTTTCATGAATTTTCTTTATTGAGTTTTGTGCTAAACTTCTTTTTTGTTCCCTTTATTTCGTTTATTGTTTTACCTTCTAATTTCCTTATTTTTGCAAGCTCTATTTTTCTCCCGTCTTATACCACTTATATATCCATTCCTTTAGAATTTACAGTCCATTTGGCTCACCAATTTTTACTAGCAGTCAGCTCTTGGAATGGATTACAGATTATTTTTGGAAAACCTTCAATCTTTATATTGAGCTGTCTTTCTCTTTCTTTATTCTGGATGTTTTATGAGCTAGATACATTAGGGTTTCATAAGAAAGTGTTATGGCCGGCTTTGATAGTAATTATCGTATTATGTATGCAATGCTTTTACCCTTACGTTTATAAAAATGGATATGTGACCATTCTGGATGTTGGACAAGGTGATAGTATTTTAATTGAACTGCCTTACAGAAAAGGGGTGTACTTAATTGATGCAGGCGGTACGCTTCAATTTCCTAAAAAAGATTGGGAAAAAAGTGATAAACCATATGATCCTGGAGAAAGTATAGTTGTCCCCTATTTAAAATCGAAAGGTATAAGTACTCTCGATAAGATGATTATAACCCATAGCCACATCGATCATTATGGCGGAGCGTTTGCAGCATCTGAAGAATTAAAAGTACGACAAATTTTGTATGGAAAAGGCAGTGATTTTAACCAAGAGGAATTAGATTTTTTAACATTTGTGCAACATAAGCGTATCCCTATAAAATTTGTAAAAAATGGAAACTATTGGAAAGAGGGAAAGGCTCAGTTTCAAGTGCTGCTGCCCGAAGGAAATGAAGAGACAGGAAATGAACGGTCCATCGTAATAAGGGCTGTTATTGGTGGAGTTACTTGGTTATTTACAGGTGATTTAGAAAAGGAAGGAGAGCAGGCTTTGTTAAAAAAATACCCCAAACTTCAAGCGGATATACTAAAAATTGGACATCACGGCAGTAATACGTCGACAACCGAACCTTTTATTAACCAATTACAAAGTAAAATGGCATTTATTTCTGCTGGCAGGTGTAATCAATTTGGGCATCCTCATAAAGAAACGCTGGAAACATTAGAAGAATTTGGATTAAACGTGTTTCGTACGGATACACAAGGTGCTGTCCGAGTGACTTTACAAAACGACCGCCTTCTTGAGATAGAACAAGCACTCAGCCATCCATTAGAAGTATCGTGTGAATAAATTGAACAAAACCTTGTTTCTTGTAACAAGGTTTTGTTTTACTATAGGAAATGTTTAACTTTGTTAACGGATCAAAGTTATAAGAAAAACTATGACTTCCGCCATTTGGACTTGGCGGTAAGCCAAGTTTTTCTAATGTAATGCTGATTAAAATTTACTAGCAACATCCACTACTGTAGCAACGATGAAAATTAACGAAAAGAATACAAAGGATGCTATAAAGGCAACCACGGAGTCATTAAAATCATTCCGTTTACTTTGTACGTCCTTTTCAAACTGATTCACAATGAATCCCTCCTTGCTAGTGCACTCTTTTCCTAGTATAAGACAAGCTTCTGCAAAAATCCATAATGACTTAAAAAATCTTATATTACTTGATAAAAAGCAGCAGGAGGACATTGGCCTTGCTGTAAAGAGTTGTCACCTATAAGCATGGCTAACATAGGATATCCTAAAAGAGAAAAGATGAACATCGTTGATGAGAAGGGTTCCTAGGCCTTTTTATCAACGTTTATCATAAATGGAAAGTGCTGAAAAAAGCACTTTCCTTTTCTCCATGATTGTACCTCTTTAGAATCATCATTGCGAAATACAACCGTAATGGATACGATAGAGAAAGAAAACAATTAGTATGATAAATGGAGTGCGGATCATATGGATTATATGCAGCTTTCTAAAGATATAGAACAACAAGGAGTTAAACCAGTATACTTATTATATGGTAAGGAAGATTTTTTCATTAAAGATATTACGGAAAAAATTGTTTCTTCTATTTTAACCGAAGAGGAAAGAGATTTTAATTATTCGATTTATGATATGAAAGAAGTACCTGTAGAGGCAGCAGTAGAAGAAGGAGAAACATTGCCGTTTTTTGGAGAAAAAAGAGTGATTCTTTTAAGAAACTGTTATTTTTTAACGGGTGTTAAAGATAAAGAAAAAATAGAGCACCATTTACCCACTTTTGAAAAATACCTGGACAACCCTCCGAATGAAACAATTATGATCGTGTCGGTATCATATGAAAAATTGGATGAACGAAAAAAAATCGTGAAGAAACTTAAAAAGCAAGGAATGGTATTAGATGCTGCTCCGTACGATGAAGCTAAAATGTTTCAATGGATAGATACATATACTAGGGATAATCAACTTTATCTTACACGCGACGCCAAAGAATTATTGGTACAGTTAGCGGGAAAAGAGATGATGATGCTTGCTTCAGAGATGGATAAACTTTCCTTATATGTAACAGAATCAAATGAAATAACTGTCGATATTGTTGAAAAATTAGTCGCAAGAACGCTTGAGGATAATGTATTTGAATTAGTGGACCATGTCGTACAAGGCCGTTCAGAAAAAGCCCTTCGTATATATTTTGATTTATTGAAGCAAAACGAAGAACCGATCAAAATTTTAATGCTGCTTGCTAGACAGTTTCGCATGATTTTGCAAGTCAAACAATTAAAACAGCGAGGTTATTCACGACAAAAAATGGCATCTCAACTAAAGGTTCACCCCTTTGCTGTAAAAGTAGCTGAGGGGCAAATAAAAAATTTTGACGATATTGCGATTAAAAACATTTTAAAAGAGCTGGCTGAAGCAGATTATGAAATGAAAACGGGAAAAATGGATAAATCTCTTCGGGTAGAATTAGGTATAGTAAAAATAGCGGGCTTTCATAATAAATTATAAACAAAAAACGACTCTTTTGGAGTCGTTTTGTTTCTTATTGAGCAAGTTTATTTAATCGTTGCTGCATGTCGGATTTTGTACGCGCTGCTGCGTTTTTGTGAATCATCTTTTTATCAGCTGCTTTATCAACTTTTTTTGTAGCAAGTTGGAAAAGCTCTTTGGCACCTTCCAAATCTTTATTGTCGGCTTTTTTATTAAATTCCTTAACCGCCGAACGCATTGATGTTTTAAACGCTTGATGTTTCACGCGTCGGTTTTCGTTTGTAATTACACGTTTCTTAGCAGATTTAATGTTTGCCATATTTGTCACCTCCTTGTAGTGTTCCATTAATCTTATAGACCAATGTGAACTCAAGAGGATTCTAACAAAAAACACTTAGGGGCGCAAGATAAGAATAAATTGAGAAACCTTTCCCATACTAAGAATTAAACGACAAAGAGTGGTGCAAGAAAGCGGGTGCAATGATGGGAAAACAATTAGATTTGTCAGCTTTTTCTGTCCGTACAGATTTGGCTATTGAAGAAAAAGAATTATTAGAAGAAAAAGAACTGCAGGGGACTCCTAAAAAAACAGATAACGGTATTTGGATTCAAGAGAAAGAGGAAAATGAGGTTAAAATTACGCGAGTGAAAATAAAAGAAGCTGGAGCAAAACAAACTGGTAAAAAGCCAGGAGAATATTTAACTTTTGAAGCGCAAGGTATAAGAAAACAAGATACAGAACTTCAACAAAAAGTAGAAGAAATTTTCGCTCGGGAATTTTCTGCCTTTATGGATCAGTTAAATATTTCAAAAGATGCTTCTTGTCTCGTAACCGGGCTTGGAAATTGGAACGTTACGCCAGACGCTCTTGGACCGATGGTAGTAGATAAACTTGTCATTACTAGACATTTATTTAAAGAAGCACCTGAACACGTTGAAGATGGCTTTCGGCCGGTAAGTGCATTTGCACCTGGAGTGATGGGCATGACAGGTGTAGAAACGAGTGATATTATTTCGGCTGTTATAGACAAAACAAAACCAGATTTTATCATTGCAATAGATGCTTTGGCTTCACGATCAATAGAACGAGTAAACACAACAATCCAAATTTCTGATACAGGAATTCATCCGGGCTCAGGAGTAGGTAATAAAAGAAAAGAATTAAGTAATGAAACTCTCGGGATACCGGTTATTGCCATTGGTATACCAACAGTGGTAGATGCTGTCTCTATCACTAGTGATACTATTGATTTCATATTAAAACACTTAGGAAAAGAGATGAATACAGAAGATACTGCAGGAAGAGCATTAACCCCTGCGGGAATGACATTCGGGGAGAAAAGAGAATTAACGGATGAAGATTTACCCGAAGAAAAAGAGAGAAAAGCTATGCTTGGTATGATCGGAGGATTAGAGGATATAGAAAAACGCCAGTTAATTCAAGAAGTACTTGCTCCATTAGGACATAATTTGATGGTAACACCTAAGGAAGTCGATGTATTTATGCGTGATATGGCAAATGTTATATCAGAAGGGCTTAATGCTGCTCTTCATGGGAGTATTTCACAAAATAGTACAGGTACGTATACAAAATAGAAAGCTGCTTTATTTCGCGCATGTTGGTTCGGCAGATAGAATTCAATAAAATGATGTCATTGCTTAAAAAACTCGCCAATCGGCGAGTTTTTTAATTGTAATACAACAGTTTTCGCCAGAAATACTTGTCAAAAAAAACCGAGTGTTTTGTTCCTTCTTATTTGCACCTTACAGGTTCTAATCTAGCAGGTGGAACTCATAGATTAGAGCAAGGAGGAAGGAATGATGACCCCTAATTTTAAGAAAAAAAATGTAAGCTTAAATAGGACAAGTTTTAAACAAATTATCATTGCATGTTTAACCGGATACTTATTTATTATGTTTTTAGTAGCTGTTTTAACTTCTGTGGAACAAGACAAATATTTTTCTTCCCGTAATCTACATGCTTGGAGTTCTCATGTTCAAAACGAACTTTTAGCTGCTTTTTTTATCTATGAAAATCGTTATTTTTTAAATGCAGATGAAATAACAAATCCGGCAGTATCTAGTATGGTGTTTGAATTTGTTACACGGCTTGATATAAAAGACCCTAGAACTTTACTTGGACAAGAACTGCCGGGGTTTGCTTCGTTTGACGGTAAAATAATAGTCGCAGGGGATGGTACTGATTTTACAAATATGCCGGTCGAATCTGCTCCGCCTATGGAAGTGCTGATGGAAGAAAGAGAAGCAACTTCAAAAAGGCTCGAAATTGCTGAAGAAACAGAAGATAGTCCAAATCAGGAAGCAGCAGGGGAAAATCCTATTGCTCATATTATTCATTCACACAGCAGAGAGTCATATTTACCTGAATTAGAAGAAGGAACAGAAGTAGCTTTTCATCCGGAGGTTAATATTACACTCGTAGGCGAACGCCTTGGAAAAGAACTTGAAAAACGAGGAATCAGTACACAAGTGAATAAAACGGATATTGAACAGAAACTTCATGAGAATGGATGGGATTTTCCACAATCATATGATGTTTCAAGAGAAGTTTTACAAGAAGCTATTTCTCAAAACGAGGAGTTAGAGCTTTTCTTTGATCTTCATCGTGACTCTCAAACACGTGATGTCACAACAGTAACAATTAATGGTGAAACGTTAGCAAGGACAATGTTTGTTATAGGCGAAAATAACCCTGATTATGAGAAAAATTTGGAAATGGCTACGGATCTTCATAATAAATTAGAAGAAAATTATCCAGGTTTAAGCAGAGGGGTTATAACAAAAGGCGGGAGCGGATCCAATGGCCGTTATAATCAGGATCTTTCCGAAAACTCCGTTCTAGTAGAGATGGGCGGAATGGAGAATAATTTAGAAGAGACATATCGAACAACAGAAATATTGGCTGAAGTAATAAGTGAGCAGTATTTTGAAGCAGAATCCGTGGAGGGAGAGGAGTAAAGTGCGGTTCGTAACGATTATGTTAGGTGCAGGTTTACTCTTTATGTCCGGAATCATTACCGGTTATCATTATGCACAAAGTCATTGGCTGGATGCAAAAGGGGTTTCAGATTTAGTTGAAGAAGAACAGCAAGTAATGGGTGTAGAGAAAGAAGGGCAAGAAAATAGTGACGACCTTGCTTCTGATCTATTAAAGAAGCAAGCGGGCATCAAAGAAAAAGGAGCCGAAAATATATTTTCCAATATTGGACAGTCTCTTGACGTTTTCAATCCATCTTCCAATGGTAACTAAAGCCAGTCTTTTGGTATTATGGTAAATATTGAAGAACCCTTGCTCCATTGATATAATAGTCGTTAGTGCTTTAGTGCGGAAATCGCTGTAGTATTCTCTACAGCGATTTATTCATAGTTTTTTACCGCTCAGCCAATAAGGTATCTTTTCCTCATCCATCCAAGGGATGAGCTTTAAAAGTACTTGCGTTTTTCTTAACCTGTAAAAGATAAACTACGTTTTCGTTATTAAGGTTGCCAAAAAGCCATGTTTTTCTAATAGGAGTGAGTATGAATGAACAATCGAGAAAGAAAAGAACGGCAAAGCAGGATTAGGAACTTTTCCATTATTGCCCATATCGACCATGGCAAATCCACCCTGGCTGACCGGTTATTGGAATCTACTAGTGCATTAACGCAAAGAGAAATGAAAGATCAAATGCTTGATGCCATGGATTTAGAAAGAGAAAGAGGTATTACTATAAAATTAAATTCCGTTCAGCTGAAGCATAAACATACGGATGGAGAAGAATATATTTTTCATTTAATTGATACACCTGGACATGTAGATTTTTCATATGAAGTTTCAAGAAGTTTGGCTGCTTGTGAAGGAGCTCTTTTAATTGTAGATGCTGCCCAAGGTATTGAAGCGCAGACGCTGGCAAATGTATATTTAGCTCTAGACAATGATCTTGAAATTATTCCGGTAATAAATAAAATTGATCTTCCAAGTGCTGAACCAGAACGAGTAAAACAAGAAATTGAAGATGTAATTGGGTTAGATGCTTCAGATGCTGTACATGCTTCTGCAAAAAGCGGCATTGGAACAGAAGAAATTTTAAGTCAAATTGTCGAAAACATCCCTGCCCCCGCTGGAGATCCTGAAGCGCCGCTGCAAGCACTCATTTTTGATTCGCTTTATGATACATACCGAGGGGTTATTGCTTATATTAGGGTAAAAGAAGGGACGATTAAAGCCGGTCAAAAAATAAAAATGATGGCAACAGATAAAGTATTTGAGGTTTCAGAAGTAGGGGTATTTACACCTAAGCCTGTTGCTTGTAATGAATTGACCGTAGGGGATGTTGGTTTTTTAACTGCATCGATAAAAAATGTAAGTGATTCACGTGTAGGGGATACCATCACGAGCGCCGATAAACCTGCAGATAATCCCCTGCCTGGCTACAAAAAAATGAATCCGATGGTTTTCTGTGGAATGTATCCCGTTGATGCCAATGACTATAACTCATTGAGAGACGCGTTAGAAAGATTAGAATTAAATGACAGCTCTCTTCAATACGAAGCAGAAACATCCCAAGCTCTGGGTTTTGGCTTTCGCTGCGGGTTTTTAGGGCTCCTTCATATGGAAATATTGCAAGAAAGAATTGAACGAGAATATGGTATTGAATTAATCACGACAGCTCCAAGTGTTATATACAATGTGTATTTGACGGATGGGGAAATACTTGAAATCGATAATCCATCAAACATGCCTGACCCGCAAAAAACAGAATCAGTAGAAGAACCGTTCGTGAAAGCCACCGTGATGGTGCCAAACGACTTCGTAGGAGCTGTAATGGAGCTTTGTCAAAAAAAGCGCGGTGAGTTTGTAGACATGCAGTATATGGATGAAAATCGCGTTAATATCATTTACAATCTTCCTTTAACAGAAATTGTATATGACTTTTTTGATCAGCTGAAATCAAACACAAAAGGCTATGCTTCATTTGATTATGAATTCATAGGCTACAAAGAATCTAATTTGGTCAAAATGGATATTTTATTAAACGGGGAAACAGTAGATGCCTTATCTGTCATTGTCCACAGAGACTCAGCTTATGAACGTGGAAAATCGATAGTTGAAAAACTTAAAGAATTAATTCCACGTCAGCAATTTGAAGTTCCTGTTCAAGCGAGCATCGGACAAAAAATTATTGCGCGTTCTAACATTAAAGCTATCCGTAAAAATGTATTATCCAAGTGTTATGGCGGGGATATTACAAGAAAAAGAAAGCTCCTCGAGAAGCAAAAAGAAGGAAAAAAGCGCATGAAAAGTGTAGGGAAAGTTGACATTCCCCAAGAAGCATTTATGTCTGTTCTTCGAATGGATAATGACGACTAATATGTCCAGTCTTCAAAGAAGAGGTTGTCTCATGCAGCGAGATTACTGTTAAACTGGCAAATATTTTTAGGGCTCCAGTTGTTCTCGCTTAGGAGAGAACCTCTCTTTTCATGAACGGCTGAGACTAGTATATAATTCATTTATGCGATTAATTTGATGTTTTTTACACTTTAGGAATGTGTAACTTGGTTAAAGGATCAAAGGATAAGCAAAACTACGACTTCCGCCATAAGGACTCGGCGGCAAGCCGAGTTTTTCTATAAAGAAGGTGATGAAATGGCACCATCAGCAATTTATGTTCATATTCCGTTTTGCAAGCAAATATGTTTTTATTGCGACTTCAACAAATTTTACTTAGAAAACCAGCCCGTTAACGATTATGTGGACGCATTAGGTAAAGAAATCAGAGATGCTTTCTCTATTAACCAGGCACAATCTATTAGCTCAGTGTATATAGGGGGAGGAACTCCAACGGCTTTAAATAATGATGAATTAGAGAAAGTAATTCTCGATATAAAAAGCAATGCACCATTACTCGACAATGAATTGGAATTTACTGTAGAAGTCAACCCGGGCGAAGCAGGATTAGATAAATTGAAGTTAATGAAGAGCCTTGGAGTTAATAGGTTAAGTATTGGAGTGCAAAGCTTTGATAACTCTTTGTTAAAAAAAATAGGCAGGAGCCATTCTGTCAAAGAAGCTTTGAAAACGATAGAGCTTGCACGTAAAGCAGGATTTGAGAACATTTCTATTGATTTAATGTTTGGATTGCCTGGCCAAACCATACAAATGTGGCAGGAAACGATTACAACAATGTTAGAGCTGAATATACCTCATGTTTCTGCTTATTCGCTAAAAATTGAAGAAAAAACAATGTTTTATAATTGGTATCGTCAAGGAAAACTTCAGGCGATCCCTGAGGATAAAGAAGCCCAAATGTATGAAGAATTGGTTTCAAGGCTGCATGCTTATGGGTATGAAACATATGAAATCAGCAACTTTGCTCAAAAGGGATTTGAAAGCAGGCATAACCAAGTGTACTGGGAAAACAAAGAGTATTTTGGATTTGGAGCAGGTGCCCACGGGTATGTTAATGGGCATCGTTACGCTAACATAGGCCCATTGACACATTACATTAAGGCCCTTCAACAAGGCGAATCTGTTGTTAAAGAAACACATGAAGTTACAACACAAGAAATGATGGAAGAAGAAATGTTTATGGGGCTTCGTATGAAAAAAGGTGTTAAGGAAGAAATTTTTAAAAAGAAGTACGGCAGCTCATACTTAGATGTTTTCCAGGAAGCCATTCAAGATCTGCAGCATAAAGAGTTGTTAAAGGACACAGGCGGTTCTTTGCATTTAACAAAAAAAGGACGCTTGTTAGGTAATGAAGTATTTGAAAGGTTTCTGCTTGAGTAATGTTTAAAAGAAAATAATAGCTCAAAAATCTCAAGCTTGTGGATTGACAAACACCTAACCGTTTGATAACTTTACAATAGATTTAGCACTCGTTTGTTAAGAGTGCTAACAGAGGTGATGTTGGCATGCTTACAGACCGCCAATTGTTTATCTTACAGGCAATTATAGACAACTACATTCAATCAGCTGAGCCAATCGGTTCTAGGAGTATTTCTAAAAGTGACGGGATGAGTTATAGTCCTGCTACGATTAGAAATGAAATGGCAGATTTAGAAGAGCTTGGTTTTCTGGAAAAGCCACACAGCTCCTCTGGAAGGATACCTTCGGAAAAAGGATACCGCCATTATGTAGATCATTTGCTGCTTCCCCATCGTCTTTCAAAAAAAGAGATTCAAAATGTAAGGTCTCTTTTTGCTGAAAAGATTTTGGAAGCAGAACAAGTTGTTAAGCAATCTGCGACTATTTTGTCTGATTTAACAAGTTATGCATCTATTGTGTTAGGTCCTGAAGTATTTGAATCGAAGCTAAAACATGTACAGATTATTCCATTAAATGCTCAAGCTGCAGTAGCTATTCTTGTGACTGATACCGGTTATGTGGAAAACCATACAGTTACACTTCCTGAGTCATTAAATAGCAGTGACCTTGAAAAGATCGCTAATATTTTAAATGACCGTTTAGAAGGTGTACCGCTTTATAAGCTGCAAGAAAAAATATATAAAGAAGTGGCTGGACTTTTAAAGCAGCACATAAACAGTTTCCACGACGCTTTCCGTTTTACGGAAGAGACATTACAAAAAAGCAAACAAGAAAAAGTGTTCTACGGTGGAAAAACGAATTTACTATCTCAGCCGGAATTTAAAGATATAGAAAAAGTAAAAATGATTTTTGAAATACTTGAACAAGACCATGCAGTTCATGAACTATTAAAACCTGAACAAGATGGATTAGTTATTCGGATTGGGCAAGAAAATAATTACGAGGCTTTTGAAGATTGCAGTATTATTTCAGCCACCTATTCTTTTGACGGAAAACCGGTCGGCACAATTGGAATTGTTGGACCAACAAGAATGGAATACCCTAGAGTTATTGGGTTAATTCAACACTTATCCAAAGGACTGTCAGATGCTTTAACAAACTTGTATACCAGCGGCAACTAATGATAATATATATTTTTGGTTACAGGAGAGTTTATTCTCTCCTCTCTCTATGTAAATGATTTGAGGTTTTTATCCTGTTAGTTCGTCAGAAGAATTGGCGGAATCTAGGCTTTTTCGAACCTTAAAAGTTTTGCGCGCTGCTGCTGCCTACCGTCGACGCTAAGCACTCAGGCTAGGCATTATGGATTATTAAGCCTGGAGTACTTAGTAAAACTTAATCTGGCCGGAGCGAACGCGCTTTTCTTAATAATAAAGCAAATACGGGAGGTGAATGAAGTGAAAGAAGAGAGTCAGTCTATGGAACAAGAAGCAACTGCTGAGGAAACCACTTCAATGGAAGATATTCATGAAGATGAATCTCAACAAGAAAAAGAAACACTTTCCCAAGAGGAGAAGTCTTCTGACGAAATATATGAAACAGAAGAACAACAAGAAATAGAAAAATTAAAACAAGAGGCAGAAGAGTGGAAGAACAGTTCCTTGAGAGCCCAGGCCGACCTTGACAATGTAAGACGCAGGGCAAAAGAGGAAAAAGAAAAAGCAGCAAAATATAGAGCTCAAGATCTTATTGAATCGCTTCTTCCCGTGTTAGATAACTTTGAGCGTGCAATCAGTGCTTCCCCGGAAAGCGAAGAAGCATCTTCTTTGCTAGAAGGAGTGAATATGGTTTATTCACAATTCCTAGAAGCTGTTCAAAAAGAAGGGCTTGAAGTTATTGAAACAAAAGGGCAGACATTTGACCCTCATCAGCATCAAGCTGTAATGCAAGTTGAGGAAGATGGATTTGAATCAAATCAGATCGTTGAAGAATTGCAAAAGGGATATAAGCTAAAAGACAAAGTAATTAGACCAGCTATGGTTAAGGTTAACGTATAAACTACATAGTTGATTTTAATAGGAGGCTGACAAGACAATGAGCAGAGTTATTGGTATCGACCTTGGAACAACAAATTCTTGTGTAGCAGTGATGGAAGGCGGAGAAGCACAAGTCATTCCAAATCCGGAAGGAAACCGAACAACCCCTTCAGTAGTGGCTTTTAAAGATGGAGAACGTCAAGTAGGTGAAGTAGCTAAGCGTCAAGCGATTACTAATCCTAATACGATTCAATCCATCAAACGTTATATGGGCACAGATCATAAAGAAGAGGTAGAAGGAAAAGAATACACACCTCAAGAGATATCAGCAATTATTTTGCAGAAATTAAAAAGTGACGCGGAAAGCTATTTAGGCGAAACAGTAACAAAAGCTGTCATTACCGTACCTGCTTACTTTAATGACTCTCAGCGTCAAGCTACAAAAGACGCTGGAAAAATTGCAGGTCTCGAAGTTGAGCGTATTGTGAACGAACCGACAGCTGCATCCTTAGCTTATGGTTTTGAAAAAGAAGAGGATCAAACCATTTTAGTATATGATCTTGGTGGAGGAACATTTGACGTATCTATTCTCGAACTTGGAGATGGATTTTTTGAAGTGAAATCTACTTCAGGTGACAACAAGCTTGGCGGGGATGATTTTGACCAAGTGATTATTGACCACCTTGTATCTGAATTCAAAAAAGAAAATGGTATCGATCTTTCCCAAGATAAAATGGCGGTACAGCGCTTAAAAGACGCTGCAGAAAAAGCGAAAAAAGACCTTTCCGGTGTATCTCAAACTCAAATTTCATTACCGTTTATTACTGCGGACTCAAGCGGACCAAAACATCTAGAAGTTACGATGACACGTGCTAAGTTTGATGAACTATCTTCCCATTTAGTAGAGAAAACAATGAAACCTACACGCCAAGCTCTGCAAGATGCAGGTTTGAGTGCAGGTGAAGTGGACAAAGTCATCCTTGTTGGTGGTTCAACACGTATTCCAGCTGTACAGGAAGCAATTAAGAAATTGACAGGAAAAGATCCTCATAAAGGCGTTAATCCTGACGAAGTAGTAGCACTCGGGGCAGCTGTTCAAGCTGGTGTACTAGCTGGAGACGTAAAAGATGTCGTTCTATTAGATGTAACTCCACTATCATTAGGAATTGAAACAATGGGCGGTGTTTCTACAAAACTGATTGAACGAAATACAACCATACCGACTAGTAAATCACAAGTGTTCTCGACAGCAGCAGACAACCAGCCATCAGTTGATATTCATGTGCTCCAAGGGGAGCGTGAAATGGCAGCTGATAATAAAACATTAGGTCGTTTTCAGCTGACTGATATTCCGCCAGCTCCTCGTGGTGTTCCGCAAATTGAAGTAACTTTTGATATTGATGCAAACGGGATTGTAAATGTGCGTGCCAAAGATCTAGGTACAAATAAAGAACAATCCATTACAATCACTTCATCTTCCGGCCTTTCCGAGGATGAAATTGAACAAATGGTTAAAGATGCAGAAGAAAACGCAGAAGAAGATAAAAAACGTAAAGAAGCAGTAGAAGTTAGAAACGAAGCAGATCAATTAGTATTCACTACAGAAAAAACGCTTGAAGATCTTGGTGATAATGTAGATCAATCTGAAAAAGATAAAGCTAAAGAGGCTAAAAATAAAGTGAAAGAAGCACTTGAAGGCGACGACATTGAAGCAATTAGAACAGCAAAAGATGAACTTCAAGAAATCGTTCAGCAGCTGTCTACGAAATTGTATGAGCAAGCCGCTCAGCAGGCGCAGCAAGCACAAGGTGCTGAAAATGAAAATACAGAAAATAATTCAGCTGACGATGTAGTGGATGCAGATTACGAAGAAGTGGAAGATGACGAGAAAAAAGATTAATAAATATTACTTCTGGGGAGAACCTTCTTCAATATAAAACGACCGTCTCTTCCCCCTGCCGTAGGGAATTGAATGAAATAAAGGTAATAGAATAGATTGATCGGTATTAGGGGCTGTCCCAATGGAAGGTAAAGCTGTGCTAACATTCCGGGCCAGCCCCCTTTTTTTGCATGTTAAGAATGAATGCATAAAATATGCTGATCTACAGGATAAGCAACTTTCGGCAATCCATCTACAGGATATACTAATGCCGCCGTTGCCACAGGACTTGGCGTTTTACACTATCAGATAATATTAATGGCAACTACATCTCTGTTATCGCCTTTCAGGCTCACCAATCGGCGGTTTTCTTTATCCTTTAGGAAAGTTCAAATTTTCTAAAGGATCAAAGTATATTGCCATTTGGACTTGGCGGTAAGCCAGTTTTTCTAAGGTGGTTTTGTTTACAAGCGGCAAAGCCGAGCTTTTCTAATGGAGTTGAATAACTTTTAAAGATAATGATATGATTATGGTTATGGACTAGGGAACGGGAGTGAAGAAACATGAGTAAACGTGACTATTATGAAGTGCTTGGTCTGGACGAAAATGCTTCGGTTGATGAAATAAAAAAAGCATACAGGAAACTTGCTCGAAAATATCATCCTGATGTAAATAAAGAAGAAAATGCAGAAGAAAAATTTAAAGAAGTAAAAGAAGCATATGATACGCTTAGTGACCCTCAAAAGAAAGCTAATTATGACAGATTTGGCCATGCTGATCCAAATCAAGGATTTGGAGGTGCTGGAGGTGCTGGAGACTTTGGTGGCTTTGGTGATATTTTTGATATGTTTTTTGGAGGCGGCCGAAGAGATCCAAATGCACCACGGCAAGGATCTGATTTACAATATACCATGACATTAACTTTTAAAGAAGCTGCCTTTGGGAAAGATACAGAAATTGAAATTCCTAGAGAAGAAACGTGCAGCACATGCAGCGGAAGCGGTGCTAAGCCTGGTACTCAACCTGAGACATGTACTAAATGTGGCGGTGCAGGACAATTGAATATTGAACAAAATACACCGTTTGGCCGCGTAGTGAACAGACGAGTTTGCGACCGCTGCCAAGGAACAGGAAAAATGGTTAAAGAAAAATGTACTACCTGTGGCGGGAATGGAAAAATTCGTAAAAATAAAAAAATCAGCATAAAAGTTCCGGCTGGTGTAGACCATGGTCAGCAGATAAGAGTTGCTGGCCAAGGGGAACCTGGAGCAAACGGTGGACCTCACGGTGATCTATACGTCGTATTTAATGTGCAGCCTCATGAATTTTTTGATCGAGATGGAGACGATGTATATTGTGAGATGCCGCTGACGTTTGCACAAGCAGCTTTAGGTGATGAGATTGAAGTGCCGACCCTCCGCAGTAAAGTAAAATTGAAAATCCCGGCAGGCACTCAAACTGGTACAAGTTTCCGTCTTCGCGGAAAGGGAATTCCTAATGTACATGGTCGAGGACATGGAGACCAGCATGTTAAAGTTCGAGTGATAACACCTAAAAAACTTAATGAAAAACAAAAAGAGCTTATCCGTGAATTTTCTGAGCAGAGCGGTGATGAACAGGTAGATGAACAGAGCCATAACTTTTTTGAAAAAGTGAAACGAGCGTTCAGGGGAGAATAACTTTTAATATTACAGAACGGCGCATTGTTCTAGCTTTAGCGCCCAGTCTCCGAATGTATTAAGTATGAAGACGTGCTTTTAAAACAGAAATTTCATGAACAGCTATTCAAACTTTTATGAAAAAACCCCCTTTAAGAACTTAATAATTAGTAAAGAAGCAGTTTTTAAAGGGGACTTTGTTCGGCTGACTGGAACACTCGCGCTTTTCTTAATGGAGCAGGTGGGAATAGTGAAGTGGATTGAATTTGGTGTTCATACGACACAAGAGGCAGTTGAGCCTATATCTAACATTTTACATGAGTCAGGGGCAAGCGGAGTTGTTATAGAAGACTCGAATGACCTTGAAAAAGAATGGGACGGAACAGAGGATGAAATTTATGAACTTTCCGCGGAGGATTATCCAGAAGAAGGAGTGTTAGTAAAGGCATACTTTCCAGTTAATAGTTTTGCCAAAGAAACAGCCGAAGAAGTGAAGCAGTCTATTAACGATTTACTTCTTCATAATATTGACCTTGGAAAAAATCAAGTTACCTTATCAGAAGTACATGAAGAAGATTGGGCAGAAGCATGGAAAAAGTATTATAAGCCAGTAAAGGTAACTCAGTCTTTAACGATAGCTCCGAGTTGGGAAAATTATCAGCCTGTTTCCACCGATGAACACGTCATCGAATTGGACCCAGGTATGGCGTTTGGTACGGGGACACACCCATCAACTGTTCTTTGTTTACAAGCACTAGAGCGTATAATAAAGGATGGGGAATCTGTTATTGATGTAGGTACAGGTTCAGGAATACTTTCTATAGCTGCTGCTAAGTTTGGGGCAAAAGAAGTCCAGGCTCTCGATTTAGATGAAACGGCAGTTGAAAGTGCCCGCCTTAATGCTTCCTTTAATAATACAGAACATATTATTGAAGTGAAACAGAATAATCTGCTGGACCACAGGGAAGAGTACGCAGATATCATTGTTGCAAATATACTGGCCGATATTATTCTTCGAATGATTGAAGAGTCATATCGCTTACTGCGTGCCGGTGGATATTTTATTACATCTGGAATTATTTTTAGTAAAAAAGAAGAAGTAAAAGCAGCATTGATGGAACATGGTTTTGTAATAAAGGAAACAATAGAAATGGAAGATTGGGTTGCTTTTGTAGCACAAAAAAATTAATAGCAGCTGGAGTGGCTTCCTATGCAAAGGTATTTTGTTAAACCTGAAAATATGACAGTTTCTCATGTGGTTGTGACAGGAGAAGATGTTAAGCATATTTCAAAAGTAATGAGAATGGCACCAGGGGACAAAATAGTTTGCCTAGATAATCAAGGCAGGCAAGTTGTATCCAAAATTAATGATATCAATCAAGATTTTGTGAAAGCCGATATTATCCAAGAAATACATGAGAACAATGAGCTGCCCCTCCATGTAACAATAGCTCAAGGATTAATTAAAGGAGATAAACTAGATCTAGTTATTCAAAAAGGTACTGAGTTTGGGGCTTCTGCTTTCTATCTCTTTTCTGCAGATCGATCTGTGGTAAAATGGGATGGGAAAAAAATTAATAAAAAGCTAGAACGGCTTCAAAAAATAGCAAAAGAAGCTGCAGAACAATCAGGAAGAAGGATTATTCCTTCGATTACATTTTTTTCTTCCTGGAAAGAAATGTTAAAAGAGAAGCAGAATCATGATGCCAATGTGTTTTTGTATGAAGAAAACGCGAAGAAAAAGCTTCATAGTGACCTTTCAGAAGTGCTGAACTTATCACCTGCTTCACTATTGGCAATAATTGGCCCTGAAGGAGGAGTGAGTGAGGAAGAGGCATCAGCATATAGAAAAGAATGTTTTCGAAATATTAGTTTGGGGCCGAGAGTTTTACGAAGTGAATCCGCTTCGTTGTACTTATTGGCTGCTTTATCCTATCAATATGAATTACTGAGGTGAATGTTATGGCAACTGTCGCCTTCCATACTCTTGGCTGTAAAGTCAATCATTATGAAACGGAAGCAATATGGCAGCTTTTTAAGAATGAAGGGTATGAAAAGACTGAATTTGAAAAACGGGCAGATGTTTACGTAATTAATACATGTACTGTCACAAACACAGGAGATAAAAAAAGCCGGCAAGTCATTCGCAGAGCTGTTAGAAAAAACCCGGATGCTGTTGTTTGTGTAACTGGCTGTTATGCGCAAACTTCTCCATCAGAAATTATGGATATACCTGGAGTAGACATTGTTGTCGGTACACAAGACCGTTCGAAAATGATTGGATATATTGAACAATTTCAAAAAGAACGAGAACCTATAAACGGCGTTAAAAACATTATGAAAACCAGAGTATATGAAGAATTAGATGTTCCTCATTTCACAGATAGAACAAGAGCTTCTTTGAAAATTCAAGAAGGCTGCAACAACTTTTGCACATTTTGCATTATCCCATGGGCAAGAGGGCTGCTCCGTTCAAGAAAACCTGAAGATGTTCTTTCACAAGCCAAGCAACTGGTAAATGCTGGTTACAAAGAAATCGTTTTAACTGGTATTCATACGGGCGGTTATGGTGAAGATATGAAAAATTACAGCCTGTCTGATTTGCTAAAAGAGCTAGAAGAATTAGGTGGCCTAAAGCGCATTCGTATTTCTTCTATTGAAGCTAGTCAAATTACAGATGAAGTAATAGAAGTTATTGGACAGTCTAAAAAAATTGTCAATCATCTGCACATTCCGCTCCAATCAGGTTCCAATTCTGTATTAAAGCGTATGAGAAGAAAATATACAACGGAATTTTTTGCTGAAAGATTAGAGAAGTTGAAAAAAGCACTTCCAGGACTTGCTGTAACTTCTGATGTTATTGTCGGTTTTCCTGGAGAAAGTGATGAAGAATTTAAGGAAACTTACCAATTTATTGCAGAAAATAAGTTTTCAGAGTTACATGTATTTCCTTATTCTAAAAGAACAGGGACACCAGCAGCACGTATGGACAATCAAGTAGAAGATGATGAGAAAAATCGAAGAGTACACTACTTAATAGAGCTTTCTAATCAATTAGCTAAACAATATGCTTCCTCGTACGAAGGCAGTGTCCTTGAAGTGATACCCGAAGAACAAGACAAAGAATCGGGACTTTTAACTGGCTACACTTCTAACTATATGAAAGTAAGATTCACTGGAAATGAAGACATGATTGGAAAAATTGTTAAAGTGAAAATAAAAAAGCCTGGATATCCTTATAATAATGGTGAATTTGTGCGAGTAGCAGATGACCATGAAGAAATGATATTAGCATAAATATCACGTACAGAAAGGATTAAATAGCTAATGAAGTCTTTAGCCCGTTTAATTGATCATACGTTGTTAAAACCTGAATCTACTGCAGACCAAGTCATAACACTTGCAAAAGAAGCAAAAGAGTACGATTTTGCTTCTGTTTGTATTAATCCATCTATGGTCCCTGCAGCTTTTCAAATTTTAAAGGACACAAAGGTAAAGGTATGTACGGTCATCGGTTTTCCTTTGGGAGCAACCATGCCGGAAGTAAAAGCGTTTGAAACAAAAAGTGCGATTGCTAATGGAGCTTCAGAAATAGATATGGTACTTAACATTGGTGCGTTAAAAAGTGGAGATGAGAGTTTTGTTAAAGCTGATATAGAAGCAGTTGTAGAAGCTGCAAGGGAAAAAGCAATCGTAAAAGTGATTATCGAAACCATATTGCTGACAAAGGAAGAAAAAGAAACTGCATGTCGTTTAGCAGTAGAAGCAGGAGCAGATTTTGTAAAAACTTCTACTGGTTTTGCAGGTGGCGGTGCTACGATAGAAGACGTTAAGTTAATGAAAAAAACCGTTGGTGAACAAGCAAAAGTAAAAGCAAGCGGCGGCGTTCGTGATAAAGAGACTGCACTGGCGATGGTAGAAGCAGGCGCAGATCGAATTGGAACTAGCTCTGGAGCTGCTATTGTATCTGGAGAAGAAGGATCAGCCGGCTATTAATTATTATTTGCTCTAGTTAGGTAATTATTACTAATAATACTACTGTTATTAGTAATATAGAGCAAAGGTTTATTGCTTTTTTTGTTGTTTTGTTTTATAATTTGATAAAATGGTCAATATATTTCTGTTAAATAATAGCTTAGCTATTGTTGAAGAGAATTGTCATGAGCCATTTTGGTGTACAGGCATTTCTCATATTTTGATAGACTATTGGCTGTATTGGTTGTTCGGAGGGAGGGAATCATATGGCTGAGACCCGGGTTCGCAAGAACGAGAATATTGATGCCGCTCTTCGCCGTTTTAAGCGCTCGCTTTCTAAAGAAGGAACTATGGCAGAAGTTCGTAAAAGAAAGCATTATGAAAAGCCGAGTGTGAAACGTAAGAAGAAATCAGAAGCGGCAAGAAAACGAAAGTTCTAAGAGAGGATGCTTAACACTGGAACTCATGGATCGTTTAAATGAAGATATGAAAAGTGCTCTAAAGGCTAAAGAAAAGAAACGGCTTTCTGTTATTCGCGGAGTTAAATCTTCCCTTCAAAATGAATCCATTAAAGTTGGAAGAACTTTGAATGAAGAAGAAGCGATCAATGTGCTGAATCGTGAACAAAAACAACGGAAAGATTCCCTCCATGAGTTTAAGAAAGCAGGCAGAGAGGACTTGGCAAAAGAAACTGAGGAAGAATTGATTATTCTCTCTAAGTATTTGCCAGAGCAGCTCACAGAGAAAGAAATTGAAGATATTGTAAAGCGAGTAATACAAGACACTGGGGCATCTTCAAAAAGCGATATGGGAAAAGTGATGTCTGTTGTCATGCCTAAAGTAAAAGGTAAAGCAGATGGATCACAAGTGAATCAACTTGTACAAAAGCATTTATCTTAATGAAGGAGCATCTCCTGAGCGGGGGTGCTCTTTTTACATTCGCTGAATGCTGCATCATGGAAGAGAATAACTTAAAAGTGGTATAATATATATAATCTCAATCTTTTTTGAAACCATTTGTTAACCAGCCCGTAAATTGTAGTAGATCTTTTATTTAGCTGCCTTTCATAATTATTTTTGCTTTCATACATATAGGATTAATTGAGTAGGAAACGAGGGAAGTGAATGTTTAACCATAATAAAATAATAGTCTTCCTGTTGTTTTTCATTGTTTTCTTTTCAAGTTCTGAGCCTGGTTATTCTCAAACTTCTTCGAATGATATAGTGTATGTCCTCCCAGTAGAACAAACAGTGGAACGAGGCTTAGAAGCTTTTCTTGAACGTTCAGTGAATGAAGCAGAAGAAGCAGGAGCCGATCACATTATTTTTGAAATTGATACTCCTGGGGGAGCTGTTGATGCAGCTGGAAATATTGCAGCAATCATCAGAAATGCGCCTGTTCCTACAACCGCTTTTGTAACAGATGAGGCTATGTCGGCTGGAGCTTTTATCGCTTTAAATGCTGACGAGATAGCTATGGCTCCTAGCACAGAAATGGGGGCAGCTCAGGTTATAGATGGGTCTGGTAACGCAGCCAGTGATAAAGCTCAATCAGCCTGGATTAAAAATATGAAAGGTGCTGCCGAGTTAAATGGGAGAGATCCAGAATACGCCATTGCTATGGCAGACCCCTCTGTTGATCTTGAGGAATATCGTGCCGGAGAAGGAAGTCTCTTGTCTTTAACTGCATCAGAAGCAGAAGAAGTAGGTTACGCAGAACATATAGTAGAGGACAGAGAAGAGTTGCTTTCGGCTTTAGATTTAGAAGGTGCAGAGGTTCAAGAAGCAGATGTTTCTATTGCAGAACATATTGCGCGTTTTGTTACAAACCCAATCATCATTCCAATTTTATTAAGTGTAGGAAGCTTGGGTTTAATTCTTGAATTGTACTCTCCAGGGTTTGGAATTCCAGGAATCATGGGGGCCAGTTCTTTGTTTTTATTTTTCTTCGGTCATGCTATTGCCGGATTTGCTGGAATGGAATCTATTGTACTCTTTATTGCGGGATTAGTACTGATGATAATAGAGCTTTTTGTTCCAGGGTTTGGGATATTTGGGTTTTTAGGTATAGGAGCGATGATTGGCAGCATGATATTAGCTTCTTTTTCTACCTTGAATATCGTATTATCAATTTTAATTGCTGCCGTCGTATCTATAGCTGCAGCTGCTATTCTTTTTAGTGTATTCGGAAAAAGAGGACCAATGAAACGGTTGGTTCTTGAAGAATCAGTCAATACAAACGAAGGGTATATTTCCAACGTCAGCCGCAACGAGCTAGTGGGAAAAACAGGGAAATCATTAACTCCTCTACGTCCTTCTGGTTCTATTATAGTGGGGGAGGAGAGGCTTGACGTTGTAACGGAAGGAGGATATATTGAACAAGGTGAGAATGTGAAAATCGTAGCAGTACAAGGGTCAAGAATTATTGTTAGAAATCTTTAGTCATAATAGAGGAGGAATAGAATTGGACATGTCATTTGACTTAACTTTAATTATTGTATTGGCATTGGTACTAATTGCCCTTGCCGTATTATTTACATTTGTTCCGGTTATGTTGTGGATCTCCGCACTTGCCGCCGGAGTGAAGATTGGTATTTTTCAATTGGTGGGAATGAGGCTTAGAAGAGTTATTCCAGCAAGGGTTGTAAACCCGTTGATAAAGGCTGAGAAAGCCGGCTTGGATATAGAGTTAAACAAACTTGAAGGTCATTACCTTGCAGGTGGTAATGTAGACCGGGTAGTTAATGCACTTATAGCCGCTCAAAGAGCTAACATCGAGCTTACATTCGAGCGTTGTGCAGCGATTGATTTAGCAGGACGAGACGTGCTGGAAGCAGTACAGATGAGCGTAAATCCAAAAGTTATTGAAACACCTTTTATAGCAGGTGTTGCAATGGACGGAATTGAAGTTAAAGCAAAAGCCCGGATCACCGTTCGTGCTAATATTGACCGCCTTGTTGGGGGTGCTGGAGAAGATACAGTTATTGCAAGGGTTGGGGAAGGTATCGTTTCAACGATAGGTTCTTCTACCGATCACAAAGCTGTGTTAGAAAATCCGGATATGATTTCACAAACTGTCCTTAAAAAAGGACTTGATTCAGGTACAGCCTTTGAAATTTTATCTATAGATATTGCTGATATCGACATTGGCAAAAACATCGGTGCAGGGCTTCAAACAGATCAAGCTGAAGCAGATAAGAAAATTGCCCAGGCTAAAGCGGAAGAACGCCGTGCGATGGCTGTGGCTCATGAGCAAGAAATGCGCGCGAAAGTAGAAGAAATGCGTGCGAAAGTAGTAGAAGCCGAAGCTGAAGTTCCAATGGCGATGGCTAAGGCTCTTAAATCAGGGAACCTTGGTGTCATGGATTATATGAATATCCAAAACGTTAGTGCTGACACAGATATGAGAGAATCCATCGGTAAAGAAACAAAAAGTAATGAAGACGGGTATGATAACCCTGGACCAACTAAAAACACATAATAACAGCTTGTACATTTAGGGGGTGCACCCTTGGAAGCCATTTTTGAATTATTAATGAATAATTTTCTTTTCATTGCTCTTTTAATTGGCGGGCTTATTTCTGTTTTCAATCGAAACAAGCAGCAAGAAGAAGCAAATAAGAAAACAAAGCAGGAAGACACCAACAGAAAAGAAATAGATTGGAAAACCATTTTTCAACAGGAAAGTGATCCAAATGACGTTCCCGGACAAAGACGTCCAACAAAACCAGTACCGGAGGCAGAAGCAGAATTAGTCAAACCAGAAAACCAAGAAATAAGCAAAAAACATGAACAATATAAGGAGAGAATAGAAGAACTTAGAAAAAAAAGAGAGACAGCGGAAGAAAAAATGAAAAATATAGAAGCTTCTCCGGTGTTTGAAGAGGGGATTGGCGATGTGCCAATAGCCCAACAATCAGGTAATATTTCTCGTTCTCGGTTCGCTACTATTTCACGGAAAGAAGCAATCAACGGGATCATTTGGTCTGAAATTTTAAGTGAGCCGAAAGCCCGCCGGCCTCATGTGAATAATTTTCACCGAAAATATTATAAAAAAAGCTGAGTCGTCTTGACTCAGCTTTTTTATTTCAAAGTATAAGATTTATAAATAGTATAAAGAAGGCATTCAACATACTGGGGTGCGAATACTGCCGATGACCTTTTGTTAGGCAGTTTCTTTTACATACAACCCGAATTTTTAATATTGATGACAACTGTACAACTATTTAACGGGAACACAGCTTTTTGTATAAATATTTAGCAGAAGCCAAGTTCTTCTAAATGGTGATACATAAAATGCCTCTGTCATATGAATAGAATTAGAGGGGGGCATGTGGATGTTCGAGCGCTGGAAACAATCCGCTAAACAATGGGTAACCGGTAAAATGAACCTGCCAGAAGATGTACTCTTGGACGTGCCTCGTCTGACGATGATAGGACAGCTTCATTTGCATGTAG
The DNA here is from genome assembly GCF_002886255.1 of Alteribacillus bidgolensis. Classification (NCBI taxonomy): domain Bacteria; kingdom Bacillati; phylum Bacillota; class Bacilli; order Caryophanales; family Bacillaceae; genus Alteribacillus; species Alteribacillus bidgolensis. Next base: position 323,160 of record NZ_KZ614149.1, read on the forward strand.
AAAATCACCGTGGAGTTCTACACTTTTCTAAAGAACTTGTGCGGTTGAAACTTTCATATGGTGAGCTATCCATAAAAGGGAAAGATTTTGTAATAAAAACCATTCTTCCAAACGAATTATTATTAGAAGGAACGATTGATGAAGTTCGTTATTTAAATGGAAGAGAAACGGGAGGAGCGCATGAATAGGCGACATGGACCTTCTGATATATACGTCAAATTAACTGGTAATTATACTGAAGCTGTAGTGAATCAGTGTTTAAGAGAAGGAGTTATTATTAAAAACATTACACGTGCTGAGGGAGAAAGCATGGAATGTTTTATTCCATCATCTGAGCTTTCGTATTTAGAAAGAATTGCAGAAGAGAGTGACTGCGAGGTTGAGGTATTAAAAGTTTCTTTAATTGAAAAATACACCACTCTTATGAAAAAGAGAGCAGGTTTCATAGCCGGAATGCTAATGTTTATAATATTGCTAATATTGTTATCACAAATGATTTGGAAAATTGAAATTGAAGGAGCGCAGCCTGTTTTAGAACATAACATACAGAAAAACCTTCAAGAAATGGGAATAACGACGGGAACATTTGCGTTTTTTTTACCTTCTCCTGAAGAAATTCAAAAAGAGATTCTTGAAAAAACAGAAGGTACGACATGGATTGGAGTGGAGAAAAGAGGGACAACCTACCATTTTGAAGTGGTGGAACAATCACTTCCAGAAAAAGAAACACCTCCAGCACCCCGACATGTTATTGCTAAAAAAACCGCGGTTATAAATACAATTTATGCTGAAAAAGGACAGGTCTTAGTAAAGAGAAATGAGCTTGTTCATGAAGGGCAAATTCTAATATCTGGTTTTATTGGTAAAGATAAACACGCTAGAACTGTAGCAGCTGAAGGAGAGGTATTAGGTGAAACATGGTACAAAGTATCGGTTGAAATTCCTATGAAACCTCAAGCAGATACACTTACAGGTAAATCGGAAAAAAAATACTTCTTAAAAATGTTTGGATATGAACTTCCAGTTTGGGGGTTTTCTGCTGAATCAGCGTTTGAAGTTTATAAAAAAAGCGAGAGAAAATACGATTTAGAATTGTGGGGAAAAGAATTCCCAATTAATTGGAATGTAACGACCTTTCAAGAAAGTAATATAGTTAATCAATCTTCTTCTAGTAAGGAAACACTTCGACAAGCAAAGTATGCAGCTGAAAACAAAATAAAAAGCCGGCTAGGTGGAGAAGCTGTTATTAAAGAGGGGAAAATTTTGCACGAGGAGTCTCAGAATGGTAAAGTAAAATTAGTTATGCACTACCAAGTTTTAGAAGATATTACATCGGAAGCACCGATCATCCAAGGAGAATGAGAAGATTGACAGAAAAGCAAGTTATTTCACTCCAAGTAAAAGATACAAACGAAATACAAATGTTGTTTGGACCTAATGATATACATTTAAAGCGTATGGAAGAAAAATTGGATGTCTCCATTATTACTAGAGGCGAATCATTGATCGTTTCAGGTTCGGATGATACTGCAAATTTAATAAAAGAAGTACTAGGTGCTCTTGTTCGAATGTTAAGAAACGGAATGAAGCTCTCTGAACGAGACATTATTTATGCGATCCAATTAGCGCAGGAAGATAAGCTTGATCAACTTGAAGATTTGTACCAAGAAACAATTGCAGTTAATACTAAAGGGAAAGCAATTGTGGTAAAAACGCTTGGACAAAAAGAATATATTGATACGATTCGGAATAAAGATCTCATCTTTGGAATTGGACCAGCCGGGACAGGTAAAACGTATTTAGCTGTAATTATGGCAGTTAATGCTTTAAAGGATGGAAAAGTAAAAAGAATTGTTCTTACTCGTCCTGCCGTGGAAGCAGGAGAAAGTCTCGGCTTTTTGCCAGGTGATCTAAAAGAAAAGGTTGACCCTTATTTAAGACCTTTATATGATGCCCTTCATGACATTTTCGGAGTGGAACATACGGCCAGATTGATGGAGCGGGGAACTATTGAAATCGCGCCGCTGGCTTATATGCGAGGCCGCACACTTGAAGATGCCTTCGTTATTTTAGATGAAGCACAAAATACAACAAAGGAACAGATAAAAATGTTTTTAACCCGTCTTGGATTTGGATCAAAAATGGTAGTGAATGGCGATCTTACGCAAATTGATTTACCAAAAGGCCAGCAGTCTGGATTAAAAACAGCTGTTCAAATTTTAAAATCTATTCAAACCATTGGATTGGTGTACCTTCAGCCAACGGATGTAGTTAGACACACGCTTGTACAGCAAATACTAGATGCATATGACGAAGCGGAACCTTCTCGATTTTCCAGCAAGCAGTCTAACCAGAGCAAAACGAACGGAAGCACGGGTTAGGAGGACAATAATGAATGTCATAATAGACCTAATTGATGAAACTGGATCTTTGACTGATAATGATATGAACTTACTGCAAAATATCCTACAAAAAGGCTGTGAACGAGAACAAGTGCCCGCAGATTCAGAACTGTCTGTTACTATCTTAGATAATAAAACAATTCAAACCATGAATCATCAATACCGCGGGATCGATAAACCTACAGATGTTATATCGTTTGCATTAAATGATGAAGAAGAAATGCCTGATGACCCAGAAGTTCCTAATTTACTTGGAGATATACTGATTAGTCTTGAGCAAGCTAAAGATCAAGCAGAAGCTTATGGACATAGTTTAGAAAGGGAGCTTGGATTTTTGGCCATTCACGGATTATTACATTTGCTAGGCTATACACACGATACTGCAGAAGCAGAGAAAGAAATGTTTAGCCGTCAAGAATCCATTTTGAGTGATTATGGTCTTGAAAGATAGGGGTAAAAAAGGATGGGGACGTTTTTTCCGTTCTTTTAAGTATGCTTCTCGCGGACTAATATATGTATTGTTAAAAGAACAGAATATGCAATTACACACCGCTTTTGCCGTATTCGTGGTAGTAATTGCTTTTCTTTTGCGCATTCCTTTGCTTCATTTGGTCATATTAGTCGTTGTAATTGCCGGGGTACTTGCTTTAGAAATTGTTAATACGGCTATTGAAAGAACCGTCGATCTCGTGACCAATGAATATCATCCTTTAGCAGAACGTGCTAAGGATATTTCTGCTGCTGCAGTTTTTGTATTTAGCATCGCTGCTGTTGTCATTGGTATATTAATATTTTATGGACCTGTTTTGTCGTTGTTCACTAAGTAATGAAAAGGAGAATGAAATAATGATTACGGAAAAAGACTTGCTTAAGGAAGCAATCGAAGCTAGAAACCAAGCTTATGTTCCTTATTCTAACTTTCCCGTTGGAGCTGCAGCAGTTAACGGAGACAATGAAATATTCAGCGGATGCAATATTGAAAATGCTTCCTACGGTTTAACAAACTGTGCTGAACGTACGGCAGTCTTTAAAGCCGTAAGTCAAGGTAATCAAGACCTGAAAACGATAGCTGTCGTAGCAGATACAGATGGACCTGTATCTCCATGCGGTGCATGCAGACAAGTGTTGTCTGAATTTTTCCCGTCTACAGGCAAGGTGATCTTGGGGAACTTAAAAGGCGATATTCAAGTAACTACTGTAGCAGAGCTTTTACCTGGAGCATTTCAAGCGGAGGATTTTCATGATGGACAAAATGTTTAAATCAGGTTTTGCAGCGTTAATAGGCAGACCAAATGCAGGGAAATCAACATTATTAAATCATATTATTGGTGAAAAAATAGCAATAATGAGCGATAAACCGCAAACAACGAGAAATAAAATTCAAGGGGTGTATACAACTTCTGACTCTCAGATTGTTTTTATTGACACCCCAGGTATTCATAAACCGAAACATAAATTAGGGGACTTCATGGTACAAACAGCTGTACAATCTTTACAAGAAGTTGATATCATATTATTTCTTGTTGATGCTGCACAAAAGTACGGTGCGGGTGAAGAATTTATTATTAATAAGCTGAAACAGACGTCCACACCTGTTTTTTTAGTTATAAATAAAGTGGATCAAATTCATCCTGACAATCTGCTTGAGAAAATTGAGCAATATCGTAAGCTTGCTGATTTTGCAGAGATTATACCTATCTCAGCTCTTAAAGGAAATAATGTAGAAACTCTGCTTAAGCAGATTACAGAATACATGGAAGAAGGGCCGCAATATTATCCGGAAGACCAGATCACGGATCATCCTGAGCGTTTTGTCATTAGTGAGCTTGTCCGTGAAAAAGTTCTTCATTTAACAACAGAAGAAATACCGCACTCTATTGCTATTTCGATTGAACAAATAAAAGAAAGAGAAAATGGAGCGGTATATATATCGGCTGTTATTGTGGTCGAGCGTTCTTCGCAAAAAGGAATTATCATTGGCAAACAAGGGAGGATGCTAAAAGAAATTGGGCAGCGTTCTCGCCATGATATTGAAACACTTTTAGGTTCAAAAGTATTTCTTGATCTATGGATTAAGGTTCAAAAAGACTGGAGGAACAATCAATATCAGCTTAATGAACATGGATATAAAGAAGACGAGTATTAATTTTACGATCCAATATTTGGATGTTTTTTAGCAGGTCATTCTGCTTGGGTCCGCTCGTACATTAAACTTTTACATTATCGTATCCATACAGGGAAAAATTACAGGTCATGCTTTTTGGTTATTAAGCCATTCTATGTAATAACAGCAATTATGCTGGAAGAAGAAAGGGTGGCTTACAATGTTTGAAGACCGTGATTTTTCCTGGAAATACTTTTTTATGACAGGAAACATTAACGCTTATCTTTTAACAAAAGAATTAGAACAGGCTAATAACTACTCCGAAGAAAATGAAGATCAGCTATCTTTCATGAAGGAGGAGATGGAGTAAAATGGGTGCCTGTTAAGGAATGAAAGCCATGCTCGAAAAAGCAGAAGGAATTGTTCTGCGAACTACAGCTTATGGAGAAACGAACATTATATTAAGGTTATATACACGGGAAGTTGGAAAAATTTCCGTTATGGCCCGCGGAGCTAAAAAACCAAAAAATAGGTTTTCTGCTGTATCGCAGCCATTTGTTTATGGAATGTTTTTGTATTACAAGGGGACAGGTATGAGCACCCTGAATCAAGGAGACAGCATAGATTCTTTTCGAATCGTCCGAGGTGATATTTTTAAAACGGCTTATGCTTCTTATATGTCTGAACTGCTTGATAAGCTGACAGATGAAAAAGAAAGGAATCCTTATTTATTTGAATTATTTTTACAGTTATTGCAGAAGATGAATGAAGAAAATGATCCAGAAATTTTGACAAGAATTTTTGAAACAAAAATGACTGCTCAAGCTGGTATAAAACCGGAACTTGATAAATGTGTACGGTGTAATAGGACAGAAGGGACGTTTAGTTTTTCTGTTAAAGAAGCGGGGTTTTTATGCCAGGCTTGTAAAGCAGCAGATGATTACCGGCTCGACATTCAGCCCAAAACGGTACAGCTGTTAAGAACATTTTTTTACATGGATGTAGAGCGGCTTGGGGAAATATCGTTAAAAAAGCAAACAAAAGATGAGCTAAAACAAGTATTACACACTTATTATGACGAATATTCCGGCTTAATTTTAAAATCCAAACGCTTTTTAGAACAAATGGAGAATTGGAAGTTATAAGAAGGTTTTAGAAGAAAACTTGACAGTACGATTTGAATTAAGTATGATGCTAATACATTCATTATAGTGCGCGTAGATGGAAAGTAGTAGTTGCCCTATGTTTATTTAGCGAACGCAGGATGGTGGGAGCTGCGGTAAATATGGCAATGAAGGCGTTCCGGAGCAATTAAGAATTAAAAGCGGCTTGGTATCTGATACGAAGCAAATAGGGTGGAACCGCGGGCTTGTCCCGTCCCTATACCAGATAAACGTATCTGGTATAGGGACGGGATTTTTTGTACTAGAGGAAAGTTTAACTTTGTTAAAGGAACAAAGTATAAGTAAAACTACGACTTCCGTCATTTGGACTTGGCGGCGGGCCGAGTTTTTCTAATTAGTCAGTACAAAACAAATGTAGGTTTTCACCTGTTATGAACGTACTGCTTTTTTAAATAATGAGGAGGGATTTGATTGAACGTACAAGATATGATATTGACCTTGCAAAACTTTTGGTCCAGACAAAACTGTTTAATTATGCAAGCTTATGATGTAGAAAAAGGGGCAGGAACAATGAACCCGATGACGTTTTTACGAAGTATCGGTCCGGAGCCTTGGAATGTAGCGTACGTCGAACCTTCTAGGCGCCCTGCTGATGGAAGGTATGGAGAAAATCCAAATCGTCTTTATCAACACCATCAATTTCAGGTTATTATGAAACCATCTCCTTCTAATATTCAAGAGCTTTATTTAGAAAGTTTAAAAGAATTAGGTATTAACCCGGCCGAACATGATATACGTTTTGTAGAAGATAACTGGGAAGCTCCAACGTTAAGTGCTTGGGGACTTGGCTGGGAAGTATGGCTTGATGGGATGGAAATAACTCAATTCACCTATTTTCAACAAGTAGGCGGGATTGACGCTAATCCTGTAGCAGTTGAAATTACATATGGAATTGAACGGCTGGCTTCTTATATTCAAGATAAAGAAAATGTTTTTGATCTAATCTGGGTAGATGACTTTACTTATGGAGATGTTTTTCGCCAGCCGGAATATGAACATTCTAAATATACCTTTGAAGTAGCTGGTCATAACATGCTTTTTAATGAGTTTAATACGTACGAAAAGGAAGCGGAGAGAGCCATTGCTGAAAATCTTGTGTTTCCGGCATATGATTATGTTCTAAAATGTTCTCATGTATTTAATTTGCTAGATGCTGGGGGAGCAATATCTGTAACAGAAAGAACAGGGTATATAGGACGAGTTAGAAATCTGGCTAGAAAGTGTGCATCTGCTTATTATGAGGAAAGAGAACATCTTGGCTTTCCAATGCTCAGCAAAAAGGAGGGCGAAACCAATGAGCAATAATAACTTTTTATTAGAAATAGGTCTCGAAGAAATGCCGGCTCGTTTCGTAACGGATGCCATGAATCAATTACAAAATAAACTAGAAGAATGGATGAAAGAAAACCGAATTTCTTTTCAATCTATTGAAGCGTTTTCTACACCGCGGCGTTTGGCTGTGCGCATAAATGAATTGGCGGAAAAGCAGGATGATATCTCAGAGGAAGCGAAAGGACCTTCAAAAAAAATTGCATTAGACGATAATGGGGAATGGACAAAGGCTGCGATTGGCTTTGCAAAAGGACAAGACGTAGATCTAAACGCTCTATTTTTTAAAGAGTTAAAAGGGACAGAATACGTTTTTGCTAATAAAGATATAAAAGGGAAGTACACGTCTGAGCTTTTATTAGAACTTGAAGCTATAATTACAAACATAAGTTTCCCTAAAAATATGCGCTGGGGTTCTTATTCTTTAAAATACGTACGTCCTATACATTGGATTGTTGCATTATTTGGCGACAAAGTCATTCCTTTTCATATTACGGATGTAAAAAGCGGAAGGAAAACATTTGGACACAGATTTTTAGGAACCGAAGTAGAAATCTTTGATACCAATTATTATGAAGAAGAATTACTTAATCAATATGTCATTGTAAATCCCAATAAGAGAAAAGAAGCAATTCGCCAGCAAATAGATGAAATTGCGGAAAACGAGCATTGGTCTATTCCTGTTGATAATGGCTTATTAGAAGAAGTGAATAATCTGGTAGAATATCCAACTGCGTTTTACGGTTCATTTGACGAGGAATTTCTTAACATTCCTGATGAAGTATTGATAACATCGATGCGTGAACATCAGCGCTATTTTCCAGTAGAAGATAAATCAGGGAAGTTACTTCCTTACTTTATTGCTGTGAGAAACGGCAACAGTGAATACTTAGATAATGTTAAAAAAGGCAATGAAAAAGTATTAAGGGCCCGTTTATCAGACGCGAAGTTTTTTTATGAAGAAGATCAGAAATTGCACCCAGAGGAAGCAGCTGCTAAATTAGATCATATTGTCTTTCAAGAAGATCTAGGGACGATTGGGGATAAGATCAGACGTCTTAAGAAAATAGCTCCTGCTTTCGGAGAAATACTTGGAGTAGAAAAAAACAAACGTATGGATATTGAACGTGCTGCTGCTCTTTCAAAGTTCGACCTTGTAACGTTAATGATAGATGAGTTTTCAGAACTTCAAGGTATTATGGGAGAGAAATATGCATTAATGGCAGGCGAAAATGAAAATGTAGCTGCTGCTATTAAGGAGCATTACCAGCCAAGATATGCAGGTGATGAGGCTCCAAGTACTATTACAGGGGCCGTTCTAGGTTTAGCTGAAAAGCTGGATACGATCACCGCCTGTTTTGGTATTGGAATGATCCCAACCGGTTCTCAAGATCCATACGGATTAAGACGTCAAGCAGCAGGTGCTGCGCAAATTTTACTAGAACATGATTTCTCTGTACGTTTGGAAGATTTAGTTAATAAAACGATTGAAAGTCTTGAAAACTCCGGCATATTGAAGCGACCTGGTGCAGAGGTAAAACAGGACATTTTATCCTTTTTCGGTTTACGGTTGAAAAATATTTTGTCAGAGCGTTGTATTCGTTATGATATCGCAGATGCTGTACTTGAACAGGCAGGAGAACCAGTCAGTCTAGTTGTAAAAAAAGCAGCATTTTTACAGGCAAAACTACAAGATGAAAACTTCAAAGATACCGTGGAAGCGCTAAGCAGGATAACCAATATTTCTAAAAAAGAAAATAACAACGACAACAGCGTTAAGGTAAATTTACTAGAAGAAAATCAAGAAAAAGAATTATATGAAGCATATTTAAAGCTAAAACAAGAACTCCCGAATCAACTTGCAGCTGCAAAGGTAGAAGAAGCGTTTACTTTACTTGAAGAGATAAAACCAGTAATTCACCATTATTTTGATCATGTTATGGTAATGAGTGAAGATGAGGAAATAAAAGAAAATCGCCTTACACAAATGTCCAATTTGTCTTCTGAAATTCATCGTTTCGCAAACTTTCAGCACATTGTATTTTCCTCCTGATAAGTGTTATCGATAGTCATGCATTAGGACAGTAAGATATAATGGGGATTAGAAAAACTCGGCTTGCCGCCGAGCCCTATGGCGGAAGACGTAGTTTTACTTATACTTTGATCCTTTAATAAAGCTAAACTTTCCTAAAGTATTAGAAAAACTTGGCTTGCCGCCGAGTCCTATGGCGGAAGACGTAGTTTTACTTATACTTTGATCCTTTAATAAAGTTAAACTTTCCTAAAGTATAAAAAAGAGAGCTCTCCTGAGTTTTAGGAGACATATAGTGAATGCTCATCGAGGACGTTTATCGTAAGGAGAGAGTCTTAAGGCGGTGATGACAATCGAACTTACAGGGAGACAAGAAGAAATATTAGGTATTGTAAAAGATAGTGGGCCTATCACTGGGGAGCAAATTGCTGAGAGACTTTCTCTTACAAGAGCCACTCTCCGACCAGATTTGGCTATCTTGACGATGGCTGGATTTTTAGACGCCAGACCACGGGTGGGTTATTTTTATACAGGTAAAACAGGCTCACAGCTTTTAACGGAAAAAGTAAAAAAACTTACTGTTCAGGATTACCAATCTATACCTGTTGTTGTAAATGAATCGAGTTCTGTCTATGATGCTATTTGCACAATGTTTTTAGAAGATGTTGGAACATTGTTTGTCGTTAATAAAACAGCTTCTCTTATCGGGGTTTTATCAAGAAAAGATTTACTTCGTGCAAGCATTGGGAAACAAGACTTAGAGACGATGCCTGTTAGTATCATTATGACTAGAATGCCTAATATAACAGTGTGTGAAAAAGATGATCTCGTTATAGAAGTTGCAAACAAATTAATTGAAAAGCAAATTGATGCCTTACCTGTAATAAAGAAAGATGCGGATAATAATCTCGAAGTGATTGGAAGAGTTACAAAAACAAACATGACGAAAGTGCTTGTAGATTTATCACATGATCAGCTTCTATAAAAGCAAATGACCTGGAGGAGGAAGGGGATGGCGAACATGAACAGCCAACGTCCAATCGTTTATGTGGTATCGGATTCGGTTGGAGAAACCGCAGAATTAGTAGTGAAAGCTGCTGCTAGTCAATTTGGTGAGAAAGGAATGGAAATTCGCCGAATTCCTTACGTAGAAGATGAAAGTACCATTGATGAAGTTATAGACCTGGCCAAAGAGGTCAAAGCTATGATTGCTTATACTCTTGTAATACCCGAGAAAAATAAGTATCTTTTAGAGAAAGCAAAAGCAGCTGGAGTAGAAACGGTTGATATTATAGGTCCAATGCTTAATAAAATGGTGAGCGTTACAGGCCAGGAACCAAAATACGAACCAGGCCTGGTTTATCGATTGGATGAAGATTATTTTAGAAAAGTAGAGGCAATTGAATTTGCTGTCAAGTACGATGATGGAAGAGATACACGCGGGATTATTAGAGCAGATATAGTGCTCGTAGGAGTCTCAAGAACTTCAAAAACTCCATTATCTCAATACTTGGCACACAAACGTTTAAAAGTAGCAAATGTACCGCTTGTTCCAGAAGTAGAACCACCGGAAGAATTATTTAAAATATCACCTAAAAAATGTATAGGCCTGCGCATTAGTCCAGAAAAATTAAATGATATTAGAACGGAGCGGTTAAGAGCTCTCGGCTTAAAAGCAGAAGCGAATTATGCAAAATTAGACCGTATTAAAGAGGAACTAGAATACTCGGAAAAAGTCATGGAAAAAATCGGATGTACTGTTATTGACGTATCAAGTAAGGCTGTTGAAGAAACGGCAAATTTAATATCAAATATGTTTCAAAAAGGTTAGAGCTGCTCGATAAAAGAGCAGCTTTTTTCTACGATCCATTATCAACTACGTCACTATCTCCACCTAATTCATCATCAGAATCAAACAAAAAAATTAAGTTATATTAATGGTTTTTTATGAAAAAATAGTTTATAATGAAATATTGTGTGAAAAAATTGATTGATGAATGAATTCTGTAAAAACAAAATATCGAAGCGGAAGGATTTTGTTTAATGTTGTCGAATTAAGAGAAAGGAACGATCAGTTATAGTTATTTTCACGGATGCAGATGCATGCCCTGTCAAAGAGGAAATAGATACTTTAGCCAAAACATATCAGATGGAATCGTATTTTGTTTTCACTTTTGCACATGTTACTACAACAAATTATTATTCCCAAAGTGTCACTTTAGATGCGGAACCAGAAGCAGTAGACATTTATATATTAAATCATATTTATTCAAACGATGTCGTCATTACTCAAGACAATGGTCTAGCTGCTGTTGTACTCCAAAAAGGAGCAAATGCTATTTCACCGAGAGGACACCTTTATAATAATGGAGAAATTGATTATCTATTGATGAACAGATATGAGGGAATTCAAATGAAAAGGGGAAAAACCAAACCAAAAAGCACGCCTTCCTTTAAAAATGAAGACAGAAAAAGATTTGTTTGTGGACTTGAAAAGTTATTAACAAAAACTAGAGATTAAAGGTTTTGTCTACTAAAGAAAATAGGGGGATCAGCACATGGCACAGTATATACCAGATGAAACGGTTGCTGAAATCCGCCAATCCCTTGACATTGTAGAAATTATCAGCGAATACATTCAATTAAAAAAACAAGGAAAGCACTATATGGGACTGTGTCCCTTTCATGGGGAGAAAACACCCTCCTTTTCCGTTTCCCCCGATCGTCAGCTTTATCACTGCTTTGGCTGCGGGGCGGGTGGAAATGCGATTACTTTTGTCATGGAAATGGAGAAAGTTGGTTTTGTAGAAGCTTTAGGGAAACTTGGCTCTAAAGCTGGAATATCCGTGCCTGAAACCGGTTATTCTAAAGCAGGACAAGCTGGCTATTCTTCACATCATAAGAAAATAGAAGCTCATGAACTTTCAGCTAGATTTTATCATCATTTGCTAATGAATACCGAACAAGGCAAAGAAGCATATGATTATTTGCTTCATCGCGGATTTTCGCCTGAGATGATGGAACGTTTTCAATTAGGTTATTCTCCGGACCATTCAAATGTTTTAAAGGGTTTGCTAGAAAAAAGAAAATTTAATCTTCAAGAAATGGAAGAGGCGGGATTGCTTCTTCGACAAGAGTCTAATTGGGATTTAAAAGATAGGTTTCGAAATAGAATAATGTTTCCGATCCAAGATATACAAGGACATACTGTTGGTTTTGGGGGAAGAGTGCTTGGAGAAGGTGAACCAAAGTATTTAAACAGCCCTGAAACATCGATATTTAAAAAAAATGAAACACTTTATGGTATACATTTGGCAAGGCAGGAAATCCGAAAATCAAATACAGCAGTGTTATTTGAGGGGTATGCTGATGTAATAGCCGCCAGTAATGCAGGTATTACAAATGCAATTGCTGTATTAGGGACTTCCATGACAGAAAGACAAGCAAAAATTATACGCAGAAACACCGAACGTATTATTATTTGCTTTGATGGTGATAATGCGGGACAAGATGCTGCCAGAAGATCCGCTGAAATTCTTGAACAAGAAGGACTAATTGTGCAGGTGGCTCTTTTACCTGATAAGGAAGACCCGGATGACTATATCAAAGCTAACGGCGCAAAACGATTTAAATCCGAAGTAATAGAGGCAGCTGTTCCATTGATGGCATTTAAAATGCAGCTGTTAAAACGGAAGAAAAACCTCCAGGATGAAGGAGAAAAACTGCAGTATATAGAAGAAGTATTAAAAGAAGTGACGTATCTTTCAAAAGCAGTCGAACGGGATTTTTATTTAAGGCAGTTGGCTGACGAGTTTTCTTTATCGCTGGATGCTTTAAAACAAGAACAGTTTCACATTTATAAAGAATCGAAACGTTATTACAATGATAAAAGAAATGCTACTGCGTATGGCAGCCGGACCAAGCGATGGGGCCTGGATTCATATAAAAACCAGCAGCTTTTACCTGCTTTTCAAAATGCGGAAAGAATGCTGCTTGCCCATATGATGAAGGATAAATCAGTGTGTATGGAAGTTCAAGAAACAATAGGCGGGGACTTTAATGTTGAAGAACACATTGCAATTGCTGCCTATCTTTATGCTTATTATGCAGAGGGGAACAAGCCTGACCCGGGAAATTTTATTAATCAACTGCAAGATCCTGATTTAATTAAAAAAGCTTCTGAAATCGCAATGCTTGACATGAATAAGCACTTATCAGAAAATGAGTTGGTTGATTATATTCGTCAGATTAAGAATTACCCAAAATGGGTAGAAATAGAAGAAATAGAGCAAAAAATGAAAGAAGCTGAAAAGAAACAAGATATACAGTCAGCTGTTCAATTAGCCACAGAATTAGTTGACATGAAAAAAGCTTTAAAAAAATAAACTCGTTAAAGTAAGTCTAAAAATGATTTTACAGCAGACTTCGAGGGCGAAAGGATGACGTGCCCTTTTCCTTTAGAAGGTCAGAGAGTTCAAACTTTGTTTAGAATAGATTGTTATGTACAGATAAGATGTGGTGTGAAGAATGGAAGGAGGGGATCGAATGGCTGAGAAACCGATACGCCCATTGGCGGAAGGTGAAATGTCTATCGATCAAGTCAAAGAACAATTACTCGAGTCCGGAAAAAAACGCGGGGTTTTATCTTACGCGGAAATAACAGAAAAACTTGCTCCATACGATCAAGATTCAGACCAAATGGACGAGTTTTTTGAATACTTGGGAGAACAAGGTATTGATTTATTAAATGAAGGCGAAGAAGTTCCAAGTATGGAACAGGTTGAAAAAGAAGAAGAAGAGTTAGATCTTAATGATTTAAGTGTTCCGCCTGGAATTAAAATTAATGATCCCGTTCGCATGTATTTGAAAGAAATTGGCAGAGTTCCACTTTTATCTGCAGAAGAAGAAATTACCTACGCAAAGCAGATTGAAGAAGGAGATGAAGAAGCGAAACGCCGTTTGGCTGAAGCAAACCTTCGACTAGTTGTTTCCATTGCCAAAAGATATGTAGGCAGAGGAATGCTGTTTTTGGATTTAATACAAGAAGGAAATATGGGCCTTATTAAAGCAGTGGAGAAGTTTGATTATAATAAAGGTTATAAGTTCAGCACCTACGCTACTTGGTGGATTCGGCAAGCAATTACAAGAGCCATTGCTGACCAGGCTCGTACCATTCGTATACCAGTCCACATGGTAGAAACAATTAATAAATTGATTCGAGTACAAAGGCAGCTTCTGCAAGACTTAGGGCGTGAACCAACACCAGAAGAAGTATCAAAAGAAATGGATTTAACTCCTGATAAGGTAAGAGAGATTCTAAAGATAGCTCAAGAACCAGTCTCATTAGAAACACCTATAGGAGAAGAAGATGACTCCCACCTCGGTGACTTCATTGAAGACCAGGAAGCTTTAGCCCCTTCTGATGCTGCTGCTTATGAATTATTAAAGGAACAACTTGAAGACGTTCTTGATACACTTACAGATAGAGAAGAAAATGTGCTTCGACTTCGTTTTGGTCTAGATGATGGAAGAACTCGTACACTTGAGGAAGTTGGTAAAGTGTTCGGTGTTACAAGAGAACGAATTCGTCAAATTGAAGCAAAAGCCTTGCGTAAATTGCGTCACCCAAGCCGCAGTAAACGCTTAAAAGATTTTCTTGATTAAAAACATGAAGGAAGAAGGGATTGTCTCCAGAATAATAAATGGGGGCAATCCTTTTTAAACTTGTTTCTTTTTTGTTAATACGCACCTTTTTGGGAGTTTTATAATGACGGAAGAAAGAAAGAAAATAATTATTAAAGAAATAAAGTACTGGAAAAAAAATCATTTACTGCCAGAACATTATTGTAATTTTCTTCTAATGCTGTACTCAGAAGGTGAAGGACTAGAAAAAGAAACAACAAAACAATCTCCCCGTTTTTTATTGTTGATAAGTGCTTTGATATTAGGATTTAGTGCATTAGGATTAACATTTATTGTCATTTATTTTACGTCTTTATCGCTGCAAGTGCAAATGCTAATAAACATATTATCTTTTATATTTGTAGGAATTTTAGCCTTCTACATAAATAAAAAGGATGTTGTTTTGTTTCACATTATGATTTCCATAGGGGCTTTAATCATTTTTTTAGTAAGTACTTCGGCTGTGATGAAATTAGAAGAAAATTATTTATTCTTAACTGTTACCATTTTTATTAATTGTTTCATATGGTTATCAGCCGGCTTATATTGGAAGTTGTCTTATTTGAAATGGTCAGGCGCAATAGGTCTTATATTAGCAGCTACATATTATTTTGCCCACTGAATAACTTGTATAATTGAACAGGAAGTGACAAAAACTACAAAAGTCAGCTTTTTATCTTTTCTAATTAATTATAATAAAGTAAAATATAATAGGAATGCGGATTCATATCGCCACATTATAGGATACATAGGAAGAAGGGGGAAAGAGCGTGAAAAATAAACCGCTGATTCCATTCTTTTTAACAGCAGTTGCTGGTTTATTATTGATGCTTGGGTTATCCCTTGTCGGAGTAAACCAGCAAGCGGGTGACGAGAATGGAGAGGGAGAAGAACAAGATCCGGTAGAATACGGAGAAGAATTAGTTAATGAAAACTGTATTTCCTGTCACGGAGATAACCTTGAAGGACAGGGCGATTACCCTGCAATTAATAATGCAGGTGAGAACTATTCCGCAGAAGAAATAGCAGATATTGCGCAAAATGGTACTGGAGATATGCCAGGCGGTATTGCTAATGCGGAAGAAGGAGAAGCGATTGCAGAGTACTTAATGTCGCTTTCTGAAGAATAATGGAAGCAGGGGAGGGAGCGCTTTGTGCTTCCTCTTCTTTTTTTAGGCAGGAACAAACGAAGTGTACACAAAAAGAAGTTCCTTTTCTTTAGCCGACCTTCTTTTTCCAGGGAGCTTATTTTTTATTCATTCAATAAATCTTTATTAAGGAACAATAATCAGAGAGGAAAAAGAACATGAATGCAGAACACTTATCAAGACGATTATCTGTCATAGCCCAAGAAATTCCGTATCAGGCACGTATGGCAGATATAGGGACAGACCACGGGTATCTTCCTGTTTATTTAGTAAAACACGGAAAAGTAGAATGGGCATTAGCTTCAGACGTAAATGAAGCGCCGCTTAATTCCGCTGTAGAGAAAATAAAAAGAGAAGGCCTGGGAAAATATATTCAAACACGAGTCGGCCCAGGTTTAGCTGTTATTAAGAAAGAAGATAATATTGATACAGCGGTTATAGCTGGAATGGGAGGGTCGCTTATTTCCAGCATTTTAGAGGATGGAAAAAATTCATTAAAAAATATAAAGCGATTAGTACTACAGCCAAATGTAGGAGCTGCCCAAATACGAAAATGGATGATAAGAAATAATTGGCAAATTATCAATGAACATATTATAGAAGAAGATGAACATATTTATGAAATTTTAATCGCTGAACCTGGAGATCCTTATCTTCCTTATCAGCTTCTTGGGATAAGTGAAGAAGCAGGGCAATTATTTGGACCATATTTAATAAAAAAGCAGCCATCTGCTTTTATAAAAAAATGGAAACGGGAAAAAGAAAGCTGGCAGTATGTTTTACAAGAAATAGAAAAAGCCTCTGAAAGAGGAGCTGTACTTCCAAAAAAGAAAGAATTAATGAAAAAATTAAGCCTATTAGAGGAGGTTTTAAAAAATGAAACCAGCTAATGGACAAACGATTATTCAATTATTTGAAGAGTGGTCCCCAAAATCTTTAGCTGTAGAGGGAGACAAAGTTGGTTTAATGGTTGGAACCTTAAATAAGCCAGTACACAAAGTAATGATAGCTTTGGATGTACTTGAAGATGTCGTTGATGAAGCGATTGATAAAAAAGTAGATATGATTATAGCCCATCATCCATTGATTTTTAAACCTTTAAAACAAATTGATACTTCAAAAGGACAGGGTCCAATTATTGAAAAATGCATTAAACATGATATTACTGTATATGCTGCTCATACGAACTTGGACATTACAAATGAAGGCGTAAACGATATGATGGCAGAAGCATTAGGACTTCAAGAAACCAAAGTGCTAGTACCTACTCAAGAGGTGCCGTTGAAAAAGCTGGTTGCTTTCATTCCCGAAAGCCACGTTGAAGAAGTTCGACAGGCTTTAGGTGATGCAGGTGCAGGTTTTATAGGAGGATACAGCCATTGTACGTTTTCGTCTGAAGGGACAGGTACTTTTATTCCTGGAGAGGATACAAATCCATACTTAGGGGAAAGAGGGAAAATGGAGTTTGCCGCAGAAAAAAGAATGGAAACAGTAGTTCCTGAAACAATTCTCAAAAGGGTGCTTCGTGCTTTAGAAAAGGCTCACCCTTATGAGGAACCAGCATACGATATTTATCCACTTGATTTAGAAGGAGAAATTCTTGGTCTAGGGCGAATCGGAAAGTTAAAGACCCCTGTTTCTCTTGAGGACTTTGTAAACAAAGTGAAAAAGGCTTACGATGTGGAACATGTTCGGGCAGTTGGATCTCTTTCAGATACGGTGAAAACAGTAGCCGTGTTAGGCGGAGATGGCAACAAATATTGGTCTTATGCTAAGCGTCAAGGTGCTGATGTCTATATAACAGGCGATCTTTACTACCATGTTGCTCATGACGCCCAAATGGAAGGGTTAAATCTAATAGATCCAGGTCATAACGTTGAGAAAATAATGAAAGATGGAGTAAGGAATAAATTGGAAGGATTGCTCGGTACTAAAAAATATAGTACAGATATTATTGCTTCAAACGTGTCCACTGAACCGTTTACGTTTATATAAAAAAAGATTTGGCCTCTTTTAAGAGGTCAAATCTTTTTTTATTAGATAAAATGCCCTTTTTCAGGGCGCTTGCGCTTTTCTAAATAAACAACTTATTTTTTTGCTTTTACTTTAGGAAGAATTTTAGAGTTTTCTACTTTTTTCTCTATTTTCCAAGTGGAAGGATCGTTTTCATCGTATTGCTGTAAAAACTGAATAACTTCTTTTGTTATTGGAGTAGGTGTAGAAGCACCAGCAGTCACTGCAATTTTTTCAATTCCCTGCACCCATTCCAAATTTAGTTCAGATATATCTGCAATTCGATAAGCTGGGGTATCAGCGATTTTTTCTGATACCTGTGCCAGCCTATTAGAGTTGTTGCTTTTTGGATCTCCAACAACAAGCATTAAATCAGCCTCTTTTGCTTGTTCCGCTACTGCTTCTTGTCTTACTTGTGTTGCCATACAAATTTCATTATGAATTTCTGCGTTAGGATATCGGTTTAGTGCTTCATTCATAATATCAGAAACGTCCCATTGACTCATGGTAGTTTGATTGGTAATGATGATTTTTTCTGCGTCGATATTTAGATTCTTTACGTCTTCGATGGATTCAACGAGATGAACAATATCGGGAGCTACCCCCATGGCACCTTCAGGTTCAGGATGTCCTTTTTTTCCAATATAGATGACATTATATCCATCTGCTTTTTTATCACGAATAAGATCGTGAGTTCGAGTAACATCGGGACAGGTAGCATCAACTGTTGTTAGCCCTTTATCTTTAGCGAGCTTTCTAACTTCAGGAGAAACACCATGTGCTGTAAATATAACAGTGCCTTTATCAACTTCTTTTAATATTTCTAGACGGTTTGGCCCGTCCAAGGAAATAATACCTTCATCTTCAAATGCTTCTGTGACATGTTTATTATGAACGATCATTCCCAAAATATAAATAGGGCGAGGCAAATCCAGGTTGCTTGCGGCCTGCTTTGCCAGCACCATCGCATCAACGACACCGTAACAATAGCCCCGTGGGGAAATCTTAATAACTTCCATAACAGCCTCCTCTGAAACTGATTGCTTACATCGATTGCATTGTTGAAATGCTAGGGTAATTATACTATTTGTATTAGTAATTGTAAAAAGGTGTCCACATAAAAGATATTGATTCTATACTATATATAAAGTTTTGGAGGAGGAGCTTCTGAAAAATATGCTGTATCTTCAGCAGTTTCTTCGGAGAAAGGTTTTTCTGAATCATTTAAGTCATCCATTGATTCATTCATCGTACTTGTGCTATTGGAGTCTTCAGAAGTTTGGTTCGTGGACGAAAGCATACTCCAGAGTGCAGGTAGTTGTTTGACCAATGGATAGTATTGACGGACCATAGGAGTCACTGTCTGGGCCACATTAATCATCTTTTGAACGGAAGGTATTAATGTTGAAAAACCTCCAGGCTGAGCTGCAGCAGGAAACATAGATGAAGATGCTGGGCCAGAGTTAAAAACGCCCGGTAAAAACCTGCTCATTATCTGAACGGGACCGGTTTGTGGCGGCATAGGCGGCCCTCCCATATAAGGCGGGTGGGGTGGAAACAATTTAATCATCCTCTCATTTGTAAATATAGTTTTGGGGTGGTAGAACGTAAAAATCGAATGTTTAGCATCAATCAATGTGATTCTCCCATATGGCATATCGTATCTAAATGATAAACAAAGTTGTTCAGTGGAGTTTTTGAGCTGTGTTTTGACCAGGTTTATGATAAAATATGATAGCATCTGCCTAGATGTGCAAATTAAACAATGTGATATAGTTTGAGGATAGAACCTTTTGAAATAGAAGGCGGTGTAACGATGAGTGCATTTCAACGATTTGACTTGCCCCCATTTTTAATTAAATCTTTACAAGACCAAAACATTGAAAAACCAATGGAAATACAGGAACGTCTTATACCAGCAATCATAAATGGCCGTGATGTAATTGGACAATCACATACCGGATCAGGCAAAACGCTTGCTTTTTTGCTCCCTATCCTGACCAAAATACGTCCGGACCATAAATATATTCAAGCTGTAATTACTGCTCCTACACGAGAGCTTGCTGGCCAGATCTACAATGAGCTGCAAAAGCTTTTGAAAAATGTCTCTGATTCAAATATTAAAGCAATACGGCTAACAGGCGGAACGGATCGTCAACGTACAATGGAGAAACTTCAAAAAACACCTCATATTATAGTTGCTACACCAGGACGATTAAATGATATGACGAAGAACCAGGCGATTGATGTTCATCGAACGGAAATGTTTGTAGTAGATGAAGCAGATCAAATGCTGGATATGGGATTTATTGAAGAAATAGATCCAGCAGCGTCTCTTATGCCGGATAACTTGCAAATGATGGTATTTTCAGCTACGATACCAGAACAATTACAGCCATTTTTGAGAAAATATATGAAAAATCCAAGGCATGTCCATGTGAAGCCAGAACAAACAGCTCCTGCAAAAATGAAGCATCAGTTTATTCTTTTAAAACATAGAGATAGAACTGAATTAACAGTACATTTAGCCAAAAACCTGCGTCCATACCTTGCTATTATATTTACAACGACAAAGGAAGACGCTGATCATGTATTAGAAGCCATGATAACTGCCGGTTTAAATGCAGATGTACTGCATGGCGGCCTGCCGCCTCGTCAAAGAAAACAAGTAATGCGCAAAGTAAATGGATTACAAATTCAATATTTAGTTGCGACTGATTTAGCAGCTAGAGGGATGGATATCAAAGGCGTATCACATGTTATCAATCACTCGTTGCCAAAAGAACTGGAATATTATGTTCATAGAGTGGGGCGGACTGCACGTGCCGGGCAAACAGGAGAAGCTTTTACGTTTATTGAAAAAGAAGAATATCCAGAGTTAAAAAAACTTCAAAATAAGGGCATCACAGGCCAGTTTTTAGATTTGAAAAAGAATGAATGGATAACGGTTGAAAATCCATTAATTAATAAGCAAAATCTGAAATCGGAAAGTAATAAAGGACCAATCATACCCAAGTCTAAACCGAAGAAGGTAAAACCTGGTTATAAAAAGAAAGCTCGCTGGAAAGCAGAAAAGCAGGAGAAACGGCAAAAAAAAATAAATAAAAGAAAAAAGTAATTGGGGGAAATTTAAGATGTTATTAGGTTCACATGTATCAATGAACGGAAAGAAAATGCTGCTTGGTTCAAGTGAGGAAGCTGCATCTTATGGGGCATCCGCGATGATGATTTATACCGGAGCACCACAAAATACACGAAGGAAACCGATCGAAGAGCTGAATATTGAAGCAGGCAAAAATCACATGAAAGAAAATGGAGTAAAAGAGGTAGTGGTTCATGCACCTTATATTATTAATATTGGCAATACAACTAAACCAGAGACCTTTCAATTAGGCGTAGATTTTTTGCGCTCCGAAATCGAACGTACAGAAGCGATTGGGGCAACACAAATAGTGCTGCACCCAGGTGCTCATGTCGGTGCAGGAACAGAGGCCGGAGTGAGTAAAATAATAGAGGGGTTAAATGAAGTGATCGATCCAGATAAAAATGTCCAAATAGCCTTAGAAACAATGGCTGGAAAAGGATCGGAGTGCGGACGCACTTTTGAAGAAATAGCCAGTATAATAGAAGGAGTTACTCATAATGAGAAGCTTTCTGTTTGCTTTGATACTTGTCACATTCATGACGCAGGATATGACATAGCGAGAGATTTTGATGGAGTGTTAAACACATTTGATAAAGTAATTGGTCTAGACCGTTTGAAAGTTCTACATGTTAATGACAGTAAAAATGAATTAGGAGCTGCAAAAGACCGCCATGAAAATATCGGTTTTGGTTATATAGGTTTTGAAGCTCTCAATTACGTGGTTCATCATCCTGCGTTTGAAAATATCCCAAAAATATTAGAAACACCATATGTGGGGACAGATAAAAAGAATAAAAAACCACCATATAAGCATGAAATTAATATGTTTAAGGAAGAAACATTTAATGAAGATCTAAAACAAGAACTTATTTCTTAAATACTACAGACCAGCAGTTTTTCAAAAAGAAAAGCTGCTGGTTTTACATATTATTACACACGATTAATTATCCTATGAAATTTTTGAACAACTGTTTTAAGAGGGCATATGTTTCTGATGAGACGGTTTTTTTTGCCTCTTCTAAAATATTTGTCATGGATTGTTTGTCATCTATCGACCAATGACTAGACTGAACAAGATCCAGCAAATCAGAGGCTTCTTCAAAAGATACAGTAACGCCGTATAAAGCACCGTAGTGAATAAGGTCTTTTGGGTGAAGTTCGGATATCTTATATTTAATCCATTGGTCTTTAAAACGGTTCACATGGATCGCTCCTTATCCAAAATGTCGAAAAGATATTCAATTTTCTTTCTCATCATATGTATTTATGGAAAATAAGTGAGAACGCCAAGGAATAAAGTCTAAAAATATAAGCAAATAAACCTTCAAAAAAAGTATGCATTTTTTGTAATTTTTAGTATAATCAAAAGGGAGGCAGGAAATGGAATAAAAGCAGATTGGATGGATGTTTGTTTAATCATAAATAAAATGCTGAGGACAAGCAGAGATACTTAACGGGGGTTTGGTTAAACAAGGAGGGGTTATATGTACGAATCATTACGTACATTAAATACTATTGATTTTAAAAATGAGTTCGAAGATTTAAGGTCTGATGCAGAGTTAATCCTTAGCAAAGAAGGTCATATCATTTCCTTGAATAGTCTAGCAGAAGAGCTCTTTAACGACAGCCGCTATTTTTTTGATTATTTTACCTCTTATAATGCTGAACAAGCACTTTACTATATAAGAAAAATTTGTGACAAGGGAATATATACTGATTTTTCTCTGCTCCATCGATTTCAAAATAAGGAATCTTATATGCAATATAGTGGCGCTTTAAAAAATGGTTATATTTTGTTGACTGGAAGAGAAATGGTGGCTCCATTGCCTTCCTTAGAATTAAATGATCTTTTATCACAATTTGACCACGCTTATGCCATTGTCAGCCAATCCCTTAATATTGAACAAAGCAATGAAACGTTTCGCCAATATTTCAGTGAAGAAACTAAAAAGAACAGTGGACATAAATTAAATATTCAATTATTAACGGAAAGCAGTGAAGGACTCGCTGTAGCATCCCGATTAGTTAAAGATGTCCTAGAGAAACAAACATCACTTCAATTAGAAGTGAAAAATGACCACAGCGGAGAATGGCTGAACTTAAAAGGGTTATATCTACAAGATATAAATAGTGTACTGTTAATGATTTATGATTTGTCTTATGAGAGAAAATACACTCATCTTCTTACCTATCAAGATCAGATGGAGTCTGTTTCGTATTTATCTGCAGGGGTTGCTCATGAGCTTCGAAATCCTTTATCTGTTATAAAAGGATTTTTACAATTGTCTGCTTTAACAGATAGTTTTGATAAATATTCTGATACCATCCTCTCTGAAACAGAACGAATGAATGAGATTATCGATAACTTTTTATCGGTTGCAAGAAAAAAAGCAAAAAAAGAAACTAGAAATCCTAAATACTTATTAGAAAGCGTAATTGACATTATAAGATCAGAATGTTTAATGCAAGGCATACATTTTCACTATAACGTTGAGCCTATTCTTGATAAGGTAGAGGTTAATGAATCTTCGTTTAAACAAATTATTTTAAATGCACTGAGAAACTCAATTGAAGCTTTCCCAGGGGATAATAAAAACAATGTATTTACGCTTCAAAGTTTCGCAGAAAAAGGGTATTTAATTATCAAGTTGAGAGATAATGGAGGCGGTATTCCAAATGATGTATTAACTAACATTGGAAAACCCTTCTTTACCACAAAAGATAAAGGGACAGGCGTTGGGATCCCTTTGTGTAAAAAAATTATGGAAGAACATAATGGCACTTTTGCTATTGAAAGTAAGGTAAATGAGGGGACAGTAATAACACTCGCTTTTCCATTAAAGAAAAATATGTAGATTGTAAAAACTGCTTGAACTGTAAGGTTCAGGCAGTTTTTTATGCTTTTTTACAAGTGATTTGAAAGTATTGACCCTAGTTCGTTATTTTGATAAAAACATATACTGTGGGTGTTTTTATAAGTAATGAGCAAAAAGTTTCAAGGCGAAGTTATTGGGGTAAATAGCTGATGTTGCTGAAATGCTATGTTCCTTCTTTAAACGTACTTGGGGGTGCCAAAGTGAATTCAATACGATATATTTTAACCACTATTATTTTACCTGCTATATTTTTGATGACGGGGTTTCAAAAAGACCATATAGAAGAGCGTCTTGAAAAGCTTGAAAATAAAAGTGAAGAATTAGATAAAGCGAAAGATTTTGAGAAGAATATCGGATTTTTAAAAGAGACAACAGATATTAAATGGGATGCCAATTATTATGAATGGGCAGAAGCAAGAAAGCAAGCCAAACATTTACATGAAGATAGTAACGGCAGATTTGAACGTGATTGGGGAACGTTTTTAGTTCATCAAGCAAAAAAGAAAAATATTGATCCAGCCATTGTGTTTGAACTTTTGAATGTAGAAACCGGAGGGAAATTTGACCCGGATTTGGTGGGACCTAAAACAAAATATGGAAAAGCTTATGGTATGGCGCAGTTCATGAAAAATACAGGGCCTTGGATTGCAAAGAAAGCGGACATGCCCTACAGCCATTCCTGGTTATTTGATCCATATTATTCCATTCAATTGTCCATTGAGTATTTAGATTATCTTTATGAAAAATATGACAATTGGAATAAGGCATTAACTGCTTACCATCGGGGGATAGGCGGACTAGAAGCTTATGAAGATAAACATGGGAACGCAGAAAGCTGGTATGCTCTTGAAATTCAGGAAAATGCAGAAGAAAAGCAAGATGTATTAGTTAGCTATTAAACATGGTTTCTTTTGATATGCGGCATTAAGCTTTCAGTGCTCAGTAATAGGAGCGCTGAAAGCTTATCTATTATAAGTAGCTTATTAACCTTGGTATTTATTCATCTTCATATTCTTTCCATTGAGAAGCCATTTCAAAAAATGCGAGCTGACTTTCCAACGGTTTTTCTTCCGTATTTCGCGAAACATATCCATAATTGCCTGTTTTATCTTGTACTCGTGCTTTAATATTGTCACTCAATGTGAGGTTCAATACATTTCGCAATCGTTCCTTTAACGTATAATCTAAGATAGGAAACATGATTTCGATACGTTTATCCATGTTACGGGTCATCCAATCAGCAGAAGATAAAAAAAGTTTATCTTTACCATTATTATGGAAGTAAAAAATGCGCGTATGTTCTAGAAAACGACCAACGATGCTTCGTACTTTTATGTTTTCACTTATCCCTTTGATACCTGGCCGAAGACAGCAAATCCCTCTAACAATAAGGTCAATAGAAACACCAGCAATAGAAGCTTCGTACAATTTTAAGATAAGTGGTTTATCAGTTAATGAGTTCATTTTTACAATAATTTTGCCATTTCCATGTTTTTCGTGAAGGGCTATTTCTTCATCTATAAGCTGTAATAAATGTTCACGTATTTCCCCTGGAGATGTGCTGATTTGATTCCAAACCGGTTTTTTTCTATAGCCACTAAGATAATTAAAAAAATTAGTAGCATCTTCTCCAAATTCTTGTTTGCTAGTAAATAACCCCATATCGGTGTAAAGTTTTGCCGTTGAATCATTATAATTTCCAGTCCCCAGATGAACGAAGCGTTTAATTGTTCCATTTTGTTTTTTGACAACCAGGGTGATTTTACTATGCGTTTTTAAACCCGTTATGCCATAAATAACATGAACGCCTGATTTTTCTAATTTTTTAGCCCATTGAATATTGTTTTCCTCATCAAAACGTGCTTTTAGTTCAACCAATACAGTAACTTGTTTTCCATTGCCAGCCGCTTTTTCAAGGGCTTTTATGATAGGGGAATCCCCGCTTACACGATATAATGTTTGTTTAATAGCTAATACTTCTGGATTTCTAGCTGCTTTGCTAATAAACTCAATAACAGGCTGAAATGATTCATATGGATGATGAAGTAATATATCTCTTCTTAAAATAGTTGCAAAGATGTCTTCTTCCCCCATTAAATCTTGGGGCGGCTGAGGGATAATTGATTCATGGACGAGATGATCATATTCACCTGCCAGCTTGTTCCGTAACGGCAGTAAAAACGTGAGATCTAAAGGCCCTCGAAAGTGATATACATCCTTTTCATGTATTTCTAATTCAAACGTGAGATAGTCGAGCATTTCTGCATCCATCAGCCCCTCTTGATACTCAAGGCGAACAGCAGCCCCCCATTTTCTTTTTTTAAGTTCTTTTTCGATTTCGCTGAGTAAATCACGTGCACCTTCTTCATGTATGGTTAAATCAGCATTTCTAGTAATACGAAAAGGAGATACCGACATTACTTCATATCCTTCAAATAGATCACCAATAAATTCACTGATCACTTGTTCAAGCATGATAAAACTCGTTTTGGAATCGGAAGACTCAGGGAGCTCTACGAAACGGTTTAAAACAGAAGGGACTTGTACGATTGCTAAACTTCTTTTTGATTGTGTTTCTTTTTTTTGTAAGAAAACAGCAAGGTTTATAGATTTATTTAGCAGCATCGGAAACGGGCGGTAAGCATCTACAGCCATAGGAGTTAACACAGGGAATACATATTCTTTAAAGTAAAATTTTAAATAACGCATCTGCTCGTCATTTAATTCTTTTACTGTCAAAAAAGAAATGCGTTCACGTGAGAGAAGAGGAAGCAAAGTTTCTACATAATAATTGTCCTGTAAACGTACCAATGCACGGTTTTTCTCAGTAATCGCGCTTAATTGTTGTTTGGGAGTTAATCCAGCTTTATTTTCCGGTTTGTTAAAACCTGCTTTAACTTGATCCTTTAAACCTGCAACCCTAACCATGAAAAATTCATCGAGGTTTGAGCTGAAGATACCTAAAAATTTTAATCGTTCGAGGAGGGGATTTCTTTCGTCTAAGGCTTCTTCGAGAACTCTTTCATTGAAAGCAAGCCAGCTTAGTTCTCGGTTATTATAATAAGCAGCATTATTTAA
The DNA here is from genome assembly GCF_002886255.1 of Alteribacillus bidgolensis. NCBI lineage: Bacteria > Bacillati > Bacillota > Bacilli > Caryophanales > Bacillaceae > Alteribacillus > Alteribacillus bidgolensis. The sequence continues at coordinate 350,153 of NZ_KZ614149.1, forward strand.
ATTAGGTAATTTGGATCCTAACTTGACAGACATTAATATCTCACCTTTCTAGTACAAAACCTTTTCTGAGTTGCAGAACTATATTACCATTTAAATATTAATTTTTTGTAAATTTTGAGTGAGAAGTAAAATGAAGATGTACTGACCTTTTAATTGCTTTTTCAATGTGCTTTTTATATTTATTGCTTTTTACTTCTTCAAAATAACTATTTATATTTTTTCGGCAGCAAATGTACAAATGAAGAGTTCTTCCGATTTTTTTGGCAGTAAGGTCTTGTACTACTTTTCGCTGCGTCCTGTTTAAAGAATAGGACAGTTTTAAAATACTTCCTAATAGTTCGTATCGTTTATATTCTTCTTTAGTGATTAACGATTTAAACGGACGAATAAAGCGTTTGTACCAGGACTTTGACTTGAATGAAGCAATACAAGCCATAGCGAGCCTGTCTGGATGAGAAATTCCATCGATAGACCTATTCGTTAAAACATAAAACGTATGCTGGCTGCTCGCTTCATGGCTGATAAATTCACCCATATATAAGACTCTTGCACTTTGTTTTAATAAATAAATGTTTTTATCATTTTGAAACACTGCAGGCAGATAAGGTTCCATTGCTCTGTAAAGCTTGTGGGCAATTTTTCCAACTTCCAGGACATAATCTTCATTGATTTCAAATTCCCGGCTTAATTGATAAAAGCTTTCTTCAGAAACGTCTGGAAAGTAATCCATCGAATAATCCCTTAACATCTCCTCGAACAAAAGACCGTCTCTTAACCCTTTATTACTCATTAAAAAATAATCAGCTGCTGTATATTCGACCAGCATAAAGATCACCCTGACAGCAGGAATGATGACATCTGCTCTATCTTTAGATAAACCATCAATATTTTCCCTTTCTTTGAGGGAAGAATTCTCTAACAGTGCCATCGTCGTCTTTATATCATCAGGATCCATTTTATATTGATGCAGACCTGCAAGAGAATAATTAATTTGTGATTGGTGGACAAGAGACATATTACGAGCACTTCCGCCAATTCCAATGATCGGAAGGTTTTTTGTTTGTTTCAGCCAAGGAAGGGTTGAAAATTGTTCCTTAATAAAATGTGTTAGTTTTTGCAGATCATTTTTATCTGGTTCTTTTTTTGGGAAAAATTGTTTTTTTAATGTTAGAGCGCCGAACGGAAAACTGTGTGAGTGAACTAGATTTTTGTTTTGAAATAGTGTAATTTCTGTGCTTCCCCCGCCGATATCGATAGTAATACCATCGGAAAGAAAAGTAGAATTAACAACGGCAAGATATCCATAATAAGCTTCTTCTTCTTCCGTCAGCACGCGTACTTGAAGAGAAGTTTCCTGGTGAATAAATGAAAGAATTGCTTTACGATTACTAGCATTTCGAATAGCAGCTGTTGCTATTGCTTTTATATTTTTTATATTATGAAAATGGATGACTTCCTCTATTTGCTGCAGAGACCTTTTTAATATAGTGAATCCTTCATTTGTTAATCTGTTTTCATGATCAATGTGATTACTTAGCCGTGCTGTTTTTTTAAGGTTATGTATTTCTTTGGACCTCCCTTTTTCATCCACGTCATGTATAACAAGCCGAATAGAGTTTGAACCTATATCAATCACTGCAATTTTTTCTTTATTTTGAGGCATGTTATTTCCTCCCAGTATAAATTTGTTTATTATTCATTATCTTAAATGCTGATTCCTGAAAGAACAAGAAAAGGATAAGCTCTATGATTTACAACAAAATGCAGATCCTGTATACTCAAACAAGTATAAATCGTAATGATTCTTATCAGTTTCCGATTCAAATGAGGTGAGCTTATGTATAAACATACGCAAGAAAGCTTAGCTGTTCAAATAAATAATGTGTCATTTCAGTATGGAAACCAGCCTGTACTAGAAAATATTGACCTTACAATAAAAAAGGGCTCGTTTTTAGGACTAGTAGGGCCTAATGGTTCTGGAAAATCTACATTAATTAAAATTTTGCTTGGATTAAAAAAACCTATGGAAGGTGAAGTGAGTCTGTTTAATACGCCGCTTCAAAAATTTAAACAGTGGGAAAAAATAGGATATGTTTCCCAAAAAGCAAATAGTTTTAACACCGGTTTTCCTGTTACAGTTTATGAAGTAGTTTCCATGGGTCTTTATGGAAAAGTAGGCTTATTAAGATTCTTAAACCGCAAGCATAAAAAACAAATTCATAAAGCATTGCAAAGGGTTGGAATGAGTGATTTTAAAGATCGAAACATTGGAGAGTTATCAGGGGGGCAGCAGCAGCGAGTTTTTATTGCTCGAGCACTCGTTAGCAATCCTGAAATCTTGATTTTAGATGAACCGACAGTAGGTGTGGATTCATCTTCTGTACAGCATTTTTATAAGCTGCTGACACAGTTGAACCAAGAAAAAAACATAACGCTTCTTCTTGTCACCCATGATATAGGAGTCATGACAAGCTATGTATCAGATGTTGCATGCTTAAATAAAACCCTTCATTTTCATGGTTCTTCAAAAGATTTCGAAGAAAGTGATTTATCATCTTTATACGGTCATGATGTACAAGTTATTACTCATGATCATGGAGGTGCACATTAAAATGCTGGACTCCTTTTTTAAATATGAATTTCTTCAAAATGCATTTTTTGTGGGCCTAATGATTGGATTTTTAGCACCTGTTTTAGGTGTATTTATTGTAGTGAGAAAACTAGCTTTAATTACTGATGCATTATCTCATATTACGTTAACAGGCATCGCATTTCATTTGCTGATTGCTCAAAGTGCCGTTTGGCTGCAGCCGGTCAATCCGTTATATATGGGAATGGTTTTTTCAGTGGCAGGTTCCTTGTTTATGGAAAAGCTTCGTAACGTATACACAGCTTATCAAGAATTAGCTATTCCGATCATATTATCTTCAGGAATAGGTCTTGGTGTCGTATTTATTTCTTTAGCAGATGGCTTCAATAACGATCTTTTTAATTATTTATTTGGCAGTGTTATTGCGGTGACACTAAATGATTTATGGACCATTGCTTTTGTAACGGCTGCTATTGCTGGATTATTATTGTTTTTATATAAAGAATTACTTTTTTTATCGTTTGATGAAGAGCAGGCGAAAGTCAGCGGTATTCCAGGAAAATGGATAAATTCTCTTTTTATTATAATGACAGCACTAGTGATTGCTTCATCCATGAGGATTGTCGGCATTCTGCTTGTTTCTTCTTTAATGATACTGCCTGTCGCAGCTGCTATTCAATTAGCTAAAAGTTTTAAGCAAATGTTTTTATATGCAGTCTTAATTGGAGAAACATCAGTCATAACAGGGCTGGTATCTGCTTTCTATTTAAATCTGGCTCCTGGTGGAATGATTGTTATTATCGCTCTAACCCTATTACTAGTTGTTTTATTTGGCAGAAAATTAGCAGGACTGCCGCTTCAGACATTTAGAAAAAAAGTCCAGAGTGTGTAGTTTGTGTAATTAGGTGTGTATCTTGTAAAATATATTGTAACTATAAAAAATGAGATGATAGGAATGGAATTGTCATTTATTGAACGTGGAATAGTTGCAGCGGTACTTATAGGCTTTATTGCACCGATGATAGGATCAATATTAGCTGTACGCCGTGCTTCCATCATTTCTGATTCGCTTTCACATGTGACGTTGACAGGTATTTCGGCAGGAGTCTTGCTTGGACAAACCGTGAACTTTATCGAAATAAATCCGCTATATACTGGATTTGTTTTTTCTCTTATAGGTTCTTTAATCATAGAAAAATTAAGGCAAACGTATTACCATTTTCAAGAACTTGCAGCTCCAATCATTTTATCTGCAGGAGTTGGGATAAGTGCCGTAATTATGAGTGCATCACGTACTGGTTACAGTGATTGGTATGACTATTTGTTTGGCAGTATTGTTTCAGTGACTGGTGAAGATTTAGTTTTTATTATATCAACTGCTTTAGCAGTAATAATCATCTTTCTTTTGCTTTATAAGGAATTCGTTTCTGTGTCATTTGATCAAGAACATGCTAAGGTTTCAGGAATCTCCATAAAATGGATTAACTTTCTATTTTCTCTGCTTGTAGCCTTAGTTATTTCAATGTCGATGAAAGTCGTTGGGGTATTGCTGGTTGGAGCACTTGTATCTCTTCCAGTTGCTGCAGCTTTACAAGTTGCAAAAAGTTTTAAACAATTACTTTTATGGGGAATAATTTTAGGAGAAGCAGCCGTTTTAGCAGGTGTATATTTTTCATATCATTTTGATATTGCAACAGGAGGAATGATTGTTGTCACTTCTTCATTTTTATTACTTATTATTTTAATTCAGAAAAATTTCCGGTATGCGTTTGACGGGAGGAAGAGATGATGAACGTACAACAAGCGTTGAATAGATTAAAAAAAGAAGGATTTAAATTCACTGGCAAGAGAGAAAAACTGCTTCACCTTTTTGCTGAAGAGAAGCGTTATTTATCGGCTAAGGATGTATTAACATTCATGCAAAAATTGTATCCCGGTGTTAGTTTTGACACTGTATATCGAAACTTGGCCTTATTTGAAGAAATGGGAATACTGGAAATGACTGAACTTGAAGGAGAAAAACGTTTCAGGTTCAGCTGCTCGACGACAAAGCACCATCATCATTTAATTTGTTTAGAATGCGGAAAAACAAAACAAATCCATTCTTGTCCGATGGATTGGATTGAAGAAAGTGTAGAAGGCGAATTTGAAGTGACCGGTCATAAATTTGAAATATACGGTTACTGTACAGAATGTCAAACGCTTACTGTGCAAAATTAACACCAATGGAACGGTTGTTTGAAATTGGCAGTTTGAAAGGATAGCCCCGTGGGATAATAAGAATGCTCTTTTTTGTATGGTTTTTAAGAAACTTGAAAAGAGCAGGGAGGGGGCAGCAGCATGGACGAAATGGATAAGCAAAATAATGAGTTGGAAAATGAGGCGAATCTTCTTGCAAACGAAGGAGAATATCCAGAAGATAATCTCGCGGATACAGATTATAATATGGAAACAGCTTCAGAAGTAGCAGCTCCTGGAATTGGCAATCGCTCGAATTTAGCAGAACCTGAACGAGAAGAAGAAGAGCAGGATGCGACAATGGAAGCAAATGTCAATGATGAATCCATGGGAAAAGGACTTGGTATAACAGCATTGATTTTAAGCATCTGTTCTTTATTTTTCTTACCCGTGATAACAGGTGGGGCAGGAATAGTCCTCGGTATTTTTGCAGCACGAAAAGGAGCAAATGCTTTAGGATATTGGTCTATCGGTTTAGGTGCTTTTTCGATTGCTATGACCGTCATTTTTGCACCATTTTTCTAGTTACAAAGCAACCTTTTCCAATTTTATTAGGAAAATGGAAAAAGAAAAGAGCTGTTCCGAAAAATCGGAACAGCTCTTTTAAATAAAAAAGGTGTAAACAGTAATAACTACTCAAAAAAGCCAAGCAAAACTATGACTTCCGCCCTTGGGAGATGGCAATAATCCAAGTTTTTCTAATTAGGTGCTGCAGTTTCTTCTTTTTTATAATGTTCTTCCGCTATTTTATCGACTTCTTTTTTTAATTCCTCTACCATGGTTTCTTCTGGAACCTTCCGTATAATCTCTCCATGACGGAATAAGAGACCTTCTCCGCGAGCACCGGCAATGCCAATGTCAGCTTCTCTTGCTTCTCCTGGCCCGTTAACGGCACAGCCAAGCACCGCCACTTTAATTGGTGCTTTAATAGTGGAAATGTAATCTTCTACTTCATTTGCAATGCTTATAAGGTCAATTTCAATGCGTCCGCAGGTTGGACAAGAAATCAGCGTTGCTGCATTAGAAGCCAGCCCGAATGTTTTTAGTAGTTCTCTGCCAACTTTTACTTCTTCAACCGGATCCGCACTTAAGGAAATACGTAATGTGTTTCCAATGCCTTTACTTAAAATAGCGCCAAGTCCTGCCGAACTTTTCACCGTTCCAGCAAATTGCGTTCCTGATTCCGTAATCCCTAAATGAAGAGGATAAGAAAATGCTTTGGCTGCTTTTTCATATGCTTCAATAGCGAGATTTACATCAGAGGCTTTCATTGAAACAATAATGTCATAAAAATCCAAATCCTCAAGGATTTTAATATGATGCAAAGCACTTTCTACCATACCATCTGCAGTCGGATAACCATATTTATCTAAGATTCGCTTTTCAAGTGAACCGGCATTCACACCAATACGAATAGGTATGTTTTTCTCTTTTGCCGCTTTCACTACGGCTTCTACTTTTTCTCGCTTCCCAATGTTACCAGGATTAATTCGAATCTTGTCTGCTCCGCCTTCGATAGCTTTAAGAGCGAGCCTATAATCAAAGTGTATATCAACCACAAGCGGAATGCTTATCCTTTTTTTTATTTCAGGAATTGCTTCTGCGGCTTTCATATCCGGACACGCAACACGAACGATTTGGCACCCGGCTTCTTCTAAACGTTTTATTTCAGTGACTGTTTTTTCTACATCATGGGTTTTTGTGGTGGTCATACTTTGAACGACCACTTCATCATTTCCGCCAATAACCAGATTCCCTACTTTTACAGGTCTGGTTTCTGTACGGTGAGTGATATGGCTCATGTATCCATTCGCCCCTTTTGTGGTTATTAGTGTGATAATTTTGGTGGCTTTTATGGTTATTTAAAATGATCACGTGGTTATTGTATCAGCGTTTTGAATGATTTGGCAAGCAGAGCTGTTCCTCGTTAGCAGCATTATGAATTCGATTCATAAACTGGAAAGAAATATGACTTGTCCACTTGAATGCTTTCTGGAGACAAACCATTATTTAATTTCTCAAAGTCGCTGCTGATTTGTTCGATTGAAGCTGGAACGGGGCCGTCATGCAGCTTTTCAACAACAGATAATACGGTTTGGCCAGGTTCAACTGTAACTTCTATTTTATTTTGGTCGTCTAAGGTATCAGAAGAAGGGAGGGACGTCGAACTGCTATCTGATTCCATCGGTGGTGTAAATAATGTACCTTCAGTTATATCATAATATATGGAAGTACAAACTAGTAAAAAAAGAAGAAAAAATAACAGTTTTTTCATTTTCCTTAATCCTCCATTACATTCATAAAAGTTATAATGTATACGTATGAGTAATATAGTGTTTTATGCTTCAAAGTTGGACAAGTTGAAAAAAGGAGAGTTGGATTATAAATGAAAATGTGGAATAGGGTATTGCTCGGATTTATAACTTCAGTGATTATAGCTAGTGTTCCTTCTGCTGCGTTTGCAGATGCTGCAGAAGGAGAAGTTACAGTAACTTTAGGTGAAGACCTAAGTGAAAAGCAAAGAAGCAGTTTGCTTGAAGAAATGGATGTGGCTGAGGACGTCGAAGTGGTAACAGTAACAAATGAAGAAGAACACGACTATTTAGGAGATTACATGGATGCTTCTGATATTGGGAGTAAAGCGTTGTCGTCTTCCAAAATTACAGCAGGCAATGAAGGCAAAGGAATTAATGTGGAAACGAATCATATTACGAAAGTGACGGAAGGTATATATGCCAATACGTTAGTCACAGCGGGGGTTGAGGATGCAGATGTTTATATAACCGCTCCTTTTGATGTATCAGGTACCGCAGCTCTTACAGGTATTATTAAAGCGTATGAAATTCAAAACGACATCGATATTCCTGAAGAGCAGAAAAAAGTGGCTAATGAGGAAATGGTAAAAACCTCGGAACTTGGGGAACGTATAGGTATGGAAGAAGCAACAGAGCTCATCACAAGAATTAAAGAAGAAATCGGTGATCAACCAGTTGAATCAGAAGAAGATTTACGCGATTTAATTGAGAGAATTGCGAATGAAATGGGTATTGAGTTAACAGATGAGGAAATGGAAGGACTTGTTTCCTTGTTTAATCGTATGAAAAATTTAAATATCGATTGGAACCAAGTGCAAGATCAAATCACACATATACGAGATAATTTAGACGAATTCTTAAATCGGGAAGATACGCAATCGTTTATCTCCAGCTTTTTAGATTTTATTAATGAATTAATTGATTCACTCAGAAGCTGGTTTGGCGGAGAAAACGAATCAGCTTAACAAAAAATAATTTAAAAAAAGGTTTGCACAGTTTATCGTGCAAGCCTTGTTTTTTTAGGTTTTTAATGTGATTATTAAGCCGACTTTTTCTTTTGGATTTTATATCGTGAAAATCTATGGAAAAAAGGATAAAATAGAAGTGAAACGGTTTAATGCTGCATACGTATACTCAATTGAACTCTATTGAATTTATGCTCAAAAAGGAGCTGAAAAATAATGGAACTGTTAAATTATGCAAGTATTGGGTTTTTAATTGTGTTTTTTGGGACCGTTTTTTTAACAGGGGAAATGTTAGTAAAAGCAAAAGGGTTATTTGCCGTTTTAGGAATAGCTTTTATGAGTTTGTTCTTTTCTGTTCATATTGACTCAGCATCTAGTATGTGGATTCTTATTTTATATGCTGCTGGTCTTGGCTTAATTATATTAGATGGAAAAGTTATCAGTGACGGAACGATAGCTGTATTAGGTGCGCTGCTTATGGGGCTTGGCATAGCTGTTCCGACACCGAACATTACGTATGGTATATTAGTTGTATTTGGATTTATAATAGGCCTTTTTGCTGCAGGACTTTTCTTAAAAGTATTTCCTCGAAGAAAATTATGGTCAAAGATAACGCTTAGAGATCGGTTGAGCGGGGAACAGGGGTATAATTCAATGAGTGACACATACAAAGCACTCGAAGGAAAAGAAGGAAAAACAATCACACCCTTCCGTCCGATAGGAACGATTACTATTGAAGGAGATCAATATAGTGCGACAAGCGGTGGACAATGGATTGAGTCCGGTGAAGAAATAGTCGTCGTATCTGTAGATGGAACAAGAATACTGGTAAAGAGAAAAGAAAATAATAACGAATAAAGAAAGAAACTGGAACAAAAACCAGTTTCTTTTTTATTCTGATACTGCTGCATTTTTTGGTTTTGGTAATTTTTTGTAAACATTGTATAACATGAAAAATGCAATGGCCCAATAGAGTGTGAAAGCAAACGGCAATTGAAATGGCAACACATCAATAAGTGCAGAAATGACAGTAGGCAGTGTCACTGTATAAGCACAAATAATCCAAATTTGACGATAGGTTAAACGAATCGGAGCGGCTTTTCTTATTAATAACCCAAATAGAGTAAGGGCAAATATTCCTATAAATTTTAAGCCAGTTGAAAATAAATAAAGTAATAGCAAAACAACAGGAATCAATATGGGAAACAATCCACTTAAAGTATCCGCAAATGTTAGGATATCATCTTTTGATAATTGAATATTTCCAGCTTGATCATACCGAAACGTTTGTATTGTGCCATCTTCTGCTATTACTACCTCTTCACGCAGTAACGCAGTAGTGTTTTCTTCTTGTTCTATATCTTCTCTAGTTATTTCTCCGGATGCATCAAAAACAATGGTTTCATTCTCATGTTCATATATTTGAGGTTCCTTTTGCTCCGAGTGAAGTTGGCCGTTTTGCAGTTGGAAGTCTGGGATTTCTTCTGAAAGTGCATTTTCTACTTTATTGGCTGTCGAAAAAATAGTGTTTGTAAATAATACGCTAACAGGAATACTAGTAATTAACATTAAGAAAAACACATAACCAATGGTTTTACCAATTCCTTGAAACCGGAAACGGCCGATATACATTGGTGAGTATAAACTTTTTAAAAACTTTTGGAATATGTTCACAACACAATCTCCTTTCTGCCGTTTTATTTTACCTTAATATTTCTAACGAAAAAAGGACTTGTTCGTTGAAAAGACGAAACAAGGGGCAGTGTTTGTTAAATTCTTCTTAAAGTTATGAGCAACAGCAAATCGATACCTTTATAAATGAAAATCTTAATAAAATCTTTACAAAAATTAAATAATTCCTCAATATTGTATAAGTACGATGTAAGAGGTTTGTCGAAAAAGGGGATATAATTTTAATCGAAGGGATGAATAGATGTGGATCTTCAAACAATCTTATTCACATTTTTAGGTGGTCTCGGTGTATTTTTATTTGGAATTAAATTTATGGGAGACGGTCTTCAAAAAATTGCTGGAGACAGGCTGAGAGAAATTTTGGACAAGTTTACAAGCAATCCTTTTATGGGTGTACTGGCCGGGATTTTTGTAACGGTATTGATTCAATCAAGCAGTGGTTCTACAGTTTTGACCGTTGGACTCGTTAATGCTGGTTTTATGACCCTTCAGCAGGCAATTGGGGTTATAATGGGAGCAAATATCGGAACAACAGTAACAGCTTTCATTATTGGTATTAAGATTGAAGATTATGCTTTACCTATTTTATTTTTAGGAACAGTTCTTATCTTTTTCTTTAAAAATAAGAAGGTTAACAATTACGGACAAGTTATTTTCGGGTTCGGCGCTCTTTTCTTTGGTCTTTCCTTAATGGGAGATGGATTAGAGCCTTTAGAAGGTTTAGAAGGCTTTAAAGAATTAACTCTTAATATGAGTGAAAATCCGCTCTTGGGTGTAGTTATAGGTGCTTTATTTACCGTATCTGTTCAAAGTTCTTCTGCCTCCATTGGTTTGCTGCAAGAACTTTATGACCAGGGCTCCCTTATGTTGGATGCTGCTCTTCCAGTGTTATTCGGTGATAATATTGGTACAACAATAACAGCTGTACTGGCTGCTCTAGGTGCTTCCGTAGCAGCAAAACGTGCAGCCCTTACGCATGTTATTTTTAACCTTATCGGGGCAACAATTATTATTATTTTATTAGTTCCGTACACTGCTTTTATTGAGAATCTGCAAGGCTGGCTGAATTTAAATAAGCCGATGACGATTGCTTTTGCACACGGAATTTTTAATGTATCGAATACAATTCTTCAGATTCCATTTGTTGGCTTGCTTGCTCTACTCGTTACAAAATTAATACCTGGTAATGAAACAGAAATTGAATATAAAGCGAAGCACCTTGATACCAGTTTTATACAGCGTTCACCTTCGATTGCGTTAGGACAGGCAAAGTCGGAGACACTTCGTATGGCAGAGTTTGCTGAAAAAGGACTTATAGAAGCTAGAAATTATTTGAAAACAAATCAAAAACGGCATTCCGAATTAACTGTTCAATTTGAAGAAGCGATCAATAATTTAGATAGAAAAATAACCGATTATCTAGTAATGATCTCTGAGCGATCTTTATCAGATGAAAATTCAAGAATGCATTCTTTGTTAATGGATACCGTCCGTGACTTAGAACGTGTCGGTGATCATATGGAAAATTTAGTCGAGCTCGTTGATTATCAGCTCACAAACAAAGTAACACTTTCAGAGGATGCGTATGCTGATTTGGAAGAAATGTTTGATTTAACAATAAACACTTTAAAAAATGCAATAAGCGCGTTAGAAAATGATGATTTAGAAGAAGCAAAAGAAGTAGTAAAACAAGAAGAAGAAATAGACAAGATGGAACGTAAACTTCGGAAGAAGCATATCTTACGACTGAATGAAGGTAAATGTTCTGGTTCGGCAGGGATCATTTTTGTTGATATTGTCAGCAACCTTGAAAGAGTTGGAGATCATTCCGTTAATATTGCAGAAGTAGTATTAGAGGAAGAATAATGTATAATAAGAAGGTGTCCAATAAAAAGGATGCCTTCTTTTCAATTATCCCGTGTTACTAGTCATAACAGGAAGGAATAAATTTTATGTTTGATACCGTATTGTATATTTTAGCGGCAATATGTTATGTCCTTGCAATAATAGGTGTTGTTTACCCAATTGTCCCTAGCGGTTTATTTTATGGAGCAGCTGTACTTATACTAGGATATATTAAAGGGTTTATGAATTTTGATGTGTCTTTTTGGATTATTCAAGGAATAATAGCCTTTTTCTTATTTTTCGTTGACTATGCTGTTAATTATTTTGGTATACAAAAGAGCGGTGGAACAAAAGCTGCAGTATGGGGCAGTTTAATTGGTATTGTTATCGGTCCCTTTATCATCCCGGTTATTGGTATTCTCATTGGTGCAATCGCCGGAGCCATCATAGGGCAGGTGTTTTCAGGAGAAAAATCGTGGAAAAAAATAGGGAAAGTCGGATTTGGATCTGTCGCTGGTTTTATTGTAAGTGTATTATTAAAAGGAATTGTATTAATTTCAAATATGATTTATCTTCTTATTAAAATTATATAAAAAAATTGGATGAAGTTGTTGACTAGGTGTTGCTACCATGATAATATAATTATTGTCGTTGAAAAACGGATTGCTTATCTTCATAATTAAAATTCCACAGTAGCTCAGTGGTAGAGCTATCGGCTGTTAACCGATCGGTCGCAGGTTCGAATCCTGCCTGTGGAGCCATTTTGGCGGTGTAGCTCAGCTGGCTAGAGCGTACGGTTCATACCCGTGAGGTCGGGGGTTCGATCCCCTCCGCCGCTACCATATTATTAAAAATTAAACTAGTTTTAAAAACACATTGGAAAAAAACGGGAAGTTTATTCCTAAATGGCGGTTGTGGCGAAGTGGTTAACGCACCGGATTGTGGCTCCGGCATTCGTGGGTTCGATTCCCATCAACCGCCCCACTATTTGTTCAAAATTTTATAATATGGACCCTTAGCTCAGTTGGTCAGAGCTGACGGCTCATAACCGTCCGGTCGTAGGTTCGAGTCCTACAGGGTCCACCATTTTATAAAAAGCATGATAATCGTGCTTTTTTTGTTTACTGTTTTTACTGAATGATAGGATAATAAGGCAAACGGAGGAATACCCAAGTCCGGCTGAAGGGAGCGGTCTCGAAAACCGCCAGGAGTCTTTACGGGCTCGCGGGGGTTCGAATCCCTCTTCCTCCGCCATACATACGCCACACATAAATTTTTACCTAAACAAGGATGTATATTAAGTATATTATTACTCTTTTACCTCTCTTTTTTATTCTTTAGGAAAGTAATTAAGGATTCCGGCCAAGTCAAATTGTCGGAATCCTTAGTCTTTTCTTATTTAATTTAGCGTTGTTTTACCATAAAAAATTCACTGATCCTTAGTATTTCAATGTTTAACTCCGTAATAACTGGGGTACTGTATATGTGGTGTTTTTTCGAGAAGTTTCATAATTGTTGAAAAGAATTTAAGATTTTGGTAACGTTAAAAATGGCAGACTTATGAAACTGTTATGTTTTGTAGGTGCATCGCTTCTATTCAAGAGTTCTCAGCAAGAAAAACACCAAAAAACAAACCTTTTTAAGGAGGAGATTGAACAATGGCAAACCATCAACTACCTGAATTACCTTATGCACCAAACGCTCTTGAACCACATATCGATGAAGAAACAATGAAAATTCACCATGGGAAACACCATAACACGTATGTAACAAAACTTAATACTGCCCTTGAAGGTCAAGATGAACTTGCTGCAAAAGATGTGAACGAGCTTATCAGTGATTTAAACTCGCTTCCGGATAGCATTCGTACTGCAGTACGAAATAATGGAGGCGGCCACTCTAACCACACTCTTTTCTGGCAGATTCTAAGCCCAAATGGCGGCGGTGAACCTGGTGGAGAACTTGGAGATGCTATTAACAGTAAATGGGGAAGCTTAGATAAATTCAAAGAAGAATTTAAAAATACTGCACTAGGCCGTTTTGGCTCTGGCTGGGCTTGGCTGGTTGTTAATAATGGCGAACTTGAAATTCAAGATACACTTAATCAAGATTCTCCGATTATGGAAGGAAAAACACCTATTCTTGGCATTGATGTTTGGGAGCATGCTTATTACCTTAAATATCAAAACCGTCGTCCTGACTATGTAGAAGCATTCTGGAATGTAGTAAATTGGGACGAAGTATCTAAGCGTTACAGCGAAGCAAAATAAATCAATCAAACCGCCGCCAAATAGCGGCGGTTTTTTGCTGTCTAGAAAATACATTTTTTATTGAGGATTTCTGACTCCGTTTTATTTGATCTTGCATTTAGCTTGCCAATTCAGCGTTGTCACTGGACGACGTTACGTTCTTAGCAGAACTTTCTTTCGAGAAGCCAGTGCTTTTGTTCTGAAGATCAATTTCAGTAGTTCCAGCTCATAGTGCATAGCCGTCTTGACTTTGCGGCACAATATGGTCAAGGCGGGTGGGGCACGATGGCTAAGTCAATTACAAGAATTTTACTCGGAAATGTACAAGTGACGAAAAATTTATTATTATTATTAGTAATCGGCGGTCTTTATGCTATATCTATATCCTTATCCAATACGTTTGTAAATATATATTTATGGAAGCAATCCGGTGAAGTTTCGGATATCGCGTTATATCAACTGGCATCCGTGACAACTCAACCTGTTGCTTTTTTATTGGCCGGCTATATTTCAAAAAAAGCTGATCGCATTATTTCCTTGCGTTTAGGTGTTTTTATACTAACTGCTTTTTATTTAACTGTTTTATTTGCAGGAGAATCAGCTGAAACGATTCTTCTTTTATTAGGGGCATTACTAGGCATGGGATTTGGTTTTTATTGGCTTGGATATAATGTTCTCACATTCGAAATAACAGAACCGGATACTCGTGATTTTTTTAATGGATTTGCAGGTCTGTTAACCTCGTTTGCGGGGATGATCGGTCCGATAAGTGCAGGGGCTATTATTACATGGATGCCTGATACACAAGGATATAAAATGATATTTTTTATATCATTTTTCCTCTTTATTATGGCTGTACTTTTAAGTTTAAAGATGAAACACCGGCATGCTGAGGGGCCATTAAAAATACCAGCAGCTGCCAAAGAAATAAAAAGAAACTTGGCATGGCGAAAAATCCTCTATTCCCATTTTATACAAGGATTAAGAGAAGGTATATTTGTCTTTATCATCGTTCTGTGGGTTTATATGGCAACAAATAGTGAACTTGCTCTTGGTAGTTATGGTTTAGTAACGTCTGCAGTTTCTTTTGCAGGTTATTTTTTGGTAAGCAGGTTCTTAAAACCTTCACGTCGTAAAAAAGCCATTTTTATTGGAGGGATTTTGTTATTTGGTGCTGTTTTTCTTATCGTTTTTAATCCCGCTTATCCTCTCTTAATGACATATGGAGTTATTGTTTCAGCTGCTTATCCCATGCTCCTTGTGCCATATGTCTCTTTAACCTATGATGTGTTAGGAAAAGCTTCAAGTGCAGGCCCCCTTCGGATTGAGTATTTGATTACAAAAGAATGGTTTATTAATGGTGGCAGAGCGGTGTCTATCTTATTATTGTTATTAGGCATTTCTTTATTAGATGAGAAACAAATTATTCCTATCCTTATGGTGATTTGTGGATCTGGTCACTTTTTTATCTATTTTGTTATAAAAGGTATTGACACAAGATTTCTTCAAAATAAAAAAGAAGTGAATAGTGGAATGCCTGAAAACGGAGGAGGAGATTCTCTCACTTGAGAGGTTCTCCTCTTTTTTGTTGTTTCATTTAGTGCTAAAATAAGGAAGGTTGCACTTCACCATTTTTACGATAGCTGGTAAAGGGAGAGGAATAGATGTGGCAAAAAATAAAGTTGGAAAGAATCGAATTCCTTTCCGGTTAAATTTATTATTCTTTGCTGTTTTTATATTGTTTTCGGCATTAATTTTAAGACTTGGTTTTATCCAAATTGTTCAAGGCGATGAATTTGAAAGTGAACTTGAACAAACAAGCAGTGAAACAGCTCGAATTGATGCGCCCCGTGGTCTTATGTATGACAGAAACGGGGAACTCATTGTCGATAATGAACTCGTATTATCGCTTACATATACAAATGAACAAGATGTCCCTGATGACGAAAGGATACGTATTGCGACAGAGCTGAGTAAATTAATTGAAGTTGACAGTGAAGAGATGGAGAATATTCCAGAGCGAGATAAAAAAGACTATTGGCTGGTGACACATCCAGAAGAGGCTGCTGAATTACTTACTCAAGAAGATAGGAACACAATAGAAGATGATGATGAACTGTATGACCTGCAGTTGAAGCGAATTACAGATGAGCAGTTAGATGAATTAAATGAGGAACGAGAAATTATAGCAATTTGGAGAGAAATGACAAGTGGTTATTATGATTCTCCACAGCGAATTAAAAAAGGACTGTCACGAGAAGAAGCCCACAGCATAAGCGAACGGTTGGATAACTTGTCAGGAGTTGACATTTTACGCGATGCAAACCGGAAGTATTTATATGAAGATGCTTTTCCTCGATTTTTTGGACGTACAGGAGCTATTCCGCGAGAAAATCTTGAGGAATATTTGGCCAAAGGGTACGATAGATCCGATGAGGTAGGCACGAGTTTTCTCGAAGAATATTATGAAGAAGCACTTCGAGGTAATAAAGGTGAAATCTTAAGCGCTAATAAATCAAATAATTCTGGGAAAGAAAGTAATGGGAGCCGTGGGAATGACCTTGTTCTGTCGGTTGATATGGCCCTGCAGCAAGAAGTTGAAACCATCATTGATGAAGAAGTAGACAGCTCCACCGGCAGCTTTATTAATGACAAAGAGGCATATGTGGTATTGATGGAGCCGCAAACGGGAGAAATATTGTCCGTTTCCGGGTATTCTGATCACCTTGGCTCTATTTCGAGCTCGTTTGAAATGGGGTCTACCGTAAAACCAGCTACTGTAATGTTGGGCTTACAAACAGGTGTAATTAACCAACATTCAGTCGTGGTCGATAGAACGTTAAATATACCTTACACCCCGCCTATAAGCTCTGTGTCTAATTTGGGGCCAGTCAATTACTTGACGGCGCTTGAAAGGTCTTCAAATGTGTTCATGGCACACATAGCAATGGAATTAGCCGGCTATAATTATGGTGTGAGTCAAACCTGGAATACGACCGAATATAATGAAGCTTATGATACTTTCCGCTACTATTATGATCAATTTGGGTTAGGAGCAGAAACAGGTGTGGACCTTCCATTTGAATCTACAGGCATAAATGGAGGGAATGCAAGTCCAGGTAATCTTTTATATCTTAGCTTTGGTCAGTTTGACACCTACACCCCGATGCAGCTTGCTCAATATGTTTCAACGATTGCAAATGATGGTTATCGTATGAAACCTCATTTTGTTAAACAAATACGCGAAGCTAGTGCAGATAAAACTAAACTTGGAGCAGTTCGCCAGCAGTTTGAGCCTACAATTATGAATAAAGTAGATATAAATAATGAGTATATCAACATGGCTCAAGAAGGGATGTGGCGAGTAACAAATGGGAGCAGAGGAACGGCGCGCTCTTATTTTAATGATACAGAATATGTAGCTGCTGGAAAAACTGGTACAGCAGAAATAAGAATTCGCCAGGATGGATCAAACAGGGTAGTCGAAGGAAATAACCAAGCTTTTATTGGGTATGCTCCATATGACGATCCAGAAGTAGCCATCGCTGTTATTGTGCCATACGTCTATAAAGACTCTGCAGGCGGAACAAGCGGTATTGCTAATGCCATTGCAAGACGATCATTGGATGCTTATTTTGATTTAAGAAAAGACCGTCCGGACATCGAACCAGATGATACAGACGAATAAAAAAAGGCTGATGGCAGTGTTTTTGAGCTGTCATCAGCCTTTTATTAAAGGATCAAAGTATAAGTAAAACTACGTCTACCGCCATAGGACTCGGCGGCAAGCCGAGTTTTTCTAATGCTATTTTGTTATCTTCGTAATAATTTCCTTTTCCGTCATGTCACTATTCACTTTATAAAAACCGGCTTGAATATTTGTAGCTGCTTCACTATTTTGCAGTTCCTTTTTAAAAGTATCTATGTTTTCAATTATATTTAACTGATGAAGCAATGACACAGCATCATTACTATTCATTCCTTCTTCTATATGTAAAACAGCATGAGTAGGAAAATCATTTGAGTCTTCTTTTTGTTGTGGTTCTTTGTTTTGCTCTAGTTTTTCTGCCTCTTTATTATGTAAGACAGTAAATCCTTCTGCCTCTAGAAAAGTAATAATTTCTTGTTCTTCCATCTGCTGAATGGAATGTTTCTCAGCATTTTGATAAGAAGTATTTTTAGGCTCAGCTGATGTATTAGGGGCGAAAATAAAATAATAAATACAAACAATACATGCAGCAAAAAACCAACCAGCAGCAAAAATTTGAACCCCTTTTCTATTCATTTTTAAACCTCCTTATTGCAGACTGGCTAGCAAGTACTTCACTTCATCTTCCTTTAATTGCATAGCAGCAGCAATTTCATGAACGCTCATGTTTTGCTGAAAATATTTATAAGCTTCATTGACCAGCTCTTTATTTGTTTTTGAACGGCTCACAGGCGGGTTAGGTTTTACCGTTGTAAGTAATTCTTCTTCTAACAATTGGAGTCTTTTTTTTATGTGGTATACTTCCCCCATCATATTTAGCGACAATTGCTCCAATTCATTTTTTGTTTGATCTTTGTTTTTTAATAAAAAAGAACAACTAAATAGTATTAAACTTACTAAGAGTAACATAATAATTAACCATTCCATCATTATTCCTCCGATTGTAAAATCCCAAGTTTTTCTAAGAATATTATACATGCTTCTTCATAAAAGGAGAATGGTTTTCGTTAAATGAAGGTGGTTTTGTAATTATAACTTGATAGCTAGTCGTGTATTTGCTATTATTGTTAAGTATGAAAGAAGATGAAAAACGGGGAGGGAATGCGTCATGCGTGTACAAGTAACGTTAGCTTGCACAGAGTCAGGCGACCGTAATTATATTACGTCTAAAAACAAACGTAAAAACCCAGAACGCATTGAACTAAGAAAATTTAGTCCGCGATTGAACAAATACACTGTGCATCGCGAAACAAAATAAGCAGGTGGAGGGAATGCTCCTCTGCTTTTTTTATACTTTGAAACGTTTACTTTTATAAAGGAGTAACGTATAAGAAGACAAAGGCTTCTGCCATTTAGACTTGGCGATTAGCTAAGTTTTTTTACACGGTTAGAAATTTAAGTTTTAATAGTATAAAACAAACCACGATTTTCACCATTTGAACTTGATGAAAATCGTAGTTTTTCTAATTCATATAAAGTTACGCAGCAAGGAGTAACATGATGAATCAAAAAAGAGATTTTCGCTTACATATTAGAAATCAATTTGAAGAATTACCGGTTCATCTAATAAATACAAAAAGTAATAATGTGTATGATCACTTATTTCGTTGGAACATGTGGCAAGAGGCATCCAGGGTTGCTATAACGATGGCTGCCAATAATGAGGTAGAGACAAGACCAATCATCGAAAAGGGCTGGGAACAAGGTAAAATAATGGCGGTGCCAAAAGTAAATCCTAAACGCCGAACATTAGATTTTTATGAAATAAACTCTTTTAATGAAACACGAGAGGATTTTGCCGGCATTTTAGAACCTGATCCATCGTTAACACGACTCATAATTAAAACAAGTTTCGATTTAATTATTGTACCGGGGCTTGCTTTTGATAAACAAAAATTCCGAATTGGTTTTGGCGGGGGCTATTATGATCGTTTTTTAGAGGGTTTAAACGTTACCACGTGCTCTTTGGTGCTAGACTTCCAATTGTTTGATTACGTTCCTAGTGAAGGGCATGACATACCTTTAACTGCATTGATCACAGAAACGGGGATTATTCGCTAGGGTGACATATTATCATAAACGATCGTATGGTAATTGTTTAGATCGTATGGTAATTGTTTAACCAGAAGAGGCAGTTGATCTAAAAAGGTATGGAAACAAATTAAAAAAGACTATCGCTTTTATGTGTATAAAACGCAGCAAATCTGCAAAATATACAGGTAAAAAGAGGGCGAGTCATGTTTAGAAACTGGAAAGTGATTATTACGGTTTTTGTTATAGTTTTTCTAATGATGCAATTCAGAGGACGTTTTCTTCATTTCTTCTTGTTAAACCGTCCTTTACGGCGTGTGGCAGTGACTATTGCTTTACGTATTCCTTTAGTACGAAAGTATATGCTCACCCCATTTTCTACACAATAAAATATGATTTATATGAAAGGTCGCCGTCTAATACAAAGACAGGGGACCTTTTTTTCCTTTTCAAAAACATAATCAAAAGTAAATTATTCGATGTGGAGAAGATGCATTGCTATAATATGGAGATGGGGGAGTTGTAATATGCGATGGAATACAATTTGTTTTGACTTAGATAATACATTATTCAGTCACGAAGAAGCATTTGAACATGCTATCATGCATACGTTTGAAGAGACGTTAAAAGAATTGAATCAAAAATATGACCATCTGCCGTCCATAAATATCAAAGACTGGTTTCGTACGTTTAAATATAATTGCGATTACTATTGGGAGAATTTTGAAAACAATAAATTATCTCATGACGCATATAGAAAAGTTCGATATGAAAAAACGATGGAAACATTCGGACTGCCGGTTGAACCAAATAGTGCAAAAAATTTTCACGAACAGTACGAAGAAGTGGTGGTTGGTTATAGTGTCCCTTATAAAGGGCTTCATGAACTACTGAACACATTAAAAGAAGCAGAAATAAACATGGGTATTATAACGAATGGAAAACGGGAAACGCAAGAACGTAAAGTGATTCAGTTAGACATAGATAAGTATATTCCGTTTGAACATCTCATTGTGTCCGAAGACGCAGGGGCAGAAAAACCCGAACAGGATATTTTTGACCTTGCCTTAAAGAAAATAAACGGTGAGAAGAATAAAGCTTTGTTTATAGGTGATTCGTGGAAGCTTGATGTGCAGGGAGCAATCGCTGCAAAGTGGGACGCAATATTTTTAAATACACGCAATGAAAAAAGAACTCGAGGATGTCCTCCAGCTGCTGAACATTTTTCTCTTGCTGAAACCGCTCAATTTCTCTACTGGTCGCTCCATTTGAAAGGATGACAGTGTGTGAAGCCAAACCATCTTTTTTGGAAATTTATATACCATTTAGTAATAAAAGAAGATTTACGCATTATTGATATTAGTCCTGATAATAAGCAGGTGTGGATAGAAAAAGAACAAAACGGCAAAAAAGCTGCGATACGTATCGTGAAAGTGGAATATGACTGGATGAAAGATTTAGAAATAGATAAAGAAAAAGCAAAACGTATGTTAAATAAAGTAAAAAAAATAATACCAGCTAGAAAATTAATATTTTTTAATATATACGTTTCAACGTATCCTCCAGTGGATCTGAATAGCAAATTGGTACAGCATTGGGAAAACGAAGAGAACATGAAGTCTTTTTTTATAGCATCAGACTCCGCTCAATCTACCGTAGATGAACCGGGGGATGTCTTAAAAACCATGGGATTTGAACAACACTGGGAAAACTCTCATGATTTAATGGCGGAAGAACATCAGTTTTATGCCCGTTATTTTAAAAAAGAAGTTTTTAGAAAGCAAGAACAACTAGAAAAAAAAGATAAAAATTTATTGCTTTTTGGAAAACCTAGATTTACTTATTTACTGCTGGTTTCAATTTTACTCGTATTTTTTGCAGTAGAGCAGGCAGGCGGCAGTACCGATATACTCACTTTAATTGATTTTGGTGCAAAATATAATCCAGCTATCATCGAAGGAGAGTGGTGGAGATTTTTCTCTGCCATGTTTCTTCATATCGGATTTTTTCATTTATTTATGAATTCATTAGCGTTATTTTATTTAGGTGGGGCTGTAGAAAGAATGTATGGCACTACACGGTTTATTATTATTTATTTTATCGCAGGTCTATTTGGTTCTCTAGCAAGTTTTACTTTTAATGAACAAATCTCTGCTGGTGCTTCAGGTGCAATTTTTGGATGTTTTGGGGCATTATTATATTTTGGGTTCATCCATCAAAAATTATTTTTTCGTACTATGGGAATGAATGTTTTAATTATATTAGCCATAAACCTTTCCTTTGGATTTATCGTTCCAGCTGTTGATAATGGTGCACATATTGGCGGTTTAATAGGTGGATTTTTAGCATCGGCATTTGTACACCTTCCAAAACACGGTTGGAAGTTTAGACAAGTTTTTATTTTCTTCTTAACTGCTGTGTTAAGCAGCACACTGTTTTGGTATGGGCATGCAAATGAGAGCAAAGCAGAATCTCCTCTGCTTGACTTGCAAATCGCCCAAGAGCATTTAGAAAGGGACAACGTTGAAGAAGCGGAATATATTTTGGAGTCACTCTTAGAAAATAAAGACAATGCTCAGGCCTATTTTTTAATGGGAAATGTATCGATTCAAAAAGAAGATTATGAAACTTCCGCTCAATACTTTGAGAAGGCTGCAGAACTTGAAAATGAATTTCCACAAGCCCATTACAATCTTTCATTAGTTTATATAGAATTAAATGAATATGAAAAAGCTGAACTAGCTTTGGCTCGTGCTAAAGAAACAAATGAATCGAAAGGTGATGAAAGGCTGAACTTTGAAAAAGTGGAAGAGTTATTAAAAGAAAGAGAGTAAACTTTCCGTTGGGTAAACTTATTTCTTAATAATGGCTGTAATGAATGAATAAAGATAATTTTCTTTGTTTTTCATCCCAGCTAATAAACGGCATTCCTCTTTTATGTTCCGATCGGTATTTGCGGTTTCCTTCTAATAATTTTTTGTAAATACCTCCCCACATTTCTTCTAATTGTTCAAGTGGAAGGTGATTATTTGAAGCAGGATCGGTAATCATTTTCCACTTATTTAAGTCTTCTAATGGGAAAAGCAGCGTATCATGAGGAAGGTTTGCTTCATCGCGAATAATCCTTTCTATGTGATCTTGTTGTTGTTTAATTACAGCGTCCAAAATATTTTTAGCCTTTTTATCTTCTTTTGATTTGGGAGATTTAAAAGAATGCATGTCGGTCATAGGCGTGTCCAAAACATATAATTTATCTTCACTCCAGCCAAAGGAAAATTCAGAATTTTCTTCGGCATAATGAAAAGTTAATAAATGATAACGGCTGCTTTCTTCAGCTTTCGTTTGTTTTGTAATATTTAAATCGTTTTGATGCTCCGACCATGCGGAGGATGTATCTTTTAAGTATCCATCCTCAAATAGCAAGGTAAAGCCTTGTTGAAATGAAACCTCATTATATGTTTCGGAAGATCCTGTCCATTCTAAAAGGTATTCGTCATCATCGCTGATATGAAGAATTTCAACTGTGCTAGTCGAATCAGAAAAAAAATCTTCTGGGTGCTGAAAAGATAATTCAGATTCTTTATTACGTTCATGCGTGGCTAATGATATATGGTTGGAAACAAGGAAAAATAAAAATAAAAGGGAAAATGCTATATAAAATAATTTTGTCATACAAAGAACCCCTGTCCTTTTTGTCTATTTTCATGAGTATGTATAGGAAAAGAATTCATGACATCCATCATTCATAAACTTTTGTCTGCATTTTTTTTGTAATTGCGGAGAAAATGGGAAAGAGGGGTGGATTAGATGGACAAAAATGGTGTGCCAGTAAGTAAAAAATTAGAAGAAAATCAAAAATATCTTTCTGAAGAACTGGCTGTTGATAAAAATTTTGATATTATTGAACTTCCTGTTGAATATAACGGCAGGAAAATGCTCTTTTATATGGTGGACGGTTTTGTAAAAGATTCAGCGATGACACAAATTCAGCGTGAGCTTGCTCATTTAAAGTATTCTCAATATCGTGCTGATACGTTAAAGTTACTTATCACATCAAGAATACCGTATGTTGAATTAGACACAAGTGATGATTTAAATGAAATAGTAGACCAGGTTCTCTCTGGTCCGGCAGCGCTTGTTGTTGAGGGGGAAGAGCAGGTCATTCTCATCGATGTCAGAGAATATCCTGTTCGAAGTCTCGAAGAGCCGCAAACAGAGCAAGTCGTTAGAGGAGCGAAAGACGGTTTTGTTGAAACGATAGTATTTAACACAGCATTAGCAAGAAGAAGAATAAGAGACCGTGGTTTGCGAATGGAATATCTATCTGTTGGCAAGCGCTCCTTGACCGATCTATGTATTGGCTATATTGAAGACATAGCAAATAAAGATATGGTGGAAACCATTAAAGAACGTATAGAAAAGATAAAAGTCGACGGTTTGCCAATGGCTGACAAAACGATTGAAGAATATTTGTATGGACAGTATTTGAATCCGTACCCTCTCGTAAGATATACAGAAAGACCTGATACAGCAGCAGCCCACTTGTTAGAAGGCCATGTATTAATATTTGTAGATGGTTCACCAGCTGTTATTATTACTCCATGTACCTTTTGGCACCATTTACAACATGCAGAAGAATACAGACAAAAACCAGTAATAGGAACAATGCATCGTTTAACAAGACATTTTGCTGTGTTTGCATCATTATTTCTGCTTCCATTGTGGTTTTTGTTTGCTAACGAGGCTATCGACCCGCCGGCTTATATGAGTTATATTGGAGCAGAAGAATCAGGAAAGGTACCGCTTTTAACTCAATTCTTAATTGCAGAACTAGGAATAGAAATGTTACGAATGGCAGCAATTCATACGCCATCCGCTTTAGCAACTGCGCTTGGTTTAGTGGCTGCTATATTAATAGGGGAAATAGCGATTGAAGTGGGTTTGTTTTCATCAGAAGTAGTACTTTACCTTGCAGTAGCCGCTATCGGTTCATATGCCACCCCAAGCTATGAATTGAGTTTAGCGAATAGATTGTGTCGTATAATATTTTTATTGATGGCAGCTTGGTTTGGAGTCACTGGCTTTATAGCGAGTGTAACAGTATGGATATTATTATTAATAGTGCTAAGACCAGCAGGAGTCCCATATCTATGGCCGTTTATCCCTTTTTCTTTTCACGCGCTTGGTGATATTTTAAAAAGAAGGCCTATTCCATTAAAAAATAGAAGGCCTGATGCATTTCAACTTATTGATGAGGATAAATAAAATGAAACTGTCTTTTCCATTTAGTAAATCAGGAAAAGGCAGTTTTTTTATAAAAATACGACATTCAATGTACTTGACGTATGAATGCCGTTCCGCGGGCTCTCAGAAAAAGAAGGGTTGAAATGTTTACATAAGTTTGCAGGTAATGATTTTGCTGGACAAACATAGATTATATTAATCATCTCAACATTGAGGAGGAAGTCATGTTTGCATCTATGATGGAAATTATACTAGCAGCTATGACTGTGGGAGCGGCTTCGGTCTATACAAGAAATAAACAAACAATGTTATCTGTTCTTTTTATTTTATTGTTTGCTTCTTTTGCTTACCTTGGTTTCCTTTTATCAAGCTATCATATCATTTATCTAGAAGAACTGCATTGGACGGTTGATGTGGTCCGGTTTTTAATAGCGCTGACTGTAGGAGCAGCAGCAGTATTTTCGTTTCTTCCTTTCCATGGTTACTTTCATTCGCAGAGTAAACAATTATGGCTCGCTGTTTCCGTATTTTATTTATTTGTTGGGTGGCATGCTGGGCACTGGTTTGGGTCTTGGTATATGTTCACAGGATTAATAATAATGTTTATAATTTTTTATGTAGCAGGAAATATTTGTCAAGGTATGGTACAGATAAAATTGAAACAAAAACAAATGGCATCCTATATCCCTTTTATCATTTTGCTTTTATTTTCAATACTTCTGTTGCTATAATAAAGTTATGTTTAATGAAATGAATTCAATAACTGACATCAGAAAATGGCTTGTGCAGTTTAGAACAATCGTATACACAAAAGACCGCCTAGCGGATCTTGAATTAATGGAAGACGAAATGAGAGAAGCTTATCAAATGGGTATGTTAAATCAAGAAATGTATCAAAAAGCTATGTTGATTTTACTGCAAGAAAAATCGGCACTATCCGATAATAAATAAGTATCAACAAAGGAGCTGTACTGTACATATGGAAGCACAATACGTACTAGGGATCGATGTAGGCGGAACTTCCGTTAAGCTAGCAGTGTTAACCGTAGATGGTAATTTGCTTGAAAAATGGAATGTTCCGACAAATAAAGCAGACAACGGAGCCTATATTCTTAAAGATATATCTTCCTCTGTTAAAGAACATCTTTTAAACCTGAGGTTGGATAAGAATCAATTTATAGGTGCTGGTATTGGAGTGCCAGGTTTTATTAATATGGAAAAAGGTATGGTAGATTTTGCGGTAAACATTGGCTGGAGAGACTATCCGATTGTACGCATTCTTTCAGACTATCTTGATATGCCAGTAGTTGTAGATAATGATGCAAATTTAGCTGCTGCAGGTGAGTACTGGAAAGGCGCGGGAACTGGTGCAGATGATTTAATAATGTTTACTATTGGTACAGGCGTTGGCGGTGGAATCATTGTAAAAGGAGATATTCTTCATGGCGTTGGGGGCATGGGAGGAGAAATAGGACATGTTACCGTTGTTCCTGAAGGAGGGACACCCTGCAATTGCGGAAAAGCAGGATGTCTAGAAACAGTATCGTCTGCTACAGGGATCGTACGTATAGGTAATATAGAAGCTGAAAAAAATAAGGAATCTTCTCTATATAAACAAAAGCAAGAAGGAATACAATTGACGACGAAAAATATTTTTGAAGCTGCAGTTCGAGGCGATCAAACGGCTGATGCTGTTATCGAAAAAGCAATGTATTTCCTAGGATTAGCAGCTGCAAACATAGCTAATGTATTAAACCCTCAAAAAATTGTAATAGGGGGAGGCGTGTCGGCTGCCGGAGAACAATTGCTTTTTCCATTACGGAATCATTACGATAACTTTGCATTAGAAAGAGTAAAGTTGGATTCTGAATTTGCCCTTGCTGAATTAGGAAATGATGCAGGAGTGATGGGTGCTGCATGGCTTGCAAAAACGTATTTAAAAGATTAGAAATATAAAATCGGCTGTCTTATAAAGGCAGTCTTCTTTTATACTTTAGGAAAGTTTAAATTTGTGAAAAGGAATAAAGTATAAGTAAGACTACGACTACCGCCATAAGGACTCGGCGGCAAGCCGAGTTTTTCTAATATTAATAGAAACGTTTTGCCGATATATAGTATCAATAATATAACGATTTTACTCTTAATGGTAAGCGGAGAAGACATACTCAAAAAAACATCAACTTGCCAATTGAATGTCATAAAATATAGAAATAAACTTTTTTATGGAAGGGGAGGCGTACATATGAACCGAAACGTAACAATGATCGGCGTGCCGATGGACCTTGGTCAGAACAGGCGCGGAGTAGATATGGGACCAAGTGCTATCCGTTATGCAGGAGTTTTAGAAAGAATCCGCACTTTAGGATACAATATAGAAGATAAGGGCGACATACAAGTTAAAAAAGAAACACTCGGAAACGAAAACATACACAATTTAAGCAACTTAGACCCTGTAACAGAAACAAATAAATCTTTAGCAAGAACAGTCTCTTCCATTAATAAAGAAGGGCATTTTCCGCTTATCCTTGGCGGTGATCATAGTATTGCTATTGGAACTATTGCTGGAATGTCAGGCTATTTTGATAACCTTGGTGTGATTTGGTATGATGCTCATGGTGATTTGAATACTGCTGACACTTCTCCTTCAGGTAATATTCATGGAATGCCTCTTGCTGTCTCTCTTGGTTTAGGTCATCCTACTTTGACGACAATAAATGGGGATTTTCCAAAAATTAAACCGGAAAACGTAATCATTATAGGAGCAAGAGAGCTTGACGAAGGAGAAAAAGATTATATTCGGCAATCTGGCATGAATGTCTATACAATGCACGAGATAGATCGTTTAGGAATGTCGGAAGTCATGCATCAATCTATTAATTACCTTAAGGATAGGTGTGATGGCGTCCATTTAAGTCTCGATCTTGATGGTCTTGATCCCCATGATGCCCCAGGAGTAGGAACTCCGGTGTTAGGCGGTCTAACTTATAGAGAAAGCCATTTAGCCATGGAGATGCTCGCTGAAGCAAAAATGGTTACTTCAGCAGAATTTGTAGAAGTCAATCCTATACTAGATGAAAAAAATAAAACAGCTGAAGTGGCTGTAGCCTTAATGGGATCGCTATTTGGAGAAAAGCTGAAATAATTGTTGTGAAGGAGAAGATGACATGAGTGAATTTCGTACCGAAAGAGACTTTTTGGGAGAAAAAATGGTGCCCATTGATGCTTATTACGGCATACAAACAATACGTGCAAAAGAAAATTTTCCAATTACCGGTTATCCCCCTCATCCGGAATTGATAAAAGCTTTCGGATATGTGAAAAAAGCAGCTGCAATAGCAAATAGAGAAGTAGGTGTTTTAAATAAAAATATTGCAGCGGCAGTTATACAAGCCGCAGATGAGGTGATTGAAGGAGCCTTTAATGACCAATTTATTGTGGATGCGATTCAAGGCGGCGCGGGTACTTCGTTTAATATGAATGCCAATGAAGTTATTGCAAACCGAGCAATTGAAATATTAGGTGGGACGAAAGGTCATTATTTAACAGTTAGTCCAAATACTCATGTGAATATGGCACAATCGACCAATGATTCTTTTCCTACAGCAATTCATATTGCTGCACTTCGCTTAGCAAAAGTACTATTGAAGTCTTTAGAACAGATTATATCTACATTAAAAGATAAAGAAGCAGAATTTGATAAATTCATAAAAATGGGTCGTACTCATTTACAAGATGCCGTACCAATCAGGCTCGGACAGGAATTTGGAGCTTACCGGCGGGTTTTAACTAGGGATTTAGCAAGAATTAAAGGCTCAGTAAATCATTTATATGAAATAAATATGGGTGCTACGGCTGTTGGAACAGGTTTAAATGCGAAACCTGAATATATTGAAAAGGTAGCAAAATATTTAGCTGAAATAACTGGCTTTCCCTTATACAGTGCAGAAAATTTAGTAGATGCTACACAAAATACAGATGCATATACAGAATTATCTGCGGCTTTAAAGGTACATGCTATAAATTTGTCAAAAATAGCTAATGATTTACGTTTAATGAGTTCAGGACCTCGAACCGGCCTGAATGAAATTAACCTTCCCCCGAGACAGCCAGGCTCCTCGATTATGCCTGGTAAAGTAAATCCAGTAATGTGTGAAGTGATAAATCAAATTTCTTTTCAAGTTATCGGTAACGATCACACGATAAGTATGGCTTCAGAAGCAGGCCAGCTCGAGCTGAATGTAATGGAACCAGTGTTAGTTTTTAATCTCTTGCAATCTTTATCGGTTCTGCATAATGGTTTGCAAGTCTTCAGAGAGCATGCAATTGTGGGGATAAGCGCGAATGTGGACCATTGCAGGGAAATGGTAGAACATAGTGTTGGTATAATCACAGCTATTAATCCACATGTTGGGTATGAAACTGCATCAAGAATTGCAAAGGAAGCAATAGAAACAGGGAGAAGCGTGAGAGAGATTTGCCTTGAAAGGGATATATTAAGCAAAGAAGAGCTCGACGAAATTTTGGATACAAAAGAAATGACAAACCCGGGAATAGCTGGAGCAGATTTTTTATTTAAATCATAAAATAATGCCTGGTTAGAAGGAACCAGGTTGTTTTTTGCATAATATATAACTTATACGTGAAATACAAAGCTGCTTTCGTTTCCCATTTTTCATAAATGAGTGGAGAACAAAATTTTATGCAGCAAACTTTGTTATTTGTTTCACTACATTTTTTTTACACATAGGAAGACGCCCAATAAAAAACAATTTAAACCGATAAATAAGCCTTTTCCACCTATTTTTCTTTGATTGCTGGAGTCAACCAAAATCAATTCCATTTTCCCAAAAGATTGTTTTTTACACACCAGCTGAACTCATTGGTGATAAATCATAGTTTATCTAAAGAAACGACAGTATGGAAAAGCATGAGAAAGGATGGTTAACGTGTTTAATGGGAATAAGCTGGTTGTTATTTTGCCGGTTCTGTTGATGATATTTCTTTTTGCAGGGGGAAGCTATTACATAAATCAAACAGAAGTGGTAAATAACGAAGAACTGGATGAAAAAATAAACTGGGAAACAACTCTTTTGCAGACAGAGGATAGTTCGGTCTTAGAAGCAACTTGGAATTGGAGTGTTACTCCAAGCGATGGAATGGCGGGTGAAGATTATATTGGGGTAACTTTCATTGATGAAAAGGGAGAGGCTTTACCAGCTGAATTAATGGATGATTATCAATTGACGTTAAAGGTTGAAGGGGAAGATATAACAGAAGGTGGTGAGGCAGCAAACAATGGTATTATATTTTCATTTCCTAATGAGATAGAAGAAAATAAAACTTTGGGAGATAAAGGCTCATTGCGAGTAGAAACAACTTCTGCATCTAACCCTGTACGCGCAGTTATTAGTTACTTGCATACTTGGGAAGACCACGGAGGGCTTCAATCAAAAGATGCTAGGTTTTTTAACCGGGAGTTTGCGGGTAAAGGGGACAAAGATGAATCATTTTTCTGGGTGTCAGAACGATTTGTTGATTTAGAAGAGAAAGGCAGTTCGAACGGCTAATGAAAGGTCTCTCTTATCAAAACGGCGTCCTGTTTTTCGGTGAAAAATATATCGGATGGGCCAGCGTAAAGAATAATAAGCCGGTTTCTGAGGTTCTTCCTTTAAGTAGCATGTCTATGTTGAAGATAGCATGCCATGTTTTTAAATTGATGCCTCGCTGGTATAAATTATTATTTTATGTATGGGTTGCTGCTGTGATTTTTTCACCTTTATTTCATTTAATAGGTATAAACTTACCGGCGCTTCCCTTTTATACGTTTATTTATTTTGTTTTTGGTACCCATTTTATTTTTCCAAAACAATTAAAGAAGTTTCATGGTGCTGAGCATAAGGTATTTAGTTTTAAAGGGGTAAAAAAAAGAAGAAACATTTATCGAATAAAAAAGGCAGCTATTACAAATCGCTATTGCTCAACAAATATAGTAGTCATGTATTTTTTAACAGTATTATTTTTTACTCCTGCTGCTTGTTTATGGTACCCGTTTCAACAAGCAATAGCTATTGTGTCTTATAGTGCTGTTTTGTTCGTGCCAATTTTTCACCGTATCATCCAGCAAAAAAAGATGGCTGTATTCAGAAAACCTTTACTTTATCTATCATATGCCGTGCAGCGCCATATCTCTTGTTCTCATCCAGAAAGAATTCATTTGTTAAC
The DNA here is from genome assembly GCF_002886255.1 of Alteribacillus bidgolensis. Taxonomy (NCBI): domain Bacteria; kingdom Bacillati; phylum Bacillota; class Bacilli; order Caryophanales; family Bacillaceae; genus Alteribacillus; species Alteribacillus bidgolensis. Next base: position 381,253 of record NZ_KZ614149.1, read on the forward strand.
TGCCGTAGAAGCTTACAGGGCCTTGGCTGAAAATGAATATCCGCATCTGTTAGTGGAAAAGCCTAAAATGAAAAAGGAGGAGAAAAAAATGGCAATTATTGATTTGACAATAGTCCCGGTGGGTACGGAATCAACAAGTATGAGTGAAGATGTGGCAGAAGTTCAAAAAGTGTTAGATCGGCATTCACAGAAAATAGACTATCACTTAACCTCTATGAGCACTATCATTGAAGGCGATCTGAATGATCTATTCCCTATTGTTCAAGAACTGCATGAAATACCGTTTAATCGGGGGGCAAAACGAGTAGCAACAAACATTAGGCTAGACGACCGCAGGGATGGTACCCAGGAAAGTATGAAAGGGAAAGTCAGCTCGGTGGAAAATAAGCTGAGTTAAAGCAAAAGGGAGCCGTTTTGGCTCCCTTTATTGGACTTTAGGAAAGTTTAAACTTTGGTTAAAGAATCAAAGTTTACTGCCATAAGAACTCGACGGCATTCCGTTTTTTTAATGAAAAGTGCGCTTGATTGATGTATGGCTGGGATGGCAGGGTTCGAACCTGCGCATCACGGAATCAAAATCCGTTGCCTTACCACTTGGCTACATCCCATCGACAGTTTTTAGTATAGACAGCATTAATTTTTTTATACTTTAGGAAAGTTTAATTTTGTTAAAGGAACAAAGAGTGAAACTACGACTTCCGCCATAAGGACTCGGAGGTAAGCCAATTTTTCTAATTCGCAAAAAAATTTTATATTTTTGCAGGAGTTTTAGTTATTACAGAGAATTATATATCTGATAATTAGAAAGGATGGTGATTTATTGACGAATATTGAATGGGAAAGCAGAAAGTTAATAGAGCGTGCTTTGTCATTAGATGCAACAGATATTCATCTGCATCCTAACGAACGTAACACTTCTTTGCTTTTCCGGCTTCAAGGAAAACTTCATCACATGCAGTCTTTGAAAAAAAGAGATTCGGAACGTTTAATTGCCCACTTTAAGTTCAGGGCAGGGATGGACATTGGTGAACAAAGACGTCCCCAAGACGGGTCTTTTATGTTAAAGAACACTTCTCCTCCGGTAAACCTTCGTTTTTCCACAATCCCTGCTTACTTTCGTGAAAGTTTGTCTATTCGACTGCTTCCTCAAAACAATTTTTTTCCTTTATCCTCTTTATCTTACTCTCCGGCTGTTACTTCCTTATTTTATCGGTTGCTAACCTATAGAAACGGCATGATTATTCTAACCGGGCCTACAGGTTCAGGAAAAACAACCACTCTTTATGCATTCATGAATGCCTTAAAACAAGCAGATAATTCACGAATCATCAGCATAGAAGATCCTGTAGAAATTAGAAATGAAAAGGTTATTCAAACAGAAATTAATGAAAAAGCAGGTTTAACGTTTACGGAAATGTTAAAAGCTTCGATGCGTCACGATCCAGATGCACTTATGGTTGGAGAAATCAGAGGACATGACACCGCTTATCACGCGATACGTGCGGCGTATACTGGACATTTAGTATTTACAACGATGCACGCTGGTTCCCCGTATGGAGCTATAAAAAGATTAATTGATTTTGGGTTTTCGCCGCTTGATTTACAAGAAACAATATTATGTATTACTTCTCAATTTTTAATGGCAAGATATTGTCCGTTATGTAAAAGCAATGAATGTTCGCCCTATTGTGGTAAGCATGGTATGTCTTCTCGAATTGCTCTGTTTGATATTTTAGCAGAAAAAGAACTCAAAAACGCTATAACTAAAAAAACCTCTCCCATTTTGACTTTTTCACATGAAGATCAATGGAAAAGAGGGATTGCCCTCGGCCTATTTTCTGAAAAAATGAAGATTAAGGAGGTCTGTTACGATGTATGAGAAAGAAATGGAGTAAACATGCAGCAGCAAACTTCTTATTAAAATCTGGAGAACTGTTGGAACAAGGTTATAATCTTGATCAAGTTCTGCAGCTATTGTCCTGGGAACAAACAACAGATATAAAACAAATCATCTATGACATGAGAGTACAATTAAGAATAGGAACACCATTTCATGATGTTCTTGCTCAACAAGCTTTCCCATCTGATATTACTGCATATGTATTTTTTTCGGAACAATGCGGATCTCTATCGCAAGGTTTGCAAGGGGCCGGTGAACTTTATCTAAAAAGGTTAAATGCTTTAACCAATATCCGGAGTTTTATGAGGTATCCCCTTGTCTTGCTGTGGCTGCTTATTCTAATATCTATCGTCATGGTCCACTTCTTATTTCCACAATTTAGTCAGTTATTTAATTCCCTTCACATGGAATTCCCTTTATTAACCTTGGCAATGTTACAAATATTTCAATATGCTCCGTATATGTTTGTTTTCATTTTTCCCACCCTTCTATTATGTTTTCTTTATTATATAAAGGTTTTTCGCCACTACTCTGCTCATAAACAAGTCAAGTTACTGACCCGTGCTCCTTTTTTAGATCCGTTTATTCGCTTATTTCTTACTTATTATTTTTGTCTGCAGTTTAGCAGCATGCTAAAAGGTGGTCTTTCTATTTATGAAGCATGTCTCGTTTTTGAAAAGCAGCACCATTTTGTTTTTTTTCAAACCGAGGGAAAGTTCTTAAAACAACAATTAAAGGACGGACACCAGCTTCACGCAGCTTTAGAAGCGGCAGGATGGTACAGAGACGAAATGAAATATGTTATTCAACACGGGCAGGCTTCTGGAAAACTTGGAGATGATCTTTATTTCTACAGTGAGAAAGTGTTTCAACTGCTTGAAGAAAAAGTGAAAAAGATTGTCATGGCAGTGCAGCCAGTGATGTTTTGTTTCATTGGCATCGTTATTTTAGGAATGTTTTTATCGGTGTTTTTGCCTATGTTTCAGTTGATGACGTCTATTTAAAAACAGGTAAATATTAAGGAGAGTGAACATGAAATTAATCGAAGATAAATGGCAGAGAACTTTAAATGAAAAAGTGAAAAATATGGAAACAAGGATTATAGCACTAGAAGAAACAAAGGAAAAAGATATTATCAGCCTTCTAAAAGTAGTAGCCCGTAAAAAAATATAATGGGGAGAGTTAAATTATGACAAATAAATATTGGAACAAAAAAGGATTTACCATGATAGATATGACATACGAGGAGCCGGATGCTGAAACTCCTAAAGAAGAACCAACATCTGAAGCTCCTAAAGAAGAATCCAAACAAAACGAATTACCATTCGAAGATGACGTGCAATGATCTATAAAATACCGATCCCGGTCTTCTATGTTGTTCTGACAAAAGGCAGCAGAGACCGGGGACGGCTCTTTAAACAGTATGTACAAGGTTATATAAAAATGAATCATCCAGAAATGGAATTTAAGAAAATTGAGGGTATGTATGCCATTTGTGAGAGGAGGGAGTAATTATGCCGGCTAATCCGCAAAAAGAAAACGGCTTTACTGGTATAGCAAATGAAATATTTGATGTTATTGCTCAGTGTAAATTCAACGGAACCCAGTTTAGGTTACTCACAATCATTTGGCGTTACACATACGGTTTTCAGCGGAAAAGCCATCCCTTCTCTCAATCTTTCTTACACGAAAAAACGGGATTAAGTAAAGACTCTATTAAAAGAGGTATTAAAGGGCTTATTGATAAAAAGGTGCTGATCGTTGTGAAAGTAGCTACTTTTTCAAATCCACGAGAGCTTATGTTTAATAAATATTATAACGATTGGTTAATCGAAAAAGATGAACCTAAAACAGCAGAAAGCCCCCAGAGTGATGAAGTGGAGGGAGGGGGACAAACTGCACCCACCCCAGGGGGCAATTTATCCCCCCATATAAATAAAGAACTTAAAGAAAGTAATAAAGAAATACAACTACAACAACACACGCGTGATTATCAAACTTCGTATGAGCTATTTGAAAATACAATAAATGTGATGCCAAACCAGATACAACAAAATCAATTAATCGAATGGATTAAAACTTTAGGAGATGATTTTGTTTACAGAGCGATTGAAGTTGCCTGTTTAAACGCAGAAGGTCCACCAACGTTTAGGTGGCTGAAATATTTGATTGAAGAATGGACCGGTAAAGGAGCTCGCTCTCCTGATGATATCGACCGGTTACAAGAAGAGTTCCAGAAAAAGAAAAGCAGAGGTGATCCAGGCAATGGAAAAGCTGCAATTCCAAGAAATCATGGACAAACTTCGAGCCAGAGCAGAGGAAGTCAGAAACGATCCATCACGGGCGGCCAAGTCGGCTGGATCAAGCCAGGAAGAAGAGCATAACTATGACTGCCCCAAATGCAAAGACAAAACAGGATACCTAGCAGAGAGTAACGGTATGGAAGTTTGGGTGCAGTGCAGTTGCATTGAGTGGAGAAGAGCACAGAAGCTCATTCGATCCAGTGAAATTACAGAAGAGTTTAGGAAGCTAGGATTTCAGAATTTCCGGACTAAGGGAAAGCCGGAGTTGATACGTGGAGCCTATGAATGTGCTCTAAGCTATTTTCAAAGATTCCAAGAAATTAAGGACCTACGGCAAAACAGCATTGCTTTACTTGGGCGACCGGGATCCGGTAAAACGCATTTACTAACTGCTATATCAAATAACCTGATCCGAAAAAAACAGGTGCCAGTCCTATATTTCCCCTATTTAGAGGGATTCAATGACCTAAAAGACGATTTTGACAAGCTGGAAGAAAAAATGGATCGCATGAAAAAAGCTGATGTGCTTTTTGTTGACGATCTTTTCAAGCCTACTGGCAGAGACAAAAAGCCTCGTGCGACTGATTGGCAAATAGAGCAAATGTATGCAGTCATCAATCACCGTTATTTAAATCACTTGCCTGTCCTTGTCTCTTCAGAAATGCCAATTGATCAACTCGTAGAGATAGACGAGGCATTAGCAACTCGCATTTATGAAATGTGCAGGGATTATCTGGTGTTAATCCAAGGTGATAAATTCCAGCTTAATCATAGATTGGAGGGGATGGGTTAATGCTTAAATCTGCAATTTATTTTCCCCCAAGAAAACGACCTGAATATACTAAAGAAACTCGAAGGAAACATTTACTTCGAATGTTGGAAGAGAATGAACAAAAACTCCGTAAATGGGAGAAGAGAGAAGAGGGTGCAGATTATGGAGTTAAGACGGCAGCATTTGATTCAGGAATTACAGAAAAAAGGATTTTATAGATCAAGTGATGGGCGACTATTGAATGAGTTAACCTTGGAAGAATTGGAAAAAGAGAGAATCCGTTTACCAAAAATTTTTAAAAAGCCTAAATAGGAATAAGTGGGGAGCCCTATGAGAGAAAACAAATTATTCAAAGTTAACTATACTTTCCAGGGAAACAGAACTTACACAATCAAACAGGCAAAAAGTAAAGAACAAGCAGAAGAAATGGTTGCTTGCATGGTATTAAAAGCCAGAAACATAAATGCCGAAGAAATTGACGGCATGAAAGAAATGTAAGGGAAATTATTTAATGACAAAGGTGATTGGTTTAATCCAAGAAAAATACAAATGAAATTATATAAATCCTTGAAGGAGTGAAGCAAAATGAATAAGCAAATACAGTGGCAGAAGAAAGTGATTAGAGAAGAATTCGTTGTAAGAGATACAAAAGAATCCAATAAGACTGTTAAGAAAACAGCAAAATAAAAAGCCGCCCCTCTCAGGACGACTTACACGCTAATACGAGTATACCACAGGGAGGGGCTCTCATGAAAAGATTACAAAATATCGACATAAACCCTAGGACAGGAGAACTAAACATTGGTATAATGGATAAAAATTCCTCTTTTGCTATTGTGGTGTGTAATGGACGAGCTAGATTAACAGAGTTACCGGATCACGGGGAGACAAAAATAGTGACGCACCAGGGGAAGGTAAAGCGTATTAAGTACGATGAGGGGGGAGGAATTTTAGTGAGTATGGAGTCAGTTTTAACTCCTAGACATGTAATTAATAACAAACAACTCGTGTCTATTTTTAAGTGCTCTCCACAGGGTGGTATGCGACGATCTAAGGATACTAATACATTAGTGATAGTTTCCAATAATGTGGAGTCTCTGTATGAGAATAAATGGCTAGGTGGTACCTTGCATTATACAGGTATGGGAAGAGTTGGCGATCAAAGTTTGGAGTTCATGCAGAATAAAACTTTAAATCAATCAAGGGTCAATGGAGTGGAGGTTCATTTATTCGAGGTGTTTAAAGAGCAAGAATATACATATCGGGGAGTGGTCGAACTAGCTGGTGATCCTTATCAAGAACGACAATTAGATGAGGAAGGTTATCTAAGGCTAGTTTGGATTTTTCCGTTATCCTTAATCAATGAATCCACTCAGAGAATTAATAAGGAAACAGTTAAAAATGCGGAAGGTAACAGAAGACATAAGGCAAGACGTATGAGTGATGATGAATTGTCCAAAAGAGCTCATTCCAGCACTGGGCAAGCGGGAATAAGGAATACTAATACAGTTTACTATCAAAGAGATCCTTATGTTGCTGAATATGCGAAGCGTTGGGCAAAAGGAATTTGTCAGCTTTGCGAAAATTCTGCTCCATTCGTAAATAAAAAAGGAGAGCCCTTTTTACATACTCATCATATTCAATGGCTTTCACGTGGTGGGGAGGACACAGTAGAAAATACAATTGCTCTATGCCCTAATTGTCATGAACGTATGCATGTTTTAAATGGTAAGGGCGACGTTGAAAAGTTAAAAACAAAAGTTCAACAACATTTTACATCGTGTAATTAATTTAACAGTAAAGTTAAAAGGATAAGGTTATGAGGGTGGTATTTTGAGTACGGAACAAATTTCTAAAGTTTTTAATAATATTATAAAATCAGAAAGACTTCCAATTATTTTTGCTGGTTCAGGATTATCTAAGAGGTACACAACTAATAGTTTCGATTGGAAGGAATTGTTGATTGAGTGTATTAGTAAATATAGTGAGGATCCCATCAATAAATATAAAGAATATAAAGAGGAAGTAGAACATGCATTGTATAAAAATATAAACAAGTTCTCAGTAAATGAAAGAATTGGATCATATATTTGCTAGGGAGGGGTTTTTTTGAATAAATATGGTTTTGTTTTTAAGAAAAGTAAATTTATTATTACAATAATGTTAAGGTTGTAAAAAATCTACGAAGGTGTTTAAAAATACAAAGAATTGTTTTAATATTAATTACTGACGTTAGAATAATGGGAGGAAATATTTGACATGGGTTTGGATGATTTATCTCCTTCTGTTCTTTTGGAAGCTTACCATAAGGCGAAGGAAATGGAGCTTGATGAAGATTTTATCAATATCTTAAAAAAAACATTAGAAGCCCATCTTGTACATCAGTAAAATTTGTTATTTTAGTTTAAGCAACGTAAAATTCGTTGCTATTTTTTTTTATCTTTCGTAGGACTTTTGTAATAATTGTTGAATTATACAGATGGAGGTGATAAACGTTGGAAAAAGAGGTTGTTATTAACCAAGATTTTCATACGATAACAGCTAGAAGTACTGACCAATTACAAACACAATTATACAAGGTCCTTGATCTGTATCGGAATAATAGGAAGGAATTTGCGTTAATAAGCCAAGTACAACCAGTAAATGATAAGGAATTTATTGTTATTATAGAAACAATCATAGAGCAGCAAAATTAATCTGCTGCCCTGCGAATGTCTGAAAAGCTTTCAAAGGAAATAGTGAAAACACAATAGAAAAAAGCCACCGTTGTAAACGGTAGCTGTAAGAGGTTATCCAATGGGATGGTAATGCTGTTGTCTTGTTCATTTGGCTCATTATTGTAGGTGTAGTTTAATATATGACTTAAAATAAAAAAAGTACTAGAAAAGGACATATCAATTCAAAAAAACACGTTTTCACTAGATTACTGATCTATTTTAATATTCTCCCTGCCATGATAAGTTGTTTGCTGACTCTCTTATTCCAAAATATCCCTCATATGAAGGAGGCAAAAGACGACGTCCTTTGCCTGAAAAAGTTATTTAATATTTCACAAAGCTAACACCTACAATAATTAAAAGAATAAACAAGACGACAATAAGCGCAAAATTACTCCCGCGTCCGAATCCACCACCAAATCCGTCAGACATATATACCCTCCTCTCTTTTCATGTAATTTTAAGCTGTAAAAAAATACAGCATAGTTGGCTATTCAAATTTAATATTTCATTTGTATTTGGACCAACATCTAAACTAAATAATTTTTTATTTTAGCTGACAGTAATTGTATATGTTAAAAAACTGATAAAGTTTGGACGAATAATCAATATTAAGGCACAAATCTTCAAAGTGCGTTTTATTCCAACAAATGTGCTAGAATAATAGCATAATTTGTAATTGGAGGGATTCTATGAAAATCGGAAAGTACATACTTTCGTTGGTGCTTGTTTTTACTTTGATAGCCCCCGTTGTATCGGCCGATTCTCAACAATTCACGGATGTATCGTCCGATTTTTGGGCTGAGAAGGAAATTGAATATTTAGCTGAAGAAGGCATCATTTTAGGTTATGAGGATGGAACATTTAGACCTAATGAGACGGTAAAGCGTAGTCAAGCAGCTTCGATGATTGTTGAAGCATTGGACTTAGACACCACAAATCGTCCTGCAGCTGATTTTAAAGATATTGATAATAGTTTTCATGCCTATGATGTAGCTGCAACTGTACAAGATGAAGGTATCATCGGTGGGCGGGATGGTCATTTTATGCCAAACAATGCTTTGACACGTGGTCAAATGGCAGCAGTGTTGAATCGTTCTTTTGATTTTGAACAGCCAGAAGGTACATATAATTTTGCTGATGTTGATGAAGAGGATACGTTTTATAATGATATTTCTACCATTGCAGAAGTCGGTGTGACAACAGGCTACTCTGAAGATAACACTTTCCGTCCAAATAATGAGACTACACGTGCCCAGTTTTCCGTATTCTTGGCAAGAGTTCTTGATTCAGAAAAGTTCGTTGAAGATGATGTCGCTTACCCGGCAGTTAACCTTGATGTCCATTTCATTGATGTTGGACAGGGAGACAGCATTCTACTAGAACCTAACGGCAGTGGTGGAAATATACTCATTGATGGAGGCAGAAAAGGAGAAGGCGAAACAGTCGTTCAATATTTAGAGGACCAGGGAATCAATGAATTAGAATGGGTTGTCGCTACACATCCTGATGCTGATCACATTGGTGGTTTGATTGATGTATTTAATGAAATTGAAGTTAAAAATGTATTAGATAGTGGAAAAGAACACACCACTGATACTTACTTTGAATATCTAGAAACTATTGATGAAAAAAATATTAATTTTGAAGTAGTAGAAGAAGGAGATTATTTAGATACAGTAACAGCAGAAATACAAATTCTTAATGGATATAATGACAGCAGTGATTTAAACGAGTCATCTATTGTTTTGCATACGACTTATGGCGAAACTACCGCCCTATTTACTGGTGATGCTACTGTAGATAACGAGGCAGAAATGATCGAGGAATATAATGTGGAAGCAGATGTTCTAAAGGTTGGACATCATGGGGCTGCAACTTCTACAAGTGCAGAATTCGTTGAGGCAGTAGATCCTAAAATGGCTATTCTTTCGTACGGAGAAAATAGCTATGGACATCCAGACGTAGATGTAGTGGATCGTCTTAGAAATGCAGATGTTGAACTATATAGTACTTATGATTCAGGAGATATTGAAGTTTCATTAAGTCATCAACGTCCAATTATCCAAGAAGAACAGTGGACAGGTGATGGTGAAGGAGAGGTATCAGAACCAGAACCTACGCCAGAGCCGGATCCTGAACCTGCACCAGGTTTAATTAATATCAATACTGCTGGTTACGAAGAACTTCAAGAAATTACCGGTGTAGGTCCAACTATTGCTGAACGTATCATTGAATACCGTGAATCTTATGGTGACTTTGACAGCATAGAAGAGATCATGAATGTTAAAGGTATTGCAGAAGGACGTTTCGAAGATATGAAAGACGAGATCACAGTATAGGAGTGATATCGTGGAAAAGTATACAATTGACCGGTTTGAAGGGGAACTTGCGGTTCTCCTTCATTCAGGTGATGAAACCGTTCAAAAGGATGTATTGAAATCACAACTTCCAGATGGTGTAAAGCAAGGCGATGTGTTGGAGATCATTTTTAAAGATAATGACACGGTTAAAAAGGCTGTTATTAAAGAGGATGAAACTGAATCTAAGAAAGCAAAAGCTAAATCGCTTCTGGAAAAATTGAAGAACAAAAAGTGAGAGTAAGGCCCTTCAGACCTTGCTCTTTTTTACATGGACTAGAATTTTTTCTTCTTCTGTTAAAGGGACCATATTGTTGAAGAACAAGAGAATTCAAAATAAGTCTTCTTTGTTAGATTAACTAAGAGCATTAATTATTTATTTTTTTTATTAACAGACCGATTACTACTCCCGGTATCACGGATAACATGGGTAACCATACAGGGCCCAATAATATCCCCATCATCTTGAATGTTGGCGAAAAAATTAGACCAACTGTTACAGAATAGGAGGCAAATGCAAATGGTAAAAATGCAAACGGCGATTTTCCTCCGCCAACATCTTTGTATGCGTCCCATACCGCAAAAAAGTACAAACAAGGGTAAAACATTAACCATTGATAATTCGCTTGTTGAATTGCTTTTTCTATCTCCCCATGAATACTTAAAAGGATCACTTTGTTAAAGTTGGATTGGACATTAATCAAAAATTCCAATGCTATAAAAAGAAATCCTTTGAAAAACTTTCTGTTTAAAATTTGGCCAAAACCTGGAAATGCAACACTCCAAAGTAATATTTCATACTTGTTATTTCGATTCATGTTATCCATCCATGTGATTGTAGACGTTATTAAATTATTTTCGAGCTTTCTTTCCTCAACTCACAATTTAGTGTTGCTTAACTTTAATTTTTTCCTTAGTATAAAAAAGGTAGAGTTACATTGACATCCGCTCCATTTGTAGGAAGAAAATTGTTATTTACCTTTTGCAATCTTTTTACGATTTGGGGCAAGTGGTGGCTGCTCTAACCATTTATATTTTGTCATCAAGTCGAACCAATCTTTTGTAACCAATAAGTTTTTTAATATGATTTTTTCATAATTCATTGCAAGATCGGTTCGCATAGCGACCGCAAGTCCTGTACCATGATAAGCTTGTGCGGTTTGTAATAAAAAACCAATATGATATAGCATTAGCTTGTCTGAAAAGGGAGCGTCTTGAGAAGTTGTTATTTCTGATTCCCAAGACATGGGTACAGGTAGATCATCGTCATGTAGTATTTTACTCAATGACTGAATTTGTTGGTCAGAGGTTTTTTGTGTATTCATTAAAAATTTTCTAACCTCATTTGACTGCGTCACCTGACTAAATGCAATAGAAAGAGTTTTTTCCATTATTTTTTTCTTGACGTTTAATGAAAGAGTAACCATTTCTGTTGCAGTTAAAGGGCGTTTGTCACTAAAAAAACCGTCTAAAAATTGTTGGCCTGAAATAAATTCGGGGCTTGTTTCAGGATAAAAATAGGGATCTCTTTGAAAGTGTCCTTTTTCTAATAATAATTCAATAGTATGATGATACATCCTCTTTCCGTCATTATCACAAGAATCATAAAAACTCCGTAAATCTTCTCTTACAGAAGAACTAAGTGATCCTATATGTCCTAATAAACCATGTAGTGTCATAATGTGTAAATAGTGTAAACAGAATATGTCCGAAAATAATCTTTTTGTTCCTTTATTAAGATCTGATTCATTAAACCCAATTGGAACTGGAAATCCTTCGTTTTCAAGGAATGTTGTTATCTGTTTCTTTTGTTTTTCAAAAGTCTGTAAAGCATCCTCAAAAACAGCTCTTATCTTTTCATCCTCTATAATGGATAGCATATACTTATTTACTATTTCAATCGCCGTTCCATTTATATATTCTGCCCACAATGTTCCAATTTCCGAAGATGTGAGTTTTAAATCCTGTTTGTCCATAAAATCACCTCTATACTAAAGGGTTTCCAGAATATTATTTTTTATATGTCCAAGATTATTGAAAAAAACTCTTCGGTAATCGGCCGCTTTAATGGAATATGAATAAAGCCAGTAAACCAATAAAATCAGTGGTTTACTGGCTTTATTTATAACGTCAGTTCCGCGTTAACAACTTTTTTAAGCTTCAAAACTTTTAAGATTTTAATATGTGTTCGCCCCATTTTATTGAGATGACTTTGTGTATCGAGCGATTGAAGTAGCTTGCTTAAATGCAAACGGTCCTCCAACATTCAAATGGCTGAAGTATTTGATTGAGGATTGGACCAGCAAAGGCGCGCGTTCTCCAGATGACATAGACCGTTTAGAAAGTGATTTTAAAAAGAAAAAGGTGAGAGGTGTTTCTGCCAATGGAAAAGCTAGCTTTCCAGGAAATGATGGACAGGCTAAGAGCCAGAGCAGAGGAAGTCAGGAACGATCCATCACGGGCGGCCAAGTCGGGTGGATTAAACCAGGAAAACGAGCGTGATTATGACTGCCCCAAATGCAAGGACAAAACCGGATACATTGCCGTACGGGATGGAATGGAAGTCTGGGTCCAGTGCAGTTGTATTGAGTGGAGAAGAGCTCAAAGATTGTTGCGTTCGAGCGAAATAACTAATGACTTTAAAAAGCTAGGCTTCCAAAATTTTAGGACGGAAGGAAAGCCAGAATTGATAAAGGGAGCTTATGAGTGTGCCTTAAGTTATTTTAGGAATTTCGAAGTCGTTGAAGGAAAACGTCAAAATAGTATTGCATTGTTAGGCCAACCAGGAGTCGGTAAAACACATTTACTAACAGCTATAGCAAATAATTTGATTCGAAAAAGACAAGTACCAGTACTGTACTTCCCTTATGTAGAAGGTTTTAATAACCTAAAAGACAATTTCGACAAGCTGGAAGAAAAAATGGAGCGCATGAAAAAAGCTGATGTCCTCTTTATCGATGATTTGTTCAAGCCTACCGGCAAGGATAAAAAGCCCCGTGCAACTGAATGGCAAATCGAACAGACTTACGCTGTCATTAACCATCGTTACTTGAACCACATGCCGGTTTTAATCTCATCAGAATTGCCGATTGATCAACTTGTTGAGGTTGATGAAGCATTAGCAACTCGCATTTATGAAATGTGTAAGGATTATTTGGTACTAATCCAGGGCGATAGATTCCAGCTAAATCACAGATTAGAGGGAAAGGTGTAATGCTTAAAACCGCAATCTATTTTCTTCCGTACCGACGACCGTTTATACAACGAAGCCCGACAACAACATTTAATACAAATGCTAAAAGCGAATTAAAGAAAGCGGTGTGAATGTTGGAATCTAATTAAGTCAAAAACAAATAAAAAATTTAAAGATTAAATGCCAACTGGTTGGATCAATATGATTAAACATTGTTGAGGTGGTACAATGAATGGTAGAAAAAGAGTTTCACAGGTTGAACTAGCTTATAAGGCAAGGTTCGTCAAGACATTTGAAAATGAAAGGTATGAGCTGAAAGGTTCCATTGCGGTGGAACGAAACAGTGGTGAAATTGCTCAGGTGGCAGATATATACTACCGGGTACGTTCTGCTCAAAATAAGAACAAAAAGCTCATTGCTAAACGTAAAAATCGTTCCGATGAATTGTGTTTATATTTGCCTTAGGTTCATAAAAGACGAAGGGTTGTAATTCTAGCAAGAGTATTAAAAAATCATCTCTGTTGAAAACCATTGACAACTGAATATGGGTGCCTCTGGCGTGCTTGAGCGATATGCCGGAGGTCAACATAGAACGGTTAGCTAAGTTCGATTCCTAAAACTTGCCACCATTCGTGAAACGCTCTTTATTTCTGGTTCTTCGTACCTTGCCTAAAACGACGTGCTTTGGGAAGCTACTAAAACGTAACGTATGTTTTAGTAAGCATGTTTCCATAGGGTTCTTGCTTCCAGCCAGAAAGCAATCATCGAACTTTTTTGATAGAGGGAGATGAGAAAATGTCTTTGCAAAGGTTGTGAACATATGAAAAGATTCGTATGCCTTTTACTACTTGTAGTGGGGATTTTTACTGCTTGTGGAAGTGGGGGTGAGACACTACAAGAGTATGAATATGAAGACTTTCGAGATATGGTGAATGCTGATGATTTCACTGGTTTTTCCTATATGTTGACCGATTATCAAACTCATGAAGAAGGTTATATAACCATGATTGAGGATGTCTTCGAACGAACAGGAGAGCAATTGATCTATACAAATGTTCAGGAATACGATGATGACGTACATGAATTTTTTAACGAAGAAAGTAGAGATCCTGATTTAATTTTACCTGGTGATAAAGTTGTTTATGTGAAAGAGGGAACGGTCATTAGTGAATTTCCCATAGAAAATAGTGTGCTCCAGACAGATGAGTACAATCAAGAGCTGCAACATTTTATTGAAACCCATCAGTAAAGGAGTCAGTAATAGTATGGCAGGAAATGCGAAAGAACGAAAGCAGAAGAAAGAAATTGCTCAGAAGATGATGGAAACGAAAGGGATGAAATATAACGATTGGTTACATGAAAAGCATCAAGAGTATATTGACGATAACCTTATCGATTACATGAATATGCAAGAAGAAAAACAGGAGGAGAAGAACGACGTTCAAAGTAATGAACCAACTTCTAGTACAAAACCAAAATTTCAAGAAATCCGTTAATAGAAAGGGGCAAGGTTGAGGATGTTTGACATGATGATGTCTACCGTTGTTTTCAGCGTTGCTAACGGGATGGACAATTTAATCTCAACAGGAGAAGGAATTCTCCAATGGGCGCAGCGTCTAGGGTTAATAGGCGCTGCGATTGCTTTTTGTATTGGGGGTTACTACCTCATGTTCGGTGGAGATCGAGGGCGGACCAAAGCAATTGGCTGGTTCTTAGGTGGCGCCGTTGGTTTGATCATTGTTATGGGTGCCTATGGTATTGCAACAGGCATTAATGACAATATTACTTTTAACTAGAAACCTATACAAATTCTTATAGTTTTTTTACCCTAACATTGTCGCCTGCTTTTTCCATATATATTTTCTAAGGATTTATATAAAATGCATGGATAACGCAGCATTTCATGTCCATCGTATTTTCACAACGAAAGGCAAAATGTTTATCATTCATGTTTTTTTCATGTACATTTGTCATAACAGTGAAAAATGAACGGGAGGTTTCAAACATGAACCAATTATTTCGTAACAGAATAGGTATCCCTACGGAAGAAACCATTACGTTTCAACATTTACCTAATGTCCTTCTGAAAACGGCAAAAACCATTCCTTTTGAAAATTTACGCATCATAGAAAATACAACACGTTCGATCACAAAAGAGAATGTAATAGACAAAATGCTAGTCAAACAGGAAGGGGGGCTTTGTTATGAGTTAAATACACTTCTCTATTTTTTCTTCGTAGAAAATGGTTTTAACGCAGAGTTAGTTCGTGGAGTGGTCTACAATAACGATAAGAAAGAATGGCTAACCCTTGGGAGAACCCATGTCGCTGTTCTTTTACGTCACGATGGGCAAACGTATCTTGTTGATACTGGATTTGGAAGCAATTTACCATTAAAACCTGTTCCGTTAAATGGTGAGGTTATCATATCTTCTAATGGAGAATTTCGGATAAAACAATCGGATAACGACCATGGAAACTATGTTTTGGAATTAAAGCTGGCACATAAGGATAAAGACTGGAGAATAGGATATACGTTCGATTCAAAACGACCTATTAAGAATGTAGCAGATTTTAATGAGATACAAACCATTCTTATAGAAGACGAAGCCTCTCCTTTTAACAATAATCCTTTAATGACTAAATTTACCGACAATGGAACGATCACTCTAACCGATACCTCCCTTACCCAATGGATAAACGGAGAATATAGTAAAGAAAAAATTAATCATAAACAATTCAACGAATTAGCTAAACAACACTTTGGTATAGCAGCATTGAAATAAATAGCTAAACTTGATTTTTAAAAAACGCCTTCTTTATTTAAGATGGTGCTTTTTTTATCTATTTTTTCTTAATCAGGTTTACACAGAAGAACCATCGATAGAAGGAAAAAAAGATAAAAAGAACGATAATATTTGCTGCGCTGCATAAAACCCTGATCCATAAAAAAGCTCCCACCACGACATTAGTGTCAAGGTCAAAAAATAATATGGTTATTTTAAAAAATACTATCCCAACTTGAGGATTTACTATCCGACATCGTCAGAACACTATCCGAAAACAGCAATTTACTATCCAAATTGTAATTAAAAGAGCCGTATTCCTTATGGCTATTTTATTTATTAAAGAAGGAGGAGAATCTGTGCTGTATGTGAACTTTACCCGTGGGAAGCACCCGAAAATTCGGAAGCATGAACGAATTCCATTTGCTGAAGCTGTGGCGCTTTCACAAGAAATGGAAATGGAAATGCGGGAAAAAGAAGAGAAAGTCGAGAGTTATTTTTATGTGATTGATACCGAATTTGAGGAAGAAATGTATGAGGGGGCATTCGTTTTCGGTTCCTTACAAGCGCCAAACTTATTTATTCATATAAAGAACCACTTACCTAAAATTCGAATGAATAAAGAGAAAGAAAAAATTCGATTAGCCTTCATTACGGAAATGGAAGAACTTATTGATGATCAGTATAAGGTTCAGGAACACATCGAAAAACAGGAAAATGTGGATGGAGATAAAGTTTCTCATTTGAAAAAGTGGCAAAGACGTTGCATTTACGGATTAGCAGGTTTATTCGCTGTCACCACCGTTGCCGTCTTTGCTTTCTTTTTTACTCAAGTGGGATCGATTAATCAAGAGTATCAAACTCTTGCTAATCAGGTTGATGAGAGGGAACGATTGATTGAGTACTATGAGGAAGCTCTGTTAGACGATACTGATCCAATAAAGGAATATTACAGCACACAAAACTCTAACGAGTTATCTACCAATGAACGGAACATCTATGCTGGTTATTTAGCAGATGAGGAAGATTTTGAAGCGCTGAATACGTTATTTAGTGATGATCATGGGCTAGTGGTGGATTTTCTATCCATGCACAAAGATGAGGATGTATTGCAAGCTTATCATGAAGCGTATCCGACCAATGAAGGGGAGTTTGATCTTGCTTTTGCGGATGAAGATTATGAAACAGTTGTTAGCTTAGAGAATGTTGAAGTGACGAACCGTCGAAGTGAAATGCGGTCGTATGCGTTCTTAAAATTAGGAAATGTTGAACGAGCGCAAGAAGAACTGGAGCGCAGTGAATCGGCCGAATTGGAAGAGCTAGTCGAACGTTATGTACAGTTAGAATCTGAAATAGAGGCATTAGATCAAGAAATAGACGGTCTCGATAAGGACGACGAGGAGGAGATTGAATCCTTGGAGGAAGAAAAAGCTGAACGACAAGAAAAACTCGAGAGCTTGTGACAGACACTTACAGAAAAGTGTCTTTTATTTTTTGGAAGGGGAGAAGAATCCTTGAAAATGCTCAAAAAAACACTTCAAAAACGGAAGACGCACGTTGCCATGGCGTTCATAGGTACGGGGTTGTTCTTCCTTTTTGTGAACGGCTTGTTGAACTTTATGATCATCAACATACAGGGGCTTTTAAGTAGTGATAATTTCTTTGAAATGTCGGCTATAGTGTTTGATGTTACGTTGTTTCTTTTTTCCTTCAATCCATTGCCGATCCTTGTCTACTATTTCCTAGGAGCGTTGTCGCTGGTTGCATTTGGTTTACTTCTCTATAAGTTACGAACGAATTTTCGAGAACTGGAAGAAGAACACGCAAAAGGGTCCAGTCGTTTCACCACGTTAGAAGAAATGAAACAGCAGTACCGATCCGTACCAGAGAAAAAAACCTTCTATAAAGGGGGAGGTGGTGTTCCGATTTCACGTTACAAAGATCAAATTTTTATTGATGATTCACCCGTAAATAACTTATGGGTTGGTACCACCCGATCAGGTAAAGGGGAGATGGGGATGTTTCCCATGATCGATATTTATTCCAGAGCTGAGAAGAAGGCCTCCATGGTGCTGAATGACCCTAAAGGAGAGCTGTTTGCAGCTTCGAAAGAAACGTTGGAAGACCGAGGATACCATGTGGAAGTGCTGAATTTGGATAATCCGTTACAATCCATGTCGTATCAAATCTTACAGATTGTTATCAATGCGTATGAAGAAGGAGACATGGCAAAAGCTGAACAATATGCCAAAACCATTTCCACTATGTTGTACGCAGACCCTTCCGCAAAGGATAAATTTTGGCAAGATAGTGCAAGCGCCCTATGTACAGCCTTGATACTTGGTCTATGTGAGAAAAATATTCCACACGACAAGGAAAAAATCACAATGTACACCGTGGCAACGACGCTTAATGAACTGGCCGCCGAAAAAGATATGGATGAAGTAACCGGAGATACAACAACAGGGCTTGATCGTTTCTTCGATAGTCTACCTGAAAACCATCCAGCAAAATTACAATACGCTACCGTGAAATTTGCTTCTGGTGCTGGGCAAACAGTAGCCGGAATCTTTGCCAATGCCTTCGACAAACTGAATATCTTTACGCTAACACCGATTGCGAAAATGACTTCGATGAACTCTTTTGATATGAAGAAGATTGGTTTTGGAAAAGTCATCGCTGGAAAGGCAAAGCCGTTGTCCAGAGTGCGAATACGGTTTGCCAAAGGTTCTACATCCATTCGCACGGATGCCAACGGATTATTCCACATTACACATAATGAAGCAGTCAAGCAGGGAGACCGCATGACGATTGAAGTGATAAACACGGATATTTCCCAAACGTTACATGTGGATGACATTCAAGAAAAGGATGGAACCGTCTTATATACGGTGGAGAATGATCGGCAGGAAGAAAGAGTCGGTATTTCGTTACGAACGTTTGAACAATTTGCGAAACCAACGGCCCTGTTTATGATCACGCCGGATTATGATACGTCCTTACATGTGATTGCTTCTTTATACATTAAGCAGTTGTACACGGAACTGGCCCGTACCGCAAGCAATACATCGGGTGGGAAATGTATTCGAGAAGTGATCTTCATATTAGATGAATTTGGGAACATGCCAGCTATTCAAGACATGGGAACGATTGTCACGGTCTGCTTAGGACGTAACATTCGTTTTAATCTCGTTATTCAGGCATACGCCCAATTGGAACGTAAATACGACAAAGACTGGAAGACCATTGATGGAAACTGTGCCAATACGATTTACATCTTAACCACTTCGAATGATACCGCCGAAGAAATCAGCAAGAAATTAGGCGATAAAACCATCACTTCCCATAGTCGCTCCGGTGGAACCATCTCGTTCAACAAAAATAAAACCGAAGGGACAGATGGACGGCGTTTACTCAATGCTACAGAACTCATGCAATTGGAAGAAGGAGAAATGGTGGTTATCCGAGGGATCAAGCGACAAGATCAGAAACGAAAAAAGATCAAGGCTTACCCGATTTATAACACAGAAAAAACCCGTATGAAATATCGGTTTGAGTACTTAGCCGATGATTTTGATACCTCCAAAGCTGCGAATGAAATCGACATTCTTTGTTTACATGCCGATCTCTCTTTAAATCAATTACGTTATGAGTTTCATCAGGACGATCCAAAAGCGTTAGATGAAAATGAGGAAACGGAAACTCCGTTAGAACCTTCTTCCCCGTTGCAAGAACACAATACAGAAAAATCTTTTGATGCACTGGAAGTTGGGGTTGTGTTAGAAAATGATAATATTTTGCGTTTCATCACTGAAAAAATAGCTCCTGAAACAGACATGACCGAGGAACAGGTTTTATCGATGCCAACGGTTGATTTCGAACACTTCATTCAGCAGCTAGAACAGGAGAACAAAGTGAAGTCCAATACGGTCAATGTTGTCCTAGATAAATTAAGTGGATTGAGAAATCAGGAAGAAAGCGAGGAACGACACGATGAGCAGTTACCAATGTAAAGTAAGCGATGTGATTCACCAATATGCCGATCTCTTAGAAGACCAGGATTTGATTATACGCTTGAAAGACGGGACATGTCGCATCCAAAAAAACATATACGATAACAACTACAAGATATGGGTTGATGATTATGATCTGATCGTGTCTTCCACCATAGAGAGATTTTTAGACGAATAGGGGGGTGGGTATTGTGAGTGATGAAGATATTTTAGAGATACTAGAAAAATTTGCGGAGCACCTATCTTTGGGGACCATTTTCATTGATATTTTTCGGACAATTGGCTGGTTCTTGGTGCAAGGGATGGCTTGGATTGTTGATCAAGTGGAAAACATCACGGATACGATGCTTGGATTAAAGGCACTTTATAGCCAATCAGAAATCGCGGAATTTTTGGACTCAGCGCAGCCGGTTTTGGTCATTCTCTTTGCTTTTAACATCCTATTCATTGGATATTTGCTTACATTCAATCGGGATTCATTAAACCGTTCTGCCATTTTCACCAATGTTTTTATGGCATTAATGGTCATTGTTTTACTCAGTGCAGGGATGGATCAAGCCAATGAATTCACGGATGATGCCGTAGAAGCGATCAATTATAACGATGAGGCCAGTTCCCTTGCCGATGATGTGATCACCAATAATATTACCGATATTTCGGTGTTTGATTTGGACGATTGGAACAACCCGGATTTAGAAGATAAAAATCATTTAAGCCCATCCTATGCCCGTGACATCAATATTACTTCCCCTCTGACCGAAGGGAGTAAGATCACCGAAGATGAGGAGCTATCAAATGATGGAAAAAAAATTTTAGAAAAAAAAATCGAAACACTCGGGGATGGATCACGGACAGTCGTAGATTTACAGGATGGCAACTGGATCACAGACATTACGCAAGAGTATTACTATCGCTATGACGTGGACTGGATCAATCTACTTGGTACGTTGGGGATTATAACGATTGTTTTGGTGACCATTGCGATTAAGCTTGCTCGTTTATTCTTTGAGTTGGCGTTTAACCATGTGTTAGCTCCGTTCGTTGCGGCATCGGATATGCACAGTGGCCAAAGAACCAAACAAGTGGTTCAAAACATCTTGAATATATTCCTCGTTACGATCATGATCTTTCTTTCTCTAAAAGTCTATATGATCGGGGCGAGTTGGCTAGGAGAAACATTGAGTGGCATTTCATATTTAATTGCCATGATCGGTTTTGGTTTGGCGCTATTGGATGGACCGAATATTGTAGAGCGCATCTTTGGTATTGATGCTGGAAGTAAATCTGGTTGGGGTGCCCTTGCAGCTACTTATGTGGCGACAAAAGGCGCTGCTGGAATGGCTACCAAGGGAGCAAGTGCTGCAGGTAAACTCGGGAGCAAAGTCACCAGTGGCGCAACAAAAGCGAGTGCAGGTGGTGCTGGAATGCTTTCCGGCTTAAGAGGTAAAGGCGATAATCAGCAAGGGAATGTGGCACAGCAAGCCCAAGCGCAACAAGTTAATGGAAAAGGACTGGCAAACAGTCAAGATCAACAAGGAAAAGGGCAAGGGGATAGAACACACCAAGCTCAAGGAAACCTTACCAATGCTCAAGGTACTGAAAAAAATGAAAACCAGAAAGGAAATGGATCTGGGACACAAGAGGGAGGTCCAACCAGACCACAATCCTTGCATGATGAAATGAAAGTGAAGGGTGCTGTATCTGGCGCAGATAAATCAGCTGTAAATGCTGTTGGAAGTACCGTAGTTAGTTCGTCCGCAGGTGCAGCTGGCAAGGTAGCCGGAAACGCCGTAGGAAGCACCTCAAGCAGTGTATCAGCAATGCCTGAACAGAATGTCGGGCAACCAACAGAAGGCGCTGAGAATGTCGTAGAAGGACGCCAAAGTGACGGTGACGTTGCAAGCGTGTCCGAGCAACACCAATTCGGCGCTTTTCATTCGTCAAAAGGTGGTAGCACGGTAACAGGAAGTTTATCTACATCCAGTGCAACGACTGGTTCCCCATCTAGTTCTGTATCCGGAAATGCTGCAAGTATCAATGCAAAAGGTGCATCTGTAACTGGAAGACAACAAGCGTCTTCCAGTGGATCAGGACAGCACAAAGAAGTTATTGAGCAAGAGAATGAAATTGCGGCTACTACGGACCAAGAAATAAGAAATGCAACCGTAGACCGTGGCGGCGCTTCAGGAGGAAACACCTCATCAACAATAAGCTCAACGGGTGGAACAAGTACACCGTCAGGAGGAAGTACTACATCTATCGGAGGCAGCACATCATCGGTTTCTGCTGGTTCATCGGGAAGCACGACGACGACAACGACAACGCAACAAACCACCACAAACGTTTCAGGTGGTGGCGGCAATGATCACGAGGTGATTCAAGAGGAAAATGTGGTCGTGCATGATGATCGCCATGCAGGGCAAGTCATTCGAGATTCTGTGACTCAACGATTGAACAACAATCAAACCGTTCAGGGAGCCAAAAAACATTATAATATCGGGAAAAATACCGGTCAGGCCATCCAGCGTAACGTCAAGAAGCGATTGAATCGAAAATAGAAAGAGGTGATTCGATGAGTCAATATCGCATCCCAAAGGATATGACGAGTGAATTAAAAATCAACAAAGCGTTATATCTGACCGATTTCTTCATCTTGGTTGGATTAATCCCATTCACGATGGTCATGAGTAACATCGTTCATGATTCGTTGCTATGGTACTTTTATCTTTTCATGGTTATTGTGGCAGGCCTGCTAATTATCAGACCTGCCACAAATCCAAAAAAACGAATCTATGAAGCTGTTTACTACGCCATTTGTAGACGAAAGGATACCTACACCGCCATTGATTATGTGATTGACGATGATGAAGATACCGAAGAAATCGGGGGAGCAAAGGAGGATGAACATGGCGATCTTCGATGAGAAAAAGAAGAAACGACTACTAGGAAAAAAAGGCTCCAACGGTACATCTGTTTTTGTGGAATCTGATACTAACAATACGACCCCAAAAGAAAAGCCAATGAAACAGAAAGTGCAATCGAGTTTTGCGGATATTGCCCCGGTGATCGATATTACGGGTAATGGCTATTTGCAATTGTCGATTAATGACGGATACATGGACATTGTGCAATTGACATCGATGGATATTTACTCGTTAAACCAAAATGACAAGGATAAAATGATTTTCTCTTTTGCGTTTTTCTTACAGTGGTATCAACACGACCTGAAAATCATCCCTTTCGATTTTCCGGTCGATACCTCCCGCCAGCAACGGTTTGTATTGGAGAAAATGGACCGCACGACAAACGAGAAATACCGTATGTTTTTAGAACAAAAGCTACGTGAGCTTCAATTCATTGAAAAAGAACGTTCCAATCGTGAATTTTACATGTTCATTTATGCAGAGGATGAATTCACCCTACGTTCACGGATCAGTGACATCACCGGCCAAATGAGTACGGTATGTCCAATCATTAAACTGACCGATGAAAAAAAGATCAATATTCTCTATAAGTTGCACAATTTAAATTCAAAAAACCGAAGCATAAGAGGTGAATCATAATGTTAACCACACTCTTAGATAAAATAAGACCGTCTTCATCGCCTGAAGAAATAGGGTACAATCCGTATTTATTATCGACCATTCAACCCCAAGGGGGGATCAAATTTCATGAGGCTTATATTCGTAAGGGTGATGGCTATGAGACCTCTATACACATCTATGATTTTCAAACCATTGTGAGCGACTTTTGGTTGGAAGAGATCATGAATATGCCCAATGTGATTGCTTGCTTAGATATTGGTACACCGAACCGTAGGGATGTGATTCAAAGCATCAATAAAAGCATGGCCGAACAAAAAACAAGGGGTATTCAAGCAAAGGATACGGCTGATTTGATAGATGCCAGCGAAAGCTACGAGGAATTGAAAGAAGTCTACAACGACATTCGTCAAGGGGAAGTGGTAAAACGAATGGTGCTACGGTTGTTTATCGCTACCAAAACCATGGATGAATTGGAGCTTCGGGCGAAAAAAGTGATGGGTGATTTGGAATCTCTGAACTTTCGTGGCAGCGTGTTTCTGAACGAGCAGGAATACGAATGGGAAAGTTTATTTAAGAGTTATCGCTCGCAAATCAAGTATCCCAATCATCGAAAAGGAGTAGAGATTCCTGCCCTTTCATTGGCTGGTGGATTTCCTTTTCACTATACAAGTTTGGATGATCCGTATGGCACCCATTACGGTACAACCGATACAAATGGCAACGTCATTTTTGATATTTTCCATAGGGATTCTCGACGAAAATTCTATAATGCTTTGATAATTGGAAAGATGGGTTCCGGAAAGTCCACCCTTTTGAAAAAGGTAGCACTGGACAATGCGATAAAAGGACATCAAATACGTATTCTGGACATCACGGGAGAATTTACAGACTTAGCACAAATGCTCGATGGAAAAGTGATTGCCCTGGATGGAAGCAACGGATCGATTAATCCTCTTCACGTATATAAAGCTGCTACCGATGATGACGGTGTTGCTAATCAGGAAGCATCGTTTACGCAGCATTTATCCAAACTGAGTGTGTTCTATCGATTTCTGAATCCTGATGTTAGCAATGAAGAAATTAAAGAATACGAGAATCTTTTGAGAAAGTTATACATTCATCATGGTCTATGGGAGGAAGAATCGGACGATAACCAAATCACGGATTTAAAAGCTGAACGTTATCCGGTTTTCTCTGACTTTTTGAAACTACTACAGAGTGAACTCTATGAAAACGTGGAAAAACAAAAAGTCGATGAAACGATTAGTGTACACAAACGCGAACGATTGGAAAACATTGAACTAAACATTGCGAATGTCGTTCAAAATTATGCTCACTTGTTTAACACTCATTCGAGTATCGATGATTTTTATGCTGAGGACTTTGTTTCTTTTCCATTGAGAAATTTATCGGAATTAAAACCGGAAATATTTCAGGCCCAGTTGTTTAACGTGATGAACATGCTATGGGATGGCATGTTGAGCAATGGTCAACCGCAATTTCGAGCTTTCAATAAGCATCGATTAAAGTTTGAAGATGCCATAAGATATTTGATTTTAATTGATGAAGCACACCACATCATTAATACAAGAAAAGGTTCAGAACATGGCGTCCAGTATTTGCAACGATTCATGCGTGAAGCAAGAAAGTATTTCGGCGGTATTTTCTTTGCCAGTCACGTCATTGAAGACTTTGTTCCAGATAATGCAGAACAAAGTGCAGCAGAGGAAGTCAAAAAATTATTCAGTTTAACGCAATACAAATTTATTGGTGAACAGGATAGTGAGTCATTAGGAAAATTAAAAGAAGTATTTACGGGGCAGTTAAATAGCTCGGAATTGAGCCAAATACCTTTTCTTCAAAAGGGGCAAGTCATCCTCTCCATATCCGGTTTAAAGAACATCAAAATGAGCGTGGATGTCTCCCAAGAGGAACTGGACTTGTTTGGCGGAGGTGCTTGATCATACATGAGTTCTTTTGTTAGAGGGGCAGCAAGAGTCGGGTTATTTTTAAGTAGCTTAGCCACAGTAAAAGCCAAAATTATTACGTTTTTGGTTCTAGGTTTGCTTGCTTTTCTCTTTGTTTTGATCATTGGTATCTTTCAAACGTTGATCGGAAGTACAGGAGACAATGCCATGGAAGGGGACTATGATTTTATATCATCTGGAACGCAAAACCTTTCACCAGCAGTAGAAGAATTAAGGCCTCTTTTTGAAAAATATGCAGAAAAGTATGGCATTCCGGAATACGTCGATTTGCTTATGGCAAAAACGCAACAGGAATCCGGTGGAAAGCTCCAGGATGTCATGCAAGCCAGTGAATCACTAGGACTTCCACCCAACACGATTGATGATAAAGAAACCAGTATTGATGTGGGAACTCAGTACTTTGCGCAAGTGTTAGAACAAGCAGGCGGGGACGTAAAACTAGCCTTACAATCCTATAATTTTGGATCAGGCTTCATTGATTATGCGAATGAACATAACAACGGAAAGTATTCGAAAGAGCTGGCTATTGAATATTCAAGGAAGCAATATCAAAAGGTCAAGCATACAGGAAATTATTCTTGCATTCGACCAGAAAGTGCGGAAACGGGAGCTTGCTATGGAGATATTGGATATGTCGATGCTGTGATGGCTTATATGCGTCCATCTTTTGATATAGATGGGGATGTGGAAGAAGTGGTTGAAGTTGGTACGAAATGGATTGGAAACTCTGACTATGTATTCGGTGGGGGACGTTCAAGATCAGAACAAAAACAAGGGATATTTGACTGCTCTAGCTTCGTTCATTGGTCTTTTGAACAAGTCGGAGTGGAGCTTGGAGATTTAGGTTCGGTCACAACAGATACGCTAAAAAACAAAGGCCAAAGAGTCTCCTATAGTGACGCTCAACCTGGTGATTTAGTGTTTTTTGATACCTACAAAATCGATGGACACGTGGCCATATTTGTTGGTGATGGGCAGTTTATCGGAGCGCAAAGCAGCACGGGTGTTTCGATTGAAAACATGGAAGAAGGCTATTGGCAGGACGCCTTTAATGGGCGTGTGATACGCCTTTAAAAAGAATAGGAAGGGGGCGTTTCCATGGATACATTTAAAGCCTTTAAATCGATTTCTACGATTATTTTAGTTGTTCTATTGGTGCTGAATGGAGTGGTGTTTTTCTCCATTCAGCAAAGGGATACTACAGAAGGTCAAGAGCTCGATCCATCCGAACAAATCCAAGAATTAAAACAAGAAAATGAACGACTTCGCCACCAAGAAGAATTTCAATCTTTAACCGGTCGAGAGGAAATTTTTAAGCAGTTAGAAGAACAGGCTGAACGATTTGCTCATCTAGCTTTTGTTCAGAATGTAGACGAATATCAAACGAGAAAAAATGAGGCAGAAGAAGTGATGAATGAAGAACTTTTTGATCGGTTTTATTCAGCCGAAATGTACGGGGGAGGAGAAGTGGAAACAGATATCAGGGAAGACGAATATTTCATAAAAAATGATCCCATAAGTAGTGAAAAAATGGATGTGATTATTAAGTTGAAGCATGACATTTACTATGTACAAACCGATGTGGAAGAAACATCAAATGTGCTCATTCAAGTGACATTTGAACGTCAAAATGATACTTGGATGGCCACTGATTTAGACGAGTTAACATAGAAAGGGAGGGTGGAACATGTTCAATAAAGACCGTGTAAATTTGAGAAAAAGAGTTAGTAAATGGTACATCATTGGTACTTCTTCTGTGTTTTTGGTGATGGCATATTTTTTATCATCAGGGTTGTTTATGGAAGA
Source organism: Alteribacillus bidgolensis (assembly GCF_002886255.1). Taxonomy (NCBI): domain Bacteria; kingdom Bacillati; phylum Bacillota; class Bacilli; order Caryophanales; family Bacillaceae; genus Alteribacillus; species Alteribacillus bidgolensis. The sequence goes on from NZ_KZ614149.1 coordinate 408,635, forward strand.
AGAATTTGATGTTCTCGCTTCTCCTATAAAAGAAGAAATTGACACAAGAGGGCAAAGTGAAATGGAGATTTTAGAATGGATTTATGACAAAGGACAAAATAAAATGCAGGTCTTATTAGACATAAAAGACTTACGATTTGATGCAGAAGAATTGCAATATCGAGCCATTCAACGTTCAGATGCAAGAGAATTGCAGGTTACTATTCCCTATCAATTAGAAGAATATGTTGTCGTGAATATCGATGGTATTGATCAGGAATTTGTGCAAATGTCATTAGAAGTTTTGGAAGAAAATGAGGAGGGTGAATATCAACAAATTGCTCAACTATTTACCGATATGAGAGAGGTAGATCGAGAACAAATCGACACGATCGATCAGGAAAATTATTTATTTTATGTGATGGATACTCTTATTGAAACATCCGAAGAAGATATAAAAATGTTGGAAAATCAAAGAGAGGAATCGAAAAACGAAGTAGCAGAAATGGACGATGAAATACGGCAAATAAAAAATGAAAGAATGTATGAAACAGAAGAAGAACAATTACAAACAGACAATTATATAAACTCCTTAGAAGCCGAAAAAGAGCAAGTGATTTCAGAGGAAGAAGAGATCAAAGAAAAGATAAAAATAGAGAAAGAACGCATCAAAAATTATAAAGAAAGAAAGAGAGATTCAACCATTTCTCCGTCATAAATGAGTCGAGTTTTTATCATTTTAATGCCCCTATTTTGTAGAGAAAATCAGCCGAATATAAATCAAAAATTGGCTGATATGGGGCTATTTTTAAGAATAATAATCGGCACAAAGGAGGCACAAAGGGGTAAAATCGTGGCACAAACTATGCACAAACATATAAAAAGTATGCACAAAAATGGCACAAAACGATAAAACGATGATATCACTGAAAAATCCGGCACTGCCGGATATAACACGCAAGTGTTATCATTTTTTCCTTATGCTCTTTCTAACTAGTAGTCTTGCACATGCCAAAATCCGGTGTGTTAATGAAAAGGGGGAGGTTTATCGATGGATATTATGATTCGAAATGTAGACCCAATGGTGGTAAAAACTATCGATGAAAAGGCCAAAAAAATGAAGCAATCCAGACAGGTTTTTTTAAAAAACATGATCGAGAATTATGTCATGATGCAGGAGTTAAATGAGCGTGAAACGGAATTAAAAACAACGCTAGAAAAAAATACAGAAATGTTGATGATGGTTGGAGATCACTTGAGACGTCATGAAGAGTTATTTGATGCCCTTTTAGATGAATAAAGAAGGTGAATAATGGTGGTTGAATTAGGAAAGAAAACCGCAGTTGTTGTAAAGTCTCAATTCACTTTACCAGAAAAGAAAGGGGATCATCGTTTTAATGATTACTTGAACTATTTAGACCGACAAGAAGCAAAAAGTAATGGTGACTTTTCTTCGTACAATGATTACATGGATGATGAAAAAAAAGCGACATCCTTATTCTCCCAAACAGATGATTATTTAGATGAGGAGAAAAAGGAAAAGATGAAGCAGGTATTTAAATTAGCACAAAAACGTGGAAGCATTTTATATCAAGATGTTGTTTCTTTTGATAACCGTTGGTTGGAAGAGAATGGAGTGTATGATGCGAAAACAAAACAGGTCGATGAAAAACGATTGAAAAACATCACACGATTAGCGATGAAGGAAATGCAAGAGAAAAATAAACTGGATGGCAATACGGTTTGGTCAGGAGCTATTCATCATAATACGGATAATATTCATATTCACATTGCTACGGTTGATTTATCTCCGGTTGATCATCAACGAGGAAAACGAAAGTTAAAAACGCTAGAAGGTATGCGTTCTATGTTTGTAAATAAGATCAATGATCGTTCAAAACAGCATCAGAAAATTAATGATTTGATAAGAAATCGAATGGTCAATAAGAAGAAAAACCATAAAACATTTACGATATTCAATCGGAAGTTTAAAAAAGACTTTCTTTCCATCTATAATCAATTACCTTCTAATAAACGGTATTGGAATTATGGATACCAGAACATTAATCATGTAAAGCCTGCCCTGAATGATTTAACCAAAAGGTATATTGATACGTACTTCAAGGAAGAAATGAAGCAATTAGAAACAAAACTTAATAAAGAAGAAAAAGTATTAAAACGGACATATGGGGAAGGAAATCAAGCAAGGTACAAGGATTATAAGAAAAATAAAATCAATGATTTATATAAGCGAATGGGGAATGCCTTTCTTTCTGAAATGAGAGAGTACGATAAAAAAATGAAGGACATTGAACAGTCATCAAGCAGTACTCACAAAACCAACTATAATCAAAAGAATCATCAAACCATACGAAAAAATGTAGCATTTCAACAAGTCAAATATGGATTGGATCGAATGGTGTATTCCGAATTAAATTCTTACAAGAATCAGGCTTCCTATGAACGAATGCAACGAAACATTGAAAGGGGGAACTCCATGTGAGTGAAGGTATTTTAAAACGAATGCGTTTATCTGGTGATTCCGTGGAATATATAGAGGATTATGCAAGAGAAAAAGGGTTTCCTGATGGTCGTATGAATCGAACAGTGGATCTTATTATTCAAGAACATAAAGAGATGAGAGAACGGAAAGAGAATGAACAAGAAACAGGAAACGAAATGATACAAGAAGTGTCCGACTCCGTTAGCAAAGAAATGAAAAAAGAAGTGAAACGTATTTTACTAGGAACTAACAATGCAGACCGGAACACACAAATTCTTATTGAGCTACTAAATGGATTAATGATTCACAATAATATATCAGACATTGTAACGACAGATGATATGGAATCGAAGCCCGTTACAACGGCTAAAGAAAACGTGCAAGATCGCATAAAACATTTACAACAAAAGCGTGCGGATTACTATACAAAACAGGGAGGTCAATAAACATGTCGGTAAAGTATGAACATGTATTTATTAAAGAAATTGGCGAAAACGATTTGATTGTTTCTACCAGTAAAAAAGATTATCACATTCTCCTATCCGAGGAAGAAATGAGCGATTTGCAAACGTTATTGATAGAAGAAGAAGTCGAGTATGTGTTGTTCGATACGGAAAAGGAAGTGGTGGTTTTTGATGACCGTTTGAACATGACGGAAATGGAAAATGAAGAGCTAGAAAATATTCATGAAGGCGTAAACGATGAGGGCATGATCGACTAAAGAAAGGAGCGTTGACCGTGGCATATAAACAAAAATCAGCTGAAGCTAAAAGGAAAGAAATTGCTCAATTAACAGAAGACCGAGATGCTCAAGTGGAGAAATTCTTTACAACGCCGGAAGACATGAAAGAATATCTTTCTTTCATGAGCAAATTTTATACCTATTCCCCTCGGAATTCCATCTTAATTCAAAAACAGTTTCAAGGGGCAGAAGCTGTTGGTAGTTTTGATTTTTGGAAGAAAAAAGGCTACTCGGTGCAAAAAGGGGAAAAGGGCTTGAAAGTGTTCGTTCCTGTTCGATATAAAACCTTCATTCGTGAAGAGAATGGCAAGAAGAAATCGGTGAGTGTGAAATATGCAACGAAGGCTGAAAAAGAAGCGATAGAGAAAAAGGAAATCGAAACAAAAGATCATCTTACGTATCGGGTCGGACATGTGTTTGACGTATCCCAAACGAATGCAAAAGCCGAAGACCTACCAAAGATTTTTCCAAATAAATGGCTGGAAGGGGAAGTAGCAAACTACGATGAGATGTTCCAGTCTTTAAATGGGTTAGCTGAGAAAATGAATGTGGAAATAATGGAGGAACCCCATCGGGAATTAGGAGCTGCGAAAGGGGCGTATATAGAGTATCAACAGTTAAATAAAGATGGTCAAATGGAAAACCACAAAGGAATTGAATTGAATCCTCGTAATTCAGAATTGAACAATATTAAAACAATCATTCATGAGTTAGCCCATGCCAAACTTCATCATTCCAGTACAGAACATTCTAAGAACCTCAACCATAATGAAAAAGAATTTCAAGCTGAAATGACTGCATATACGGTTTGTTCCCACTTTAATATTGATACCAGTGATTATAGCTTGAACTATCTTCACACCTACACAAAAGATCACGATCAGATTAACGACAAATTAACATTATTAGAAGAAGTGAAAGATACATCTTATACATTTATTACACACCTGGAACAAGACATATCGAAGACGAAGGAAATAGAAGATACGCTTTTAAGCAATCAGGAGTTACAAGATCGCTTTTCAAATGTCGATGTGATTATTCATGGAGACGTGCATTCTATTGGAGACTTATCTCGTGATGACTTCGCTAAAACGTTCACCGACCAGTATGGGAATAACATCTTAAATCATGGAAATATACGAGGAAAAGAACTATTTGAGCAAGTGGCAGCCTTTAATCAAATGAATGAACCGTGGACGAAACATGGCGACAGTGTAAAAATGCTAGATACAAACGCAAAAGCTCCACAGGCGTATATAGAGTGGTCAGAAACGCATCTTGATCGAAGAGTTATGAATGTCTCAGACATGGATAAGATGCTTGCTCAGAAGAATCTGGAAAGCCTGCAAACCATTGGGTATGACAAAACAAGGGTACGAATGATTATTCCGGAAGAAAAGCGTGTAGAAGGCATGGATCGAATGGACTTAGGCGATGGACATTATCATGATTTGAAATCCCATGTAGAGGAAACAGCTAGCTCTTTAAAGGAATTTGTTCCTGATACTCAAGAGCATTTAAAAGGTGTGTATACAAAAGAAGCTATTTCCAACACGTTGCACGCTATGTATAAGAATGATTTTTATAATCGTTCTTCCGAAATGGGAACTGAGGAAGCTAGAAGAGATAATATTCGTGCAACAGAAGACTTTTCCGTCACTCACCATTATTTATCATCCCATGACGTAAAGAACATCCAGCAGCAAGCACAAGAAGACTATCTTACCCACAAAGAGGAAATGGATGCTGCCAATACAACGGTACAGTTAAAAGACTCCTTTCAGCAATTTCAAGAGAAAGCATGGAAAGAAAAGTCTGGTGAACTTTCAGAAGATAACATTGTAGATCGTATGGCTGCTGAGAATCAATATACGGCATTAAAGCTCCACGCTTTAAAATCAAACGCCCTTACCGAAAGCTCTATTGTTCGGATGGAAAAAAATGTTCGGAAAGAAATGGAGGACACCCCATTTACAAAAAGGGTCAAAGACACCCCCTTTGAAAAGAAGACTCCTCATCAGAAAAATTCGAGTTTTAGCATGTAAGAAGCTAATCAGGAGCGAAAGGGTGATTTTAAGTGTATAGGAGGAAAAATACGGCTAGAGTAACGACAGATGAGATCAATCAAGCGAAAAGTGTATCAGTATTGGATTTTATCGATGCTAATGGCATTGACGTTAAGAGAGAAGGCCGAGGGAGTGATCCGTATTTTCGTTTAGTAGACCATGACAGCTTGGTCATTAAGGGAGAAAAGTTTTTCTGGAATAGCCGCCAAGAGGGAGGACATGGGGCCATTAGCTTTGCCATGACCTATTATGACTTGAACTTTCCGGAAGCTGTTAAACGGATTAATGAACATGCATATGCTCCAAGCATAAATCACATATCAGAAGTGAAGAAAGAGCCTTTTCGCTATCCCCACTATTTTGAAGTCGATAACACAGAGGAACTACAAAACTATTTGGTGAATGATCGGAAAATTGATCAAAGGGTAGTGAATTGGTGTATCGAGAAAGACCTTATCGTTCAAGATAAGAAAGCTAATGTTGTATTTAAATGGAAAGACATGAAAGGAAACATTATTGGCGCAGATCGGCAAGGGACTCAGTCAATGGATAACAAAAAGCAACATACGTTTAAACAAATTGTTCCCAACTCTGCAGAAACAGGTGGTTTTATGATTGATGTAGGGAAAAACATTGATAAAGTCGCCATCTTTGAAAGCCCCATTGATCTCCTTTCCTACTGGTCCGTGAAAAAGGGAGAAGTGCAGAACACACGGTTGAAAAGCATGAGTGGTCTTAAAGAACAATCTCTCATGGATGCGATTAAAGAGCTAAATCAAAACGGCCAGGATGTAACAAAAGTAATTTCGTGCGTTGATAATGATGAAGCCGGAAATCATTTTCATGAACGTCTGAGTAGATTGTTGAAAAAAGGAGCTCTGGAAGATCAACGACCGACACGAACAAAAGATTGGAACGAAGAATGGAAACATTTACAAAGAAGCAAAGAGAATTCAAAGAATCTATCTTATGGGATGTGAACTTGCATCCTTTTTTCCTTTATTTGTGTTATTGTAGTATTATCGTATAATAATCTCGATGACTACCACTATTGCAGCAGTTCAATCCACGCACCCATATAGGATGCGACTTCAAGTTTTTTCATTTACTAGCAAACTTCTACTTTTCCCCTGGTGACAGCTTCGCCGGTACTACCCCTAGTAGTGTGATGTAGAACACACTAGATGGAGTTGACCAGGAACCTCAGCGTGGTAGAGTGGTTCTTGTCCGCAGGGGAAACCCTGAAACACTCGAAGAAAGAGGAAACATGGGTAAGAACCAGAAGCGCAAGGATGGCGACCTCGGTAGCCGTTTCAATATGGATGAGAAGACCTTCAAGAAGCTAGCCGAGAAGGCCAAGGAGAACGAGAAGAAGGACAAGGACAACAAGAAGAAGAAGTAAGTAAAAGCCTACCCTTAACTTTCGCCCCCACCCTCCTCAGGGTGGGGGCCTTTTTCGCTTTGTCTCTCGTAGCATCAAGGTGATGTAAGACACAAAAGCATTGATCAGGCCCATCAACGTGGTAGAGTAGTTCTTGTCAGCAGGGAGAAACCCTAAACCTCAACGGGAAGTAAGGAACGGACGATGGCTAAGCAGAAGTGTCCAGGATGCGGTGAGACCAAGAAGTTCAAGGGAACGGCGTGTTCTCCGAAGTGTGCAAAGGTAGTGGCGAAGGACTACCCGAGCTTGCATCTCAGCTGCGGGTGTAATAAGCATAACCTATTCCACAACTGTGCTGACAAGTATAGAGAGCGTACTTATCCCCCTCCTATTTCTTTCTATTAGTAAATCATTTTCTTCTTGAAGCAAGTGAATGGATCGTGGATGGAGCTGATACAGTGGGACATGTTCGATTTATCCCTTGACGAAGTCGGGGGATAAATCAGGACATGTCGGATAAATGCGGATATGTCCATATCCGTATTTATCCAGTGCCAACAGTTCTAACGGAGAGTGAACAATGTCACTCTCCGTTAGAGCCTTTTTCTTTTCCTATAAGTTCCCCGACCCTCATTTTAGAGGGGCGGGGACTTGCTTGTTACTTCTTCTTCTTGTCGTTGCCCTTTTTGTTCTCCTGCATCTTCTTCTGGGTCTCCTTGCTGACCTTGATCTTCATGTTGCTGCCGACGTCGTTCGGGTTCGACTTCCCGTCCTTCTTGCCCATTTAACTCTCCTTGTTTCTGGTATCTGGGGCTTTGGCTGTCCCCTGCGAACAAGAACAACAATACCACCTTGACCGTCACTGTCAAAGCCCTAGCAAGTGTGACCTGCATCACCCCTTACCTTCAGGTTCCAACCAACAGGAGGCAGGGGGCGTTTATGCCGCGAAAGCCCCTTGATATGGAGGGGTCCCCTCGAAACAGACTCGCCGGAGTCGGTCCCCCCGGGGCGTTTTTTCCCCGGGGGGATTGACTTCGGGGAGCTCGAGGGGACAGAGGCTCCATGTCAAGGGGGACCGTGGAATAAAAAGCCCCCTGCCGGAAGGGGACGCACAGGGGACATGTTCGATTTATCCCTTGACGAAGTCGAGGGATAAATCAGGATATGTCGGATAAATCCTCGGATTTATCCTAAACTCATTTGTTTAAATTTTTATCTTTAGCCTTCATTTTTATTTTGCTATTTTACATTTTTACAAATAAAAAACGTTTATTCGTTTCTTCTTTTATTTATTTCTATAAATAAACATTTCTTCAAAAAGACAGAGGAATTCTGTAATATTCTCTACATTTTTTCTTGAGTTGCTCTAATAAGAAAAGTGTAAGAGAATATTGAATCTCTTAATAAAGTTGTTCCGTTAAAGGTCCATTTAATGGAATAAAGGTTATTAAGTTAGTCTAAATTTTGTTATAATACCACATAGGGGTATGTTTTAAGGGAATTGGTCAGTATGAAAATCTAAAATATTTGAGCGGAGGTTGTAACAATGAAAAAAAAGCAATTAATAATAGGGTTGCTTGCTTTACTTACAACTATGATTTTAGCAGCTTGTGGTGGAAATGAAGAATCAGCTCCAAATGATGATACCAATACGGAGACTGAATCTCACGAAAATATGGATATGAATGAAGAAGGTTCTAATGACCATCCAGGTCACGAAGGAATGAATCATTCAGGCTCAAGTGATGTCCCAGAAGGCTTAGAAGAAGCAGAAAATCCTACCTACCCTGTTGGAAGCCAAGCCATTATTAATGCAGAACATATGTCTGGAATGAATGGTGCTGAAGCTACAATATCTGGTGCCTTTGATACGACAGTTTATACTGTTACATATACTCCAACAACTGGTGGTGAACCAGTTGAGGATCATAAATGGGTGATTCATGAAGAAATTGAAAATTACGGTAATGAGCCGTTTCCACCAGGTGATGAAGTAGTATTAAACGCTGAACATATGGAAGATATGGATGGTGCTACGGCTGTCATTGATACAGCAGAACAAACAACTGTATATATGGTAGATTACACAGATACTGAAGCAGGAGAAAAGGTAATGTATCATAAATGGGTAACAGAAAGTGAACTTTCTCCAGTTGAATAAATACAAACAATTTAACCTTATTGTTATTCGTGGTTAATTGTTAATTCGAAATAAGTATTCCTCCATAATCGGGCGCGTTAATGTAAAAGGGACTACTTTTGAAATAGTCCCCCAAACCATTCCTATGGTCTTAAGTAATAGTAGTGTTTTTTGCAACAGCATACCACTGTTTAACATAAGAATGTTCCAAAAAATGAGGATAGTCTTTAATAGTTTTAAGAAACCACCTTAGTTTTCCATCCCAATTTTCTAATTTTCCAGGCGGATGCAAATACCAGCCTAGTTCACCTAAAGTAAAATTGGATTTGGCACTATTCCTTTTCATTGAAGTAGTCACCAAATTTTCCTTATCATTTGTTCCACCTAATGCAATTGGAATTATATGATCTACTGTAGGCACTAAATCCCAATAGGCCGGATGGCTTTCATTGTATTTCCAATTTGGATGAAAGGGAAATTCCTTAGGATAGATTTCTGATAATATTCTTAGTACAGGTGGAAATAATAGTTTCTCACCACTATAACGGTCTGTAAAACCATCCCTTACAAATATACTCAACATATAAGCTTTTGAATAATTTCTTTTTACATAATCAACCTTTTTAAAAGGATAGTTGATATTTATTAGTTTTGCCCCCGATGTTTTCTCCCCTGATTCAAGTAGCTCACAAACTCTTGCAATAATATCTGCTTTATCCATGATTGGTGCTCCTTTTGTTAACTCATTATTTCTCTTATGTTTCCTATTTTAAAGCAAGGACCATTATTATCGAACCCATTTGTCTCTTGAATAATGTGGTTTTTCGCATTCAAAAATAAATAATTTTATTTGATAACTGCACAATTTGGGTACACCCTGTACAAACAAATAGGAATCCAGTAAAACCAGGGTATTCACGTGTTCAAACAGACTTGTTCATTAAGTAGGAGGAAGGAAGATGATTTTTGGGTACGCCAGAGTAAGTTCCAAAGATCAAAATTTGTCTCGGCAGATAAAAGAGTTGGAGGAATTTGGCTGCGAGCGTATTTATCAGGAAAAACAATCCGGAAAAGACTTAAAACGACCTGTTTATTATGAAATGCGATCCAAAATGCGTTTCGGTGATGTACTGGTCGTTCATGACCTAAGTCGTTTTGACCGGAACAAAGAAGACATTCGAAATGAATGGAAGTCCTTAACGGACGAAGAAATAGATATCGTTGTAATAAATATGCCAATTCTTGACACCCGAAGGTATAAAGATCTTGAGGGAGTAGGTCAGTTGGTATCGGATATTGTACTTACTTTGCTGTCCTGGATGGTAGATGAGGAACGAGAACGAATAAGAGCTGCACAGCGTGAGGGGATTGAAATTGCTAAAGATCAAGGGAAATTTGAAGGTGGAAAGAAACGTTACCATGCAGGTGCCACAGGAAAAGACAAAGTGATCTATGACCGAGTGGTACATTATTAAAAACAGGAAAGAGTGTTATGGATATACATAGGGAAGTAGGAATATCAAGAAATACTATTTATAGTATTAAAAGAAACTTAAAAGAGTAATTAGAAAATAGTTCCCTATAATAACACTAAAAACACATGTTACGTGGAATTTTCAATGTCTGCTCTCATTATACTTCGTGGTCTCTTTTTGTGTCGACAAATTTAACTTATAATGGGATATAAGTACTGGGATTTTAGAAGGGGGATTTTTATGATTAGTCAAAAGCTAAATAAAAATCAAAAACGAGCTGTGAAAACTACGGATGGTCCCCTCTTAATCATTGCGGGGCCTGGCTCAGGAAAAACTTTTACATTAGTAGAAAGAATCTACTATTTAATCACAGAGAAAAATGTGGAACCTGAAAATATATTAGTCTCTACTTTTACTGAAAAAACAGCAAAAGAACTAATGACCCGTGTATCGAATCGGTTGAATGAAGATAATATTCAATTTAATCTAAACGAAATGTATTTGGGAACGATTCATTCAATTTGTTTAAGGTTACTTGAAGAAAATCGTGAATTTACTAGATTAAAGAAGAACTTTATTTTAATGGACCAATTTGATCAACAATACTTCATTTATCAAAAATCCTACCAGTATGAGAAAATTACCGGTAGTGAATTAATTTTAGGAAATAGATCGAGATGGAAAAAAGCTGAGGAACTACTTAAGTGGATAAATAAAGTCAGTGAAGAAATGTTAAGTGTTGATGAATTGAAAAAGTCACCAGAACCACAAATACAAGCATTAGGTCAATGTTATGAGCTATATCAACAGCACTTAGAAGAAGAGAATGCTTTAGACTTTTCCACTATACAATTAGAAGCATCGCGCTTATTAAGAAATCATCCAGAAATACAAGAGTCATTAAATGAGAAGATTGATTATCTAATGATTGATGAGTATCAGGATACAAACACGATTCAGGAAGAAATAATATTTCTTCTAGCTGGTAAAAAAAATAACGTCTGTGTTGTGGGAGACGATGACCAAGGTTTATATCGTTTTAGAGGGGCAACTATTAGAAACATTTTGGAATTTCCAAAGAAATTTGAAGAGGAAAAATGCACGCAGATTGAGTTATCGGTAAACTATCGATCTCATCCATCTATAGTACAGTTCTATAACCAATGGATGGAACAGCAGAGTTGGCATTATGAAAATAAGTCTTTTAGATTTGATAAAAAAATTGTACCTGCCGAAAGAAGTTATTATGGACGTGAGGGAGTCATTAAAGCTTCTGGATCTGATGGAAGGAATGATTGGTATGAAGAGGTATACCAATTTCTAATTTCCATGAGGGAGAAAGGTGAACTCAAGGACTGGAATCAAATTGCCTTTTTATTTCGGTCTGTTCGAAACCCAAAAGTTGTAGGGTTAGCTAATTATTTAGAAGAAAGAGAGATTTCTGTCTACTCCCCAAGATCAAATATGTTTTTTGACAGGGAAGAAATAAGACTTTTAATTGGAGCCATCATGTTCTTATTTCCTCAGCTACCTGAGGTCAGAAAATGGAATGAGAATGCCTATTTAGAAGAATGGGAAATGTACGACCAATGCTTTCTTGAGTTTACAAATGAGCTTAGGAAACCTGAAAATGCAAAGTTACTCAAATGGGCTAGAAAAAAAGCCAAAGCACATTATAACTTAGCAGAGAATACTGATTACGCTTTTGCTGGTCTCTTTTATCAATTGCTTCAGTTTAATTTATTTAATAAATATTTAGAGTCAGAAACGAGTTATATTATTGATAGTAGACCAGTTAGAAACCTTTCATTATTTTCACAGCTATTAACAAAGTTTGAATATTTACACCGTGTGTCAGTGTTTACACCTAAAAATATAAACCAGCTACTTCGAGCGTTCTTTAACCAATATCTTCGGTTTCTAATAAATGGAGGGATTAATGAATATGAAGATGATTCTGAATACGCTCCTAGTGGTTGTGTTTCTTTTCTAACCATTCATCAATCTAAAGGACTTGAATTTCCCATTGTCATTGTGGGTTCACTAGAGTCGACCCCTAGAAAACAATACTCAGACCTGGACGAGGTGTTACAAGAAAATTATTATCATAAAAATCCTTTTGAACCTCTAAATAGAACAAAATATTATGATTTTTGGAGGTTGTATTACACTGCATTTTCACGAGCTCAAAATTTATTAGTACTAAGCTGTCAAGAAAATAAAGCTAGTGGTCAAGGGACAAGAAATGTACCATCAAAAAGTTTTGTAGACTCGTATACGCCTCTTAAAAGTTGGAGACATGTAGATGACATATATAAATTAGAAATTGATGAAATAAAAGACGTGAATATTAAAAAGGAATACTCTTTTACGTCTCATATAAATGTATTTGAAACTTGTGCCCTTCAATACAAGTTTTATAAAGAACTAGATTTTTCTCCTGTGCGGCACGGTGCCACCTTGTTCGGTACGTTGGTTCATCAAACAATTGAGGATATTCATAAGGCAGCGATACGTGGTGAAGAAGGAAAAATAACAAAAGAAAGGATTGATGAATGGTTTTATGCTAATTATAACAACTTAATTAAAAAAGAAAGGGTACACCTAGCTCCAACAACAAAAGAAGCGGCATTGTCCCAAGTGAAACATTATGTTGAACGCCAGAATAACGATTGGTCGCATATAAAGGATGCGGAAGTCGATGTTTCTCTAGTAAAGGATGAATATGTCCTTAAAGGAACAATTGATTTAATTAAAGGTCAAGATAATACAGTTGATATTATTGACTTCAAGTCTGAAAAAAAGCCTGACTTAGTAAAAGAACAGGACACAATCTATCATTATAAGCGTCAACTAGAGATTTATGCTCACTTAGTAGAGGAAAGGACCGGACAACAAGTAAACAACATGCATTTGTATTACACAGGTGAAGATAATAGCAATCCTTATGTTACCTTTCCGAAAGATGGTAAATCAATTGATCACACGATTTCTAAATTTGATAGAATTGTAGAGCGAATCGAAGAAAAGGACTATTCAATAGAGAAACGACCCGTAAAGCAATGTCAGAACTGCGATATGCGTTTTTACTGTAACCAGAAATTTAAGGAATAGGATGATAAGAATGGATGAAATTAATTCCCAACAGTCAGGTAGTCTGGAAGTTGAAAAGCACGAATTTGAACCCATAAAAGGTTATCCAATGTTAGGTTGGAAAGGTAAGCGTCCTTTTCGTTCGACACAGTACTATCCTGCACAATTAAAGGAAACACACGGTGAGCCTGTAGATGGTTGGCTTAATAAGATACTTTGGGGGGACAATTTACAGGTAATGAGTCACCTTTTGAAAGAATATAGAGGCAAGGTTAATTTGGTTTATATTGATCCTCCATTTGACTCCAAAGCTGATTATAGAAAGACTGTTAGGATAAAAGGTACTGATACAGAGTCTTCCTATAATGTTTTCGAGGAAAAGCAATATACTGATATATGGACTAACGATGAATACTTGCAGTTTATTTACGAACGTTTGATTTTAATTAAAGAGCTTTTATCTTCAAACGGCTCTATTTATCTTCATTGCGACTATCATAAAAGCCACTTGCTACGGTGTTTGATGGATGAAATATTTGGACCTCAAAACTTTATAAATGAAATCATTTGGAAAAGGAGAGGGGGAGCGTTAAATAATTCAAAGTCATTTGGTACTATTACAGACACAATTTTTATTTATAGTAAAACTGATAAATATACTTTTAACCCTATACGCACAAAGGAATCTGAGGAAGCTAAAAAATATATAGAAGAAAGGTTTGTCTATAGAGACGAAGACGGAAGGTTGTACAGTAGGGATCCGGTGACAAATCCTTCTTCGAATCCCTCTCCAAGTCTAGTTTATGAGTACAAAGGATATAAGTCTCCTGCAAAAGGCTGGGCTTTTGCAATTGAAACTATGAGGAAATGGGACAAGGAAGGCAGGCTTTATTTTCCTAGCGATAAAAGCAAAAGAATTAGAAGAAAAACTTTTTTAGATGAATATGAGGGTCAGCCTGTTCAAAATTTATGGACTGATATTCATGTTATAAATTCTCAAGCCAATGAATATTTGGACTATCCTACGCAAAAACCAGAATCCTTAATTGAGCGTATTATTAAGACATCAAGTAATGAAGGAGATTTGGTTTTTGATTGTTTTATGGGCTCTGGTACCACTCAAGCAGTAGCTCTAAAATTAGGACGACGTTTTATCGGTTCAGATATAAACTTAGGGGCAGTTCAAACAACCACAAAAAGACTTATATCAGTACTAAAAGATAATAATTATAAACTTCCAGGTTTTGAAGTGTATAACGTCAATAATTATGAAGTGTTTAGAAATCCAGTACAGGCAAAAGAATTATTGGTTGACGCACTAGAAATACAACCACTTACTAGTAATGGTTTATATGATGGAGAAAAAGACGGTAGAATGGTAAAAATAATGCCAGTAAATCGAATTGCTACCAAAGCAGACCTAAATGAATTAATTACGAACTTTGACTATAAATTATTTGAAAAACGGCAACAAGAACATCCTACCCAGCCTGTTGAAAAGCTGTTGCTCGTATGTATGGGCCACGAGCCCGATTTAGCTGCAACATTAGAACAAGAAACGGGATACAAGCTTGACGTTGAAGTTGTTGATATATTGAGGGACAAGTCTAATTTGGAGTTTAGACGTGATTCAGAGGCTGACATTACTATTGATAATGGGAAGTTAAATATAAACAATTTTTACCCGATGAACTTATTACAAAAACTGAGTATTATGAAAGAAAATGTAGATAATTGGAAAGAATTAGTTGAATCAATTATGATTGATTGGAATTACGATGGTGCCGTATTAGAGCCTGCGGTGGTTGATATCCCTGAGAAGGATGGACTGGTTAAAGGTGTTTATGATGTCCCTGAGGATGCAGGAACCATAAGAGTTAAGATAACTGATTTACTGTCAGAAACACTAGAGGTGAGTATGGAAAATGGCTAAAAAGAATAATTTCGCTCTAGAATTTGCTTTCTTCACTTTTTTACAGCAATTTTATCTTGAAAATAAAGGGGCTATTCGTAAACACTATAGGAAACTTACACAGAAGTTTCTTGATTTTAATGATCCTTCTAACCCTGATGCTTTTTTACGTGCCCCGCAATTTGAAGCATTAGAAATGTATGTCTTCTTAAAAGAGTATTTAAACAATGAAAAAGTATATCAAATATTTGATGATTGGTACCATAAAAAAAATGGTTTTGAAAAGAGAGCTGATTTTGGTTTTGTAAAAGGCGAGCAAATGACTTTATTTGGGATTGAAGAAGAACAATACAAAGCTGTTTTTGCTCGTATGAAGAAACATACAGGAGAATTTGCTCAAGAATATCCAAACTACATTTTTGCCTTAACAATGGGCACAGGAAAAACAATTTTAATGGCGACATGTATTTTTTATGAATTTCTTTTAGCAAATAAGTTCCCTAAAGACAAAAAATATTGTCATAATGCATTGGTATTTGCACCAGATAAAACAGTACTCCAATCACTAAAAGAAATTCAATCCTTTTATCGAAGTAAAGTGGTACCACCAGAATATTTAAATTTGCTTAATGCTCATTTGAAAATTCATTTTCTTGAGGACACTACCACTACTTTAAATACAATTGACCGATCTAAGTTCAATATCATCATATCTAATACACAAAAAATCATATTGAAACGACAACGTAAGGAAAAGAATGGGGTTGATAAGCTATTTAATCCCCCTTCTTTTGGTCAAGATAGTGTATATAATGAAGCCCTTGATCTTTATGGGTTTGATGAACCTGAAGACGAAGGAGAGTTACTCGAAAATCAGCGCTTTTTAAAACTAACAAGACTTGAACAGTTAGGAATATATGTAGATGAAGCTCACCATGCTTTTGGAAACGCGTTGGCAAAAGATATGGGATTAAAGAAAGCGAAAACAAGCCTAAGACTTACCATTAACGAACTTTCTAAATCATTAGAGGGATCGGGAACAAAAGTAGTAGGGTGTTACAATTTCACAGGTACTCCGTACGCTGGAAAGGAAATATTTCCTGAAGTTGTGTATGCTTACGGGTTAAAGGCAGCAATTGATAATAAGTACCTGAAAGAAGTAACGGTCAATGGCTATTCAAATACAAAAACAAAGGAATTTGTTCGAATAGCAATTAAAGATTTTTGGGAGAAGTATGGGGAAAATAGACGGGAAGGAATGTTACCCAAACTAGCTATTTTCGGGAGTAAAATAGAAGAAGTACAAAATGAGCTAAAACCAGCAGTGGAACAAGTATTACAAGAGCTCAATTTGTCAAAAGAAAAGATCTTAGTTAATGTTGGTGACTCAAAATTAACTACCAATGATGATATACGTGAATTTAACCGCCTTGATACCTCTGGATCGGAAAAGCAAATTGTATTACTCGTCAACAAAGGGAGAGAAGGTTGGAATTGTCGGTCTTTATTTGGAGTAGCGTTATATAGGAAACCAAGATCTAAAATATTTGTATTACAAGCAACCATGAGATGCTTAAGGTCAATAGGATCAATACAAGAAACAGCTAATGTTTATCTTTCTGAAGAAAATATGAATATTCTACATAACGAGTTGCAAGAAAACTTTAGAGTAAGTGTAGAAGATTTGAAGAATAAAAGTGAAAACAAGCCTTATAAAGTGAAGACAGTACTACCGCCTATAAAAGTAAATGTGAACAGAAAGAAGAAGCTGCACATGCTAAAAGAAAAACAAATCTCTGAAACCATTGATTTTGAATTTGAAAAAGTTGACTTGGAAAAATACAAATTAGTTCATATAGAACAACAAGGCTTAGTGAAGTATAATAATCTCAGTGAAAAAAGTGAAGACTTAACAGAACAGAGAGAAACTAGAGAGTTTAGTCAATTAACTCTGGTAGCAGAGATCGCGCGTTATTTAAACCACCCGTGCATCGAGATAGACAAAATATTAAGAAGCGCCAAACAGAGTATTAAAGAAATTTTGTCGTATGTAAATAAATATAATGAATTATTATATGATTGGATAATACCACGCCTATTTAACGAAATGTACGACATAGAAAGCTATGATAAAGTTGAGAAGCAAGAAATTGCCCTGGTAAAGGAACCGGATAAGGGATATTACGAGGTTTCTGCAAATCCTGACTTAGTTGTTGAAGTAAATGATGAAAATTTTGAAGATGTAATGGATAGATCATTCCATTTAGATACGTATTGTTTTGACTCAAAACCAGAGAAGAAGTTCTTTGAAGATATTGCAAAAAGTGAAGAAATAAGAAATATATACTTTACTGGAATGCTTACTCACGGTCAATCAGAGTTCTTTATTCAATATATCGATCCGGAATCAAATACAGTCAGAAGTTATTACCCAGACTTTTTAATCAGAAAAACAGATGGGAAATGGCTAATTATAGAAGTCAAAGGTGATAATAAAATCGAAGATCCAATTGTACAAGCCAAGGAAAAAGCAGCAAAAGAAACAGCTATTGCTAGTGAAATGAATTATACTATTATCGCTGGTAGTGAAGTGATGAATGGTAAATCAAGTGAAATACTAGAGAAGGGGAAGTAATTATCCTAGATATAGGCTTATATGGTAGCCTATATCTATTTTTTTGTTGATTGTTATTTAGTTGAAGGAGATTCACAAGCAAATTTAAAGAATTTTTGCTAAAATGAAATTATAGTTAAAAGAGGTGAAATTTGTGAGTGGCTATGAGGAATACTTAAGTGAATCACTTTCTAAACTTCGAACGGTGATAGACGATAGTGGATCAAGGCCTATTTTGTTTGTGGGATCGGGAATGTCAATTCGATATTTAGATGCACCAAATTGGATTGGATTGTTGGAAGAACTGATTCATAAAAATCCTAATATTACCCTACCTATTGGTTTTTATGCTCAAGACACTGGGAGTGATCTACCAGAAGTTGCTTCTAGAATTATTGATGAGTACCGTACATATGCCTGGCACGAATATAAAAAAGGTATTTACCCTGACGATTTATATGATCCTACATATGATAAAAGTATATTTTTAAAATATACTATAAAAAAGATATTTGATGAACTCATTTCTGAATTTGATATTAATACAAATATGTATCAATCAGAATTGTTAGCTTTAAAGGATTTGAATCCTCACGCAATAATAACAACTAATTACGACCAACTTTTAGAGAAAATATTCCCTGAATATAAAGTAGTTGTTGGACAACAAGTAATTTTAAACAGCGAATCAACTAATATAGGCCATCTTTTAAAAATACATGGTTGTACTACTAAACCTGAGGAAATTATTATCTCAAGTCAAGATTATAAAAAGTTTAGTGAGGAACAAAAATATTTGTCAGCTAAATTATTAACATACTTTATGGAACATCCAATTGTGTTTCTTGGATATTCAATAAGAGATAATAATATTCAAAAGATCTTATCAGACATCTCTAGGATTGTTAGTAGAACTTCTGATGACATTGTAGATAATATATGGTTTGTAGAATGGAAAAAAGATGAAATTAATATAGATTCACGGCCTCCAAGAGATAAGACAATTCCATTAGGAAATGACAAAAGCATTCGAGTAAATTATATATTACTTAATTCATATGAAGAACTCTATAAAAGCCTTTATCAAAACAACGCTTCTGGAGTGGATGTTCTAAATCAATTACAAAAGAATGTCTACAACATTGTGAAAAGCAAATCAGTCACGGATTTGGAAGTAGATCTGTTAAATATTAATAGAATTACAAATGAGGACATTTTAGCACAGTCTCTTGGGTTCCGATCTACTTCTCAGTCAGTTGATGCTGAAAGGATTGCATTAATGGGAGTTGGAAACGTTGGAAGTGCTGAACAGCTTTTAACTCGTTATCCTATGCGGATTTCTGAAATGGCTCAGAAATTAGGTTACAAATCTTGGTATCAAACAAATGAGGCCATCAAGACAATTTATACAGAAACAGGTTTTAATATGAAGGAGTCTAACAATAGATACCACGTTGATATTGGAAAAAAGCAATCAGAACACAGATATTCTAATGAAGCGCTTGACTTAATAAGAAAAGTTTTAAATGACGAAGATTATACAGTCATTATCAATGATGACGATGATGATGGCATTACGGTTACTAAAGAAAAGACACTACACAAAAACTAAATACAGTATTGAAGTTCATCCAAATGTCTTATAAATAACATTAATTTTATACCCGTTCAACCGTAGGAGTGAAAGTGTCTATAACAAAGGTTGAAAAAAATAAGGGAGATTTTAGATGTTTAGTGAAATGGAAGATGAAAATAACTTTACAATCGAAATTAAAGATGCCAAAGTAGTATTTACACAAGGAACGGACAATTTTGAAGAAATATTATCAACATCTACTAGGAATAAACATTTGTATTTAACCACTTTTAATTATGGGCTCCCTGAAAACTACGATAGTTGGATTAAGAAAGATATTGAATACATAAATGAAATTATTGTTGTTTTTAATAATCGAGAAAAAAATGTTGACAACTTGATAAGAAGGTCTTTAAGAAAAAATCCGTACATTCAATTTTTTTATAATGAGGTTAATCACTCAAAGGTTATTAGCAATGGATCATCCCTTTATATTGGAAGTGCTAATCTAACTGATTTCTCGAAAGATAACTTTGAGGCAGGGGTTATAGTAAAAGATGTAGATAAGATTAAACAAATAGAAGATCGAGTTTTTAAAAATGCTCATTTAAAATATGAGCCGATATTTACGGATCCGGTATCCCCTCTTATTGTACCTTTTCTTTTAATTTATAGAGAGGTGGAAAAAGAGTTTAAATATATCAAACATTTATTAAATGACATTAAACGTATTGAAGGGTTGTCAGAAGAAGATATACCAGACGATGGAGATGAGTTGTGTACTTACATAAGTAAATATATAGAAATTTTTAGGTTGGCAAAGGATGATTTAATTAGTTATGCCACTGAAAAGACAGAGGAGTACTTTGTAATACAAAATCTACTCGAAGAAATTGAGGACAAACTAAACTATGTTAAAAATAAGCAGCCTATTGGTTCTTCTACAATTAGTTTATTGGAATTCTTAGAAGATTATTATAATGCTTTAGATAAATATAAAGAACATTTTTGGAGGATTAACACTTTTGATAGCGATGTTACACTTTTAGAAGAACAAATATATTTTAAGGAAGTGGAGAACATTTTTCAAAGATTAAACCACTTACGAATAAAGTGGATATCTTTAATTAAGTCAAATACCTATATAAAATACAGGAATTCTAAAAGCCCCATTATTTTTTGGTTAGAATTCCCAAGTCAAGCTAAAAAGTACTGGCAATACTTTTTACGTTAGTATGTTTAGGATTAGTGCCTGAAAAGAGTATTCACGAGATTTAAACATGAATACTGCGAGTAGCTGCACTGTCCAAAAAATGCTACTTATTTATTATCTAAATACCGGTAAAATGTAGCACGGCTTATTCCTGCGGCATCCAATATCTCTTGAATACTATATTCCTTACTATCATACATCTTAAAGGCCAATTCAAGCTTGGATTGGTCTTTTCTTGGTCTTCCGCCTTTTCTCCCCCGAGCTCTGGCTGCATCTAATCCAGATTTTGTTCTTTCTGAAATTATGTCACGTTCAAATTGGGCAAGGCCACTGAAAATCGTAAAGACGAGTTTTCCCATTGCTGTTGTTGTGTCGATATTTTCATTAATGGATACAAAGTTGATTCCTTTTTCTTGAAAGTCATTGATCAAGTCCACTAAGTGCTTTGTACTGCGGCCGATCCGATCGAGTTTGTAAACGACGACAGTATCTCCTTCGCGGAGATACTTGAGCATTTCATTAAACGCCGGTCGGTCTTTCTTCGTCCCCGTAATTTTTTCGGAAAAGATGTTTTTCTCTTCCACTCCATATTTCTTTAACTCATCAAACTGCATATGTAGATTTTGATCCTTCGTACTGACTCGAGCATAGCCAAATAACATTTTTGTAACTCCCTTTTGATTTTCGTTTCTTTCATGTTATCAAAAAGGATAAAATAAGTACATATTGTAACTTTGTTTTTGAGATAACTTTTGAAACTTGAGTTTTACCCAAAAACCGGGAATTTTTAAGAGTTTCAAATGAGCATATACCTTGTCTCAAAAACGAACGTTTATTGAATTCATGAGGTAGAAATAATCTTCTTCTTGTTAGGGGAGAAACTACGAGTAAAGCAATTTAGTCCCACGTTAACAATAACAAAAATGTTACGACAAATAGCTCTCAAATTAAAACGCCATTTAATCCTGAAATACTTTACAGGATAAGAGCATTAAAAAGTAGAAAGATAGTAGAGGCATACATAGGAGGAAGTAAGAAAATGATCATTGAACAACGTTTTCATCAAATAAAAGCCGTGGATAGCAGTGACTTAGAGATCGAGTTAAAGGGTCTTATTGAGCAATACTCTGAAAATGAAGAACTTTTCCCATTGTTAAAGCAGGTAATTAAAACAAGGGACAAGGATTATCTCGCTATACTTGACTTACACCATAAAAGTAGAGAAAAAGGTTAATTTTTCAACATTAAACTTTGCACTCAAAGGCGCACAGGGTAGAGGATTGTTGTTAAATTCGAATTGTTTTTCTACGGTTTGTTCGGGGATCGACCCCTCACAAACCGATGTAAGCAAAGCGCAGCAATGCTTCCATTCGCTTCGATGATGATTCCATCATCTTTGCGATCATCCCGTGAGTCTCATTCCTTCTTTGTTCTCTCCATTATAATTGTTTCCTCATGATTCCAGTAAAGGGTCTGCAAAAGATCAAGAGAATGTAAGAAATCCAAGTTGGCTAACTAGGAGTAAAAAAGCAAAAAACGCTTTTCAACTCCTAGTAAGTCATTGGGTTTTCTAACATTCTCTAACTCTTTTTTGATACTTTCGTATTCGCCTAACGGCTCACCCTTGACTTCCATTTTCGGAAAAATTTCTTCGTTGTCAAACAAAGAAAGGAGTTGTTTCCGAAATGGAAAATATTTATGAAGTACAGCGAATTAAACAGGTGAAAACGGAGATGGAAATTAAGGAGAATAGTATACGTATGCCCGAGAATGCAGCTGATATTGCCAGATCGTTCATAGGCGATGATGACAGAGAAGTACTATTAGTTCTATGCTTAAATACCAAAAATAAGGTGGTTGCTGTTCATCGAGCACATGTTGGATCATTAAACGCAAGTGTGGTACATCCAAGGGAAGTTCTGAAAGCTGCTATACTTAATAATGCTGCTTCGATCATCATCGCTCATCAGCATCCAAGTGGAGATGTAACACCAAGTAGAGAAGATATTCAAGTTGCCGACAGAATGAAGGAAGCAGGAAGAATTGTAGGAATTGAGCTGCTAGATGCATTAGTTGTAGCAGATAATTCTTCATTCACCAGCTTAAAAGAACAGGGAGATCTGTAAAGGGGGAGGAATCCCTCTTTTTATCGGTGTTCATTTTTTCTAACTTGCGTATAAAAAAATGAAAAAGAAAAAAGACAATTATGTCATCAATAAGCTGTCAGAAGAAGAGTTCGATCTTCCAGAATAGGGCCATATTGTTTAACAATGCTCGTAAGGCAAATGGATTTTTTATGTTAGGATAAATGGAGATTGTGAAGAGATGTACTTAAAGTAACGGAGCAGGTTAGTTGAAGACTCAGTTTCGAGATAATGGGTAAGTAGTCAAGCCTTAGGATAAGAGGCGTGTAATAAAAAAAGTCACCAATAAAGGTAACTCTTTTAAATAAAACCAATGGGTGAGAAATAAACAGAACTAATCAATAAATAATGATAATATTTCATAATTTTTATTGAGTTACTTTTACTGCAACTTCCCTTTACATTCTATTAGTATTTCGTCTTCGACGTTGTTATCAGATATCAAATAAGCTCTTTCATGTAAATTGCAAACAGGACAAATATGGTTAGGGATAATCTCTATTTTATCACCTATGTTTACTTCATTGCGGAAAGAGGTGTTATTTATAATGGCATGCTCGTCAAAAACACCATCAACATAAACATTATTGAATTGTTTAATTCGGCCAAATCCTTCAGTTTTTGTAAGTCCCTTATTTCTAGTTTGAGCCGTAATTCCTTTGGCTCCCACATCTGAAATAACTCTCTCTGTAGTAGGTTTGCTTATAATAGTAGTAAGTACTGAGGCGGCGCAACGTTCATAATTATTAATAACATTAGCTTGGGAGGCGTCCATAAGAATATAAGTTCCTGGCCTAATCTCGGTTACCCCTTTTGGAATATCAAACTCTAACATGAATGGTGGAGTGGAACCAATACTAATATTCTCAGCCTTCATATCCATCTCCTCCGCTAACTTTGCATAATGCATCGTGGTCCTTACACTCTCCATGTAACTTTCTTTGCATTCCTCAACAGTCTCTGCTTTATAAGAATGTCCATCATGGGAGAAAAGACCTTTGTATTCAATATTTTTGCATCTTTTAAGAGTATTTAATACATTCACGAATTGTTGCTCACTTGTTATGCCAGAACGTTTCTCTCCTACTTCGATTTCTATAAGGACTTGAGCTTTTTTTCGTGCGTTTTCGAAGACTTCCTCAATCTCTTTAACTTGGTATTCATTATCAATCCCAAAAGAAATATTAATCGTTTCAGATAATAACTTAATTCGGTTGATTTTTGTTTTCCCGACGATTTCATTCGCAATAAATATATCCTTTAATCCTCTTTTTGCCATTACTTCGGCTTCTCCTACCTTGGCAACAGTAATCCCATTTGCCCCGATTTCTTCTTGTAATTTAGCTAATTTAGGCATTTTATGGGTTTTCGTGTGTGGGCGTAAGTTTACATTATATTTGTTGGCATACTCTTGCATAGAACGAAGGTTATCTAACATTATTTTCTTATCAATTAGCAGGGCTGGAGTTTCAAGCTCGTACATATTCATTTAATCTATTCCTCCTATAAAAATATAGACACAGTACCCTTTACAAGCTCACTTATATAAAAAAATATACATAAGTCTAAATACAGGGTGTGTTATATAATATTTTATATGTTACAATGAAAAAGTCAATTCGAATTTATATGCGACTTCCAATAATTAAACAGAAGAAGCACTTATACGATCAAAAAGTAGGATATATTTTTTATCGGAAATTATACATGGGATGAGAGGTAGAGAGAGATGGAAGAGAAAAAGCAAATATTGGAGAGGTACATTCCTTTAGCTAAATCTACGGCTAAAATGTTTGGAGAACATTGTGAAATTGTTATTCACGATTTAACAAACCCCCAATCATCTGTCATATTCACAATAAATAGTCATGTAACGGGTAGAGAAGTTGGTCAATCCTTTGATCATCTCGTGACAACGGTATTACGATCGAAAGACTTTAAAGAAGATTATCTGGCCGGTTATACATTTGTTACAGAAGATAAGCGCACGATTCGCTCTTCAACAACGTTAATTCGCGATTTCAATCAGAAAGTGATCGGTGCTTTCTGTATTAATTTCGATGTGGAAGCATTACTTCAAATGCAACAGTTTATGAAAACATTTCTTCCAACACCAGATCTAGTAGAAGAGAAAGAAGAGAAAGAAGAGAAAGAAGAGAAAGAAGAGAAAGAAGAGAAACCAAGTCCTGAGATTAAAAATGTAGAGGAGATCGTTGATGGTTTAATTAATCAAATCATTCAAAATAGTGCTCATCCAGCTATGAAACGCCATGAAAAGATTGAATTGATTCGATTTGTGGATAAAAAAGGGATTTTTTCAATGAAGGGATCTATCGATAAAGTTGCAGCTTTATTAGGCATATCAAAGGTCACTGTTTATAGCTATTTAGATGAAATTAAAAATAAATCAAGGTAAGGATAAAATAAACTGGTTCGTACTGTGTTACCCACAAATAAATTACATTTTGGATTTAAAATAGAAGTTGATTCCATCTATATATATATATAAATTTTTGAATGGAGTATAAAAAAAATCTATTATATATAAATAGCTAAGGGTTTGATAAAGGATGGAACAATATATTTGTAATTATTGTGGAAAAAAGTATGCTATTACGTCCGTTATATGGAAATGTACGTGTGTCGGTTTATTAAATTTGGAGAAAGGCTCCTAAAATAAATGTGGAATCATGGAATCGCTATTGCTGCCTACGCTGCACGTTGTAATATTGCTTGCGATATTTATCTAAGAGATGAAACGTCCTCAAGAAAATTGCCAAATGAATGGTGCCACAATTAAACAAATCCAGGGAACTCGGGAAGGTTTGAAAGCAGCTGACCAACAAGCGGTAGCAGAAGGGATAGCTATAGCAGCACCAGCGCTTGTATCAGCTATACCCTAGGATAAAAGAGCAGCTAGAGTATGAAAGCTGCAGGAGGGATAACGATGAAAAGTAAGCCAACCATTAAAATAATTGCAACTGGTGGAACGATTGCGGGAGCTGGCTCTTCAAATACAATAACCACTGGATATAAACCTGGTGCCTTAACCATTGAAGAACTATTAGAGGTAACACCGGACCTAAACAACTTTTCCAATATAGAAGTAGAACAGTTGTTTAATATTGATAGTGTGGATATGACAACAGAATGTTTATTGACGTTGAGTAGATACATTAATGACACATTGTTAGATGAAGAAGTAGATGGTGTTGTAATCACACATGGAACAGACACACTGGAAGAAACAGCTTATTTTTTACACTTAGTGATTAAAAGCCATAAACCAGTTGTAATTGTCGGGGCAGTTAGGCCAGCAACAGCCATTAGTGCAGACGGTCCGTTAAATCTCTATAATGGTGTGAAAGTGGCTTGTGAGCGCCAGTCACATGGTAAAGGTGTACTGGTTGTCCTAAATGACAGAGTTGGTTCTGCACGGTACATAGGGAAAATGAATACTACAACGGTCGATTCGTTTAAAGCTCTTGAACAGGGGTATATAGGTGCAATTGTAGGAGGAGAAGTACACTTCTTTTATAAAGATATTACCAGGCTTCATACAGTGGATTCGATTTTCGACGTAGAATCAATTGTCGAATTGCCTAAAGTTCCAATTATATATACTCATCTAGGAGACGATCGACATTTATATGACGCAGCCGTTCAGGTAGGTTCTAAAGGTATTATAGTGGCTACTGCTGGGGGTTATACCATATCTAAACAAGCAGAGCAGGGGATTCAAGATGCTTTGAAAAAAGATGTGGTAATCATAAGGTCCTCACGATTAAGTACGGGAATTGTTAGCCGAACAAATATCGATAATGAACAGGATTATATTGCAGCTGACTCGTTCAACCCTCAGAAAGCCCGGATTCTTCTTATGCTTGCATTAAATGTTACTAATGATAAAGATGAAATACAACATTTATTTCAAAAGTATTAAAGGGTGAATTTAACAGGGATTTCATGATTATTTTGGTGTTAATTATGGAGTTATTAAAGGAGAAGTATTTTTATGAAAACAGAAAAAGAAAAGCTCGTAGTAATTATGGTTGATCATCCTTTTAAAGGATTGGCTTTATTGGTGAATTTTCAACTGTACAACGGAGTATGGGAATGAAGGGTCCAGGTTTCCAGAAACCATCCCGTCAATACTCCTGCATGCGTTAAGACGAACAGTATATAAAAAGTTATATGTATTGACTTTTTATATAAAAAAGTATATGATTAGGTAGACTTAAATAAATTGAGGTAGTTAGAGATGGAAGAAAGTAAGAAAATATTAGAGAATTTTTTCCCTTTAGCAAATCTACTGCAAAATGTTTGGATTAAACTGGGAAGTCGTTACTCATGATTTGATGAACCCACAAAGCTCTGTAATGTAAGGCATTTTTTTAATGAAAGGATTGGTTGAATGAAATCAAACAGAAATCAAGTTAAGGAGAATCAAATGAAAAGCATCTCTGAAGTTGGAAATTTAAAATCAAATGGACACTATGCATTAGCAACAGTTCATCAGAACATTGTCTATGTATCAGGACAATTTTCCATTAATCCAGAAACACGTGAAAAGAAATTTGGTACCATCGAAGAAGAAACAATACAAGCACTTAAAAATGTGGAAATAATTATAGAAGCAGCAGGAAGTAAAAAAGAGCAAATTTTACGTATGACATTATATATTCCGGATGTGAAATTTTGGGGTAAAGTTGATGCTGTTTATAAAGAGTTTTTCGGTGAACATATACCGGCTCGCACCATTGTACCAACGAATGAATTGCATTTTGGTTTCAAAATTGAAATGGACGCGATTGCTTATATATAAATCATTTTTTTATCCTTTTTGTATAAAAAATTATATTTTATATAGAAATTTCTTTGAAGGGTTTGATAAATAATGGAACAATTTATATGTAACAGTTGTGGGAAAATGCATGATATTACACCAACCCGATGGAAATGCGAATGTGGTGGCGTATTAAACATCGTAAAAGATACCCCAAAAGTTGATATTGATGCTTGGAGTAACTATCCAAACTCATTATGGCGTTATTTTGAAACCATGCCATTCGCAAAAGATTCAAAGACATGGAAATCTGTGACCATGGGGGAAGGTCAATCCCCTTTAATCGTTGTAGATCCTATGGAGTCAAATACGCATGTAAAAGTTGATTATATGATGCCTACATTATCCTTTAAAGATCGAGGAGCCGTTGTTTTGATGATAAAAGCAAAAGAATTAGGGGTATCAAAAGTAATTGCTGACAGCAGTGGTAATGCAGGAACAGCTTATGCAGCTTATGCAGCACGTTGTAATATTGCCTGTGATATATATCTAAGTGATGAAACTTCACCTAAAAAAATCGCTCAAATAAAAGCTCATGGAGCAACGATTAAAGAGATTCGTGGTACACGAGAGGACATTGCAGCTGCTGCACAAAAAGCAGTAGACGAAGAAAATGTTTTTTACGCAAGTCATGTGTATAATCCCTATTTTTATGAAGGAACGAAAACATATGCCTATGAAATTTATGAACAATTAAATGGTGCGCCTGATACTTTAATTATCCCGGTTGGAAACGGTACGCTTCTCCTAGGTGCGTACTATGGCTTTAAAGAATTATTTGAAAATGGATTAATAGATAAACAACCGAAAATCGTTGCCATTCAAGCGGAGAACTGTGCACCTCTTGTGAAAGCTTACCAAACCGGGGAGGAAGTAGCACAACCTGTTACGAAAAGAGGTACTTTAGCGGAAGGGATAGCTATTGCTGCCCCAGCGCGTTCCAAACAAATTTTAGAAGCTGTACGTAATACCAATGGTACCTTTATTGATATTGAAGAAGATGAGATTCTGCGTGCACGAGCCAAACTTAGTGAGAAAGGATTTTATGTGGAAGTGACATCAGCAGTAAACTATGCTGGTTATCTCAAGTATAAAAAGGTACCAGAAGAAAAAATCATTATACCTCTTTGTGGTGCAGGTATTAAATCAAAATAAAAACTAAGTCGGATCCCCAATTAACAAGAGGGAAAGGATTTGATACTTTTGGCCCTTTAGGTTCATTTATTGTAACAAGTATAAATCTAACTAATTTAAGAATTGTTACAACTTTAAATGGACAAGTTGTACAAGATGGTAATACAAATGATATGTCATTTTCAATACTTTCTCTCATCAGTTGGATTTCACAGGTTATGATACTTGAGGCAGGTGATGTTCTGACTACAGGTTCACGTTCTAGAAGTTGTTCAATGAAATCAGGAGACCCGTGATAGTTGAAGTAGAGCATATACGTGAACTTTGTAACTATGTAAAGTGACTTTATATCAACGAAGCTTAAATAATGAAAGTGTAATATGTAAAACGATCTATTTAATATATGGTTTTTATACGGGGGTGAACAGTGGGAGATAACTTCGACCCACCCCTTTTCAATGAATATACAGAATAATAATTTATTAAATTTCTAATAGGCATTGAGAGACGAGGAGTTATCATGATTGTTGTTAATATAAGACAATCTAACCACTAGTTTGAATGGAAGCGCTTTCTGTAAAATATAAAATACAAATTTAATGGGGAGGTTATTTTGAAATCGGAAAGACTTTCAAATCATTAATGCGTTATTTTTGGGAATAATTATGAAATTATTGCTAAAAGTTGTTAAAACCATTTTTTATGGAAAGTGTTGGGTTATAGTAGGCGGAACGTAAAATGTTGGCGATACCCTTATTGCAGCTTAAGGAAGATGTGATTTTGATTACTACAATTTATAGAGGAGGGAATTTTGTTGGGTAAAATAAAAAATATCGGAATCTTGCCACAGATTTTAATTGCTTTTGTAACCGCTATCATTTTCGGGGTGATTTTTGGCCCCAGCATTAGTGTTGTTCAACCTTTGGGGGATCTGTTCCTGCGGCTTATTGAGTTTATTATTGTACCCTTGATCTTATCCACCCTTGTAGTTGGGGTTGCAAGCATCGGAGACATGAAAACTTTGAGTAGAATTGGCGGGAAAACATTTGTTTATTATATTATTACCACTGCTTTTGCCGTAAGCATAGGTCTGGCCGCTGCCATTCTGTTCAAACCGGGCGAGGGCGTTGACACTTCCATAGCCGTATCCGGTAAAACACCTGAGCCGAATGAAACCGGAGGCGTTATTAATGTTTTATTAAATATCATTCCGACTAATCCAGTTGCAGCTTTATCAAATGGAGACATTTTGCAAATTATATTCTTTGCGCTATTTTTGGGCGTGGGCATTGCAATGGTCGGGGAAAAGGCAGAACCTGTATATCGTTTTTTTGATGGATTTGCCGAGATTATGTACAAAATCACCTGGGTTGTGATGAAGCTTGTTCCAATCGGGGTTTTCGGTTTACTAGCACCTATTATCGGGAGTAATGGTCTATCAATTTTGCTTCCTTTGTTAGAATTGATTGTGGTAGTTGCAGTTAGCTGTATTGTACATGCAGGGGTGACGTATTCCATATCGGTCAGAATACTTGGAAAAATGAACCCTCTTAAGTTTTTCAAAGGAATATTGCCAGCCAGTCTTGTGGCCTTCAGTACACAAAGTAGTTCGGGGACATTACCGGTAACGATAAAAAGCTCTGAAGATAATTTAGGTATAAAAAAGAAGGTATCAAGTTTTGTTTTGCCCTTAGGTGCTACCATTAATATGGATGGAACGTCACTTTATATAAGTGTAGCTACAGTGTTTGCTGCTCAGGCATACGGGGTCGATTTGTCTTTCAGCCAGATCTTGATGGTTGTTCTGATCGCAACCTTAGGCTCAATCGGGACAGCCGGAGTACCGGGAGCCGGTTTAATCATGTTAACGTGGACATTATCTACTGTTGGTTTACCTCTGGAAGCCATCGCATTAATTGCGGGGGTTGACCGTTTTATGGATATGTTCCGGACTTCGACGAATGTTACCGGTGATGCTGCAGCAGCTCTTTTCGTCAACACCACTGAAGATAAAGCCGATAGCAAAGCCGATAGAAATCTTGATTCTGCACAATCTTTTACGGGGTAAATCGCAAATGAAAATTTCTAATCAACAGTATAGGAAATGACTGAAGGAATGGTACAAGAGGTACTTTAACAGTTCAGAAAAAAAGGGTTGGTGTAATTACTGCAGTCAATCCTCATATAGGTTATGAAAGTGCAGCTTGCGAGAGGCTATCCTAACTGGAAAATAAGTTAGAAGAGAATTACTTAACTGTTTATTATCAGAAGAGGAGATTGAATGCATACTTGATCCGTATGAAATGACTAATCTAGGGATTTCTGGTACAAGATTAGTAGCTAATCGTGGGAAAACTGTAAATGGAGCTGATGTATGGTAATGCAGGTATTACAAAAAACACAGAAAATAGTTCGTTATCAGAATCATACTGGTAAAATATATTACGGAATTGTTGAGGATAATGAAATTTTACAATTGTCCAGTAATTTTACTGATATTGTAAAAAACGAATTAAAATTTGAAGGTGTAAGGCTTAAATACAGCGATGTGAGAATATTAGAGCCAGTATCTCCCTCAAAAGTTATTAATTTCGGCTGGACATATGCTGAACATGCAAAGGAGACTGGGGGAAACGCTTATCTCAAGGAACCATTTCTGTTTTTAAAGCCGACATCTTCCTTGATTCCAAATGAGGCGGAAGTCATTCTTCCTTCTAGTGATTTAACAAAACAAGTGGAAATGGAGGGTGAAGTCGCACTTGTTATTGGGAAACGTGGGAAAAATATAAAAGAAGAAGAAGCAATGGATTATATTTTTGGCTGTACCATTTTTAACGATATTACTGCAAGAGATCTTACGAAAACAGACCCTCAATTCACACGCGGAAAAGGCTTTGATACTTTTGGCCCAATGGGGCCGTGGATTGTAACTGGTTTAGATCCAACAAATTTAAGAATAGTCACAACTTTAAATGGCAAAGTTGTTCAGGAAGGTAATACTAATCAGATGTCATTTTCAATTCCTTTCCTTATCAGCTGGGTTTCTCAGATTATGACCCTAGAACCGGGTGATGTTCTAGCAACTGGTTCATCTTCAGGAAGTTGTCCAATGAATTCAGGTGACATGGTTCTTGTGGACGTAGAGTATATTGGTAAGTTACGTAACTATGTAAAATAACAAGTAAAAAACGATTAGAATGATCAACAAAATAGCAAGCAGAACTAGAACTAAAGAAAACGGTCTTGGAATATCACCATGCATCGAAAGATGAGAGTATTTAGATATTCTCGAAAAAAGGCTGTCTTTGGGATAAGTATTAAAATAGGGGTTGTGGCTGAGAAAGAACAACTAATATAAAAGAGTTATTTTTACACAGAACAACGATACTGTGAAAAATTATCTAACTAAGAGACGATTACTTTCTAAGTGATCGTCTCTTCATATTGTATGTGCCCACTATGTACATTACCTCTAGGGTTCAATTTCCGAAAGGCGAAGGTCGTTGTAGCCGCTAGTCGAAGGCAAGGGTACAGGGCTACCTGGAATCTGAAGGAAGCTGTAGACAAACATTCGTCCTAAGGAACACGGACCTTATAATAGGCTGACTTTCCGAGGAAACAGGTTCTAGCGCTTTCGACAAGAGGCATAAGAATGACCCATGGATTTGATTATCTTGAAATTGAGTCTTCAAGTAAAGGGGGGCTTATATGGAATGTTAGTCGTAACGAAAGGGTTTTTTGATTGTTAAAAAAAGTGATATTTTTGGTTTGTATAGCGATGGTTGTGTTAGTACTTGGAATGGTGGTAACTACACCATCCGAATCAGCCTTTAATAAATGGGTATCCGAAAAACACAATATAAAGTGTGAAGCAGATGGAAGTTGTTTTAATGGAAAAGTCAAATAAGGTTTAGTTCCTCTCATTTTAAAAGCGCCGGACTATTTGCTTCGCAGGAACAAAAATTTGAAGATCCTGATGGAGGAGAAACAATAGTTAGAACTTTAGGTGTGTTCGGTCAGTTAATTGAGATGGAGAACAGCAAACTATGGGAGGTCCTCAATTAGGTTTTATCTAACTGAGATAGGAATTTATCTCGAATTCAAGTCTTCAACAAACGGGGGCGAATATTGAATAAGGAGTTGTCGAATGCGACAGCTCTTATTGTGTTAAGAGCAGAAGAGTTGAAGAAGAAAAATATATAAAATATTGTTAAAATTTTAATTCGGCACAGGAGGGAATTATGATTGATAATATAGAACTGACACGATTTACATTAGTAGATGTTATTGAAAGGAAAATACATTTCACAAGAACAAATACTATATTCGATAAAACAGACTTTAAAGATAATGATGAAGGTGAAATGCTAGCTTATAATGAAATGTTGGTAGATGTTAAAGAAATGAAGGAAAATGAATTTGTAAACAAGTACCTAAATATAATAAAAAAACTTGCAGTACAGTTTGAAGACGAAGAATTCAATGATAAAAGGGAAGTAGAAAAAAAGTCAGGATACAATAATGCGATTATATCCATCTTGAAGTGTATTAACCCAATTTATGAGTATGACTTAGAAGATTAGTCATATCGTCTTATTGCACTAACGGGGGCAATAGTTGAAGAAGCCTTGGATTACCCTAAACATTTCTTGTTCTATAAACGGGCGCGTTTATTTAATAAGTCGTCCTTTTTTATGCTGCTATTGGATAAATTTTAAAGTAGTAAGACGACTTTCCACCAGTTGATAACAATTCTTTAATTGTTTAAATTCTTTTTCCTTCAGATTTTTCATATGGCAGATTTTATTTCGGATTGGAGTCAGTTGATAAAGTTGTTTTCGTTCCATTTCCGTGAAAAATTTCTGCAAGGGAGGGTATTTAGCGAAGTAAGGGATCAATTCGTGATAGTAGCAAGTCGCAAATGCATGCTTTTCCTGGGTTCGATGTTCCCAGGCAGTGCCGTAGGCAGCTAATAATTCAGCGGCTATCGTCTTGCGGAGGCTTGTCTCAATGGCATATAGGTATTGATAGGATTGGGTCATCAAAGAAAGAGTGTTCAATTATAATCACCGTCTTTTCTGAGGAATGGTTCGAAGTAAAGGGAAGGGTATGTGGAACAGATTATAGTAGTCTTAACAACCAGTATAGATGAAATTTGATCACTTTTGTAGTTGATTATATGGGGTTGAATCATGTTCTAAATAGTTTATCAATCTGCTGTGGGGTTTATATAAGGACTTTTAAAAAAAGAGACAGAAAATGCAGGGTAAGGCATGTTGAGAGGATGAGTGAATGTGCTGACACTTGAGGAATATATCGCTAGAAGGAAAAGAGAAGATCGTCTTAACGAATTTGATATTGATTCTAGAATGGATGATATGAAAACCTGTGTAAACTACGTCTTTGACTATTTCAATCAACATTTGGATGAATGGAGTATGAATGAGCAAACTGTTTTAAATAGTGAACGGTTACAAAAGTTCAAGAAACAATTAGGTCATTATGATCCTGATATCCAAGAATGGTTAGTCAATATTTATGATGAGTATGATAAACAGCTTAATCGTTCCATTATCAACTTCTTAAAGAAAGATGAGTTATTTCTCCTTTACCATACGGATAGTGAATTTAGAAATATCTCCTATGACTGCTATTCAGCGCTAATAAAGAAAAATCCTTTTTTAAAAGGTCAAACGGAGATGTTATTCAGGTTCATTAAGGGTTTTCACGACAAAGTTAGCGATGATATCAATGATGTGTATATAACGGAAGACGTAAACCAGTGGGTCGAAAGAACATGGATGAAATATAAAGTTAATATGTTTGCATTTGCTTCCAACTGGGTAAATCGCTTTTTTGATAATGAAAGTTTATGGCCAGTAAAACATAAAAGGAAGACCAATGAAAGTGGGAGAAAATATGAGTATGATATAAAACAAAAAAGTAATTTATTTAATATGAACCTGTTTTATAAGAAGGTATCCAATAAACCTTTTATAAAAGGAAAAAAACAGTTCATTGAAATATTACTGATGTGGTTTTGGTTGCAAGAGATCGATGACTCACAGAAAGAATACTGGGAAGAATATCTGGAGAAATCATTATCATAGCTGATTTGCCTGCATTGAATACTGCACTTAATTTGTACCAGCCCTGCAATCTTTTGTACCACTCCTTGCCGAGCTTTTTACCACCTTATGCAGAGTCGTTTACCAACCTCCTGTATACTGAATGAGCGTGCCCCTTTTTGGCATTACATTTGTTTACAGGAGGTTTTTTATGTTCCCATACCGCTACATGCTGGAATTGCATGGAGAAGAGCGAAGTCTACGCACCATCTCAAAACAAAGGAAGGAGGAGTTTAAGTGACATTGCAACAATTGAGATATGTGATTGAAGTGGCGAAGCAACGATCGATTAGTAAAGCTGCGCATCGATTGTTTATTAGTCAGCCGAGTCTGTCGAATGCGATTAAAGAATTGGAGAATGAACTGGGGATTGCGATTTTTTCTCGTACGAATAAGGGGATTGTTATTACGTCAGAGGGTTCGGAGTTTTTAGGTTACGCCAGGCAGGTGATTGAACAGACAGACTTGCTTGAAAACCGCTATGCCAATGCGGCTCAATCCCCGCAGCAGCATTTCTCTGTATCTGCCCAGCATTATGCCTTTGCGGTCAGTGCGTTTGTGAAGCTGTTGAAAAATTATAATCGGGATGAATATGAGTTTACGTTACGAGAGACGAGGACGTATGAAATAATTGATGATGTAAAAAACCTTCGTAGTGAAATTGGGATTTTGTATGTAAATGATTTTAACCAACAGGTCATTCGGAAGTTTCTGAGAGAAGGAAATTTAACGTTTCATGAGCTATTTCAGGCCAAGCCGCATGTGTTCATCAGTTCAACTAATCCACTCGCGGCTCAGAAGTATGTTACCTTAGCTGATTTGGATCCTTATCCGTATTTGTCATTTGAACAAGGGGACTATAATTCGTTTCATTTCTCCGAGGAGATATTAAGCACCATCTCAAGGCGCAAAAATATTCGTGTCAGTGATCGGGCCACGTTGTTTAACCTGCTGATAGGATTGAATGGATACACGATTTCCACAGGGGTAATCAGTTATGACATCAACGACGATGATATTGTGGCGGTGCCGCTTAAGGTGGATGAGAGCATTACAGTCGGGTATATTCAACATAAGAATGTGGCAAACAGCCCGCTGGCAACGATTTATATCAATTTCTTAAAGGAAACGATTGCCGAAGAACTAACTTTGCTATAGGTTAAAGCTATGACAAAGCATAGAATTTACGTGTTATGCTATACCATTATTCAATGCTACACTGACCCTACATTACTAAAGGAGAGGGTTAGCAGTGGGGAAAAGAAGTTTAGAACAAAGATTAAACGAAGGCACAGTCGTTGTAGCCGAAGGATATTTATTTGAAATGGAGCGCAGAGGTTATTTACAGGCAGGATCGTTTGTACCAGAAGTAGCGCTGGAGCACCCGGAGGCTTTAAAGCAAGTATATCGAGATTACATGAATGCCGGTTCAGATGTGGTTTTAGCTTTCACCTATAATGCCCACCGTGAAAAAATGAGAATTATAGGTAAAGAACATTTACATGAGCCGTTAAACCGGAGTGCGATTCGTTTGGCGAAGGAAGTGGCGAAAGAACATCCTACAGAAGAAGCGTTAGTTGCAGGCAACATTTCGAATACGAATATTTTTGATCCGGAAGATGCTGATTCTGCGGAAGAAGTAAGAAGTATATTTGCAGAAATGGCCACGTGGTGTAAAGAAGAAGGCGTCGATTTTATAAATGCGGAAACTTTTTATTACCATGAAGAGGCCGTTATTGCGCTAGAGGAAATTCAAAAACAAGGTCTGCCGGCAGTCGTTACATTAGGGCTGATGGGCGAAAATATACTGCGGGATGGTTATACCGTTGAAGAATCCTGTAAAATTCTTTCTGAAAAAGGTGCGTTAGTGGTTGGGATGAACTGTTTCCGCGGACCAAATACGATGCAGCCATACCTGAAGGGAATTAGAAATGAGGTAGAAGGATATGTCGGTGGATTGCCCATTCCATATCGCACGACAGAAGAACACCCGACGTTCTTCAACTTGCCCGATGGAGGATGCAGTTGTTCCTTGCCGACCGAAACCACGTTCCCGACATCCTTAGACCCGCTTTATCACAATCGGTACGAATTAGCGGAATGGGCGAAAGAAGCAAAAGATATTGGTATTAATTATATTGGTCTTTGCTGCGGGGCCTCACCTGCGATGATCAGAGCAGTAGCAGAAGCGATAGGATACGAAACTATTAATTCCAAATATTCACCGGATATGGAGAAACACTTCTTATTCGGGAAAGATAAAACGCTAAAGGGTCATAATCTAAACTACAGTAAAAAAGCATAAGTCATAAGGTGATCATTGAAAGAGGGTAAGCAGGAAAGCGATAATAAATATGTCTTTACTGGGGCGCTTCTTATTTGAACAAGATGGATGCATTCTTCATTAACTGAAGCTGCATCCATTTTTAAGACTGGTAAGGTCTCCGCAAAAGCTGGTACAAAAGATTGCATACGTGGTAAAAAACGCCCGCCGTACTCATGCATCAAGGAGTATTTCAAATTCAGTAAAATTCTTAAAGCTAATTTCTCAGCATTATAAGCGAGAAATTAGGCTTTTTTATTATGGGAAATTAGCATTTCCTTTATAAATCAAACTTTTACATCGGTTTTTATTAACAATACTCATTCGTTTATGATAAAATATTGTTGACATTGTCAACAAGGAGGCGTTTCACTTGAAGAAGTCGACAGCCTTTATTATGAAAGAGTTTTCCTTTTTGAAAAAATATCTGTCAGATGGTGATCTTAAAGTAACAGACGATGTATTTGCAACCCTATCCAATGTAGAAAAGACGTTTTTACAGTTAGCATGTTT
Organism: Alteribacillus bidgolensis; assembly: GCF_002886255.1. Lineage (NCBI taxonomy): Bacteria > Bacillati > Bacillota > Bacilli > Caryophanales > Bacillaceae > Alteribacillus > Alteribacillus bidgolensis. Next base: position 446,420 of record NZ_KZ614149.1, read on the forward strand.
TTATGAGGATCCTGACCATTCCTCGTTTAACTTAGCGATGGTGTATCAAAACTTGGATAATGACTGGTTAGAGGTGGCATTGGAGTCTTTATACATCTTCTTTTCGGAGGATACGTATCTTTTAAAAGATCCTTCTTTCTCTATCATGAGTGAGGGCGAGGAATACATGAACCAGGTCCAATTTGCGGATTATTTAAAGGAGAATGGCCTAAATTATGATCGGCGCAAGCTTAATGTGTATGTAAAAAGAGGAGTTGTTCCTGCGGCTGATTTAACATTGGCTGGTACAAAATACTGGGAAAGAGCCACCTGTGAAGCATTCCTGCAGCAGGAGAGAAAGAAAATGCCTTATTCATCTTCTCAAGTCTCTGAATAGTAAGCTGGAGCTTATTTGTTTGCTGTAGCAAACGTGTTGATAATGTATCAAACAGATGATAATTTAAATCATAAATGAAATTTCAATTACTGTAATTTTGGAATAACTGTAAGAGCATCAGTTTATTAGTTATGGGATATTGTCTATTTCCTTCACCGGTTTCACGTGGTACGTGCATCGGGTGATGTCTTAGGTTGTTCAGTGTATCAGTAAGAATGATCTAATTCTAAGAGGATTTTAGTAGTAAAGTGATATATTTTATAAATTGGATGGCAGTACAACAGACTGATCGAAAAGCAAAAGTCGCTTTCCGTCATTCTGTAAGTGTCGCTTCGGTATTAAACGCCCCGATAACCACGGATTGTAAGGGAGGACCCAACAATCCGTAGGTTCCTGTGTCGTTTGCCTGACGGCCATACCGAACGAGCCAGGAGAAAAATATCGCAGAAACCACCTCCACTTTTCAGAGGTTGATGGAATGGATCCGAAGAAGATTGCGCATGATTCGATGGAAAGAATGGAAACTGCCCAAAACAAGGAGGAAGAATCTTATCGCCTTAGGTGTAACACGATCGAAAGCGTATCAATGGGGAAATACAAGAAAAGGCTACTGACTTATTGCCCACAGCACCGTTCTTCACCACACGCTAAACGATCAATACTGGCGATGGATGGGATTAATGTCTTTAATATAAACACGTTTGATTTTCATGAAACCGCCGAATACGGATCCGTACGTTCGGTAGTGGGAGAGTACGGGGATTAGTCATCCCCTCCTATAACTGCTTCGTTAGTTTTAAGGACATTGCTACATTAATCTATATGTTTTTACCTATATTTATTGAAAAGATCATCAAATTATTACATTTTTAACACAACGTAAATATTATTAATGTTGGATATTTTTACATACTAATCTGTTGTGAAGAATTGACATAGTGGTAAAAATATTAACTTACTTCAATTTTTGGTTTCAAAAAACACAATATTAGTCTAAAATTTATTAGGTAATAATACATAGGAGGAAAGGTTTGTGAGTTTACGGAGTATCAACTTCTGTTTTATTGGATGCAAATCAAAAAGCAAAGGTACTTGAACTTGATGAAGATTTTATCAATCTTATTAAAGAAGCGTTGGAAGCTCAATTTGTACATAAATAAAATGTCATAACAACTTATGAGATAGCAGCGAAAAAGTCGTTGCTATTTTTTTTATTCTTTTGTAGGACTTTTGTAATCATTGTTGAATTATTAAAGATGGGAGGTGATAAACAATGGTGAAAGAGGTTGTTAATAATCAAGAGCTTCATATGATAAAAGCTAAAAACAGTGCACAGTTACAAACAGAATTGTACAAAGTTCTTAATTTTTATGGAAATAATGGAACTGAATATGCATTGATAACCCAAGTAAAACCACTAAATGATCATAAATTTATTGTAATTATAGATATAAACAAGCTGCAAAAATAGTAAATTTACCTTAAATTACCTAAGATATTAAAAATGTCAGTCTTCACGTTAAACTTCCTTAATTCATCGAAAGAAATGCCCCTCTTTATGGGAACAGTAGTTTACCCTTATCCTTTAAACAAACAATTTACTTTTCCCAAGCCTCATCCAAAATATTTTTCACTTCTTTTGTTTTCTTGGTGCTTCAATCATAACTCTCTTTGTTCAGATAGTAGGATTTTCACAAATTAAGATTGTCTTTATGTTAAATTGTCCTCTTATGCTAGAATAATAGCATAATTTGTAAAGGGAGGGGTTCTATGAAAATCGGAAAGTACATACTTTCGTTGGTGTTTGTTTTTACTTTGATAGCACCCGTTGTATCGGCCGATTCTCAACAATTCACAGATGTATCGTCCGGTTTTTGGGCTGAGAAGGAAATTGAATATTTAGCTGAAGAAGGCATCATTTCAGGTTATGAAGATGGGACATTTAGACCTAATGAGCCGGTAAAGCGTAGTCAAGCAGCATCGATGATTGTTGAAGCATTGGATTTAGACACCACAAATCGTCCTGCAGCTGATTTTAAAGATATTGATAATAGTTTTCATGCCTATGACGTAGCTGCCACTGTACAAGATGAAGGTATTATCGGTGGGCGGGATGGTCATTTTATGCCAAACAATGCTTTGACACGTGGTCAAATGGCAGCAGTGTTGAATCGTTCTTTTGATTTTGAACAGCCAGAAGGTACATATAATTTTGCTGATGTTGATGAAGAGGATACGTTTTATAATGATATTTCTACCATTGCAGAAGTCGGTGTGACAACAGGCTACTCTGAAGATAACACTTTCCGTCCAAATAATGAGACTACACGTGCCCAGTTTTCCGTATTCTTGGCAAGAGTTCTTGATTCAGAAAAGTTCGTCGAAGATGATGTCGCTTACCCGGCAGTTAACCTTGATGTCCATTTCATTGATGTTGGACAGGGAGACAGCATTCTACTAGAACCTAACGGCGGTGGTGGAAATATACTCATTGATGGAGGCCGAAAAGGAGAAGGCGAAACAGTCGTTCAATATTTAGAGGAGCAGGGAGTCAATGAATTAGAATGGGTTGTCGCTACACATCCTGATGCTGACCACATTGGTGGTTTGATTGATGTACTCAATGAAATTGAAGTTAAAAATGTCTTAGATAGCGGAAAAGAACACACCACTGATACTTACTTTGAATATCTAGAAACAATTGATGAAAAAAATATAAATTTTGAAGTAGCAGAAGAAGGAGATTATTTAGATACAGTAACAGCAGAAATCCAAATTCTTAATGGATATAATGACAGCAGTGATTTAAACGAATCTTCTATTGTTTTGCATACGACTTATGGGGAAACTACAGCCCTATTTACTGGTGATGCTACTGTAGATAACGAGGCAGAAATGATTGAGGAATATAATGTGGAAGCAGATGTTTTAAAGGTTGGACATCATGGAGCTGCAACTTCTACAAGTGCAGAATTCGTTGAGGCAGTTGATCCTGAAATGGCTATTCTTTCGTACGGAGAAAATAGTTATGGACATCCAGACGCAGATGTAGTGGATCGTCTCAGAAATGCAGATGTTGAACTATATAGTACTTATGAGTCAGGAGATATTGAAGTTTCATTAAGTCACCAACGTCCAATTATCCAAGAAGAAAAGTGGACAGGTGATGGTGAAGGAGAGGTATCAGAACCAGAACCTACGCCAGAGCCGGATCCTGAACCAACTCCAGGGGTGATTAATATCAATACTGCTGGATATGAAGAGTTGCAAGAAATTACCGGAGTGGGTCCAACAATTGCTGAACGTATCATTGAATACCGTGATACTTACGGTGACTTTGAAAGCATAGAGGAAATCATGAATGTTAGTGGCATTGCGGAAGGTCGTTTTGAGGAGATGAAAGACGAGATCACAGTATAGGAGTGATATCGTGGAGAAATATACAATTGACCGGTTTGAAGGAGAACTAGCTGTTCTCCTTCTTTCCGGTAATGAAACGGTACAAAAAGATGTACCAAAAGAGCAGTTACCGGATGGTGTACAAGAGGGCGACGTAATTAAGATAAAATGGATGGATGATGGAACTGTTAAAGAAGCCACTTTTAATAAGGAAGAAACTGAATCAAGGAAAGAAAAAGCAAAATCGCTTCTGGAAAAATTGAAGAACAAAAAGTGAGAGTAAGGCCTTCAGACCTTGCTCTTTTTTACATGGACAAGAATTTTTTCTTCTTCTGTTAAAGGGCCATTTTCTCGAATAACTTATGTACAGAAAAAAGGAACAATTTATCAGAGAAAGTCTAGGAAAAAGTTTTGTTGACAACTGCAAAACACAGGAGTAGATTTATCTTATCAAAATTAAAAAGATGCCTTTTTGATCGCTGAAACTGTTTGGCTAACAGTACGGGGGAACCAATTCTGACGAATGTTATTCGTCTTGGGGTGAATCTTAATATAAAGAGGGGATACTCTCGATCCCTAATCCGACAGCTAACCTCGTAAGCGTCATATGAAGAGAGGAAAGGTCTATTTAAGAGACCATTCTTTGTGATGGTCTTTTTGTGATTGTATTAAAAAAAATAAAAATGGTTTGTATCCTTTTTGAAGGTAGGTTCTGGGATATGGAACGAATGAAAGAATTTTTTGCCAATTTATCAGCGATTCACTTAATTGTTTTGTTCTACTTGTCAGCTGTCATTATTGCCACTGTTCTGCTAAGTCTTCCGATTGCCCGATATCCAGATGCCGAATGGGGGGTAATTGAGGCTATTTTTACTGCTGTCAGTGCAGTAAGTGTGACAGGGTTAACCGTCGTGAATACAGCCGATACATTTACGCCCATCGGTACAATCCTATTGGCTTTTGTTCTCCAGTTTGGTGGGGTTGGGCTTATGACATTAGGTACTTTTTTTTGGATGATTAGGGGCAAGAGAATTGGACTTCGTGAACGTCAACTTATTATGGTAGATCAGAACCAAAGTAACTTGTCTGGTTTAGTGAAGCTGCTTAAGCAGGTTTTAATACTCATTCTCTCGATCGAAGCAGTAGGAATGATTATTCTAACTACATATTTTCTAAAGTATTTTGATACGTGGCAAGAAGCACTCCTACAAGGATTTTTTGCCTCTGTTAGTGCGACAACAAATGCAGGGTTTGATATTACCGGAACCTCCCTACAACCATTTGCGAATGATTATTTTGTACAGCTCATTAATATATTGTTACTAATCTTAGGGGCTATTGGATTTCCAGTTCTAATAGAAGTGAAAGATTTTTTAATGAATAAATCGACAAGAAATTACAGGTTTACTTTATTTACTAAGCTAACGACGGTAACTTTCTTTAGTTTGGTTGTTATTGGATTTATCGTTATTCTTTTGTTGGAAAACAACCACTTTTTTTCGGGAAGATCATGGCATGAAGCGTTTTTCTATGCGCTCTTTCAATCGGTCACGACAAGAAATGGTGGGTTGGCCACTATGGATGTAGCGGATTTTCAAATGTCTACACAGTTATTTCTTTGTACGTTAATGTTTATTGGTGCTTCACCGAGTAGCGTCGGCGGAGGAATTCGAACAACGACATTTGCCATTATTATTTTAAGCACGATAAGTTTTGCAAGAGGGAAAACATCAACAAAAGTATTTAATAGGGAACTTGATCCATATGATATTCATCGTTCCTATATTGTAATGGGTGTAGCTGTTATGCTGGTTTCAAGTGCTGTTATTGTTTTGTCTGCGATCGAACCTTTTCCATTAACGTCTATTATATTTGAGGTATTTTCAGCGTTTGGTACGACAGGGTTATCTATGGGAATTACTTCTGACTTAAGTACCCCTGGAAAAATTGTGATCATCTTATTAATGTTCATTGGACGGATTGGTATCTTTTCTTTCCTATTCCTTATGCGAAGAAATAATTTTGACGATCGATACCATTATCCAAAAGAACGAGTCATTATTGGTTAATGATCAGGTCCTTACTTACTTTAACCATTCAAACGTTTACCGACTTAAAATATCCATAATTGGGGGTTAACAATCTGTAACAATCGGGCGCTTTAATGGAATAAGAAAAAACCAATAGTCCAATAAAATCGTTATATTTTGCATTGAAAACTGACCTGAAGACAATTAAAAAGCTGCTGAGTAATTCGCTCAACAGCTTTATTGTTAAAAATATCTTTAATTAGTTTTTTACAGGATCATTGTTCTTTTTCAGGTTATTAATTTTTCTGTCTGTAGCAAAGAAGGCAACTAAACCAATGCATATAGAAGAGATTGCGATGATAGGTGTTTTGTGTGCATTTGGATCGGTGAATTGCAATATACCAAAGGTAATCGCTCCTATACCATGTGCCACTAACCAAACGATAAGAAAATATTTAAGGTAGAGCCATTTGTTCATGTTCATTCACCTCTCTTATTGAGAATGTATCCAGTACAGCCCTCCTGAGTTAGTGAATCTCATTCGAATACCAGTATCTCCAGCGTTTGCCGAAGTGACAGCCCCGGCTCCAATGGCAGCGATGCCTGCAAGAACTCCGGACGGGAGGGAATGTGCCCCAGGGATAATTGCTGCTATCGTTGTAGCACCTGATCCAGCTGACAATGCCCCGGCTAATTGATCTGACTTACAAGAATCTAAATATATGACGACATCATACCAATTGTCGTTGATTCCATTTACTCCACCACAACTAGAAAGGGCAGATACGTTGTTATTGTCTATATTATTTTGCAATTCATCATTCGTGTTTTCAATATCTTGACTTGTTCTTTCTACAAGAGATTCATCTACTCCATCTTTTAAGGCTTCTTCTTCATCAAATTCTATGTAATCTCCTTCGGCATTTATGTATGGTCTAATTTCCTCAGCTTCTTCTTCAATCTTTTTTAATTCATCTTCATTTAAATCTGGTGCCTCTGGTTCTGTTGTTTCAGCGTTCAAGTTCTGTGGAACAACCATCATAATAACAGCGATCAAAGTACAAATCCAACCTACCACATTTTTCATAAATCCCCAACCCCTTTTCATACATATTGGTTTTCTTCAAGTTAATGTGTAGAGAATAGAGAAAACAATTTGACAGTTAAAATTTTACATTAGGTGAATGCAGTATTTACCCCTTTTATTTAATTAAGAAATAAGTTAAGATATAGGGATTTCCATAAAAAGGATTTCAAAATCAGGAGCTTTGTTATGGGGGAATTAAAGGGAAACTTTTTTGGGTAGAGATGAGGCAGAAATTCATCATTTCTGTCGCATTTTTTTACACTTATATGTGTTCGCCCCCTTTTATTGAAATGATGATCGTTCTACTTATTATCACTGTGTTATTGTTAATCGCTGTTCCTAATATGGTTACGAATAATAATGTTGCTCAATCTAAAGGCTGCGATGCGACTATTCAATTATTGGAGGCCCAAGTGGGAGCGTACGAGGTCGAATTTAATGAAAAACCTGAATCGCTTGAAGCGTTAAAAGATGCAGAATATGTAGATCGAATTGTATGTCCAGATGATTCAACATTGATTTTGGTGGATGGAAGTGTGCAGAAGGCGGATGAATGAATAAAGGGCACACTTTAGTGGAGATGCTGATTGTTCTGCTTATCATTACGGCAGCAATCGGCATCCCTCTTTTATCTTTTCAGTCTTTGAAAGAAAAAACGTCTATTGACAATTTTCTAGAGGTTCTCGCAGCTGATATTAGGTACGCCCAGCAATACGCTTATGCGAATGAAAAAATGGTGTTTTTCAATATGCAAAATAATTATTATTATGTCAGGACGATGGAAATGGCTGCTGAGCCTTTAAAGGAAAGAAAGATTCCAAACGAAGTGATATTTGAAAAAGGCTCACTGGATTTGCGTGATGTTACTTATAACCATAACGGTAATATTAAAAAAGCAGGTACTATCTTAATACACACACCAAAAGTAAAATACAGACTTGTGTTTCTTTTAGGTAAGGGGCGGTTTTATATTGAAGAACGCTGAAAAAGGAATGACATTAATAGAGACAGCAGGGGCATTAACTCTTCTCACATTTTCCGTTCTCTTTCTGCTGCCTGTTTACTCCCTGTTAATAAGTGAACAGCAGACAATTACACAAGAAAGGACGGCTCTTTATCTTCTGGAAAAAAAAGCTCTTTCTATACAAGAGTATAATCATGATACTTCATGGTATGTGGATGGTTATGATATCCAAATAACCCATTTACAAGAAGGAAGAGATATTTGTGTTAAGTGGGAGGGCAGCAATGAAAGAAAATATGAAAAATGTATTTTTGTGTTACCGTAAAAATCATGGGATGACATTGATAGAAGTATTAACCGCTCTAACTATAACACTGGTATGTATCAGCATCATCATATTTTATGTTCCATTGTTTAAGGCTTCATTCCAAACATCTGGACAAGATATTCACATGTTTTTTCAACAAATTAAAGATGATCTAAACGATGCTTTTCAAATACAGATAAATGAAAATGAACTGCTTATATTTGATCACGAGGAAAGCTACCGATACTATCGGTCTAATTCAAATATTATTCGTAGTAAAAGTGGTGCAGGGTATGAAATTGTATTGCAAGGAGTTAAGAAATTAGAAGCAAGTTATCAAGATTACGGTGCAGATTTAAAAATCACAGATACAAACGGGGTGGAATGGGACGCAGCTTTAGGATTCCGTCCATCTGTCGAAAGGAGAATCAAGGAGTGAAGCAAAAAGGAGCTATAATGCCTATAATCTTAATCATTTGCTTTTTATTTTCTGCGCTGCTTCTTTTTCAAATTAAGATTTATGTTAATGAAAAACAAAACATAAGGCATGAACAACGTGTATTAACACTTGAGTGGCTGCTTCGAAATGCGGAGAAACAATTAGTTGAAGGTAAAGAATATGTAACGGAAGAAGAAGGGTCCTACGATTTTCCTAATGGTGAAGTTTACTATAAAACGAAAAAAGAAACAGAAGACAGTTTTAGCATTGAACTTCGCGCGAAAGATAATTTAGGAAATGAAAGAAATCATGATTTTTATATTGTAAATGAGCAGGGAGAATAAAGATATTTTTTCAAGGCTAAGCTAAACGTAATAAATCATTTGAAAGGAAGTTAGCGTTGACACCACATCCGTTCGTCAAATATCTGACGCAGCAAATTGTTGAAGCATTAGATAATCGAGTGACACAAAAGTCAAAAGTTTCTACGTCTAAAAATCTAAACAACTTTTGGACAAGATGGTTTGGGATGCTTCCTTATTCTATAAGTGTGACTTTGAGAAAAATGAAAAGAATAAGGAACTAGTCATTTAGTTACGATTTTTTGGTAAATTATATTTATGATTATGCTCCCCTGTAATATAATTAAAATCAGAACTCACCAGAGGGAGTGTAGTAATGGAACAAGAAACACTAAAGCTAACCAGTGTACTTGCCGATCCAACAAGATTTTCTATTTACCAATATATTTTTAAGCAACGTTCAAAAGTAAACGTGCAAAGATATCGCTGAAATGTTTGATATACATGCGAATGTAGCACGCCTGCACTTAACAAAATTAGAAGATGTTTCTCTGCTTACCTCAGAAACAAAGAAAAGTGGAAAAGGAGGGCCGCCCAAGCCATTTCTACGAGGGGTCAGATAAGGTTGTACAAATCCAGTTCCCATTTCGCGATTATGAACGCTTAGCAGAATTAGCTATGCAATCACTCGTGAAATTTGGTGAAGACAAAAAATTGGAAAAGACTTCGGTAAAGAAGCCATTGACCACTATATGTATTACGAAAACACTCCAGGTAATTTTTTATCTTTAAAAGAGAAAGTCGATGTTATTAGAAAAGTTGCTGTACAGCAGGGGTTAAATCCCGGAATATTTTTGACTGAAAATAATAGTCATGTTACTTTTCGGATCTATAATTGTCCATATAAAGGTTTAACAGGTAAACATGCAACAGCATGCATCATGCAATGATTGAAGGCATGTTTGAATCTGTTTTTCCTGCTGCAGACGTGGAAGAAGAGGCGTTAATTGCAGGCGGAGAGTTTCCATTCTGCTCTTATAGGGCAGTACGTTTATAATTTTGAAAGTATGCATTTAAACATTTACAAGTATTGATGCCCTCATATATAATAAGTATAGTAATTTTTTATCCAATTGTGGTAATACTATAGGCAGACCTAAATACTGCTCTAGTGACACTATAAAATAAAGAAGAGGGGGGAGTAAGAAAATGGATCGCATGTTTCGTATGATGGGGTTTTGGACGGCTGTTTTTGCTATTTTATTTTTTGTTGGTGATATGTTCAGCATGGCCATCTTGTTCTTTGCGCAAACAGCCGGCTTTTTAGCGCTTGGATACATGAGACTGACAGAACGTATGTATATTTATATTTTTGGAGCTTATCTGACTGTGTTCTTTGTTGGATTCACTTATTACACAACTTTCCTAATGGAGCCAGGTTTCCATTAATTCAGGTTATTTATATTAGGAACTACATAAGTATTTTTAAAGGAGCAGTGCCCCAAAATTATGGGGAGTGCTCTTTTTTTCGTGGTTTTTGCCTCGTGAGAAAGTTGCTTTTTCATTTTGACATATTGGAAGACCTAGCTAGCTTTATCCTAGTACTTTTAAACACCATAACTGGCTTTAAGTGCTGGCAGCATAAACAGAACAATAGAAATACAATTCTTTATAGATCTTTTCTAGCAGGGACTGTGTTTTCTCATTTTGTTACGGTGCAGCGTCTTTATTTTATCGACTAAACTCCCGATGTGGATTTTAATCTATATCATCTGACCAATATTAAATCCCGTCGTGAACGCTCACATTTAATATAGGTTTATACTATTGACATAGTGTTAACACATATAATATACTAAAAACACATTGTTAGAACAATGATTAGGGAGTCCCCCTCCCCCTCATAGTTCATTTTTCAATACGATTTACTCCCCTTAAAGATCTCCCTCCCCCGGGAGATCTTTTTCTTTAAAAAAGCCATAATAATAGCTGCGTCTGCTATTATTATGGCTTTTATTCATACTTTATTTTTATAATCATAAAAGTAAGTATTTTTTCAGTAAAGGAACAAAAAATGTTTATAAAAGACTTAAAATCCATTTAGAAATGGATTGCTGTCCATTTCTGTACCTATTGTTGTAACAGGACCGTGCCCGCAGGCTACCTGGGTGTTTTCAGGCAGCTCAAGAAGTTTATCGTGTATGGAATTTAATAATGTTTGATGATTACCTTCAGGAAGGTCTGTACGGCCAATGCCACCAGAAAATAAAACATCTCCCGAAAATATTGTTTCGCTTTCAGAATGGTAAAAAGAGACACTGCCAGGAGAGTGGCCCGGGGTTTCGTACATTTCAAATGAAAAAGTACTGATTGTAAGGTTTCCTTCTCCATTAATATGATGATCAGCTTGTGCGGATGTTATGGAGGAATTCCCTATAAATAGAGCTGAGCCGTTTTTGTTCGGGTCTGTTAACCAATCTTTTTCCTTTTCATGAAGATAAACATCAATATCATACGACTGCCTAATGTCACTTACTGCTCCTATGTGGTCAAAGTGAGCATGGGTTAACAGAATGGCTGCAGGGATAAGCTTGTTTTCATTCAGCCAGCTTTTTAAAATTTGTGCATCCCCGCCTGGATCAAATATAACAGCATTTTTATCAGAATCGTACAAAACATAACAATTTGTTTGTAAAGGTCCTAATGGAATCTGCTTCCACTTCATTGTGTATTCCTCCATCTTTATCTTGGATTTAATGATACCATTATATCAATGTATGTTTTAGAGTTAAAATTTTTAATGCATGTCTTTTTAAAAAAGGGTATAATAATAATGAAATTTGTCATATCAAATAATATAGTTGTAAATGAATGGAACCAATACATAAAGGGGGGAATGCTCCATGGCATTAGGTGTTATGCTTCTTGTTGTAGCTGTTTTATGTGGAATTGCAACAATCCGGGAAATTAAAAGAAGAAACTTTTTTGCAGTTGGCTTTGCTGGAATTTCGTTTTTAGTCTTCGGATGGTTTTCCATTATGACGATATTTGTAAGCGGAGCCCCTGAAGTATAGGAGTGCTAGAACCCATACTTATAAAAAAACGAGGCCCAAACCGTGGGACCTCGTTTTTTGCATTTCATTCTATTGAAATGAAGAGTCTCCTAAATAAAAAAGTCCGGAATTAATAATATCCACATATATTCTCGGTTTGTACCTCTCAACAATTGCATTTTTTTCTTGTACATATTCTTCCTGTGGCTGAGAAGAAGAGTGATAGTATGCTTCTAGAATATTTATTTCTTCTTTCATCTTTTGGTATGCTTTTTCTGCCCAATGTTTAGGCTCATTTAGAAGCCTGTTTTCAATATGCCGTTTAACCCGTTGTAAGCCGCTGTTTACTTGAATGAGGGAATGCATAGGAAATGAATGTGCAGCTATTATATTATTTAATTTCTTGCTATTTAGATGTTCCATCATATTTTCAACCATTTGACCGTGTATTAATTGAAGTCCGATGGATTGTATACTGTCTTTGCGCTGATAAGACGTGTATGAAATTTTCACATTAACAACCAGCCATGGGAACAATGGGGTTGGTTCCTTTCCTTCTTTCTTCTCTTCATAAAGGATTGTCCAATTTCCTTGTTTTTTTGCAGATTGAAAAATTTGATGCAACCGCGGTGATCCGAAATGAAGGTATTCGGCTTTTTCTTGCTTTTCTTTTTCTCCTTCTGTAATGAGGGTAAGTGTCATGGGCTGTGGAATTCCGCCTGTTTTTTTTATATATTGCCAATAAAAGGGGCGATTCATTAACTGTTGATCTAACTCTTCTGTTAATTGTACTTTAAGACGCTTATTATCATCTATAAGAATGTCAGCATCATTGGCCTTAAAATAACGTTTGACAAATTGGTGGAGAACTTTTTGTTCCATGACGTAACACCTTCTCTTTAATTGGATTGCTGCATCAATTCGGAAAGGTGATGCAATTTTAACTCGATTTCTTGTTCGGAATCTGACGAATGCAAGGCATCTGTAATATATCCTTCAAAGGAAGAATAGGAAGTAGAAGCTAAAATCGTATCGAGTTCGCCAATAACGTTTTCAAACAGTTTAATTTTTTCATAAAGCAAGGAAAGAATGTGTTCTTCGACCGTTTGTTTAACGGCAAAATTGTAGACCTCTACATCTTTTGTTTGTCCGAGCCGGTGCAATCGGCCTATTCTTTGTTCTAACCGCATTGGGTTCCAAGGAAGATCGTAGTTTATGATTGTGCTGCTGAATTGAAGGTTGATCCCTTCTCCCGCAGCTTCTGTAGCAATCATTACTTTAGCACGATCTCTGAAAAGCTGCTGCATCCATTCTTTTTTCGTTCTTTTGAAGCCGCCGCGAAAAGGGACAGACAATATTCCATGCTGGCGAAAAAACCATTGTAAATACAGCTGCGTGGCTCGATATTCTGTGAAGAGCACTACTTTTTCATTTGTTCGTTGAATAATATCTAGAGCCTTTTCTGCTTTGCTATTGGATGAAATAGATTGCAGGGAAGTCATTAGTTGTTCAAATAAAGTATTAGAAATCTCTTTTTGTTCATATAAATTTTTTAACGTCATATATGCAGCTTCTCTGCTGCTGCATGCTTCTCTTAAAAGCGTGGTTGCGGTAAAACCGTGTATCATGTTTTCAGGACTCTTTTTTAATTGAAAGAGAGTGTCATAAAACGTTCTCTCTTCTTCACTGAAATCAATGTAAGTCGAATATACATTTCGTTTTGTCCATTTAAGGCCGGTTTGGTCCCGGCGGTTTCTTACCATTACTTTTTGAACGATATGTTTTACAGCTTCTTGTCCTCTTTCTTTAAACAGTGTTTTAAATTCTTGCATGTTTCCTAATAAACCGGGCTTTAATAAATTTATTAAATGATACAGCTCCCCAGGATTATTTTGAACAGGAGTTGCGGTAAGCATTAGACAAAACTTCTTTTGAAGCAATCGAGCAAATTCATAGTTTTTTGTTTTTGGATTTTTTAATTTATGTGCTTCATCAAAAATAATCATATCGTATTCTTGCTGCAGTACAATATCTCTATGAGGAGGTCGTTTTGCCGTATCAATCGATGCTACGACGATATCAGCTTCTTCCCATACATACGTTTTTCTTTGCGTAACCGCCGGAATATAGAATTTTTCATTCATCTCTTTTGCCCACTGGCCAGTAAGGGAAGCTGGAGCTAATATTAATACTTTTTTTACTAAACCACGGACCATATATTCTTTCAAAATTAAACCTGCTTCAATCGTTTTTCCTAGTCCAACTTCGTCAGCTAATATGGCTTTGCCGTCCATTTCTTCTATGACTCGTTTTGCTGTTTTTTCTTGGTGTGAAAATAGCTCAAGGCTGGAAAGATGGTTTTGGCATAACAATCCATCAAATGAGGGGGTTGAGGTCCATTGTTCGGATTCATAACCTAAAGAAAACTGTTCCCATGTGGATATAAATCGATTTTCATAGTTTTTCTCCTTTGAAAGTTCCCAATCCGAAAGAAACTTAATTTCAGGCTCCATAATGTTCGCTCCTTTATGAAAAAAAGATTGTCAACCACGAACCCTCATGATAGAATAAAAAACGCAGTAAGATTAGTATGGTGCAATTAAAAATATTTTTATTCATATATTGGAAAACTTCTATTCATACATAATCAATAAACATAACAAAGCGGATGACGACAAAGGGAGAGATCGTTTTAAACGGCGCCGAAGGAGCAAACTGTTTGTGCAGTGAATCTCTCAGGCAAAAAGACTTTTGTCTGACGCATCTCTGGAGAGAGCTCTTTAGAGCCACCCACGAAGACATTCTCCGCGATGGAGAAGAAACTTTCTGGTTGTAGGACAGAGGAATCTTTTTAAAGGGATTCCTCTGTTTTTTTGTATTTAAAAAAATTTTCTAAGAAATTTGAATTTATCTAAAGAAGGGCGGTTGAAAAATGACGGAATTAAAGCGTACATCATTATTTCCATTGTACAAAGAAATAGGTGCTAAAACAGTTGATTTTGGAGGATGGGAGCTGCCTGTTCAGTTCACAAGCATTAAAGAAGAACATCGGGCAGTCAGAGAAAAAGCAGGTCTATTTGATGTCAGTCATATGGGAGAAGCTGAAGTAAAAGGAAGAGACGCTTACGATTTTTTGCAGTCTATTATTACAAATGACATGGCCAAACTAGAACCGGGTAAAGCTCTTTATACTCTCCTTTGTTATGAAAATGGAGGCACTTTAGATGATCTATTAATATATCAGCTCGATGTTGATCATTATTTGCTCGTGTTAAATGCCGCCAATACAAAAAAAGATATCGATTGGTTAAAAAAGCATGCTAGAGATGAAGAATTGATAAAAGATATGTCATCTTATTATGCACAACTTGCGGTTCAAGGGCCTAAAGCTGAACAAATAGTGCAGAAACTTGCGAATGAAGATTTGTCAAACATCGGTTTTTTTCGGTTTCGTAAAAACGTTGATCTAAACGGCGTAAATGCCTTAGTGTCTAGAACAGGATACACCGGAGAAGATGGTTTTGAAATCTATTGCAGTGCCGAAAAAGCACCTTCTCTATGGAAAGCCATTCTAAAAGCAGGAGAGTCAGAAGGAATAGCGCCATGCGGACTTGGGGCCCGGGATACGCTTCGCTTTGAAGCTCGTCTTCCTCTTTACGGTCAAGAAATAGATGAAACGATCAGCCCGTTAGAGGCAGGTCTTGGGTTTGCTGTTAAACTGCAAAAAGATAGTGATTTTGTAGGTAAAGAAGCATTAAAAAAAGAGAAAGAATCCGGGGTTAAACGGAAAATGGCAGGGGTTGAAATGCTGGAAAAAGGCATACCTAGAACCGGTTATGAAGTGCTAAATGAAAAAGGGGATATCATTGGCCGTGTAACATCGGGAACGCAATCACCGACACTCGGAAAAAATATAGGACTTGTTCTTATACAAACACCGTATACCAAACTGGATACAGAACTTTATATAAAGATACGCAAAAAAACATTAAAAGCTGTCGTTATTTCAACACCTTTTTATAAAAAGGCTTAACAAAAAGGAGGCTGGAACATTGAGTTTTCGATATTTGCCAATGACAGAAGAAGATAAACAAGAAATGTTAGATTATATTGGAGTTAAAAGTACAGGTGAGCTTTTTTCAGAAATACCCGAAAAAATTCGATTTACTGGAGAAATGAACCTTGCTTCTCCTTTATCGGAACCGGCACTTATAAAAGAATTTCAGCAGCTAAGCAGTGAAAACGATAATATAAAAGTGTACCCCTCGTTTTTAGGAGCTGGAGTTTATGATCACTACATCCCATCTGTTGTCGATCATGTTATACGGAGATCTGAATTTTATACAGCTTATACACCTTATCAACCTGAAATTTCTCAGGGAGAACTTCAGGCCATTTTCGAATTTCAAACAATGATCTGCGAATTAACTGGGATGGAAATTGCTAACTCCTCAATGTATGACGGGGCGACTGCTTTAGCAGAAGCGGCATTAGTGGCGGCAAGTTACAGCAAGATGAAAAAAACAAAAATTATCGTTTCAGAAGGGGTTCATCCAGAAGCATTAGAGGTTTTGAAAACGTACGCTAGCGGTCCCGATTTGACTGTTCAACAAATTCCCCTTCTTAAAGGACAGACAGACGTTGAGGCGGTAAAAGATGCAATAGATGACAGTACAGCAGGAGTTATTGTTCAATATCCGAATTTTTATGGTTCTTTAGAAAATTTAAAAGAAATGGAAAAAGCGGCACATGATTATAAATCTTTATTTATTGTATCAAGCAATCCTTTGGCGCTTGGTGTTCTGACTCCGCCTGGAGAGTTTGGCGCCGACATCGTCATAGGGGATGCGCAGCCTTTTGGGATCCCTTCGCAAATGGGAGGACCTCATTGCGGCTATTTTGCAGCTTCTAAGAAATTAATGAGAAAAGTGCCTGGCCGATTAGTTGGACAAACAGTAGATGAAGATGGACGACGGGGTTTTGTGTTGACAATTCAAGCTAGAGAGCAGCACATCCGTCGTGATAAAGCAACTTCGAATATATGTTCCAATCAGGCTCTAAATGCTTTGGCTGCATCCGTTGCGATGAGTGCTCTTGGAAAAAAAGGACTCAGACAAATGGCGGTACAAAACATAAAAAATACTAATTATCTTAAAGAACAGGTAAAAAATACAGGTATAAATATTGTAAATGAACAGCCTGTATTCAATGAGTTTGTTATTGATGTAAAAAGACCAGTGTCATCTATAAACAAAAAGCTGAAAGAAAAAGGGATCATTGGCGGTTTTGATCTATCTAAAGTCGATAATAACCGTAATGAACAGATGCTTGTATGTGTGACGGAGCTAAGGTCAAAAGAAGAAATGGATTATTTTGCTAGAGAACTGGAGGGTGCCGTAAATGCAGACTGAAGAACATGCCCTTATTTTTGAATTAAGCAGACCAGGGCGGATTGGTTATTCTCTTCCTGAAGATGAGCTGATTGAAACAGATGTGGAAAATTTACTCCCAGCAGAATATCTTCGAACGAATGAACCAGAACTTCCTGAAGTATCAGAATTACAGATTATGAGACATTACACAGCATTGTCTTCTAGAAACCATGGCGTAGACTCAGGTTTTTATCCGTTGGGTTCTTGTACAATGAAATATAACCCGAAAATTCATGAAGACATTGCTCGTATGCCGGGATTTGCTCATGTTCATCCTTATCAGCCGGAAGAACAGGTGCAGGGAGTTATGAAAATGATGTATGATCTGCAAGAATCCCTTGCTGAAATTACAGGGATGGATCAAGTTACCTTGCAGCCTGCTGCCGGAGCACAAGGAGAATGGACCGGTTTAATGATGATCAGATCTTTTCATGAAGCCAATGGAGATCATCATCGAAACAAAGTTATTGTCCCGGATTCTGCTCACGGAACGAATCCTGCTTCCGCTACTGTTGCAGGGTTCGAAGCTGTCACCGTGCATACAAATGAAAGAGGTCTTGTTGATTTGGATCATTTAAAAGAGGTGACAGGCGATGACACGGCAGCGCTTATGTTAACTAATCCAAATACGTTAGGTTTGTTTGAAGAAGATATAGTAGAAATGTCGGCTATAATACATGATGCTGGCGGCAAATTGTATTATGATGGAGCAAATTCCAATGCGATCCTCGGCATTACAAGACCAGGAGATATGGGATTTGATGTGGTTCATTTAAACTTGCACAAGACGTTTACAGGGCCGCATGGAGGAGGTGGTCCAGGAAGCGGACCAGTAGGTGTTACAAAAGAGCTTGCCCCTTTTTTGCCTAAACCAATATTGATAAAAAGTGAAACAGGTTATACATGGGAAAATAACCGGCCGAACTCCATTGGAAGAGTAAAACCGTATTATGGTAATTTCGGGATTAACGTACGAGCATATGCGTATATTCGAACTATGGGAGCAGAAGGGTTGAAAAAAGTTTCAGAATACGCTGTGTTAAATGCTAACTATTTAATGAGAAGACTTCAGCCTTATTTTGAGCTTCCATACAATCGTAACTGTATGCATGAGTTTGTACTATCAGGAAAACGTCAAAAGAAGCTTGGCGTAAGAACCCTGGATATGGCAAAAAGACTGCTCGACTTTGGGTACCATCCACCAACTATTTACTTTCCAATAAATGTGGAAGAATGCATGATGGTTGAGCCGACAGAAACAGAATCAAAAGAAACACTTGATGAGTTTGCAGATGCAATGATACAAATTGCCCAAGAAGCAGAAAAAGATCCAGAAATTGTTCAAGAAGCTCCGCATACGACTGTAATCAAGCGGCTCGATGAAACATTGGCAGCACGAAAACCCGTTTTAAAATATAAAAAACGGGCAGATTCAGAAAATAAAGTAAAGGCCTAATAAAAAGGCTGTTTATTTAACAGCCTCCAGATTGTAAAAACCCCTGCTTGTTGGTTAGGGGTTTTATTTTTTGATTTTACCTGTCCATTTCTTAAACCCTTTTTTTAAATGAAAAATATTATCCGTACCGCGTTGTTTCTTGATGATTCTTGCGGCCTGCCGGCTTCTTCCACCAGATTGACAATAGAGGTATACAGGCTGGTCTTGGCGTATTTCATTAATTCGTTGTTTTAACTGAGATAAAGGGATGTTTCTAGCACCAAGGATATGTCCTCCGTTAAACTCGCGTGGTTCGCGAACGTCAATTAATTGTGCTTTCCGATACCCTTTTTTAAACTCACTCTCGTTCAACTCTGTTAAAAATTTAGGATTTACAAAACGCCGGACAATCATAAAAACGAGAACGGCTGTTAATATTCCCCATAAAATCCATGTAATCATTATCAATTCCCACTCCTTTATTAGGCTACATGATGTATTATAATAATGATTCTATCACTAAGCAAAACCTTTTGATTGGAAACTTTTTAACAATCATCAAACTTTTGTTTTTTTAAAAGGTTTGGTAGACTATTTTTGCACTAAAAAAAAATTAATACAGCCTATCGCAATTCTCTATTAATGAGGCTTTTTCAAGCTGAGTGTTGTTCTGTTGGGGAAAGAACAGGAAGAAAGGTGGAGGTTAATGGATAAAGAAACATGGTATTTTATTGATTCGGGCAATTGTTCTCCTGCTTATAATATGGCGATGGATGAAATGCTGCTTCATTGGCACAGCAAGGGGGTGCTCCCGCCAATTGTTCGTTTTTACGGATGGAATCCAGCAACACTTTCTATTGGTTATTTTCAAAAAGTACATAAAGAAATAGACTTTGAGGCTGTAAACAAATATGGACTAGGATTTGTTAGACGGCCAACAGGTGGACGCGGGGTACTTCATGATCAAGAGTTAACATATAGTGTGATCGTTTCAGAAGAACACCCGCAAATGCCTGCTACAGTAACAGAAGCTTATCGAGTTATATCAGAAGGAATTTTACAAGGATTTCGGTATCTTGGACTGGATGCTTATTTCTCTGTTCCACGTACGAAAGAAGAAGAAAATCAATTGAAAAATCCCCGTTCTTCCGTATGTTTTGATGCACCCTCGTGGTACGAACTGGTTGTAGAAGGAAGAAAAATAGCAGGAAGTGCTCAAACAAGACAAAAAGGGGTTATTCTGCAGCACGGTTCGATTATTTTAGATATAGATGAGGATAAATTATTCAATCTTTTTAAATATCCAAGTGAACGGGTAAGAAAAAGAATGCAAAAAGCATTTAAAAATAAAGCTGTGGCGATCAATGAGCTGAAGAGTTCACCAGTTGAATTAAAAGATGTTTCTGAAGCATTCCATAAAGGTTTTGCTGATGGCTTGAATGTAGGTTGGGAGCCTTATCAATTAAATGATAGAGAAGAAAGAGAAGTATGGGAGCTTGCAAGGACCAAATATGAATTGGAAGAATGGAATTTCCGCCGTTAATGGAAAGAGCGGTTCCGCTATGACAAAGGAACCGCTTTATTGTTTGTCTTTTTAGTGAAACGGTAATAAATTAAGTAGAAACAATTCTAACCAGCATGTGTATGTTCTTTAAAAGCTTGCTGCAGCTTTCGGGTAATAGTCCCAGGCTGCAAAGATGTTTCAATCGAACCTTTTATATTTATTACCGGCATGATTTCAAGAGTGGTACTAGTCACAAAAATTTCATCAGCATTTATCGTTTCTTCAAGGGAAAAAGCTTCTTCAAAAATTGGGATTTTTTCTTCCTGTGCAAGATTAAATACGTGTTGCCTGGTAATGCCGTTTAAAATATAGTGATTAGCAGGATGTGTGTAAATGACACCTTTTTTGACGATGAAGATGTTAGAGGAAGACCCTTCTGTGACAATGTCTCCTCGATGCTGTAAAGCTTCATCACAATAATAGTCTTCTGCTCTTCTTTTTGCCATAACATTACCAAGCAAATTGATCGTTTTAATATCACAACGGAGCCAGCGTATATCTTCCGTTGCCAGCAGGGAGATTCCGTTTGTTTGTTTAGTTACAGGTATTTCTGCTTCTTTTGTAAATGCAGTTATGACGGGTATTATATCTCGAGAGTAAAGATGGTCTCTAATTTGTTCGCCTCTAGTCATTTGTATATAGACGTAACCGTTTTTGATATCATTTTTTTGCAATAGGTGCCTGATGTTTTCCTTCAGTGTAGTAATGGAATAAGGAAGGGGCATGTCTAGTTCTTTAGCACTTCTTAAAAAACGTTCAAAATGTTCATCAAACAAGAATGGTAATCCATCGTACACTCGGATAACTTCGTAGATACCATCGCCGAAGTAGTAACCTCTATCATCGAAATGGACATAGGCGTCGTGTCTTGATATTATTTTGTCTTTTAACCAAACGTATTCCAAAGTACAACCTCCATTCAGATGTCTTTTAAATAATTTGTTTCTTTATCTAAACTGTAACATACAATTTATTCAGGAACCGATAATATAAAAAAGTGTTTTGTTTTGACGAAAAATAAGATGATCCTGTTTTTTAAATCTGCAAGATAGAAATTAATGTAATTATATAAATGAATAAAGAGATGGTCAGATATGCTTGATTATTCTCTCGATATCGTATGTTTTTGTAGTTGACAAATTTCAGCAAAATTCTATTTATCACCATATATAGTGTGTTGGACATTTCAATAAATACAATATATTGATTTGTTGTAATTGAATATGGTAAGCTTAGACATACCATAGAATGAACGGGGAGGACGAAAAAAAATGGGTGCTACCATGCAGCAAGTAATAAAAGTTGATAAACAAAAGTTAAACCAAGATATTGAACTTTTCCCCCAAGTACACCCGGTTACCGAAGATATGCATATGACCAAAAAAGGTGTATCTCGTTTAGTAATGCTTGACCGGTATACCTTTAAAGATACAGAGAAAAAAACATTGAAAAACGGAGACTTTGTAGTACTGACTGTTAAAGAAGATCCAAAATTCCCAGCTAGAGGTTTTGGAATTGTCATGGAATTAGATTGGGATGCTGGAAAAGCTAAAGTATTAGTAGATGACAGTTTTCACCACGTGCTCGACCCAGAAGAAGCAGAAACAGGGCTAATAACGAGATCACTTGACGTCATCGAAAAACCGCTTGAAATTTACTATGAACAAATAGCGAAACGAAATGCTACAGGCCTAGCTGAAGTAGAAACAACAGATGAGAAACGAGAACAATCTTTTCAACGGTTTTATGAAGAATTGGTCAATATGAACTTCATTCCTGCAGGGCGTGTTTTATACGGAGCAGGAGCTAAAACAGATGTTACTTATTTTAATTGTTATGTGATGCCTTTTATTGAGGATTCAAGGGAAGGAATCTCTGAACACCGTAAACAAGTTATGGAAATAATGAGCCGAGGAGGCGGAGTGGGGACAAACGGATCTACCCTTCGACCTAGAAATACATTAGCAAGAGGTGTAAATGGAAAATCCTCAGGGTCTGTTTCCTGGCTCGATGACATTGCAAAGCTTACTCATTTAGTTGAACAAGGAGGATCCCGTCGTGGTGCTCAGATGATCATGCTTGCAGACTGGCACCCAGACATTCTCGAATTTATTATTTCTAAGATGCAAAATCCTCGGATTTTAAGGTTTTTGTTAGATCATACAGAGGATGAGCAGATTAAAATGTTAGTGAAAGAAAAATTAAAATTCAGTCCGTTGACAGAAACAGAAGAAGCTTTATATCAGGGAGTTTTAAATTATAAAAATATCCCAGGTCAAGGTGGATTTGATTCTAAAGTTATTCAAGAAGCAGAAGAAAAATTGAAAAATGGCGGAACGTATTCTGTCAATTCGCCGGAATTTTTAACAGGAGCCAACATTTCTGTATGTTTAACAAATGATTTCATGGATGCTGTAGAAAATGATGAAGATTATGAATTGCGCTTTCCTGATGTAGAAAATTACACAAAAGAAGAAATGAAACAGTACAATAAATATTGGCAGGAAATTGGAGATGTCCGTCAGTGGGAAGCAAAAGGATATGGTATTCGTACGTATCGAAAAATTAAAGCAAAAGAATTATGGAAGCTGATTAATATATGTGCCACTTACTCTGCAGAACCAGGTATTTTCTTCATTGATAATGCCAATGAGCAAACAAACGCTCAAAGCTACGGACAAAAGGTAGTGGCAACTAATCCTTGCGGCGAACAGCCGCTTGCACCATATTCAGTATGCAACTTAGCTGCAGTGAATCTTGCTGAAATGGCGGATAAAGAAAATAAAGTAGTAGATTTTGAGAAACTCAAGCAAACAGTAGAAACCGGTGTACGTATGCAAGATAATGTAATCGATGCGACCCCGTATTTTCTCGAGGAAAACACACATCAGGCCAAAGGAGAGCGGCGGATTGGCCTGGGTGTAATGGGGCTGCACGATTTACTGATTTACGCTGAAACAAGTTATGGATCAAAAGAAGGGAATCAGCTTATTGATGAAATCTTTAAAACGATTGCTACAACCGCGTACCGGACAAGTGTTGAATTAGCCAAAGAAAAAGGCAGCTTTCCATTTCTTGTTGGAGAGACGGAAGAAAAAACCAAAGAACTGCGTCAAGCATTCATTAATACCGGTTATATGAAAAATATGCCAGAAGACATACGACAAGCTGTTTTACAGCATGGGATCCGCAACTCTCATCTTCTTACAGTAGCGCCGACTGGAAGTACGGGAACGATGGTTGGTGTAAGCACCGGCCTTGAACCTTATTTCTCCTTTAAATATTATCGAAGCGGAAGGCTTGGTAAATTTATTGAAGTAAATGCAGAGATTGTCCAAGAATATTTGGAACAAAACCCAGAAGCCGATAACAGCAATCTTCCTGAATTTTTTATTTCTGCAATGGACTTAACACCAGAAGCACATGCTGATGTTCAATGTGTCATCCAAAAATGGGTAGACAGTTCTCTATCTAAAACGGTTAATGCCCCGCGCGGATATACGGTAGAACAGGTGCAAAAGGTGTATGAAAGACTTTATCGCGGAGGAGCCAAAGGCGGCACGGTTTATGTAGATGGAAGCCGTGATGCCCAAGTTCTTTCTCTAAAGGCAGAAGAAAATGATTTGGATGCCAGCACAGAAGCGACGGAGAACGACCAAGAAAAAAATGAAAATAAGGTTGTACTCGTAGATACAATCAAAGATGTACGTTCTACTACCATTAATTTTGGAAATGAAATCGGTGATACTTGCCCAGTTTGCCGAGAAGGAACGGTTGAAGATATGGGCGGATGCAATACATGTACTAACTGCGGTGCTCAATTAAAGTGTGGTCTGTAAATAAACTTTATCGAAAAAGAGGGGAAATCTCCTCTCTTTTTTTTATAACGGAATCAATTTCATAAGTGCTATTTTGATTATCAAAAACGAACATTATATCGATTGTAGCGGAAGTCGGCGACTGCAGGATAAGCTTGCTGAAGGCCCGCAGATAGCTTCCTGCCGAGGAGGCCGAAGCCAAGCCCCCGGCAAAGAAGACACTACGATAACGAATAAAGTGAGTGGAGTAGATGTCGCGCTTGTGCCCCGAGAGTGAAAGCGTCCGCCTGAAGAGAAAATCGAACGATGACGAGGAATTTTATAAAATGTTCGTTTATAATGATATAGAAATGTATTATGAAATTCATTCAACTACAAAGTATTATATTTATAAGTGTAAATGAGGTTTTCTGACAAAGAGCAATAAAAAGGCTGGTTTGTGGTTCAAAAGAATATATTGTACACTATATGAAGCACTAATTTAACTTAATTATCCATGTAACTATTGTTATCTCGTATTGGAGGAACCAGGATGCCCACCCCAAGTATGGAAGATTATTTAGAAAGAATTTATAAATTAATAGAAGAAAAAGGATATGCAAGAGTGTCGGATATAGCAGAGGCACTTGAAGTACACCCCTCTTCTGTTACGAAAATGGTTCAAAAACTTGATAAAAAAGATTACCTGGTGTATGAAAAATATAGGGGACTTGTACTAACAGCAAAGGGAAAAAAAGTCGGAAAAAGATTGGTTTATAGACATGAACTGCTAGAGGACTTTTTAAAATTGATTGGTGTAGATAAAGCATATATCTATGACGATGTAGAAGGGATAGAGCACCATCTTAGCTGGGATGCCATAGATCGTATTGGAGATGTGGTTCAATTCTTTCAAGAAAACGATGAAAGAATACAATTATTAAAAGAGATTCAGCGGAAAAATGAAGCGGATGAAATAGAAGAAATGTAAGCCTGTCCAAGAAGGGGCGGGTTTTTTTATACCTTAGGAAAGTTTAACTTTGTTAAAGGAACAAAGTATAAGTAAAACGACGACTTCCACCATAAGGACTCGGCGGCAAGCCGAGTTTTTCTAATGGTCTAAGAAATGATAATTGTTTCATATATTATTTGATCCATGTCTAGCTTCAGTGCCCAGCCGTGCGAACGAACACGATAAAGAGGAACTTTTTACTAAAACTGCGAATATTTGTTCCGGGTGCAGAAGTCAGTATCTAATGTGAAAAATGACGTTTTTATGTCAAGATCAACACATCAATGAAGTTTGGGCCATAGTATAAAAAAAAGTAATTGGGGAGAGGTCCATGAGAATTGATGGTGTTTTTGCTGGTGGTGGTGTAAAGGCATTTTCTTTTTTAGGAGCATTAGAAATAATGGAAGAACGAGGGTATTGTTTTGAGAGGACAGCCGGAACGAGTGCAGGTGCACTAATGGCAGCTTTAGTAAAAGCAGGATATACTGCAAAGGAACTTCAATCTATCATCATGCCATTAAAAGCAAACGACCTGCTTGATAAAACGAAATTAATGGAACATGCTCCGTGGCTGGCATGGTTGTCTGTTTATTGGAATTTAGGTTTATATAGAGGAGATAAACTTGAAAGATGGATAAACAGCTTGTTAGCCCAAAAGAATATTTATACATTTAAAGACCTTCCAAAGGGCAGTTTAAAAATTATTGCTTCAGACCTTACGTCTGGCAGGATAATGGTTCTCCCAGATGACCTTTCTAATTATGGATATAAAGAAGAAGAATTTCCAATATCTTTAGCAGTGAAGATGAGCTGTATGCTGCCTTATTTTTTTAGACCTGTCAAATTAAAAACAGGATATAGAAAAACGAACATTGTAGTAGATGGAGGAATACTAAGTAATTTTCCTTTATGGCTTTTTAAAGAACGAAAGTCAGGACGTTGTATACGACCAGTAATAGGATTTCAATTGTCCCCGTCTCTTAAGGAGATGCCCTATAATAAAATAAAAAATGCTGTGGAATTATATCAGTCACTGTTCGACACGATGAGAAAAGCGCATGACTTAATGTATATTTCAAAAAACGACGCGAAAAATGTCGTGTTTCTCCCTGTAGAAGATATTAAGTGTACACAATTTGATTTAGATAATCAGCAAAAAGAAGAATTAGTGAATATAGGACGAATAGAAACGAAAAAATTTTTAAAGAAATGGCAAGGATAAATTGGTTTATTCTCCATCTTCAAAAAATCATTCGTGGTTCTTTCGTTCATCAAAGCTCTTTTAAATAATCATGTAACGTTACAAGTTATTATTACGTATGCTTCCTGCTTGTTCATGCAAACCTAGCTTTATCGAAAGCATAGGGAGAAGCAGTGTTATCCAAAGACCTATAAATGCTGTATGTAAAAATTGCAGCAGTGTCGTTTGAGATAATAAGCTTTCTAGATAGACAATCAATAAAAGACCAACTAGTCCTGTGGCTGCCGCAGCGGCTTTTTTCCATAGATGTTTTGAAAAAATCATTCTGTTTTTAATCAATTCAAAACTATATCCCACTCCTCCTCCTAATAGAAGGCCAGCATAATGAGCTCCCTCTGGAAACAGAAGTAATAATGATGAAGGAAGCACCAGCGAAAAGGAAAAAATAATTGGTTCAGGAACGCTTCCGATCCAATCCATTGATCGATAAACAATATAAACAACAAAAATACCTAATAGTATCGCTACAATTATATCTTGAATGGAACGTTCGCCATAAAGGAGGGATACGAAGGAAGTAAAAAATATAATACTGCAAGCAAGAGCGGTATAACGGCGGTCAGATATTTCAGGAATAAGGAATCCCCAAAAGGCGGATGCAAGTTGCACCTCTTTTGGAGGGAATATAAATTCGAAAGATCCCGAGGAGAGCTCAGAAGTTTCAGCAGACGGAATGGTAAACTGCAGAAATCCATTGATATAAACAGAAATAGAAAAAATAACTAGTAAATTAAACCCTATATTTTTATCAATGGTCCAAAAAACCAGTGCTATGATGGTTAAATAAAACCAATCATTTATTAATAGTGCTGCAGTATTTGCCATCCAATCCATAAACATCTCTTTCCCTCCTTCGGTAAAGAGAATTTTTATCGCTAAAACAAATTACGGCTGGCAGTAAAAAGCAATACGTAAAGAAAAAGAACTGGGCTCAGCTTAAAAAAGAGCCCTGTTCTTTTTTCGATTCTTTTTCCCCTCAATTACAGTTAAATTATGATCGCTTCGCCTTTTATTTATTGGGCGAGAGGGGCGTTTTTTTAATGGTTTATTTTTAGTTTGAGGTTGTTTTACTGCTTTGTAGCTTTTGTTTTTAGTATTTGATTTAGGGCGTGCAGCAGTCTGATATTGGCTCATACTCATTCGTTTTAAAATCACCCTTGTAAATAAGAAATACATACCAACAGCAACTGCAGCACCTACAACCAGATAGGTAATTAAACCTAGTGGATTTGTTACCAGTTGATACCCTAACCCTAAAGCCGCCAGACCGAAAAGAAGGAGCAAAAAAGGATTTGCTGGTAGACGGGACATGGGATCACCTCCGCAATCCTATATTTTAAAATGCTATAAAAAAGCGGTTAAACCAACTTTGTTCGTTTCTCTTCTCTCAGTGACATTTGGAGTATATTCTTTTTCTCATTTATTACACTTAGAAAAGTATACGTTTTATTGGCACAAAGTATAAGCAAAACTACGGTATTCAACGTAAAAGATGCACGAAAAACGTGCTGCTACAGGACGTGGCGACTTCTAAGTTGAATTACAAAGGATATGTTGACTTCTGCACAGGAACAGGACATTCGTAAGATTAGCAGAAGTTCCTTATCTTTTGTTAGGCAGTTTTCATTCCAGCATCAATGAATGTTAAGGTATACCAACGCTTACATGATACGCGCCTGCTTTTAGCAGTGTTGATGTAAACGTGAATAATTTTTAATTTCTTCAAAAATAAGTGATTTTCCTGCTTCAAATGTATTTATAACTTTGTGTTCTTATAATATCCAGAATTTCAACAAAATCGGTTTAACAGGCTTTGATCTTTATAAATATTTCACGGAACGTCACTCAGTCGAATAAATGGAACTTCCGCAAATTATGACGTAGTGCACTTCGTAAGTTTTATTTTTCATCCTATAAGAAATTAAGTGTTTTAACTATAGTCAGTAACATTAATAATTATTACTACTATTCTACATTAATGAGCGATTTTCCTCTATAGCAAAGGGTATATTGAATTAAAAAACAGGAAAACTAAGATTACTGCCATTTCAACCAGTAAACGTTCTGTATTTATCCATTCCCTCTTTTATAAAAAAATACACCTGTAAAGAATAAAATACGTGAAGTTTATAAAAGTATGAATGAACTTCACATAAAAAAATGAATTAATCCTTCTCTTTGCAGCAATCTATATTAAATAATCAATGGATAGGTAATAGACCAATTTATTTTTTTTAGATATTAAGAAAATCTTTTTAAGGCTGATTTGATCTTTCTTATCATAGATAAATATTTTGTTCGGGAGGAAAATGATGGAAAATTATTGGTTATATCATCAAAGAGTAGCTGCAATTGGTTTTTTTGGAGGATTATTTTGGAGCTGTATTAGCTATGCCTTACATTATTTAAATTTTACTAAACTTGGGCCAGCTATGGCGATGCTGCCGTGGGCTCTGCCCGATTGGAAAAATTCCTACCTCGGCCATTTGACGGGTATCTTATTTATTTCGCTTTTGTCTATTGCTGTAGCTTTTTTCTACCGGTTTATATTTCAAAAATGGGATTCCATTTGGCCGGGAATTGGTTTTGGAATAGTTCTTTGGCTCGTTATTTTCTATTTGCTTCATCCATTATTTCCTGGGGTAGGTCCTGTGAATACATTAGGTACTTCAACGGTGGTCACAACTCTGTGTCTTTTTATATTATATGGTGTATTTATAGGTTATTCCATCTCTTATGAATACAACGAATTTCAACGCCACGAAGCGTAATCTATTCAAAAAAAACTCAGTATGGTAAAATATACTAAGGGCAAAAAACGAAAGAAACTAAAGTGTGTGTAAAAGTTCAGGCTTGTACACATGCTGCTCTGATGGTGCCTGATAACTGCCAGGCATAGTGTCAGCAATTATAGGGGAGGAATAGCATGAGCAATAGATTCGATCAACTTCGCCGTGTCTTAAGAGATCGCTCAGTTGAAGGTATATTTATAAACAGCCATACAAACAGAAGGTATATATCAGGATTCACTGGTACAGCCGGAGCTTTATTTGTTACGCAAACGGATGCTTATTTTATTACTGATTTTAGATACATACAGCAAGCCGAAGATCAATGCAGAGATTGTAAAATTATAGAACAAACTGCATCTATATATGCATCCTTAGGCAAATTAATAAAAGAAACGGACATTAAGTCTTTGGCATTTGAAAAGGAACATGTGAGCTATGCTGCATATGAATTTTTAAAAGAAAATGTCGATGCTGAATTAAAGCCGATGAAAGGTATCGTAGAAGCAATTAGACTAATTAAAGACGATAAAGAATTAGCAGTATTAAAAGAAGCAGCAGAAATAGCTGACAGTACTTTTAAACATATTGCTGCTTTTATTAAACCGGGTATGAAAGAAATAGATGTAAGTAATGAACTTGAATTTTTTATGCGAAAACAAGGAGCAGAGTCGTCTTCTTTTGATATTATTGTAGCATCTGGGTGGAGGAGTGCACTTCCACACGGAGTCGCAAGTGACAAAGTTATTGAATCCAGAGAGCTAGTTACTCTTGACTTTGGGGCGTACTACAAAGGATATTGTTCTGATATTACTAGGACGATTGCAGTAGGTGAACCTTCTGAAGAGTTAAAAAAAATATACGAAACTGTTTATGAAGCACAAACAAAAGCGGTGGAGGAGATAAAACCCGAAATGACCGGAGTTGAAGCGGATGCAATAGCAAGGGATTACATAAACAACAACGGTTATGGAAAATATTTTGGGCACGGCCTTGGACACGGTTTAGGGATGGAGGTTCATGAAGGGCCGCAGCTCTCTCCTAAAGGCAAAAATATATTGAAACCGGGAATGGTTGTAACCGTTGAACCTGGTATTTATGTTCCTGAGGTTGGGGGAACTCGTATTGAAGATGATATTGTGATTACGAAACAGGGGAATGAAAGACTTACCCGTTCTCCAAAAGAATTAATCATAGTTGGAGAATGATTCGTATATAAACGATACCTATGTTATAGTAGAACGGAATGAATGATTTGGCAGATATGGAGGAAATGTTATGATTTCAGTAAATGATTTTAAAACGGGCCTAACAGTAGAAGTAGACAATGACATTTGGCAGGTCATTGATTTTCAACATGTTAAACCTGGAAAAGGTGCAGCGTTTGTAAGGTCCAAATTGCGCAGCCTTCGGACCGGCAACATTCAAGAAAAAACATTTCGTGCCGGAGAAAAAATAAACCGGGCACACATAGAACGCCGCAAAATGCAATATTTGTATTCGAGCGGAGATGACCATACTTTCATGGATAACGAAACATTTGATCAACTGGAACTAACGAGTAAGCAAATTGAACAGCAGCTTAACTTTTTGAAAGAAAATATGGAAGTACAAATTATAACGTACGGATCAGAAACACTTGGAGTAGAAGTGCCAAATACAGTAGAACTAGAAGTAACTGAAACAGAGCCTGGTATTAAAGGAGATACTGCTTCAGGTGGAACAAAACCAGCTGTACTTGAAACAGGCTACACGGTTCAAGTTCCTTTCTTTGTTAATGAAGGTGAAAAACTTGTTATAGATACTAGAAGCGGTGAGTATGTATCAAGGGCATAATTATATTTTTTAGAGGAGCTATTTAAAAGAATAGTTCCTTTTTTCGGTTTTAGAAAAGGATAAAATTATATTTGCACATAAAGACTCGGTGGCAAGCCGTTTTTTCTACACCATTTAAACGAACATATGTTCTTGAAACGTAGTCCTCAGTTACATAAAAAAAGGAAGTTTGTCTGAGTATATGCTCTGAAGACAAAGGTGTATCCGTTGTTAAGAACCGTTACTTCTTATTGCGTCTGGAAGATCTTTTTTCCATTTTAAAGTATTTACTCTCAATAGTTAGAAATTAAACCATTTCCCTTTTGGTTAACCCCCTTGCCATGATGTCTTTCCAGTTCTATAAAGAAAAAAGATGAATAAAGTGTACAAACAGCAGGTTGGGAGGAGGAGAAGAAATGGATGACATCTTTGCGCTGTTGCCTGAAAATCTACAACAATTATTTGATAAAATTTCTAATTGGTTTTCCATAGAAGAAATTCGGATTAGAATATTTTCTCCCGTAGAGATCATAACGTCAGAAAAAGCATTTTATCTTTGTAACAATGATAATGACCCGTATGTCATTACGGAGGAGGATATTGAATATATATTAAACCAGTTAAGCGAATTTTCGATGTATGCATTTCAGGAAGAATTGAAGCAAGGTTTCATAACGACCAGAGGAGGACATCGGGTTGGTGTCGGAGGACAAGTCATCCATGAAAAAGGGATTATACAAAGTTTAAAACATATTCGATATTTTAACATTAGAGTTGCGAAAGACCATAAAGGAGCAGCTAAGCAATATTTAGACAAGCTATATGCAAATGGTTATGACGATACATTAATCATTGGTGCTCCTCAATCGGGTAAAACAACCTTCCTTCGTGATCTTGCTAGATGTGCTAGTAAAGGTATGCCCGAAATAAATCTGCCTTCAAAAAAAGTAGCGATTGTTGATGAACGTTCTGAGCTGGCCGCGTGTTATAAAGGAATCCCTTCTTTTGATGTTGGGCCGAGGACAGATGTGTTAGATGGCTGTCCAAAAGCTGTAGGAATGATGATGATGATTCGATCGATGAGTCCTGAAATGATAATTGTAGATGAAATCGGGAGACCAGAAGATGCAGAAGCGATTATGGAAGCCATACATGCAGGTGTAACGATTGTTTGTTCTGCACATGGAACTTCACTTAATGAGATTAAAAGACGTCCCATTCTACAAGAATTATTGACTAATGGAATTTTTAGTAATATTGTTACGCTCACTCGAAGGCAAGGAGCCATGAATGCAAATATAGACAGCTTTGTAAAATGGCAAAAGGCGGCTGAAAAATGAGCTGGCTTGGTGCTTTATTTATATTAACCGCATGCACGTGGATTGGTTTTGAAATTGCAAAAAAACTGACAGAAAGGCCGAGGCAGCTGCGCCAAT
Source organism: Alteribacillus bidgolensis (assembly GCF_002886255.1). Classification (NCBI taxonomy): domain Bacteria; kingdom Bacillati; phylum Bacillota; class Bacilli; order Caryophanales; family Bacillaceae; genus Alteribacillus; species Alteribacillus bidgolensis. The sequence goes on from NZ_KZ614149.1 coordinate 478,918, forward strand.
TAAAAGTTGCGCTGCAAAGTTTTGAGGCAGAAATAATGTATGGAATGAGTCCGCTCGCTGAGGCAAGTGAAAAAATTAGTAAGCAGCTTCCGGCACCTGTGTCTTACTTGTTTAAATATTTTGGGGATTATTTAAAAAACGGGGAACGTAATGCTCAAAAAGCTTGGACGAAAAGCCTTGAAGAAACATGGCCGTATACAGCTATGGGAGCACAGGAAAAAGAAGTAATGATGCAATTTGGGTCCACGCTTGGAAAACACGAAAAAATGCAGCAGCAAAAACACATCAGACTAGCAATGGTCCATTTAGAAAAAGAAGAATCAGAAGCTAAGGAGAAACAAAACCGATATGAAAAGATGTCAAAAACACTTGGATTTTTAGCAGGATTGCTGTTAATTATACTGTTTTTATAGTTGGATCAGTCCAGCCTCATTTTAGAGGACAAAGGGGGACACAGCATTGGCCTATGATGTAAACACTATATTTCAAATAGCAGGCATTGGGATTATCGTAGCTATGATCCACACAGTATTAAAGCAAATGGGGAAAGAAGATTGGGCGCACTGGGTCACTTTAATTGGATTTGTCGTTGTTTTGTATATGGTTGCAACCATTATAGATGATCTTTTTCAAAAGATAAAAAGTGTTTTTTTGTTTCAAGGATAGGAGGCGATGGTTATTGAAATCGTGCAAGTGGTCGGTTTCGGTCTCATCGCCACTTTTTTAATTATGGTCATTAACGAACAAAAACCTGTTATCGCATTAGCTATTGCATTAGTAACAGGAGCAATGATTTTTTTGTTTATAATGGCTCCATTGCAAGCTGCGTTAGAACTCATCTCAACTCTCTCGGGACAAGCTGGCATTAATAATATGTATATTCAAACACTTTTAAAAATTATAGGCATTGCTTATTTATCTGAGTTTGGAGCTCATATAGCAAGAGATGCTGACCAGGAATCGATTGCTTCTAAAATTGAACTTGCAGGGAAAATGATGATTATTATGATGGCGATTCCAATCTTTCAAGTATTAATTGAAACGGTACTGGCTCTTATACCCGGCGGAGCGTAAGGATGTGAAATTATGGTAAAAAAAATGTCTCTATGCATCCTTTTTATCATGTTGCTTTTACCTGGAATAGACACGTATGCAGAAACAGAAAACGAAGAGAAAGTTGATGGTGAAGAAAATACTGGGATTGAAGAGTTAAAAGAACAACACTTGGAATCTTTAGGGCTGGAAGAGGTAACGAAATTTTGGGAGCAGCTGTCAAGGGAGTACGGAGTTTTTTTACCAGAATCACAAAAAGGGTCCATTAAAGATTTCTTAACTGGTGACAAGTCGTTTCATCCCAAAGAATGGGGTATAGCTTTCATTCGTTTTTCGCTGCATGAAGTAACAGCAAATGGGCAATTGATGGGGACATTGCTGCTGCTGGCTGTATTTAGTGCGATATTAAAGGCATTACAAAATGCTTTTGAAGAGGAATCGGTTAGTAAAGCAGCATACGGTGTCATTTTCATTGTATTAATAATTATTGCCCTAAACAGTTTTTATATTGCAATGAATTATGTGCAAGAAACCGTAGCTGACATGGTCCATTTTATGATTGCTCTACTGCCTTTAATGCTTGCTCTTTTAGCTTCTAGCGGATCATTTGCTACCGCTGGTTTATTTCATCCTCTCGTTATAATGCTCGTACAATCGAGCGGTATATTAATACAGTACGTTATTTTACCTTTTTTATTTTTCTCGGCAGTACTTAGCATTGTAAGCAGCTTAAATGAACACATCAAAGTAACTAAACTTGCTGAATTACTAAGAAATGCTGCTATGGGTGTACTGGCTGTATTTTTTACCGTTTTTCTAGGAGTAATTTCAGTTCAAGGGGCAACCGCAGCTGTAACAGATGGAATTGCTATCCGGACTACTAAATTTCTAGCAGGTAACTTTGTTCCAGTAATCGGGAGAATGTTTACGGACGCTGCAGATACAGCGCTTGGCGCATCTGTACTTCTTAAAAACACAATTGGACTTGCCGGTGTAGGGATACTTTTTATTATTTGTGCGTTTCCAGCTATTAAAATTTTAGTTATTGGATTTATTTTTCACTTAACGGCAGCATTAATACAGCCTTTGGGCGAAGGTGCGTTACTTGATGCCCTTTCTACACTGGGAAAAACAGTACTTTCCATGTTCGCGGCATTAGCAGCTGTATCTTTCATGTTTTTCCTTGCACTTACATTAATTATAGCTTCAGGGAATATTTCTTTGATGGTGAGGTGAATCACAATGGATTGGTTAACCAGCTGGATGAGCAATTTAATTGTTTTTTTGCTTGCTGCGTTCTTATTAGAAATGCTGCTTCCGGCCTCATCATTGCAAAAATATGCCAGGCTGGTGCTTTCTTTTATATTAATGCTTATAATTATTGAACCTCTTTTATCGTTAACAAATGGACAAGTAGAAGATATATGGGAGCAAGAATTAGCAAACTTGAATTTCCAGCCAATTCAATCGGCATCGATAGAATCTAACATGAATAATAAGAAAAACGAAATAGAAGAGGGACAAGATGCATATATTTCTAAACAAGTATCTAACCATCTAAGAGAACAAGTAGAAGAAACAATAAAAGAACGTTGGGGGTGGGAAATTGAAGAGCTCCAAACAGAATGGGAAGGAGACGATCCAGAAGAAATGAAGGTTTATCTTTCCCTTGCTAGATTTTCACCTGAAGAAAACAAGACGGATATTGAACCAGTAAACATTCAGGTGGAAGAAACGGAAGAAATAGATGACAAAGAAAAAATTTCAGCAATAGAACAGGACGTATACTCGTATTTGACGCAAACATGGGAAGTAGATGAAGAACAAATTCACATCACAACAGCAAAGGAGGGGGGATAGTGGCTGAACACAACGATAAACAAAACGTAAAAGAGCGTTTTAAAAAATGGTTCGATAAAGAAGAGAAAACAACTTCGAAAAAACCGGTTCCCATTTACCTCGTCATCATCTTAATATTTGGGATTATTTTAATGGTTATAGGGACTTTGGGTAAAGAAAAAGAGGAAGAACCTTCTGATCAACAATGGGTTCAAGATAAACAAGAACAAGAAGAATCTTTAGAAGTGAATTCTAAAACGTCCGAAAAATCCGATATGTCTGATGCAGAAAGAGCTATTCAAACCAGATTAGGTGAAATGCTTGAAAAAATTTCAGGAGTTTCAGAGGTAACCGTAATGGTGAATTTACAAGGAACTGAAGAAAAAGTGTATGAAAAAGATACTACGATACGTCAACAAATTACTTCAGAAGAAGATCGTGAGGGTGGAAAAAGAGATTTAGAAGACGGAACGAAAGAGGAACAAGTTGTGATTATAAGACAAGGTGAACAGGAAGAACCACTTCTTATTCATACAAAAAAACCAGAGGCAAGGGGGGTGCTTGTCGTTGCTGAAGGGGTGGAAGACATAAAAGTAAAGGAATGGGTGGTTGAAGCGGTAACAAAAGTAATGGATATTCCACCGCATAAAGTATCTATATTGCCAAGGAACAGGGAGGAAGGAGAATAAATATGGTATTAAAAAAACAAACCGTATGGTTAATGACGATGCTTAGTTTAACAATTGTTCTAGCCGTTTATTATATTACGTCGCCAAGCGAGGTCGCAGAGAACGACCCAGAAGCGGATGAAACGAGTGAAATGACTGCTGCAACAGAAGATGAAGATTGGGTAGAGTGGCTTTCAGAAGAGGATATGGAAACGGCAATTGAAGAAACAGAACCTCCAACAGAAGGGGGAGAAACTGGAGCTGAAGAGGAAGAAGAAGTTCCAGCGGAGGAAGCAGAAATACACAATGAAAACCAGGAAGCAAACACACAAGGGAACTTATTTAGTGAGCTGCGCTTAGAAAGGGATGAATCAAGAAGCAGATTACGAGAAGAATATACGGAGGCGATTGCGTCTGAAGATTATTCTGCTGCAGAGAAAAGCGAAGTCTTTGATAAGAGAGAACAATTGCAAGAGAAACAGCAGAATGAAAGTATGCTTGAAAGCTTAATTCAATCAGAAGGATATGAAGATGCCGTTGTCATTTCAGAAGAAGATAGAACTAGAATTATTGTCCAGGCAGAAGAGTTAACACGAGAAGATGCAGTGATGCTAAATCGGCTTGCTGCCGAACACTTAGATGTGTCTGATGTGGTCATTGGACACCAGGCAACAGCAGCAGGACAGTAAGAAAAAGCCTGTGGGACAATCTAACATTGTCTTACAGGCTTAATATTTTAAATACATATTTTAAACACACATGTTTTTATCATATAGACGTGTTTGAAGGGGATAATGAAAAATAGACTTCACCATGATATAATTTTAGTATACGTTTAAAACTTAGTGTTAACTAGCTGATGAGGAGCGATTTTATTCATGGAATGGAACGATTTAACAGACGGAGCTAAAGCTGTATTAGAACAAACGCGAAACATAAAAAATGACCACATACAGATCGTTGAATTTGAAGTTGGTTTTGAGCATGAATATGGAGAAGGTGAAAACACCTATACCGTTTCCATACAAGAAGAGGATTATGAGAATTTGAAACGTTTCACTAAGGAAAATGAATATGGAGATAAATACCATATGGCAAGAAATAAAAACATCGTAAAGATCATTTTGCTAGAAAATGGAAAAATCCCCGATAATCTTTCGGAGTTTCCTGTTTTTCGTCAATATAAGTTTGATTACGTCCAAAAACAAGCTGAAAAAGCCGAGGAAGTTAATACAGAAGAAGATTGATTTGGAAAGTAATTGGTGTTTTTATTGTTTAAGCCATGGAGGTGAGAAGCATGAATGAATACCGCACGATTGATTTGGAAGAAGAAAAGAATGAGTTAGGTAAAATAGAAATATCTCCTGAAGTCATTGAAGTTATTGCCGGACTCGCTGCATCTGAAGTGGAAGGAGTCCACTCTTTAAGAGGTAACTTTGCTGCAGGAGTTGTGGAGCGGCTCGGTCGTAAAAATCATGGCAAAGGCGTAAAAGTGGAACTTGGCGAAGAAGGGATTACTATTGAATTATCTGTAACGCTGCGTTACGGGGTTTCTGTACCGGAAGTGGCGAGAAATATTCAGACTAATATTCAACAGGCGCTTCAAACTATGACTTCTATTACTTTAGATTCCATTAACATTCATGTGCTCGGTATCCAATTTGAGGTGCAAGATGAAGAGGGAGAACAATAAACGAGGCTTTTTATTGCAATTCATTTGCTAGTGCAGAATTATTGTTAAGGGGCTGATAAGTGATGGCTGGAAAAAGTGCTGTCATTGCAGCCTCTTTTTTTCCCTGCGAAGAAAGTATAAAATATTACTGGTGAACAAGTATAAGTAAAACTACGGCATTCAACGTACAAAATGTATGAGTTGCGATAGTTTTTTTAAAAAGGAGAATAGAGTATGAACCGACGTCTAGCACGATTAAGAGCTGTTCAGGCATTGTATCAAATGGAGCTCACAGATGCAGGTTGGCAAGCAGCATTAAACAACTCTCTTGAAGAAGATGAAACAGCTGATGAATTTTTAACTACATCTGTAAAGGGAACGTTAGATCATTTAACTGAAATAGATAATAAGATACAAAATCACTTAGAACACTGGACTTTGGAGAGAGTCGGAAATGTTGACCGTTCTATTCTTCGAAAAGCTGTGCATGAAATGTTGTATATGGAAGATATTCCGCTGCATGTCAGTGTTAATGAGGCAATTGAACTTGCAAAAGCTTTCGGGGGCACGGAATCTGGAAAATTTGTCAATGGCGTATTATCTAATATATTAAAACAATGTGAAAGTGATTAAAACAAGGAGAGGATAAGAATGAGTGCAACTATTATTAGCGGAAAAGAAGTAGCTTCAAGTTTACGAGAAGAAATCAAGAAAGAAGTGAATTCTATTAGTATTACACCAGGACTAGCTGTGATTCTTGTAGGGGATAATCCTGCTTCTAGATCATATGTGAAAGGCAAGGAAAAAGCTTCAAAAGAAGTAGGCATTTATTCAGAATTAAAAGAGCTGTCTTCTGATATATCTGAAAAAGAATTGTTGGATATAGTTGATTATTATAACGAAAAGCCTTCCATACATGGCATTCTTGTACAATTACCTCTACCAGGCCATATTTCAGAAAAGAAAGTGATTGAACATATTTCACCAGAGAAAGACGTGGATGGCTTTCACCCTATAAATATAGGGCGGATGATGACAGGTAAGGATGCTTTTTTACCTTGTACACCATATGGTATATTACAAATGTTAAAATATAAAAATATCCAAACCGAAGGAAAGCATGCTGTCGTAGTTGGAAGAAGCAATATTGTCGGAAAACCTGTTGGACAGCTCCTTCTAAATGAAAATGCTACGGTTACATATTGTCATTCTAGAACCCCTGACTTAGCTTCTTTCACCTCAAAAGCTGATATCTTAATTGCAGCTGCAGGCAGAGCAGAATTTATAGACGCTGCATACGTAAAAGAAGGAGCAGTTGTCATAGATGTAGGTATGAATCGCAAAGATGACGGAAAACTTTGCGGGGATGTAGCCTTTGAAGACGTGAAAGAAAAAGCTTCGTTTATAACTCCTGTACCAGGAGGAGTAGGCCCTATGACCATTACAATGCTGCTTTATAACACTTTGCAGTCAGCAAAGAAGCATGCAGAAAGGGTTTAACTGTAATGCTGTTTGAGCAAGGGAAATGGACCACGGTTTCACAGCTTACTACACATATTAAAAAGACAATAGAGATGGAGTCTAATCTTCAGCAAGTATGGTTAAGAGCTGAGATTTCAAATTTTAAAAAGCACAGTCGCGGTCATATGTATTTTACCTTAAAGGATGAAAAATCAAGAATTTCAGCTGTCATGTTTGCTGGTAATAACCGCTTTTTAACCTTTCAGCCCGAAAATGGAATGAAAGTTTTAATAAAGGGTCATGTTTCTGTGTATGAGCCATTCGGGCAGTATCAGCTGTATGTGAAAGAGATGGAACCAGACGGTATTGGCCAATTGTACATTCAATATGAAAAATTAAAAAAACAATTAGAAACTGAAGGCCTTTTTGCACCAGAGCGTAAAAAGTCATTGCCTGTATTTCCGCGCGAAATAGCTATCATTACTTCTCCAACTGGTGCAGCAATCAGAGATATGATTACAACGCTGAAAAGACGGTTTCCCTTAATTAGAATTACACTGTTTCCTGTCCTCGTTCAGGGCGAAAACGCTCCTGTATCGATTTCTTCTGCAATGGAAAAAGCCGAATTAATGGGTGGATTTGATCTAATTATTTTCGGCAGAGGCGGAGGTTCCATTGAAGAATTGTGGGCATTTAATGAAGAAGCCGTGGCAAGAAAAATTGCATCTCTGTCTATTCCGACTATTTCTGCAGTAGGGCATGAAACAGATTTCACTATTGCCGATTTTACAGCTGACTTAAGAGCAGCAACACCAACAGCAGCAGCTGAAATGGCTGTCCCGGTACTTAAAGAACTTGAAAAACAGCATAACCAGTTGAAAACACGTCTTCAAAAAGCGTTGAAAGACCAAGTTAAAAGAGAAAATGAAAAGCTTGAGCGAATAAAGCGATCGTATGCCTTTAGGTATCCAACCCATTTAATAAAGCAAAAAGAACAAGAATTAGATCGTTTATTAGAAAGGTTAAATAAAGCACTATTTGACAAAAAAGAGCTTCGTAGAGAGCAGCTTCTTACGTTTAAAAAGCGCCTTGAACGACAGCATCCTTATCGGCTGTTAGAAGGTGAAAGATCGAAACTGAATCATATGGATGAAAAGACCTTTAAAGCAATGGAACGTTATTTAACAGGGAAATATGAACGTTTCAAACATACGCTGCAAAAGCTTAATATTCTTAACCCTCTCGAAGTGATGCAAAGAGGATATAACGTCACCTATAATCAGAAGGGGCAGTTGGTGAAGTCCATCAAACAAATTGAACCAGGTGAAGAGATTTCCATGCATATTCAAGATGGAACTGTTCACGCCAAGGCTGAATCTGTTTCAAAGGATTCACTATGGTTTGGTAATAAGTCGGATAAGGGAGATGGAGTACGTGACAGATGATAATTTGAAAAATGTATCGTTTGAAGAAGCTATGGAAAAATTAGAAGGCATTGTAGAAAAACTCGAAGAAGGTGAGGTTCCTTTAGAGCAGGCAATTGTTATGTATCAAGAGGGGATGAGCCTTTCTAACGTTTGTCATGAAAAACTGCAGCGTATTGAGAAACAGATGGACAGAGTAGTAGAGGAAGATGGGGAAGTAAAACCTCTCTTATCTGAGGAGGATGAAGAGTGAGCATCACAGAACTACAAGCTTTTATTTCTCAATTTAAAAATGAACTGGAAAAAAGACTTCCGGCATTTTTGGAAAAACTGGAATGTCCAGATACCTTGAAAGAAGCGATGCTTTATTCTGTTAATGCCGGTGGAAAAAGGGTCCGTCCTTTGTTAATGCTCGCGGCTGTCCAGTCATATCGTAACGTAGAAGAATCTGATTATGCGGTAGCTTGTGCAGTCGAAATGGTTCATACGTATTCTCTTATTCATGATGACTTACCGTCTATGGATGATGATGACTATCGGCGCGGAAAACCAACAAACCATAAAGTATTTGGAGAAGCATTTGCCGTTTTGGCTGGTGATGCCCTGCTAACCAAAGCATTTGAAGTTATTAGTTCACTTAAAGAGTTAGAAAGTCATAACAAAATATTATTAATAAGAGAATTAGCCAAATCGGCAGGGGCTGAAGGAATGGTCGGTGGACAGGCTGCAGATTTAGAGGGAGAAGGAAAAGATCTTTCATTAGAGCAGCTTGAATATATTCATCACCATAAAACAGGAGATCTTTTAAGTTTTTCCGTTGTGGCAGGCGGGATATTAGGTGAAGCTCCAGACAATGATATGGATTATATCAGAGGGTTCGCCAGAGAGCTGGGCCTGGTTTTTCAAATTAAAGATGATATATTGGATATTGAAGGCGATTCAATAGAAATGGGAAAGGCAGCCGGTAGTGATGAATGCCGAGAAAAAAGCACATATCCAAGATTATTAACACTTGATGGTGCCAAAGAAAAACTCATCACTCATGCGGATAATGCAAAAGAATACTTACGTTCTGTATCAGGTAATCCACTATTACTTGAGGATTTTATACATTATATTACGGAGCGGACCAAATAATTTTGTGATATTTCAATTATTTGTGCTAAGTTTTTAGATCGTGGTATAATATATATACAAAATATCGGATGGTGCAGTATTCTAGTCGATTCTCCATTCTCGAGGGCGGGCCTAAAAATCCGCTGAAGGGCACATCGATGAAGTTCCTGATGCCGGCTCGAAGCGCCCAGCTTTGGGTCGGTGTTGGGAGTAAAGGTGTAAGGGCGATCCACAAAGGCATGTGGGCGTGAACCCTTTCACCGCGGAGGCCTCTTATTTTATGGGTAAATAAGAGGTAAGACCTGCAAGGCATGCCAGAGGGAAGGTATGTGTGCAGCGTAGCCTGCCTTGAGTGGAGCAGCGGGGAAGGTAAAGTCTAGGATGATTACCGTAGGCCAACGGATACTTTCCTATCACCTGAAACCTGCTCTGCAAAAGAGGCTAAGAGAGTGGCACGGAATTGTTGAGGAAAACTCCTAGACTGTTCATATAGACGAATGAAGTGGATTGCAGTGTGTGCTGAGTGGCAATCCAGTCTGATGTCCGGCGACGGCATCAAGCTGTTTTTAAAGGGAAACCACCAAGGCGGCGACGCTTTGGCAAGCAGCTGGGAAATCCTACTGGACCTAAGACACAATGTTTACGCTTTATATCGGCCATCCGATATCTACATATATTTATTTTAACCAACATTCTTAAAATATATTAGGTGATTATGCAAATAATGAAAAGTATATGGAAAAATTCTATACGTTGGAGCGTTTTAATTGCCGTTATCACACTGGTGTTAGCGGCTATTTTTTCAATTATTTCCACTGCAGTTCTTAGTGGAGTAGACTGGGCCGTTGGAATGATTATAGTGCTTGTGATCGTTCTTGTTGGTGTGTTTTTTGATATGATTGGAGTAGCGGCCACCGCAGCGTCTGAAAAACCATTTCATTCGATGGCTTCAAAAAAGGTACCCGGTGCTTATCAAGCAATGAAGGTCACAAGAAATGCAGATAAAGTAGCAAATTTTTGTGCGGATGTTATTGGTGATATATCCGGTGTAGTAAGCGGAACAGCAGCTTCAGCTGTTGTATTGCAATTTACATTTGCTTTAGGTTCTAGCGATGGAAGTACGCTTCAATTTATACTAGGTGTAATATTTACAGCTGTGGTAGCAGCATTAACAGTAGGTGGAAAAGCATTAGGCAAAACATTTGCCATTACTTTTTCTACCGCAATAATTTTTCAAGTTGGACGTATCTTTTATATACTTGAACATAAATTAAAAATTAAATTATTTAACAAAAAGACGACCAAGAAAACAAAGAAAGTTTAAAACGACTGAAAGTGAGGGTTCGCTTCATGGATTTAAAAACAATAAAGGACCCGGCAATTGTACAAGCATGCAGCCGACAAGAACTTGAAAGTCTAGCTCAACATATTAGAGAGTTTCTTATTCAGAAGCTGTCGGTTACAGGCGGCCATTTAGGCCCTAATTTAGGTGTAGTAGAATTAACACTTGCTTTACATCATCTGTATCAAACACCAAAAGACAAAATCATTTGGGATGTTGGGCACCAAGCTTATGTTCATAAGATACTGACTGGACGAGCTGGTCAATTTGACAGTCTGCGTAAATATAAAGGATTGTGCGGTTTTCCAAAACGAGATGAGAGTGAACATGATGTTTGGGAAACTGGCCACAGCTCTACCTCACTTTCTGCAGCTATGGGGATGGCGGTAGCTAGAGACTTAAAAGGAAGTAAGGATCAAATAGCAGCTGTTATTGGTGACGGTGCTTTAACGGGTGGAATGGCACTTGAAGCATTAAACCATATCGGTCATGAACAAACAAATTTGACCATCATATTAAATGACAATGAAATGTCCATTGCACCAAATGTTGGAGCTCTTCACAGCATTCTTGGCCGTCTCAGAACAACAGGTAAATATCAAAAAGTTAAAGATGATATAGAATTTTTAATCAAAAAAATCCCTGCTTTTGGAGGGAGACTTGCGTCAACTGCTGAACGAGTAAAAGACAGTTTGAAATATTTACTTGTATCGGGAATGTTTTTTGAGGAAATGGGATTTACCTATCTTGGTCCTGTTGATGGTCATGATTTTGACGACCTGTTGTCTAATATTAAATATGGACGAGATACAAATGGTCCGGTAATCGTTCATGTGTTAACCAAAAAAGGAAAAGGCTATGCTCCAGCTGAAAACGATGCTAAAGGTACATGGCATGGGCTCGGGCCTTATAAAATCGAATCGGGAGAAGTAGTGAAAAAACCGGGACCTCCTGCATACAGTGCAGTATTTAGCAGTACATTACAAAGACTCGCTCATAAAGATGAGAGAATTGTAGCTTTAACAGCTGCTATGCCCGGCGGTACCAAACTGGATCAATTTGGTGCTGAGTTTCCGGAAAGAATGTTTGATGTAGGTATAGCTGAACAGCATGCCACCACTATGGCAGGCGGATTAGCTACACAAGGGATGAAACCTGTATTTGCCGTGTATTCCACGTTTTTGCAGCGAGGTTATGATCAACTTGTACATGATGTATGCAGGCAAAACTTGAATGTATTTTTTGCGATTGACAGGGCCGGCCTTGTTGGAGCGGATGGAGAAACGCATCAAGGGGTTTTTGACATTGCTTATTTACGGCACCTTCCTAACATGAAAGTGTTAATGCCAAAAGATGAGAATGAATTACAGCATATGATTTATACAGCTTTACGATATGATGACGGTCCCATTGCAGTTCGTTACCCCCGCGGTAATGGCTATGGAGTTAAAATGGATGAGGAATTAAAAGAGTTAGAAATCGGAAAATGGGAAATCCTTAAGGATGGCAAAGATGCAACAATATTATCTTTTGGTACTATGCTTCCGGTAGCTGTTGAAGCAGCTAAGACGCTTTCTGAACAAAATGTCCATGTTCGTGTCGTAAATGCCAGATCGGCTAAGCCGTTAGATGCAGATCTTTTGAAAGAACTGCAGGAAGAAGGACAGCCTATTCTTACTTTGGAAGAAGCAGTTTTAAAGGGAAGTTTTGGAAGTGCAGTTCTTGAGCACTTTCATGATACAGGCTGTCATAACATGGTAATAGAACGGATGGGCATACCAGATAGATACATTGAACATGGCAGTGTACCGGAATTATATGAGGAAATAGGATTGACTGCAGAAGAAGTTATAAATAAAATTTTTACACTTGTCCCTAGAAGACGGCAAAGGGCGTAGACCATGAAAAAAGAACGAATAGATATATTATTAGTCGAACAAGGTTTTTTTGATTCACGAGAAAAAGCAAAGCGCTCGATTATGGCAGGTTTAGTATTAGCTGACAATGAACGTATTGACAAACCCGGCACTAAAATTGACAGATCTACCTCTATTCGTATAAAAGGAGAAGCAATCCCTTACGTCAGCCGCGGGGGATTTAAACTTGAAAAAGCGTTAAATGTATTCCCGTTAAACCTGCAAAACAAAATTGTGCTGGATATAGGAGCTTCTACTGGAGGCTTTACGGATTGTGCTTTGCAAAATGGGGCTAAAATGGTTTACGCTGTGGATGTTGGATACAATCAGTTATCGTGGAAACTGCGTAATCACGATAAAGTTGAAGTAATGGAACGCTTTAATTTTCGATATGCAGCACCCGAACATTTTAAAGATAAACCTGAGGCAGCGGTAGCTGATGTATCTTTTATATCTTTAAAACTTCTTTTGCCTCCATTAAAAAATATATTAACGAAGGATAGTCAAGTATGTTTGTTAATAAAGCCTCAATTTGAAGCAGGACGTGACAAAGTTGGAAAAAAAGGTATTGTTCGTGATCCAAACGTCCATCGTCAAGTTATTTATGATATTCTTTCGTTTGCAACATCCACAGGGTTTACTCCGGTAGATATGGATTTTTCTCCAATAACTGGAGGAGACGGTAATATCGAATTTTTATTGTTTATGCAATGGCACCCTTTGCCTCAAAATGAAAATTTAATTACGGAAAAGAATGTATCTTCTGTTGTTGAAAAAGCCCACTCCCACTTTCATGCCGTTCAACGGGGTGAGTAAGTATTTCTCATCCCCCTGTTGAATGAATACCCCTTCAAATCCTAAACATATGTTTTCACCTTCTCTTCTCTATATTTTTACTCGTATGTTTGTATAAATATAAAAAATTAGTTATGATACAATTAGCACTTTTACTATATAGCCAATGATATTGGAAGCATCAAGAGGAGGTTGCACATGAATAAAGGGCAGCGTCATATTAAAATTAGAGAATTAATAACAGACTTGGATATAGAGACACAAGATGAATTGGTGGATCGGTTAAAAAAGGGCGGTTATAATGTAACTCAAGCAACTGTTTCTAGAGACATAAAAGAACTGCATCTGGTTAAAGTACCGATGATGGACGGAAGATATAAATACAGTTTGCCGGCAGATCAAAGATTTAATCCTTTACAAAAGTTAAAAAGAGCGCTTGTTGACAGCTTTATCGGAGTTGATCAAGCTGACAATCTCATTGTTATGAAAACCCTTCCTGGAAATGCTAATGCTGTTGCGGTATTAATCGATAATTTAGATTGGGAAGAGATATTAGGTACCATTTGCGGAGACGATACGATATTAATTATTTGCCGTGATAAAAAACAAGCTGGTCCTATTGTGGATCGGTTCCTTGAAATGCTTTAATTTAAAAGATGATCGAGGTGCTTTCATGCTCGAAGAACTTTCAATAAAAAATTTCGCTATTATTGAAGAATTAACCGTTCCATTCGGTGAAGGACTGACAGTATTAACTGGAGAAACAGGTGCCGGTAAATCAATTATTATCGATGCTATTGGCTTATTAATTGGAGGGCGCAGTTCAGTAGAATATGTACGTCACGGGGAAAAACGTGCAGAAATAGAAGGATTGTTTCGAATTAATACTTCACATCCTTCAAGAAAGAAGCTTGAGGATGCCGGCATTGAAGTAGAAGAAGATATGGTGGTATTAAGAAGAGATATTACAGATCAAGGAAAAAGCGTTTGCCGTATAAATGGAAAATTAGTAACACTAGCTATACTGCGGGAAACAGGACAATCTTTAGTCGATATACATGGTCAACATGAACATCAGGAATTAATGCAGCCAGAAAAACATATTACAATGCTTGATCGTTTCGCAGGAAAAAAACTGTATGAAACACTTCAGGATTACAAATCGCGGTATCAAACCTTTACAAAACTTCAATCAGAATTAGAAAAATGGAAAGAAAACGATCAAGAAACGGCAAACCGCCTTGATTTTATCCAATACCAATTAAATGAGATAGAAGCAGCAAGTTTAGTCCCTGGAGAAGATGAAGAATTAGTGAAAGAAAGACATATTTTATCGAATAGTGAAAAATTATTCAGTCAGCTGAATAACACCTATGAAAGCCTCTATGGTGAAGGAAAAGCATTAGACTGGGCAGGGCTGGCTATGTCACATTCTGAAGATGCTGCAGCTATTGATAGTGACATGGAGAAAGTTAATGAATCCATTCATACAGCTTATTATATGCTTGAAGAAGCAGCTTTCTCATTAAGAAACCATGTAGACTCTTTATTATTTGATCCTGAACGTTTAAATGAAATTGAAGCAAGGTTAGAGGAAATTAAAAAGTTAAAACGAAAATACGGCAATTCTGTCATGGAAATACTTGAATTTTCCTCAAAAATTGAAGAAGAAATGGAGCACCTTACCAATAAGGACGAAAAAATTCAGGAATGTCAAGAACAGCTAAAAATAGCAGCTCTAGATTTAAAAGCAGAAGCTGATACGTTAACGGATTTGCGGTATCAAGCTGGAAAAGAGCTATCGGACAAAGTGAAAACGGAACTTAAAGAGCTGTATATGGATAAAGCTGAGATGGAAGTAAACGTAAAAAAATTAAAAAAAGGAAAGCAGTACGAATGGGAGAATGGACGAACCATTTTTAATGACAATGGAAAAGATAAAGTTGAATTTTTAATGGCCACCAATGCCGGCGAACCTTTAAAGCCACTTGCCAAAGTCGCCTCTGGCGGAGAAATATCAAGAATTATGCTTGCCATGAAAACGATTTTGTCAGGTTTCCAGCACGTTACCTCCCTAATATTTGATGAAGTGGACACCGGAGTAAGCGGACGTGTGGCCCAAGCCATCGCACAAAAAATATACCACGTTTCGGTTGGTTCTCAAGTATTATGCATTACCCATCTTCCGCAAGTAGCTGCGATGGCTGATAACCATTTATTCATCGAAAAAAGAGAGAAGGAAAACCGGGTAATAACTACTGTAAAACCAATAGATGGAATGAAGAAAGCGGATGAAATTGCCAGAATGATATCAGGGGTAGAAATAACGGAATTGACACGAAAAAATGCAAATGAATTATTGGCTATGGCCGAGAAGATTAAAACCAAATCATGAAAAGCTGACCAAAACAGGTCAGCTTTTTTATTTTTACCTGCTTATAAATCCTTTGTCAGGAGGCAATTATATGAATACAACAGATAATTTTAAATAGGGGACGAGGAGGATTTAATGCATGGATTGGGGGAGAAGAATTACTGGTGTTGTGCTATTATTATTATTTACCATAGGAATAACAAATCATACGGTCCAAACATTAATAAATATACCGGATGAATTCATTTTTTTTGAGTCCGATTGGCAAAATGACAATATAGTCAGCGGTATACAAAACAAATTAAATATAAAAGATAAAAACGATGTGCAAATCACTGAAAATCAAGAAAAATCAAACGCTTCAATAAAAGTCACGTCTATGCCAAAAAAACAAAGTAAAATAAAAACAATACCAGATATCAAATTAATTCCAGGCGGTGATTCTATTGGGGTGAAACTGCAATCAGATGGGATAATGATTGTAGGTTTTCATGAAATAGCTGCAGAAAAAGAAAGAATTTCTCCGGCAAAAGAGGCAGGCATGAAAGTAGGCGATCGGATTATTTCTATAAATGGCAAGAAAGTGAATCAGTTAGAAGATGTTGTGCAAATCTTAGAAAGTTCAGATACAAGTGATTCACTTCAAGTTAAAGTAAAAAGAAACAATGAAGAACGAAATATAAATGTAAAAATCCATCAAGGAAAAAAAGGAAATGTCATTGGAGCTTATATTCGCAATGCAGCATCAGGAGTAGGTACATTAACGTTTTATGAACCTAAAAGTGGGAAATTTGGCGCTTTAGGTCACGTGATTGCTGACTCTGATACTAAAAAGCCTATTATCGTTGAAAATGGAACGATTGTCCGTTCTTCCGTCAAGTCTATTGAAAGAGGGGCCAATGGAAAGCCTGGGGAAAAGCAAGCTGTTTTATCGTCTGACAACGATATTCTAGGAAAAGTGACAAAAAATAGTTCGTTTGGTGTATTTGGCCAATTAGATACAGACAAACTTTTAAAAAAGCCATCTAATTCGAAGCCGCTTCCTATAGCATTTGCTCATGAAGTAAAAAAAGGACCTGCAGAGATATTAACTGTTGTAGAAGGTGAAAAAATCGAAAAGTTTGATATTGAAATTGTACAATCTGTCCCTCAAATGCACGCAGCTTCAAAAGGAATGGTCATAAAGGTGACAGATGATGAATTATTAGAAAAAACAGGAGGGATTATTCAAGGAATGAGCGGAAGTCCTATCATCCAAGACGGAAAAATCATCGGAGCGGTTACACACGTATTTGTAAATGATTCAACTTCAGGGTACGCTTCTCATATTGAATGGATGCTTGAAGAAGCAGGGATTGACACGTTTATAAAAGAAAGGAAAAAAGCGAGTTAAGGGAAAACTGGAAGCAGTTTTCCTTTTTATAAATTCGTTAATGAAATATTTGTGGTACGATAATATACATAACTATATGAATGTATCGATTCCATATATTTTTAATTTTGTCAAACGTCAAAAAACGACAAAAAGGTAGAAAATGAAAGATGTAAGGAGCTGGATTTTATTTTCTAAGAATTTTGAATTAAGGAAAGGGTATTAGACAGTCTTGTCGAAAACAATATACAGACATGTGAAGAAAAGTATAATAAGGAGGTACATTTGTGAATAAAATTAAAGTTTGTGTAGCTGACGATAATAGAGAATTGGTCGGTTTGTTAAATGAATATATTGGGGCACAAGAAGATATGGAGGTTACTGGCAGAGCCTATAACGGGCAAGAGTGTTTAAAGATGGTAGAAGAAACGCAGCCAGATGTTCTTGTTCTTGACATCATTATGCCTCATTTAGATGGGTTAGCGGTTTTGAATAAAATCAATTCTGGCCAGCACAACCCGCGGCCTAAAATTATTATGCTAACAGCTTTTGGTCAAGAAGATGTAACAAAGAAAGCAGTTAATCTTGGTGTTTCTTATTATGTTTTAAAACCTTTTGACATGGAAACCTTGATTTCTAATATTAGAGAAGTGTGCAGTGGCGAAACATCTGTGGTTCAACAAGCGTATAGTTATAATAATGAAAGCAAAGAAGAACCTGAGATTAATTTAAATCAAAGTATTACAAATATTATTCATGAAATCGGAGTGCCTGCTCATATTAAGGGATATATGTATTTAAGAGAAGCGATTTCTATGGTTTATAATGATATCGATTTGTTAGGTTCCATTACGAAGGTATTGTACCCTGATATTGCTAAAAAATACAACACTACTTCAAGCAGAGTAGAACGAGCCATCCGACATGCTATTGAAGTTGCTTGGAGCAGAGGTAATTTTGAATCGATTTCGCGTATGTTTGGGTATACAATAAATGTTTCAAAAGCAAAGCCTACTAACTCTGAATTTATAGCAATGGTTGCAGATAAGCTGAGACTTGAACATAAAGTAAGTTAAGAACGTTGTTAGAAGGAGCCGCCCTAATAAAGGACGGCTTCCTTTTTGTGAGCATATAAGAGTAAGCCCGAAAGATTAATTTTGATCAGAAATGTATGACTCAAAAAGCCGTGAAACCATGGAAGAACTTTCTGTATAAGGTCGTAATTGATTAATTCTTTTAGACGAAGGTTCGTATTGAATCACATATTGTTCACCATTATACGATGCCAGATACATATCAAACCCATGTCTAGATTCAATAAACTGAAACAATTTGGTTCCCCCTTATCATTTTTCGTTGGTACTTCCACTTTACAGTTTAAATTCCTCGAAAAAAATTTTTTCTTTATAATTATCTTTTTCCTCATTCCTATATCTATGCATGTAATCCCTCCGATTTGGACCATACTAGAAAAAGGTATTAGAAAAACTTGGCTTGGCACCACGGTCTGTGGCACGAAATTGGTACGTCCTGCATGCTGGAAGCCTTAGTCTTTTCTTATACTTGATTCCTTTAGAAAAGTCACTTTCCTAAAGTATAAAAAAGGGGTGAAAGCAGCGTGGATAAGATTCAAGGAAAAGCGCACTTTCATGAAAAAACAAAAATTCTTGCAAATCAAATTGAAAAAAAACAAATTGCTGTAATTGATCATGAAGACATAGATCCGATTGCTGCAGAAAGTTTAATAAAAAAGAATGTCAAAGCCGTCATAAATTTAAAACGTTCTATGAGCGGAGAATTTTTTCATGAAGGTGTCAAAAGGCTGTTAGAGCAAAACATAAAGGTATTTGATATTCATCCAAATAGTGATATAGGTAAATGGATACATGGACGAGAGATTGAGATTAATCATAATTATTTGTTTGTGATTTATTCTCAAAAAAAATATGATGTTGGACCATTAAAAGAATACAATATGCCATTTGTACGCTTATTAGAAGAAAAAGGAAAGAAAAATCTTCCTATTACTTTTGAGAAATTTAGCAGCAATAGTATATCGTACGCAGAAAAAGATTTAATACAGCTGTTAGAATGTTGGAAAAAATGGGAACATGGATCAGCTTTACAAGGAAAAGATGTGTTAATTGTTATTCGGGGAACTGATTATGAAAAGGACTTAGATTGCGTGAAAAAATACTTTATAAGAAATGGTAATAATATTTCATTGATAGCAGTTGATGGAGCAGCTAATGAGATGCTTCATAAGGATATGCATCCTGATTACATTATAGGAGACATGGACTCTGTTAGCAGTAAAGTATTACAATGCGGAGCCAAGCTTATTGTGCATCAAGGCGCAAAAGGTCATTCACCGGGTATGCAAAGGGTAAAGGATCATCAATTATCAGCTAATACTGTAACGTTTATCGGTTTGAGTGAAGATGCTGCCATTGCTTTTGCTTTAAAAGAAGGAGCGAAAAAAATTTATTTGCTTGGCGGTCATCGTGATATGGAAGAATATCTCAGCAAAGGAAGAAAGGGCATGGGGTCCTCTTTGTTAATAAAAATGCTTGCAGGCAGTAAAATTATTGATTTAAAAGGGATACATCACCTTTATGATAATAGCAGAAAATCACAGTCTTTATTTTGGCATTTTAGAAAAATATATCATTCTTTACCATTTTTACGTGGTTCGAAATCAGAAAAAGAAATGAGGGAAATGAAAGCGTGAAAACAAGTGTTATTATTCCAGCTTATAATGAAGAGCGACATTTAAAATCAACATTGCAAACTCTACGCAAAGCTGGCTGGGCAAACGAATTAATTGGAGTAAACGATGGGAGTTCTGATTCTACTGGAAGAATTATGGAAAAATATTGTGATGTATCGATTTCATTTATTAAAAATCATGGAAAAACAGCTGCAGCAAAAGCAGGATGGTTAGCCAGCAAAGGAGAGTTTATTGTAATTTTAGATGCAGATTTAAGAGACAGTGCAATATACGGCAGCGAATTATTATATCCATTGGAATCAAATGAAGCTGACTTAGTTATTGGTACAGTAATGGGAAGTGGAAAAAATGGTTTTGGACTTGTTAAGAGAAGGGTACAGCGTCTTATTCATAGAAGAAGTGGTCTGCTTTTACAAATGCCATTGTCAGGACAAAGAGCTTTTCGAAGAAAACATATTGAACATTATCATCAATTACAGGCAGAAGGTTTCGGTCTAGAGACGATGATGACATTAAAAGCTGTAGAAGAAGGATTTAGAATTAAAGAAGTAGAAGTGCCATTTGTACATGACGGCAAAGGATGGGGAATTCAAGGTATGTGTCACCGTGCCAAGCAATGGCTGGAGGTGGAAAGGTGCCTATGGAAATATGGAAAATCATACTCTTAAGTGCAATGGTGCCGATCTTTTGGCCTGTATTGAGAAACAGCTCTGTAAAATTTGGGTGGACGGCTGTTAATTATAAAAATATGTACATTCCATTTACACTCGGAATTGTTTTGTTACTTTTTGTTTTTAATTTTATTCTTTTATGGCCACCCGATCATTTATTAGCTTTTATGGTATATATAGTAGGAATTTGGACCGCCGGATGGATTGATGATGTACGTGGAAGTGATTATCCAAAAGGAATAAAAGGACATATGTATTTTTTTATAAAAAAAGGAGAGTGGACGACAGGGCTTACAAAAATTGTAATTATTGTCATTTCTGCAAGTGTCAGTCTCCTTTTAGCAGAAGCAACGATGCAAATAGGTACGGTGATTACATTTATGTTGTTCGTATTATCGCCACATGTGTGTAATTCTCTCGATACACGACCACTTAGAGTTTGGAAATGGGTAAGCATTCATGTTTTAATGTTGCTTATATTTCTGTCTGTAAGGCCGGTGCCAGGCATGCTTTTCTATATAGTGGTGGCAATGGGGGTATGGGGGTATTTAGAAATAACGAAAAAAGGAATGCTTGGAGATAATGGAGCTGCTTTGGCCGGAGGAATCATAGCATGGGTGGGAATGCAGTTTTTTCCCTTTAGTATTCAACTTTTTTTTATGGGCATTCTTGTTGGTATTACTTATTTAGCAGAAAAAATTTCGATTCATGCTTTTATTGAAAAAGTTCATATTTTGAAGGAAATTGATCATTTGGGGAGAAGGGAAAGGATGGAATAAAATGGAATAATAAAAGGGCTGACTCTAAATAGTCAACCTTTTACTTGCTGCTCGGGCCCGTTTTTGATTGATACCGAATGCCTACTTTTTTATTTTTACGATCCCGGTAAAAAACAAAACCGGAAATAAACCAAATCCCAAAAACAAGCATTAACAAACCAGTTAAAAATTGCAGCCATAAAAAGGGAAAAGGAGGCTGTAAAATTTGAAAAAGCATATCCCTCATTAACTTTATGCCTAAGGCTGCCATTATACCAGGAATAACTAAAATTAATAACGCAATCAGCCGCATGAGTTATTTCTCTCCTAAATAATAACTATAAAGGCTTGGCTTTGCCAAGTTTCTTTTTTATACTTTAAGGACGTTTAACTTTATTAAAGGATTAAAGTATAAGAAAAATTAAGGCTTTCGCCATTAAGGACTTGGCGACAAGCCGAGTCTTTACTAATTGTACTCTATTTATACAATGTTGTCCAAAGGGGGATATTTGTGAAAACAGCTGTTATTGTTGGTGGGGGAAAAGGCGGAACGGCTCTTTTTAAAATGTTAATGGAAAGCGGGCGTCTTAAAATAATCGGAATAGCTGATATTAATCCTTCAGCTCCCGGATTAAAAAAAGCAGAAGAAGCAGGAATATCAACTACTAAATATTGGAAAGAACTATTAAAGTTAAAACCTGATATGGTGATTGAAGCAACAGGCGAAGAAAAAGTATTCCAGCAAATATATAATTACTCTAATCATCAATTTCTTGTTATTCCAGCATTTGTTGCTAATGTGCTCTATGATTTAATTCATGATAAAGAACAATTAATTCAAGCCCTTCAAAGTCATGACAGAGTGAGATCTACCATTTTACATTCTACTCATGATGGGATGATAGCGATTAATACTGAAGAAAAAATCATTTTATTCAATCGGGCTGCCTCAGAAATGACTGGAACTTCTCAAAGCCAAGCAGAAGGAGCATTAATTGATGAAATTCTTCCGGAAAGTGGGTTAAAAAGAGTGATGAAAACCAGCATAGAAGAAACAAACAGAAAGCTCACTTTTCAAAACGGCCGTTCGATTATTACTACTCGCCTTCCTTTATGGGAACACGGATTGTGCATCGGAGCTTTAGCTGTTTTTAAGGATGTAACGGAAATTGCGAAAATGGCTGAAGAAGTTACGAACTTAAAAAGTATTCAACAAATGCTTGAGTCTATCATTCATTCCTCAGAAGAAGCTATATCCGTTGTAGATGAAAACGGCTATGGTACAATGATCAATCCGGCATACACCCGTTTGACAGGTCTATCAGAAGAAGAAGTAATTGGAAAACCTGCTCATACCGACATTTCAGAAGGCGACAGCATGCACATGCAAGTGTTGGATACGAAAAAACCTGTAAGAGGGGTTAGAATGAAAGTCGGTCCTAAGAAAAAAGAAGTTATTGTTAATGTTGCACCGGTGATCGTAGATAGGAAAATAAAAGGCAGTGTCGGAGTACTGCATGATGTTTCAGAAATACGAACTTTAACGGAAGAATTAAAACGTGCCCGAAAACGTATACGGACATTAGAAGCAAAATATAATTTTGAAGATATCATCGGAAGATCAAAAGAAATGCAAGTCCCATTAGAACAGGCAAAATTGAGTGCAGGAGTCCCCGTTACAGTTTTATTACGCGGGGAATCTGGTACAGGAAAAGAATTGTTTGCTCATGCTATTCACAACGCAAGCAGCCGCAGATTCAATAAGTTTATCAGGGTGAATTGTGCTGCTATTTCCGAGTCATTGTTAGAGAGTGAACTTTTTGGTTATGAGGAAGGGGCTTTTTCTGGAGCTAAGCAAGGAGGGAAGCGCGGGTTAATTGAAGAAGCCGACAAGGGAAGTATTTTTTTAGATGAAATTGGGGAGATGTCGTCGTCTACTCAAGCTAAATTGCTGCGTGTTTTACAAGAAGGAGAGATTGTTAAAGTTGGAGCTGCAAAATCAATTACTATTGACGTAAGAGTGATAGCAGCTACAAATATCAATCTTGAAAAAGCGGTTCATGAAAATAAATTCCGTGAAGATTTATATTACCGCTTAAACAAGATGCCGATTTATATTCCTTCATTACGGGAAAGAAAAAGTGATCTAAAAGAACTGTGCAACCACTTACTCGATAAAATAAATTCAGATTTTGGAAGAAGTGTCTCTAATATCTCAGACGAAGTGCTAGATACTTTATATCATTATGATTGGCCAGGAAATGTCAGGGAACTTGAGAATGTGCTAGGAAGAGCGGTTATTTCGATGCAGAATACGGACCAAATGATTAAAACAAGACATCTTCCGCCGCTTCGTTTGACACACCACTCAAATCACGTCCAAACATCAGGAAATCATAAGAAACATACTACACTGCAAGAAGACGTTCAAGCGTTTGAAAAAAATAAAATTCAAGAAGTACTAAAAGATAATCAGAATAATAAAACCTTAACTGCGAAACAACTCGGTATTTCCGTAAGAAATTTGTATTACAAATTAGAAAAGCATAAAATTGAATATAATGGCATGCAATAATTTTCTTAGTATGAAAAAAAGTGCACACATTTCATTAGCTATAACCTCCATACAAATGATATGTTTTTCATTTTAGCCATTGGCATGTCATTTGCATTTTTACATAATAAGGCAAAAGATGATGAGAGAGTCAGAGCTATCTTAAATATAGAAAGAATGAAGCAGCTGCGGCTGATAAAATTGGTCAGTAAGATTTACCAAATAAAGCGTAGATGCCAAGTATTTGAAATATGATGATAAAAATACAGAATCAGGGGGCACTACTAATGAAATTGTTTCAAGAGATGGAAAAATATAATTATGAACAAGTAGTGGTATGCCAAGATAAAGCATCAGGCTTAAAAGCTATTATTGTTATTCATGACACTACCCTTGGTCCTGCTCTTGGCGGGACGAGAATGTGGAGGTATGATTCCGAAGAAGCTGCTTTTGAAGATGCTCTTCGTCTTGCAAAAGGGATGACATATAAAAATGCAGCTGCTGGATTAAATCTTGGGGGAGGTAAAACAGTTATTATAGGAGACCCCCGAAAGGATAAAAATGAAGAAATGTTTCGGGCTTTCGGCCGCTATATTCAAGGACTGAACGGCCGCTATATTACAGCAGAAGACGTAGGAACGACAGTAGAAGATATGGACATTATTCATGATGAAACTGATTTTGTTACAGGCATATCACCAGCTTTTGGTTCCAGCGGTAATCCTTCACCGGTTACTGCGTACGGAGTATACGTGGGAATGAAGGCCGCTGCAAAAGAAGCATTCGGCTCTGATGAATTAACAGGTAAAGTAATCGCAGTTCAAGGGGTTGGAAATGTTTCTTATCATTTATGTAAGCTTTTGAATGAAGAAGGTGCGGTATTAATTGTAACAGATATTCATAAAGAGTCTGTAGAACGGGCTGTCCGTGATTTTAACGCAAAAGCTGTAGATCCTGATAGTATATTTGACGTAGAGTGTGATATTTTTAGTCCATGTGCTTTAGGTGCTGTTATAAATGATGATACAATAAACAGATTAAAAGCAAAGGTGATTGCTGGAGCCGCTAATAATCAATTAAAAAAAGACGAACATGGAGAAATGCTTCATGAGAAGGATATTGTTTATGCACCAGATTATGTTATTAATGCAGGAGGGGTTATTAACGTAGCAGATGAACTTTATGGATATAATCGAGAAAGAGCCATGAAAAAAGTAGAAGGAGTATACGACAACATAAAAAAGGTTATTGACATTTCAAAAAGAGATCGTATTCCGACTTACTTAGCAGCTGACAGGCTGGCTGAAGAAAGAATTGAAAAAATGAAAGACTCTCGAAAACAATTTTTAAGAAATGGCTGTCATATCTTAAGCAGACGATCTTATTAAGTATAATAGGTTTAATAACAATTGTTGATATATCCAATTGTGAAAGACAGCTCTTTGTGCTGGAAGGAAGAGGGAGTTACATGCTATGTTCTAACTGCAGGTGTTATGTCCAAGCTATTATTAATACTTTAGGAAATAATTAACTTTGCTAAAGGAATCAATTAAGAAAAGACTAAGGCTTTCAATGTACAGGTCGTCTAATGCCGCCGTTCCCACAGACGCACTTCCACACGACGTGGCGACTTCTAAGTTGAGCACAGGAAGTGTACGTTTTAAATAGAATTTCGTTTGCCTAGGCGGTTTTCTCTTAATAGAGCTGCAAGCCAAGTTTTTTCTAAAGACAAATGACGAACCACTTCAACTAAAATGGGATAAGTGTTTTAAATATCCGGGACAACACAACCACAACCTTGCTTATAGGGATTAGAGAGGAAATAAAACAATCTTAAATTAGGGGTAGATACTAGAAGGAGGGGACAATTATGGCTAAGGAATATGACCTGGTCATACTAGGTGCTGGTACAGGAGGTTATGTTGCAGCAATTAAAGCCGCACAACACGGCTTGAAAACTGCTGTGGTTGAAAAAGAAAAAGTAGGAGGAACCTGTTTACATAAAGGTTGTATCCCGAGTAAATCTTTACTTCGGAGTGCTGAAGTTCATGCTACGATTAAAGAAAGTGATCAATTTGGCATCTCTGTACAAGGTATAGAATTACAGTTTGATAAAGTGCAAAAAAGAAAAGATGATATTGTCAATCAACTTCATAATGGTGTCAAAAGTCTAATGAAAAAGGGGAAAATTGATATATATGAAGGCCACGGGCGTATTCTTGGTCCTTCTATATTTTCTCCTGCTGCTGGCACTATATCAGTTGATATGAAAGATGGTTCAGAAAATATTATGCTGCTTCCTAAAAATATTATTATTGCAACAGGCTCACGGCCCAGGCTGCTCCCTGAAATAGAGGTAGATGGAGAAAAAGTTCTGACATCAGATGAAGCATTACATTTAAAAGAACTTCCAGCCTCTGTAAATATTATAGGAGGCGGTGTGATCGGAATTGAATGGGCTTCTATGTTATCAGATTTTGATGTTGATGTTACGGTGCTTGAATATGCGGATCGAATTCTTCCAGGAGAGGATGCAGACATTTCGAGTGAAATGACTCGGCGGTTGAAAGATCGAGGAGTCCACATTGTTACAAACGCTGAAATATTATCTGGTAGTACAACCGAGAATGAAAAAGTATCTGTTACAGCTGAAGTGAATGGAATAGAACAAAGTTTTACAGCTGACACGTTACTATTGTCTGTTGGACGGAATGCAAATATAGAAGACATCGGGTTAGAAAACACCGACATTAAAGTAGAAGATGGATTCATTGGCACAAATGAATATTACCAAACGAAAGAATCTCATATTTATGCGGTTGGAGACGTTATTGGAGGTATGCAGCTTGCACATGTTGCTTCAAGAGAAGGTATCATAGCGGTTGAGCATATCTGTTCAAAACAACCTTTGCCGCTCGATGTAACGACTGTTCCAAGATGTACTTACAGCAGGCCAGAAGCGGCGAGTATCGGTTTAACAGAAGACCAAGCAGTAAGTGAGGGGTATCACTTAAAAACGGGAACATTTTCATTTCAAGCAATAGGGAAAGCAATCGTTAATGGGGATGCAGAAGGTTTTGTAAAGCTTGTAGCCAATAAAGAAAATGATGATCTTCTAGGCGTCCACATGATAGGAGCACATGTAACAGACTTAATCTCTGAAGCGGCGCTTGCAAAATTAGTAGATGCTTCAAACTTTGAAATCAGTGAAACGATACACCCTCATCCCGCCTTGTCAGAGATTTTAGGGGAAGGTTCACTCGCGGTTGATGGAAAAGCCATCCACTCATAAAACTATTAAGGAGGTATACAATGGCCTCAACAAAACATGAACAACTGGGATTATCAAATGAAAAAGTATTAGAGATGTATAAAACAATGCTATTAGCAAGAAAGATTGATGAAAGGTTGTGGCTTTTAAATAGGGCTGGCAAAATACCTTTTGTTATCTCTTGTCAAGGACAAGAAGCAGCCCAAGTAGGTGCCGGAATGGCTTTGAACACGGAGGAGGATTATATTCTGCCTTATTACCGTGATATGGGGTTAGTATTAAGCTTTGGCATGACAGCAAAAGATTTGATGATGTCGAGTTTTGCTAAAGCAGAGGATCCAAGTTCAGGCGGCAGGCAGATGCCCGGACATTTTGGGCAGAAAAAAAATCGAATTGTTACCGGATCTTCCCCAGTGACCACTCAAGTGCCACATGCAGCTGGCATTGCCCTTGCCAGTAAAATGGAAAGGAAAAACTTTGTTACGTTGACAACGTTTGGAGAGGGATCTTCTAATCAAGGTGATTTTCATGAAGGTATTAATTTTGCTGGTGTTCATAAACTGCCTGTTATTTTTATGTGTGAAAATAATAAGTATGCTATTTCCGTTCCTATTGAGAAACAGCTTGCATGCGAAAAAGTTTCAGATAGGGCAATGGGTTATGGTATGCCCGGAGTGACTGTGGATGGAAACGATCCGCTTGCTGTCTATGAAGCAGTTAAAGAAGCTTGGGACCGTGCTAGAAAAGGAGAAGGGCCATCCTTGATTGAAACTGTATCCTACAGGCTGACTCCACATTCCAGTGACGATGATGACAGATCTTATCGAACGAAAGAAGAAGTAGAGGATGCAAAACAATTGGACTCCATTCATACGTTTGCTAAATATCTAAAAGAAACAAATACACTAACGGATCAAGTAGAAGAAAATATGCTCGAAGATATAAGAAAAACAGTTGACGAAGCAACAGAGGCTGCAGAAGAAGCTCCGTATGCTGACCCAGATTCCACTCTGCTGCATGTATATAGTGAAAAGGACGGTGAGTTGTAATGACTGTCTTAACTTACATTCAAGCTGTAACGGCGGCTTTGCGTGAAGAAATGGCAAGAAATGAAAAAGTCTTTGTATTAGGCGAAGATGTCGGCGCAAGAGGAGGCGTTTTTCGAGCGACAGACGGACTTTATCAAGAGTTTGGAGGCGAAAGAGTACTTGATACACCTCTTGCCGAATCAGCTATTGCAGGTGTAGGCATAGGAGCAGCAATGTATGGAATGAGGCCGGTTGCCGAAATGCAATTTGCAGACTTTATTATGCCCGCTGTCAATCAAATCGTTTCTGAAGCTGCTAAAATACGTTATCGTTCAAACAACGACTGGTATTGTCCCTTAACGATTCGTGCACCATATGGCGGCGGAGTTCATGGGGCCTTGTATCATTCCCAATCAGTGGAGGCTCATTTTGCTAATGTTCCAGGATTAAAAATTGTGATGCCTTCTACTCCATATGATGTTAAGGGCCTTTTAAAAGCAGCCATCCGTGATGATGATCCGGTATTATTTTTTGAACATAAAAGAGCCTACCGTTTAATTAAAGAAGAAGTGCCCGATGAGGACTATACACTGCCCATTGGAAAAGCTGATATAAAAAAAGAAGGCTCGGATGTTACGGTGATCAGCTATGGGTTATGTCTTCACTTTGCTTTACAGGCAGCAGAAAAACTAAAGGAGGACGGAATATCCACTGAAATACTTGATTTAAGAACGATTTACCCTTTAGATAAAGAAGCAATTATAGAAGCTGTTTCAAAAACTGGTAAAGTACT
The DNA here is from genome assembly GCF_002886255.1 of Alteribacillus bidgolensis. Taxonomy (NCBI): domain Bacteria; kingdom Bacillati; phylum Bacillota; class Bacilli; order Caryophanales; family Bacillaceae; genus Alteribacillus; species Alteribacillus bidgolensis. The sequence goes on from NZ_KZ614149.1 coordinate 507,756, forward strand.
GCTCGTAACAGAAGACAATAAAGAAGGAAGTGTTATGAGCGAAGTGTCTGCTGTAATTGCAGAAAACTGTCTATTTGATTTGGATGCCCCTGTCCAGCGTTTAGCAGGCCCGGACGTCCCAGCGATGCCTTATGCTCCTGCGATGGAAAAATATTTTATGATGAATCCGGATAAAGTCGAAAAAGCAATTCGTGATTTAGCAGAATTCTAGAAAGGAGGGGGCCATATGGCTGAAGAAATAAAAATGCCGCAGCTCGGTGAAAGTGTAACCGAAGGTACGATTACAAAATGGCTGGTAAAGCCCGGGGATAAAGTGAACAAATATGATCCGATAGCAGAAGTAACGACAGACAAAGTGAATGCTGAAGTACCTTCTTCTTATTCAGGTACCATTACTGAAATCGTGGCAAAAGAAGATGAAACTGTTCAGGTCGGTGAGCTTATTTGTTATATGGATACAGCTCAAATAACGAAAGAGACAACAAAAAAAACAGAAGACGATGCTTCAAACCCTGACCCTGCAGATAACTCTTCAATGAAAAAACGGTATTCTCCTGCAGTAATGAAGCTGTCACAAGAACATAACATTGATTTATCTAAAGTAGAAGGAACAGGAAGAAGCGGAAGAATAACAAGAAAAGATTTGGAGCATCTAATACGTTCGGAAAATGTTTCAGAAACAAAAGCTGCAACAAAGCCAGTTCAGGAAGAAGACGAAATATCCACTCCGGTGTACCCAACGTATAAACAAAAGCCAGGCGAAAAACCAGAAGCCGGTGATCAAGATACAGAAATACCATTAAGCGGGACGAGAAAAGCAATTGCTGCAAATATGGTGAAAAGTAAACAAGAAATTCCTCACGCTTGGACAATGGTAGAAGCTGATGTCACAAACCTTGTTTCTTATCGAGATAAAATTAAAAATGATTTTAAACAAAAAGAAGGATTCTCTATAACCTTTTTGCCCTTTTTTATAAAGGCTGTTGTTGAAGCTCTAAAAGAATTTCCGGAAATTAATTCGGTATGGGGCGGTAATAAAATCATTCAAAAAAAAGGTATTCATATGTCGATAGCAGTTGGTACCAACGAGGCACTTTATGTTCCAGTTATTAAAAACGCGGATGAAAAAAGTATTAAAGGTATTGCCAAGGAAATAGATGAATTGGTCCATAAAGCGAGAAGCGGTAAGCTAAGCAGTGAAGAAATGAAAGGAGGAACCTTCACTGTTAATAACACAGGTACATTTGGATCTGTTCAATCGATGCCAATTATTAATTTTCCCCAGGCTGCTATTTTATCTGTTGAATCGATAAATAAAAAGCCGGTTGTCATGCAAGGAGACATGATTGCCATTCGAAGCATGGTGAATCTTTGTTTATCCCTAGACCACCGTATTTTAGACGGATTGATTTGCGGAAGGTTTTTAGCAAGGATTAAAGAAAAAATGGAAAATTTTGATCCTGCATCAGAGAATATTTATTAAAACAAGTCAGGAGCTGTCCCAATTCATATGGGAACAGCTCTATTTTTCTATCTGCAGCCACTAAACCTTCAAAGCAGCAAGCAGAGTTTTTCTAATAAAACAGAATGATTCTTGTTTACAAATCGTAACTTTTACGATAAAATGCTGAGGGATAAAACGTAATGATTACGGAAGGGGAAAGGAAATGAAAAACCAAGGTATTTTCCTGCTGTTATTGGGAGCATCTATTTCTATTGCGGCATGTGGAACAGAAGAACAAAATCAAGATAATACAGACAATACAGAAGAAAATGAAAGCGAACCCCTGCAAATTTATACGACGCTGTACCCATGGGAAGAATTCACAGAGATAATTGGCGGTGATGCAGTCCAAGTAGAGAATCTAGTACCAGCTGGCAGTGATGTCCATAGCTTTGAACCCACAGCTCAAACAATGGTAAAAATAGCGGAATCTGATGCTTTTATTTATAATGGAGCAGGTATGGAAGGATTTGCTGATGCAGTTAAAGATACAGCTCAGCAAGAAGGTGCAGCAACAATTGAAGTCACAGAAGAGTTGGACTTAAATACTTATGATGCGCATTCCCACGAAGAAACAGGTGAAGAAGATGGTCATGGAAGTGGTGAACACGAGGAAGAAGAGCATGATCATGGAAACGAGAACCATGGAAAAGAAAAAAACCATGAAGAAGAACATGACCATAACCATGACCACGGTGACCAGGATCCACATGTATGGTTAGATCCTTTACTAGCTGGTGAAGCAGCTGAGAAGATTAAAAATGAACTAATTGAACTTCGGCCTGAAAATGAAGAAGAATTCGAAGAAAATTTTAATAATTTGAAGACAAAATTGAATAGTATACATGACCAATTTGAGGAAATGGCAGCAAATACGAAAAATAATACGTTTTTAGTATCTCATGCCGGATATGGGTATTGGGAGGAGAAATATGGCTTGCATCAAATCGGAATTTCCGGTCTTTCTCCTACAAATGAACCTTCTCAAAAGCAATTACAAAACATTGTCCAATTAGCGGAAGAAAACGGCATAAATCATGTTATGTTTGAACAAAATGTTTCTTCTAAAGTTGCACAATTGGTTCAAAAAGAAGTAGGGGCTGAAGCCTTGTATTTGCACAATTTAGAATCCTTAACGGAAGAGGATATTGCTAATGACGAGAATTATTTTACTCTAATGAATAAAAATATTGAAAATTTAAATGAAGCATTAAATTATTGATTAAGAACGGTTTTCTTTTCAAGAAAGTAAAGTTACTTGCTGTCATTTCCATTTTTTCGATACAATAAGATCAGAACATTAAATTTTGATATGAAAGGATGGATAAAATGGATTTTAACTTTATGATAAATGATGTTGTACAGACGGCAAGAAAAGAAATGGAAGAAGCAGGGTACGAATCATTAAGTACTCCCGAAGAGGTAGAGGAAGCGTTGGCTGGAGAAGGAACAACACTTGTAATGGTTAACTCTGTTTGTGGCTGTGCAGGCGGCATTGCTCGTCCGGCAGCAGCGTATATGAGAAATTACGAAAAGAAACCTGACCGATTCGTAACTGTCTTTGCTGGACAAGATAAAGAAGCTACCGAAAAGGCTCGTTCCTATTTTACAGGGTATCCACCATCTTCCCCTTCATTTGCACTAGTTAAAAATGGGGAAATTCAAAGAATGGTAGAGCGTCATGAAATTGAAGGCCATGAACCAATTGAGGTCGTTCAACAACTCGAAAAAGCATTCGACGAATATTGCAATTAATAAAGAAGAAATACCGCCATCTGTTTTTTTCAGTTGTTGGCGGTATTTTATTTCAGTAGTAATAAATATAGCTAAAACGTATGTATGAGAAATGACTTCTTCAACACACAGAAAGCACGACTGCAGCCATTGTCACAGGACGTACATTTTTAGAAGATTTCTTTTACACAGAAGCAAACCGAATGTTTCTAAAACTTGACTATCCCAAAAATTGTTGTGCTATAATAACGTAAGAATTCATACATAAAGGGCTGAAAGAATGATGGATAAATTATATGATCAAGTGCAGAAATATTTAAATATGGATGAAGAAATTGCTTTTAAAGAATTTCAACAATTTTATCAGGACGTCATATCCCAATTAGACAGTGAAGCGGAAAGTTTTCAGGAAGACAAAATCTGGAAAGGATTGTTTGTTGTAGAAAGCATTATGTCAAATGCTGAAAATCGTGCGAAGACAACTAAAAGTGCGTCAGAAACAAAAAAATATAAAAAAATGGCTAAGCGAACTAAATTATATGCCCAGAATTTCACGAGACGTCTTCACCAATTTGGATATACACAAGAACACATTGGTGAAAAGTTCGAACAAATGCTTGAAGAAGGCACAAAGGAAGAGGTAGAAGAATAACGTTCTGCAGCTGATACACTCAGTTTCCTGCCTTTTCTGATTTTTTCCTTTTTTTTTATTGACATAGAAGGAAAAAACAGATAAAATAGGCGTTGTCTTACTTGAGAAGAAGCTATGTTTGCGCCTATGGTGAAAGGGATATCACGCGAGATTCCGGTTCTCGTATTCCAGGTTCGAATCCTGGTAGGCGCGCCATAAATGAATACATAACTAGCAGTACTGCACAATTAGTTTGTGCAGTTTTTTGTAATTTACAGGAGAAATGTTAAAGAATTGTAAATCGAAGGAGCTGCTTATGCCAAAATGGAGAATTGGATATAGAACGTTAAAAACAGCAGTCGGTGCGGCATTAGCTATTTTTATTGCACAATTTTTGCAGTTAGAATTTTTTGTGTCAGCCGGAATTATAACTGTTCTTTGTATTTCTATAACAAAGAAAGAATCCGTGCGTGCTTCTTGGGAACGAATTGTCGCTTGTATTATCGGATTAGGGTATGGAAGTGTGATTTTTGAAGTGTTAGGTTATCATCCTATGTCGATTGCTGTTTTATTTTTGTTGTTTATCCCAACTGCTGTAGCAGCAGGAGTCAAAAAAGGCGTAGTAACTAGTGTTGTAATCATGCTGCATCTGTATACCTATGGGAATGTTTCTATTGCTATATGGATAAACGAGATTTTTTTGATTACGATTGGAGTAGGCGTTGCTCTTGTAATGAATATGTATATGCCTAGTGCAGAAAAGATTTTGATTTGTAAACAAGTAAAGCTTGAGGAATGTTTTGAAAAAATATGGCAAGAATACGCTTCCTTTCTCCGTTACGGCGATAATTCTTGGGATGGAAAGGAAATTGCAGAAGTTTCCTCTTTTATAGAAGAAGGAAAAAGTTTAGCAATGAAAAATATTGATAACCATTTTTTACGGCACGATGATTATTTTTATCACTATTTTAATATGAGAGAAAAACAGTTAGATGTTATAGAAAGTATTCTGCCTTTTATCTCGACTTTAGACAGAACGGTTATTCAAGGAGAAAAAATGGCAGGTTTTATGGAAGAATTAAGTCAAGCTGTTACTCCAGGCAACACAGCTGGATACTTTTTAATTAGACTGAATGAACTAAGAGAAGAAATAAAGCAAATGGAGCTTCCAAAATCAAGAGCAGAATTTGAAATAAGGTCGTCACTTTTTTATATTCTACATGAAATAGAAGAGTATTTACTAATAAAAAAGATGTTTAAACCAGATCCAAAGCGCACTCGTACAGTGTCTGGGAAACGATTGAATAGAGATCATAATAGGAGAGATACTAATTAAAACTTCATTCTCAGTAATGGACGCGGGGGCGTTGAGGAAAATGAAATTATGTAATATCGCTATAATTTCTTTAATGATACAATCAGTTTTATGGCCGCTGAATGCAGTACCTAATGCAGGTGATCCCTATATTATAATAAATAAACGGACAAATCAGCTCGCTTTTATAGAAGGCGGAGAAATCGAAGAAACATATCATGTCGCAACCGGAAAAACGGAATTATTAACACCTGAAGGAGAATTTACAGTCATTGTAAAAGCTATCCGGCCATATTACCGAAAGTTAGATATTAAAGGCGGCGATCCAAAAAACCCTTTAGGAAGCAGATGGATTGGATTTGATGCTGAAAACACAAATGGAAGGGTTTACGGAATTCATGGCACGAACCGTCCTGAATCTATCGGCCGTCATATATCGAATGGATGTATCCGTATGAAAAATGAAGAAGTTAATCAATTATTTGAAAAAACTATTCCGGGAACAAAAGTATGGATCGAAAGCAGTCCAAAATCCATTTCCCAGATCGTTAATGAAAGAGGGCTTCGTTACGGAGATAAACCGTATTATTTAGAAGAAGATTTAAAATCGTTATAATTAAACAAGTAAGCCCCTCCTTAATGGCTGGGGGCTTTTTATATTCATTCTGTTGTATTTTAAAAGAAAGTGGCTGCACCTGTAAGGACACTTCCGACCACTAATGTTATGATCATTATATAGATAATCGTTTTTTGAAATTTTTTAGGCATGTTTCTTCCCTCCATACATATTGTTAGTTTATATTTTACGGGGCAAAGGGACAAGACTCAACCTTTTATTGCTTTTGAAAACAGGAAAAAAACTGCTGCACCTAGAAGTTATACATGCTGAAAACGACTATTATATACATAAAGTAGGGATGATAATGCAAAAACCCCCAAAAAAAATCGATCATATTGGGATAGCAGTAAGGTCAATAGAAGAGCACTTACCTTTTTATGAAAATGTACTCGGATTAGAACTATTGAAAATGGAAGAAGTAAAAGCCCAAAAAGTTAAAGTTGCGTTTATAGCTATTGGCGATTCGAAATTAGAACTGCTAGAGCCATTAGACTCTTCCAGTCCAGTAGCAAAATTTATTGAAAAAAACGGCGAAGGTATACATCATGTAGCTCTTGGTGTAGCAAACATTGAAGAACGGCTCCGCGAAATAAGAAACGAAGGTATCCAAACATTAAATGATAAACCAGTAAAAGGAGCTGGCGGAGCTGACGTTGCTTTTTTACATCCAGCTTCAACAGGACGAGTACTGTTTGAGTTTTGCGAAAAGAAATAAAGCTTGTTTTATTCTTCAAAAACAAAAATTGATAGGAAATGAACATAGCAGGAGGAACGCATATGATTAATGAAGAACGCCTTGTTAATGAATTTATGGAGCTAGTACAAATTGATTCCGAAACAAAAAATGAAAAGCAAATCTCTAAAGTATTAACACAAAAATTTGAAGATCTAGGGATTAAAGTGGAAGAAGATAATGCGGGTGAGACAACGGAGCATGCTGCCGGGAATTTAATATGTACATGGGAAGGAAATACCGAGGCTGATTGTATTTATTTTACTTCCCATATGGATACGGTTGTGCCCGGACAAGGAATTAAACCGTTTATAAAAGACGGTTATATTCAAACAGATGGCAGCACTATTTTAGGCGCAGACGATAAAGCAGGAATTGCCGCAATGCTAGAATGCATCAGGACAGTTCAAGAGAATAATTTGGCTCATGGAACGATTCAATTTGTAATTACTGTCGGGGAAGAGTCCGGGCTGGTAGGAGCAAAAGCTCTTGATGAAACCTTATTAAAAGCGGAATACGGATATGCTTTAGATAGTGACGGGAAGGTTGGCAATATTATTGTGGCCGCGCCAACTCAATCTAAAATAATTGTAAAGGTTAAAGGGAAAACAGCACATGCCGGAGTTGCACCAGAAAAAGGGATATCAGCAATAACAGTAGCGGCGAAAGCTATTTCGAAAATGCCGCTCGGTCGTATCGATGAAGATACAACAGCAAATATAGGCCGATTTGAAGGAGGGTCACAAACGAATATCGTTTGCGACGAAGTATATGTGCTTGCTGAAGCAAGGTCTCTAGTTAAAGAAAAAATGGACAAACAAGTTGAGAAAATGAGAACAGCTTTTGAACAAACAGCAAATGATATGGGAGCAGAAGCAGAAGTTGAGGTTACCGTCATGTATCCAGGTTATAAATTAAGTGAAAAAGATCATGTCGTTTCTACAGCTGTGAAAGCGGGACAAACAATTGGGCGAACTCCTAAACTGTTGAAAAGCGGCGGAGGTAGTGATGCTAATATTATTAGCGGTTACGGAATCCCAACGGTTAATTTAGCTGTAGGATATGAAGAGATCCATACTACAAATGAAAAAATCTCTGTCGAAGAACTAGTAAAATTAACAGAAATGGTGACAGCAATTATTGAAGAAAGCACATCTAAAAGATAACATTCCAAAAGATCTAGGAAGTACTAAGTTAAACATATTAAGGGTGAAGAGAAACCATGGAAGATCAACATCTAAATTATCATTCCTATTTAAATTTATTGCGTGGCGCACTGAAGGTAGTCGAAGAAGATTGGCAGTCGGCTGCAAACGACTTAGGAATTACTCAGGCAGAACAGCATATCCTTTGGATTTTATTTATGGAAAAGAAAGCTACTATGTCCAAAATAGCGGAACTTGGGCTTTGGGACTTATCCACTGTGATGCAGATTATAAAAAGATTAAAAAGTAAACAATTAGTGAAAACAGAAAAAAATGAAAATGATTTACGTGTTTCTTATGTTACTCTAACGGAAAAAGGGGCAGAGATACGAAAAGCTTCAAGTGAAAAAGATCATCGGTTTTTACAATTTATAGAACATTACGGCAGGTCTAACCAAGAATTTTTAGAGGATTTTCATTCGTTTTTACAAACCGCTAACAGCCGCTTCCATGGTGAAAATTTTGTGCGCTGGGTCGAAAAAACGAGTGATTTTAGCAAACAATAAAATAAGGAGACCCTTTTTCCCCTTATGGGGGATTTTTTTAGCTGCGGCATTCGCTGTACTCGGAAAAAAGCCGAGTTTTTCTAGAGGAAGGAGGATTCGATGGGAAGGCAATGGAAAGGAAAAGTAATTTTTCATGTAGATATTAATAGTTTTTATGCATCAGTAGAGAGAATACATGATCCTTCTTTAGCTGGAAAACCAGTAGCTATAGCAGGCAATCCAAAAGAAAGAAAAGGAATCGTAGTTACAGCTAGTTATGAGGCAAGAGCGTATGGCGTGAAGACTACGATGCCTGTTTGGGAAGCGAAAAGAAAATGTCCCGGTTTAATTATTCGACCTCCCGATTTTGATAAGTACAGAGCAGCTTCTGCCGAGATGTTTCATTTATTAGAGGAATACACCGAGTTAGTGGAACCTGTTTCCATCGATGAGGGTTATTTGGATATGACAATTCCTTTTAAAGAAGGAAAAACAGTTCAGACTGCATATGAATTGCAAAACAGAATGAACAGAGAATTAGGATTGCCATGCAGTATAGGAATAGCTCCAAATAAATTTTTAGCAAAAATGGCCAGCGACATGAAAAAGCCGTTAGGAGTGACGGTTCTTCGAAAAAGGGAAGTACCCCAAAAGTTATGGCCTCTTCCCGTTGAAGAGATGCATGGTATCGGGCATAAGACAGCCGTAAAATTAAAAGATTGGAATATATTGACTATTGGAGATTTAGCTGTTTTTTCAGCTTCTTCTCTGCAAGGGCGCTTTGGAGTGAAAGGCAAAAAACTAAGTGAACGAGCCAATGGAATAGACCATCGTTCAGTGGACCCAGAAGCTGCAAAGGAAGTTAAAAGTGTGGGGAATTCAATAACGTTGTCTTCCGACGTACAAGATAAAGAAGAGCTGATGAACGTTATTCAGACTCTTTCTGAAAAAGTGGAAATAAGATTAAAACGAAAAGAAGTGTCTTCTGCTAACATACAATTGATGATTAGATATAGTGATCGACAGACGATAACAAGAAGCAGAAAACTTCCCAATCCGCTTTTTACGGGTGCAGAGATAAAACGACAGGCAGCCGAATTGCTCAATAAGCATTGGAATGGTAAACCGGTCCGGTTAATAGGTGTGACCGCCTTGAACGTCATTCCTCTTTCAGAAGCTTATAAACAACTAGACTTATTTTCATACAAAAAAGATATGAAAGAAGCCGAATTATCTCATTCAATTGCTGAACTGACCAATAAGTATGGAGACAATATTATTTCGAAAGGAAGTTCTCTTAAAAAGTAGGCTGTGTGTAAAGGCACAAGCCTTTTTTTATATTTTAGGAATGTTTAACTTTGTTAAAGGATCAAAGTATAAGAAAAACTACGACTTCCGCTTATAAGGAATGGACGGCAAGCCGAGTTTTTCTAATGCTTTGAAAATGAAAGGAGTAAAAAACAGGGAATAGATCTAGTCCGTAAGTCTTATAAATATCAACAGAATGAAGCCGATAATAAAGGCAGAGTGATTAATCGGGGTGAACAGTGTGAAATTGTCAGCAAATATATCTTCTAAACAAAACCAGTCCTCTTCTTTACCATTACGAGAAGGTGCTGTATATCGTGCAAATATATTAGAACGGCGGGGAAACAATGAAGCGACAATACGTCTTAATAACTGGAAAATACATGCAATATTTCAAGGTGGTATGCCTAAGCAAAACAACATTGCTTTTCAAGTAACGAACAGAAAAGAGGGCGAACTTCAGGTTCGTGCTCTTACCAACAGCCAAAATAATATAGACGGACAAAATCGAGCAGTTTCTACTTCTTCTATTTTAAAAAACTTAGGAGTTCATCAGCCTTCCAATGCCGTAAAAAGCGGAGCTTCAATTTTGTTAGATTTAGGCACAGCACTTACCAAAACATCCACTCGTTCTCTGCAAAACTTCATGGAAAAATCATCAGGTACGACAGAGCAGAAATTACAAACGGTGCAAGCAGCAGCTAATAAAAGGATTGATATAACAGAAAATAACTTAAGAGATATACATGAAGGTTTACATAGTAAAAGTGCTGTTAATTTTATGAAAAGTCTCTCTGTATCTAACTACAACTCTCAAGAATCACAAACACAAATGTCAGCCGATAAAGTAAATGAGGCAGTAAAACAAGGAATAAGAGCGGCAGAAGCGAGTGATAAAGAAGGACTAAAGGAGACAGTGCAAAATATACGAACGCAGCTTCAAAAAGGAGAAGAACCTTCTAAGGCTTTAAAAGAAATCAAAGAAAAGATAATCAATCATTCCGCTCTAACAGAAAGACAGAGATCAGATGCAGAAAAAGGAGTAAAAGAAGTAGAAAATTTTATTTCGAAAGGGAAAACACGTCAAGCAAAAGAAGTACTGTCCGATACGTTGAAAACAGAAGGGGCATTGCCTAGAGAGAAGTCTGGGGCAGTGAGTTCGTCTTTAATAGAAAATATTCAAGATATACGTTATGCACTGCATAATGGAGGTTCTGCTAAAGAAACCATTAAACAAATACAACGTGAAGTATTAAACCATCCGGAACTTACAAAAGAACAAGCTTCTCAGTTAAAACAAGCTATAAAAGAAGCAGAACAACTAAGCAATGCTGGACGGGAAAAGCTCGATAATGCTTTGCGCACGTTAGAAAAAAGTGCAGGAACTAAAATGGCCCCCGCACCAATGGAAAGACTAGAAGAACCATTGCATCAGCTGCGCAAGGAATTACAAGCTGGAGCACCTGCCGATAAAGTGCTTCAAAAAATAAAACAGCTTTTACAACAAGGTGATAAAAGGGAAATAGCACAAACATTAGATCGAGTGCTTTCCCAAATGGCAAGTTCATCAGCCGGAAACAAGGGAGCAATGCACCTTGACATCCAACAAGCTTTAGAAAAAGCAGGGTTTTATAGAACTTATGTTCGTGAAATGGGGAAACTCATCAATCAATCAGAACAGCTGCATGAAGCCGGAAGGAAGCACATGATAAATATACTGGACAAAATAGAATTAACGGGAAAAGAAAGGGCAAATGTTCAAGAAATGCTGCCATCCCTGAAAAACAAGGTAAATCAGGAACCTGATTTGAACAAGTTATTAAATCAGGTGAGAGGTGAATTGGTTCCGTCACTGCCAAATCGTTTGCAGCCATCGGCAGCTGAACAGACAGCCAAAGCTCAAGTACTTTTAGATCAGAGAAAAGAATTAGCATCGAGACAGCATACTCATCGCTTACTTGAAGATTTAACAAAGGCTATGCAAGTAAATGATAATCAAAGTAAACTTTCTTCCTATGTAGTTAACGAAGCAATCCAGACATCGGTGCCGTTCGAATCTAAACAGCTGCTTGAAACGAGAATTACAGAGAAACTTATAAAAGTGGCGGATGATTTTAAACAAATAAAGCAAGATACACTAAAACAATTAGAACAAGCATCAAAATTAATACGGCAGGACAAACAATCAGCACCTCAAGCTAAGAAAATTCTAGAAGCAGCAATAAAAAAATTAGATCGGGCCATTTTAAGAAGCGATGTCATGCTTTTTACGGATATGAAAACAGAACGACAATTACTTCAAGCAAGTGGACAGCTTGCCGAAGCTAAACAATTGCTTGGAAAAGGAAAGATTGCAGAAGCTCATTGTTTCACTTTTTGTTCGGTCGGTTTGAATTGTAATTTACTCATTCTTGTACCTCGTTTACAACCTATTAATTGGCTGAACAAAATAATATTCATATGCAAGAAGACCCTGGACTACTAGAAAATTTATTAGATATGGACCTAGGTGATAATGTCCCTCCGCAGCTTTATTCTGTTATAGCAGAAATTTTGCTGCTTATAGAAGAAATGGAAAAGAAATATTAATGCTGCGGGTTATAAAACCGATAGTAGTAGTAGACAACCCGAAAGGGGCATGAGTAATGACTTTTTTATCAGATGAAATCCTGCAACAAAAAACCTCTCAAGAACTGACAATGATGTTATATGAAGCATGTGAATATAATGTAGAAGAAGCAATTTCCTCTATTGAAAAAAAAGATTATATGCTCGCAAATAAGAAATTTCAGCGAGCGGTAGATATTCTTGAACGCCTAGGTGTTGGTTTAAATTATGAAGCCGGCATCATAGCAGATGAATTAGATGCTTTGTACAACTATATGAGTGAGCTCTTAATAATAGCGAATATCGAAAAAAATAAAGAAAAAGCCAAAGAAACAGCCAATATATTACACCACATTTCTGCTGCCTGGAATGAGGCGATTTTTACCCAAACAGATAAACAATCAAAGACTGTGCGGGCAAGAACAAATGCTTATGAAAAGAATGCATTGTATGCTGATTAGTGAAAAAGGGGCGTAAAGAGTGAAGATAAATAATAACATTCAAGCATTGAATGCTTATCGCAATTTAAATCAAAACCAAAATCAGGTATCAAAAAATTTGGAAAAACTTTCATCCGGACTTCGGATTAATCGTGCTTCTGATGATGCAGCCGGCCTTGCAATTTCTGAAAAAATGCGTTCCCAAATTAGAGGGCTAAAACAGTCTGAACGAAATTCAATGGATGGCATTTCATTAATGCAGACGTCAGAAGGTGCCATGCAGGAGATTCACTCAATGCTGCAGCGCATGAGAGAACTGGCTGTACAAGCATCCAATGATACAAATACGGAATATGACAGCGAACAGCTGCAAAAAGAAATATTAGAGCTGACAAAAGAAATTGACAGTATCTCTAACAGAACCGAATTTAATACGAAAAAACTGCTGGATGGGTCAAGTGCTGTTTACTCCTATTTAGATGAGGATAAAAATGGTGCTAAATTAGCCTCTCCACCAGTCGCGTTGGATGCTGACATTCAACCTGGTGATTATAGTATATCTGTTTCAGGAAAAAGTTTAAAAATAGATGGCGCCGACGGGGTGCTGCCAAACCAAGAAGATGAAAATCAGAGATTGGGTGAATACACTATAGAAGTAGAAGATTTAAATGATGAAACTGCATTCGTAACCATTTATGATGATAAGGGTATTGAAATAGATAGTCAAAATATCTCAGATGAACAATCTAACGTAGGCGGGTTTGAATTATCCTTTAATGATATTACTGTAGAGGGTAAAAGCAAGTTCAGACTGGAAGCTGAAGGAACGTTTAAATTACTTAATGATGATGGTGAAAACATTGAATTAAAAGAAGAAGTTTCAACGAAAGATGGAAAAATCCAGCTAGGTGATTTAGAGTTTGAATTTAGAGCTAACATTAGTGATGGTTCATCCGATTTTCAAGTTATCAACAACTCCCTTGCTTTTCAAATAGGTCCAAATACAGGCCAGCAAGTAATGGTTGATATTCCTAAAATGGACGCAGAAGAATTAGATGTTGATGAGGTGGATGTTTCGACTCACGACGGTGCAAGCAAAGCGATTACACAATTTGACGATGCTATTAATCAAGTATCAGATGCAAGAGCAAAACTTGGGGCCGTTCAAAATCGCATGGAGCATACTGTAGCTAACTTGCAGGTTACTCATGAAAACCTAACTTCATCCGAGTCAAGGATTCGGGATGCGGATATGGCCAAGGAAATGACTGAATTTACGAGAAATAACATTATTAACCAATCTGCAACAGCGATGCTGGCCCAGGCCAATCAGCTTCCACAAGGCGTTTTGCAGCTGCTTCAATAAATGGAAAAATCCGGAAGAGTGACAAAGATGGACTTTTCCGGATTTTTTATTATTTTAGGAATGTTTACTTTGTTAAAAAAGTATAACTTTAGCCATAAGAAGCGGAGGCAAGCCGAGTTTTTCTAATACTTTAAGAAAGTTAACTTCATTAAAGGATCAAAGTATAAGAAAAACTAAGACTTTTGCCATTAAGGACTTGGCGATAAGCCAAGTTTTTCTAATAATCTTTTCCGCCTTTTTGCTACTTTATGGTAAAATGTAACAAGAAATATAAGTGTAAAGGTCGTGACGATAGTGGATATTCATAAAGTTATGCAAACGGGTGTCCATCCGCCTTCTTCTAAAGGGAAAGAAACGTCCCGGACAAGCGTCTCATTTACAGAAATAATGGATCAACGACGCCATGATAAAGCTTATGATCGTCTCACCAAAATGATTGAGCAAATAGATGATCAAGGTAAAGTCTTATCTGAAACCCGTACTGTCGAAGAATTGCGTAAATATAAACAGCTGGTTAAAGATTTTATGAAGGAAGCTGTAGATCATGGCTTGAATTTAGAAGAAAAACGTGGTTTTAACAGGCGTGGAAGAACAAAAATTTATAAAGTAGTAGAGGAAGTTGATCGTAAATTGCTTGAACTAACAAACGCAGTAATGGAAAAAGAAAAAAAGGGAATAGATATTCTGGATAAAGTTGGAGAAATTAGGGGATTGCTTGTTAATCTCTATGCCTAAAAAATTTAACCTGATAAAGAAGTAAGTATAAGAATGGACTAAGCCTTCCACCAACTTGGCGACAAGCCAAGTTTTTCTAATAAAAAAATAAGAAGGCGTTTCCATCTAGAGAATTTCCATGAAAAAAGAATGAAAGCAAAGCTGAATTTATAAATCGGGGTATAAAACGTAAAATAATTGCATATAAAGTTATATTAAAGATTGCAAAACCCTTACATCTTTCTTAAGATACAGGTTGTGCTTCAAACGAAGGGAGTTGTTAACTTTTACCTGAAGACTTCATATGATTTTATCATTTACAGGTTGTTAACCCTTTTCGGCTGAAAGAAGTAAATCGTTTAGGTGTCACGAGAAAAAACTATAAAGATAAGGAAGTGTCCATGTGATAGTACATGACCTGGTGGAAGCGAAAGAGTATTTCGAGAATGAAACAAAGAACGATTACTTAGTTCTTTATGAAAAGTTTCAAAATAGCAAGTGTGACTTTGAGGAAAATGGACGCTTTTGTATGAAAGAAGCTGATGAAAAAGAAGTCGTTCAAATCTTACGAGGTCGACAAGATGATACACTGTATAGTGTGAAAAATTATGACCTTAATGATTTTTCTTCGGTAGAAGCCATTCTCGAAAAAGTAAAAACGGAACATCAAGAAATTTTTGTATAGCTTCACACCATAAATAGATATAAATCGCTGCCGCCTGAAATGGGGCAGCGATTTTTTAATAGGTTATATTTTTCGTGTTTTTTTAGTTTATTATTTTTAAAAAACTGATTATTGTAAAAAACCATAGCAAAGGCGTCCATTTGTTCGGTGCTTTAGTTGACAAGAAAGTTTAGGATATTATTGGTTAACATTATAAGAAAGTTTTGTCAGAAGTATTCGTGCACAGTATAATAAGAAAAAAAGGAGCATTCGAAGAAAATGAAAATTAATGTGTTATTTGTTTGTCTTGGAAATATTTGCCGTTCCCCTATGGCAGAAGCGGTATTTCGAGATAAGGTTTCAAATGCAGAATTAAGTGATCAAATACAAATGGATTCAGCAGGGACCGGTCATTGGCATATTGGCAAGCCTCCTCACGAAGGGACTAGAAGCATCTTGATGAAAAAGAATATATCTTATGATGGAATAAGAGCGAGACAGATAAACGCTGATGACTATAAGAACTTTACATATATTATTTCGATGGATGATGCTAACGTATCAGAGGTTGAGAAACTACAAAAAGGTAAAACTGATACTTTATATGCTGGCAAACTTCTTGATTTTCATCCTGATTTTGATGGCGGGGATGTTCCTGATCCATATTTGACAGGGAATTTTGAAGAGGTTTACGATATGATTGATTTAAGTTGTACAAACTTATTAGCATGGATTCGGAGACGAGAAAGCATATGAGCATATCTATTCAAAGAGCATTAACTGGAGCAGGGATAAACGAAAAGATTGACAGTATTCAACCGGTTTCTGGAGGCAGCATTAGTGCAGCTTATCTTGTACATACAAATAGTCAATCATACTTTGTGAAATGGCATGAAGAAGCTCCTAATGATTTTTTTAGACAGGAAGCATTAGGACTGCGCTTTTTAGAAGAAGCAAAAGATATTTTTGTACCTAGCGTATACGGTTGGGGCAAAAAATATATTGTGATGGATCCAGTTATAGGGGCAGCTTCTATCCAGACAGAGGGAGAACTAGGACGTGCGATAGCGTCCTTACATTGCAGCAGCGGATCATTTTTTGGATTAGAAGAAGACAACTTCATTGGAGAATTACCTCAAGTAAATGACTGGGAAGAATCATGGGTAGCTTTTTTGCGTGACAAAAGACTGCAGCCCCAAATAGAACTAGCCAGATCTCTCGGTCGCATGCCGAAAGAACGTAATAGAAAAGCGTATTATGTGCTTGATCATTTAAATGATTGGGTACCTGATCATAAGCACCCGGTAAAGCTGCACGGAGATCTTTGGGGAGGAAATTGGCTGCCTGGTGAAAATGGTAAGCCTTACTTAATTGATCCTGCTGTATGGTATGGAGATCACGAATTTGAACTTGCTTTCACGTACTTATTCGGTGGTTTTTCCAAAAATGTGTATGATGCATATCAAGAAATTAAAACGATTGATGTTTTATTTGACGAGAGAAAAGCTTTATATCAGCTTTATTATCTACTCGTTCATTTAAACATTTTCGGTGAAAGCTATGGGAGACAAGTGGACCGAATATTGACAAAATACGCTAAATGAAAGAGCTCTTATAGAACAAGGAATTAAACAATCATTAAGAGAGTTATAAATGTAATCATATACAATGTAACTTAAAGAAACATAAAATAAATGGCACATTTCACCCCTGTTTGAATAGCATGAATTAGTATGTTAGACGGCATACTTTGCTGCAGAGAGGGGTTTTTTTATGTGCGGTATTACAGGATGGCTGCAATTTAATAAGGACATGAAACAGGAACAACCTGAAATAAACAAAATGACAAATACCCTTCGTTATCGAGGTCCAGATCAACAAAACACGTATAGCAGCAAGCATATCACTTTTGGCCATTCTAGATTAATTGTCATTGATCCTGCAGGTGGAAAGCAGCCAATGCTTAAAGAACGAAACAAAAAACGTTATGTCCTCGTTTATAATGGAGAATTATATAACACAGATTTTTTACGTTCTCAACTAAAAAAAGCAGGTCATACGTTTTCTTCTCATTCCGATACAGAAGTGGTTTTAACTTCTTATATAGAGTGGGGCAGCAGCTGCGTTGAGAAAATGAACGGTATATTCGCTTTTGCAATTTGGGATGAAGAGGATGAAAGTCTTTTTTTGGCAAGAGATCGATTAGGAGTAAAGCCATTGTTTTATACCGAAAATAAAAATGGATTTATATTTGGATCAGAAATAAAAGCTTTGCTAGCTCACAGAAGTGTAAAACCTATTGTTAAGGAAGAAGGTTTGCTTGATTTATTTAGTTTAGGCCCTTCGAGAACTCCGGGATCTGGTATTTATGATGGGATAAGTGAATTAAAACCAGCACATGTTATGAATATTTCTAAACAAGGTTCAAAAATGACACGTTATTGGAATGTACAAGGTAAACCTCATAACGCAACTGCAGAAGAAACCTCTGAAGCCATAAGAACTTTGCTTTATCAAGCTGCCAAACGACAGCTGATATCAGATAAGCCGGTAAGTACTTTTTTATCCGGAGGATTGGATTCTAGTGCCTTAACTGCCATAGCAGCCAAGGAATACGAAAAAAAACTGCATACCTATTCGATTGATTATGAAGATAATGAAAAATACTTTAAATCAAACGATTATCAACCAGATAGTGACCAAACATACATTGATAAAATGAAAAATACTTTTCACACGCAACATCATTACGAATCAATAACGATTGAGGAGTTAACGGACTCATTAAAAGAGGCAGTGCTTGCACGGGACCTGCCAGGGATGGCGGATATAGATTCTTCATTATTGTGGTTTTGCAAAAAAATAAAACAGCAAGCTGTGGTGGCTTTATCTGGGGAATGTGCCGATGAAATATTTGGAGGGTACCCTTGGTTTTATAGAGAAGATCTCATAAATAAAACTGGTTTTCCGTGGATTTCGTCGCTTAATGAACGACACCAATTACTAAATGATAAATATCGTAAAAACTTAAACATGGAAGAATACGCTTTAAAAAGATACAGGGAAACGATAAAAGAAACGCCGTATTCACCAAATGATAATGAAATAGAGAAACGACACAAAGAAATGTCTTATCTAAACATGAATTGGTTCATGGCGACTTTGTTAGAAAGAAAGGACCGCATGAGCATGAGAGCTAGTCTAGAGGTAAGGGTGCCTTTTGCTGACCACGAGTTAGTAGAATACGTGTGGAACGTTCCATCAGATTGGAAGAGATGGGGTGGAAAAGAAAAAGGGATATTGCGAAAAGCTTTGGAAGGTATATTGCCAGAAGATGTGTTATATCGAAAGAAAAACCCTTATCCGAAAACACACCATCCGAAATATACGACAATGATGACAGAAAAAATGAATGATATTTTATCTAAAAAAGAAGCGCCTCTGTATGAGATTATGGATCCAAGCCAGTTAAAAAAACTGGCAGAAAGTAATGGAGCTTCGTTTAAAGTTCCATGGTTTGGTCAATTAATGACGGGCCCGCAGCTGCTTGCATATTTATGGCAAGTTAACTATTGGCTTGAGGCTTATCAGGTAACAATAAAATAAACAATTACTGCCAACTTCTGCTGTAAGCGTAAGTTGGCAGCTCTTTTTCTTCATAATTCTTTTTCACTGGATCAGCTAAATAAAAAATAGAAAAAAATAATATTTTTCCATATTCGCCCGGTCAAACGACTACCTCCATACATATAGTAATTCTGAAAATACAAAAAGGAGGAAATATATATGTCTGGTGGATATGGATATGGAGGCGGTTTTGCGTTAATCGTCGTTTTGTTTATTTTGCTAATAATTGTGGGAGCTGCGTGGGGATATGGCGGTTATTAAAAACCGTTAAAAAAGGAACCGTTCCAATTTTGGAGCGGTTCTTTTCCTTTTCTGTAAGGAAAGCATACCAAAAAATATAAGCAAAATTTCTGCTTTGAACGTACAGGATTATCTGAATGCTATTGCTGCTGATGTAATAGCTCGTTAAAGAAAGCTTTTTCTGAAAACGCGAACGTTATTCCGTGTAATTCCGATTTAGTTATACAACCTCACTTCTTGCATCACTTGTGTTTTTTGAAGCAGTGGATTATCTTTACGTAACTTGAGATGTTAAATTAGGTAAAATTGCTTGATATTTGGGGATGGGTACATAAAAAGACTAGAGCGACGTTAGAAGTGCTCTAGTCTCCGTGTAATAGATGGAGAATCGCTAAAACCAAGAAAAACGCGGCCGGTCATCGTCTTCGGTATGCTCATCATTGTCTTCGTCTGTGTTAGAAGAAGAAGTATCTTGCGGCCTTCCAAACAAGAGATCGCTCCAAGGGTCTCGACCTACTGGTTTCTCTTCCGTATTTTCTTCTTTTTCCGAGCTATTATTCTGCTTCTTTTCTTCTTTCAGAAAAGAAGCAGAATAATATGGTGCATTTTTGTTAATCATTCTTTCACTCCGTTCTACAACTTTTAGTGATAAATTCATTCATATTCACTATATTCATTGATGTGAAGTGTGTTTAGGCACTTATAAAAGTTTCCAAATCAGGCTTTTATTTTACACGGTTAAGTAAGAAGGATGAGGTTTTATTGGGGATGAAATGGAAAAAGAACAGGACTGTCCTGTTTCAGGAGCAGCCCTGTTCCGAAGAGAGAAATGAGAGTTTTTCATTGATTCACTGCAATTCTGTTAACTGATTGCTTACTTTACTTTATGAAAAAAATCAAACAATGGCAAGGTTAAAGCCTAATATGTATAAAGGAATCCTGATGATGTAAGAAAAGAAGGTTTTCTATATCATATTAAATGGGTAAGAAGAAAAAAATTAATGTATAGGGTGCTGTAACCAAATGTGTAGAAATTTAAATGTAAAGAAGTGGTTATACAGATTTTTCTCCTTGTTCATCATTACAAGTTGTTTATATCTTTTTTTTGAAATCGCAGGCTTTCTTCACACAGAAAAACTTATTACATTTGACCAGCTAGTCATGAAAAATATCCCTTTTTTTCATTCGGAAGGCCTTACAGCTATTTTTTCATTTCTCACCTCATTAGCTTCTGTTACGTTTACTAGCACCATTACCATTATGCTATGTGCATGTTTTTTCTTTTTTAAAAAAAGGAAAGAAGGATGGATATTGGCCCTTTCTGTCGCAGGAGGAGGCTTATTTAATTATGTACTCAAAGCTGTCTATGAAAGACAAAGACCTGATATTGACCAGCTTATTGAAGTTTCCGGCTTTAGTTTTCCGAGCGGTCATTCAATGAATGCTGTAACTTTATATGGTATGCTTGCTGTTCTATGTTTTTTTATGATGAATCGTTTAACATTAAAGCTTATGAATGGTATAGGATTTTGTCTATTGATTTTTTTAATAGGTGTCAGCAGGGTATATTTAGGGGTTCATTATGTAAGTGACGTTATAGCAGGATATCTTGCAGGATTCGCCTGGATTAGTGCAGTAATATTACTTTATCGTTCCATGTCAGTTAAAAAGAAAAAAGTTTAAAAACATTTTCGTTGCGCTGTGTAAAGGAATGTCTTATGATAGCAGAGGTGTTTGAAATATTAGTTTTTCGGTAATACATGGAAAATGAGGTGAGAGTAAGTGTTGAAAAAGTTGTTTGGTAAAAAAGAAGAACCTAAAAATGTAAGTATCACATCACCTGCAACTGGTAAGTTTGTTGATTTAACGGACGTTCCTGATCCCACTTTTTCAGAGAAAATGATGGGAGATGGTTTTGCTGTAGAACCTTCTGAAGGAAAAATAGTCTCGCCTGTTGATGGAAGAGTTGTACAAGTATTTCCTACAAAACACGCAGTCGGTATAAAATCAAGTGAGGGACTCGATGTACTTATTCATATCGGTCTTGAAACGGTATCACTAAATGGAGAAGGATTCGAAGGGCGTGTAAGTGAAGGGGACAAAGTGAAAAGAGGAGATGTGCTAGTCGAATTTGCTATAGAGGATGTTAAAGAAAAAGCGAAGAGTACTATTACTCCTGTTGTTTTCACAGAAGGTGACCAGGTCGATCACCTGGAAAGAAAAGAAGTTAACAGTTTGACAGCTGGAGAAACGGAAATCATGACAATAACTGTAAAAAGTTAAAAGGCAGAAAGAACAGAGAAGAATCTGCAAGTATCCATTTTTAGGATGCTTGCAGATTTTCCTTTAAAAAAGAAAGGCTTTTCCTTACAATAATAATCATTACTAGTTTGTAAATGGAGAGGTCGACATGGTTATCCAAAAAGTATTAAATCACAATGCTGCCATAGTACTTCATAATCAAGAAGAAAAAGTCGCTATAGGCTCTGGCTTGGCTTTTCAAAAAAAGAAGCAAGATAAGATTAACCCCGAAAAAGTAGAAAAACTTTTTGTGCACAATCCAAACAGTCAAACCCCGTTTGTTCATTTGTTAGCTTTAACAGAAAATGACGATACGAAATTAGTGCAGGAAATCGTTTCATGGCTCGAACAAAAACACGAAAAACATTTTGACAGTCATTCCTATGCACTGATTTTTGACCATTTGGTTCATTTAATGAAAAGGCTTAAACAAGATAAGAAAATAAACAACCATTTGCTGCAGGAAATTAAAACACTTTATCCTGATGCCTTCGAGCTCGCACAAAAAACAGCAGAAAAAATAAAAATATATGTCAATAAAGACGTAGCACAAGATGAAATTGGTTTTTTAGCTTTACATTTGTATAAATCCAAAAAAAAGAAAATGTCTCCTCAAATTTTAAAAGAGCATACCGAAGCATTACATTATATGGTAAACATTATGGAAGAGGAGTTAAATACTATTTTTCCTAAAAATACGATAGCTTATGAAGGCCTGATTAGTCATTTGCATGTCACTGTAAAAGCTGCGGAAGTAGAGGAAGAATTGACTAAAGCGCCAGCAGAATTAATAGAAATGATGAAAATGGGCTACCCAAAGGCTTTTCGAGCTGCAGAAATGGCCGTCTCTGCCTTTGAGAATCGCTATAGACTCTCCCTTCCTGAAGATGAGAGTGTCTATATTGCCATGCATACACAGCGGTTAGTGAGCAGAAGAACAAACGGCTGAAAGTGTGTCTATACCCAGTGGTCAAATGTCTTTTCATGTGCTATACTATGTGACATCATTTTAATCGAAAAGTGTTTCAATTATTTGAGAAATTAAGAGCGTAAAGTGGGGGAATGGCAGTGGCAGCACAAGTGAAGTTGTATGATACAACGTTACGTGACGGCACGCAAGGGGAAGGAATCAGTTTATCTGTAGATGATAAAATAAAGATTGCAAATAAATTAGATCAAATGGGCGTTCATTATATTGAAGGCGGCTGGCCTGGAAGCAATCCGAAAGATATGAATTTCTTTGAACGCGCTAAAGACTTATCCTTAGATCAAGCTGTCATTACAGCATTTGGGATGACACGCAGACCTGGTTTAAAAGCCGAAGAAGATCCTAATTTAAAGAGAATTTTAGAAAGCGGGGTAGAAGCCGCAGCCTTAGTCGGTAAAACGTGGGATTTTCACGTAACAGAAGCAGTTCAAACGTCTCTAGAAGAAAATGTAAATATGATTTATGATTCCGTACGTTTCTTGAAGGATCACGATTTAGAAGTTATTTTTGATGCGGAACATTTTTTTGACGGATTCAAAAATAATAAAGAATATGCTCTAAAAACTATTTTAGCAGCCGAAGACGCAGGAGCAGATTGTGTAGCGCTCTGCGACACAAACGGAGGGTCCCTTCCTTCTGAGATAGCCGCTATTCTAACAGAGGTTCAAAATAAACTAACAGTAGAAATAGGCATTCATTGCCATAATGACGGCGAACTTGGAGTAGCAAATACTCTGGAAGCGGTGAACGCCGGAGCCAGTCAAATTCAAGGCACAATTAATGGCTACGGTGAAAGATGCGGAAACGCTAACTTAGTATCCGTTATTCCAAACTTGCAGTTAAAAATGGGTATAGAGTGTGTGTCTGACGAGCAGTTAAAACAATTAACAGAGACATCTAAATACCTTCATGAATTAGCAAACCAAACACCTCCAAACGGTCAGCCGTTTACAGGGAAAAGTGCTTTTGCACACAAAGGCGGTATGCATGTCAGCGCTGTTTTAAAACATCCAGAAACGTACGAACATGTTATCCCTGAAAAAATCGGCAATGAAAGAAGAGTACTAGTCTCAGAATTGTCAGGTCAGAGCAACTTATTATTTAAGGCAAAAGAATTGGGTCTTTCTCTTGATAAAAGCAATCCTGCCGTCAAAGAAACTATTGAAAAAATGAAGGATATGGAGCATAAAGGCTATCAATATGAAGCAGCAGAAGCATCTTTTGAACTGCTTATCCGTAACGGCATGGGAGAAAATCACGATTACTTTCGACTAGATCATTTTAAAATCATTACCCATAAAGAAAAAGAAGGAAGCTTTACGACCGAAGCAGTTGTGAAAATGATCATTAAAGACCAAACCGTAATGACAGCTGCTGAGGGAAATGGCCCTGTGAATGCACTCGATCATGCTCTCAGAAAAGCGATAGGAGAATTTTATCCCCTTGTACATGAGATGTACTTGTCTGATTATAAAGTACGTGTTCTCGATGAGGCAGAGGCAACCGCTTCCACTGTAAGAGTCTTAATCGAATCTTCCGATGGAAAAGAAACGTGGAGTACTATTGGGGTGTCTGCAAACATTATTGAAGCAAGCTGGCATGCACTCGTTGACAGTATCCGTTATTATTTTATGAAACAAAGAAGCAGACTTGAAGAAGTGGAACTTTTCTCTTCTATGCCTACAGAGGGCGTTAAAAACCATTAAGACAAAGATTTCTTAGGAGAGAGCAGATGATGAATAATTATTCAGAAGAAAAAGGTTATTTTGGAGAATTTGGTGGAAGTTTTGTACCGGAACAATTACAAGCTGTCCTCGAACGATTAGATGAAGCATTTTTAAGATTTAAAAATGATCCCGAATTTTTGCAAGAATATCATTATTACTTAAAAGAATATGTCGGAAGAGAGAATCCTTTAACCTATGCAGAGCGTTTAACCAAAAAATTGGGAGGCGCAAGAATATATTTAAAAAGAGAAGATTTAAATCATACTGGTGCCCATAAAATTAATAATGTAGTAGGACAAATTTTACTTGCTAAAAAAATGGGAGCCGCTCGTGTTATTGCAGAAACAGGGGCCGGTCAGCACGGGGTTGCGACAGCTACTGCGTGTGCCATGATGAATATAGACTGCACTATTTATATGGGAAAAGAAGATGTGCGAAGACAGGAATTAAACGTATTCCGTATGGAATTATTAGGAGCTGAAGTTGTAGCTGTTAACCAAGGGGGAGGCCGTTTAAAGGACGCGGTCGACGAAGCGTTAAAAGATCTGGTTGCAAACTATGAATCTACCTTTTACTTAATTGGGTCTGCGGTTGGCCCTCATCCATACCCGTCGATTGTTCATTATTTTCAATCGGTTATTAGTGAAGAATCAAAAAGACAAATTCTTGAAAAAGAAGGATGCCTGCCCGATGCTGTTGTTGCTTGTGTAGGTGGCGGAAGTAATGCGATCGGAGCATTTTCTGCCTATCTGGAGGATAAAGACGTTCGTTTAATTGGGGCTGAGCCAGTTGAAGCTGCTACTTTAACACAAGGAAAGCCAGCAGTGCTGCACGGTTTTAACAGTCTTTGTCTTCAAGATGATGAAGGCAATCCGCTTCCGACAGAATCTATTGCAGCCGGCTTGGATTATCCCGGAATTGGTCCTGAGCATAGTTTTCTTAAGATCTCGGGACGGGCCGAGTATGTTACCGTTACAAAAAAAGAAGTACTTGAAGCTTTTCAAGAAATCTCCCGGACGGAAGGAATTATTCCTGCGCTTGAAAGTGCCCATGCGATTGCACATGTTATAAAATTAGCTCCATCTTTACAAGAGGATAGTATTATTATCGTAAACTTGTCAGGACGAGGAGATAAAGATGTGGCTGAAGTGAAAAGACTTCTAGAATTAAATGTATAAATAAACAACAAAAGTGCCCGGACTCAGTAAATTTCTGATTCGGGCACTTTTTATACTTCAAGGAAGTTTAACTTTGTTAAAGGTTCAAAGTAAGGAAAACGACCTCTTCCGCCATAAGGACTTGGTGCCAAGCCGAGTTTTTTAATCTACCTTATTCTGCTTGAATAATGGTTGAAGGATCGAGCATCGTAATAACGATGATAGCTAATAAAAAACAGTAAATGGCAAAATAAATTAACCTTCCTTTGTTTAAAAAGTTAATCAACCATACAATCCCAATCCACGAGGTAATAAAAGAGGCTATAAACGATACAATCAGCTGCAGGGTGCCAATAGAAGCGAGGGCACCTGTATTTAAGTCATCAATAGCAAGCACTGATGAACCTAAAATGACCGGTATAGATAATAGAAAGGAATAACGAACGGCTGTTTTTCTATTTAATCCAGCATATAGTGCTGCAATTAATGTGCTGCCAGAACGTGATATCCCTGGAAGTACAGCTAAAGTTTGTGCAAGCCCAACAATAACAGCATCAAGCAGGTTCATTTCTTTTTCTGTACGATGTCCAATTTTATGATATTTTTCGATTAATATTAAAAAAAAGCCTGTTATTGCTAGAGAAGATGCGATAAAAATAGGAGTTTTAATAGACTCTGCAAGGAAGTCTTCCAATAACAATCCTAAAAAGCCTGTGATCAATGTGGCAATGACAATGTAAATGGCAAAGAAAAATTCTGGACGGTCCTCTGGATGCCTTTGTGCTATGAAACGGAAAAAAGCATTTATAAGATGGATAATATCGCTGCGGAAATACAATACGACAGCTACTATCGAACCTAAATGTAGAATTACTTCAAATGATAATCCTGGAAAAGAATATCCAAATAATAATTGAGCAATTACAATATGTGCCGTACTAGATATAGGAAGGAATTCCGCAATCCCTTGTACGATTCCAAAAATTAACGCTTCTAAAACACTCATTTATTCCACTCCTTCATCCGTCTGCATTTGTGTTTTTACAAACGGTTCTCATTTCCCTTAGTAAGTGTAGCAAAACCAGGTCAAGGTGGGAAGAAAATTTTGGCTCAAAATTCAATCATCAAAAAGCGTTCACAGAATGTAGGTAGGAGATATAGTGTAAAACTAGTAAAATAGAAATAAAGATACAGCGGGCTGAACAGGAGGATATGGAAAATGAATAAAAAATTCATCACGAGCATGGTGCTTGCAGCAGCCATAATAATCATTAGTTATGTGATATTTACAAATATTTCTGCACAAGAAGTCGGTACACAAGAAGGTGATGCTGCAGCTGACTTTACCCTTCCTTCGTACAATGGAGAGGAGCGCTCTTTATCTTCTTATGAAGGTAATATCGTAATTATGAATATGTGGGCTTCCTGGTGTGAGCCATGTACCGAAGAAATCCCTGAATTAATGGAATTTCATCAACAGTATGAGGAACAAGGTGTTATAGTATTAACGATTAATATGAATTCTTTTGAACGAAAGCAAGAGCAAGCAGAGAAATTTGTAGAACAATTTGACATGAGACAAACTCCGGCTTTAATTGATGAAGAAGGCGAAGTGGCTGATTTATACAACTTGCAGTACTTACCGACGACATACATTATTACTAGAGATGGTACGATAGCAGAAAAAATAGCGGGAGAGATTAATTTTAAACAGTTAGAAGAAAAAGTAGCAGATCAGCTATAATTAATAATAATAGACCTGCACACGTAAGGTAGAAGAGAGGTGAAAAAAATGTATGAAGAGAAAACGGTGCAGGTTATAGATATTCTAGAAGAAGATCAATGGATTCAAAAACTAAAAACAAATGGAGGAGCAGGACAGGCGATATTATATTTCGTTTGTAGCCCCCGTGTTAACATTGGAGATACAATAAAGGTAAATACTACGGCAGCAAAATTAAAATTAGGTACTGGTGGATGGGATATGGTCATAACTTCCTTGGAAAAGGATAACTATAACGAAGGCAGCGGCCATATTATGAAAGCACGTTATACTCCGTGCCAGCACAGTGTTTTTGCTGTAGATTCTCCTGAACATCCTGATCACGCCCTTTTTAAACTTCCATTTGAATTACACCAAAAGAAAGTTTTACTCGCTGAACTTCATAGTATGCTGCCGATTATTTTAGGAGCAATCTTTATGTGTAAGGAAGATCAGCATATTGGGATTGTTTTATCGGATGAAGCTGCGATACCTGCAGGGCTTAGTGATCATATGAGAGCGTGGAAAAGCGACCCAAGGGTGCATGTCGTGACGACTGGCCAATCTTTCGGGGGGACCGCTGAGGCTGTAACAATCCCCAACGCGTTACAATGGTTAATGTTAAAAAAACAAGTAGATGTATTGATTATCTCCATGGGACATGGAACAGTTGGCACCAATACGCCTTTTGGGTTCAGCGGTATGGCACTGGCAGGCTGGGCAAATATAGTAGGAGCGTTAAAGGGCGAATCGGTATGGTTACCGCGAATTTCTTTTCGTGAGAAGAGGAGCCGTCATTTTGGATTAAGCCATCATACTCTAACACCGCTGCAACATTTTACTTACGCACCTTCCACCCTGGTCCTGCCGGCTTTGGAAAGGTATAAAATGGAGAAATTCGATGAACAGACGAAGGCACTTCGACGTCATTCGTTTATTAAAATAAAATATGAAGAAGTAGAGAAGTGGATGCCGCTTTGGTTAAATTGGTATAAAACGAACCACCCCTCTATTCATACAATGGGGGTGAAAGTCGAAGAACATACGGATTATCTAAAAGGGATTATGGCTTCAGTGAAATATGTTCAGTAACCAAAAGATTAAGGAAACGATACGATCATTGAGGAGGAAACGATGAAACTAACAGAAAAAACAACACACAAAGAATCAATATACAAAGGAAGAATTGTCGATTTGAATCTTCATGAGGTAGAACTGCCAAATGGAAAAACTAGCAAGAGGGAAATTATCAATCATCCTGGAGCAGTAGCGTTGATTGCTCTCACGGAAGAAGGCAAGCTTTTGATGGTTAAACAGTTTCGAAAAGCTCTCGAAAAAGAAATTGTTGAGATTCCAGCTGGAAAATTAGAAGCAGGTGAAAATCCTGAAGATACAGCTATAAGAGAATTAGAAGAAGAAACAGGTTACAAAACGAGTCAATTGAAAAAGGTAATCTCTTTCTACACTTCTCCCGGGTTTGCTGATGAAATTGTTCATATTTTTGAGGCAAATAACCTAACAAAAGGACGCTCATCTACAGATGAAGATGAGTTTGTGGAGGTAATGGAAGTGTCGTTAGAAGAAGCTGAGAAAATGATAGAAACAGAAGAAATCCATGATGCAAAAACTGTTTTTGCTGTTCAGTACATACGAAATAGGACAGCGGAAAGTTCACCCTAAACTTGATTATGAAATATAAAAGGAACGGTAATAGAAAAGTTTCCCGGCTCATAGAGTGTAACATGTCCTATTAAGCAGGGAGGCAGTTTAAAATGTTCCAGACAACGTCTTTACTGATACAAAAACATTGGCTCGAATATCGTTCCTTTTACTGGTTTTCCCTTATATTATTATTTATGGGAGTGATTTTTGGAGCAGTTTTAGTTAATAGTTTGTCGCTGCCTTTGAAAAATGACCTTTATTATTACCTTCAGCAATTCCTTACCCAATTTGAATCCGGAACAGATATTACTGCTCGTCAAATATTTTTACAAAGTATTTCTCACCACGCTGGTTATATAGGCTTAATGTGGGTACTTGGGCTGTCCGTGGCAGGAGTTCCTTTCATATTAATTCTATTGTTTCTTAAAGGAGTCGTTTCTGGATTTACGATTGGATTTTTAGTTCAGCAAATGGGAAGCGGTGGATTTTTTCTAGCTTTTGCCTCCATTTTGCCGCAAAATATAATCGTAATTCCTGCTTATATGATCATGGCAGTAACTTCTATCGGAATATCATTAAGCATTATAAAACATTTATTTAAACAAAGCCGTTCTACTCCAGTGCCTGCGGTAATCTTAAAATCGGTAATTATATCTGGAGGAATTCTATTACTTCTCAGCGGTGCTGCAGCAATAGAAGGCTTTTTATCTCCTGCGATGATGAGAAATGTGATAGAGTGGGCAATTTAATTCTCATTTTATAATCATTTTAATTTAATGATAATTATTATTATCATTTGACACTCTTCCCAGCTGTCATTATAATAAAAACGTAGCCGCTTATCAGGGGGAGGGTAAACATGGAGCAAAGAATCGATAGGATTAAGAAGCAACTTCATTCTCAAAGTTATAAACTAACGCCCCAAAGGGAAGCGACTGTAAGGGTGCTTCTTGAACATGAAGAGGATCATCTGAGTGCAGAAGATGTTTATCTGCTCGTGAAAGAAAAAGCTCCGGAAATTGGATTAGCTACCGTGTATCGTACACTTGAGTTACTTAATGAATTAGAAGTCGTGGATAAAATAAATTTTGGGGACGGTGTGTCCCGTTATGACCTTCGTAAAGAAGGAGCTGATCATTTTCACCATCATCTTGTCTGTATAGAATGTGGTTCAGTAGATGAAATTCAAGAAGATTTGTTAGGTGATGTTGAAAAAGTAGTCGAAAGAGATTGGCATTTTAAAATTAAAGATCACCGTTTAACATTTCATGGTGTTTGTCATCGCTGTCAAGAAAATGGGGATTCAGAGAAAAAAAATCAATCTCCAGAAAAAGCAATTAATAAAGTGCGCTAAAACCTTTTCGTCAGGAAGAGGTTTTTTATTTGTTCTATTTTAGGAAAATTTAACTTTGCTAAAGGAATAAAGCATAAGTAAAGACTAAATTTTTTGCCAAAGCAAGTTTTTCAAACATATGCTTAAAATTTATTTATCTAAATCAATTTCATAAGTGCTATTTTGTTTATCAAAAACGAACATTATATTGATTGTAGCGGAAGGCGGCGACTGCGGGATAAGCTTGAGCTGAAGACCCCGCAGGCAGCTTGCTGCCGAGGAGGCTGAAGCGAAGCCCGCGGCAAAGAAGACACTACGACAACGAACAAAGTGAGTTGGAGTAGATGTCGCGCTTGTACCCCGAGGGTGAAAGCGTCCGTCTGAAACGAAAATCGAACGATAGCGAAGGGATTTTATATGATGTTCGTTTATAATGATATAGAAATGAATGATGAAATTCATTCATCTATATACGGAATAGCTGGTCTGTTCACTCAGGAAATTTATAAGGATACGTATAATAAAGGTTGTTTTTGTCATAGATAATTCATAGCTGTGTTAGAAAGGAGGAATTCATAATGGAAAAGTGGATGTCATATGGGGTAGAAACAATTAAAATTTTCGTTATTTTTATAGTGTGCCTTTTAGCTTTTTATTATGGTATTCTATGGTTAAGTGATAGTTATGAAGCAGATGAACGACTAAATAAGCCAGAGAAAAATTATGAGGAAGTTAAAATAAATAGTAAAATTAGTTTTTATTAAGACAACTATATCAAGGGGGAAAGGGATTTGCAGCATGACGTATTAGATTTTCTCCACTATTGTCAAGTTGAAAAAGGATTATCTGAAAATACGATTAGCTCTTATAAAAGAGATTTACTTAACTATATTTCTCATTTAGAGAAAAATTATTTAAAAGACATAGAACAAATAGAGAGATCTCATATTGTTGACTTTCTATTTACAATGAAAGAAAATGGACGCTCTACCTCTACCATAGCAAGAACGATTTCATCTATACGTGCCTTCCACCAATTTTTGTTAAGGGACCAGAGATTAAAAAAAGACCCTTCTGAGTTAGTTGAAATACCAAAGGGAGAGAAAAAATTACCAGATGTGCTTTCTGCCTCAGAAGTAGAAAAATTGTTATCTGCCAGTGAAGGTGTTACTGCATTTGATCTTAGAAATAAAGCTATGCTTGAATTAATGTACGCAACAGGTCTTCGAGTGACTGAACTTTGTGAGCTTGAAGTTGGTGATATCCATTTGCAAATGGGATTTGTACATTGTATCGGAAAAGGTAATAAAGAAAGAATCATTCCGCTT
This sequence comes from Alteribacillus bidgolensis, assembly GCF_002886255.1. Lineage (NCBI taxonomy): Bacteria > Bacillati > Bacillota > Bacilli > Caryophanales > Bacillaceae > Alteribacillus > Alteribacillus bidgolensis. The sequence continues at coordinate 539,206 of NZ_KZ614149.1, forward strand.
GGTAAAATGGCGCAAGAGGCATTAGAGCAGTACATACATAAAGGCCGGTCTTTTTTAATGAAAAAGAAAAGGCATGACGTTTTGTTTGTAAATCATCATGGAAACCAGTTATCGAGACAAGGATTTTGGAAAATATTAAAGACTGCTTCAGAGAAAGCCAATATCCAAAAAAAATTAACTCCTCACACACTTCGTCACTCGTTTGCTACTCATCTTCTAGAAAATGGTGCCGATTTACGAGCGGTGCAAGAAATGTTAGGGCATGCTGATATCTCCACAACACAAATCTATACCCACGTTTCTAACCATAAATTAAAAGATGTCTACATCCATTTCCATCCTAGAGCATGAAAGTTTAAAGCAAATGTTATTATCAACGGTTAAAACTACATTATGGAAAAGGTGATAAAATGTCAAATTATCATTTCAAACGAATATTTGTCATCGTTATGGATTCCGTTGGAATTGGAGAAGCTCCCGACGCGAAAGAGTATAATGATAAAGGGGCTGATACTTTAGGTCACATTGCTGAAAAAATGAATGGTCTCCATATGCCTCATATGGAAAAACTGGGGATTGGAAATATTAAAAACACAGCTGGAATAGAAGCAGTAGATCAGCCGCAAGCTCACACCGGTATAATGGAGGAAGCTTCTCATAGCAAGGATACAATGACAGGACATTGGGAAATTATGGGACTTCATATCAAGGAACCTTTTCGCACTTTTCCGGATGGTTTTCCAAAAGAGCTTATTTCGAAACTAGAGCAGGAAACGGGACGTAAAATAATTGGAAACAAAGTTGCCTCTGGCACAGAAATTATTAAAGAGCTTGGCGGCGAGCATATGTCATCTGGAGCTCTTATCGTTTATACATCCGCTGATTCTGTACTGCAAATAGCCGCACATGAAGACGTTGTGCCGATTGAAGAACTATACGATATTTGTGAAAAAGCGAGAGCAATGACTTATGAATCGCCTTATATGATTGGTAGGGTTATTGCACGGCCGTTCATAGGTCAACCAGGCGCATTTGAAAGAACAGCGAATCGTCACGACTATGCTTTAAAACCTTTTGGCCGTACAGTAATGAATGAATTAGCGGATAAAGGATTAGACAGCTTAGCAATTGGTAAAATCAGCGATATATATGACGGGGAGGGAGTAACTGAATCCATTAGAACAAGTTCAAATAACGACGGCATGGATAAAATTATTCAAACAGCAAATAGAGATTTCACCGGCTTATGCTTTTTAAACTTGGTAGATTTTGATGCTAAGTTTGGGCATAGAAGAGATCCTTTAGGTTATGGAAAGGCACTTGAAGAGTTTGATGAAAGACTGCCTGACTTAATGGAAGAATGCCGAAGGGAAGATGTCATCATAATTACAGCAGACCATGGAAACGATCCTGTCCACCACGGAACCGACCATACTAGAGAATTAGTACCATTGCTTGTTTATACCCCGGCATATACACCTGGAAATGACTTAGGAGTAAGAAAAACGTTTGCAGATATTGGTGCTACTTTGGCTGATAATTTTAACGTTAAACGCCCGGAAAATGGTACAAGCTTTTTGAAAAACATTACGAAATAAGGGTGATGCATTTGACAACTAAACGCCTCTTAGAAGACGCAGCCGAAACACTTCAAGAAAAAATTGATTTTGAACCAAAAGCAGGGCTGATTTTAGGTTCCGGGTTAGGAGTATTAGCAGAAGAAATCGAAAATCCTGTAAAGGTGCATTATGAAGACATTCCTGGTTTTCCTGTTTCTACAGTGATAGGACATGCCGGACAGCTCGTTTTCGGTCGCTTAAAAGGAGTTCCTGTCGTGGCTATGCAAGGAAGGTTCCATTATTATGAAGGCTACACGATGCAGGAGGTAACCTTTCCTGTCAGAGTTATGCGTGCCCTTGGAGTGGATACTCTGCTTGTCACAAATGCAGCAGGGAGTGTGAATGAATCCTTTTCTCCTGGTCATTTAATGCTTATTAAAGATCATTTAAACTTGCAAGGAGATAATCCCCTTCTTGGAAAAAATGATGATACACTAGGGCCAAGATTTCCAGATATGTCATCAGCATACAGCGTGGAACTCATGGAAGCAGCAAGAAAAGCTGCGTCTTCTCTTAACATTACGTTACAAGAAGGTGTGTACGCTGCAAACACAGGTCCTGCATATGAAACACCAGCAGAAATAAGAATGATTAGAACATTAGGTGCAGATGCAGTTGGAATGTCAACTGTTCCAGAAGTTACGACTGCTGTTCACGGCGGAATGAAAGTGTTAGGAATTTCATGTTTGTCCAATATGGCAGCCGGTATTTTAGATCAGCCGCTAAGCCACGATGAAGTAATCGAAACAACTGAAAAGGTAAAAGAAGAATTTCTTTTGTTAATGAAAGAGATAATACACCAAATGGGTAAGGGAGAGGCTTAGCATGAATCAATTAGCGGAAAAAGTAACAGAAGCAGCCAATTATCTAGAAGAAAAAATTGTAAATCAGCCGAAAATTGGTTTAATATTAGGTTCTGGATTAGGTGATTTAGCAGAAGAAATTGAAGCAGCAACTGAAGTTGAATACAGTTCTATTCCTTATTTTCCTATTTCTACGGTAGAAGGACATGCAGGAAAATTAGTTATAGGAAATTTACAGGGAAATGTAGTTATAGCTATGCAAGGACGTTTTCATTATTATGAAGGTTACAGTATGCAAGAAGTAACATTTCCTGTAAGGGTCATGCAAGCTTTAGGTGTAGAGACACTTCTAGTAACTAATGCTTGCGGTGGGATGAATCCTTCATTTCAACCTGGAGATTTAATGGTGATAGAAGACCATATCAATATGACAGGAACAAATCCGTTAATTGGACGAAATGATGAAAAATTGGGACCGCGTTTTCCTGATATGAGCCAAGCTTATGATAAGTCACTTCAAAAGATTGCAGAAAATGCAGCTGAGTCAATTGGTATATCGGTACAAAAAGGTGTCTATACAGGGATTTCCGGGCCTGCTTTTATGACGGCAGCTGAATTAATTATGCTGAGACGTTTAGGAGGAGATGTAGTCGGAATGTCTACTGTACCTGAAGTAATCACAGCCCGGCACGCAGGCCTTAAAGTGCTCGGTATCTCGTGTATTACTGATATGGCAGTAGGAGAGGAAATAGAGGGCGTCTCTCATGAGGAAGTTATGGAAACAGCCTCTAAAACAAAACCTAAGTTTATTGCTCTTGTAAAACAAATACTTAAAGAGATGTAAATTAAACTCTCCTTTAACCGTGAATGATAGTTATATAGGATGCAGGTGATGAAACACTGCTGCAGTATGCAGCAGTGTTTATCTGCGCATTTATCCCCCCTTTCCTCAGAATGTCATAAATGGGAAAAGGGGGGATAGAAAAGAAAGGGTGCGTGTAATATGAGAATGGTGGATATCATTGCAAAAAAACGTGACGGCAGGGAGCTTTCTGATGATGAAATTCGTTGGTTTGTAAATGGATACAGTAACGAAGAAATCCCAGATTATCAAGCTTCGGCATTTGCAATGGCTTTATACTTTCAAGGGATGACGCAAAAAGAAGCTGCGTCTCTAACATTTGCGATGGCTGAATCTGGTGATCAGCTTGATTTATCTGAAATCGAAGGGACGAAAGTAGATAAACATTCAACAGGAGGAGTAGGAGATAAAACAACCCTTATACTAGGTCCGCTTGTGGCTGCTCTTGGAATTCCTGTTGCAAAAATGTCAGGGAGAGGATTAGGGCATACAGGCGGTACTATTGACAAGCTCGAATCGTTTAAAGGGTTTCGAACAGAACTGAAGCAAGATGAATTTATCAAGCTTGTAAATGAGAATAAAATAGCACTTGCCGGTCAAAGCGGAAATCTTACTCCTGCCGATAAAAAGTTATATGCCTTAAGAGATGTGACAGCTACCGTCGATTCCATTCCACTTATAGCTAGTTCTGTAATGAGTAAAAAAATTGCAGCAGGTGCTGACGCGATCGTATTAGATGTGAAAATGGGGTCCGGGGCATTCATGGAAAATCTAGAGGACGCAAAAGCGTTAGCACAAGCGATGGTTAAAATCGGACATTCCTTAAATCGAAAGACGATGGCTGTTATCTCTAATATGGATCAACCTTTAGGACGTCATGTTGGAAATGCCCTCGAAGTAAAAGAAGCGATAGAGACCTTAAAAGGACAAGGACCTGATGATCTTCATGAATTAAGCGTTGAATTGGCTGCTCATATGGCAGCAGCAGGCGGAAAAGCTTCGAATGAAAAAGAAGGCCGTAAGTTGATTGAAGAAGTAATCTCAAATGGCAAAGCTATTGAAAAGATGAAGCTGTTTATTGAAAAACAGGGAGGAGATGCAACGGCAGTAGATAATCCGGATTTATTCTGTACAGCAGCCTTTAAAAAGGAAATAAAAGCTCCAAAACCCGGATATGTACAATCAATGCATGCTGCACAAATAGGAAGAGCAGCTATGGTGTTAGGTGCTGGAAGAGCAACAAAAGATGATATAATTGATCATGCCGTTGGTATAGAGCTTCATAAAAAAATAGGCGATGAGGTAAAAAAAGATGAATTAATAGCAACATTGCACAGCAATCAGCCAGATACAGAACAAGCCGAAGAGATGGTAAAAAATGCTTTTTCTTTAGTCAAAGCCAAAACAGAAAAGCCGCTCCTTATTTATGAGACTATTTATAATTAAATAAGGAAAACATCAGGGTCTGTATGGATGCAGTATGACATCTATGCAGACTTTTTTACTGTCTAAGATCTAAAATGGAAAATATTTATATTAGGCTATCCGGAAAGCAACTTTTCTTATTGTAAAATTTCTTAGTATATACGATGAAAATAATGGAAAAAATAATCGTATCATTATGGGAGGTGTCTGGAATTGATAAAAAGTCTACCTGCGTTAAAGACCAGTTTTCTTTGTGTATTGACACTGGTTACATTTATACATTCTGAATCGGTTTTCGCAAAGGAAGAAGAGGAAAAAATCCCTGAACTCGCGGAAGATGCTAAGTCAGCCATTATTATGGAAGTGGACACAGGACAGGTTCTTTACAACAAAAATGAAAATGAAAAACTGCCTCCAGCTAGCATGACTAAAATAATGACAATGCTGCTCGTCATGGAAGCTTTAGAAAAAGAAGATATTCAATTAGATGAACAGGTTACAGCTAGTGAACATGCTGCCTCGATGGGAGGGTCGCAAATATTTTTGGAGCAAGGAGAGCAAATGACAGTTCATGAACTGTTAAAAGGGGTAGCAGTAGCTTCCGGAAACGATGCATCAGTAGCTCTGGCTGAACATATTGCAGGTACGGAAGAGAAATTTATTAAAAAAATGAACGATAAAGCAGAAGAGCTGGGGTTAGAAAATACACACTTCAACAATACAACAGGGTTAACCGAAAAAGATCATTACACTACAGCCAGAGATCTTGCGGTTATGAGTCAGGCCTTGCTTCAACATGAAAAAATTTTAGAATATACGAGTATTTACGAAGATTATTTACGACAAGGCACTGATAAAGAATTTTGGCTTGTTAATACAAATCGTCTGGTAAAACATTATGACGGCGTAGATGGATTAAAAACAGGTTTTACTTCGGAGGCTAAATATAATTTAACCGCAACGGCGCAAAAGGATGGAATGCGTGTAATAACTGTTCTAATGGGAGCAGAATCACCGAAAAAAAGGAATAAACAAACAACTGAAATGCTTGATTATGGTTTTCAAAACTATCAAAAAGTAGTCTTAGCTGAAAAAGGAGAAGAAATAGCTTCTATTCCAGTAGAAAAAGGGAAAACCAAAACTGTACCGGTTACATTGGAAAGAAATGCTGCCATTGTCCTTCCGAAAGGCAAAAAAATTGAAAAAATCGATAGAGAGATAGATATCAATGACAAAGTTATTGCTCCAGCTGAAAAAGGTTCAGCGGCAGGGGTTGTACAATTTTATGATGGAGAGAAAAAACTAACTGAAAAAGAGTTGGTATTAGACGAAGAAGCACAATCTGCCAGCTGGTATGTTTTATTTAAAAGAACACTCTCTTCCTTAACGGGACAATTGTCGTAAAAAAAGCGCTGAATGAAAATAGTCACTTCTTTTACCGAATAAACACTAGTTTTGTCATGAAGAAAGGAAATGTTTGAAAAGAATTGAATATTAGCATCAGAAGTAATGACAAACGTTTAGGGGGGAAATAGTATATGAGTTTATCAGTCAACCTAGAGCAAGTCGGTGATGTCCTGTGTATCCGGTTAAGAGGAGAATTAGATCATCATTCTGCAAGAGAGCTGAGAAGTCAAGTTGACGATTACTTGGATGCCCATCAAATACAGCATATTGTCTTAAATTTGGAAGAGCTTAATTTCATGGATAGTTCAGGTATTGGGGTGATTTTAGGCAGGTACAAACAAGTCAGGAGAAATGGAGGAGAAATGGTGGTCTGCTCTATTTCTACACCGGTTAAACGGTTGTTCGAGCTATCGGGTCTCTTTAAAATTTTGCGTTTGGAAAATCGGGAGACAGATGCACTACGAAAGCTGGGGGTGGCCTAAAAGTGAAAAATGAGATGAAATTGGAGTTTTCCGCGGTGAGTGAAAATGAAGCATTTGCAAGGGTGAGTGTTGGTGCCTTTGTCGCTCAGCTTGACCCTAATATGGACGAGCTGACAGAGTTAAAAACCGTAGTTTCTGAAGCTGTAACCAACTCCATTATTCATGGATATGATGAAAACCCAGCCGGCACGATTACGATTATGGTGAAAATTGATACGGATATGGTAGAACTTACCGTAAAAGACAATGGTGTGGGCATAGAAGATATAGGAAAAGCAAAGGAGCCTTTATATACGTCAAAACCGGAATTAGAACGTTCAGGGATGGGATTTACCATTATGGAGAATTTTATGGATGAGGTGGAAGTGATCTCCAAACCAAGCACTGGTACTACTGTTTACTTAAAAAAGCGTTTAGCTAAAAGCAGATCACTTTGTAATTAAGGAGAGTCTGTATGGATGTAAAATTAAAAAAGCACCAGCCTCTTCAAGATGACAAAGTAAGAGACTTAATACGACAAAGTCAGGATGGAGATCAAAAAGCACGAGAAGAAATAGTAAATAAAAATACTAGGCTGGTTTGGTCGGTAGTTCAACGTTTTATTAATCGAGGATATGAAGCGGAAGATCTTTTTCAAATTGGTGTGATCGGGTTAATTAAATCAGTGGATAAATTTGATTTGTCCTATGATGTTAAATTCTCTACTTACGCTGTCCCAATGATTATTGGAGAAATTCAGCGTTTCATTCGAGATGATGGTACAGTAAAAGTAAGTCGTTCCTTAAAAGAATTAAATAACAAAGTAAGAAAAGCAAAAGAAGAATTAACAAAAAAATTAGGCAGAGTACCGACTCTTCAAGAAATTGCGGAATCCATGGAAATGCCAATGGAAGAAATTGTGTTTGCTACAGAAGCGACAAGAAGTTTATCGTCATTACATGAAACCGTGTATGAAAATGACGGCGATCCAATAACGTTAATGGACCAAATTGCTGATCAAGGAGATTCAAAATGGTTTGATCAAATAGCTTTAAAAGAAGTTGTTGAACAATTAGAAGAACGTGAACGATTAATCGTTTATTTACGTTATTATAAAGATAAGACCCAGTCTGAAGTAGCACAAAGGTTAGGAATTTCTCAAGTACAAGTTTCACGGTTAGAAAAAAGAATTCTCCATAAAATGAAAAGTCAGTTGTCAGATTAGACAGCTGGCTTTTTTGTTATATTTTAGGAAAGTTTAACTTTGCTAAAGGATCAAACTACGACTTCCGCCATAAGGACTCAGCGGCAATCCGAGTTTTTCTAAGTCATATCGGCTTTTACATAATTCTCCTAAACTGATGAAGGTTATGGGTAAACGTATGCATCTTCAGTGAACTTTCTTTTTCAGAGACTGTGTATTTCTCTTCATCCCCACATATTGAAGTATGATCCTTTTGTTTACGTTCATACTAAGCAAAAGGGAGGGACGGATATGCACCAACAAATATATATGCAGTTATATACCGGGATAACGGTACAGCCAGGCCAGGATCTGTATCTTAAGGATGTTGCACGTCTCGAGGGGGAAGCAGAAAGTCTTCGTCCTCTAATGTCTGTTCACTTGTACAGTATAAGCCGTACAGATAAAACGCACGTAGTTCTTGATATATTAACTATTCTACAAAAAATCCATAAACAATTCCCTGAGATTGATATTACTGTGGTTGGTCCCGAGCAAACGGTAATTGAAGTAACGATTGAAAAAAAGCTTATTTCTCCTCTAATGCTGGTTTTAGTCTGGTTTCTATTGTTTACTGGTGCTGCTCTGGCTATTATGAATTTTCACGAAGATGTCAGTATGCTGGCCGTTCATCAAAAGCTGTACACCCTTGTTACTGGAAAACAGAGTGAACAGCCTTTATTATTGCAGGTTCCTTATTCGATTGGATTAGGCCTTGGCATGATTTTATTTTTTAACCATGTATTCAAAAAAAGAATCAATGAAGAGCCTAGCCCGCTTGAAATTGAAATGTTTCATTATAAAAAAGATATTGAAGAATACCTAGCTGACACAGAATCTGATCGGAGTTCAAAACCTTGGCAGTCGAAGCTTTATTCGCCATATTCATCGGATTAAGCGGCGGACTGGCGGTTGGAAGTGGGCTTGTAGCTTTTATTACCGTGTTAGGGATTATTCCAAGGCTTGTCCAGCTGACAAAAACACAAAAGGCCATTCAAGCATACGAAATTGCAGTCATTACTGGAGCTGTTATAGGATCCATTGCTACTCTTCATGATATAAAAGGAACATTTCCTGCTGTGTTAACCATTCCAGTAGGCTTAGCTGCAGGAATGTTTGTTGGAATGCTTGCGGCAGCTCTGACAGAAGTATTAAATGTATTTCCAATCTTGGCTCGTCGTGTAGGAATGGAAAAAAATATTATAGTGCTTGTAATGGCGATTGTGTTCGGAAAAATTTTGGGGTCGCTTTTTCACTGGATATTTTTCGTGAAATTTTAATGAAAATGAATGGGGGAAAGTAATTTGATTCGAAGAAAGAAATGGAAATCTCGAAGCTTTCACAGTGATCACCGGCATAAGAGACAATCGGAGGATAAGAATGAAGAAACACCGATCTCTAAACACTTAGAGGTGAACGAAAAAGAATTAAAAGACCGCCTTGGCATTGGGGTAAGCTTTGATGTAGGTATTAGAAAACTTGAGATATTGGGTAAGGAAATTCAAATATATTTTGTGAATGGTCTTTGTGACATGGAATATATCATTGAATTGTTAAAAGAACTAATGGATTTAGAAGCAAGAGGAAGAGAAACCCCCCATGTCAGAGAAGCTATTGAAAACCACCTGACTCATGTACAAGTGGAATACAAAGATACATTAGAAGATTGTATAGTTGAAATGCTTTCGGGTCTTATTTTTATACTAGTCGAAGGCGAAGACAGAGCTTTTGTTGTAGATGTTCGGAACTATCCTGGACGGGGGCCGGAAGAACCTGATAATGAAAAAGTGATACGAGGTGCAAGAGACGGGTATACCGAAAATATTATAGAAAATACGGCGCTTACAAGAAGAAGAATCAGGGATGAAAGGCTTCGTCATGAAATTTTGAGAGTAGGGGTACGGTCAAAAACAGATATTTGTATTTCTTATATTGAAGGAGTTGCCGACCCTAATTTAGTAAAGATTGTCCGTAAAGAATTGGAGTCGATTAAAATAGATGGTTTGCCCATGGCAGATAAGGTAGTAGAAGAATATATGGTAAACCAGGGGAATAACCCGTTTCCTCTCGTTAGATATACCGAACGTCCTGATGTTGCAGCTCTTCATTTGTTTGAAGGGCATGTTATTGTAATTGTTGATGCTACTCCAAGTGTGATAATAACCCCCACTACCGTTTTTCATCATGTTCAGCATGCTGAAGAGTATAGACAGGCTCCTTTTATAGGAACGTTTATAAAATGGATTCGATTTATCGGGATGTTTATTTCATTGTTTGTATTGCCGCTTTGGCTTTTATTTGTATTAGAACCAAATTTACTTCCAGACCAGTTTAACTATATTGGTCCCAGTGAAGATGCGAACGTGTCAGAATTTATGCAGATTATTATAGCTGATGTGGGGTTGGAACTACTAAGAATGGCAGCGATACACACGCCTTCTCCTCTTACTACAGCACTCGGACTTGTAGCTGCACTGTTACTTGGGGAGGTAGCTATAGAAGTTGGATTATTTACATCTGAGGTAGTATTATATGTTGCACTTTCGGCAATTGGAGCCTATTCCAATCCGAGTTATGAATTAGCTATCGCTATAAAAATGATAAGGCTTCTATTATTAATTGTTGTGGTTAGTTTTGGAAGTATTGGGTTTGTTATGGCTAGTACGATACTATTTTTAATGCTTATTCAAATTCGTTCTCTAAATAAACCTTATTTATGGCCATTAATACCGTTTGATCCTCAGTCATTATGGCAAATTGTGATGAGAACAACAGTACCAAACTTACGCCGCAGGCCTAGAATTGTACATCCGCAGGATACGATAAAACAGACTTCGGAATAGGAGTGTCGGACTTTTAGAGTCCGGCGCTCTGTTTTTTCAATGTTTAATCCTTTTTATCCTGTGAAAATGATGCTAAAATGTAAACATTCATTTGTCGTAGATAAGGAGAGAACGAGTCATGTATTTACATGGAACGAGTAAAATAAACAGCCTGGGACACCTTGAAATAGGCGGGGTGGACACGGTTGATATTGCAAAAAAATATGGCACTCCTGTGTACGTGTATGACGTGGCACTGATTAGAGAGCGTGCCAGCGGATTTAAAAAAGCTTTTGAAGAAGCAGGGGTGCAGCATCAGGTAGCTTATGCCAGTAAAGCGTTCAGCTGTATTGCTATGGTTCAGTTAGCAGATCAACTGGGCTTAAGCCTTGATATTGTTTCAGGCGGTGAATTAATGACTGCCAAAAAAGCGGGTTTTCCTATGGAGAGAGTTCATTTTCACGGGAATAACAAAAGTCCTGAAGAAATAAAATTTGCGCTAGATCTTGGTGTAGGCTGCATTGTACTTGATAATTTTTACGAAGTTGCTCTTTTACAGCAAGAAGCTGTTTCTAGAAACCAAAAAGTAGATGCTCTAATACGTACCACACCGGGTGTAGAAGCCCATACTCATGAATATATATCAACAGGTCAAGAAGACTCTAAATTTGGTTTTGACCTCTCAAGCGGTCAGGCCGACAAGGTAATTAAGATTCTTCAAGAAGATACAAATGTTAATTTACGAGGTGTCCACAGTCATATCGGTTCACAAATTTTTGACACGAATGGATTTGTACTAACGGTAGAAAAACTCTTTTCTCAATTTACAAGATGGAAAGAGGAGTATGGTTTTGTGCCGGAAATTCTTAACGCTGGCGGAGGCTTTGGCATTAGATACGTGGAAGGAGATGAACCGCTCCCCCCTGAAGATTATGTGAAAGACTTAATAAAAGCTGTGAAAAAAGAATCTGAAAAAGCAAACATGGATGTTCCAGAAATATGGATTGAACCTGGCCGTTCTATTACAGGGGATGCAGGAACTACTCTTTATACTGTCGGCTCCAAAAAAGATATTCCAGGAGTACGGAGGTATCTTTCTGTCGATGGAGGAATGACAGATAATATCAGACCAGCGCTGTATCAAGCAGAATATGAGGGGATTTTGGCTAATCGAGCAAACGAGCAGGCAGAAGATCACTTCGCTGTGGCAGGAAAGTGCTGTGAAAGCGGAGATATGCTTATCTGGAAGCTTGCGCTGCCTGAAGCAGATCATGATGATATTTTGGCTGTATTTTGTACAGGAGCCTATGGATATTCTATGGCTAATAATTACAATCGAATAACAAAACCTCCCGTTGTCTTTGTAGAGGACAATCAAGCTGATCTAGTTGTTAAAGGGGAGACATTAGAAGATATAACGAAAAATGATCTTCCCTTACGTTCAAAAGAACGAGTATAATAAATTTATAAACAGCAGCAGGTGTTATTATTTCTTCCAGAACAGCTGCAGTAAATATTTCAGATTATAAAATAACTATTTGAGGTGAGAATCGTATGAAAAAAGGCAGCATCGCATTTGAAAATGGAGAACAAATTACGATTGAATTTTTCCCGGATGCGGCTCCGGGGACAGTAGAAAACTTTGAAACCCTTGCAAATAAAGGTTTTTATAATGGTTTGAATTTTCATCGCGTGATTCCGGGTTTTGTAGCACAAGGGGGCTGCCCTAATGGAACCGGAACCGGGGGGCCTGGCTATACAATTAAATGTGAAACGGAAGGTAATCCCCATAAGCATGGCCGGGGGTATCTTTCTATGGCACATGCAGGTAAAGATACAGGGGGAAGTCAATTTTTCATTTTATTTGAACCGCAGCCTCATTTAGATGGCGTCCATACTGTGTTTGGAAAAGTAACGGAAGGTATGGATTCTGTGGATAGAATACAACAAGGCGACGTTATGAAAGAAGTAAAAGTATGGGATGAGTAAAATGTACTAAAATGTACAACCGGCAGGAATTAAATCTGCCGGTTTTTTCTATAGATTCAGGGTAAAGCCAGCTGGTAAAAGGAGGAACGATTCCATGAAAGAAAAAGTCGGCAATTGTACTGTTTGTGGTAAAGAAGTGTTTTGTTTGAATGGATTTTTAAATGGGGTATTGGATAATCAAAAAAATTTATTTTGTTTTTTATGTATAGAAAAAAAGGAAAAACAAGCATAATGAGTTGACGTTTCATATAGAAAAAGGATAAAATCAGTTTATAAAGTAAGTAAACTGGATTTATGACTAGTTTATTTAACGATATATTAAGCGGTACCTTCGGGGTCGGGTGTAATTCCCAACCGGCGGTGATAAAGCAAGCAATACATGTTTTTCAGTCCGTGACCCGTAGTGATTTTATCATTACGGTGGATCCGGTGGAAATCCGGAGCCGACAGTAACAGTCTGGATGGGAGAAGGATAAGCCGTGTTCAAAAATTATCATACAGCAGCCTTAGGATACGTGTATGTTTTTTTAAATCATCCTATTGCGAGAGAATGATGTCTAACCCCTTGAAAAAGGGCTTATTTGAGCACGTTTAAACCCTGAAGAATCCTTGTGTTCTTGAGGGTTTTTTATTATGCATGGATGAGTTAGCCAAACAAGTAAGGCCTCATTCAATACTTATCAATTAACACTCTAAGAAATGGGGGCGTTCAAAGAATGACAGATATAGAATATATGAAGCTGGCTTTACAAATGGCCCATTCTACAAAAGGACAGACGTCCCCTAATCCTGTAGTTGGAGCTATCGTTGTAAAAAATGGAAGAGTTGCCGGTATGGGTGCACATTTAAAAGCTGGGACAGAACATGCAGAAGTCCTTGCACTGAATATGGCAGGCAGTGATGCAGAAGGCGCAACCATTTATGTTACTCTTGAGCCATGCAGCCATTTTGGAAAAACACCCCCATGTGCTGATTTAATAATAGATAAAAAAGTAAAACGTGCTGTGGTGGCAACACTAGATCCAAATCCTCAAGTATCAGGAAATGGTGTTCGAAAATTAAAAAAAGCAGGAATAGAAGTGACAGTGGGGGTGAAAAAAGAAGAAGCAGATTGGCTGAACCGGCATTTTTTTCATTATATTCGGACAGGACTCCCATACGTAACCTTAAAATCAGCAGCTTCAATAGATGGAAAGACAGCAACACATACAGGAGAAAGCCAGTGGATTACAGGTCCTCGTGCACGTGAAGACGGACACATTTTACGTCATGAACATGACGCTATATTAGTTGGTATCGGTACGGTATTAAAAGATAATCCGTCCCTTACAGTAAGAACTTCTACTGGCGGTATACATCCTGTACGAATAATACTCGACCACCAATTAAGAACACCTCTTACAGCGAAATTGCTGACTGATAAGCAAGCTCCCGTTTGGATTTTTTGTTCAAAAGAAGCAGACAGCACCAAAATAAATCGCTTGGAGAAAGCGGGAGCTGAGGTAATCTCGATTTCTTCAAAAATTGAGGCGGGTGAAGTACTGCAAGTTTTGGGGAAGCGAAAGATTCAATCTGTTTACGTAGAAGGCGGCGCAGCAGTTCACGGAAGCTTTTTAGAAGCAAAAGCTTTCCAAGAAATTGTCTGTTATATTGCACCTAAATTAATCGGAGGTGCTGATGCTCCTACCGTGATAGGAGGAACAGGATTTTCTTCAATGGCACAAGTGCCTGAACTAGATGTAGTTTCATTAGAACAGCTAGAGTCAGACATTAAAATGGTAGCTGTTCCCAAAAGAAGTAAGGAGTGACTGAATTGTTTACAGGGATTATAGAAGAGAAAGCCGCTGTAAAAAAAATCGAGGAAACCGATGAGGCTATGATTTTAACAATTGAGGCTAACACTATTATGGATGGTATACGTCTTGGTGACAGTATTTCAGTTAACGGCGTTTGTTTAACGGTTACTTCATTCCAATCAAATTATTTCACCGTGGATGTTATGCCTGAAACAATAAAAGCCACCAGTTTAAAGGTGCTCTCAGAAGGAGCTAAAGTAAATCTCGAACGGGCAATGTCTTTTGATGGCAGATTTGGAGGACATTTTGTTACAGGGCATGTTGACACCACAGGTACTATCCGTTCCATCACTCCATACGAAAATGCTTATTATATTGATATTGAGCTTCCTAGACAGATTATGACATATGTCATGGTGAAAGGATCAGTCGCAGTGGATGGAATAAGCCTGACTGTATTTGGAGCTGATGATGAAAACAACATTTTAACTATTTCCATTATTCCCCATACGTGGCAAGAAACGATTTTAAATGAAAAAAAGATCGGGGACCCTGTAAATATTGAAGCAGATATGCTGATGAAATATACTGAAAAACTGTTAAATACCCGTCAAAAAACAGCTGAAAACATAACGGAGGAAACATTAAAAGATAATGGTTTTATGTAATAAACATTAGGGGAAAGAAGGGATGTAAAAATGGCAGAGGACCACGTGTTTGACCCAATCGAAGAAGCAATATATGATTTGATGCAAGGTAAAGTAGTAATTGTGTGTGATGATGAAGATCGTGAAAATGAAGGTGACTTTGTTGCTCTTGCTGAAAAAGTGACACCAGAAACAATAAATTTTATGATTACGCATGGGCGTGGACTTGTTTGTACTCCTATTTTGGAAAAAAGAGCTCAGGAATTAGAGCTTGTTCCGATGGTCGATCATAATACAGACCCCCATGGGACTGCCTTTACAGTGAGTGTAGACCACAATTCTACGACGACAGGAATTTCTGCTCATGAACGGGCAGATACGATTAAAGCATTGCTTCATCCGGAGAGTAAAAGCTATAATTTCAAACGGCCGGGTCACGTCTTCCCATTAGTAGCCAAAAATGGCGGAGTCCTTCGAAGAGCAGGCCACACAGAAGCAGCTATTGATCTAGCTAGATTAGCTGGCTCTGAACCAGCAGGCGTTATTTGTGAAATTATTAAAGATAATGGAGAAATGGCAAGAGTACCAGATTTAAAAATAATTGCTGATAAGCATGATTTAAAAATGGTAACTATAAAGGATCTCATTCAATACAGACATAAAAAGGATAAACTTGTAAAACGAGAAGCAGAAATTAAACTCCCTACTGACTTTGGCGACTTTAAAGCGATTGGATATACATCTGTTGTAGATGATAAAGAAAGTATTGCTCTTGTGAAAGGACAGCTTCGCCCGAATGAACCGACACTTGTTCGTGTGCATTCAGAATGCTTGACTGGAGACGTATTTGGTTCCCACCGCTGTGACTGCGGACCTCAGCTTCAAGCAGCATTGCAGCAGATTGAAAAAGAGGGAACCGGCATATTATTATATATGAGACAAGAAGGACGCGGAATTGGCCTCATTAATAAAATGAAAGCCTATCAGCTTCAAGAAGAAGGGTATGATACAGTAGAAGCTAATGAAAAACTGGGGTTTAAACCGGACTTACGGGATTATGGTATAGGAGCTCAAGTTTTAAGAGATCTTGGCGTTTCTAAAATGAAGCTTCTTACGAATAATCCAAGAAAAATTACCGGACTAAAAGGATATGGTCTTGAAGTTGTCGAACGAGTAGCTTTACAGCTTCCTTATAATAAGGAAAATGAAAGGTATTTACGAACAAAGTATACTAAATTAGGCCATATGCTTCATTTTTAAGTTAATGTACAGATTTGCTTGAAAAACATTGTAGAATGATAGTACCTATTTAAAAAGTAAAGGAGTTTAACAATGGCAAATATTTATGAAGGAACCCTAGTAGGAACCGGTTTAAAAATAGGCATTGCAGCCGGAAGATTTAATGAATTTATTACGAGTAAACTTCTAAGCGGGGCTGAAGACGCGTTAAAACGCCACGGATTGGAAGAAACTGATATTGATGTAGCATGGGTACCTGGAGCGTTTGAAATTCCATATGCTGCAAAAAAAATGGCTGAAACCGGAAAATATGATGCAATTATTACGTTAGGAACAGTCATTAAAGGTTCGACACCACACTTTGATTATGTTTGCGGGGAAGTAGCAAAAGGAGTAGGAAACTTATCGTTAGAAAAAGGATTACCAGTCATTTTTGGTGTATTAACGACGAATACCATTGAACAAGCTATAGAAAGAGCGGGTACGAAAGCAGGGAATAAAGGTGCTGAAGCGGCTTTAGCAGCAATTGAAATGGCGAATCTTGATAAAAACATAAAAAAAGAGTAAACTAATAATGACACATTAAAAACTCGACTTGCCGCCTTGTAAAAGAAAATGCCACGTCCTGTGGAACGGCGGCATTCGTGTGTGTTCTGTACTTAGAACGTTGTAGTTTTACTTCTGCTGTTTACCAATAATATTTATAACTATTGAACAGTGAAATAAAAGAACATGACGGTTTAATCTGTCATGTTTCTTCTATGTCATGCGGGAAAGTATAAGCTTTTTACACTTTATGAAAATAAATATTATAAAAATGGGCGAAATTTACAAAGAAATTTGTATAAAATATTGATATGGTTGGCGATGATAAAAAAGTACAAAGAAATATGTTATTGCTCCGCCACCTCTTTTCATAAGTATAATTTGAAGTATAATGAGAGAAAAGCAATTAGAAATTTTTGTTTGGCAATAAACTTCTCTCAAGAATAAGGGATGATCAGTATGTTTATTAAATTCAAATCAGCCTATAAAAAAATTGCCATGGGATTGCTCTCTTATATGCCTGAAGAAAAGGACGTTAAGAAATTACAGGAAACAATAAGAAATTATGAAGAAAACGAACAATGGCAGTTATATTTGTGGAAAGAAGCTGATGATATTATCGGTGTACTTGGTCTTTATTTTTATGAAGACAATACAGCGAGATTACAACACCTATGTGTTAATCCATCTTATCGAGACGAAGGAATTGGCAGAAAAATGGTGTTAACAATGAAAGAAAGATTAGATGGAGATCTTATTGGCTGTGACGAAACCGTAGAGTTTCTAGGAGCATGTATAGAAGATAATGAAAAAAATAAACAAACAGGTGAAGTGAGCGGGTAAGAGCAGGCTTGTCATAACAGAAAAGCTGTTCCGGTATTTAACTCCGGGACAGCTTTTTTTGCTCTCTTAATAATTTTTGGTGAAGCCGTTCCTTTGTCACACTTGTCCGGTCTCGTAAAATGTGACGGTGGACAATATACGGATCATCGAGGTCGCTGTCAGCTAACCATGTTACTTGATTCGCTTCACATTCCTGTCTGCATTGTTCAATTAATGCTGTATCCGTAATAGGAAGGTTCATATCAGTATAAACCTTATGGAGTAAAAGATCAGAAATTCTTTCATCAATTAATTGAATAAATTGACTTGTATCAAGACCTAACTGTTGAAGAGAAGTTTTATTTTCTTGTATAATGCTGCGGGCATTTTGAAATGTTTTTCGGGCTCCTCGCCAATTTTCTCTTCTATGGTGATAAAGGCCGACTGCCACTTGAATTAAACCTACCCAGTATTTGTCGCGATTTCGAGTCTCTTTTTCTTTCCAATGTTCTTCAAGAATTTCGTGACATTCAAAAAAATCTCTATAACCATGAAATTGTACTAAATATTGAATGTATGCTTCAGGATACATGGTCCGTACCTTCTTTCCATACCGGTTTACTGTGCATAACATTTCCTAGTGTAACATACTGGACAACGTGATATCTAATATTAATAAAAAATAGTTAACATAATTTCAACAGTGTATATGGTATAATTTTTTCTAGAATCAATACATAACGATTATCGTTTAAACTGCGGGGGTTATAAATGAAGCGTTACAATGTTAAAATCGACAGCTTCGAGGGACCACTAGACCTTTTATTGCATTTAATTCATCAAGCAGAAGTTGATATTTATAATATACCGGCGGCTGTAATTACGGAACAATATTGTCAATATGTACAGACTATGCAGGAACTTGAACTTGATGTTGCTAGTGAATATTTAGTTATGGCAGCAACATTGTTAGAAATTAAAAGCAAAATGCTTCTGCCACAAGACACAGAATATAAAGAAGAAGACCTAGTTGACATAGAAGAAGATCCGAGAGAAGAACTATTAAGCAGGTTAGTGAAGTATAAGAAATATAAAGAAGCTGCTCATCACTTAAAAGAAAAAGAAAAAACAGCAAGCTCTTATTATGCTAAAGCTCCTACAGTACATCATCAAGAAAACGATGATTCTTCGGAAAGTGAGAGTACATTACCGGAAGATTTAACTTTATTTGATATGCTTAAAGCTTATCAAAAACTGAAAAAAAGAATTCGAGTATCTTCTTCTCAAATGACTACTGTTAAAGCGGAAGAAATTTCAATTGAAGAAAAAATGGATGATATTGTACATATTTTGGAAAAAAAACAGGGAGAAATAAAATTTTATGATTTGTTTTTGACTCGTGAAAAGCCTCATATTGTTGTTACTTTTTTAGCTGTATTAGAGCTGATGAAACATAAGAAGGTAACATGTATACAAGCAGCTAATTTTGAAGATATCAAGGTGGAATATATAGAGGAGGCGGCTTATTAATGGAAGAATTAGAAATGCAAGCCGTAATAGAAGGCCTTTTATATGTTTGTGGAGATGAAGGTTTAAAACTAGAAGAAGCAGCAAGGACATTAGCTATCTCAGAACAAGAAGCAGAGAAACAATTATCTGTTTGTAAAGAAAGAATTAAGAAAAATATGCTAGGATTAGAGGTCAAAATAAATGGGAATAAGTATCAGCTTGTAACAAATGAAAAAACAGCTCCATTTATTGAAGCTTTAGCATCTGTTCCAGAAAGAGGGAAATTGTCCCAAGCCTCCTTGGAAACACTTGCAATTATAGCGTACAATCAACCCATAACAAGAACAGAAATTGATGATATACGTGGTGTGAAATCGGAAAAAGCCATTCAAACATTAATAAATAAAGTATTAATAACTGATTCTGGAAGAGCGCAAAGCCTCGGCCGCCCAAAACTTTATAAAACAACGGGTCGATTTCTAGAGTATTTTGATCTTTCCTCATTAGATGAGCTGCCGACATTAGACGATGTAGAAGAGCATGATGTAACCGAGGAAGCTGACCTGTTTTTTGATTCTTTAAAATAGCTTTTTTCGTCAATGAAATCGCCTTAGCTGATTATAAAAATAAACAGAAGGCGATTTTTTGTGGGCTTGCGAACCATGAATTTTAGTAGTATGAATTTGAATCGTTCAGATATGACTTGTATTATCATAACGAACGGATTTCCATTACGAATCATATGTTTGAATGAATAAAGGAAATGATCCATTCCATTCGGCGTAGAGTATTCGATTTATGTCAGGAATATTTCTTGCGTAAATATGCTGAAGGATTTGTTCTTTGGACACGCTTGTTTCTATAATATTATCCTCTATCCATTCCCCGTCTAAAATCAACGCTAATGGTAATTCAGGCTGTGGAGGGGGGTCGGTCATCCACTGCCCGTTTGTAGGGGTGGAAGCCTCGGACGTTTTAAGTACACTAACTGTGCCATTTGCTTCTAATATAGCGTAGTGAACGTCTTGCAGACTGAATACTTCCCTATCTCTCAATAAATGCTGAAGTTGATTTAAATCGAGTTTATTTTTTTTCAATGCCTCATAATCAAGTTTTCCTTCCCTAATAACTATAGAAGGTTTACCTTCAAGCAGACTCCTCGTCTTTTTTTGTTTTTGTGTAATTGTTTCAATGGTACCAATAAGCAATGTCCATAACACTATGGCATAGAGGACGTAATGGAGACCAATTTCTTGATCATATATGGCATTACCGACTAACTCACCAAGGACAAGGGCAGAAATGAAATCAAAAGGCCTTAACTGGTTAATCTGCGTTTTCCCAAGTATTTTCGTGATTAAAAGCAAAGCAAAAAAACCAATGATTAATTCAAAAGTTAAATGTAAAAAATTAGTAGATTGCATAGCTGTCCTCCTGTTGTCAGTTATGCTTTTTTTAGTATGGACTTTTCCATAAATATTACCCTTCTAATAATAGTGATAATAAAATATCCCGCCTTGCATCAAAGGAAAAAGGCGAGATGACGATCAAGTTTATTTAATAGCTGCATCGAGGCTGCAGCGATCTGTTCTTTTTCATTAAAGTCATTATTTGAATTTGCTCAAAAACTTTTTTTATTTCTTAGAAGTTTTCCAAAATACTTCGACGTATTCATTGTAGTAATCAAAAAATTCTTCTATCCCTTTTGCTTTTTCTGCAGCAAACGTTTTATAAATGATTTCAACATTGTATGAAACCATTCCAGGAGTTTCTTCGATCGCTCTTGGATGGGAGATTTTGTTTGTTTGTAAACGACATCTCTGATTTGCAGCGCATGCATATGAAGATGATGGCGAATTTCTTCTTTTAGCTCATTATTATGCTGAACTTCTTTGTTGTTATATAAAACTTGCAGTTGTTTTTCTAAATGGTCTTTGAGTTTTGCTATTTTTCTTACATGAAATAATATAAATAACAAAATGGTGAAGTTTACATCCTATAAATAGAGCTAGCAAATCCTGTAAGACAATGTCTTTTATATTAAGCACCATACCTTTCAAGTAAAAACCAAAAATTGACAAATAAAGATGTAAATAAAAAAGGTTACCCTATTTCATACTATAAAGGCAGGCTTTGAGGGAGGGAAGAAAAGAATGCAGAAAAGTTCGGGATTAAAAGTAATATTATTGACAAGTATTTTTTTGGTATACGCTGCAGGTTGTCAAGAAAATGCATCTCCTGAGCCCACACGTGTTATTAATAAAGAAACGCATGAAGCAGAAGAGTTATTAGAAGAATTAGAACCAATAACAACAGCTGTTGCCATAACAAGCGGTAAAAAGTTATATGCCGCAGCAGAAGTGAAACAAATGGACAGATTTCAACTTGAATCAGTAAGAAAAAAAGGTTATGACCGATTATCGAATCGATGGCCTGATTATAATATACATTTTTCTACAGATAAAAAAGCAATGCTAGAGCTGCAAAATTTAAATAAAGATATGTCGGTTAAAAAGATGAAGAAAAAAGAAAGAGAGCAGCGTTTAACTAAAATTGAAGAATTCATGAAAGGATAACAGGTGGTTGTTATGAGCCAGCAAAAACAAGAAGAAGATGTAAAAACAACGTATCAAAAATTTGCTTCTAAAGATGAACCTAAACGGCCGGTAGTAGCCAACTGTATTAAAGCATTTTTTATTGGAGGATTAATATGTATAGCGGGACAGGCGATACAAAATTTCTTTTTGTACAACTTTGATTTTAACGAGCAAACTGCAGGTAATCCAACGATAGCAGTATTAATTTTAATTGCAGTATTACTTACAGGTTTTGGCGTATACGATAAATTTGCACAGTTTGCTGGTGCAGGATCAGCTGTGCCCGTTACCGGTTTTGCCAATGCAATGGCTAGTGCAGCTATCGAGCACAGGACAGAAGGACCAGTTTTTGGAATCGGGTCCAATATGTTCAAATTAGCTGGCCCTGTTATTGTGTTTGGTACAACGGCAGCGTTTGTTATTGCTCTTATTAAAACAATTTGGACACAGATAGGAGGATAAAAAAATGCTGCAAGGAAGCCAATCTTGGACATTTGATAATTCACCGGTCATTTTATCAACCGGGACAGCAGGTGGTCCATTTGAAGCGGAGGGTAATTTAGGAAGAGATTTTGATCACCTTTTTTCTGATATTTGGATGTCCGAAGATTCATTTGAAAAAGCCCAAACGAAATTAATGGAAGAAGCAGCTTATGCTTCTTTATCAAAAATTAATAAGAAACCAGAAGATATGCAATTTGTGTTTGCTGGAGACTTAATAAACCAAATAACGGCAACCAGTTTTGCATGCCGATCTCTCGCTATACCTTATATAGGTTTATTTGGTGCGTGCTCTACATCAATGGAAGGGCTTGCTTTAGGAAGCTTTATTGTAGACAAAGGCGGCGCAGACTATATATTAACAGGTTCTGCGAGCCATAATGCAGCAGTAGAAAAGCAATTTCGTTATCCTACCGAATACGGGGCGCAAAAACCGCCTACTTCTCAATGGACAGTAACAGCTTCCGGAGCGGCAGTAGTTGGTAAAACTGGGACAGGACCGAAAGTAACATCTGCTACGATTGGAAAAGTAATAGATATGGGTTTGACTGATCCCTTTAATATGGGAGGAGCTATGGCACCAGCAGCAGCTGATACGATTGAAGCGCATTGCACTGATTTAAACAGAGATCCTTCCTATTACGACTATATAGTAACCGGTGATTTAGGAAGCGTTGGCTTACCTTTAATGAAAGAATTGCTGCAGCAAAAAGGAGTAATGGTAACAGATGACCAGTGTATTGATTGCGGGTTGTTGATTTATAACGAAGATCAAAATATACAGGCAGGAGCTAGCGGGTCAGGATGCTCTGCAGCTGTTGTTTATGGACATTTACTTAACCGTATGAAAGATAAGGAGATAAATAAAATGTTAGTGGTAGCGACGGGAGCTTTATTAAGCCCTCTTTCATATCAGCAAAAAGAATCGATTCCATGTATTGCGCATGCTGTTTCTATTGAAAGGGGACAGAATTAACATGATGTTTTTCTGGGCGTTTATCGTTGGAGGAATAATTTGTGTTATTGGCCAGCTCTTAATGGATGTCGTAAAGCTTCCCCCTGGTCATACCTTGAGCGCTTTAGTGGTTGGTGGAGCCATTCTAGATGGTATAGGGTTATACGAACCATTAATTGATTTTGCAGGAGCTGGTGCAACGGTACCAATTACTAGTTTTGGCAACTCACTAGTTCATGGTGCTATGGCCGAAGCTGAACAGCATGGCATTATTGGAGTTATTACTGGAATTTTTGAAGTCACTAGTGCTGGTATCTCAGCTGCTATCATTTTTTCATTTTTGGCTGCTCTTTGTTTTAAACCAAAAGGGTAAGGCAAAGATTTCGCGTCTTCTGTTTTTAACAATTGAAGGCGCTTTTTTCTGGGTTATTTTTGGTGACCCATTCGACGTTTCTTATGCTTTTTCTTTAAGAGAGAGCATATTCCAATGATTTAAACATACAATCTAAACAAAGTTATTTGATGGACAAGGTAAATTGTACAAGGAAGACGGGGTGGCAAATGAAAAATTTCTTCATACTGTTTGTAATAACGATTGTACTAGCAGCAAGCATGCCTCCTTATAAACTAAATGCTGAAAATGAAGATGCAGTTAGTGTATCCGGGCGGACAGCTGTTTTGCTCGAACAAGACAGCGGCCGGGTTTTGTATGGAAAAAAAGAACACGAAATCCGAAAAATAGCAAGTATCACAAAAATTATGACTTCCATTTTAGCCATAGAATCGAGTGATTTTGAAAAAACAGTAAAAGTCAGCTCTAAAGCAGCTGGTGTTGAAGGTTCCTCTTTGTTTTTAGAACCAGGAGAAAACATTAAATTAAAAGATTTAACATATGGATTAATGCTTCGTTCTGGGAACGATGCAGCAGTCGCTATTGCCGAACACGTAGGTGGCAGTCTAGACGGTTTTATATATATGATGAATGAGAAAGCAGAACAAATTGGAATGGAAAATACACAGTTTACCAATCCACACGGCTTAGATGATGGTGACAATCATTACTCGACAGCTTATGATATGGCATTACTCATGCAGTACGCCATGAAAAATGAACAATTTAGAGAAATTTCCCAAACAGAGCGTTATAAAGCTCCACAAGAAGGGGAAGCGTGGGATAGAATCTGGACGAATAAAAATAAATTATTAACTTCATTGTATGAACATAGTACAGGCGGGAAGACAGGATATACGAAAGCAGCTGGGCGGACGCTTGTTTCAACAGCTCAGAAAGATGATATGTCATTAATTGCTGTTACTTTAGATGCTCCTTCCGATTGGAATGATCATATCTCAATGTTTGAATGGGGATTTTCCACCTTCCAAAAAGAAGAGCTAGGAGAAAAAAGAGAAAAAATGAATGTGAAAGACATAAAAGAGGGGACATTTTTTATACCTTATTCTGTTTATTATCCGTTAATGGAAGGAGAACAAGAAAAACTAAAACAGAAAATAACGTTGAATGATAATTTTTTTCATAACCGTCAGGATGTAACAACAGCTGGGAAAATAGAGTGGTATATAGATGACACACTTATTCACAGCATGCCGCTTATGTATGAAAAAGAACAAGCGAAAAAAGAAGGTTTTTTTCATAAGGTGGGAGATTTTATTCGGACGTTAACAGGAGGGACAGGTTGATGGTCCATGCCATTTGGATTTTTATGCTGACAGCTGGAATAATTACAGCCATGTTCAACGGCCGAATGGAAGACGTATCAGAGGCGATTTTTTCAGGAGCAGAAGAAGCGGTTACTCTTTGTTTTGGATTAATTAGTATTATGGTTTTTTGGCTTGGTATTATGAATATTGCTAGAAAAAGCGGCCTTATGGATATTTTTACGAAACTGCTGCGCCCGGTTGCTGTACGGTTATTCCCTGATGTACCGGCTCGCCATCCAGCGATGGGATATATTATGTCAAATATCACCGCAAATCTGATGGGACTCGGAAATGCTGCTACTCCGATGGGAATAAAAGCTATAAAAGAATTAAAGAAGTTAAACGGCGGAAAAGATGAAGCAAGCCGTCCGATGATCACATTAATGGCTTTAAATACAGCAAGCTTAACATTAATACCAACCACCGTAATTGCTATTAGAATGAATTATGGTTCTGCAAGTCCTGCTGAAATTGTAGGGACGACCATTTTTGCAACAGCTTGTTCTACTGCAGCTGCCCTATGCATTGACAGGTATTTCTATTTCAGAAGATTACGAAAAAGGAAAGGATATTCATGAGTTGGATTAGCACGGTTTCATTATGGATACTTCCTTTGTTACTGCTTACCGTATTGATTCACGCAGCTGTGAAAAAAATTCCTGCTTATGATTCTTTCGTAGAAGGTGGAAAAGACGGGTTTCAATTAGCCATTTCTTTAATTCCATACTTGGTAGGTATGATGGTTGCCATTTCTGTTTTCAGAGCTTCTGGGGCTATGGAGCTTTTGCTCGGTTCAATAAAACCATTCTTAATCTTTATTGGTGTACCGGCTGATATTGTCCCATTGGCATTTATTCGTCCAATATCAGGAGCAGGTGCTCTTGGAATGATGAGTGATCTTCTAGCTGAGCACGGACCGGATTCATTTATTGGCAGGTTAGCATCGACTATGCAGGGCAGTACGGATACTACTTTATATGTTCTAACTGTTTATTTTGGGGCAGCAGGTATTAAATATATGGGAGACGCATTAAAAGTGGGTTTCTTGGCAGATGCAGCTGGTGTAGCTGCTTCTATCATCATTGTAACCATTGTATTTGGGTCATAATCACTTCCTATATTTTTTGGGAGTGATTATTTTTTTTTAAGGAGCAAAGCATAAGTAAAACGACGGCTCCGTCAAAAGGACTCGGCGGTAAGCTGAGTTTTTCAAATTTTTCATAATAAAAATATTTTTTCAATCCTGCGCTCGGTTTGTTAAAACGCTTGTGAAAACAGATTTGGATGGTTATGATGGACAATGAGGTGAAAAGCATTGGAACGAATTCAAAAAGTAATTGCGAATGCTGGAGTTACATCCAGACGGAAAGCAGAAAAATTAATAGAAGAAGGCAGAGTAAAAGTAAACGGAAAAACAGTCCGAGAATTGGGTACAAAAGTTTCTCCCCATAAAGATACTGTAGAAGTAGATGGAGTCCCAGTTGATAAAGAGGAGCCGGTGTACTATTTATTTTATAAGCCTAAACAAGTAATCTCAGCAGTCAAGGATGACAAAGGAAGAAAAGTAGTTACAGATTTTTTTGAGGAAGTAGAGCAGCGTATTTTCCCAGTCGGCCGGCTCGACTATGATACATCAGGCCTTCTGCTGCTTACTAATGATGGAGACTTTGCTAATTTAATGATGCACCCTAAAAACAAAATAAACAAAACCTACATCGCAAAAGTCGAAGGTAAACCAAACAAAGAAGCATTGAATCAATTGAAAAGCGGTGTGAAAATCGATGGGAAGAAAACAGCTCCTGCTAAAGTAAGAATAAAATCAGCAAACAGAAAAACGAATTCATCCATTGTAGAGCTTACTATTCATGAAGGAAGAAATCAGCAGGTGAGAAAAATGTTTGATGCTGTTGGTCATCCTGTAAAGAAGTTAAAACGAGAACAGTATGGATATTTAACATTGGGAAACCTGCAACCGGGGGAAAAACGTATTTTAAAACCGGTAGAAGTAAAAAGGTTAAAGGATAGTGCTGTCACATAAGTTTCATAAAAACTAGTCTATAATAACCGATATTACAGCGTTATAATAAATGGTGAGTGATTTTTAATAAAAGTAGAGTATACGGCGCCCGTTAACCACTCTACGTTTTTTGCCATAAGAACTTGGTGAAAAGCCACGCTTAATTATAAAAAGAAAAACTAATGCGTTGATGTCTAATAAATACGGCGTCTTCACTCCCGGCTCGATATGAGGGTGAACAGCTCCGTTGCTGCGGTAGGCTTTGACGGAATAATAGAAACTTAGGAGCATTATTTTATTCATCAAGGCTCTTGTTTTTCTTGTCGAGGTGTTCTTATGAACGAAGTGAAATGTGATTGCGGCCATGCAAACCCGTATGGGACAAATTTATGCCAGTATTGCGGAAAACCTTTGCAAGATAAAGATATTAAAGCTCCTTTAGTGGACATGCGATATGAAGGAGCAGCCAGAAGGTCGCAGACATACAACAAATCGATTGTAGATAAAATTTGGAACTTCTTTTCTTCAGTTAAAGTAGGTATATGGATTATTGTATTAACATTAATTGCTTCTTCGATAGGTACTATTTTTCCGCAGGAAATGTACATACCAAATAGTGTAAACCCGGCTGAACACTACCAAGATGAGTATGGTATCGCTGGGCAAATTTATTACACTCTAGGTTTTCATAACTTATATGGATCCTGGTGGTATATGGCGTTAATTGCTTCTCTAGGTATTTCTCTAATAATAGCTAGTATCGACAGAGTAGTACCTCTTTACCGTGCTCTGAAAAATCAACGAGTAACGCGGAATGACGCCTTTTTGAAAAGGCAGCGTTTGTTTGGCAGAAGCAAGGTTGAACAAGCAGACGAAACGTTGGTAAAAGCAAAAACGTTACTGGAAAAGAGAAAATTTAAAGTTCGAGAAGAAAATGGAAATTTACTAGCAGAAAAGGGAAGGTTCTCCAGGTGGGGACCGTATGTTAATCACCTTGGTCTTATTATTTTCTTATCAGGTGCAATGCTGCGATTTTTCCCTGGAATGTATGTAGATGATATCGTGTGGGTGAGAGAAGGAGAGACAGAAGTAATACCCGGCACGGATGGAGAATTTTATATAGAAAACGAACAGTTTTTTATTGAGCTTTATGATGAGGATGATGAAACCTTTGGTCCTGCAATGGAAAGAGCAGGCGGGCCGACCATTCAGAACTACCAAACTAATGCTGTACTTTATGAGAGAGAAAAAACGGGGACAGTTGGGGTGGAGCCTGAATTAGAGGAAGTTAAAAAAGATGAAATACGAGTGAACCACCCGCTTCGGTTTAATAACTTTGCGCTTTATCAAATGGACTATAAGCTGAATGAATTAAACACGATGTCTTTTACTCTTGATAATCGAGAAACAGGGGAGAGTATAGGAACAATAGAAATTGACCTATTTGATCCTCAGGATGAATATGAACTTGGAGATGGCTACAAAGTAGTGATTGATTCTTATTTCCCAAATTTCGAATTTAATGATGATGGGGAACCATCTACCGTTTCAAGTATACCTGATAATCCAGCCTTTATATTTCAGATGTTTTCCCCTGAACATCCTGATGGAGAATACAGCTTTGTAGGAATACAGCGAAATGAAGATGTGTTCGGAGAAAATGACTATGAAATGAGCTTTGCCGATGTGGACACAAAAAATGTAACAGCATTAACAGTCCGAAAAGACTTAACGCTTCCGTTCATCATTACAGGAGGAGTTATTTTTATGATAGGCTTAATTCAAGGCTCGTATTGGTCTCACAGACGAATTTGGCTTAAACGCAAAGACCGGGAAATTTGGATGGCTGGTCATGCAAATAAACACTGGGAATCCTTAAAAAAAGACTTTCGAACATTGGCAGAAGAAACAGAGTTAATAATCCCGGAAGACCAATCAAAAAAGGCTAAAAAGGAAAGGTAATCACAAGGGAAGGGATGACGGGAATGGAAGCAATCAGTGGAAATTTCTTATTAATAACGTTTTTTATGTATTTACTCGCTACTATTTGCTTTACTGTTTCAGTAACGGGAAGAAAATGGCGTGACCAACAAGGAGAGATGACAGGAAACCGCTGGGGCCCATTTGGGTTTATCGTTACAATCATTGGTTTTATATTTGCGCTTGGCTATTTTGTGACAAGGTGGATTGCATCCGGTCATGCACCAGTTAGTAATATGTTTGAATATACAACTTTCTTAGGAATTGCACTCAGTTTAGCTTTTATTATTTTATACGCCATATACAAAACCAATGTACTAGGTATGTTTACCATGCCGATTGTCATGCTGATTATTGCCTTTGCCTCTGTCTTTCCCTCTGAAGTGGAGCCGCTCATTCCGGCTTTGCAGAGTAATTGGTTGAAAATCCATGTCACCACAACAGCCTTAGGACAGGGGATTTTGTCTATTGGTTTTGCGGCCGGCCTTATTTACTTAGTTCGTACATTGGATTTTACAAAACGGGACAAAAAAGTATTTTGGCTTGAATTTATTATGTACAGCTTAATAAGCATTATTGGTTTTGTGTTTGTACGATATATTTTTTCGATGTTTCAGTATCAAGCTGAATTTAAATATGTAAATGAAACAGGAAATGAAGCAGAAATGACGTATAATCTTCCTCCTCTTTTAGGACCAAATGAAGGGGAAATCCTTACCTCCGGTGCCATGGAGCCGCTGATTTCTATGCCTGCTTGGCTCAGAAGTGATGATGCGAACGCTGTTATTTGGTCTTTGGGGGCAGGACTCATTTTGTATTTATTGTTACGATTATTATTTCGAAAACCAGTTGGTGGCAAAATTCAGCCGTTGTTAAAAGGAATAAATCCAGACACGGTAGATGAAGTAAGCTATCGAGCTATTGCTATAGGGTTTCCAGTTTTTGCACTTGGCGGTTTAATTTTTGCAATGATTTGGGCACAAATTGCATGGACAAGGTTTTGGGGCTGGGACCCGAAGGAAGTTTGGGCATTAATTACTTTTCTTTTTTATGCTGCTTATTTACACCTTCGATTATCTCAAGGGTGGCACGGCGAACGATCCGCCTGGCTTTGTGTAATAGGGTTTGTTATTATAATGTTTAACTTAATATTTGTTAACCTCGTCATAGCTGGTTTGCATTCCTATGCTTGATGAATATTGGAATAGCTGTTCCTGGAAAGTAATGCATGGGACAGCTGTTTTGTAAGTTTAAAAAACGAACATCAGGGGGATTGAAAAATGGCAGATGAAGCAAAAGTACTAGTCGTAGATGATGAAGAACGTATTCGCAGATTATTAAAAATGTATCTTGAAAGAGAAGATTATACTGTAGAAGAAGCAGAAAACGGGGAAGAAGCACTTGATTTAGCAATGAATAAAGATTATGACGTCATATTACTCGATTTAATGATGCCTGGTATAGATGGGATAGAGGTTTGTCAAGAGTTAAGAAAGTCAAAAGCTACACCAATTATTATGCTTACAGCAAAGGGCGAAGAATCAAACAGGGTTCAAGGATTTGAAGTCGGCACGGATGATTATATTGTAAAACCCTTTAGTCCAAGAGAAGTCATACTACGGGTGAAGGCTCTTCTTAGACGCTCTTCATCTACAAAGTTTCTTCAAACAGAAACACAGGCAAAGGATGTCCTGGTATTTCCTCATTTAACAATAGATAACGATGCTCATAGAGTAACAGCTAACAATGAAATCATTAGTTTGACACCAAAAGAATATGAATTACTGTTATATCTTGCCCAAGCTCCTGATAAAGTATTTTCGAGAGAGCAGCTGCTAAAAGATGTCTGGAACTATGATTTCTTTGGAGATTTGAGAACCGTAGATACTCATATCAAGCGATTGAGAGAAAAGTTAAGTAAAGTATCACAAGAAGCTGCTGATATGATTTCAACAGTATGGGGAGTTGGCTATAAATTTGAGGCAGTGAACGAGTAATGCTTTGGAGAAGCGTCGTTGGTAAACTATGGATCACGA
Organism: Alteribacillus bidgolensis; assembly: GCF_002886255.1. Lineage (NCBI taxonomy): Bacteria > Bacillati > Bacillota > Bacilli > Caryophanales > Bacillaceae > Alteribacillus > Alteribacillus bidgolensis. The sequence goes on from NZ_KZ614149.1 coordinate 570,201, forward strand.
TATTACTATTAGTTCTTGTTGTTCTTTTAATACTAACCGTCTTGCTGCTGCAATTTTTTGAAAGGTTTCATATTACAGAAGCAGAAGAACAATTGACGAATCATGCAAATGTTATCGTTTCTGTATTAGAAGAGTATGACAATCCGTCTGAAGCGCTTAATACAGTGGAAAAAATTGCAGATTCGTATGATACGACTGTAGTTGTTTTTCAAAATGGAGAGGAATGGGAATCTTCCAATCCGGAAACAAAAATTCATCTGCCGCTATCCTTGTTTAAAGAAGACGAAAGGTTATCTCTTGATAGTGCTGACGAATCAGTTATAACTCATGGTGATTTTCCTGTATATGAAAATGGAGAAGAAATTCATAATGAGATTTTTGTGGTAGGGATGCCGTTTGAAACAACAGACGGAGAAGCAGGGTCATTATATCTTTATCAATCGCTGTCTATTATTGAAGATACAACCGGAGAAACAAAACAAATTATTTTATTATCTGCTGGAATAGCCATTATTTTAACGACAGTATTTGCTTTTTTTCTTTCTACTAGAATTACTGCACCTCTTCGTAAAATGCGCGAACTTGCGTTAGAAGTAGCAAAAGGAAATTTTGAAACAAAAGTTCCGATTTTAACAAATGATGAAATCGGTCAATTAGGTAACGCCTTTAATAAAATGAGGCGGGAATTAAACCAAAATATAACTGCTTTAAATCAAGAAAAAGAACAATTGAGCAGAATTCTAAGCAGTATGGCTGACGGAGTTATTACAATGGACAGAAAAGGGACAATAGTAGTGACTAATCCGCCGGCAGACCGTTTTTTACAGTCATATCAATATGAACACTATCATGAATTAAACAATGAAAAAGAGCTGCTTCCAAAAGAAGTTAAAAAATTGTTTCAAAGGGTTGTGGCGTTAGAACAAGAACAAATGATAGAAATGGACGTACAAGGCCGAAGTTACGTTGTACTAATGACACCGCTCTATGATAAACAATTTGTACGAGGTATTGTGGCGGTCATACGGGATATGACAGAAGAAAGGCAGCATGATAAACTTCGTAAAGATTTCATAGCTAACGTTTCACATGAGCTGCGCACCCCGATTTCTATGCTCCAAGGCTACAGCGAGGCAATTATCGATGATATTGCTGCTAGTGAAGAAGATAAAAAAGAAATCGGCCGTATTATTTATGATGAGTCTATGAGAATGGGCAGGTTGGTTAATGAACTTCTAGACCTGGCACGCATGGAGGCAGGTCATATACAACTAGAAAAACAGTGGATTCATATACCATCATTCAGCGAAAGAATTCATAAAAAATTCCAAGGTTTAGCTAAAGAGGCAGAGGTAGAATTGAAATTAATGCAATGTAATGAATTTGAACAAGCATATATAGACCCAGACCGTGTGGAACAAGTGATGACAAACCTTATTCATAACGCTATACGCCATACCAGTGTTCACGGCTATGTGAAGATGATGATTAATAATTCCGCTAACGGAATTACAGTAGAAATAAAAGATAGTGGTTCAGGAATACCAGAAGAAGACTTGCCGTATGTATTTGAGCGTTTTTATAAAGCAGATAAAGCAAGAACGAGAGGAAAAGGCGGCACGGGGTTAGGGCTTGCTATCGCTAAAAATATTGTCGAAGCTCATAGCGGTGAAATAACTGTTCACAGTAAGCTGCATGAAGGGACGACATTTCATTTTTATATTCCAAGAGAAAAAGATAAGGAATAAGAAATGCTTTAACATTTGGAGGAAACTCTATGAAATCATGGTTTGAAGAACATTTTCAAGAAGATTACCTGCGTATTTATGACCATAGAGACGAAGAAAAAGCAGCAAATGAACTAACTCATATTATGAAATATCTACCGCTTGAAAGAGGGATGAAAGCGATAGATTTATGCTGCGGAAACGGCAGACATGCAAGGTGGCTGGCAAGAAAAGGGCTGCATGTAACCGGTATAGATTTGTCACCAGCTCTATTAAAAAAAGCCATCGATTTAACCTCAGGCCTTCCCGTTCATTATCAGAGAGCAGATATTAGGGATGTGCCTTTGCTGCAGGAGTTTGACGCTGCCTTTAACTTGTTTACGAGTTTTGGATATTTTTCGGATGATGCAGAAAATGAACTTGTATTTACTCGAGCAGCAGAAGCATTGAAAAGCGGGGGCTGGTTTTGTTTCGATTATTTAAACCCTGCTTATGTTAAAAATACACTCGTTCCAAAAGATGAATCCATGAAAGATGGTCTGCACGTTATCCAAGAACGTGAAATCTCACCAGAGTTTGTTTTTAAGCGAATTACAATAAAAGAAGACGACACAAAAAGAGAATATCAGGAAAGTGTTAAGTTATACGAACAGGCGGCTTTAAAAAAAATGCTTGAAAGAAACGATTTTAACGTTTTGCACCTGTTTGGAGATTATGATGCTTCTTCTTATCATAGTGAGAATTCACCTAGACAAATTTTCATATGTCAAAAAAATTAATTAAAAATATATTTCATATGAAGTTTTTTTATGTATAATTAAAAAAGACTGTAAAATAAAATAAACGTATGCTAAAGGTCATACATGAAAATGTATGTTAAAAGGGAAGCCCGGTGTAAATCCGGCACGGTCCCGCCACTGTAATCGCACATTTGAATTTGTTCTTTATGCCACTGTCTAAAAGATGGACGGGAAGGCGAACATTTTCGCGTAAGTCAGGAGACCTGCCTTTAGCACGGTGATGAACCTTCGAGGAAAAGGTGCGGCCGAATGACTGATCTGTGCTGGTTACAGTAACATCAAGAACATTCCGCTCTCCTCTTCGAAGGGGAGTTTTTTTAGTATCCAATTACATATATACAAGGGGGAAATATTATGAAAAGGTGGATAGGATTCATTTTTACTTCTTTTAGTATTTTATTTTTGTCAGCTTGCGGGACGAGTGAAGAAAGTTCTTCTTCTGATATGAACGAAGAAAATGAACAAGAAGAGCAATCAGCTGGAGAATTTCCGATCGAGGTAACAGATGGCAGAGGTGAAGAAGTAAGTATTGATGAAAAGCCTGAGCGTATCGTTAGTCTTGTTCCAAGTAATACAGAAATAGCATTCGCACTAGGGCTAGGTGATGAAATCGTTGGGGTAACAGATTATTGCAATTACCCAGAAGAAGCAACAGAAAAGCAAAGTGTCGGAGATATGGATTTTGATGTGGAAACTCTTCTTTCTTTAGAGCCGGACCTCGTTTTAGCTCACGCTTCTTCGGCTCATGGTTCAGAAGAAGGCTTAAAGCAGATAGAAGAAGCTGGTATTGATGTATTAATCGTAAATGACGCTTCTTCATTTGAAGATGCGTATGGTTCCATCGAAATGATTGCACAAGCTACCGGAACAGAAGAAGAAGCAGAAACGATTATTTCAGATATGAAAGAGGATATCATAGAAATTGAAGAACAGGCAGAAAGTATAACGGAGGATGAGCGCAAAACGGTTTGGGTAGAAATACAGCCGCCTCCTGAAATCTTTACTACGGGACAAGGAACTTTTATAAATGAAATGCTCGAAACGATTAATGCAGAAAACGCAGCTGGAGAGGAAGAAGGCTGGATTCAATATAGTGAAGAAGAGGCAGTTGCGCTTAATCCAGAGGTTATTATAACCACGTACGGACATTATGTAGATGATCCATCAGCTGAAATCAAAGAAAGAGCTGGATGGGAACAGGTGCCTGCTATTGAAAACGATGATATTCATGATATAGACAATGATACTGTAAGTCGTCCTGGTCCGCGGCTGACTGAAGGTACTGAACAATTAGCTGAGCTGGTATATCCAGATGAATTCTCAAACTAGTAAAGCGATCCTTTGTTATTTAATCGGGGCAGTATTTCTTTTCGTTTGTATTAGCATTGGTATTTCAGCGGGCAGTTTATCGATTCCTTTTCTAACGAGTGCGGAAGTTTTATGGCGTTCGCTATGGAATTTGGATATGCCTGTCACAATAAACGAAACACATGCAACGATTATATGGAATATACGGCTGCCGCGCGTATTATTAGCTGCTCTAGTTGGCTCATCTCTAGCTTTAGCTGGAGCGGCATTTCAAGGTTTGTTAAAAAATCCTCTCGCAGATCCATATACACTTGGTGTATCGTCAGGGGCTGCTTTAGGAGCTGTTTTCGTATTATTTTTAGGGTTGTCGATTCCGCTTTTAGGCAGCTTTACTTTACCTGTAGTCAGTATACTTACTGGTTTTCTAACCTTGTTTTTCTTATTGGGTTTTGTACGTTTTATAGAAAAATCATTAACAACAGAAACCATTATATTAGCAGGTATCATTGTTAGTTCATTTTTAGGATCACTGATTTCGCTTTTAATTGCTTTAACAGAGGATGAGTTAAGGCAGATTATATCTTGGCTTATGGGCAGTGTAGCCATGAGAGGCTGGGACTATATATGGTTAAATGTCCCTTTTTTTGTATTAGGAGCAGGTTTGTTGTTCGCAAATAGAAAAGAGTTGAATGCGTTAGTGTTTGGAGAAGAAACGGCAAAAACGTTAGGCGTAGATACGGATAAACGCAGAATGACTATTCTAGCTGGTGCTTCTCTTTTAACCGGGGCAGCCGTTTCTGTGTCTGGAACAATTGGGTTTGTTGGACTAGTCATTCCTCACCTGGTTCGGCTTTTATTTGGCCCCGACCATCGGCTGCTTTTGCCAATGTCAATCTTTACGGGGGGAGGGTTTCTCGTCTTAACTGATTTAGCAGCCCGAACTATAATTTCTCCGAAAGAACTGCCTATTGGGGTTATAACGGCAATTATCGGGGCGCCAATATTCGGAATTCTTTTGTTTCAGCAGCGACTCAAAAGGATGAAATAATCAAATACCGCGGGGTGATGAGTTGCTCGAGTTAAAAGGTGTAGCTGGCGGCTACGGATCTGTTCCAGTAGTAAAGAATGTTAATTTTCAAGTGAATGCTGGTGAAATATTGGGAATTATCGGCCCTAATGGAAGCGGGAAATCAACATTATTAAAATTCATCTATGGATTTCTTCAGCCAGAAAAAGGTCAGATAGTGATTGATGATCAACCTCTTACCAGCTATTCTCAAAAGAACTTAGCCAAAAAGATTGCTGTTCTTCCTCAACAGACAGATAGTGCTTTTTCTTATACGGTAAGACAGGTAGTTGAGCTTGGAAGATATCCTCATCAAACCGGCTGGTTTTCTTCTAACAGTGAAAAAGATGAAAAAGTAGTCAATAAAGCTATGAACGATACCGGGGTTTTTTCATTTGCTGACCAGCCCATTGATAGTTTAAGCGGAGGAGAAAAGCAAAGAGTGCTGTTAGCCAGGGCTTTGGCGCAAGAACCTGATATTTTACTTTTAGATGAACCAACCAACCATTTGGATATCTCCTATCAGCTCAGTTTACTTGATACGTTAAAAGATTGGACCAATTCAAAACAATTAACAGTAATAGCTGTACTGCATGACCTAAACATGGCAGCCATGTACAGTCATCGGATTCTTCTGATGGACCAGGGACAGCAAATAGCACTTGATAAACCATCGTATGTCTTGGAAAAGACAGTATTAGAGAAAGTTTACGACGCCCATCTGCAAAGAAAAGAGCATCCTTCCGTTCCGAGTCCGCTCATTACCTTAGAACCTTCTGACAGATCATTTGAACAGCCATCGGATTTACTTAATACGTTGACCTTTGATGAAACAGAAGAGAGAGTTTGCATTTCTTCTCGGTTTTATTGGAAAACTTTATCATCAGCAGTTATTGGAGCAGGATTTGGCTGGCATCGATTTTTTGTTAACCGGCACGTCGATAAAGACTATGATTGTGATAATCCACAAGAAGAGTACGGTGCTTATCTTCAAAATATTTCTTTGGAAACCGCCGATACTGTGGGAATGATGACGGCTGCTTTATTGAAAGACGGCTCATTCATACGTTTGAAAGATTCGGAAGGGGATGTTCTTGTCTACGCTACTGCCGGCACTTCTAATGCTGTTGACGTCTCTAAAGCATATGAAAATGCAGTCCAGTCTTTTACAATCGGCACGATTAATATTTGGATATTTATTGATGGTAAACTAACCGAGGCTGCATACGCTCAAGTTATGATGACAGCAACAGAAGCTAAATCAAAAGCTTTGCTAGATCATAAAATCATCGATAATCACACTAGAACACTTGCTACAGGTACGTCTACAGATAGTATGTTAGTAGCTGCTGTTCACAGTGGCAAAGAATATATGTATGGGGGTACAGCATCTCCTCTCGGGAAGAAAATCGGTAAAGCTGTGTATGATGCAGTTGCAGAAACATTAGAAAAATATAATCAAAGAAAGAATGAGAATGAAGAATGGGAATAATTGCTGCCCACCTTCTCGCCATTACTATTTCATATCTACTAGACAAATTATTTGGGGACCCGCACTTTTCATTTCATCCGGTAGTATTAATGGGACGGATGATTTCTTATATAGAGAAAAAATGGAATAAAGGGCGTTGTATTAAAGGAAAAGGTATTCTTGCTAGTCTTCTTCCGGCCATTTTATTGTTAGGTCTTTCTTATGTTTTAACGTTTGCAGCATATAAGTTTTCAATATGGACAGGTATTTTAACAGAAGCGCTTATCATATGGTTTATGATCGGCGGCACAAGTATGGTGAAAGAAGCCAAACTAATATACCGTTATTTATTGCAGGATGATTTAGCAAAAGCTAGAGAACAAACTGCGATGATTGTATCTAGAAATACACATCAAATGGATGATACACAAATTACTCGTTCTGTATTAGAAAGTACTGGAGAAAATATTGCAGATAGTGTGACAGCTCCGTTCTTTTATGCTTTCATCGGCGGTGCGCCGTTAGCTGTCTTTTATCGTTATATTAATACATCTGATGCGATGATTGGCTACACTTCCAAACGTTTTAAGCAATTTGGCTGGGCAGCTGCCCGGTCTGATGATGTTTTAAATTACATACCAGCAAGGCTGACTGCATTAGTGATGACGTTGACGGTTTGGAAAATAAAAGCATCTTCTTGGCGTGCGACACTATTAGTAATTAAACATTACGCTCCCTTACATGAAAGTCCAAACAGCGGGTACGGGGAAGCAGCAATGGCGGGAATTTTACATGTAAAACTTGGCGGGCCAACACCTTACCTGGATAAATGGGTAAAGCGTCCTCATTTTGGCAATGGAGATCGCTTTTTACATGCTGAGCTTATTAAAGAAGGATTAATAGTGTGGCACCTTTCTATTATTTATTTTATCAGTTTACTATGGATAACAGGAGGGTTTTATTATGTCTTGGCCTGAACACGGAGCGATGCCGGCGGCTCTTTCTGAACAACTGAGTCAAGCCCGATGCAGGAAAATAATAGATTTTAGTGTGAATACCAACCCTTTTGGACCTCCCGCTGATTTAAAAAGAAAACTAAAAGAATGGACAGGTACTATTTACCAGTATTCTGATCCCAGTCACCGCACATTAAGAGAACATATGGCGGAGAAAATCAGCTGCAAGCCTACTCAAGTGCTGCCTGGTAATGGAGGAGCAGAATTGATTTTTGCAGCAGCTAGACTTTTTGCTAATAAAAAAGTTGTTTTAATAGAACCGACTTTTACAGAATATAAACAAGCATTACAAGCAAATGGTGCAGACGTTGTTTCTTTTTACACAAAAGAAGAAACGAAATGGCAATGGTCATTTCAAGAGCTGCAGCCATTACTAGAAAAAGCAGATGGCATATGGTTTTGTCATCCGAACAATCCTACCGGAAGTATCTCTGCTGAAGAAGAAATAGTGCAGCTTTTAACATACTGCCGTGCCAATAATAAACTATTAGTAGTAGATGAGGCCTTTTATGATTTTCAACAAGATCCGTTTTTATTTCATCGTTATATAAAGGAAAATGATCCTATTATTCTACTTCGGTCTATGACAAAAATGTATGCCGTTCCAGGCTTAAGGCTTGGATATATGCTCGCTTCAGACAAATTAGTAGAAAAAGTAAATAACTATTTACCACCATGGAATGTGAACAGTATTGCTGAACAAGCAATGAACTATTTGCTGAATCAAGAAGCATTTGTGGGCCAAACGGTACATCGGATTCATAAAGAAAAAAAACGTGTCTTAAAAGAGTTACAGACTTTAAAAGAGATAGAAGTTTTCCCATCAGCGGTGAACTTTTATTTAATACGGCACATAAAAAACATGGATATGCGGCCTCTTTTAACGTTTTTAGCGCAAGAAGGAATTCATGCTAGACACACTTATCATTTTCCTGGATTAGATGGAAAATATCTTCGATTAGCAGTAAAAACAAAAAGTGAAAATGATCAATTACTACAAAGTCTTGCGAGGTGGAGTGGAGGATGCTGACTTTTGTGTGCGGTGGTGTAAGAAGCGGAAAAAGCAATTGGGGAGAAAAAGCTGCAGAAAAATTAAGACGAGCAGACGGAAAGCTTATATATTTAGCAACTGCGCAGCCAAGTGATGAGGAAATGAAAAATAGAATCCTCCTTCATCAAAGAGAACGACAAGCAAAATGTGCAGAATGGACCACCATAGAGCAGTCTGTGAAATTAGATGCCTGTGCAGACTTTTTAAGAAACCATGACATTCTTTTTTTGGATTGTTTAACGACCTGGCTAAGTAATGAAATGTTTATAGATTTTAACAGACAATTACAGCCAAAAGATATAAAACGTCGTATTATTGCAGCGGTAGCAGCCTTAGAGAGAGCCTGCAATCACGTCATTATTATTAGTAATGACTTGTTTCACGAACCTATCCCCCATGACAAACACGTGTACAGGTACATAAGGGTACTCGGAGAACTCCACCAATACTTTGTCCACCATGCAAAAACAGCAGTGAAAATGGAAGCAGGCAGACCAGTAGTGATGAAAGGGGAAGTTCTCAGATGAAAGGTTTAATCGTGTGGGGAACCACGTCAGATGCAGGCAAAAGTTATATTGTAACGGGATTGTGCCGCGCGCTGGCCAATCGCGGTTTAAAAGTTGCGCCTTTTAAAGGACAAAACATGTCAAACAATTCCTATGTTACATTATCCGGGCATGAAATCGGCAGATCACAAGGTTTGCAAGCAGAAGCAGCGAAAGTTGCTCCTACTGTACATATGAACCCTGTATTATTAAAACCTAGAAGTGACCGGAGCGCAGAAGTAATTGTACAAGGGAAGTCGCTAGGCAGTCCAGCTGCAGCTGAATACCGTAAAAGCTTTTTTGAAAAAGCGAAACAAGCTGTAGAAGATTCGTTAAATACTTTATCAAAAGATTATGACGTCATATTAATGGAGGGTGCAGGCAGTCCTGCAGAAGTTAATTTAATGGATAAAGACCTTGCAAACCTTGCAACGGCAGAAATGGCTAATGTTCCTGCCCTGCTTACTGGTGATATAGAAAGAGGCGGCATTTTTGCAAGTATTACAGGAACCCTTAATCTTCTGCCAAATATTCACAAACAAAGAGTCAAAGGGCTGATTGTTAATCGTTTTCGAGGAGATCCTGCTCTATTTCAAAACGGAATATCCTGGCTGGAGAGAAATACAGACATCCCCGTCCAAGGTGTTCTGCCCACTCTAGACATCAGAATGGAACAAGAAGATTCCCTATCATTTGCTGTTCTTAATAAAATTAACAGTTCTAGAAAGCTAAACATCGATATCGCTGTTATTGCCATGCCTTATGTATCAAATTATACTGATTTAGAACCATTTGCTGCAGAGCAAGATGTATCCGTTCGTATTGTGAAAGAAGCTGGCGAATTCGGTTCACCTGATGCCGTTATCATACCAGGTACAAGAAGTACCATTCATGATTATGAACACTTGCATAGCAAAGGAATTTTAGAAAAAATCCTTGAACATAAAGATGATACCTTCCTTGTTGGGATATGCGGCGGATTTCAAATGATGGGAGAACTGTTAATCGATAAATATGGGGCTGACACCGGGCATGAAGGGAAAACAGCCAAGGGGCTTGAAGTGTTTCCCATGCGTACAACTTTTATGGAAACGAAAAAAACGACTCAATGGAAAGGAACTTTTCAAGAAAACGGGAAAAATATAGCATTAACAGGTTTTGAAATACACACAGGAATAGAAGAAGTCGATTACGGAGAAGAATGGCAGCCGCTTTTTAATGATGAAAATAATAATCCAGAAGGTTTAATCTCATCCGATAAAAAATGTTTCGGCACTTATGTACATCATGTTTTTCATAACGATAACTGGCGGAATTGGTGGCTTAATCTTCTTAGACGAAGGAAAGGACTAAAAAATATGCCAGTAGTTCATTATTCTGCCAATAAAGATAAAAGACTGGATGCTTTGGGAGAAGCAGTGGAATCTCATCTTGATGTGAGCAGCATTATTCGAATAATGGAAAAGGGATTGTCATGAAAGAAAAAGCCCATCTCATGCTGCAAGGTTTTCAGATGGCGATCGCTTTCCTCACTGTGTTTCCTTCAAAAAATGGGGTTTGGAAAGAATCTGCTGCACGTTTTTCGATTTTCTTTTTTCCGGTATGCGGATTATTCATAGGTGCTGCCGCTGTGTTTGTCATTTACGTACTGCTTGCTCCTTTTGCATTGCCCAATTACATTATCGCATTCTTTATAGTTGCTGCACTGTTAGTGATGCATGGAGGACTGCACCTTGATGGCTGGATGGACGTTAGTGATGCGGCAGCTTCTTGGCAGAATATAGAAAAAAAATTAGAAATTATGAAAGACAGCAGAACGGGATCTGCTGCTGTCTGGACAACGATCTTATTACTTGGCGGCCGATTTCTATTTGTTTTATTTGTCCTTCAAACGGATGTTTTGGCCGTATGGTTCCTTCTATTCCTTATTCCTGTTTTAACTCGCACCGCAATGGGACATTTAATTATTGCAGCCCCGCTTGCTAAAAGTAATGGTCTGGCTTCTTGGTTCAGAAAGGAATCTAAAAAGCATGATACTTGGATTGTTATCTTCATATGCGCATTTTTGATAAGTTTTCTATTCATACTTCAACCTGAATTTATCAAGGCTGGGTTGTTTATTACAGCAATAGTTATAGCTGTATACTGGCTTGCACGCTATTTATTTTTCTCTATGTTTGGAGGCATTAATGGTGATATGGCTGGAGCTCTATGTGAGGGGATGGAAACAGTAATATGGTTGAGCAGCGCATTGTATATCTCTTACGTCATGGTATGACACACAGTAATTTTCATAAACAATACTGCGGCTGGTCGAACCCTCCGTTATTAAAATCAGAGGCAGAACGATTGAAATGTAATGTACGTCGGGTATTTGTAGATGAGGTGTGGTGCAGCGATCTGTTAAGAGCAGTACAGACAGCAGAATTATTATTTCCCAACGCGTCGTTACGTAGTAAAAAAAGCTTAAGGGAAATACATTTTGGAGATTTTGAAGGAAAAACATATGAAGAATTGAAAGGGAGCAGTGCATATCAAGCTTGGCTGAAAGATTTTTTTCATAGCACTCCAAGAAATGGAGAAAATTTAGCGGCTTTTAGAAAACGTATTCAATATGGATGGGGAAAAATAACGAAAAGTGAACAAAAATCGATTGCCGTTGTCACGCATAGCGGGTGGATCAGAGAATGGTGCGGACTTTACTTCTCTGAGAGTAAAGCAGATTATTTATGGAATATACCTTATGGCGGGGGATTGGCCGCAAGATTTGAAATAAAAGGAGGGGATTGGCATTGTATTTCATTACAGGAGGTGCGTTTAACGGAAAAAAAAGATGGGTTTTAACGAATTACTCGTATGTTGTGAAAGATGACTGCAAATGGTATCACTGTTATACAGAAAAAAACAAACACATTATGAACCTGCCCTATTCAAAAGAAAGTACATTAGTGATAGAAGGAATAGAGAACAGTTTAGAAGAATATTTAAAGCATGGTCATTGTACAGCAAAAGATTTTTACGATAGATACTTATTAAGGTTAATAACGTGGGAACAGCAAGATGAGAAAAGAAAACTTATTATTATAGGTACGGATATGACAAAGGGAGTTGTACCAATGGATAAAGGTGCCAGGCATTTTCGAGATGAATTGGGCCGTCTTTATCAAAAGCTTGTTCAATTGTCTGATGACACCATTATTGTGTGGTTCGGACTGGGACAATCATTATCCTAGGGGAGGAATTATGATGAGACTATATACAAAAAGCGGCGACAAAGGCAAAACTAGCATAATAGGCGGAAGAAGAGATAAAGACCATATAAGAGTAGAAGCTTATGGGACGTGTGATGAATTAAATGCGTTTGTAGCAAAAGCATCGGCCGTGCTTGATAAAAATTTGTTTCCTGACATTCAGCCTGAATTAATTAAAATCCAGCATGAATTATTTGACTGCGGAAGTGATCTTGCCAATATTAAAAAAGATAGAGAATTTAAAGTCAAAGATGATATAATTACTTTTTTAGAAGAGCGTATTGATGAGTACATTAAAGAACCGCCAGAATTGGAACGTTTCATATTGCCAGGAGGTTCTTCTGAAGCAGCGGATTTGCATGTGTGCAGAACGGTGGCAAGAAGAGCAGAACGTGTAACAGCAGCGCTTATGAAAGAAGAAGAAATCAACAGTGAAGTATTCAAATATTTAAACCGGTTATCAGATTACTTTTTTGCAGCAGCGAGGGTGGTCAATTACCGTCTGAACGTAGCAGATGTGGAATATGAAAGAAGTGCTGTCGTATTTCGTTCACCTAAAAAAAAGAAAGAAGAATAGATTTACAAATTGTAAGCTTTCCCACCTATCGGGAAAGCTTTTCTCATCCGTGCTAATGAAATGAAAATAAAGTATAAAAAAACTGCGATCATAGGGACTCGGCGGCAAGCCGAGTTTTTCTAATGGCTAAAAAAGTATAAATATCAAATATTTTCTCATACTAACTGTGACTTTCAATTGGAAAGGAGCAGAGTATGAATTTTTTTAAGCGAAAAAAAAGTTTTCAAGCAGCTTCACCGAAATCAAAAAATTTATCGGAGTGGCTTTCTGCTCTTTCTGATGGAAATGAAGATTTTATGGAAGAAGTCATGGAAACACCATTTGGGAGTGTAAAGATTTTTTACTATACCACGCTTATTGATCATCAAAGGTTAAATGTTGATGTTTTGCAGCCCCTGAAAACAAATCCCTGGAGATCGTATAAAGACATCCAAAGTCATGTATATGTAGACGATACCGAAGTTACCAAAGACATTTCGACAACTAACGAAAAGCTGTTAGCAGGTTGTGCTGCTTGTCAGATTCCTGGCCGAAAAGAAGAAGTTTTATTAATAAATGCTCCGGCTGATGTACAAAGAGAGGTAAGTATTCCAGAAACTGAATTTAGTGTAATCGGTCCGCGGGAGGCTTTTGTAGAAAAACTAGAAACGAATATTTTCCTTATACGAAAACGGCTGCCTATTGAAGACTTGCGGATTCGAAAATTAAAAATAGGGACGTTGTCGAGCACAGAAACAGCTGTTTTTTATATAGATGGCATAGCTGATAAGGAAAATGTGAATACAGTAATCCAACGGATCAATGAAGTTAATTTTGACGATGTTTTAGGGGCTAATGCTTTGGCACAAATGATTCAGGACCACTCTTATACAGTATTTCCACAATTCGTCAATACAGAGAGACCAGATCGTGTGGCTGCTTCATTAGCGGAAGGTAAAATAGTGTTTATGTGTAACGGATCTCCAGAGGCCATTATTGGACCATCGACACTAGTTGAATTATTTTCTTCTCTTGAGGACTATTATCTTCCATGGCATATTGCATCTTTTGTACGTATGCTCCGTTTATTTTCTGTCGTTTTCTCTGTGCTTGCCACACCGATTTATGTATCCGTGCTTACATTCCATTACGAAATGATTCCAAAAGATTTACTGTCTACGTTAATAGCTTCTCGTAGTAATATTCCATTTCCGCCGTTGGTAGAAGCTTTGTTTTTGGAATTTACGATTGAGCTTTTAAGAGAAGCAGGTGCAAGACTGCCCACAAAAGTAGGCCAAACGATTGGTATTGTTGGCGGTATTGTGATTGGGCAGGCTTCTGTGGAAGCAGGTTTAACAAGTAATATTTTGTTAATTGTTGTAGCTCTTGCTGCACTTGCTTCTTTTACAACACCAGTTTACCAAATGGGTAACACAGTCCGTATTATAAGATTTCCATTTATCATTTTCTCGGCAATGTTCGGAGTAATAGGTATTGCTTTAATACTCGCTTTTGTCATTGCTCATTTAATTCGACTTGAATCATTAGGACGTCCTTATTTAGCCCCTTTTTATCCGCTGCGTTTTACAGATTGGAAAGATACATTTGTACGGCTGCCTTATAATATGTTTCAGCAGCGTCCGCAGCAAATGAGCCCAGAATCAAAAGTAAGAATAAAAGCTTCAAAAAAGCGGAGAAAGAAAGATATTGATGAATGATAAGTAGAAATAAAAGGAGGAACAGAAAATGCATTCGAAAGTAAAAGAGCAATTTCAAGTTTCTCCTCCTATGTTGTTTTTTTTGATACATGCTATGCAGATTGGTGTAGGGATGCTTGGTTTTCAACGAATAGTTGCTAAATACAGCGGCTACGATAGCTGGATAGCAGTACTTATTGCAGGAATAATAATATCCATGCTTATAAGCATGGTGTATTTTGTATTAAAAACGAATCATAACGATATTATTGAAATTCACCGTAACCTTTTTGGCAAATGGGCAGGCGGAGTATTAAGCTTAATTATTATTCTGTACTTCTATGCACTTGGGATCCTTGTTTTAAGAACCTATATTGAAGTTATTCAAGTATGGGTGTTTGAAGACATGCCTACTTGGGTTTTAACATTATTGGCCGGTTGTTTTTTTTATTATGTGATTCAAGGCGGCTTTCGAACGGTAGCCGGCCTCTGTGTAGCAGGAGTTTTTATTCCTTCTATATTATTTTTTGTTTTATTAATGCCTCTTCAATATGCAGATTTTTTAAACTTTCTTCCGGTATGGAAGCATTCTTTGAAAAATATTTTTTTAGGTGTGAGGGAAACGACACTCACGTATTTAGGTTTTGAACTGCTGCTCTTATTTTATCCATTTATAAAAGACGGTCAGCGTTCTCAAAAATGGGCTCAGCTTGGCCACTGGGCTAGTGTATTTGTTTACACGCTGTTAATGATTGTTACACTGTCTTTTTTTAGTGAAGGTCAATTAAAGATGACAATATGGCCTACATTAACTCTTCTAAAAATTATTGAGTTTCCTTTTATAGAACGGTTTGAATATTTAGGGATATCGCTATGGCTTATTATCATTATCCCCAACATTGCAACAGCTTTTTGGGGAGCAAGCAGAGGTGTGAAGCGATTGTTTTCTATAAAACAACGTTATGTCATTATCGTTTTGATGATTGTGATGGCCTTTACCGTTCCACTGCTCGATAACCGCCAGGCTGTAAATACATTAAACAATGTTATCTCCCAAATTGGATTTTGGGTAATAGCAGCTTACATTCCATTCATATGCATTGTTCAATATATTGCTCAAAAAATGGGAAGGAAGCGGAGTTCATGAAAAAAAAGGTATTTATATCTTTATCCGTTCTTATTTTAATAACTGGATGTCTTGATACGCAAATCATCGATGAAATCCTGCTAATACAAACAGTAGGGATTGATAAGCATGAGGAACAGAAACTCAAATACTCGGTTACCTATCCATTTTTTTTAGAACAGGGTGAAGAAAGCACACTAAATATGGAGCAGATTTCTGTTATTTCTGAAACACCCGAAGAAGCACGCAGCCTTTTAAACACGAAGGCTCAGCAGCCGCTAAGATATGGTCAAGTAAGAGTTATTATGTTTGGAAAAGAAGTAGCAGAAGAAGGACTAGAGAAATACGTAAAATCTTTCTATCGTAATCCAAGAGTGGGCAGTAAAATTTTTTTATCGCTTACAGAAGGAAAAACAGAAGAAATTTTAAACCTGAAAGGGGAAGAACAGCAGAGAATAGGTATGTATTTTTCCGATCTTATTGAGCAGAATATTGAGTTTGAGAACATTCCTGAAACGAATATGCATCTTTTTTTGTTTGATTTGTACAGCGATGGCAAAGATGCCTTTTTGCCGTTAATAAAAAAAGTAGAAGGAGAGCCTAAGTTAATTGGTTCAGCATTATTTGATTTTGATCGTTATGTCGATCATATTGATATGAATCAGACCTACATTCTCAAGCAATTACAAGACGGAAGCGAAGGGGGGACAAACCAATTTATGGTTGAGTATAAAGGAGAAAAAGAATATGTAGTAATTGATAATGTGTTTACTGAAGTCCAGTATAAAGAAAAAAAGCGAACCCCCTATCCTGAGTATGATATTGAACTGCAAATTCAAGGGGAGATTACGGATAATACGGGTAATATAGACCTAAGTGATTCTAATCAAGTTGCAATAATAGAGCAGTCCGTAGGGAAGCAAATCAAAACAGAAAGTGAAAAATTAATAAAAAGGTTTCAGGAATTAAAAATAGATCCTTTAGGGTTTGGTGAAAAATATAGAAGCAAGACAAGAAATTGGAAACCAAATGAATGGAAGGAAAACATTTATCCTAAAACAAAATCAAATGTAAAAGTTGACTTAGAAATTTTACAATCTGGAGCCATTGAGTAATGGACACTCATACGAATGAGTTACACATAAGTAATACAAGCTTTCATATAGTAAATATGTGATGTTTTATAAGTGGAGGCAGGTATGAATTATATGAGACGGTTTGTTATTGTAGGGATTTTTTCTGTTGTTCTGTTTTTGATTTACTTATTTATTGGTGTATCAGCCACATATGCAAGGGAAGGTGAATATATTTGGCCGGTACATGGGGAAATAAGTGATACATTTGGTACAAGAGACGGAACACATTACGGAATTGATATAGCTGCAGAGAAGGGTACAAAAGTGTATGCTGTAAAAAAAGGTGAAATAGTAAAATCCTATTTTTCCTCTTCATACGGCAACGTCATTATTGTCGGGCATAAAGATAATGAGGAGACGTTGTATGCACACTTAGATAAAAGGTTAAAAGAAAAAGGAGATTTAGTTAACCAAGGTGAAGTGATCGGGACATTAGGCAATACTGGACACTCCACGGGACCACACTTGCATTTTGAGTTACATGAAAAAGAATGGAGAGAAGATAAAAAGTTTGCAGAAGATCCTTTAACGGTGTTAAATACTGCTTCGTTAAGGGAAAGTAAACATTCGACTGAAGTCAGGTCATATGATACCAATAGAAAGGGGAGCTCCGGTGAAATAAAGTATAAAGTTCACTCTGGTGATACGCTTTGGGAAATAGCAAAACAACACGGTACTTCTGTTGAAGTTTTGATGGAGTCAAATAAACTTAATGATTCTGTTATTGAAACAGGACAATTATTAATCCTGCCTTAAACGTATACAGCAAAAAATATGATAAAATGATAGAAGCATAAGATAAAGGAAGATAAAACAATGAATTATCAGACAAACCAAGCCATTTATATTGATACGTCCTTTTTGCTTTGGCTTAATAAACAGAGTGACGGGCATCAGGAAGAATGGATGCTTGACGGATTTTTGTTTGTGTTAAAAAAATTAACATTACACCAGCAAATCAGGCTGGATCGCGATGGACATCTGCACCGGCGTTTTTGGAAAGGAATGGAACAAGTTTTTCAAAGACAGTTATTAACGAAAAGTAAAAAACCAAAAGATGTGTTTTATTATCAATTTATTGAGATGATTGCTGTCAAAGAGGGATGGATAAAAAAAGGGAGCCATTATGCTTCTATTACATACCACGGACGTGAGTTTTTAGATTTGCCAAGACGAACGCAATGGAATCATATTCTTAGATACATATGGCCTGAAAAATAAAAGAATCCCTATGTGTAAATGCATAGGGATTCTTTTATTATTTATACCTCAATTTTGTCTGCATGTTTAATTTCGTCAATAGATGTTAAATCAGCCAGTACCTCTTCATTCGCTTCTTTATCAACAGCAAGCATCATAATGGCGTCTCCACCTTCTTCTTTACGGCCTACCTGCATTGTCGCGATGTTCACTTGATGTTTTCCAAGAAGCTGCCCCATTTTACCGATTACCCCAGGTTTATCCGTATGTTTAATATAAATTAAATGCCCTGTTGGATAAAAGTCGACATTAAAATCATTAATACGAACAATTCTTGGTCCATATTCTTTCACATACGTTCCGTGGATAGTAAATGTCCGATTTTCACCTTGTACTGTAGCTTGAACTAAATTTGAATAGCCTAGATCGTTCGTCTGATGTTTTTCTCCGTACGTAATTCCACGCTCTTTAGCAATTAAAGATGCATTTACATCGTTTACCGGAGCATCAATACGGCTTTGTAAAAAGCCTGCAATCAAGGAGCGGCTAAGCACGGATGTCTCTAATTCTGTAACTTCACCGCTATAATGAACATCAATATCTTGCACTGGGCCTTTCATGCTTTGAGATAAGATATGTCCCATCTTTTTTGAAAGCTCATAATAAGGCTTAAGTGTTTCAAATTTCTCTTTAGACATAGCGGGAAGATTTATGGAATTTAAAGCCGGCATCCCTTTTAAAAACTGCAGTACTTCTTCAGAAACTTGAGCGGCAACGTTTAATTGTGCTTCTTTTGTAGACGCAGCGATGTGCGGTGTAGAGATAACTTGCTCAAAATTCAACAGCTCATTGTTTTGGGCAGGCTCTTCCTCAAATACATCGAGGGCTGCTCCAGCAACATGGCCATTTTCAAGATAGTGTTTTAAAGCTTCCTCATCAATGATCCCGCCGCGCGCGCAGTTAATGAGAAAGACACCTTTTTTCGTTTTATTGATGTTTTCCATTCCAAGTAAACCTTTTGTATCTTTTGTCAGCGGTGTATGAACTGTAATAATGTCAGCTTCAGCAAATAATTCTTCAAGCTCGGCGAGGCGAACACCAGATTTTTCAGCTCGTTCTTTTGTTAGAAATGGATCATATACTACTGTGGACATGTCAAAACCGCGTGCACGCTTTGCAAGTTCGGAACCAATCCGGCCAAAACCGACAATACCAAGAGTTTTTCCGCGAAGTTCTGTTCCTTGAAAAGCCTTTCTGTTCCATTCCCCACCTTTAATAGAGGCATTAGCTTGAGGTACTTTTCTTGCAAGGGAAATGATCATAGCAAACGTATGCTCAGCTGTGGAGATTGTGTTACCATCTGGAGCGTTAATGACAACGATCCCGCGCTTTGTTGCAGTATCAATATCAATATTGTCAACGCCAACCCCTGCACGTGCAATGATTTTTAAACGGTCCATTTTGTCCATTAACTCAGCTGTTACGGTTGTACCGCTTCTTACGAGGAGCGCATCATACTCTGCAAGGTCGTTTGTTTCATCTACATTCTGCTGTACACATTCCATGTTCTCATTTTTTAATAACGGTGCAAGACCTTCTTCGCTCATGGGATCAGATACGAGAACCCGATAAGCCCCATTGATGGTTTTCTCCTCTGCTTTCTCTGCTACTGGCTGTTGAATCATCTAACTCCCCACTCCTTTTTTGTATCTAAAATATGTAAACCAAGTTCCAAAACACTTCACTTTTTTTATCCAAAGTGTGTGAGTATGGTTCCCGGTTTATTCGCTTTGTGTTGAAAGCGCTGTAATGTAAAAAAACTTCCACCCACACGAATATTTTCGTGAGGGGCGGAAGTTTCCGCGGTACCACCCTCATTTTCAGAATCAAGCATTCTGACTCTCAGGGAGCTCCTGCTCCAAGATAACGGGTCATCCGTCCGCTTCTACTTTACTGTTCGAAGCAGCTGCTCAGAAGTGCTATCAGAAATGGATCATACCGGTTCCCAGCTATGCCGGCTCTCTGAAATGAAAAGCATTTCTTCATTCTTCCTCATTGCATTATCTATATACTTGTTCACTCTTGAAAGACAACTGTCTATCGATTACTTAGTTGTTTGCAATTTATCATATGTTAATGTAAATGTCAATTCTATTTAAGATAGAAAGACATATTAATGCAGTGAGTGTATAAATCAAAAAGGGGGACTGCAATGATTTCTTATCAAGTAAAAAAAGGAGATACTTTAGCAAAAGTTGCTTACAATAATAAAGTAAGAATAACAGATCTGCTTTTTTTTAATAGAGACATTTTATCAGAAATGGATTATATCAGCCCAGGTACTTATCTTCAAATACCTGAACCTGGGCCTGTCTCTCATATAATGGAAAAATCTGCTTGTTTTTATGAATATGGCTTTCGGGAACTTGAAAAAGATAGAGAGGTCTTGGCGGAAAGTTTTGTTTCAGAACAAATCGGTACGTCTAGACTGGGAAAACCGATATGGTTGTTTAAAGCAGGACAGGGGAAAAAGAAACTTTTTTTCTCGGGGACGTGGCATGGAAATGAATGGCTGAACACTTGGCTGTTAATGGAGTTTTTAAAAGTTTTGCAAAAAAAATTGAATAATAAAGAAAAGTGGTACGGAATAGATATAGATGGGTTGTTAGACCAAACAACTATTTACATTGTCCCATTAGTAAATCCAGATGGAGCCGAGTTAGTACAAGAAGGTCTTAACGGACAACACCAGTACTATAATGAAATATACAAAATAAACCAAGGATTTAATGTTTTTCATCATTGGTCTGCAAACGCTCTTGGTGTTGACTTAAATCACCAATGGCCAGCTGGCTGGAAAGAAGAAGCAGCTTCGAGTCCAAATTGTCCATTCCCACGGCATTACGGTGGCGAAGCTCCTTTAACGGAACCGGAAGCAAGAGCGGTTTACGAACTCACAATGAAAGAGGAATTTTCCTGTGTGCTGGCCTTTCATTCCCAAGGGGAAGAAATATATTGGGGATATCGTGAGATGGAACCGTCGATAAGCAGCAAACTGGCAGAAAGGCTGGCAGGAGCAAGTTCTTTCAAGGCTGTTCGAACAGCAGATAGTAAAGCAGGGTATAAAGACTGGTTCATAAAAGAATTTAAACGTCCGGGATTTACGATTGAGACAGGAGTAGGGCAAAACCCGCTTCCCTTAGAATCATCTGTAAGAATTTGGATAACAACGATACCTCTTATTTTAGAAAGTCTTACTTTTCCGGATTTTTCATAAAAAAAACGGACCCAATCAGAGGATCCGTTTTCTTCATAATTCTTATTTTTTATATCGTTCAAGGCAAGCATCGGTAAGTTCAGCTGCAGCTTGAGCATCTTCCCAGCTTCCGATTTCAGTCTTTTTGTTTTCTAAATCTTTATATGTTTTAAAGAAGTGAGCAATTTCTTCTAGTTTATGAGAAGGGACATCATTAATAGAATGAACATCTTTAAATCTTGGATCTTCAGTAGGTACAGCAAGCAGCTTTTGATCTTCTTCCCCATCATCAATCATATTTAGGTACCCTATAACACGTGCATCAATAACGCATCCCGGGAAAGTTGGGTTGGTAACAAGTACTAAAATGTCTAATGGGTCCCCATCAAGCGCAAGTGTTTCATCAATGTAGCCGTACTCTGCTGGATAAAACATGGAAGAAAAAAGGACACGGTCTAGTTTGTAAACCCCTTTTTCTTTATCAAATTCATATTTGTTTTGACTGCCAGTCGGAATTTCAATAATAGCTTCTACTACTTTATTTTCTGCAGCCATACGATTCGCCTCCTTTTTTATGTATAACAACACGGTTAAAATTATAGCAGGAAACAGCACAGATTAAAATCTAACAAAAGGAAAGTAAACAATATTGTATTAGAAAAACGTGGCTTATCCCAAGTTTAAATGGCGATATACTTTGATCCTTTAGTAAAGTTAAACTCCTAAAGGATAAAAAAACGCCGGAAGATCCCGGCGTTTTACATTCTATTCATATTTTAATGCATCACCATCAAATGGCTGTTCTGCAATTTTAATAGAATCGGTTGGGCAGCCCTCAAAGCCGTCCATCATATCTTCTTCGAGTTCTTCAGGAACTTCGACCGTTCCTGTGTTATCGTCAAGGATCACTTCTGCGAGTCCCTCATCATCATAATCATAAATATCGGGTGCTGCAGCCCCGCATGCTCCGCAGGCGATGCATGTATCTTTATCTACGATAGTATATTTTGGCATGAAAAAACCTCCTGAAGAATCATTTAATATCCATAACAGTGATAAAGGCCGGCATGTAAAATGGACTATATAACACTGTAAGGAAAATATAAAATGTTATTAATAAACAATATAAGGGAAACCACGGCCATTCGCTGTAACTCGGAGGCACGCCGAGTTTTTCTAAAGATGTTTCCTAAACCGAGTTTCTTTAATGTCTATTTCATATTGTATGCTTTCATGATAAACTTTTCAACAGAAAAACAGTAAATTCGAGCCTGATCCCAGAATGAAAACGCTGTTATTTCAAGGTCTTTGATAGATTCCTACTATGAATTTGGAGGCTGGGATTATTGAAAAACCTCTCCTTCCGCCATTTCCTTTTCCTTTTTTTACTAAATCGTTTTAAAGGTGATCGTACAATAAAATCTGTTTTTCACCTCTTAAATGGAAAACGGTCTTCACAAACAATACAAGATATAAAATGGTATGGTTTGACTGAATTTTTTTCGATGCTTCCCACTTGGAAACTTTCTGTTTTTGAGCAAGAGACTAAGTGGATGGAAAATCATTTGTTTATCATTAACAGTGATAATAAAGCACATATGACGAAAAAAGGGAATATAATTGTTGAAAACTATTTTAATAACTATGACTGGCCGCCACAAGTGAATGGGTGGAAATATGGACAGACTGCTGCTATTTTCTGGAAAAGACTGGCTTTACTTGTCCAGTGTTTGTCGTTTTCATTAGAAGAAAACCGTTCGTATGTACCTGTTTTTGATGACCGTGATATTCAGCAGTGGTTAAAACAAAGGTGGCCGCGAAACAAGAAGGACAAAAAAGAGATGGCTTTTCATCTGTACAATGAATTATTTATTTTGTTAGATAAAATCCCGGAAAAAGATGCTTTTTTATTTACACATAGACTTTCAGGGCATCAGCATACGGGAAAAACGATACAGCAGTTAGCCGGTTTAATGAATCAGGACCCTGATGAAAGTTATTTCCGCTTTCAAGCTACACTTCATTATTTATTAGCAAATGCACATCAAACAACCTACTTAAAGGACACTGCAGCAGGGCTGCTTCAAAAGCATGTATTAACAGACACCGCCAAAAAAACAAACATGTATTTACAAAAAGGTTTAACTATACAAGAAATAGCAGCA
Organism: Alteribacillus bidgolensis; assembly: GCF_002886255.1. Lineage (NCBI taxonomy): Bacteria > Bacillati > Bacillota > Bacilli > Caryophanales > Bacillaceae > Alteribacillus > Alteribacillus bidgolensis. Next base: position 593,572 of record NZ_KZ614149.1, read on the forward strand.
ATAAGAGGATTGAAAAGAAGCACGATTGAGGATCATATTGTAGAGCTTGCCTCAGAAGGAACAGACTTTATAATTGACATCTATGTCTCAAATCATTTGCAAAAAGATATTATGGATACCGTTCAACGTATACGTACATATCGATTGAAATTAATAAAAGAAGCTCTAGAAAGTGAAAACGTTCATGCAGACTATTTTTCGATTCGAGTTACTTTAGCTTATTTTGGAGGAATACATGAAAATGCTCGAACATTATCTATATAAATATTTTAGTTACACCACATTCAAAGAAAAGCAGCAAGAAATTATCGAGGAAGTAATGACTAAAAGAAATGTGTTTGCAATGTTGGCTACTGGTTCGGGTAAATCCCTTTGTTATCAACTTCCTGCCTTAATTAATGAAGGGTTGACGATTGTGATTTCGCCACTATTAGCTTTAATGGAAAATCAAGTGCAGGAATTGAAACAAAAAGGAATAAAACGTACAGCTGCCTATAATAGTTTTTTATCATTTAAGGAAAAAAAATATATATTAAGTAACTTGTCTTCCTATAAAATCCTTTACATATCACCTGAGAGCATTCAACAGCATGATGTATTGTATCAACTTGCTAAACAAAACATTTCTTTGTTTGCTGTAGATGAAGCCCATTGTATTTCACAATGGGGACATGAATTTCGAACGGATTATTTGAAATTAAGCAATATACGTGACGTACTAGGAGCCCCACCTTGTTTGGCTTTAACAGCTTCTGCCGCTCCAGAAGTACAAAATGATATTCTGCAGCAATTACAACTAAAAGACCCTGTCATATTCTGTGATTCCATTGATCGTAGAAATATTTCTATAGAAGTTGTGCCAGCTAGTAATGAAGAGGAGAAGAAAAAAGTATTAATTGATTTTTTAAATGTGCTCCCTATGCCTGGAATGGTGTATGTATCAAGCAGAAAAAAAGCTGAGAAGTTATCCATTATGATAAAAGAGGAAACTGCTCTTACTGCCTTTTCATATCATGGAGGGATGACACAAGAAGATCGAAATTTAATACAGCAGCAATTTTTAGAAGGAGAAACGAATGTTATTTGTTGCACGAATGCATTTGGCATGGGAATAAACAAACCAGATATTCGGTTTGTACTTCATTACAACTATCCAAAAGACTTAGAATCATATATTCAAGAAATAGGAAGAGCAGGAAGGGATGGATTTCCAAGTACTGCGATACTTTTAAGATCGAATGAAGACAAAATTTTTCCTCGCCGATTAATTGAAAATGAGTTTCCTGCCGAAAATCAGATTAATGAAGCAAGTATAGAAATCGAAAAAAACGCACAGCAAAAATGTTCTGAACAATTTTTGATGGAAAGATGCGGATTTGAAGAAACTCATGCTCGTTTTTTTACTCATTATTGGAATGAATGGCACAATCACTCACACAAGCTAAACGAGGTCAAAGAGTACATTTTAAAGATTATTGATAAGAGAAAGGGATGGAAATTTACAAAGCTGAAACAAATGGAAGAATGGATATGGAATGATGACACATGCAGAAGAAAAAGGTTATTAGAATATTTTGGGGAGAAACAGCTGACAAAGCCGGAACAATGCTGTGGGATTTGTGGAGCAGATCCGCTAAAAAAGGAGAGACATATAAAAAAACCATCTAAAAACATGACTTGGAAAGACCGCCTGGCTTCCTTGTTTCATCAGTGCAGCTAAGCACTTAAATGGAGCTTGAAACCTGAAGATGTGTTAAAATAATAATAATAAAGCCTTTTCTATCGTACAAAAAGGGTGATGGTAATGATGAATTCTAACCGTCAAGGAGACCAGGCTGAAAGTCTTCGTAGACGAACACGTCAAAATAAGATAAGGGAAGAAAGATCCATTAACGTTTATTCGCTTCCTCCAAGAAGTGAAGTACATAAGAAGAGAAAGAAAGTTATGCTTAAATATCCGATGGTACGTCTTTTGCTTGTTTTATTTATCCTTATCGTACTGATTGCTGTATTTATTTCGATTCAAATAGGTTCGAATGTATAATAAATGTTATGAAGTAACCTGTTCTAGATGTCTCTGTCCTATAAAAATAAAATCCTGTCTGTCAAAACATGAACCAGCTACGCAAATAATATGATGTGAATATCTTTCAATCTGACCAAATGCAATGGTTGATTCTGAATGAGTACAAAAAACTTCTACAGGGATACCAAGCCGGAAATTGTAGTCAACATCTTTGTCAGTTATGAGCGAGCGGCACGTCAATTTGTTTAATAACATTGGTTCCGCCTCCTGTTTAAATGAAAGGTTACGTATAGTATAACGAAACTTGTTAGAATTTTCAAATAAATGCAAAGTTAAACCCTCTGCAAGAGAGGACTTCGGCTAGTACCGTTAGAACGCTTACTTACTGATACAAAGACTGCTTTTCCATCATCAACTTATGTAATGTGAGTTGAGTTTCTTCTGTTAATGGAGAAGATAGCAGCAGTCCGATAAAGCAAACAATCACTCCGATCCCCATTAATATAAAGGGCACTACCAAACTTTTTTTCTTTAACAATAAAAAAAGTAAAAGAAAGAATCCTCCCCCAAATAAACCAGCACCGATTAAGAATATGGTTAAGTCCACTCTCTGCTGCCTCCTTCTTTACGTTTTCCTTAATATTATAATTCAGTCTAGAAGCTATTTTCCATCATCAAAGTAAAAAGTTACGAAAACGTTCTTAATAATAAGATTCTATTATGTAACAGTTTGAAGTTGTTTCAAGGAGTTTATGTAATGACAGGTGGTTTTGTCCCGAATTATTCTTTTTGCAAAGAATAATTAGGCGAAAAATGTTCTAAAACAAGTTGACAAAATTAAATCTGTTATAATACAATAAGTGTAAGAAAAGATCGAAAGGGGAGCTTCTTAAATGAAAAAAATAACTGAATTTTTCAGAAATCTTCCGCCAAAACATTGTTCAGATTGTGGAGAAGTGATGGAAGAAATGCATGAGTCCTATATGAATCAATGCGATAAATGTTTGAGGAACACCGATATATAAAAACCTGATATTTATTATATGATAGAACGGGAAACCGTTCTTTTTTTTTACTTTAAAACTTTGTTAAAGGGTCAAAGCATAAGTAAAACTACGTCTTCCGCCATAGGACTCGGCGGCAAGCCGAGTTTTTCTAATGTGTTTTTAATAAAGAAATTTTGTGCAATTTGAACTTATCAAATGTAAAAAAATGATAAATCGTTATTAAGCTATTTTTCTAGTACATTCCATTTTATTAACCAATATTCTTATGCTATTATTTTAGCTGCTGATAATATGAAGGAGTAAAAAATAAAGATTGGGAAGGCGATTATAAAATGAAATGGTTTAAGATGTTGTTTTATCTTTTATCCTTATGGGCATTACTTATGTTTATAGAAGGAAAGCGAACAAGAATACGAAACGAAAATCTATACTTAACTCACTTACCTAAAAGCTTCTGGGATAGAAGTATTTTTTTTATCTCAGACATACATTTCCGCTGTATTCCCAATCGGTTAATAAAAAAGGTAAAAAATAAAGCAGAACTCGTTATTATTGGCGGAGACATTATGGAGGAAGATGTTCCTTTAGAGAGAGTACAGAAAAACATTAGAAAACTAAGTGAAATTGGCCAAGTTCTCTTCGTTTGGGGAAACAATGATGCAGAAACAAAAGAACGTTTACAGGTTTTACTTGAAAAAGAAAAGGTTATTACTTTAGAAAACAGTATTTACAGCTGGCAGATAAATAATGAGGTATTAAAAATTGCCGGTTTAGTGGATAAGGAACAAAGATTAAATGAAGCAGTGTTAGCTGATAAAAAAGAAAAAGGAATTCCTATATTAGCTGTACATGATCCAGCGGTATTAAATCAATTGTCAAATCCATCTGTATTTGAAGCCGTTTTGAGTGGACACACACACGGAGGACAAATACGACTAGGGCATATCGGACCGCGCGAGAAAGGCGGCTGGAAAACACGACGAGGTGTTCAGCTGTTGATAAGTAATGGATTTGGAACGACTTCTTTACCTCTCCGCTGGGGAGCACCAGCCGAATCGCATCTTATCACTTTAAAGGCAAAAGCCTAATATATCTTCACCCCTCCTTGCCGACATGAATATAGTATAGCAAGTTAAGACGGGAACAATGGCAAATTCAGGGGGATATAAAATGGAGATATACACATGGCCTGGAGATCGTTTGAAAGTTCATCTTAGCCAGCAAGAACTTTCCCAATACGGAATCGATCCATACAATGGCTTAGTTAATAATGATCGTGCCGAATTGTTTTTTTCCTCCCTTCTTTGGATGGTTTCCAACCATTTCAATATCGACCAGAATGCACAACTTGACGCAGAAATCAACGAAGGAGAAGAAGGTACCATTTATCTTATTATCAGTTTTTTTGATAAAGAGGGCAGTAAAATGAACGTATTAAACGAAACAAAAAAAAGTGATTTTATGGTCTTGTTTCGTTTTTCACGTAAAGAAGATCTGCTTGCTTTAGCGGAGCGCGCTGTGCATCACAATATAAAAGGCGGTATGTTAATCGAATGGCCCCCTTATTATTATCTTTATTTTACTTTCTATCAATCAAAACAGCCTGACTTTCTTTTACCGTTACTTGAAGAATACGGAGAAAAAGCATATGTAGACCCAGTGATTGTAAGAAAAAAAGGAAAGATACTAAAAACGGAATCGGCTCTTCAATCTTTAGCCTCTAGTAAATTATAACTTTCTTTTCCAATATTTGAGTGGAAATAATGGCAGTAATTCTTTATAGTAGTAATTGATTAGGTTCCGTAAAAAGTCAGACATCAAGCAAAATGTTTCAGAGGTGAAAAGTGATGGAGGAACATGAGAAAAAAGATCATGAACATCCTAAGAATGAGCAGCTTGAAAATATGAATGTACTTGATTCTACCCAAACAGTTATTAAAAATGCTTTAGATAAATTAGGATACCCCGAAGAAGTATTTGAACTAATGAAAGAACCAATGCGATTATTAACCGTGCGCATTCCTATACGAATGGACGATGGGTCTACTAAGGTTTTTACTGGCTACAGGGCCCAGCATAATGATGCAGTTGGACCAACCAAAGGCGGTGTCCGGTTTCATCCGGATGTTACAGAACAAGAAGTAAAAGCACTTTCAATTTGGATGTCATTAAAAGCAGGCATTGTTGACCTTCCTTACGGAGGGGGAAAAGGCGGCATTGTTTGTGATCCAAGGAAAATGTCGTTTCATGAATTAGAGCGATTGAGCCGTGGATATGTACGTGCTATAAGTCAGGTAGTAGGCCCGACTAAAGATATTCCTGCTCCTGATGTTTTTACAAATTCTCAAATAATGGCGTGGATGCTTGATGAATACAGCAGAATTCGCGAGTTTGATTCACCTGGTTTTATAACTGGAAAACCCATTGTTCTTGGAGGATCTCACGGCAGGGAATCTGCCACAGCAAAAGGCGTTACGATCTGCATCAGAGAGGCTGCAAAGAAAAAAGGGTTAAATATGAAAGGTGCAAGAATAGCTGTTCAAGGCTTTGGCAACGCAGGAAGTTTCTTGGCTAAATTTATGCACGATGCAGGAGCGAAAGTTGTTGGAATTGCAGATGCTCACGGGGCTTTATATGACGCTGATGGACTTGATATTGATTATTTACTAGATAGAAGGGATTCATTTGGAACTGTAACGAACCTTTTTAAGGATCGGCTGTCTAACCAGGAGCTGCTTGAAGTAGATTGTGATATTCTAGTGCCCGCTGCGATTGAGAACCAAATCACCGAAAAAAATGCTGAAAATATAAAAGCTGAAATAGTAGTAGAAGCTGCAAATGGACCAACGACATTAAAAGCCACAAAAATATTAGCGGACAGAGGAGTTTTATTAGTACCGGATGTGCTTGCAAGTTCAGGTGGTGTTACTGTTTCTTATTTTGAATGGGTCCAAAATAACCAAGGGTATTATTGGACAGAAGAGGAAGTAGAAACAAAGCTGGAACAAGTTATGGTTCAAGCCTTTGAAAACATATATAAACTCTCTCATGGAAGAAGAATAGACATGCGATTAGCAGCTTATATGATTGGTGTCCGTAAAATGGCCGAAGCTTCACGGTTTCGCGGCTGGATTTAACAAACATAAAAGATTTAACAAATATGCTCAGAGACTCGCCCGCTATCTCGGCGAGTTTTCTTTCATTCAACGTACAAAAGATGGAGAAATGGTTAAGGAGAGATACTTAATATGCTAGAAGAAGAGATTATCATTATCGGAGCTGGTCCTTGTGGACTAGCAGCAGGAATTGCCTTGCAAGAGAAGGGGTATAATCCGCTGCTTATAGAAAAAGCAAATATCGTACATTCTATATACAACTATCCATCTCATCAAACGTTTTTTAGTTCTAGTGAAAAATTAGAAATAGGAGACATACCTTTTTCTTCCATTGAAAGGAAACCAAAACGTCATGAAGCGCTTGTGTATTATCGGCAAGTAGCAAAGCGTCGTAAGCTGAGAATTCATTCGTATGAAAAAGTAGAGAAAGTTAACAAATCAACCGATGGATTTGATGTTTTTACGTTATCAATAAATGGAAAAGAAAAAGCTTATCATTGCAATTACATAGTAGCGGCTACTGGGTACTATGATAATCCGAATATAATGGAAATAGAGGGAGAAGGGCTTCCGCACGTTTTTCACTATTTTAAAGAAGCCCATCCTTTTTTTCAAAAAAAAGTGACAATCATTGGAGGCAAAAACTCTGCCGTTGATGCTGCACTTGCTTTAGAACAAGCAGGTGCAGAGGTCACCGTATTGTATAGAGGTAAATCATTTTCAGATGCAGTAAAACCTTGGATTCTGCCTGATTTTTATTCGCTTGTAAGACAGCAAAAAGTGGACATGGTTTATGAAGCAGATGTAAAGAAAATAACTACTCATTCTGTATATTATAAAAAAGAAGGCAAGGAACACCAAGTTGAGAGCGAATTTGTGTTTGCTATGACGGGTTATCATCCAGATCATTCATTTTTGCATAGTATGGGGGTTAAAACAGATGCTGATAGCGGACGTCCCGTATTTAATGAAGATACAATGGAATCGAATGTACAGGGGCTTTATATTGCTGGTGTATTAGCAGCAGGTAATGATGCCAATGAAATATTTATTGAGAACGGTCGTTTTCATGGCGAATATATTGCAAACTCGATAGAAAAACAAAATAAAAATCAAATAAATCGAAATGTGAACATGTAGTGAGGTGAGAGTATGAAAAGAGTGGTTTTAGTTGCTACAGGCGGTACAATTGCAAGTAAAACAAAAGAAGGTTCAGGTTTATTAGCTGCCGGAGAGCTGACAGGAGAAGAACTTGCTTCTATGTTTGATCTGCCAGACCATGTGGAATTAATCATAGACTCATTTATTCAAAAGCCAAGTATTCATTTAACTTTTGATGATTGGCTGAACTTAAGGCGAAGAATGCAAGATTATTTAAATGACAAAACGATTGACGGTGTAGTAGTAACACATGGAACAGATACATTGGAAGAAACAGCCTATTTCCTTGATATAACCCTCAACAATAAAAAGCCAATTGTTATGACCGGTTCCCAAAGGGCTCCAGAAGCATTAGGCAGTGATGCTTACATAAATATCCGCTACGCGATTTTAGCTGCATGTGCGAATGATTTAAAGGATTTAGGGACGGCCGTAGTGTTTAATGAAAGAATTTTTTCAGCAAGATACGTAAAAAAAGAACATGCATCTAATATCCAAGGATTTAATTCGTTTGGCTATGGATATATAGGTATAATTGACAATGATAAAGTAATCCTTTACCAAAAGCCGAGTAGAAGAGATTATTTAGGATTAGGAAATCAATTACCTAGAGTAGATATAGTAAAAGTTTATTTAAATGCAGACGGCAGTCATATCGATGCCTCAGTGAATAGTGGTGCAAAAGGTATTGTGTTAGAAGGCGTTGGGCGTGGGCAAGTTACTCCTAAAATGGTAAATAGTATAAAGAATGCAATCGACCATAACATTAAAGTTGTTCTTACCACTAGTGCTGAAGAAGGCCATGTTTATACGACTTATGATTATAATGGAAGTGCTTATGATTTAGAGAAAATGGGTGTGGAATTAGGAGAAGATTTAGATTCTAAAAAAGCGAGGATTAAATTAGCTGTTTCATTATCTTTAAATAATGAAAAACGTCGTCTCTAATTTAATAATTAGTTTATATAATAAAGAATAAGAGTAACATAAGAAGAGTGAAGAGGATGGATATTCTTACCCGGAACCCTTATTTTCATCGATAAAACAGCGTGTTACGATAATATAATAAGAGGGGACGGGATGAAAGTGATTGCGCTTATTATTGCAGCTTTGGCACCTGCCATTGCTCTGTTAAGTTATTTTTATTTAAGAAATGAATATGAATCAAATATTCTTTTACAAGTATTAAGAACCTTTATTATTGGCGCATTGCTTGTGTTCCCTATAATGGTTCTGCAATATGCATTAGAAGCAGAAGGTGTTTTACGTTCTGAATGGTTACATGCTTTTTTAGGAGCAGCAGGTTTAGAAGAGTTTTTTAAATGGTTTTTATTGTTTTTTACTATTTATAAATTTGTATCTTTCCATTCGCGCTATGAGGGAATTGTATATGGCGCATCGATCTCCTTAGGGTTTGCTTCGGCTGAAAATGTAATATATCTCATGGCGACTGGAATTGATTATGCAATAGGTAGAGCTCTACTTTCAGTTTCCAGCCATGCTTTATTTGGAGTAGTAATGGGGTATTATATAGGATGTGCTCAAATTGCATCAACAAAGGTAAAAAAAGTAATCTGGATGATATTCTCACTTATTGTGCCTCTTGTTTTACATGGGTTATATGATTTGATATTATTGACCGTCCATAAAAATGTAATAGTTATCATTGTACCATTTATGTTTTTCTTATGGTGGTTCGCATTGTCGAGGTCAAAAAAAGCGAATGAAAAAATGGCATAAGAAAGGATGGAAGTTATGGCTGTTCAGACTCGTTATCGTGTAATTGTCCGCTGTCCTAAATGTGGTGAAAAATATATTCTTCGAGGAAGAAACAATGAAAAAGGAGAGCTCGAAACAGGATTTAAGCGATGCGTATGCGGTAATGAAACGAATCTTCACATTGATGCAACCCCGGAATAATTTGTTATTGCAATTATGCTTTTTATCGTGTACGGTTTTACTAACAACAATTACATTTTTATATTCTTATCGAGAGAGATGGAGGGAAAGGCCCTATGAAATCTCAGCAACCAGCCACGCAATGGTCAGGTGCTAAATCCGACAGACGATATACTTACTCGTCTGAAAGATAAGATGAAGTGTACATGCCTTTATAAAGCAGGCCTTCTTCTTATCGAGAAGAAGGCTTTCCTATTAGGGAAAAAAGAATATACATAAAAAATGAGGTGCATAAAAATGAGCAGTAAACACCATATAGAAACAAACTTAGCGCAAATCGGCAATAATCAAGATGAAAAAACAGGGGCTGTTAGTGCTCCCGTGTATTTTTCAACTGCTTATCGTCATGCTGGAATTGGACAATCCACTGGATATGACTACTCTAGAACAGGCAATCCGACAAGAGAAATACTCGAAAATGCGATTGCTGCACTTGAAAACGGCAGAAAAGGATTTGCTTTAAGTTCTGGAATGGCAGCCATACAAACGCTCTTTGCTATTTTTGAAAGTGGAGATGAAATTCTTGCCTCACAAGATTTGTACGGAGGTACCTACAGGCTTTTTGAAGAAGGCTGGAAAAACTGGGGAGTAACTATACAATATGGAGATCCTCGTAATTTAGAAAATTTTGAGCGGTTGATAAACGAGAAAACCCGCGCTTTGTTTATCGAAACACCAACGAACCCATTGATGCAAGAGGCTGATATTGACGCTCTTGCTGCAATCGCAAAAGACAAGCAATTACTGCTTATCGTAGATAACACCTTTTACACTCCTGTTTTGCAGCAGCCTTTAGACAAGGGAGCTGATATAGTTATTCATAGCGCTTCTAAATACTTAGGAGGTCACAACGACGTTATTGCTGGATTAATTGTTGCTAATGATGAAAATATTTGTGAGCGAATAGGGGCTTTTCATAATGGCATGGGCACTATTTTATCACCGATGGATTCTTGGCTGCTTATGAGAGGGATGAAAACATTGTCCCTTCGTATGGAAAAACATACAAAAAATGCACAGGAAGTTGCAGACTTTTTAAATAAACACGATAAAATTGCAGATGTTCTCTATCCAGGTAAAGGTGGAATGTTATCTTTCCGCCTTCAAAATGAAGAATGGGTGAATACTCTTCTGCAGGAACTGGACTTAATAACATTTGCTGAAAGTCTTGGCGGTGTAGAAAGTTTTATGACCTATCCAGCAACCCAAACCCACGCTGATGTACCAGAAGAAGTAAGAATAGCAAACGGTGTATGTAATCGGCTGCTTCGTTTTTCTGTAGGTATTGAAAATGCTGAGGATTTAATTGCAGATTTAGACCAAGCTTTAGCTAAATTATAAGCGCGCTCTTAAAAAGAAAGGATGACAGAGTAGTGGAATTTCTTAATAAATTACAGCAAAACATGCTTGTCGGTGACGGTGCTATGGGCACCTATTTATATGATAAAGGTATTACCGGGTGTTTTGAAATGTTGAACCTGAGTAATCCAAATACAATAAAAGCTGTTCATAAGGAATATGTAAAAGCAGGTTCTGATGTTATTCAATCGAATACATATGCTGCAAACAAAATAAAACTTGAAAAATACGAACTAAGTGAAAAAACAGTAGAAATAAATAAGGCAGGAATACGTCTTGCAAAAGAAGCTGCTGGGACAGAAGCTTTTGTTTTTGGGACGATCGGAGGCATCAAAGGGGTAAAGCAGCTCGATGTCAGCAGTGAAGACATACAAAATGCTTTTAAAGAACAAGCAGAGGCTTTACTTTCAGAAAACCCTGACGGTTTAATGCTGGAAACCTTTTATGACTTAAAAGAAACAATAGATGCGGTACAATTAATTAGGAAATTGACGGATTTACCCATAATTACCCAAGTCGCATTAGGCGAGGTTGGGGTTATGCATGGAGGCACCCCGGTTAGTGAAGTATTTCAAAAGCTCAAAGAAGCGGGTGCTGACATAGTAGGGCTAAATTGCAGAATGGGCCCATATCATATCTTGCGCTCATTAGAGACCGTCCCTTTAATGAAAGACACCTATTTTTCTGCATATCCTAATGCAAGCCTGCCTGATTTAGATGATGGCAGATTTGTTTATCAATCGAACCCTGACTACTTTTACGAAAGAGCACAAGATTTAAAACAGCAAGGAGTAAGATTGATTGGAGGGTGCTGCGGAACTACTCCTGATCATATTGCAGAGATAGCTCGAGCGGTAAAAGGGACAACGCCTGTAACCGAAAAAGTAACAGTAGAGGAAACGTTAGCTGATCAACTAGTATCTTCACAAGTGCCGTCCGACACCGTTCGTCTAAACGAAAAGAAGACAAAGCCTTCTGTCATAGTGGAATTGGATCCACCTAAAAAACTAGCAACAGAAAAATTCATTCAAGGTGCTGAAGAATTATATAAGGCTGGAGCAGATGCTGTTACGATGGCTGATAACTCCTTGGCTACCCCTCGTATTGATAATTTAGCGATGGGAGCAATGGTTAAAAATAAAACGAATGCAAGACCGCTTCTTCATGTTGCTTGCCGTGACAGGAACTTAATAGGATTGCAATCTCATTTATTAGGACTGCATGCTCTTGGTATTCAAGATGTATTAGCGGTTACTGGTGACCCGACAAAAGTGGGTGATTTTCCAGGAGCAACCTCTGTATACGATGTTAATTCTTTTGATTTAATTTCTTTAATGAAGGAAATGAACGAAGGGCGTTCCTTCTCTGGTAAATCGTTAGGGGAAAAAACGTCGTTTACCGTAGCAGCAGCTTTTAATCCAAACGTAAGAAATCTCGAGCGTGCCGTGAAAAGGCTGGAGAAAAAGATAGAAGCTGGTGCTGACTATTTTATGAGTCAGCCTGTATATGGAAAAGAGCAATTTAAAGAAATTTATGAAGCGACAAAGCATTTAACTGTTCCAATATATATAGGAATAATGCCTCTTGTTAGCAGTAGAAATGCAGAATTTCTACATAATGAAGTACCAGGGATTAAATTAACAAATGAAATAAGGCAGAAAATGGGAGCATGTGGAGAAGATAAACAAAAAGCTCAAAGGGAAGGTACAGCGATAGCAAAATCACTTATAGATGAGGCTTTAAAATATTTTCATGGAGTATATCTCATTACCCCGTTTTTGCGGTATGATATAACAGCAGAATTAACGGATTATATAAGAAAATCGGCTTTACAGCGTTAGCAGCAGCTACACGAAGGAGTGGAAGACTACAATGGTTCAATTTAAAGAAAGATTGAAACAATCGATATTGTTACTAGATGGTGCAATGGGAACGATGCTTCAAAATGCAGATTTAAAGCCGGAGGATTTCGGAGGAGAGCATTTTGACGGGTGTAACGAATATCTAAATGTTACATCTCCGCATGTTATTGATCGGATACACCGCGAGTATTTAGAAGCTGGTGCTGACATTATAGAGACAAATACATTTGGGGCAACCAGTATTGTACTTGCCGATTATGATCTTGAAGACAAAGCAGAAGAGCTGAATGTAGCTGCAGCAAAGCTGGCCAAAGCAGCAGCTGATGATTATTCAACTCCGGAATTTCCAAGATACGTAGCTGGAGCGATGGGACCGACGACGAAATCATTATCTGTAACGGGAGGCACAACATTTGAAGAATTAGCAGATGCTTATGAGGAGCAAGCTGCAGGATTAATAAAAGGCGGCATAGATGTGTTCCTGTTAGAAACAAGCCAGGATATGCGTAATGTAAAAGCTGCTTATGTTGGCATTAAACGTGCAGAAGCAAGCGCGAAAACGGAATTGCCGCTTATTGTTTCAGGAACAATAGAACCGATGGGGACTACGCTGGCAGGACAAACGATTGAATCTTTTTATATTTCACTAGAACATATGAAACCTACTGTTGTCGGGTTAAATTGTGCTACGGGTCCAGAATTTATGAGGGACCACCTGCGTTCATTATCTGATTTAGCTACGACTTATGTTCATTGCTATCCAAATGCAGGATTACCTGATGAAGAAGGCCATTACCATGAATCGCCGGAATCTCTTGCATCAAAGTTAAAAACATTTGGAGAAAAAGGCTGGCTTAACATTGTAGGCGGCTGCTGCGGGACAACCCCGGAACATATTAAAGTAATGAGAGATACTTTAAAAGATTATTCTCCAAGAGTACCTGTTGAGACTCACCCGCACACTGTCTCTGGAATCGAGCCGCTTGTCTATGAAGAAGACATGAGACCGCTGTTTGTTGGGGAACGGACAAATGTCATTGGTTCTAGAAAATTTAAAAGACTTATTAACGAAGATAAATTTGAAGAAGCATCGGAAGTGGCGCGAGCACAAGTAAAAAGAGGTGCTCATGTTATTGATGTTTGTCTAGCGGACCCTGATCGTGAAGAGCTAGAGGATATGGAAAAGTTTCTGAGTTATGTAATAAACAAAGTAAAAGTACCGTTAATGATCGATTCAACAGACGCTCAGGTTATTGAAAAAGCACTAACCTATTCACAAGGAAAAGCAATCATCAATTCTATTAATTTAGAAGACGGGGAAGAACGTTTTGATGACATTATTCCAATAGTAAAACGTTTTGGAGCAGCAGTTGTGGTAGGAACCATCGATGAACAAGGGATGGCTGTTACTGCCGAAAGAAAACTTGAAATTGCTAAACGTTCACATGATTTGCTCGTTCATAAGCACGGTATGAACGCTAAAGACATCATTTTTGACCCGCTGGTATTCCCGGTTGGAACGGGAGATGAGCAATACATTGGATCCGCTGAAGCTACAGTAGAAGGAATTCGATTAATTAAGGAAAAACTCCCTGACTGCTTAACGATTTTAGGAATAAGTAACGTTTCATTTGGGCTTCCTCCGGTTGGTCGAGAAGTTCTAAATGCAGCTTTTATGTATTACTGTACCAATGCAGGTTTAGACTATGCGATTGTTAATACAGAAAAGCTCGAACGTTTTGCAAGTATTCCAGATAACGAAAAGGAAATGGCCAGAAAATTATTGTTTGAAACCTCGGATGAAACATTGGCAGAATTTACGGCTCATTATCGAGGGAAAAAAGCTGAGAAAAAGAAAGTCGAAAAGAACCTTTCTCTTGAAGATAGATTAGCTGAATATATAGTTGAAGGAACAAAAGAAGGGTTATTTGAAGATTTAGATGAAGCGTTGAAAAAATTCGATGAGCCTCTTGATATTATTAACGGTCCATTAATGAACGGAATGGACAAAGTTGGTAAATTGTTTAATAACAATGAATTGATTGTAGCGGAAGTGCTGCAAAGTGCAGAAGCGATGAAGGCGGCCGTTGCCCATCTTGAACCATACATGGAGAAAAAAGAAGATGATGATTCAGGAAAAGGGAAAATATTGCTTGCTACTGTCAAAGGTGACGTTCATGATATCGGGAAAAATTTAGTAGACATTATTTTATCAAACAACGGCTTTAAAATCGTTAATTTAGGAATCAAGGTCACCTCAAATGAACTAATTGAAGCTGTTAACAATGAAAAACCGGATGCTGTCGGTTTAAGCGGTCTGCTAGTTAAATCTGCTCAACAGATGGTACTTACAGCGCAAGACTTAAAAAACCAAGAAATCTCTATACCTGTGCTTGTAGGCGGAGCAGCTTTAACGCGCAAATTTACAGAAGAAAAAATAAGTGCAGAGTATGATGGAATGGTTCTATATGCAAAAGATGCAATGAACGGTTTAGATATAGCAAATAAACTGGCTGTACCTGAAGAACGGACCAAACTGCAGCAAGAATTGATTGAGAAACGAAAAAAACGGTTAGATAATGCGCAAAACAAAAAAGTTGTAAAAACGGTAAGCGAAGAAACACCAGCTCGTTCAGAGGTTTCAACAGAAGTGCCGGTACAAACTCCTCCAGATCTAAAAGAACATGTCCTGAAAGATTTTAGTATTGCTCATTTAGAACCGTACGTAAATTTGCAAATGCTCATAGGAAAACATTTAGGTCTGCAAGGAAAAGTCAGCCGGTTATTAAAAGAAAAAAATGATAAAGCAGTAGCATTAAAAGAAAAAGTAGATCATTTAATGAATAGAGCTAAAAAAGAAAATCTTTTAAAAGCGCACGGTATGTATAGATTTTACCCGGCTCAGTCAGATGGAAATGAGATATTCATTTATAATGATCCAGTAGAAAAGAAAGTACTCGAACGCTTTTCATTTCCAAGACAGCCTCGTGCTCCTCATTTATGTTTGGCTGATTTTATTCGTCCTGTTGGCAGTGGTGATATGGATTACGTTGGATTTTTAACTGTCACTGCTGGAGAAGGTGTAAGAGAAATGTCTGCCAAAGCGAAAGAAAACGGAGATTATTTATTTAGTCATTTGGTCCAAGCTGCTGCCTTAGAAGTGGCTGAAGGTTTTGCGGAAAAAATTCATCAAATGATGAGAGATCAGTGGGGGATTCCGGATTCGCCTGAATTGACGATGGAAGAACGTTTTTCCGCCAAATATCAGGGAATAAGGGTTTCTTTTGGTTACCCTGCTTGTCCTGACTTAAATGACCAGGCTAAATTGTTCCGATTACTCAGACCAGAAAAAATCGGTGTTCAATTAACAGATGAATATATGATGGAACCCGAAGCTTCTGTTTCTGCGATGGTATTTGCCCACCCGGAAGCAAGATACTTTAGCGTTCTGTAAAATAGCATTTTTGGCCCTTTTCGACTTGTTGTCGAAGAGGGTTTTTTTGTACTTTAGGAAATGTTTAACTTTGTTAACGGATCAAAGTATAAGTAAAACTACGTCTTCCGCCATAGGACTCGGTGGCAAGCCAAGTTTTTTAAATAAATGGCATGGAATAAATAACTCTTTATGAATAAAAAAACCAACACAGAAGAAAATAAGAGCAACCAAGTGTTGTGGAGTAAAAAGGAGGGACAACCGTAATGAAAATATATCAAATAAACCTATCGAAACTTATTTTCGTTTCCTTATGCTTTTTCATTTTCAGCTATGCCTATCCCAATACAACAGCAGAAGCCTTCACAGATCAAGTCATTCAAAAGGGTGCTACTGGTGATGATGTAGTAGAACTGCAAGCAAGGCTTCAGTATAACGGTTTTTACAACGACAATATTGATGGGGTATTTGGCTGGGGTACCTTTTGGTCTGTTAAAAATTTCCAAGAGGAATTTGGTTTAGAAACAGACGGCCTTGTTGGGGAAAAAATGAAAAGCATGCTTGAAAAATCTACCGAATACGATGAAGCATTTGTAAAAGACGCTTTAGAAAATGGCAGGAAATTTACCCATTATGGGGGTACACCAAAAGAAATTCAAAAAGGTGAGAAAGGAAGCAGAGATAAAAAAGGAAAACAACAGCCTCAAAAAGAGCAGCAGCCCCAGCAAGAACAACAGCAGGGCGGCGGCCAGCAGCGTAATGGACAGCGCAGACAAGATGGAGCAGAAACAGAGCAGCCGCAAACAGATCAAGAGCAAGTTGATGAAGATCAATCAAATGAACCTAATATTCAAAAAGCAATGAATGTACCGGAAGGTTATTCAGAAAATGATATTCAAATTATGTCAAATGCTGTTTATGGTGAAGCACGAGGAGAGCCATACGTTGGCCAGGTAGCTGTAGCTGCAGTTATTATAAATCGAATAAACAGTCCAACGTTTCCAAATACGGCGAGCGGTGTCATATTCGAACCGAGGGCATTTACTGCAGTTGCTGATGGGCAAATTTACATGGAACCTAATGAAGAAGCTCGAAAAGCTGTTCTTGATGCTTTAAATGGCCAGGATCCCTCTGAAGGATCACTATATTACTATAATCCAGTGACAGCTACATCAGGCTGGGTAGCGCAAAGGCCACAAGTGAAAACGATTGGGAAACACGTATTTGCTAAATAACGGAGGTGAATATTAATATGGTTCGTAATGTCTTAATAGCTTTACTTGTCATTGCCTTGATTGGAACAGGCTGGTGGGGAGCTAATCAAGCAAATCAAAAAGAAGCTCTGCTTGTGAATAACGAAAACAATTATCAGCGTGCTTTTCATGATTTATCTTTTCATCTTGACCAAATAGAAGATGAAGTAGGTTCTACACTAGCCATGAATTCGAGAAAACAGTTATCGAGCTCGCTTGCACAAGTCTGGCGCCTTACATCGTTGGCGCAAAGTGAGTTGGGGCAGCTGCCGCTTGGAATGATGGCTCTTAATGAAACAGAAGATTTATTGCATAAAATTGGGAATTTCAGCTATGAAACGACCATTCGTGATTTAGGCAAAGAACCTCTGTCTGAGAAAGAATACAAACAGTTGAGCAATTTCTATAAAGAGGCTGGAGAAATTAAACATGATTTAAGAAAGCTTCAAGCATCAACGTTAAAAGAAAACGCTAAATGGACAGAGGCAGAAGAAGCAATGGCCAATAACGATGAGCCAATGGACAATTCGATTGTGAATGGGTTTCATATGATTGATGACAAAGTCAAAGGCTTTTCAGAAGCAGAATTTGGCCCTGAAATGGAAGAAGGATTTGCTCCAGATTTAGATAAGAAAATTGCTGAAAATGTTAAAGGGAAAGAAATAAGTAAAAAAGAAGCAGCCAAAAAAGCGAAAAAATTTGTAGGCCTTCCCGATTCGATGAATGTTAATATTGAGGAATTAAATAAACAAGGCCTTGAATTCGAAGGGTATACGTTAACAATAGAGGAGCCTGAGGGAGAAGACGAAATTTACATGGACATGACAAAAAAAGGCGGACACCCTCTTTGGTTTTTGCAATCTAGACCAGTAGATGAACCAGAAATCAGTTTAAATAAAGCATCAAAAAAAGGTTTAGAGTTTCTAGAGAAAAATGGATTCGAAAACATGGAAATGGTGGATGGTAAGCAGTATGACACGGTAGGCGTATTTCAATTTGTATCCATGGAAAACGAAGTGAAAGTGTATCCGGATACTGTTTATTTAGAAGTAGCGCTTGATGATGGAGAAATTATTGGTTACAAAGGAGCAGAATATATAACTAATCACAAAGAACGAAAAGACCTTGATCCTTCTCTTAGTATAGAAGAGGCAAGAGATGAAATTAATCCAAAAGTAGAGGTTAGAGAAGAGGGTCTAGCTTTAATTGAAAATGAAGATGAAGAAGAAATTTTGTGTTATGAATTTTACGGTACTATTGATAAAGATACCTACAGAATTTATATCAATGCGGACAACGGAGACGAAGAAAGCGTGAAAAAGTTGGAACAAGCTGAACCTGTGTATGACACTATGTAAATCGAAGAATCATTACAATTTAAAAAAGTGAGAAAAAGAAGAGGCTCCTTGCTTCTTCTTTTTCTCACTTAAAAGAATTATTACTGTAAAGTCAAGTCAAGGGGCAAACGGCTAAAAATCTGACGCAGTACAGCGTAAATGATTGATGAATAAGAATGATTTATCAATCGATGAATCCAATTATACTTTAATGAAAAAGAATGCTTAAAGTCGGAATCGTTAGATTTGTTCATTGCTTTATGGTATGATACTCTGTGAATATATAAGTTTTAGGGAATCCAATCGCCCTTAATCATCGCAGTAATACATATCGTCTCGATGGGGTGCACTATGAAAAAAATCAACATTGCTATTGATGGACCTGCGGGTGCAGGGAAAAGTACGGTTTCAAGAAAAGTAGCCTCTGAATTGGGGTATATTTATATAGATACAGGGGCGATGTATCGTGCTTTAGCGTGGAAAGCTATTCACTCGAACGTAGATATTCAGGATGGACAAGTTCTATCTTCGATGTTAGAATCAACAAATTTGCAATTAACTTATGCAATCGATGGAAACAGGATTTTTGTTGATGATAATGAAGTCACTGACGATATACGCTCAAGTGAAGTCACAGCTTCCGTTTCTGCTGTGTCTGCACATGCAGGAGTAAGGGAAAAAATGGTAAAAAAACAACAAGATTTAGCCAGCAGCAAAGGTGCAGTTTTAGATGGAAGGGACATAGGAACAACCGTTCTTCCACAAGCCGAACTGAAAGTATTCCTGACAGCTTCTGTTGAAGAAAGAGCAAAACGCAGACATTTTGAAAATGTAGAAAAAGGGAGAAGCTCAGATTTACAAATGATTATGAATGATATTCAGTTAAGAGATGACAAAGATTCTACAAGAAAAATATCTCCTTTAATAAAAGCCGAAGATGCTGTGGAGATTGATACAACAAGTTTATCAGCAGATGAAGTGGCAGAGAGTATATGTTCATTAGCTTTAGAAAGGATTCAAAAGCAATGAGCGTATATGCAATAGGCAAAACGATATGCAAAATGTATTTGTCATTGGTTATTCGTGCAGAAGCAATTGGTCAAGAAAATATTCCAAAAGAAGGACCGGTGCTGCTTTGTTCTAATCACATTAGCAATTATGATCCTCCATTAGTAGGTTCTTTTATGAAAAGAAAGATTCACTTTATGGCAAAAGAAGAGCTTTTTAGTCAAAAGATTCTAGGATCTCTATTACCTTCTCTCGGAGCTTTTCCTGTAAAGAGAGGCGCAGGCGACCGTCAAGCTTTACGAAAAGGTTTGAGTTTATTAGAAGAAGGGAAGGTTTTATGTCTTTTTCCGGAGGGTACAAGGAGTAAAACCGGTGAAGTTGGAAAAGGGCTGTCTGGATCAGGTTTTTTCGCTCTTAGATCCGAAGCGGCTGTTGTCCCGGTTGCCGTTTTTGGAAAGTATAAACCTTTTCAAAAAGTGACTGTTGTTTACGGGAAACCGTTGAATTTTCAACAATTAAGAAATCAAAAAACAAGCGCTGCTGACGCTACTGAAGAAATTATGGATAGTATCCGTAAGTTAATGGCTCAACACCAAGCTGAAAAAAATAAATAGAGCAGAAAAAGCTGGAGTCATTTCGTTTAATGTGTTTGGTGAAATAAATTCTTTAGCATAAGGAATTTATTATATTTTAGTTTTATGTTCCCTAAAGGAAAGTGAAGGAGGCAAATGTCAATGGTTGATGAAATGAATAATGAATTGGTCGGTATGCAGGATTTAAGTGTAGGAGATCTTGTTACCGGAAAGATTACTAAAGTTGAAGACAAGCAGGCCTACGCGGACGCTGGATATAAAGTGGACGCAGTGATACCGATCAGCGAACTTTCAAGCCTTCATGTAGAAAAGGTTAATGATGTACTCCAAGAAGGCGACGAGCTTGAGTTAAAAGTCATTAAACTTGAGGACGATGAACTTGTATTGTCACGCCGCGCTGCTTTGGCGGATAAAGCATGGGGGGGAACTCCAAGAGAAATTTGAAGCTGGTGAAATAATAGAAGCTGAGGTGGCAGAAGTGGTAAAAGGCGGACTCGTTGTTGATCTTGGTGTCCGCGGATTTATCCCTGCATCTTTAGTTGAACGTCATTTTGTGGAAGATTTTAGCGAATATAAAGGAAAAACATTACGATTAAAGGTAGCTGAAATCGATCCAGAAGAAAATAAACTTATTCTTTCTCAACGTGCCGTTCTTGACGAAGAAGCAGACAAGCAGAAAAAAGAATTACTTGAAAACCTTCAAGTTGGAGATGTGGTTAAAGGTACAGTACAGCGGTTGACTGATTTTGGTGCATTTGTAGACATAGGAGGCGTAGACGGCCTTGTCCATATATCACAAATGGCACATCACCGTGTAGAATCTCCTGGAGAAATTGTAAAAGAAGGCGATGAAATAGATGTGAAGATTCTCGCTGTTGATTCTGAAAGTGAAAGGGTTTCTCTTTCTATTAAAGAAACGTTGCCGGGACCTTGGACCACAATTGAAGGACAATTCGAACCAGGAGATATTATTGAGGGTCAAGTGAAGCGTCTCGTTTCTTTTGGAGCGTTTGTAGAAGTAGCACCTGGAGTAGAGGGATTAGTTCATATCTCTCAAATCGCTAATCGTCATATTGGCACTCCAGGAGAAGTTCTTGAAGAAGGACAAACAGTGAAGGCAAAAATTCTCGATATCAGCCCATCAGAACAACGTATCTCATTGAGCATTCGTGAACTAGAAAAAGAAGATACTCCTGATAAAAAAGTTCAGGAAGAGTATGAAGCCCCTGAAGAAGACCATTCTGGTTTTTCATTAGGTGATATGATTGGTGATCAATTAAAAAAGTATAAAAAATAAGGAGTTTGGTTTTCAGGTGTCTCGTGCTGAACGAAAGAAGGATCATATTAATTACGCTTTAAGCGCAGAAACAGAAAAAAAGAACAGCTTTGATGATGTCCGTTTCGTTCATAACAGCTTGCCGGGGACTTCTGTTTCTCAAATAGACCAATCCGTATCAATCGGCGAACTTTATTTAAGTTCGCCGATTATTATTAATGCAATGACAGGAGGCGGCGGCAAGGAAACAGAAAGAATGAACGAGTGTCTTGCAGCGGCAGCTAGAGATACTGGAGCTGCTATGGCAGTTGGTTCTCAAATGGCAGCTTTCAAAGATCCAGCAGAAGAAAGAACGTATAATATTGTTAGGAAAGTAAATAAAGATGGTGTGATATTTGCTAACTTAGGAAGCGAATTAACGTTAGAGCAAGCAAAGCAGGCTGTAGACATGATAGATGCAAATGCATTACAAATACATTTAAATGTTATACAAGAATTAGTAATGCCTGAAGGAGACAGAGATTTTAAAGGTGCTCTTGAAACTATTTCTGAAATCGCTGCATCTTTACATGTACCTGTCATTATAAAAGAAGTTGGATTTGGATTGTCCTATGAGACTGTAGCACAATTAAAACAAACGGATGTCCAAGTTGTTGATACGGGAGGAAATGGCGGCACAAATTTTGCAGCGATTGAGAATAAAAGAAGAGATGAGCCATTTGATTTTTTTAATAAGTGGGGTTTGGCTGCGGTCCCATCTATTGTAGAGTCCGTACATGCAGCTTCGCGTTCTATTTCAGTAATAGGATCAGGCGGAGTAAGAAACGGATACGATATTGCAAAAGCCATTGCTTTAGGAGCTGATGCAGCGGGTATAGCGGGGAAAGTTTTAGCAGCTGCAGACCAGGGCGGAAAAGAAGGTGCCAAACGTTTTATTACTAAGTGCCAGGAAGAATTAAAAATGGTAATGACTGCTGTCGGTGCTGAGCGAATAATGGATCTCAAATATGCACCTCTTGTACTTACAGGGGAGTCGAAACACTGGTTAGAAGAAAGAGGATTTCCCCCATCAAACTACAGCAGAAAAAGGCTCGGGAATTGAAAACTGGTTTGTCTGTTTGATAAACCAGTTTTTGGTGTGTTATTGAATAGATAAAGAAATATTGTCCATACTGTAGAAAAAAAGGAAAAAAATGGAGAATATTTTATTACTAATCATTAGTTGGTATTTATGGATCATTCAGACCTTTTTAGTAGGAAAACAAAATAGATATCGTTTTGTTTTGTCCCTGTTCTTGCTAGCAATAATCAGTTTTTACCCTTTGGACTGGTCTTTCATGCAGGTGACAATCAAGCCTGTATTTATTTTGTTTTTTGCAGGAGGTTTTCTTTGTTTATGTGATCAAACCTCCTTAAATAAATGGAAAATATTTTTTATGTCTATTAGTTTTGCATATTTGTTTGCAGCTTTACGGTTAACCGAATGGTATGAACCAGTCATTTTCTTATTTGGTCATTTATTGACGTATATTATTTGTTTTACCTTTATATTTTTTCTCTTTTTTCATTCATTTAAGGAACGCTTAGCTTGTGCGATAATAGCTTCTTGCAGCGGAGAAATAATTTACCAATTGCATATACTTCCGTTTACTTCGGTACTTAATGTAGGTGAAGTGTTCTTTTTAAATTACCTTATTACCCTAATTGCAGCATTATACAGTTTAGAATTATTTCACAAATTAATAACTATGATTAATAATGTAGCATCTCCACCTCGTTCTAACTTGCCTGGGTAGAGAAAAATCTGCTAAAATAAACAAGTTGAGGTACTAATACTTTAAGAAAAAGAACTCGGCGTGAAGCCGAGTTCTTTCTAAATAAAGTAAAAAGCGGTTCATAGGAGTGACTTACGTATGCAAGTCACTGGATTTATTGATTAAATTAGCTAAGTGGTTAAGGGAGAAAGGAAAGAAAAAATTATGCCAAAACCAGTAGCAGCCATCGTTGGAAGACCTAATGTTGGAAAGTCTACTATTTTTAACAGGATTGTAGGAGAGAGACAGGCAATTGTAGAAGATATACCCGGCGTTACTCGAGATCGTATTTACAGTAAAGCTGAGTGGTTAAACCGTGAGTTTCACGTAATCGATACCGGCGGAATAGAGATAGGAAATGAACCTCTTTTAGAGCAAATGAGAGAGCAAGCTCAAATTGCCATTGATGAAGCCGATGTAATTATTTTTTTAGTAAATGGAAGGGATGGAGTGACTGGGGCAGATGAAGAAGTGGCTTCCATTTTGCATCGTTCCAAAAAACCTGTCGTTTTAGGGGTTAATAAGATTGACAACTTTGAAATGAAGGATAAAGTATATGAGTTTTATGCGCTTGGTACTGGTGAAGTTTTTGGGATTTCCGGGGCTCACGGCCTTGGCCTAGGTGATTTGCTCGATGAAGTCGTTCGCCATTTTCCAGCTGACCAAGAGGAAGAATATGAAGAAGATACAATTAGAATGGCAGTTATCGGCCGGCCTAATGTAGGGAAGTCTTCTCTTGTTAATGCCGTTCTCGGGGAAGAAAGAGTAATTGTAAGTGATATTCCTGGAACTACCCGGGATGCAGTGGACACGGTTTTTGAAAAAGATGATCAGGAATATGTGCTAATAGATACAGCTGGAATGCGAAAACGAGGTAAAGTATATGAAGCGACTGAAAAGTATAGTGTTCTTCGTGCTCTAAGAGCGATGGAGCGTTCTGATGTTGTATTAATGGTAATAAACGGGGAAGAAGGTATAAGAGAACAAGATAAGAAAATTGCAGGATATGCCCATGAAGCAGGAAGGGCTATGTTAATCGTAGTTAATAAATGGGATGTCATAGAGAAAGATGATAAAACCATGTCACGGTATACAGAAAAAATACGTGATGAATTTCAATTTTTATCTTACGCTCCAGCCCTTTATTTGTCGGCCAAAACAAAACATAGATTGCAGCATTTACTGCCTGCTGTAAAACAAGCTGCAGATAACCATAATCTTCGCGTCCCTACAAATGTGTTAAATGACGTCATTATGGATGCAGTAATAATAAATCCTACTCCTACTGAGAACAATCGCAGACTGAGAATAAATTACGCAACTCAAGTGGCAGTGGCTCCGCCTACCTTTGTGTTGTTTGTAAATGACCCTGAACTCTTGCATTTTTCATATAAACGATATATAGAAAATAAACTGCGCGAAGCATTTCATTTTGAGGGAACACCACTTAAAATTATTGCGCGAAAAAAGAACGAGTAAGCTTTTAGTAAAAATTATATCAATTAATCGGGGGAAACGGGAGAAATGGAATTATTAGTGTCTATAATCGCTGCTTATTTATTAGGGTCGATTAGTTTTAGCTATGTGATTGCTCAAAAAATGATGAAAATTGACATTCGACAGCACGGCAGCGGGAATGCAGGAGCTACCAATATTTTAAGAGTGTTAGGCAAAGGACCAGCTATTTTAGTGTTGAGTCTTGATATATTCAAGGGGATCGCGGCAGTGTGGTTTGCAAAATGGCTGGAAATGTCGGGTATATTTCCGGTATTTACTTCTCTCGGGGAAATGGATGGCCTTGCTCCCGCTTTAGCAGGTTTAGCTGCAATTCTTGGGCACAATTGGCCGGTATATTATGGGTTTAAAGGTGGAAAAGGTGTAGCAACAGCAGTTGGAGTAGTAGGCAGTCTTGTATTTTTCCCGGCGGTTTATGTCGGCATTGTTTCTATTTTAGCCATCGTGGTTACGAGATACGTTTCGTTAGGTTCATTGATTTTTGCCGCTGCGACTCCTATATTAATCTGGTTTACAAAAGAGCATTATGGACATCCCGATCCATACTTTTACTTAACTGCACTATTAGGACTAATGTCGGTTTGGAAACATAGAACAAATGTTGAGAGGTTAATAAAAGGTACCGAAAACAAAATCGGGGAAAAGAAATTATCATAAACGAGGGGGAAAAGAATGAACTCAAACGTTGCGGTAATAGGGGCAGGTAGCTGGGGAACAGCCTTAGCTACAGTGTTAGCAGATAACGAGCACAATGTGAAAATATGGACAAGAAGACAAAAACAAGCAGACGAAATAAACAATTCTCATACAAATACAAAATATTTGCCCGGCTTTGCCCTTCCACATGCTATTCAGGCATCAAATGATTTAGCATGGTGTACAGAAGATGCGAAATACGTCCTCCTCGTTGTCCCTACGAAAGCTATTAGGGATACAGTGACTCAATTAAAACCATACGTAAAAGATTATAATATTCTTATTCATGCCTCCAAAGGCATTGAACCTGGAACCTCAAAGCGGATTTCAGAAATGATGGAAGAAGAGCTGGATGAAAAAAAAGGAGAAGCAACTGTAGTGTTGTCTGGCCCGAGTCATGCTGAAGAAGTGTGTGAAAGACAGCCAACTACCGTTACAGTATCATCTCACGCAGCTCAAGCGGCTGAACAGGTGCAAGAATTGTTTATGAATAATAATTTTCGGGTGTATACAAACCAAGATTTGATTGGAGTAGAAATAGGCGGTGCGCTTAAAAATATCATTGCGCTCGGTATTGGATTGACAGAGGGCCTTGGGTACGGCGATAATGCAAAGGCTGCTCTTATGACTAGAGGGCTGGCCGAGATTGCACGTTTAGGCATTAAACTTGGTGCAAATCCGCTCACTTTTACTGGGCTCTCTGGATTGGGTGATCTGATTGTTACCTGTACCAGCCAGCATAGCCGTAATTGGCGGACTGGATATAAACTGGGGATGGGGAAAAACCTTGAAAATGTGCTGGATGAAATGGGTATGGTTGTAGAAGGAGTAAGGACGACAAAGGCAGTAAAAGAACTTTCAAACAGACTGAAAGTAGAAATGCCAATTACAGAGGCATTGTTTGAAGTTTTGTTTAATGAAAAAAAACCCGAAGCTGCAGCACATCAATTAATGGGAAGAGTAAGGAAACATGAAGTAGAGAATGTTTCACTTTTGTTAGGGCCTGATTTTCAAGAAAAATGGCAGGAGAAGTCATGGAGTCCAAATGATAATGAGTAACAATTGGCACGCCTCCTTTAATCATGCATAGGATAATTTGAATAGTGATTAAGGGAGGCTGTTACATGCGACACCGTCAAAACGATTCATTTTTTGACCAGATTGAGAAAAAAACGAATGTAAAACAAGAAGATTTATTTAAACTGGTACAATCCTTGAATGGAGCTGACTTTCAAGATGAGCAAACCGTACGCCGCGTCATTTCTGATGTTGGTAAACTTGCTGGGAAAACTGTATCCAAAAAACAAGAAGATGAATTAGTCAAAGCCATTGTTAACAACAATATCCCGTTTGATTTGGCTTCTTTAAGCAAGTGGTTCCAGTCAAAATAATTTTAGATTTCTTTATGCTTCAAAGGCATATGCTCATTCCAATGGATACCTTTATGAATACAGTAAAAAGAATAGAATAAAGGCTGTAGAAAAAAAGGAAAGAATATAGCAAAAGCCAGCTGGATCAGCCCCGGTTCAGCTGGTTTTTGATGGAAAAAAAGAAACGAATGGGATATATTATTTTTCTACAAAACATTGAAAACAATTCGGACATGCAGTCACAGCTTGTTCCATGTGTTATAATATGGACTGAATTAAAGGAGGTTGCGGTTGATGACAGCTTTACAAAACATGTGGTTTTCCTTTTTTGGTATATTTTTAATGTTTGTGTCGGCCGGGCTTACCGTGTTATCACAAAAGCTGCCTGGAATTTGGCGGGTATTATTACTTATATTGTCATTTTTATGTCTTATGATAGCTGGTCTAATTGTTTTTGCCGTCGTAGTAAGAGGGCCGCTGGCTGAATAAAAAAACTCTACGTTAACATATAACGACCTTTCTGCTTAGGAGGTGAAGCAGTGAAAATTAAATTGATTGCATCATGTTTGGGTTTGATTCTTCTATTTTTCTTATCGGGTTGTATGTTCCCGCAGGAAAAAAGGGCGGAAAATCAAGTACCTTATGAAAATCAGCTTGCTTCCGTTCAGCAAGCGGTTGATCAATATAAACAAGATAACAGTGTGCTTCCTATAAAAACAAAGGATGAAGATACACCGATATATCAGAAATATGTAATAGATTTTAAGCAGTTACTGCCGCGTTATATGCAAGAGCCGCCAGGAAATTCTTTTGAAAATGGTGGATTTTATCAATATGTGATTATTAATCCGGAAGAGGAAGCAGAAGTTAAAGTAATTGACTTACGTATTATGAGAGAGATACAAGAACTACAGCGAGAAGTAAATAACTATATTAAAGAAAATGAATATGCTCCTATTGAAGAACCCATTGGCCCTGGGGTTTATTCCATAGATATGGAGAAGCTGGATTACCATCGGGATGCGAAAGTGGAAAGTCCATACAATGAGACATATTTACCTCTAATCATTAATAAACATGGAAATGTTTTAATCGATTATGCAATGGATTTAAATATAGCTTTACGAGAAAATGACCATAATTTCAAAAAAGGTGATGACATAAGAGAAATATTAACGGACCATTCGCCGATAGTACCTGTATTCTCTGTTCCGTATACGATTGATGACAATGGAGAGCCGTCATTTAAAAAAGAATAACAATATAAAACATAAAACGAAGAAAGACACTTTCCGTTGTAAAACATCAGGAGAGTGTCTTTTTTACTTACAAAATGTAAATACAATTCGATTAACTGTATAAGCAAAACCTATATTATTTAACGTACAGGACGGAGTAACGATGTTATGGACGGCATTTCGAGTGAGATATAGCTAATCTGTTATATGCTAGCTGTTATTCTTTGAAAGCTTTACCGTCTCATTTCTCTTTTAAGTTTAAGCATATAAGTTTGAATCATAGCATAAGTAGAAATGAGAAAGTCATATCCGTCGGACATTATCATAAATATATAATGTCATACATGCAAGACCGGTATCGGAATTTCACATTGAACAGGAGGGGATCTAGTGGAAAAGGTTGATATCTTCAAAGATATCGCGGAGCGGACCGGTGGAGACATCTATCTAGGAGTAGTCGGAGCAGTCCGTACCGGTAAATCCACTTTTATTAAAAAGTTCATGGAGCTTGTCGTTCTTCCTAATATGGAAAGTGAAGCAGATAAAGCACGAACAAAAGATGAACTGCCGCAAAGTGCTGCCGGGAAGACGATCATGACAACAGAACCGAAATTTGTTCCTAACAATGCTGTCTCATTAGAAGTGGATGAAGGGCTTGAAGTAAATGTTAGACTCGTAGATTGTGTTGGATATGCCGTAGAAGGTGCTAAAGGATATGAGGATGAAAATGGACCACGAATGATAAACACACCGTGGTATGAAGAACCCATCCCTTTTCAAGAAGCAGCAGAAATAGGAACACGTAAAGTTATTCAAGAACACTCAACTTTAGGAGTTGTTGTTACTTCAGACGGTACGATTGGTGAAATCCCACGCATGGATTATATGGAAGCAGAAGAACGGGTAGTAGATGAATTAAAAGAGGTTGGAAAACCTTTTATAATGATCGTCAATACAGTCAGGCCGCATCATCCAGAAACAGAATCACTGCGTCAAGAATTATCAGAAACGCATGACATTCCAGTACTGGCATTAAGTATTGAAAGCATGACAGAACATGATATTCATAACGTATTAAGGGAAGTTCTTTTTGAGTTTCCAGTGCATGAAGTAAATGTTAATTTACCAAGCTGGGTAATGGTATTAAGAGATAACCATTGGCTTAGACAAGAATATGAGCAGTCCGTAAGAAATACAGTAAAAGATATTAAAAGGCTGCGAGATGTGGATAGAGTTGTACATCAATTTGCAAATGAATTTGAGTTTATAGAAGAGGCAGGTCTGGCTGGAATTGAAATGGGACAGGGAATTGCTGAAATCGATCTTTTTGCTCCAGATCACTTGTATGATGAAGTATTAAAAGAAGTTGTAGGAGTAGAGATTCGAGGAAAGGATCATTTGCTTCAGCTTATGCAAGATTTTGCTTATGCAAAAAGTGAATATGACCAAGTGAGTGAAGCGTTAAAAATGGTAAAACAGACCGGGTATGGCATTGCTGCTCCCGCATTAACTGATATGAGTCTGGATGAACCAGAAATTATACGTCAAGGTTCTCGTTTTGGAGTAAGACTGAAAGCAGTAGCACCCTCGATTCATATGATAAAAGTGGATGTAGAATCGGAATTTGCTCCTATTATCGGCACAGAGAAACAAAGTGAAGAATTAGTTCGCTATCTCATGCAGGATTTTGAAGAAAATCCACTATCTATCTGGAATTCTGATATATTTGGAAGATCATTAAATTCAATTGTGCGTGAAGGTATCCAAGCCAAACTTTCTCTGATGCCTGAAAATGCAAGATATAAATTAAAAGAAACCTTAGAAAGAATAATAAATGAAGGATCAGGCGGATTAATCGCTATTATTCTTTAATGATTAAAAAAATGTTAGAAAGAAGGAGCAGTGTATAAAGCTGCTTCTTTTCTATGTGTAATTAGTTAACATAATAAAATTATTAAAAACTTATATCATTGCTCATCTTTTGCTTTATACCTACCCTTATGCTAAAATTTTTCAAAGGTTAAACTTAATTCGATAGGGGGAAAATAGATTGCCTACTGTTGATCATGATAAAATAAAACAAGCTGTTCGGTTAATACTAGAGGCTGTTGGTGAGGACCCAAATAGAGAAGGTTTAATGGATACACCTAAACGGGTTGCAAAAATGTATGAAGAAGTTTTTCAAGGGATTCATCAGGACCCGTCTGAACATTTACAAACGGTATTTGGAGAAGACCACGAAGAACTTGTGTTAGTTCGTGATATTCCGTTTTACTCCATGTGTGAACATCATCTTGTCCCATTTTATGGGAAGGCTCATGTAGGATACATACCTAAAGGAGGAAAAGTAACCGGCTTAAGTAAACTAGCTCGTACTGTAGAAACGGTTGCTAAAAAACCTCAGCTTCAAGAAAGAATTACTTCGACAATTGCTAATACCATAGTGGAAACCTTAGAGCCTCATGGTGTTATTGTTGTAGTGGAGGCAGAACACATGTGTATGACCATGCGTGGTGTTAAAAAGCCTGGTGCTGAAACGGTTACATCTGCGGTTAGAGGTACGTTTGAAAAAGATGATGCCTCAAGAGCGGAAGTATTAGCATTAATAAATAGATCTTAACTTTTTTAAAGCAGGTGATGATAGTGAATAGTAAAGACGATTTTTTTGTCATTAAAGCCGAAGAAGACGGTGTTAACGTGATTGGTTTAACAAGAGGCACGGATACAAGGTTTCATCATTCAGAAAAACTTGATAAAGGCGAGGTTATGATTGCACAGTTTACCGAACATACATCAGCTGTAAAAGTAAGAGGTAAAGCCGTCATACAAACCAGCCATGGAGAATTGAGAACGGAAGAATAAAGTGTAGATATAGGGCTGATAACTTTTAGATATGTCAATATAGCGTGAAATTTACAATAAAGTTTCGCCCTGTATTAATTTGTCAGAAATGCTAACTAATGACTTTGCAGCAAGCCAAATTTTCTAACACTGTTAGGATTGTATAAAAGTAAGTTCAACGTATAGGTACTATTGCCACCACTTGTCGCAGAAAGCGGTGGCTTTAAGAATTGATGGACAACAGGTACTAATAGAGGTTTCGACGAATTTCGCTTCTATGCTATAATAGCACCGTTAACTTTTTTATAGTTAGCAAAGTACGAAAACGTAAGCGGTATAAATGTTTGAAGATATGCCAAGATTTCTAATGAATTACATATTATCACCAAGCTAAAATTATGGGAGGGACGTCTAACATGATTCAATCACAACAGCAGGCTGAGGAAGTTAAAGACATTGAAAATCAGTTTTTAAAGATGACTACCCACCCATACTTGAAAAAACATATTGATAGTGCAGAAATAGAGTATGATATTATATTCTTTTTGTTAGAAATAATGAAAGAGACTAGTCTTACCACAGAAGAAAAACGAGAACAGATACTATCTGCTCTGCTTGTTCAAGCAGCTTTTCTTACGCACGAAAAGGTTCACAATACAAAGTTAGAAGATAGTATGGAAAAAAAACCGAGACAGCTAACTGTTTTAGCAGGCGACTTTTTCAGCAGCCTTTATTATTTCATGCTCGTCAAAAATGTACATGATGATATACTTCCCGTTTTTAGCAGCTCAATTCAGAAAATTAATGTTGAAAAAATGAGTCTGCATTTTTCTGAACATCAATCTGAAGATGAATTGATGAAACGTTTAGAGACTGTTGAGGGAGGATTTATTTCTGATATAGCCCTTTTTTATAAAAAAAACGAACTTGCTTTCCTTGCCGAAAATTTCTTTTTATTAAAACGATTATTTAAAGAAAGAGAAAAGTCAAACTCAAAATATTTATCGGCATTTGCTTCAGCTATTCATTCTTTTAGAGAAGGATATAGAGCAGATGAGATTACAAATTGGCCGCCAGCACGTACAAGCAGTTTTTTAAATGAAAAAATATCTGAACTGCAGGTTAAATTGCAAAATCAGCTGGATACTTATCCTGCTATTCATAAGGTCCCGCTCTATAACCGACTTAAAAATTGGATAAATATGGAATGTGAAGCAAAGATAAAGTAATGGGAGAAGGGATAAGATGCAAAAATCCAAAGAAGAAAGGGTACATGAAGTCTTTGAATCGATTCACGATAAATATGATCAAATGAATTCTATTATTAGCTTTCAGCTTCATAAGTCTTGGCGTAAAGATACAATGAACAGAATGAACGTTTTTCAAGGAGCTAAAGCTCTGGATGTTTGCTGCGGGACTGCTGATTGGGCTATTAACCTTGCTGAAGCTGTGGGAGAAAACGGACATGTTATTGGATTGGATTTTAGCCAGAATATGCTTGAAGTCGGCAATCAAAAGCTTAGAAATAAACATCTTACAAATGTAGAATTGATAGAAGGAAATGCTATGAGCCTCCCATTTGAAGATAATACATTTGATTATGTAACCATTGGATTTGGTTTGCGTAATGTTCCTGACTACCAAACGGTATTAGAAGAGATGCATCGTGTATTAAAGCCTGGCGGACTGGCAGTATGCCTTGAAACCTCCCAACCAGAACATAAAAAAGTTAAAGGAGTCTATTCTTTTTATTTTAAGCGGGTTATGCCGCTTTTGGGGAAATACTTTGCTGGCAGTTATGAAGAATATTCCTGGCTGCAAGAGTCGACTATGTCTTTTCCGAATAAAAGTTTGCTTGCTGTTCTTTTTTCTGAATCTGGCTTTCATCAAGTAAACGTTATACCATATTCGATGGGTACAGCTGCTGCACACTTTGCAAGAAAAGGAAAAGCAGCTCAAAGTGAGGAAAATCTAAGATGAAAAAACTTAAAATAATACTTGAGATGATCAAATTTGAACATACCGTTTTTGCCCTTCCTTTTGCATTTTTAGGTGCAGTTTTAGGTAATTTAATGGTAGAAGGAAGCTGGCCGACAATATCAGAATGGATTTGGATCACTCTTGCTATGGTTGGCGCAAGAAGTGCGGCCATGACCTTAAATCGAGTGATTGATTCCAATATTGATAAAAAGAACCCTCGAACGGCTGACAGAGCAATACCTGCTGGATTGATTACGACCAGCCAGAGTATTTTATTTATCACTGCTTCCTTTCTTTTATTGTTTATTTCTGCTTATCAGCTCAATATGTTATCAGTTTATTTACTTCCTATAGCCGTGTTTTTTCTTACTTTTTACTCTTATACCAAAAGGTTCACATGGCTTTGTCATATCTTTCTTGGTGTAACAATAGCAATTGCACCTCTTGGCGGCTGGGTAGGTGCTACAGGCACTCTTCACAGTGAGGCTTTTTTATTGTTTTTAGCCGTTGCTTTTTGGATTGCGGGTTTTGATATTATTTATGCTACCCAGGATGCTGATTACGATCAGCAGGCAGGCCTTTACTCTATACCTTCAAGATTTGGTGTTAAAAAAGCATTATACTTAGCACGTTGTTTTCACGTTATTAGTTTTATATCTTTGTTAACACTTCACTTTTTATCGCCTCTTTCTGTTGTATATCTAGCAGGTGTGTTGCTAGCTGGTATCATTATGGCTTATGAGCATTCAATCGTAAAACCTGATGACCTTTCCAAAGTAAAGGTTGCTTTTTTTCCAATGAATGGGATTGTTAGCATGGTTATGCTGTTATTTACGATTGGGGATATTCTTCTATGAATGAAAATAAAAAAGTGTTTACGGTAGCAATTACTGGGGCAAGCGGGGCAGTATACGGCGTACGTCTTGCACAAATGCTGCTTCAGAATCACCATTTTGTACATTTTTTGGTAAGTGAAGCCGGATGGCAAGTTTTTAGAGAAGAACTGCTTCTAGATACATCTGATCGAGAAGCTTGTCTAGAAGAGTTATTTTCTAAGTCTTATCAAGAAAACTTAAAAATTCATGACTTGCGTGATTTTAAAGCGCCAGTTGCCAGTGGATCGTATCGAACAGACGGTATGGCAGTTATTCCTTGCTCTATGGGAACCCTTTCTAAAATTGCAAACGGCAACTCCGGTAATCTATTAGAAAGGGCAGCAGATGTGATTTTAAAGGAAAAGCAAAAATTAATCCTCGTTCCAAGAGAGACTCCGCTTAATGGTATTCACCTTGAAAACATGCTTAAAGCTGAAAAAAATGGAGCCCACATCATTCCGGCAATGCCCGGATTTTACCATTTGCCGGAAACAAAAGATGATCTTATTAATTTTGTAGTAGGAAAGGTTTTGGACGCGTTAAATGTCCATCATTCCCTTTTTACAAGGTGGGGGAGCGGAAAATGAGTTTAACCATTGGAGAAATTTCATACACTAATATTTTACCTATGTTTTTCTATATAAATCGTGAGTATTTAAAGTCAAAAGGATGTACTTTTATCCCAAAAGTTCCCTCTGGTTTAAATGAAGGAATGAAAAAAGGTACGATTGATGTTGGAGGTATTTCTTCTTTCGCATTTGGAGAAGCATCCGGTCAATACCAACTGATGCCAGGCTTATCGGTATCTTCTTATGGAAAAGTCGGTTCTATTTTTCTATTTTCACATAAACCTTTGCAAAAACTGGAAGGCGCAAGTATTGCCTTAACTTCTTCAAGTGCAACTTCTGTTCATTTATTGAAAATCATTATGGCTGAATTCTATAATCATTCAACTATTCATTACACTATAATGGCACCGGATCCGGCAGAAATGAAGAAAAATTACGATGCTTTTTTATTGATCGGAGATGACGCTATTCAAACTTCCTGGAAAAATAAATCAGATTTATACTGTTATGACCTCGGAGAACTGTGGTTAAACCATACAGGTTATCCGATGACATACGCTGTTTTTGCAGTAAGAAAAGAGGCTGTACAAGAGAAAGAAAGCGTACTGAAGCTGTTGTATAAAGAATTTTTATACAGTAAAAAACGTGTTCTTTATACACACTTAAAAGAAATGACCACTTCTATTAAAAAAGAACATGGAGGCACTCAGGATTTTTGGATAAATTATTTTCGGAGTCTTCATTACGATTTTCAAGAAAAGGAAAAAGAAAGTCTTTTGTATTATTACAACCTAATGTATAAACATGGGTACTTTAGTGAACCAGTAAATAAAATTGATATGTGGCTTGCGGGAAACGAGGTGCAATACTTATTTTGAAGGTGAATATAATGAAGTTGGCGGACTTATATTTGTTTCTAAAATCGGACATAAATAAAATTGAAAAAGAGCTGGAAAGGTCCGTGGAAGCTCAGCATCCTGTCTTAAGGGATGCTTCTCTTCATTTGCTTCAAGCAGGCGGAAAGCGGATCCGTCCTGTGTTTGTATTGCTGAGTGCGAAGTTTGGCAGCTACGATATTGAAAGGTTAAAACATATCGCAGTAGCTTTAGAGCTTATTCATATGGCCTCTCTCGTGCACGATGATGTAATAGACGATGCAGAGCTAAGAAGAGGAAAAAAAACGATCAAAGCTCAATGGGATAATCGTGTTGCTATGTACACTGGTGATTACATATTTGCCAAAGCAATTGAAAAAGCTGCTTACTTTAAAAATGAAGACATTCACCGCATTATTTCACGTGCTATGCATGAAATGTGCCTGGGAGAAATTGAGCAAATCAGGGACCAATATAATTGGGATCAGACATTAAAAACGTATTTAAGGAGAATTAAGCGAAAAACGGCATTGTTAATTGCAGTTAGTTGCCAACTAGGAGCAGTGAGTGCAGGGGCGTCTTCAAAAGATCAATCACGGCTGTATCATTATGGTTATAATGTTGGAATGTCTTACCAAATCATAGATGATATTCTAGATTTTACTGGGACCGAAAAGGAGCTTGGCAAACCTGCTGGCAGTGATCTCTTGCAAGGAAATATTACACTGCCTGCGCTATATGCTATGTGCAAGCGTTCGAATATCCGCTCAGAAATTTCCGGGTTATGCCAGAATAAAAACCATTCTAAATTCGATATTACCCCCGTGTTAGAAATGGTAAAAAACTCTGGCGGTATTGAGTATTCAAAAGAATTAAGCAAAAACTATTTAGAAAAAGCGTTCGTTGCACTAGAAGGACTTTCTGATATTTCTGCTAAAAAATCACTAAGTGATATAGCAACTTACATAGGCGGGAGAAAGCGTTAATTGCCTTTTCTGTAAACCTTCTCCTTTCC
The DNA here is from genome assembly GCF_002886255.1 of Alteribacillus bidgolensis. NCBI lineage: Bacteria > Bacillati > Bacillota > Bacilli > Caryophanales > Bacillaceae > Alteribacillus > Alteribacillus bidgolensis. The sequence continues at coordinate 629,750 of NZ_KZ614149.1, forward strand.
AGGAAAGGTTTAATAATGGTTTTCGTTGCTAGCGCTTTCATAGTTTGTTATAATCAATAAGGTTTAACTGTATTACATACAAGGAAAGAGGGATAGTAATGGAAAAAACATTTATTATGGTAAAACCAGATGGGGTGCAACGTAATTTAGTAGGAGAGATTGTTCATCGTTTTGAAAGAAAAGGATTTACGCTTGCAGCTGGAAAACTAATGTCTATACCAAAAGAACTTGCTGAAGAACACTATGGCGAACATAAAGATAAACCATTTTTTGGTGAATTAGTGTCTTTTATAACCTCTGGTCCTGTATTTGCTATGGTATGGGAAGGAGAGGGTGTTATTGGCACAGCACGTAAAATGATGGGTGCGACAAATCCTGCTGAGGCTGAACCAGGAACGATTCGAGGAGATTTTGGCGTACAAGTAAGTATGAATGTAATACATGGATCGGATTCACCAGAAAGTGCTAATAGAGAAATCGCATTGTTTTTTAACGAAAGTGACTTGATTCAATATAAAAAATCAGTTTCAGAGTGGGTTTAATGAGAGTTTTCATGACGTCTTTTGCTTATGAGCGAAAGACGTTTTTCTTTCGAATTTAAAATTTTTCAATAAATGTCAGTAATGTGTGGACATGGTATAATGAGACTAGTTTCAAGAGAGAGGACAATCATTCATGCAAACCCAGTCAAAAAAACATCCTCATAAAGATTATATTAATAATGATTACACTAGTTTCGTTCATAAGGTAAAAAAGAAAACGGGCATCGATCTATCGATGTATAAAGAAGCACAGATGAAACGCCGGCTTCGTTCTTTCTTTGAAAAAAAAGAATTTTCCAGCTTTGAGGATTTTTTTTATAATGGGATTAATAAGGATGAAGACGTCCTTGCCGAGTTCTTAGAAAGGATGACGATCAATGTCTCAGAATTTTTGAGAAACCCTAAACGGTGGGAGATTTTAACGGACGTTATTCTGCCCCGTCTTCTAAAAGACAGATCAAAACTTAAAGTTTGGTCAGCAGCCTGTTCTACCGGAGAAGAGCCTTACACCTTGTCCATTATTCTTGATCAATATTCGGGCAGAAAAAGCAGTTCTATACTGGCAACAGATATTGATGAAGCTATTCTTTTGCGTGCAAAAACAGGATTTTACACAGAGAAAGCGCTAAAAGAATTATCAAAAGATATGTTATTACATTATTTTATTAAGGAAACTTCAGGTTACCGAGTGAAAGATACTTTGAGAAATGGGATTAGGTTTAAAAAACATAACCTCTTAGCGGATATGTTTGAGACTGGATTTGATCTTATTGTTTGTCGTAATGTACTAATATATTTTACAGAAGAAGCAAAACATAATATATATAAAGAGTTTAATAAAGCGCTTAATGTAGGCGGCGTGTTGTTTGTGGGCAGTACCGAACAAATATTCAACCCGGCCCGTTATGGTTTTGAAGCGGAAGATACGTTTTTTTATAAAAAAATAAATAAAGTGGAATGATACAGGTCTACATATCTATAAAATGATCAGTGTTCTTTTTCGTATTTTCTAAAAAATTCTTTGGCTGCGCACACATAAAAAAACAAATATGTTATCATTTAATGCATAAAAGCACTAAAGAGAGAATCGGCAAGTATGTAAAGAGGAGTGGAAGATAATGAGATACTTAACAGCAGGGGAATCACACGGTCCGCAGCAGACTACAATTATAGAGGGGCTTCCAGCTAACATGGAGCTGCTTGAAGAGGATATTAACACAGAGCTTGCCCGCAGGCAGGGAGGATACGGACGAGGGCGCCGTATGCAAATCGAAAAAGACAAGGTACAGATTCTAAGCGGGGTACGCCATGGGAAAACGACGGGTGCTCCGGTAACTCTTGTAGTAGAAAATGATGATTTTAAACATTGGCAGAAAATTATGGGAGCAGAGCCTTTATCTCCTGAGGAAGAAAAAGAAGTTAAACGTAAAATAACCCGTCCGCGTCCTGGCCACGCTGACTTAAATGGAGCTATAAAATACAATCATAGAGATATGCGGAACGTACTAGAACGTTCATCTGCCCGAGAAACAACTGCACGTGTTTGTGCAGGTGCTGTCGCTAAGAAAGTGTTGAAAACGTTCGGGATAGAAGTCGGAGGACAAGTCCTCGAAATAGGCGGTATTAAAGCAGAGAATCCGGCTTATGAAAATGTGGACGATTTAAAAGAAAGAACCGAAGCATCCCCTGTCCGCTGTCTCGATAAAGAAGCGGAAACCCAAATGATGCAGGCCATTGACGATGCTAAAAAAGATGGTGATTCTATAGGGGGCGTGGTGCAGACTGTAATCAGCGGTGTGCCGTCCGGTCTTGGGAGCCATGTTCATTATGACCGAAAGTTAGATGCAAAAATAGCAGGAGCGGTCATGAGTATAAACGCATTTAAAGGAGTAGAAGTCGGTATTGGCTTTGAAGCAGCCAGCCGTCCTGGAAGCAAAGTACACGATGAAATTATTTGGGATGATAAAAACGGCTATCAGCGTAAAACCAACAATTTAGGCGGATTTGAAGGTGGAATGACGACAGGAATGCCAATTATTATCCAAGGTGTTATGAAGCCAATCCCTACGCTCTATAAACCATTAGAAAGTGTAGATATTGATTCTAAAGAGCCATTTAAAGCAAGTATTGAACGTTCAGATAGCTGCGCTGTACCAGCAGCATCTGTGGTGATGGAAAACGTTGTAGCATTTGAAGTTGCAAGTGCTTTGCTTGAAACGTTTGGTTCTGACCGTGTGGATGCGATAGAGAGGAATATAAATGAACATATTCAGTGGTCGAGGGATTTTTAATGAAACAATTGACTATTAATACCTCTAATCAATCTTACCCTGTATATATTGGTAACAATATTCTAGAAGAGGCGCCGGACTTGCTGGGTTCATTCTTAGATGATAAGAGTAAGGCACTGATTATTTCGGATACTAATGTCAGCGAATTATATGGGGATAAACTAAAAAGAATTCTTGAACCAATTCTCCCGGTGAGCATTATTACCGTGCCAAATGGAGAACATTCTAAATCAATGGCTAGTTATGAAAAACTGCTGACTGCCTGTATAGAACAAGGACTTGATCGTCAATCGGTCATTTTTGCGCTCGGCGGAGGTGTGATTGGCGATTTAGCCGGCTTTTCCGCAGCAACTTATATGAGGGGGATTCCTTTTGTCCAAGTTCCTACTACACTATTAGCTCATGACAGCAGTGTAGGAGGGAAAACGGGAATCAATCATCCTTTAGGAAAAAATTTAATAGGGGCGTTTCATCAGCCGTCAGCTGTCCTTTACGATACGGGTACACTGACTACACTGCCTGATGAAGAATGGCGGTCGGGTTTTGCTGAAATGATAAAACATGCTTATATTCAAGATCCAGATTTTTTACATTGGTTAAAAGAAAATGTAAAAACAATCGCTGATATTAAAACGGATAAAATCCGCCAATTTTTAAAGCGTTCTATTGCCGTTAAAGCAGAAATAGTAAAAGAAGATGAAAGAGAGGCAGGCATTCGCGCATTTTTGAACTTTGGGCATACACTAGGCCACGCACTGGAAAAAACTTCTGGTTATGACGGGCAGATTACTCACGGTGAAGCTGTGGCAGCTGGGATGGTATTTGCTATGCGGCTGAGTAATGAGTTAGGGATTTCCGCTTGGAATGTGTCTGAAGAGATAAATTGGTTGAAATCGTTAAATTACCCGGTAGAAGCACCATCTCAATACTCTGCTCAAAAATTAATAAATGCTATGAAAAAAGACAAAAAAGCGAGTGCAGGAAATATTAAGTTTGTGCTGCTAAAAGAACCTGGCCGGCCCTTATTATACACTATAGATGAAAAGCTTCTAATTGAATTGCTTACGAATGATCAAAGGGGGATGACTAGGAATGATTAGAGGGGTTCGCGGAGCGATTACAATTGACAATAATACAGAAGAAGATATAGTACACAGTACAAAAGTACTGCTTGAAGAAATGATTAATGAAAATGAATTGAAGCCGGAATTTGTATCACATATATGGTTTACAACGACTTCTGATATAGATGCTGCATTCCCGGCAAAAGCAACGCGCTTATTTGATGGATGGCAATGGGTGCCCGTTATGTGTGCTCAAGAGATAAATGTTTCTAATAGTATACCGTTATGTATTAGAATCATGCTGACGGCAGAATTGGATACAGCACAAGAAGATGTACAGCATATTTATTTGCGTGAAGCAAAACAACTTCGTCCTGATCTGGAGTTGACAAAAAAGAAGTAAAGTGTGTAATATAGAATTAGTTTAGTTGAGATGAGAAACCATAAAGAAATAACAAAATATATAATATTATAGTCGAGCAGAGTGCAGTTAGAAGAGAAGAGCAGAGTTCAGTAGAGCGGAGTATATATGCAGAACCGCCTGAAACTGGATGTTTCAGGCTTTATATTTTTTTGATAATGGCAGCGGTAATTTGGTTTGCAACACTTTTTCGCCTTTCTATCGCTGTACATTATTTCTTCTTTGTTCTCTCCTTCCCTTCATGCTCTCTTCTTGTCATTAATAAGAGGTGAGCCCATGTCAGAATCTTCCTATCAGTTATTTAAAGACCAATCCTTGCTTAATAAAATGGTGCCGTATGTTAGACGTTTCTTTACGGACACTCTAACTCCAATAGAAGTATTTAGAAAACTTGAAAGTGAAGCAGTATTTCTGCTGGAAAGTAAAGATGAAGCGTCTCCTTGGTCTAGGTATTCATTTATTGGACTATCTCCACAATATAAAATTCAAAGTCAAAATGGGAAATATGCATTTGTAGATAATAACAAAAAAATATTGCTGCAAAATGAAGATCTTGCAGTATTGTTTGAAGAGTCCATTGCATGGCTGAAACCGGGTTCTCCTTCCATTGAAGTGCCTTTTAAAGGCGGAGCTGTCGGTGTTATTCCTTATGATACAGTAGAAGAATTTGAGCCAGACTTGAAATCAAATGATGATCCTGAACGTGAAGATGAAGTAGTACTTCTGTTTTGCCAGACGTTAATTGCCTTGGATCATGATACAAAAGAACTGACATTTATTCATTATGACGCGGATAGCCAATTAGATGTATTTCATCGTTATGAAAATTCACAAGCAATTGTTTCAAGGTTAATGGAACAACTCACCTTCGGTTCTAAGGAAGAAGCATTTTTGTCACCAATAGCAAAAACAGTGGATGTTGATTTTGAGGGAGTCCGTTCCAATTATCCTAAAGATAAATTTTTACATGACGTTGAGAAAATTAAAGAATATATAAAAGCTGGTGATATCTTTCAAGCCGTACTTTCACAGCGATTTGAAAAGGAGGTCACTGTTTCAGCTTTTGATATATACCGCACTCTTCGAATGATTAATCCATCACCTTATTTATTTTATCTAAAACTTGACGATCAAGAAGTTGTAGGAAGTTCTCCTGAAAGGTTAATTCAAGTACAGGATAATCATGTGGAAATTCACCCGATAGCTGGGACTAGAAAGCGCGGGACTACAACAGAAGAGGACGGCGAATTAGTCCGTGAACTTTTAGATGATGAAAAAGAGAAAGCCGAACACTATATGCTTGTTGATCTTGCAAGGAATGATGTAGGCAGAGTAGCAGAATATGGCTCTGTAGACACTCCTGTATTACTTGAGATCGGGAAATTTTCCCATGTCATGCATATTATTTCGAAAGTAACGGGGAGACTTGCAGCAAATACAAAGCCGGTTAAAGCCCTGCAAGCCTCGTTTCCAGCAGGAACCGTTTCAGGTGCACCAAAATTTAGAGCCATGGAAATATTGAAAGAATTAGAGCCTGAGCGACGCGGCATTTATGCAGGAGCAGTTTGTTATTTAGGATTTGATGGCAATATTGATTCTTGTATAGCCATCAGAACAATGATCGTTAAAAATAATAAAGCTAGAATACAAGCTGGTGCAGGGATTGTAGCAGATTCCATACCTGAAAAAGAATTTGAAGAAACACAAAATAAAGCGGCAGCCCTATTAAAAGCAGTGGAATCTGCAGAAAAAATGTTCGGGAAAAATGGGGAGGAGAATGTTCATGCTGAAAAATATATTGAACAAATGTATTGAAGGGAACACTTTGACAGAAGAAAATGCAAAAGATGCGATGGATGAGATAATGCAAGGAAATGCAACAGAAAGTCAAATAGCCAGCTTATTAACCGTTTTACGTTTTCGCGGTGAAACAGTAGATGAAATGACAGGTTTTGCAAGATCTATGCGGGACCATGTAATAAAGATTCCTCATAATGAAGAATTTGTAATTGATACATGCGGAACGGGTGGAGATCAAAGTTCAACATATAATATATCCACTGCTTCTGCTATTGCTCTTTCTTCGTTCGGTGTAAAAGTAGCTAAACATGGAAATCGTTCTGTTTCATCAAAGAGTGGCAGTGCCGATGTGCTAGAAGAGTTAGGCCTTTCTGTACAGACTACACCAGAAGATGCAGCTGTCTCTCTTAGGCATCATGATATGGCCTTTTTGTTTGCCCCTTTATACCACGTAGCTATGAAACATGCAGTTGCTCCTAGAAAAGAAATTGGATTTCGGACTATTTTCAATTTATTAGGCCCTATCACAAACCCTGCAAATGCAAAAGGACAGGTTATTGGGGTTTTTAATAAAGAATATGGATTAAAAATGGCACAGTCTCTTCAGCGCATGGGTGCAGAACGTGCTATGTTTGTTACCGGTGAAGACGGTCTTGACGAAATGACGATAACCGGGAAAACATTTGTAACTGAACTAATAGATAATGATATTAAGCAATATACTATTACACCCGAGCAATTCGGTTTAAAAAGGGCTGACATTGATCCTGTACAAGTAAATAACGCCAAGGAAAGCGCTCGTCTTATTGAAGATATTTTTCAAGGAAGTGTAAGCGGTGCTGCCAAAGATATTCTCGTGCTGAATATAGCCGCAGGACTGTATATAGCAGATCAAACTGCATCCCTTAAAGAAGGAGTTAAAGAAGCTAATAGAGTATTAGAAAATGGTGAAGTTCTTAAGCAATTGCAGCGTCTTAGAAAAGAAAAGGTGGAAGAACAGCATGCTTAATAAAATTATTGATACAAAAAAATCAGAAATACAATCTTTACAGCTGCCCCCTAAAGCAGATGTATCAAATTACTCTTTTAAGAATGCTCTAGCACAACATAGTGACGTGCAGGTTATTGCAGAAGTAAAAAAAGCATCCCCTTCAAAAGGGTTAATCCGGCCAGATTTTCATCCAGAAAAAATTGCAGAAAGTTATCAAAAGGGAGGGGCAGCAGCACTCTCTGTTTTGACTGATGAACCATACTTCCAAGGAAAACGCGAGTACTTAACGGCGGTAAAACATATGGTATCTATTCCTGTGCTGCGAAAAGATTTTATTATCGATAGATTACAAGTAGAAGAAAGTGCAAGAATCGGAGCAGATGCCATTCTTCTAATAGCAGCTGCTCTTGAGCCTGCCCATCTGCACGAGCTATATGAGGAAGCACATGAAAAAGGATTAGAAGTACTGGTTGAGTTTCATTCTAAAGAGGAACTTGGAAGTGTGCTGAAAATCTTCAAACCTGCTATAATTGGTATTAATAATCGGGATTTACGGACTTTTAAAACGACGTTGGCAGTGACAGAGGAATTGAGTGAATTTATCCCTTCTGGCAGTTTGCTCGTAAGCGAGAGTGGTATATATACGAATCAAGATATTCGTAGAGTGCAGAATGTCGGGGCTGAAGCTGTTTTAGTTGGTGAATCCTTAATGAGGCAGTCCAATGTCGAACTTGCTTTACGACAATTAAAAGGAGAAAGATTTCATGACTCGTCCTTATCTTAAACTATGCGGGCTTCATTCAGAACAGGATGTAGAGGCTGCACGTTCTTCAAACGCTGATTATGTAGGATTTGTAATGGCAGAAAGCAAAAGAAAAGTATCGCCTAAAGAGGCTGCTTCCTGGCTTGAAAGGCATAAATTGCCGGAAAAGAAGGTAGCAGCCCTCTTTGTTAATGCCCCATTAAAAAACATACAAGAAGTAGTTAATGTTCTATCTCCTGATATTATTCAATTGCATGGCTCAGAATCTCCTGAAAAGGCAGCAGAGACGAAACAGAAGTTCGGTTTGGAAGTTTGGAAGGCTCTTCCTCACGATGAAGATACCATAAAGCGAATGGAAAGCTATTTAACTAAAGTAGATGGATTTGTTATCGATGCGAAAGTAAAAGGAGCCTGGGGAGGAACTGGTGAACGTTTTGATTGGTCGCACGTTCCAAAATATGTTGAATTTGGAAAAGAACACGGCATTCCTGTTTTCATTGCTGGAGGGGTGAATCCAGATAATGTAGAAAAGCTGCTGCCCTATCAGCCATGGGGAATTGATCTATCAAGTGGTGTTGAAACAAAAGGTGTAAAAGATAAACAGAAATTGACTCGTTTGGAAAAGAGGTTGAATAAAAATGAGTAAAGTCTATCCGGACAACAATGGACGTTTCGGCAGTTTTGGAGGGAAATTTGTCCCTGAGACTTTAATGTACGCCCTCGAAGAGTTGGAAAAATCATTAACAGAAGCATGGGAAGACTCGACATTCGTTGAAGAATACAAACATACATTAGCAGAATATGCTGGTCGTCCCACTCCTCTCACGTATGCAGAAAGGCTTACCCAAAAACTGGGAGGAGCAAAAATTTACTTAAAAAGAGAAGATTTGCTTCATACTGGGGCCCATAAACTTAACAATGCTGTAGGACAAGCGTTATTAGCTAAACGAATGGGAAAAAGCAAGATTGTAGCGGAAACTGGCGCAGGTCAGCACGGGGTGGCAACGGCAACTGTGTGTGCACGTCTTGGCCTAGAATGCAAGGTATTTATGGGAGAAGAAGACATGCGGCGTCAGGAACTAAATGTGTTTAGAATGGAATTGCTCGGTGCTGAGGTTGTGCCAGCAGTTTCGGGTAGCAAGACACTAAAAGATGCTACAAATGAAGCAATACGTTATTGGGTGGCTAACGTAGAAGATACTTTTTATCTTATCGGATCTGTTGTTGGTCCGCACCCTTATCCAAAAATGGTTAGAGATTTTCAACGAATTATTGGAGATGAAACAAAAGAGCAATTACAAGATAAAGAAGGAACTCTTCCAGATGCAGCAGCAGCTTGTGTTGGAGGAGGAAGCAATGCCATTGGTATGTTTTATCCTTTTTTAGAAGATGAAGTGGAACTATTTGGAGCAGAAGCAGCAGGGAAAGGCATATCGACTAAAAAGCACGCAGCTACTATTACGAAAGGAACGAAAGGGGTTATTCATGGATCGCTCACTTATTTAATTCAGGATGAAAATGGACAGATTATCGAGCCTTATTCAATTTCAGCGGGTCTTGATTATCCTGGAATTGGACCGGAGCATGCATATCTTGCAGAAAGCGGCCGAGTCGCTTATGAAGGTGTGACTGATAAAGAAGCGCTGGAAGCTCTATCGCTGTTAACACGAGCAGAAGGAATACTGCCTGCTATTGAATCTGCACATGCTTTGCATCTAGCTTTTAAAAAAGCAAAAGAGATGAAGGAAGGACAAACCATTGTCATCTGTTTATCCGGAAGAGGAGATAAAGATGTTAATTCCATAAAAGAAGCAATGGAAAAGGAGTCTAAATCATGACTAGAATGAGTGTGAATGAAGCGGCCAAAAAAGCAGAGTATCCACTATTTATACCGTTTATTATGGCAGGAGATCCTGATCCATCTACAACAATTGAACTTGTGCTTCGTATGGAAGAAGCAGGCGCACACATAGTAGAACTTGGAATTCCTTATTCCGATCCCCTGGCTGACGGTCCGGTGCTGCAGCGTTCGGCAAAAAGAGCATTGCAGCAGGGAATGAGTCTTATGCGCGCGATGCAGCTGGTGCCAGAAATGAGAAAAAGAGGTTTAACAATCCCCGTTATTATATTTACGTATTATAATCCAGTATTTCAAATGGGAGTAAAAACCTTTCTTGATAAAGTGAAAGAAAATGAAGCTGATGGAGTTTTGATTCCAGATCTGCCATATGAAGAAAGCCAGGAACTCACAGTAACTGCTAAAGAAAATGGCCTGGCTAATATTTCACTTGTTGCCCCGACATCGTCAACAAGAATTGAGAAAATAGCGAACAAGGCAGAAGGGTTTTTATACTGTGTATCCAGTTTAGGAGTTACGGGAACGAGGGAGTCTTTTTCAGAGGAAGCATACACATTTATAAAAAATGTCAATTTGAGCAGCAAAGTTCCTGTAGCTGTTGGCTTTGGTATTTCGAAACCAGAACACGTAGAGAATCTTCAAGGAGTATGTAATGGAGTTATAGTAGGCAGTGCTATTATGAAAAAAGTAGAAGAACGTTTAAGCGAGTTTTCACAAGAAGAGAAAATGAAACAAAATGCTCTCCAGGAAATAAAATCATTTGTTTCTTCTCTCATTTCGTCGTAACATAGAGAAAAGAGAAAAGAGAAAAGAGAAAAGAGAAAAGAGAAAAGAGAAAAGAGAAAAGAGAAAAGAGAAAAGAGAAAAGAGAAAAGAATTTATTGAGGTGAGGTGCTAAAGTATGAAATTTAAATCGCAAATATTGGGGATGACGCCGTATAAACCGGGAAAGCCAATGGAAGAGGTGAAAAAAGAACTCGGTTTAAAAATAGTCCATAAATTAGCTTCGAATGAAAATCCTTATGGTGCCTCTCCAAAAGTGCAGGAAGCGATTAAACAAGCGGCACTGCATCCTGAAGTGTACCCTGATGGTTATGCCGGAAACATTAGAGAAGCAGTGGCCGAACATTTAAATGTTAAACAGAGTCAATTATTATTTGGAGCCGGCTCAGATGAGGTCATTTTAATGCTATGCCGTGCTTTATTGACTCCAGAGACCAACACCGTGATGGCAACTCCGTCTTTTTCTCAATATAAACACAATGCTGTTATTGAAGGAGCTGAAATTAGAGAAGTCCCTTTAAAAAATGGCATACACGACCTGCCAGCCATGCTTAATCAAATAGATGACAAGACGAGAATTGTATGGGTTTGTAATCCGAATAATCCATCTGGCACGTATGTTGGCAATGAGGAGTTTGAAGATTTTTTACAGCAAGTTCCAAATCACGTCCTTGTCGTATCGGATGAAGCCTATATTGAATATGTTACAGCCCAAGATTTTCCTAATACGCTTTCTTCTTTAGATAATTTTCCTAACTTAATGGTGCTTAGAACTTTTTCTAAGGCTTACGGCCTGGCTTCTATGCGAATCGGCTACGGTGTTGCTTCTGAAGAACTAATGAATAAACTTGATCCAGTTCGGCCGCCGTTTAATACGACTACGATAGCCCAGCATGCCGCTATTGCAGCATTAAATGACCATGCGTATATAGAAGACTGCCGAATAAAAAATAGAGAGGCATTGGATCAATTTGAAGCCTTCTGTAAGGAAAGAAAACTTTCCTATCTGCCTTCTGAAACGAATTTTATGTTAATTCACACAGGCATCTCGGGTGATGAAATGTTTAATTCCTTGTTGAAGAAAGGAATTATTGTTCGTTCAGGAGAAGCTCTTGGTTTTCCGGAGTGGATACGGGTTACAACAGGCACGAGTGAGCAAAATAAATATTTCTTACAGGCATTTGAAGAATGTTTAAATGAACACAAACATTCTATTAAAGGATAAATCAAAAGCAGCGGCCTGATTCTAGTGGTTTATAAAGAATTATCCGCTGCCTTTTGAGTTTGGAGAGAAACTTTTAGTGCCTCGAAAGAAAAGAGAAGGAGGGGCAGGATTGGTGAAAAGAAAAATATGCATCATTGGTATGGGTCTTATTGGCGGATCCATCGCTTTAGCTATAAAAAAAGAGCATAGTGTACATATTACGGGAATTGATATTGACAGCAATCAATTAAAACTGGCGCAGTCTCTGGGAGTGATTGATGAACCAGCCGAAGAGTTAGCAGCAGGCGTAGAAGATGCGGATTTAATCATAATTGCTGTTCCTGTTACAAAAACAGAATGTATTATTGAAGAATTAGAGGCCGTCCCATTAAAGAGCGGGGCTATTGTAACGGACGTTGGCAGTACAAAGGATAGAATATTTCATAAAGCGAAGCAATTATACAAAAAAAATGTAACCTTTATTGGGGGACATCCTATGGCAGGATCCCATAAAAGCGGGGTCCAGGCAGCTAAGTCTCATTTATTTGAAAATGCATTTTATATACTAACGCCTTGTGAAAACACAAATACTAATAAAATCATACAACTTCAAAACTGGCTTAAAGGGACAAAAGCACGTTTTATCGAATTAACGCCCAAACAACATGATAAATTTGCAGGATTAATCAGCCACTTTCCTCACATAATTGCTGCGGGACTGGTCCATCAAGTAAAAAATACAGAAAATGAAGACGAGCTTGTTTCTAGACTGGCAGCAGGCGGCTTTCGTGACATCACGCGTATTGCTTCCGCAAGCCCGGTAATGTGGAGAGATATTCTTTTGCACAATAAAGATACTATATTATCACTTCTTCATAATTGGAAAGAAGAAATGAACAATGTTGAACAAATGCTGAAAGAAGAAGATCCAACTGAAATATTAAATTATTTTTCTGCGGCTAAAACATTCAGGGATGGACTTCCGACAAAAGAAAAAGGTGCTTTACCAGCATTTTATGATTTATTTGTAGATGTCCCGGACCACCCAGGTGTAATATCTGACGTGACGGGAATTTTAGGCGAAGCAGATATTAGTATTACTAACATTCGTATTATTGAAACGCGAGAGGATATAATGGGAGTGTTGCAGCTTTCTTTCCGAACAGAATATGACCGGGAAGAAGGTCGTCAACATTTAGAGAATGCTTTATACGAAACATATGTTATGGAATAAACAGTTAAAACAGCAGCAAACTATTCTGCAGGATTGTAAAATTCGTAAGGATAGTTTGTTGTTTTAAAATCTATTTAAATTTAAAAATAAAATGTTATTGACTTTTACCTTTAGTTCGTTATAATAAAAGTAGCGTATGGTTTCTCTCCACTCCTATCCATACTCTTAATTGAATAGCATTTTTGCTAACCCGATTTGTAAGCGTTTACTTATCGGGTGTTTTTTTGTCTGCGAGTCCTTTTGTACTAACAGCCTTTGCTTCGGCAGTTCATATTTTTTCGTTTTAGCTCATATTTTTGTGTAAAAGACAAGAAAGGTGAGGAGAACGATGAAATATTGGCTCGTTAGTGCTTCGGAAACAGACAGAGGAAAGGTCAATATGAAAATTGAAAATCAATCTATTTTATATAGGGGACGTCATCAATTTGATACAACGATAAAAATAAGTGCCAAAGGTTTTCGCATAGAACCTGCAAAAGTGGCAATAGGTGGAACAGTGAAGCAATTTTGTGGGAACAATTGTGTGGAAAGATGGAAGAAGCTAATAAGAAAAGGAATCACCACCTCTCTTTTGATTATGCCGATATCCAAAATAAAAAAAATAGAAGAGATAAGAGAAGAATCTCTATCTTGTTTAGAAAAAGCTCCTATTGATTTTATACTTGTTCCATCTATTAATAGTAAAGATTTTACCCCTGAAGTAGTTAAATGGTTAATAAAAAATAAATATCCAATTGTTGAAGTTTTTTTTACTTCGTTAGAAGAATGCCGGTATGTTGCTTGGGATTGGATTAAACAAGCAGTCGGTCCTTCTTCGATAAGCTTTACCTTTTGTTTTCCACCTATCTATACCAAGGAAGACTTGCGGGTGAAAGAAAATTGGGATGCGGTACTTTCTCGGTTATTTAAAATGGTTACGTTTCAAAAAGGGGCAGTATTAAATAAAGACGAAATGCAGATTACTGGCGTTTACCCTTCTAAAGGTACAATTGCTCGAGGGGATGCTGATTATTTGTTATACTATGATTTTAAAGGAGAACAAATAGAAAACGAAGTATCTGCAAAAATGGGACAAGAACCTGATATTGTAGTGTTAAGAGGGAAAGTTTTAAAAGCAGGATCACGCATACAGATTGATAAAGGGTTTGGACGTTGTTGTAATGACTTTCTCCCTGGTCGACTTCGTTCAATAAATGGTGTGTAAACGTTGGAGGGTTAAAAATGCAAAAGAGCCTTGAGGAAATAATACAAGTGATTCAAGAGGGGGATATAGAAAAAGGCCTTAAAAGCCTTGAGCAATATGAAAGGAAAGCAGATCATCAGGAAAAATATGACCTTGTTCAATTATACGAAGAATTAGGGAGACTAGATAAAGCAAAGCCTCTAATAGAAGAATTAATTAATTATTATCCTGAAGAAGGAGAATTATTAACAATGGCAGCTGAAATTGCTATCGATATGGACGAAGAAGATGAGGCGATTGAATGGCTGTTAGAAGTTGATGAAGAAGACGAAGCTTTTTTACGGGCACAAATGCTTCTTGCTGATCTTTATCAACTGCAAGGTCTTGATGAAGTTGCAGAAAAGAAATTAAAAGATGCGCTGCAAAAAGCTCCTGATGAACCCGTCCTTTTAGCTGGTTTAGGAGACTATTATTTAGATAGAGGAGACTTTGCAAAGAGTATTCCTTATCTAAAGCAAGCAGAAAGGATGGGGTTTGAATTTCCTGAAGGCGGCTTAGATTTGAGGCTTGCTGAAGCATACAGTGCTACAGGGGAGTTTGAGACAGCATTACCTTATTATCAAAAAGGGTTAAACGAAAAAGCAGATCCTCATGCTATGTTTGGGTACGGTTATACTGCCTTGCAAATAGAAGACTATGACTTGGCAGCTAAGGAATTTAATAAGCTAAAAGAAGCTGACCCTGATTTTGTCACGCTATACCCATATTTGATTCGAGCTTACGAAGGTTTAGAAAAATATGAGTTAGCACTGAAAACAGCAGAACAAGGCTTATCTGTTGACGAATATAATGATACATTGTTTACAGAGGCAGGAAAACTGCAATTGTCATTAGGAAATGAAAAAGTGGCAGAAGAGCGGTTTAGAGAAGCACTATCTATAAATCCAGGTAATCAAGAAGCTGCGACTTCTGTTTTGGCTTTATGGCTTGAACAGGAAGACTTTGAAGCAATAGAAGATCTTGTAACGTACTTAAAAGACATAGGAGAAGAGGATGCTAGCTTTGATTGGTATCATGGAAAAGCTTTATGGGAAAAAGAGGACTTCCAAAATGCGTTTCAAGCATATGAAAAGGCTTCTGCATCTTTTATGGATAACGAAGAATTCTTAGAAGATTACGGGAAGCTGTTATTAGAGATGGGACATAGAGACCAAGCTTTAAAGATATTTAAAAAGGCATTTCTTCTCGACTCCTCAAATGAGTCACTTCAATTATTAATAAGTGAACTTGAAGATAATTTTTTATAATGGAATGAAAGGAATGAAGGGCTTACTGTCGAATTATACTGTAAATGTACTGGATGGTTAATTCGTAGGGGGGATTTGAGATGAACAGTGCAATTTCTACGATTGAAAAGAGAGGTTTTTTAAAATGGCTCTTAAAAGGACAGCATATAAAAAGAAGAGAATATGCATGGATTTTAAATTACCTCCTAAGTGACAGTAATTTGCTAGAACATGTTCATTTCGTGGAAAAAGCAGAGTTTTGTCCAAAAGCAATTATTTTATCAGCTGAGGGTCTCAGTAATATTCCTTTTTCATTCCATAAGCATCAATATGTTACGATGGACACAGAAAGATCATTCCACGACATACGGCTCCATCCGGATGAAGAATTATACGTCCAGCTAAACTTTGATGACGTAGATTTTCAACGTCACTATGTTTCTGTCTTGGAGGAGAATCCTTATTTACCAGGACGGGGACAAGAAAAACTGCTATTGGAAGTAGTTGCAGATATAATATTAAATCAGGCTTTAATTGATTTTAAGCTTCAAACATTACGGGAAAAAATTGATAAAGCCTTAGAAGAAAAGAATAAAGAAGAATTTTATGCTTATAGTCAGGAATTATTAGAATTAAAGCGCAGCATAGAACCATAAACTTTTATTTGAGTTTTTTAGCGCTGTCCCTAAAAGGACAGCTTTCTTTATTCTTTAGGAAAGTTTAACTTTGTTAAGGAAGTAAAGGGCAAGAAAACTAAGGCTTCCGCCAAATGGACTGAGCGGGAAGCCGATTTTTTAATGGTTTTTATAATAAAAAATAGAAAGCGGGTAAAAATATGAAATGGACTACTGAGGATATACCGTTCTTCATAAATGAAAGGGAATATATTGATACGGCTCTTATCCCTCTTTTGCCAATTGATTTTGGGAATGGGATACGTCAAAGTGCTGCGATGAGTGAGTTTATTACAGTCATTACAGCGGAGATTGAGCGCCAATTCAAGGGAAGAGTACTCCTTGTTCCACCGTTTACTTACTTAGATTCAGAAAATATTACTGATTGTAAGGAAAATCTTGAACAATGGACAACCAAAATGAAAGAAGAAGAAATGAAACATGTGATTTTAATAACAGCTGACCCTTCTTGGAAAAAGGTTGAAGTAGATATAGAGGATCTATTAGTATGGATGCCTCTTGTACCTTTGGAAAATATGGAGTCAGAATATAAGAAACAAGTAGTCTCAGAACAAATAAAACAGCTTATTCCTTTAGTAATGGACAAATGGAAAAGCGGCCCTTAGCGTCGAAATTACTCGCAAAATAGACCCGTAAAAGATTGACAGCATATTCAATACTAGGCTATCATGAGTATGTCCTAGTTTTGAAAAAGTGTGTGTGAAATACGTCCGTTAGGACCGAACTTATATAGCAGGGGGGGATATGTGGTGAGTGAAAAAAATCATAACGTGTCGAGGCGTCAATTTCTGACATATACGCTTACAGGTGTTGGAGGTTTTATGGCTGCAGGCATGATACTGCCTATGGCAAGGTTTGCGATTGATCCCGTGCTCAAAGCTGGAGCTGCAGGTGATATGAACGCTGTTGCAGAAGTTGCTGAACTGACGGAGGAACCTCAGCGTTTTGACTTTTCCTTTGAGCAGCAAGATGCCTGGTACACGTCGGAAGTTACGGAAACAGCATGGATTTATCAAGAAGGAGATGACATTGTAGCTCTTTCACCGACTTGTACTCATTTAGGGTGTACAGTGAATTGGGATGCAAATGAAGATCATCCAAATCAATTTTTCTGTCCTTGTCACGGTGGACGTTTTGAAAAAGACGGGACAAATATTGAAGGTACTCCGCCGACTGAGCCGCTTCATAAATATCAGGTTGAGGTGCAAGATGGAACGGTCTACCTTGGAAAAGCTGAACCACAAATTTAGGAGGGGCGTCATTTATGTTACAACGAGTGTATGAATGGGTAGATGAACGCCTGGACATCACTCCAATGTGGCGTGACATCGCTGACCATGAAGTGCCCGAGCATGTTAACCCTGCTCATCACTTTTCAGCGTTTGTTTATTGCTTTGGAGGGTTGACATTTTTCATTACTGTCATTCAAATATTGTCCGGGATGTTTCTTACGATGTACTATGTACCCGATATTGTAAACGCCTACGAATCGGTCAAATATTTGCAAGGTGAAGTAGCGTTTGGACTTATTGTACGCGGCATGCACCACTGGGGAGCTAGTCTCGTAATAGTGATGATGTTTTTACATACCTTGCGCGTGTTTTTTACCGGTGCTTACAAACGACCTAGAGAATTAAACTGGGTTGTAGGTGTACTTATCTTTTTTGTTATGCTTGGATTAGGTTTTACAGGCTATTTACTTCCATGGGATATGAAGGCGTACTTTGCAACAGTAGTAGGGCTGCAGATAGCAGAAAGTGTCCCGCTTATAGGTACTCTAGCTAAAACGTTATTAGCGGGGGATCCGGAGATTATAGGAGCTCAAACACTTACTCGCTTCTTTGCTATTCACGTATTCTTTTTGCCAGGAGCTTTGCTTGGCTTGATGGCAGCTCACTTTATAATGATTCGAAGACAAGGCATTTCCGGACCGTTGTAAGGGCAGCAGGTACGAAAAATGAAAAAGACAGAATTTATAAGGAGGGAAACCAATGCATCGTGGAAAAGGTATGAAATTTGTTGGGGATTCCCGCGTGCCTGCCGAGCGAAAACCGAACATTCCGAAAGACTATTCTGAATTCCCTGGGAAAACAGAAGCGTTCTGGCCAAACTTTCTACTGAAAGAGTGGTTGGTTGGGGCAGTTTTTCTAATCGGTTATCTTTGCTTGACGGTAGCACATCCATCTCCATTAGAACGGATGGCGGACCCTACGGACTCCGGCTACATACCATTGCCGGACTGGTACTTTTTATTTTTGTACCAGCTTTTAAAATACGAGTATGCAGCTGGTGATTTTACCGTCATCGGAGCGGTGATCATTCCAGGTCTCGCTTTTGGTGCACTACTCTTGGCACCATGGCTTGATAATGGACCAAGAAGACGAGCTTCACAACGGCCCGTTGCTTCTGGTTTAATGATTTTAGCTGTTATTGCTACGGTCTATCTTACTTGGGAATCGGTGGATCATCATGACTGGGAAGCAGCAGCAGAACAAGGTGAAATGCTGGATGAAGATGAAGCAGCGGCTGTAGAAGAGGTCGATACGGAAGCGGAAGGCTACCAGATATTTGCCGATCAAGGTTGTATAGGGTGTCACGGTGACCAGCTTCAAGGTGCAGGATCTGCCGGACCGGCGCTCTTTGATGTTTCTTATGACGCTGATTCTATTAAGGATATTGCTGTTAACGGTATTGGCGAAATGCCGGCTGGCCAGTTCGATGGTTCAGATGAGGAACTGGATATTCTTGCTGAATACATTGCCAGCGGGGGTAACCCGGAAGGTAATGACGGTGAGAATGAAGAAGATGAAGAAGGATCAGACGAAGAGACTGAAGATGGTGAATCTGAAGAATAATAAACTCTTAATCTTAGCTGCCCTTTATGAAAGAGGGCAGCTTATTTCATTACAGGATGGTGGCGGAAATTGCAACTTTTCATAAAGTTTTTAGGAATGCCTTCTATACTGGCCCTTCTTTTGATTGTAAATATATTAGGTACAATCTATGGCTATTGGTGGTACAAAGTACAACTTGAGCAAACACCGTCTATCTTCCTCATTTTTGTCCCAGACAGTCCTACTGCCAGCTTGTTTTTTTGTATCGTACTTGTTTTATTTTTATGTAAAAAAAGCAATGGTTTAATAGAGGCTTTGGCATTGGTAACCCTGGTAAAATATGGATTATGGGCTGTTGTAATGAATATAGCAGGCGGGGCTTTTGGTGATGAACTCCAATGGCAAAATTATATGTTAATAGCTTCTCATTTGGGGATGGCCATCCAAGCAGTATTGTTTTCACCATATTACCGAATAAAAGTATGGCATTTAATCGTTACAGCAGTTTGGACCCTGCATAATGACATTATCGATTATGTTTATGGAATGTACCCATGGGTTTCCCCGGCGATTAGTGATTACATAACACATATTGGCTATTTTACATTTTGGTTAAGTATTTTTTCTATTACGGTAACTTACTTTTTAGGTGTGAAAAAAAACAGACACACTTTGGATCTGCCTTCATTGTGAAAAAAAAATCCAAACCAAATGAAAAACAAAGCCTTCCGGTCTACTCTTGTCCATTTATTCATAGAATGTGACGAGGAGATTTAGGAGGGATTTTTTATGAGAAGTGATAGCGTGTATGCTTTGGATAATACGCTGCTCAAATATGGATTAGCTGTTATTTTAGGTATATTATTATTTTTTTCTACAATAGGACAAACTATGGGCGAAGAACACACTGATATGGATTTGAAAGTGATAGACGAGAAAGCATCTCTAATGTATGATCTCGTTAAAGACGGCAAGTATGAAGAAGCTAAACAGTTACATGAATGGATGACAGTACATTTTCCTTCCGTTTCATTTGACGATTACGCCATGAATACCAATCAAATGTCAGAATTGTTTCGTGCGTTTGATCGAGCGGGTGAGTCTGTAACGAAAGCAGACTTAAGTGAACAGCAGCGAATACAATATATTTTTGCTTTTCGGCTGGCTGTTGATGCTGTCATTAGTAAAGAAAATCCGTTGTGGGAAAAATCTGCTGAAAGACTCTTAGTAAATCTAGATGAGATAGAAAAACGAGTAAAAAATGATGATCCTGAAGCTGCTCGTCAATCATTTCAAGATTGGCTATTACAATTTGAAATAATAAGACCTGCTATATATGCAGGGGTAGAAGAAAAACGTTATTTGCCGTTTATTTCATATGTACGTTACTTGGATCATCATTCAGATTGGATGGAGTCAACTGATGCTGAAGAAGTAATAAAATTAAAATCCTCTTTACACGACCTGCTTTCTGAACAGGATGAACAGTCTTCAGCTGATCCTTCGCTGTGGTTAGTAATGATGTCTATAGGAAGCGCTATATTTGTATCTTTGACATATGTAGGCTGGAGAAAATATAAGGGAGAAAAGCAAAGACAACATTTAAGGGATTAACTTTCAAATAACCGTCAAACTCTGCAAGGCAGCTTAATTGACTTTATTTGACGTTTAAAATAAAATAAAATTAAATCAAATCAAAAAACTGGAGGGGGTAATAAAACAATGGGTATATGGATTTTGTATATAGCAGCACTATTAATTATTCCAATATGGGCACAAATGAAAGTTAAAAAAGCTTATCGTAAATATTCAAAGGTTTCAAACTCCTCTGGGATGAGTGGAGCTGAAGTTGCGAAAAAAATATTGAATGAAAACGGTATTTTTGATGTGACTGTGGAGCCAGTAAAAGGACAACTTTCTGATCATTACGATCCAAAAGCGAAAGTTGTACGTTTATCAGAAGATAATTATTATGGCACAAGTGTTGCTGGGCAGGCTGTGGCAGCTCACGAAGTAGGCCATGCTATTCAAGACGCGGAAGATTATGCATTCCTGCGTTTTCGTCACACGCTTGTTCCTGCAGCTAATCTCGGTTCAAACTTATCGTTTTTCCTAATTCTAGCCGGCATGTTATTGCAAGCGAGCGGACTATTACTCGTCGGTATTGTATTTATGTCTGCAGCAGTACTATTTCAATTGGTAACACTGCCTGTTGAATTTAATGCGAGTAGTCGTGCTATGCACCAGATCGTATCTACCGGTATCATTAGAAACGATGAAGAAAAAGAAACGCGAAAAGTTCTTGATGCTGCAGCATTGACTTATGTAGCGGCTGCCCTTGTTGCGGTACTTGAGCTGGTTCGGTTCGTTTATATGTATTTCTTAATGAGTGAGGAATAATAATTGCGCAAGCCCCTTATAATGGGCGCTTGCGCTTTTTTAAGTAGAATGTATTGGTTTTTTATTTTCGTCCAATGTGAAGCCTTCTCCTGCGACATCCTGTACATCATTAACCGTTACAAAAGCGTGAGGATCTGCTTTTTCCACTATATGTTTTAACCGTACTACCTCATTTCTGCCAACGACACAATATAAAACTTCTTTTTCCGACCCAGTAAAAGATCCTTTTCCCCTTAAGACGGTCGCGCCGCGGTCCATTTCTTGAAGAATCATTTGCGAAATTATGTCGGTTTTCTCAGATATAATAAAAGAGGCTTTCGCCGAGTAGGCACCTTGTTGTATAACGTCTATAACTTTAGCAGCTACAAATACTGCAACGAGTGTATACATTGCTTCTTTGTAATCCAAATATACTAGAGACGCCGTAATAACGCATGCATCAAAAACAAAAAGGGTTTTTCCCATACTCCATCCTAAATAACGAAAACCTAATTTAGCGAGGATATCCGCTCCTCCTGTCGTACCTCCATAACGGAATACAATTCCAAGACCAGTACCAATGAATACCCCTGCAAAAAGAGCTGCTAATGTCATGTCTTGTTCAAGAGGAAGATGGAGCAGCGGATATTTTTGAAAGAGCCACAAGAAAAGCGAAATTCCAACGGTACCGATGATTGTATATATAAATACAGTTCTTCCTAGTATTTTCCAACCAATGAAAAATAGAGGTATATTTAAAAATAAATTGGAATAAGCAGGGTCTATTTGAAAAATAAAATATAAAATAAGCGTGATACCAGTAAATCCTCCGTCTCCCAGATTATTTTGCATATTAAAATAAACGAGACCAAAAGACATAATAGCTGAACCGAGAAGGATAAAAAAAGAATTTTTCACATGTTTAGTTAATCTCACTTTCCTTTCCCCTTTCTTAAAAAAAGAAGACGAGCTTAAATTCTACCTCATTATAAGGAAAATATATCAAACAAGGCAACATTCATTAAGATTGTCAAATCAAATGGAATTCGATACGATAAAGTGGAAGGTGAGGGATACATATGCAGACAAAAACAATAAAAGAGATGCAAAAAGAAGTGGATAACCACATTTCACAATACAAAGAAGGATATTTCAGCCCGCTTTCAATGCTTGCACGGCTGAGTGAAGAAACAGGTGAACTCGCTAGAGAAATTAATCACTATTATGGAGAAAAACCTAAAAAAGAAAGTGAAACAGAAAAATCCCTAGAACAAGAAATGGGAGATATTTTATTTGTATTAATTTGTTTTGCTAATTCGTTACATATTGACCTTGAGGAAGCATTTGATCTAGTTATGGATAAATTTCAAACAAGAGATAAAAACCGCTGGACAAAGAAAACGGAAGGAGACGTGGAGTAATGGCAGCCAATACAAAAATTATTATTGCTGGTCCAAGAGGAAAGATGGGTAAAGAAGCTGTCCATCTTGTACATGAAACTGAAGAATTTCAATTAGTTGCAGCTGTTGATTCAAAAAATAATGGACTAACAATAAAAGAGTTACCAGGGATGCCGGACGAAAACGCTTTCATTTATGATGACATGCAAACCTGCTTAGAAGAAATGGAGGCAGACGTACTCATTGATCTTACCACCCCTACAGCAGGGAAACATCACCTTGAATTAGCGCTTGATCACCATGTGAGACCGGTAGTTGGTACAACTGGCTTTACACCAGAAGATATAACAAGACTTAGAAAAAAAGCAGAAGAAAAGGAAATAGGGGCAATTATTGCACCTAACTTTGCAGTAGGTGCGGTTTTAATGATGAAATTCTCGCAAATGGCTGCAAAATATTTTTCTGATGTGGAAATTATTGAAATGCACCATGATAATAAATTAGATGCTCCGTCTGGTACAGCAGCTAAAACGGCTGCTCTCATCAATGAAGTAAGACCGCATAAAGAGCAGGGACATCCGGAGGAACAAGAAGAGTTAGAAGGAGCAAGAGGAGCACAGGTAGACGGATTGCGAGTACATAGTGTTCGTTTACCGGGATTAGTTGCTCACCAGGAGGTCATGTTTGGCGGTTCAGGTCAAACGTTAACAATCCGTCATGACTCCATTAATAGACAGTCGTTTATGCCGGGAGTAAAGCTTGCAGTAGAAAATGTTCTGCGCGTTAATACGCTTGTATATGGCCTTGAAAACATTATGGAGTAGGAGGAGCTTTATTTGGATATTGCATTGATCGCCCACGACAAGAAAAAAGAAGATATTATTCGATTTGTACAAGCTTATAAACCAGTTATCGAAAAACACAGTCTTCATGCTACTGGCACAACAGGGGCTAGACTTGAAGAGGAAACAGGAATCACTGTTACGAAACATTTATCAGGTCCGCTTGGAGGAGATCAACAAATTGGTTCGTTAGTAGCTGATGGAGTGATAGACCTTATATTGTTTTTTAGAGATCCTTTAACGGCTCAACCGCATGAACCTGATATTTCAGCTTTAATTAGACTTTGTGATGTACACAGTGTTCCTGTAGCAACAAATATGGCTACTGCAGAAGTATTAGTAAAAGGTTTAAATAGCGGTTTTTTCGAGTTCCGGAAAGCTATACAAAAGGAGCGTAAATCCAAGTGAAAAAAAAGGTCATACTTGCGGTAGGAGCCCATCCAGATGATATTGAAATCGGTATGGGAGGAACGGCTGCATCTCATACTAAAAAGGGTGAAGATGTTTATATTTGTAACTTGACCAAAGGGGAATTGTCGTCTAACGGTACAATAGAAGAACGCCAGCATGAAGCAGAGAAGGCAGCTAGCATTCTTGGAATAAAAAAAAGGTTCCAGCTGGATTTTTCTGATCGTTCCCTGGATCGTTCGGATAGTGAATATTCTCATTTAATAACACTTATTCGAGAATTGAAACCAGACGTCGTTTTTGCGCCGTATCATGAAGACAGACATCCAGACCACGGAGCATGCTGTCAATTAGTAAAAGAAGCTGTGTTTGATGCTGGTATCCGCAAATTTCCAGGATCTGAACTAGAACCACATAAAACACCGTCCCTTTTTTACTACTTTATAAATGGTTTCTCTGTTCCTGATTTTTTTATTGATATTTCATCCACACACAACGTGAAAGAAGAAGCTTTGTCTTCCTATCAGAGTCAATTTGTTAAAAGAGCTGAAAGCGTGAGTACACCTCTTACCGACCGCTACATAGAAAGCGTGAAATCGAGGGATTCTCTATTTGGAAAAGAAGCAGGTGTATTATTTGCAGAAGGATTTAAAACTGGCTCGCCATTAGTTTTTTCTGCTATCCCGCAAAGGAGTTCATTATGAAACAGAAAATCGGAATAACGTGTTACCCGACTGTAGGCGGGTCGGGTGTGGTTGCTACGGAATTAGGCAAGCTGTTAGCCGAAAAAGGCTATGAGATTCATTTTATATCAACGAGTTTGCCGTTTCGGTTGAATAAAACATACCCTAATATTTTTTATCATGAAGTCGAAGTAAATCAATATGAAGTGTTCCAGTACCCGCCATACTCTTTAACACTTGCAAGTAAAATGGCAGAGGTGATAGAACGTGAAGAGTTGGATATTTTACATGTACATTATGCTGTCCCTCATGCAGTATGTGCCCTTCTGGCAAAAGACATGGTCCATAGAGATGTGAAAGTAGTAACCACTTTGCACGGTACAGATATCACTGTACTTGGTCATGATCCCTCTTTAAGAGGTATTATTCGTTATGCTATTGATCGTTCCGACAAAGTCACAGCCGTTTCAAAAGCGCTTGCTTCTCAAACAAAAGAAATGTTGCATATATCCAAGCCGATTGAAACGATATATAATTTTATTGATGAACGGGTTTACAGGCCTCATTATTTAAAAAGTGAATTAAAAGAAGCGTATGAGATTAAAGAAGATGAAAAAGTAATTATTCATATATCTAATTTTCGGCCTGTAAAGAGGGTCATTGATGTAGTAGAAGCTTTTTCCGTTTTGCAAAAAAATTGTAATTCTAAGTTACTGATGATTGGAGATGGCCCAGAGAGAAACAAATCACTTAAACGCGCTGAGGAGCTTGGGATAAAGGATTATGTTTTATTCTTGGGAAACCAAAAAAATATAGTAGATTACTTAAATATAGCTGACTTGATGTTTTTGCTTTCAGAAAAAGAAAGCTTTGGATTAGCGGCACTTGAAGCAATGGCTTGCGGGGTTCCTGTCATTGGAACAAATACTGGAGGTATACCAGAAGTTATAGTAGACAATCAAACAGGTTATATTTGTTCTGTTGGGGATGTAAAAGCAGCTGGCGAATCAGGGGCTCGTCTCTTAAAAAATAAACAGCTATATGAAGCATTTTCTTACGCCAGTCAGCAGCGAGTAGAAAAAGTATTTGCTTCTTCTCTTATCGTAGAATATTACGAAGCTGTATATAATGAGGCATGAAGGGCGGCGGGAAAAATATGGACAGCTATTGGGAAAAAGCATTTTATTTATTAAATAAGTTTGAATCGCAAGGGTATTCTGCTTATATTGTAGGAGGCGCAGTACGCGATTATCATCTAAAAAGAACGGTACATGATTTTGATATTGTAACCAATGCTTCTCCTAATGAAATAAAAACACTATTCCCTAAAGCTGTTCAGCCGTCCAAACGATTCCCGACACATATCATTCGCTGGCAAAGCATTTATTTTGAAGTCAGTCCGTTCCGATTGGGAGCTAAAACGTTACAAGATGACTTGTTCCATCGAGATTTTACTATCAACGCTATCGCTATGGATAAAAATCAAAATATTATTGACCCTTTAAATGGTATTTCTGATATAGACATGAAAATTATTCAGGCAAGTGACCCCATTGCTCGGTTTAAAGAAGACCCTTTACGAATGCTTAGAGGGTTTCGTTTTGTATCCGAGCTAAACTTTACAATGGAAGAGCATACACTCAAACATGTTTTAGAACAACTTCCTGCTTTAAATGCTCTCCCCGTGGAAAGAATTCAATTAGAAATAGAAAAACTTTTAAAAGGGCACTGGCATGCTGCTGCACTTTCATGTTTATTTTTTTACACCATTCCTCAGTTTTTTCCACAGACACTTCAAACGGAAGTCTTTTTCCTATCAAGAAGTTTAAATATGCACAGTTTAAAAACAACAAATGAAAAGTGGGCAGCTTTTTTATGGCTGTTATATGGTAGAAAAGCGAGAGAAAAAGCAGCTTCTTGGAAGTTTTCAAAAAAAGATAAAAAAAATATTATAACGATGCTTTGGTTTTCCGAAAATTATTTATCACGTATTCCTTGGAGGAAGCATTTAGTTTATCAAACCGGAAAAAAGCTTGCACTCCAAATAGAGCGTGTCCATCAATGGATATATTGTTATGAAAATGAAGATAATTTCATTTTAATATGTCAATTGTATGGTTCGCTGCCTATTACAAACAGAAAAGAATTAAAGTTAACTGGAAAAGATATTATTAAAGCTTTTCCTCATATAGAAAAAGAAAAGATTGGTGTTATATTAGGCTGCCTTGAAAAAGAAGTAGTAATAGGGAATTTAAACAATCAATTTACAGAACTAGTAACTTTTGTAAAGGAGAAACTTACTAATGAGAGGTAAATTATTACAATTATTAATGCGAACATCCAACACATTTGTTTCTGGACAGGAGATAAGTGAAAATTTAGGAATATCCCGGACGGCAGTTTGGAAGCATATTGAGGAATTACGTAAAAACGGTTACGAACTTGAAGCAGTGCCAAGAAAAGGCTACCGTCTCACACATACTCCAAACCATGCCACTGCAGATGAAATTGAAGCAATACTTTCCACTGAAAATATAGGCAAAAACATTATTTACAAAAAAGAAGTGACTTCGACCCAAGCATTAGCACATGACATGGCAAGAAATGATGCTTCGGAGGGTACTCTTGTCGTGGCGGACTACCAGCAGAAAGGTAAAGGAAGACTGGGAAGAGAATGGCATTCTCCTCCAGGAACTGGCTTATGGTTCAGTTTAATTTTAAGACCAGACATTCCACCGCAAAAAGCCCCGCAGCTCACATTATTAACAGCAGTAGCAGTAACCGAAGGAATTAATAAGGCTGCGGGTATTGAAGCACAAATAAAATGGCCTAACGATATTCTCATCGACGGAAAAAAAACAGCCGGAATATTAACGGAAATGCAGTCAGAGCCTGATCGAGTACAAGCAGTGATCGTTGGTATTGGAATAAATATTAATCAACAACCTGAACATTTCCCTGAGTTGCTCCTGTCAAAAGCTACGTCTCTTTCCATTGCTAAAGAAAATAAAATATTTTCACGTGCTAAAGTTATAGCAGCCATTCTTGAGCGGTATGAAGATTGGTATTATCAGTATTTAATCGATGGTTTTGAGCAAGTAAGAAAACGTTGGGAGGAATTAGCGGTTACAATTGGTAAAGAGATCACTGCCACTACTGTAACAAAAACGGTAGAAGGATTAGCTCAAGGAATAACAGAAGACGGGGTATTGCTTTTGAAAAAAAAGGATGGACAAATAGAACATATTTATAGTGCGGATATTCACTAACCTCCTGGCCAATATTTTTTGGTATACTGACATTACAGGCAATATCTAATCAGAATTGCACTGTATATCTTTTTACCAAAAAATTTCATCTGCCTTGATCCATTCAGGACAGGGACGGAGAGAGTGGAGGAGCAATCGGTTGAAAAGAAGATTACTTCTCACTTCTCCGAAAGAAGGAGGAGGAAAAAATGAAGAGCACAAGCACGTTTTTGAAAATGAAGAAAGAACGTGAACCCATTGCTATGATGACTGCTTATGATGCTCCATCAGCAAAAGCAGCAGCAAAGGCAGGAATGGACATTATTCTCGTAGGTGATTCTGTTGGAATGGTTGTTCATGGTTATGATTCTACAATTCCAGTTACTCTAGACGATATGGTACTGCATTCAAAAGCAGTACGGCGCGGGGCGCCAGATACATTTGTTGTTACTGACCTGCCTTTTTTAACGTTTAACGGGGATTTTGGTACTACCCTTTCTGCAGTGAAAAAATTAATGCAGCAAACAGGTACTAATGGTGTGAAACTTGAAGGAGGCGGCAGAACACTTTCTGTTATTAAACGGTTAACAGAAGCCGGTGTTCCCGTTATGGGTCATTTAGGATTAACCCCACAATCGGTTGGAGTTCTCGGCGGATATAAAGTTCAAGGGAAAACCGAAGAATCAGCTAATCGATTGGTAGAAGAAGCAAAAATTATAGAAGAAAACGGTGCATTTGCTCTAGTGCTAGAATGCGTACCTAGACAGTTAGCAGCGCACATATCTTCGTTATTAAATATACCTGTTATCGGTATCGGAGCCGGTGCTGAAACAGACGGACAAGTTCTTGTATTTCACGATGCAATTGGGTTTTCGGATGGTTTTTCTCCTAAGTTTGTAAAACAATATGCGAATATCCAAAATGATATTGAAGTGGCTTTAACTGATTATGTCAATGAAGTAAAACAGTTAACATTTCCTGGAACAGAGCATACTTTCACAATGGATGAAAACACACTAGAAAAGCTGTACGGCGGGATAAGGTCATGAAAGTAGTTACCACTATTAATGAATTGCGTGACCATATTAAAAGCATAAAATCAAATCATAAATCAATAGGGTTTGTGGCTACGATGGGGGCCCTTCATAAAGGTCATTTATCACTTATGGAACGGGCAAAAAAAGAGAATGATGTGCTCGTTACCAGCATTTTTGTAAACCCTTTGCAGTTTGGTCCAGAGGAAGACTACGAAGTATATCCTCGTTCTATAGAAAAGGACCGGGAGCTGGCAGAATCCCAAAAAACAGATATTTTATTTGCTCCTTCCGTGGATGAAATGTATCCACGCTCCATGGTTAATGAAGTGAATATCACTTCTGGTACAGATGTACTTTGCGGCAAAAGCCGTCCTGGTCACTTTAATGGAGTAGCAACAGTGGTGTTAAAGTTATTTCAACTTGTTCAGCCAGATTATGCTTATTTTGGACAAAAGGATGCACAACAAGCAGCCATTATTAAAAACATGGTAAATGATTTTAATATTCCTGTCCACGTTGTGGCTTGTGAAACAATGAGAGAAGAAGATGGTTTGGCTATAAGTTCTCGCAATATTTATTTGACGGATAAAGAACGAAGGCAGTCTGCTTTTCTCTATGAAAGTTTGCAAAGAGCTATGCATCAAGTAAAAGAAGGAATAATAGATCCACTGGTTCTGCAAGAAGAAATACATTCGTATTTAAAAAAACATACAGATGCTGAGATTGATTATGTACAAATCCTATCGTTTCCTGAATTAAAAGAAATCAATACAATTGCCGGACAAATTATTATCGCTGGAGCGCTTCAATTTACTAAAGCACGTCTAATTGATAATATTTTGTTACATGTGAATGAAATGGAAGGGGGCAATAAATATGTTTCGCACCATGATGAAATCTAAACTGCACCGGGCTACTGTGAAAGAAGCTGATTTAAATTATGTAGGCAGCATAACGATTGACCAAAATTTAATGGATGCTGTGGATCTTCTTGAAAATGAAAAAGTCCAAGTCGTCAATAATAATAATGGTGCTCGTTTGGAAACATATGTTATATCAGGGGAAAGAGGAAGTGGAGTTATCTGTTTAAACGGTGCAGCTGCTCGTATGGTACAGCCTGGAGATAAGGTAATCATTATAGCGTACAGCTTGATGAAAGAAGAGGCTTGTCGTACGTTCAAACCTAAAGTAGCTGTGTTGGATGAAAATAATCAAATTTCCCAGATGCTCTCCTTTGAGCCCTCTTCTACAGTTATGTGAGAAACGGCCCCCGATGGAGTGAACTTCTAGTCGGGGGTCTCCTTACGTAATATGTCTATATAATAAATTATTAAGTTTGACCACACCGGGGTGAACACAATGTCTGAAAAGTATGTTGTAATAGATACAGAAACAACAGGAAATGCACCAAAAAAAGGTGATAAAATCATACAAATTGGGGCTGCCGTTATTGAAGACAATCAGGTGAAGCAAACCTTTTCTACTTTTGTTCGCCCCTTTCAGCATATTCCGGTTTTTATTAAACAGTTAACAGGGATTAGTAATGAGGATGTTAAAAATGCCCCATCCTTTTCAGAAATAGCCCCTGAGCTGCTTGAATTATTGGAAAATGCTTATTTTATTGCTCACAATGTTCCGTTTGATTTGAATTTTATAAACCAGGAACTTATTCAAGCTGGATATCGCCCATTTAACGGCCCGACAATTGACACGGTAGAATGCGCTAGATTTTTATATCCTACTGCTCCAGGCTATCAGTTATCGCAGCTGGCTGATTGGTTAAATATAACTCACGACAGGCCCCATCAAGCCGACAGTGACGCAATCGTAACCGCTTATTTATGGTTGAATATGAAAGAGAAATTATTTCATTTGCCTGCTCCCACTTTAAAATCACTGATCTCATTAGCTGTGTACATGGATAGTGATATTGGGTCTTTAATAAAACATGCACATACATTAAATAAACATCATACACTTTCTGAAGAAGACGGAATTGAAATTTATAAAGGATTAGCGATAAAAAAGCTAGAACCTTTGCAGAAAAAGGAACAAACCTCAAAAGAAAACATACTAGGGGAAAAAGATTTCTTTTCAACTGACGGTATGCTCGCACGAAGCTGGTCGGATTATGAGCCAAGACAAGGACAAGACCAAATAGCCAAAGCAGTAAAAAAAGCATTTCAGATGAGGGAGCATTTACTTATAGAGGCGGGAACCGGTATTGGAAAAAGTTTATCCTATTTAGTGCCTGCTTTGTTCTATTGCAAAGAAGCTGATCGCCGCGTTGTAGTTTCTACCCATACTGTTAACCTCCAAGAACAGTTAATGGCAAAAGAAATTCCTTTGCTGAGAAAAATATTGCCATTTCATTTTAATGCAGTAGTAATGAAAGGCAGAAATCATTATCTCTGTCTTAGAAAGTTTAAACAGCTATTAAACACTGCCCCTTCTACATATGAAGAAGTATTAGGTTTGGCTCAAATTTTAACCTGGATACTAGAAACAAATACTGGGGATGTAGAGGAAATTAATATTGCTGGAGGGAGCAGCAGTTCGTTTTGGGAAAAAATGATGAGTGATGAAACAACATTTTCAGAAGCTTCATCATCCTGGTTCCCAAAAAATTATTACAATCGAATAAGAGAACAAGCAAAACATGCTGATTTGCTGATCACCAATCATGCGCTGTTGTTTTCAGATTTGTCAAAAGACAGTGGCTTCTTGCCCTCTTATAAAAATGTTATTGTAGACGAAGCACACCATCTAGAGGATTTGGCTGCTAAAAATCTTGGTTTAGAAGTAAACTACTTGGATTTAACGCAAATTTTTCACAAACTTGGTTTAATGGATAAGACTGGTTATTTTCAACGATTAATGGTTTATGAACAATCGGTTCACCAGCATTTTTCTTCTTCTTGGTATCAGTATAGAGAAGATCATTTTACTCTTTTAAAGTATGAAGTCGATGAATTATTTAGGATGCTCTATCAATTTTGCATGAAAACCGTCCAAACCAAGCAGACCGATGTAGGCAGAATATCTATAAGATATATTCCATCAATAGAATTGTCTTCTGACTGGCAGGTCATTCAAGATTCTCTAAAGCGCGTTCTTGTTTTATTTGAAGGAGAAGCGAATGAATGGCTGTCTTTTTATCAACATTTATCATCCCATGCACCATCTGGGTCTTTAGAGTACGGATTGCTGTATGATTTTAAAGCTGCCGTAAAAGAAGCAGAAGACGTTTGTGATCAGTTATTTGCACTATTAATGGAAAAAGATGAAAACTATGTATATTGGATGGAAATTGATAAAAAAGGGGCTGCAAATGCTGCCTATTTGTATGCTAGACCGGTTGACGTATCTGATCTGTTAGCAGATCGTTTTTTTGCCAAAAAAGATAGTGTAGTTCTCACATCAGCGGCACTTACTGTTGAAAATTCTTTCACCTATGTAATGGAAAAATGGGGACTAGTAGACTTTGCTCCGTCAGTTCTTCAGCTGCCCTCTCCATTTGAATATGATAAAAAAGCAAAAGTTTTTATTCCAGAAGATATGGCAGCTATAAAAGATGGTGAAAAAGAGTTTATTATACAAACAGCAGAATTCATTTATCAAGCTGCTTCTGTTACAGAAGGAAAAATGCTCGTTTTGTTTACTTCATTTGATATGCTGAAAAAAACGTATTATCAGTTAAGACAGTGGGATGAAGCTAGTAATTTTGTTGTGATAGGCCAAGGCCTTAAAAGCGGCAGCCGGTTAAAGCTATTAAAGGCTTTCAAACAATATGATAATGCGATTTTGTTAGGTACGAATGCATTTTGGGAAGGGATTGACATTCCAGGACAAGATTTAAGCTGTTTGGTTATTGTTAGACTTCCATTTTCTCCTCCTAATGAACCTGTTGCTCAAGCGAGAATGGAAAAAATCAAATCTGCTGGTGGAAACCCTTTTAGAGAAGTGTCACTTCCACAAGCTGTATTGCGTTTCAAACAAGGTTTTGGAAGACTTATCAGACATCAAAATGATAAAGGGGTAGTCATTGTACTTGACAAAAGAATTTTGCAATCAAAATATGGGATGCATTTTATTCAATCACTTCCAAAGCTGCCGGTTGTGCATAAACCTGTAGACTCCGTATTGAATGACATTGCAGCTTTTCTAGGCGATTAAGTGGAGAAGATAGGAGTGATAGACTGTGGACCAATATGTTCTCAATCATGTTCATATCATGACAACAGATCCTATTAATAGGTTTCAAAAAGATATGTATCTTGTGATTAGGAACGGATTAATTCAAGAAATCGGACACACCCCTTTACCGGATGCGTTAAAAAAAGATTTGCCAGTTATTAATCAGAAAGGAAAACTGCTGCTGCCTGGCTTGTATAATACTCATGCTCACACTCCAATGTCCCTTTTACGCGGTGTTAGTGATGATGTCCCGTTAAAAACTTGGCTGGGAAAAGAAATTTGGCCGCGTGAAGGATTGTTAGATAAACGAAAAGTGCAGGCCGGTACTTCGCTAGCATTAGCAGAAATGATTAAGTCGGGTACAGTAGCTTTTTTGGATATGTATCACCTACATATGAATGAGGTATTTAAATTAACAATGGATGCTGGCATGAAAGCAGTGTTAAGCCGAGGCATGATAGGGTTAGGTACTAAAAAAGAGCAGCATTCAAAACTTAATGAAGCTTGTGAACTAGCAAAGTATTGGAATGAAAATGGAAAAGGAAGAGTGAAAGGCATGCTGTTTCCTCATGCACCTTACACTTGTCCACCAGATTTTTTAGAAGCAGTTATTTCACAAGCTCATCATCATCAGCTTCCATTAGGCACTCATTTAGCGGAAACGTTAGAAGAAGTGAATGACCATAAACATCAATATGGTAAGTCTCCACTCCATCACCTGCATGAACTTGGCTTTTTTAATAAAAAAGCCATCTTAACACATGTCGTTCATGTTACTGATGAAGAGTTAGATCTGTTAAAAGACGGTATGATCACTGTTTCCCATAATCCAATGAGTAATGCAAAACTGGGATCAGGAACAGCTCCCATTCCGAAAATGTTAGAAAAGGGAATTTCAGTATCACTTGGGACAGATAGTACTGCTTCAAACAATAATTTAGATATGTTTCAAGAAATGAGAACAGCAGCTCTTCTGCAAAAAGGAGTTAATAGGAATCCGGATATTGTTTCGACGGACCAAATATTGGAAATGGGCACATTGCAAGGAGCAAGATCTCTTGGCTTTGCAAAACACGGTCTTCTTCAAGCTGGTTCTCCTGCCGATTTCATTATGCTTGATATGTCTTCGTTACATTTACAGCCTGAAGATAATTTAATTTCCCATTTGATATACTCTGCGTCTGGCCAGGACGTCACAGATGTTTATGTAGATGGAAAGCAGCTTATGAAAGATAAGGAACTGCTTACTCTTGATGAAGAAAAAATTATGTATGAAGCAAATGAGTGTTTTAAAGATCTAGAAAGCCGTTTCCTAAATAAACGGAGAAAGGAAGACAATTAATGCAGCGTTTGATTTTTGGAGCTGCAGGCCTTGGTATCATTATTATTTTAGGTGTGACGGCAATCATTTTTTTCTCTGCCCGCTCTTCCTTGGCTGAAGAGCTAGATAATGCTGAACGCGCGCTGCTTGTTGAAGATGATATAGCTGCTGTTAACAATGTGAGTTATTTTTTTGGAAATGAAGCGGTATATACCGCGGAAACCATAAATACAGAGGGGGAAGCTGAATGGGTATTCTATCAAGATGGAGAAATAAGAGAGAGAGTACTAAAACAAGATAGTTTAGATCGCTCGCAAGTTGAAAATGTCGTAAAGGAACGATTTGAGCTGCAAAAGATTAGAAATGTAAAGCCTGGATATGAAAATGGAGAGCCGGTTTATGAAGCTACCTTTGAAAAAGATGGCCGTCTTCATTTTTATTATATGAAATTAAGGAATGGTGAGTTTATAAAAAGGTATAGTATGAAGCAATCTTAAAAAACATCCTCTAGTGTGAACGAGAGAGACGTTTAATACAGTTCTAGGAACGTAATAAGATAAAACGGACCTTGAATTAACTGCGTCATTTTTATAAACTGACTTTATTGTATGAAAATGAGAAACATAATGATGTATAGTACGAATATTTTCTCAAAAAGAGCTGAATTTTAGACTTCTTAATCAACCCAAGGAGGAAAACAACTGATGCAATTATCTAAACGAGTATCTACCCTTACGCCTTCTTCTACGTTGGCGATTACGGCAAAGGCAAAGGCCCTAAAAGCAGAAGGACATGATGTGATTGGACTTGGAGCAGGTGAGCCTGACTTTAATACCCCTTCTTACATAATTGAAGCTGCTGCCGCATCAATGAGAGAAGGCCATACAAAATATACCCCTTCTGGAGGATTGCCGGAACTAAAAGATGCTGTAACAGATAAATTCAAAAAAGACCAGGACCTTGATTATTACCAAGATGAAATCATGGTTGGGACAGGCGCAAAACATGTATTATATACCCTGTTTCAAGCTTTGCTTGATGAAGATGATGAAGTAATAATACCTACTCCTTATTGGGTAAGCTATCCAGAGCAAGTAAAACTGGCTGGCGGTAAACCTGTTTATGTAGATGGACTAGAAGAAAATGATTTTAAAATTACTCCAGAACAACTTCAAAGTGCAGTGAATAGTAAAACAAAAGCAGTAATTATTAATTCTCCAAGTAACCCAACAGGAAATATGTACAGCAAAGAAGAATTAGAAAAAATAGGTGAAACAGCTTTAAAAAATAATCTGCTCGTTGTCTCTGATGAAATTTATGAAAAGTTAATTTATGGAGATGTCGTCCATCATTCGATTGCTCAAGTTTCACAGCAGCTAAAAGATCAAACTGTAGTAATTAATGGTGTCTCAAAATCTCATTCCATGACAGGATGGAGAATCGGTTATGCAGCAGGGAACGCAGAGTTAATTAAAGCAATGACCAGTTTAGCAAGCCATTCAACATCAAATCCGACTGCGAGTTCTCAATATGGAGCTATTGCGGCATACACGAAAGAAGATGGATCTGTTGAAAAAATGCGGCAAGCATTTGAAGAACGTCTTGACTGTGTGTATGAAAAACTTGTACAAATTCCAGGTGTGTCATGTGTAAAACCTAAAGGTGCGTTTTATCTTTTCCCTAATGTAAAAGAAGCAGCCAGCTCCTGTGGTTTTTCCTCTGTAGATGACTGGGTGAAGACTCTTTTAGAAGAAGAAAAAGTTGCAGTCGTACCAGGCAGCGGTTTTGGTTCGCCAGACAACATTCGTTTGTCTTATGCCACTTCTCTTGACTTATTGGAAAGTGCATTGGAAAGAATGGAGCGATTTATAAATAATCATTCTTCATAGATGGATATCGCGGCCAGAAAACGCTTCGTTGACGGTGCTTTTTCAAGAACGGTATAATAGAGCTTGTTAGCATAGCCTTTTTTGAAGGAGGAATATTCTATTGAAAACGACCATTCAACATATAGGCAATTATAAAGGAGAGAAGGTTCGTATTGGCGGTTGGATCGCAAATAAGCGATCAAGCGGTAAAATTGCTTTTTTGCAGCTGCGAGATGGAACTGGCTATATACAAGGCGTCATTGTGAAAAGTGAAGTGGATGAAAAGCTGTTTCAAACGGCGAAAAACCTTCCTCAGGAAAGTGCTGTTTATGTAGAAGGAACGGTCCAAGAGGATGAACGTTCTCCTTCCGGCTATGAGCTGCAAGTGAGTTCTTTAGAAGTAATACATGAATCAACAGATTATCCGATTACTCCTAAAGAACATGGCACCGAGTTCCTAATGGACCATAGACATCTATGGATTAGGTCTAAAAAACAACATGCTATTTTAAGAATTAGAAATGAAATTATAAATGCAACGTATGAATTTTTTAGGAAAGAAGGGTTTATAAAAGTAGACCCGCCTATTTTAACAGGAAGTTCTGCAGAAGGTACTACGAATTTATTTCATACGAAATATTTTGATGAAGATGCATACTTATCTCAATCCGGCCAGCTCTACATGGAAGCTGCTGCAATGGCATTTAATCGAGTGTTTTCCTTTGGTCCGACGTTCCGTGCGGAAAAATCAAAAACGAGACGGCACTTAATCGAATTTTGGATGATAGAACCGGAAATGGCATTTGTTGATCATAATGAAAGTCTAGTTATCCAAGAGCAATATGTTACTCACGTTGTTCAGTCAGTATTAGAAAAATGTCAACTCGAACTTAAAGCATTAGGACGCAATACCAGCATTTTAGAAAAAATTCAGGCTCCATTTCCTAGAATTACGTATGATAAAGCAGTTGAAATGCTTCAAAAAGAAGGGCATGAAATTACGTGGGGAGAAGATTTTGGTGCGCCGCATGAAACAGCAATTGCAGAAAAATTCGATAAACCAGTTTTTATCACACACTATCCACTAGAGATTAAAGCATTTTATATGAAACCAGACCCTGATAGAGAAAATGTTGCTCTTTGTGCTGATTTAATTGCACCAGAAGGTTATGGTGAAATTATTGGCGGCAGTCAGCGCATTGATGATTTAGAGCTAATGAAGCAGCGTTACAAAGAGCATAATCTTTCAGAAGAAGCTTACCGCTGGTATTTAGAGCTGCGGCAGTATGGTTCTGTTCCGCACTCTGGATTTGGTTTAGGTCTTGAAAGAACAGTTGCGTGGATAGCTGGAGTAGAGCACGTGAGGGAGACGATTCCGTTTCCTCGATTACTCAATCGATTGTATCCTTAATACTTCAGAACATCTCCCCCCTTTTTTTGGGGGGTTTTCTATTAAATTAGAGTAAGGAAAGGAGAGAAAAGAATGGAGCGGTCACAAATTGTTGCATTAATGCAGTACGGTCACTCTTCCATCTCCAAGCTGTTACTGGATTATTATGCCAGGCTTGGAATTAAAGAAACGGAAATGATGCTATTACTTCATATACATCGCTTCATAGAAGATAATCATCCTTTCCCTACTCCGGTTGAATTATCAGAACGTATGTCTATTACAGACAAGGAATGCTCTGAATTATTACGTTCTTTGATAAAAAAAGACTTTTTACGAATGGAAGATAATCAAGATG
Organism: Alteribacillus bidgolensis; assembly: GCF_002886255.1. Taxonomy (NCBI): domain Bacteria; kingdom Bacillati; phylum Bacillota; class Bacilli; order Caryophanales; family Bacillaceae; genus Alteribacillus; species Alteribacillus bidgolensis. The sequence continues at coordinate 667,830 of NZ_KZ614149.1, forward strand.
AAGACCAGGTTATGTATGAAACCTATTCTCTTACCCCGCTTTATGAACGAATTATTCAAGAGATGTATCATGAAAATGAAAACGAGAGTGGGAGTGCATCTAACGAAGACGGGAAATTATATGAAATATTTGAAGAAGAATTCTCGCGGCCGTTATCTCCAATGGAATATGAAACGATAAAAGTATGGCTGGACCAAGATAAACACAAACCTGAGCTTATAAAAACAGCGCTGCGCGAAGCTGTGATTTCAGGAAAGCTCAATCTTCGCTACATAGACCGTATTTTACACGAATGGCATAAAAACGGAATAAAGTCATCCCAAGAAGCAAAAATGCATGGCGATAAATTCAGGCAGTATCAAAAAGGGAAACGGTCTGCTGGACAAGGGAAAGGGACCTTGCCGCAATATCCTAATATTAACTGGCTTGATGAATCTTAAAAAAGGAGAAAAAAGAAATGTTAACAAAAACACAAGTTCAAGAGGCTCTTTTGCATATAGGAGATATGTTTCCCGAAGCAGAATGCGAATTAACACATTCGAATCCGTTTGAACTACTTATTGCTGTTGTGTTGTCTGCTCAATGTACAGATGCCCTTGTAAACAAAGTTACCCCTGGCCTATTTGAAAAATATATAAAGCCAGAAGACTATGTAGAGGTAAGTCAGGAAGAACTAGAACAAGATATACGCTCTATTGGATTATACCGCAATAAAGCAAAAAATATAAAAAAACTATCTCAATCCTTAATCGAACAATATAACGGCGAAGTTCCGCAAACTCGCGAAGAGCTGATGAGTTTGGCAGGAGTAGGCCGTAAGACCGCCAATGTAGTAGCTTCTGTTGCATTTCATACACCGGCTATTGCTGTAGATACTCATGTAGAAAGAGTGTCAAAACGATTGGGTATATGCCGTTGGAAAGATAACGTCCGTGAAGTAGAAGAAACGTTAATGAAAAAAATTCCGAAAGAACAGTGGGCACAAACGCACCACCGGTTAATTTTTTTTGGGCGTTATCATTGTAAGGCGAAATCTCCGCAATGTCATATATGTCCGCTGCTTGACATGTGCAGAGAAGGGCAAAAGAGAATGAAAAAGCAGGAGGCTCGTCATGGTTGAGCTTGTCATTCCAAAAGAACTAGCAAAAGAACCGTTTTATACTACTCAAACTACAGTTTCTTTAACAGAAGAGGAGGCTGCTAAAGAGAATATTCTTTATATTCCTTTTATGGCGGAAATATTGTGGTACAACAATAAATTAGCATCACCTCCTTGGAATAATCCTTTAAAATATATACCAATTATTCAAAAAGAGTGGGAACGCGATCTAAAAATGTTAAACTCTTTATATGAAGAACGTAATAGAAAAGATGCGAAGCCGTTAATGATTAAGCATATTGCTTCTTTAATGAACGCGATATGGTGGATGAACCGAAGAAAAGTTCCTGCTGCGGCGTGTCAAGATGTTAAAAAAACAGCGCATGAATTACCTAAGATCCCTGTAAATGCAGGAGAAAGGCTTGTATTTTTATTAGAGACACCAGATCATTATCACAGTTTTGTGCAGTTAAAAGAATTATTTAATGAAAGTAAAAAGCAATTCGCTGTCATAAAAATTAAGGAACAACAGAAAAATTATAACAGTTAAACAATTTTAAAAAAGAGAGGAAAACCTATGACGGAAACACAAACAAAGGCTTTGACGTTATCGCTAGAAGACCTTCCTTTTTACCCGGAAGATCAAAAACGGATCAGCCGTTTAAATAAAAAAATTGAAGAATCTTCGTTTGAAGTAGCTTTTTGCGGTCATTTTTCTGCAGGGAAATCTACATTACTGAACCGTCTTTTAGGCAGTGAAATACTTCCAACTAGTCCCATTCCAACCAGTGCAAATATTATAGCCATTCAAAATGGTCCGGTTAAGTTAGAAGTGACAAATTCGATAGGAGAAGTAGAGGCATGGGAGCAAGAGATTCCCTGGAATCAAGCAAAAAAATGGGGAATGGACGGAGAGGGTATTCATTCGATAAATCTTTTTGCACCTTTGCCATTTTTGACAGAACACGGAAAAATCCTTGACACTCCGGGAGTAGATTCTACTGATCCCAACCATCAGCGTGTTACGACAGAACAGCTGTATACGACGGATATGATTGTGTATGTTTCCGATTATAATCACGTGCAGTCGGAAACAAATATCGAATTTTTAAAAAAATTAGCGAGTGAAAACAAACCTATTATTCTAGTAATTAATCAAATTGATAAACACGACAATAAGGAATTAACACTTCAATCTTTTGAAAATGCAGTTCGTAGCATGCTAGCTAAATATGAAATAAAACCTGTACAAGTATTCTTTACATCGATGAAACATGAAGAACATCCTTTTAACCAATTTGAGGAACTAGAAACATATATAAAAGCAATTATATATAACAGCACCTCGCTAATAGAGCAAAGTAAGATGATGCTTGAAAACGCTGCTGTATATCAACTAATGGAAAGAGTGGAAGAGGAAAAACATGAAAAGTTTGCAGAGTGGAAAGAGGAAATGGAAGAAAAGGGAATTAACCCAGAGGATGCGAGAAAGAGTGATCAATGGCAACAAAACCTTTTAAATATTGAAGAAGAAAAACAGGAAGCTATTCGAGCAGTATACAAAGAAAGAAATCAATTGTTTAAAAATGTTATCCTTTTTCCATATACAACCACAGAAAAGGCTCAAAATTGGCTTGAGAGCAATCAAAAGAATTTTAAAGTCGGTATGTTTTTTTCTAAAAGAAAAACAGAAGCCGAAAAACAGCATAGAATGCAATTACTGTTAGATGAACTGAATGAAAAAGTAAAAACACAGCTGCTATTCCATTTAAGAAATTTGCTCCTTCAAGCAGATACATCATTTTTAGATGACCCTGCAACTTATGAAAAAAATGTACAAGAACTTTCATTTACAGTTGATGAATCCCTTTTGCAAGCCTATGCTACTACATCTGAAATGGATCGAAATTTTGTATATACGTATACAAAAAAAGTAACAGATGAGATTGTTAAGACTATAAAGACAAAAACGAATGAATTATTTTTACAATACGAAGAATCAATCGAAAAAAAATATATGCAGCAAAAAAATGAATTAGAAAACAAGCTCCAATCATCTGATCAATGGAAAGAAGCGTGGGAAATGTGGAAAGCAGTAGAAAGAAACTATGATCTTCAATTAATTGAGCTTAAGGATTGGTTAAGCAATAGAAAAATATCTGCAAACTTTTCAGACTTGCTGCAGCAGATAGCAATGAAAGGATATCCTGACGCACAAACACTACACATTCCGATTGTACAAGAAGATGAAAGTGTTATTGCTTCAGAAGCAGTTTATTCCTCTATACCAGAGAAAAACATTACGGTAGATGACTCTTTTATGGAACATCTCCAACAGTATTTGGCACGTTTTCAGTCAAGAAAGATTTTCACAGAAGAGAAAGAGCAATTAAATGATCTAATCGATCAATATAACAATAATTCAGCCGTTATTTCATTGTTTGGTGCATTTAGTGCTGGTAAATCCAGTTTTATTAATGCGATGCTAGGAGAAGATATTTTACCTGTTTCTCCACATCCTACAACAGCAGCTGTTAATAGAGTCAAGAAAAGTACTGAAACACATCCTCATAAAACGGTCATTATTTATGTGAAGGATGAAGAGTTTTTAGATAAAGAAATAAAAGCAGCTGCAAGAGAGCTTTCTATACCGATCGACCTTTCATCCATTGAACAATGGAAAAAGCCGAACAATCAGCTTTTAAATGGATATCAAAGAATGTACGCAGATTACCTTTATACGTTGCAGCAAAGTATTAGAAAAAGAACCATACAGCCTGGAACCTTTATAACAACTACTTTAGAAGAACTGAAAGAGTGGGTAGCTAAGGAAGAAAGAGCCTGTATGATCAAAGAAGTGGTTATTTATTTTGACTGTGATTGGACGAATAAAGGACTGGAGCTAGTTGATACTCCCGGAGTAAATTCTATTCATGGCAGACATACTAATGTCGCATTTGAACAGTTAAAGCGTTCTGATGCTATATTCTATTTAACCTATTATAACCACGCTTTTTCCAAAGCAGATCAAGTATTTTTGCAGCAGATCGGACGAGCAAACGAAAACTTTGAAACGGATAAGCTGTTTTTTATTATAAATGCAGCTGACCTTGCAGCGACGCCATTTGAGTTAAACGGTGTAACAAATCATGTGAATGAGCAGCTACGTAAAAATGGAATTACAGAGCCTCGTTTATTTGCTTTGTCAAGTAAAGAAGGTTTAAAGGTAAAACAGCATCAACAAGAGGAAGAAACCAAAACAGGACAAGCTTTTTTAGCCTTTGAAGAAACATTTTCACGTTCTACATGGGACCAGCTAAAAGTGCTGCATCTTAAAAAGATACGCTCTCTATGGGAAAATATTTATGATCAAACCAATCAAATTTTAAATGCATTTTCAAACGATGAAGAGGATCTAAAGCTGCGATTGAATGAGCGTGAAGATTTGGTAAATAGATTTTTACAAAAGCTAAGTGACTTTAACTTACAGTTTTTATTGCCTTTTTTAGAAGAAGAAATCCAACAGCAATGTGCCTTTTTAAAAGAAAGAGCAGCTTTTATTGTACAAGATTACTTTCCCCACGCTGTTAATCCATCTACAGTGGCGGGTTCAACAAAAAAGCAGCAAAAAAGTCATTTAAATGGCGCAATTCAAGAATTAGAAGGTTTTGCGCGAAAATATATCTCACAGGAGCAAGAGACAATCCTCATTAGAATAGAGGAACAATTAAAAAGAAAGATGCATTCTTATTTTCAATCATTTTTGGAAAAAGAATCCGAGAAAACATTGCACTTCATTCCGCCTTCGCTCTCCGTTGATCTAAGTAATAAGATCATGACATATGATGATGTAAATTTTAATAAAGGATCATTAATGGATATTTATCACTCAAACAAAGATTTCTTCGAAAATAAAAAAGTATTAATATTAAAAGAAAAAGTGACAGGCGAGGTTCAAAAAGAAACAAATGAGCTGCTAGATCATTTTGAAAGAGAAGCATGCGAGCGTATCAGGGATTATATTAAAGAATTAAATGAGCTCGGAAAAAATAAGCTGGAAAATGAAGCCCGTAAAGAAACCGAGCGGGCAGCTTGGATGTTTGATATATCAAGAAGAAAAGAATTAGAGGAAGAATACAGCTTTATAAAAGAAGCTCTTTTCCGTTAATTATTCAAAAAGCCACCTGGTAAGCTGTTTGATAGAGCTTATCAGGTGGCTTTTAGTATTAGTCATTATCTGCCTCGTCATCGTCAGTATCCGGTTCCGAATTGTTGTCTTCTTCTGCATTTTCTTCATTATTGTTTTCATTTTCATCGTCATCGTCTAATGGGAGGTCTTCTAATGGATCTTCATCGTTTTCATCATTTCCATTTCCATTACCGTTTTCATTCCCATTCCCATTGTCGTTCCGATTCCCATTTTCATTCCCATTTTCATTTTCATTATTTCTACCGTCCTCATTTGGTATATCATTATCACTTGGCGCTTCTTCGTCGTTTTCTCTTTCGTCTTCCTCATTTTGGTCTTGGTTTTCGTCTGATTCTTCATCAAGCTCATCGGAATCAGGTATGCTGACCTGAACTTCAGCTGAGTCACTGGAATCGTCTGGACCTTCTTGATTGATCACGGTAACTCTAAATTGATGTGTTGTTCCTTTTTCAGGATTGGAAAGCGAATAAGTCATTTCATTTTGTGTATTGATGGACTGATAATCTTCATTATCCACCCGATGTTCAATTTCAAAGGCTCTGCCCTCTAATTCTTCTTCATCATAATTCCAGCTTAATTGTATCTCATCTGTTTCTTCATTATAAACTGCGTTTAACCCATTAATTTCACTTGGAGTTGTAAATTCTTTGGATACTTCTTCAGGGCCTGTTCCTTTTACAAAGAGTTCTGTGATAGCCTCAGAAGAAGGTGTAAACGGACTTGCTCGTTTTCCAGTACTTTTTTCAATTTGTATTTCTTCTACAGAATCTGGTTTTGCAAAATCAGGAGTGTCTATATCTTCTGATACATTACTCATAATAAGCCGGAAAATCTCTTTAGCAATATCACTTTCATCATTGATGAGATAATTTTCCCCTCTTCTTCCACTAAATCCTGTCCATACAGAAGCTGTATACTGCGTGGTATACCCAGAAAACCATACATCAGGGTCACCGCCTGATGGTATGTTAAATTGTTGATGCTCTTTATCTGTGAAGTTGGTCGTTCCTGTTTTTCCTGCTACAGGTAAACCGGGTATATTAGCTGCACGACCTGTCCCTCTACTGTCTGTTAGAACGTCTTTCAACATATCAGTAATCATGTAAGCTGTATAATCACTCATGGCAGAGGTGGATTCTGGTTCTAAATTAATTTCGCGGCCATCTGGAAATTCAATCTTTCTAACAGCGTAAGGTTCTGTATACTGTCCATTATTACCAAATGCTGCGTATGCGCCAGCCATATCAAGGCTGGATACACCTTCATTGACTCCGCCAAGTGCTGCAGCTTCGTTTACTTCTTCCATTGGAATACCTAATCCACGAACGAAATCACCAGCTTCTTCTAGTCCTGTTTGCTGAAGGGCTTTAACAGCAGGAATGTTTAATGAGCGAACAAGAGCTTCACGCATACTAACATTTCCTGCATAATTCCCAGAGTAGTTCGTGATTTCTTGCCCGTTTGAATACTGATGAGGTGCATCTTCTAATTGATGATACGTGGACCACTCGTTATGTTCAATGGCAGGACCATAATCCAATAATGGTTTGATGGTAGAACCTGGCTGGGCATTGGAACGGGCAGCGTAGTTCAGCCCTCTAGCCACGTCCTGGCCTTGACGATTTCCCACCATCGCTTTTATAGCACCAGTCTGGGTGTCAAGCAGGGTAAACCCGACTTGAAAATCATCATTTTCTGGGTAGTTGTTAATATGCTGATTTGTTTGTATTACTTCTTCTGCAAAATCTTGAGCATTTGTATCTAAGGTTGTGTGTACTTTTAGGCCGCTCGAATAAATATCAGAAGACGTAATTCCATCCACTTCTTCAAGTTCATTTTGGACTTGAGTAATGAAAGAGTCGTAAACGACGCCTTCTTCGGTAGGTGAAAAATCAAGCTGCTCTTCTACTGAAACACTTTTAGCTTGCTGGGCGTCTTCGTCGGAAATAAAGTTATGTTCTGCCATTAAATCTATCACTCGATCGCGCCGGTCTTGTGCAGCATCTGGGTTCTGAGTAGGATCGTAATAGCTTGGTCTTCGTGGAATGGCTGCTAATAAAGCTGCATCTTCAATAGTAAGCTCTGTAATATCAGATTTATTAAAATAAATCTTAGAAGCTTCACCAATCCCGTATGCACCTTGATTAAAATAAATTAGATTTAAATACATTTCGAGTATTTGATTTTTACTGTATTGCTGCTCAAGACGTATAGCAAGGTACTGTTCTTGAACTTTTCTAGTAATGGTTTTATCCGTGGATAAAAAAGCATTTTTTACAACTTGCTGCGTTATCGTACTTGCCCCTTCTGCTCCGAAACCGCCTGTAATATTTGCAGCGAGCGCACCAAACAAACGGCGGATATCTATTCCAAAGTGATCATAATAGCGTACATCCTCAATCGCTACAAAAGCAGATTTAGCATGCTCAGGGAGTTCATTGATATCAATTAAATCTCTGTTTTCTCCTGCTTGCAGTCTTGTGATTTCCTCTCCATTTTGATCATAAATTTCAGCAGCTTGTGAAAAAACAAGTTCATCTGGATCAAGGGCAGGAGCTTTGCTGATTATAGCAACCGTTGTAATTGTTCCAGCAGTAAGTAAGATAATTCCTGCTATGAGGAGTGAAATAAAGACTTTACGCCAGATGGAGCGTTTCGGTTGTTTTTCTTTATCAGGCTTTTTATGATTGCGCTTTGCAGATTCTTGTGCTTTGCGTCTTTCTTGTCTTGAACGGTAATTGTCGCTCATTTTTTGAATTCTTCCTTTCTTATAGATGCCGCTTGCATGTTCGTTTATCCTCCTACAACATGCGTATCATTAGACGCGTATTCAGAAAAAAAGTTACACCTAAAAATAAATTTTATCGATCGTGGAAAGGTAATCTAAGCGGGGGGCATACCCTTCTGGAATTAAATGACCGTCTCTTTCAATATCGTCCTTAGGGATTGATTTTCGGTCCGATTGTTCAAAATACCACCAGCTAAAATGAGAAGCATCGTAAAGGTATGTTTGATTATGTTTAGAAAAACGTATAATAAGAAAAGCAATCCCTTCGTGTTTCATGACAGCTTTCATGTGTTCTGCTTGATGAACATGAATATTGTTAAACGGAAAAGACGTTTTATTTCTCGTTTCTTTTGCTTCAAAATCAATATATTTTCCCCGGTAAATACCATTATAATCGGTGGTGGAAGGCTGCTTGAAGTATGCTTCGGTTATTTTGGCCGCACTCCTTTTTGGATAATCAACGTTGACAATTTGGACAGGGGTCGGTTTTTTATGTATTACACATTGACCTGTCGATTGATAATATATATTCGTTTCATTTAAATCTTGTTCTAAAGACATCCCCCTATTTCCAAAGCTTTTATTAGTGGAGCTGATTGTAGAAGCAGAGGAAGCTGCATATTTTTTTCCGCTAGGATAACGAAAGGCCATCTCTCGACACTTCCTTTTTTATATACTTTAGGAATGATTAACTTTGTTAAAGGATCAAAGTTTAAGCAAAACTATGACTTCTGCATTTGGATTTGGCGGCAAGCCAAGCTTTTCTAAAACATTTGTCATCCCTTTATATTAGCATATATTATTACGTTAAAGAACAGGATGAAAGTATTAAGATGCACTTAAATTGGACAATCATGGGTATGGTCATGTTACGATAAGTACGGAAGAGAAAGTGAGGGATATAATGAGTGATAAGCCGGTTAATCTTGGATTTGGAAATATGATGCCACCAGAAAGAATTGTATCTATTGTCAGCTCTGATTCTGCTCCAACTAAACGTCTCATTCAGGAAGCAAGAGAAAGAAAAATGCTTATTGATGTAACAAACGGCAGAAAAACGAGAAGTATTATTTTAGCTGATAGTGACCATGTCCTTCTTTCCGCTATTCAGCCGGAAACGGTTGCTCAACGACTGCATGACAATACCGAAGATGAAGAATAAAAAAAGCTCCGGCTGGACCGGAGCTTTTTCACGTTTTTGGTTCATTCGGACCTTTTAATTTTTTATCTCCATAACCAACATTTCGCTTTTCCGTGTTATGTTGATTACGCTTTTTTTCTCCGCTCTTTTTCGTCATTCGATACCCTCCTTGCCGCTTAATTTCCCCACTATTATAGGATTTATTCCACCTAAAAAGGAGGATATGTAGAAAAAAAGATAATTTCTGTTTTCTTACTCGAAACAACACTAGTTCTGTCACAGCAGCAGGGTATTCCCTCCTTTACTACGAAATCATAAGAACCTACTAAATGAAGGAGGATAAGGATGAAAGAAAAATTATATAAAACGAAAGATGTGGCGGATCAATTAAATGTTTCTGCTGGAACCGTTTTAAAATGGGTGAAAAAGCACGACATTCCTTATTCAGTTAATCAATACGGCCACTATTGTTTTGAAGAAAAACACCTCCCTTTATTTAATGAAATTAAAGAACAAAACCGCCAGCTCAACTCTACAAATACAAAAAAAGAACCTCCTGTCACTACAAATGTTCTTACGGAAAGAATAACGAATATGGAAGATAAGATTAAAATATTAGAAAGGATGGTTTCTAGTAAAGCTGATGACATTGTATCTTTTCAATTAATGGAACATCGAAAAGAGATAAGATCTGTAAACAAGCAGCTGCAAAAAATTGAGGACAGACTGTACAAGCTAGAGGATAAAAAGGAAACTTGGGCAATGACTGAGCTGGAGAAACAGACTAAAAAAGATAAACGGGTTTTAACTAGTATTCTCTCTGCAATGAGAATCATGTAAATACTATTTCAACGTTTTGTATTATTTGATAAGCCTAGGTCCTGCTGGTAAGATATGTAGCTAAGGGGGCCCAGATAATAATATGCTTAAAGAGATTAAAAACAAGCTTTATGAGCGGACAGAGGAACTGAGGAAGCTTAACAATGAAGCACTTCAGTCATATGTGAAAATAAAAGAAGATAAGGAGAATACTCCTGATTTTTATGAATGTGTGAAGCCTTTTGCTGATAAAGTTAAAGCCTGTGCTGATGAGTGGAAGCCTTTAGCGGAACAGTGGATAATAGAAGACAAGCCTGATTATTTTTATATAAAACAAATGGAAGATACCCATGAAAATCTGCTTATTTCTTCTGTGCTGGCCTTTCAAACTGATACGAAAGAAAAAAGGTTTCGTGAAATGATACAGTCTATTGATTACATTTTGACAGGAATAACAAATCAATTAAAATAATATATAATCTAACTTAAATTGGTTGTAAACACATTTTTCAGAGCGATTTGACTTATCTAGTACAGGAGGAGACTATGCGTTATCTTGTAACTTCAGGGTGGCTAGAACAACAGTTGAACAAAAAGGAATATAGAGTGGTTGATTGTCGGTTTCATTTAGATGCCCCCAATAAAGGAAGGGACCTCTATAAAGAAGGGCATATCCCAGGATCAGTTTACTTTGATTTAGAAAAGGATATGTCTGGTGAAGAAGAAAATCATGGAGGCCGCCACCCGCTGCCAGATATGAATGACTTTGCGGAAAAGTTATCTAATTGTGGGATAGACAAAAGCACTAAAGTAGTAGCGTATGATGATCAAGGTGGTGCAATGGCAGCCAGGTTTTGGTGGATGCTTATGTTTTTAGGACACAAAGATGTTTATGTGTTAGACCGGCCATTCTCTGTATGGAAGGAAGAAGAAAGACCGGTAGAACAGCACATACCAACCTATGAGCCAAAAGTATTCCTGCCTGAAATCGAGCCGCGTTTGCTCGTTCATTTAGAAGAAGTTAAGCTGGTACTGCAAGATAAGACTGCTGCTCTTATCGATGCAAGAGATGAAGATCGCTTTAAAGGAAAGCGTGACAATATAGATGGTATTGCTGGACATATCCCAGGAGCACGGCATTATTTTTGGAAGAACGTGTTGGATGAAAGTGGAAAGTGGAGAGACAGAAATAAATTAAAGACTTATTTTAAAGATCTGCCTAAAGAAGATGATATTTTCTCCTATTGCGGCTCAGGGGTAACTGCTTGTGTTAATGTACTTGCTTTAAAAGAGGCAGGGTATGAAAATGCGAGACTATATGCCGGAAGCTGGAGTGATTGGATAACGTATGATGATCTCCCTATTGAAACAGATAAAGAAAATTAATTAAAAGGAAAGCCTGCCTATCTACATGCTGGCTTTCCTTTTTAAATAGCTAAAATCTCCCTGATTTAAATATAGCGTATAAAAGCCACAGAAACATTAAAAATGTAGCTATAAAGCTGATTTCGATGACAGGTAAACGGACAAGCGGTGATGACGAATCGCCGAAAGTAGATCCAATAATTAATCCAACCATAATAATGCTGAATGCTAACAAGATTATACTAAAGGAAAGCCGGTTACTGATTCTGTCTAACTTATTAAGAAAGATATTGATTTTTGGGATTTTCATTTCCACACCAACATGGCTGTTGTTTAATTTTTCAAGAGCAGCGCGTAACTCGCGTGGAATGTCTAATAAGTATTCTTTTTGTTTCTGGCCTTCTTTTAGCCATTCACTTACCTTTGTTTTCGGATTTAATCTTTCTTTTGCCAGCATCCTTCCATAAGGCTCCGCTACTTCTACAATACTAAGCTCTGGATCAAGATGTTCTACTACGCTTTCAAGAGTAATAATGGCTTTGGCAAGCATCGTGTACTCTTTATAAATTTGAATTTCATATCGGTGAGCCGTGGAAAAAATATCATTAATTGCTTCACCAATACGAACCTCATTAAAAGGCCGGTCGTAATACTTAAATAACAGATATTCAACATCTTCTGCAAATTGATCATCATCAATAGCATTAGGGATGTCTGCCATATCATAAATAGCACTAGCTACAAGGTCTGGCTGTTTTTTTGTCATAGCAATAATGTAATTAATAAATTGTTTTCTCATTGCTTTGTTCAAGCGGCCAATCTGCCCAAAATCAATAAAGGCTGCTGTATCATATCCCGTGAAAATAATATTCCCAGGGTGAGGATCACTATGAAAAAATCCGTTCACTAAAACTTGGTGCAAAAAGGAATCGGTTAATGTACGAGCAAGTCCTTTCTTATTAAAATCTTTTTTTGTATCTCTAAGTTCAGACAGTTTAACTCCTCGTGAAAATGACATTGTCAATATACGCCGGCTAGAATAGTCTTCTAATACATCAGGTATTTCAATTTTTGAAAAGCCGGCCATATTATTTTTCATTTTCTCAGTATTTCTTGCTTCTACATAATAATCGACTTCGTCACGAATAGCATCCACATATTCTTCAATAATATCTTGCAGCCGGTAGTAACGTGCCCAATGAAATCTTTGAGTAAACAATTTGGCTAGGTCGCGAAGAATATCAATATCTTTTTCCATTATTTCTTTAATATTCGGTCTAGAAACTTTTACTGCAGCTTCACGTCCATCATGGAGGACTGCATAATGGACTTGGCCAATAGATGCTGCAGCTAGAGGTTCTTCACAAAAGTGTGAAAATACATCATTTAATGAGCAGCTTAGATCATTTTCAATAATTTGTTTACTATATTCAAAGGGAAACGGTGGAACTTCATCTTGAAGTTTTTCTAATTCTTCAATGATCGAAGGAGGAAAAATGTCTTTTCTAGTGCTTATAAGCTGCCCTAATTTTATAAAGGTAGGGCCTAACTCTTCAACAACTAGCCGGACTCTTTTTCCTATCGAGTGAGTATTAACATCTTTAGAGTCAGCGGCTAGTCTTTTAGGGAGGGATAATATATGAAATAGTCCAACTTCTTGTAATATATAGCCAAATCCGTGCCGGGCTAGTGTGGCAGCAATTTTTCGGTAACGGTTAGCATGTTTTAGTCCACGGGTTAAAGCCATTTGAAAATTCCTTTCTAGAGCTTCAGCAGGATATGATACTAGTTAATGAACAATTCATTCCTTGTTTTCCTTAAAAGAATTTGTTAAGTTGAATTCTAATTTTTGTTCTAACTCTTGAAGTTTTTTTTCTAATACTTCTACATCTTTTGCAGTTGCTAATCCCATTTCTTTAAAAGATTCCTGCATTTTTTCTTTGGCTTGGTTAGACCATTCCATTTCTGTGTCGCGGCCTTTTTGAATGAACTCCTCTTTCCATTGTTCTGCTTCACGAGGAGTAATTTTTCCTTTCGTCACGAGATCATCAACATAGTTTTGTATCTTTTCTTTGCCATAGGCTGCTGCCCCTAAACCTAGAAAAAAACCTTTTTTAAGCATTTCATTCATTTGGACGATCCTCCTTGTTGAAAGTTATAATCTACGTTTTTATTTTACCAAAACCTTGCTGGATAAAACATCAAAAAAAGGGCCTTGCCTGAATGTCAAACTTGTTCAGGTAAGGCCCATTATTTATCCGTTATCTCTTAACATTAAATAAATAAATACAAAAATGGTGATCACCGATAGTATGGTAAGTACGGTGATAAACATCGGTTCTGCATCATTCCAGCCGTTAACGGATGCAAATGCGTTAGAAGGTACAAGTGTTAAAACCACAGCAGTAAAGATTGCTGTCATCCATTTATTCATTAAAGCGCCTCCTTTTTATTTTTATTGTAGTATGTAACGAAATAAGTTAATGATTATCCAATTTTATTATATAGGGTGATGCAGAAATTATCAATTGGCGCTGTCAGCTTTTAACCATCTAAAAAAATGTTATAATAGGTACTGTTTTTATTGTGTGAAAAAAATTTGAACTTATTAGGGAAAAGATTATATAAACAACTAGGACAGTGTGGAAAGGATAATGAAGATGGGTAAGATTCATATTGAAGACATCATTATAGCGAATCAGACACTAAAAGATGTTGTAACACATACACCTTTGCAAAAAAACCAAGTGTTATCGGAGCGTTATGATGCTAATGTTTATTTAAAAAGAGAAGATTTACAGGTCGTTCGTTCTTTTAAAATTAGAGGAGCCTTTCATGTCATGCATAGTCTTCCAAAGGAAAGTATGGAAAATGGTGTAGTATGTGCTAGTGCTGGGAACCATGCTCAGGGAGTTGCTTATTCGTGTAAAGCTCTTCAAGTTAAAGGGAAAATCTTTATGCCTACGACAACGCCTCGTCAAAAAGTCGAACAGGTAAAATTGTTTGGAAAAGAATTTGTAGAAGTTATTTTGACGGGGGATACTTTTGATGATGCGTATCTACAAGCAAATTCTTACGGTGAAAAAAACGATATGGCTTTTATCCATCCCTTTAATAACGAGAAAATCATTGCCGGACAGGGAACAGTGGGGATGGAAATTATGAATGATATAGAAGAGGCGATTGATTATTTGTTTTGTTCAATTGGAGGAGGAGGGCTGATATCTGGAATCGGCACGTATATAAAGTCCATTTCTCCCAATACAAAAATTATCGGGACAGAACCTGCAGGCGCTCCGGGAATGAAAGAATCACTCGCTCGTAATGAAGTAGTAGAACTTGATAAAATTGATAAATTTGTAGATGGTGCTGCTGTTAAGAGAGTAGGGGATATTCCATATGAAGTATGTCAATCTGTAATAGACGATATTTCTCTTGTGCCGGAAGGGAAAATTTGTACTACGATACTCGAGTTATATAATGAAAATGCTTTAGTCGCAGAACCAGCTGGTGCTATGCCTATTTCAGCACTCGATTTTTATAAAGAGGAGATCAAAGGAAAAACAGTTGTTTGCGTTGTAAGTGGTGGAAACAATGATATTGGAAGAATGGAAGAAATGAGAGAAAAATCTCTCCGCTACGAAGGGCTGCAGCATTATTTTATTATTGATTTTCCCCAAAGGGCTGGTGCACTAAGAGAATTTCTTCATGAAGTTTTGGGACCAGACGATGATATTACAAGGTTTGAATATGCGAAAAAAAATAATAAATCAAACGGCCCGGCTTTAGTTGGTATTGAATTGACCGACAATAAAGATTATCTGCCTTTAATTGATCGCATGCAGAAAAAAGGTTTCCATTACAATGAAATAAATAAAGAAGAAAGCCTGTTTAATTTTCTTATTTAACCTTCCTGCGGGAAGGTTTTTATGTAAATGAATAATGGGTATGAATGTACTAAGGGGGAGAGTATAATGATTGTAAATGAGTATAAATCTTACTTTGAAATGATACCTCAGCATGAGCATGCCAGAAT
Source organism: Alteribacillus bidgolensis (assembly GCF_002886255.1). NCBI lineage: Bacteria > Bacillati > Bacillota > Bacilli > Caryophanales > Bacillaceae > Alteribacillus > Alteribacillus bidgolensis. The sequence goes on from NZ_KZ614149.1 coordinate 683,288, forward strand.
ATCTTATGAAATATTAAAAAACTGGGGTGATCGCTCAGTAGAAAAGAGTTCAGTATGGGAGGCTCTCCTGCTTGCAGTACGAGAACATGACAGGGCGTGGATACCGCTTGATGCCAGCCCAATAATGAATAAAGAACAAAATAAACCATATTCTTTTACGGATTACCCTGAAAAAGAAAAAATAACCGCTTATCAGCAGGGGATACAGACAGTGGTTAAAAAGAATGCGTACAGCGGATTGCTTAATAGTTTACATTATGCATCTTTTTTTAAAAACAATACATCAAAAAAAGCTGTATCATTTTTAAAAGAAGAAGAAAAACGGCAGGAGAAATTACGTGAATTACAAACACATTCTGAGGAATCTTTTCATCTAAGGCTGCTGCAATTTTGTGATGATCTGTCTTTATATGCGTGTATGAATGATCCGGGAGCTAGGGAAGACGAAGAAATAAGCTGGTTTAAAAACGGCTTTCGACATACTTTCGAATTTCTTGACTATAAAACGATTCAGGCACAGTTCATCTCCACAAATGAAATTCAACTCACCCCTTTTCCTCTTCGTTCACCGCTAAAAGTAACCATTCACGGAAAGGCTGTGAAAAAAACGGTGATAGCAGAAGAAAACGTGGATGCAGCTTTTCAATCGGGAGAAGAGGCAGTAAGAAATTTTAGCTTCGTACCTTGATGATCTGGGAAAAATATATGAAAATGGGAAGAGACGTTATAAATGAAAGGAGTATATGATGCAATTATCACAAACACGAATTATTGCACTAGTAGATGAGGATTTTGAAGATTTAGAGCTTTGGGTGCCTGTAATGCGTCTAAGAGAAGAAGGAGCAGAGGTGGTGTTAACGGGTAAAGAAAAAGGAAAAACCTACCACGGAAAGTACGGTGTACCTGCTGAAGCACAAGCTGGTTTTTCCGATATTAATCCTGAGGATTTCGACGGCATTTTAGTTCCGGGGGGCTGGGCTCCAGATAAGCTGAGACGTTTTGATGAAGTAATCGATATGGTAAAACATATGGATGCCAACAAAAAAATTATCGGTCAAATCTGCCATGCAGGCTGGGTTTTAATATCAGCTGATGTGTTACAAGGCAAAAAAGTAACAAGCACTCCGGGTATTAAAGATGATATGAAAAACGCCGGTTCTATTTGGAGTGACGAAGCAGTTGTAGTGGACGGCCATCTCATCTCAAGCCGCCGGCCGCCGGACATTCCTGAATATGGAAGAGAGTTAGTAAAAGCTTTTCTTAACCAGTAGCTTGAGTATCGCCTGACAAGGCTTAAATTTCTAAATAGAATGTGAAGTAAAAAATGAAGAAGCAGGTCTGATTCTTAAAGGAATCAGGCCTTGTTTCGTTAAAAAGGAGCAGGCATGATTGAAAAAAATGAAAAGCAAATCTTTCATATGAAAGCAAGCGGAGAGCCCTTTGTATTATTTCTTTATTCCCCGTTATGTGGAACATGTAAGAAAGCTGAGCAAATGATGTTTGCATTAGAAAACGTATATGATAGCATGCTTTTTGTAAAAGCAAATATAAATACGATTCCTTCCTTCGTGAGAAAAGAAAAAATAAAAAGTATTCCATGTTTACAAGTTGTGCAAAACAAAAATACTGTAAAAACAATCTATGCGTTTCATTCCATCCCTTCGCTAGTTGAACGGCTGCACCCTATTATAGAAAAGCGTCATGCTGATCATGAATAGAAAGGATGAACTTTTTTGATTGCACCTTCCTTCGAATTAAAGGATATGTTTACAGACCAAACCGTTCCATTGCATGCCTATAAAGGTAAGCCTCTAATGCTTACTTTCTGGGCATCGTGGTGTCCGGATTCACAAATTGATTTATCTCAAAAACAAAGGTTTTATGATTATCTCGATACACATCAACTTGGATTTTTAACGATAAACGTTACCGGAAGAGAGGGAAAAGAAGAAAATGCAAAAGAGTTCATAGAAAAAGAAGGCTACACCTTCCCTGTACTATTAGATAATGGCACAAATACGTACGATTGTTACCAGTGTATGGGAGTTCCTACTACCTTTATTCTTGATGCAGATCAACAAATTATCAATCGCTTTAACGACAAAGCAGCATTTTTAGATATTATGAAAGGAATGAATCAAGTCATAAGCAAAAAATAAACCCGGCTTATATAAATACAGCCGGGTGCATATTCCTTTTAAGGCTTTTTTCCCTGTTTTACTACTGCTTTCATTTGTTCACTATTTGGATAATCATTAGCATCATATTGATTTAAAACTCTTTGCAGATCATAAGACACCCGATGTATAGAGGCAGAAAAAGCATCATCTTCTATGTGAAGAAGTACATAAGAGGGGCGCGGATCACCATCAAAAGGAAGGCCAACACTGCCTGTGTTAATAAAGGTTTTATCCCCGATTGTTTTTATAAATGGAGTATGGATGTGCCCGTAAACAATAATGTTTGCCTTTGTGTGAAACGATAGTTTTTCTTCTAATTTTTTATCTGAATGGTCCGCAGTAACTACATCAAATAAGCTTGTTGGCGTAGCATGGAAAGCATGCATGATTACAGAATCACTAAAACTCTCTAAAAATGATTCAGGAAGTCGGCTTAAATAGTTTACATCTTCTTGTGATAGTCGTTCCAGCGTCCAGTCGCGTTCTTGATTCATCAAAGCCAGAGCATTATCTGGGACTTCGTTTTTTAAAACACCGCGCACTACCCATTCGTCTGCATTACCTTTTAATACTTTAGCAGGAGAGGAACGCACAGTCTCTAAAGCGTTTTTTGGTTCTGGACCTCTGTAGCACAAATCACCGAGTATATACATTTTGTCTACTTTTTTATCTTTTAGGTCATTGAGTACCGCTTTTAAAGCTCGGGCATTTCCGTGTATGTCTGATAATAGAGCAACTTTCACAACGATAACCTCCCTGATTATGTATAAATAAAAATTCACGTATGTTTTTCACGTTTTACCCTTCCATTATACAGGATAAAAGCTGCTTCAATAACCCTCACAATGAAGGTTTAGAAATTGGAAGAAAATCTTGCGGTTATGTTACAATCAAAATTACCTAATATAGTGGGAATGTTTGGGACGAACTTAAAGTTTAGAAAGGAGTTTACTATACTGCTATGAAAATTGTATCTATAGAACCTACACCAAGTCCTAATACAATGAAGTTAATATTAGATGAATCCTTGCCTTCAGGGAAAAGCAACAATTATTCTGCTAAAAACATAAAGGATGCTCCTGATTTTATTCAGCCAATTTTAGAGATTGAGGGTGTAACGGGAGTATATCATGTCGCAGACTTTATGGCAGTGGAGAGGCATCCTAAATCAGATTGGAAAGCGCTTCTTCCCAAAGTTCGGCAAGTTTTTGGAGAAGAAGATGTTGAAGAAGACCGGCAGTCCAATGAGCAGGGAGAAGCATTTGGTGAAGTGCAGATTCAAGTTCAGGCTTTTAAAGGAATACCGATGCAATTAAAAATAACAACTGCAGATGAAGAAAAAAGACAAGGACTGCCAGAAAGGTTTCAGGAGGCAGCTTTTGCTGCGCAAACAGAGAATGACAATGTAGTTATGCAAAGAAAATGGGAAGATCATGGTGTACGGTATGGAAATGATTTAGAGTCGATCGGTAAGGAAGTAGCAGAAGAAATAGCAGCAGCCTATCCGAAAGAAAGACTTGATCGTCTCGTGAACATGTCGCTAACAGGTGAAAAACAGGTTCAAAAAAATGCCAGCCGTTACATTAAAGTTACATTAGACATGCTAGATGATCCGGATTGGAAAAACCGTTATGCAGCACTAGAACAAATGGACCCTAAAGAAGAAGATCTTCCAGTGCTTGAGAAAGCTTTACAAGATGAAAAATCTTCAGTTAGACGTCTTGCGGTTGTATACCTTGGAATGATTGAAAAACCAATTGTATTACCGCTTCTTCGTCAGGCGATGCAAGATAAATCTGTAACGGTTAGAAGAACAGCAGGTGACTGCTTTTCTGACATTGGTGATACAGCCGGTGTTCCTGCAATGATTGATGCATTAAAAGATAAGAACAAACTTGTACGCTGGAGAGCGGCTATGTTTTTATATGAAGTAGGAGATGAAACAGCAGTAGACCCTCTTAGAGAAGCCGCAAATGATCCGGAATTTGAAGTAGCTTTACAAGCTAAAATGGCTCTTGAAAGAATAGAAGGCGGGGAAGAAGCTAAAGGTTCGGTTTGGAAACAAATGACAGAAAAAATGGCTGAAGGAAGAAATAATGGTTAACAATAAAAATAAGCTGACGTTAACAATGTTGTGCAGCTTGAACGAAAAGGCCGTCTCCCGCAAATAATAGAGACGGTTTTTTTACACTTAGGAAAGTATAAAATTATATTGGAAAACAGTATAAGTAAAACTACGGCATTCAACGTATAAGATGTACTAATGCCGCCGCTGCCACAGGACGCGCATCTTTAGGCGGTGTCCTTTTATATGGCGGCCAGCCGGGTTTTTCTAAAAATAAACGAATTAGTAATAAGGAATGAAAAGACACAGGAGGTGTTCATAATGACAAAGGAAGAAATAAAAAGTATATTAAAAGAAAAACAAATGGAAGAAGCGCTTGAACTGATTGAAGAGGCAGAAGCGGGTGAACTTGCAGAATTAGAGTTGGTACAATCCTTAGGGTTGCTGCGGGATCCCTCCCTAAATGAAAAAGTAATACGTGTACTGCAAGAAGAAGGCGTTTCTATCATATATATTTCAGACGAAGATGCTTAAAAAGAGAGGAAGCAAAAAGTGCGTGGTCAACCAACACATCGAATATCAAAAAAAGCTTTATCCGTGTGGCATTTAAAAGGAGTAATCTCAACCGGGCTTTTATTAATCATACCAGCTGCATTGTTTTTTTTCTCTTACAGACTTCAATTTCCGCTGTTTTATGTTTGGATAAGCGGAATACTTGTTGCTGGATATGGGCTGTGGAATATTGTTGTATTGCCAAAAATACGGTGGAGTATGTGGCGGTATGAAGTATATGACAAAGAGATAGAACTTCTGCGCGGGGTATTTATTATCCGACACACTCTTATTCCGATGACACGTGTTCAGCACGTCGATACGGAACAAGGTCCGATTTACAAAAAATATGGACTGACGGCGGTTACGATCTCTACCGCTGCTGGAGTTCATGAAATTCCTGCTTTGTCAGAAGCAGTTGGCAGCAGGCTGCGAGACAAAATTGCATATTTAGCAGGAACGGAGGAGAGCGATGAATAATTGGTACAAATTGCATAGCGCCTCCATTTTATTAATGTTTACTTCCAAAGTGAAAGATTTACTGATTCCTTTATTGTTAACTTTATTTGCTGGCGGTACGGGTTATGGGTCTCGATTTACCTCTTTGCTTTTTCCTATACTGATTATCGTTATTTTGTTGTACAGTTTCCTATACTGGGTGTCGTTTAGGTATCAATTTTATGAAGGTGAACTAAGAATTAAACAAGGAATCTTTATCAAGAAAAAACGTTATATTAGAAAAAATAGAGTACAATCTGTAGATATTGTTTCCGGAATGTTTCATAGACTGCTGAAAGTAGAAAAAGTTAAAATTGAAACTGCAGGCGGAGGGATGGAGCCTGAAGTTGAATTAGCAGCAGTCAAACAAAAAGAGGCGCAATTTATTCGTACACAGCTTAGAAGCGTAGACGTACCAAATCAGTCTGAAGGTGAGGAGGCAAAAGAACTCGGACTGTCTACGGAAAGAAGTTTTTATTATAAAGTGCCATTAAAATCAATTATAATAGCGGGATTTACTTCAGGAAAAGTAGGCCTTGTTTTTTCAGCTGCTGCTGCTCTTATTTCTCAAATTGATCAATTTCTTCCTCGTGGATTTTACGAGAATTCTATTGGTGTACTGATTTCTAAGGGAGCTGTCTTTTTGACAGGTATATTACTAGTTGTCGCATTCATTGCATGGATCATTTCCATCTTCATTACAGTTATTCAATATGGTAACTTTGAGATTTCCAAAAATGATAAAGAATTAATTATTTCTCGAGGCTTATTAGAAAAAAGACATTTGACATTGCAATTAAACCGGATAACAAGCGTGCGCTATGTGTGCAATCCCATACGACAATGGCTTGGTGTATGGAGTATTTACGTCGACAGTGCAGGGGGAGGCTCTAAAGAAGAACAACTTTCTACATTGCTTTTGCCGCTTGGCAGCAGAAAAGAAATAGATCATTTAATGAAAGAAGTGCTGCCTTATGCCCAAATGCCAGAAACAATCCAGCCTTTACCCAAAAAAGCCGCTCTTCGCTATATTATTCGTACATCGATTATTTGGTGGCTGCTCACTTTTCCGGTGATGTGTTTCCTTCCAAATGGCTGGGTATTTTTTATACTGCCGCTTTCTTTTTCTTATTTGGGCTGGCTCAGATATAAAGACAGTGGTTTTACGCTGCGCCGCAATCAGTGTGTATTACAAACGAGACTTTTTAGTTTATCTTGTAATATACTTCCAAAAAATCAAATTCAGTCCATTACTTATCAGCAATCTTTTTTTCAAAAAAAAAGAAAGTTGTACACATTATCAGCAGATATTTTATCAACTACTGGGGGCCGTACATTTCAATTAAACGATATGGAAACAGATGAGCATCAAAATATTTTTGAATGGTATAAAAGAAACAATAAATAAAAAGCTGCAGGAAACACTTCACTGCAGCTTTTATGATACTCAATGAAAATATTATGATTCGTAGTCCTTGCTGTAAGCATTTGTATAAGTGGATATACTTCTTTCCCCGCTGTCAGTAGTACATTCGAACCGATCGAACACATAATCTTGGGAGTGAGTACGTAATATCCGTTCGTAATGATGCTGTATAAGTAATGTTTTACCTGGCTTTCGAAAGGTAAGGAAATTTACACCTTTAAAAGAAGAAGTCCCTTCTGCCTGCAAAAGTTCATATAATAAACGATTGTGGCAATCTTCTAAGTGGGTTCTTTCAAATCCAAAAGAGTGGATCCTCTGCCAAAGACTTTTACGTGCAGGGTGTTCCAATTCGTTTAACAGAATAGTAAAGGGCTGAAATTGCTCTTTATGAATTCTTACCGAATCGTTTTTCTTTATTTTATATTCTTTCCCTTTGTGGTCTTGAAAAGTAAAGTGGTTTTTGTAGGTAACCGGAACCCATATATTACTTGATTTCTGAATTTCAAGCTCAAATGGACAGCCTTCTAACTCCAGCGTATCTCCATTTGTTGGTTCAATTAGATGTACATCTCCTTGATTTTCTTGGATTTGATAATAAATATAATTTTGTTCCTCTGTTTGACTTTCCTCTTTGTTTAACGGCAGGGACGGTATAGTAATCTGACCGTAAACGGAACCAATATCCTTCCATGTCTGAGCGGTTTCCAATTGTTGCTTAGAAGCAGTGTATAACTCATTGATAGTTGTTTGTATAGCTTTCACAACGGAATCGTTAAAAGACATATCCCATTTCTTATCCGGTGAATGGATTTTTGAACCGGGAACTGTTACATAAGCATTCTTTTTTTCATCAATAGTATCTGCTGCATGCAGTTCAGGTGTTTGGGCTACTCCGAGGATGAAAACTTTTCCTGACCAAGCTTTTTTAGGAGGAGTAAAAACCTCATCTAAACGGCCATAAAAAACGCCTTCTATTCCTTTATCAACCAGGACGGTGCTGCCTTTATGTTTAGTAGCTTCTGTACGATTCATGTAAACCCTCACTTTTGGTTGTCGTTTTTTTAGTTTATTTCTCGGTGTGAATTTCCGTGTTCCCTATTTGAATTAGAGGAGTGCAGGAACACACGCCGAATATGAATAATAAAATGTGCCATACCTTTTCTCCGGATAGGTATAATAGAGCGTGGTTAGTATTAACACATTATTAATGGACATATGTATATGCCTTTTTGAGAGAAATCAGCTGAAAAATTTCAACATTCCCCTTCCTCAAGGGGAGGTTTATTTCATTATACGAAAAAAAGGGGCCTTCCGGCAAGAAGACCCAAAATGAAATGGAATAAGTTATTTGGAGAGATAATCAAAAATCCCCATTGCTGATACGGCAGCGTCCATTTTAATAAAAGTAACGAGAGGATGATTATCATCAAGGTGATGCAAAGAATAATTCCTTAAAACATCTTGCCCTAATCGTTCAGCTAATACTCCAAAGGCTAAACCTTCTCCTTTAACAGCTTTTCCTTTTTGAATAAAGTGCGGAAGCCAAAATCTTATTTGTCTTTGTATTTCATTGATATTTTTAGAAGCTCCGTAATGCCCAAAAAATATAGAAGAGGGCTCGTATGAAAGAATAAGCTTAAGCGATTCTTCCATTTTGTCAGGGTCAAATTGATTGGGAGAAGTGGAAGGCAAATAAATGTCTTTTTGAAGATTATTTGCATCCGTATATTGAATACCAATAGTGTCCCCGGTAAAAATTCCATTGCTGTGTGAATCTATAATGCTAAAGTGATGAGAGGCATGCCCTGGTGTGTCAAGGAAAGTGAGTGTTCTTGCAGAAGAGAGGGAGAGTGTTTCTTCATGATCTTTAATAATAACTTTTTCTTCTGCAATAGGAACAACTGGATCAAATAAAGATTCGAATCTTTCCCCATAGACTGCCTGAGCCCCTTTTACGAGACGAGCCGGATCAATTAAATGTCTGGCACCGCGGGGGTGGACTACCACTTTTGCATTTGGGCACTCTTTTAAAAGCAGACCAGCTCCTCCTGCATGATCAAGGTGGACATGAGTGACAATTATATATGTAACTTCGTTTAGAGATCTTCCCAAGTGTTCAATGCTCTTTATTATGCGGGGGACAGACAAGCTCGGTCCAGTGTCAATTAATGTTAAGTCTTTTTCATTAATAATGTAAGTGCCGGTCCTATTGGGCAGGTGAAGATCAAATCCATCTGAAATCCAAATATCGTCCGTAATCAATTCTGGTTTTTTCCAGTTCATAAGATATCATGCCTCCAATGTGAGGGTTTTCTTTTATAGGTGCACAGAAGCGGGCAAACAGCCCGTCTTCACGTTGTCTGGCATAAAGTTTTAAAGTATTGTTGTCGGTTAATACACAGCATCAATCGAACATATTCTTATTCTGTCTTCCTGGGTACCGTTTTTCGTATAATTTTAAAAGCTGTTCCATCTTTTCTACTTTTGTGTGTTCTGCCTTCTCTCTTATTATGCGGATGTTTACTTCCATTTTAGTGAGCGTTTCATACAGCTGTTCTGTTTGGGCAGTTTTTAAATCCGAAGAAAGAGATAAATAAGTCTTAATTAAGGAAGGTACATCTCTTTGAAGCAGCCGCTTTAAAGTGTATTTTTCCTCTATATCAAGCAATTCATATACGTTTGCAGTACGTTCGGTTTCTTCTAGCAGTCTCTTTAGTCGATTTTCAATTAATTTCCCGAGCTTAACATAGTGATTTGCTAAAAATTCTTCAAGTTCTCGAATGTATGGATAAGGTTCCTCTGAAGATTGAATCAACTCTTTATCTTCCTTAGAATCAGGAAGAGAAGAAACGGAAGGGTTAGCTGATGTTTTTTCAATCAAACCGCCTAACAGAGCATCATCAAGAAGTTCAAATTTATAAAAAAGGTCCTCAAAATATCTTGATTTTTGAATACTCCGTACAAATGTCTGGCCATTTTTAATATATTGAACAGTTGCCTCTTTAAAACGGTTTGGCCGGTTTTTAGACAGATGGGTTTTACGAAGGTATTCAATAATAATTCTTTTTTTTATTGCTGCTTCTGATTTTGGAGTTTCATAGCTTAATAATTTCATCCGTTTTTGATTGATTTTCAAACGAAAATGGAATGTTTTACTATTTTTTTTAAATGTTTGCGCAGATTTTACTTGTTTGCCGTGTTGAATCAAGCGATCCAACGCTGCTTCTGTTTCTTGAACAAGCACTAAACCGTACGCGTCAGAAAAGATATGGTCATCCACTGGCTTTAAATGGTCCGGCAAAAACTTTTCGAGCCAGGGATGACTAAGCCAGTCTTTTGTCAACACGACCACCTTCTTAAACGATGTTCAAAGGTTTCAGCACACCTTATTCCAACAATTTTGTTTTCATTTGGTTATTTAGTTCATCTAATTCAGAAATGAATTTCTTTCCAGATTGTACGATGCGTTCATTCGATTGTTCAGTCATTTGAATGGCGGCATACACATCTTCATATGCTTTTCGAAAGGTTTCAATTGCGACAGCAGGTTCTTCTAGTGTTTTTAAAGTGTCTTCTGTGTTGCTTTTCAGCATTTCTGCGTTGCTTAAGATCATATTTTCTGTGGCTTCATTTACGCTTTGAACAGCATTAATCACTTTACGCTGATTGCCAAGTGCAAGCTGAATAGAGGCCGTAACAGTAATGATGTTTTTCGTCATGGTAATGGCATTGAAAATAGCTTCTTCTAATTTCTCATTATTATCTAATATTAAATCGACCGAAGCTAAAGATTGCTGTAAGACCATTACTGCCTGGGTCATGTTTTTTATTCTTGAAACCACTTTTTGCTGACCCTTTTGAAGTGCAGTCGGGTTGTCCAGCAATTCTTCTTTTGTCATTTCATTTTCTAACATTTCATTTAAGGTTTTACCAGTTTGTATCTGTTCTTCTAGGTCAGATATTCGTTCTTTTGCAGTCTCTTTTAATTGTTCTAGCATAACGTTATCTTCTTGAAGTTTATCTCTGCCTGAGAGCAAACCTTCTATAATATTCTCTACTTGAGCTTCAACGGTATCGTACTTTTTGGCATATTGTTCTATTGGATTTCTTCTTAATATTTTATTCCAGGTTTTTTTCCATTTTCCCTCTTTTAAATAATCAGGTTCTAGCTCTCCAACCATGCCTTTTAATTCATGAAGTTTTTCCGGGAGTTCATTATCTTTTTGGTTCATCATTTCACGAACAGGCTTTTTTAAAGCATCTAAAGAGTCGCCTGCTTTTTGTTGTTCTGCCTCTCCAAGTCCTCCAAGTGCGGATACTAAATCATCGGAACTTTCTGCGCTTTTAAATCGTTCTAAAAACTTTTCCGCCTTCTCCTTGGCTTCGCTAGTTTCCGCAGGATGGTTGTATTGTTCTTGGGCCATTTAGCGCTCTCCTTTCTGTTTATGCTTATATATAAAGCGGTCACAGCGCTGATAAGTTTTTCGTAGGATAGTATTATTATATCATTTATTGCCAGGTTTCGTCGTATATCCCTTTTCATTATTGTGTGATTTAGGTACGATGTAATCTACAATAAGTTTCGGAAATAAAAAATTATTTTTTTAAAGCTTGAATTTCGATATATTTATACCAAGGGGAGTGTATGAAATGTTTAATAAATATTTCACGCTTCAAGAAGCAAATGATCTGCTCCCGTCCGTTAGGGAAGAATTGGTGCATCTTCAATCTTTAGAGCGCGAATGTAAAACCGTTCATCATCATCTTCAGGCTGTTAAAAAGGGTGCTTTAGAGGAAGTGAACAGTAGACAAGAAGACATTTTTCTGCTGGAAACAGCGGTCGATTTTTTAGAAATTCAAGCCCAGAGTTACGTGAGCCAGTTAGAAAAAACGGGATTTATATCAAAAGTATTGATGAAGGGCTGGTTGATTTCCCTGCAAAAGTAAAAGGAAATTCAGTACTGCTGTGCTGGAAACAAGGTGAAGAATTTATTACTCACTACCACCATTTATTTGAATCTTTTAAAAAAAGAAAGAAAATTTACAGTACGGATGATGAGTGAGATAGAGGGAGGTTAAGATGTGCCTGATTGTTTTTGGGTATGGTGTTCATAAAGATTATCCATTGATTGTGGCAGCAAACCGTGATGAATTTTATTCTAGGCCGACAGTTCCTCTTCATCATTGGCCGCGTTCTCCAATTAAAGCGGGAAAAGACAAAGAAAAGGGCGGCACATGGATGGGGGTTACAGAGAGCGGACGATTTGCTGCTATAACCAATGTGAGAGCATCAAAACAGAACCCTGCCAAGTATTCAAGAGGAGAAATTGTCAAAGGATTTTTAGAAGCAGAAGATCCGCATACGTTTTTAGAAGAATGTAATGTACACAACGAGGATTTTGATGGTTACAATTTGATTTCGGGAAACAGTAGCCAATTATACTATTCAACCAACCAGGACAAGCATAGCAAGCACAAGTTAAAAAAGGGTGTTTATGGTTTGAGTAATGCGTTTTTAAATACGCCGTGGCCAAAAGTAGTAGATGCTAAGAAGAAATTCACCAGTATTTTAAAAAAGCAAACGGCATCTTTTTCGCCTGAACCGTTATTTGAAATGCTTTCTGATACTAATGAAGCAGACGAGAAAGACCTGCCTGAAACAGGAGTGGACAGACAACTTGAAAAAAAACTGTCTCCCTTGTTTATTAGAATGAAAGGGTACGGTACACGTTCTCAAACGGTGCTGGTATTTACGAAAAAAGGTGAAGTGATAATGGAAGAGCGGACATATAGTGAAAACGGACACATATTAAATCAAAAGAACTTAAATTGGACAATCAAATAAAGTTGAATATCTATTGAAAAAGATGAATAAATATAAATGATTGCGTTTTCTTAAAATTAATTAATAATATAAAAAAAGTGAAAAAAACGCGACAGAAAGCGTTTTCATGGAGTTTTCTTTATGTGAAATAATTTGCCGAAATGTCAGAAAAATGATATGCTTTCGTATATTAGATAAAACTAAAGGGATATGTTTTGTTAGACAGTTTTTAGAGAGGTGGAGAGGGCAATGACACAACCTTACATTTCACAGAGAGAAGGCCTTTACGATTCTGATTTTGAGCATGATAATTGCGGGATCGGATTTTTGGCTAATATAAAAGGGAAGAGATCACATGACATCGTGAAAAAAGCCCTTGACATTTTGGTCAACCTTGAACATCGTGGCGGTCAGGGTGATGAACCAAACACAGGTGATGGTGCCGGTATTTTATTACAATTACCGCATCGCTTTTTCAAAAATAATGAAAATGACTTAGGATTTGAAGTTCCTAAAGAAGGTCATTATGGAGTAGGAATGGTGTTCCTTCCTTCCGCAGACCAAAAAAGACATCAATGTGAAAAAGAGATTGACCAGATTATAGAAGAAGAAGGGCAGACTGTTTTAGGGTGGAGAGAAGTTCCAGTAGATGACTCAATGATCGGAAAAGCTGCACTTAAAGCAAAACCTGCTGTGTACCAAGTATTTATTGGACGAAGTGACGATGTACAGTCTAGAGAAGAGTTTGAAAGAAAGCTGTATGTTATTCGAAAGCGTGCTGAGCATGAAGCGGGGCAAGAATTAGAAGACAATGATTCTTTTTATTTTGCCAGCCTTTCTTCACGCACAATTGTTTATAAAGGGATGCTTACGACAGAGCAAGTACCTCAATTTTATAAAGATGTAAATGATAAAGATTTTGAAACAGCTGTAGCACTTGTACATTCCCGCTTCTCCACAAACACATTTCCAAGCTGGGAACGTGCACATCCAAACCGCTACTTGATTCATAATGGGGAGATAAACACGGTTAAAGGTAATGTAAATTGGATGCATGCTCGTGAAGCAGTTTTTCAATCGGAATTATTCAAAAATGACCTTGGTAAAGTACATCCTGTCATAGACCATCACGGCAGTGACTCCTCGATGTTTGATAACACGTTTGAATTTCTAACACTTGCAGGTCGTTCTATGCCTCATTCAGCTATGATGATGATACCGGAACCGTGGCAGAATGACCCATTAATGAACGAAGAGAAGAAAGCTTTTTATCAATTCCACAGCTGTTTAATGGAACCATGGGATGGTCCGACAGCGATTGCTTATACAGATGGCAATAAAGTAGGAGCATGTCTGGATAGGAATGGACTGCGTCCAGCAAGATATTATGTAACAAAAGATGATCATATATTGATGTCTTCTGAAGTGGGTGTTTTAGATATTGATCCAGAAGATGTCCTGTATAAAGAGCGGCTGCATCCAGGCCATATGCTTTTAGTAGATATGGAAGAAGGCCGAATTGTGCCTGATGAAGAAATTAAGCATTCTATTGCTTCTGAAAAGCCATATAAAGAATGGGTAGATACTTATATGGCTGACTTAGAAGACGTAATGGAAAGCCAAGATGTTTACAATACGGAATTTGATCAATTACAAAAAAGGCAGCTGACTTTCGGGTATACGTATGAAGAGCTTGAAAAAATGGTGAAGCCAATGGCTGCAGAAGGCGTCGACCCGGTAGGTTCTATGGGTTACGATTCCCCATTAGCAGTCTTGTCTAAAAAACCACAGCTTCTATACAATTATTTTAAACAATTGTTTGCCCAGGTAACTAATCCGCCGATTGATGCTATTCGTGAAGAATTGGTTACTGCGGTCGGAACGACTATTGGTAAAGAAGGAAATCTTCTTCACCCCGAACCAGAAAGTGCCCGGCAGCTATTTTTAAAGACGCCGCTTTTAAACAATGAGGACTTTGCAAAACTGCGTGCTAATAAACAAAAAGGATTTCAATCGGTAACGCTGCCTATGGTTTTTGATGCTTCAAAAGGAAAGGAAGCATTAAAGCCTGCACTTGATCAATTATTTGCGTCTGCAGACCAAGCAGTGGAAAACGGAGCAACAGTAATTATTTTAAGTGACAGGAATGTAGACAGTCAGTACGCTCCGATACCAGCACTGTTAGCTGTTTCTGGTTTGCATCACCATTTTATCCGCAACGGTATGAGAACTCGTGTAAGCTTGGCAGTTGAAACGGCTGAACCAAGAGAAGTTCATCACTTTGCCGTATTGCTTGGCTACGGTGCAGAAGCGGTCAATCCATACCTTGTCTTTGATTCTATTGACGGGATGTTAAAAGATAATTTAATAGAAGGCACGTCGTATGTTGAAGCTGTCCAAAAGTATATTAAGGCAGCTACAAAAGGCCTTATGAAAGTACTTTCAAAAATGGGAATATCTACGATCCAAAGTTATCGAGGCGCCCAAATATTTGAAGCGGTTGGTATCGATTTAAACGTTGTAGATGAATACTTTACATGGACTCCTTCACGCATAGGCGGAATAACACTTGACATTATTGCAGAAGAAGTACTGCTCAGGCATAAACGAGCATTTACTGAACAAGAAGGTCAAGATTTAACACTTGAGCCAGGTGATGACCTGCAGTGGAGAAGAAATGGGGAGCCTCATCAATATAACCCGCATACGATCCATATGCTTCAGCATGCAGCAAGGAAAAACGATTATGACTTGTATAAAAAATATTCAAAGGCAATAAACGAACAAGAAAAAGAGCAAACATCTTTACGAGGTCTACTCTCGTTCAATACTACAAAGGCCAATCCTGTTTCTATTGACGAAGTAGAATCTGCATCAGATATTGTGAAACGTTTTAAAACAGGAGCGATGTCGTTTGGCTCTATTTCCAAAGAAGCACATGAAGCTCTTGCGATCGCGATGAATCGAATTGGAGGACGATCCAATACTGGAGAAGGCGGGGAAGACCCTGCGCGGTTTAAACCAGATGCTAATGGTGATTTGCGAAGAAGTTCTATAAAGCAGGTCGCTTCTGGACGTTTTGGAGTAACCAGCCATTATTTAGTGAATGCAGATGAAATCCAAATTAAAATCGCTCAAGGCGCAAAGCCTGGTGAAGGTGGCCAGTTACCTGGTAATAAAGTATACCCATGGGTAGCAGAGGTTCGCGGTACGACAGCTGGTGTTGGACTAATTTCGCCTCCGCCTCATCATGATATTTATTCCATTGAAGATTTAGCAGAGTTAATTCATGATTTAAAGAATGCTAACCCTTCAGCGCGTGTAAGTGTAAAGCTTGTTTCAGGCACAGGTGTAGGTACCATTGCAGCCGGTGTTGCCAAAGGCCGGGCAGATGGACTTGTAATCAGCGGCTATGACGGCGGCACTGGAGCTGCAGCTAGAACGAGTATTAAACATGCTGGGCTTCCTTGGGAAATTGGTCTGGCTGAAACGCATCAAACATTAGTATTAAATAACCTTCGAGATCGTATAAAAGTAGAAACTGATGGAAAGCTCATGACGGGCCGGGATGTAGCAATTGCTGCACTGTTAGGTGCTGAAGAGTATGCCTTTTCCACAGCTCCTCTTGTTGTATTAGGGTGTGTTATTATGCGCGTCTGTCATTTAGATACGTGTCCAGTGGGAATAGCTACCCAAAACCCAGAACTGCGCAAAAAGTTCATGGGTACTCCGGATCACATAGTAAACTTTATGCACTTCATTGCAGAGGAAATGCGTGAGATCATGGCGGAATTAGGATTTAAAACTGTGAACGAAATGATCGGCAGAACGGATCTAGTTGAACAGAAAGAAGAAGTAGATAATTGGAAAGCAAGCACAGTGGATTTGAGTAATCTGTTGTATCGTCCTAAAAAGCTTGATCAGTCAAAACATTTCGGTCACCTTGAACAGGACCATATGCTTGAACAATCTCTGGATTATACTACGCTATTAAAAGCTGCTAAACAGGCTATAACCAATAAAGAAGCTGTATTTGGCGAGTTTTCAATAAAAAATACAGACCGTGTTGTTGGAACCATTGTTGGAAGTGAAGTCACGAAACATCATGGAAAAGATGGGCTGGAAGAAGATACTATTCGGTTTACTTTTAGAGGATCTGCAGGGCAAAGTTTTGGTGCCTTCATACCAAAGGGTATGACCCAAACGTTAATAGGAGATGCCAATGATTATCTCGGAAAAGGTCTTTCAGGCGGAAAAATTATTGCCTATCCCCCTGAAACGTCCACTTTTGCTCCGGAAGAGAGTATTTTAATCGGTAATACGACTTTCTATGGCGCAACAGCAGGAGAAGCATATATTCGCGGTGTAGCAGGAGAACGTTTCTGTGTTCGTAACAGTGGTGCCCATGTAGTAGTAGAAGGGGTCGGCGACCATGGTTGTGAGTATATGACAGGAGGTATAGTAGTTAACCTCGGCGGTACTGGCAGAAATTTTGCTGCTGGTATGTCTGGCGGAATCGCTTATGTACTGGATAGAGACGGTAATTTCGCTGATTACTGTAACCATGAAATGGTGCAATTAGAGGAATTAGAAGATACAGAAGAAATCAAACAGCTGAAAAGCTTAATTGAAAACCATGTTTACTATACGGAAAGTTCGCTCGCAGAGAGCTTGTTGCAGCAATGGAAAAACTCTGTTTCTAAATTTGTGAAAGTCATTCCAAAAGACTACAAACAAATGATGGAATCGATTGAAATTGCTAAAAAAGAAGGTTTATCTGAGCAGGAAGCTATCATGACAGCTTTTAACGAGACGAAAACGAGTAAAGCAAGAGTTGGAGGAAAGTAAAATTAAAAAAGCAGGCAGCGGTGAATGGAAAGTGGTTTGCCGCTGTCATTAAACATCAAGATTTAGAAGTCTGGAGTGAGAGATGTGGGGAAACCAACAGGTTTTATGGAATATACAAGGGAAGCTCCTCCTAAAAAAGATCCACTTGCCCGAGTGAAGAATTGGCAGGAGTTTCAAATAGTTATGCCTGAAGAAAAACTGCAGGAACAGGGAGCGCGTTGTATGGACTGCGCGATACCTTTTTGCCAGGCAGGCACAACAATGGAAGGTTCAGATGAAATTGGCTGCCCGGTTTATAATCTTATCCCTGAGTGGAATGATTTAGTTTACCGTGGAAAATGGAAAGAAGCATTAGAACGTCTTCACAAAACTAACAACTTTCCAGAGTTTACAGGCCGTGTTTGCCCGGCACCTTGTGAAGGATCTTGCACCGTTGCATTAAATGACGACCCTGTTACTATTAAATCGATCGAATTTCATATTGTAGAAAAAGGATTTAAAGAAGGGTGGATTAAAGCCTCCCCTCCTAAAAAGCGAACGGGAAAACATGTTGCTGTAATAGGGTCAGGTCCAGCAGGTCTTGCCGCAGCAGCACAGTTAAATAAAGCGGGCCATCATGTTACTGTATTTGAGAAAGATGATCGAATCGGTGGTTTGCTCACTTACGGTATACCAGATGTAAAGCTCCCTTATCATATTGTTGAACGCCGTTTAACGCTTTTAGAAGAAGAAGGCGTGAAATTTGTAACGAACACAGAGATAGGTAAAAATTATTCTACAGAAGAATTGAATAAAAATTTCGATTCCGTTATTCTTTGTACTGGAGCCCAGGTTCACCGCGATGTTCCGGCGGAAGGAAGAGGTCTTGACGGCATTCATTATGCAATGGATTTTCTACGTCCTAATACAAAATCTTTGTTAGACTCCGAGCATAAAGATGGTAATTATATTTCTGCCGAAGGTAAAAATATTATTGTTATAGGCGGGGGTGATACTGGAGTTGACTGTATTACTACCTCATTAAGACACGGATGTAATTCACTTGTTCAATTTGATATTCATCCGGAAAAAGACAGCACACGTGATGAGAATAACCCATGGCCGCTTTACCCTCAAGTGTACACACAAGAAGAGGGGCATAAAGAAGCAGAAGCTGTTTTTGGGAATGATCCGCGTGCGTATAAAGTGATGACTAAAAAATTCGTAGGGGACGAAAATGGACGAGTTAAAGAACTTCATACTATTGAAGTAGACACAGTATATGAAAACGGGAAAAAGATTAGAAAAGAAATTCCTGGAACGGAAAGAGTATGGAAAGCAGATCTTGTATTTCTTGCTATTGGGTTTACAGGTCCGGAACAAGAACCGCTCAAGCAAATGGAAATTGAAACAGATGAAAGAAGCAATGTGAAAGCAGAGTATGGAAAATATTCTACTAATAAAGAAGGCGTTTTTGCTGCTGGAGATAGCAGAAGAGGACAAAGTTTGGTTGTTTGGGCTATTCATGAAGGCAGAGAAGCTGCCAGAGAATGTGATAAATACCTGATGGGAACAACAAATTTAACTTAAAGAATACAGCCCCAGTTTAATGTGACTGGGGCTGTTTTAAATACGAATTAAAAATTTCACGTACTGTATTTAGTGATACAATAAACTATAAACATCAAATTATATTTGTTAGAATAAACAAAAAAGGTCGAGATGAGGAGGATATTAATATGGCTGAAAACAACATAGTAAAGGCCCCATATAAAACGGGCCTTTATGTAGGGGAAATTTTGAAAGAAAAGGAGAATAAAAGACTGATAAAAGTTATAGCTGTTTTAAAGCATCCTAAGCAAGGTGATCTCCATAACCCAAATCAAGTAGAAGTACCGTTGTTTCATGAACGAAAAGCTTTGGCGGAAAATGAAAAGGTTTGGGTGCCTGCATCTGTTTTAAACGATTATGAAGAAAGTATCCCATCATACGAAAAATCTTTGAAAATGGCGGTAGAGACTATGGTACAAGACCTCCATAATAAAAAAGACCCTTATTCGCAAAAGGCACTGGAAACTTTAAATAATGTTTCTAAAGATTATCCGATTACGATTCATATTTAGCAGCTAAATTTGTTGAGATAACAAACCCAGCAGGTAAAATGTTGTACCTGCTGGGTTTTAATGTGCAATTGTCCCAGGATCGTTTTGTGCGCTAATCGTATGAAGCCGGATGGATAAATCTATTAGGAATGTATCGTCTGAATTATCAAGGCTGCATCCTGTCAATGTTTCAATTTTACGAAGTCTGTATAGTAAGGATTGCCGGTGTAAATTAAGTTCTCGTGCTGTTTGACTCACATTACCCCTGTGCCGGTTATAAACCATAAACGTGTGGACTAAATCGATGTTTCGTTCACGTGAATATTTTTGCAAAGGCGCAATAATAATATCGGTAATTTTTCGAAGTTCCTCATTTTCTGCTAAAGCTAATAAAGCCCGATCAAATCGAGTATCAGCATACGTGCTGATATAGCCTTCCCCTTTTTGTCTTCTTCCAATATCCAATGCAGAATAAGCTTCTTGAAAACCGGTGTGAAATGAATCTTTACCAAAAGTTTTAGCGATCCCCCAAGAAACAACAAGGCGCGGATATTTTTGAGTCAACCGGTATTGCAATAATTCTATAAATGGAAATGCCGTTTCAATACTTTTTTCAGAAAGCAGTTCTACGTAAATAATAAGTTCTTCTTTTTGAAAAGTGGACATGGTTTTTAAATGCATTGTTCTGCCAGTATGATACACTTCTTCTTCAAGCATATCCCCCAGCTGCTTCAGCCAATTTTCAAACGACATATTTCCAAAAGGTTCTTGGTCATAAAGGATGGAAAGGTTTTCTGGCTTTGCAATTAAACATAAGTAGGGAATTTTTAAATTATAGCCTAACGATTTTGCTCTTGAAAGGGCTGTATCAGTGGAGTCAAATTTCCCCTTTGCTAAACTCCATACAAAATCATCTTTTAATCTCATTTCCGTTTCTAAAGCAGCCTGGTCATGCAAAAAACATAGGGCAGAAGAAGTTACAGCATGTTCAAGTAATATTAAAATTTGTTCAGAAAAGACATCATCTTCTTGTAAATGTTCTGGCCATTCTAATAATAGAAAACCTTGTACCTCTCTTGCACTTTGTATAGCTAGCTGCAAAATAGTAACAGTATCGGTGTGAATCCAATGCATATTATTAGGAAGTGAAATGGTTTCATTACTTTCATCGTGCTGGAAATATAAAGGGTCACCATGAGTAAGCAAATGAGCATTCCATTTTTCTTCTAAAGCTTTAGCGCTTTTACTTTTACTTTTTACAATACCTCTTCGATCTGTTATCACTACAGGCATATGGAGTGATTTGCCAAGATAAGAAGCGATTTTGGCAATCCCTTCCCCTTTTAAAATAATTTCAAGCATTTCTTTGCGAACTTTATCTGAATACTCAACTAAACTTCTTTCTTTCTGGTGCAGGGCAGTAGATATGGCGTGACTGACATCGGCAAACCGGACTTCCCAGGGAAGTTCAATTAATGGGAAGCCGTGTTCTTCACAAAATTGAATGACTTTTTCAGGAAGGTTAGTAATATATCGGCCGGTAGCGATAACGAGTGCTGCTGCTTCAGCTTCCATAACTTCTTTTGTAAAAGTCAATAATTTATTTTCATCTTCTTCACAGCCTATACCCGCAGAAAGCACAAATTCATTTTTTCTTACAAAATTTTCTACTGGCATTTCAATAATTGATACCCAATCCACTGGGGTTTGTAATCGAGATTTGGCTTCTGTGGCCAGATTGGCTTGCTGCATTATAGGTAGCTGCAGGACATCTTTTACTGTAAACATCGTTATCCCTCCCCAAAAAATCCATGAGCTCTTTAAGAACTTAGTATACAACTTTTTCATTATTTTAGCATAACTGGATGGCAGTTAACCTTTCATTCACATTGTCAGGTGCGGAAATATTAATTTCATACAAATTGGTGAATGGAATTATTTCATCCATATAATAAGATACAAGTAAGAAATAAAGAAGTATTCAGAAAAAGGGGTGTTCCTGTGAGAAAATATAACGAACAAAACATTAATCGTTCAACCAAGGCTGTTTGGGCAGGGGAAAAAGAATACAGAGTGCACGGTGCAAGCCAGGTCCCTGTTGTACACAGTGTAGCATATACGTATGACGATCTTGACGATTGGTACGAAGTAGCAATAGGGAATAAAAAAGGACATATTTATGGAAGGAACACTAATCCTACTGTAGAGTCATTTGAACAAAAAATTAAAGAGCTTGAAGGAGCAGAAGCAGCGACAAGCTTTTCAACAGGTATGGCGGCAATCAGCAATTCGCTGGCGACATTTTTAAAACCTGGAGATCGTGTTGTGTCTATAAAAGATACCTATGGAGGAACGAATAAAATATTCAGTGAGTTTTTGCCGCAAATGAATATAGATGTTGTTCTATGTGAAACCGGAAATCATGAACAGATCGAAAAAGAAGTCCGAAAAGGGTGTAAAATTTTATATTTAGAAACTCCAACAAATCCTACTGTGAAGATTACAGATATTAAAAGGATGGTAAAGGCTGCCAGGCAAGCAGGTGCTCTTGTTTTTGTAGACAATACTTTTGCCACTCCTATCAATCAAAACCCGCTTGAATTCGATGTAGACCTTGTCATTCATAGTGCTACAAAATTCTTAGGGGGGCATGCCGACGCGCTTGGGGGTGCAGCATGCGGAAGGAAAGAACTTATAGAAAAAATTTATCATTATAGAGAGATTAACGGAGCGACGATGGACCCGATGGCGGCTTATCTTATTATAAGAGGAATGAAAACATTGCATCTTCGCTTAAAACAATCCTGTGATTCTGCGCTTAAAATTGCAAAATATCTACAATCTCACGAACAAGTTGATCAAGTGTTTTATCCTGGTCTTGAAGATCATCCAGGACATGATATTGCCAAAAAACAAATGCGTCAATTTGGCGGCATGCTTAGTTTTTCGGTGAAAGGCGGATTGGATGCTGTACGTGAATTTCTCCCACAACTAAAATATGCTAATCGTGCAGCAAACTTAGGAGCGGTGGAAACAACCGTCGGTCCGGCTCGTACGACTAGTCATGTAGAGAACACTCCGGAGGAAAGAGCAGAACTAGGCATCCCGGAAAGTTTAGTCCGCTATTCAGTGGGAATAGAAGATACACAAGACTTAATTAACGATCTAGAACAAGCAATGGCTCACATCTCCGAAAAAATGGTAGCGAAACGATAATAAAACAGGAGGAATAAAGATGAACTCCGGGCAAATGCTGCATAGAAAAGCTCAAGAAATGCACTCTTCTCTCGTAAAGTGGCGTCGTTATCTGCATCAGCTTCCGGAGCTTAGTTTTCAAGAAATAAATACAGCTTCGTTTGTCGAATCAAAGCTGCGTAAAATAACTGGAATGAAAGTACTGGCTGGAAAACAAGAAACAGGTATTAAGACGGGTGTAGCTGGAATCTTAAAGAAAGGAGAAGGTCCCGTTGTCGCATTAAGAGCCGATATGGATGCTCTCCCTATTCGTGAAGAAAACGAAGCAATCTATAAATCTCAGCATGATGGAGTGATGCATGCTTGTGGACATGATGCACACACATCTATTCTTCTAGGGGCAGCACATTTACTTGCAGATAGTGATATCCCGTTTTCGGGTACTGTAAAGTTTTTATTTCAGCCTGCAGAAGAAGATACGGATCAATCAGGGCGAACGGGAGCTCCGTATTTCATTGAACATGGATTATTAGATGACGTTTCGATGGCGTTTGCACTGCATATGGATCCAGAACATGAGCCAGGAAACATTAAACTTCATGCTGGTCCTAGTATGGCAAATGTGGATACTTTTAAAGGAATTATACAAGGTACGGGCGGCCATGGTGCCTATCCTCATTTAGGAACGGATCCAATCTGGATGTTATCTTTTGTTCTTCAAGCAATACAAGGCGTTGCCGCTAGAAAAACATCCCCGTTATCACCAGCAGTTATAAGCGTCGGGGAAATTAAAACGGGATCTTCTACGAACGTTATACCAGAAAAAGTAACACTACAAGGAACGATGCGAAGCTATGACAGGGATACTAGACGCCATTTAGTAGAAGAACTAGAAAATGCTTTTTCCATTACACACTCCATGGGAGGAATGTATGAGCTTGATATCGAACGTGGAGAACCTGCTTTAAATAACGATGTGAAAGCGGTAAGCATTTACCACTCAGTCATACAGGAATACTTTTCAAGTTTTCATATTTTAAATGAACCTTATGGACTCGGTGGAGAAGATTTCGGGCATATAGCTGAAAAAGTACCAGCTGCAATGCTGTTTTTAGGGGCGGGTTTTACCGAAAAAGAAAATCGTGGTCTGCATATGCCTTGCTTTGATATTCAAGAAGATATATTGCCGGTTGGGGTTTCATTACTAGCTGGAGCCGCTCTGCACTATATAAATGAAGCAGAAGAGTGAGGAGGGGACATTTATGGCACACAAACTAGCGTTTATAGGATTTGGCGGTGTTGGACAGGGGCTTGCTAATATTATAAAGACGAAAGGTTCATGGCTTAAAGAACAATTCGGAACAGATTTTCAAGTGGTTTCAATAGCTGATTTATATAAAGGATCACTTCACCATCCAGAAGGATTAAATGTTGAAAAAGTGCTAAATACGTTACAAGAGCATGGCAGCTTGGAGCATTATCCGGAAGAAGCAGGCTTAATTCGCGGCTGGGACAGTATGACCACGATAGAAAAATCAAACGCAGATACTATGATAGAAATTACTTTTACCGATGTTCATACAGGTCAGCCTGCAATTGATCATTGCAAAAAAGCATTTGAGTCTGGTAAAAATGCTGTGTTGACAAACAAAGGTCCGGTTGCCCTTGCTTACCAACATTTAAAACATCTTGCTGATGAAAATAACGTCCGTTTTTTATTTGAAGGTACAGTAATGAGCGGTACACCTGCTCTTAGGATGCCTTTGGTCTCCCTAGCCGGTAACGAAATTAATGAAATACGCGGTATTTTTAATGGCACAACTAATTATATGCTTACGAAAATGGAAGACGGAATGTCTTTTGAAAGTGCATTAGAAGAAGCTCAATCGAAAGGTTATGCCGAAGCAGATCCAACAAGTGACATTGAGGGTTATGATGTATTATACAAAGTCGTTATATTAGCAAACGTGGTGATGAATGAACCATTACGTAAAGAAGATGTGGCTTGCCGGGGAATATCCCATTTAACACCTGAAGATATGAAACAAGCTGCTAAAGAAGGAAAGAAATGGAAGCTGTTAGGAAAAATAAAAAAGACAGATGGCCGAGTCGAAGCATCGGTAGAGCCTGAAAAAATAGAAGAGGATGACCCGCTGGCTGGAATTTCAGGATCGTTAAATGCTGTTACGTATGATTGTGATTTGTCGGGTCCGGTCACTTTAATTGGAGCAGGAGCGGGGATATCTGAAACTGGTTTTGCACTTTTAATAGATTTAATAAATTTAGAGAGGAAGAATATGTAAAAAATAGGGACAGAAAGGTGGCGGGTAATATGGCAACAAAACTAGCTGGTAAAAAAATGCTGATAGCTGGTGAGTGGGAAGAAAAGGAAGACAAAATAGAGGTATTTAACCCGGAAAATAACGAATTGATTGATTCTGTTCCTGCCGCGAAAGCAGATGATGTACGAAGGGCTATTACGCTTGCTAAAAAAGGTGCTGATGTTGCAGCTGATCTTTCTGTACGGCAACGCATGGATATTTTAAATAAAACGGCGTCTTATATTGAAGGCAATTTAGAAGATTTTGCTACTACGATTGCATTAGAAGGAAGTAAAACGATAAATGAAGCTAGAAGTGAAGCAGCCAGGGCTGCAGAAACGATCCGTCTTAGTGCAGAAGAAGCCAGACGGTTAAAAGGAGAATCTATAAATTTTGACCAAATGCCGGGTAATGAGGATAGAATGGGTTACTATTTTCGCTTTCCGGTAGGAGTTATCGCAGCCATTACACCGTTTAATGATCCCTTAAACCTTGTAGCTCATAAACTAGGACCGGCAATTGCTGCTGGAAATGCCATCATTGTAAAACCTGCTACGGAAACACCTTTAAGCGCCCTGAAGTTAGCGGAAGCATTTATGAAATCAGGCCTTCCTAAAAAAATATTAACTGTTATAACCGGCCGTGGCCGTGATATTGGAGACTCATTGATTGAAAGTAAAGATGTTCATATGATTAGTTTTACAGGTGGCTTAGAGACAGGAGAAAAAATCTCGAAAAAAGCCGGCTTAAAAAAATTATCAATGGAGCTTGGCTCTAATTCACCGGCGATTGTAAGAAGAGATGCAGACATAGAGCTTGCTGCAGAAGCAACAGTTTCAGGAGCTTTCGCAGCAGCTGGCCAGAATTGTCTCAGTGTCCAACGAATATATGTGGAAGAAGAAGCATATGACGCTTTTAAGGAATTATTCCTCGAAAAAGTAAAAGACGTTAAAACCGGTAATAAATTATCTGAGTCAACAGATATGGGACCGCTTATTAATGAAAAAGAAGCAATGCGGATAGAAAATTGGGTTAACGAAGCAGTTGACCAAGGCGGAACACTTCTGAGCGGCGGGACTAGAGATGGAGCACACTACGAACCTACTGTTTTGGAAAAAGTTCCAGAAAAAGCTAAAGTGGTGAAAGAAGAAGTTTTTGGTCCAGTTGTTCTTTTATTTAAAGTTAAGGATTTAGATGAAGCAATCGATCGAGCGAATAATGTGAATTACGGGCTTCAAGCTGGTATATTCACTTCCAATATTAATGCGGCATTAAAGGCTTCAAAAAAACTCCATACTGGAGGCGTAATGATTAACGACAGCAGTGACTTCCGCATAGATGCAATGCCTTTTGGGGGTGTGAAAGGTTCCGGTCTGGGAAGAGAAGGCGTTGAATTTGCTGTTAGAGAAATGTCAGAGGAACGAATTGTATGCTTTAAAATAACTGAATAAATTCATTGGGGTGCTATTCAATAAAGAATAGCACATCCTTTTCTATAGAGACAGAAAGGACAGAAAGGGGTGGCAGACTTGTTTTCTAAAGAAGAATATCTAACAAGAATGAATCATACAAAGCAAAAAATGATGGAATATGGAGTGGAAGTTCTCCTTATCTCTAATCCTTCAAATATGTTTTATTTAACAGGCTACAATGCTTGGTCTTTTTATGTGCATCAAATCTTAGTCGTTATGATTGATGAGGAGCAGCCCATTTGGATAGGAAGGGAGATGGATGCTCATAGTGCAAAAATCACAACTTGGTTAGACGAGAATCATATCATTCCTTATCCAGATGAATTTGTACAATCAACGATTAGGCATCCGATGGATTTTGTTGCCAATATATTGAATGAAATAGGCCAAGGAAATCGTAAAATCGGCCTGGAAATGGACGCTTTTTATTTTACGGGCATGTGTTATGAGCGAATCACTCAAGGACTTCCGAATGCCGAATTTAGGAATTTCAGCACTTTGGTTAACTGGGTGCGTTTAATAAAATCTGATAATGAAATTGAATGCATGAAAAAAGCAGCAAAAATTTTAGAAAATGCGCTGCATGCTGCATATTATACTGCTGATGTCGGGATGCGGGAAAATGATGTAGCAGCAGCTATTTATCAAGCTCAAATTAGCGGTACTGCAGAATTTGGCGGAGACTACACATCGATCGTACCGATGATTCCCACCAGTGAAAACACGGCAAGCCCCCATTTAACTTGGACAGATCGCAGGTACAAACATGGTGATTATTTAACGATCGAAATTGCTGGCTGCTATCGCCGTTATCACACTCCAATGGCAAGAACAATGGCTATAGGAGAGGCACCAGACAAAGTAAAAGATCTGGCAGAGGTGGTTGTAGAGGGTATCGAAACGACTATGGATGCTATAAAACCAGGGATGACTGCAGAAGAAGTTGAAAGCATCTGGAGCAAAACAATAGCAAAACGAGGTTATTTTAAGGAGTCTAGACTTGGCTATTCGATTGGTTTAAGTTTTCCACCTGATTGGGGTGAGCACACAGTAAGCTTTCGAAAAGGTGACCGAACGATATTACAGCCGAACATGACCTTTCATTTAATGCCTGGAATATGGCTTGATAATTATGGAGTAGAAATTACGGAGTCTATAAGGATCACGGACAATGGCTGTGAAACGTTTGCAAACGTTCCAAGAGAACTTTATATCAAAAAGCCATCCAATATATCAGCCATGACTAGAGCTCATAAAGAACACACAGGTTCCTAACAAGCATTTCCGTTCTCTGTAGTGGAAGATATCCGCTGCAGATTTTTTCACGATTAAAATTTCATACAGAAACTAACCCAGATGAGTAGCTGCCAAAAGCGAGGACGTGCTGGTATGAATAAATAGTATAAGCTTTATCTAATAAGCAAAATACTGTTCAGTCGGCACTTTACATGTTAGCATATAATAGTGAAAATAAGATAAGGTGAGGTTTGCAGGAAGGCGGAGAGAATATATATGAAACAAACCTACCTTGGGATTACCTCTTTTTTGGCAGTTGTCATCTATTTAGTGAGTGTATTTTTCCCTTCACAAATACTTACTTCTATATACAGTTCTATTGCTTTTTTATTATTACTGTCAGCATTAAAAAAAATGAATGGAGCCAATCGGTTTGTAGTATTACTTCTTTTGATCAGTGGAAGTATACTTTTTTTATTTTATAACGTTTCTTTTTTGGAGGCACTATTTAGTTTTGGAGAAAATCTGAACCTATTAGGATTATTTTTACTCATCCCTTTATTTGGGGTATTAATGTCGGAAGCTGGTTATTTACAAGCTTTACAAACAGCTTTACGCAAAAGAGAAAAAAGCAGACAAGCTCATCCTTATCGCCTTGGCTACATATTGACAGCCTTTATGGGATCATTACTTAATTTGGGTTCTATGCCGCTTGTATATAAAATAGGTTCCGAAAGTTTTTCTTCCTTTGAAAATAAGAAGTTTGGATTAACACTCTTAAGAGGATTTGGCTTTTGTATGCTGTGGTCGCCTTATTTTGTCAATGTGGGGCTTGTTCTCATTCTATATGAGCTGACGTGGCAAGAAGTAGGGGGATATGGATTTCTCATAGCTGTCGTCTATACAATTCTCGTTGCGGTTTTTTATCCATTTATAACATTTTCTAAAGAAGAATATATACAAAATGATTCGAAATCAAGAAATAATTTTTATCACGGTACGTCTCCCTTAAAAGGTTTATCTTTTTACATTATAATATTATTATTTTTATCTATTGCTATAGAAATAGTATTGCCAGTAAACATGTTAACGGTCGTCTCGATTCTTGCTCTTGGATATCCGCTCGTATGGTCCGTTTCGATAGGGACGGCACAGGGATATTTACAAGCTGCTTTTCATCACATTTCTCATTCTTTTGAACGTTTAAACAATGAGATTGGTATATTTATAACAGCTGGTTTTTTTGGAGAAGCGCTGGCTAGAAGTAATGCCGGAAACTTACTTGCTGACGCAATTTTATGGATTTCCAAAGGTATTATCCCTTTGTTAATTCTTATTCTTATAGTAAGTGTAATGTTTCTAGCTTTTATCGGTGTTCATCCTGTCATTATTGTCTCAGGGCTTGGCAGCTCTTTAACTCCAGAACAATTTGGGGTTCCTCCTGCTTTTATGGGAATATTGCTTTTGTGCGCTTGGACTTTATCAACCCAAATATCGCCATTTTCCGGCTCTATCCTCATGGGAGCGCACTTAATGAAGGAACGTCCATGGAATATTGTGAAAAAAAATGCAGGATTTGCCTTCACAGCTCTTATCGTATTTACATTACTTTTAACTGTTTTTGAGTGGATTCAAGCAAGATAGCTTCGTTAACAAGAAAGGAAGTATGATGAATCAACAAAATAAAATATGGATCAATTACTTGTTTGTCATTGGTGTAATGGTTTTATGGGGATTAAATGTAGTTGCTTTAAAAGTATTAGTTGCATACATGCCTCCTGCAAGCATGCAGACCTTACGTATTATGGTTGCTGGAGCTATTATAGTGATTATAATGTTATGCTGTAATGAATGGCGAAAGATTTCTAGAAAAGAACTAAAGCATATTGCGGCAGCCTCAGTATTTGGTGTAATTGGCCACCATTTTTTCTTAGCTTTGGGTCTTATGAGTACTTCTGCGGTTAATACGTCTTTAATTCTAGCGCTTGTTCCATTAACTACCTCCCTTTTAGCAATGATAATACTAGGAGACCCGGTGACAAAAACTCGATTTTTAGGAGTAGTGTTAGGTTTTATTGGTGTCGGACTGTTAACCATTGCAGGATCTGGCAGTCAAGTCAGCGGTCTGTCATCTGGTGATGTACTGATATTCTTAAGTATGTTTTCACAAGCAGTCAGCTTTATCTATATAAAAAAAGCGACCACTACGCTGCACCCGCGAGCTATGACAGGTTTTATGTTTTTAATTGGGTCGGCAGGCCTTCTGCTTATCAGTTTGTTTATGGAACCGGGCGGGATAGCACAAGTATTTAAGGCTCCTTTATTTGTCTGGCTGATTTTTTTTGGCTCTGCTGTACTGGCTACTGCTTTAGGGCACCAGCTATTTAACAGCTCCATTCAGAAGATAGGAGCTGGTGAAACAGCAGTATTTAATAACCTTGTTCCATTCTTCGGATTAATAAGTTCAGCTGTCCTTTTAAAAGAAACGGTGTATCCTGCTCAACTGACAGGCTTCATTTTTATAGTAGGAGGCGTTTTATTAGGTACGGGGTACGTGGAGCAAAAGTGGATCAATTATCGACGCAAAGCACATCAGCATTAAGATTGGCGTTTTTTCTTCGGTACCGGGTCAAAGCCACCAGGGTGAAAAGGGTGACATTTACAAACTCTAACGATGGTTAAACATCCGCCTTTAACAGCACCGAATCGTTCAATTGCCTCTTTACCATATTGTGAACAAGTAGGATAAAAACGACATGTCGGGGGAGTGAAAGGAGAAATAAATTTCCGGTAGAAAGATATAAAGGTAAGGAGAATGATCTTCAAGAGTTAACACCCCTTTTAAGTTATACTATTCAAAATATAGAATATTCATATTTAGCTGTAGACACCAAAAGAAAACGGACTGTTTCTTCCAAACAATAAGGAAGAAACAGTCCATTTTAAATTAACTAACGTAAAATGTTGTTTTTGGCCGCAGAGTAGAGCGGAGCATATTCATTTCTTCCTCATTCAACCGAACCATTGGGAGTCTTACATCCCCTGATATTATCCCCTGAATTTCTAAAGCAGCTTTTACAGGGGAAGGGCTTGGAGCTGTAAACATTGATTTCATGGTAGGAAGCAGCTCTCTATGGCGTTTGGAAGCATATTGGGGATGACCATTTAAAAAGCTTTGCACCATATCCTGCATTTCATTACCGATAATATGGGAAGAAATAGAGACTACCCCAGCTCCTCCAATAGACATTACAGGAAGTGTTAAACTATCGTCTCCGCTGTATAAAAGGAAATCTTCAGGTGTGTGTTCGATGATATATGCCATCGCATCTAAATCACCGCTAGCCTCTTTAACGGCCATAATATTTTCTGTTTCAGCCAAACGAATAATTGTTTCAGGTGTGAGGCCAGCAGCACTTCTTCCGGGAATATTGTAGAGCATAACCGGAAGCTGAGTAGACTCGGCCACTTTTTTGAAATGCAGATACATACCTTCTTGAGATGGTTTGCTATAATAAGGAGTAACTAGCATGACTGCATCTACGCCGGTTTTTTCCGCTTTTTTTGTTAATTCTATCGAAGCTTTTGTATTATTACATCCCGTACCTGCAATAACTGGAACGCGTCCGTTTACTACTTTTACGACATGCTCAAAAAGCGTAAGTTTTTCTTCTTTTGACAAAGTAGGAGATTCACCTGTCGTTCCTGCTATAACTAAGCTGTCTGATCCGTTAGAAATAAGATGGTTTACTAACTTTGTCACTGCACTGTAATCTACTTCTTCGAGATTATCAAATGGTGTTACCATTGCTGTACTAATTCTTCCAAAATTCATTTTCAATCACCCTCTGTTAGAGATTAAAGTCTCGTTAATAACAATTTACAGAGGAGGGCCGGTTCTCACCGGAAAATTCAAAGTTACGCAAAAAAACAACAATGAGAGCCTCATTGTTGCATGAACGTTCCAGCTATAAACAGAACCGTTTATGCGTGAGATAGCCCTCCATATAGCATCAGCATGCTATATGACAGTTTCGTACTTATTAAATACGAAACCAGCATCCAACTCATGAGAAGTTGTCTGCTTCGGCAAATCCCCCTTTCAGCAAAAATCACTGGACCTCATGTTCCTCCTAATGCTTACTCATGGTCTTTGCGCCTCTAACCTCACTTCTTATAAAGAAGTAGGAAATTAATTTATAATATTTTCGTTACTGAAAACTTTACCAGACCATGAATAGAATTGCAATTGATTTAAAAAAAATTACTAAAAAAATTTTATATCAATCAAACTGTTGTTCACAGAGGGAAAAAGTAAGATCAGTACTTTTTGTTGACGTTCTTCTACATCATAGAAAATTAGTAAGAGTACTTCTGCTATATCTTGACCGACAAAATTCCTGCTAAAAAATTCGCAGCGGAGAAGCCCACTTCCTCTGAAAACCGGGGTGGTGTCCATTTCTGTAGTAATTTAGGCGTTTTACAATGTCTAGAGGGACTGTAGCAAAAGGTTAGATGGTTATTTGGCAACTGGAATATGTGAGACTCCTGTTAAAAATAGGACATTATGATTACCTCGAAGGTTTGCATACAAGAAGACTGAACCGTCGTCCGCGGCAAAGGACACTACGAGTACGAGCAAAGAGAGTTGGAGTAGATGCCGCCCTTGTGCCCTGAGGGTGAAAGTGAGTATATTCCAGCTGCGCTTGCCGAAAATTGACTTATGGGTTAACTCCCCTATTGTTATAACCCATTATCAAATAAAATGTCTTTATACGTTTCATCCATTGTTTTGTCAACATAAAACAAATTGTTTAAATGAGTTTGCATTTCCTGACAATGGTTATTAGATTTAAAACAATCAGAGGCATTTGTTTTTGCCATCTTCAACTCATAAGCTGCACTTAACTGAACTTCTTTGAGCGGCTCAAAAGCGTTTGGTACGTCAGATGTAATATCATCTGTCTTCTTTAGCATTTGATTTAGCTGTTTTTGTACCCAATACTCATTAATATCATTTCTTTGCACCTCATCAGCTACCTGACGTAAAGAGCGATGAAAATAGGTGAGATAATCCTCATATTCATTAGCTGCATTTTTAAGTTTATCATTTACTTGATAATCTTTCTTTTGTTCATAGGAACTAGGTTCTGTTTTTAACTCTGTGTTTTCACTCTGTTCCTTTTGTACAGGATTACAACCAGATATAAGAAAACAACAGATTAGATATGAAATTGCCTTTTTCAATCAAATGCCTCCCTTCTCCACTGTAATAAAAATTGAATAATGTGGCATTATGTAGTATGAGACAGAATATGAAAAGATTATTCTTATTAAATAAATTTTTCCTTTAAAACAGGCTATATTTTATAAAATTTGAAGGGAGAGAATAAAATTTATTAGAAAATACGTTTTATTTACTAAAGAAAATCATTTATAATGATGGGTGGGAATAAACCATGCATGGGGGGCCGTCCAGGTATGTCTCAATTTCAGCAAATTGCATTAGAACTTCCAGAAGAGATTTATTCTGAAATTGAGCACCTTACGGAGGAAGAAAAAAATTCTTTCTTTCGTAATGTGTTGCAAGAACAAATTGAACAACGGAAAACATCCGATTTAGAAAACCAAATGAAACAAGGATATTTAGAAATGGCTCAAATTAACATGGAGCTTTGCAAGGAATTTGAAATAGCGGAAGAAGAAGCCTTGCGTACCGGAGAACGTCTTATTGTTTCAAAAGAATAGGAATAAGACTTTCCTTTTCAGCATATCCTGTTAACGGAACCGGTGAAGGAGGTGAATGGATGAGTTGAGTGATACGCAAAATTATCACCAATCCAAAAAAGTTGTAAAGCGTGGAGACGTTTTTTTTGCTGATCTTTCACCGGTAGTAGGTTCGGAACAAGGCGGTGTGAGACCTGTTCTCATCATACAAAATGATATTGGCAACAGGTTTAGCCCCACCGTCGTTGTTGCTGCCATTACAGCCCAGATAAAGAAAGCAAAACTTCCTACCCACGTGGAAATTGATGCGGCGAAACATCGTTTTGACCGGGACAGTGTTATATTGCTCGAACAAATTAGAACCATTGATAAACAGCGTTTAACAGATAAAATTACCCATTTAGATGAAGATACAATGGAGAGGGTTAAAGAAGCACTTGAAATTAGTCTCGGCATAAAAGAAGTGTAACAATAGCTTCAAGAATAAACCGTACATAACATCAAGCATGTTCTCTAGTTTAAGAGAGGACATGCTTTTTTACCTAGGAGCAGATGAAAACAAATAAAGAAAGGCGGATTGGATGAACAACACCATCGAAACGATACTAAAACACCGTTCCGTAAGAGCGTTTACTGAAGTGGAAATACCGCAATCAGACGTAGATCAAATTATAGAAGCAGCTCAAGCAGCTTCCACTTCAAGTTTTCTGCAAGCATATTCTATCATAGGCATAACAGACCCCGAAAAGAAGAGAACCTTGTCTATTTTAGCCGGAAATCAGTCTTATGTGAAAGAAAACGGGTATTTTTTAGTGTTTTGTGCTGATTTGTATCGTCATGAACAAGCTGCAGAGCAACACGGCGTAGATATTACACAAACGACCGAAAGTACAGAGGCTTTTATGATTTCTTTAATAGATGCAGCTTTAGCAGCTCAAAATGCTGCAGTTACAGCTGAGTCAATGGGGCTTGGGATTTGTTACATAGGAGGAATAAGAAATAACCTAAAGCAAGTATGTGAATTACTTCAAACTCCAAATAAAGTTGTTCCTTTGTTTGGAATGGCTATAGGTTATCCAAAGCAAATAGAAGAACAAAAACCTCGGATTCCAAAAGAAATAATTTTTCACGAAAATCAATACATGCAAGATAATGACATTTTAAATGAAAACTTACAGCAATATGATCAAATTATTTCGGACTATTATAAACAAAGAACCAATGCAAAGAAAAACATGACTTGGACAAAGCAAATAACCAATACTTTGGAACATTCAAAAAGACTTTATTTAAACGATTTTATAAAACAATGCGGCTTTTTGCGTTAATTCAGTTCCCCTCTAAAAATGGAGGGGAATTTTTTTAAGAATAATTGTGTAAAAATGTGAAAAAAGATGATATTTTTTAAAGAAACTTTAAAAAAATTTGTTATAATATAAAGTGTAAGAAACAGAAGCTGTCTCTGGGAGGGGATAGGCATGTGGAAAAAAACAATTAAAATAACTATATTTCTTAGTTTAATAATAAGTTTGATCATAGCATGGTCGATTGAAGATTGGTCTAGAACAGTACACGGTAAGCTTCCATCAAAAACAGCAGTCATTCTGCATGCTGTTAATAATAATTTGGTTCCGCTCGACCCCGATCTTGAGCCTCCTGGCTTTCTTGCTTCCAACTCAGGTAAAGAAGGTCAAGTGACGATGGTAAGAGATGAAGAAAGCATTCAATTAAACAATGAAAAAGAAATTCCTGTACGCATTTACAGTTATTCTGATGCAAAGGAAGCACCAGTAATTTTATATTTTCATGGAGGAGCTTTTTTAGAAGGGTACGGAAGTATTGACACCCATGACAATATAATTCGCTCTCTGGCAGCCAGAACAGGTGCAGTAGTAGTAAGCCCTGGTTATCGTGTTGCTCCTGAACATGTTTTTCCAACTGCTGTTAATGATAGTTACCGTTCTTTGGAATGGGTTTATGAAAATGCGGAAAGGTTTGGTGGCAACCCCGAAAAAATTGCAGTAGCTGGGGATAGTGCAGGAGGAAACTTAGCAGCTGTTACTGCCCTAAAATCGCGTGATTCCAATGGACCGGATATATTCGCCCAACTTTTATACTATCCATTAACTACTTTTAAAGATATAGAATTAAATTCAAGGAGCACCTATGACAGCGGCTATTATTTATTATCAAAACAAGTCATGTTAAAAGCTAGAGAAGCTTATACCCCGGAAGAAAAGATGTGGAATAACCCTTATACCTCTCCGCTTGAAGCGGAAAACTTAGAAGGGCTTCCTCCAGCCATGATCATAACAGCGCAATATGATCCTTTAAGAGATGAAGGGGAATTATATGCAGAAAAATTACATGAAGCTGGAACACCGGTAACTGCTGTTCGCTATAATGGGGTAATGCACGGGTTTGTATCGTTTTTTGAAATCATGAAAAGCGGTGAAATGGCATTAAATGAATCAGCACTTTTCCTTACAAAAGCAGCCGATGAATCTATTGATTTAGAGAAGGAATATAAGCTGACCGTGCAAAAAGCACCTGGAGGGCTTAATCGGGTAAAAGAGGAAGCTGAAGCTTTTGCAATAGCTGCATTTTTAGTTGGCAAGCATACCTTTACGACAGTAACAAAATAATATATTTTGAAAGGATCTGTGTTAACAAGCAGGTCCTTTTTTCTGACTTCTTAAACAGTTTATTAGCTTATTTATTTCGAATATAGACGATTTGACCTTATATGAAATGATTATGAAGGAATATAATTGTATAAGTCTTAAATAGATAAAAAAACTTTCAAATACTCTATTTTATTTTTAGTTAGGATGTGATACACTCTTCATTGGAAATCGACAGAAAGATAGAAATGCCTGCTGTGACGGGCAAAGAAAATAAAGATAAGATGGAGGGAGGCTTTCATATGTTGAAGGCAATGAAACACAAATTTCACCAAAAAAAATCCGTGTGGGCAGAAGAGACAGCTAAACGGATAGAAGAGTACGCAGAGCAGCAGCGATTACAATCGGTAGAGAAAATGCAAAGGGAAGAAGAATTAAATCACTTATTGCATCATGAAATTGAAAAATATCTATATACTATCCATCCTTCGTTTTTGCTAAATCCTGATGTGGTACGTGCTCTTCATAATAGGTTGATTGCCCGATCACAAGGAAGGTTTTCCGTATCTTTGCACGTTACTAGTGAAATGAGACTTGCTTTGGATTTTTACAACTCAGATCTATCTGTATTTGTCAGATTGCTTGAGAAAAAAGGCTTTCAACTAAAAGGCAATGAGGAGCGTGTACTAACGGCGCTTTTAAATAAACTAAGCGAAAATAATTATCGTACGTATTTGGAA
Source organism: Alteribacillus bidgolensis (assembly GCF_002886255.1). Lineage (NCBI taxonomy): Bacteria > Bacillati > Bacillota > Bacilli > Caryophanales > Bacillaceae > Alteribacillus > Alteribacillus bidgolensis. Next base: position 720,077 of record NZ_KZ614149.1, read on the forward strand.
CGTTATGGGGATTTTGTGGACGAAAATCTTTCTTTACAGGATGCTATATACAAGTTTTTAGAGAGAGTAGAAGATCATAATAAATATGACAGCGGCCGTCTTGATTTTCTTCATAAGTATTTAATTAACAAAGGTTTATTAATGCCTGATTTTACAATTAAGAAAATGAAGAAGCTTGTTAAATCTTTTGATAAAGTGTATGCGGACGATTATAAGGTAACTCGACTGGAAAAGAGAATGCATGAGATTGGTTAATCAATAAAGCTCTTCTTTGATCATAGAAAAAAGAAGAGCTTTTTTTACGGATTTGATAAACAGCATCATTGCTAGTTTTTTTAAAACATTAGAAACATATATTAATGTTATGCATTTCTCTTTGCGTTTTCGAAAACTTATGGCAAAATGGTATTAAATAAGATTATCTATTTAGGGAGGGAGAGAAATGGCAAAAGACATTCCTGCTTTTTTTAAGGAAAAACTTTATAATGCAAAAAATCAGTTTGAACGTACGATTGATTGCAAGCACACGGAATTTGATGATCTTTATCCTTATATGAGTGAACAGCCGCAGTTTTTCTGGTATAAAAGGTATGTTGCTTGGCAGGAGCTCCTTACCATTGTCAAACTAGCTGATGAATTAGATATTTCTTGGAAAGATGAATTTAATGAGGCGCAGCAGCGTTTTATAGAAAAAAAGGTTTTAGATGCGAAAGTTCTTGATGATTGGTATGGAAAAAAACGAACAGAAGCTTAAGTACAAAAAACTGGACGCCGCCGGGCGTCCAGTTTTTCCGTTTTTACGCAAATTCTTTTAAAAAATGAGATGGGCAAACCCGATAATAATAGGCAGCGTGATGATGGTGCGCTCTAAGAAAATGAAAACAAGATCCGTAAACTTGACAGGGAGTTTAGAGGCAAGCAAAAGACCACCAACCTCGGACATATATATAAGCTGAGTAACAGATAATGCAGCAATGATAAAACGAGTTAGTTCACTTTCAATACCTGAACCTATAATAGCTGGCAGGAACATATCAGCAAAACCGATTACCATTGTTTGTGAAGCTTCTGCGGCTTCAGGCACTTGCATGATTTCTAAAAGAGGCACAAACGGCATTCCAATTATTTCAAAAAACGGAGTAGTCTCGGCAATAACCACAGCAGCAGTACCCAAAGCCATAACGACCGGAATTACTCCAATCCACATATCTAAAACGTTTTTCAGACCGCCGTTAACTATAGAAAAAGCTTTATTTTGTACAGCTTTTTGAGCAGCTTGTTTCAAGCCCCATTGAAATGGATTATATTCGGGCGGCCTTGAATCATCTTCTTTTTTATTTGTTTCATTAAAATAGTCATCTTTTTTTAAGGACAATGGCGGGATTCGCGGCATTATTAGTGCAGCAGCAACTCCTGCTGCAACGATAGTAAAGTAATAAGGCACAATATATTGCATCAAATCCATTTTTGAAAGTATTACAATACTGAAAGTGATGGAAACGATAGAGAAAGTCGTACCGATAACAGCAGCTTCTCTTTTGGAATAGTATCCTTGTTCATACTGCTGGTTCGTCAGCAGCACGCCAATGGTACCGTCCCCCATCCAAGAAGCAGCACAGTCAATTGAAGAACGCCCAGGCAGTGTAAAAAGCGGTCTCATTATTGGAGTTAAAATCGCACCGCAAAATTCCAGCAGGCCGAAATTTAAAAGAAACGGAAGAAAAAAACCAGCAAATAAAAATACAGTAATTAGAAGCGGAATTAAATCAAATAACAATAAGCCGCCAGTATCTGGTGAAACAATCCAATCGGGCCCTGTATTAAATAAAACCATTAAAGAAAATATAAGACCAAAAACACGAATTCCAAGCCATACCCAACTAACGTCAAATAATGATTTTATGAAGTGATTTGAAATATTCGTTATTTTCACTATGATGGAGCCTGCGACTGCAACGAACATAAAAAACGAAGCAATAGGCGGGAGAGCTCCAGCTGCTTCACCTTGCAGCCAGTTTGCCAGTAAAGCAACTGGAATGGTTATTTCACCGTTGACCGATACCGGAATCATAAATAAGAAAATTCCTATGAGAGAGGGAATTAAAAACCTTAAGGTTGAACCCTCGTTGTTTGACTTGCTATTGTTCATTTTCTCACCTCTTCATATGTGTAAAATATGCATAGTTATACTTTTGTTAACAAAGAATACTACGATTTTACTCGTTATAACTTGCATATGACTGCATAAATTCAAAAATGCATTTATAAATATAACATCTTTTTAGATTAGAATAAAGAGAATGATAATAATAGTAATTTTCAAAATTCCTCATCATTACGCGAAGGAAAGGATAACTTGAGTGATAACAAATAATGTACGTCATTTATAAGTATGTTTTTAGCTGAATAGTATTCTGAAAAATAAAAAACGAAAGAGGATGCTCTTTCGTTTTAAGGAAGTTGTATTATTTTCATTATCATTAGTCAATAGCAGTTAATAAAGATGGGATTTCAGATAAGCTTTTTACTTCCCAGCCAAAAGAAATATTGGGGTCAGGTGTAACTCCTTCACGATTGATCCAAATGTTTTTTATGTTAGCTCGATTAGAACCGAGTATGTCTGTGTTTAAATTGTCCCCAATCATAATAGCTTCGCTTGCTTCAAGCGATAGCAATTTTAACGTATGTTCAAATATAGACGGATCGGGCTTGCCAATTCCAAAAGCGCCTGAAACTAATATGTATTCAAAAAAAGGAATAAGCTGCGGGGTCATATTAAGTTTTTCATCTTGTAGGGTTGGGGACCCATTTGTTAATAAAAATAGGCGGTAGTCTGTTTTTAGTTCAGCTAAAACTTCTAGAGTGTCTTCATAAAGAAAAGGCAGTTTTTTGCGATGAAAGCGATATTTTTCAGCTAACGTTTGGCCGAGTTCTTGATTTTGAATTCCATGTTTAAGAAGGGCATTGGTCCATGCTTTTCGTTGATATTCAGGCATTAATTTATTCATCTTGCGAAAGCCTGCGTTCGTTTTGTCGGAAAACTCTCCCCATAACCCTTCAAAAGGGTTAATTCCAATTTTTTTTGTGAATGGATACGTTTCGTATTCTGCGTATAATGCTGCTGCTTCCTTACGTAACGTTTGCTCAAGATCTCTATGATCAACACCCGTCTCTTCTTCTGCTTCTAAACAAACGATCCTTAATGCTTCTTGTACACTTTTCTTATCCCATAACAACGTATCATCTAAATCAAAAATTAAAGCTTTTAGCATAATCTCTTCTCCTTTCTTCGACACAACGATATTATACCCCTTAAAAGATGAGAAAGCATTAAAGAAATTTGTCTTCAGCACTTTTATTCTCTATTTTTTGTTGTACAATAACAATGAAGGTTCACATTTTTGACATTTTTTTTAAATAGAAAATATTTTTTATGTATTTTATATCTGTTTCTACATATTTATATTGCTTGTCATAAAGCGACAAATTTTTACCCCTTGCTTTTGAGAACGCGCTTACAACGTGTTAGAATAAAAGGACAGACAAAAATCTTTTAAAAGAAGTAATATAAAAATGTTAAAAGCAGGTATACATCCTGAGGGGAGTGGTTGGAAAAGATTGCTTATAAAGATTATAAATCATTTTCTTTAAAGAAATGCATTACATAATTTTTTCAACCTTACCAAATATCACTTAGCAGTTGGAGGTAGAACCCGATGAGTAATAATTCAGCCAAGCATGATGAGCCGTGGCAGGAATTTTATGGTCCCAACCTTGGTTATTTAATGGATCTTTATGAACAATATAAAGAGGATCCATCAGCCTTAGAACCCGAAACAAAAAAATGGTTTGATCAATATGGTGCTCCGCAGGAAGAACAGACAGTGCATACAAATGGGAAATCTGCAGGCACTGCAGAAGAAGTGCAGCCTAGAGCCGGTACTGTTGTTAAAATTGCAGCTGCTGTAAAGCTTGCTGAAAATATCCGTATCCATGGACATTTATCTGCAGATGTTAACCCTCTTCAAGAGCCAGGTGAAGAAACATCTTTTTTGAAAATCCATGAGTATGGATTGACAGAAGAGGACTTAAAACACTTGCCGGTACATGTAATCTGCCCAGATGCACCGGAAAATATTTCAAATGGTCTAGAAGCTATCAATCATCTAAAAGAAATGTACACGAAGTCTATTGCTTTTGAATTTGACCATGTACACGATGTTGAGGAACATCAATGGTTAAATCGCCAAGTGGAATCTGGTGATATCTACAAATCTTTATCTGAAGATAAAAGGAAAAGAATTTTAAAGAGTTTAACGGAAGTAGAAAGTTTTGAACAATTTCTTCATAAAACATTTGTTGGGCAAAAGCGCTTTTCTATTGAAGGCGTCGATTCCTTAGTACCAATGCTAGATGAGTTTGCACAAGATTCGATCCAAGACGGAGCTAGAAACGTAATGATAGGAATGGCCCACCGCGGACGGTTAAGTGTATTGGCGCATGTGCTTGGAAAGCCGTATGATCTTATTTTCTCTGAATTTCAACACGCCCCAAATAAGGATTTAGTACCTTCTGAGGGTTCAATAGGAATAAATTACGGATGGACAGGGGATGTGAAATACCATTTAGGTGCTCATAAGAAGATTGAACAAGAATCCTTTGATTCCCGTATTACGCTGGCAAATAATCCAAGTCACCTAGAATTTGTAAATCCTGTTGTAGAGGGATACGCGAGAGCTGCACAAGATGACCGCTCACAACCTGGTTTTCCACAGCAGGACACAAATAAGTCAGTTGCTCTTCTCATACATGGAGATGCAGCTTTCCCTGGTGAAGGTATTGTTACTGAAACGTTGAATATGAGCAGGTTAAAAGGGTATCAAACAGGTGGTACTCTGCACATTATTGCTAACAACCAATTAGGTTTTACAACGGACACGCATGACTCAAGGTCAACAACTTATGCAAGTGATCCTGCTAAAGGCTATGAAATCCCAATTGTTCATGTTAACGCTGATGATCCTGAATCTTGTATGGCTGCTATCGATTTGGCTTATCAATACCGACATAGATTCAATAAAGATTTTGTTATTGATTTAATTGGATATAGAAGATTTGGACATAATGAAATGGACGAGCCGGCAGCTACACAGCCTTACTTGTATAACATTATACGAAAGCATCCGACTGTTAGGGAAATCTATGCCAAATCATTAATTTCTGACAATGTCATTTCAGAAGAAGAAACAGAAACATTAAAAGAAGAAACAATAAAGTTTTTGTCATCCCAGTATGAAAAAGTGGCTGATAATAAATCGGATGAACCAGAAAAAGTAGTTATACCTGAAGAAGTAGAACAAAGACTTCCTGTTATTGAGACAGGATATAATTTAGACGAATTAAGACATATTAACAAAGAGTTAATTACTTGGCCTGAAGGATTTAGTGTTTTTCCGAAATTAAAGAAGATTTTAGAGCGCAGAGAAGAGGCCTTGGAGGATAATGGCAAGGTTGATTGGGCACATGCTGAAACGTTAGCTTATGCCACAATTATTTCTGATGGCACCCCGGTACGACTAACGGGTCAGGATTCTCAAAGAGGAACCTTCGCCCACCGCCATATTGTCTTGCATGACCATAAAAACGGTGATATTTACTCTCCTCTTCATACATTATCAAAAGCGAAAGCATCTTTTGCTGTCCACAACAGCCCGCTTTCAGAAGGATCTATTGTTGGTTTTGAATATGGATACAATGTTCATGCACCTGAAACGCTCGTTTTATGGGAAGCGCAATTTGGTGATTTTGCAAATGCAGCTCAGGTTATTTTTGATCAGTTTATTTCGGCTGGCCGTGCAAAATGGGGACAAAAATCAGGTATGGTGCTGCTGCTGCCGCATGGATATGAAGGTCAAGGCCCGGAACATTCAAGTGCTAGATTGGAACGCTTTTTGACTTTGGCTGCTGAGAACAATTGGAATGTCGCGAACTTAACAAGTTCAGCTCAATATTTTCATCTGCTTCGCAGACAGGCAGCTTCTCTAGGCACAGAAGAAATGAGACCGCTCGTGTTAATGACACCAAAAAGTCTATTAAGAAATCAAAATGTCGCTTCTTCGCCAGAAGAGTTTGCAAACGGGCGATTCCAAGCCGTATTGGAGGACCCTAAAACAGGAAAACAAAAGGATAAAGTAACTCGAATTGTATTTGCTTCTGGAAAAATGGCAGTTGACTTACATGAAGCCATTGAAGAAGAAAGTGCAGAAAATGTTCATATTATACGGATTGAAGAATTATATCCATTCCCAGGAGAAGAAATTCAAGATATTGTACGAGAGTATAAAAATGTCAAAGAATTTAAATGGGTACAAGAGGAACCAGAAAATATGGGTCCTTGGAATTATATCCAGCCGCTTCTGCGAGATATTGCTCCAAATAACGTTTCCACAAGTTATATTGGCAGAAGACGCCGGTCAAGCCCTTCTGAAGGGGACCCTAAAGTACACAAAAAAGAACAGACACGGATTATCAACGAAGCACTCACAGGAAAATTATAAGGAGGACTCATCATCATGGCCGAAATTAAAGTACCGGAGCTAGCAGAATCTATTACAGAAGGAACAATAGCAGAATGGTTGAAACAACCAGGTGATCAAGTAGAAAAAGGAGAAAATATTGCAGAATTAGAAACAGATAAAGTGAATGTAGAAATTACTTCCGAAAAATCTGGAGTTCTTCAAGAGCTTCTCAAAGAGCCAGGAGATACGGTGGAAGTTGGAGATGTTATTGCAGTGGTTGACGAAAATGGTGAGGCAAGCGGAAATGAAAAAAGCGGGGGAGAGGGCAAAAAAGAAGAAGGCCAAGAACCTGCTGATACTTCAGCAGAAGACTCTGCAAAAACGCAAGATAATAATGATGAAAGCAATGAAGAAGACTCTTCAACAGACCGTCCGGTAGCTTCTCCATCTGCTAGAAAGCTTGCCAGAGAAAAGGGATTAGATCTAAACCAAATTCCAACGAGAGACCCACTAGGAAGAGTAAGAAAAGAAGATGTAGAAGACTACGAGAAAAATAATAAAGCAGCTGCCTCCACAAAAGCTGACAGCGGTGCTGCATCTAAAAAAGAAAGTGCCCCTGCCCAAAAAGATGAATTTGAAGGCAAGCCGGTAGAACGTGTGAAAATGTCTCGCCGCCGTCAAACAATTGCAAACAGACTAGTAGACGTACAGCAGACTTCAGCAATGTTAACAACCTTTAACGAAATAGACATGACGGCCGTTATGAATGTAAGAAAAAGAAGAAAAGAAGCTTTTCAAGAAGCGCATGACGTTCGTTTAGGTTTTATGTCATTCTTTACAAAAGCAGTTATCGCTGCGTTAAAACATTATCCATTATTAAATGCAGAAATTCAGGGAAATGAGATCATCAAGAAGCAGTTTTATGACATTGGAATGGCTGTTTCTACTGATGACGGTCTTGTCGTTCCGGTTGTAAGAGATGCGGACAAAAAATCATTTGCTGAATTAGAACAATCGGTAGTGGATTTATCGAAAAAAGCAAGAGATAATAAATTAACTCTAAAAGACTTGCAAGGCGGATCGTTCACGATAACAAACGGCGGCGTTTTTGGTTCCTTGTTATCCACACCAATTCTGAATGGGCCGCAGGTTGGTATTTTGGGAATGCACAAAATCCAGTGGCGCCCCGTTGCTATTGATGAAGAGAAAATGGAAAACCGCCCAATGATGTATATCGCGTTGTCTTATGACCATCGAATTGTGGATGGTAAAGAAGCTGTAAGCTTTTTAGTTAAAATAAAAGAGCTCTTAGAAGATCCAGAAACTCTTCTTTTAGAAGGATAATTATTATTTTAAAAGCTTTTCCTTGTCATTTGAGGCAGGGAAAAGTTTTTTTATATCAACAGATTTTTTTAGGAGAATGCTTTACATGATGACAAGGCGATTTCTTCAAATATGTCAATTGAAATGTTAAGTCAGCTCTTTCATACTAGCTTTAAAGGATATTAGTTTGGAGATTTTTCAGCCTAAATTTCGACAAAATTTATCTCATTTTACGATTATTAATCATATAATATCATGAATCACTATTAAAACAATTTAATTTAAATTTTCTCTTTATATCTATTGATATGTACCTATATCTTCGTGTTATAATCGCATTGTGAAAAATTATAGTGAACATTTTCTTAAGGAGGTTTTTTTATGACTCGCATTAACATGGACAAAAAAACGGTCAGCTGGATTAAAAAAAACGGCGGTATTGTAACACTGCATCCATTTTATCCGTTTAACCAGAAAAAACAGCGCGGGCCAGTAGATGTTATGCTTACATTTGATAAGCCGGAAAGCGATAACAATTTTAACATTGTGCCGCACGAAGGTATAGAAGTGTATATTCATAATCATCTTCGCATCAAGAATCAACTGAGACTTCGTATTAGCGGAATTGGACCATTTCAGCACCTTAGCTGCAGCGGTATAAAACATTTCCGAAAAAATACTGCTGTTTAAGTTTTCAGAAAAGCAGGGAATTTAAGAGGACAATATAAAGAAACAAATAGTGTAAGGAGGTTCAATATATGAGTCCTCCCATCCGGAGATTGTTAACCATTACGATGGAGTAACAATCTCTTTTTGTATGTATAAATAGTAACCAAGCTGCTTGTACAAGTCCGCACAACACAGCTGCACTCCACATATTTTGGTTGTCCAACCTTTTCTTTTGTTTTCCATTTTGCAGTTATGCCTTTTCCTTTTGTAGATATTTATATAAAATGTAAGAAGAAAGCGAACATATGATTCATTTGAATGTAACTATAAAAGAATTGTTTTAAAAGCGGAGGCGATCAATATGGGGGCAGTCTTTTACATAGGAAGAACAGGAACGGGCAAAACACAAGCTATTCAAGCAGAGATGAAAGACAAACTCAAGAAACAGCCTAAAGACGGCCCGCCAATTATTTACTTAGTACCTGATCAAATGACATTCCAAGCAGAATACGATCTTTTAAAAAGAACAAAAACAGGGATGACAAGATGCCAAGTTTTAAGTTTTTCACGAATGGCATGGCGGGTTCTACAAGAAACAGGCGGGATAACCAAAACCTATCTTCAGCAAACCGGCATTCAGATGGTGCTTCGAAAAGTGATTGAAGAACAAAAAGATGGTCTCCGTTTATATAGAAAAGCATCTGATAAAAGCGGATTTATTGAACATTTAGAACAGTTAATAACAGAATTTAAACGCCAGGTTGTTTCGGTAGATATGCTTGAACAAAAATATTTGGATTTAGAAGCAGAAACCGACAAATCAGCGCCAAATCAAGTATTAACAGATAAACTCCACGATATTGTTAATATATGGAAAAATGTAGAGCTGGTTTTAGGAAATCGTTATGCAGGAACGGAAGATTATTTGCGCCTTTTAGCTGAAAAAGCAGAAAACTCCTCGCTGTTAGAGGAGGCTGAAATATATGTAGATGGTTTTCATTCGTTTACACCTCAAGAACTTAATGTTCTACAAGCCCTTATGAACAAATCAGAACATATAACCTTTGCTTTGACTTTAGATAAACCTTATGACATGGAACCTCCGCATATGTTGGATTTATTTCAACAAACTGGAACGACTTATCAAAAATTAAGAGCACTATGTGATCAAACTGATTGTAATATAGAGGAAACAGTAGTATTTAAAGAGCAAAAAAAATATAAAACGTTAAACTTGCGGCATCTAGAAAAGTATTTTGAGAAACGCCCAACGATACCAAGTAAATCAGATAACAGTATTATGATCAGAGCAGCAGTAAATAGAAGAGCAGAGATTGAAGCTTGTGCAAGAGAAATTATAAAGCTTGTGCAGGAAAAGGGATATCGTTATAAAGACATTGCAGTAATTACTAGAAATATGGAAGATTACGGAGAAATGCTTAGTGCTTCCTTCCAAGATTACAATATACCTTTGTTTAACGATCAAAGACGTCCTATGTTGAACCATCCTGTTATTGAATGTATACGTTCTTCTTTAGAAACCATTTCTGAAAACTGGAGATATGAACCGTTATTTAGATCGTTGAAAACAGATATGTTTTTTTCCATAGAAGAAGACTGGGAACAAGAAAGAGAAAAAGTGGATATGTTAGAGAATTATGTACTTGCGTATGGTATTAAAGAAAAACATTGGAAACAAAAAGGTCCTTGGGGATATGTAAGCAAGAGAACATCAGCAGGAACGGAGGACCTACGCAGGAAAAAAGACGTTAAATATGAACGCACTATAAATTTACTTCGCGATAAGTTTTCATCCGCGCTATTACATTTTGAAAAACGTATAAAAAAAAGAAGTACCTTAAGAGAATTCAGCGTAAGGTTGTTTGAATTTCTAGAAGAGCTGTATGTACCTAATAAAATTGAAAAGTTAAGAGACAAAGCAAAGGATGCAGGTGATCTAGCAAAAGCTAGAGAGCATGAACAGGTGTGGGGAGCGGTTATTGAATTATTGGAGCAAATCGTTGAAATGGCCGGGGATGAGGAAGTGACTTTTTCTGATTTTCAAAAAATAATAGAAGCTGGACTGGAGTCGATGAGTTTTAGTATTGTGCCGCCTGCGATTGACCAAGTTACTGCAGCGGACATGGAACGCTCGAGGCTGACAAATATTAAAATCGTTTTTTTACTAGGTGTGAATGAGGGAATTATTCCTGCCGCATTTGAAGAAGAAGGCATACTCAATGATGATGAAAGACAATGGTTTGAAAAACAAGGGATGGAGCTTGCGGATGATTCCGGCCAGCAGCTTCTCAATGAGCAGTTCCTTATTTATCGTGCTTTAAGCTTACCAGAAGAGAATTTGTATGTTAGCTACCCATTGGCAGATGAAGAGGGAAAAACATTACAGCCTTCTATAATTATAAATCAATTGAAAGATATCTTTCCTGATTTAGAGGAGAGTCTGCTATTTAACGAACCAAACGAGTTTACACAAAGTCAGCAGATTGATTTTGTGGGTCCTCACCGGAAAACATTGTCTTTTTTAACATATCAGCTTCAATTATGGAAAAAAGGATACCCGATCTCTTCTATATGGTGGGACGTATATAATTGGTATATAAAAAATGATCCGTTTGGACTGACTCCATCTGTTTTAAATAGTTTGTATTATATGAATCAACCTGTTCGTTTATCTACTGATACCAGTAAATATTTGTATGGTGAAAAATTAAAAGCAAGCGTTTCGAGGATGGAAAAATTCGAGTCCTGTGCGTTTTCTCAATTTGCTTCCTATGGTCTCAGTTTAAAAGAACGGGATATTTATAAATTAGAAGCACCCGATATTGGCCAGCTGTTTCATGCTGCCTTAAAAGATATGACCGAGGTTATAAAAAACGAAGGAAAAGACTGGGGAGAGCTTTCTCCAAAAGAATGCCGCCAGATAGCTAAAGAATGTGTGGCGGTCTTAGTCCCTAAAATACAGCGAGAAATTTTGTTAAGTACGAATAGATACAAATATTTACAAAAGAAGCTGGAAGATACAGTCGGACGGGCGTCAGAAATGCTAAGCAAACAAGCAAAAGTATCTGGATTTTCACCATATGGATTAGAACTTGGCTTTGGTCCTGAACAAGAGCTTCCTCCTTTGCGTTTCACCTTGGCCGATGGAACGGAAATGGAAGTGGCTGGAAGGATTGACAGAGTAGATACGGCTGATGGGACTGAAGGTATTTTTGTGAGAATAATTGATTACAAATCGAGCGAGAAAGACATTAAGCTAGCTGATGTCTACTTCGGTTTAGCCCTTCAAATGCTGGTTTATCTTGATGTTATATTATCATTTTCTGAAGATTGGATTGGGGATAAGGTACAGCCAGCAGGAGTACTGTATTTCCATGTTCATAACCCGTTTATTCAAGCAAAACAGGGTTTGAGTGAAGAAGAATTAGAAAATGAATTTCTCAAGCGGTTTAAAATGAAAGGGCTACTCTTGGCAGAAGAAGAATCAGTGCGGTTAATGGACCAAGCCCTTTCGACAGGACATTCTCAAATCGTTCCTGCAGCTATTAAAAAGGATGGCTCCTTTTACAGTAATTCTTCGGTGCTGCCCTCCTCTAACTACGAATCACTCAGGCAGTATATACGTAAGAAACTGCAAGATATCGGCTATTACATTATGCAAGGAAACACGGAAATAAAACCTTTTAAAAACCAGCAAAATACCGCTTGTTCATTTTGTTCTTTTAAAGCTGTTTGTCAATTTGACACTTCTTTTGAAGCAAATGACTACCGAGTGTTGTCTAAAAATAAAAAAGAAATACATTCTTATTTGTTTGATAACGAACAGAAGAAGGGGCATGAATAATGAAAATGAAGTGGAAGCCTAAACCAGTTGGAGCATCATGGACTGAAAGTCAATGGGAAGCTATCTCTGGATCAGGTAGCAGCCAACTTGTCTCAGCAGCTGCTGGCAGCGGGAAAACAGCAGTGCTTGTGGAACGAATCATTAATAAAATAACCGACAAAGATCATCCAGCAGATGTCGATCGGCTCCTTATTGTGACATTTACAAATGCAGCTGCAGCAGAAATGAAAAATCGCATTGCAGAAGCACTGGAGCAAGAAATAAATAAAAACCCTGGTTCATTGTATTTACGCAGACAGCTAGCGTTATTAAACAGGGCGCAAATTTCTACTCTTCATTCCTTTTGTATGAGCTTAATACGAAAATATTATTACAAAGTAAACATAGATCCTCAATTTCGTATTTTAGATGAAATTGAAGGGGAACTAATGAGAGAAGAAATTCTAGATGAAGTGTTTGAAGAACAGTACAGTAAAGAAAACAATACTTCATTTATCGATGCTTGTGATAGATTCAGCGGCGATAAATCAGATGAAGGCTTCCGAAACGTCGTTCGAAATGTATACCGTTTTTCAAGAGCTCATCCCGATCCAGGTCACTGGCTGAGTACTATGGCTTCTTATTATAACTTGGCTGAAGATCAAAGCATGGATGAGTTAGAATGGGTAAAAGAAATTTGGAGAGATGTGAAGGCACGTCTATCTGCCTCTTTTGAAGCTCTGCAAAAAGCAAAATCATTATGTGAATTAGATGGCGGCCCTGCTCCTTACTTAGAAACAATCGTTGAAGATGAAAAAATGCTTGAAACATTGTATGGTGCTAGTACTTGGGAGAAACTGTATGATTCAATTCAGCACATTGCATTTAAACGTTTAAAAACGATTAAAAAAAATGAAGATGTTGAGGAAACTTTAAAAGCTCAAGTAAAAGATATTCGAGATAAAGTAAAAAAAGAGATTAATAGTATAAAAACAGAGGCATTTGACGAGCATCCTTACATTTTACTTCAGGATATCAAGGAGATGGCTGTTCCTGTTCAAACGCTTGTAAATACTGTTCGTTTATTTGCTGAAAGCTATCAGTCAGCTAAAGAAGATAAAGGCCTTGTTGATTTTTCTGATCTTGAACATTTATGTTTAGCTGTATTAAACGAAGAAGATTCAGAGGCTGTTCATGAATGTCGGTATCGTTTTGAAGAAATTTTGGTGGACGAATATCAGGACACAAACCATACCCAAGAAGCAATTCTTCAAACGATTTCAAATGGCGATAATTTATTTTTGGTAGGCGATGTCAAACAAAGTGTGTACCGTTTTCGTTTGGCAGAACCTGCACTTTTCCTAGAAAAATACCAAAAATATAATCAAACCAATGGCATTCCAGGTTGGAAAGTAGACCTTGATCAAAATTTTAGAAGCCGTACAGAAGTTCTAAGTGCTGCTAATTTCATTTTTAAACAGCTTATGGATGAAAAAGCTGGAGATGTAAAATATGATGAAGCTGCTGAATTAAAAGCTGGAAATAAAGAGTATCAGCAAATGGAAAATAGAGATCCAGAACTTGCGCTAATTAATAAGGGTGATCCATTAGAATATTCAAGCGGACAAAACGCCGATGAAGCAGAAGAGGACACTGAAACAGCGCAATTAGAAGCGAGATGGATGGCCGAAAAAATCAAGCAATTAATAAATGAACAATATCAGATACTAGATAAAGAAACAAAACAATTGCGAAATATTACCTACCGTGATGTTGTTATATTAATGCGTTCGATGCCGTGGGCTTCTACAATTATGGAGGAATTTAAAAAAGAGGGACTGCCTGTTTATGCAGAACTAAGTGGTGGTTATTTTGAAGCAGTAGAAATTAATATTATGCTGTCTTTGCTGCAAGTAATTGATAATCCAAGGCAAGATATTCCTCTGGCTTCTGTTTTGCGCTCTCCTATCGTCGGAATGAATGAGGAAGAGCTGGCACAAATACGGCTGATGAATAAAAAAAGTACATTTTTTGATGCACTGAAAGAATCCGTCATTTCAGGACCGGCATCGGTCTGGAAAGAGAAAGCACTATTATTTTATGAAAAACTTCGTGTATGGCGAGAGCGCGCCCGCAGTGAGTCATTATCTGAATTTATTTGGGATCTATTACAGGAGACAGGATATTATGATTTTGCAGGAGGACTCCCTGGCGGCAAACAAAGACAAGCTAATTTATTAGCTTTATATGACCGTGCAAGATCATATGAGAAAACGTCTTTCCGGGGATTATTTCGGTTTTTGCGGTTTATTGAGCGTATACAAGAACGCGGGGATGATCTAGGAACAGCCAGAGCGTTAGGAGAACAAGAAGATGTCATTCGGTTAATGACGATTCATAAAAGCAAAGGCCTCGAATTCCCAGTTGTTTTTATTGCCGGGTTGAATAAACAGTTTAATTTCCAGGATGTTTACCGTAACGTTCTTCTTCATAAGGATTTAGGTATCGGAGCCAAATCTATAGATCCCAGTCAAAGAGTAATCAAAGAATCCATCCCCCAGCTGGCCGTCAAAAAGCGGATTCACCGAGAAAATATAGCAGAAGAGATGAGAGTTCTTTATGTAGCTATGACCCGAGCGAAAGAAAAGTTATTCTTAGTTGGTACATTAAAAAAAGCAGAAAAAACATTGAATGCCTGGTTAGAGTATACGCAGCACGGGGAATGGGTTCTGCCAGAGGTAGACAGATTAAAGGCCAAATCATATGCAGATTGGATAGGTCCTGCGCTGTTTCGTCATCACTCTGCAAAGGACTGGCAACAAGAGGAAGGAAGCTGCGGATTTTCGGACGTTTACTATTATCCTTCCAATTGGAAGATAACTTTTGTTGAGCATCAAGACTTACAAGAAGCAGATGAAGACGTTGTATCCGTGGTACAAGAAGTGGAACAAGCTTTAAAACAACAGCAGCCGGTAAATGTTCAGAGTGAACATTTGAATGATATAGAAAAAAAGTTAAGCTGGTCCTATCCTTATCAATCTTCCGTCACCCATCGCTCGAAACAGACCGTTAGTGAATACAAAAGGACTCTTCAAGATGAATATAGCGAGCCGGCTTTTCAGCCATCCTTTCAATCTCAACACGCAGAACGACCTCTATTTATGCAGCAAAAAAACACCAGGCCAACAGAAAGAGGAACAGCAGTCCATACGGTAATGGAGCATATTCCACTTGAAACAACGATTTCAAAAGAAAACTGTCAGCATAATATTACAGAATTAGTATATAAAGAGCTATTAACTGAAGAGCAAGCCAATATGGTTGAGGCTAGTGAAATTGTTTCGTTTTTTTCCTCTAATCTTGGAGAAAGAATGAAAAAATCTTCACAAGTTTTTAGAGAAATCCCTTTTAGTTACGGATTAAAAGAAAGCAGTGCAGAAGATTTGATTTTAATCCAAGGGGCAGTGGACTGTGTGTTTCGTGATGAAAGAGGGCAGCTTGTTTTGATTGATTACAAAACAGATGCGTTCAAAAGCAGGTTCCCAGGTAATATCAACACAGCTGTAACAATGATGAAAGACAGGTATCAATCGCAAATTGATCTTTACCTAGAAGCTTTATCTAATATTTGGCAAGAAGAAATACAAGAAGCGTATCTTTACGCTTTTGACGGTCATTATGTGATTGATATGATGAATTAGGGAGAGGTTTTTATGAGAGTACTGCATACAGCAGATTGGCATTTAGGGAAAACGCTTGAAGGAAGAAGCAGAATGCCTGAACAAATTGCTTTTTTTGAGGAATTGGAAGTTATTATAAGAGATGAAAAAATTGATGTATTATTAATGGCTGGTGATGTGTTTGATTCTGTGAACCCGCCTGCCTCAGCTGAAGAATTATTTTATGAAAGCATAGCAAACTTCAGTGAAAAGTATAACATACCAATTATTATTATAGCTGGAAATCATGATCATCCAGACAGACTCCAAGCCGCAAGAAAGATGGCAAAATGCCAAGGGATATATATTTTAGGATACCCAGGTATAGAACCTGTTAAGATATCAGTAAAAGAGGAAGTGCTTCAACTAGGAGCTCTTCCTTATCCTTCTGAATCACGCATGCAAGCTGTATTCAGCAGTTCAATGGAAGAGCAGTCTTTGCAAAGCGCCTATAACAAAAAAGTAAAACACCTGTTTCAGCAGTTAACCCAATCATTTAAGAAAGAAAACGTTTGTATGGCGATGAGTCATGTATTTGCTGCAGGTGGCGCGTCGAGTGATTCAGAAAGACCAATTGAAGTCGGAGGAGCATATACGGTTTCGCCTTCATCATTGCCTGGAAATGTGCAGTATACAGCTCTTGGACATCTTCATCGGCCGCAAAATATTCACGGATCCGATGGCTTAACAAGGTATAGTGGATCACCGATCGCTTTTAGTTTTTCCGAATCAGGATATTCCAAATCAGTAACCATTATTGATATTAAAGCTCAAAAAACCCCTTATATAAAAGAGATTCCACTATCTTGCGGAAAGCCTTTAGTGAAGTGGGATGCTCGTCATGGGTTGGAAGAAGTCTATCGGTGGATAAATGAAAAAAGAGATGACAATGCTTGGATTGAACTGGACTTGCATATTACAGAAACTCCTTCTATGGAAGAGATTCATCATATAAGAAAATCACATGAAGGAATCATACATATTCACCCGGTTTTTCCTGACATGCAAAACAATATAACCTTAGAAAAAAGAAAAGAATTTCCGATTAATGAATTGTTTAAGAAGTTTTATGAGAGGCAAACAGGCGGAGCACAAGCCGATGAAAAACTAGTCCGATTATTTATGGAGCTGGCAGAAGGAGGGGAATAAAGGTGCGCCCTATAGAAATCACAATTAAAGGTTTGCACAGTTTTAGAGAAAAGCAAACGGTAAACTTCTCTTCCCTATGCGAAGGGGGGGTCTTTGGAATATTCGGTCCCACAGGAAGCGGAAAATCTTCTTTATTAGATGCAATGACATTAGCGTTATATGGCAAAGTAGAGCGGGCCTTGAACAACACGCAAGGTATTATTAATCAAGCAGAAAAAACATTATCCGTTTCTTTTGCCTTCGAACTTGGTCATAAAGGAAGTGCTTCAACTTACATGGTAGAACGCAGCTATAAACGTACGAGTGAATTTAATGTGAAAACTTCCTTCTGCCGTTTGCTTGATATGACAAAGGAACCTTCTGTATTAGCTGATAAAACCAATGACGTGAATAATCAAATTGAAAATTTGCTTGGATTGTCCATAGATGATTTTACAAGAGCAGTAGTACTTCCCCAAGGTAAATTCTCGGAATTTCTAAAACTTCGCGGGAACGAAAGAAGAAAAATGCTGCAGCGATTATTTCATTTAGAGAAGTATGGAGACGACCTAATTAAAAAAATTAAAAAGAATCTTCAGGATGTTACGCATGAAAAAGAAAAAATAGAAGCGGAGCAACTTGGACTTGGGAACGCATCGAAAGAAGCATTACTTACGGTAGAAGATAACCTTAAATATTGGGATAACGAACTTCAACAAGCCTTAATAAGAAAAGAGCAAACAGAAGAAAAGTGGGAACAAATAAAACAATTAAGAGCTTGGCAAAAAGAAAAAGAAGAAGCCTATCAAGAGCTTCTAGAATTAGAAAAACAAGCACCACAAATAGAAATCCACAAAAATTATATACAGCAATCAATAGAAGCAGAGTCGCTGCTTCCATATGCCAATGCTTGCCTCTATGCCGATAAAGAGCAGAGAGAATGGAAAAAGAAAGCTGATGATAAAGCAAATAAGCTTCATGATATTTTAGTTAACGAAAAACATCTGCTTTCTCAGTGGGAAGAATTTCAACAAGAAAAAGAATCAAAAGACGAAGAAATTGCCTCTATCCATCAATCTATTGATAAAGCAGAGGAATTGGAAAAAGAAGTGTCTCAGTATACTCAAGAAAAACAAAACATAGAAGATGTGTATAAGACATTGACAAATAAGTTGGATGAATATCATAAAGAAGCGGAAAAAATAAATGCAAACGTAATGAAATATTCAGATGCAGTAAAAACACTAAAAGATCGTCAAAAAATATTGCTAGGAACCCGGGAAGAAAAAAATACATTATTTAGAGCGATACAAGAAAAACAGCATATACGGCATCTCGATCAACACTTAAAAAATATAAAAAGAGAAGAAAGCGACAGAAAACAACAAACAGATAAAGCTTTCGAAGACAAAAAAGAAGCAGAGCAACAGGTAAACAAAGGGAAGGAAACATTAACTGCCCGATTTTCTCAAGTATTGTATTGGTATGATAAAACCGCTGCAGAAAAAGGTTGGATAGACCAATTTTTACATCATTTGCAAAGATGGTTAAAAGAAGAGACAGACAAAGAAAATCATATGAAAGTTAGGGAAATGTCGTATCATTTATCTACTCATTTGAAAGAAGGCATTCCATGCCCGGTATGTGGTTCTTCTGAACACCCTGCTCCTGCCGTTCCAGAAGAAAAATCTTTGAAATTCACAGATGAACATGCCGTTGAACGAGAAAAATTAGAAGAATGGATCAGCAAACTTCAAAGCTATCAACTCGTAATGAATCACAGGGAATGGACATTGCAGCAAACATCTTCTTCTATTGTGGACCAAATGGGAGAAGAAGTGGGAGCATCTCTTGCTAATGAAGAGGATACTGATGATTTATTTTCATTAAAAAAAGCTGTCGAATGGGAAGAGAAGATACAACGAAAGCTTGTACAATGGGATAAGGAAGAGGAAACACTTTCTCGACTGCAAAAAAGCATCGAAAAAGAATTAAAACATTATTATCAAGCGATAGAAAATAGGAAACAACACGAATATGAATGTGATAGCAAATATAACGTACACAAAGAATTAGTAGAAAAAAGAACGACTGCAGAGATTGAACGAGATAGAGCGAGGCAGAAATGGGAGGAGAACTTCCCATCTTATTCGTTTGATGCATTAGAGGATAGATATGAAACGCTCCAACAGAATGAAGAAGAAGGCGAGCATTTACAAAAAAGAATAGAGGATGGCACGAAACACATTGAAGACTTACAAGGTCGTTATGATGGTTTATTAAAGAAGCTCCATGTGATAGAAGTAAAACAAATTGAGGCAAAAACACAGGTTGATCAGATGACTGCTTTTGTAAATGATAGAGCAGCACAGTTAGAAAAAATCTTACAGGGCCAGCATTTAAACAAGTTAAAAAAAGATGTAAATGATCAAATTGCTGCTTGGGAGAAAAAAGAGAAAAACTTGGACAGCGAATTAGAAAAATTAAAAACAGAAAAACAACAAACAGAGCAAGAAAAAGCGGTTGCCGAGCATTCTTATGATGAATCTGTATCACGATTAGAAAAAGCGCGGATGGTTTGGCAAGATAAAGCTGATAGAAGCACATTACAGCTGCATCCTGCTTCTGTGAGCGACGCTATATTAAGTGAACAGGAAAAAGATGAATACGAAAAGAAAATTAAGACGTTTGAACAGGAAAAGGAAAAATGGAAAAGAATAAAACAAGAATTGGTGCAAAAATTATCCGACCATTATGTTACAGACAAAGAATGGGAAGTGTGGAAAGAGACTTGGCATGCTATTAATAAAAAATTAGATGATTTAAGGGAAAAAAGAGGAGCTGCTTCTAAAAGTTTAGATGAAATAAAACAAAAGCACACATACTATAATGAGCTTGAAAAGGAAAGAAAAAAAAGAGAAGAGAAAGAAAACCAATATCAACAGTTAGATACTGTTTTTCGTGGTAAAGGATTTGTTGAATTTATAGCAGAAGAGCAGCTTGTTCAAGTAAGTAGGCTCGCATCTGAACGTCTGTATACATTAACTAATGGACGCTATGCCATTGAAGTAGATTCTAGCGGCGGTTTTATTGTGAGAGATGATGCCAATGGCGGAATAAAAAGACCTGTTACGACATTATCAGGGGGAGAAACGTTTTTGACAAGTCTTGCTTTGGCATTAGCTTTGTCGGCTTCCATTCAATTAAAAGGGCAGTACCCATTAGAATTTTTCTTTTTAGATGAAGGGTTTGGAACCTTGGATCATGAACTGCTAGAGACAGTAATGAGCGCTTTAGAAAAGCTTCAGACAGATAATTTATCAGTTGGTGTTATAAGTCACGTACCAGAGCTGCAGGAAAGACTGCCAAAAAAACTATTCGTCAAGCCAGCTGAACCAGGCGGTCCTGGCAGCAAAGTGTACATCCAAGGAATGTGAAAATCTTTTATAGATAGGTAAAAATAATATTATTATGTAAACTAATATTCAAAAGAAACAAGCACTGTCTTAAAGATAGTGCTTGTTTCGTAAATATCTTTCGATTTTATTCCTTGTTTTTTAATACATGAGAATGATCAGCCGATATAATTAAACGTTCACCATTTTCTACTATATTCTCTTTTGCTTCTGTGTCTTTTGTCAGCTGCCTAAATATTCTTTTCTTGTGAATATTCTTCGTTAACCCTTGCACCGGGCGCGGCTGTGCTTCAAATACACGAAAAGGGTGCATTTCAAGCATCGCAGTGCCATCTTCTTTTAATTGATAATCAGCAATGACGCTGTCCCGTGTTCTTGTCCAGCCTTGATCAAAAATAAAATTACCAAGTGAATACATGATGAGTGTATCGTTATAAACATCGATTGATTGAAGAACATGGGGATGGTGTCCAATTATAATATCTGCTCCTGCATCCGCTATGGCATGAGCCAATTCTTTTTGGCGGGTAGTGGGGGAGCTGTCGTATTCTTGTCCGCTGTGCAGATGAACCATGACTAAATCTGCATTTTCTTTTGCTTTTTTTATAGCTGGAATAAAATCATCGGGATCTGATGTTAATATGCCAGACGTGGTTGGACTTGTGCTTTCCATATCAGAATAAACAATATCATTTATACCTAATGTAGCCACATCCAGCCCCTCATATTGATTGACTGTATAACTTTCCGATGCATTTCCGTTTTCAACGACTCCTGCTGGATCAATGGAAGTTTGCCGAAAAGCATCGAGCGTAGCTGAAAATCCCTCTGATTTATAATCCATCATATGATTATTCGCCAAGTTCACTGTAGAAAAATTTAATTGTTCAAAAGCGCCTAATGACCTTTGTTTAGAAGACAAGTGAATCGTTTTATCAGCTTTCTCAAACTCGTCTTCATTATCTATAATTGGATGTTCGAAATTGCCGGTCGTATAATCACTAGAGCTTAATATATTTTCAGCATAAGCAAACAGTGAAGCGTAGCCATGGCGTTTAGTTATTTCTTCGACATGACGGCCCAGCATAATATCACCAACCATAGACGCTGAAAATACCGTATCATGTTCCACTGGTTTACTGTTTTTTTCAAGAGCTTCAGGCTCAGACCAACGGATAAGGGAGATTAATAAAAAACATAGTAATAATGCGATCCAAGCTTGATGAAATCCTTTTTTCTTTTCTTTTTTGGTAATGGCTAATATCTTTTCTTTAAATGTTAAACCTTTTTGTTTCATCATATGGAAACTCCTAAATAAGATAATATAACGTTATAATACCGAACGTAACGGCAGTAAGTACTAATGTACTTGTAAATGTCGGGATGACACCTTGTTTTTGCATTGTATTCGCAATAAGGCCTGGAACGATTACACCTAAACCACGGAATTCATATATTTCAAATGGAAGGACTGGATAAAAATAATCAAACAGCAGCTTTAATGCAATTCCTGTACAAAGCATGGCCGTAAATTTTCTTCTCCCGTAAAGTACCATAAATTTAGATAATCCAAAAGTGACAATCAAATAGGTGACCAGGCTTATAATAAATATCGTTAAGAGAAATACAGGTTGATCAAAAACAAGAGCTAAATAACCGGGAACGATTAGCCCGGCAGGCATTATACCTGTTTTCTCCGCATATATTAAACTGAGCACAGCGCCTATTACTAAGGCGATGTATAAATCTGTACCAAACAATGATATTGCCTCCTCATTAACTTACTTTATTGCTGTCCATAATATTAGGAGAAGTATAAAGAGCATTCATAAATGCCTCTCCGGCACCATGGATATTTCCTATTCCAAATATAGTTGCATGGCTTGCTTCGTTTATAACTCTATCTAGTACTTCTTCTGGTTTGTTTCCTTCTAAATTAATAACTGTTTCAAAGGGAAGGTTCCCTTTTTCATAATCAGACAATACGTGTTGAACGTTCTTTCCTATTAGTATCAATTTTTCTCCATGAAGATGAGGAAGCACGTTTTCACTAAAGTCCTTGGTGCGGTCCACTCTGTCTTCTCGGCAATTCATAATAACAATAGGATGGTTGGTTATAAATTCGGATGTCTTAATCCTTTCCCAGATCGAAAGAGTGGAGTGAGCATCATTAGCGGCAAAACTGTTAATAAAATAAGAAGATTTTTGAGCACCGTCTTTAAATGCTGTAATTCTAAGAGCACCTGGGTCTGGGTTTGCATTCAGCATTCCTTTTAAAGCTGTCTCTTTATCAATATTTAAACTCTCGGCCACGGCTAAAGCTATTGCTGCATTCTCTGGGAAAATCATATAATCAAACTTATGAATAAATCCTTCGGGCAGCTTTTTCGGATCAGCACAAATGACTTTGGTATTTCGTTTTTGTGCTATATCGTAGAAATAAGAATAAAACGGACCATCTGTCGTGATTAGTGTGCCGTTATATGGAATAGTCGAAGCAAAACCATCCGCCACATGCTGAAGTGTAGGACCCATAACATCCATATGGTCTTCGTAAACATTTAAAATGACGCCAATATTTGCTTGCAGAAAATCTTTTTGAAGAATGTCTTGATATTCTGGATTAATGGCCATGCATTCACTTACAAATGCTTCTGCTCCTTGGGCAGAAACCTGTTGTAAAATTGTTTTTTGTTCTTTAATGTTTGGTCCTTCTAGCCTTCTTATTATAGGTGTTTCCTGTCTTTTCCAGTCAATAAGGCGGGCAGAGGTACCTGTTGTTTTTCCGAATGTCTTGTATCCAGCTTCCGTTAAGACCCCGGTTATTAGACGTGTTACAGTAGATTTGCCTCGGATCCCGTTTACGTTTACACGAACGGGAATCGTATCAATTTCTTTTTGGTGTTTTCGTTTTTCATGATAGCCAAAATAACATAAAATGGCACAGGCCATTAATATAAGAAGCATGGCTTGTCCTCCTAGTCAGCCCTGTATTTATATTGCTCTTATTTTATTCACACCGTGCATAAAATGGGGCGTCCTGTAACTTCACTTGATCGGACGCCTGACCTTGCAAAAAAATTACTGTTTTTAATCTGATAAAAAACTTTCATCTTCGTCTTCATGTTCGAGGTGAGAATCGATAGCTTCTGATTCTTGTGGTGTCAAGACTTCATCATGTTTAAAGAAATACATGAATAATACTAGACCTAATAAGAATAAATAAGGAAGTACTGTTCTTAGTTTAGGCATAAAAATCACACCTGCAAATATTAATTAATGTCGAATGAACCTTCTCTTCGTTCATCAGCAATTCCAGTCATCTCCTGTTTGTCGTAATCTTTTATTAAAGCTGAAATATTTCCGAAGTAGGTGCTTACACCTTCCACTTGATAATCATATCCGTAGCTTTCTAGTTGTGCAATAAGACTCTGGTCCTCAATAAATGCTTCAGTATCTTCTAGATGAATCAGGTCTTTCTCAGGGTGAAAGCGACCGGCATTGACGGTGTCTTGGTAATCTTCTTCCAAGTATGCCTGTCTAATCAAAAACTGGGTAAGAACACCAGGAATACGGTTGCCCCCTGGCGTGCCTATTCCCATAACAACTTCGGAAGTCTCATTTTTAATAATACTAGGTGCAATAAAACTGCGTGGACGTTTTCCAATTTCTATATAATTTGGTGAATTTGGATCATCGCTGAAGTTGCCCAAGTTGCTGTTCATCCACATGCCGTCTACCATGTTTCCTGATCCGAAGAAATTTCCTAAAGTGTTTGTAGCTGAAACGGTTTTTCCTTCTTTATCAATAATGACAAAATGAGTGGTGCTTGTGTGTTCTTGCATATTGTTATCCTGTTGTGCATCTAAAGTAAGTTCATCGCTTAATCTGCTTTCCGTGACATAATTTGCACGTTCCCTTATAAAGTTATCGCTCGTCAGGTGATCTACGTTGACATTTTCAAAGTTAGGATCACCAATGGTGTTCAATCGTTGATAATATGCTTCCCTTGTAATTTCACTCATCAAATGTATATACTCGGCGTTATTGTTGTTTAAATAGTTTTTAATATTTAAATGTTCGGCCATGCCAAGCATTTGAATGAAGGTTGTTCCAGATAGTGGAGGAGGAGCAGAATAAACCGTATGATCTTCAAATGTCCCTTTCACAGGTTCCTTTTCATCTACTGTATATTGTGATAAATCACTGCTGTTAATATGGGGAACTTGACCAGTTAAACTGTTTGAAACATTTCCTTCGTAAAAATCATTTAAACCGTTTGTTTGTAACTGTTTCAATGTATCAGCTAAGTCTTTTTGAACAAGCGTTTCTCCAATTTCAATTGGTTCCCCTCCAGGGTAAAAATGCGGTACTTCTTCTGTATGAATACGGTATGCTGCATTTTTTAAGCGGTAATGTAAATCTGAGTTGACTTTAAATCCATTCTCAGCATAAGAAATAGCCGGTTGGAGCAGCTCATCTATTGGCAGTTCTCCATGTTTTTCATGTATAGTCTTCATACCTTTAACAAATCCAGGAACTGCGATTTGGTCAGCAGGATTTTGGGTTGAAGCTGTTTCCCGGTAATCATAAGTGATTGGATCGTTTTTTAGAGAAGGCATATACAGCATGGCACCGCCGCCTCCTAAGCCAGAGCCATAAGGTTCTGTAACTGCTAAGGTGAAGGAAACAGCTACTGCAGCATCGATAGCGTTGCCTCCTTTTTCCAAAATATCCATTCCTGTTTCAATTGCGTAATCGTTAGAGGAACTTACCCCGTATCCTTCAAATTCTTCTAAGGAAACTTTTTGTGCTTCATCTTCAGAATCGGGTGATGAGTCCTCAGCATTTTCGTCCCATGTATTAGAAATGAAAACATAAATAGCGAAACCTAGTATGATGATTCCTGCTAATATATTAGTAATTTTTGTGGTAGACAAATTTTTTGGCACTCCTTTCAAAAAACGACAACAACTCTATGTTGTATATCCTAACAATAAAGGATTTAAAACGCCATTGTATCGAAAATAATTGATAATATTTGATATTCTTTTAGATTTCTTTCTATTTTTTACTAAAGTGCGTACACTATAAAAGGTAGTATGAAAGAGGGTGAAGTCATGGAGGAATTCATACTGGCAAGTGGATTGTCTGCATTTGCCACCGGATTAGGAGCAATTCCTGCTATATTATTAAGAAATACAACTCACCGAGGAAAAGATATGCTGCTTGCTTTTAGTGCAGGAATGATGATGGCAGCATCTATGTTTGAACTTATACCAAAGAGCTTAAACCTTGGTGGTTATGAGGCTGTTTTTATTGGAATATTTCTTGGAATGTTGATTTTAACATTATTAGAGCAGAATATTCCTCATGAGCATATTGAGCGGACCAATAATAATGAGTATTTTGACATTAAAATGATAGATCGAAAAGCAATGCTTATTATAATGGCCATCACTCTGCATAACATACCGGAAGGATTATCTGTCGGGGTAAGTTACAATAGTGGGGTAGAAGGTCTTGGATTATTGATAGCTCTTGCTATTGGGGTTCAGAATGCACCGGAAGGTTTTATCATCGCATTCTTTTTAATTGAACAAGGAGTTAAAAAAAGCCATGCTTTTATAATAGCTTTAGGTACAGGTTTTGCGGAGTGGATTGCAGCTTTTGTTGGTTTTTGGTTAACGGCTGTTGCCAGTCAGTTAGTTCCAATAGGATTAGCTTTTGCGGCGGGATCTATGCTATATATTGTGTACAAAGAATTAATCCCCGAAAGTCACGGGGATGGATATGCTTTAAGTGCGACTTATTCATTTACAGGCGGGCTGCTATTGATGGTAGCCATGACATGGTTTTTTTAGTGAGGTGAAACAACGAGGTGGACAACAATAAATTAGAAAAAATACTTGCACTAATAAGTTTTTTCGTTGGAATTATTTTATTCATTTCGTTAATAAGACAGTTGATAGATTTTCTATGAAGAATGAGTCTCAGGAATTTTGAAGTATTTATTCTAAAAGTTACGTTTGAAAATATAAATGATAATGATGCTGACAGGCTGGGTTATATAAAGCTTTGCACACAGGGCAAGAATAGTTGCATTGTAAATATTCTTGAATGGTGAGTTTATATCCGCAGGCTCCACAAAGAATGGCTTTTTGGTTCCATTGATCTTTAGGCCATTGTAAGGGGGGATGATCGCATATTTGTTCATGACATTTATAACAGCAGAAAAAATCTCCACAGCAAAAAAATTGAATAGCAATGATATCTTCTTTTTTATGATAGTGGGCACAACGGCTTTGTTTATCTGGGCGTGCCCCTTTTACAACGGTATTACCTATATTTACTTTCATAAAAACCCTCTTTTTGTGAAATGATAAAACAGATTACAAATAGTATTAGAATGCGTTGCCTGCTCTTTAAATTGTTATAGATTACAAAAAACTTTATCCATTCCTAAAACAGTATAACAAAAATTCATCTGATAAATGATGTTTAATTTCAAACGAGGAGGGTATATACAAAAATGTCTCATTTTTTATTTAGGGGTACTAATATTTCTGTCACCGAATGTTCATTGACCGTTTGATGTTGATGGCGTATTATTAAAGATGTAATAAAACCAAAAGCTAATTTGTGACAAAAGTTAGAATTTTCATTCAATTAATCGACAGAATGCTGCTTTTGTGTTATATTTATTCTATGCGTTAATGTTCAGAATTTTCTACATTACATGAAGGAGATGGTTCATGGCACGGTGTAGAGTATTTTTTAAGGAGGAGATCGTATGCCTGTAAAAGAAAATCAAGAAACACTTGTGAGAACCAAAGCAAAAGAGCTCTGCAGTGCAATGGAATTAAGGGGTTGGGCAAGCACAAAATTTGTACCTACTCCGCCTTATGGATTTACACTAGTGAGTATGACGGGATGTCGTGCGTGGTTTGGCAAACGGTGGGGCATGATTTGTGATGATATGGAAGATCATCTTAAACTTGTTTTAGATATTCCAAGAGGAAGGTCATCGGCCGAAGAAATTTCTGAACGGTTAAACCTTCCGTTAGTAAGTGGCAACAAAGGGAAAAGCGGAGTTGAGATGATTGATAACCGGGATCGTATTACTGTAGTTCTCTATCTGTTTACAGATGAATTAAAAAATACGGAGTTCCGGAATAGTGAAGTAATGGAATTTGTTAGTGATGTTAGACGTTGGTCCTGCCTGTAAACTTCATAATTAAGAACCACACAGGGCGTCACCCTTCTCGGGTGCGCTTATTTTTTACTTCAGGAATGTTAATTTTGTTAAAGGATCAAAGTATAAGCCAAACTATGACTTCGCCATTTGGACTTGGCGGTAAGCCAAGTTTTTCTAATTCGTAAAAGTAATGTTTCAATTAAATATTGTAAAACATAATTAATAACCCTTTTAAAACAAATGAGTCCATCCCTTTGATTATGGAGGTCTTTTTAGAATGACACTTGATAAAACAGTAATTATTACAGGTGCAAGCAGTGGAATAGGTGAAGCGGCAGCAAGAAAATTGACCCAAGAAGGTGCCAATGTTGTGCTTGCTGCTAGAAGTCTAAATAAATTAAAACAATTACAATCAGAACTAAATAATAATAAAGGAGAAGTGATTATTCACCAAACAGATGTTACTTCGTTAGACGAAATGAAGCAGCTGGCCGCTTACACCATAGAATCATTTGGCAAAATAGATGTGATGTTTAATAATGCAGGTTTAATGCCGCTTTCTTATATGAAAAACACGAAAGTTGACGAATGGAATCGTATGATTGATGTTAATATCAAAGGCGTATTGAATGGGTTTGCAGCAGTATGTGATCATATGCTTGCCAGAAATCAAGGTCATATTATTACAACCTCTTCTGATGCAGCGCATAAAGTCTTTGTTGGATCTGCAGTTTACAGTGCTACAAAGCATGCTGTGTCTGCTATTATGAAAGGTTTGAAACTAGAGATGGCAAGGACGGATTTACGATTTACTGCGATTTCTCCAGGAGCTGTTGCTACTGATTTAACGAATACCATCACGGATGAAAATATTTTAAAGAGCATGAATGAAGAGGGGATGCCTTTTGAACCTCTCAAAAGTGAAGATGTAGCGGAGGCAGTATATTATGTTGTCACTCAGCCTGAAAATGTAGATATAAATGAAATAGTTGTGCGTCCTGTTCATCAGGATAGTTAATACATTAACATTTGTAACATTTTTACGTTTCCATTAAAATGAAAGATAGAAAAAGAAAGAGGGATGATTATAAAAAGGGGGAGGCGTACATTGGCTTGTATTTTGATCGTTGTTACAAACGCTGGCAACGTAATAAATGGTAGAGAGACAGGAGTATGGTTATCTGAATTTGCAGAATCTTATCTCAGTTTTATTCATGCTGGTCATGAGGTGATTGTTGCCAGTCCTAAGGGGGGAGAAGCTCCTATAGACCCAAAGAGCAAAGGAGGAAATCTTCTTAAAGAGTGGAAAAAAGCAGCAGATGTTTTAAAAAACACTGTCTCTCTTGATAATTTGGATAGTGAAGACTTTGATGGTATTTTTTTAGTAGGCGGTCGCGGAACAATGTTTGATTTCCCTAGTAGTGAACGTCTTCAATACATATTAAATGAGATGGCAGAAGACAATAAAGTGATAGGAGCTGTCTGTCATGGTTCCGCAGGTTTTACACATTTCCTTTTACCTGATGGAACTCCATTTTTAGAAGGGAAACGGCTAACAACTTTTACAAATAAAGAGGAAAAAGAAATGGATTTAGACAAAGATATGCCTTTTTTATTAGAGTCTAAAGTAAGAGAACTAGGGGCTACTTTTGTCGCTGCTCCTATTTTCACAGAAAATGTAGAAATGGATGGAAATTTTATAACCGGTCAAAACCCGCAGTCAACTTTACGAACGGCTAGAATGTTCTTAGAGAAAATAGAACATTAGGAGGGGCTGGTTATGACCGAAGAAAAGGCTTATAAAATTTTGCAGCGAGTTTATACGGATGAATTAATGCAGCAGGAAAAACGAAGAGTCTTGCGGCTATTGTATCGTCATATAAAAGAACAATTGAATGTATTAGGTATTAGAGATCAACTTGAAAGCGCAAATAATAAGCTGGAACGATTTAAAGAATTTACTTATATACCTGGAGATAATATTTTAAAATCCATGCAATATGTTTTTAATGCGGCTCGCGGGGAACGCAACACAAATAAAGATGAAGCCCGCCTGCATCTTCAACGTATTTACAAAACATTATATCAGCCGGCTGGGAGAAAACGTCCTGTCATTCCTGAACATTTTTGGAGCACTCCGTTAGGGGCAGCATGTTTAGTAACAGAAGGTGGGGTAGAAACTATATTTGATCTCTTAAAAGAAGTAGAAGAAACAGAGAGGGAATAATTAACAATCGGAATCAGCCCATGAAACTTTATTAAAAGTATAGGAAACTTTCTTTATAAATGTTACAATATTTAAAAGTTTAGAATCAGACAAAATTCGAAAGACGGGGTGCGGAATGAAAGCGTATCGTCGTAAATTTTATTATTTAGGACAAAACCAGCGGACGATGGAACCTATGAGCATGGATCGTATTAGACAAGCCGGATTTGATATAACAGTAAAGAGAGATGACTTGCCTTACATGATTAGTTTTTGCCGTGAATGGCGGTCGTTTTTCGAAAAAACAGCAAAACATGTTCATCCGCTTTATCGTCCTTATATAGAAGAATCTTCTTCCTTTTTTGATGAGCAGGTAGAACAAATGACACTCTGCACGGCGCCGCATCATGATACAAACACGTACATTCTTCCTTTTACAGATCTGGTATCAGCTTTAATGCTTGCATATGATGCATTTGACAGAGTTCTTGACGCCTATCAAAGTATGCCTGCTCATTTTGAGACAGCCTTGAAGTATTACAGGCAATTTTCTTTAAAATCAGACGCTGATAAAGCTCAGTTTATTTTAAATCATCTGCCAGATCTGAGATTAAGTGTTGAATAATGAAGTATTAAAAACTCCGATCAAAAATCGGGGTTTTTTATTTTCGGTTATAAAATTCAATTTGACAATTTTCAAGTCATATGTATTAAAACTATTCAGTAGTCAAAAGATATATTAGATAATGACAGG
This sequence comes from Alteribacillus bidgolensis, assembly GCF_002886255.1. Taxonomy (NCBI): domain Bacteria; kingdom Bacillati; phylum Bacillota; class Bacilli; order Caryophanales; family Bacillaceae; genus Alteribacillus; species Alteribacillus bidgolensis. The sequence goes on from NZ_KZ614149.1 coordinate 750,852, forward strand.
TTTCTTTCTGTACTTAATATTTAATTGATATTTACTTTTTAGAACTTGTTTGATAAAGTATCAAATGTCCTTCCATTATAGGGAAGAAAGCGTTTTCCATAATGGGAAATTTATAAAAGTGGTGGTGGAGGTATGAATTTTTTGTGGGGCTTAATGGGGATTGCATTTATTTTGTTTCTTGCTTTTCTATTATCGGCAAGAAAAAAGTCGATCAATCCAAGAACTATTTTAGGTGGACTTGCTTTTCAAATATTTTTTGCATTTATTGTTTTATACTGGCAAGCAGGAGTGAACGCCCTTGAAGGAGTTACAAGAGCTGTCCAAAGCGTTATAGGTAATGCTAATGAAGGAATTCTCTTTTTATTCGGTGATTTAATCGAATTAGAAGGTGTTGGAAATATTTTTGCATTTCAAGTATTACCGGTCATTATTTTCTTTTCTTCTTTAATTGCAGTTTTATATTACATTGGTGTTATGCAGTGGATAGTAAAGATTATTGGTGGATTTTTATCTTTTATACTTGGTACTAGTAAAGCAGAATCGATGTCTGCCGCCGCCAATATATTTGTTGGGCAAACGGAGGCGCCTCTGGTGGTCCGCCCCTATTTGGCCAAAATGACGAAATCAGAATTATTTACCGTTATGACAGGGGGGCTTGCTTCTGTAGCAGGTTCAGTATTGTTTGGATATTACGCTCTTGGAATTCCGTTAAACTATTTGCTTGCGGCGAGCTTTATGGCAGCTCCTGCCGGTTTGATTATGGCAAAAATGATGATGCCAGAAACCGAAGTATCGACTACATCCGATGAAATAAAAATTGAAAAAGATAAAGAATCACAAAATGTTATTGATGCAGCAGCCAGAGGGGCTTCGACAGGGCTGCACTTGGCATTAAACGTTGGTGCCATGCTGCTTGCATTTATCGGTCTCATTGCATTAATTAACTCTCTATTAGGTTTAGTTGGCGGATGGTTTGGTGCAGAATACTTAACGCTTGAACTTATTTTAGGATTTATTTTTGCCCCAATAGCATTTATGATTGGTGTTCCTTGGGCGGAAGCTTTGCAGGCTGGAAGTTTTATAGGTCAAAAACTTGTAGTAAATGAATTCGTAGCTTATGCAGCATTTGCCCCGGAAATGGAAACTTTTTCTGAAAAAGCACAGGTCATCATTACATTTGCATTGTGCGGGTTTGCGAACCTCTCTTCCATGGCTATCATTCTTGGCGGTATAGGAGCGCTTATCCCAGAACGACGCAAAGAATTAGCGCAGCTCGGACTTCGTGCTGTTGCTGCAGGTGCGTTGGCATCTTTATTAAGTGCGGCCATTGCTGGTATGTTTGTTTAATTCGTTTGCAGCCAGTCCTTCGCTTAGAGGGGGTGGCTGTTTTTATTTATACTTATGGAAAATTTAAATTTGATAAAGGATCAAAGTATAAGCAAAACTAAGACTTTCACCATAAGGACTTGGCGATAAGCCAAGTTTTTCTAATAAGAAGTTGATTCGATTATGTATTGTTGATATGATTTTGAAAGAACGGGACGGAGGCAAACAATTCAGTCATCGTTTTCTTGAATTGAATTGAAAAAGATTAGGAGGCAAATAATGATACATAAAACATGGACAGAATCAGAAACAATAAAACAGCTGAAATGTGTGCATGCGAATGCTAAAAAATATAAGGTGGACCGGGTGCTGACCCCCGGAAAAATATATGACGTAAAAAATGAAACTGAGGAGTTTTATTTTGTTGTTGACAACTCTGGTAAAGTTGGCGGCTTTAAAAAAGATTACTTTGAAGAGCTTTAAATAAAAGAAATTTTTTCTCCAGAGCAGAAAAGTTACGCCGCTGCTTTGGAGTTTTTTGTTCGAAGGGGGATGGGGATTGAATATATTTTACCGATTAAGTCGAATAGGCAAAGGTAGAGAAGAAACATCAGAAAAACCAAAATTTCCGGAACTTCAAACGAGGTATTATGCAGCTGATTTTTCTCAAGTTTTTCAGAAAGTAAAGGAACTTGAAAACGAGGAAGTGATGGGCCGAATGATAAAAGTTGATGAAGCAAGAGGGGAAGTGCTTGCCGAAACAGCTTTAGAAAAAGATCAATTTGATGTTGTATTAACGGTCATTCCATTGGAATCAAATGTTACTGTTTTAGATGTAGTGTCTTCCATTCGAACGAAAAAAGGAGATGGGGGTAAAAATTTTTTGATTATAGATCGTATTTTGAAAATAATGGATAAATCACTCCCGCAAAATAAAGTGTAAGTGTTTATAAGTGATTATAAGCCATTTGCCAAGAAGGGCAGATGGCTTATTGTTATTTAGGGAATTATATTTTACGAAATGTCTGCTAAAAACGCGCACGTCTACGTATAGGACGTTTTAATGTTGCTAATGCCGCAGGGTGTGGTGTTTTTTGGGATCTTCTGCTAAGTTCACGAACGTCATGTAAAACAGGGTGCTTGCGCTTTAGTACTATGTTGTTATACTTTAGCAGCGTATAAGAGTGAAACAGTTTTGTTGTGTCTTTCATGAGAGGACAGGTTAATAAACTAATAATTTTTCTACCTGCCTTTATTATATTAGAAAATCTTTCAGAATGACAGATAAATTATATTGATATAATTAGTTTGTTCACCATCTATTTTTCCTTTTTTCTGCAATCATGGCATTTAATTCACCACCGGCTAATATAGAAAATCCAGAAATATAAAACCAGATCATTAAAACAATAATGTTGCCAAGACTGCCATAAATCACCGAGTAGTCGTTATTTTCTACATAAAAGAAAAAGCCAAGCGAACCTGCCTGCCAGCTTATGAGAGCAAATACAGCTCCTGGAAAGGCTTCTTTTAGAGAGATTATTCTATTAGGAACAGTTAAATAAATGTATAAAAGCACCAGTCCGATGACAATAAAACTTACGCCCCAGCGCACCCATTCCCAGATATACATAAAAAAGGCATCCCATCCAATGAGGGAAAATAAAAAAGATCCAAAAGGCCGTCCGTAAATCGGAAGCAAAAGCGAAATGATAATCGCTAATAGTATTGACATCATAAGACCAAACCCAATGATAAACATTTTATATAACCGTGGGTACGATAAACGGTAAGCGTGGTTAATCGCTCTTATAATGGCAAATGTTCCCAATAAAGATAGCCAAACGGTTGCAATCGAACTAAAAGAAAGAGTATCAAAACGCTGGACATCTATAATGGTATTAATATTAAAAGTAATAATATTCAGCGTTCCGGGAGGCACGTAAGGAGAAATAAACCTAAGAACATCATTACTTGAAATAGGTAAGAAACTAATAACACTTAAAATAAACAGAAGCAATGGAAACATGGCCATTAAGAAATAATAACCGAGTTGTGCAGACACATCGAAAATCCTGTTTTCTCTAATACGTTTAATGAAATGACGGATAAATGTTATATACACTCCTTAATGCCTCCTAAAAAAACGATGTTTTAAAGTCTGTGCCCAAACAATCTTCCTTATATAGTATAGTTAAAAAAGTACGATGATATTTCTTAAGTGTAAAAGGAGTTTCAATTTCATGGATGATAAACATAAAGATAAGCTTGATGAATTGTATGATGAAAAGTATGAAGAAATTTCTTACGAAGAATTTAAAGAAGCATTAGATGAGGAAGCGCAGCGAAAACCATCAGATAACATGGAGAAAAAGAAAAACAGACGAGGCGTGCGCGTTATCGCAGTTTTATTAACACTGATGTTGGTTTTTCAAGTTTTAGCAATGTTGTTTGACATGTTCCGGATTGATGCTATCGAGTTTTTAAAAACATCTTATCGACTTTCTCAGGATGAAGACATTCAGGAGTGGAAAGAAGCAGTTGTTACTATTCAAGGGGAAGGAAGATTTGGGCGTTCCAAAGGAACCGGTTTTTTTATTGAAAAAGAAGGGCTGGTTTTAACAAATCATCATGTGATTGAACAACAAGACACAATTGGAATAAATACAGAAGATGGAGAAATCTATGAAGGAGAGTTGTTAGCCAGTGACGCCGAAAAAGACCTGGCTTTAATTGAAATAGAAGGAGAGGAGGGGTTTGAAACCTTGCATCTGCAGAATAAAATATCTGAGGAAAATGAACACATTTATGTGATAGGAAATCCGCTTTCATTCACTAAAATAGCAAATGAAGGAAAAATTTTAGGTGAAGAGACGACAAGAGAAAACGCGTTGGGTATATCAGCTCCAATATACCGCGGCAATAGCGGCAGTCCCGTTATAAGTGAAAATGGGGACGTGACAGGGGTTGTTTACGCGAAAAAATCGATTAATCATCCAGAACAAGAGTCCATTGGTTTAGCTGTTCCAATAGATGATGTACACTCCTTTTTAGAAGAAACGAAAGAATGAACTAAACTTAGTAAATCTTAACAGTGTATAAAAACCTCAAAGTAAATACAGCTGTTTGGACTAACCTAAAATAATGGGACAATATAAAACACCTTCGAAATGGTACAATCAATGAAGTACATTCTCGGAGGTGTTTTTGCATGGGCAAAAACGTTTATTCTAAAGAAATAAAGTGGGCGGTTGTTCAAGACAAACGGAGTGGAAAACGGACAAACCAGGAAATAATGGAGAAGTATGAAATAAAAATGTATCTCAAATGAAAACATGGATGAAGTGGTACAAAACGGGAGAAATGTATCGTTTTGATCAACCTTAGGAAAACAATATATGTATGGCCATGGACCAGAGGGTAAGACAGAAGAAGATCGTACAAATAGTCAGCTCACCCATTTGAAGACGGAGAATGAGATCTTAAAAAAGTATTTAAAAGGAGTGGATAAAAGAATAGATCTGAATCTAGTTGGAAATCTACGCAGAAAATACACGGTAACAAAGTAATTGAACGTATTAAAGGTACCCCGTTCCACTTATTATCGTTGGGCCCCAGGAAGAGACGGTAACATATAAGAATAAGTATGAAGATTTGATTATAGAGGTCTGTAAATCAACAAATTACCGAAATGGTTATCGAAAGATACGAGCTATTTTAAAACGTCAACATCAGTAAAGTTAAATCGGAATACCGTGCAAAAAATGATGTAAAAGCACCATCTCCAATGCAAGGTAAAACCAAAACGGAAGTGGAAATCTCAAGGGGAAAGTGAGGTTATAGCGCCTAACAATAAGAAGTTGTTTCTAGAATTAGAAAATATATTCAACACTCTAATGAAGAGCGAATACAAGAAAAACTAGGCTGCCTTACTCCAAAAGAGTTTGGAGTCAAAGCAGCCTAGCAGGTGTTTTATATCTATCTCATTTAGCTATCGCAGTTCAGTTGAGTGGGTTTTTACTTGTCAGTTAAAAAGAGGCTGTACTGCGTATGAGCAGAAACAGCCTCTTTTCTTATTTCTTTTGCATCTTTTGATCTTCGATATATTCATCATACGTCGTTTGTTTATCGATAAAACCGTCTGGAGTGAACTCAATAATCCTGTTTGCGATCGTTTGAATAAATTCGTGGTCGTGTGATGAAAACAGCACCGATCCTTTAAAATCAATTAAACCATTATTTAAAGCTGTAATTGATTCGAGATCTAAGTGGTTTGTAGGTTCATCTAATATGAGTACATTTGCTCCGCTTAACATTATTTTAGAAAGCATGCAGCGTACTTTTTCTCCTCCGGATAACACGCTTGCTTTTTTAAAGACTTCTTCTCCTGAGAAAAGCATACGGCCGAGAAAGCCACGGATAAATGTTTCGGTTTGATCGTCAGGCGAGTACTGTCTTAGCCATTCGACTAAATTTAAATCAACACCGTCAAAATAAGGGGAGTTATCTTTAGGAAAATATGCTTGGGAAGTTGTTAATCCCCATTTAAACGAGCCGCTGTCTGGTTCCATTTCTCCGGTGAGTATTTTAAATAGCGTTGTCTTCGCAATTTCATGATCTCCTACAAAAGCCACTTTATCCCCGCTGTTTAGTACAAAGCTGACGTTATCAAGAACTTTTACCCCGTCAATTGTTTTAGTGAGTCCCTCAACAGTAAGCAAATCTTTACCAAGATCACGGTTTGGCTTGAACTGTACGAATGGATAACGACGCGAAGAAGGCTTTATATCATCTAACGTAATTTTTTCTAGTGTTTTTTTCCTCGAGGTAGCTTGTTTTGATTTAGATGCGTTCGCACTAAATCTAGCGATAAACTCTTTTAATTGCTTAATTTGATCTTCTTTCTTTTGGTTTGCTTCCTTTGCCATTTTTTGCGCGAGCTGGCTGGATTCATACCAAAAGTCATAATTCCCTACGTATAGCTCAATCTTTCCGAAGTCCAGGTCTGCAATATGGGTGCACACTTTATTTAAAAAGTGACGGTCGTGAGAAACGACGATAACTGTGTTTTCAAAGTTAATTAAAAATTCTTCCAACCATTGAACAGCTTCAATATCAAGGTGGTTTGTCGGCTCATCCATTAACAGTATATCAGGATTTCCAAATAAAGCTTGAGCGAGAAGTACTTTTACCTTTTCTGGACCAGTAAGTTCTGCCATCGTTTTTTCATGAAGTTCTTCTGGTACTCCAAGCCCTCTAAGGAGCTGGGCAGCCTCTGTTTCTGCCTCATATCCATTCATTTCTGCAAATTCAGCTTCGAGTTCTGCTGCTTTCATACCGTCTTCATCGGAAAAGTCAGGTTTCATGTAAATCTCATCTTTTTCGTGCATTACTTCATACAAGCGGGAATGCCCCATAATGACAACATCAATCACCCGCTTTTCTTCATAGGCAAAGTGATCCTGTTTTAAAACGGCGACACGCTGTCCTTTGTCTATATGAACATGCCCGGATTGAGAGTCAATTTCACCAGACAGGATTTTAAGGAAAGTAGATTTTCCAGCACCGTTGGCTCCAATCAAACCGTAACAATTACCGGGAGTAAATTTAATATTTACGTCCTCAAACAGTTTTTTATCTCCATATCTAAGCCCGACGTTTTGGCAAGTAATCATTCACATACATCCTTTTTCTATAAACTATAGTCATCATAACATATATGCCATCGGAAGCAATATTTTTGACAACGTCTTCGGATCAATATAAACTGTAATGGTCGTTATAAAACTTGTTGGTTTTATAGTGACCGATTAGTCACTAAAGAATCGGGAGGAAATAAATTAAACATGGATAAAAGAGAGCGTCTTATTGTTTCTGCCATGCATCATTTTTCGGAAAAAGGCTACTTCTCTACTTCTGTTCAAGAAATAACTTCATCTTGCGGGGTAGCAAAAGGAACTTTTTATAAATTTTTTCGGTCTAAAGAAGATTTGTTAATTGAAGTTTTTCGTTATAATCACCAGCAAATGCTTCTCCGTGCAAAAAATGTACAGTTAGATGATTCTTTATCTGCTAAAGAACAACTAATAAGGAAAATATCTTTAGAACTAAACGGCCTTTATGATAATAGAGAATTTTTTCTTTTGTTACACAAAGTCGTTTCTGTTCAAGAGCACAAAACGATTATGCCGCTTATGAAGAAAACAAAAGCAGCGATGATGAACTGGCATAAAGAGTGGCTCCTAGAAGTATATGGAGAATCTATTCAAAAGCAGGTATGGGACCTTGTCCTTTTTTTACAGGGGGCCTTGAAAGAATATATAGGTTTAATGGATGAGACCAAGCATATCGTTGATACAGAAAAAGCCTCTAGAAAGATTGTAGCTCGCATGGATGTGTTAGTGAATTATTCCGGAGATTTTGAGCCTATATTAACGAAAGATATTATGAAAGATTATGAACAAATAGCAATGGAGCCAGAAAAAAAGACGAAAGAAGAGGAAATAAAGGAGCTTTTGGAAAAAGTAAAAGGCGATATTAAGCGTTCTTCTTTTACATCATCTACGGAAAAAGAAATGCTCCAAGCTGTTGAACTTATAAATGAAGAGTTACAAAAGCAAAAGCCGCGAACCTTTTTAATGAAAGCTCTCGCTTCGTATATAAAAGAAAACACTAATTTAGAAGAATGCATTTCTACATTAGAACAATTTATTGTAAAAGCCAGGGAGTAAAATTATAAAAAAAGAAGGCGTATAGTATGACAGATTTAAATAATAGAGGAGAAGAACAGAAAGAAACAAAAAAAATCCCGATTATGACAGCACTTATGATTGGAGCCTTCGTTGCCATTTTAAATCAAACGTTATTAGCGACAGCGATTCCTCCCATCATGAAAGACTTGCAGATATCAGCGAACACTGCTCAATGGCTGACAACGATTTTTATGCTTGTAAATGGTATTATGATCCCAATAACTGCTTTTTTAGTGGAAACCTTTACGACAAGAAAATTATTTTTGACTGCAATCAGCACTTTTGCAGCAGGTACGCTTATTTGTGCGGCAGCACCCAATTTTTCTGTTTTAATGATAGGAAGAATAATTCAAGCAGGCGGTGCAGGGGTGATGATGCCGTTAATGCAAACAGTCATTCTTCTTATTTTTCCAATGGAAAAACGAGGCGCGGCCATGGGATTTATTGGGTTGGTTATATCATTTGCTCCCGCTATCGGACCTACGCTCTCTGGGTTTATGGTAGATCATTTTCACTGGCGGACATTATTTTATATTGTTTTACCAATTGCAGTCTTAGATATTATTCTTGCCTATTTTGTACTAAAAAATGTTACAGAACAAAAATATCCAAAAGTGGATATCCTTTCCATTATTTTATCCACTTTCGGTTTTGGCGGTATTTTGTATGGGTTCAGCAGTGCAGGAAGTACAGGATGGGGAAGCTTTCCTGTTGTTTTGACGATGACTGCAGGCATCGTTTGTCTGATTTTATTTTCATTCCGTCAATTCCAATTATCACAGCCTATATTAGAACTCAGAGTATTTAAATACGGAATATTCACCTTAACAACCGGGATTGGTATGTTAGTATTTATGGCTATGATTGGCGCCGCTACAGTGCTGCCTATTTATATGCAGGATATGCGTGACTTTACCGCTATGGAGTCTGGTTTAATGATGCTGCCTGGAGCCGTACTAATGGGAATTATGTCCCCTATAACAGGCAGGATCTTTGACAAAATCGGTGCAAGAAAATTATCCCTTACAGGGCTTGCTCTTATGACAATCTCTAATTTTATGTATACGGATCTTACAGGTGCAACATCGTTCACTTATATGACGATTATGTATTCGCTTCGAATGGCAGGCATTGCTATGGTAATGATGCCAGTAACCACAGCCGGTTTAAACGTCCTTCCAAAGCACTTGATTCCTCATGGTACGGCTGTAAATAATACGATGAGGCAAGTATCAGGTTCCATTGGTACTGCTCTTTTAGTAACAGTGATGACAACCACCGCAATGGGTAAGGGGCCGGAAGTAAATGCAGAGGCTCTCATTCACGGCGTAAATATGTCCTTTTGGGTGGCGTTTATTTTTGGTCTGATAGGTTTTGTGCTTAGCTTTCTTATCAAGAACAAAGAGGCTGTTTCCCAAAATAAGTAGTTAGCAGGCAGGTAATACTGCCTGTTTTTTTATGCTTTAAGAAAGTTTAAAATGTTAAAGATCCATGTATAAGTAAAACTACGGCTTCTGCCATAAGGATTTGTCAAGCAGAAATGAGTAAGAATGTGGAAATGAAGCCGTCTAAATGACTTGCATCTGCTATACGAACTTGAGCCGAACTGCTCTTATCTAGTGCTGCGCTTTAATAGTATGAATGGATAGGTTAGATTGATATAATTTTATATAGATAACAAAAAAGGAGGAAATCGAATGGGTAAAGGACTTGAGGAGAAAACAGTAGCAATTGCTGCTTCTCGGAAAACAGATGAAATGACAGCTTTGATTGAAAAGCAAGGCGGTACTGCAGTGGTTCGTCCATTACAAGGAACAACTTTTTTAGCAGAAGAAGACATACAGCCGGATTTTAGAAAAATTTTGGATGAGAAGCCGGACTGGTTGATTTTTACGACTGGTATTGGAACAGAAACATTACTTCATGTATCTGAGCAATTAAACCGGAGAAAAGATTTTGAAAAAATACTAAGAGAAGGAAAAGTTGCAGTCAGAGGATACAAAACAAAGAATGCTCTAAAAAAAATTGATATTATTCCTGAAGCAAGAGATGATGATGGAACAACGGCAGGTTTAATAAGTGCGATGGAGAACAAAGATTTTACCAACAAAAAAGTTATGGTTCAGCTTCACGGGGTGAAAGCTCCTCGTCTTGTAGAATTTCTAAAAAGAAAAGGGGCTTCTTCTGTATCGGAACTTCTTCCTTATCAACATATCCCGCCAGAGAAAGGAACGCTTGAAATGATATGCGGGGAATTGCGTCGGGGGGAAATTGATGCAATATGCTTTACAACCCAGCTCCAAGTACATTCCTTGTTTCAACATGCACAAGAGCATCATTTGAAAGAGGAGCTGATTTCGATTTTTGAAAATAAAACAGTAGCTGCTGCTGTAGGAAAAGTGACTGCTGAGGCATTAAAAGAAGTAGGAGTAAAAAGGTTGTTAGCCCCAGAAAATCAGAGGATGGGAGCTATGATAATGGAACTTTCTCAATCCTATCAAAAATAATGTACTGGGGCAGATCGCTTATGTTTCAGAAAACAATAGATCCGCGCGTATCTGAAACGGATGGAGCAGGCCATTTCAATAATACAATCATTCCAGTATGGTTTGAGTCGTATTTAAGCTGCTTACCCCGAGTCTGTCATTTAAAAAATGGGAATGCGTTATTATTAAAATGAATGTAGATTTCGTTGGTCAATTGTTTTATGGTGAACCGGTTCAAGTGAAAACGTGGATCAATAATGTGAGAAATTCAAGCTTTGAGATCTATGAGGAAATACATCAAAGAGGAGAGGTGTGCGCAAAAGGAAGCCTACGTATGTTAATTTTAATTTTGATAAGCAAAAAAGCGAGCCGATCCCTGAACACATAAAATCCGAGCTTAAGCATCACTTATATGAAATGCGAAATTAAATAAACCAATCTTCTTTACGATTAATATTTAGGAAATCTTTTTGATCTTTTGAAAAAAAGAGAGAATGGACAGTAACAGACTGAATGAGTGGGTACATACTTTTTTTATTATTATTTATCATCTCTTCGATGATAGGCAGACACCGTCTGTGATACATCCCGTGCAGCGGCTGCAGTTTGCTGCCCGTAACGGGAACGAAAGCATCATATGGCTTCTCTGCTTTTTCAGCATGAGATATCACCGTTTTAATAAAAGAAGAAGAAACAAATGGAGTGTCAGCGGGTAATAGAAATACCCATTCGTTTTTCTTAGCCATATGGTGTAATGCAAAAAAAAGAGCATATAACGGACCTTGATGTTTTTTATCTTCTACGAGTATATCAGCTTTTTCATTGTTAAAATAAGGAGCCAGCTGATTATTGGTTGAAATTGATATATCGTCTATCCCGCCAGCTTTAAAAGCATGAATACTATGTTCATAAAATGAAAGACCTTTGTACTTTTCAAACATTTTTGGTTTTCCATAACGTGAAGATTGTCCTCCAGCAAGTACAATACCTGATATATTCATTTGCTTGATCCCCTTTAAAAAACTTATACGAACGAAAGAAATACCTCTCTGCTTTGTTTAGGGAGGTATTTGTTTTCTCACACTCCGTTTTTGGCAAGCGCAACTGGAATACACTTGCTTACTGGGGGCGGAGGTTCCAGCAAACCGGGGTCTTCATACTGCCCAAATTCCCGCTGGAGTCTCGTATATTCCAGTTGTGCATCATCCTCAAAACTACCTTTTAGACAGTCCTTTGTTATTCAGCTAATGCTTTCATTTTTTCATCTCGTTCCAGTCGCTCTGCTTCATCTTTTAAATCATATTTTTTTAACAGATGAAATAATTCATTTAACGTACTTTGAGAAGGATGATCAGCTAACAGCGTGTTACAAGATTGATAAACGGAGGAGGGGAGAAACGGTTTTTGACTTTTAAGCTTTTCGATGACGGATTCTTTTGTGTGGTCAATGCTGCATGAACTCATTGGACACTTCTCCTTTTTCATTTTTTTAATTCTAAATTTATGAGAGTAAACATTAAAAGAAGACCCGCGTATAAAACCAACGGCTGTAATGTTTAAGTCTTCAGCTAATTTTATTGCTAAATCAGTAGGAGCAGATTTAGATAACACGAGACCAACGCCAATTTTTGAGGCTTTTGTTAATACTTCGGAAGATAATCTGCCGCTGAAAACAAGAATTTTATCCTTAATAGCAATATTATGAACGAGGCAGTAACCGTAAAGTTTATCAAGAGCATTGTGTCTTCCAATATCGGCCCGGTCTATAATGATATGGTCAGGAGTGCAAATGGCTGCATTATGAACTCCGCCTGTTTTCTTAAATACTTGGCTGTTTTGCTGCATTTGTTTCATTAAATGAATACATTGTTCAGCAGTAAGCGAAGCAGTACTCATAGAGGTTTTGGAAATTACTGCGTCATTTTGAAAATAAAACTGCCGGCTTTTTCCGCAGCAGGAATTTATTACGCGCTTGGAGTAAAACGATTGATCTTTAGTGAGCTTTTTGTTTAATTCAACGTACGCAAAGCCTTTATCTTCATCAATTTCAATAGTGGATATTTCGTTTATAAACAAAATGACGCCTTCTGAAGCAAGAAAGCCAACTACCATTTCTTGATAGTGCTGCGGTGAACAGACCATGGTTGCAAACTCTTCTTTGTTCACAAATATTGTAAGAGGGACTTCAGAAACGATATCGTCTTCTGCATCCTGAAATTGACCGTCACGGTAGGCAGTAATTGTTTTTTTTACGCTTATACGCTGTTCCAACCCTTTCCCTCATTTCCGCAATGATTAGAAAAACATGGCTAACCTCCAAGTTCTTATAGGTGCTGTCATAGTTTTATTTATACAGCTGACTAATATAATGTTATAAATTCTTAATTGAAAGTATAAACATAACTTTTTTGAACTTACAACCCTAAAGCTCCACAGAAGAAAAATTTTAATCTAATATCGTTTAAAATGATTGAAAAGTTATCCAAAACAGGGTATAGTTTTTTATAGTTCAGAAAACTGTAACAAATAAGATACGAGACAGCGATCCTGTTTTCGGTTTTAACTGTTGCAGATTTGAAAGCGATTACTTTGGTTGAAGAGCAGCGTACCTGCTTGATGCTAAAACGTCGTAATTTTATGCAGATAGGTGTGACCTATTTGTTAGAAAATTACGGCGTTTTTTGATTTATATGAGGAAAAAGTGGTTATACAAAAGGAGTGAAAACATGAAAGCCAAAAAAACCGCTGGCCCTTGCTTTATCTGTTGGGATACATATCCATCTGCTCCGTGTAAGCTACGATGGTAGGGATAATGGGATTTTTTAACGGTGCAGGCCGGATAGCATGGGCTTCTATCTCGGAAGGCCCAACGTTATACCGTTTTTTACGTTTCAAATAGCTGCCTATTATATTTTGCCTGATACCACACAAGCATTGTTGTTTCAGATCCTCTTATTTTTAATTATAACTTGTTACGGAGGCGGGTTTGCATCCATTCCGGCACACATCGAAGATTTATTTGGCACAAAACATTTAGGAGCTATTCATGGGTATATTTTAACGGCTTGGGCTGCTGCTGGTCTTGTCGTTCCAAATGTTGCAACCTGGATTCGTGAGACGACAGATAGTTATGCTTTGACTCTATATATATTTGGCGGATTAGTAGTTGCTGCATTCATTATCTCCCTTTTAGTCCGAATTGATATCAAACAATTGAAACGAGCAGCAAAAAGACACAGTGGCGAGTTGACAATTTACCTGCTTGCTAATACGCTGTTTTTAGTAAAAAAATATAGGAAAACGAGTTATGTATAGGAAAGTAACTTAATCGAAAAGGATTGGCAATGAACATGGACAAACACGAAGCAGAATTCAGCAATTTAGTTCGTGCTTTTCGGAAAAAACATATGGGAAAAGGCCCAAGTAAAATCAACACTACCTTCTGTAAAAATTGGGCTATTTGTGAATTAGAAGGAAATTTATCTCCAGTAGAAAAATTTATTGCAAATGCAGATGAAGGAAAACAAATGTTAAGAGAAGCACGGACGGAAATGGTAAAAGAAATGTATCGGCAACATCATCCAGTAGAAATGGAAGAATATTTACAATGTCATTTTGTTGATCTATTTGTTGATATTGATATAGAAAGAGATTTTGGCATGTCTATTTTTGTGTTCGATGAAAATATTGAAGAAAAGTTTTTATCTAAGAAGTAGGTTGGTACAATGCAGCGATTATGCTAAAGACCCCTTAAGGATGAAGTAAATCGGGCCATTACTTTAATGTTAACCTTTCTAAAAGGGATGGGACAAGAAACCGAAGAGGAGATGGAAAAAGAACATCCAGATCAAAAAGTTTAAACGATTTTTCTAAAAAACTGTGAACTCATATTTAATAGTTCGCAGTTTTTTATTGTCCATACTATTCTCTTGTTTATTTTACTTTTCTAAAAAATGCTACATTTTAAATGGAAAATTTAGTATGATTTTTATTAGATGGCTGTTGAGAAGGAAAAGAGGTACATATATGCTCATGAAGTGGTTTCCATTTATTGTTGTTATAGTTCTATGTAGTCTTTGGCCAGGGGAACTAGAGGCAGCAGCGGCTGTAGATCTCAAACAAAGTGAACAAAAATATGATCTGCATTCGTCTTTAGAACTACTACAAGATAAAGAAGGGATATGGTCTGTTGAAGAGGTTTCTTCTGAAGCTTTTTCTGCTTCTTTTACAAAAAATAAAGGAAGTATCCCTAGTTTTGGATACACGTCTTCTGTTTATTGGATTCGTTTTCAATTGGAAAATAACACGACGGTAGATGATTGGGTATTAGAAATAGCTTATCCGCCTCATGACTCTATTGAACTATATGAAATGGTAAATAATCGTCCTTTAAAAGCAAGCGAAACAGGTGATTTAAAAGATTTTTACAATAGAGATAAGAACCATCGTCATTTTACTTTTAATCTGAATCCTCCTGAAAATGAACCACTTACATATTATTTGCGTTTTGAAAGTGAAGGATCGATGCAGGTGCCTCTGACGCTTTGGTCAGAAGAAGCTTTTGCGAAAAAAAGTCAGATAGAATACTTGATATTAGGATTGTATTACGGAATATGTATTGTCATGATATTATACAATCTGTTTTTGTTTTTTTCGCTGCGGCTGCATAGTTATTTATGGTATGTTCTATTTATTTTAGCTCTTACGTTCACTCATTTGACTTTAAACGGAGCAGCTTATCAATTTTTATGGCCGGAAAGTCCATGGTGGAACAATCGGGCTATTGTCTTTTTTATGGCGGCATCAAATGCAATGGCTTTTCTTTTTACCAAAAGTTTTTTAAATACTCCAGTATACACACCTAAGCTAAACCAGATGTTTAAACTGTTTGTTCCCTTTCAATTTTTCATTATGGCTTTGTTAATGATTAGTTATAATGCAGCTTTGAATCTTGTGATGTTATGTACCATTGTGCTTGTATTTATTGTACTTACCGCAGCAGGATTTATTTGGAGGAAAGGGTACAGCCCTGCTCGTTATTTCTTCTTCGGCTGGATAATCTTTTTAGTTGGAGTATTTCTTTCTTCGGTAGCAGACGCAGGCTTTATTCCTATTACTTTCTTTACAAAATATGCTTCTCAAATCGGCTCTGCTTTTGAGGTCATTTTGTTTTCTCTGGCTCTTGCTGATAAGTTTAATGTTTTACGGATGGAAAAAGAAAAAGCAGAAAGACATGCAAAAGAGAGCCAGGAGTTAGCTGTAGAGCAGTTGAAAAAGACCAATCGGTTAAAAGATGAATTTCTTGCAAATACCTCTCACGAGCTGCGGACGCCATTAAATGGGATTATTGGTATTGCTGAGTCGTTAAGAGATGGTGCAGCTGGTCAAGTGAATATATCTTTAAAAAATAATCTTAACATAATCATACAAAGCGGAAAACGATTATCCCACTTAGTAAATGACTTGCTTGATTTTTCGAAATTAAAACATAAAGCCATTGAATTGCAATGGAAACCTGTTCGTTTAAAAGAGGCAACAGACGTAGTCTTTTCCTTATTGGAACCTCTGATGAAAGGTAAACCTATCACATTTAATTACAATATAACTACAGATTTACCGTTGGTAAAAGCAGACGAGAACAGGGTGCAGCAAATTTTGCATAACATTATTGGCAATGCTGTTAAATTCACCGAAACAGGGTCTATCACTGTTACTGCTGAAAAAGAAAAGGACAGTGTGCTCATAACAGTTCAAGACACAGGAATTGGCATTAAAGGTGAGGACTTAAATATAATATTTAACGAGTTTGAGCAAGGCAGTGATGAAAACGTAAGACGAAAAAGGGGAACTGGATTAGGTTTAAGTATTACTAAAAAGCTGATAGAGCTGCATGGTGGAACGATTTCAGTTATGTCAGAACCTAAAAAAGGTACGACTGTCCGCTTCAGCCTTCCTTTGTATGATGGGGCGGTAAATAATGCAGCATTTCCACTCGCATATTATGAAAACTATAAAGAGGAAGCGGAAGTAATGGATGATTCCCGTCATCTTTTAACGAAAAAAAGAAATAAAGGAAGTATTTTAATTGCGGATGATGAGCCAATCAACTTGCAAGTACTCCAAAATCATTTACGAATGGAAGGCTATGACGTAACGGCAGTAACCAATGGTGAACAAGTGCTGCAGAAAGCGAAAACACACGTTTTTGATTTAATCATTATTGATGTAATGATGCCCGTTTTATCTGGTTATAAAGTAAGCGAATTGTTAAGAAAAAACTATTCCTTAACAGAATTACCCATTTTAATTGTAACGGCTAGAAATGAATTAGAAGACATTGTTACGGCATTTCGTTTTGGAGCCAATGATTACTTATCAAAGCCATGTTATAAAGAGGAACTGCTGGCACGGGTGCAAACTCTTTTAACGATGCAAAAAGCTATGAAAGATACATTAACTCAAAAAGAAGCATTAAATCAGGCGAATAATGAGTTAAAACTTTTAAATCATGAGCTTGAAGAAAGAGTGAAGGAAAGAACGAAAAAACTCGAATTAAAAACCGAAGAACTGCTTAGAATGGAAAAATCACGCCGTCATTTATTGTCTAATATATCACATGATTTAGGTACGCCTATGACTTCTTTACAAGGATATATTAAAGCAATGATTGATGAAGTTATTTCTGTGGATAACAAATATTATTTAGAAATGGTTTATGAAAAAGTATTATTTATTGATCGGTTGATTCGGGATTTGTATGACTTATCGCGATTAGAAGCAAGACAGGTAAGCTTTCATTGGGAATATATTAATGCATCCACCTTTATTAATCAGTTTTTACCTTCGTTTGAGTCAGATGTAAGATCAGAAAACCTTTCCTTTGTCACGCAAAATCTTTTTACTGCGACAAAAGATGGGGAAGCGATCTATGCTGATCTTGACCGTCTTAAGCAAGTTATGACCAATCTCATCTATAATGCTGTAAAATATACATCAGACAAAGGAACTATTGTTATTGAAGTGAACGATTCTTCTATGCCTTCCAGACACTTTAGAGATCATGGCAAAGGCAAAGAAGAGACAGCTTTCACTTTAGAAGAGCCAATTGAAGATCAAAGACACAGCCGCTGTTTAGTTATTGGTGTACACGATACGGGCAGGGGAATAGATCCAGAATCTCTTCCATTTATTTTTGATCGCTTTTTTCGTGAAGATTCTTCTAGACCTTCTAGTGATGGCAATATCGGTCTCGGACTTAACATTTGTAAAGAAATTGTTGAGTATCATGGAGGCACGATTTGGGCAGAAAGCAAAAAACAGAAAGGAAGTACGTTTTATTTTACCCTTCCTCTTTATCCGTTAATAAAAGAGCGCAGCTAGATTCTCAACTTTTATATATAGAACTATAGAATATAGGAGGGTTGTTAAAATGGGGAAAGATACGATATTAGTAGTAGAAGATGAAGAAGATATTAGAAATTTAATTCAATTATATTTGCAAAAAGATTATACAGTGTTTACTTCAATAAACGGGAAGGATGCGTTAAAGCAGATCAAAAAACAAAAACCAGACTTAGTTCTATTAGATATCCTCCTTCCCGAGATGAACGGTTTTGAAGTTTGTGAAAAATTGAGAGAAACAGATGAAGAAACACCAGTGTTATTTTTAAGCGCAAAAAGAGAATTTGAAGATAAAATCCAAGGTTTAGAGTTAGGAGCAGATGACTATATTACAAAGCCTTTTGATCCTGGGGAGATGCTTGCAAGAGTGAAGGCTCACTTACGAAGAAGGCATTTGAAAACAAATGTAAAGCCAAAAAGTGAGTCGTCCCGCTATTTGCAATTTGGGGATCTTTCTATTGATATAGAGGGCTATTCTGTATTTCGAAACGGGGAACTAATTCACTTATTTGCAAAAGAAATGCAGTTATTACTGTTATTAGCAAAAAATCCTCATCAAGTTTTCAGTGTAGAACAATTGTATGATAACGTTTGGGGGGCTGATCGGTTCGGAGATTTAAAAACGGTATCAGTGCATATAAGTAAGTTGCGAAAAAAAATAGAAAAAAATCCAGCGAAACCTGAATTTATTATTACTGTAAGAGGTTTTGGCTATAAATTTCTGCCATAATAAATGTAAATAATGAATGTTAATTTTTCTGAATTAATTTTATAATTTTAACCTCATTTTAACCTGCTTCTTTTATCCTAAAATTAGACGTCTTAGAGCAGCCCGCCTTATAGAAGTATATAAATCGGAGGGGATTTTTGTGAAGAAAGGAATGGCAAAAAAGGAGTTAGATAGAGAGTGGGTAGAATTAATTAAAGCAGCAAGGGACTCAGGATTAGAGAAAAAAGAAATTCAATTATTTTTGCAAGAGCAAGCTCTTCACAAGAAGCGTTATACTATTTAAAGAGCCAGGATATTGAGGGGGAAAAATACTTAATATCAAATGAAACAGTCCCTTGGGCTGTTTTTTTGTAAGGGGCTGTCTGAAAAGGTTCTTTAGGGTGTGTCGTCATCTAGCAGCTAAAATAAGCGCTGCTCTCCTGCGGGAAATAGGGCAGTTTGAAGACCCCCCAGTGAAGGGTTTACTCACGAGAAGGCTTAACCGCCGTCCGAAGCCAAGAAGACACTACGAGAACGAGCAAAGAGAGTTGGAAGAGGCCGCATTTGTGCCCTGAGAGAAAGCAAGTATATTCCAGGTGCGTTTGCCGAAAATTGACTTACACCACAGCTCCTTACGTTATGGTTTTAATACTACTTTGATACAATCATCATGTTTTTCATCAAATATATCGTATCCTTTTTCTGCCTGATTTAGAGGAAGGCGGTGTGTAATAATATCTGCTGGATCGAACTCTTGAGTTATTATTTTTTATATAACGCTGGAATATAATGAATAATGGGTACTTGTCCCATCTTTAATGTTATGTTTCGCGTAAAAAAATCACCTAATGGAAAAGCATTATAACGTGTACCTTTACTCCTACGATACTAACCGTTCCTCCTTGAAGTTTAAGGGCTGTTTCCACCATTTCCACTGCAGATTTTTTTCCATCCATTCCTACACAATCAATAACAGAATCTGCCCCTCCTTTTGTTATTTCTTTTAAAATGGGTACCTAGATGGTCCTGCTTAGAAAAAACATAGACTTCCACTTTATTTACATTTTTAGCATCGATATTGAACATAATCTACTGCAATCACGCGCTTTGCCCCTTTTAACCAGGCAAATTTCTGTGCAAGCAAACCTACTGGACCGCAGCCTAGCACAATAACGGCGTCATTTATTTTTGACATTTGATTGTTCTACACACCAATAGGCAGTTGGAATAATATCTGAAAGAAACAGAATGCTTTCGTCTTTGAGATCGCATTCTTTTGGCACGACATATGGCGTGAAATTTCCATGAGGAACTCTTAATAACTCTGCTTGACCTCCGGGATACCCGCCAAATGTTCCAGAATACCCGAAATATGCTCCTGCCTTGCTATGAGAATTTGAGTTGTCGCATTGACTCTCTAATTGATTCTTGCAATAGTAACATTCCCCGCACTCAATGTTAAATGGGACAATAACTCTGTCTCCTTTTTTCACTTTTGTCACATCAGGCCCCGTTTCTTCAACAATTCCCATTGGCTCATGTCCAATAATATAATCCTCCGAAAAATTAGGAATCTATTCCGTGGACCAAATGGAGATCTGAACCACAAATGGCTGTACTTGTAATTCTTACTAGTATGTCGTCTTTTTTTCTATTTTTGCGTCTGGAACTTCTTTTACTTTCACATCTTTTATTCCTTGATAAGTTACGGCTTTCATATTTTCGCCTCTACGATTGATTGTTAACTGCTCCATTCGTTTCAAATATCTACTGCATTAATATTTAGTCGGTACTTAAGAAATGTCATTCGATGTACAAACCGTCTCCTTTAAAATAACCGTTCCTAAATGAAAAGAATTATGATATTTGTAAAAAAAGCTGTTACAATAAGAATCGTTATTTTTGCTAATGAAAGGAAGTGCAGAAATGAAATACAAAAAGTTAGGAAAAAGTGGTGCCATTGTTTCTGAATTGTGCTTAGGTACGATGACGTTTGGAAAAGGAACTTCTGAAAAAGATGCTGTTCGCATGGTTCATCAGTTTCTTGATTATGGAGGAAATTTTATCGACACAGCTGACGTATACGTTGGCGGAAAATCAGAAGAAATAGTTGGGGAGGCTATTAAAGATAGGCGATCCGATGTAGTACTGGCTACAAAAGTTCGGATGAAAACAGGAGAAAATCCGAATGATGTTGGATATTCACGTAAACGTGTGATGGAAGGGGTTGAACAAAGTCTTAAACGACTTAAAACAGATTATATTGATCTCTATCAGCTGCATGTATGGGATCATCTTACCCCAATAGAGGAAACACTCCGCACGCTTAATGATCTCATTTCTTCTGGGAAAGTTAGATACATCGGCTGCTCTAATTTTTTGGCATGGCAGTTAATGAAGTCTTTGTCGATTAGTGAACAAAAAAATATAGCTAAATTCATTACCATTCAGCCGCAATATAGTTTACTGCATCGGGAAATGGACAGGGAGATGCTATCTCTTTGTCAAGAGGAAGGGATAGGGATTCTTCCGTGGGCTCCGCTTGGTGGTGGTTTCTTAACAGGAAAATACGATTCTTTACATAAGCCAGATGAAGAGTGGCGATTAGTTACAGCAGGGCCTGGTGAATACTATTGGGAAAATAAAGCGCTTGAGAGAAACTTTATCATTCTTGAAAAAGTAAAAAAGATAGCAGCTGAGATTGATAAGACACCGGCTCAGGTAGCGCTAAACTGGCTGTTAATGAAAGAAGGTATCACATCACCTATTTTTGGAGCAAGAACCCTAGAACAATTTGAAGAAAATATAAACGCTGCTGGCTGGCAATTAAGTAAAGAACACTTTGAAGAACTTGATCAGATTAGTGCACTGCCTCCGGAATATCCTAATCGATTTATTGAAAAATTTAAAAGAGACATTTAAACAGTGAGAAGGGTAAGCTCCCTTCTCATTTTTCCTCTATCCATTTTTTAATGAGTGGTCCATCTTTACCGAAAACAGGGTCAAACTTAGGCAGGGGAACATTTTTTATATCCTCCATCACTTCTGGTCTTTCCTTTCGTTCTCCGGTCTTAAGGTTATAATTTGATCCGTTCGGATACGCACCAGTCATTCGAAAATCGAAACTAGAACTCATTTTTTTGTGGCCGGTTCCGGCAGGAAGAACGATAACGTCTCCTGCTTCCAAATCAAAAGCAGTACCTTTTTTGCCGCCGAGTTTAATACGGACAGAACCTTTCAAAACGCCTAATACTTCATGAGAGTCACTGTGATAGTGGTGGTAGTCTAACACATCTCCTCTCCAGCTGTTTTTCCAATTGTTATGATGAAAGGTATCTTGGCATGCTTCAGGTTCATTAGCAAATACTGCTGAATACAATAGGACCGGCAATTTTTCATTATTTGGTATGCTGCCGTCATCTGTAAAAGTCATAGAGGTGATTTTTTGTTTTTTCATGTTCATCCCTCCTAGGTCTTCAGCTATTCCTTCATATATCCTTCTTTGTTATTAATTAAACGAATTATATCTTCAAAACTGCTCCGTCCAGGCGTTTTATACCGCGTAAATCTGCCAGTTCTTTTACTAATTGCAGAGCGGCTTTATCTTTTTGCTTCGCTTCTACCATTATATCCAAAGATTGTCCGTATTGTTTTATGGCATTGATAAGTAGAAGGATAAATGTAAGATCTACATAATCGGCATGACTTCTGCAGGCTGCTTCAGATTTTGGCGAAGAGACGTGAATTTTTGGAGGATGCGGAGTATGTTTCCATGTTTTAAATACACGCGGCAAAATTATTTCAAGGTTTTCGGATGAATGCCGATTTGCCTTGTAGTGATGAAAATCAAACATACAAGGGATGTTTTCTGTTTCACAGATATCTAATACTTCAGAAGCCGTGTAGGTTTTATCATCATTTTCGAGAGTCATCTGTTTTTTTTATATAAAGCGGCAGCTGCTGAAGGTTCGTATAAAACCGATTAACAGCAGCACTTTTAGTGCCGTATGCTCCGCCGACATGAAGATTAATATAAGCTTCTGATGATAAATTCATGGCATCTAACAAATGGTAATGATATTTCATGTTGTTTACTGCGTTAGCTGTAATATACGGCTTATTGCTTGTGAAAAGGGTAAATTGATTAGGATGAAAGCTTGTTCGAATGCCATGTTGTTTAACAAGCTCTCCTATCTCCTTATAAAGATGGAGAAAAGGCGAAAGATAGTCCCACTCGACTTTCTGATGAGCAGCAAGAGGGATAAGTGATGATGAAAATCGATAGAGTTTTATGCCATGTGCAATATTAAAATGCAGGGCACATATGGTATGTTCAAGGTTTTTCTTCGTAATCTCATACAATGAACTATTTCTTTCTTGAGCATTCATTTTTTCCATCGAATAAAAGTAAGGGTTTTCGCAGGTGAAGCATTCCAAAGCGAGGCGGCGTGAGCAACATAACCTAATCGAATAATCATTGCTTCTCTATTTCCTTGGACACCACAAAAGCCAGGTCGTCATTACCAAATAAGGACAAGACCCCTAGCAACGTTTCATTTGATATGTCTTCTGATTCTTCTTTAGGTACCGTTAAATCAATAGCCTGCTCAAGTTGAGGGTTATTGCCTTGGTCTGGATAAGCTTTCAGATACAGTTCATGTGGATTTAAATGATGGTTAACGCACCACTGAGCAAAAACTAATATCATCATCTTTTCATCCTGCTGGTAGCTTTTAATGATTTTATCTTCTACTTCTTTTTGATTCATTTTATCATTTCCTCCGTGGTGAATCTTTTTATGAGTGTATTTCTATAGTAAAGGACAAAATATTCGTTTACAAATACAAATCACTCCTTCGTTCATATTCCTCTAAGCATTGAGACATAGTAACAATACGGAGGGATAAGAAATGAAAATACTGCGTTATATGCTGACGCTTACAATACTATTTTCTTTCCTTTTAACGGAAACCACTTTAACCTTTTCCGAAGACTCACAGGTTTTTGCATCAAAAAACAAAACAGTTCGGTTTGATGACGACGATGATCTTGCCCTTTTTACGGAATCTCATACAACACTTGATTTTCATTTTTTAGATGTCGGGCAAGGAGATAGTACGTTAATTGTTTCTGATACAGGTGCTGCTATGTTAATTGATGGGGGAAAACCAGAATGCGGAAAGGAAATAGTACGTTACTTGAACGAAGCGGGGATTGATAAATTAGAATGGGTGGTTGCTACTCACCCTGATATCGATCACATAGGCGGTTTAGTTGAAGTATTAGAAGAAATGGACGTAGAAAAAGTATTAGACAGCGGAAGAGAACATGATACAAAAACCTATCAAAAGTACAGGAAAATAATTAAGGATAAAAAGATTGATTTTTTTCTAGCCGAAGAAGGGGAACGTGTAAAAACAAAACTTGCAGATCAAGTAAACGTATTAAATAGTTATTCTGATAGTGATGTGCGAAACGATTCTTCTATCGTGCTTCAAATTGAGTATGGTGACACGAACGTATTGCTGGCTGGGGACGCGACCGTAGTAAATGAAAAGGATATGATGAAAAAGTATGACTTGGAATCAGACATTATAAAAGTAGCTCATCATGGGTCGCTTACTTCAACAGGGAGTGAATTTATAGAAAAAGTTGACCCGGAAATAGCTATTATACCGTTCGATAAGAAAAATACATTTGGCCACCCAAATGCTAGTGTAGTAAATCGTTTGAGAAACACGGGTGCAGATATTTATACGACGGAACATTCCGGTCATATTTTAGTCTCATTGTATAAAGAGAATATGTACATTTCAAAAAAACCTTGGACAGGAAAAGGAAGAAAATTCCCAACACCCGTACCAAGAATCCACATGGCTAACGAAAAAACCTACAAAATAGATAAACCCGTAAATATTAATACAGCTTCTAAAAAAGAAATAGCAAAACTTCCGCATATAAGTCCGGTGGCGGCAGAATTGGTAGTGGAATATAAAGATGCAAACGGGCCTTTTCGCACAAAAGAAGAATTAATTAAAGTAAGCGGAGTTGGAAAGTATACGTACAAAAAAATAAATAAATATATTACAACCTGAGGTGATTTGTCCTGTAATCTTTTTTCCTTTTATAAAACTGGTTATTTATTTTCTTATAAATAAATACGGTTAGATAAGAAGAAAAAATGACAGGAGGACGAATCTGTGCAAATACATGTAGTTGCTCCAGGTGAATCCCTATGGGTTATTGCTCAGAGGTATAATGTTCCGTATAACACAATTTCTCAAGCCAATCAGCTTCCTAACCCTGATCAATTAGTTGTAGGCCAAGCACTTGTTATTCCTATTGAAGGACGTATTCATTGGGTACAGCCTGGAGAGAATGTTTGGCACGTTAGTCAGCGCTATCAAACACCTGTAAAAGAAATTTTAAGAAGAAATAGACTCTCGTTTCCGCAATATATTCCAACAGGTTATCCGCTTTATATTTTAAATGAGTTCAGACAAAAGCCATCGGTTGATGTTGGCGCTTATATTGATTTGCAAATAACAGGAGAGGAGTCCCAGTCTGTAATTAATGAAATCGGTCAACATTTAACTTTTTTACAAGTATTCAGTTACCACATGAATGACGATGGGACTCTTACTCCTATTGAAGACCAGCCAATTATTAACACAGCTTATCAAAATGAAATTGTACCTTTAATGGTGATCACCAATATTGAAGACGGAGAATTTAATACTGAGCTTGCTACTACGGTTTTAGGAAGTGAAGACTTACAGAACAAGCTCCTAGATGAAGCGCTGGCTATCATGGAGGAAAAAGGGTATTTAGGTTTGGATTTCGATTTGGAATATTTGGGGGCTGAAAACAGAGAACCTTACAATAATTTAATGAGAAAAGCAAAAGAGCGGCTGGATGAAAAAGGTTATTTTTTATCTAGTGCACTTGCTCCTCAAGTGGAACCTGGGATGCCTGGAGTTTTATATGAAGGACATGATTTTGAAACGCATGGTGAGATTGCTGATTTTGTATTTTTAATGACTTATGAATGGGGATGGACAGGAGGCCCCCCGATGGCAGTTGCTCCTATTAATGAAGTAAGGCGGGTTATTGAATATGCTGTTTCTGTCATGCCAAGCGATAAAATTATGATGGGAATTCCTTTGTACGGATATAACTGGACTCTTCCTTATGTAGAAGGAGAAACACAAGCGGAATCCATTGATCATCAACAGGCTATTGAGTTAGCTATTAAATATAATGCTGCTATAGAATATGATCAAGAAGCTCAATCTCCTTTTTTTAGATATTATGATGAACAAGGGAACGAACATGAGGTATGGTTTGATGATGCAAGAAGCATTCAAGCTAAATTTGATCTTATCAAAGAGTTTGATTTACGAGGGTTTTATTATTGGGTTCTCGGTTGGGAATTTCCGCAAAACTGGCTGCTTTTAGAAGATAACTTTAATGTAAACAAACGAGTATAGGAAAATGCATGAAAATAAAGGATAAGAACATATTAAGGGAGACAACATTACAAGGAGGTTGAAGGAACAAATGGCTCGAATTGGAGTGGAAGAATCCCTTACTGATGTTCAACAGCAATTACAAGAACAAGGGCATGAAGTAATTACATTAAGGCAGGAATCGGATGCTGACGGCTGTGATTGCTGCGTTATTACTGGCCAGGATCAAAACATGATGAATATGCAAAATACAACGCTTGAAGGGGCTGTTATCAACGCCCACGGTTTCAATTCCAACGAGATTTGTGAGCAAGTTGAACAAAAACTTCACCAATAAGAGTGAATGAAAGCCCGGTCATCTGCGCTTTAAGATGGCCGGTTTTCAGCCCACGGGTTAAAATTTCACGTACCGTATTAAATTATAAAAAACAAAAAATATTTGACTAACTAAAATGTTAACTATAAAATATAATTGGTTAACAATAGAAAATTCTTCTGGAAAGGTTGTTGTTGCTAAAAATGGAGAAACTCTACAGTGTTCGAATGAGAGCAGCGGTTGGAGGTGCTCATGAGAAAGGGGGAAAACATATTTCCGGTGGAGAAAATCTGGCTTATGAAACCGAATTGCAAGAAAAAGCTGATCATTTAATTAAAAAAGCATTTTTACATCAACGAGGAAAGCCAGATTTTTTTAATCTTGTGATCGAAAATGTAAAAGAGCCAGTCTGCTGCAGTGAACCACTGCTTGTCTCCACGTATAATGTGAAAGATGCGAAAGATGGCAGAATTACTGCAGAATATCTTTTACAACAATGCGGATTGACCAATGCAGTGATAAACAAAGCGTTTAACATTCTTGTTAGTAACTTTCATGTTCGCGGAGCTATTCTTGTTGATGCTCAAACGGGACAACGCCTTGATAACAGAGAGGATCAAGGTGTACGTGTGTCTCAGCTTGATTGGAGACAAAATGATTTTAAAAATTGGTGTAAATTCCATGAATTACATGAAAACTTTCGCCTGAAAGAAGCATTAACTTTAGCTGCAAAAGTATGCAGACATTCTGCAACAATTGCCGAACTTTGCTGGAGCGATGATCCAAACTACATAACGGGTTACGTAGCTAGTCCAAAAAGAGGCTATGAACGAATCACTAAAATGAAAGAAAAAGGAGATGAACAAGGTGGACGGGTGTTATTTATAGACCCCGTTCAAGACGTTGATGCCTATGTTTACTATTTAGAAAAGAAACCTTTTATGATAAGAAACGGAGGAGAAGAAAAATGAATTTAATAGAAAAAAGCAAGCAGCATTTATGGCTTCCATTTACACAAATGAAAGACTATGATGAAAATCCACTGATTATTGAAAGTGGTGATGGTATCAAAGTGAAAGATACGAACGGAAATGAATATTATGATGCCTTTTCTTCTGTATGGTTAAACGTCCATGGCCACCGAAAAAAAGAATTAGATCAGGCGATTATTTCTCAATTAGATAAAATTGCTCATTCCACGTTACTTGGTATGACCAATGTTCCTGCGACAGAACTTGCTGAAAAGCTAGTTGAAATCGCTCCTCCTGCTTTATCGAGAGTGTTTTATTCAGACAGTGGCGCAGAAGCAGTAGAAATTGCTGTGAAAATGGCATTTCAATATTGGCAGAACCTTGGCCAAACAAAAAAACAAAAATTTATTTCAGTAAAAAATGGCTATCACGGAGATACAATTGGAGCAGTTAGTGTAGGATCGATTGATATATTTCACAATATTTACGGCCCCTTAATGTTTGAAAATTATCACACGCCCGTCCCTAATGTGTACCGCCACCCGAGCGAAGATCCTGTTCAGTGTTCAGAAGAATGTTTAGAAAATTTGGAAACACTTTTAGCGGAAAATCATGAGAGTATTGCAGGGTTAACCATTGAATCAATGGTACAGGGAGCAGGTGGAATGATTGTCATGCCTGAAGGGTTTTTATCTGGTGTTCGTAAGCTTTGCAGTAAATATGATGTGCTAATGATCGTTGATGAAGTAGCAACGGGCTTCGGCCGGACAGGAAAAATGTTTGCATGTGAACATGAATCTGTAGAACCGGATTTAATGGCAGCGGGCAAAGGTCTTACCGGCGGGTATTTACCAGTTGCAGTAACCTTTACGACAGAAAGAATTTATGAAGCTTTCTATGATGACTATAAAAATTTTAAAACGTTTTTTCACGGACATTCTTATACGGGAAATCAGCTTGGCTGCGCCGTGGCATTAGAAAACCTCCGATTATTTGAAAAAGATAGAATAGTTGAACAAGTATCTGATAAAACAGACTTTTTGAGAGGATTACTTGAAAACATAAAAGAACTTGATCATGTAGGGGATGTTCGGCAGCTTGGTTTTATGTGTGGAATTGAACTCGTACTGGACAAGAATACGAAAGAATCTTTTCCTTTTGAAAGCAGAACAGGCTATAAAACATCTTTGAAAATGAGAGAACTCGGCTTATTAACACGCCCAATGGGAGATGTAGCTGTTTTTATGCCGCCGTTAGTCAGTACGAAATCTGAACTTAAGAAAATGACTGCCATTATGAAAGAAGCGATTGAGGCGGTGACAAAAGAGGAGGTGCAGCGTCTTGATCAAACCGACGTATAGTTGGGTCGATCAACAAATAAACGATCTTAAAAAAAGGGGACTATATCGTCATTTACGAACGATTGAAAGTGGTCCTGCTTCAACAGTTGAAATAGAAGGAAAAGAAATGCTTATAGCATCATCTAATAATTATTTAGGTTTAGCAGCAGATCAAAGGCTGATAATGGAAGCATCAAAGGTGGTGCAGCAGTTTGGAGTAGGAAGTACGGGCTCAAGATTAACTACTGGTAATTCTACGTGGCACGAAAAATTAGAAAAGCGGATAGCTGCTTTTAAAAAAGAAGAAGCCGCTATTGTATTTTCAAGCGGATACCTTGCTAATGTTGGCGTTATTTCTGCTTTAGCACAGGACGGGGATGTTATTTTAAGTGATGAATTAAATCATGCTAGTTTAATTGACGGCTGCCGTCTTAGTAAAGCGAATACAATGGTTTACCGGCATGTGGATATGAATGATTTGAAAAAAAAGCTGCAGCTGGCGCGCAATGCTCAAAATAAGTTTATTGTGACAGACAGTGTGTTCAGCATGGATGGCAATCTTGCACCATTACCTGAGATAAAAGAATTAGCGGACCAATATAACGCCTTTATCATTGTCGATGACGCACATGCTACTGGTGTTTTAGGAGAAAATGGAAGAGGCAGCACAGAACATTTTCATGTTGAGGTTGATATTACTATTGGTACGTTTAGTAAAGCCATTGGTACAGAGGGCGGGTTTGCTGCAGGTTCTTTTCCAATCATAGAGTTATTACGCAACAAAGCACGTTCCTTTATTTTTCAAACAGCTCTGCCGCCGGGAAGCGTTGCAGCTGCCATAAAATCAATCGACATTATTGAACAGGAAAAATCGTTAATTCATTCTCTAAGGGCTAACATAGAAAAGCTACAAAAACAGCTTGCTGAAATAGGCTTTGTTACAATGCCAACTCCGACTCCCATCATACCTGTGTTGATTGGAGAAGCCCAAAAGACGGTTGCATTTTCTAAACAGCTTGAAAGAGAAGGGATTTTTGCCCCAGCGATCCGGCCTCCTACTGTGCCAGAAGGAAAAAGCAGAATTAGGCTGACGGTAATGGCTTCTCACACCGACAAGCACATTCAGCAAGTTTCCCAGGCTTTTTACACAACTGGCAAAAACATGGGGGTAATATAAATGACAACAAATGGTATTTTCGTAACAGGAACGGACACTGACGTAGGTAAAACATTTGTAGCTTCAGGGATTGCAGCTGCTTTGCGGAAAGAAGGAAAGGATGTTGGAGTCTTTAAGCCAATGCTAAGCGGTATAGAAAGAGAGGAACCTAACAGTGATACCTTTCTATTAAAACAAATGGCTGAAGATGAAAATGCACTTCAAGACATCACTCCTTTTGTTTTCGAAGAGGCTCTAGCTCCTTACCTTGCAGCTAAACGGGCCGGTGTTTCTGTGAAGTTAGACGATATTATGAAAAAATGGAAAAAAATACAAGGGAGTCACTCGTTTTTCATTGCAGAAGGAGCTGGCGGCATCACTGTGCCTTATGGAGAAAAGTGTTTAGTAAGCGATGTTGCAAAAGAAATAGGTTTTCCTATTTTAGTGGTAGCCAGAGCTGGTTTAGGTACAGTCAATCACACCATCTTAACTGTAGAACATGCCCGTAGTAAAGGTTTAGCGGTTGCTGGTGTTGTTATTAATGGATTCAAAGAAGAAGGGGACGATCTTGCTTCAAAAACCAATCCCGAACTGATTGAAAAATTTGCTAAAGTGCCTGTGCTTGGAGTGGTGCCATGGGCAGAGAATCTTAATAAAACGGAAATGGCTGCCTTTTTTAAGAAACATATGAAGCTTTCTTTGATAGCAAATCTTAGAGAGAAGGAGGTGGTCATGGATTCGTCCCACAACTTTTGAAATGACAAAAGTAAGTATGCTTTCGTGCTTTATTGCGATTACTGGCATGATTAAAATTCCCTCTCCTATCCCTGGATCAGAGTTTCCGCTTTCCGCACCGATTGCGTAGCTATTGTGGCAGTGTTTGGCTTTTGGCGATATATGATAGCAGGAATGCTGTCTAGCACAGTTCTTTTCCTATTGGGATTACACACGATCATTAATGAGAGATTTCGATGATTTTTCGCCTTACAGTTGCTATCATTGTTTCTATTTTTGGTTCTTCTGCCCCGGTATTATTAATCGCGGATCCAATAGGCTCACTTGCGGCTAGATCAGGACTTGCAGAAACATTACAGGTGAATGCCTTACCGTTAATTATTGGAGCGGTACAGGGAATGATTTTCACAATGGCTGATGTGCTGTTTAACTTTGTCAAAGATTCAAAGTATAAGAAATACTACGACTTCCGCCATAAGGACTCAGCGGCAAGCCGAGTTTTTCTAATGTCAAAAGCAGTAAATGGTTTAAAGAAAAACGAGCAGGTAAATAGCCTATGCTCGTTTTTCTATTGTCTCTAAGTTTTAGAAAATTTTTCTATAAAATACGTTGAATTTTTCTAAAAACCTTCTATAATAAAATTTAGTTCACAACTAGATTAAAAGCTATTCATTCAGACAGGAGAAGAAAATGAAAAGACATACATTCATTTTGGCAGCTGTTCTATTGTGGAGCACTCCAGTCACTGTATATGCAGATAGCCATTTGTCTGCCATTCAAGGTAAAGATTCGGTGTTTACTGATATTGGTTCTACATATTGGGCTTATAACGAAATAGACCGTATACGGACTTTAGGCATTTTTCAAGGATATGCAGATGGAACGTTTCGCCCAAGTAATTCTATTACGCGCATACAGACTATTGTAACTGCTGTAAGACTGCTAGGACTTGAAGAGGAAGCAAATGCAAAAGAGTTTAGTACTCCGGGTTGATTTTGCAGACGCAGACCACTATTTTGGCAAAGAGCGCAACCGATGGGCTAAAGGATATGTACTTGTAGCCATAGAAGAAGGGCTTCTTAATAAAAATGGTGAACGTTTAGATCCAAATGAACCAGCAGGGCGGCTTTGGGTAGCTAGTGTTTTAATTAGAGTGCTTGGGTATGAAGAAGAAGCACAGAAACAAATGTCAACTGATATTACATTTAAGGACAAGGAAGCGATTTCGAAAGAGGCTGCTGGATATGCTATTGCAGCAGAGAAATACGGCATTTTTTCGGGAACTAGTAATGGAGAGTTTCAGCCTTCTGTTTCTATAACAAGAGCTCAGATGGCTGCAGTACTCGACCGAACGCATAAAAAACTTCAAAGTGTGATGTCAAAAGATACGTTCATACATATGGAAGGTAATGAAGAAAAAATAAAAGATTTGATTCGACGCGGTAAATCATATCAAGGGGCAGAATACCTTTTTGGTGCAGACCCGTCTAGCACAGAGTTTTTTGATTGTTCTTCATATACGAAAAAGATTTACGGGGAGATAGGCATAACCTTGCCGAGAACATCGAGAAGTCAATTTCAGGCTGGTAAAAAAATAGAACAAACTGAACTTCAAACAGGTGATTTAGTGTTTTTTGATACAAGGGAAGATGAAGTTATTAACCATGTAGCTGTTTTTATATGTTTTTATAAATGAAAATACACTTCTCCACGCTACGCGAAGTAAAGGTGTAGATTACACTGCATTCACCGATTATTGGAAAAAATACTATATAGGAGCAGTTCGTGTCATTGAAGAATAAAAGCGGCCATGAAAAACAGCCCCCGACCAGTTTATGGAACGGAGGCTGTCTTGATAAGGAAATTATCCGTTAAAAACTTTAACTTTTTCTCGGCTTAAAGAAAGGAGACTATAGCGCACACCCTGAACGCCTTGTCCAGATTGTTTCACCCCTAGGAAAGGGAAATGGTCTGGACCGCGTGAAGTTTTGCCGTTCAGCTGAACGCTTCCTACTTCTAATTGATCAGCTATACGGTTGGCAGCGTCTATATCTTGTGTAAATACACTTGCTTGCAAACCGTATTCTGACTCGTTCGCAATTTGGACAGCTTCTTCTTCTGACTTAACACGAATCATTGGCAAGACTGGTCCAAAAGGTTCTTCCCAAGCAACGCGTGATTCAGTTGTTACTTTATCTAACAAAGTAGGGGCCAATAGACTGCCGTTTCTATCATCGCCAGTAATAACCTCTGCACCCTTGTCTATCGCATCATCAATCAGCCCTTGGACATAGTCTGCACTTTTTTCATTAATAAGAGGAGTGATATCTGCATTTTCTTCTGGCTGTCCAACTTTCAGCTCTTCTGCTTTTTCTTTAATTTTCGCAACGAGCTCATCTGCGGTGTCTTCTTTTACGAGCACTCTTTTGATTGCAGTGCAGCGTTGGCCAGAATAAGAAAATGCACCTGCTACAATTTCTTTTGCTGCTTTATCAAGATCTGCATCCTCAAGAACAATAGCAGGGTCTTTACCGCCAAGTTCTAGTACCATTGGAACCATGCTTGCTTTTTTCGCCAAATTCATGCCCGTTTCGGAACCGCCTGTAAAGGAAATTTGATTAATTCCAGGGTTGGTAACGAGAGCATCGCCGATTTCAGATCCTCGTCCTGTGGCAATATTTACAAGCCCTTCAGGCAAACCTGCTTTATCAAGTTCTTCAATCATCATAATTCCGCTTAAAGAGCCTTGTGTTGCTGGTTTAAAGACTACGCTGTTCCCCATCATAAGAGCAGGAGCTATTTTAGAAGCTGAAAGGTTGACCGGATAATTAAATGGTGCAATAGCAAGAACCACACCTAAAGGAACGCGATTAACCTGCGCTATTTTATTAGGAGAACCACCATTATAGCTGTCTCCAGTAAGAAGGTCTCCGGTGATGCGGCAGGCTTCTTCGGCCGTGTGGCGAATTAAGTCTGCTGTACGTACGACTTCATCAATGGCAGAGGATTTTTTCTTCGCTACTTCCTGCATAATCATATGGCCGATTTTTTCTTTGTTTTCAACAAGGTTATCAGCCCAGCGGTATAGTAATTGTTTTCTTTCATGAAGAGCCGTATTTTTCCATTCTTTTTGAGCAGCACTTGCAGTTTCTACTGCCTTATTAACTTCTTTTTCAGAAAGAGCTGGAACACTTCCAATTACTTCACCATTTGATGGGGAGTTTAACGTAATACGGTTTCCATTTTCACTTTCTTTCCATTCCCCATTTAAAAGAATATTTTTTTGTTCTGCTTTGACACTATTCGTTAACATAAAGACCTCCGCTTTAAAATGTATTTTTGTGTTTTACTGTACTAATTATTTATTTTTTCTGTATCAGTTTTGAAGCTTACCATATACCTTAACAAAACTTGCCGAAAAAGTTAATTTTCTTGTTTATATGATCTAACACCTGTCAACAAAGGGAATGAAAGCGTTACAATAAAGTTCAGTAAAATCATTTTTTTCAAAAAACTTAAAATAAGGTACTTATGTAATGGGTAATATAGCTTAATTATTTAAATATTTGAGGGTAAAAAGAATTATATAAATGGAAAAAATAACCTTTTAATAGTTGAACTTGGTAATTCATTGCCAGATAATATTTTTGCCGGTTATGGTTTGAAAAATCCCTGTATAGAAGACATTTCCAATAGTAATCATAAAATAGAACAATAATTATAACTACTTTGAAATAAATCAAATAAAGTATAACAGAATGAAAAATAAAGTGTAACAGAATGAAAGATTGAATTTCTGTTCAGTAAAAGCTAATTATGGAAAAAGATAGAAGATTAATTAATGTCTTATACAATGGAATCAATTTCATAAGTGCTATTTTGATTATCAAAAACGAACATTATATCGATTGTAGCGTAAGGTGGCGATTCCCTCCGGAAGTGTGATCGTAGAAGAACTTATTCCGTTTGAGGCCACAAATTACTTTGCTAACCGTTCGATCAGTGAGTGGGACTGCCTTCTGTACTCCATTGGCCATGTGCAAAAGGATGGGAATTATGTTGAGTCGTGGCAGCCAGATGACATTGCTTAGGAACAATTAAAAGAAGCAGAAGAAATTGCAAAAAAATTACAGACTCATTAGGTGATTATGGCATTTTTGGCGTTGAATTATTTATCACTCCTGAACGAATATTTTTCAATGAAGTTTCTCCTCGACCACATGATACTGGGATGGTTATTATGACAACTCAGGATTTATCAGAGTTTGCTCTTCATTTACGAGCGCTGTTAGGATATCCAGTTAACGATATTCATCTTTTGAGCAGAGGGGCCACCCGGACAATAAAAGCTGAAAAAGAAAGTGACACTTATCAAATAAGTGGGATGGAAGAGGCTTTACATGTGCCTCGGACCCAAGTAAGACTGTTTGGAAAGCCGACTGCTAAATCAGGAAGACGGATGGGAGTGGTACTTAGCTCGGCAGAAACAGTTGAGGCTGCAAGAAAGCAAGCTGATGAGGCTGTTTCTTATATAAACATTATAGATAATCGCTCACAGTAATATTGTTTTGAATCTCTTCTTGCCTATGTGAATACGTATAGGAAGGGGGGATTTTGTGGAAAAACAATCATTACAGTATTTTTACACGGTCCGTCCAGGGGATACTTTGCATGATATAGCCAGAAGGCGGGCACTTCCTATCGAAACGGTTATAGCTGCAAATAATCTAACTGCTCCTGATAAGTTATTTACAGGCCAGCAGCTATCTATTCCGCCAGGGGTTACCTCTTATAGGGTAAATGTTGGTGACACTATATATCAAATATCTCAATTTTATGGTGTACCCATGTCTGTCATTATAGAAGCTAATAGTCTGCAGGCACCTTATTTCATTTATCCTGGCCAATTGCTGTCTATTCCGGCTGGTGTTCCTTATTATATTGTACAGCCAGGAGATACCCTTTTTCAGATAGCGAGGAGGTTTAATGTAGTAACAGCAGGGCACAGCAGTCCTGAATTAATTAGACAGGTCAACCAGTTGCCATCTGTTGAAATTATACCTGGGATGAAATTAAGGATTCCATTTGCTCCACCAGGAACTAATGGATTAATAGCTTATACATCTAATAAAAGTGGTATTTTCGATATCTGGCTTTATTCGTTATCTAATGGTAAGCACGTTCAACTAACGAGGGGATTAGGAGCTTCTTTTAGTGAACCTATTTGGGCGCCTGACAGCACACGCATTGCTTTTACAGGTCAAAACCGATTCATTTATGTATTTGACCTACAAATCGGTAAGGCGGCCTTGATCGATCAATTTGAAGTAGAAGCCCTTTTTACTTTACATTGGTCTCCAAATAGCCAAATGCTTGCTTATACAAAACATGATCAAATTGTATTATATAATGTCACGTATCATCTGGCCCAAATCATAGCAGAGCCTGGTGCAAGTGATGTCCAATGGTTTCCAAGCGGGGAGGAAATCCTTTTTCAAGCTCCTGATGAGTCAGGTGTGAGCCAGTTATTTCGGATGAAAACAGATGGCACGAGTAAACAACAAATTACACAAAATCAAGATTTTCCATTTCATAATGTTTATTTGTCCCCTGATGGGCGTTTTGCTTTGTATACTTCCCCTGGAGTTAGTATCTCTATTATTTATAGTATAGACTTGACGTCTGGTGAATTATTTGAAGTTAGAGGCGGTCCATTAGCTAAAAATTATTACCCTTAATGGTCACCAGATGCTGCTAGAATAGGGTATAGTGCTACTGCTTTTTCTGAAAAGGGAAATTTTTCACTTATCCGAACTGCAGGGAAAAGAGGGGAGAATGATCGTACATGGGCTATTTCGGATTGTTTTGCAACGCCAGTGACCTGGTCTTATAACAGCAAAAAAATTGCTTATCTTTCTGGCTGTAAAGCCGAACAATTATTTGCAGGAGAAATGTGGTATCTAGACCTTTCTCATCCGGTACCTATTGCACTAAACAGCTGGTATAAGAATTACTTCTCTTCAATGGTCTCCACTTCCTATTAGCCTGCCAAGAAAAACATATTATAATGAAACTTATAATGTAAGCTTTGCATACCCATTGAATTGGCATAAAGTGGCTCCAGAACGTTATGAAGGGGAAGATGGCTTTTTCCAGATTGCTGCTATTTCTGCGGGGTCAGATATAAAAGAAGTTTGCAGAAATGAAGCTTTTCATTCCTTAATGCCCTACGGCTCGCGACCTCAGATCATAAAAACAGAGATACATTCTCAAGAAGCTTGTTTCATTTTTCCATCTAGTGATCAACCTCTTGAACTAGAAGAGCAAACTGCTTTCATTGTAAGATATCCTTCTCCGGTTTATATACAAGACGAGCAATACAATTACTTTATTCTTTGGGCAAGCAAGGATGAAATCCACGAGTTCGTTTCTACATTAGCTTTTATAAATACGTAAAATTATCTTAGATATGTTGCTAGGTCCTTTATGACTTGTGTTTCCTTCATAAATGAAAAGCCGTGATTTCTCTTAAAAGGGAAAACGGCTTTTTGTACAATCAGGAATAAATTGTATAAGTAAAACGACGGCACTCAACATATAGGATAAGTTAAAGCTGTGGTTGCTAGAAGACGTTTATGCAAGCCAACTTTTCTCATAACGTTAGTAGTTTATGAAGTAAAGGGGACATCTAAATGATCTATAGTAATTGCTGCTTTTTGATAAATACTTTTTATTTCTTGATTTTCATTACATTTAGAAGAAACCTGTTTATCATTGGGAGGGGGGATGACCGGAATTTGACCTATTAAGCTGGTATTTAATAAAGCAGCTAATTTTTCCCCGCCGCCATTTCCAAAAAGATGAAATGTTTCACTAGATCCTTGCGGTGAAAAATAAGACATATTCTCTATAACTCCGAGGATGCGTTTGCCTGATTTTTTTGCCATGGTCCCCGCTCTTTCGGCAACGTGCACAGCCGTTGGGTGCGGCGTTGTTACAATAATCTCTTTGCAATCCGGCAGTTTCTGGTGCATATCGAGAGCAACGTCTCCAGTACCTGGCGGAAGGTCTAAAATTGTATAATCCAATTCTCCCCAGATCACATCATTAAAAAAGTGATCAAGCATTTTGCCAAGCATCGGACCGCGCCAAACGACAGGGGCGTTTTCTTTTACAAGAAAGCCCATGGACATAACTTTTATGTTATCAAATCCAACAGGTATAATTTTATTGTTGACTGTCTTTGGATTTGAAGAAAGATCAAGCATTTTTGGAATGCTGAAACCGTAAATATCGAGATCAATTAGAGCCACCTTTTTCCCCATATCTGCAAGCGCTAACGCAAGGTTAATGGATATAGTTGATTTTCCAACTCCTCCTTTACCGCTTGTCACTGCCAACACATTGCCGCTTAACAATAGCATCACGCTCCTTTTTAATCTGTACTCAGTGTAATAGATGTGAAGGCCCATGGCTGTGATGAAAATCACATTAAAAGAGAATGAAAAAAACTCCTGCTTTAAAACAGGAGCTGCAACTACAATCATTACATTCTGCAGACAGCCAGGGGACATTCTTCACAATGACAAACGGATTTTAAGTATTGTAAATCATGTATAACAATATAACCTTGGTGCTGTGAAATAACAGCTTTTTTCTTTAAATCTGACAGCATCCGGTTAACGCTTTCTCTTGTTGAGCCGATATATTCTCCTAATTCTCCATTTTTCATTTTCCTGGTTATCGTAATAGTATTTGCTCTTTTTATACCGTAAGAATTGGACAATCGAATCAACGTAGAAGCAAGGGCGCCTGCTTTACCGTAAAATGTTAAATCGCGCATTTTTGATTTCGTTATCTGTCCCATAAGCGTTGTCCATTTCATAAATTCAATGGCTAAACTGCCGTGCTGCCACAACAGCACTTCAAGGTCTTTTTGCTGTATAAAACCTATTTCACTATCTTTTAAGATAAAAGCATTATAGGTATAAGAAAGTGTATCAAAACCGCTGATATCTCCTATTAAATCGCCTTCTCCATACAATCCGAAGATATATTCCTTTCCATCCGCTGTCGTTTTTGTTAGTTTTACTACCCCTTTTTTTACGTAAAATAGTTTGTTCGCCGCATCGTCTTCCATAAATAAAAAACTGCCGGTGTTTAATGTGTGGGTATACATTATTTCTTTAATTTTTTCAAAGTTCTCCTCAGTAAATGAGGAAGTGTTTTGGAAATTATTTATTTCTTTATTTAAAAGGGCTTGATTTCCCATTATCATTCCTCCTGAACAAATTCTGTAGTTTGATCATACAAGAGAGAAACATTTTAGAAAGTGAGAAAACTCACACTGAACCCAAAAATGTGATGAATGTAACAGAATGAACACATTTCATATTTTTTAAACAAGGAGAAGGTATAGATATGAGTCTAACAGGAGTCATTTTAGAAAATAACTTTAAAAACACTGTTCTATCAGAGAAATTGAGCTCAGTACAAAGACAGGCCGAAAAAATGAAAAAAATATGCACGGAAGTCATTTTTGTCACGAACACCCCGCATCATTATCTTCCTGTATTAGGAAGCTCCATTCGGATAATTACCGAATACTATCAACGCTATCATCCGTTTTGCGGCATGCACGCTTCTTTTTCGTTAGCGAAAAATGAAAGGATGTGGGTTGTATTAACGAATTCCAGCCTTTCCTCTGATATAGCTCGTATCTTAAATGAATATGATGTTTCAAAAAACCTGGATGCTGTTTTGCCAGAACGGGACGGGGAAGTTCAACCTTTCTATGGCATTTATCATTGTCGATGTGCTGAAGTGTTAGAAACATTAATCAAGAATGAAATATATAAGGCTGAATTCTTTTTAGACAGCATTAATTGGGTGAAATATCACGAAGGAAAACCTCAGACAATAACTTATAAAAAAGTTTGAAGATTTAATATACAGATGTGAAAAATATCACAGTTATGATTACAAATCCTCCCTACAATGAATGTACTTCACAAATTCAGAAATGAATTCAAAAGGAGTGGCAGAATGAAACAACTAGAAAAAACCTTCTATTCCAAGACAAGTATGTATTCTTTTGTAGTGGTCATGGTATTGATTCTCTCGATGTG
Organism: Alteribacillus bidgolensis; assembly: GCF_002886255.1. Taxonomy (NCBI): domain Bacteria; kingdom Bacillati; phylum Bacillota; class Bacilli; order Caryophanales; family Bacillaceae; genus Alteribacillus; species Alteribacillus bidgolensis. The sequence continues at coordinate 790,641 of NZ_KZ614149.1, forward strand.
GATTGGAACAGAACAATTTGCCCACATTGATATGATGCTGTTTGGCTACATTATTTCTTCTTTTGTATTTGCTATTGGAATGACAGTCAGGTTGTGTTCATGGTTGATTAGGCCTGCTACACGTCAAATGATCAAAAGAAGTTTGGCTAACCTAAAGCAGCGTAAAAGGGTAAAACGAAATGTTTTTTCTATTTTGAAAACAGCGATGGAAAATATCTTTTTACAAAAATTTATTTTTAAACGCGGAATCTACCGGGGGATTATGCATTGGTTGATTGCCTGGGGATGTATTGGTTCTTTTGCGATTACATTTGGTTTAGTTTTTGGCTGGATGCATTTTAAATTAGTAGACCCTGAAACGTATCAAATTATTGTGATGGGGATTCCTACGATCAGCATGTCCGCCCACGGAATGTTTGCTGAATTAGTTTATAACGGGTTGAACATAACAGCACTGATGGTATTAATCGGAGTCACGATGGCGCTGATCCGCCGTTCAGTCAATAAAAATGTCAAAGCGATGCAGCGTACAGAATTTGATTTATTTCCTCTCTATATATTGCTTGCTGTAACTGTCACAGGTCTAGTGTTAACTCTATCCTACGCTTTTTTAGAAGGCTGGATGCATCCTCATTTATCTTTAATACATCAAGTTACCGTCGTTATTTTTCTCGTTTATTTTCCTTTTGGGAAGTTATTTCATCTTCCGGTTCGTCCCCTTGCGACTGCGGTACCAATGAATTACCAGGAGACAACGAGAGTAGACAAGAGAGCATGCCGAAGCTGTCAATCTCCATACAGCAGTGATGACCAAATAGCGGATGTGAAGAGTATTCTCGGCGTGCAAAGCTTTGACCTTCAGCTTGCTGACGGTTCTTTCCTTGCCGATTATTGTCCTGCCTGCAGGCGGAAAATGCGAGTGATGAAACAATTAAACATAGAAACAGAATTAGAACAGCCTTATGCACCAATCCAAACAATAAATGATGTTCAAATACCAGGATTTGGAAGAAAAAGAGCGGCAGCTTATTATGAAAGAGAGGAGAAGGCAAATGACTGATTTTATGGCAAAGCCAGGGGTAAAAAACCTTCATAAAGAAGGAGAAAAGTTAATTACAACGCATTGCAGCTACTGCGGTATGCAATGCGGTATGCATATAAGAGTCTCTGAAAAAACAGGAAAGGTCCTAGGGGTAGAACCAAGGTATGATTGGCCGGTCACCAATGGGAAACTTTGTCCAAAAGGGGTAACAGCTTACCAGCAAATTGATCATAAAGACCGGATTAAACGGCCTTTAATCAAGAGAAACACAACGTTCGTAGAAAGCAGCTGGGACGAGGCTTTAGATTTGATTGCAGATAAATTCAGCGAACTACAAAAGAAATATGGGAAAGATACGTTATCGGTGTTTGGAGGCGTATCCATGACAAATGAAAAATGCTACCTGGTCGGTAAATATGCTAGAGCAGCGCTTGGAACCAGATTTATAGATTATAACGGTCGTTTTTGCATGAGTTCGGCTGCCGGGGGTTTTTTGAGCACATTCGGGATTGATCGAGGATCCACGCTACCTTGGACAGAGTTAGAGCATAGTGACTGTTTTTTAATCGCCGGTTCAAATACAGCTGAATGTCATCCTACCAGCATTCAATGGTTTTGGAAAGCAAGAGACAAAGGCGCGAAAATGATTGTGGTAGATCCGCGGGAAACACCAACCGCTAGAATTGCAGATGTTCACTTAGATTTAAAGCCGGGTACAGATTCAGCACTAGCAAATGGGCTTTTGCACCTTTTAATAAAAGAAGACTACGTGGATGAAAGGTATGTGATGGAACGCTGCAATAATTATAAAGAGCTTAAAGCTTCTGTTGATCCTTTCACTCCTGTAGTGACGTCTGAAATAACCGGAGTAAGCGAAGAGAAAATAATCCAGGCTGCTCACATGTACGGAAAGTCTCCTCGTTCTGTCGTTATGTTTGCAAGAGGCGTTGAACAGCAATCTAAAGGAGTAGATAACGTTACGTTATACACGGCGCTGGCACTTGTTCGCGGACAGGTAGGAAACTTTGCATCAGGTGTGGCAACGTTTACTGGTCAAGGCAATGGGCAAGGCGGCAGAGAACATGGACAAAAATCAGATTTACTGCCGGGTTATCGTAAATTAACAGACCCGGATGCAGTTAAGTACATTTCAAAGGTATGGGGGATTGAGCCAGAAGAAATGCCAAAACCAGGTGTTTCTGCTTTTGAAATGTTTGATGAAATTCAAGCAGGTAATATACGAGCCATGCATGTCATTTGCAGCAACCCAGCTGTTTCTGCCCCAAATACAGAATATGTTTGGGATTCCTTTAAGAAGCTGGACTTTTTGGTCGTAAATGATTTCTTTCTTTCGGAAACAGCAGAGTTTGCAGATGTCGTTTTACCGGCTGCCAGCTGGGCAGAAGATGAAGGAACTACGACGAATTTAGAAGGGAGGGTTATTCATATACGCAAAGTGTCAGAACCTCTCTATGAATCAAAACCAGACTGGGTCATTTTAAGTGAAATAGCAAAACGAATGGGGAAAGGAAAACATTTTCCTTATGAAAATTCAAGAGAAATATTTGAAGAATTACGTCTAGCCGCAAAGGGAGGAAACGCTGATTACTATGGAATTACTTATGATCGGATAGACCAGGAGGACGGAGTGTTTTGGCCATGTCCCTCTGAAGACCATCCGGGCACACCGACGATGTTTAAAGAAACGTTCAGTACTCTGGACGGAAAAGCGAACCTGCCTGCTGTGACGTGGGAAAAAGCAGGGGAAATACCTAGCGAGGAGTTTCCTCATATTCTCACCACTGGGCGCGTTGTCTTTCATTATTTATCAGGTAATCAAACAAGAAGAATTAATTTTCTAATGGAACAGTGTCCATTGCCATACGCTGAAATACATCCGGAGCTTGCCAGTCAGTATAATGTGCAAAATGGAGAAACCATCAAGCTTACAACCCCTAGAAATACGATGGATTTAGAGGTGAAACTTACAAAGGCGATTCGAAAAGATACGATCTTTGTACCGTATCATTGGGGAAAAAAATTAGCCGTTAATCAGCTTACGAATCCATGTTTAGATCCTATATCAAGAATGCCTGAATTTAAAGTGTGTGCGGTGAAAATGGAAAAATTAAAACGGGGAGAGGGGTAATATGAATAAAATCATGTATCTTGAATTTGAACGTTGTATTGGCTGCCGTGCATGTCAAGCGGCTTGCCGTGAATGCGGAGGACATGATGCAAAAGAGCGAAATTATGTAGAATACGTGGATTTTATGGAGAGCAGGCAAACGTATCCCATGTTGTGCATGCAGTGTAAAGACCCAGCATGTGCTAGAGTCTGTCCCGCTAATGCAATACAGATAACAGAAGACGGAGTCGTGTTATCTGCAATGGAAGAGAAATGCATCGGCTGTCGAAATTGCACCTTTGGCTGTCCCTTTGGCATACCGAAATTCGATTTTGAGGAAAACAAAATGTACAAATGCGATATGTGTTACGACCGCTCCCAATACGATATTGCACCGATGTGTGCATCAGTATGTCCAAGTGATGCGATTCGCTTTATTGATTTTGATGAAATGCAAGCTCTTCGCAGACGCCGCACACAAATGAATTTAGTAGAAGGAAAAAAACCAACAGAACAGGATAAATGGGAATACGTACCTGAATTTTTTGGTGTATATACCGGCCAATAAGAACGGGGGACATCTTTTTATGAATGATAAAAAGTATACAAAACGAAATCAGTCTAATAGCAATAGTGATATGGTAAATTTGGTGAACAATCTTGATCAAAAAACAGATTTGAAATATAATCGGCGAGCTTTTTTAAAAACGGCTGCAGGCGCTTCAGTTGCATTAGGAGTTGCTACACTGCCGTTATCTGTACGCACGCTCGTTGGGGCTTTTGAAGATGATTCAGACCATGTGGAAATAGTGAAACTCTCTGAACTTCCAAAAGGATCTTCTGTAAAATTTAATTATCCGACAGAGGAAGATTCAGCCTTGCTTGTACACACGAAATCAGGCGAGTTAAAAGCATATAATAACGCATGTACCCATTTAATGTGTCCTGTGTTTTATGAAGAAAAAGAAGAAGTGCTGCTTTGTCCCTGTCACAAAGGATATTTTGATCTTAATAATGGTCAGCCAATTGCAGGACCGCCGCAGCGTGAACTTCCTTTGATTGAAGTGGAAGTAATCAATGGGGTTGTATATGCCGTTGATAGGAAGTATCGCCATGGGTAAAAAAATATGCTGGATCATCATATTTATCACGTTAGCGATGAACGTAGTAATGCTTCAGTTTACGGTACACTCGTATTTAGGGAGAGAGTCAAACCAGGTTTATGTTTATAGCGGAGTTGCTGTAATTTCAGGGATGAGTACAGTGATCACTTATCTGATTTGGAGAAAGAAAGAATATAACGAAAATGCGTAAAAGCTATTTTAAACGGTAAAGCCCGTTTCTTTTAATGTTGTTTATAAAAGAAACGGGCTTTTTTGTATTTTCAGTACACAACTAAAAGGAAGCATACTACTGCATGCAACGACAGTTGTACACAGCCTCTATATTACGTCTTACTTTTTTAGGCGGTTCCTTTTAAAGGGCGATAAGCCTAATAAATAAACAGTGACGAGGAAGGTAACTGTGATGAATCTAACAGGCAGGAAGACTATATTTTCCTATACTAAAAACATCAATTCAGTATAAAAGAAAAGGCGGGGTTACGATGAAAAGAGATGCAAAAATAAGTAAAAGAATATTAATTTTAACCACATTGGCAATGGCTTTTTCTTTTACTGTCTGGGCATCATTATCACCGCTTGCAACCGAATTCCAGGAAATGTACGGGCTGACGAATACAGAGAAAAGTATTTTAGTTGCGGTGCCAGTCTTGCTTGGATCGGTAATAAGAATACCTTTAGGAATTTTTACAGATAAGTATGGAGGCCGCAAAGTGTTTACCGGACTTCTGCTGTTTACCATCATCCCTCTAGTTGGGGTCAGCTTTTCTTCCTCTTACTTTATGTTATTATTTTGGGCTTTCTTTTTAGGAGTGTCTGGAGCTTCCTTTGCAGTGTCTATAGCTTTTGTGTCAAAGTGGACACCGAAAGAAAAACAGGGAACCGCTCTTGGTATTAACGGCATGGGAAATATCGGAACAGCAGCTGCCAGCTTTTCTTTACCTGCAGCAGCAGCTTTACTCGGTATTCAGGGAGCTTTTTGGATGTTGATGCTTCCAATAGTCATAATGAGTATTCTTATATGGTTTTGGACGCCGGAAACACCAAAAACCGGAGAGACAAACACGATATTAGGTTCTTTGGAAGTGTTGAAATATAAAAACAGCTGGGTTCTTTCATTATTTTATTTTGTTACATTTGGAGCTTTTGTAGCTTTTGGGATTTATCTGCCTACTTTGCTAATGGACTTATACAATATAACAGCCGTTGACGCAGGGGTAAGAGCAGGCGGATTTGTTGTGCTTGCCACACTGGCTCGGCCGCTTGGCGGAAATTTAGCAGACAAATTAGGGGCAGGCAAGATATTAACCATCGTATTTCTTGGAATCATTGCCGGCGCTCTTGGAATAAGTTTTAGCATGACGAGTCTTGTCGTTATGACCATTCCTTGTTTGCTGGTAGCTTTTATGACAGGAATTGGGAATGGCGCAGTGTTTAAGCTTGTCCCGCAGTTGTTCCCTAAGGCAACTGGTGCCGTTACTGGGATCGTCGGGGCAGCTGGTGGCTTAGGAGGTTTTTTTCCTCCAATTTTACTTGGTACCGTGAAAGATTTTACAGGTAGTTATGTATGGGGGTTCATTTTTCTATCTATTGTCGCTTTTACTTGTTTCATTATAAATAAAACATATTATGATCGAAATAAAAAATTAAACATAAAAGCAGCTCGGACCTAATAAATATCGTGAGGCTGTCTCAAAAGGTTAGTATAAGGAAAATCATCTAGCAGCTGGGATAGGCGAGACTCCTGCTGGGAAATAGGGCAGTGTGAAGCCCCCTCAGTGAAGGGTTTACTCACGAGGAGGCTAAACCGCCGCCCTTGTGCCCTAAGGGTGAAAGCGAGTATATTCCAGTTGCGTTTGCTGAGAACTGACTTATGGGAAAGCTCCCTTTCCAAGCAGAATGTATACGTTCCATTGTCAGATATACGGCAGACTTTCTCTCATTCATTTACAGACGATACTGCATTATGTACTATAAAATTAGTTATTTCAACTATTGATAATAGAAAAAAGAAATTGTTTTAACAACGTTTTATAAAGAGAGGGTAATACATGCCTAAAAAGAAACTTAAGCTCAACCGTTTCTTTGCCCAGTTAACCGACGAGAACAAAGAGCTGCTGCTAGCCAATGGGACAAGTCAAATAGTAAAGTCTAAGAAAGTGTTATTTACAGAGGGAGAAGACCCTGAATATGTATATTTAATACGTTCTGGTATTGTCCGTTTAAGCAAAATGACGGTAGAGGGAAAAGAATTTTCTGTCCACCTTAAACAAAAAGATGAATTAGTCGGAGAAGTAGGCTTATTTAATGAAATGGCTATTAGCGTTACAGCGACAGTAGAAGAAGAGGCTGAGTTAATACGATTTGACCGGAAGACCTTAGAAAAAATATTTAGAGAGAATGGGGATATTGCTGTGGCATTTATGAAATGGTTTGCCAGCCACACGCAGTCGACTCAATCTAAATTCCGTGATTTACTGCTTTGCGGCAAAAAAGGAGGGTTGTATTCCACATTAATCCGTTTTGGTAATTCTTATGGAGTAGAGCATGACCATGGTACTTTTATTGAAGTAGAGCTGACGAATCAAGATCTAGCAAATTATATAGGGACAACCAGAGAAGGTGTCAATCGGATGATGAATGAATTAAAAAAAGAAAGGGTTATTGATTACGAAGATAATCATATTTTACTGCTTGATATTGCTTATTTAAAAGATTATTTACAGTGCGGGGAGTGTCCTGTAGAAATCTGCACAATATAAATCAGAAAAGCTAGATGAGCGAATCATTTAGCTTCTCCTTTTCTTTTTAGATAAACTCACCGGTTGCTTCCACATGAAGAAACTTTCCGTTCACTCTTTTTTCACCCAATGCAGTTAATAAAGTACAATAGGTTATTATACACTCGCTATTAACAAATGTTTCTTGATAATCTAGTAAAATTCCCCGCCAAGCACCTGCTTTGCTCTTTACTTCCACTTTCTGACCTTTCATCGATTTATACTTCGCATGTAAAAGAAAGGCCTTCCAATTTTTCCATTCGTGAAATAAATACGCTTTTTGTCCATTTTCTAAATACCCCATGAACGCTTTCGTATCATCCATATCAGCTTGAAGATGGTGAGCCAATAGAAATATTGCTTCTCTAATCAGCTGATAGTCATTCATAGAAAGGTTTTCAGAGAAAGTAATGGTGATTTTTGAGAAAGCAGAAATGATATTCCCTGTTACTTCTGTATTGGTGGATTCTAGTATACTTTTTAAGACATAGTTCTGTTTATTTTTATAAAAATGTGCATCATAAAACGCATTGTCAATCTCTTTTATCCCTTTATTTGGAAAGGTGAGGGCAACTTCAAGCATAGTTAACCTCCTTAACTGTTTAATTTAACAAAAGTCTAACAACAAATATTGATTCTATCTGTGATTTGCATCACAAAAGATTCTGGCAAGAGTGCTTGCATTCATTTGAAAAACATGGTAAAGTGAATTTACTTAAGTTTGTTCATGCTTCTTAAAGTTAGAAAAAGGGATAACCTATTTCGTCTTACCGCAGAGTAGAACAAGATTTAAGAATAAATGTTGTGTGTTTTAAACGCACAAGGAGGAAATGGAACATGGAACAAGGTACAGTAAAATGGTTTAATGCAGAAAAAGGATTTGGATTTATTGAACGTGAAGGTGCTGACGATGTATTCGTACACTTCTCTGCTATTCAAGACGAAGGGTTTAAAACTTTAGAAGAAGGACAAAGCGTTTCTTTTGACATTGTGGACGGTCAACGCGGACCACAAGCAGCTAACGTACAAAAATAATACACCCAAGCATATATATTTGAACATCTGCACGGATACAAACCACCAAAACTTTATTTGGTGGTTTTATTTTTGAATACCACTTTAGAGTCTGCTGAAAAATGAGACAAAGAGTGAAATTAGATTGACAATGATAGAAATTTATTCTAGTCTGTTTTTTATAGACTATATTTATAACCATAAAAAACTGCATATTGGAAAAAGGTGAAAACAGCCTATGAAACTGTTTTCTTAATAGGGAAGTCCGGTGAAAAACCGGCGCGGTCCCGCCACTGTAACTGGGTTGTCTGCTTGCTAAACCACTTTCGGCGTCATAAACCGGGGGGAAGGATAAGCTGATGAATACCAGGAGCCAGGAGACCTGCCTTTTTCAACAACACCGTTTAACCTACGGGCCATAGGGAGGTGTTAAAGTGCGTGGGTTTTCACTGCTCTGTTTGACCGCAGGAGCAACCTATTAATCTCGTGAATACTAAGCATCTTTAACATTCTCCATGAATGTTAAAGATGCTTTTTTATGTTTCATAAACTTTCACTAATTCTAAAATGAAAGGATGATATGTATGACAGCCGGAAAGATATTCGTAGTTGGCTTTGGTCCAGGTGATGAAGCCCATATGACACACCGGGCAAAAGAAGCAATTGTAGACTCTGATAGTGTCATTGGCTACAAAACGTATATGGATCTTGTCAGCCACTTAATACAAGGGAAAGAGTTAGTGCGGACAGGGATGACAGAAGAAGTAAGCAGAGCCCAAGAAGCTGTCAAGCAAGCCGAAAACGGAAAAAAAGTCTCGGTTATATCGAGTGGAGATGCTGGGTTATACGGGATGGCTGGTCTTGTTTACGAAGTGTTAATTGAAAAAGGCTGGAAAGAGGATGAAGGGATTAGTGTCGAAATTATACCTGGTGTTTCAGCAATTAATTCTTGTGCTTCCCTTCTAGGTGCTCCGGTGATGCATGATGCTTGTACTATCAGCCTCAGCGACCACCTAACTCCTTGGGAACTCATTATGACAAGAGTAGAAGCAGCAGCAAAAGCGGATTTTATTATCGCTCTTTATAATCCGAAAAGCGGTAAACGAACACGCCAAATAGAAGAAACGCAGCGGATTTTATTAGAACACCGTGACCCGAAAACGCCAGTAGGCCTTGTGAAAAGCGCTTTTCGAGAAAGACAGCATATTGTTATGACGGACCTTGAACATATGCTTGAGTATGAAATTGGAATGCTGACGACGGTCATTATCGGAAATAATTCTACATTTTACTATGATGGAAAAATGATCACTCCGCGAGGATATCAACGGAAATATACATTAGGAGAAGAAAAACAGCCTTTAAAGCCAGCTCAGCGCTTGAAACGTGAAGCGGAACCTTGGGCGATGCATGGCGGAAAAGACGAGGAAGCTAATTCATCCGTATCACCAAAAAAACTAACGTCCCTGAACTCAGTTGAACTAGCTGAGGAAGCCCTTTCCGCTGTAATGGGGAAAGCTCCTGAAAAGCCCGCAAATGAAAGTCCTATTTTTAAACAAACGGCTGTTTTTGAATTTGCTGTTTCTCCAGGCGTATGGAATAAAAAAGTGAATGCAAAGCAGCTTGCTTTCTTAGCAGAGGTAATTGGTGAAAAGGGGGAAGTTTCCTATACAACCAGCCACTATTTACAGGTGTCTCTAGAAACGGATGAGCCGCAGACGATTACAAGAAAGCTTGAGCAGGACGGGTGGCTGATTTCTCCTGTTGGAGATGTCATACATGTGAAAGCATGTGATTTTTGTGACGGTGAAAAGAAAGACGGTATCCCATATGCAGAAGAATTACAAGAAAAATTGGGAGGTTTAAAAGTTCCAAAGGTAATGAATATAGGATTTAATGGCTGCGGAATGGCATGTTATGGTGCGGTCACAGATGATATTGGGATCATTTACCGAAGAGGTGCGTTTGACTTATTTCTAGGCGCAAAAACAACCGGACGAAATGCTCATACCGGCCAGCCCGTAGCAGAAGGTCTTTCACCAGATAAACTAGTGGAAACGATGGTAAACGTCATTGAAGAATACAGAGAAAAAGGGCTGCCAAACGAAAGGTTTCACAAGTTTTTTAAACGTATACAAAATATTCAAGGTTTCCAATATCAAAAGATGCCGGAACCTGTAAAAGTGGACAATCCATGCGAATAGAGGGAGGAAGCTAATGAAGGCTGTACTTTTTATTGGCCACGGAAGCCGTAAACGAGAAGGAAACGAGAATATATTATCGTTTGTAGAGAAAGTAAAACAGACCATAGACGTACCAATTGTTGAAACGGGGTTTCTAGAGTTTGCAGCGCCAACGATATCAGATGGCATTGACGCGTGTGTTAAACGAGGAGCTGACAATGTTGCATTGGTTCCTATTATGTTTTTCCCGGCAGGACATTCCAAAATTCATATCCCTCATGCAATGGATGAAGCGAAAGAAAAGTATCCAAACGTTCGTTTTACATACGGACGGCCAATTGGAATTCACCCAGAAATGGTAAATATTTTACAGGAGAAGTTAGCAGATGAAACCATGCTGCCAGAGGAAGGAGACGCAGACACCGCCGTACTTCTTGTCGGACGAGGCAGCAGTGATGCAGATGCTAATAGTGAATTGTTTAAGCTTTCCCGGCTGCTTACCGAAAAATTGGATCATCAGGTAGTGGAAATCTCTTATATCGGTGTTACTAAACCAACAGTAGAAGAAGGGGTGAACCGGCTTTCGCGGCTTGGAGCGAAGAGAATAATCATGGTTCCGTACTTTTTCTTCAGCGGTATTTTAGTAGATCGAATGGATGAGAAACTATCAGCTTTTGAAACCGAATATCCAGGTTTAGATTTTTCTATGACGAAACCAATTGGCTTTCATCCGCGGCTTGAAATCATTTTGGAAGAAAGAGCAAAAGAAGCACTTCAAGGAAATGCGAGCTTAAATTGTGACATGTGTCAATACAGACTGTTTGCTGTAGAACATATGGGAATTGATCATCACCATCATCATGATCACGATCATCCTCATAGTCATAACGAGGACAAAGAAGAAGCAGTTCAAACGGTGAAAGGAGAACGGCCATGATATTTATGCTCGCAGGCACAAGTGATGCAAAAGAATTGGCTGAAAAGATAAATCAAGATGGGCACTCCCTTTTAGCATCGGTTGTAACAGACGAAGCTGCTGAAAAACTGGAAGCAAGCGGGATTAACACTAGAACTGGACGGTTATCGGCAGATCAAATGACGTCAGTGTTAAAAGAAAAAATGGCCAGAGTAGTAGTTGATGCGTCTCACCCGTTTGCAGAAGAAGCTTCCCGCCATGCGATACAATCTGCCGAAGAAGCTGGAATTCCATATATTCGCTATGAGCGAAGTTCGATTCATACCTACGATAAAAAAGTAAACAAAGTAGATTCTTATGAAGAAGCAGCCAAGAAAGCTGCTGAAAAGGGCGGCACGGTTTTTCTGACAACAGGAAGCAAAACATTAAGAGTTTTTGCCGAAAAACTTGTGAAAGATGAAAACGTAAGAATGATCTGCCGGATGCTTCCGCGCTTAGAAAATATGGAAAAGTGTAAAGAGCTTGGTATAGCTCAAAAAGATATTGTGGCGATGCAAGGCCCTTTTTCAAAAGAACTTAATCATGCTCTGTACAAGCAGTTTGGCGTTGATGTTGTCGTTACAAAAGAAAGTGGTAAACAAGGTTCGTTTGATGAAAAAGTAACCGCAGCACTTGACCTTGGTTTAGAAGTGATTTTAATTAAAAGACCTGATGTAGATTATGAAAAAGTGACAGATCACCCTGAGGAAGTACTCGATTATCTTCGAGGTTTACTAATAAAGGAGGAGCAGTAAATGGATTTTTCAACCGAATTTAAACCATTAACGGTGCAGCCAACTGAAATTGAAGGAAAAAGCTTTGAAATGATTACCGAAGAAATCGGAGAACACTCTTTTACAAAAGAGCAATATCCTGTAGTTCAGCGTATCATCCATGCTTCCGCTGATTTTGAATTAGGAAGAAGTGTACAATTCCACCCTGATGCTGTACGAGCAGGCGTCGCTGCAATCCGCTCAGGCAAAGGAATAGTGGCAGATGTACAAATGATACAAGCGGGGATCAGCAAACCGAAGCTGAAAAAGTTCGGCGGGGACGTTAATGTTTATATATCTGATCCAGACGTGATTGAAGAAGCGAAGCGTTTAAATACGACCCGTGCGATTGTCTCCACCCGAAAAGCGATCAAACAAGCGGATGGAGCCATATTTGCAATTGGAAATGCACCAACTGCTCTTTTGGAACTTATTCGTCTTGTAAAAAGCGGAGAAGCTAATCCCGGGCTGGTAATTGGAATGCCGGTGGGATTTGTATCCGCGCAAGAGTCGAAAGAAGAGCTAGCTAAATTGGACATTCCTCATATTACAAATTTGGGAAGAAAAGGCGGCAGCCCTGTAACCGTCGCTGCTGTAAATGCGCTTATCCGTATCGCAGAAGAACAGGTGGCTCATGAAGAAAAAATCAGCACCTAAAAAAGATCCGAAAGATTTACGTCACGGGTATACGACAGGAGCCAATGCGACTGCTGCAGCAAAAGCAGCGATGTTAAGCTTGGCTTCTCAAACAAAGATTATGACAGTAGAGATTACGCTTCCGATTGGAGAGCGCGTGACCTTTCATATGAAAGACATAGAATACGATACGGAATCGGCGCAAGCAAGCATTATTAAAGATGCAGGCGATGATCCTGATGCTACACACCAGGCTGAAATTACAGCGTCAGTAAAATGGAATGATGAGTTAGTTATAGACGGGGGCAAGGGGGTCGGACGTGTGACAAAAACCGGTCTTCCTGTTCCCGTGGGGGAAGCTGCAATAAATCCGGTGCCGCGAAAAATGATGACAGAAATGGCGAAAGAAGTTCTTGGTGAAACAAAACATGCAGGAGCTGAAATTATTATTTCTGTCCCTGAAGGGGAAACCATTGCAGAACAAACTATGAATGGAAGGCTAGGCATCATCGGAGGAATCTCCATTCTCGGTACGCGCGGCACCGTCGTTCCTTTTTCTACTGCTGCATTTAAAGCAAGCATTGCTCAAGCAATAAGTGTGGCTTCTGAAAGCAGCTGCGAACATATTATACTTTCAACCGGTGGACGAAGTGAAAAATATGCGATTACGTTATTTCCAGAACTGCAAGAAGAAGCGTTTGTAGAAATGGGAGATTTTGTTGGATTCAGCTTAAAACAGTGCAAAGCAAAAAGAAGAAAAAGGGCGACTCTTGTTGGAATGATGGGTAAATTCTCAAAAGTAGCGCAAGGAATTATGATGGTACATTCAAAAAGTGCCCCGGTCGATTTTGGATTTCTAAAAGAATTGGCTGCGCAAGCAGGTGCTGATGAGAAGCTGCAGCAAGAAGTAGAAAATGCCAATACGGCGACGGAAGCCGGTAATGTTATGAAGGAAGCAGGTTTTGATAACTTCTTTTCGCTTTTGTGCGAACGTGCTGCAAAATCAGGTTATGAGCATGTAGGCGGAGGAATAGAAGTCGAGGTTATTTTAATGACGATGAAAAATGATCTGCTCGCTCGAGTCGTATATGAAGGACCTGTTGAGGAGAAAGAAGGGAAAGAGGCATGACGATTAAGGTGATTGGTATCGGAGAAGACGGAAAAGAAGGCCTTCTGCCGCTTTATCATGAGTGGATCTATAACAGTGAGCGTTTAGCAGGAGGACATCGCCAGCTTTCTTTTTTTCCAGAATATAAAGGTGAAAAAGTCATTCTGGAGGGAGGTTTAAAACAGAAAATTGACAGCTGGAAGAGCAATCCAAAAGATACCGTTGTTCTCGCTTCTGGCGATCCGCTTTTTTACGGAATAGGTGCTTACCTTTCCAAAAAACTTCCTGACGTCACAACTTATCCTGCTTTAAGCTCGCTTCAACTTGCTTTTGCAAGAATAAAAGAAAGCTGGCAGGATGCAGAATTTCTTAGTGTTCATGGCAGATCATTAAAAGGTCTGGCCCAAAAAATTTCGGGACAGAAGAAAGTATGTTTGTTAACAGATAAAAAAAACACTCCAGCTGTGCTGGCCCGATACTTGCTGCATTACGGGATGAAAGAATATGAAATGTGTATTGCCGAACATCTTGGCGGCGAAAACGAAAAAGTACAATGGTTGTCACTTGAAGAAGCAGCGGGCTACGAGGCAGAACCGTTAAATGTTGTTATTTTAAAAGCAGAAAATCCTAAACCGAAGCCTTCTATTGGTATTGCCGATGATTTGTTCAAACAGCGTAAGCCAGATAAAGGATTGATTACAAAAAAAGAAGTACGGGTGTTAAGTCTTTCTGCTTTAAACTTAAAAAAAGACAGTACGGTCTGGGATATTGGGGCATGCACAGGTTCAGTTGCTATTGAAGCCGCTCATATATGTACAGAGGGCAGTGTTTACGCAATAGAAAAAAATGAAGCGGACATCGAGTATGCCAAAGAAAACGCTGCTGTCCTGCGTGCTGATATACACTTACATCACGGAAAAGCTCCTGAAAATATGGAAGAATGGCCTGCTCCTGATGCTGTGTTTTTAGGTGGTACGGGCGGAAACATCAATAAATTACTGACATTATGTGTGGAAAAAATGCACCCGCATGGAAGAATCGTTCTAAACGCAGCTACGATTGAGACACTCCATGAAGCCCAGGACATTCTTAAGCAACTTGGCTGTGAAGTGGATATAACAATGGCTCATCTTGCACGCAGTAAACCTATTTTACATATGACACGATTTGAAGGATTGAACCCAGTTTATATTATTACAGCCAAACAAAAGGAGATGACAGAATGAGCCGTTACGGAAAAATTATTGGCACAGGAGTTGGACCAGGGGATCCAGAACTTTTGACGATCAAAGCGTACCGTGCTTTAAAAGAAGCAGATGTCGTAGCGTACCCGCGTAAACGAAAAGGCGCAAAAAGTTATGCTTATCAAATTATAGAACCATATGAACACATTATTAAAGAAAAAATTGGTCTCGTCTTTCCGATGACAAAAGATAAAGAAATACTAGAAAGAGAGTGGAACCAAATTGCTGTAACTCTCTTTGAACAAGTGAAAATGGGTAAAGATGTGGCATTTGTTACAGAAGGAGACCCAATGCTTTACAGTACGTTTATTCATTTATGGAAAACCGTAAAAAAGCATTACCCTGAGGTTGAAATCACTTCCATACCCGGAATTTCTTCTATTACAGCCATATCTTCCAATATTATGGTGCCGCTTGCAGATGGTGATGAGTGGACTGCAGTTGTGCCCGCGACAGAAGACCGTGAAAAAATGAAGCAAGCACTTTTGCAGCATGACGGGATTGTATTTATAAAAGTGGCTAAAGTACTTCCGATGATGATCAGTTTACTTGAAGAATTAGGATTGGCGGATTCAGCAGCTGTAGCCACAAAAGTGACATCCAAAGAAGAATGGGTTTGGAAAAACGTGGCCGAACTGAAAACAGCAGAACTTGAATATTTAACGTTAATGATGGTGCGAAAAGAGAAGAAAGAGGTGCTGACATGACTGAGCCAATGGTTTATATTATCGGGGCAGGACCAGGGGATCCTGAGCTTGTCACCGTCAAAGGAAAGCGTCTCATTGAAGAAGCAGACCTTATTCTTTATACGGATTCTCTTGTTAATCCTGACCTTTTCAAAAACATCAAATCAGAAGCTGTGGTACAAAAAAGTGCAGGAATGGATTTAGAAGAAATCGTACAAGTGATGGTAGAAGCTGCAAAGAAAGGCAAAAAAACAGCTCGGGTTCACACTGGGGATCCAACTGTTTATGGCGCTATATTAGAACAAATGAAAAAGCTCGCTGAAGAAGGTATAGAAGCAGAAATCGTTCCCGGGGTAAGCTCTGCTTTTGCCGCTGCAGCAAGTGCCGGTCTGGAACTGACCGTACCTGAATTAACACAAACGGTCATTTTAACAAGAGCGGAAGGGCGCACTCCAATGCCGGATAAAGAGAAACTGGTTGATCTTGCTAGCCACCAGTGCAGTATTGCTCTATTTTTAAGTGCGACATTGATTAAAAAAGTAGTTCGTGAGTTTCTTGAAGCAGGCTGGACACAAGAAGATGCTGCCGTAGTCGTATACAAAGCAAGCTGGCCTGATGAAAAAGTAGTCCGTACAACGCTTGGAAATCTTCATGAAGACATGCGTGCAAACGGAATTACGAAACAAGCAATGGTGATCATCAGTAAAGCGGCAGATCAAGAACTCATTCAAAGCGGGACCTATGAATCCAAATTGTATGATAAAACATTCACACATGGCTACCGAAAGGGTGTAAGCGCCCATGAATAAAATAGCGGTTGCTGCTATCACTAAACATGGTACCGAATTAGCTCGTCGCATTCATAAAGGGTCCCCTCAAGTAGATGTGTTTTATATGAGTAAGTTTGAAAAAGGAGACGAAAAAGAAAAAGGTTTCACTCTTTTTGAAGGATCTGTCCGAAAACAGCTGCCGGCATGGTTTGAAGAATATGACGGTATTGTTATGATTATTTCTCTCGGTGCCGTTGTAAGAATGATCAGCCCTCTCTTAAAAGATAAAAAAATTGATCCGGCTGTTGTTGTTATTGATGATAAAGGTGAGTTTGTCATTAGTGTCCTTTCCGGGCATTTGGGAGGAGCTAATAGTTTAACAAGACAATTAGCTTCTCAACTTCATGCTGAGCCTGTCATTACAACGGCATCTGACGTACAGGGAACGATTCCAGTCGATATTTTCGGGCAAGCCTTTGGCTGGACCATTGAGGACTTTACCCATGTCACTCCCGCCAGCGCAGCCGTTGTAAATGAAGAACCGCTTCTAATTATTCAGCAGGCAGGCGAAAAAAATTGGCAGCCTTCCTCGAAACCACTTCCGACCCATATGAAAGTAGTATCTTCCATAAATGAATCGGAAAATGAAAAGGCTAATGCTGCCCTTGTGATCACGCACAGGGAGCTTTCTGAAGAAGAACAAGCTAAACTGCCAGATATCCATGTTATTTACCGTCCTAAAGTGATTCATGTAGGGATCGGCTGTAACCGAGGAACAGAATCAGCTGAAATTGAAGAAGTGATTACCAGCACATTTCAAAAGTTGCAGCTAAGTAAATCTTCTATAAAAAAAGTGGTTACCATTGATCTAAAAAAAGATGAAGAAGGGCTTTTGCATGTGTGCGAAAAGAACAATTGGCCTTTTGATTATTACTCACCCGAAAAATTAAACAGTGCCCCCATCCAAAATCCTTCAGAGGTAGTGTATAAGTATACGGGAGCTTATGGTGTGAGTGAACCGGCAGCTGTGCTTTCTTCCGGTAATGAAACATTGCTGCTAGAAAAAGAAAAGTCCGGAAATGTAACGATTTCTGTGGCTGTTCAAGAGGAATTTGAATAAAAAGGAGGTAAGTAAACATGAATCCAAGAATTGTGATTGCCGGCACGGGAAGCGGCGCGGGTAAAACGACGATTTCCATCGGTTTAATGGCAGCGTTAAAAAAACAAGGATTACGCGTCCAGGGATTTAAATGCGGTCCCGATTATATTGATCCAAGCTATCACACGGCTGTTACAAAAAGACCTTCTAGAAACCTGGACAGCTGGATGTTAGAAGAAGAATTGATGAAAAGTGTGTTCCAACAGGGCAGCCAAGAAGCGGATATTTCTATCATTGAAGGGGTTATGGGAATGTATGACGGCAAAAGTCCCGAATCCGATATTGGAAGCACGGCTGAAATCAGTAAAATGCTAAAAGCACCCATTATTCTCGTTATAAACATAGGAGCAATGGCGCGCAGTGCTGCTGCAATTGTGAAGGGATTCCAACTGTTATCTCCGGAAGTTAATATTGGCGGTGTCATTGTCAATCAAGCAGGAAGTGAAGGACATGCTAAGCTGTGTCAAAAAGCCATTGAAAAAGAATGCGGTATCCCGGTAGTGGGCTATTTAAAAAAAGGAGATGTGCCGGCGATTCCTGAGCGTCACCTAGGACTTATTCCAGCAATTGAACGCGGAGAATTGGATGATTTTTTTGAACAACTGGGAGAAACAATGAAAGCCCAGGTTGATCTTAAAATAATACAGGAAATAGCAGGACAAGCCCCTGAATGGACGGTAAAGCCTATAAAACAAGAGCAAGCAGACAAAAAGGTAAACATTGCGGTTGCTTATGATGAAGCGTTTAATTTTTATTATCCGGAAAACCTTGAGTTATTAGAAGAAAATGGGGCAGAATTATTGTATTTCAGCCCGCTGGCCGGTGAACTTGTACCTGAAAACAGTCATGCTCTGTATATTGGCGGCGGCTTTCCTGAAGAATTCGCAAAACAACTGGCAGAACAAGAAGACGTGAAACATTCCATCCGAAAAGCTATAAAAAGTGGACTGCCTGTATACGCTGAATGCGGCGGCTACATGTATTTAACAGAAGAACTCATTACAACAGATGGAACCAGCTACCAAATGCTCGGACTTATCCCAGCCGTAGTTACAATGAAAAATAAGTTGGCCGCTTTAGGATATCGTGAAATTACTGCATTAGAAAATACAACTATTTTAAAAGCTGGTGATACAGCAAAAGGCCATGAATTTCATTATTCCGTTTCTGAGGAGAAAGACGATTGGAATGATGCTTATCAAGTAAAAGCTCTTAGAAAATCCGGTCAAGAAGGTTTTGTGAAAAACAACATTACAGCAGGTTACACCCACATTCACTTTGGATCTAATACTTCTATTGCTAACCGTTTTGTTGAGCAAGCTGCAGAATGGAAAGGTGTCCGGGAGAAAGTTAAATGAGAAAAGGATGCGTTTTTTTAACAGGAGCTGGGCCAGGTGATCCTAAGCTGCTCACGTTAAGAGCCGTTGAAACTCTTCGTATCTCTGATGTTGTGGTATATGACAGGTTAGTAAACCAAGAAATATTACTAGAAGTAAAATATGGTGCAGAAAAGATATATTGCGGGAAACTGCCGAAAAACCACACGCTTCGCCAAGACCAGATCAATCACATTTTAAGTGAAAAAGCGTTAGAAGGAAAAGTGGTTACCCGGTTAAAAGGCGGAGATCCTTTTGTTTTTGGCCGCGGCGGGGAAGAAGCCGTTCATTTAGCGTCGTTAGATATTCCTTTTGAAGTTATTCCTGGTATCACCTCTGGTATTGCGGCACCTGCCTATGCTGGTATTCCAGTTACACATCGTGCTTTTGGCGGGACATTAGCTATTGTAACTGGACATTTGCCAAATGAACAAGACAAAGAGCAATGGAGAGCTTTAGCAAAGGGGATAGATACAGTTGTATTTTATATGGGTATGAATCAGCTTGAGTCAATCACTTCTAGATTAATAGACAGCGGGCAATCTCCTGATACTCCAGCAGCTGCTATTGAGTGGGGAACGACAAGCAGGCAGCGTACTGTAACGGCTGCACTTACGTCACTTCCCTCTGAAGCAAGGAAAGCCGAGATCAGCAATCCGGCTATTATTATTGTAGGCGAAGTAGTACAGCTTCGTGATAACATGCGCTGGTTTATTGGAGAAGCGGATATGGCTTCAGAATTATCTGCATTTACACACAATGAAACATAAATACCTAGCACCTATCCCTTTTTTATTTGCCGGATTATCTGCATTGTTGTTTTTATCTGTTCTTGCTTCTTTGATGCTTGGTTCGGCCTCTGTTCCGGCCAATGATGTGCTTGGTGTGTTATGGAAGGCAGCAGCAGGTTATAGCCCAGCTGATATGACTACTTATGATCATATTGTATGGAGCTTACGTATCCCAAGAACGATATTAGCCCTTACGGTTGGAGCAGGTCTTGCTATTGTGGGAGTCGCCATTCAAGCACTCGTTAAAAATCCGCTTGCCGACCCTTACATACTAGGTGTATCTTCTGGTGCTTCTGTTGGGGCAACGCTCGTCATATTAGCGGGGGCCTTTTCTTTTTTTGGAACGTATGCTGTTTCCGGAGCTGCCTTTTTAGGAGCTTTATTAACAGTGGTAGCGGTTTATATACTTGCTCAAAGCCGTTTTAGAATTTCTGTATCGAGGCTGCTTTTATCTGGAGTGGCTGTTTCGATGATGCTGAGCGCCTTAACGAGTTTTCTCGTTATGATGAATCCGCGGGAAGAAGGTATACAAACGGCACTTTACTGGATGCTTGGCAGCTTAGCCGGAGCAGCTTTTGATCAGTTATGGCTCCCTGTAGCAGTAGTGGCTTTAGGTTACTGCTTTTTTCATCAATCGTTTCGCTCCTTAAATGTACTTATCACAGATGATGCAACGGCGCAGTCTTTAGGATTAAACATAGAATCATTTAAAGCAGTAATTATTATCATTACTGCGTTAATTACAGGCGTACTGGTAGCGTTCAGCGGTGCGATTGGTTTTGTTGGCTTAATGATCCCTCATATGGCACGAATCATTGTTGGTGCAGATCATCGTGTACTGCTCCCAGCCAGTACTATGCTTGGTGCCGTATTTATGATATTAGCAGATATAGCTGCTAGAATGTTAGTGGCACCAGAAGAGCTTCCGATAGGTATTGTTACAGCTATTTGCGGAGGGCCGTTCTTTATATGGCTTTTGCGCAGAAGTAATTACATAGTCTAGGAGGAAAAAGACTTGAAGAAAATGATCGTTATACTCTCCTTATTGTTTCTGGCCGCGTGTCAAGTCGAGAGTAAAGAGACGACAGCAAGTAATAGTGAACAAATAAAAGTAGAAAACCAAGACGAGGAAATCATACTAGAAAACGCTCCCGAACGTGCTATTTCTCTCAATCAGCACGTTACAGAAATAATGCTTGCCCTTGGATTAGAAGATCGTATGGTTGGAACTGCTTATTTAGATGACGCTATTCACCCCGATTTAAAAGACGCGTATGAAAAAGTACCTGTTCTTGCGGAGCAATATCCATCTCAAGAAAATATACTTGCAGCGAAACCGGATTTTATTTATGGCGGCTGGGAAAGCGCTTTTCAAAATGAAGCAGCAGGCAGCAGAGAGGAACTCGAGAAATTTGGGATTGCATCTTATCTTCATGAGTCTTCCAATATAAAAAATCCGCAGCTCGAAGACGTTTTTCAGGATATTAAAAATATAGGTAAAATTTTTCGAGAAGAAGAAGCAGCCGAAACCTTAACCAGTGAAATTCAATCTAAAGTTCAAGAAATACAGCAAAATATCCCAAAACAGGAAGTAACAAAAAAAGTATTTGTATATGACAGTGGAGATTCTGCTCCATTGACAGCCGGGCAGAATTTTTTAAACACCCTCATTGAAATCGGAGGAGCCGAAAATATCTTTGGTAATTTAAATAAAGGGTGGGCAACGGTCAGCTGGGAAGAGGTAGCTGAAGCTGCTCCTGATGAAATAATTATTATAGATTACGGGGACACAAGTGTTGAGGACAAAAAAACGTTTCTTAAAAATCATTCCGTCATGAAAGAGCTGAAAGCAGTGAAAGAGGAACAATTTACCATTATTCCGTTGTCTGAAGCTTCCGAAGGCATTCGAGCACCTGAAGCATTGGAAAAAATAGTTGATGGCATATATTAACTTTAGCTGTCGTTACGTTCCATTCCATAATACTGAAAGAGCAGGATGTTCTTTATTAACTTATCTTGTGTAACGTAATTAAAATAATTTAACCCCTTTTATAATATATATAAGGAGAGACTATTGTTGGAGTTCATTTCATTTGCAATGTTAGCGGGTTTTATTGGAATGAAACACGGTATAGATGGCGACCATGTGGCCGCTATTGCAGATATGGTCGGGGCAGAGAAAAAACGACAAAAACAAGTATCATTAGGGCTTATGTATGCGATAGGCCACGGTTTTATTGTAGTTATTTATTGGTTTAGCCACTATCTTTTTTGGTGCAAATCTTCTCCATGAAGCACAAACGTTTATCGAAATGCTGGTTAGTTTTACGCTTGTCCTATTAGGAGGACTGATTTTATATTCTGTTTTCCAGCAGAAAAAGCATAACGTTATCTCCGATAAACGCGGGGATTGCAGGGGCCTATATTATATGTGTGATTCATGGAATTGGAGTGGAAAGTCCAACACAATTAGCTATTATCACGAACGCAGCAGGGGTTCATAATATGACGGCTGCTCTGCTTCAACTCACCTTATTTGTCATCGGTCTTCTCATTTCTACGATTCTAATTACGATTCTTCTCTCCTGGGGTTTTTTGAAAGCCTCCATTAAGAAAAAAGTATATATTATTTTCGGTTCTGTGACAGGAATATATAGCATTAGCCTGGGGGCTTGGATGGCCGTCGAATTGTTTTAAAAGTATTTGAGGAGTGAAACAATGAAATTTTTTTCAGAGGAAGAAAAACAAGCTGTTTATAAAGCTGTTTTTAATAGAAGAGATGTACGCAGTTTTCGTAATGATCCTGTCCCCTCAGAAATAATTGATCGATTATTAAACGCTGCCCATCACGCGCCATCGGTCGGGTTTATGCAGCCTTGGAATTTTATTGTCATAACAGCGGCTGAAAAAAAGGATCTATTAGCATGGGCTGCTGAGAAAGAAAGAAAAGCTCTGGCCATCCATTATGAAGGGGAAAAAGAGACGAAATTTCTTCGTTTAAAAGTAGAAGGGATAAAAGAAGCTCCTTTAACAATCTGTGTTACGTGTGATCCAACACAAGGGGGAGCACATGTGTTAGGAAGGAATTCCATACCGGAAACGGATATGCTATCGACAGCTTGTGCTATTCAAAATATGTGGTTAGCTTCGTATGCCGAAGGATTGGCTATGGGATGGGTCAGTTTTTATAAGAAAAATGATGTACGTAATATTTTGAAAATACCTCCGCACATTGACCCCATTGCCCTCCTATCTATAGGGTATACGGATCACTATCCAGAAAAGCCTATTTTGGAATCCGCAAATTGGGAGAAAAGACAGTCATTACAGGATCGGATATTTTATAATGAATGGAAAAATTAATTTAACAATAGGGAGAACCATGTGCTAGAAAAATTCGCACATGGTTCTCTTTGGATAGTTAAGAAGAAAAGCTCTTATTGGTAATTAAGTTTAATTTTATTAAAAGATTAAAGTATAAGCAAAACGGCTTTTGCTACAAGGACTCAGCGGTAAGCCGAGTTTTTTTAATATGGTGTCAAATCGAGTTTTTCTAAAAAGGAATTATTATGTTTTTGTTGAAATTAGATTAAGGGTGTGATCAAGAGGCTTGATTAGCTGCATGGCTGAATAAATTAACCATAAATAGGACGGCACCGACAACAATCATAATCGAGCCGATAAACGTAAAAAGAATAAGGGAGCGGTATTTGTAAGTATCATAACAAAAAGGGTTCCTTGCATAATAGGAAGCCTTAGATTATGCAGCCAAAAATGGATGTTTGCTAATTTAGTTTGACTTGCGTTTGGATATATAGTAAATGATTCCAAAAAGCGACATAGAAACCCATCCTAATAAATTGATATGGGCGTGAACTGAGGTGAACTGAAATTGTTGAACGATTCCCATATACAGGCCCATACAAATACCAATGACAAAGTACACAACCGCAATGTTTAAAAACCGTGAAGTCATTTGAATAATCAGCTGCCTTTCTTTATTAGTATTTAATCCTATATTTGTTTCTGGTAATGACTAAATAATGAAAAATGATGAAAAGTTTTTAAGGAGGTAAATGATGAAAGCAGTCGTACATGAACATCAAACTGGAATGGACGGTCTTCATTATCGAAGCATGGAACAAATGGAACCTAAAGAAGGGGAGGTAAAAGTAAAACTGAAAACTGCCGGCTTAAATCACCGGGATTTATTTCTGCTTGAGCGGCATAAACCAACCGATCCTCCTATTATTCTGGGTTCTGATGGAGCAGGAATTGTCGAAATAGCAGGTCAAGGAGTAGAGAATGTAAAAATTGGCGATGAAGTAATCATTAATCCATCTATTGGATGGCAATATAATAGTGAGGCGCCGCCTGAGGGGTTTAACGTTCTTGGGTATCCGGAACACGGTACTTTTGCGGAATTTATTATTATTTCTGCTGATAACGTAGAGTCAAAACCTGAGTATTTATCGTGGGAAGAGGCAGGGGTATTGTCATTGGCTGCATTAACTGCTTATCGGGCATTATTTACAAGAGGCCATTTGCGTGCTGGTACCACTGTTCTCATCCCAGGTATTGGAAGCGGAGTGGCAACTTTTTTATTACAATTTGCAAAGGCTGCTGGAGCAACAGTTTACGTGACTTCTCGTTCAAAAGATAAATGCGAAAATGCCCTTGAACTTGGTGCAGATAAAGCTATTGACAGCAATGAAGATTGGAATAAGCAATTAAATAATGAAAAAATGGATCTCGTCATTGAATGTGTAGGTGCAGCAACATTTAACAAATCTCTTGATCAAGTTCGACGTGGCGGTACCGTTGTCACGTTTGGAGCGTCTGCCGGTGATAGAGTAGAAATCGATATCCGGAAATTTTTTTATGGCCAGTACAATTTACTGGGAACTACAATGGGAAGCACTGAAGAATATAGAGAAATGCTGAAGTTTATACAAAAACACCACATAAAACCAGTGCTTGATCAAATATATCCCATTGAACAGTTTAAGGAAGGTTTTTATCGAATGGAAAAAGGGGCTCAGCTCGGAAAGATAGGTTTTCATATAAATACTTAGCTAGTTGCGTAAGTTGGGTGTTTGCATACAGTATCGTTGAAAGTATTTTACAGGAGATTAGAACGTGCATGATTATTTGAAAACCTTTTTATAAATGATTCCGGTGAAGAGGAGCAGCAGACACCCAGCAAATGTATGATACGTGTCAACAATACCTATTGTATATGGTTCAACTTCAAACTATGGAAAATCAGTTTTTTGGTCATCTGTAACAGCATGGATCTGGATTTGGTTCTTGTTATGTTTTCCCGCGCAGGTGTCGAAGATTCAGACGGTTCAGGTTCCCGTTTTTGACACTAAGATATATTGGTTCTCCCTTCTTCTATTGACATGTAATTGAGAAGGGAAAAAAGGCTGGCATAAGGGTTGGCAACCCTTCTACTTTTTAAAACTTCGTCGAAAAAAAATTTCTGCAGAAACAATTTTCTACAATATTTTAATTCATTTTCATGTATGATAGGCTATGTGAATTCATAACAGCTAAGAATCTTTTCCAATAAAAACATACGTATTAAAAAACATAGAGGAGATGGAAACAATTTTTAGGGAAATGGTCTTGCTGAGTCAAATAACGTTGAAAAAAAAGGAAATGCATAGGAAAGCGGATCTTTACGGACTTACTGATCCTAGAACAGTAGATTCGAGCCAGGAGTTAGATATTTTACTTAATGAATACCAAAGGATACAGACAAAATCAAAAAAAGTTTGTTCAATATTATTAAAGAATTTTAAGGGATTTGGAACACTCGGCTTGCGGCCATTTAAAGGAAACCGCCTGTAAACCCGTGTCCTGCGGCAACGGAGGGATTAGTCCATCCCTTGTACTGTTGAGCAACTTATTCTATAGCCTTAACAGTGTCAAAAAGAACACTGCTTTCCTTTTGGGGAAGGCAGTGTTTTCTCATGAAATGAAAAGAACAAATCACGCATATTAATGTATCCTTTTTCATGAAATTAAATAATAAATATTTTAAGGGGGAAGGGATATTGTACTTTGTCCCAACTTATAATGAATATCTGTGGCACGATTGCAGCAAACGTATAATGACAGTCAATGGTGCAGGAAGCATTTTAACGGAACCAAACATAGCTAAAGTGCAGTTAGGAGTGGTGACTCAAGGCAGAGAACTTAGAGTCGCACAGCAGGAGAATGCCGTAATAATGAATCAGGTGGTCACTTCTTTGGTCGAAGCAGGAATCTATGAAGAAAACATTCAGACTGTTGATTTTTTCATTACACCTCAATATGATTATGTGGACGGAAAACAGGAATTTAGAGAATTTCAGGTAACTCACATGATTGCCGTCACGATAGATAACCTAAATCAAACTGGAAACATCATAGATACGGCTGTAGAAAACGGTGCTAACCGAGTATCAGATATTCATTTTTCGTTAGAAAATGCTCAACCTTACTACCTGCAATCTCTTCGATTTGCTTTAGACGATGCCTCCGCAAAAGCCCAAACGACAGCTGAAACGATGCAGCTTCGTCTTGATCCTGCTCCGGTTGATATTAAAGAGCAATTTACTTCTCCTAATGTAAGGGATTCACCTCAAACGCTTGCATTACCTGCAGTGTCAATTGAACCCGGACAGTTAACCATTACTGCACAAGTAGAAGTTCAATTTCAGTTTTATTCTTAACTATTATAGTACTTGATATATCTTCAATATCTTCACATAAAAAGACGTAATCATAAAGCATATGAGATAAGTGAGAAAAGTAAAGAAAATGTTCCATTCCCCGTAATAGTGAATCCTGTCCAATAAAACACCTAAATATTCAATGCACGTTGTAACGAATGCAAAAACCATTAGCAGTAAATTACTGTTCATTAGCTGTTTTACTTTAAAATAAGAAAAAAGATAGCAAATAAAGGGAAAATAACCAAAATTAAACGGAAGCACAGCTAAGGAAGGGTTGTCATGAAACGGTGCTACTAACCAATAGTATTGATATCCCCAGTCATTTGCTGCAAATGCAATGGAAATACCTAATGGATACAAGAAGATGATAACTTTGGGATACTTTTTATATAAGAAGAAAGATAAGATCAATGGAATAATAAATCCTGCTACTATATTTAAAAACATTCCTTAACCTCCAGCTTCTCCTTGATTAACTTTTCCAATTAATGATTTTTTGATTGATTCTTTGCGATCTTAAGCAAGTATTCTTATAAGAATGAATAGTAGATTTTTCGTCTGGCTATCATCTCATTAGAGGTGATTTTTATATGGCTGTAAATATTATATTTGGATTTATTATCCCCTGGATATGCGGCATTTTATTTTTCAAAGATGATAAAAATATATTAAAAAAAGTGGTCCCATTTGTGAGTTTTCTTTCTGTTTTGATAAATGTAGCAGGCAATAAATATTGGCTTGTCATGCCGCGAGTAAAAAAATGGCAGTTTATCACTACTTTTCCACAAAATTTCGGTTACTTTCCCATTTTAGGATGTATCTTTATTTACACGCTATATAAAAAATATACATTTACTGACATATGGGTTATCTTATTTGCTATTCTTTCTACAGCTGTGGAATATGTAATGGTTGTTATACGGAAAGTAGAATATAGGAAAGGTTGGACGATTATTCATACGTTTTTTATTTATGCTATGTCTTTATGGCTGTTAAAAAACTATTATAATTGGATGGAAAATGATAGTACTGTAAGTAATGGTTCCTAAAACGTAACCTGTCTAACCCCTTACAAACGAGGGCTCTTTAAGACAAGCAGCTCAGTTTTTCAAAAGTATTAGGATACCTTTCCGATAGGTAGGGAAAAATGGTGGTAAGGGGGGAAGAAGTGTTGTTATTTATTTTTGATTTAATGAAAAACGTAGTAAAAGCAAGAAAGCTTACGATTTTCTTTATTACCATTCTTTTTATAGCGCTAAGTTCTTTCTTTATTTCATATTTAGAGCCGGGTGTATTTACTTCACCTTTTCTTGGTTTCTGGTGGGTAATGACCACCATGACAACTACTGGTTATGGGGATTTGGTCCCTAAAACAATGGCTGGAAAGTTATTTGCGGTATTTTTATATATTTTTGGGGTAGGTTTAATAGGTGTAGTGATCGGAAAAATAGTGGAAAGTTTTGGGATATACAGAAAACTAAAGGAGGAGGGGAAATTGAGTTACAAAGGAAAAAACCATTATGTGATTGTTGGGTGGACGGAAAAAAGTCAAAATACAATTAAAGAGCTGCAGCTTGCTGACCCTGACGTTAATATCGTAGTCATTGATTCAGCGCCAAAAGCGCCATTTACGCCATCTGCACGTTTGTTTTATATAAATGGAGATATAACCGATATAAATACTTATGAAAAAGCAAACCTAACATATGCAAAAGCAGTGCTTGTATATTCTCCTCATGGAATGATCGATGAAACCACTGCTGATGGAATGACTTTACTCATTACAAGTTCTATAAAAAGTTTTATGAGACAAAACAATAAAAATGTTTATACGCTTGTAGAAATAAAAAAAGAAAACCATATAGCCAATTTTAAGCATTTAGAAGTAGATGAGTTTGTGCTGGCGGGTGAAGCGTTATCTGATTTAATGGCAAGGTCCGCTATGTTCAAAGGATCGAGTACTTTATTTATGAAGCTGTTAAGCAGGAAATATGATGTCAGCTTATGGAACGTACCTAAAAGAGAAAGCTGGGTAACATACCAGGATGCTTTTGAGGACTTAAAGAAAAAAGGAGCTCATTTAATAGCTGATAAAGATAACTTCAATATCATTAAACACTTAGATGAAACGTTGCCAATGGATTCGAAACTGTTTATTATTTGTGAAGAACAAGTCTACAAAAAGGTAATGGATTCCATGAACGAAGGTTAGTTCTTGAGCAGGAAATCTCAAGAACTTTCATTGTGAAAAATTTCATAGGTGAACAATCATCTTCTCTCTTCTAACATATTGTGACAACTTCACATAGAGTTGAGGGAGGAGTTCTAATGAATACAATGATGCCGTTTCTTGAAGAGATGTTATCCCTTTATGGTATGGTTGTTATTGGATATATAGCAGGAAAAAAGGCCGTCTTAAACGCACATGCGGACCACATCTTACCCAATTAGTATTATTTATCACACTGCCTGCGTTAATACTGTTTTCTATGGATATTTCCTTTTCAAAAGCCTTAGTCCTAGACATGAATATTCTAGTTTGTTTATCTGTTTATATTTTATTTCTTGCTGGTGTGATAGGCAGTTTATGAGAAAGCGTTATGCATTATCTGCAGACCGGGAAAATGTTTTGGAAGGACTTATTATATTTATGAACCAAGGTTTTCTTGGTTATGCTGCCGCTTATATATTGTTTAATGAAGTTGGTATTGTGTATGCAACCATGTTTTAATGTCATATATTTAATATTATCTGTTCGTCCGTTCTAAGAATACAATATCGATTGGAAAAAAGTGTTTATTAATCCAGGTATTATGGCTGTAATGGGCGGGATGGTGATATTTTTTGCTTCTTTAAGCTGGCCTCAGCCTGTTTCAAGTTTATTAGAAATAGGCAAAATGACTATTCCTTTATCGATGATTCTGCTTGGAAGTTTACTCAAAAATGTCACCAGTAACGAAATATTAATTTTTACATGAAAAACAAGCTAATGTGGCAAGTGGCAGCCATCAAGCTTATTATTATACCGTTGTTGTTTGTTCCGGTAATCTATTTTTCCCTATCTCTTATCCTCTAATGAGCATAGCTGTGCTGATTGTTGGTATGCCATCAGCTCCAACCATTTCGATATATGCGAAAAAATATGGAGGAGACACACAATTTGCTTCTACGGTAGTATTTTTTACTACAACTGCGGCCATCCCGCTTTTATTTTTTTGTATGAAATTAATCTATTGATTAGACACTTTGATCAACAATCCTGTAAAGTACGAGGAAGATAACTTAATAAGACTTGATGCAACGATAGGGTGAAAATAATGGCAAAAAAAATAACACTTAAAGTAAAAAACAAGTTTATAAACAAATATAAAAATGGTTACCCATTATTGTTGAGAGAAGCCATTTTAAACGCAGAACAGTTAAAAAAAGAAGGAATGCTTCTACGATTAGCGGACGAAAACAACCGCTTCCTCGGAAAAGGTTATTACGGCAGGCAAAATAAAGGATATGGCTGGATACTGACTCAAAATGAAAACGAATCAATAAATCAGAATTTTTTCGATAATAAAATAAGTAAAGCATTAAATAAACGTCGTTCTTTTTTTCAGGATAAAACAACGACTGCTTTTCGTGTGTTTAATGGAGAAGGTGACGGCATAGGCGGATTAACTATTGATTATTATGACGGCTATTACGTTATTACATGGTACAGTCAGGGTATCTATGCGTTTCAGGATTACGTCCTTCGCTCATTACAGGATGTGACGGCCTTTAAAGGAATTTATCAGAAAAAGAGGTTTAATACTGGTGGTAAATATGTTGAAGAAGATGACTTTGTTACAGGCGTAAGAGGAGAGTTTCCTATTATTGTAAAGGAAAATGGCGTTCATGTGGCAGTAAATGTAAATGAAGGTCCGATGACGGGGATATTTTTAGATCAAAGAAATGTAAGAAAAGCGATCCGAGATAAATTTGCAAAAGGGAAAAGAGTTCTTAATACTTTTTCCTATACTGGTGCTTTCTCTGTGTTTGCTGCACTTGGCGGAGCAGAAAAAACAACCAGTGTAGATTTGGCAAATCGAAGCCTGCCAAAAACGATAGAACAATTCAGTGTAAATGGATTAGATTATGAAGCACATGACATCAAAGTGATGGACGTTTTTAAATATTTTAACTATGCTTTTAAAAAAGGAATTACTTTTGACATGATTATTCTAGACCCGCCAAGCTTTGCCCGTTCAAAAAAGCACACATTCAGCGCAGCCAAGGATTATAAAGATCTGTTAAAACAAGCTATTAACATAACAGAAGATAATGGGGTTATTGCAGCGTCGACGAATTACAGCGGTTTTGGTATGGATAAATTTAAATCGTTCATTAAGCAGGCTTTTAAGGAGACAGGAAAGAAGTATAAAGTGCTAGAGGAACATGATTTACCAGAAGATTTTCAAACGATCACAGCATATCCAGAAGGGAACTACTTAAAAGTTGTATTTATAAAAAAATATAGTAAATGAAAGGAAGTTATTGAAGTGACTGCACTCACCGAATTGACAACAATGGAAGATTGGGAACATATTTTGGAAAAATCTAATGAGCAGGCAGTGATGATTATTAAACATAGTACTGCCTGCCCGATAAGTGCTGATGCATGGGAGGAAGTACAGGCTGGCGTTGAAGAAATGAGCGAATCAGAAGCAGAGTTTGTATTTGTTAAGGTTATTGAATCCAGGCCTGTCTCCCAGAAAATTGCAGATGATATAGAAATTAAACACGAATCTCCTCAAGCTATTCTTGTGAAAAACAAAAAGGCTGTGTGGGACACTTCACACAGCGATATTACAAAACAAGCGATTCAGAGTGCTGTTCGCAGTTAGTATCCAGAATCTTCGTCTGTAGCGTTTTCTAGCATGGTATGGTCTTCTCGCTGCAAAGGCTTTTCAGCTGGACCTTCTATGACTTCTCCTGTATAGGAAAATCTTGAACCATGGCAAGGGCAGTCCCATGTCCTGTCGCCATGGTTCCACTCAACTTCACAGCCAACGTGGGTGCAGGTGGTATCAACGATATGAACCTGCCCTTCTTTATCCTTATAAGCTCCTTTGCGTTTACCATCTATCGTTACAACAGCCCCTTGGTCAACAGCCAAATCATTCGTATTTTTATAAGGAATATCTAGTTTTCCTTTCACTAAATGTTTTGCAACATCTACGTTTTCCATAAAAAATTTCTTTAAACTTGGATCAGCGTAAAAACGGGAAGGTGAATAAAGGGTGGTATACGGGTTTTCTTTATTCAGCACGATATCGGTTAACAATTGTGCAGCCGCTGTCCCATTTGTCATTCCCCACTTACGATACCCTGTGGCGATTAAAACTCGGTGCTGTGTCGAGGTGATTGTTCCTATATATGGAATTTTATCCAGTGTTGTTAAATCCTGGGTAGACCAGCGATAGACAATGTTTTCTAGACTGAAAACTTCATTTCCAAACGATTCTAACGCTTCATAATGTTCTAGAGTATCTTTACCTTGACCGGTTTTATGGCTCTCCCCGCCAATCAAAACTATTTCTTCACCGTTAATGGATGCAGACCGCAAAGAGCGTGTTGGCTGGTCAACGCTTAAATACATACCTCCTGGGTACGCATCTTTCGTCTTAATACCTAAAATATACGAGCGGTCAGCATACATTCTCGTGGAGTAAAAACCCGTTCCTTCATAAAAAGGAAAGTGGGTACAAGCAAGTATATGACTGCCTGTAATTCGGCGGCCGTTTCTCGTCAAAACTGTCGCTTCTTGGCTGTCTGCTTCCACGTTTACTGCAGTGGTCTGTTCAAAAATGAGACTGCCAGCATCTGTAATAACTTTTAAAAGGTGAGCTAAATATTTTAGAGGGTGAAACTGCGCCTGGTTTGGCATAGATAAGGCATTATTTACACGAATATTAAATGGAATGCTTTCGTTCAGGCTGCCGTCTATAGTTAGTTTTTGATAAGCTTCCCATTCTTTTTCCAGTTTTTGCGCATATTGATTGGTAGTAGCATATAAATACGCATCTTGTTTTTTAAAATCACATTCGATTTTCTGTTCATTAACGGTTTGTTCAATAAATTGAAGGGCTTCTGTGTTTGCTTCATAATACATTCTAGCCTTACTTTGCCCCATATGCTGGATGATTTCATCGTAAATAAGTCCATGTTGAGCTGTAATTTTGGCTGTTGTGTGCCCAGTCGTCCCATTTAATACGTGATCAGCTTCGATTAACGCAACTTTTACTCCTTCTTTTACTAATCGATACGCAGCCGTAATGCCGGTAATCCCTCCGCCTACTATGACTACATCTGCTTTTACGTCGTCATGCAATGCATCAAATGTTGGCAAATCGGCTGTATCCCGCCAATAAGGTTCTGGGAATTGCGGTAATTTTTCAGTCATTGGAGTCACTCCATTTCTTAAACGTAAGAAGTATAACAAGTGTTTACATTTTATATAAATTCTATAACCCTCATTGATAGAAGGGATGGTAAAAAATGAATGTTTATAAAACCGTTGCTGCTCAAATTGTCGACATATTAAAAAGAGAAGCGGTTGATCGGGTTTTTTCCGTTCCAGGGGAAAGCTTTCTTGATGTAATGAATGAAATATATCTTGAGGAGGCTGTTGATTTTGTTTCCTGTCGTCATGAAGGCGGGGCTTCCTTTATGGCGGAAGCGTATGGAAAACTAACCGGCAGGCCAGGAGTGGTAATGGCTACAAGAGGAGTGGGGGGCTCTAATCTTTCTATCGGTGTGCATACTGCGCATCAGGATTCTACTCCGATGGTCGTGTTTTTAGGGCAGGTGGACCGGAAATTTCGCGGTCGTGAGGGTTTTCAGGAAATTGAGCTTGATCGGATGTTTTCTCATGTCGCAAAGTGGACATATGAACTAACTGATCCAAATCGGGCCAATGAAATGATCAGCAGAGCTTTTCGGATCGCTCAGTCTGGACGTCCTGGTCCGGTTGTTGTGTCGCTGCCTGCCGACGTTTTAGAAGAAGAAAGTATTTATTATCCACAGGCTCCTTATACACCTTCTCGACCTGCAGCTAACCAAGAAGAAATAAAAAAAGCTCTTCATCTGCTAAAACAATCAAAACGTCCTTTAATCATTGCTGGCGGAGGGGTACTTCGTTCAAAGGCTGAAAAAGAACTTTTAGCTTTTGTGCAATCATCAAACATTCCTATCATAGCTTCTTTTCGCAGGCATGATATATTCCCGAATAATCACCGGTTATATGCGGGACACACTGGCTTAGGAACCTTCCCGGAAATTTTAAATACAATGAGACAGGCAGACACCGTACTTGCCATAGGAACGCGCCTTTCTGAAATAACGACGCAAAGCTATTCCATATTTCAAGAGAATATAACTCTCATTCATATAGATATAGACCCGGATACATTGGGAAAAGTTTATCCTCCACAGGCAGGTATTGTGGCTGACGCCTCGCAAGCATTGACTGCTTTATTAGAAAATAAAATAAAACCAAACCAGGAATGGGAAAAGTGGGCTATAGAATGCAGGCAGGTTTATGATAAAGCAACTGCTATTACGGAACATCCAAATAGTGAAACAGTAGATATAGCCCAAATTATCCAAAGTCTGCAGGAAGTTCTTTCGGATGATGCTGTTATTACAAATGATGCAGGAAACTTTGCGGCTTGGCTTCATAATTATTACAGCTTTAATGAACCAAAAACATATGCAGGGCCGACATCAGGAGCAATGGGATACGGTCTTCCGGCAGGTATAGCTGCAAAAATGGTTTTTCCTGAAAAAACGGTCGTTTCTTTGTCTGGAGACGGCGGCTTTATGATGACCGTTCAGGAACTCGAAACCGCTGTTCGTCATAAAGTACCGATCATAGCAGTTGTTTTTAACAACAGTATGTATGGAACGATTCGTATGCATCAGGAGAAAGTATTTCCTCACCATGTCATAGGTACAAGTTTAAATGAAATTAATTTTAGTAAATTAGCAGAAGCAATGGGCGTGTATGGGCAGCGTATTAATCATCACAGATCATTTAAAGAAGCCCTGCAAAAAACAATCCAGCACGAAGCTCCTGCTCTTATTGAAGTAATGTGTCATCCGGATAATATCTCTGTTTTGTCCAATCTATCCGATATTCATAAATCTAATAAATGAATACCATCCCTATTTAAGGGGATGATGGTTCGTTGGTTTTTTAGACCTAGGAAGTTGGTCCATATAGACACGTTTAATCGTTAGATTTATTGATGCTTCTCCGGTATCAAATCATACTAGATTTAAATATTGACTTAAGCTTTTTTGTTTTCTGGAAGAATCAGAAACAGTAAAATTATTATAAACACTGCTAGTAACCCGGACGTTTTGCATTACGTGAGGTGTTTCAATGGAAACTATTTTTATTATTGTCGTTATTGGCTTCCTTATGTATATACCAGTTATAGGACCGTACTTTTCTCTTTTTAATACGCTTGTTCATGAAAGTGGACATGCAGTGACTGCGTTATTAACCGGAGGGGAAGTGAAATCAATCTCTCTTTTTAGCAGCACAGAAGGGGTTGCAGCAACTCATCATCACCGGCCTGGCCTCATTTTGACATCACTTTCTGGCTATCCATTTGCATCAATACTCTCTGTTCTTTTTATTTACATGGTTGAAAAAGAATGGTATCTAGGTGCTGGTATCAGTTTATTGGTTTTGCTCGGGTATAACTTGATCTTTTGGGTAAGAAATTTATTTGGCATCTTTTGGATTCTTTCGATATTAACCGGTACATATCTTTTATGGTACCAGAGTTATGTGGATGCCTTAGAGTACCTGATCATCGGTATTAGTTTAGTATTATGGATTCAAGCATTTTTTAGCTGCTGGCATATTTTTTTAATTAGTTTAAAAACTCCAAAACACGCCGGTGATGCATCGGTTTTGGCTCGCTTAACATTTATTCCTGCCCAGCTATGGGGGTTTTTATTTTTACTGCAAGGAACACTGTTGTTTATGATAGGGTGTGGAATATGGTTTGACGTTGATCTTTTATCGAATTGGAGAGAGGTGATTCAACTGTGGTAAATAAGCGCAAAGGGATTATAAGACATGAGGCATTATATCCATTATCGCATCATCATCACCGCGCTCTTTTTGTTGCGATGAATTTAAAACGGGCGGGCACAGAAAAATCTCGGTATTCTTTAGAAGAAACGATAGAAGATGCAGCATCTTTTTGGGATCCATGTGGAATTAAACATTTTCGTGATGAGGAAGAAGTACTGCTGCCAGCTTTTTCTCAATATGCTTCTATTAAGCGTAATGAAATCAAGGAAATGCTGATAGAACATGTAGAAATTCGTGCATTGTTTGATCTTTTATTAAAAAAAGAAGACGCTTCAGCTGCTTTATTAAATCAGTTAGGTGTAAAACTGGAAGCGCATGTAAGAAACGAAGAAAGAGTTATTTTTCCAATGATAGAACAAGCATTGCCAGAGGAAAAATTACAGCAGTTATCTTCTTACTTTCATGGCCGCCGTGAAAAGTAAACAGAGGATCCGATATACTGTTTTTAAACGGTCAAAACCGTACGAATAACAAGAAATATCTTAGTTCAATGAGGAAAACTAGAGCCTGAATCCTAATTCATGTTTGGATAATCACAGTATTCGATAATTGTTCCTTCTGTGTCGGCAGGATTCAAGTAAATTAACCGTCTGCCATGTTTATTAATACGCAATGTTTCTTCCATGACACGTATCTTTTTCATTTCCAGATCTTTAATAGCATTATCTAAATTATCTACACGATAGGCAATATGATGAACGCCTTTTCCTTTTTGCTTTATAAAGCGGGCAATAGGGGAAGTGGTGTTATTTGTTGGCAGGAGTAATTCTATTCGGTTGCCGCTTACTTCCATAATAGCCACTTCACTTTCTACCCCTTTATCCTCACTTCTATAACGATCCAGTAATACTCCGCTTAAGACATTTTTGTAGAAATTTATGCTTTCTTCTAAGTCTCTTACAGCAATTCCAATGTGATCGAGTTCTTTTTTCATATATTTTCTCCTTGTTCCATAGTGGTTTCATTTTAACATAGGCTATTTTCATACGCAGAAAAAGGTTTACCGCGAATTACTAGAGAATATTTTTAATGAAAAGAAACTTATATGTATAGGGGGACTCTTATGAAAAAATGGACAGAAGAAACAGAAATAGATGCTCCGATAGAAGAAGTTTGGAAATTATTAGATGGCTCGTTAGACAACATGCAAAAAATTATGCCAAACGTCATGGAGCATGAACCGGTTAAAATTACAGATGAAGGGGTGGGGAGTGTTTACCGCCAAAAATATAAAGAAGGAAAACGTATAGAAGAGTATGAGGTGGAAACGGTAGAATATATGAACACACCAGAACATAAGAAACTTAAAATTGCTTTTGTACTTGCAAACATGTTTGATATTACGGCGAAGTATGAATTAAGAAAACTTTCGGATAATAAAACCGATTTTATTTATACAGCTACTAACCGTCCTTTAAAATGGTTTGCCAGCATCATTTTATTGTTCGCTGGAAAAAAGGTAACGGCACAGTTTGTGGAACGTGTAAAACATACAGCAGAAGCAGAATACAGCAAAACAGCGTTTAATGTTTAATGGGTGGTACTGTAATTGTTTCATCTTTTAAAGATATGTGTATATCTAACTGTTTCGTAATCGAAACGAAAAAAATATTTGAAATGTCGTCTATATCCTCTTCAGCTAGTTTAGTACGAAGCCACACTTCATCTACATTTAAGTGAGAAAGTACACTGGAATAAATTTCCCCTTCTATTATTACCGGGAAAGCAACCAAGGAATGTTTATTTATACCGATGTCTTCAGCGGTTACAGCATTTTTTTCCGGTTTTTTTAATACGCTTAGTGCACCGTTTGCCTCTATGACCGCAGTTTCAACTTCCTTCACATCAAACACGTCTTTTTCACGAAGCATTTGTAAAATATTATCAATGGAATACCTGATTTTTTTAATATTTTTAACGAGGAAGGTTCCGTTTTGGACAACTACTGTTGGTTCAAATGTAATCAGCCGTCCTGCTTTCCGGTTTGATATTTTCCATCTGGCCACGAGCCGCTGCAAAAGACCAATCGCTAAAATAGCAGCAGCGCTAGGAATGTGGTTAATACTTGGGTCAGCAATATCTGCTCCTACTATGGCTCCAAGTGTAATGATGATTAAAAAATCGAATATAGGAAGTTCTCCAATCGCACGCTTTCCCATGAAAATGGTAATCACTAATAATAAAGGTAAAATTGTAATGATTCTCCCGAGTACAAGTGCGATATCTTTCACGTTTTCTACCAATGTTTCCACCTCTTTGATAGTGACATATTTTACAGTTTTTCCAAAACTTTTAAGACGGATACAAAGCTAGTTTTTTGGTTTATACAATGACACCTTTAGGGAAAATATAGACATGATCTTGATTATTTTCATGAGGAGGAACGAAGGTGCATGAAATCAAATAACTCTATCCCTCAAGATAAAACATTAGATAATACACTGGCTTTGTTGCAGGAAGGGTTTCAATTTATTCCTAACAGACGTAAACAATTGGACTCTGATATTTTTCAAACCCGCTTGTTTGGGCAAAAGGTTATTTGTATGAGCGGAAAAGAGGCCGCTGAACTGTTTTATGATAATGAACGTTTTCAGCGAAAGGGTGCAGCACCAAAACGCATTCAAAAAACGTTATTTGGTGAAAATGCCATTCAAGGAATGGACGGGGAGGAGCATAAACATCGAAAGCGGATGTTTTTATCCCTTATGACACCGGAACGTCTGGACCATATGGTGGATTTGACGCTGAAGCAGTGGAAAGATAAAGTTACAGAATGGGAAAAAGCAATTGACGTTGTGTTATTTGATGAAACCGAAGAAATGATGTGCAAGGCAGCATGTGAATGGGCAGGTGTTCCAATAAGAGAAAAAGAAGTGAATCAAAGGAGCAAAGATTTAGGAGCAATGATAGATGCATTTGGAGGTGTTGGTCAGAGGTATCGACAAGGTAAACATGCACGTAAAAGAACAGAAAAATGGATAAAAGATATAATAAAAGAAATTCGATCTGGTAAATTAAATCCTCCGGAAAATACCGCTTCGTATATAATAGCATGGCATAGAGAACGAAATGGAAAGAAATTAAGCTCTCAAATGGCAGCAATAGAGCTAATTAACGTAATAAGACCGATTGCAGCTATTGGCAGGTATATAACCTTTGGGGCTTTAGCGCTGCATGAATATCCAGAAACTTACAAAAAACTACAAGAGGATAATGAAGAGTACAGCAAAATGTTTGTGCAGGAAGTTCGGCGGTTTTACCCGTTTGGACCTTTTACAGGTGCAAGGGTACGCAAACATTTCACCTGGAAACAGTGCCATTTTAAAAAAGGGATGTTAGTATTGTTAGATATTTACGGAACAAATCATCATCCAGACTTATGGGAAGACCCAGATGATTTTAAACCGGAGCGTTTTAAGAATTGGGAAGGCAGTCCTTTTCGGTTTATTCCGCAAGGCGGGGGAGACCATTACATAGGACATCGTTGTGCAGGAGAATGGCTTACTGTTATGGTAATGAAAGCAAGTATGAAATTTATAACAACAGAGATGGAATATGAAGTACCGCCTCAAGATTTAAATTATAGTATGGTTAGAATGCCTTCTATACCAAAAAGCCGTTTTGTTATAAGGAAGGTTAGACCAAAATAACGTAACATCGTTTAAAGTCGTTTAAAGTTAAGAGCATTAGCTGTTTTTGCAGAATGTATGCACCTGCTTGTTAAATATTTAATTACTTCTAAAAAGGTATAAAATATACCAATAATTAAGAGCTCGCACTAAATTTAATCAAATGGCAGGGATAAAAATGATTTGTGAATTACAAACAGATGCTTTTGAAAGGTGCAGACCATTGCTTAAACCAGATAGTCATGTAGAAGCAAAAGCAGTAGTAGAAGGGATTAACAGCGGGCGGATATTTGTTAATAATTCTTTATTACC
Source organism: Alteribacillus bidgolensis (assembly GCF_002886255.1). Classification (NCBI taxonomy): domain Bacteria; kingdom Bacillati; phylum Bacillota; class Bacilli; order Caryophanales; family Bacillaceae; genus Alteribacillus; species Alteribacillus bidgolensis. The sequence goes on from NZ_KZ614149.1 coordinate 830,218, forward strand.
TAAAGCTGGAATGGTTTGGCTTGGTAATAATGATGGTTTCTATTTCATTGGAAATGATAGTCACGCTGATTTCAATAATGAGATTGTGAAGTATGTTGAAGAAGTTATAAAGCCCGAAATGGCAGACAAAGAGCTCTTTTATTTTGAAATGATGGGAAACCATTCTGGATGGAATCCAACCATACAAAAACTGTTTTCACATCAGTCATTAACGAGCTGGACTCAACATGTTTTTATATTGAAACAGGATGATTATATTCCCAAAAAAGCTTCATTACTTCCTCCGTATAGAATCAAAAAAATTACAAAAGAATTTTATGAGGAGGAGCGTAACATAATAAATATTTCTTATTTAGATCGAAAAATACAAGAATCCTGGTTCTCAAAAGAGGATTTTTTTAATAAGGGGCTAGGGTATTGTATCGTCTTTGATGACGAAATAGTAGGTATCTGCCATACAAATTTCGCTGCAGATAAGAGGCAGTGTATTGCTATTGAGATTTCGGAGGCCCATCAAAACAAAGGACTTGCAAAAACAATAGGGCACTATTATGTACAGGATTGTTTGAGACGTGGTTTTCTTCCATATTGGGATTGTAAGGATACTAATAAATCTTCTCAAGCAGTGGCAGATCATTTAGGTTTTACCCATCAGTTTTCCTATCGAAGCTATGCTTTTTCATATGAAACAGAAGACACTTTAAATTAGAAAAACTTGGCTTACCGCCAAGACTTTATGGCCGATGCCACCGTTTTTCTTATACTTTGATTCTTTATGAAGGTTAAACTTTCCTAAAGTATAAAAAAAGGAGGCCTGCGTTTTGACTCTTAAAATAAAAGTTTATTCGGATTTTGTATGACCGTTTTGTTTTTTAGCGGAGGTGCCGCTTCAGGAAGCAATTAAAGATAAAGACGTAGAAGTAGAATGGATGCCGTTTGAATTGCGGCCTTATCCAAATGAAACGCTGAGACCAGAAGACAATTACTTGCAATCAACTTGGAAACAATCTGTGTACCCGATGGCAGAGAGAATGGGAATCGATATTGTCCTTCCCGGTGTTTCTCCACAACCGCATACCCATTTAGCATTTGAGGGGTATCAGTATGCTAAAGAAATGGGAAAAGGGAATGTTTATAATGACAGGGTACTTCGTGCTTTTTTTCAAGAAGAACAAGACATTGGCAAGATCGAAGTGTTAACGCAGTTAGCAGAAGAGGTTGGTTTAAATAAAAACAAATATCAAGAGGTGTTAGAAGCACGAACGTATAAAGAAAAACACCAAAAAGCATTAAAACATGGCTACCAAGAAGCTAATATCACAGCTGTACCAACTTTTATAATTGGAAAGACGACCATTACGGGGATGCGTTCGAAGGAAGCACTCGAGCACATTATAGAGCAAGAAAGGTAAAGCAAAGAGAAATCAATTTTTCACAAGTATAGACTGCACTTATCTAACAAAATCTATCCTTATAGACTTAATAAGAATGAAGGAGATAAGGATATGGCAAAACAAAATCCGAAAGGTCCGAAACAACAGGAAAAAGTAAACTTGCCTCAAAGTCTGAAACAACCGTATGGAGAGCCAATGGATGGTTCTCATAAAGTGAAAAACAGAAATCATTCACGACAAAAAAAGAATACTTCTCATGATATGTAGTGTAATCAGCCCGCATTTTCTACCGTGCGGGCTGATTACGTACCCTGTAATTTTCTCCTTAAATAAAAGGATTATGGAGTGAATGTAAATAAAAGATATACCGGTCTAGTGAGATCGAATTTTCATTGTGCTGAATAATGACATACATCCATTTTCGTCTAACATAGTCCGGTCGCTGCATGGTTATATTAGCTAAATGGAAAAAGTCTGGTCTGGCAACTATACTTGATAGGTACGCGGATCTGGTAGCGTTTGGTTTTCTTAAATCATTTAAAATCTCAACCATTTCACTAGCGGTCGTAATGCCTATGCCGTGTCCAAAATACAGACCGTTATCCAGAACAACGGCATTTTCCCCGCGCCACTGCGACATGTGCGGATGATAGTCGGGATTTTCAAAATATACAACGTCTCCAGGAATAAAGTAATTGGTATTTCTCGTGGTTAAACCTAAATCAGGGTCAAAATTCCAACTGTACAATTGAATATTTTGAAAAAGGCGATTGAATGCATTCTCTCCAATAACGCGTAATACAGCATAGTAATAAATAATAATCATAGCAGTTGCACATTCAAATCCGTAAAAAGAGCTGTTAGTAAAGATATCGCGAATAGCATCTGATGGCCTTGTGCCAGGTAATAATTCGATAGAACCAATATTAGTTACAAACCAGTACTGCGGGTTTGCTCGAGTCATAGAAAAAATTTCAAATTCCACATTACTGTCATGTAAAGCTCTTGCACTTGCAATGATATTTTTTCGCAGTTTTACTTCAAATGACAATACATTCATGGAAGGAAAGGAATAGATGAATGAATCATCCATTAATGCTTGAACAATTCTATTTTCTATACTTCCTGAGGGCCAAAGGTTCGTCTGGTAAAAAGCCGTCCCCGCCACTTGAATCATAAAATACCTCTTTCTGAGATTAGATATTTATTGTAGCGTATTTTCAAACGGAGGCTTTTATGCGTCATTTTTAATACAGACAACAGAAAGGCGATCGGATTTTAAAAAATCCGCTGGTGCAATATCTCCTGGACTGCGGTGAGGAAATAAGTTAATTCCTGCCCTGTAATAAGAATGATCAATCACTTCACTACATATAAATCTTTCTTTTAAACTTAAAGTATGGGGAAGATCTACTTTAATAACATATTTCAATATCATGCCAAGTATCCTAAGGTAATCATAAGAACTGCCTTTCTTTTTAATGCTAAATAAATGATATTATTGAATTGTTCCTCTGTAGCATCTTTTACGCGTAATAGGGTAAATTCACGTTTATAATTGATGTGATGTATATTTACTACTTTAAAAAAATTGTGTCAATCATTTCTGTTTCATCCATTGCTGAGTATATGGAGATTTTGTAGCCCAAGAAACAAGTTTACTTGGCAGCGTGTTCTTTTTTTTATAGAGTAATATGTCTCCCTTTTGCACGCGCACCTGTTCCATATGTCACCCAAATTCCTTTCATGCTTGTCTGCTACTAGGATGTCCATTTCGATTAATATTAAAAAGATGGATGTTTTCGCGTTTTCTTATGTTCTTCAAAGTCCCAGTTTGATAAAAACTTTTTTGCTGAGACGTATCCGGATTGATAAAGGAATGTAATATCTTCATCTGTAAGGTCAAAATCTGTAGAAGTAATATTTCCTGTTGGGATTTGTATTGTGCGTTCTTTGGTTTCCTCATTGATATACCTTAAATCATGTGCTTGCATCATTGTCTTAAATATATTTTTAAAAAGATGGATAGGGGTAGGAATAACAGAACCGATATTTATTTCTTCTTTTACAAAACGAAAACCAAACGTAGGAAAACGAGGATTGGGAACATCAAAAATCCATATAGGAAAATTACTAAGCAGTCCGCCATCTAAAATATATGATTTATGATCATCTTTTGTTTTCCAAATAACCGGCCGGAAGAAAAAAGGCATAGAAGCACTCATCATAACGGCAGTTGATATTTTTAAATCATTTGGAGTCATATTATATCGTACTAAATCATCAGGCAATATGAGCATCTGCCCGTTTGAAATATCGGAGGCAATTATTTTTAATTTGTCTTCTGGAAGATCTGCAAAGGTGTGGACGCCTTTTTTTGCGAGCAGGGTATCCATCCAGTTTTCTAAATAGTCATTTTTATAAATTCCTAAGTGAAAGGTTAATTCTAAAAAGCTCCCTATAAGAGGAATGTGATGGAAGAAAGTTCTGCCCCGAAACTTCGAATAATCCATCTTTTTTAGCAATTCTTGCATTTCACAGCTTTTATAACCGCTAGCTAATAGGGCAGCAATGGCAGCTCCTGCTGATGTGCCAGCTAGCCGCTGCCAATCTATATTGCATTCTTCCATAGCGTGAATAGCCCCTGTAAAAGCAATTCCGCGAACCCCGCCGCCTTCGAATACTGCATCTGCTTTCAAAATAACCCACCTCACGATACCGGTTGAGTGTTTCCTTTCCTATATTCTGTTTTTGAAAGGAGATTCCTTTGTTCATTCTTTTTCTTAAAACTTTAGGAAATTTGTTAATCGATCAAAGTATAATAAAAACTACGGTGTTTCCGCCATTTCTACTGGGCGGTAAGCCAAGTTTTTCTAATCCAAACTGTTGATTGCTTTCATAAAATAGGAAGCCGGAAGCAATAAACCTATCGCAGCTTCAAGAAGAGAAAAGAACCTGGCGCTTCCAACAGGCACAAGGTCTCCATACCCAACCGATAAAATAGTAACACCACTGAAGTACAACAAATTAAGAAAAGAATCATCTGCAGGCTTTCCTGTAGGATCATTTACTTTTAAGACAACTGTTTCTAAAGATAATAAATAATAAAGGATCGCAAAACCAAAAGTGATACTAAAAAGCACAAAAAACAATTGACAAAAAAGAGCAGGCCTTACATAACTTTGTTTGTATGATTTGTTGGTGAAAAAATATATGAGATTTAAAAGAAGAAATAATATAGTTATTCCGATAAGTACAGCAGACAGAATAATAATCCTCCTTTCTATGGAATAATTTTCTGTTTACCCGATTTGCTGCAAAATAAAAAGTTTATTTTATCGTAAAATTCATTGACATGTAACCTGAAGGTTTCGTAAAATTAATGCGAAACCATATAGTTACATATAACCTGACAGGAGGAATTTGTTATGAGTAAACATACATCAGGGACTCCTGATATTTGTAAAACGACGGTATTTCATGCGGACATCGAAAAAGTATGGGAGGCAGCAGCAACACCAAAAGGTATAGAGGCTTGGTTTATGCCGAATAATTTCACCCCGCAAGCAGGGGAAGAATTTACGCTTCATACTCCTTTTGGACCTACGCCTTGTAAAGTTTTAGAGTTTGATGCCCCTTATAAGCTGGTTTTTGCGTGGGGAGAAGATGGTTGGATCGTTTCTTTTGAATTAAAAGATTTAGGAGATAAAACGGAATTTACTTTAGTTCATTCAGGATGGGGAGAGCCAGAAGATATAGTACCTGGTCCAGGACCGGATCAAACTAATGAAGAGATAAGAAATCGAATGAACAATGGCTGGGACTCTTTAGTACATGAAAAACTTCGAAAAGTAGTGGAAGAATAATGGGAGCTCAAGAGAAACCAGATATATTTCAAGCCATTGCGGATCCTTCGCGGCGAAAAATGCTTACGTTATTAGCAGAGCGTGAGATGCCGGTAACAAAGTTGAGTCAACATTTCCCAATGAGCCGTACTGCTGTTTCAAAACATTTGCGAATTCTATCCGATGCGAAGCTGGTCAGCATCGAGAAGTCCGGACGTGAAAAGCGTTACAAACTGCAGCCAAATTCTCTTATAGAACTGAAAGAATGGCTTTCCTTTTTTGAGCAGTTTTGGGATAACAAATTGGTTATGTTGAAGCATTACGTAGAAAACAATGATTCTAATAAAGACAAGGAATAGAGTAAATCTTCCATCTAAATGAATAAAGAAGGGATGCTCTTTTTCCTTTTATGAGTGGAAAAAATTGACAAAACACTCCGATTACCCTTATGGTAGTAGTTGATAGCTCATTGCTATCATCTGCTATCAAAATAATAGCAGATGATATTACAGGAGGCTGATTTGATGAATTCAGAAAGCGCAAAGGTCCAGCTCAATGTCCGTGTCCGTAAAGAAACGGCTCAGTTACTAGAGGAAGTTGTAGAATACTATCAGGAAAATACGAAATATGGAAAGGTACATAAGGGAGAAGTTTTAACAGATATCATCGAAAAATCTCATAAAATTATGGAAAAGCAAAAATTGATGACAAGACGGAAATACTAACAGCAGCGATATAGAAGCTGAATGAGGGAGGAATCAAGTTCCTATAGTTCCTCCCTTCCAGCGGGAAGATCATTTTAAAACCTTCTCTAAGGAAAGTTGTTCGTTTTATGCTAGAAGCAGGCGGAATCCGCCAAACACGGCTAATAATAAGATGATAATATTAAATTGTTTTTGAGGAATCAAAGGCAGGAATTTTATACCTAAATAGGTCCCCCCAAAGATAGCCGGGATAACCCAGGCGTTAAAAGATACTGTTTCCCATGTAATTAATCCTAAGCCAATATACATTGGCACTTTAATGAGATTAACAGAGAGGAAAAACCATGCCCCTGTCCCGATAAATTCTTTTTTAGGAAGGGCGATTGCTAGTAAAAATATGGCCATGATCGGTCCGGCAGCATTACCAACCATTGTAGTGAAACCAGCTAACGTACCCATTATTCCTACAAACCATTTTGATTGAGGAATGGCATCAAGCCACTTTGAACCCCAGCGCTCTCTTAATATTTGAAGGGCTAACATTATTAATATGATTACCCCTAAAATGATCTCAATCGGCCTGCTTGACACAATAAAATATAATAAAATGAACCCGCTGAACAATCCTCCTAATACCCAGGGAAGTAAAGAAAACAAGGTTTTCCAATTAACACTTCGTCTATAATATGTAACAGCAACGATATCTGCTGTAATTAACATCGGCAAAACGATGCCTATCGATTCTCGTGCGGGAAAAATAGAAGCCATAACAGCAACAACCAAGATGCCAAGCGTAGGCAAACCAGTTTTAGAAATACCAATTAAAATGGCACATAATACGACGAGGACTATATCTAACGTAGTCAAATCAAACATACTTTTTATTCACCTCCCTTAAATTAGTAACATTTCTCATTTTAATAGAATATAAAGAAAACTCAATTAAAATGTTTTTAAAACTGCATTTATTTGTTGAAACGTAGACTTTATCATGTGCTGCGTTATAATGATGAAAGAAATTATCGTCTTAAGAACGGGCTAGGGCAGGTGAAAACAATGGATATCAAACAACTTCAATATTTTATTGAAATAAATCGGTTCAACAGCTTTAGTAAAGCAGCTGAGCATTTATATGTGACACAACCAACTATTAGTAAAATGATTAAAAATTTAGAGAAAGAGTTCAATGTGAGTTTATTTGACCGCTCGAAAAAACGGGTAGTGCTAACCGATGCAGGTAAAATTATTTTGGAGCAAGCTCAAGTAATTCTTAACGCATTTAAGGATTTAGAAAATCAATTAGAAAACCTGTCGGGGCTAAAACAAGGGCATATTCGGATCGGCTTGCCTCCCATGGTCGGTTCTAGCTTTTTTCCAAATATCATAGGAGCATTTCGTGAATGTTATCCTGCCATCTCCATTGAATTAATGGAAAATGGATCAAATAAAATTGCAGAAGATGTAGAAGATGGAACCCTTGATCTTGGAGTCGTCGTCTTGCCCATTAATAATGATATATTCGATTCTTTTTCCTTTGTAACAGAAGATATTAAACTGGTCGTTCATCCATCACATGCTTTAGTTAAAAAAGAAAAGATAACATTAAAAGATTTAAAAAAAGAGCATTTTATGTTGTTGAATAGTGATTTTGCGTTAAGAAACCGAATTATGTCTGCATGCAAGAGAGAAGAATTTCAACCGTTTATCGTTTTTGAAAGTTCGCAATGGGACTTATTAGGAAAGATGGCCGCATCTAAATTAGGGGTGACCCTTTTACCGGAGAGCATATGTGATCAATTAAAAGGGGATATTGTTACATTGCCGATTGAACATTCTGATATGTATTGGAAACTTGCTGTCATTTGGAGAAAAGATAGTTATTTATCTCATGCTGCTAATGAGTGGCTTCGATTTGCCAAGGAAAAGCTCCATTCGTAATGTTTTTATGCCGGCCTTCATTTGTAACCGTTATCATAGACAGGAGTTATCTACTCTTATATAATAATTCCATTTTACGCATAATACGTTTCATACTAATATAAAGACTGTAAATGAATCGTTTTTTGGTAGAAAAGGTGAATGTAAAAATGGAAAGTAAGCACCCGAAAGATAGCAGAGTTGTTAACACTGATCAGGTTTTATGCAGTGATTTAAATAATTACAATACGTTATTTGGCGGCGTCTTAATGAAAAAACTCGATGGCTGTGCCGTATTGTCAGCAAGGCGTCACTCTAGAGCAAAAGAGTGCGTTACTGCCTCAACAGATTCCATTGATTTTTTAAGTCCTATTTATCAAACAGATTCAGTTTGTATTGAATCGTTTGTTTCTTATACAGGTGAAAGTTCGATGGAAATATTTTGTAAAGTGATTGCAGAAGATATGATATCGGGAGAACGCCGTATTGCTACAACCGCTTTTTTAACATTTGTGGCTTTAAATGAAAGGAAAAAACCTATTAAAGTACCGGGAATTTCCCCTGTCACAGAAGAAGAAAAAAAGCTGTTTGAAACTGGCCCGGAGAGGGAACAACTGCGAAAACTAAAAAGAGAAAAAAGTAAAGAATTAGCTGGGTCCATTAGTTTGGAAAAACCATGGGAGATCTAGAGGGGGAAGAAATAATGATTGCATTATCAAGTTTAGAAGAATTATACTCTGGTAGAAAAAAGCTTAATAATTTAATACAGCAACAACCGGATTTGTATGAAGAATTAGTACACGTGACAAGTTTAACACGACAATTGCACATTAAATACCGGTACTTGGGTTGTATATTAATAGAAGAAGATCCCGATATATATGCAAACCCTCACTTAAGAGCATCTGTTATCAAATTGTATAACGATGAAGTGCGGAAATTAAAAAATCATTCTCATTTTGAGGAAATTAGAAAATTGTTTTTTCTTTCTAAAGAAATGGGGCATGAAAACCTCTGCAAGTTAATCCTTGGTCAACGTCCAGAGACTTTAAAAGGGTACTCGGGATAAAAAACGCATATGAATAAAAAAAGCTTGTCTCCGATAAAAAGACAAGCTTTTTTAAATGGTTATAAAAGCATAAAAATTTACTATTCAACAGATATGGATAAAATAATATGCTATCCTTTAAGGATAGTGTACTTTATACAAAGGAATGGAAACGATGACCTGGGATATATTAAATGTCATAGGAACAATTGCATTTGCACTTAGCGGTGTGATTGTGGCTATGGAAGAAGAATATGATTTAATGGGTGTTTATATATTAGGGTTTGTAACGGCGTTTGGCGGAGGGGCTATTCGTAATCTTCTTATAGGTGTGCCTGTATCTGCATTGTGGGAACAAGGGGACTTATTTGTTATTGCTTTTATAGCAATGACTATCGCATTTATTCTCCCGAAACTGTGGATTCATCATTGGGTGAAGTGGGGGGTATTGTTTGATGCGATCGGTTTAGCCTCTTTTGCTATTCAAGGAGCGATTTATGCTGCAAATATTGGGCACCCAGTTAGTGCTGCAATTGCAGCCGCCGCTTTAACAGGAACAGGCGGCGGAATGATAAGAGATGTGTTAGCAGATCGAAAACCAATGTTTTTGCGACAAGAAATTTATATCGCCTGGGCGATGCTGGCAGGTTTAATTGTTGGGATGGGGCTGGTTGATTCTACACCTGGCTACATTCTTTTGCTTATCCTAATTGTAACACTTAGAATGCTTTCCGTTTCTTTTCATTGGCGCCTGCCGTACCGCCGAATAAATGATTGACGAGTGAGTGTCTCAGTTATGTTGTCAATTTTCTAAGTTAGCGCTGATTAATCCAAGCAAGACTCCCAACAAAGCGCCTCCGGCTACTTCAGCCGGCTGATGGCCAAGTAGTTCGTTTAACTGGTCTTCTTGTTTTTCGTGCCTTAAACTAGGAAAATCATCTGAAATCACTTCAATATCTTCGTCAATGTCATTTACCAGTGTCGCAATTTCGCCTGTATGACGTCTAATTCCTTGGGCGTCATACATTACGATAGCACCAAAAATGACAGCAATAGCCGTTTCAATAGACGTGGTTCCTTTATTTGCTGCAATGTAAGAAGCAAGTGAAGCTACCCCTGCTGAGTGGGAGCTGGGCATGCCGCCGGTCTGAAATACAGTCTTCCATTTCCATTTGTCTGTTTTTCTTTTATGTGTAAAAACTTTAAGACCTTGTGCGATACCAATTGCAGATAATGCCGTCACTATTCCTCGATTCATTTGAATTCACCTCTTATATGGTTTCTTAATTCTAAAGGTGTTATGTGAATACCAAAGTATAAGACTTGCATTTCATTAGGTGCTCGAATTTTTTGCAATGTTACTTGATTTGCACAATTATTTTATCCTTTCAAGCTTTGATTTATCCGGCATTTTTACAGATAATAAATGACTAACATTAATCCAATGATTATGTATACCTAATTTGTTCCACTTCTAAGGTATATTATGAAATGGTCAGCAAAAGAAGTATGCACACAGCACAGGAAAGCAGAAATGCCGCTTTTGCCACAGAACGCGGCGTTTTTAGGAAGCTTCCTTTACAAGGCAGCTAGCAAGTTGAGCCTTTCAAAAATGTATCATATTGGCAAAATCCAGTTTAGCTTTGAAACCTCAAGCCCACAAAAAGGATGTGAAGAAAGCCTGTCTAGGGAATATCAGGGGCTTGCACTTTACTAAAAACCTGTTTTTTCTTTTCATTAGTATCAAAAACCAACTTGACACATAGGAATAATAAAGATACGATTAAACATAATAATTCTGACGCTAGATTGCAAGTTTAGTCATCCCTGTATTTTCTCATAGATGCTGTCGAGTTTAAACCAAGGATGTGCCTGACTCAACGTGTCACCGGCATTTGATTTTTATACATAATGGTGATGATACATCTAGCATTATGTCTGTCTGAAAAACTATGGAGATGGATAAAAAATATGCTTTGTGAGGTGGATACTGTTGCAGCTTCTCATAAATAACAGTCCTTTTAGTCAAGAACAAACGGATTTACTTAATCGAGTGTTGCCAACATTAACAGAAGAACAAAAAATATGGTTGAGCGGCTATCTAGCTGCCAACCAAACAGCAGCTGCGCCTGCAGCACAAAATGCAGCTGCATTGCAAGAAGCACCCCAAGTGCTTTCGCAAGGTGCTGTTCAAAGTGTTTCTAAAGAAATAACTATTCTCTATGGATCACAAACCGGGAATGGGCAGAGTATAGCGGAGGATGCAAGCCAAAAGTTAAAAGAGCAGGGTTTTGACGTGACTCTTTCGTCAATGGATAGCTTTAAGCCAAAAACACTTAAGAAAATAGAAAACCTGCTAGTCATCGTGAGCACTCATGGAGAGGGCGATCCGCCGGACAATGCTCTTTCTTTCTATGAATTTCTGCATGGCAGACGTGCACCTAAATTAGAGGAGCTTCGTTACTCTGTTCTTGCCTTAGGTGATACTTCTTATGAGTTCTTCTGTCAAACAGGAAAAGATTTTGATAAGCGATTAGAAGAGCTGGGAGGCGAACGTCTTCACGAGCGTGTTGATTGTGATGTGGACTTTGAAGAATCCGCTGAAGAATGGCTAGATGGAGTATTAGGTTCACTGCAAGAAGCAACGAAAGCAAACGCACCTGCTAATGCCCCAGCACCTCTGCAAGAAGAGGCAGTTACAGCAGGAGCTCCATCACCTTATTCTAGAAAAAATCCTTTTCGAGCAGAACTTTTAGATAATATTAATCTAAATGGACGCGGCTCTAATAAAGAAACGCGTCATCTTGAATTATCTCTTGAAGGATCAGGTCTTGAATACGAACCAGGAGATAGTTTAGGAATTTATCCTGAAAATGACCCTGAACTCGTTGATAAATTGTTAGATGAAATGAGCTGGGATCCTGACGAATTAATTACAATAAATAAAAAAGGAGAGCAGCGGTCTTTACGCGAAGCATTGATTTCTATTTATGAAATTACTGTTTTGACTAAACCGCTTCTTGAAAAAGCAGCACCGCTTTCTGATAATAGCAGCCTGCAGGAACTGGTGGAAAAAGGCAATGAGGATAGCTTAAGAGAATATATAACAGGAAGAGACCTTTTGGATTTAGGCAGAGATTTTGCGCCTTGGAATGTTCCGGCAAGTGAGTTTGTTAAGATTCTTAGAAAAATTCCTCCGCGTTTATATTCTATTGCCAGCTCTCCAACAGCAAATCCAGATGAAGTACACTTAACGATTGGTACAGTTCGATATGAAACGCACGGACGGGCACGTACGGGAGTATGCTCTGGTCAATGTGCAGAACGTACGGAACCAGGTGACTTGCTCCCTGTATATATTCAAAAAAATCCAAACTTCAAACTTCCTGAGGATACGGATACGCCGATCATAATGATAGGGCCAGGTACTGGTGCTGCACCGTTTAGAGCTTTCTTAGAAGAAAGAGAAGAAACGGAAGCAGAAGGGAAAACATGGATGTTCTTTGGAGATCAGCATTTTAGATCCGATTTTATTTACCAGGTAGAATGGCAGAGATGGCTAAAAGAAGGTGTTCTAACAAAAATGGATGTGGCCTTCTCGCGTGATACAGCGGAAAAAGTGTATGTACAGCACCGTATGCTCGAAAAGAGTGAGGAGTTTTATAACTGGCTTATGGAAGGCGCTGTCGTTTATGTTTGCGGGGACGAACAATACATGGCCAGCGATGTCCATGAAGCAATAAGAACAATCCTGCAGCAAGAAGGCGGCATGAGTGAGCAAGATGCCGATGCTTATATTGAAGATATGCAGCAGCAAAAACGTTATCAACGTGATGTGTATTAATGGAGAGGAAAGGGGATAAACCATGGAAAAAAATAAAGTAGTGGTTCCAGCCCAATCTGGACCTCCCAGTGATAATGAAAGAATAAAAAGAGAAAGTAATTATCTACGGGGAACGTTGGAAGAATCTCTTGCAGATCCGCTTACTGCAGCGGTTTCTGCCGATGATGCCCAATTGACAAAGTTTCACGGAAGTTATTTACAAGACGACAGAGATGTACGTAATGAAAGACGCCAGCAAAAGTTAGAACCAGCGTATTCCTTCATGGTGCGTGTACGTCTTCCTGGCGGAGTGGCTACACCGAAACAATGGTTAACAATGGACGATGTGGCTCATAAATATGGAAACGGTACGCTTCGTTTGACAACGCGTCAAACGTTTCAATTGCACGGTATCCTGAAGTGGGACATGAAGAAAAACATGCAGGCGATGGACGAAGCAATGATGGATACGATTGCTGCTTGCGGCGATGTGAATAGAAATGTAATGTGTAATTCAAATCCATACCAAACAGAGGTACACGCGGATGTCTATGACTGGGCAACGAAGATCAGTGAACATCTTCTTCCGAAAACGAGAGCCTACCATGAAATTTGGCTTAACGATGAAAAAGTAGTGGACAGCTCTCAGACTGAAGATGAAGTCGAGCCTATGTATGGAGCATTGTATTTGCCAAGAAAATTTAAAATTGGTATTGCTGTTCCTCCATCAAATGACATAGATGTATTTTCCCAAGATATCGGCTTCATTGCGATTGTGGAAGACGGACAGCTGCAAGGATTTAACATTTCCGTTGGCGGGGGCCTGGGAATGACCCACGGGGAAACGGATACTTATCCTCAGCTAGGACGAGTCATCGGTTTCTGTAAACCAGAAGATGTCCTTGAGGTAGCAGAAAAAATTCTGACTATCCAGCGAGATTATGGCAACCGGTCCAACCGAAAAAACGCTCGCTTTAAATATACCATTGATGCCAGAGGTTTAGACTGGTTAAAAGATGAACTTCATGAGAGATTGGGTTGGAATTTAGAAGAACAACGAGACTATCATTTCGAAAATAACGGAGACAGCTATGGCTGGGTGAAAGGAATAAACAACCGCTGGCACCTTACATTGTTTATTCAAAATGGCCGAATTAAAGATACGGATGATTATCAGTTAATGACTGGTCTTCGAGAAATTGCAAACATTCATACCGGTGACTTCCGACTCACTCCAAATCAGAACTTGATTATCAGTAATGTGACACCTCAAAAGAAACGTAAAATTAATGAACTTGTTGAAAAGTACGGTCTGTCAGATGGCAAACGCGATTCAGCATTACGTAGAAATTCAATGGCTTGTGTTGCTTTTCCAACGTGCGGACTTGCTATGGCAGAATCAGAACGTTACTTGCCGTCTTTAATTGATAAACTGGAGATTATTATGGAAGAAGCAGGATTGCAAGACGATGAAATAACTATCCGAATGACTGGCTGTCCAAACGGATGTGCTCGTCCAACTTTAGCTGAAATTGGCTTTATTGGTAAAGCACCAGGAAAGTACAACATGTATATGGGTGCTGGATTTGCAGGGGAAAGACTTAATAAGCTATATCGTGAAAACATTGGAGAAGAAGAAATACTAGAAACATTACGTCCGATTTTGTTGGAATATGCAAAAGAAAGGCAGGAAGGCGAGCACTTTGGTGACTATGTCATCCGTGCCGGGTATGTAAAAGAAGTGGAATCGGGATTAGATTTTCATAACTAATTAGAAATAGGTGAAGGCAGGGCCAATAGAGGTCCTGCTTTTTTTAATTGAGGAAAGTTTAACTTTGTTAAACGATCAAAGTATAAGAAAACTAAGGTTTTCGCCATAAAGACTCGGCGGCAAGCCTAGTTTTTCTAATATCGCTTTAAGAAAGTTTCTAATGGCTAATTAGAATTCAGGCCGCATTTTAATGAAAACCTTCTAATTTTCTTATTTAAAATTTTTTGGTAAGCCGAGTTTTTTTCGTTTAAGCATCTAAGCAAAGTTTTTCACTCCGAATACAATATAGAATACAAATTCTGTAAACGGAAAGGTGGTGAGTCGTATAGTTATATGGGATCAGTATAAGGTAGAAGCTTCTCCAAAAGGCAGAGGAACATATGGAAAAGTGTACTTTGGGTTTGATCTTAAAAATAGGCAAAAGGTTTGTATCAAAAAAGTTCCTAATGTCACTATTGCTAAGAAAGAAGTATCTATCATGAAAACATATGGACATGGAAAAAAGGGGAAACACTTGGGCTGAGTAATTTTTTTACTATGCAGGAAAAAAAAGTCCCAGAAGCAAGCTGTACGGATCTTATGGCTGCCCTACGTCCTTTTTCATAGCGGGACGTTAAGTAACCAGTGAGTTTCGGATAGTATATTGTATGATTAGCATTTGTGAAAACAGCGGAATATTAAATATAACCCTGCAAAGACAGGAACTTTCAAGGGAATTACCTTTTCTTTTCTTAGCCATTTTCGGTATGCTAATAGTGAAATGATTTACTTCCTAAAGGAGAATAGATCGATGAGTGAAGTAGACAACCATAATAGTAAAGAGTTAGATGAAGAGACCTTGCTACTGGTTACACAAACGTTTAAAGCTTTGTCCGATCCGACTCGAGTGAGGATATTATATTTATTATCGCAAAAAGAGTGTGCTGTTTCTCAAATTGCAAAGGAATTATCTTTGCTTCAATCTACGGTATCCCACCAGTTAAGTTTTTTAAAAAAGCTTCGTTTAGTGAAATTCAGAAGAGAAGGGACGTCCATATACTATTCTCTAGAAGACCAGCACGTGGTGTCTCTTTTAAACCAATCGATAAATCACTGCCTTCATGACTAAAAACAAACCATGCTCATAAATGAGTACATGGTTTGTTTTGTTAATTACACGTATCATCGTGGCGGTGAATCATCGGAGGCCCTTCTAATTGGATGGTGCTGTGATGGATACCAAATTCGTCTTTGAGCCGATCTGTAACGTTTTGCAGCAACTTATCTCTGTCAACATCGTCGTTAACGACAAGGTGGCAAGTTAATGTAGGAAAATCAGAAGTAATGGTCCAGATGTGTAGATCATGAATACTGACGACTCCGTTAAAATTTTTAAGACACTCTCTGACTTCTGAAACTTTTACATGTGCAGGATGTCCTTCCATCAAAACATGAACAGAGTCTCTAGTGACGCGCCATCCGCTGATTAATACAAGAACAGCAACAATAACACTGGCTATCGGATCGGCAAAGCTCCAATCAAAAATCAAAATGAGAAGTGCCGCAAGAATCGCACCCACAGAGCCTAATAAATCTCCAAGAACATGCAAAAAAGCACTTCTAAGATTCAGATTATCTGAGGTATCCCCACGCATTAAAATGAAAGCCACGATAATATTAACGAATAATCCGATAGAAGCGATAGATAACATGCCGATACTGGCTACCTTAGGTGGATCAACAAAACGATGAAACGCTTCGTAAAAGATATAGGCGGAAATGGCCATTAGAGTGATGCCGTTTAAAAATGCCGCTAGTATTTCAAATCGTTTGTACCCAAACGTCTTGGCTGTATCTGCTTTTTTTTCTCCAAGTTTAAACGCAAGCAAGCTTAACCCAAGAGCAGCAGCATCACTTAGCATGTGTCCTGCATCAGATAAAAGCGCTAAGCTGTTGGTTAGTACGCCTCCTATTACTTCTATTATCATAAATAAAGAGATAAGAATAAAACTAATGAGTAAAGCCTTTTTGTTTGCGTGATGGGAATGTCCGTGATTATGGCCCATGAACAACACCTCTTTACACACCGTATTAGCTCACATATATCATTATATGATCATGTATTCATATGGACAATGCTTTTTATATCATTTTATTTGTATCTAAGCACCATATTTTTTCCATACTATAAATGAGGTGAATCAAATGACAATAGTGCGTCTTGGTTATGTGGCGATGAGCATGGAATTACAAAATGCTTCCCCATCAAAAACGATGACATTTGCTCAATTCCAAAAAATCGGAAATAGGGAAGCTGCCATTCGAAAATTAGAAAGAATAGCACTTTCCAATATACAAAATACGCACCGTCTCCTTAAGCATAATGCTGCATCGGATATCCATTTTTATCGTTTATCTTCTCGGCTTATTCCACTGGCAAACCATGAAGAATTAGCTGATTGGGATTACATAGCACCTATACAAAAAAAGCTCAGAGAACTAGGTTCTTTTGCTGCGAAACATAAAATGAGAATAGACTTTCATCCAGATCATTTTGTACTTATTAATTCAAAGAAAAAGGAAGTATTAAAAACAACGATTGAAACATTAAGCCTTCATTATCAATTGTTAAAAGAAATGAGTGTAGACACGACTCACCGCTGCGTCATTCATGTGGGAGGGAATTATAAGGAAACAGAGAAGTCCCTTGAGCGATTTGTAACCAATTGGATGGTAGTCCCAAAACATCTTCAAACCATGATTATGCTTGAAAATGATGATACATCTTTCACGGTGGAAGATACACTATATTTATGTGAAAAATTAGGAATACCACTCGTTTTTGACTATCATCATCATCTTGCTAATCATAAACAATTACATTGGGAAAAGGAGTGGGACCGTATTATCCAAACATGGCAGTATTCCCCGCTGCCTGTAAAAATGCACATTTCCAGTCCGAAAAGCGAGAAAGAGTTTCGCCATCATGCGGACTTGGTGGATATTGATATGTTTTTAACATTCCTAAAAGAAATCAAAGGAAGTGTCCCGCAAATTGACTGCATGATTGAAGCAAAGCGAAAAGATGAAGCACTTTTTCAATTAATGAATAATATTAAAACTAGCGAAGATATCGACATCGTTGACGGTTCAACTTTTTATTTAAAATGAATCCAATTTAAATCTACAGAATAACTTTGTTACCCAGAAACTTACAAAAACAACCGCTATATCAATGAAAAACAAATTCGTAAAATTCATGCCTTTATGCATTTTTAACAACTCAACAGCATAAGAAAAACCCCCGAAACCGTATGCGAATAGCAGAGAAGCCACGGCAGCATAAATATAAAAATTTTTATTTCTATTTGTACAATATTGTTACAATAGCATGAATGTGACGGGGAATAAAACTGCTGTTACCGTCACCCCTAAAGGAAGCAAATGGGTAAGTGTATGGGGGTGGATAAGAATGTTATTCTAAGACAATACGTTACCCACATTTGTATAACATATGTGCGGTGTATCCCAAAAAACAGATTTCAAAATAGTCTTTTCCTGTCAATATCAATAACAGTTGCCACATTAAACCAAAAATACCATGTATAAAAACTAGAATAAGAAGTCCAGTATTCATGGATGAGCTGATTGAGTTGTTCTTTTTGTTCCACTGTTAGTAAAGTATAAAATTTTTATTGGTAAACAGTATAAGTAAAACTTCGGCTTTCGCCATAAGGACTCGGCGAGAAGCCGAGTTTTTCTAATAATATTTTATTATAAAGTCGTTCTTCACCCATAATCACGTTCACCTAAAAACATAGTGTTTATTGGTTCTTTTTTTTTTAGTTATCCAAATGACAAATGCTTCAGCAAAAAACATTACAACAAAAAACGATAAAACAAACAATTCTACTGGTTCCATGACACGAAATGGATTAAATGCGTTTTTTAAAGCAGCTTTTATATCTATCCCCATAATGAGATCCAATCCAATGACTAAACTCATTAACAGTCCCAGCATAAAAAGAGAAATTCCCACTATTTTCACTTCTATCATCTCCATTTATTATGTTTATCCAAATTTGATTTGTTATACGGCTAAAAAGTATGAGAATAAATTATGGCTTCCTTGCAAAAAACTAACAAAAACATACAAAAGGAAACTGTGCATTATGAAATTTAAGCTGAAAAAGCTTTCTAGATCTAGATCAAAGTCAATACCTGCAAAGCCTAGCAAAAAGGAAGAGCCTTTAGATCATTCGTTAACGAATAATTTAGAGGAAATAACGAAAAAAACGGGAAATAGCTCAGACATTGTTATACGAAAGCTGACGCTTAATAACGATGAAAAATCAACGGCAGCTATCATTTATGTCGAAGGAATCGTGGATAATCGGTCGATTGATGATTTTCTCATTCACTCGCTTATTAATGACGATGATTTACATCATGTCGAAGCCGAGGAAGAAATATTGGAAAAGATTGCTGCCAAAGTCGTTTCTCTTGGAGAAGTGAAACGAATCAATGGGTGGGATAAGCTTTTTCAATCTTTGTTCGCTGGAGATACAATCATTCTTGTAGATGGCATTGCACAAGGGTTAAGTACGTATACCAAGGGCGGCGAGTCACGTTCTATTGAAGAACCGCCAACCGAAATTTCTTTACGAGGACCACGTGAAGGGTTTACAGAATCGCTTCGTACAAATACTGCGTTGGTTAGGCGCCGTATTAAAAATCAGGACTTGTGGGTGAAGTCCATTACGCTTGGTAAAATGACCAATACTGATGTAGAAATTATGTATATTGATGGATTGGCAAGAGATAAAGTCGTACAGGAAGTGTGTGAACGATTAAAAAGGATAAATATAGACAGCATTTTGGAATCTGGTTATATTGAAGAGCTGATTGAGGATCAGTCTGCAACCACTTTTCCAACCGTTCAACATACAGAACGGCCGGACTCAGTTGCAGGCAATCTTTTAGAAGGCAGGGTTGCAATTTTTATAGACGGTACACCGTTTGTGTTAATTGTGCCGGCCGTCTTTATTCAATTTTTTCAATCGGTAGATGATTATTACAGCCGCGCTGATATTGCGACCAGTATTCGTATGTTAAGAATTCTTATCTTTTTAATATCTCTTTTTGCACCTGCTGTGTATGTCGCGGCTACTACATTTCATCAAGAAATGATTCCGACCCAGCTGTTGATTGTTCTTGCTGCTCAACGTGAAGCGGTCCCTTTTCCAGCCGTTATTGAAGCTATTCTTATGGAATTAACATTTGAAATATTGAGGGAAGCAGGCGTAAGAATGCCAAAAGCAGTTGGACAAACAATATCTATTGTTGGTGCTCTCGTTATTGGTCAAGCGGCTGTGCAAGCTGGGATTGTTTCTCCGGCGATGGTCATTATTGTAGCTATTACTGCCATAGCCAGCTTTGCTACCCCTTCCTATTCGATTGCGATATCAGCACGACTTATTCGATTCGGGATGATGATTGCCGCTGCTGCCTTCGGCTTTTACGGGATTATTCTTTCGTTTATTATTTTGTTGGTCCATTTGTGCAGCCTTCGTTCTTTTGGGGTTCCTTATATGGCGCCAATGGCTCCATTTATACCTTCAGGAGCAGATGATACGATAGTTCGGTTGCCATGGTGGGGAGGAAAAGAACGACCAAGATTGACGGTAGATAAAAATTCAATCCGGCAAGGAGAAAATCAAAAACCAAAACCTCCATCCAGTCGAACGATGAAATGATCTTTTTATATTAAGATCGAATAGGTAAGGTGACAACATGAAGATGGGATCGTTTATTTTACTATTACTCATAAATATGATAATTCTTTCGGGATGCTGGAGTAATAGAGAACTTCCGGACTTGGCTTTAGTTTCTGCATTAGGAATTGATAAGGCCGAAAATGGTCAATATGTCGGTACGATACAAGTGATAAATCCGGGAAATGTTGCGGGGGGAGAGGGTACACAGGGAACTGGTTCAGAGAGCGCTCCGATCACGACATATACAGCTTTAGGTGGAAACTTGACAGAAATCAATAGAAGGGTATCGAGCCAAGTATCACGCAGGCCATATTATGCTCATACGAATTTACTTGTTATTGGTGAAAAACTTGCCCGCGAAGAAGGTATTGCAAAAATTTTTGATTCGTTAGAGCGGGACCCTGAATTCCGAACGACTACGAAAGCGGTAATTGCCACGAATAATACGAAAGTAGAAGATATTATTAGTACCTTGACTACGATTGATAAAATCCCTTCCAATAAAGTTATTAAAACATTAGAGTCGACCGAACAAATTTGGGGTCAACATTTGAATGTGGATACAAGAGATGTATTATCAAAAATGGCAACACCTGGTCAAGCCCCAATCATTACTTGCTTTAGTATGGAAGGAGATGAAAAGCAAGGGAAGAGTTTAGAAAATATCCAAGCAACTGAACCGGAAGCACGCCTTCAAGCAGCTGGAATGGCAGTTTTCAAAGATGGAAAGATGGTTGATAAGATTTCAGGAGATGTGTCAAAAGGGACAATGTGGTTATTAGATAAAATTAAAGCTACTGCTGTATCCATTGATTGGAAAGGGGAAACGGATGCCATCGTTTACCATGCAGTCCGCCAAAAAACAGACGTTAAGGCGGAAGTTACAGATAAAAATAAGCCTAAAATTTCGGTAAAAGTTTCAGCTGAAGGGGGAATAGGGGAAGTGGCCGTGCCAGTTGATCTTAGTAATCCCCAAGTATTGAGTCAATTTCAAGAGGTATTAGGTGAAAAAATAAAACAAAATATAATGTCATCAATTCAAAAAGCCCAAGAACTGAAAACAGATTTTCTGGGCTTCGGTGAAGCTGTTCATCGCGCAGATCCAAAAGCATGGAAAAGCATAAAAGGGGAGTGGGAAGATTCCTATTTTCCTGAAGTGGAGGTAGATATTACGGTCGATGCATTTGTGAGAAGAACGGGATTAAGAAATGAACCGCTTCTTTCAAATATGGAAAATTGATAAGGGGGGGAAAGTGTGGAGAATGCTAAAATAAATGCAATGCAGCTGTTTGTTCTCATTTTTCTGTTTGAACTAGGCAGCGCGCTTTTAATTCCTCTTGGAACAGATGCTAAACAGGATGCCTGGCTTGCCATTCTAACAGGAATGGCGGGAGGGGTGTTCTTGTTTTATATTTATCTGCGGTTGTATAAATATTATCCTGATATTCTGCCAACCGAGTATATGCAAATTTTGCTTGGAAAAATTTTCGGGAAAATACTTGCTTGTATTTATATAATTTATTTTTTGTATATTTCCGCAAGAGTACTTCGCGATTTTGGAGAAATGCTCTTAACGTTTGCATACGAAGAAACGCCATTATTTATAGTAAATGCTCTGTTGCTGCTTACGATAGTTTACACAGTACATAAAGGTATTGAGGTTATAGCCCGTACAGGTGAACTGCTTTTTGTTGTGCAGTATTTTTTAGCAGTCGCTGGATTTATTTTGGTCATCGTATCAGGGTTAATAGATATTAAAAATTTAAAGCCAGTGCTTGAAAGTGGAGTAATGCCGGTGGTAAAGACATTTCTTAAGGAGACATGGTATATTCCTTTCGGCGAAGTAGTTGCTTTTATTATGATATTTCCTTATATAAACAGACCAAAAAAACTGAAAAAAGCGGGGATTGCTGCTATTGTTTTAAGCGGGGTAAATCTGGTAATTACGATGGCTATTAATATTGCTGTACTCGGTGTTGATCTTACCTCACGCTCTCAGTTTCCGCTGCTTAATACGATACAAGCAATCCAAGTAGCAGAATTTTTGGAACGCTTAGACGTTTTTTTTATGATTGCTTTAATTGTTGGTGGATTTATTAAAATAACCATCTATTTTTATGCTGCCGTGACAGGAGTGTCCAATTTATTTCATGTAAAAAAAGCATCAAAGCTAGCCTATCCATTAGGGATTGTTGTACTGATTTTATCGTTATCCATTGCAAGCAGCTACACTGAACATATTCAAGAAGGACTCACGTTGGTCTCGTTGTACATGCATTTGCCGCTGCAAGTTATTATACCTATCCTATTGTTAATCATTGCATTTTTTAAAAATAAAAATAAAGAGCGCTCTATGTAAAGAAAACGCTCCATGTTTTAATACTTGGGGTTATTCTTTTTTTCTAGCCAGTTTTTCTCTGTCTTTTGTCCCCGGGGGTTGTTCGAACCAGTTGTGTTTAATCATAATATCGGCTCCGCTTTTTGCGTATTTCGCAATTTCAAGAGATAAACGTTCATAGTTTAGTGCTAAATCATTTCGCTGACTGGCTGCTGCTGCTGTACCGTAATTCCCTGTCCCAGCTGAGGTTAAAAGCGCCATATGAAACATGATTAATTTGTCAGAAAATGTTTTCGTCGTTGAATCGCTTACGCTCAAGTCGGGCATCCGCGGGGTCGCAATGTCGTTTTCAAGCAAAATATCAGAAAAAATTTGAATATGTTTATTGGATATCTCTTTTCCGCGCAGCATATAATCTTGAATTTCTTTGGAGTGTGAAGTTTGTGCAAAACTAAGACTTAGTTTTACACCTATCGAATTTGTTAATATGTTCATGTATAAATGAGAAATTTCAATAGCATTTAATGGCCGTTTTCTTGTAAAAGGATTTAAACCGCTGTAATATTTTTTGCTCTCCACATAATCCGTTTCTTTCGGTAATTCAATATAAGGGTGGGTAGCATGCAGCTCTTTTGATTCTGCAATTTCTGTCGTTTGATTATAAAGAGTGGAAGTGTCGATAAGCGACTTCGTGAAAAAGTTTCTTATATCTTTTCTTTTGCTCATGCTTACAAAACCACTGTACGTCATCATTCCAACTTTAGACATGTGGTTCAAATATGTTAAACAGAACGCATCGGAATACAGCCAGGGAGCATTCATGTAAACATCTTCCTCGGTAAATCCGTGAGGGGCAGCATAATCTTCTTTGTCAAATAGGTTTAATAAATAGTCTAAATGTCCGGTTGATATATCATAGCCAAATTGAACAGCAGGTATTATATCTTTATCTTCTAAATGTTTAAGCATAAACCCAAGAATACATTTTGCCATACTATCATACATGTACGTTGTCCAAAGACAACCAATTTCTGCCGACGTTAAGCGGTTCTTTTCATCAATCATTAAGTATTACCTCCTAAAATTGACGGGGGAAAATTAGTTTTTCTCAACATAAGGATAATAAACATGTTTGTAATCGAAATGTTTAAGTAAGTCTCTTAACCAGTATCCATCTGATCACACTCCCCACTACTAATCCAATGGGCAAAGAGAGAATAGGCAGCCAAATTGGGCCTATCAGCATTCCAAAAATTGTAAATGAAGGGGAAAAAATTAAGCCAATTGTTACAAAATAGGCCGAAAAAGCGAGTGGCAAGTAGGAAAATGGTTTTTCGCCTCCTCCTGCATCTTTATATGCATCCCATATGGCAAAGAAATAGAGACAAGGATAAAACATAAGCCACTGATAGTTTGTCTGATCAATTGCTTCTTGAATATTTCCATGAAAACTCAATACAATCACATGATTAAAATTCCCCATAACATTAACAAGAAACTCTAAAAAAATTAAAACGATGCCTTTTGTATATTTTCCGTTTAGTAAATGTCCAAAACCAGGCAGGGCAATACTCCATAGCAGCATTTCTAATTTTTTACTACTTGTATGATTTAACTTCTTTATCATGTCTATATATTACCTAACATTCAAATTTACGTTTGCTGCTATAAAGGACTGCATATATCCGCGTGTTGTTTTTATATCCACGCGATCCCAGGTGCAGGGAAGTTGTTTCTCTAGCAGCCTGATAAGTTGTAAGTAAGCCCATTTGGAAAGGTCTCTGAATCCTGATTTTATTAAATTTTTAGCTTGTTCCATACACTGTCTTCCTCCTCAATAAATAGCGCACATCGAGTATAGTTTGTCGAAAACAAAATGGGTTTATACAGTGTATTAATAAGAATATATAAACGTAGTACTTAATTGAAATGTACGAATACAATAGTGATAATCAAAACGCATATAACACAAGCTTCTGGTTGATGAACGTTTATCTTTTGATATAATGAAATCTGGATTTTCGAATGATTCGATAATACCAGTACTAAAACCTAATTTTAAATAAATTCACATGTTAGAGGGGTTATATTCTATGCCTCATCCGTGAGTAATAAAAAAAGAGATCGTGTACGATTTCAAAGATGAAAGATGGATAAAAAATATCGAACAATTAAGACAAAAGGATAATAAAGTAATCCTCACATTTGATGACGGACCGAGCCGTAAACTGGAAGCGATTTTAGATGTTTTAAAAGAAAAACAGGTTCAAGCAGTTTTTTTTTGGAATTCAAGATTACTTTATCCACAAAGACCGTGGCAAAGAGTAGTACAAGAAGGCCATAAAATCGGTTCCCATGCTCATAATCATAAAAACCTGACGACTTTAACGAAAAGCGAGCAATATAAGCAAATAAAAACAAGTGTGGAAAAAATACAAGAAATGACAGGGTTAGATGTTCAATGGTTCAGACCGCCATTTGGGCAATATAACGAGGAAACAATGGAAATTCTTAGAGAGTTATGTTTAACACCTGTAATGTGGGAAATTTCTTCTTATGATTGGGAAAACAAGTCTTCTCCTGAAGTGATTGTTACGAATGTTGTAGAACACATTCAGGAAGGATCGATCATTCTTCTTCATGAATTGAAACAAACCTTAAAGGTACTTCCAGATCTCATCGATCAAATAAGGGAAAAAGGGTTTGAGTTTGCTTTATTGTAGTAAGTTTCATTTGCCCAGCCCCTAGTGGGAAGAGGGCTGGTATTCTTTAGGAAAGTTTAAACTATGTTAATGGATCAAAGTACAAGCAAAACTACGACTTCCACCATAGGACTCGGCGGCAAGCCGAGTTTTTCTAATCTTTCAAGATCTCTACATAACCTTGATCTCCATCGAGTCTAATCAATTGTCCCGTTTGGATTTTTAGGGTTGCTTCATCAATTCCAACCACTGCAGGTATGCCGTACTCACGGGCTACGACGGATCCGTGGGTCATCAAACCGCCTACTTCTGTTATCAATCCTTTGGCCGACTGGAATAATGGTGTCCAGCCGGGATCGGTATGCGGAGCCACCAGAATTTCTCCTTCATGAAGTTCAGCTTCTTCTGGTTTTAGTACGATTCTAGCTTTGCCCTCGATAATACCGGAAGACACGGGGCTGCCTATAAGGGATCCGGCTGGGAAATGTCCTGTTTTAGGAACTATTACGCTTTCTCCTTCATTTGTCAAAACCCTCGGAGGCTTCAATGTTTTATGCCATTCATATGTTGCTTTACGTTCGACGATCAATTGGGACACATCTTCACTCAGCTGACCCTTTGTGAGTTGAATGAATTCGTCAAGAG
Source organism: Alteribacillus bidgolensis (assembly GCF_002886255.1). Lineage (NCBI taxonomy): Bacteria > Bacillati > Bacillota > Bacilli > Caryophanales > Bacillaceae > Alteribacillus > Alteribacillus bidgolensis. The sequence continues at coordinate 856,161 of NZ_KZ614149.1, forward strand.
TAAGGAAATACACATCTTCCGGTTGAGAAAGAGTACCATTTTGCACGTATTCTTTCGCTTCAGCTATAATAGCCTTTTTGCATTCATCGAGTATTAAGGTTAATAAATATTTATGATGTTCTCGCAGACCTCCGTAATTCCGATATACCTTAATGAAACGTTTAACAAGCTTGGCTTTTATTCGATTACCTTTTAGGTAATATAAGATTCGTTGTTCAGCTTCTTTCGCTTCTTTATCACCATGAATAAATTTCCGGCGATGGACGCCTGGTTTGACACTTCGCATATGACCGAGAATTGCCGGAACCAGCTGGGTAGGAGCTTCACGCCAGCGTGGTCTAGTTATGTCTATTTCGCCCGCACATCTTGAACCGTAGGTAGTGATAAATTTCTCAAAGGTCTTTTGAAACCATTTTCCGCCGTGTACATTTTTCAGCTCTTCATAAAACGTTTCATCATCGACTTTCTTTAAATATTCTTTTACTTCAGGAAAGCCGCGAACTGTATCAGCTAAATCACCAATTTTAAGTCCCATTTCACTAGTGACATTGCCAGGCAGGGATTTATTTATAAAACGAAGTTCCTTGTCATTCCCAAGCCAGCGAATAAACATTTTCTCTAACAATATGGATGAGATGACAAATGATGCTGCGTAATGAAAGATATTCGGAAACACAGCTTTGAAAAAACCGTTTAATTGAGTTTGTACCGTCTCTAAGCGACGAGCACCGCTAACATTCTGCAGCGACTTCCGCGTATCTGTCGTCATTCTCTTTATAAACGCTTCAACATTATATATTGCTAATGCAGGGTCACGCTTAAAAAGATTTTGCCCTATCTTGTATAAAAGAGGACAAAAAGTTTTACATAATGATTTTAAAGAAACTCGCTTGGAAGTTACTTTTAAAAATTCAGGTCGCTCCATCACTTCTTGAATAGCTCTGCTTGCTGCTTCATCCATATTTTTAAAAAAAGCGGGAAAGACACGCCGTCCTATTCGATGACGAAGGATTTCTGAAACATCCACATATAATCGCCCGCCTGCTTCCCAGGTATATTGCGCTGGTATCGGCATGATGGTTTTTAACACAGATAGTCCCAGCGGTTTCACCGCATCGGTCATCATTTGGAAGTGACCGAAAGAATAGAGGATACGCATTGATTCTTGTGGAATATCCGGCAGAGGATAAAGCGTTGTGATCGGCCTGCTTTGCACCACATAAAATTTCCCCATTTCTACACAGAATTCAATATCTTGAGGAGCACCAAAGTGTTTTTCAATTTGTTTTCCGATCTTGGCTGCCATTTGAATGTACTCATCTGACAACGTTTGTTGTTTCTGCTGGTCTTGGGGCAAATCTTTGCTGATTGTTCCGCCTTCAGGCAAAGCAAAGACAGCTTTTTTCTTAACGGATATATTTTTATGGATGATTTTATCTTCTTTTACTTTATACAAATCCGCTGATACTAGGCCGGAAACAATTGCTTCTCCTAGTCCAAAGCTGGCATCAATGGAGACTACCCTGCGATTTCCACTCGATGGATCGGCAGTGAACATAATACCTGAAATTTCTGGACTCACCATTTTTTGTACAACCACGGACAAATAGACGTGATAATGATCAAATCCATTTTTCGTCCGATAAGCGATGGCACGGTCTGTAAACAAGGAAGCCCAGCATTTACGGATATGCTTGAGCAGTTCATCCTCCCCGCGAATGTTGAGGTAAGTGTCTTGCTGTCCGGCGAAAGACGCATTCGGCAAATCTTCAGCTGTAGCGCTAGAACGAATTGCATAAGAGTTATCCATTCCTGCAGATTTCCATGCAGCAACTATTTCATCTTTCAAATGGCCGGGGATGTTTAGTTGATGCAAATGGCTGCGGATACGTTTACCTGTCTCTCTTAATTGTTCTGAATCGTGTCGGTCCAGTTTGTTCAAGGACTCTAGATACTCATTGATCTTATTACTTGTGGCAATAAAATCTTTATAAGCTGCAGTAGATATGCAAAAGCCGTCGGGTACAGGAAAACCAGCGTGGCTCAGCTCTCCTAAATTTGCACCCTTTCCACCAACATATGGAAGGCTGGAACGATTCACTTGATTAAAAAATAAAACACGAGATGTCATAGGGTATCTCTCCTTCTTTCAACCTCGTTTTCCTATTAGACGTTCTGATCGTTTTGAATACCCTCGGAATCGGAAACGGTGATAAAACCGCAAAAACAGCATGCTCCATAGAACAGTAAAGATAAATCCCATTTCTTCTCCGTTCCCAAAAAACATAATATTTGTTAGCCCCAAGACAGAAAATCATTATTAAAACCCCTTCATCATTTAATGGACATATTGTTGATTAATGATCTTATTGATTATTATAATGATGGAGAAGAACATTACAATATTCAATAATAAGCTCACCGTTTATTACTCAACGTTTTATGTAAAAATGTTGTGTTTTTATAAAAAATCACATGAATGAAGAACGAAATAGAGGAGTTTTTATGGCTGAGAAAATGGATCGCAGAAAAGCGAGGACGAAAAAAATGCTGCGGGCAGCCTTATTGGAGTTAATGGAAGAAAAAGGAGTAAAAGGGGTGACAGTCAGTGAATTGACCAGCCGAGCAGATCTTAATAGAGGAACTTTCTATTTACATTTTCAGGATATAGATGACTATATGGAGCAATCTCAGGATGAGTTTTTCCAGACATTGCAGGATAAGATGAAGGAAGTCAATATTTTAGAATTCAATAATGCTCAAGATCAACCTTATTCGGAATTAATTTCCATACTTGAATTCATAAAAAACCAAGCTGATTTTCTTCACGTACTTTTTGGCCCAAAAGGGGACCCCTCCTTTGTTGTTAAATGGAACAGTTTATGCAAGAACAAGTGTCCAATAAGCTTTCTGCCTTACAGATTGACGAAGAACAAATGCTAGTACCTCGTGATTATTTGATTACGTTTGTTATTTCTGCTCAGCTAGGTATTATTCAACATTGGATAGAGACCGACTTGCAGCGTTCTCCAGAGGAGGTTGCTGCAATTATCACTCGTATTGCCAGTCGGGGACCGCTCGGTGCGATAAGCATAGAAGAACAAGAGCTACAGGGTAAAAAAAGTAGAAAGAATACTGAAGAGGACAAATCAGCGAAAAATGCTCGTTTCGGCTAATGAAACAAAAGAAAGAGAAAGGATGTTGGTATCGGAAAAAGTTTAATCTTATTCAAAAATGAAAAAGAGGGGTTTGAATATGTTTAAAGACATTTAAAATGACTGGAAAAAGACGAAAAGTTTCCAAACGATAAATAAAAACAGCATATAGCCGAAAAAAGAATAAGCATGATTCCAATCAGCGTCATGTATAAACCACCCTAATTGTTCGGACAATTGTTCAATAATACATATAACCATACTGATATGAACGATAATCACCCAGCGAACAGGGGAAGAAACTCGGCTTGCTGCAAATAAAAAGAAAACAGTGAATAAAGGCAGGAGTAATAAAGTAAATCCAATATTAATCGTAAATATTTCAGGAAAGAGTCTGACTGGAAAATGATAGAATTTTATTCCTACAAAAAGTAAATCTAAATAAGTCCCAACCAGGGAAGCAAACAGGGCTGTTGTGATATAGCTATAAATATCATTCCTCCCGTTTAAGAAAGATTGCTTTTTTTGCAATAATAGTTGTTTCGATTTTTTCGATGGTTTTACAATAATTATCATTAATATCCCCGCCAGCGAATTTTTCGTCTTCCACTAAATAATTAATTATTCTCCAATCATCAAACCAATCGCCCTTTTCCGCTTCAGGATGATCAATATTTTTCCAGGCAAATTGCAATGGAGGGCTGTAAATACGAGGTGCCCCTTTTAATAGCTGGCATTCTTTAGTTCTTCGCCGGTAATGATGACCTGGAAGCATTTCGTTTACGTGATGAAAGAGATGATCCCAATAATCTTTTCGTGAACCGGTATGAGGATGACGATTAGCCCAAAGTAAAACACTTTTTAGGATAGTAGGTGTTTGCTGAAAAAGCAGAGAATACAACCGTTTGCCTAACAATATCCGCTCATGAAGAGAAGAAAACTGGTATAGTGTATCTCCTATTAATTCTGGTTTATCTGTCGTTGTATTTTTATAAAAGGGAAAAATGATATGATTAAAACGCAAAAAATCATACAGCTTAAATCCTATGGTGTTTAATACAGTTTTCTTGAAATGAGGGTGCTTTATCACTCTTTTTTCTAAATAACTTTGTTCGTTAATCACCGTAGCAATTGCTAAAAGAGAGCAGTCGCCATACTGCCAAAAATAATTCCATATCGTTTCCATAAATATAGAAACATCCAAATATGGGAGCAAATAAAAAAGATTTTTATTGACGTTTTTACTATGCCTATATAGTAAAAACTGCGGATATACATCTTGAAATATTAACCAGTTTCCTCGTTCTAAAAATAAAAAGAAATTTTCCTGTTCTTTTTCAGATAGAAGTCTTGTGAGAAGATCCCCTTTTAAATCTGTCATATACCAGCCCCCGTTTCGGGATACCATATGACCTAATAAAGCCCAATGGATTTCAGGGTACTGAAGAAAAAAGTCAAAATAGGCCTGCGTACGAGTAACATTATTTATATTCCATTTCTGCGTAGTTTTTTTAATATCTTTTAATAGTTTTCTTTCACCGTAGGTTAGATTGTGTTCTGGAAAAGAGCTTGGTTTATTTTTGTTTTTCTTCTGTAATTCTTCTTTTATTTTAATATAAGATTGTTTCGTTATTTTCTTATTGTTTGACCAGCTGATCTTCATCAATTACCCTTCCTTCCCGTCCTGGAATATCCTTGTGTAGAAAGGAATAAGGATGTAAAAAGTGTTTTTAATAAGAGAGGGTTAGCGATTAATGAATCAATTAGAAGCGGAAGTAAATCGGCTGGTAAACATTTTGATAAGCGAGCAAAATCTAGACGGCTCTTGGTCCTACCCATTTGAAACAGGTATTTCAACCGATTGTTATATGATCATCTTATTACGCACGTTAGAAATAAATGATGAAGATTTTATTTACGAGCTGGTACGTAGAATTCTAAATAAGCAAGAAAAAAATGGATCATGGAAGTTATTTTATGATGAGGAAAAAGGGAATATATCGGCAACCGTTGAAGCATATTATGCTTTACTGTACTCAGGTTATCTAACAAAAAGCGATCCGGGGATGCGCGGTGCAAAAAAGTTTATTTTAAAAAACGGTGGTTTAAATGAAATCAATATGTTCACCAAAGTTATGTTAGCATTAACGGGTCAGTATAAATGGCCGAGTTATTTTCCGATGCCAGTGGAATTGCTGCTTTTGCCTACTTCTTTTCCAGTCAACTTTTTTGACTTTTCTGTGTATGCAAGAGTGAATCTACTTCCGATATTAATAGCTGCTGATTATACATTTAGTATAAAGACAGCACGGACTCCGGATCTATCCAATTTATTTTTAAATAGAAATGTTGATGGATGGGAAAGAGAATTACATGATTTACGGTCCTTTCTTTCTCCTATTCAACAAGGAATAAATAGGCTGATAGGGTATCCGAACGAGCTTCATCAGTTAGCTTTAGAACGCGCTGAGCAGTATATGCTGCAGCGAATAGAAGCAGATGGAACATTTTATAGTTATTTTAGTTCTACCTTTCTAATGATTTTTGCTTTAATGGCAAGGGGCTATGCGAAGCAGCATCCTGTTATCAAGAAAGCTGTTCAAGGACTGAAATCGTATCAGACCAGTATAAATAATTACACTCATATACAGTTCACAACCGCAAATGTTTGGAATACAGCTTTAATAAGCTATGGGTTACAAGAAGCAGAAATTTCTTCTTCATCGGAAACGATTCAAAAGGCCAACCAGTACTTACTGTCGAGGCAGCATTTTTTATATGGTGACTGGGCTGTTCATAATCAAAACGTGTTACCTGGAGGGTGGGGGTTTTCTGACATAAATACCATCAATCCTGATATAGATGATACAACTGCTTCTTTAAGATCTTTGCAATCCCTTATTATAAACGAACCCATTTATTATCAAACGTGGGATCGAGCTGTTCATTGGCTTTTATCCATGCAAAATAATGACGGAGGATGGCCTGCGTTTGAGAAAAATGTGAATAAGTCTATTCTTCAATGGCTTCCGGTTGAAGGGGGAGGGAAAATGATACTAGACCCTTCGACTGCGGATTTAACAGGGAGAACATTGGAGTTCTTAGGGAATTTCACCCATGCAGATCATTACTATCCTTTTGTAAAAAAGGGTGTGGATTGGCTCTTTCAAGATCAGAAAAAGGATGGGTCATGGTACGGCAGATGGGGCATTTGTTATATATATGGAACATGGGCAGCTATCACAGGATTAATAGCTGTAAATGTACGTAAAGACCATCCGTCTATTCAAAAAGCGGTCAAATGGCTATACAATATTCAAAATAAAGACGGCGGTTGGGGAGAGTCGTGTAAAAGTGACGCAGAGAAAAGATATGTTCCATTACAGGAAAGCACTCGCACTCACACCGCATGGGCGCTGGATGCACTTCTCGCAGCAGAAAAGGAAGAGACACCCGGCATAAAGCAGGGGATTCATTTTTTGTTAGAGACATCTGAGAAAAATAATTGGACAACAACGTATCCAAAAGGGCAGGGTCTCCCCGGAGGATTTTATATTCATTACCATAGTTACGAACATCTTTTCCCTTTAATCGCACTGAGTCATTATCAGAAAAAGTTTAATCCGGAACTATTTAAATAATTTTTTAAGGATTTTGTAATTAGAGGTTGGTATAAAATAAAAGGGGCAGTACAAAATAGGGAAAACAAAAATCTTGGAAGTGATGGGGTTGAAAAAACAAAAAAATATTGTAATATCCATAGTACTCTCAATTTTTGTTTTGAACAGCCCCCTGGCGGTGCATGCTTTTGAATCACAAGAGGTAGATAAGATGCAACCATCAATGCTTCCTCACTCTCCATTTGCCTATATCATACGGGAGCATTATTATGGTGAAATGCTTTCGTGGAAAGACGTTCGACCACTGTTGCCTCGTAAAGCAAAATTTCAGGTCATTGATCTAGAAACCGGGATAAGTTTTCAAGTACAAAAGCGTGCCGGTAATCAACACGCTGATGTACAGCCTTTAACAAGAAACGATACTCAAATCATGAAAGAAATTTATGAAGATAAGTGGAGCTGGAAAAGAAGGGCCATTCTTGTAAACATTGATGATCGTTTTATTGCCGCTTCTATGCATGGAATGCCTCACGGAGGAGGGGCATTATCAAATGGGTTTCCAGGCCATTTTTGTATTCACTTTGCAGGAAGTATGACCCACCGCACGAAAAACACAGATCCAACTCATCAACTGATGGTTTTAAAAGCGGCAGGAAAACTAGAAGAATACCGTGATCAGATGGATCCATATGAAGTAGCCGATCTTTTTCTTACAGCGATTAACCAAAGTGATCTGTATTTGTTACAGATCACTCTAGCTCAACCTTATAGGGAACATGCAGCAACTATTTTAGAGCGCTTCAATCAGATTGGGGTGGCTGCAAAAGACTCACCTTATAAAAAGATAGATCAACTGCCTGTCATAGCATTGGAATTACCTGTCGAACTTCAATATCATGACCCGAGACAGGGGAAGAAGAGAAAATCAGTTACTCTTACCCTTATCCGGGATGGCTTAACAAATCGTTGGGAGATTTATTCTAAGGAATTTTTTGACCTAAAATAACTTAGTTTTGAAAAAACAGGTAGAAATGTTAGAAGTCAGTGTGAAAACTAGAGTTTACATTGAAATAAAAGTTAAGCTCTAAAAAACATATTAAAAACCAAATCAAAAAAGTCGGTTCTGTCCTTTTATAGAACCGGCTTTGTTATGTTTAATTGGGAATCCACTTCTATATATGAGAGAAGAGTATCGATAATGATTGTTAAAAGTTACTGACTATCGTCGTTTAAGGTAGTACCAACAACAAAAAACAACTTTTATTACCACATTTTGGGTATTAATTGATATTACATATTTAATACTATTTTGAGTCATTCTAATAGCTGTAATAAAAATACAGCTAGGAGGATTTATATGACAGTAGCAAGTGATTTAAAAACAACTGTAGCTAATTTGAAGAGTGCTCAAGCCAGCTTAGAATCGTTTGCTTTGGCAACGGAAAATGAACAAGCGAAACAAATGTTCCAAAATGCTGCCCAACAAACTCAACAACTGGTGGATACCGTTTCTCCGCGTGTTCAACAAATTGAACAAGAAGAACCTCAGTATAAACAGTAATGTAGAGGAAAGAAAGGTTGGAAAACTCAACCTTTCTTTCCTTTTAATCCTAAATGATAAGAAGATGATAAAACGAAAAGAGTGTTGTACATGAAAACCCTAAACTTTTTGCTTTTAATTATACTTGTACTAAGCTTTGGCTCAGGATGCACCGAAAACCAAGATCAACTTAGTGATAATGGAGAGCCGACAAAGATAAACACAACAAAACCTAAAGATCAATCTCTTTCTAACCAGGTGAAGGAATTTGTCATTGAAAAGGATGAAATAACAGATGTCAAAGCTGTAAATACTGAGAATGAGCTTTTGCTTGCTATAAAAGTTGGACAGTTTGAACGTTTCCAAATCAAAAGCATTGAGGAAGAAGTTAAATCAGATCTTGAGAAAAAATATCCAAATAAAACAGTAGATGTATCTATCGATCAAAAAATTATTTGGGAGCTGGGAGCACTTGAGGATAAATTGCAGAAAGATGAGATAAAAGTGAAAGAATTAAAGGAAGACATTAAGAGGATTAAAGATCTTATGAAAGAAAAAACATAGTGGACTGGAGGTCAAACCATGGCCAACAATAAAAAGAAGAATTTAACTCCTGTTCAACAGGAATATCAAACATTTGAAAATGAGCGAGAAACAAAAAGACCTCTGATGGGAAACTGTATTAAAGCGTTTTTAACTGGAGGTGTCATTTGTTTAATTGGCCAGGGGGTGCAAACTCTATACATTTATTTTTTTAACTTCACAGAAGAAACAGCAGATAATCCAACAGTGGCAACGATGATTTTTATTGCTTTACTGCTTACAGGATTTGGTTTTTATGATCGTATTTCTCAATTTGGAGGAGCTGGTTCCGCGGTCCCAGTTACCGGATTTGGAAACGCGGTTATCTCCGCTGCCATTGAACATCGATCAGAAGGGTTTGTGTTAGGTGTAGGTCCTAATATGTTTAAATTAGCTGGTTCCGTCATCTTATTTGGAACGTTTGCCGCTTTTGTCGTAGCAACGATCAAAACGATTCTTATACAGTGGGGTGGATTTTAATGTTAAGCGGACATCGCACGTGGATTTTTGATCAAAAGCCTAAAATCACTTCTACTGGAACGATAGGCGGACCTTTTGAAGCAAAGGGAATGTTGGCAGAAGACTTTGATTTCCTCCATTCTGATTTATGGTTAAAAGAAGATTCCTATGAAAAAGCACATAAGGTTTTATTAGAAGAAGCGTGTGAACGAGCAATAAAAAAAGCAGGTCTTCAAAAGGAGCAAATTCAATTTTTTTTAGCAGGCGATCTGATAAACCAAATAACACCTACAAGTTTTGCCGCTGAAACCCTTGGTGCCCCGTATTTCGGATTGTTTGGTGCTTGCTCCACATCGATGGAAGGACTGGCTCTTGCAGCCTATATTGTGAACACAGGAGGGGCTAATTATATTTTAACTGGAGCTTCCAGTCACAATACAGCAGTAGAAAAACAATTTAGATATCCAACGGAATATGGGGATCAAAAGCCGCCCACCGCCCAGTGGACCGTTACAGGAGCCGGAGTTGGATTAGTAAGTGATAAAGGAGAGGGTCCCTCTATTACATCTACTACGATTGGTCGAGTTGTAAATATGGGGATGACTGATCCCTACAATATGGGTGGAGCAATGGCTCCTGCTGCTGTAGATACAATTGAAACCCATTTAAAGGAACGGAATATTAATCCTTCTTATTATGATTTGATTGTGACAGGGGATCTTGGACACATAGGGAGAGAAGTATCTTTTGATCTGCTTAAAAAACATGGGGTGCCTATACAGGAGGAAAATTATCAGGACTGTGGACTTATGATTTACCGAGAAGGACAGCCTGTTTTATCAGGAGCGAGCGGAGCAGCTTGTTCGGCAGCCGTTGTTTATGGTCATTTGTTAAATCGTATGAAGAAAGGGGATTTAAAAAGAATGTTAGTAGTAGCGACAGGAGCTTTATTATCTCCTTTAACAGTCCAGCAAAACGAAACTATTCCATGCATTGCCCATGCCGTTTCCATTGAACATGGAGGTGATTTAAAGAAATGATATTTTTTTGGGCTTTTGTAGTTGGTGGATTAATTTGTGTAATAGGCCAAATTATGTTCGATGTATTCAAATTAACACCGGCCCATACTTTAAGCACCTTCGTTGTTCTCGGCGCGATTCTCGATGGATTTGGTTTATACGAACCTCTTATTGCGTTTGCGGGTGCTGGAGCTTCGATACCTATCTCAAGCTTTGGTAATGCTCTTGTCCATGGGGCGATGGCAGAAGCAGAACAACACGGATTAGTAGGCGTTGTTACTGGAATGTTCGAAGTAACAAGTTCTGGTATTTCCGCCGCTATTATCTTTGGCATGATAGGAGCATTAATTTTTAAACCAAAAGGATAAGGAGGAAGGTTTCGTGACAGTAGGTTCTGATGTAAAACAATGTCTTTCAAGTATTAAAAACGTTAAAAATAGTTTAGCTAGTTTAGAGTTACGAACAGAGGATGAGTATGCAAAACAAACCTTCCAAGAAACGATAACAATCATGGAGGAGATAATGGATGACTTGAAAAAAAGGGTTGGCCGATTGGAACTGGAAGAAGATCAATATAGAGGTTTTTAGTCTAGCCGAATATTTAACATAAGAAGGGGGTCATACAGTGCCAGATTGGTTAGATATTGTTGTCCGGTCGTTAATCTTTTTAGTTATCCTTTTTATAATCACAAAAATAGTAGGAAAAAAACAACTTTCCCAACTTTCCTTTTTTGAATATGTTAGTGGTTTTACGATTGGTAGCATAGGGTCAGAAGTAATCATGAATCTTGATCTTAAGGTTATGCATGGGATTATAGGTATTGTAATTTTTGGAGTAATGCCGTTTGTGGCAGGTTATATTTCATTGAAAAGCAAGAAATTTCGGGATGTTATGGAAGGGAAAGGAACCGTTTTTATTAAGAATGGGAAAGTAATGGAAGAAAATTTGAAAAAGGAAAAATATACGATTGATGAACTGATGCAGTTACTGCGAACGAAAGATGTTTTCCAAATTTCCGATGTGGAATTTGCTGTGTTAGAAGCTAATGGAGAATTAAATGTGTTATTAAAGAAAGAAAATCAACCTTTAACAGCAAAAGATTTTGGAGTTAAAGTTCCCTCCTTTAAGGAACCGCAAACCGTCATAATGGATGGCGAAATTTTAGATGAACCATTATCTACTGTTGGTCAAAATCGAAATTGGTTAAAAACCGAATTAGAAAAGTTGGGTGTAACGATCGAAAACGTTTTTCTCGGTCAGGTGGATTCTTTTGGACAGTTATCTGTAGATCTTTTCGATGATAAACTTAAAGTTGCTGAACCTGTAGAAAAACCATTAATCCTCGCAACGATGAAAAAATGTCAGGCGGATTTAGAACTGTTTGCTCTTGCGACAAATGTAGAAGAAGCAAAGCAGATGTATAGTAAAAACAGCAAGAAATTAGACAAAGCCATAAATAAAGTGACTCCTCTATTAAGAGAATAAGATAAATTTATATCTAACATAGAGGAGTGGTTCCTTTGTCGTATCATAATATATTTTTTCTTGTAATATACAGATTAGCTTTGTACTGTTCGACTATTAACAGGCCTGCATTTTGCTTATGGTGTAAAAACAACTTTCATTGTGTTTTGTTTTTTCTTATTAGAGGCGGTAGAGATTGCTTCCCGATAACGTTCCAACGGAAAATAATGGGTGATGAGTGGTTCAAGGTTCACTTTCTTTTGAGCCATCAAATCTACCGCAATTTGTAACGTTCTTTTTTGTTCGCCATTGTACACATCCGTACCATAAGCGAAACTTCCTTTGATTTCTAGTTCATTCAGCCAGATCATCGTCATATCAAGGTTATCCACAAAACTTGCTAATCCTAATAAAACAACTTTTCCTCCTTTTCTGGCAAAACGAAGTGCATCATGTAAACTTTTACGATTACCTACACATTCGTAAACAATATCTGCCCCTCCATGGACAATAGGCTCACCGAAAACAGGGTGTAATACGTGCGCATCGAAGGATTTAGCTACTTCAGTAACATACTCTTGTCGTCTCGATAAAAAAAAGACTTCATCGGCTCCAAACTCTTTTGCTAGTTCCGCTTGAAAAGGATACTTCACTAACACTGCCACCTTGCAAGAAATATCTAATGCCCGAATGGCAGCTATAACACAAATCCCAATGACACCTGAACCTATCACAAATACTGTATCTGTGTTTTTCGGAGGATTATGTAAAACAGTATGTAAAGCACAGCTAAACGGTTCAACAAGAACGCCATTTTCATCATTTACAATTTCAGGCAGTTTAATAATTTGACTTTCATGAGCTACAACGTTATTCCCCCAGCTTCCCCCCGTATCCTTGCATGTGCCAGTGAGCAATCCTGGTGAAATAGAACCGTTGCTCATGTTTTTACAAAGGTTGTAGTTGCCCTGATTACATTCACGACAAAGGGGTGTGATCCCCCTTGCTTTACAAGATAAAATAGGATCAATAACTACTCGCTCTCCGACCGATACATGTTCTACCTTACTTCCAACTTTTGAGATCGTTCCTGCTATTTCATGGCCAATAGTAAAAGGAAATGAAATAAATGGAGATGTGGCAGGGCTGTCTTTCAGAGAAATTAAGTTTAAATCACTTCCGCAAATGCCGCCATATTTCACTTTTATCTCAACCCATTTATCTGTAGGAAGTTCTGGAGTTCTAACATCTCGTAATTGAACACATGTGAAGGGCCCATTAACATAAAGCGATGGATGCATTTTGCCCATCGCTTTACTAAAGGTGTATTTTGGCAAATTTAAGTTAAATTGTACAGCTTTCATTATAACTACTCACTTTCTTGTTATTAAATTTTCTCTCTTTATACTTTAGAAAAATTAACTTTGTTAAAGGATCAAAGTATAAGTAAAACTACGGCTTCCACAATTTGCACTTGGCAGTAAGCCAAGTTTTTCTAATATTTTATTGCATGGGTACTTGCGGTATGATTTTTCCTTCAATTCTCTCAAAAATATCATCCAAATCCCGTCCTGTAATGGTAAGACCGTGGTTTTTCAAACCAATAACTGTTCGGGATGGGTTTTTCGATTCACTGACTAATCGAGCAACTGATTCTGCTAGTTCTACTGTTCCGCATGGATAATTAAATTCCGTAGCCTTAATTCCATCCATCCACGCATGAATATGAACAATAGCTCCTACTTCGGGATGTTCTTGGTAGATCATCCAATGTTCAATTGCATCAACTGAAGCGCGTTTGGGTGTAATACGAGGTGGAACGCTAACTTTCATAGTATTCTTTTGGTCATCGTATCCGGAAATATAAAGAAAGTCTTTTCCTATTTTCCTCATGTTTGACTTATCTATTCCACTTGCACTCATCCAAAAGCTATTGTTATCTTTACGGGCACTGAGATTTCCATAACTTAACCCGCCAATTCCATACAGCTTTTTCAGGTGGCGTATGTCTCTTTCGGATAATATCTCCTCAAGGGGAAACGGAGCAGGCAGAAGGTTCATTTCATCTAGTTTTTTTCCTGATGCTCCTAAAGACTGGGTAATTTCGTCTCCATTCCATAGGGATTCCGGTAAATCTTTATAAAAATCATTATCAATAACAAGTTTAGATGAGGCAAGGGGTTCTAACCGTTCATAAATCTGTTGAAAAACCTGTTCGTCTCTTTTCTCTGTATCAAACGTTATACTGTAGTTTCCTTGTTCAGGGGTCAAAAAGTATAATTGGGTCTCCTTTTCACCATGAACTATATACATAAGGTGATTCGCCAAACTTCTTATTAGATAAGGATAAGCCTCTTTGTGAATGTCTTGAGGTTTAGTTTCTGTTTCAACGATAGAAACGACAAAAGTTCCTTGGGATTTTCTTCGGTATGGACGAGGAGCGTTACTATTAAGTACATGAAACACAAGCTTTATATTGTCCTCCGGAGTCGAATGATAAGTATATCCGTGTTCTAAAAATATGTTCCGTATCCCTTCAAACAACCATTGTGAACATTGGTTTGCAGGTTGTCCTGTAAACGTAAATGAATTCATATCCGATTCCTCCATTTCTTAATTAAAATTCGTTTTAAATATGATGTAGAAGCATTCCATGCTTAGGAATAATATCATCAATAAAAGCGAAAGTTATACATGTATATTTAAGTCAGCAGGAGGGAAGAAATTGTTCTACAAGGTAATTAAAAACGCAGCTAAATTCATACTTTCACTATTTTTTACTGTCAAAATTACGGGGCGTGAAAATATCGTAGACGATGGTCCCTTTATTATTTCTTCCAACCATCTTAGTAACTATGATCCAATATTGATTAGTTTAATGTTTCAAAACCACATTCATTTTTTGGCAAAAGCAGAGTTATGCAATCATCGTTTAACAAGCTGGTTTTTTAAGAAATTGCGTGTTATACCAGTAAATCGTCAAAGCGGTATAGTCATTCGGCCCGTGAGAGAAACGTTAAAACTATTACAAGAAGGAAAAGTGATAGGAATTTTTCCAGAAGGGACAAGAGTTGCAAATGGAAAAGAAATAGAGCCGAAGAAAGGAGTAGCTTTTTTTGCAGTTAAAAGCAACGTCCCTGTTTTGCCGGTAGCCATTACTTTTCACAAGAGCAAATTTAGGGTAAGACAAAAGGCTTTGATTAACATAGGTTCTCCGATTGATTTATCATCACGTAAAACGGTTGATTACAAGGAGTTGGCCTCTGATATATTGCAGCAATCAAGAAAATTAGCATTAAAAAATAACGAAAACGAAATAATTTTAAAAAACGGACAACGCAGTAAGTTAAATAATATTTTTGAAATAATACCTTCACTATTAAAAAAATCATAACGAATTGCTACAAGAAGAATGCAGCAAGAAGGAGTATAGAAAATGTTTGCATTTATCATCAATAAAACTTCTGGCAACGGGAAAGGACATCGAGTATGGAAACGTGTAGAAAAAATATTAGAACAAGAAGATCTTCCCTTTGTTGCTCGGTTTACAGAAGGCCCTCAACATGCTCAAGAGATAGTTAAAGATCTTAGCAGAAAAAATTTGAAAACAATTATAGTAGTAGGGGGAGATGGCACTATTCATGAGGTTGCAAATGAGCTTGCGTATAAAAATATATCTTTAGGGATTATTCCAGCAGGTTCAGGTAATGATTTCGCCCGCTGTATAGGAGTTCCAATGAACCCTTTAAAAGCTTTAGAGCGGATTATTGCAAATGAAAAGAAACAAGTCGATTTACTTCATCTTGGCCATCAATATTGCCTTACCGTAACTGGAATAGGTTTGGACGGGCAGATAGCTAAAAACGTGAATGACGGAGCATATAAAAAATTTTTTAATCAATTACGGTTAGGTGGATTGTCTTATGTCGTAAGCTTGTTAGAAACATTGAGAGACTACAAACCAACGAATGTCCAGATTACCATTGATGGAGTAGATATGACATTTTCAAACGTTTGGCTTGTAGCTGTAGCAAATGCACCAAACTATGGGGGCGGGATCACCATTTGTCCCGATGCTTCTTATAATGATGGTTTTCTAAATCTTTGTATTGTGCACGGAATAAAAAAATGGGAATTGTTACGTTTGTTTCCAAAAGCCTATAGAGGAAAACATACAACAGAGAAAAATGTTACTTTTTTACAGGGAAAAGAAGTTCAGGTCAGTTCTGGAAACTCAATCATGGTACATAGTGATGGCGAACAGATGACGGTAAGTCCTATTCATATACGTATTAAAAAAGATGCTCTACAAGTCGTGTAAGAGCATCTTTTTCAATTAAAAGCGACAGATTAAAACATAACTATTCTTCTTTGGGATTATTATTCACATTTTCTTTTATTCCTCTATCTTCAAAAATATTCTCATATTCGAGAATAAAGAAGGAGTAAAAGAAATCAGTCAGGAATTCATTTATTTTTTTGATATTATTCTTCAACTATGAACCCTCCCTCTTAAGATGTAAATGATCATGGAGATAGTACTTATTATTTAATCAGGTTAAGAATCCAATTTTTAAAATCAACCAAACGTAAAGACTCAGGTGTGGATTCTGTGCCTGTAACGACCATAGGGATATGTGAATCATTTTTATGAAAGCCTCCGTGACTGGCTCCACCCGGATGGGAAGGAGTAACTTCTCCGCTGAATTCGTAGCCTGGTTTGACGGAGGTGACAACAAAGTTTCCTTGATGGGAATGAAGGGTGCTATGGAGCCTCTTTAAAGCATCGGGGAAGTCTCCAAAATGAATATTGTCCTCTTGTATGTGAAGGTCAAGTATCGAAGGATCACCGTCTACTGACCACGTTTGATTGTATTCATCCTTCATTTCTCCATTTTCTTTAAAACGAAAAGTTTCTTTATTGTTTGCTGAAGCAACGTGAATCCAGTCATTCATTTTCCAAGCAATGATTTCTACTCGATCATCTTCTTTTAATTTCTCAACAATAGTGGTCAGTGGAACGTCCTCGGTATTTAATGAATAAATCAAACAAGACCTCAGGTTATTAGCTACAACAACTTGGTCATCTTTATGAACACCTCTGCTAAGTTTAGTGATTTTAAGGGGGAGTAAAAGCTTCCGTATGTCAACCATTGCTTGTCTGCGATCTTTTTTAACATGGGACTGGCCATTATCCCCAATAAGTATCCAAATATAATTTTTTAGTGCTTCTTCCCATGTTGGAAAAGAGTCTAATATGGTCTGTAAGTTTTTATCCATATCCTTGATCCCTTTCGTATCCATTGGCCCGTTTTTATGAACATTTTTATCATGATCCGGCAGATAGACAAGTGAAAAGTCGGGAATTTCATTATGATCAACCAAATGAGTAAATTCTTGGACGGAAAAATTATTATTAAATCCGTATTTATTCCACACGCGGCTGTATTTTTTCAAAGGACTTAGTTTTGATAATCGTCCGTATACAAACTTCTCAGCCGTAAACGTTTCCACCTGTTTTTCTATAGGAACAAAATAACGAATGAAACGAGGAATTGTTAAATTATGAGGAGTCTTGCCTCTATGAACCAGCGGGTTTATAGAAGCTGAATGTTTTCCTTGTTCGTGCAGGTCCTCATGGATGGTTGTTACCTGTGTATTCAAATGTTCATTATTTAATCGGTAGAGAGCATCATACATACTTTTAGACAGACCTAATTTCATCAGATCCTTAACGTGGGTTCCATAATTAATAATTCTGTTTTCTTCTTTGTTGTACCATACAAGAGAAGGAACGCCGTGCTGATCGGAATAGTGTCCAGTTAATAAAGTACTTTCAACATTCACTGACATAGTGGGAAAAGGTGCAACGACATCGGCAAAATAATTTCCATGTTCCATAAAATATGTAAATGCAGGTATTCTTTCCTCTTTTAAAGCCCGCTGCAAAGGCTTATCCATTAAGGTATCAAGCATTATCATGATCACACTTTTTTGAGAAGGGCTTGAAGGCATGTTTATCATCCTTTTAAGTTAATAAATAATGTTAGAAATACGTTTTGCATTTCATATAATTTAGTATGGAAGGTTTAGAAAAGATTATGTAATAAATCAGATGGTGGATATTTGGTAGAAGAACGGGGGATGACGAAAGAAAAATACATTATAAATATTACAAATTAGGTGATAGTAAAAAGGGTGAGTAACGAGGCTGTTGTGAAAGAGAGGTAATATGGATGAAAAATCAGCCATTGATTTTTTCTGCATCGATTGGACATGGACACAATCAGGCTGCGAAAGCTTTAAAAAATGAATTTAATAAAAAAGGTTTTTATCCAGAAATGGTTGATACATTTCACGTGATTAGCCCAATTCTTCATCACTTCATGCTTAGCAGTTATATTCGTCTATTGAAACTAGCTCCTTTTATATGGAGAAAAATTTACTTTTATGCAGAAGAGTATCCATTGTTTTTATTATTAGATCGCTTTGGTTCTCTTTTTATTGAACATTTGTATTCGATAATGAATAGGGAGGCTTGTCCGTTTATCATTTCAACTCATCCGTTTGTCACTGCTTTTTTATCAAGAGTTAAGCAGACAAAGCAATTAGATTTTCCTTTGTATACAGTTATAACGGATTTCGTTTTACACCCTGCATATATCAGAAAGGAAATTGATGGGTATTTTACAGCATCACCTAAGATTGAGGAATTTGCTAATTTGCATAATGTTCCTTCTCACCTTTTTAACTTAACAGGGATACCAATCTCGAACAACGAATGTATACACATATCAAAATGGAAAGCCCGTTATGATTTAGGGCTTGATCCAGGGAAGAAGACATTGCTAATAGCCGGCGGCGGCATTGGTTTAACAAATTTCGTACATGTCCTGCAGGTAGTAGAGCATTTAAAGGAACAGATCCAGATTTTATGTATGGTAGGACATAATCATAGAGCAAAACATAGAATTCTTCAAAAGAAAAGTAAGCACATGATTAAAGTGATAGAATTTACAGATCAATTTTTGTTATATTTAAAAGCGAGTGATGGTATTCTTTCGAAAGCAGGAGGACTAACCATGGCGGAAGCTCTTGCTTGCGAAACACCTATTATTATTTTTAATCCTGTTCCAGGGCATGAGGAACAAAATGCAAACTATTTAACACATGCAGGTGCTGCGGTAAAAGTAGATAAATGCATTCAATTACCCAGTGTTTTAGAGAGAGTCTTATATGAGAAAACATATTATACAAATTTGCAATATAACGCCCAAATGTTAAAGAAACCAAACGCTGCAAATCAAATTGTGGATCGAATACTTACGTTAACCAATCAGCAACAAATTACGAAAAGCCATTAATGGGGGAAGAAAATTAAAAATTTTCTTCCCCCATACATTCGTTTGTAAATCATTATTATCGATTATGCTGACTGGTCCAGATTGTTCGTACTGAAAAGCAGAAATGAATGATTTGATTTTTGAATCATAAACGCGTATTTAACCAAGTCATAACATTATTCAAGGCTTGTTGTTTATGGTGGGCGTGCCAGGGTCTATGGAGCCCCTCTGTATACATAACATGTTTTTTATCTTCAATTGTAATGGAATTTAAAAAGCGATGGACAGAACCTGGGTGAATGATAGGGTCTTGCTGATCATAAATGCACAAAATCGGAAACCGAAATGTTGCGGCTTCCGTTAATGCATGCATTCCATTACGAAGTAATTCCGTCAGCCAACGCGGCGTATATTCGAATGTAAAAAAAGGATCTTTTAATAAAGCATTACTCTCTGGAAAATAGGGCTTTAACTGACGAAATTTTCGCAGTATCCGAGCCCATTTATAAGGTTGGATGGATAAATTCGGTGAAACCCAGGAAATCAAATCTAACGTTCTTTTAAAAAGAAAAGGCATACGAAAACGGATCCCTAATGCAGGAGATGATAAAATAAAGCCTTCTGCTGTATGACGGTACATTTGTCCATAACGAATCACAATAAGCCCACCAAAACTGTGTCCAAATAAAAATAAGGGAAGGGAGTTATATTGTTTATAAAACATTTTGATTAATGTTTCCAGATCATCTAAATAATCTTTAAAGGTATTCACGTGTCCGCGCGGGCCTCCCGATTGGCCAAACCCCCGGATGTCAGGAGCAACCAAAGCAATTTGATGTTCCATACACACCTCTCCGATATCGGAGTAACGCCCTGAATGCTCGCCTGCACCATGAACCAAAATTAAAAGGGCTCGTGGTTTTTGAGGTATCCATCCACGATAAAACAGGTTTACATTTTCAGTTCCTTTAAAATAACCGTCAATATACATATTACTCACCTCCCTCCCCAAGTCATTTTTAGACTAACCATATTTTTTATCTTTACACTGGAGGGATTGCTAGTAATTTTTGTACATAGCCTGTGAGTTATTGGAAAATAATAATCTGTATTCGAAAACAGATTTGGAGTGGGTTTCCATGAGAATAGCGATTGTCACTGAAACATTTTTACCACAAGTAGACGGCGTTGTTACTCGAGTAACAGCCACTATTAAATGGCTTAAAGAACAAGGCCATACTTTGTTGATCATAGCTCCGGAGGGAGTAAATGAATTTGAAGGAATTCAGGTCAAAGGTATTCCTGCAAGGTCCTTTTTTATTTATAAGCACAGAAAGGTCGCACTGCCCAACCCAAAAGTTGGACAGCTGCTTGATGAATTTCAACCGGATGTCGTTCACGTTGTAAATCCTGCACTTCTTGGAATGGCAGGCATTTTTTACGGAAGAAAATGGCCGCTCATTGCTTCCTGGCATACGAATATCCCGCAGTATGCTGATTATTATAAGGTACCATATTTGAAGCCAATATTATGGTGGATTTTAAGAACCCTTCATAACAGAGCAGATGTAAATTTATGCACGTCCAACTCGGTCCAAAAAGAATTAACAGAACGGGGTTTTAAAAATGTCCACTTATGGAAACGGGGGGTAGATCTAAACAAATTTGGAGTGCAATATCGAGATGACGATGTTCGATATCGTCTATCTGAAGGAGAGACGGATAAAACGCTTTTATTATACGTGGGGCGTTTAGCGGCAGAAAAAGAAATTGAAAAAATTCGCGACGTACTGGATGGATCTAACCATTTTCGTCTGGCTATTGTAGGGGATGGTCCGCATCGAAGAATACTCGAATCCTACTTTCAAGGAACGCCGACAGTTTTTACAGGATTTTTGCATGGGGAAGAGCTGGCAAAAGCTTATGCTTCCTCGGATATTTTTGTTTTTCCTTCAAGAACCGAAACCCTCGGTCTCGTTATATTAGAAGCAATGGCTTCCGGTCTCCCAATTGTTGTAGCTAATTCAGGACCTACCGCTGAACAGGTGACAGACGGGGAAAACGGGATGTTGTATGATCCGAAAATAAAGGATGACTTTAAAAATACCGTATTAAAACTTCAGGATGGAACGTTGAGACAAAAAATGGGATATCAAGCAAGTGAAACCTCTCACGCCTTTAGTTGGTCTGCTCCAAGCAATCAGCTTTTGAGTTTTTTCAATGATTTAAAAGGTTCAGACAAAAAATCTAAGATGTCTCTGTTCAAAACTCTGTATGTTAAAAAGAGAGAAAGTTGAACGTGAAAGAGCAGGGGATGGCCCCTGCTCCTTTTCATATATTATTATAATTTAACATTTGAGCAGCCTATATATTTTATATTATTGAAAAAGCTGAGGCTGAGATTGCTGCTGTCCTTGGTTGTTTTGTTGGGCACCGATTTGTCCCTGCTGTTCCTGTTGATTTTGCTGACCTTGTTGTCCACTCATTTGACCTTGTTGTTGATTTTGCTGTTGTCCCTGTTGCCCACCCAATTGCTGCTGTCCTTGTCCTTGCTGATTACTTATTTGACCTAAATACTGTTGAGCTTGATTCACTGCAGCATTCATTTGGGTGAGAGCGCGGTTGGTTTGAACGTATTGCATTCCTTGATCTAGCATTTGAATAGCTTGTTGTAATGTTTGTTGAAGCTGTTGATCGGCTTGGGATTGTTGTTGTTGTGCTTGAGTGGTAAATTGCTGAATTTGTTGTAAAAGTTGATTTGTTTGTTGTCCCTGCTGTCCCTGTTGATTTTGCTGCTGACCTTGTTGTCCTTGCTGCTGCTGCAATTGATTTAAAGTGTTTTGCATTTGTCCCATTTGGCTTTTAAAAATGCTTAACTCTTCTGCAACCTCGGCTTCTGCTGAGAACCTAGCTAAATCTTCAACCTGTTTTTCAGTTTTTGTATCCACTATAATTCCTCCTGTGTTTATAATGGTGCAAAAGCACAACCATTATCATCCCCCTAGCTAACCATCATTATACGGGGCTTTACAGGGAGTTTGATTATATGGAGGGAGTGCTTTAAAAATAAATAAGAATAGGAAATTTATTGCATAACAGAACGTTTGTTCCATCTAACTAAACAAGAAGGGTACAGCAGTAGCAAAAGGAAGTTTCGTTAGGTCAAATGTATTAGTCAATAGAAAAAGCTAGGATATGATACCAGTAATCCCAGGTTTATATTGTTCGCTAAAGTGTCAGTCTTGATTAGCATAAAGCGTTCCAGAAATCTCGATATGCTTTAAATCATTCTGGAGGCGATGGTGGTAAACCGATACCGTTTTTTTTAAGAATTTGTTCTTTGTTGATTTTTATTCTTCTTTGCTTTGATACGTTTTTCTTTAACTCCTGATCACCAGCTTGATTCATATAAGTCTGATAACCTGCAATTGGGCCGCTATTTGTAGAAAGGTTTGAGGATTTCCTGATAAAATTTCCACTTATTCAGTCCTTGTTTTAAATTGGTTAACAAGGAATCCCCCTTTACTCTTAGAGCGCAAATGAATGAAGATCACTTAGCCTGGCATGAAACCCTTGAACTCCATGAATTAGTCGCTTTTCAAAGCATTGGTTTGATGAAGTTAAAACAAATGTATCCCCAGGTTAGCATCAAGAACTTCAGCAGATTTATGGAGAAGCTATACAATCCTTGGTGCAAAACTTGAATGAACTGTTACAATTTTTCTGTGTGCTCCTAGAGACTCACAAGAAAGAAATGAAAAAGATCCAATGACAGGATTTTATGCTGGAGATTTATTGGGGCTTGCTAAGACAACAGTTCGAAATTATGCTATAGCTATTACAGAAACAGCTACCTCTCAACTTAGAAAGGTGTTAAAAAGACAACTAAACAGCGCTATTGATTTACACGCTAGAGTATTTAGGTTTATGTACCAACGAAGTTATTATCCCTCTTATAATTTAGAAAAACTGTTACAAAATGATGTTCAAAATGCATACGAGCACTGAATTTATAAGTTACTTCGGAGGTTTCCGAAGTTTTTTGTACTTTAGGAAAGTTTAACTTGGCAAAAGGATCAAAGTATAAGAAAAACTAAGACTTCCGCCATTTGGACTCGGCGGCAAGTCGAGTTTTTCTAATGAAAATGTAGATGCATAAAATTTCATTATGGTTACACATCATAATATAGTCTTTGGAAGAAAGGAGGTAATAATGAAACATGTCATTGCGTTAATAATAAAAACGGTTCTTGTTCTTTTTGTACTGGTTGCTATTTTATCTTTGGCAAATGATTATGGTGTAGGAAATGTAATAGGACTGTCTCTGATTGTTGTTGGAGCAGCATATATTATAGGGGATTTGTTTGTTTTACAGTCAACTAATAATTGGGTTTCAACGATTGCAGATGTCGGTCTTTGTACTTTAGTTATATGGTTCATTGGGCCATACATTTTGAATGCTCACGTTCCATTTATTTTAGCTTTCCTTTCCGCTCTTTTTATAGGTGCTGGAGAATGGTTTTTTCACAAATATGTTATTAATGCAGTTATTACTAAAAATCCAAAAGTGTACTCATAATTTGATGATACCACTGCAATTAGAAGGAATGTGAATGAAATTAATTAGAAAGGACAATATAATCACGGAGGTGAAACAATGCAACAACAACCAGCTGGATTAGGTATCCATGAAAAAGCAGAATTACATGAAATGCTTGTGTTTAAAACAAACTGTTTAGCTAAATCGAAAATGATGAAAAATCAAGTTCAAGATACAGAATTACAGCAATTATTGGACCAAGATATTCAAGCATCTACAGACAACATTTCTCAATTACAACAACTTTTACAAGGATAGGGGATAAGTATGCAAAATTTTAATGATAGAGCAGCTGCTACAGATTTATTATTGGCCGCAAAATCTGGTGTTAGAAATTGTGCCTACGCGATTACAGAATCTGCTTCTCCAAATGTGAGACAGGCATTATCGCAACAATTGCAGCAGTCCATTAATTTTCACGAACAAGTCACAAATTATATGATGGATAAAGGGTATTATCACCCATATAACTTGAATGAACAGTTACAAATAGACCAGCAGGCAGTGCAGCAAACAATGCAGCAGCCCAATCAATAGATTACACCAAAGGGGCTGTCACATAAGTACTTCAGCTGAAATACACGCAAACTCCAGCGGTCGTCGGCTAAAAACGGTCACGTCCTGAGACCCAACACCGACATGAGAACGTCCGGTTCATTAAAGCAATAGCTGAAGATCCCGCAGTGAGCGGTATTTGCTCACGAGGAAACTGAAGCGTTGCCCGCGGAAATCGAAGTGTATTTCAGCTGAATAAAACCTTTTTGGGACAGCCCCTTAATTATTAAAAATATTTGAAAGTAAAGGTGAGAATTCGAGTGTGCTGCGGAAAGGAAGCCTTGGTAAATATTTTCTGATTAAGGTGAAGTGAATCGTTTGGAAAACATACTTGATAACCCCTCTGAAAGTCTTCTTTCACAAAAAGTATTCCCCTTTAAAAAGGTCTTTTCATCTGTAAACATCTTTTACCAAATAGTTTCTGTATTAAAAATGCAGCTAGGAGCAGTTACATATAATATATGCATTTTTTTAAAACTTTACAGAAGAAACAGCAGTTTTTGGCGGCTTCTTTATTGGTTGAGAGGTGTGTTCATAATCAAATGCAGAATCCACGGTTTAAAATCTACAATACGCTCATTTTTTGGATACACCTCTGTTCCTGCCACAATCATAGGAACTAATGATTCTTGTTTATGCAAAGATCCATGTGCTGCTCCACCTACATGAAGAGGAGAACCTGTATCTTTAAATTCATATCCAGGTTTGGCAGTGATCACAAAATAGTTTCCCTTGTGTGATGTTAGGCTGCTAGAAAGGCGTGCGAGTGCATCTGGATAATCTCCATAGTTTATTTTATAGTTTTTTACTGTAATATCTAGAAGCCTTTCATCTCCTGTAATGGTCCATGTTTGCTCATAATGATCTTGATATAAACCACCTTTAGAAAAAGTGAATTTTCCATCCTTCTCCCCTGAGACAACATGAGTTAATCCTTGTTCCTGCCATGCAATAATATCTATTCGTTTGTCCTGTTTTAAACTTGCCAGAATATGATTTTTTTCTACTCCATTGCCGAGGCAATAAACAAACGCCATTCGCTGATTCACAGCAAGAGCAATTTGATCTTTGCAGGGGATGGAATTATTATCTTTCATTATCGCAAAATCTTTCAGGATTTTTCTAAGGTTAATGACATAATGATGTTTATTATTGCCCATGGAAGCATGACCGTTGTCAGATAAAACAACCCACGTACACTCCTTAAGGGCTTTCTCCCAACTAGAATAAAGATTGAGAAGCTTTTGCAGTTGACGATCAATTTTTTGAATTCCTTTTAAATCCATCGGGCCTTTAAGATGGATGCGTAAATCAAGATCTTGGATGACGCACATCGTAAATGGGGGAAGTTTGTTTCTTTTTATTAAATGTTTTAGCTCCTTACAGCCTGCCTTATAATTACCAGAAAAAGTTTGGGGTGTGCTGGTAAATGGATTAAACTTTGAAAAAGAACCAAGGGACCATAAAGGCGGGGCCTGGATATGCCATGTGCCATTAAATCCAGTCATCCAGCGTAAAATTCTAGGCAGATGAATTTGCTGAATCGTATTTCCCCGATGTACAAACGCATTTATTGAGGCGCTTGCAAGTTTTCTTTCTGCTAATTCTTCATGTATTGTTTTTACTTGATTACTTAAATGAACATTGTTTAATTCAAAAAACATATCTTTAACAAACGAGGAAACTCCCGTTTTTATAATTTCTTTCACTCCGGTCCCATAATTTACTATTCTATTTTCACCTTCATGGTACCAAATGAGTGCTGGCAGGTGGTGTTTGTCAGCATACTCTCCGGTTAATAATGTGCTTTCTATTGTAACCGACATGGTTGGAAAGGAACTGACAACATGAGGGAAGTACCTGCCTCTTTCCATTAAATATTGCAAAGCTGGAGCATGTCCCGTTTGAACAGCTTCCTCTAATGGAGTTGACATTAAAGTATCAATAATTAATAAAATAACTGGTTTTGGAGTTGTAATCATCACGAACCCCCGTAAGATTTAACATTAAGTTTAGCATGAATAGAATCGGGAGATTTATACATCTTACAGAAGAGATAAACTCATATTATAAAAAGTTACATTTAGAGGTGGAAAATTCGTGGAATTAAAGGTCATGACCTATAATATTCACCATGGTAAAGGTATGGATAAACAAATTGACCTGACCAGAATTGCCGAAGTCATTCAAAGAAGTGATGTAGATATAGTTGGACTGAACGAAGTAGATAAGCATTTTTCAAAACGAAGCCATTATCAAGATCAAGTCTATGAGCTTGCAAAAAAATTGAATATGTACCACGGTTATGGCCCAGCTATTTCTTTAAAATCTAAAAATTCTTATGAGCAGAGGCAATATGGAAATGCCCTGCTGTCGCGTTATCCAATTATTCAAACAAAGACGCATTATTTTAATTTTATACCTTGGTTAACGGAAAGCCGGTCATTACTGGACGCTGCTATTCAAATAAATAAGAAGTTCGTTCAAATCGATGTTACACATCTTAGTCTTAATCCCATTCTTCATCAGATGCAAACGAATTTTATTATGAATCAGTGTAAAAAGTATACTCGCCCCCTTATCATTATGGGAGATTGTAATATGAAACCAGGGTCAAGGGGATGGAATAAAATTAACAGCCACTTTCAAGATGTTTGGAATGCAGCAGGTAATGGAGAAGGGTATACCTATTCATCGAATCGCCCGAGATATAGATTAGACTATATATTTACCAGTCCTGATTTATATATTATTAATACAGAACTCGTAACAGTAAAGCCAATGGCCTCTGATCACTTTCCATTAAAAACTACACTCCGTTTTGAAACCAATTAATTTTTCTGTGAGCTAAAAACATGGAGATGCTGGGGCAGCACTTTAAATTGAAAGTCCTGTATTTGGTATTTTTCCCCATCAAGGTTAAGTGCTATGGAATCTGGAATCGAAAAACGTCCTGATTGTATTTTAGTATGACTTATAATAGAAGAATTGTTTGATAGGCGGCACAGTTTAGCTATCAGTATTAAAAAAAGCTGGATTCGATTTGTTTTTTTACAGGCGAGAAGATGGAAATAACCATCGTCATTTGTGGAGCTTGTAATAAGACGTTCAAAGGGACCGACAGCGTTTCCATTCATAATTAAAAATAAAGATAAATCCGAAAGTACTTTATCAGTGGATACATTTACGGTAATCGGGGTGGATTGTTTTGTCATAAAAAATGTTTTAAGAAAGTAAAGAACATAAGCCCACTCCCCTATATAGGATTTAAGCAGGGGTGAAGTTTTATAAGTTATATCAGATAACCACCCTGCTGATGCAATGTTAACAAAGTATTGGCTGCCAAATTTTCCAATGTCAATCGGTCTTATATTATTATTTTCAATGACAGAAAGAGCTTGAGTTATACTGGATGATACTCCGATGTATTGAGCAATTTCATTGCTTGTTCCAAATGGAAAAATTCCTATTTGAGGACGATTTTCTTCTTCCGCTAAAATCTGTAAACAATAGTTTATGGTACCGTCGCCTCCTGCGATGAAGATCGCATCCCATTTATTTGTACATGCTTTCTTTAATGCTATTTCAATACCCTTGCTTTCTGTTACCTTTTGAACGAAGAGTACATAGCCCATTTCCTGAAGTTTGGCTGTTATTTTCGGAAAGCTTTTATGGATTTTTCTTTGCCCTGAAAAGGGATTATATATCATCAGTGCTTGTTTTTGTGATGTATGCTTCATAATACAAACCTCATCTATGCACGTTTTTAACCTGCAATTTGTTCCTCTTCATTTGGTTCTTTTTTAGATTGGACAATATCTTCGTTTTTACACGCTTGTTTTTATAGGAAATCGACATAGCCTTCACGCAAACTTCTTTGTATGTTGAATAATTTTGCCTCCATACACGAAAAATACTCGAAGCAGATTACATTATTCAACTATCTTATTAAGAGCCATTTAATTCAAAACTCAATCCCTGCTGTTTCAGCAAATAAAGAGAGGCGTATCGATATGAAAAAGGTAATGCTTATGCCTTTTTTACAATTATCAACTGGACATCATCAGGTTGCAAAATCATTTATTTCCTGGCTTAAAATATATGATCCAACAATTAAATGCGAAACTGTCGACATTTTTAGTTATGCCTATGGAAACATGGAAAACTTGGTTTCAAACATCTATATGAAATCAATCGTTTCCATTCCCTCGTTTTATAGCTGGCTCTACAAAAAAAACGCATTTGAAAACCATGAAAAAAACCGGTTTCGTGCATATGAATTATTATTCGAACGAGCGATGCTAAAATTGTTGGATGAGCAGCAGCCGGATTGTGTAATCTGTACGCACTGTTTACCTTCTTATATTTTAAGCTGCCTCAAGCAAAAGAAAGTTATATCTATTCCCATTGTGAATGTATACACGGATTTTTTTATAAATACGATTTGGGGAAAACAGGGGATTGATTTTCATTTAGTTCCTGACACTCCACTTAAACAAGCTTTAATGGACAAGGGTATAAAGAGGGAGAAAATCATTGTAACAGGGATTCCTGTACATCCATTAATCAAACGTTCAGAAAAACTAAAAGTTTCCACTTCAGAACGTTTAACCATTCTTGTAAGCGGGGGAAGTTTAGGAGTAGGGCAATTAAAATATTTTCTGGCTGCCATTAGACCTAATAGGTACCTTCAATATAAAATTTTATGTGGTAAAAATACTCAATTGTACCAAATGGTGAAAGCATTGAATCATCAAAATATTATTCCTTTAAAATACATTGAATCCAGAAGAGAAATGGATGTTCTTTATCGCCAATCAGACGGTATAATTACGAAACCTGGTGGAGTAACAATTAGCGAAGGATTATATAAGAAAATTCCTCTTTTTTTATATGACCCTTTGCCAGGTCAAGAGGAGATGAACCTACAGTATTTAAAATCACAGGGATTAGCTTTTCACCTGCACAATTGGAAAACAAAGCGGCCGATCGAAAATCAGATCTTTAGTAGCCTGAATTCACATACAAAAATAAATGATTTAGAGAATAGATTAAATCAATACCATGATCAAATTGCTGAAAATGAGCTGCTAAAGTTTTTTCCGCGCATAATTAATTAATTATTAACGATTTCATATGATGATAACACACTTTATTTGCTATGGTAGTTCCCGTAGGACTTTACGATAGAATTCAAAGAACAAATCGTCCAGCTGCACGCTTCAGGAAAACCCAGAGCTGAAATGATTAAAGAATATGAGCTGGAGCCACCTGTCTTTTATAAGTGGGTTCGTCAAATCCGGACCAGTGTATCCTTTGAAGAGAAAGACAACCGTACGCCTGAACAGGAAGAACTGATTCGACTACGCAAAGAGAATCAAAAACTTGCGATGGAGAATGATATTTTAAAGCAGGCCGCGCTGATCATGGGACGAAAAGTAGATGTGATCCGCAACAACCGTCACAAATACTCGGTATCAGCAATGTGCGACGTCCTACAAATTCCAAGAAGCTGGGCAAGGAGCCTGGGGTGGTGGCTCCGAGATCACGGACACAGCAGAAAATATTGGAGACCACCTAAGAGGAACTTGAGGATTAAAAGAAAGGCAAAATTCTACAATTTATGCTCGTTTTTCAAATGTAAACACAAGTGATGAAATTATTACGTTAGTTAATCGAATGAAAGAAAAGTTCGATGTCCCCGTTGGAATTAAATTAGCAGGTTCGGATTTTATTGAATACGATTTAGAGGTTATAGCTAAGACAAATGCAGACTTTATTGTGATTGATGGGGCTGAAGGAGGGAACAGCAGGAACAGCAGGAGCTCCCCCCACACTAGAAGATGATATTGGCCTTCCTACTCTTCATTCCATTGTAAGAGCAGCAGATTGGTTACAAGAAAACAATTTAAAGGATAAATATCAACTTATAGCAACTGGAGGATTAACAACTCCCGGTCACTTTTTGAAAGCTATTGCTTCTGGCGCTGATGCTGTTTATATCGGCTCAATAGCTCTTATGGCAACACTTCAAAGTCAAATGCTAAAAGCTCTCCCTAAATATCCACCGTCTCAATTAGCTATTTATACTGGAAAACTGAAAGAGGAATTTGATATAGAAGAAGGAGCTAAGGATTTAGCTAATTTTCTTAAATCCTGTACGAAGGAGATAAAAGCAGCGTTACAAGTTATAGGTAAAAGTTCAATACAACAATTAAGCAGGGAGGGTTTAGTAACTTTTGACAAAGAACTTTCAGAATTTATCGGGATAAGGTATGGCGTATCTAGAAGGAAAAATCAATAAAATTCATTATTATTTACAAAGGTGTACTTTTATTTTTATGGACTATCTTAGGAAGAGAATTAAACATTATAAAATATCCAAAATAATAATAGTATTCCATAAGAAATATATTGAATTTTCTAAAATTAAAAGAGACCGACAAGCCTATACAACAAAACGCTACTAATGAGAAAAAGTAAGCTATCTTACGGAAAATAATACCATACTTGTTACAATAAGGTTAAGTTTTTCTTATTATTCTCTCTTGTTTGGGTGGTTATTTTTAAATACATAGGAAAAAAGGTTTTAAAGAAGCTGATAATATGCATAAAACTATAACATTAAAAGAATATTCAGAAGTCGTGGAAAACTCCGCAAATCCAGTTGTCCTTGAGTTTTGAGCAGCTGGTGACGGGGCTGCAGACAATCCGGTGGTCTCAGCTGTGGCGGAGGAAACTACTGATGATATAAACTTTTATGATGTTGATGTTGATGAATCGAAGATCTTGCTGGTCAATTCGGCGTTCAAAGTATACCAACCCTAATTTTGATAAAAAACGGAAAAGAAATGAATCGTTCTTCTGGTTTTATGCCTGAAGAAACGGTAAAAGAGTTTATTTATACCTAATAAACCGAAGGATACCAAAGTGAATTTATGGAATTGGAGTAGGGTTTTTGTCCCAGCCTCTTTTCTTATTTATACCATATCAGAGCAGGTTTCTGTTAGTTATGGAGAACGTGTTTTTGAATCTACTTCACTTTACAAAGAGAAAAAAATTTTGAGTGATTCATCATTTGTAAGCTGGCTAACTTTTTTAAAAATATTTTTCCTTTACATTATTAATTAAAGGAGGGAGTAATTATGGAAGAAGTACAAAAAAACGCTTCACATGGATCCATGTCTAGAATAGTAGTTGCCTCTTTGGCAGGAAGTACAGTAGCCGGCATTGTTTTTGGAGTGATCATGCACATGATGGGTATGGTGGGGATGATCTCCTCCATGGTAGGAAGTGAAAGCCTAGCTGTAGGGTGGCTCATTCATATAATGATTAGCTGGATATTTGGACTTGGATATGGGGCGATGACGTTCTTATCCAAAAGTTTTTATGTGTTAGGGATCATACATGGGGTTCTTATTTGGCTGATTGGGCCTATTATTGTTATGCCAGTAATGATGGGGATGGGTCCCATGTTTACTCAAATGTTTGCACCGGATCAGTTAATGAGTTTGGTGACACATCTGATGTTTTCTCTTATTTTAGCTTTTATCTTTAAAAAGATGATTCTGGGTAAAAACTAGTTTGATTAACTTGTTTAAGGTTAGCTAGTTTAGATGTTAAAAAAGAAGCAGCTCCTATTTTTTATCCCTTCACCATTATTCAGAACTTTGATAAAAAGAATTTGGTAATTGCCTTTATCTTTAGGACCATGCTTCTTACAGGGTGCCAAAAAGATGCTCTACGAATATGTAATGATTTTTTTGTCTAGTATCTAATTATGGAATTATAAAGGGATCAAAAAATCATGACAATAAAAGCTCTATTTTTAAATTCATCTTTAAAAAAGTAAGGAAACCTTTTCATACAAGTGCGTTGCTACAGGAAGCTGGTGAATGGATTAGAAGAGAAAGTTTGCATGTAACAGTGTCCTGTTTACACTTATTTCATTTTTTTACCTTGTGGAGAGAAAGGAGAAAAAAATGCTTCAACTTTTGCAATCCTTCTTACAGAATTCCAATACTTTTAATAATCAAACACCTTCACCACCCCTAATCCCTTTGGATTTGGTCCACAAGACCTCCTCAAGGTGTTAACTCTAGTCCAATTCCTCCTGGATCTTTTAGCCAAAAAGGGGTTGGTTCTTCAAATATCTTACCAGGGGGAGCAAAAGGGATTGGAAGATCTTCCACTAAACGGCGGACCAGGATTAATGGGTACCCTTCAAAATGTACAAAATGTTTTAAAGGTTGCAGAAACTGCAGCCCCATTAATAAAGCAATATGGTCCGTTAGTAAGAAATATCCCGACCTTCTTGCGTCTGATAAAGGAATTAGGGAGTTCTGATAGTAATGAAAGTGATGACAATAAAAGCGAAGAAAATGACAATAACGATACAGATGATGATAAGGAAACAACAAGTTTAAGTGATGATAATGAACAGAAAAATGCAGCAGCACCTAAACTTTATATTTAAATAAATTTTTTCTTCTTCCTCGGGTTTCTTTAAGTATTGACAACATCGCGGCAAATGTACGGACAACTACCTGTTAAAATTTTCGTATTAGTAAATAAAAAAATAAGCATTAATATATATTAGGCTATAATACAAATGTGGTTTTTTAAAACTGAATGCGCTATTGCCTATAACATTTTAGTTTAATGGCATATACTTAAAGTATCCCAATAACGATAAGCAGAATAAACCGTATTACGGACACCTCCCAAAAATCCTATTTATTTCAAAACCTCCTGCAATAAAGAGTTGTGAGAAGTTAGTTTGAGTTATTTCTCATGACTCTTTATTAAGGCTGAAACCAAAACTCCTATTATACAATCAATTCAGTAAACCCTTAGACTATAAACGTTACCTAATAAAATGGTTAACGAGCAGGGCTTTCACGTGTTTTATTTACTAAATACTTTTTGATTATGGATAGAATGCTTATGATGCAGAATATGCAGGCTGGAAATAAAACGGCTGAACCTATCTTTAATCAGATCGAAGAGTTTAAAAGTCTAAACCGAAACTTTTTACAATAATATTGTCTATTTTGGATAAACAATTAAGAAGAAAAAAGCACAACTATTTCATTGGTGTTCTTAGAGCAAAAAAATATAGAAATGAGTATCTTTCCTTGTCCTATATTTGCTGTAGTAACTTCTTTGTTTGGGGATTTTATGATAATTTTAGAAGCATGAAGGAGGCTTTCTGATTTAAGGAATAGCCTCTTCTTTATTTTTAGTACACGTGATGTCCATGACCAAACGCCGCAGTTCCAACGATAATTAAGAGAATAAATAGTACGACGATTAAAGCGAACCCACTGTAATATCCATGTCCGTGTGACATAGAAGACACTCCCTTCCTTAGAATTAACTCCAATGTAATTGGTTTAGTTTCCCTTTATGTTCAACTTATATTTCAGAGAAGAAAGCGTTTGGGTAATAACCTTTTTTATTTTGGAATTTAATGATCGATTGATGAAAAATGTCTTCATTCAAATTGTTTCTAGTTATTCACACGGGCATTTTTGTTAACTTTCCATATCCTAAATAAAGTAAGATCATTAACATAAATACGAATATTAAACCTGGGACATATAATTCACTTTTTTTCAAAACAAATTTTAGGCAAAAACGTAAATGAAAACTCCTGTAGTTTATTCTTACAAATTGACTCCATCTTTAAGCATCATTGGTTTTAATAAAAAATATGAAATAATAGGAAGGGTGTTTATATGCCATCTCTTGTAATAGGGCCTTTTAAATTTAACAGTAATGATGGTGTGATTAATTTTGGGGATTCACAAAATATATCTCCAAAAGACACATCAAAAACAATAGACGGATCAGGTGGGAGTAATACAGGGGATTTTATCCAAACTAATAATGGAATTAATATTAATAATACATTTGATCACGATGTAAAAGATCAAAATCAAAGCGGGAATGTTTAATTAATAAAAAAACTTATTAATATTACCCGCAACTTAGTCGAATCAAGCGAATGGGGAGATCTATAAATGACCAAAAAGAGTACGTCGTATCTTAAGTGAAAAAAGTAAGGAGTAGATTGTAGAGCATGGCTAAGAGTTTCAAGGCAAAAATTAACTCCATCCGGAGTGGGATAATTGGAGTCGCATGAGTATAACGGGGTTTTTAGAAAAATATAATCATTTTCCGAAATAGAGTAGGGGGAAATAGTATGCAAATACGGGGTAAATATAAAATAAAACCGCACCAAAAGTAAATATTTTAGTATATATATATATTTAAAATATAGGATTTTGCCTTTACAAAAGTAAATGTATACATAGCTTAATATTATCTGAATCCTCAGTGAAAAAATTTCTTCCTCAACCATCGTCTTTCTACGGGACGATGGTTGAACTATTTAAAAATAATAATCCAAAAAAATGAAAAATAGTTATTTACCTTATCATTTTTAGGATTTTTTCATAATGTAAAGTACAGCGATGACAAAAAAATTGTGGTAATGATCAAGGTTGTTCTTTCCACCTTATTTTAAAGATACTGTCCTATCAAAAGGACAGTATCTTTTTTTAAATAATTATTTTTGTTTTCAAAAGAAAGAGGCAGTCCCTAACTCAAATATTGTAAAATATTCAATTTAATCCAAAAAATAGGAAACAGAATCAACGAAATCTTCTAGGGAATCCAAAACCATGACCAAACCCGGGTCCAAAGCCAAATTGGCGACCGTATCCATTCATATCGCCAGAGAGCATAAGTATTTAGCCCGTCCTGGTCAACATCGTCAGCCCATAGGATTAATACAAATTATTTAAATGCCTATATTTGTATTCCTGTGCTTTGGCACAAACGATTAATTCATTTCTTCGTACTTTATTGTTAAAGAAAACTTATACTGTTGCTTCTTCATTAGAGGTAACATTCAAAAAAACTCTCTTTTTCGAGGTGGGTATAATGAACCAAAATAATATATTTGATAAGGTTGAAAAAAAAACCGGCGTTAAAATGGATGAAATTCTGAAGATAGCGGATTCGGTTAAACATGCAAATTTTAAAGACGAAGCAACTGTTCGAAACCTAATTAGAAGAATTGGGAAAGTTGCCAACAGGTCGGTCAATAAACAAACAGAAGATCAAATTGTAGATGCCATTGTTAATGGCTCACAGCCGCTGAATTTTGATACCATTGCTAAAATGTTAAATAATAAAAGGTAATAGGATTGCAGCAGGTTAAAACGATACTCCCCTTAATCTAGTAAACGAAGGACTAAGGGGAGTATTTTAAAAACGTTTTGTAGGAACTAAACTGAAAATCGGTTTCAACTTAGTTAAGTCTAACTTATAACGTATACATACGATGAAACAGATGATTGATAAAGGGGCTATTACATTGAATCAACAAATGTATGGAGCCGGGGATAATATACATGGTTCTAATAACCAACAAATTTTTCTTATAAATTAACGGTACCATTTAGCATTAACATATATCTAATTTTTTTAAAGAGGGAGAGGTCACTATACAAAAATGCTAAGCCATGCGTATATAAATATAAAGGATATTTTTTCCTTTGTTGCTTTGTCATAGAGAAAGGAGGGTTTTGTATGTCATATGGTTATGGCGGAGGATTCGCATTAATTGTAGTGTTATTTATCCTCTTGATAATTGTAGGGGTATCCTTTGTGCGTCCTTTCTATTAAACTTTAAGTAACTCAAAGTTTCCGGCTAGCTTGATAAAGCAGCCGGATTTTTAAGATAGATTAAGAAAAAATTCAAAAGCCTATATATCAACCCATATTGGAATAACACTACTTGCCTCTAAGAACATGATTGTAAAGTGTCAATCAAACCCAACAATTAGATGTGTTTGAATTCAGCACTAAACACAAATAGACAGGTTGTATGTTAAGGTTTTACATGTTAAGACGGTAACCTTTCAGGTACATTCCTTGGCTAAAGAGTTTACATTACTTCCTATAGTTTTATTTCGTGTTTTTAAATATGAACCTGTTTAAGGTGCCTATTCATCTTTTTTAATATGGAATATAGTGAATATGATTGAAATGGTTATTATAAGGAAGGGAATGGAGGGGAGAAAATGAAGAGAACGGAAAACGTACCTTATTCGTCACCTTATCTCAAAGAAGAAAACAAAAATGAAAGTAGTGCCGACACAAATGAGGAAAAAACGGAAGAAGAAAAGGAACAGCGGCCAATGAATAGGGATCCATGGAATGATATATTGTTTGGGAGACCACCAGCTCCTGCTTCTTCTAAAGAAGATGAAACCACTGAAGGTGATACTGAGGATGGTGATGATGATAAACGTCCAAGGTTTTCTTGGATTTAAACGAATATGACAATCTTTTTTAACTGGAGCAAATGTCTTTCGCTCCGTTTTTTTTCATTTTTAAAATAGATTTTAGGTTCATAACTATGGGTAACCCATACCTTTCCAAGGAAAATACATTTGATTTATTTTCACTTCATAACTTCTATTCTAAAAGCATATATTTTTTACATATAAGAACTTTGCCATCTTTTTTAAGGTATAAATACATGTTCCCTAAAAATTAAATGGATGATAAAAGAACATATTTAAAATAAAAACATACCTTGCTACTACTAAGGATTAGTAAGGTGGGATCCAAATGCCTGCGATAGTTGGGGCAGTTAAAGTAATAAACGTAGGAGGAAGTGGAGTTTTTAATATTGGTGATGTGTTTACCATTTCTCCGGATAGTGCGGTAAAAACATTTGCTGGTGCAGGCTCATTTAATACAGGGGATTTTATTAAGGTGAGAAGTAATTATAGTTCCACAAATACGTATGATGAGGATATCGCGGATTCTAATATATATCCAATAAGATAATTAGAGGTGTCTTATGAACTTCTATATTAATCAAAACATTACAATAAATCATTTAAAACTTGGTGATATTTCAAACTCTTCCGTACTGCAAATTGGAAGTGCAGGTATTATAAAAGCTTTATCAAACCTTTACAATACAGGTGGGTTTGTTGAGCCCGCTCCCGAACCAGGTGAAGACAGTGCGTTCTTTGTGCCGCTTGCTCCACCTACAGGCTCTACGTAAAGAGGAGGGCTCGGCATGTATGATGGATACTGGGAAATGGTACAAAATATTCAAGCGCTTTATAGGCAGCTTCAATTTCAGCAAAATCAAATTTCTCAAATGGAATCGATGATCGAACAACTACAAGAAGAAATAAATAAATTAAAACAGAATCATTCATCTAATATTGAAAAGATAGAATATAAATTTGATCAATTAAAAGTGGAAACACTTGAAGGAACGTTAAATATTGGAATAACACCAAATGCTAACGATGAGGATAGTAACATTGAGGATTTTGTAGTAGGGGACAATAAAGTAAATACTCAATTAAACGAACAAAAACATAATACATTAAAAAATATTGAGAAACATATTCATGATTACTTAAATGATGAAGGTTACACTATTCTCGAATCCTTTGAAAAAAAATATTCTTATTATTTAGATGTTACTTACCGCCAATTTATTATTGAAGATATAAAGAAACAAATTAATAAACGCATTCAACATTATTTACACGAATATAACATTTCCGATCCTAGCCACAAAGAATTGGCTAAGATTGAAGAGATGACCATAATTAAGGTTAAAAAGGACATTTATAATACGTGTGAAGAATTTATTAGAAACTTACCGAGAAAGGAGTATTAAGGATGAATTTTACTGTAGTTAATCGTGAAGTTTGTGTGGAAAATATCCGCCTTATAGGTGTTTCTAATTCATCTGTGTTTTTAGTGGGTGATACAGATACGATTACCCTCTCATCTGTTTTTGACACTCCCCCTGAAGCTTTAATTGTTGGTCCATTCGTTCCACTATAAACCTTGGAAAAGGGAGTATATGTTATGAGCAAAAGAACATCCATTGTAAAAACATTAAAAGTAACGGATGTTACAACTAGTTCTGTCTTTGAAATTGGGGATGCCGTAAATATTCGGGCTTCCTCTAAAGCATTTGCGGTCCAACGTGAACATGAATTGTTTTTTACTAACGAGGGAGATTTTGAAGACTATCCTATTTTTACACAGGAAATTTCCAAACCAATTATTGATGAACAATTAAATATTCACAGGTATAATGATTCGCCTTATATTAAGGTGAATAAAATTAATGTTATTGGGGTGGCAGCTTCTGGAGTGTTTCAAATAGGTTCGACAAAGAATATTGAAAATCAGTCTAGAGTGAAACATATAAGACAATTGTCAGATAGCTCAGACAAATGATTAATTTGAGCACCATTCTATTTGTCGGGAATAAAATATAAGAGTAAAAATAATAGAAAAGGGTGTTCATATGCCATCGATTGTATTAGGTCCTTTTAAATTTAACTCAAATGATGGAGTTATTAACTTCGGGGATACAAGAAATATAGCCCCTAAAGAAACGTCTAAATCGATTAGCGGATCAGGAGGCGGCAATACAGGAGACTTTCTGCTTACAAACAACGGTATTAATATTAATAATACTATTGATCCCGATGTATTTGATCAAAATCAAACTGGTAATGTGTAAATGGAAATCAAATATAATATTATTTTGCTGATGTTGTGTTGATTTCTTCATGTTAATGTGAAGAAATGTTATTTTTTAAAGCCCATTCTTGAAAAACATTTTATTTTAATGTGAATCTGGGGATGGTTAAGATGGAAGAAGAGGACATAGCCGATTATAGATATACGATAGAAGAGCACAATGAGTCGTTTATTACGGTAATCCTTGGATTATTATTTGGTTTACTACGGGTTGACACTACGGAGAAGTCGAATAACAATAATACGCTTTTTTCAAAATCATCCCCCGTAATACCAAAAATCACCATCAAAGGTTTTATTTTTAATCACAATTAGAATTATAACATCATAATTATTTGAATATTTATTTGAATGAGTATCGAATGTTAGGGGGGATCTAATGGACAACTATTTCGTTGAATGGGAAAAAGCCTTTAAAAAATTTTTTCAGGATGAATTTTGGAATGATTTTAATCACTTTTTTGCCGAAAATGCATTACAACCACAAGTAAACCTATACGAATCCAAAGACCAGATATTGTGCATTATACTCTGGCCGCTTTTAAAAACGATGGAAGATGTCGACATAAAAGTTTATAATCGTGCCCTAGAAGT
This sequence comes from Alteribacillus bidgolensis, assembly GCF_002886255.1. Taxonomy (NCBI): domain Bacteria; kingdom Bacillati; phylum Bacillota; class Bacilli; order Caryophanales; family Bacillaceae; genus Alteribacillus; species Alteribacillus bidgolensis. The sequence goes on from NZ_KZ614149.1 coordinate 895,700, forward strand.
AAGCGGAAGGATTAAATTTGAGTATAAAGGGTTTCGTCTCATTCAACAAGAAATATTTCAAGGAGATGTTAAACGGAAAATTGAATTGCCTTATCCGGTTCGACAGGATAACATGGAATCGTCATATGACCGAGGACTTTTAAAAATACGTTTAGATTACTTATCAAATCAAAAACATAAGAAGAACATTAACGTTATTGAGTGACTAAGTTTTCATAAGTTTAGTAGATAAAAGGAGGCTTAGCCTTTCCAAAAATGAAATCTCCACATAACTTAATATTATCCGTTCTCTTCAATAACTAGTTTTACACCGTAACTTTATACTTCCGAAAACAACCGTTTAACTCCCAGACGATATTTTTCTGGGTGTGGCCGGTAAACCTCGAATTTGGATTAGTGGAAATGACACACAATTTCACAAGACAAGTAAGTTCAGTCTTAAGATTTCTCAACTAACAATAGAAAAACCAGTTGTGGCCATTAATGATCACAGCTGGTTTTACTTTCTTTAAAAAAGGGCTCGAAAGCCCATTTTTTTAATAACCGTATCCATATCCCCAAGCAGCTCCAACAATAATTAGTAAGATAAACAGAACGACGATTAACGCAAAACCGCCTCCGTATCCATACCCACCATGAGACATATTTAATTCCTCCCTTATTTATTTTCCCTATCAACCTATGCAAAACGTTTATGTTTGATCGGGCGGATGCACATATCGAGTGAACCGCTCTTTCATAATTTATTATTTGTTAGAAGTCTTAAGGTCTAACAATTAGGGAAGGTAATTTCCTTTGAAAATATAACAAGGGTTTGCATTCATTTTTATTGTTGAAGAATATGAAAGGTAGAAACTTTGGTCTGTTGCCGTTCTTTTTGGAGCCAAAAAAAGCTTCCAACTGAGGATTTTAGAACTACTGCGACTTATCAATCCAATTTTCACGCATTTAGTCCCAAAGGAATTTATTTATTGTCTTCTTCATCCTTCCCTTTAAGCAGCTTCTATTTTCTTATGAAAAATTTTTAGATCTTCCCAACCTTTTTGTAGCTTAAATTATTTGAACAACTGTTTATTTAAAGAAAAATACAATTGTTATTCTCATTTGCTATGGTCCATGTCCTAATTGTTCTAGGATTTCATTTAAGTTGTATAAACATTTTTTTATATTTATTTCTGATAAAAAACGATCCATTTTTGCAAAGAAGTCATTGTGGTTTAATGAAGGGGGACTTTCATAATTTGATGATTTATGTTCAACTGTTTTTTGAATTAATAATGGATCGTTCACAACAATTCCGTCAATTGTATAACCAAAGACATGTCGTAAAGTTATAGGATCGTTTATCCCCCAAGGAAAAGTTTTTAGGCTGTGTCGTTGGAATTGGTCTATTATTTCCTGATTAATTACGGTAACAGGTGGATTAATGTAATTTACATAAGGAATATTCTTTTTTATCCACTGATAACTGTTCATCGAATGAGAGGGAATCAACAAGCCTGTTTCTACTACAGGAAGCTGCTTCTTTAATTTTTTTAAAAAAGAAGAATCGAATGACTGTATCACAAATGTCGAAGGTTCCATGCCTTGTGCAATCTTTTTCTTTAATAAAGAGGAGCATTTATGAACTATCCCTGGATAACTAGTGTGTTTTACATCAATTAAAAATTTCGCTTTATTATAGTAAAGATCTAACGTTTCTTCTAAAGTAGGAATGGGTTCTGATTTAAAATCAGGATGAAACCAACTGCCTGCATCAAGGTTTTTTATCTCTTTGAAAGTAAGTTCATAAATATTACCTGACCCATTTGTCGTTCGATCCACCGTGAAATCATGAAGGATAACCAATTTTCCATCTTTAGTTACTTGGATATCCATCTCTAACATATCAGCTTTCATTTTTATGGCTTGATCAAAAGCTGCCATGGTGTTCTCCGGAGCATAAAAAGAAGCCCCGCGATGTGCAATAATAATAGGAGCTTTCCGTTGCATAGAAGGAGCTGTGATCACGGTTAGAATGAAGAGTAATAATACAATGGGATATATGGAATTGTCATTCATAAGATCATCTCCATAAAAGTTATGATGGATGAAAGAATCATTGCTTTGTTTGATACATAAAATTTATAATCGATATATTTATGTTATGTAAAAAATAAACAAAAAGGTCTTCTAGATGAAAAAATACGGGAGGGTATTTAATTGAGGAATATATTTTTAAAAAATTAACAAATTAAAGAGGCCCTTAATTACGACAAAGCCTTTTTGGAGCCAAATACATAACTAAAAAAAGGATGGTGTTTTGACCTAAAACTACAGTATTTGAAATGCCTTCCCAACAAAAGAAAATTTGTGGCTGCAAAACAGTTTGGTTTTTTTAACCAAATTTGGTGAGTTACTTTTTTGGATGCAGGCGTGAGTTGTGAGAATGGTTTGATGTTCATTTTTGTGTTGAAATTTAAAAAGAGTTGTAAGAAGTCAGTTTGAATTAACTTCTCACAACTCTTTACCGTAGGAGGGGTTAACATAGTGGCGTTTTTACTGGAGTTTCATTCTTCTAATTATTGTTGGAGTACTTTAATTATATGAAATGAAAAAATATATGAAATGGACAATAGCTTAATCAATTAAAAAGAGATCATATTTGTACTGGTATAATAGTGTTTTTTTAATTCCTTTACCAAAGGGGGCAGCAATCGTATATGTTCCACTCTAACCATCTAAGGAGAAAAATTTTAATCTCATTTATAAGGAGTATAGAGGTATGAGTAATTATATTAAATAATTACATTCTTGTATTTGCAAAAAATATCGTACGTAATAGTAAGGAAAAATAAAATCTAAGTCTGTAAGGACAAAGGAAAGTTAGGTCATAGTAGTCCGTTTATTTACGCTAACAATAATGGAGTAATTTTACATAAAAAACTTTAGCCTTATTTGTTTTGATAACCCAACTAAAAAACATATTGATCTAATTTCTTATATTACATGAATCGGACATGGTGTTTTCTTCATTTTGAAGAGTATCTTTTTAACTCGCTTCCTTTTAAAATATAAAACTGCCAAATTACCTTTTTCTTAATTTATTCTTAGAAAAGGTAAAATTTCTTTAACAGCCAAAATAATCCCTTTCCTTAGTCATTGATTTCATTTAAAAATCTCCAACGAAAAACCTCACACCCGTCATAATACTGATTTTTATAGTATAAAATCGGAGCATATACTTCTTCCATATTCTGTTGAATGGTTTTGATTACTTCTTTATTTGTTAATATATTAATTTCGGAAAATGGTATTTCTTTTTCTGTCAAATATTCCTTAACTTTCTTACATTTTTCACAACCAGGCAGGGTATATAAAATCATATTGATGCTCCTTTCTTTTAATTATAGATTAGCGAAAAACATTTTTTTATTCAGTAATAAGGATTACATATATTCATGAGAAAATAATGTACTATACGTATAAGAATTGAAACTTTTAAAAAAGGAAGAAGGAAACGGAAATGGATAAGTTAACGTTGTTATCTCAAATAAATTTATTAGATGAAATGCCGATGGAGGAATTACAAATCATTGATGAGATGAGTAATATGGAACCTGTAAAAAAAGGAACACTTATCGTGTCCCCTCACCAACCGATAAAATCGTTAGTTTTTCTTAAAAAAGGTCAGGTTCGTTTGTATCGAATTAATTCCGAAGGAAAGCAATTTACAGTTGATGTTTTAGTTGAAGGGAATATTTTTGGAGAAACCTCTTCGTTTAGTTTGACGGATGACGAAATATTTATAGAAGCGATGACAGACAGCAATTTATGTATTATGAGAAAGGAAGAATTTGAGCATTTTATAGAGCAAAATCCAAAAATTGCCTTAAAATTTATTAATATTTTATCTAACCGATTGAAAGATATTTATGACATGAGTGAAAAAATCGCTTTGGGAGATGTGAAGTACCGAATCTTATATTTATTACTTAAATTAAGTGAGAAAACAGGAAAAAGAAACAAAGAATGGCAAACCATTGAAATGAAGTTAACTCATGCTGATATTGCTACAATGGTTGGATCAACGAGAGAAACGGTAAGTACCCTTATAGGGAAATTGATAAAAGAAGGAGTTATTAAAAAAAGTTTTCGGAAAATGGCTGTCCATGCTAAAAAAGCGAAAGAAATCTTAGAACAGAAAGGATAACCTGAGTTCTTTAAAAACTTAGATAAGAAAGAAGGGTAGAACCATGAAAAAAGGGATTACTCTGCTATTATTTATTATCATTTTAAGTGCTTGTTCACAAAAACAAGAAGAAAATCAAACTTCAGGGTTATTAGAAAAAGAGTGGAAGGAGATCGAAGAGGAATCAGCTAATACAGAAGTTCGTCTCTATATGTGGGGAGGCGATGAGGATATCAATACTTATATTGATGAGTGGGCAGCTCCTGAATTAAAACAAGAATATGGAATCAATCTAAAACGCGTCCCCATGGACACCGAAGATATTTTACAACGTTTAATGACAGAAAAACAAGCCGGGCAAACGGAAGGGTCTGTAGATATTTTATGGTTGAACGGTGAAAAATTTAGAAATGCAAAAGTAAATGAATTATTGTGTGCAGTGGATAAAGGAGAAGTGGGGGCATGAAGTGGTTCAAAAATAAAGGGATCCATCAATGGAAAAATGTATGTCTTGTTAGCACCCTCGCTTGTTTCTATTTTTTTCCAAGCTGTTTGGGCAATAGACGAGGATATTAAAAAGAATATTGCAAATGAGGGTGGATAAGGTCCAAACGAGTTTAAACAAGCATTAATAAATAAAGGATTTAAAGATATGGTGCAAAAAGATTTTAAGAGTACTGTTGAAAATATAAAGATATATCTAGCCTAGGCAACCTGAAGCATATAAATTAAACGAAAAGTACTATTTAATGATTTACATGTAAAAAGCGGAGACAAGGTAGGGAGTAGCTGGATGGTACCGATTTTATGAAAGTTAAGTTGCTCGATTTTTTCAATCAGCTCTTTTTTTTAGTTTGGCTGGATGTCTGATAAGTTGGTAAAGCGGAAGAAATTAATGTACTTTGCCCCTAATGACTTGCGTATAATTAAGTACAGGGTTTATTTATTACCTTTGGCGGAAAGGAGGGATTGTTTGAATAAATCTTACTTTCCTATTCTAATTTGTTTGATACGTGGATTAAGTAAAGTGATGGAAGCTGATTTAAATAAATCCGCCAAAAAACTTGATTTAACAATAACCGAATTAAACTTTCTTTGGACAATCTTTTATGAGGAAGAACCTACGGTATCTAGAATTGCGGAGTTAACGATATTAGATTCATCTACCGTCACACAAGTATTAAGTCGATTAAAAAAGAAACAATTGGTTAGTATTTATAAAAAAGGTGAGGACTCGCGCTTTTCCTATGTAAAATTAACTAATAAAGGGAATAAGAAACGGGAATTATCTACTACTTATAATGAATATACCCTTCTTAAATTTTTTTATAAAGAATTGGATAATCCTGAAGAGAGAAAAAAAATGGAAATAACTCTGGATTACCTTCGAAAAATAAACCACTATTTTCATGGTGAAGAGTTTGTAAATTGGGTTTATAGTTTACCAAAAAAATTAGAAAAAGAGTTGGAAAAAAATGATCATTTTTAAATAGTATTTATAAATAAAGAATTTAACAGCATAAGAAGGGAACGGAGGCAGGAAACAAAGATAATATTGTGATATTAGGCGTAAAGATAGTTACTCTTGTTTGAGGAAAGCTGCTTTTTGCTCTTTCCGATTTAAGGTATAAATGGCCGCGACATTGTCGTATACAAGTAAAGATAATACTTTGCTGGTATCATTTCCGGTTAATTTATTGACTTTCAGTGTATTAAGAGTGGTAAATTCTACACTCATTTTGATACCAATAAATTTATCAAAATAAACGCTATAAACACGTATTGAGATATATCCGTGTTTGTAGCGTTTTACTATTTCTAGGAAACATACATTTTATATGTAATTTACAGTTTTTGATGAATGTGTCCACGCATCAAGATCGCTAAAGAATATGTTTATATTAAAGGTGTTTAGATATTTTTATGCACCTTACAAAACTTTGAAATGAAAGAAGGAGTGGATTTTAAATGTCACACTTTGCAGGCGGATTTGCGCTAATCGTAGTACTATTTATCCTTTTAATTATCGTTGGAGCAGCAGCGGTTGGCCACGGCTTCTATTAATAAATACAGTTTAGAATAGAAAGGAGGGACATTAATATGTCATTTGGACACGGTTTTGGTCATGGGTTCGGACATGGTTTTGGTGGATTTGGCCATGGGTTCGGTCATGGATTTGGACACGGTTTTGGGCATGGACACGGGGGCGGATTCGCCTTGATTGTAGTACTATTCGTTTTATTAATTATTGTAGGTGTCAGCTTCACTGGTCACCGTTAAAAAAGGACGCGAAGGCCGCAAAACCAGCGGTCTTCTTTTAATAAATATTTCCCCTTTTTTAATGACCAACAGGGGATTTTGAATTCTGTGTAAAATCCAGCAGGGTAGAGATTACGTCAACAAGCTGTTAAATAAGAAATTTTTCTCACCACCATATATTCAAAAATCCCCAGCGTTTTCTTTCAGTCTCAGGGGAGGCTTACGGCTTCCGAAGCCTTCAAGATGACTGAAAAGCTCACTATGAACAGGCGTTTATTCAGAATGTCCTTGCCATCTTAAATAAGTCCCTGAAAAACGGACAAGTTTTAGAAAATCTACGTAAATGTAAAAGAGAGAAGAGTATGAATACAGGATAGCATGATTATTTTGTTATTTTTATTTGGTACGGGATCAAAATAGCAGCCGTTTTCATAAGAAGTCTTCCTCCCCACACAAAGCCAAAACGTTGAATAGATTCTATCCCGTATTGGGAACAGGAGGATAGAAGCGGTACGCAGGAGAAGTGAGAGGAGAAAGAGCTTTCTGATAAAAACGGATAAGTACAATGACTATCTTTTTCATCGATACCACCCTTTCTTCTTAGTACAGACATACCCATTATTCTTCTTTGGAAAAGGAAAGTGCAGCCACCGCGTCATGCAGGTGTATGGATTCCTCATTCCTGCATTCCACTTGAAAGGAACGGATGAAGTCCATTTCATATAAGTCTGCCGCTATTAATCGACATAAATCTTCTACAAATCGGGGATTCTCATAGGCCTGTTCTGTCACCATTTTCTCATCAGGACGTTTTAACACAGGGTGAAGAAGAGCACTGGCATTTGTTTCTGCTGCTTCTAACAACTCTTTTTTCCAGTCAAAAGACACATGTTCATACAAATTTGCCTTGATGGTAACCATGCCTCTTTGATTGTGTGCCGAGTATTCACTAATTTCTTTTGAACATGGACATAGAGTAGTGACCGCTGCGGTTATTCCAATGGAAGGGCTATGTTTCTTTTCTTCCTCTTGATAAGAAGATTTCATCCACATATCCGCATGCATCAATCCGCCTTTTCCAGTTGCCGGGCCTTTCCGCTCAAAAAACCAAGGAAAGCTTACTTCCACCTCAGCATGATCCTGTTCCATCCATTGGACCAGTTCTTTGCTGAATTGAGAAAGGGATGAAAGGTCCAGCGTCCAGTTCTTTTTATGATATTCATGTAAAAGTTCTGTCAGCCTACTCATGTTTATTCCTTTGGACTGCTGGATGAGACTCGTAGTTAAAGTGAATTGAGCCACAGTCGTTTGGTGGCCGGGATCCAGTTCTGAGGTGATATTTACTGGATGACGGACGTTGCTGATACCAACTTTTTCTATAGGAAATAAGTAATCATTCGGTTTATTTTGTAAGTCGGGCATGTTTTCTTTATCTGTTGGTTTTTTTCCTTTAATAGGAGGGACAGAGCCAAAAAGTTTATGTCTTTCTTCTTTGTTGGGCAATATTTTTTTTAGGTGTAATGCCATGGTTTCTTCTCCTTTTGTCAATCTCATCATAGATGAACAATAATTTTTACGATAACTTCTAACGTATTATATAGTAATGATTACGATTTGAAAAGTTTTTCTTCTCCAAAAACCTTTTATGTGTTTGACCTAAAGGAGGAAATCAATTATAATAAGTTGATAAATAGTAATCATTACGATTTATAATTGAGAATATAAAAAAATTAAGAAGAGGGGGAGAAAACACTTATGCTTCAAGACTTATATCGCAAATTAGTGATGACGCATGCCAAGTATAGGCAGAATCATGGAAATCTTGAAGGTGATAATGTCTGGAAAGTCCATTATAAAAATCCAACATGTGGTGATGTCATCACACTTTATCTCCGCCTGGAAAGAGATAAGGTTCGAGATGTCTCCTTTGAAGGAGAAGGATGCAGCATTAGTATGGCTTCCTCATCAATGATGACGGAACTCATTAAAAATGAAGAGTTGGACACGGTTTCTGCTTTACGAGAAGCATTTGAACAGCTTATTCGTCAAGGAGAGAAACCAGGTGATGATATTGATCTTGGAGATGCCATGGCATTGGAAGGGGTCCACAAACTAAGAGCCCGCCATAATTGTGCATTAATGGCGTGGCAAGCCTTAGATAAGATATTGGATGATGTAGATTCTTACAGAGGACTGAAAGAAATGGAAATAAGGTAATCCACTGCAATAAAGCATGTTGCAGGGGGAATTGTCTGTTATAAATAGTAATATCAATTTAAGATATGAAGGAAAGGATGAAAAGAACATGGCGAAAAAATCAAAGATCGCAAAAGAACGTAAAAGACAAGAACTTGTGATGAAATATGCAGAGAAGCGGCGAGAGCTAAAAGAAAAAGGGGATTATGAAGCCCTTAGAAAGCTTCCTCGTGATTCTTCTCCGACAAGACTTACCAGTCGTTGTGCCATCACTGGGAGACCAAGAGGCGTCATAAGAAAGTTCGAGCTGTCCAGAATTAAATTTCGTGAGCTTGCTCATAAAGGACAAATTCCGGGTGTAAAAAAATCAAGCTGGTAAATAAAATTCTCCCTGCTATGGGAGTTTTTATTTATCTCTGACGCTCCAATAGAAAAGAAGAGAGGTATTTTAGATGAATAAAAAGACTCCTGTCACAATCATTAGCGGTTCGATAGGGTCGGGAAAGACAACTCTCATAAACGAACTGGTCTCTGCGTCAAAAGATATGAATACAGCCGTTATATCGCATGAGCCAAAACCGGTGACAGTGGTGGAACCCATTGGCCAAGTGAGAAAATATAAAAAACGGACGTTGGCTTCAACATATACGGTTTGTACTTCAACAATGGAAGAGTTATTGGAAGAAATGAAAAAACTAGCCGCCATAAATGACATCGATTATATCTTTATGGAGTTAGCAGGTACGGTTGAAGCTTTTCCTATTACTTATATGCTGTATAATCCTGAAGATGAAGATGCTTATTCTATATTAGAAGATATCTATATAGATAATATTGTCACTGTTATTGATACAACAAATTTCTGGCTTGATTTTACCTCAGACAAACAAATCCATTATCAACACCCTCTGACTCATCACATGACAGAGATGATGATGGCTGACCTGCTCATCAACCAAATAGAATGGTGTAATCTGCTTCTGATGAATAAGTACAAACACGTGAATAAAGAAAGGATCAATGAACTGGAGTGGTTTCTGGAAAAATTACAGCCTGCCGGCGAGATAGTAAAATTAGATTCAGGTGACACTTTAGCTAAGTATTTGTTCTATCGCCGCACATTTGATATGGAAGAAATGAGTAAAGCCTCCGCATTTTTAGGGGAAAAAACTGATGAAAGCAACGTTTTGAAGGTGGTAGGTGAGTATGGCATTGGCTCTTTTGTATATAAACGGGAAGGGTCTTTTCATTATGAACGGTTTCGGAAGTGGCTGGAACAACTGCCGCAGGAAATTTTACGTTCAAAAGGAATCGTATCCTTTTCCGAAGATAAAAAGAGAGGCTTTTTGTCTCAAGCAGGTCCTTCTATCACGTTAGAAATGGAAGAAGAATCATCCATTGGCAGACGTTCTGAAGAAAAAATTGAACTACATTTTATTGGGATAGAGCTTCCCTGTAAAGATATAATTGATGCATTAGATGCGTGTCTTGAACCTGCTCAAGAGAATCGAACTTTGATGGAAAAGTGTAAAGATATATCAGGTTTTAAGTAAAAAAGAATAACATTAAAGATATGCTCTGGAAAAAGAACGTGGAAAGCATGAGAGAGGGGGGATTCAAACTGGAAAAGGAACAGTAGAAATTATTGTCTTATCGTGAATCGATGCTGGAACACTTTCATAGAGAGTGGTATATACATCCAGTTTTGGTATTTATCTTAACCCTTCTTTTAAAAGGAAGGGTTTTATCTTTGATATTTAAATTGTAAATATTATCTAAATTGAAATCTCCTTGTCTTATCATGATTTGGGCAGACCATGATGGAAAAATGCAGGAAGAATGTGCACAAATTGAACTTCATTCCAAAAATATATCGTAATTATTACGATTTAATTTGACAATGATAGATCTCGTTTCTATAATAAATAACATAAATAGTAATAATTACGATTTACGGGAGCGATGTTCTTTGGATAATGTGGAAAGAATTCCAGTAACTATTTTAACGGGGTTTCTAGGATCAGGTAAAACAACGTTACTGAATCATCTTCTTACAGCAGATCATGGGGAAAGAATTGCGGTTATTGTGAATGAGTTTGGAGAAGTGGGAATTGATAATCAATTAGTGGTTGGTGCGGAAGAAGAGATTTTTGAAATGAATAACGGCTGCATTTGCTGCACCGTTCGAGGGGATTTAATCCGTGTTCTGACCGATCTCATAGCAGCTAAATTTGGTACCAATGGACGGAAAGGGGAAGTGGATTTTGACCGGGTTGTAATAGAGACAACTGGTTTGGCGGAACCAGCCCCAGTGATTCAATCCTTTTTTGTGGATGAAGCAATCGCCATGTTTTATCAGATGGATTCGGTGATTACGCTGGTTGATGCGAAGCATGCCAACCAACAATTGGATCAAACCCATGAAGCTCAAGAACAAGTAGCGTTTGCGGATATCATCCTGCTGAACAAAATCGACCTTGTAAACAATAAAGAAGTACAGGCACTAGAGAAAAGAATTCGCTTAATGAATCCATCGGTGAAGATTTTTAGAACAAAAAATGCTCAAATTGATCTGGAACATATATTATCCATTCATGCGTTTGAGTTAGATAAAAAATTAGAGGTCGATCCAGGCTTTTTAACAGAGGATCCGAATGATCATGAACATGATGATCACGTAACGTCTTTTGTGTTAAGAGCAAACCGTCCATTACATTTAGAGAAATTAGAAAAGTTAGTCAACCATTGGATAAGAGATTTCGGAACGGATATGTATCGATATAAAGGTATATTAAATATACAAGGAACAGAAAGAAAGGTGATTTTTCAAGGCATCCATATGCTGTTTGCTTCCACGATGGATCGCAAATGGAAGGATAATGAGGAGAGAATAAGTGAAATAGTCATCATTGGAAAAGATTTAGATCAAGAACAGTTTGAAACGCAGTTTACAGAATGTGTGGAAGAAACGTTATCTAATTAAGTAGATGGAAAAGCAGGAGAGATGTTCAATGAATATAGCTGCTGCATTAGATATTCTAAGGGAAAAAGGATATAAATTTACAGGAAAAAGAGCAAAAATGCTGGAAATATTCGTCGAAGAAAACCGGTATTTATCGGCCAAAAACGCCTTCCAATTTATGAGGGATGATTATCCCAACTTAAGTGTAGACACGATTTATCGAAATATCAAATTATTTGAGAAACTAGATATTTTAGAGTCCACAGAAATAAAAGGAGAAACACGTTATCGTTATAAATGTTCGAAAGATCATCACCATCAAATCATCTGCACTGATTGTGGCACGGTTCAAAAAATAGAAATGTGTCCGATGGAGGCTGTGTCGACTACACCGGAAGGGTTTACGATTACCCACCATAAATTTGAAATTTATGGATATTGTGAGGACTGCAAGCCATAACAGAACTTTCTCCCCAACTTTTTCAAGAAAATAAAATAATGAAGGTATCTTTTTCAATGAAACTATGGAGATCATATGAATTAGAGGTTACTTCTTATCCTTCCTTTGACACCATCATGTTTATAAAGGGAGAAACTCATTTGAGAGAGTGTGTTGTAAGGATGGATGGATAATTATTTCCAGATTTTTCTAATCTTTAAATTGTAATAATTATGAAAAAATCTCTAGGTGAGAACCTTCTTAAACAGGATATTTTGTGTTGCTAAAAAACAAAATAAGGTTTTTCGTCAAATGCGACATGTAAATAATAAATATTTTAATAGGAAAATCTAATGATTAATGGGAGGACAATATGTCACGTGTACCTGTAACAGTATTGAGCGGTTATCTTGGAGCTGGAAAAACAACGGTACTTAATTACATTTTAAATAATGCCGAAGGGCTTAAAATTGCGGTCATTGTGAATGACATGAGCGAAATTAATATCGACGCCAACCTCATTGAACAAGGAGGCTTTTCACGATCAGAAGAAAAACTGGTGGAGATGAGCAATGGCTGCATATGCTGTACTCTACGCGAGGATTTACTAGTGGAAGTAGAGAAACTTGCCAACGCTGGCGATATTGACTACATGCTTATTGAGTCTTCCGGTATTAGTGAGCCAATTCCCGTGGCACAAACGTTTACGTATTTAGATGAAGATATGGATATTGACTTAAGTCGCTTCTGCCGGCTGGATTCCCTTGTAACAGTAGTCGATGCCTATGGGTTCTGGAAGGATGTAAAGTCCGGAGAATCCCTGCTGGATAGAAAGCAGGCAGTAGGGGAGGAAGATGAACGGGAAATTGCTGATTTGCTTATTGATCAAGTGGAATTCTGCGATCAGCTGATTATAAATAAATGCGACAAACTTTCGGAAGAAGAACTAGCTAAACTGGAAGCTGTATTGAGAAAACTTCAGCCGGAAGCCACCTTCATTCGAGCAATTCACGGAAAAGTCAATCCGAAAAACATCCTCCATACTAAAGCGTTTGATTTTGAACGGGCCAGTGCTGCTGCCGGCTGGATTAAAGAATTACAGCAAGGACCTGAAAACCATACACCAGAAACCGAAGAATATGGCATTACTTCCTTTGTATATAAAAAACAGCGGCCTTTCCATACGAATCGTTTCAATGACTGGCTGGAACATCAAATGCCGGAATCCATTATCCGGGCGAAAGGTATTGTCTGGTGTGCGACACGAAATGATGTTGCTATTTCCATTTCTTATGCCGGCGGCTCTGTGTCGATCAGTCCTGTTTCTTATTGGCTCGCATCCTTGCCTCAACGTATGCAAGCACAAGTGAAAGCGGAGAATCCGGAATCGATCCGGCATTGGCATGAGGAGTTTGGCGACCGGATGAATGAATTTGTCATTATTGGAGCTGATATGAATGAAGCACAAATCCGCGAAGAATTAGATGCCTGCCTTTTAACAGATGAAGAGATGAAAACAGACTGGGAAACATTAGAAGATCCGTATGACTGGATTATTCAGCCTGCAGCCACAAATAGTTAATCAACAAATCTTGTTCAAACAAAAAATAACCATGGAGTAGAAAGTAGTAAAAATTGAAAAAAATAAATAATTACGGAAGGGGACTACATATGGAAGAAATCATTGCTATTCCCAGAAAAGTGGTATCCACATTCCGCAGAGGAAAATAATTTGAATCATATTATGTTTGAACAAAATACTTCCACATAAGTGGCAGAAACTGTTCAGGAAGAAACCGGAGCGGAAGCGCTAAAATCCATAACTTGGAATTTCGGTGGTGGAAGATGAACTCGATAAGAGTTATTTCAGTTTTTCAGTTTGATGGAACAAAACTTGCACAATCTAGAGATTTCCTTGAATGAATAATGAGAAAAACTTGAAAAAAGCAGGTTTAATATTCAAAAAGCCTAATGTAGTTGTATGTTAAACATAATATGATTAATTACTTAGATAATCTAGTGATATGATTATTTTAACAATATCAAAACGTCAGCATCTGAGAATATCTAAAAAAACCGAGGTGAAATAACCTGTGGCTTTAAATGAAAAAGCGCGATTGTTGGAGTTATTAGATAAATTGAGGGAAGAAGAAATAAGTACTATTCGACATTATATACCTAAACATCTGGGGGACCGGATAAGTTTAACTTCTCATTCTTCATGAAGACATACACCGGCTTGTTCCATAATTAGAGGGGCTGTCCCTTTTTGGACAGCCCCTTTCTATTTATAACTTGTTTACTCGCTTCTCGGGTTGTTGACGTTTCATTGCTTGCTTTTCTTGATTTAGTTTTAACCTTTCTTCTTTTAATTTCTGTCTTTCCTCTCGGAGTTGCGTCCTATTTTGGATTAGGTGTTTTTCGCTTTTCAGTGCTTTTGATAATGAGAAAATTAACCCAATCATGACAAAGGTAAAAGGAAGGGCTGCAATGATCATCACCGTTTGCAGGGCGTTTAAACCACCGGAAAGTAAAAGAATGGCAGCTGCTGATGATTGAATGATTCCCCAAATAAGTTTCACTGACATAGGGGGATTCATGCTTCCATTTGTTGTTTGCATGCCAAGGACAAACGTTGCTGAGTCAGCTGAAGTAATAAAGAATGTAATTATTAATAAAGTAGCAAGAACAATCATAATGGAAGCGAAAGGAAACTGCTCGAGAAGGGTAAAAAGAGCAACTTCTTCTCCCATTTTGGTCATAACGTTATAAAGGGCTCCTCCTTGTGCAATATCTTCCTGGATGGCTGTTCCTCCAAATACAGAAAACCATAATCCGCCAAAAATGGTGGGAACGGCAAGGACACCAATAACAAATTCACGAATGGTTCTTCCCCTTGACACACGGGCAATAAATGTTCCGACAAACGGAGACCAGGCAATCCACCATGCCCAATAAAAAATGGTCCAATCTTGTACCCACGATTGATCCCCCGCAAAGATATTTGTATCAAAACTCATACTAGGAAGGTTTTGCAAATAGCTTCCTAGAGTTTGCGTAAATACATTAAAAATATAAACGGTTGGCCCTGTAAAGAGGAGAAACAACATTAAACTAATAGCAAGAATGATATTAAATAAACTTAACATTTTTATACCACGATCAAGTCCTGTTGCTGCGGAGAGCATATATAATAAAGTAATGACTAAAATAACGATCAATTGAGTTGATGTATTGTTAGTCACAGAGTCGAAGATGGAGGACAAGCCACCCGTGACTTGGGCAGCACCAAAACCTAGTGAGGTAGAAACGCCAAAGATGGTAGCAAACACAACAATAACGTTTATTGCTGTGCCAATTTTTCCATTGATTCGATCCCCTAAGAGTGGTTTAAAAGCCGCACTAAGAACGCCTGGTGCTTGATGACGAAACTTAAAATAGGCGAGAGACAGAGCTACCACCGCGTAAATTGCCCATGGATGTAACCCCCAATGAAAGAATGAATAGCGAAGAGCTTCCTCTTGCGCTTCTACTGTTTCAGGAACTTGTGAAGAGGGGGCATAATAATGATATAAAGGTTCAGCCACTCCCCAGAAAACAAGCCCAATACCCATTCCAGCTGTAAATAAAAAAGCGAACCAAGTGAGGTAATGATATTCAGGCTTTTCATCAGGCTGTCCTAACTTTAATCGACCATAAGGACTAAAGATTAAGAATAAGGCAAATAACAAGAAACAAGTAGCAGAAAGTAAGTAAAACCATCCTAAATGAGAAGAAATGGCTCCTTGGATAGCACTGGTTATTGCTTCAACATTGTTTGGGGCCACAACCCCCCAAATAATAAAAAGCAGAGCTATGAACAAAGAAATGAAAAATACGGGTGTAAGTTTCTTCATGACAATGACAACACCTCTTTCTGAATAGTATAAGAAGAAAAGGACCAATTGTGTCTAGACCAATTGTGTCTACATGTAGACATCTTATAATCATGATTGTAACATAATCAATATTTCCAAACAATTATGAATTTTATAATGGATTTCAAAAAAGTCTATCTGTTTTAAAGGAAGGGAACCAGACAAGGTCAGAACTGGTTCCCATGACGGGGCGAACTGTGATCAAGCACGGGTTATTTACGCTGTTCAAGAGGTAGTTATTATTGTTTTGTTGAGGTTTATATTTAGTTAACATAATATATATTATCAGAAGTTAAATGAAGAATCGATTTCCGTCTCAAAAATTGAGTAAACTTATGATATTGAGACAGAAAAATTTAATTTAAAAACAAACTTTTGATGCTTTTGATGATTGCTATTAAGTAAGTCTAATTTCATCTCTTAGTAGTTTATTTATAATAAATCCAGGAATTGTTGTGCATTTCTCGATCACAATCACCTTTTTTTCGTAAGTATTCTAAATGAGCCAATGTTTCTCCGACAGCAAAACGTGTTTCGTGTACATTCAGTTCTTTTTTAAACAATTTTTGGCTGGCTTCATAAACATGACATGGTTTTTTAATGATGGCTTGCAGTTTTGTTAATCGTTCTTCATGGTGCTCTTTTATTTCGTCAATTCTTTCGTTTGCTCCATAAAACGGTTTTCCATGCGAAGGAATAACATAATCTGCATGCAGAGCCCTTATTTTATCTAATGACTCCAGATACAATTGAAGCGGGTTTTCTTCACCATGAAACCAGTACGATATGTTCGGAGTAATTTTGGGAAGAATATGATCAGTCCCAAGCAAAACGTTGTGTTCCGCATTATAAAATGTTACTAACCCATCTGAATGCCCGGGAGTAAAAATGACTTCGTATTCATAATTACCAATTCTAACCTTCTCCCCCTCTTCTAAATAGTGATCCACTCTAGGATAAGGGGTTACATAATGAATAAATTCTTCTGTGTTATTTTTCATTTTATTTGCTTTCTCGTCTGGAACACCTGCTAATGTGTAATTTCTGCGAATCTCATTAATAAACTCATTCGTCCATGCATTATATCCCAGGTCTGCATCTGTCTTCGTCATCGAGACATAAGCGCTGGTTTTTTCTTGCAGCCCTCCGGCATACCCAAAATGATCTGGGTGGTAGTGCGTAATGATAATGTTATTAATTTCTTTGTTGCTAAGTTCTTTATCCCACAAATCAACGGTGTATTTGTTATGTAAACCTGTGTCAATAACAGTCCAACCATCTTCTCCTTCTGCAAGAAAGCAATGAACGTGATTTAATCGAAATGGCAGATCAATTTTTATTTGCTTGATACCTAGTGTATCGATCATAAAGGAGCCCCCAATAGTGCATATTTAATAAAGGTTAAAAATAACTGTTCCCTTTGCTGCGGTCGTCTCGTCTTGTTTGACGGCTTTAACGGTGAAAATAAGTTTTTCTTCCTTTTTTTCTGTTAATTCAGCTGTGAGCGTTAATACATCATCTAAAAATACCATACCGGTAAAACGGGTTGAAAACGATTGAATAAAGCCTTGCTCCATGTATGGCGTAAATAATTTACTGATATTTCCCATGGTCCACATTCCGTGAGCAATAATGCCTGGAAGTCCTGCTTTTTCGGCTTCTTCATCAATGGTGTGGATCGGATTAAAATCACCTGACGCACCGGCATATTTAATTAAATCAAGCCTTGAAATAGGAGACAGCGTGATAGAAGAAATACATTCATTCACACTAAGCTCTGTGATTGCTGTCATAGTGACCATCCCCCTCTCTTGCTTGTTCTGTAAGAACGAGTACTACCTTGGATGTGAAAAGATTGTTTCCTTGCTTGTCTTCACCAACGTTAATTAGGGTTAGAAAACCGATATGACCGGACGCAGCCTGTTTTTCTCGATAATTTTCTACTTTGGAGTGACAATATATTTTTTCACCGATGAGTAAAGGTCTTTTGTATTCGAATGTCTGCTCGCCGTGAATTAGCCCTGCGACTGGCAGGTTTAAACCGGAAATGGTTCCATATGAAAAAGTACGAGGGAAAGTCGGAGGTGCTATGTTGTTTTTATATTTGGATTGTTTTCCATATTCTTTATCAACGTAAAGAGGATGAGCATCACCTATAGATCTTGCGAATGCTGCTACTGCCCCTCTTTCTACTTGATTTTCCACTTTTTCTGATTGTTTTCCAATTAAATGTTTATACATTGGGTTACATTCCCTCTTTCTGGCGTGATAATAACAAGTTTACACTATTCGGAAAATTCATTCTAGGAAAGTGCATACATCATAACACTCCCTCTGTTAGCTAGAAACAGAGGGAGAAAAATCAAAGCTTATCCTGTCATAGTCGTACTGAAATAAACAATCCAGGCCATCATAAGAAATCCGATGACCCCTTCTCCCATAATCGATCCTGTTTTTGTTGTTAGTGGTGCCTTAATATAAAACTTAGCAGGATACAATAAAGCAACTCCGCGCGGTGTTAGCATATCAAGCAGTAAATGACTTGCTGCACCTATAGTCAGACCGTACTGAAATGGTGCTGCCCAGTTCTCTTGTACGGCTCCGGAAGTTAGAAATAGAAACACTAAAAATAGTAAGCTGTGAGTAAATGTACGATGACCGAATATTTTATTGACCATTTTAGATATTAGGCCAAGCCTTCTTCCAATCCAGGAAAAAGGCTGGCATATATCTGGAATTAATCCTCCAGCTATCGTGCTTCCTACAAATATAGCACCATGGATGCTCTCTAATTGAAAAGGCATAGAATAAAATGCATAACATGCGGCGCCTGCTGCTGCAGCTCCTATAGTGTGAGTACCTGCATTCATTTTGGATTAACCTTTCTACTTTCTTGTTTGTTTACATAATATTTTTATATAAAACTAGGTGTTTTTTGATTCATTGAGCTTTTGATAATCAATTGTTTTCCAAATTCCTTTTACATTTCCATTTGTCTCGGTATCTATGACAAAAGAGCCATTACTATATCGATCACTTTTTCTCAGCTGATCAGGGAATTCTGCTGTAACTTCTCCGTTCTCTGTTAATATTTGAATAGAATCTTCTGTCTCATCAACAATTTCAAGCCCGACAATGTGGTGAGGTTTAGATTTTAACTCTCTCAACATGACTAAACCTCGTTTTGCACGTGTGCTTCTCTCAAATTCGGTCAAAGGCATTTTTTTCATTGCTCCGCGCTGGGTAACCGCGACGATATAAGTTTTGTTATCATCTAGGGTCGTCATGCTGAGGCCATTTATGACGTAATCATTTTCTTTAAGATTAATTCCTTTCACCCCTGCTGCTCTTTGTCCGACAGGAGATACTTCTTCTTCGTGGAAGCGAAGACCATAGCCTTTGTGCGTGCCTATTAATATCTCGTTCGTTCCGTCCGTCATTTCTACATTAACCACTTCATCTTCTTCTTTTACTTTGACAGCAACGAGCGCTCTTGAATACCGCTGCGCTTTATACGCAGATAAGACAGTTTTTTTCACCATACCGTGTTTTGTAAAAAATACGAGGAATTGGTCTTCTGTAAAAGAAGAAACAGGAACTGCTTTAATTAACGAATCATCAGAATCGAGCTGAACAATATTACCTATATGCTGGCCATTATCTTTCCAGCGGATATCAGGCAGTTCATGTACCGGCATGAAAAGATAATTTCCTTTTTTTGTAAAAAGAAGCAGTGTATTTGTCGTATTTAATTCCTGGAAGAAAAGCAGGTCATCCGTTTCTTTCATTCCTGGCGGTTCTTCATTTGATGCAGAATATGAACGCGGACTTGTACGCTTCACATATCCTTCTTTTGTAGCAGTGACGATAACATCTTCTGAAGGCACCATAACTTCAAGATCAATTTTTAACTCTTCAATTTTATCTTCAATAACGGTGCGGCGTTCATCGTTGTATGTCTTCTTTACGCGTTCAAGCTGTTTTTTTATAACATTAAGAAGCTTTTTCTCACTCGATAGAATACCTTCAAGCTTCTTAATTTGCTTTTCGAGTTCCTCTGCTTCTTTTTCTAACGTTGTAATATCTGTGTTCGTTAAACGGTATAACTGCAAAGTAACAATGGCTTCTGCTTGGGCTTCTGTAAACTCGAACTGCTCGATAAGGTTATGTTTTGCATCCTTTTTGTCTTTAGAAGCACGAATGGAAGCAATCACATCATCTAAAATGGAAATCGCTTTGATTAATCCATCCACAATATGCTGACGGTCTCTTGCTTTGTTTAATTCATAACGGGACCTGTTCGTAATAACATCTTTTTGATGCTCGACATAAGCTTGCAGCAGCTGTTTTAAGCCTAATAGCTTAGGTGTTTTATGATAAATAGCTACCATATTAAAGCTGTAAGACACTTGCAGATCCGTAGTTTTATATAAGTAATTTAAAATACCATTTGGATCCGCATCTTTTTTTAGTTCAACGACAATACGCAAGCCTGTTCGATCTGTATCATCACGAACTTCTGCGATTCCGTCGATTTTTTTATCAAATCGGATTTCATCCATTTTTTTAACGAGATTTGCTTTAATCACTTCATATGGAATTTCTGTAATAACAATTTGCTTTCGTCCGCCTCTTACCTCTTCAATATCAGCTTTTGCGCGGACAACAACTTTTCCTTTTCCGGTTTGGTAAGCTTTTTTAATGCCTTCTACCCCTTGGATAATCCCGCCAGTTGGAAAATCCGGCCCCTTTAAAACAGTCATTAAGTCATCGACCGTGCAATTTGGATTATTTATTTCCATAAGGACAGCATCAATAACTTCTCCCAGTTGATGAGGCGGGATATCGGTTGCATAGCCAGATGAAATACCTGTAGATCCATTTACTAATAAATTTGGATACATGGCCGGCAGAACGACTGGTTCTTCTAAAGAGTCATCAAAGTTAGGGATATATTCTACCGTGTTTTTTTCAATATCTTTTAAAAGCTCTGCAGAAATCGAAGAAAGCCTTGCTTCGGTATAACGCATAGCAGCTGGCGGATCCCCATCAATGGAACCATTGTTCCCATGCATTTCAACGAGCAAATTTCGTCCTTTCCATTCCTGGCTCATTCGCACCATTGCGTCATAAACAGATGAATCACCATGCGGATGATAATTACCGATCACATTACCAACGGTTTTTGCTGCTTTTCGGAATGGTTTGTCTGCTGTGTTTCCATCTTGCAGCATGGCGTACAAAATCCTGCGCTGCACTGGTTTTAAACCATCTCTTGCGTCAGGCAGTGCCCGCTCTTGAATAATATATTTACTATAGCGGCCAAAACGGTCGCCCAGTACATCTTCTAACGGCAAATCTAGGTATTTTTCAGCTTCTGCCACCTTTTACTCCTCCTCGGCAAAATGAAGGTTTTCGTTTTCTAAGATATTCGTATCTTCTTCGAGGCCAAATGCGACGTGGGATTCAATCCATTTCCGTCTGGGTTCTACTTTATCTCCCATTAAAGTAGTCACTCGTTTATCAGCCCGGGCAAGGTCTTCGACTGTAACTCGGATTAATGTTCTTGTGTTGGGATTCATCGTCGTTTCCCAGAGCTGGGTAGCATCCATTTCCCCGAGACCTTTATAACGCTGAATGGCATAGCCTTTTCCGACTTTATTTATCGCTTCTTTTAGACCGTCTTCATCCCAGGCATATTCAATTTTTTGCTTTGCTCCGCTTCCTTTGCTGACTTTGTACAATGGAGGAAGGGCAATATATACTTTGCCTGCTTCTACGAGCGGTCTCATGTAACGGTAAAAGAAAGTAAGCAGAAGCACCTGGATGTGAGCACCATCCGTATCGGCATCTGTCATGATGACTACTTTGTCATAGTTACGGTCTTCCATTGTAAAATCAGCGCCTACGCCCGCTCCGAGCGAATAAATAATTGTACGGACTTCTTCATTTTTCATAATGTCATCAAGTTTTGCTTTTTCTGTATTAATAACTTTTCCTCGTAGCGGCAAAACAGCCTGGAATTTACGGTCTCTTCCCTGTTTGGCAGAACCCCCTGCAGAGTCGCCCTCGACTAAATACAATTCGTTTCTTTCTGGGTTTTTGGATTGCGCTGGTGTAAGTTTTCCGCTTAACAGCACATCTTTTTTGCGGCTCTTTTTGCCGCTTCTGGCTTCTTCGCGTGCTTTTCTAGCCGCTTCTCTAGCTTGTGCAGCTTTGATCGCTTTTTTAATAAGCATAGCGCTTACCGCAGGGTTTTCTTCAAAGAAATAAGTTAGTTTATCTGAGACCACTTGATCGACGGCAGAACGCGCTTCTGTGGTGCCAAGCTTTCCTTTTGTCTGTCCTTCAAATTGAAGCATGTTCTCTGGAACCTTAATGGAAACGACAGCTGTAAAACCTTCCCTTATATCTGAGCCGTCAAGGTTCTTATCCTTCTCTTTCAAGAAATTCATTTTTCTTGCATATTCATTGACCGCTCTGGTCATTGCCGTTCTAGCTCCTGATTCATGAGTACCGCCATCTTTTGTACGTACGTTATTAACAAATGACAAAACATTTTCGGTATACGCATCGTTAAATTGAAAAGAAAATTCAACATCTATATCCTGGTTAGTTCCTTCAAAATAAACAACTGGATGCAGGACTTCTTTGTCTTCATTTAGGTATTCTACAAAAGCTTTAATTCCGGTTTCATAAGAAAATGTCTCTATCTCTTTTTTGTCATGTCTCTCATCGGTAAGCCGTATGCTTACTCCATTTAAAAGAAAAGCAGCTTCCCGCAGCCGTTCTGCCAGCGTTTCATATTGATAGGTGGTCGTACTAAATACATCAGAATCTGGCTTAAAACGAATAATGGTCCCCGTTTTTTTAGTGTTCCCTTGTTTTTTTAACGGTGTAACCGGCTGTCCGCCATGAGCGAATTCTTGATAAAAGATTTCGCCATCACGGTGAATCGTGACAGTCAGCCATTCCGATAGAGCATTGACGACAGAAGCCCCTACTCCGTGCAGTCCCCCGCTCGTTGCATAACCGCCCTGACCGAATTTGCCCCCCGCATGCAATACGGTGAAAATCACTTCTGGTGTAGAACGACCTGTGCGGTGCGTACCTGTAGGGATTCCTCTACCTTCATCGGCCACGGTCACACTGTTGTCTTTATGAAGAATAACATCTATCGTATCACCAAACCCAGCTAGGGCTTCGTCGACTGCATTATCTAATATTTCAAACACCAGATGATGAAGTCCGCGTGTGTCCGTACTGCCAATATACATCCCTGGCCTTTTTCGGACAGCGTCAAGTCCTTCTAACACCTGAATAGCATCATCGTTATAATCAAAAGCTTGTTTCAATGGCGTGTTCTCCTTTCTAAAAAAAGCAAAACCTGTAATCTACACTATAACATACCATAAATAGAACGTATGTTTCATCCTTCATTTTGTAATATGTATTCTTATTCTATCGTTATTAGGAGAAATGTTAACACTTCTTTATTAATAACAATGCAAAAAGAAGCGCTCATGTTAAAAAGAAATGAGCGCCAATTCTAAAGTTTACATTGTTTTTGCATGTTCTACTTTTATACATTTATCCATAATAACTGTCAAGCCGGCATCTTTTGCAATATGATATGCTTCCTCATTTTCTAAGCCAAGCTGTGCCCAGAAAACATCAGCATTTGTTTCGGCTGCTTCCTTGGCTACCCCAGGGAGATGTTCGCTGCGCCGGAACACATTAATAATATCAATGGGTTCATTAATTTCTTGAAGAGATGCTGCTGCTTTTTCTCCTAATACTTCTGTTGCTTTTGGATTAACAGGAATAATTTTATAGCCTGCATTCTGCATGACTTTACTCACTTGATAAGAAGTACGAGAAGGATCCTCGGATAACCCCACCACTGCAATTGTTTTACTTTCTTTTAAAATGTTTTCAATCTCGTTTTGCGTTGGGTATTCTAGCGTGTTCATCATGTATCCTCCTTTTATAAAGTTAAGATAAAAACCCATTATTTGTAAGGTGCTCTTTTGCTACAGCACTTGGGTCTTTGTCTTCATAATCGACCTTGTAATTCATTTCTTCATCCGTAATGTTGCCTGATAACTGGTTCAAGATTTCCGCAAGCTCCGCGTACTCATCTAACGTTTCTTGTTTCAGCAAAGGCGCTCCTTGATATGGAGGAAACAGATCTTTGTCATCTTCTAAGCTGAATAAGTCATATTTTACCATATCAGCGTTTGTGGAATACGCATCAATAAAATAAACTTCTCCTGCTTCAACGGCCCGAGTGCGAAGACCCTGGTCCATTGTTTCTACGTTATCAAAAGAAAATACATAGACTTCCTGTATGCCAATATAACCATCTTCTCGATCGGCAAACTCAAAAGTAATTCCAGCTGTTAGTTCTTTCGTATAGTCTTCCATGTCTGATATCTTTTCTATTCCGAGTTCTTTTGCTTGTTCATATACTTCTTTCTCATTGCTTCCTGGTTTAGGCTGTCTATCTAATAAAGCAGTCAGTGCCGTTCCTGTAAATTCAAGATACATATCTACTTCATCCACGGTTAATGCGTTGAATGCCATGTCTGTACTTCAAAACTCAGATTCAACAGTTACGGAAATATCTGTTTCTTCTTCGATTAAATGTTTATACATGTTCGCAATTATTTCTGGTTCCGCCCCCACTTTTCCTCCTATCACAAGTTCTGATTTTTGATGAAAGGAAAAAAGAGGGGTTATGACGACAAGTACAGAGACGGTAAGAACGACGATAACAGGAGTTAGTGCTTTTCCTCGCGATGTTCGTTCGGTTATTCGCAATATGAAATCGAAAAACAGAGCCAACAGAGCTGCCGGTATCGCACCGAGCAAAATATAGGCATTATCGGCACGGTCAATCCCTGTCATAATAAAATCACCGAGTCCTCCTGCACTGATTAATGCAGCCAGCGTTGCGGAACCGACAATTAAAACCATCGATGTGCGAATCCCTGCCATAATGACAGGAATAGCCATGGGCAGTTCAATTTTCCGAAGCCGCCGAAACGAACTCATTCCCATATCAGTTGCTGCTTCTTTTAACGCTGGATCGACTCCTTTAATGCCGGTATCACGTGTTTCTTAGAATTTGACCGTCTGTCGGCTCTATTAAACGGTTAATCATTTTCAGGGTGGTCGTTTTTCCACATCCGCTAGGCCCTATTAGTACAAACAATTCTCCTTGATTTATCGTTAGGTTGAAATCGTGGACTGCTTTTGTTCCGTCTGCAAAATGTTTAGAAATATTTTTAAATGTGATCATAGCTTGCGACCTCTTTTCATCATAACAAATCATACACCTGTATATCACATTTCTTTACGATTCAAACCTTTCTTTATACTTTAGGAAAGTTTAACTTTGTTAAAGTATCAAAGTATAAGCAAAACTACGACTTCCGCCATAAGACTGCGGCAAGTCGAGTTTTTCTAATTTTAAAAAACTTGAAAACGCTCGTTCTGTAACGTCAAGTACATTTTCTTGTTGTGCCTATTCTAACAGCAGGGAACAGCAAAAACCTGTCAGAGTTTCTGACAGGTTTCCTTCTTATATGACAACGCCGCCGTCGACGCTTAAAACGGTTCCTGTTATAAAGCGAGCTTCGTCTGAAGCGAGAAATGCATATGCATTAGCGATATCTTCCGGACGGCCAAGGTCATTTAATACGGACTTTTCTTTCATTGTATTTAATACTTTTTCAGGCATTTTTTCCGTCATTGGTGTTAGGATAAAACCTGGAGCAACAGAATTGACGCGGATATTATAGCGGCCAAGCTCTTTAGCCCACGTTTTTGTCATACCGTTCATCCCGAATTTGGTGGCAGCGTAATTGGTCTGCCCAAAATTTCCGTAAAGGCCTACTACAGAAGATGCATTTAAAATAACTCCGCTGTTTTGCTCTTTCATTTGCGCCGCTACTGCTTGGGTCATCAGAAAAACGCCTTTTAAATTAACATTTATTACGTTATCCCACTGGTCTTCTTCCATTTTTAAAAGCTGGGCATCTGCTGTAATCCCTGCATTGTTTACAAGAACATCCACAGTACCGAAGTGTTTAACAGCGAATTCGATGCCTTTTTGGGCAGAATCTTTTTTCGTAACGTCCGCTTCTACTCCGAGGACTTTCCCTTCATAAGCTGAAAAAGAGTCTGCCGTTTGATCAACCTCTTCTTGTTTCAAATCAACTAATACAACATTTGCTCCTTCAGTTAAAAACTTTTCTGCGGTAGCTGCTCCAATGCCGCGTGCTCCACCTGTAATGACGACTGTTTTATTTTCTAGTTTCATCTTATCTTCCTCCTACTATTTTTCAATTTATACCAATCCGACAGATGCTAGAAGAATAGCAACAATAACGGATAGAACAGGAATACCTACAGCCACGACGAAAATATCTTTATAGCAATCTTTATGTGTCATGCCGGTAATTGTTAAAAGCGTAAGTACAGCACCGTTATGAGGAAGCGCATCCAAACCGCCGGAAGAAAGAGATGCTACTCGGTGAAACGCTTCTGGGGCGATCCCTGTATTCATAGCAATTTCATAATATCTTGCCCCAAGTGCTTCAAGCGCAATTCCCATGCCGCCGGATGCAGATCCAGTAGCACCAGCTAAAATATTTACTGCAAACGCTTCGGAAATGAGCGGGCTTCCCTTTACTCCCATTAAAATTTCAGTGAGTCTTTCAAATCCAGGCACTGCTTGCACTACGGTACCAAATCCAACGGCCGCACTGGTGTTAATAATGGCTGTGACAGAACCAGCAGCTCCAAGGTTAATCGCCTTAACGAAATGTTTAAATTTTGTTAAATTCAATAGCATTATTAACACAATGCCAGAAAGAAGGGCGACTACAATGTCCCAGCCGAGCAAATTCAGCGTAATAAGCACAGTTAAAAGCGGTAAAAGAGATAATAGAAAAGGCGGGTCTTCACCTTTTACATCGACAATTTTTTTATCTTTTGGTTCAGTAAATACTTCGCCAGCTTTTGTCATACTCCTTTCACGCCAGCGCAAATAAACATACCCTCCAACCGACATGACACCGCCTGCTGCAATCCCCATTATTGGTGCTGCTGTGGCAGACGTATTAAAGTATTCTATCGGAATAAGGTTTTGAATCTGCGGTGTGCCGGGTACTGCTGTCATGGTGAATGTAAAGGCCCCAAGTGCTACAGTAGGCGGAATTAATCTTCTGCTGATGTTTGCTTCCCGAAATAAAGTTAACGCTAGTGGATAGACAGCAAACACAACCACAAACAAACTTACACCGCCATATGTTAAGACAGCGGCTGAAACGAGTACGCCTAAAATAGCTCGTTTCGTGCCGATCAGTTTTGTTAATGCAACAGCAACCGCCCTTGCCATTCCGGTGTCTTCCATCAACTTTCCAAACACCGCACCAAGCATAAACACAGGAAACCAATCTTTTGCAAAATTAACGAAACCGCCCATATACGTATCTTTATAAGCATCTAATAAATCCAGCCCGCCGGTGAGAGCGACCACTCCGGCTGCAATCGGAGCTACCCATATGATCGACCAGCCAAGGTAGGCGAGCACCATTAATACGATAAGTCCTAGTAATATACCAAACAATGAAAATTCCCCCTTTATAATAAATTTGGAAAAGCAGTTTTCTCGGTTTGTATCGATAAATTCATTTTTTCTTCTTTAAAGATCCGCTTATCCATTTCTCTTAATTGTGGCGAAATGGAAGGCTTAAAGCACATTTGATCGAAAATATCTTTTTCTACATCTATACCAGGAGCGTATTCTGTTAATTCAATCCCGCCGGGGACCAGTTTAAAAACAGCACGTTCTGTTACGTAATAAACGTCCTGTCCTGTTTCAAGGGCATACTCTCCGCTGAACGTGATATGTTCCACGTCGTGAAGGAACTTGTTGATTTTTCCTTCCTGCACAATATGAAGCTCCCCGTGTTTAATTTCAACGTTTAATCCGCCAGCGGTAAACGTGCCGCAGTATACGACTTTTTTGGCGTTTTGTGAAATATTAATAAAACCGCCTGCTCCAGCAATTTTTGGACCAAATTTACTAACATTGACGTTTCCTTTACGGTCTAACTGAGCTAATCCTAAAAAGGCAACGTCCAGGCCGCCGCCATCATAGAAATCAAATTGATACGGCTGATCGATAATGATGTCAGGGTTGGTAGCGGCTCCAAAACTTAACCCTCCTGCCGGTACTCCTCCGATCGGTCCGGATTCAACGGTTAAACGCATTTCTTTGCCAATGCCTTCTTCGTTTGCAACCATGGCTACACCCTCTGGCATCCCAATTCCTAAGTTTGTAATGGCATTTGGCATAAGTTCCATCGCAGAACGGCGAGCGATGACTTTTCGTTCATCGAGCAGAAGGCGGCTTAGCGATGTAAAAGACGTTTTTATTTCTCCGCTGTAAGCAGGGTTGTACTGTTCTCCATAGGTTTGCATATGATTTTTAGGTTCTGCTTCTATAATGGCATCTACATAAATCCCCGGTATCTTGGCCATGCGGGGATCTAAGCTGGCATTTTCGACAACTTTTTCTACTTGGAGAATTACTTTGCCGCCCGAATTGCGTGCAGCCTGGGCAATCGATAAAATCTCCAGCGTACCAGCTTCTTTTTCCATCGTTGCGTTGCCGTTTTCATCGGCATAGGTGCCGCGGATTAATGCTGCGTCTATAGGAAAAGCTTTGTAGAACAAGTAATCCTGATCATTAATCGAAATCAGCTCTACGACATCTTCTTTTGTACAATTATTTAGTTTCCCGCCGTCATTTCGAGGGTCCACGAATGTTTTTAAACCAACATGAGTGAAGGTGCCGGGTTTTCCGGCAGCAATATCCCGAAAAAGGTGAGTGATGACACCTTGAGGTAAATTGTAGGCCTCGATCTTATTTTCAATCGCTAGTTTTTGCAGCTTAGGGGCAAGTCCCCAGTGACCACCAATGACTTTTTTTACAAGGTTTTCATGCCCGAGATGGTTTAGTCCTTTCGATTTACCATCTCCTTGGCCTGCAGCATACACTACGGTCAGGTGCTGCGGCCTCCCTTCATCGAGAAACCTTTCTTCTAATGCTTTCGTTAACTCTTCAGGATGACCATTTCCGACGAATCCGCCAGTAGCAATAGTAGAACCGTCTTTAATTAACGCTGCGGCTGCTTTTGCACTCATTACTTTGCTCATGACTTCTACTCCTTCTTTTGTTTGTATCCGCTTTCATTAACGGTTGGTTTAGTAAAATGCAAGTGTTGTGCCAAAATTATAAGCCGTATTAGAAGGATTTAAATAAGATTTAAAAGGGAAAACAGATACTCCTTTTGAAAAGGAGCTTTTCCATTTGTTATATTAAGTTTACATTTAATAAGCGGTTTCAATTAAATTGTAAGTTTATCTTTACAGTTATTAAAAGGCGAAGAAAGGTTGTTAAGCTAAACGAACATAAAAGAACCACGCAACAGATACCAATCTGTTTGTGGTTCTTCTTTTATTCTAACGAATGCTTTTTAATTTTTTCATAAAGAGCTGTACGGCTGATGCTTAACATGGCTGCTGCTTTACTTTTGTTTCCAGCGGCGTTTTGAATAGCTTGCGATACAGCATGTTTTTCCGCTTCATCAAGAACCGATTGCAATGGTTTTGTATTTTCTGGCGAGTTGTCTCTTAATTTTTCAGAAAAATGCTCTGGTTCTAAAAAAGAATAAGGATCCGCAAGGTTAATGGCTCGTTCGAGAACATTTTCGAGTTCTCGAATATTGCCGGGCCAATCATA
Source organism: Alteribacillus bidgolensis (assembly GCF_002886255.1). NCBI lineage: Bacteria > Bacillati > Bacillota > Bacilli > Caryophanales > Bacillaceae > Alteribacillus > Alteribacillus bidgolensis. The sequence continues at coordinate 925,463 of NZ_KZ614149.1, forward strand.
TTGAAGCAATAAATATTTTGCTTTATCTGCAATGCCTTGAATGTGTTTTCCCATTTGTTCAGAAATTCTATTTAACAAGAGATTGGTTAATTTTTTAATATCTTCTTCTCGCTCACGCAGCGGCGGGATAGAGATAGCCACAACATTCAGCCGGTAGTATAAGTCGAGGCGGAATTCTCCTTTATCAACCATCTCTTCTAAGTTTTGGTTCGTGGCAGCAATAATGCGGACATCGACTGAAGTTGTGTTGTTTGCTCCCACCTTTTCTACTTCTTTTTCCTGCAGCACCCGCAGGAATTTCACCTGCATATGAAGAGGCAGCTCCCCGATTTCGTCCAAAAAGATTGTACCTCCGTCTGCCGCTTCAAATTTTCCTTTTTTACCACCTTTTTTTGCTCCGGTAAAAGATCCTTCTACGTACCCGAATAATTCTGCTTCTAACAATTCAGGTGGTATTGCAGCACAATTTACTTTTACAAAGCTGCCCGGAGCTCTTGCACTGGCGTTATGAATCGCGTGAGCAAACAGCTCTTTCCCCGTCCCGCTTTCACCAAGCAGGAGAACATTCGAATCAGTTTCCGCTGCTTTTTCTGCAAGCTGTTTTGTCTGCTTCATTTTGCTGCTTTCACCAACGATATCAGAAAATTGATATTTAGCCTGATATTGTTCTTGCCATTCCCCTTTATATTGTTTTAGCTCTTTTTCCATGCGCTGGATTCGTTTATACAAAGCATTGAAACCGCCAACATTTTTAAACAGCACTTTTCCGACAGCGCCTGTAATGTGTCCGTTTTTAATAATAGGAATCCTCGATGCGATCATGTAATCCCCTTTTATGCGCTGTAAATCAGCTATTTCTGCTTTTCCGGTTTGAACAACGATGTGCATTCTCGTATTTTCAATCACTTCTGTGACATGGTGTCCTATTACGTCTTGCAGGTTTATTCCGAGAAAGTCAGCATATTCCTGGCTTAACATCGTTATGTAACCATCTTTATCTACCATAATGATTCCGTCATAGAGGTATTCATAAATTGTTTCTAAGGTTTCTGCTCTTTGTCCTGATATTTGCCAAGCAGCAGAAGTCTGGTCTTTTATAAAAGTGAAAAGAAAAGCCGGCTTCTCGTCATAAGTGATCTCGTATTTGGCAGCATGAAAAGCAGCATCCGGAAAAGCTAACGTTATACTTTGTTCTTTTTTCGGTTCTAACCGTTTTAATAAATGCCATTCATTTTCCGTAAAAAGAGCCTCCGCAGGCTTCTTTGTTTTGCCAAACGTTCTCCAGTCTTCTACGATTTTATTCCAAAAGAGAGGGTGATTGTTTCTATCAGTAATTACTATTGCTTCCTGCAGCTGATTTAAAATGGCATGAAAGTGATCATTTTGTTCGGCAAAACGTTCTTCCATAAAATCAATCCATTTTTCAAATGAAAAAAAACCGATAAATTTTCCTTTTTCATCGGTAGCGGGAAGCGGTGTCCGGCTCAGACCTTCAGAACTTAGAGAAGAATGTAACGGCAGCTCGACGGCGGGTGCTGTGCAAATGTTCCCTACTGGCGTTTCAGGCGAAATACCTTCTACAATGGTTTCATATAAATCTTCTTTATGTATACGGCCGGCATATTTTTCTTGTTTTGTCATAATGACAGCTTCATCTGTATCATGTTCTTTTAATTGCTGGGCTGCTTCTTGAATCGACGTAGAGAATTTCATTTTTAAACCAGGCTTTATTGTTATTTCCTCTCGTTTTGGCAATTTCATCGCACTCAACTCCGTTTAGTAGTATGCTTTATACCAATAGTAGTATACCACTGATGAAAAAAGGAAGACTGCATGGACATGACAGTCTCCCTTAACGCTTATTTTCTGTGACGATTGACGATCAAAGCCGTTCCCTGGCCGCCGCCAATACATAATGTAGCCAGTCCGCGGGCCGCATCTCTTCTTTTCATCTCGTGCAACAGTGTAACGAGAACTCTTGCTCCTGAAGCACCGATAGGATGACCGAGAGCAATGGCTCCTCCATTAACGTTGACACGGTCTGGATCGATCTCTAAATCTTTTAAAACCGCTAAAGATTGTGCGGCAAAGGCTTCGTTTGCTTCAATTAGGTCCATATCACCAATGGTAAGGCCTGCTCGCTTTAATGCTTGTTTGGAAGCAGGTACCGGTCCGTAGCCCATTATTTTAGGGTCAATAGCAGCATTTCCATAGGAAGCAATAGAAGCAAGCGGGGTTAAGCCGAGTTCTTCTGCTTTTTCTTTTGCCATGACGACAAGCATCGCACTGCCGTCATTAATTCCAGAAGCATTGCCAGCTGTTACCGTGCCGTCATTTTTAAATGCTGGTTTTAATTTTTGAAGCTTTTCTATCGTCATCCCAGGCTTTGGAAATTCATCGGTATCCACCACAATCGGATCGCCTTTTCGCTGTGAAATCTCTACTGGGACAATTTCTTCCCTAAAAAGACCAGATTGTATCGCCTTTTCTGCTCGCTCTTGGCTCTTTAGTGCAAATGCGTCCTGCTCTTCGCGGCTGAAATTCCACTGATCAGCGATATTTTCAGCTGTAATACCCATATGAATATTGTGAAAAGAATCCATTAAACCGTCTGTCAGCATCGTATCTATCATTTTGCCATCCCCCATCCGTTCTCCCCAGCGTGCGCCAGGTAAAACATATGGGGCATTACTCATCGACTCCGTTCCTCCTGCTACAATCACATCTGCGTCTCCTAATGCGATAAACTGAGCGGCCATGCTGACTGTACGAAGACCTGAACCGCACAGTTTATTAATCGTCATGGCTGGCGTACTGTCGGGAAGTCCGCTATGAATGGCAATTTGTCTTGCTGCATTCTGGCCAAGGCCTGCCGATAATATATTGCCAACAAGCAATTCGTCAATTTCTTCTGCGTTGATGCCAGCTCGTTCAATTGCAGCCTTAGCTGCTATGACACCAAGATCCACGGCTGATTTTGAAGACAGTGCACCGCCGAAGCTTCCGATCGGCGTTCTCGCTGCACTTACAATAACTACTTCTCTCATGAAAAAACCTCCTGAGCTTGCAAATGTGTGATAGAGATCTCTTTTTATAAATGCAAAAACGGTGCCAAATTTTTATGAAATTTAGGATAAAGTATATTGCCATGAGGACTTAGCGGAAAGTCAAGTTTTTCTAATAAGATAAAAAAGTATCCAGGGCAAGCCAGTTCGGCGTTCTCACAGGACTGAGGAACTTAGCCGAACGTCATTTAAAACAAGGGCGCTTGCGCTTTTCTTAGGGAAGTTTAAAATTGGTAAAGTCCTTTGTATTTTTCTTTTAGATACGTTAGTAAATGTACAGGATTCACACCTTCCCCAGTAGCATCTTTAAGAATTTCTTCCGGTTTTTTCATTCGGCCGTGCTGGTGAACATTTTCAGTTAGCCACTCTTTAATAGGGGCCAGTTCTCCTCTTAAACAATGATCATCAAATGTTGGTATGTCTTTTAGCATCGCGTTTTTTAACTGGGCTGCATAAATATAGCCTAATGCATAAGATGGAAAGTAACCGAACGCACCGAATGACCAATGCACATCTTGGAGAACTCCTTTACTGTTATTCGGCGGAGTTACGCCTAGGTATTCTTCCATTTTTTCATTCCAGACGCGCGGAAGATCTTTTACTTGAAGATCGCCGCTAATCAGCGCTTTTTCCATTTCGTATCGCAAGATAATATGAAGCGAATACGTCATCTCATCTGCTTCAATGCGGATAAGAGATGGTTTTGCTTCATTGATAGCGTGATAAAAACGATCGAGAGCTACGTCGTCAAATTGTCCGTTCGAATAAGATTTTAATAAATCATAATTCCTTTCCCAGAAAGAACGATTGCGGCCGACAAAGTTTTCATAAAATAACGATTGGGATTCATGAATGCCCATGGAAGTGCCATCGCATAGGACGGTTCCTTCTAGTTTTTCTGACAGGTTTTGTTCGTAAAGAGCATGACCGCCTTCATGAATCGTGCCAAATACGGCGGTGCGAAAATCGTTTTCATCATATTTGGTTGTTACCCGTACATCATTTGGATTTAATCCAATCGCAAATGGATGTACCGTTTCATCAAGTCGGCCGGCTTTAAAGTCATACGTCATTTGTTCTAAAATATCTAAGCTGAACGCGCGCTGCTTTTCTTTTGGGAAATGTTCGAACAAAAAGCTAGTATCCGGTTTATGCGGAGAAGAAGTGACTCCTTCCACTAATGGAATTAATCCGTTTCTCAAACGCCCGAATACGTCATCGAGCTTGTCCACAGTCATCCCTGGTTCATAATCTTCAATCAAAGCATTATATGGATGGCCTTCATATCCCCAGTACTCAGCAAATTTTCGGTTGAAATCTACAATTTTCTCGAGGTAAGGCTGAAAAGTTTCAAAATCATTATTTTCCTTCGCTTCTTCCCAAACCGATTCCGTTTTTGACGTTAAAACGCTGTATTCCTTAAATTCGTCTTCTGGGATTTTTTTGGAACGATCGTATTCCTTTTTCAATTCTTCGGTAGCTTTCGTTGTAATGGAGGAAACAGTATTTTCCGCTCCGCTTTCTAATAGTGTATGAATGTATTCTCCGGTTTCTTCAGATGTTTTTAGTTTAAAGAGCTCAGTCGAAAGGAGCCCGAGCACTTCTGAACGCTGATCCGCTCCCTTTTTAGGAGCGCCGGTGCGCGCATCCCAATGCATTAAGCCAATGGCTTGTTCGTAGGCAGATAATTTTTTCATATGTTCATGAAACGCAGCTTCGGTTTTTTTTAGACTCACTAGATTCGCTCCTTTATATGTAGAAAATCCTGCTTCAGTCAGAAACAATTTCTTGATAAATAACGATTATCCTGCTGATTTACCGTTATTTTTGAAACATTTCTGTTCTCATGTTATAACATAAAAACAGAGAGGAGAGATACAATGGAACTGACGATTACCCCGGCAGCAGCTCATCATTATAAGGATGAAATGGATTTGAAAGAAGGCGATCACCTAAGATTGTTTGTTCGAATCGGCGGGATCGGCTCCGGCGGCTTTTCGATTGGAGTGGCAAAAGAAAAACCCGAAGCAGAGGCGTACGTGCTTCAGGAAAAAGGTGTTTCTTTTTTTGTCAATCCCCAAGATAAATGGTATTTAGACGGCATGACGATCTCGTACGATAAAACCATTGATTTGTTGCAGTTTGAAAATCCGAAGATCTATGATGTTATCAACCCGAAATAAGGTTGAGGATTAGTTTTTTAAATGATATTCCCACGCCTGCTGCAGCTGCTCTTTTGCTTCTTCGATCGCTGTTTTCCCCTCTGGCAGACGCACTGGCTCCCCATGCGATTGGAATGCTTTTTCCACGTTTCCGATCGCTTTTTCTATTTGCTGCAATGAATACAGCCCTTGATCCTTTTGAAATCTCACCAACTCTTTTTCCCTCCTTGAAGGTATTACTCTAAAAGAATATCCAAAACAAGAAAAGAATATGACTACTTTTTTCTGGGTCTTTTGAACTAAAAAAGGACAGGCTTCTTTTATTGCTTACCTCAGATTCAAAAGAAAAAATGCATAATAATGGGAGCTCAGGCGAAAATTATAACTACAATTTAAAGGAGGGCATTATGTATGAATAAAGAACGTGCCAAAGAAATTTTCCACGCACCTGAGATGATCGATGTTACCCATGATGAAAGACCAGTGTACATTGAAGAGGTTATTGAAAGAAATGAAACGGCTCGTATTCACCCCATGGATCAACCTAACATTATTCAAGAAGTACCTTTATATGAATTGAAAGAGAAATAAAAATAAATTTATCAATAAGATTTGTTCTCATCTTAACGAGCAGGTCTTTTTGATGAGATCTTCTCTGTCGATTTGAAGGTGCAATGGTACACAAAACAGTTCATACAAAAAGAGCCAGCATTCTAACCATTCTGGCTCTTTCATTTATATTTATAAACAGTAATAAAGTTATTTTCTTCCATTATTTTTATTTTGTTTGCGAATCTCTTCTACTACATGATTTGGTAAATTTGGAATAAATCCCCCTAACTCCGTTGAGCCAGCTGGTATATTATTGGTTGGGATCCTGCGAACAGCACAGACGCTGTTACAACAAATATTAACAACCGCATTCACATTAAGTAAGAATACCTCATTCAAAATATGTTACGTATGAGTAAGCTAGATGGTAGAGTAGTAGACTTGAGAATCCTTGTACAAAAAAATAAGAAAAAATAGTGGACCTTGACAAAAGGGATAAGCAGGGTGGCACTCCACCATTCTTTTATCACAAACGTCAGTCAAGAAATATGGGAAATGAAGGAGATTCTACCTGTATTGTTTGATAATCCTTTGAAAAGGGCTGCTATTTTAGAAGATATACAAATCGTGTGTATAGGAATTGCTAAAACCTTAGAAAAACAAATCGGGTTGCTGGGCGAATTAGGGATAGACTTAGCCATTGGCGAAGAAGGAAAAATAGGAATCATTGAAGTAAATGGCAGATCGCAAAAAGAATTTTATCATCAAGTAAAGGGAAAAGATTGTGAGAACATTGAATTAATATATAGACATCCTTTAGAGTATGCATACGCTTTAGCTAAATCATAAGCATAAGAAAGACTGATGTATTGTATCTCAACCAATTCATTGTTCTAAAAAGGATCTGAACAAATAGCTCGGTTCTTTTCTTCTTTGCACCTTGGTGTGTAAAAGTTGAAAAATATAAGGCCCCTACCGCATACACTTCATTTGCTGCGGATGGGGCTGGGTTTTAAAAAAGTTCAACCAGAACTTCTGGCTGATCTTATCTACGAACCGATAAGTTGTCATCTCCATCAAAGCTTTTCATATTATGCTGCTTTAACGGTTCCGCGGAGGTCTTTTCCCCCAATACTGATAATAATCCGTTTTAATATTGCCGTTATAAAGCTTGCGTTTTTTTGTCGCTTTTTTGCCGAAAAGCGACTCAAATTTTTCATTCGAGGTCAATACATAAACCGACCATGTGTCAAGCGGACGCAGCGTGGTGCCAAGTTCTTTGTAGAGCGCTTCAACGACTTCTTTATCGCCGAGCCGTTCGCCGTATGGCGGATTGGAAACGAGACAGCCATAATCTTTTTGGGCTGTAAAGTCGGTAACTTGCATTTGTTTAAACGATACTGCGCCATACAGCCCTGCTTCCATCGCATTTTCTTCTGCGAGTTCGACCATTTTATGATCAATATCGGATCCTTGAATATCCAGGGGCTGGTCATAGTTTGCTTTGTCTTCTACTTCTTCTCGGGCCCGGTCCCAAAGCTGCACAGGAATCCACGGCCATTCTTCAGAAACAAATTCGCGGTTAAAACCAGGAGCGATGTTCTGTCCGATGAGAGCGGCTTCGATTGGAATCGTACCGGAACCGCAAAACGGGTCTCTAAAAGGACGGTCTGGATGCCAGTTGGTAAGCTGAACCATAGCCGCAGCGAGGGTTTCTTTTAAAGGAGCTTTGTTGTGTAAGGGGCGGTATCCTCTTTTATGCAGCCCATCCCCGGACGAGTCAATAGAAAGTACGGCTGTATCTTTATGTATAGCAACTTCTATTTTAAAAAGGGCGCCAGTTTCTTGAAACCAATCCGTGTGATAAGACTGCTTTAACCGCTCAACAATCGCTTTTTTTACAATAGATTGGCAGTCTGGCACACTGTAAAGTTTAGATTTTACGGACCGGCCTGTTACGGGGAATTCTGCATCTTCTGGCAGGAACTTTTCCCAAGGCACCGATTTTGTTTGTTCAAATAATTCTTCAAAAGTTACGGCTTTAAATGAAGCGGCTTTTACTTTAATACGATCGGCTGTGCGAATCCACAAATTAGCTCTTGGGATTGCATCAAGCGGTGCGGTAAATTCTACTTTGCCATTTTCCATGTTAACATTTTCATAGCCGAGAGCTTTTACTTCTCGGCCGACCAGGGCTTCTAATCCCATCGTAGCTGTGGCGATTAATGTTACTTTATTTTCCATGCTGGAACTCCTTTGTGCTGTAAAAAATTGTTCAAGATGTTTTGCTTTTTTTAGTATAATTCCACTTGAATAATCGTTTATGCTTAAATAATCGTTCATGTATGATATTGCTTGCAGTCTTACAAAACTTGGTCATACTTTTTCAGTTTATCATATAACACGGATCGGCTGACACCTAATAATTTAGCCGCCTTGCTTTTGTTGCCTTTTGCTTGATGCAGTGCCTGATGAATAGCTGTTTTTTCAGCTTGTTCAAGAAGGGAATATGGATCATGGTCTTTATCAATAATTGTTCTATCTCGTCCCACTTGCTTTAGCACATAATCTGGTAAATCCTCGACTTGAATCATGCCGTGTTCTGCAAAAATCATTGCGCGCTCTAATATATTTCGCAGTTCGCGTACGTTGCCAGGCCAGTGATACTCTATCATGATTTCCTGTGCAAGCGGGTCTATACCGGTAATACTTGTGCCATTTACTTTATTTAATTGTGGAATAATTGACTCACTTAATAAATAGATATCTTCTTTTCTCTTACGCAGCGGTGGAATTTCAAGAAATTACATTTAGCCGATAGAATAAGTCTTCTCTAAATTCTCCTTTTTGAACCATTTCTTCAACGGAACGGTGTGTCGCTGTAATAATGCGAACGTCCACTTGTACCCGTTTTGTTCCGCCTACTTTGTAAAAGCCGTTTTCTTGGAATACGCGAAGCAGTTTAGCTTGCATTAAAAAAGACATATCTCCTATCTCATCAAGAAACAATGTTCCTTTATGGGCAATGTCAAAACTTTCCTAGCTTCCCCTTTTGTACGACCCCTGTAAACGCACCTTCTTCATAGCCGAAAAACTCAGATTCTAATAGGTGCTCAGGAATCGCAGCGCAATTAACAGTAATAACGGATCGTCTCCGCGTGCACTAACGGAGTTCGTGTGCGAACAATTCTTTGTCTGTACCGCCTGTCCGTAGCCGTTTTATTTCATATTGGAGAATGTTTGTTGAGAGAGAAAAAGAAGAGCTGAAGCATTAACTTGTAGGCTTTTTTTCCCATTGTTCGATCGATATGGTTTTAGGTTTATTGGATTTGGCGTACACCGCGTTATGAATAAGAATATCAAATCCTGGCAGTTCTTTCATCATGCGATGGATGTCTTCTTCTTTGCTGACATCGGCTTGTATAACTTCAGCTGATCCCCCATTTAGTACATGGTGGGAACACCGATAAAGAAATGTGTTCGTTATGAATCGTTTCTGCAACCGTTTCCAATTCGAAATGTTCAAATAATCTAAACTTTCCTTCTTTCATGAAAATAAGTAACAGACCGGCCATAAGAACTAAAAGATGGGATAGCGGTGTGACAATACAACCAAAATGGTCTTCGTTTAATTGGATCCCCTCTGCGTAAAATTCAGCATTCGTGTTTAAGTTATAATGGGTCAACTCTACTCCCTTTGGCTGGCCGGTTGTCCCAGAAGTGTATTAGATACAAGCGGTTACGTCTGGAGAAAGATCGATAGTTTCAGCTTCTTGATCTACTTCTTTTATTTTCCTCAGAGACAGAGTATGCTGGCGCTTTTGAAATTTCGTTCGTATCCGTTAACATTATCATTTCTAAATAAGAAAGCTTAGAAAAAACCGCTTCTACATCGTTTGCTTTTTCAGAAGTGGTAAAGAGAATTTTCGTTTCAGAGTTTGATAAAATATATTCTGCTTCTTTTATCTTAAACATGTAATTGAGCGGTACAACGATGGCACCTAGTTTGAGAACAGCATAAAAAAGATAAATAAATTTATGCTGTTTGGCAGCCAGACAGCGATGCGGTCTTCTTTATTCACTCCTCTGTTTCGCAAAAGATTAACATATACGTTGGTTTGCTGGTTAATGTATTCATAAAAATACGTTAGAATACGTTTTCTCTTTAAAGCGTACTGCTTCTGCGGTTGGTTTTCTCCATGCTTGCCTTTCAAGGGAAAAAGCCAGGTTCATTCGTTAACCTCCTTTTTGAGAAACCAGGCTCCGTCCGTGAATATGGTTTCCCTGTAACGTAAGAAGCTAGTTATTTTCAAAGAAAGTGCGATCCGAATTAATGCGGTATAGAAAGAACTAATTTCCCGAAGTTTACGCCTTGATCTATTTTTTTGTGTGCCTCGGCTGTATCTGAGAGCTCAAAGGTTTCATCAATGACAGGGTGAATACCATGAGCTTCCCAGAAGTTAAGCATTTGCTGAAATTCTTTTGGCGACCCCATTGTAGAACCGAATATATTTAATTGCTTAAAGAAAATCCGCGGCATGACTAATTTCTCCACCGGCCCTTTTGTGGCTCCAAAAGAGACGATTCTGCTTGCAGGCTTTGCTAAAGTGATAAGATCATTAAAAACATCGCCGCCGATGCTGTCAATAGCCAGGTCAGCCCCTCCGCTCATTTCTTGTAATTCTTTGACCCAGTTGATTGATTCCTTGTAATTTACGCCGCCAGCAGCCCCCATATCGACAGCTTTTTGAATTTTTTCATCACTGCTTGACGTAACAAATACTTTCGCTCCAAGGGCAGCTGCGATCTGTAAAACGAATGTGGCAACACCTCCTCCGATACCAGGAATAATGACACTTTCTCCAGGTTTTATCTGCCCTCTTGTTACTGCAGCTCTAAATGCGGTTACCCCGCCAAGCCCAATAGCCGCCGCTTCTTCAAAGTTAAGATGCTCTGGTTTGTGGAAGACGTTTTCTTCGGGAATGCTTATATATTGAGCATAGGTTCCATCGATAGGAACTCCTAGTACCGAAAAGTCCGGCCCTGCATAATCTGGATGATCTCCCCAGTTCATCGTTGGGTTTATGACAACTTCCTGCCCTTTTAGTGCACTTTTTACCCCTTCTCCAACTTTGACAATTTCGCCTGAACCATCTGCGCCAAGGATGGATGGAAGTTTTATTCCAGGGTATTGGCCATAGCGAATAAATAAGTCGCGTCGATTTACAGCAGCGGCGTGAAGTTTTACCAATACATGTCCTCGTTCTATGAAAGGATCCGCTGTTTCTTCGTAATAAAGTTCACCAGGATTGCCAATTTCTTTTAAGATAATTGCTTTCACGCTTTTCCTCCTATACATAAATACATTTTTTAAAAGGTTGGTCTCTGTCATGGGACGGGGCTGATTTAAAGCATGACTCCATTTTCCTTTAAACGTTTATATTCGTCACTTGAAATATTTATTTCGGCCAACAATTCTTCTGCATGTTCTCCAAGCCTAGGTGCCTTTTGTTTGTAAGTGCCAGGCGTTTTCGACATTTTAATAGGGGGAGAAATATGAGGATGGTTTTCAGTCTGTACCATTTCTCTATAAGCTAACTGCGGGTTATGTTTCATTTCTTCTAGGGTTAAAACAGGTGCCACACAGGTATCCATATCAGAAAAAATAGTAAGCCATGCTTCTAATGGCTTTTCTGAAATGATTGTTTGAATATCCGCTTTTAATTGATGCTGTTTAAATAAGGGAGCATCTAAAAGCGGAATAAACTCTTCTTTACCAATTCCTTTACAAAATGCTTCCCAAAATTTTGGTTCCAAAGCTCCAACCGATAAGTAACGCTTGTCTTTTGTTTCATACACTTCATAACAAGCTTTGCCGCCAGAAAGGGTTAATTCTCCGGGGCGGGGTTCGACGTTGGTCGTTAAATAATCAGGGAGAATAGTCTGCATCCACGAAATGACATTATCAAGCATGGATATATCGATAAACTGACCTTTTCCTGACTTTTCTCTTTCTAATAAAGCCATCATAATTCCAAACGCTGCAGGTAATGCTCCTCCGCCTAAATCGGCTATTTGCGCAGGAGGAACTGTTGGTTTTGTATTTGGTCTTCCAAAAAAATGGAGAAGACCGGAATAACTAAGATAATTTATGTCGTGGCCGGGCAAGTCTTTATATGGTCCGGTTTGGCCATATCCTGTAATGGCACAATATACGAGGGCTGGATTAACGGATGCTAATACATCATAGCCAATACCAAGTCTGTCCATCACTCCGGGGCGGAAGGATTCCACCACAACATCAGCTTCTTTCACCAGCTTTAAAAAAACTTCTTTGCCTTGATCTGCTTTTAAATCAATACTTATACTTTTTTTGTTTCTATTTAAAGAATGAAAAAATGCGCTGTTTTCATCTATTTTTGGTTCTTCCCATCTTGCATAATCGCCGGTTTTCATATCTTCTACTTTGATTACTTCCGCTCCGTAATCTGCGAGCAGCAGCGTACAATAGGGTCCTGGCAAAAGTCTTGTTAAATCAAGAACGCGATAGGAATTTAGCGGCATGGCTTGTACACCTCCTGCTTCGTTATATCATTTATAAGTTAAGATTTTTTGCAATAATTCCTTTCATAATTTCATTGGAGCCCGCATAAATCGAAGTGACAGCGGTATCACGAAATCTTCTCGCTATTTCGTATTCTTCCATATATCCATAGCCTCCATGAACCTGCATACACTCCACAGAGACTTTTTTTGCTAAATCTGTTATCCACCATTTAGCCATAGAAACTTCAGTAACAATATCTGCCCTTTCTATATGTTTTTCAATCAATTGATCAACAAACGTGCGGCCAATTTTAATTTCGGTTGCCATTTCCGCCATTTTAAATTGTGTATTCTGAAAGGAGCTGATCACAGAATACGGAAAATCCGCTTCCAAGCCTCCGTATATTTCTTCTGCCCACGGGCATAAAAAGCCTTGTTCCCCAAGCTTCTTCCAAAATGAACGAGGTATTGTTTTTTGGTTTTCCCATGTTTCAAAATATGGTTCAGCTTCTTGTTTTAAAAACTTTTGAAGAGAAGCACGAAAGATTTGATGTTCTTCCTTTATATATTGTTGGTTCATGATAATGCCCTCGTTTTCTATTTAACTCAATCGTTCGATAATGGTTGCATTGGCCATTCCGTGGCCTTCACACATGGTTTGCAGACCGTATCTTCCCCCTGTTCTCTCCAATTCGTGAATCATCGTTGTCATTAGTCTTCCTCCGCTTGCTCCTAACGGATGGCCCAGTGCAATAGCTCCACCGTTTGGATTTAACTTTTCCGGGTCGGCTCCTGTCTCTTTAAGCCAGGCGAGCGGTACCGGCGCAAAGGCTTCATTAACTTCAAAATGATCAATATCGTTTATCGCAAGTCCTGCTTTTTTAAGCACTTTTTCTGTTGCTGGAATGGGGCCAGTTAACATAAGGGTAGGGTCGGAACCTACAACACTGCGGGCGAGGACTCGAAAACGCGGTTTTAAACCAAGTTGTTCTGCTTTTTTTCGTGACATTAATAAAACGGCCACGGCGCCGTCGCTGATTTGGCTTGAGTTCCCTGGATGAATTTTTCCATTTTCATCAAAGGACGGTTTTAAGCTTCCCAATTTTTCTAAACTGCTGTTTGCTCTTGGTCCTTCATCGTTTTTCATGGTTTCTGATCCATTACTCTCTGGAGGAGTTACTTCAAGCGGCATAATTTCTCTATCAAAGCGTCCCTCCTTTTGAGCGTTAATCGCTTTTTCATGACTTTCTAGCGAAAATTCATCTAGCTGCTCTCGGCTGAATCCCCATTTTTCTGCGATACGTTCCGCAGACAATCCTTGATTGATCATTTCATATCTGGACGTCAATTCGTCACTGAACTCGACTCCCTGGATGTTGGAGAACATAGGAACGCGTGACATGTTTTCAATTCCCCCTGCTACCACCACATCCATATCCCCGCTTGCAATTGCTTGAGCCGCAAAATGTACTGCTTGTTGACTCGACCCGCATTGGCGGTCAAGCGTTGTGCCAGGAACTTCGATCGGATAATCCGCAATAAGCGCGGAAACCCTTGCAATATCAAAAGCCTGTTCACCTACTTGGGATACACAGCCGAAAATTACATCTTCAATGAGGCCAGGCTCTATATTTGTCCGTTTTACGAGTTCTTTTAACGGTTGTGCTGCTAATTCATCAGCACGTACTCCGCTAAGTTTACCTTTTCTTTTTCCAACGGGTGTTCTTACAGCTTCCACTATTACGGGTTCGTTCATATCTTATCTCCCTCTCCACTTTGTTTTCATGCCCTTTTATTTGAAACATTCTGACATAAAAGTATTTTATTTCGGCTGCATTCTGATTGCACCATCGAGGCGGATTGTTTCTCCGTTCAGCATTGGGTTTTCAATGATGCTTTGGGTTAAATTTGCAAATTCTTCCGGACGACCCAATCGGGATGGAAATGGAACCATGGCGCCAAGGGAAGCACGTGCTTCTTCTGAAAGCGTTTGAAATAAGTGTTTCAATTAATCCAGGTGCAATAGTCATTACTCTTATCCCATGTTTCGCAAATTCTCTAGCGATTGGCAGAGTCATAGAAACGATCCCGCCTTTTGATGCATTATAAGCTGCCTGCCCAATTTGTCCTTCATAAGCGGCTACAGAAGCTGTGTTAATAATCAATCCTCGTTCGCCTTCTTCATTTTGTACGTTTTGGATCATTCTTTCTGCAGCCAATCTCAGCACATTAAATGTTCCTATTAAATGCATGCCGGTTTTTGTACAGCCATAATGATCATATATTTCTTGTCCAAAATTGTTTTTGAAAAAACGAACGATTTCCGGTGTTTAGAGGTTCACCAGCGCTGCTGAATTTTTTAACTTGAAACGTGTGCTGCTTAATAAGCTCTTCTCCTGCGGCTTTCATCATTCGGTAAGCGGTAGGAGCGTAGGCAAAACATGTCACTTTATAACGTTCCATTAAATCATAGTACGCTTTAATATCAAGTCCCCCTTTATAAATGATGATCGGAACGCCAAGGCTTAACGGGCTTATAATGCTGTTAAAAAAACCATATGCCCATCCTGGATCTGCACCGCCAAAGAATATATCATTAGAATGCAGCCCGGGTGCGTATTTTGTATAGGGATATACGCTCAGTAAAATTTTATGCCCCCAAACAGCTCCTTTTGGCATCCCTGAGAGCCTGATGTAAATTGAATAATGCTTGGATCCATTAAGGTTGTTTTTTCTGTTTCATAGTGATTAGAAGCGTTTTCAAGCTGTCCCCAAAAGTTATGAGCAGGTGGAGTGTCATCATCAATGACAAATATTTGTTCGACAAGGCTGATATTGTTTACCTTTTTCATTTGTTCTTGATTGCTGACAAGCATCTTGCTGCCTGAAACAGACAATCGGTGAGCAATAGCTTCAGGTCCAAATGCTGTAAATAATGGTACATACACTGCGCCAATTTTCCACGTCGCTAGAGCAGTGAGTACGAGTTCAATATCCTTTCCAAATAAACAAGCAACTCGGTCTCCTTTTGTTACACCAAGAGAGCGAAAGCTGTTGGCAAGCTGATCAGATTTTTCTTTTAGTTGAGCAAAAGTCCAAGTCTGCTGTTTTCCTGATTGATTTTCCCAATATATAGCAACATGATCAGGATCGTTAGAAAAGCGGTCACAGCATTCATGTGCTATGTTAAATGATTGATTGGGATTAGAATCAAAGGATTGTTAAGCTTCCTCCCAAGTAAAATTTTTCGCTAATTCTTCATAAGCTAATTTTTGAATCATGTGAACAGCTCTCCTTTTTTAAGCAAAAAATAATACAAGTATATCCCTTATACCTACAATATTATGCAAGAAATTTGCCAATCTTAAAAAGTTTGTAAAATAGGATGTACAGAAACTTTTAAAGTTATTTTTGTATAAATTTCATACAAACGACAGCTTACATGTGTATTATATTCAAACAATTCCGTTCTCTTATGGGAGATTTTCCACTGAAGTAATTAATTCACTTGTTGGCCTCTCCATCCCAAAATGGCCGCCGCAGTGCTTTTTTGTCTATTTTTCTAAACGGCGTTACGTTGAAATTTAACATGACTATTTCTCCTTTGTAAACGTATGATTAATTTTTGAACCATTGTTTATTTTATTGTATTTTAAATTTTTAGAAAAAACAACATATTTTTTAATCAATACAAGAAGATGATGCAATGTTTTAAAAAGTTTTTCATTGCAATAGTTGACTTCATATTTGCTCTGTAAGCCGTAAGTTAAATTTTTTTCATTTTCCAACAAATATAATATAGCCAATAAAAAAAACCCCTGATCAGGGGTTCGTTCAGAGGCACAAAACATTCTAGTAAGCCATGTTCTGTTCCATTGTGCTGCTGCGGTTTTTCACCTTGCACTCCGGAGGCAGTCATCTATCTGCAGAGTTTGACTCTGCCCTTTCTTTCCGTTTTATTCCTTCAGAAAGGCGCCCCTACCAACATTTGGGTTTCTCGCTCGAGGGGTTTACCGCGTTCCACTCCGTTTGTTTCCAAACGGACTACGTCACTGTGGCACTTTCAGGGTAATAAGACCATATCATAGCGACACAGGTCGTTTCCCCGCCGTCAGCCTAGTAAGGTACCAGACTGCCCTAACTTATGGTTTCGTCAGGCACGAACACTACAGCCGTCTCAGGCTGTGCGAGCATGGACTTTCCTCTGCACGATATGTGCAGCGACTGCCAGAATGTTTTATGCTTCATTTTGTGACAAATGCTATTATAACGCGAATGAGTTTGTTTGGCAACCTATTATTTCAGGAAAGTTTTAGGAGTTTTTTTGGATCGCACGTTTCGATAGCTGGTCAGCAGCCCGATTTGTACTCGAAGGTATCCACTTTACGAAACACAATTCACATTCCTCTAATTGAATTAATATTTCAGAAAGGTACGGCTTATACGCGGCTTTTTTTGTATGGCGTTTTTCTACAGCTTCATCGACAAGTTTTGAATCTGTACATATAGAGGCCATATTCCAATTATTTTCTTTGCATATCTTTAATGCTTCGAGAAGCGCTGCAAATTCAGCTTCGTGATTGGTCATTGGACCAAGTGGGATAGCGTAGTGTTCATTTTCTCCGTTCCCTTTATTAATAAAAATTCCTGCACCAGCAGGACCAGGATTCCCAGCACTTGCCCCATCTACAAATATCTTTAACAATCTTACCTTAAACCTCCCGTAAAGAAAAATGCGAGCGTCTGGATTATGCGTTATCTAAATTAACAGACTCGCAAATATGGTTCTATTGACGGACCAAAGGAATCTTTGTGAGATACATAAGTGGATATTATATTATGCAAATATAAATAAAGCTTGTGAAGACTGTTGCTTTTTAAAAATTCATCTCTTTTAAATAAGGTATTTCTGAGCGGGCTTTCTCTAAAACATTTTTATCAAAATGCCCATATATCAACTCTTCTTGATGTATAGAGGCTTTTTGAAGCACTTTTCCGAAAGGATCGATCCATTGTGTACTTCCGCATGCATTGTCAGATATTGTATTTACACCAGCAACATAACATTGGTTATCTAACGCCCGGCAAGGCAGTTGAATGTCCCAGCGTAATTTTGCCGTTTTGCTCCAGACAGAAGGGCAGATAATAAGGTCTGTTCCTTTTTTGGCTAGTTCTCTTGCTGGTTCAGGAAATTCCATATCAAAACAAAGTAAAATACCAATACGTCCAAATCGAGTGGAAAAAGGGTCATAGCTCTTAGGACCCGGGGAAAAAATTTCTTTTTCTGCTCCCCATAATTTTGATTTTCGGTAAAAGCCGAGCTGTCCTTTTGGCTCATCGATAAATGCAGTCATAATATATAATTGATCTCCGCTTCTTTCTGGAAACGAAACAACAATGGCCATCCCCGTTTTTTCACTGAGATTTCTAAAAAATTCAATGCTGGGTGTGTTTTTTTGTGCTGGTTCTGCTAGTTGAAAAAACATTTCTTTTTCTGCATGATAACCGCTTAATGTAAGCTCAGGAAATACTACTAAATCAGTACCTTTCGATGCAGCTATTCTTACCGTTTCCGCACAATGCTTCTTATTTTCCTCCACTTCTCCATGAAAGGAAAGTTGTTGTGCTAAACATATTTTGAAGCTGTTTTTAGTCATATAATTTTTTGCCAAATACTTCTTTTTCTAGATTTGACAACCGTTTTAGGATATCATAGTTTGTACCGCCTGCTGCCTGTACAGAAGATGTCTGATCTGCTGCAGGGGCTTGAGGTTCTCGATTAAACCGTGTTTCACCAGCAGTTCTATTAGAATGCTTTTTTGATTGTTCTAAAGATTGTTCTAGTTCATTTATTCTCTCTTCAAATGCTTCATAATCTTGAATAATCATGTCAAGAAATTGGTCCACTTCATCTTTATTATAGCCTTTCATGCTGCTTTTAAAGTCTTTATCTAAAATTTCTTTGGCTGATAAACGGATGTTTTGCATGCTTTGGTTCACCCCAAATATCATTTCAGTTTAATTTATGAAAATTATAAATCGTTATTTGTATTTCATTTTTTCAGAACTTCAGGCAAAAGTCAATTTGTAATGCCTTCACTCTTCAAAGGCGTCTAGTTCTTCTGACATATCTTCTACCGTTTGCTGCAGGTCATCGGGTGTAATTCTGTATATTGGATAATGATCGGTGGCAGCTTTTCGTTCGGCTGCCTGCAAATAATAACGAGGAGTTCCTTCTTGTTCTTCGGAATATAATATCAATAGGGCATCTGTTTTCATGACAATAAAATCATTTTTCGCTCGCAGCTGTCCTGGATTATCATAGGGCTTTTTAGATATTGCTTCTGTAAAATCAGCCTTATTTATGATACGTTGGTACCTTTCCTGTGCTTGTTCTGGCCAAATGCTTTCTTGTTCCAAAAATGGAGGAAGAACGGCAAGTTTTAAAGCATCCCATGAATGTTTTAAATCAATGACCACTTCAGCGGTCCATTGTTCTACACCGGGCTGACCTGTAACAACAATCCATTCAAGTCCTTCATCTAAAAAACCAATCAGTCTGTTTTCAATCGTTTTTTTGATGTAGGTAATTTCGTTTGCATTCGGTTGAAAGATTCCCATTTCCTGAGGTTTATAACCAGTAACCGCAAGTACTCTCAAAAAATGTTCACCTCTTTTCTGTTTTCAAATGAAACCGACGGGGCACCGCCGGTTTATTTCCCTTCAATCCTTTAGTTTGAGTTCGACATTTGAGTGCTAATGTTCTTGTCGTAAAACAGTAAATTTTCCCTAAATATGTTCTATTCTGCGCTTGCCCGGGAAATATTTCACTTCATCATTTCCCTATTTCCTTTTTATTTTGTAAGCGCTTCATTCGTTTGTTTAATTGCGGAGTCACATTACCATTTATTTTAACTGCTTTATGGACAAAGTGCAGGGCTTTTTCTGGATTTTTTTCTCGATGTTCATAAAATTTAGCAATTTCAATGGCAGCATCTGCGCTGTTAGAGCTATTATTTTCTAATACTTTAAGGAAACACTCTACTGCTTCTTTTTCTTGATTTAATTTTTTATTTACAAAGCCAAGCGCAAACATGCACTCTTCTTGCCATTCCCTTCTCTCTATTGTTGTTTCGAGTGCTTTTACAAAACACCATCTTGCTTTGTTCCATTCTTTACACTGAACGTACCATCTCCCTATTTCATAGGTTTCTCGACCGCATGATCTATTGCTTAGTACTCGTTTGGACAGATCGATATAAAGTGTGATTAAAGATAAAACATCCCACTCGTTATGCGTGAGCACCCCTTTAATATAATTGGGATGTTTTTCATTTAAAAAGTCAAAATAAAGCATTGGTGCTAGATATCCCGGGGTGTCATCGATACGCTCGAATTGTAATATTTCTTTTTCTACGACAGAAAGCTTACAAGAAGACAGCCGATGTTTAAAGAGCCGGCGGGCAGCGTGCAATAAATCAAAATGACCGAATGCAGGTAGTTTAGGAACTTCGTTTCGCACAAACGTGTGCCTCGTTTTTAGCTGCGGCCAGTCAAAGGCTTTTCCGTTATACGTGACAAGGTTTTGTGTAGAAGCCGTATCTGTTAAAAAATGATGATACAAGGCGACTTCAGCTTCTGGACCTGGCAGAAAAAACTGACTGACTTGTACATGTTCTTTTGTAAATTGTGCACCGCCGAGTAAAAAAATCATGTTTCCTGCCCCGCTGTTTAAACCCGTTGTTTCGGTATCAAAAAATAAAAGATCTTCCGGACTTCTTTCATTCGGATGAAGAGGATGAAACGCTGTTTCGTTTTTCCACTTCTCCCAAACATCAAAAAGCTCCTGTAATTTATATTTTCCATGAGCATGCTTGAATGGATAAACGACTTCCCTCTTTATCATGTACTGGTCTTCTAAAAAACGGGATTCTGCACTCAAGTCCTCCCACACTTTTGCAAAAGGAATTTCTTTATTATGGTAATGATCGAC
This sequence comes from Alteribacillus bidgolensis, assembly GCF_002886255.1. NCBI lineage: Bacteria > Bacillati > Bacillota > Bacilli > Caryophanales > Bacillaceae > Alteribacillus > Alteribacillus bidgolensis. Next base: position 945,781 of record NZ_KZ614149.1, read on the forward strand.
AGGGACCGTTTCCTTATCTTCCTTTTCTGACTGGACAGGCTTATTATCTCCTAAATGGTGTTTCATACGATGTAGTTTATTTTTCAGCTTCAAACTGGTGTTCCTCCTCTAACAATCTCATTAGACGAAGTGTGAGCCATTTTGCTTCTTCGCCAAGATTTAAATCAGAACCAACGCATGATGGGCAACCCGTTGTACAAGGACAAGATTGTATAAGCTTTTTGCCGTTTTGCAGAAGTTCCAGCAAGCTGTAATAAACTGCAGAAGACAAGCCTACTCCGCCAGGATATCTATCATATAAAAAAATGGTCGGCTTTTCAGAATGAGTTGCTTTCATTTGCGGGACCACATGGAGATCGCTTTGGTCACACATAACATGTATGGGTGCTACATGGCGGAGAACATTAGCAATTCCTATTAAGGCTTGTTCCAACGGTTCTTTCCCAAACTTGGATACAGTTTGATATGGAAAACTTATCCAGCAGGCATTGGTATGCAATTCTTCTTCGGGAAGATGAATCGAACCGGAACCGATATTTTCAAAGGTCGTCATTTTTATTTTTTTAAAGATCGTCGCTTTTGCGTTGACCATCACATCACCAAACGCAGATTCAAAAGACGGATATTCCGTGCTTTTATCTTCTTCTAAAACTTTTAATTCCACAGCAAGATTAGCATCTGTAAAGTATTCTACTTGCACTTCTTTGACATAAGCTTTCTTTTCTTCCCAGTCAAGTTCCTCCACTTGGTATTGAACACCTTGATGTAAATAAATGGCTTTATCATGTAACAGTGTCATCGCGCTAAATCGATCCATTTCGCCGATCACTTTCACGTTAGCAATGTCTGTTTGATCAATAATAACAACATTTTCCTGTGAAGCAGACCGTAAGCTGACACCATGAGCCGGGAAGCCGTCATTCATCCAATACCACTTATGGCCGCGGTGGTGCAATACTTGTTCTTCCGTTAAATATTCAAGTACCTCTTCAATCTCCACACCATCAAACGTTTCTCCTTCTTGAAATGGGAGTTCAAACGCAGCGCACTTAATGTGATCTACTAAAATAATAAGATTGTCTGGATGAATTCTGGCTGATTCTGGTGTTTGATCCAAGAAGAACTCGGGCTGCTGAATCATGTATTGGTCAACAGGAGCTGAACTGGCAACAAGAAGGATCAGCGATTCATCCTGCCTTCTGCCTGCACGTCCAGCCTGCTGCCAGGCACTTGCAACAGAACCCGGATAGCCCGTCATAATGCAAACTTGAAGCTGGCCGATATCTACCCCTAATTCTAGGGCGTTTGTACTGACTACTCCCATAATGTCTCCGTTTCGAAGTCCTTTTTCAATTGCTCTTCTTTGTTTCGGGAGATACCCTCCTCTGTACCCTTGTATTGATTTGGGGCCGAGCTCTTTTTTTACTAACTCTTGCAGGTGGCTTAATATCACTTCTACTCTCACCCGGCTCTTTGCAAACACGATCGTTTGTATTTTTTCTTTTAAAAAAAGCGAAGCCAATTTATTAACTTCCGAGGTCGCTCCTTTACGAATGTTCATTGCTTCATTAACAATCGGAGGATTATAAAAAACGAAATGTTTTTTTCCTCTTGGGGCTCCATTGTTATCAATTAAATGAAAGGATTCGCCCGTAAGTGTTTCGGCTAGTTCTTTTGGATTTGCAATGGTTGCAGACGTACATATAAAAACAGGTGAACTGCCGTAAAAATTTGCGATTCTCTTTAACCGTCTTACCACATTGGCAACATGACTGCCGAATACACCGCGGTACGTATGTAATTCATCAATAATAATATATTTAAGGTTTTCAAAAAGGGAGACCCATTTTGTATGATGAGGCAAAATAGCGGAATGGAGCATATCAGGGTTTGTAATAACAACGTGGCCGGCCTTGCGGATAACCTGCCTGATATTTGGAGCTGTATCCCCGTCATACGTATAGCTTTTAATATCCACTTCCATTTCATCTATTAATTCATTGATTTCACTTTTTTGATCTTGGGCTAGTGCCTTTGTTGGAAACAAATAAAGTGCTCTAGATTCTTTATCGTCAAGAATGGATTGTAGTACTGGTAAGTTATAAGATAACGTTTTACCGGACGCTGTTGGTGTAACAGATACCGTATGTTTTTGTCCCGCACCGCTTTTTTCAAAAGCAGTATGCTGATGGGTATAAAGAGACGTAATGTTCCTATTTTCCAGGGCTCTTACTATCCGTTTATCCAGTGATGAAGGGAACGAAACTGTTTTAGCTTCTTTTTCCTCAAGCGTATGCCAATATTCGATTCTATCGTTTAAAGTGGTTTCTTTTTTCATCCAATCGATTAATTCCTCAATTGATTTTTTTTTCATGAAGTTCACCCCTTTTATGGGAGTTAGCCTGAGATGCGTGCAACACAGCATTCGTTTCGGTACAATTTTCTTTTTACACTGTGTTTATACAAACAGATTATTTTAAGAAATGCGATCGCGCACGATTACATGCATCTCGGATTAACCCCGGTCAATAAAGCAGTATATATATTATAAAATAAAATCTCTTCGCCTTGGCATGAAAAGATATGAAGAACACTCTAAGAATGCCGTTTCCTATTCAAACCAACATTTATCATTCGTTTTCTTTCAACATATAAAACAAGCCGTGACTATGTGATGACGCTCACATAATAACGGCTTGAGCTCAAAAAGAATGTACTAATGTCTATGCCCCTAAATAAAGTTGACGCACTTGATCATTTTCTTTTAATTCTTCTGTTGACCCTTCCAGCTCAATTTTACCATTTTCTAAGATATAAGCATACTTTGCTGTTTCTAAAGCCAAATGTGCATTTTGTTCAACGAGTAGGATAGATATGCCTTCTTCATTGATTTTTTCCAAGGTAAGCATCAATCAAAAAATTCAAAATATTAACTCGATAACGTGTGTGTTTTATTAGTACATTCGACGGTAACAAAGGTAACGGTGCTATTAGCAATGAGTACTCAATAAAAAATACAGTACGCGTTATTTAAGCAGAAATATTTAGACACCCATCTATACATTTAATTTTAGATATTTAAAAAAACATCCTCCATAAAGGGAAGGATGTTTTTCTCAAGCAGAATAAAGGTGCTGTATTATTTTTTAGATGGAATGGTACGATCTATTACTCTTTCTTTATAAAGTTTGTTCATTTCTTCATCATTTAGTCTTACAAGAAGTGAATGCGGAATGCCGCAAAGTTCTTCAAGTTCTTTTATGAGGTTTATGCGATCTATTTCCTTCATTAAGATCGTCTCCCCTTCGCTAATGAGTATTATACTTATTTTTTTATTATACGTTATAAAACGAAATATTCAAAACATTTTATAAAAATCTGTATTAATACAGGTATATTACAAATATATGTATTCAATGATACAAAAAAAACAATAACGGGATATCTCCGCTATTGTACTAATAATTTTTAAGAAATATTGTTATTATCGAACAGTGTAATAATCATTAATCATCTGCAAAATAGATTTTTCTTCTTTGTTTGGTGTGAAACGGCGTTCGTTTGTCTTTTTGTGTGTTTGTTTCATTCTAACCACTCCCAATTTGTTATATGTTAATGATAATTATACAACTGTGTTATAAAACAGTCAATTGATTTTTTGGAATTTTTATAAAGATCTAAAAAGCAGACGCTAAGCAAATTTTTATAAAGAAATAGCCGATTTCCTATACGCTAAGGATATCGGCTTTTAATATTTTATTGAATTATATATACGGAAAAATGATTGGGATAAGATTAATCACGGAACTGGTTAACATTTGAGCAAAGATAAAATGTTAATCTATTGTTTACCATAGGATGATGTTTAATAGTTTGTGTAAACATGTTGAAGACAAAAAAAGAGGCAGGGTATCCTCGTAGTTAACGACCAAGAAAACTAAGAAAGGAGATGCCCTACCTTGTCTATCAGTATAGGACACAACAACTTAGAAAATCAACTTGATGAAATGGTTCGAACGTTTGTGAAAGAAAAACTTGAATCCATCATGAAAGAAGAAATGGAGACTTTTTCGAACACGAACATCCTGAATGAAAGAATTACAAAATGGAACGTATCCAAGATCTTTGGACACCAAATACGGTCACATCAACCAATTAAATGTTCCAAGAGATCGTGATAATGCTTTTCAAACCAGCGTTTTTGAACCTTATGAAAGACGTGAACAATGGCTAGGTGAAACCATTATTGCCATGTATCAGAAAGGTGTCAGTACCCGAGAAATTAGTCACTTTATCGAAATAATTTTAGGTTACTCTTATTCTCCTGCGACAGTTAGCCAGATCACAGATGTGGTGATGGATGACATTGAAACATGGAAAGAGCGTCCTCTTCAGAAGCGCTATTCTGTTCTTTATTTGGATGGGACCTATCTTAAACTGCGTCGTGATAATGTTGATGATGAAGTCATTTACCTGGTAGTAGGGGTGACTGAAAACGGTTACCGAGAAATTTTGGGCTTCTATGTCGGCGGAAAAGAAAACTCTCTCAAGTGGAAAGAAATCCTCTTAGACCTCTATAACCGTGGTGTTGAAGAAGTTATCTTAGGTATTTTTGATGGACTGCCTGGACTTGAAGAAGCCATGAAATCTGTATTCCCTAAAGCTGACGTCCAGCGTTGTGTGGTCCATAAAGTTCGTAATGCATTAAATGAAGCACGTACCAAAGACCAATCTGCCCTGGCAGAGGACCTCAAGCCTATCTATCAAGCAAATAGTCATGAAGAAGCTCATAACCAGTTTGAGGCCTTTAAATCCAATTGGCAGAAGAAGTATCCGAAGATCGTGAAATCCTGGGAAAAGGATCTCTCAGTGCTTTTAACGTTCTTGCGTTATCCTTCGTCGATTCGTCCCATGATTTACACGACAAATATCATGGAGCGAATCATGAAAGAGTTCAAGAAACGCATTAAAACCATGAATAGTCTCCCAAATGAAAAGGCAGCTGAGAAGGTGGTCTATCTTAAGGTGAATGAATATAATCACAAATGGTCTGAGCGCAAATTACGAGGCTTTGGAACGGCCCTATGATGCATTACAAGACATGTTTACGCAACGGTATGGTGACAAGTAAAAGGTGACAGGTGTTCTGGTATAGCCCCCGCGGGGGCTATACCAGAACACCTTCCCTCCTCTCAGTTAACTGAGCGATACCCTATAATGAGATTTACACTAACTTATTGACGGTACCTTAGTATGTTATAAATTGTGAATTTTGGAATAAGAAAGTACAAATTGCAACACCAAATAAACATACTTAAAAAATTTTAATGATGTTGTTCATGATTTTCTTCTTGTTTTTTCGTACAAAGAAATCTTTCCAATAATCATAATTTTGGCATATAGCAGCCTCATTATTTGTCTGACTTCTATTTGCTGTACAGGTTAAAAGAAGTAGTAAAGTAACAATTAATGCAAATGTTTGATATTCATTATTTGTGTGATAACTTCCAGTAAACGTAGCTTTCTAACCAATCCATTGCTTTACCATTGGTATTCTTTTAGTTACTAAATAATCCAAGACCCAAACAAACAATAGTGATATACCCACTAAAGGGAAGAAAATGCCAAGAACTAGGATAATTAAGGCCACTCCTTTTAACATCTTAAAGTTTTCTGGCAATGCCGGGGCACCCAGTTTCCCATTCGGCTTTCGTTTCTTCCACATGATAAGTCCACTTAACGGAATAACAATTAAAGCAAGGACCAAGAGGAGATTAAATAGTTGATTTATAAATCCAAAATCACCTTGGTGAAAGGAAATCCCAAGGGAAATGATTTTTCCCATGATTCCATAATCTTTCCATCCTAATTTAGCTAAAACTTCTCCATTATATTGATCAATGTGCAACGTTTGTTGAGTCCAAGGCTTAGGGCGGTCAGGATAAACGTCAGCTGGATCTAGATATACGGTGTATACCCCAGTCTTGTCTTCAGGGAAGACTATTTTGTACCCTGGAATTACATTCTTGGATTCTGCAATTTGAATGACCTTCTCAATCGAAATCGGTGTCCCCTCGCTAGCTATAGAATTTGGGACAGGTAAGTTCTCCGCGGCCCACGGAACGTCTGCTACTTCTTTAGTAGGGACAGTAGACTCTGGAAATGCATGTTTTTCCCAAGGTTGATCACCCACTGGACTACCAGTTCCGGTTGCATCGACAGCGCTTTTGGCCATACTTCCCCAAACATCCGTCCACATTAGTCCGGATAATAGAATAATGGCAATAAACAATGAAAACCAAAATGCTGTCACAGCATGTATATCACCCCAAAAAACCCGTTTGCTCTTAGAAAATCGAGGAAAAAGTATCCCGGATAAGGATTTATTTTTACGAGGCCACCATAAATAAACACCAGTAATGATTAAGATAATAGCCCAGCAAGCAGCAAGTTCCACCAACCGGTTTCCTATGGTACCACCCCATAATTCACCATTATGTAGATCTTTGACCGATGCCATAAAACGTTCATCCTCGTTTATCCTTCCAATGAAGTCTCCATTGTATGGATTAACATACACTGATACACTTTCTCCGTTATCCGTTGTTCCAACCTCAGATGTTCTGTTCTCTTTAAAAGAAGGTGTGAAACTTGTAATTTCTGCATTTGGGTAATTCTTTTTGACTTCGTTGATTTGTTCGCTAGATGAAATTTTTTGTTCCCCTTGTTTTACATAATAAAGATCATGATACATATGATTTTCAATTTGCGGTTTAAATAGGTAACACCCTCCTGTTATCGCCAAAAAAATGATCAGCGGCGCGAAAAAAATCCCTGCATAGAAATGCCATCTCCATACCGTTTTATACAGAGAGGCTTTTGTATGTTTTTCAGTCAATTCTTTGGGATTTTTAATTGTTGTTTCTACTTTTACAGACTCCATTTGGTTGTCCCCTTTTTATTTTTTTGAATGGCAACAAGTTTTACCATTCATTTCTTCCATAATCACTTTAATAGCTTCTTCAAAATTGTAGATGTTTCCACCAAATCCCAGTTGAAATTGTTTAGCCTGTTTTAGAGAGTCAAAAGTAATAACTTGCGGTTGACAGTAATTAAGGTGAACATCAGCATTTAACAAAAACGTCGCCATCTTGGCACTTATCGTTGTATCCTTTAAAAAGTCATAACAAATAATTTGGGAAACCTCTTTTTCGATAGCTTGATAGCGAAGCAGACCACAATGAGCGCAGCAGGTATGTTCAACTTGTTGATTTAATTTGATAAGTTGAACGGATAGTTTCGTATTAGAGTTTTTATTGCAATAAGAACAAATGTTAGCAGAAATATGGTGTTGAGGAGTACAAGTAATTCCATTTGATGTTTTTATTACTTTCTGTTGCTTAATTAATGGTTTTAAGTCACGGTAAACGGTCATCTCGGACACGTCTAATCTTTTACTGATTTCAGAAACGCGTAAAGTTCCTTCTTGTTCTAACCATGTTAAAATTTGTTGTTGTCGTTCAATCGGTAACATCTGATTCCTCCTGTTTTTATGATAGTGATTTCAAAGAAGATAAAACAAATACGTCAATGATCCTATTGAACTGCTATTCTTAAAGGATTCAACATAATTCGTTTATATAAATTAATTATAATTTAACTTACGTTTTAAGTAATTGTACAAAACGGAAAAATGTTTAAAAATGTTTGGAATTAACATCATATTATTTATTAGAATTTAATATTTAAATGTGAGGACATAATGAAATATTAAAGTTCCTTCCATCGAAGAAAATTACATGGATACAACCGGCTATACTGATCAAGTCTTTGGATTAAGTCATATACTTGGATTTCGTTTTGCACCTCGATTGCGTGATTTAGCCGATTCAAAACATAATTTTATCGGTCAATCAAGTGATTTTCCAATTGATTAGAGGTATCTTGCTAGAAAAATTAATTCAACAATCATTCAAGAAAATTACGATAATGTTTTACGATTAGCACATTCGATTCGGGAAGGAAAAGTATCTAGTTCACTTATTATGGGAAAATTAGGTTCATACGCACGCCAGAATAGGTACCCACTGCACTTCGTCCTAAATAGGAAGAATTGAAAAGACTGTTTTTATTCTAGGTTATATTTCTAATGAAGCATTACGTCGGGGAATCAAAAAAGATTTAAACAAAGGAGAATCAATGAGTAGTTTAGTGAGGGCTTTGTTCTTTGGAAAGCGTGGGGTATTAAGGGAGCGTCGACTTCGTTTCACCTTCAACGTGCTGGTGCTTTGAATATTTAAAAAGCTTTAAAAGGGATGTCCCTTCTAAAGCTTTTGATCATTACTTTAATATTAATTTATCAATTTCATCGACTAATTTACCGATTTCAGGCTTGCTGACTTGGGCATTTGCACCAACTCTCTCTCCTTTGTGGTACAAATCTTCGGTAATTAAAGAAGAAAAAATAACAACTGGCAGATGTTTAAGTTCTTCATGTTCTTTTATTTTTATAGTTAAATGATGCCCGTCCATCCTTGGCATCTCAAGGTCAGTTATAATTAAATCCGGTAATCGTTTATTATCGCTTCCATCTGTTTCTGTGAGAGAACTGATGTAATCCCAAGCTTCTTTTCCGTCTTGATATAATACAGAAGATGTGTAACCTGCATCCTCAAGAGTATTTTCGAGCAGTTTTCTGAGGATCGGAGAATCTTCGATGATCATTAGTGTTTTGTGAGCACGGTCCTTAACATGTTCATCATTTCTCTGGATGCCTTGCATTTCTGAACTAGGAGCAATATCCATTACAATTTTTTCATAGTCCAGCAGCAGTGACATTCCTTGGTCCATTTTAACAATACCTATTGTATTTGCATCATGGCCTTGTGACAGGTCACCAGGTTTTTCAATCTGCTCCCATGAAATACGGTGGATGCGAGATACCGAATGGACATGAAAAGCTACTTTCATTTGATTCAATTCCGCTATAATAAACTTGTCATATTCAGGTTGGTCAGCGGGTGGATATCCTAGTACTTTAGCAAGATCTATTACTGGGATTACTTCTTCTCGCAAACGTACAATACCTTCCAAATGCTTATGACGATTAGGTGTTTCTGTTATTTCTACTGGTTGAAGAATTTCACGAACTTTTAATACGTTAATACCAAATGTACCTGTTCCTACGTTAAACATAACGATTTCTAATTCATTCGTTCCGCTTTCAAGTAATATGTCTGATTGATTTGTAACAGCCATAATTGTCCCCCTCAAGTGTTAACTAAAATAAACCAAATAGTACTTTTGTCTCTATTTTACCTTATTCTGAGCTGGCTGCAAAAAAAAGTATAAAAAATCCGGCAGATTTTTCTGCCGGATCGTATGAAGGGTTAAATATTAACGGTCACATCTCCGCTTTCACGAAGTTCTTCTACTAATTTTTGAATTTCTTCGCCTTCTTTTTGCTGCACCATTTGTTCTTCTAGCTGTGGTTTCATCTCTTCAAAGGAAGGACTGTCTTCTCCTTCTTCCCCTTGTTGACCTTGGCTCATTTGTTCATACATATCCCGTAATTCATCTTCCGAAACTTCTATTTCGCCAGCTTCATCTTTTACTAACTTTTCAACTTTTACTTGTTTTTCGATGTCACTTTGAAGTTCGTCTTCGGAAAGATTTTCACTTTCAAGAGCCTTTTGAAACTCTTCATCGGATCCGAATTGTTCTTTCAAGGAGTTGAGTTCTTCTTTTATCTCATCCTCGCTAGCACTCAATTCGCGTTTATCTGCTTCTTGTACTAATAATTCTTGACCGATAAGCTGTTCTACTGTCTGTTCTTGAATTTGCTGTTTCATTTTGCCGCCATCGTCTTGCTCTTCAATGTTCATTCCTTGCATTGCATAAGTATTAAGAGTAGAAACATAAACAGATTCAAATTCATCTTTAGAAATCTCTTCACCATTTACCTCAGCTACTACGTCAGGTATATCTTCAAGGTCTGGCTCCGGCATTTCTTGTTCTTCAGGAGCTTCTTCTTGCGCTTTCTCTTCTTGCGCTTTCTCTTCTTGTCCCTCTTCTTGCTGCTGGCCTTCACCTTCTTGACCTTCTTCATCACCGCATGCTGCTGTTACCAATACGGATACAGCAAGGGCGAGACTTAATATCCACTTTTTACTCAAAGGAATTCTCCTTTCCTATCAATACTGAAATGTATTGTAACATACAGAGTGTAAATAAAAACATGTAAAATACATAACTGGCTGGGTTTATAAAGAAATTTAGTGAAAATCTCAAAACGATCAAATACTTGAATACTGATATGACAGGCTGTATAAATTCTAGGTGCATGACGAAAGACAAATTTGTAAAATTATAAAAAACGTACCAAATCTCTCTAATTATCTTTAAGTAGAGGAAATAACAAGCCAAGGCCTTGCTTGTTCCCAGACAATGCGTGCATCTACATCGAATACGCGCTGCACATATTCATTTGTTAATGTATCGTATTTAGATCCTTTAGTCAGGATTTCCCCATTTTTCAATAATAATACGTTTTGTATAGAATTTGGCATCTCTTCTAGGTGGTGAGTAACATAAAGAAGAGCAGGGGCATTATCAAGATGAAGTAAATGTTCCAAAGAAGATAGAAATTCTTCTCTGCCCTTTACGTCAAGCCCTGAACATGGTTCATCTAACAGTAATAATGGGGGTTCAGCAATCCAAGCTCTTGCCAGGAGAGACCTAGTTTTTTCTCCTTGAGATAAATGTAGATAAGGGGTGTTTCTAAGATGATATATTCCAAAGAAATCAAGCCAGTACTCTGCTTTTTTGATATCCTCCGTTTTGAATGTTTTATAAAGGCCAATCGAGGCGAAAAGACCGCTTAACACCACTTCAAGAGCGGTACTGGTTTGTTTCGTCCGGTACCTGTCATCTAAAGAGTCACTGACCCAGCCTATTTGCTGGCGAAGTTTTTGAATATCAATTTTTCCATATGTACCTTGCCAACTCACCAAATGTCCTTTGCTAGCCCACACATATCCTGCTATAACTTTTAAAAGTGTTGTTTTTCCAGAGCCGTTCAAGCCTAATAAGCCCCAGTGCTCCCCTTTTTTTATGTCAAAAGTAATATCTTTCAGCCTTGGATTCCCTCCTGTGGTGACACTAACATTTTGAAAAGATAAAAGCGTATCATTAAAGTCTTCCACAGATTTTCCCCCTTTGCTGTTTTCGGAGTGGCCATCGTCAAGAAAAGACACCCTTCAAAGGACGAAGAAAGGGTGCCAGATGTCATCTATTAACAGCAGTCGCTGTTTGTTCCGCCTTTCATAACAAGTCCTACTTGCCCATCACCGGAACTTTCAACATCTAATGTCACGTTTTGAACGTGAGAAACGATTTGTTCTTCGATTGCTACGTTAATTCCGTTAACTTCCTGCTTTACATCGGTTTCTGCCGGCTCATCCAGAGCCAGTCCTAATTTTGGACCGCCTCAGCCCATGCCGGAGAAAACAACCCGGATCGTAGACATGTCATGTTCATTCATTACTTCTTGAATAAAATCCTTTGCTTGGTTAGTAATTTCCACGATTCATCACCTCTTTCTCTATTTATATTTTAGATGATCTCTTTATTTTTGCAAAGGAAAATGCAATATGATTATTGTTTTGTTCGCTTCCGAGTCCAGAAATGATGAAAATTCACTCCTGCTATTCCTTGAATAATTTTTTCATTAAAGTGCTTTGATAGCCATTCTAATAAACGCGGGAAATCTGCGGGACTTTCTAAACCTTTTATTGTCGTATCAATCCCGTCGAAGTCAGAACCAAATCCAATAATGTTTTCTGCTCCTTTACTGCAAAGGTAATCGATTTGTCTTGCTAAATCCGTGAAAACAGCGGAGTTAGAGCCATTTATAAACCGGGGGTAAAAAGTTAATCCAATAAAGCTGTTTTGTTTTGCTAAAGCCTCTATCTGTTGATCGCTTAAATTTCTAGGATGATCATACAGGGCTTTTACGTTTGCATGGCTTACAGCAACATGTTTCGCGTGTTCCAAAACATCCCAGAAGCTCCGTTCGTTTAAGTGTGCAGCATCCACAACCATATGATTTTGATTTTGCCATGCTATGACCTTTTTACCGGCTTTTGTCAAACCGTATTTGTTTGATTGAGAACTCCCCGCAGCGAGCTCGTTTTTTTCGTTCCAAGTAAGGCTTGCCATTTCGACTCCATTTTCCTTTAAGTTTTTCCATTCATGAAGGTTATCCCCAAACATCCCTGCTCCTTCTAAGGATAAAATAGCATTCGTGTGAAAAGGTGTGAGTTGAATCGGCTTCCAGGGGGTCCATTTGATAAGGTTATTACCAGCAATGTATTTTTTGAATAAATACAACTCTTTCATTATATTTTTTTTTTGACGACTTAACGAATCCTTTACGGACGTATATAGAGCAAAATTCTGAATTTTCACATTTCCTTTTTTGAGGCTGCTCGTATTCACACGAAGAGGTGATGACCCATTAAAGGAAGGCTGTTTCATGGCCAGCATTTTCCATAAAGCATCACAATGAGCGTCTGCAATAAACATGCGGCTAGTCTCCTTTATCATTCTCTCTTTTATAGTATGATATGCGTCTATGCACCAGGTGTGTAACGAGCAGTTAGGTATGGTTTAGTATTTTTTCATTCTTATTCCTACCGCCAGTGTTTCATTTTTGTTTTTTAATATCCAGCCAAAAGATGGATGCCGATCTAAAGACGGCTGATCGTCAGCATGCTGGAGAGCACCAGCCTCAGCAACACAGGATATCGTTTCTGGTCTGTTTGATTCCTCCAGAACCAAAGAAAATTCTACAATTCCCTGTCAACCACCTGTTAGGGTTGAAGTTAGAATGATCTTTGGATGTTTATAATCTGACTGGTTATGAATAAATTCTTTCGCTCTATCTGTAAGCATAACTTCATTCATTTTTATTTCCTTTCTTAGTAGAAAAGCTCAGCTTGACCGATTCGTTAAACCTTAAAAAGGACTGCCCCTTTTTAAGTGGGCAATCCTGCAAACACTGGTTACTCTTTGTTCAACCCTAAGAGAATCTAAGCGGGAGCGGCCGGTGAAGAACTTTCACATGCGCCGGAAGTACTCCTGAGTCCTTGGCACTGAGCAAATGACGGTACATTTTTTTACCTGCTGCTGCATTTGCTGAGTGTATCGTAATTCGTTCTGGAAATTGTTTATTTTCTAATAGGTATAATACTACTTCAAACCCGTTCTTATTTTTACTGCCAAGATCATGATCAAGTGATAGATGAGAAACTGGCTGATTATCTTTTAAGAGCAGAATACAATCTTCTGCTGTCGTGACCAAAATATGGTCATCTGGACTAGGCCTCACATCGTCTAGAAATATGTTACGTCGTTCCAAATTAAACCATCCTTTAAAATTATTTTTCTGTCGGAACTTAGCGATGTTATGTTAGTGCCTTTTGGGTGTATTTTAACACAGCAGTTGGTTATAAACAAAATTTTCCTTTAAATCAAGGATTTTAAATGGTTGATGCTTTGATCCAAATCTGTTGTGTCTTCTGCTTGATTATCCTTCTTCCAATCTGTAATAAGGGTTTCTGCGGCACGGGAAAAATCCTTCAGGAATTCTTCCCATTGCTTATAAAAAAAGGATTTATACTCTTGTTTCAATTGATGATGGTATTTTTCAATTAATTGGTCTCCGTATGGACGAAGCGCTTCTTCTAATTGTTCTTTCATCACTTTATTTTTTTGCTCTACAAAAAATTGTTGATAAGAGGTATAGTTTGAAATAAAAGAGAACGTACTGCTGTTTACTGGGACATGCTCTTTTATTTTCGTTTCAGGGAAATTATTAATATGTTTTCGGACAAAAAAACCACGAATTTCAGAAAACAGCTTTTCATGTATACTATCTTGCAGCTCCTCCCATTGCTTTTGTATAAAATGTTCTATGCGAATGATTGTTGCTCTTATTTCTTGAACAATTTCATGAAAAATAAACTGAACCAATTCATTCGTGTAACGATGCAGCTGTGATGAAAAGCTTTCACTATCTTCGAAACGAGCTGCGTTAAACAGCACTTTATATTCATCATAATATCTGTAAAAAACCCGCTGTTTAACATAAAAAAATAATTCTTCCAGTTCTTGTTCTATCCATTGCCATTCCGTAACGGGATTAGTATTCTTCAGCCATTCAACAAAGGATACTAACTCTTTTTGCCAGTATTGTTTCTTGGCAATGCGGGTTTGCTCTTCTTCAGCGAAACTCTCTTTCTGCTGTTGCAAAATCGTTATTGCTTGTCTTATTTCAGCTATTCCTTCTTTTATGATTGTATTCTCTAAATTACCTTTGGCAAACTGTTGAAAGTGTTCCAAAAATCCTGCAGCTCCAGAATTATGCCAGTACTCGTTGGGATTATTGTTATATGATTTTAAGGCGTTCCTGCCCGATATTGGAAGAACATGTGGTTTGGTAATATGTAAACGGATCAGCTGATCTTTTACATAATCTAATACCGTGTTTAATTCTTTTTTACTTTGGGCAAGGTCGGATGCATTTACTAGGAAGAAAAATTTATCATAAGAAAAATAATCTTTTGTTCTGCCTAGCTGTAATAAAAATTCACGATCTGCTTTTGAAAAAGCATGGTTATAATAACTTACAAATAACACGGCATCTGATTTTTTCATTTCTTCAAAAGCGATTTGACTATGGCGGCGGTAGATGGAACCTATTCCGGGTGTATCGACTAACAAATACCCATTTCTTGTAAAAGAACAATCGAAATAAATATTGACATTCTTAATGAGAAGGGCATGCTCTTCACTTGCTGCAGCCTGTTTATAAATCTCATAGTCTGCATTTTTAATTTCTCCGATAATGTTTTTGAACGTATGAACGGATTGATAATATTGTTCTGCTAATATGATTTCTTCCTCTTTAAGAAGCTCCATTGGATCCGGTTTTTGATCAACTCTTTTATCATTTTCATTTCTGGAATCTGCGGCTTCTTCATTGTTTTTAGCATAAACGTCGCACCAATCTTCAACAGATGCAAGGGTGAGATTGGCTGGTCTTAAAATATCATTCATATCATCAACAATATCTTGTTCGGATTTATAAAAAATCTCCACCGACCGATGAGAGTGGTTATTGTCGGGTGCTTGAATATAATGTACAGAAGCAGTGGTCGGATTTGCAGAAACAGGAAGAAAATGCTCTCCGAGAAGTGCATTAGCTATAGAAGATTTTCCAGCACTGAATGCCCCAAACAACGTAATGCGGTACGTTTTCTGATGAAGACGAGACGCTTTTTCTTTTAAAGAATGTTCTATTTCAGACAATCCTTTTTTATTTATATATGTAACGGCCGCTTCTAATTTTTGAGCTGCCTTTTCTTTTGATTCGAAAAAAGTTTGGGTATGCTGCTGTTGAGCATTTTCATAGAAAGAACCAATATCAACTTCCGAGGCATTTATATTAAGGTTATTCCATTTGTAGAATGACTGCGAATCATCAGATGCATCAGAAGGTAAAGATATAGGTTCACGAGCATTCCTTAATTGTGTTATGACGTCGTTTATCCATTTTGTTAACGTATGATAATCTTGCTCCCATTGAGCCCATTCTTCTGTAATATGTTTTAATTTCGATACTTTTGTTGATAACTGCTTCGTTTGAATGCACTGTTGTTCTTGAACTGCTTCCTTTATAGACGGTAGTAAATCAATGAGTATTTCTTTGTATCGTTTTCTGATTTCGTCAAGAACGATGCGGCTGTAAGTTAAAACATAATCTTGTGAAAATTGAGCCCCAAAGCGCTCTGCTCGTTTTAACAAATCCGAATCGATGTTGTAATGAATAGAAAGCAGATCATTAGTGAATGATCTGGAATTTATGCCGTAAATAGATAAAATACGCTGTATGCCATTTCTTAAATGTACGTCTATATAGTTTTTTACATTCTCATTTAAACTGTCTATTAGTTTTTGTTTCCGTCTTTCTTTTTCAAAAGAAGTTTTGTTTTTTGAGAATAATCCTTTTAAACGAAACGAAGATTGTCTTGATTCTAAGTAATCGCGAACCAAGTTTCTTGTGTGGTAAGGAGTGATTTTTGCATTTTTAAATATGGTTTCACATTCTTGAAAAATATCTTTATCAATTAAACGTTCCCATTCTGGTATGCTTTTTAACGATTCTTTTTTTTCATTTAACGCTTGTTCTACTGATGGCAGCGAAATATAGGTACGCATGTATTGCACCGTGTTTTCTGACGGTTGGATGTGTTCATTTACAAATACTGCGAGATGTTCGAGTTCACGGTAAATCCCCAGTGCGCACGTTTGAATGACTTGATTAACAGTTGATTCACTACTTATAAATAATTCATTTATAAAAGCATTCCAGTCTTTTTTGTTTACTAAAGGATCTGCAGCAGAGATAAAATATATGTTTTTCACACGTATGTTATTTTTACGCAGACTCGCTTGAATTTTTTGTTGAAAGAGAGAGAATGCCATTTCTTCTTCCTCATGTTTATCAATTTGATTGATAAGAAGAACTGGTGTTATGTAAGATTGGTTTAATTGTTTTAAAAAAGTAAAATTTTCTTCTGACTCAACTTTTTGATAATCTACTGTGTAATAAACTGTGTCTGCCTCTACGAGACGTGCTTCGGCCAGGGCTTTATGGCTTTTTTCTGTAGAATCAATCCCGGGAGTGTCCAATATTTCAAGGTCAGTCGGAAATTGCGGTATGGGCAGTGTAAGATACACTTCTGTCATTTTATCCGAATTTGTAAACCATTCTTCATTCCATTGCTTATCTGTTAATTTGTGGGTTTCTCCTGTTTTAGAGTCCAAATAAGAAATAGCAGCTGAGCTTCCGTTTTGAAAATGAACAATATTTGCGCTCGTTGGAATTGGGTGGGATGGTAAAAGATTTTTCCCTATAATTTGATTAATTAATGTAGATTTACCTGCAGAAAAATGTCCGCAAAAAGCAGCTGTTCGTCGTTTATTCTCTAATTTTAAAATCAGTTCGTGCATGTTATGAAAAACACGCGGGCATTCATAATATGAGGCCGCGTGCTGAATATTTTGGGCTATCTCCATAAGATTTTTATCAGAAAACGTATGCTCGGTAAACATCTTTGTCCGCTCTTTTTCGGATAAAAAACAGGATAATATAGTTGAATCTTGCATAAGGAAAGCCTCCTTGATCCGTTAAAAAGCTGCATTTATCTTTTTCTTTTTCATGACAACAGCATAAATAGAGAGAGAGACTGCACCTAGTAAGCTGCTTATTCCAAGCCACTTATAAAGCCCAGCCCCGCCAAATTCATCCATTGCCCATCCTCCCCCTAGGGAACCAGCAATCCCGGAAATACCGAAAAATGTGGTAATAAATAATAAATGGCCAGTTGCTTGAAGTTCTTCTGGCACTAGCTTTGTAATATATGATAAAGAGGAAAAGTACATTAAACCAAACGATACACCATGAAACACTTGGAGCCAAATCAAATGTACAGGATCATCAGTTAGCCCCATTATTAACCAGCGGCTTGCATAAATGAGTCCTGAAATAATGATAAAAATGAGCGGATGAAAGCGGCGAAACCATAGAACCGATAAGAAAAAAATGACAGCTTCCGATACAACGCCGACAAACCATGCTCTGCCAATGAATGATTCTCTGCCACCAAGTTCAAGGATATATAAACCAAGAAAACTATCATTAGCACGGTGTCCTATTGAAATAAAGAAAACCAGCATTAGAAAAATAAATACGTGAGGCTGAAGCCCAAACTTTACTGCGTTTATCAATGTTACTGGTTTTTTCGAGGGTTTTACATCTCTGAGAAAAAAGATTAATATAAAAGCTATAACCGCACAAGTTTGAAAGGGCAATGGAATAAAAGCAGGACTGTACGTCTCAAGAATAAAACCGGTTACAAGAGAAGTCACAGCAAATCCAAGGGATCCCCACATTCTTATAGA
The DNA here is from genome assembly GCF_002886255.1 of Alteribacillus bidgolensis. Taxonomy (NCBI): domain Bacteria; kingdom Bacillati; phylum Bacillota; class Bacilli; order Caryophanales; family Bacillaceae; genus Alteribacillus; species Alteribacillus bidgolensis. The sequence goes on from NZ_KZ614149.1 coordinate 963,808, forward strand.
ACCAAAATTCAATTTCTCCTGAAGAGCTGTTTTTTGTGCTAAACTGTCCCCCAATGCTGTACATGGTGCTAGAAATATAAATAAACAGAACATGAAAAGCATAAGCGTGGGAAGAGAATTCATTTGAAATAAAATAATACTCATAACGATAGCTGCACCCATACATATCATGAGGACTTTTTTGATTGATTTCCATTTATCGCTTCTATATCCCCAAAATGGCTGCGCAAATACAGAAGCAAGTGGTCCGATTGCCATCAGCCAGCCGATATGTGTTTGAGATATTCCTTTATATTGAAAATAAACCGGCGCATATCCTACGATAATGGTTAAAGCAGAATAGGCAAAAAACAAATAGATCATTAAAGGGAAAATTCCTTGCTGCCGAATCATTTCATTCCTCCTTCTTTTACGTTGGTCCATAAAGAAGGCCACGCCAATTAATAGATTTGGCCCGACCCTCATCACAATATAATTATCTACAATAAAAAGTCTTTTTCGTATAGATAGGAATATGGGATATCTAAGAAAACATATAGTTCCTCATTGACAGGGAAAGAATACGTGCGTATTCTTTCTTCCCTGTGAATATCAGTGTACAAATCTGACAATATACCTCTATTTTCATAGTTCATTCGAATAATGTTTTCTAAAAAGTAAGGACGCCAGCTCCAGTTTCGATTGCGTTCTTCCGCTCTATACTGCCATTTTCCTTCCTCATCTTTTACAGCGTTCCCCGATTGCTGAAACCCTTCATGGTTACAAATATATACCCTAAAGGTGATGTCCTCTAGTGCTGAGGCAATATTCTGGGTAAGTTTATCGATATCATCCAATGCTTTATTATCTTTCAATTGTTCTTGAAGCCGCTGGTTTAATGTGTTCATTAAATCAAGCTGTGCTTGAATTTTCTTTTTTTCAAATTGGAGAAAGTGGTGAAAATCTTTTCGCAACGTCTCAGCAAATGCCATTTTATCGAGAAATTGAGGTTTCGGTTTTCCTAGATAAATCCCTTGATAATACCGGGCTCCATGTCTCCAGGCATAGTTCAGTTGATTAAACTCGCTTATGCGTTTAAATAAAAGGGAGGCGCCTATTTTTCGAGATAACATAGACAAGGAGTGCAGGGCATCACTAAACATGCTTGGAAATGAATGGTCTTCCATAAATTCTAAATCTACTTTTATAATATCAGGCTCTAAAAATGCAATAGAATCTAAGTTCCTCGTATTTTTTCCAACGTCATCAAGCGCGACTTTAATTTGCGTGCTTTGTACGTACTGAATGAAATGTTTTAAGTGAGAGATTTCTCCTGTGATTTCATGTTCTTTTATTTCAAGAACGATATTTTTAAAGGAAAGGCCTTGTTCTTTATAATTTGTCAGATTTTCAAAAAATTGCTCCCCTCCATCTGACACGATTATATTTGCATCCACATTTAAGAAAAGAAAGTCAGTTCTATTTTCTTTTAAATAAGTCGTTAACGCTTGGTGTTGAATGTGTTCCTCTATTTCTAATCGATATTCTTCGGGTATGTTTTGATCATGTAAAAAGGAACTGAGACTGATTACTTCCCCATTGTCTTTTTCGTACCGTTCAAGCACTTCATAACCTATAATTTCTTGCTTATCAGCACTAATAATAGGTTGGTAGTAAGGAAACACTCTATCTTTGTTCATTACAATATCAAGGACGTCCATATTTATCACCTATTTTTCAAGGAAATTAATTAATTGTTTACGGTTAAAATAAGAAACGTGCAGAAGTATCCAGCTCTTACTACAATCCCGATGCTTGCACATAGATAGTCTGCATGAGAGGGCTGGACACTGGGGCTAGACAGTTTAACAGCAATTCTTCTATCAGTGCAAAAAAAATCTGTATAAGGTGCTTTTCTTATACAGATCCGGGAGCTTTACACGTTATTTCATGCGAAATCATAAGGTGTCTGCTGATAAACATAGTAGTTCAGCCAATTTGTAAACAATAGATTCGAATGGGCTCTCCAGCGCAAAGGCGGATCGAGTAAATGATTATTTTCTGGAAAATAATTATCTGGAATATCTGTAGAGATACCCTTTTTATTATCTCTTTTAAATTCGTCCCGCAAGGTCTCTGTATCATATTCACTATGACCTGTTACAAAGATCTGTTTCCCGTTTTGGGCAGAAACAATATATAAACCGGCTTCTTTAGACTCCGCTAATATTTCTAAGTCCTCTACTTTTTCGACGTCTTCTCTTTTTGTTTCTGTATATCTTGAGTGCGGTACATAAAACACATCATCAAAACCTCGCAGCAAATTATGATTAGAATTATTTACACTATGTTTATATATTCCAAATTTCTTTTTTGGCAAAGGATATTTTGGCACACCATAGTGATAATATAATCCAGCTTGAGCGCCCCAGCAAATATGGAGAGTAGAAGTCACATTGGTTTTGCTCCATTCTAAAATTTTTGTTAATTCTTCCCAATAATCAACTGTTTCAAATGGAAGCTTCTCTACCGGTGCTCCTGTGATAATCATTCCATCAAATTTTCGATAACTCACTTCATCAATGGTTTTATAAAAAGCAGCTAAATGCTCTTGAGGAGTATTTTTAGACTGATGTGTATCCGGATGCATAAACGATACATCTACTTGCAGCGGGGTATTGCCGAGCATTCTTAAAATCTGGGTTTCTGTTGTTTCTTTCAAAGGCATTAAATTTAAAATGAGAATTTTAAGAGGCCGAATGTCCTGTGTGTACGCACGGCTTTCATTCATAACGAAAATATTTTCTTTAGTCAATATATCTTTTGCCGGTAAATGGTCGGGTACTTTAATAGGCATACGTCTCTCTTACTCCTTCGTCTTATTTCTATTTCTCTCTAAATATTTTCTTTCATTACGGGTTCTTTAGTTCTACAAAATATCATGAAATTGAAAAATAGGCAATAACTATCCGCGGATTATTTTTTATCTTGTTTTTTGTTCCACTGATTGGAAAGTATAAAATTTTAGCATGGATGAATCATCGACGCCGTCAAAATTTGAGGAAATCAGTATAAGTGCAACTAGGCAATCGCCTTCACCTAAAGACTTGGCGCTAGCAAGTTTTCTTTAGATTGTTTCTAGCAGCTTGTTTGCTAAAGATACGGAAATAGCAGTCGTCCCTAGGGGTTCTATTTTTCTGCGGTATTTTTCATGATGAAAATCAGAGCTTCCCGTTTTTAAAAGGAATCTGACCGTATCTTTTCCCATTTTTTATAGTTGTTTATGGTGTTTTATGTTTGCAAATCATGGTTTCGATGATACACTTCTACTCCTATCTAGCGAATCTTGTTTAACCTATTTTTCTATTTTATCATCTAAATCGTAGTAGACAGGATGCGCAATAACAGTAAGCTCGCCGGCAAACCGAGTTTTTCTAATTAATTGAATCGCTTCTTTAGGGGAAAGCTCTTTTGCTTTTTCCCATAACCAGGTTTCCCTTCGCCCAAGTACCTATCAAATACTTCCGAAATGGAAGCGGCGTATGCTTTTTCAAACTAATTAAGCCCTAGCTTCATGCGGGCGGCCGGCACTACCTCCATCCACATGTTTCAGCACATTCTCTGCTGATAGATTGATTTTTATCCAATGCATTTTCTTCAGCATAACATGCAGCCGTTCTTCACGCATAATTCTCTGTTCTTCTAGTGCCTTTTCAAACAATTTTCTCATTTATATTTATTCCTTAGCCGAGCATATGTACACTTTTACCATTAATTTTCGTAGATAGTTCAATACCGTTTATAATAGTTAACTCTAGGGTGGACGCTTTTTCTTTTGCTTCTTCTATCCCGTTTGTTGTGTCGTAGTCTGTTAGTGCAACGGTCGCCAAGTTAGCATGATAACATTTTTGCATTATTTCAGACGGGGGATATCCCCCGTCTGAGGCTGTCGAATGCATGTGTAAATCAGCTTTTATCATTCTGTTTGTCTTCTTTTTCCTCATTTAACTCCAAATTCCAAGTAGCCATTCCCCTGCCGGTATGGTCCATATAAGAAAACTCGTAATGAGAAGAAGGATTTACTTCAAAAGCTATCGTTCCACGGCGAAGTCCCTCCGGACGTAATTGTCCTCCTATGAGACGTTGATCATCATGCATTGATTCGTGTTCTGCAGCATGGCCTTCTTCATCAATAACGAGGGTGTTAAAAAGTGGAATTTCTCTAGCTTCCTCTGAAGTATTAAAAAATGATACGTCTACAACAACATAACGACTATCCTCTTTGTTCATTATGTAAGCTTCATGGACCGTAATATCAAAACGATTGACGCGGCTAGTCTCCTCCATTTCCAGTAAATGTTCGGAGTCGGCGGAGACAGTTTGATAAAATTGTTCTCCGCTATCTGCTCCTCGTTGTGATTGAACAAACATACCGCTAAAAAAACCTAGAATGAGTGTTAAGCCAAGCAAGAGCCAATATTTTTTGTCCATCTTCTTTCCTCTCTCCCATTCCCATCAGAAGCCTGATCTCTCAGAAAAAGTCCCGGAATTTCCGGGAAAGATTAATGCTTGTTTGATGCTCTAAAATAAGTACACATTTTTATTTCCACCAATCATCGTGAACGGTAACTGGCAATTGCCGTTTGTGCTCGGTTTGTTCATATCTTTTTATAAGTTTTTCTTCCGTTTTTGGATCGATACGTTTTCCCTCTAGAAAGTCATCGATTTGATCATACGTCATTCCTAAAGCTTCTTCGTCTGGCAATCCTGGTTTATCACTTTCTAAATCAGCTGTTGGTACTTTTTCAAAGAATTGAGATGGTGCTTGTAATTCTCTTAAAAGTTCTTTTCCTTGCCGTTTGTTTAAGCCAAACAATGGCGCAATATCACAAGCCCCGTCTCCATGTTTTGTGAAAAAACCAGTTACCGCTTCTGCAGCATGGTCGGTTCCTATAACAAGACATCCATATTCTGCAGCAATATCATACTGTACTTTCATACGTTCTCTTGCTTTTGTATTCCCTTTGTTAAAATCACTCATTTTTCTGTCTGTAGCTTCTTCAAAAGCATGTTCAGCAGCATCGGCTGCTTCTTTTATATTAACAGTTATTGTTTGAGATGGTGAAATAAAATCCATAGCAGAAACGGCGTCGTCTTCATCGAATTGTTTCCCATATGGAAGTCTCAACGCTATAAATGTATATGATTTAGTTTCTTCATTATTCAATTCATCTACAGCCATTTGCGCTAATTTTCCAGCCAAAGAGGAGTCTTGACCGCCGGAGATCCCCAGCACAAATCCATTTACCCCGGTCTTTTTGGCATATTCTTTCATGAAATTTTTACGTGTTTTTATTTCATCTTTTGGATTAATAGATGGCTGAACGTTTAATGCGTCGATAATTTCTTCTTGTGTAACTTTCATTGTAATCCCTCCACGAGTATACTGTTTATCTTTTCCTGCTATGATCCGTTTTTAAACCTTTTGTATTGTATAAGGAAAAGCGTTCAATCTGATGATATTGCCCTTCTGCTTCTAGAATATGAATTTGATTACTGCCCAGCAGATCAAAGTGAGGAAATGAAAGTCGCTGATGAATCCATTCTTCTTTTAAACCATATTGCCTTCCCCATTGTGCAAGCTTATGAATATTAGCGCAGCCAACTTTTGTTACGGTATGGCAGTCAGGGAATCTTTCATCATACCAATAATGAGTTATAAAAGCAATCTCTTCCAATTCTACTTTTTCTTTCCAAGCTTTTAATTCTTCTTTTTTGACCCCAAAAGCCATAATGCTAGATCCCTCTTTCTCTTTATACCATAAGTTGACGCTATAAAAGAATATTCATGATAGATTTACTTTCATTTAGTTAGACTTTTTATTTTTCTCATAAACTTCATGCCATTGCGGCAGCTGTTTTTTTATAGAGACAGGACGGAAGGATTCTTTTTTCACGCAGACATGGCTGCTGCTTCCGTGTGCACATATTTGGCCATTCTGATTATTAATTTTGTATCCGTAAACAACTCTAAGGCCGTCATAAGAATCAATCCAGGTTAAAAGCGTTACAGATTCTCCGAAGCGAGCAGGAAACTTGTAATCAAGATCGATGTTTATGACCGGAGAAACAATACCTGCTGCTTCTAAATCGCTGTAATCGAAACCGAGTTCTTTTATTAACTTCGTACGGCCTAATTCACACCAGACGATATAATTAGAGTGGTGAACCACTCCCATTTGATCTGTTTCTGCATATCTTACATCAATTTTTGTTTCCGTTATTTTCATTTTTACTGTCCCCGCTTTCTGCCTGTTTATAGATGAATGCTGCGTTTATATCTTCTTTGGTTAATAAGCGTAAAGCATCTAACGCTGTCTCGTTATTTTCTGTTAATCGAAACGCTTGCTGCTGAAATAGCTCTTCTGCCATATCTTCAGCAAAGCGAGCATTGCCGGAGGTATCCATGGTTACATAGACATATTTTAAATAATCTAAAGCCCCGTTTTCAAAATAATAACCATAACCGCGTACATATTGATCGGTGACAGCAGCAAGTTCGTCCGGCACAAAAGAGGGAAAATAAAAAGATTTTTTGAAACGGGACTGCAATCCAGGGTTTGTTTGAAACAATTGATCCATAGGGCCTGGGTATCCGGAAAGAATAACTACTAGATTTTCATCATGTTTGGTCATTTCTTCTACAAGTGTGTCCAGCGCTTCTCTTCCAAAATCTCCTCTCCCTGGTGCAGCTAAGGAGTAGGCCTCATCAATAAACAGCACACCGCCAAGAGCTTCTCTAATCTTTCGTCTCGTTTTTGCAGCTGTCTGACCGGTATACTCTGCTACTAGATCACTTCTGCCGCAGACGACAGTATGGCCGCGTTTTAATAAGCCCATATCTTTTAGAATACTGGCATACAAATTTGCTACCGTGGTCTTTCCTGTCCCAGGAGGCCCAGTAAATACTGTATGAAGCTGAATCGGTGCGACAGGGATATCTGCTTTCCTTCGTTCGTTTTGTATATGAATAAACGAGGCCAGCTTTTTCATTTCCTGTTTTACTTCCTTTAATCCAATAAGCGAATCTAAACGAGATAAAGGAGACTCACTGTCTTTGGTGTTTTCTGTTAGGGCTGGGTCTTTCATATCTTCAGCAGTAAGCAAAGCGAAATCGTCCATGTGAGAAGAGGATTCTCCCCCAATCTTCGCACCCTTTTGAAAAATAGCATCCATAACAATATTTTTTGCTGTACGTGCATTCCCGAATGTTTCATCAACTTGCTCTTTTTCTATTCGTTTTTCAAGTTCTTTTTTTCCATCTTCACTTATGACAAAATCATTATCTAACGCAACTTTCTCTGCAATCTCAAGAAGTTCATCGGCTGAATAATCGGGAAGATGAATATGGTTGCTTTCAGGAAAACGGCTGCGAAGCCCCGGATTTGATCTCAGAAATTGCCGCATTTCTTCTGGATATCCAGCTAATATGACGGCAAATGTTCCTGCATATTCACCGCTTGTCATAGCTGACACAAGTGTGTCAATAGCTGTTTGTCCGAAATCGTTCCCTGACATGCCTTCTCTTTTCAAGCTATAAGCTTCATCAATAAACAAAATACCGCCTACTGCTTCTTTCACTAGGTTTATCGTCTTTTCTTCCGTTTGTCCGACATAGCCGCCTACAAGCTGCGAACGATCTGCTTCAAGTACTTCATCGCGCTGCAAGAGCCCAAGTTGATGGTAAATTTTTGCTAAGAGACGTGCAAGCATTGTTTTGCCCGTTCCAGGGTTACCAGTAAGGATCATATGCAAACTTCGTTCATCGTTTAAGTGATAACCTTTTTCTTTACGCTGTTTTTGATATTGAAGATAATGATATAAACGGTGAACTCGATTTTTTACAGTTGTTAATCCAATCATTTGGTGAAGTTCGTCCAACGGATTTTGTTCTGTATGTGGAATGGCTGCCGTCTGCTGCAGCAATTCATGCCATTGTTGTTTTAGTTCTGTGAGATCGGAAACGGCTGTTTTTATAATCTTCACTTGCTCAGGTGAATAAAACGACCCTGCGGCTGTCCGCAGGTATTCATCTGCTGCGTTATGCAATGTTGTAAATAAACCCATACCTTTATCAATTAACTCATCGAGAGTATGTAAATCAAAGGATTGTTTTGAAGCTAATTGTTCCAATGTATTATATTTGCTTTTCAGTAATTCTTTCGATTCATGCAAAGCATGAAGTTCTTTATCAGCCATATCTTTTAGTTGAGCTGCAGCTTTTTTTCTAGCGCTGCTTTGATCTGTTTCGCGTATAGAAGTTAAAGGAAGAGAAAAGATAGTATCTTTCATATATTCGATTTGTTCTAAAGCGGAAAGCTTTAATAAAATAGGCTCTTCGTCATTTAATTCCAAACCGTTTGCTATCCAGTTTTTTACCATAGGATCAAATCTATAGCGTTTATTGTAGCGGTCTCTAGCTAACAGACCATAAATTTTTGCTGCTGTTTGTTTTTCTTGTTCGTTTTCTATGTCCGCTTGTTCCAAAATGTATTGAGCTTCCTTAGGAGAAAAATAGTTCATTTGGTTTTCCCATGTCTCAATATCCAATGTTACCACATCGTAGTTAGAAATCGACAAAACGTAAACGCTCCTTAATCATAAGTCTCTTATTATATTTTACCTTATTTTTCATCCATATAAAAAAATAATGAATAAATATATGATGGCCTGGTTGTTGATAATGGACGCGCAGTACGTATCAATACATTTGCATCATTAGCAAAACTCGGCTTGTCGGATATCAAACAGTGCGAAAAAGCTGTCCCCTACAATGTAAGAAACAGCAAGCTATCAACGCTATTTTATTTTAACCCATTTTAATACCCATCTAAGTATTAAAATTGACCAACCTCCAATTAGACCGCCGGCTGTATTTAAGATCACATCATCAATGTTTGCTACACGATGAGTAAAAATAAATTGATTCATTTCTATAAAGGTTGATAAACCAATAGATAACAGTGGGATAATCCATACAGCTCTTCGTTTTTTCTTAAAAACAGCAGCCGTCAAAATTCCAAAAGGAAGAAACATAAAAATATTTCCTCCAAGTATTCGAACAGGATTTTCGATATCTGGACTATAATAAGCAATGCGAAAGATGCTGCGAAACGGAACTAAATTATAATTTCTCCCTCCAGGACCTAATGGACCGTAAGAAGATCCATAGTTCCAGGCAAATAAAGTGACATAAAAAAGAATGCCGAGATATACAAGCAACAGTATTAAAATGATTTTTTTCCAAGATACGTTGATTTTGTTGGGTGTCGGGTTGGAAGGTGTGTCCAGATTATTCATGTATAACTCCTGCCTTCGTTTACTTTTTCTTTATTCATTATGGTTTCTCGATGTCATTTTGGCAAGAAGAAACGTCATGTATTAATCAACAAAAAATATTTAAAAAGAACCTGATTTGCTGTCATGAATAAAAAGAAACCGCCTAACAAAAGGACTTTTCCCTTTTTATTAGACGGTTCTTTCACATCACATGGCGACAATCCGAGTTTTATTAAGTAGAACGACGTTTATCCATCTACAAACGGTTTCTTCTTATGATTACTTCATCGCTTTTTTGCTCTCCCATTTTTCTTCAATCTTTTCTAAAATGGAGGGATTCTTTAGTATTTCTTGTTTATTCTCTTCTAATAATTCCTTCATTGAAATTCGTTTCTTTTTATTCATTATAAACTCTCCTTAATAAATTTATTGTTTTGCCTCTTTTTTTAGTTAAATACAGCTTTTCTTAATTATTAGATTTTTATACTTATTGTTATAATTAAATACGATACGTGAAATTTTATGGAGGCAAAAGAAAAACCGAACCCGGTCAGGTTCGGCCTTCTCTCCTTTAGCTTTTAGCGCTTCTTGCTTCAGCAAGTTTGCTGCGAAGTACCATTTGAAGAATTCCGCCGTGACGATAATAGTCTGTTTCAACTTCACTATCAAATCGTGCAAGAGCTTCAAATGTTTTCTTGTTGCCATCTTCATCTGTTGCTTCTATTTCTACATAATCACGTGGTTGAACATTGTTGTCAATTTTCACATTAAATGTTTCTTTTCCAGTGAGTCCAAGGCTTTCTGCATTTTCGCCTTCTTTGAATTGGAGCGGCAGAACACCCATTAATACAAGGTTGCTGCGGTGAATGCGTTCAAAGCTTTCGGCAATTACGGTTTTGATGCCGAGCAGGTTTGTACCTTTTGCAGCCCAGTCACGAGAACTTCCCATTCCGTAGTCCTTGCCTGCAATAACCATAAGGCCGGTGTCATCTTCTTTATATTTCATTGCAGCATCATAAATGGCCATTACTTCTCCATTTGGCCAATATGTTGTATATCCGCCTTCAGTACCCGGAGCAAGCTGGTTTTTAATACGGATGTTTGCAAACGTACCTCTCATCATCACCTCATGGTTTCCGCGGCGGGATCCATAAGAGTTAAATTGAGCAGGTTTAAGTCCTTTGTCCATCAAGTACTTACCAGCTGGGCTGTCTTTTGCAATAGAACCTGCCGGAGAAATGTGGTCTGTAGTAACCGAATCTCCAAATTTACCGATGACACGCAGGTCATTAAGCTCTTTAATGTCTTCAGGTTCTTCAGACATTTCTTCAAAGAATGGCGGGTTTTGAATGTAGGTGGATTCGTCGTCCCAGTCATACAATGCTGCATTTTCATCAGATTGAAGATCGTTCCAGCGCTCGTTATTATCGAATACACTCTCGTATTCTTTTTTGAACATCTCAGGTGATACGTTGTTATGAACAAATTCTTTAATTTCAGCAGCTGTCGGCCAAATGTCTTCAAAGTAAACATCATTGCCATCTTTATCCTTGCCGAACGAATCGTTATTCATATCGAAATTCACGTTCCCCGCAAGAGCATATGCCACTACTAACGGAGGAGAAGCAAGATAGTTTGCTTTTACAAGCGGGTGGATGCGACCTTCAAAGTTACGGTTACCACTTAATACCGAAGAAACGAGCATATCATTTTCTGCAATAGCTTCTTCAATTTCTTCTGGAAGCGGTCCGCTGTTTCCGATACACGTTGTACAGCCATATCCTACTAGGTTGAAACCGAGTTGATCGAGATAAGGCATCAAACCTGCATCTTCTAAATAACGCGTAACGACTTTTGAACCAGGAGCAAGGGATGTTTTTACGTATTCTGGTACGTCCAGCCCTTTTTCAATTGCTTTTTTAGCAATTAATCCAGCTCCGATCATTACGTATGGGTTCGAAGTATTCGTACAGCTTGTGATTGCTGCGATTGTTACTGCACCTGTTTCAAGTTCAGAAGTTTTACCGTTTGGATGTTTCACTTCTGCTTTTTTGTTAATATCCTCCGGCGCCAATCCAAATCCTTGATTTCCGGCAGGTGCTGTTAAAGCATCATTAAATCGCTTTTTCATCTCAGACATAGGAATCAAGTCCTGCGGACGCTTTGGACCAGACAAGCTTGGCTCAATTTGAGAAAGATCGATTTCGACTACTTTTGTGAAATCCGGTTCTTCTTTTCCGTCTTCATAGAAAAGATCATTTGTTTTGCAATACTCTTCTACCAATTTAATGTGGTCTTCCGTACGTCCTGTAAGGCGTAAATAATTTAATGATTCTTGGTCTACCGGGAAGAAACCGCATGTTGCACCGTATTCTGGCGCCATGTTTGAAATGGTTGCACGGTCTGCAAGCGGCATTTCAGCAAGGCCAGGACCAAAGAATTCAACAAATTTACCAACTACGTTAGTCTCACGAAGTGTTTGAGTCACTTTAAGAGCGAGGTCAGTAGCAGTTGCTCCGTTTGGAAGAGAGCCTTTCAAACGGACCCCGATCACTTCAGGTGCTGGGAAATATGATGGCTGCTGCAGCATGCCAGCTTCTGCTTCAATACCGCCTACACCCCAGCCAAGCACACCAAGTCCGTTAATCATAGTGGTATGAGAATCTGTTCCGACTAACGTGTCTGGATAGGCTTCTACTTCACCGTTTTCGGTCTCATTAGCATGAACGACAGAAGCAAGATATTCCAAGTTTACTTGGTGAACAATACCTGTAGCCGGCGGAACTGCACTGTAATTATCAAATGCTTTTGTAGCCCAGCTAAGAAGTTTGTATCTTTCTTCGTTTCTTTCAAACTCCAAATCCATATTACGTCGAAGAGAATCGGACGAACCAAATTCATCCACCTGTACAGAGTGGTCTACGACAAGGTCTACTGGGATAGCAGGGTTAATTTTTTCTGCATCTCCCCCAATATCAGCCATTGCTTTTCTCAAAGAAGCTAGGTCTACTACCGCAGGTACACCAGTGAAGTCTTGAAGGATAACCCGTGACGGTTTAAAAGGAACATCTTCCTTTCCGCCTTTGTCTTGCCCCCAATTAGCAAGGCTTTCTACGTGTTCTTTTTTAATTACTTTTCCATCCAACTGTCTTAGCACAGATTCCAGCAGCACTTTAATAGAGTATGGAAGCTTGGATACATTAGCTACGCCTGCCTGCTCTAGTGCTTTAATGTCGTAGTAATAATACGTCTTTCCATCAGATGTGAAAGACTTACGCGCGTTAAAGACATCTTGATTTGTACTCATATGTATTCCCTCCTCAAAAACTATGATATAACAGATTGAAGAAAAAGTCGAAATCTTGTTTCCGCTTATAAAAATTACCGGAAAAATTCGATGATTTCCACCCACTATCTAAGAATAGCAAAACTTTTTACAAATATAAAGTGAAACTTATAACCTGCAGTACTTCTGCCTTACACAACCAGTGCCTGCATTACCTTAGGGGTTTCTAATTACCTATGAAAGGGATTGCATTTCTTTTTCGATGGTTTGGAGTGCGCCTGCAATAATTTTACTTTCTTCTTCTGTAATAGTGCGGAAATCAAAGACAACTTTTTCTTCTTTTATACGAGCGACGACAGCTGGTTTCGTTTCTGTACGAAGCTTATCTATTACCACTTGGGCAGGGGTATTGCCCGAATGCAAATGTACTACAGCAGTAGGCAGTGTCACTTCCGGCATCGTACCTCCCCCTACTTTCGATACATCTTCTTCAATGAAAGTTTGCCATTCAGATAAATGAATTAAATCAGTAAATGCCTCCGCTCTTTGCTTTATGGACTGTTTTGTTTCTAGAACCCGCTCTGCTGTAGGTATAGTATATACGCCTTCTTCTCCTTGCAAATATGCTTTCAGCGTTTCCTCTAATGCTGCAAGTGTCATTTTATCTACTCGCAGAACTCTAGCAAGCTGGTGTTTTTTTAAGTGATTGATCCATTTCTTTTTCCCTGCAATAATTCCAGCTTGAGGTCCGCCAAGCAATTTGTCTCCGGAAAAAGTCACAAGGTCAGCACCATCGTTCAAAGCCTCGGAAACAGTAGGTTCTCCCCCTATACCATGGTTTTTGAAGTCATAAAGCGCTCCGCTTCCAAGATCTTCATATACAATTAGGTCTTCGTTTTCCTTAGCTATGTTAACTAATTCTTTTAACGGTACTTCAGCTGTAAATCCAATTGTTTTAAAATTGCTTGTATGTACCTTCATTATCATAGCTGTTTGTTCATTTACTGCTTCTTTATAATCATGCGGGTGAGTTTTATTCGTCGTGCCTACTTCTACTAAAGAGGCTCCGCTTTCTTCCATAATAGAAGACACTCTAAACGAACCGCCAATCTCCACGAGCTGCCCTCTTGATACAATTACTTCTTTTCCTTCTGTTAATCCTTTTAATACTAAATACACAGCTGCAGCGTTATTATTTACTACCATCGCTGCTTCTGCTCCTGTACACTCTTTTATTAAGTCTTCTAGAATAGAGTGGCGAGAGCCTCTTTGTCCAGAAGTTATTTCATATTCTAGATTTGTATAGGACCTGGCAGCCATAGCTACTTTTTTCACTGCTGCCTCACTCATATTAGCACGGCCGAGATTGGTATGAAGAATCGTACCTGTGGCATTTATCACACGTTGGAGCCGATCTTCCTGAAAATATTCACTTTTATACTTTAAACGTTCTAAAAGGTATGTTTTAATTTCTTCTGTTGTATGTACATCTGGCCCGATATTTTCTAGAAATGCTTGTCTGAGCAGGTCCACTTCATTACGCAGCCAGCTTGTTACAACCTTTTCTTCTCCTATTTGTTCAGCTGCTTGTTGAAAAAGCTGATTTTGTTGCAATTCATGAACAGACGGAATTTTTCTTAACTTTTCTTTCATTTCAATCTCCTTTTTTAGGGAGAAAACTTGGGTTCTCGGCAGTTCCGTTTATCTAAACTGTTTACCGTTAACACTTCACTCTTTTCTAATAGTGGGAAAACCAGAAGAATAAACTTTTTCTGGCTGCCTTCCAAGTTATCTTCCGAGCTTCTCTACAAATTCTTCTTCATCTGGAAAATCGCCAGTTTCCTTTTTGGAATAAATTTTCTCTCCATTTAATGAAACTTCAAACACCCCGCCAGAACTAGTAATAAGCTGGATTGATTCAATTTCTCCCCTGTATTTATCATATAGTTTGTCCGTGAGACTCACGGCTTTTGGAGCATAGTTTCACTGCATACAAAATTCAATGCTTAATTTCATCGTCCCTCGTCCTTTCTTTCGATAGGTTTCTTTTTTTATTTTAGTTTATCGTTTGTATTCATGCAAACAAACGAATTATAATAAGATATAGATGCCGACTGGAGGTGAGCGTATGAGTAATGAAGAAAAAATCAGATTAACAAGCCTGTCTTCAAAAGCTGGCTGAGGATGCAAAATTGGTCCTGAGGACCTGGCGCAAGTATTGCGTCACTTACCTGAACGAGAGACAGACCCTAATTTACTAGTAGGTATGGATACTTCTGATGATGGGGGTGTCTATAAACTAACCGATGATATTGCCCTCGTACAGTCGGTCGATTACTTTACACCGATTGTGGATGATCCATATATGTTCGGCCAAATTGCTGCTGCTAATGCGCTAAGTGACATATATGCCATGGGGGGGAAACCAACAACGGTATTAAATATTGTCGGCTTTCCTATTAAAGAGCTTCCCGATGAGATTTTGGCCGGTATGATGAAAGGAGCATCTGATAAAGTTGACGAAGCAGGAGCTGCCATCGTAGGCGGTCATTCAATAGATGACCAGGAACCAAAGTTTGGACTGGCTGCAACCGGTATTGTTCACCCTGAAAAAGTGTGGGCAAACAAAGGGGCAGAACCAGGAGATGTTCTCGTGTTAACTAAGCCTCTTGGTGTTGGTATTCTAACAACCGCTATTAAACGAGAAGCAGCAACGGCCGACCAAGAAAAAGCCGTGACAAAAGTAATGGCACAGCTAAATAGAACAGCTGCTGAAACATTGTCAGCTTATACTCCTCATGCCGTTACAGATGTCACAGGATTTGGTCTGCTCGGTCATGCATTTGAAATGGCTGAAGCAAGTCATGTTACATTTTCCTTTGATTCGGAAACTATTCCGCTTTTAGATGGCGCAGTTATTCTAGCGGAACAGGGAATTATTCCTGGAGGTTCCAAGGCAAATGCAAAGTACCTTGCATCTCACATTGCACGAGAAAATCATGTCTCTGAGTTAATGCAGTCTATTCTTTGTGATGCCATTACATCAGGCGGTCTTCTCATCGCTATGTCAGAGGATGAAGCTGCAAATTATGTCCAAGACATGCATGATAAAGGAGAAACCGATACAAAAATCATCGGTAAGGTAATGGAAAGAAATACACAATCCATTTTTCTCAAGTAATAAATACTATGTATAGTAGCCAGACCACAGCCAAGGTCTGGCTTTTTATTATCTAGCCATAGTTATGAAGCGATTGAAAATTTTAATTATCACCGTTTTATTTATGGTTCTTTTGCTCATTCGCTTTAAGATTGGTGATACAATTTTTTTGCTTTTATGCACATATCTCTTAGTCATTACTCTTATTTGGTTTGAGCAAGCTTATTAGAAGACAATTCCTCATATAAAAAAAACAGCTTTGATAAAATGAGCATCAAAGCTGATTTTTCAATATATAGATTTGGATTTCAAGTCAATGCTTAATTCCCGATCCTCCAACCTTTATTATTGTTGTCATTAATTTCATCCCTTTTAATAAATAATAGAATCCAAATAATGTTGTCAAGGTTGCTGCGTTAAGGATGAAATAATAATTAACTGGTAATTGAAATACGGGAGTTGTAACAAACATATAATTAGAACCTATGATAGGATTGATGATTCCTACACATGCTGCACATAAATAAATGAAAACACCATTGTACATAATGGTTTTAAAAGAAATCTGCAACCTTATTTTTATTAAATGATATACTCCAATAAATAGTATGACAAAATGATAATAAAAAAAGTAAATGGCATATTCTGTTCCATAGGAAACGATGCCAAATGGGTAGGAAATTGCAATTACCGGCCCTATAATTAATGGGCAAATCATGATATCCATAATTCTTTTGTCGTTTTTAAGGACAGCATATACTGCGAGTATTTGCATAATGTTGCATAGATGTAAAGGGGATTGTCTAGAAATATCAAACAATCCGTCCTTTAACAACATAGAATAATAAATACTCCAGCCGATCGTTATCAAAACACATACTGTGATTCGAAATGTTTTAGTCATTTTACCACCATTAACAAATAATCGCAGGGTTTTAACTTATTATTCCAAATGGATTCACGGTTTATGTATATTTATTTTGTAAAGAACCACTAGCGAAAAGGTAAAATCAATGACTTTTGCCCCTGTCAACGCTACATCCGCAGTGACTTTTCTATTGTTCCATTCCTACCTTTTTAATCCATTTAAATAATCTGCTAGTACTTTAAACTTGTTCCTCCCAATGACAGACATTTTCCGCTATTTTTCACATATTATGTTGGAGAAAGGAGGAATCAAGATGGATAATTGGATTTTTTTAATGCTAGCAAATATTTTGGCTGGGGTTGCGTTAATAAAAGTTCCATTAGAAGGGACTTTCTTAGAAGGTATCATTCCCGTTACAACTATCATTGGTATTCTTGCTGTATTAATTTTTTCTTTTTATCTTCTTTTTAAAGGTGTAAGGTTTCTGTTTGGTAAATATTAAATAAAAAGCTGCTAAGTAAAGTGTTAGCAAAAAATTCTCTTTATTGTGTGGGCTTGAACCGGCTTGAGCACATACGCCAAAATTTACTTTTTGAAAAAAGACACTCCTCAGCGTCATAAAGCCAAGGAGTGTCCATTTCATGTTATTTAGTCGTGCAGTGTGTGAGCTCATCTATGCCTATACATAGGTGATTACGCGACATTGTTTTTATCGTTAATGTTTTCTTCTAACGGCAGTTGATTCGCTCGGGCTTTTTTCGCCGCCTGGAAAAAGAGAACGGTTACAATAATAGTTGCAATTGCAGCACCAATGTAGGAAAGGTTCATTGGTAAGCCAAAACCGATAGGTGCATTCAAAATATAAGTTGTCGTTGCCATCGTCATAAATATTCCTGGAATCATAGCAATCCAATAGTTTTTCTTTGCAATAAATAGATACATTGATCCGACCCATAAAGCAATTACCGCTGTAGACTGATTTGCCCAGCTAAAGTAACGCCAAAGCAGCTCAAAATCAATATTGGTTAATACAAAAGAAATAGCAAATAGAGGAAGAGCAATCCATAAACGACTACGCCATTTCTTTTGAGGCAGTTTAATATAATCCGCAATAATCATTCTTGCACTTCGGAATGCCGTGTCACCAGAAGTAATTGGCAGAACAATAACACCAAGTACAGCTAATGTTCCTCCCACGGCACCAAGCATTAAAGTTGACGCTTCACTAACAATAGCTGCTGGACCTCCATCTGCAAGCAATTCGTTTAACCCTGCAGGACCGTTGAACAGACTCATCGCAGCTGCCGCCCAAATCATGGCAATAATTCCTTCTGCAATCATCATTCCGTAAAAGATTTTACGACCTTGTTTTTCATTTTGTGTCGTACGAGAAATTATTGGTGTCTGTGTGGCATGAAAACCAGATAATGCCCCACATGAAATAGTTAAGAACAATAATGGAAAAATCGGTGCATTGTCAGGATGAAGATTTGTAAAAGACAGCTCTGGGATCGGTGCTCCGGTAAACACTAGCATTCCCCCGACACCGAGTGCACTAATTAATAACAAGGCTCCTAAAAACGGATAAACACGACCAATAATTTTATCCACAGGTAAAAGCGTCGCGATAATAAAGTAAACAAAGATAGCCGCTAAAATGAGACTCATCGTTGTCCAACCATTTGACAAACTAAAAAGCAGTTCAGCTGGAGCAGATACAAACACCGTACCAACTAATACAAGCAGCAAAACAGCGAACACGTTAACAACGTGCTTCATCACATTTCCTAAAAACTTACCTGCAAGCTCAGGCAAGTGAGCACCACGATTACGAATCGAGATCATACCTGTTAAATAATCATGGACGGCTCCAGCAAAAATACACCCAAACACGATCCAGAGAAAAGCAACAGGCCCATAAAGCGCTCCCATAATTGGACCGAAAATTGGTCCAACTCCTGCAATATTCAGCAGTTGAATTAACGAATTTTTTTTCGAGTTCATTGGCAGGTAATCCACGTTATCTTGATTAGCATAAGCTGGAGTGGTTCTGCCTTCATTTACTCCAAACACTTTTTCTACAAACTTACCATATGTGAAATATCCTATCACTAATAAAATAATGGCTATTAAAAAGGTATACATATTGTCATCCTCCCTTTTACAACTGTGAATGCGGTTACAAAGAAGTATAACGCAGCGTACGATCTAATAGTGAATACAGGAAATAACATGTAGAAAACGAGCACTATCATGTCGTATTACCATCCTCAAACGCAAAAAATGTAACCCTTTTCCTATGATTCACTTGGACAACATGATAACATCGCTTTCCCGCATCCATATTTTTACAATACTATCTGGAAGTTCCGATTTACTCGCCTATCTACGCAATTTACTCGCCGTTTTATTGATTTTACTCGCCAAGCTCTTATAAGGACTTGGACGACTAACGACATCACTTACAACAATATCTTCCCCATCTGAGCAAAATGAAAAAACAGTTCGCTTTATCCAGCGAACTGCTTTACAGCTCTAATCGTGCTCTTAATGCTTTAACGTAATTTCGACTAACAGAAAGCGTATCCTTTTCGCCTTTTACTTTAAGCTGATAAGCGCCGTTAAACCATGGAGTAAGGCGAACCACGTAATCTAAATTGACAAGATAGCTTTTGTGTATGCGAAAAAAAGCATATGAAGACAGCCGTACTTCTAAATCTTTTAATGGTGTTTTCACTTCATATGTCGCCTCATTTGTGATAACCTTTGAGACTTTTTCCTCTCGGTAAATATAAATGATTTGTTTTGGATCAAGGTAAAATATTTCACCATCTTCGTCGACTGCCAATTTTCCAAGTGGATTTTTTACAGTTTGGTTTTCGGTTGAGATTGGCTGCAAAATTTTTTTAATTCTCTTGATCGCCTGGTTTAATTGTTCTTCATCATAAGGTTTTAACAAATAGTCGACAGCCTCGTACCGAAAGGCTTCTGCTGCAAATTGTGGATAAGCGGTAGCAAATACAATAAGCGGTACTTTTTTTAGCTCTTCAAGTGACTTAGCTGTTTGCATGCCATTCATTTTTGGCATTTCTACATCTAAAAACACAACGTCCGGTTCAAGTTGGAGTGCTTTAATAATAGCATTTTCTCCTGAATCAGCTTCACCTACAATGGAAAGCGAAGGATGTTGACTGATTAAATGTTTTAATTCATCCCGGCTGTAACGTTCGTCATCAACGATGAGTACGGTAATAGCTGTTTCCATTTCATTATCCTCCTTCACTGGGTAAGAAAAAAGTGATCTTCGTTCCAATGTCAGGTTTACTTATTATTTGAAGGAAAGCTTTCTCTCCGAACATCATCGTCAGTCTTCGATTAACATTGAAAAGCCCAATGCCCGCTCCAGTTTCTGACATTGCCCGTCCATGTTGAATTTTATCAATCGTTTCTTCAGCCATGCCATGTCCATTATCTTCTACTTTCACTTCTACTCCATGCTGGCTCTTGTGAATGACAATATTTACGAAACAATCCTCATTTTTATTTTTTAATCCATGTTTGATTGAGTTTTCAACAATTGGCTGCAGCGTAAGCGGTGGAATATTTGTATTAAGCCCATCCTCATCAATGTCGTAGAAGATTTTTAACTTATCTACAAAACGGGCTTCTTCTATCGCTAAATATGCTCTTACGTGCTGAAGTTCTTGGTCTAAAGATATCATATCAACGGTAGTTCCAGTTAAATTTTGTCGTAAAAAATGAGAAAGAGACACAAGTAAATTCCGAGCTTCTTTAGGATTAATTCGGATTAAAGAAACAATGATATTGAGCGAGTTAAAAAGAAAGTGCGGACTAATTTGTGCTTGTAAAGCTTTAATTTCCGCTTCCTTTGCAAGCTGGTACGCTTTATCTGCTTGTGCAACTTCGAGCTGATGACTTAAAAGGTCACTCAGCCCTGCAATTAATTCTTTAATAACACTGGTGATTTCTTTTTCGGAATGAAAATAAATTTTTAATGTTCCAACAGTTTCACCACGCTGCTTTAATGGGGCAATAATAGCTGCACCAAGCTGGCAATTTTCATTCGCACAGTGTATGGTTTGATCCGTGGCTACCACAAGCTTTCCTTTGTTTAGGACATCTTTTGTTATATCCGTTTGGATAAGGCTGTTTGTACGATGATGAGAGCTTCCGTCCCCAATATGAGCCAATATGTGGGTTTGGTCTGTAATGGCCACTGCACTGGAATCAATCTCATTGTATAAGATCCGGCAAACCTGCTGCGCAGATGCCGTTGTCATACCCTGGCGGAGGTGTGCTAATGTTTGATCAGTAATCCTTAATGTTTTTTGTGCTTGCAGAGCCCCTGCTTTTTCTTCTTCATTCATTACATTTTTGATCACTAAAAGAAAAAGAGCTGAACCGAGTCCGTTTGCGATAATCATTGGAAGACCAATAGCTTCCACCAATGTGACAGCTGCTTCGAATGGTCTTGAAAGCATTAAAATGATGACCATCTGCACTGCTTCGGCAATCCCTCCTACAAAAAAAGCGGTTTTCAGTTTCACATGGTGGTTACGCTTGTACACTGCCCCTGCGATAAGACCAGCTGCGATAGAAGCGATACTACAAGAAAAACCGGTAAAGCCGCCAAGAGTAAAACGATGAATACCAGCAATGAGACCAGCGCCTACGCCTACTTTATAGCCACCAAGCAGTCCAGCTAATACAACACCAATTACTCGAGAATTAGCAATTGCTTCATCTGCAGCGACTTCAGCTGTCCAACGATTAAATTGAAGAGTTTCCGTGCTAAAAGTTAATCCGGAATACGTACCAATAATTCCAAAAAAGCCAAAGAAAAAAATCACGGTATACTGTTGTTTTCGGTTTAACCGGTCTTGATAAAACAACCCTCTAAAAAAAGGAAACCGAGTGAGGATAAAAGCAATCGTTACAATAATCCCTAGACGTTCTAGCATCGTGAACAATAACTCAAACATGAACGTACCCCTTATTACATGCTTTTGCATGGTTAGAATAAAACATAATATGAATGAATTTCATATTCATTTCTATATCATTATAAACGAACATTATAAAATTCCCTCGTTATCGTTCGATTTTCGCTTCAGGCGGACGCTTTCACCCTCGGGGCACAAGTGCGACATCTACTCCCACTCACTTTGTTTGTTCTCGTAGTGTCTTCTTTACCACGGGCTTGGCTTCAGCCTCCTCGGCAGCAAGCTGCCTGCGTGGTCTTCAGCTCAATCTTATCCCGCCGAAGTCGCCGCCTTCCGCTACAATCGATATAATGTTCGTTTTTGATAATCAAAATAGCACTTCCTTATGGAATTGATTCAAATAATAGGTTACTTTATTTTTTCCAAAAAAGTGTAAAAAACTCGAGATACCATATTAGGATCTCGAGCTTTGATTGAATATAAAAATCATTTTACGCTTGAAGCGCTTTTCCGTAAATGGTTTCAAGACCTATAGATGTTAAGTCGTCTGGCGAGCCATTAAAAATGACTTCACCATGAGATAATCCGATGATACGAGTGGCAAATTCCTTAGCAAGTGTAACATCATGAACATTTATTATCGTGGTGAGATTTTTTCTTTCATGTACCTCTCTTAAAAGCTGAAAAATTGATCGAGCTGTGCCTGGGTCGAGACTTGCAACCGGTTCATCTCCTAAAAAAACTTCGGGCTCCTGCATAAGTGCTCTGGCCACTCCAACGCGCTGTTTTTGTCCGCCGCTGAGCCATTCTACCCGCCGGTCAGCCATTTCTTCCAAACCGACTTGCTTTAAAATCGCTTGTGCTTTGTTTTTTTCGGATTGGGAAAAAACACCTGCAAACGCCGCGATGCCATGTTTTTGCCCAAACAGCCCCGTTAAAACATTATGTTCTACCGTAAGCCTGGGAATAAGATGAAAATGCTGAAAGATCATACCGGTGCGGCTTCTCCACTGCCGTCTTTTCCATTCAGACCATTCAGCAATATCGCTCCCATCAATGATAACTTTGCCATCCGTCGCCTGCTGCAAAGCGTTAATCGTGCGTATCATCGTAGATTTTCCTGCGCCGCTTGGGCCTAGTACACAAACAAACTCCCCTCGATCGAAGGAAAGATTTATATTATTTAATGCAGGTTCCTCAGATTTTGGGTAAAACACAGTCACATCATTTAATTCAATCATTTTCTCACCTCGTGCACTTGCTTAAATTACTTTTTTACGTATAAACGCTCCAAATAAATCTACAATAATAACCAAAAGCATAATCAATATAACTTCAACTGTTACAGCTGGATAGTTAAAACTGTTAAAATCATTTATTAGTTTTTGCCCAATTCCGCCCCCGCCAATGAACCCAAGAATCAAGGATGTACGAATGGCTACCTCAAAACGATAAAAGTAATGGGATAATACATTTGGCCAAATTTGCGGCAATATCGAAAATAAATTTCCAATACGCCGTCCTGCTCCTACCGATTGCATTGCTTCTTGAGGTCCTGCATCAGCTGCTTCAATAAGTTCTGATATTAATTTGCCCAAAACTCCAATATTATGAAGTAAAATAGCCATCACTGCAGGAAACGGACCAAGTCCTAATACGACAACAAACACCAAACCAAATACGATCTCCGGAACCGAGCGTAGTATAGATAAAAAAAACCGGTTCACATAATATAAAAAAAGATTTGCCGTTGTATTTTTTGCAGCTGCAAAGCTTAACGGCAAGGCAATGAGCAATGCAATAAACGTTCCTAAAAATGCTACAGCTAATGTGACAAGAATAGGATCAATAAGAATTGGCAAAATATCCCAGCTTGCCGGCAGAAATCGATCATGTATAAAAGAATATGCATTGTTGAATTCTTCAAAATTGTTCCATTCAAATTCTGTTTTCCTCATGCTCCACCAAGTAAACAGACCTAATAGGACTGCATAAATCCAGGCTCTTTTCCGGAACCAGCTCATTGCCTTTACTCCTTTACTTGACTGTAATGCTAATCTTCAATGCTTTCCATATTCAGCATGCCAAAGTCTTCGGCTGCTTTAGAAATACTTTCATATTGGCTGTGATCCGTTTCTACAAACGCCGAAGCACCGCCAAATATTTCAAGAATTTCTTCATCTTCGATACTAGTAAATGCCTCTTGTAATGCTTGTTTTGTATCTTCATCCATATCACTTGGAACCGCCCAAGGATATTGGTATAATTGTTCTGATTCCCATATAACTTTTAATTGACTGTCGTCTATTACACCATCCGCAACTAATTCATTGTAAATAGCACTGTCAATCGCACCAGCATCTACTTCTTGACTTTCAACTGCGCTTGCAGTGACATCATGTGAACCTGTGTAGCGAACGGATGCAAAATCATGTTCGTCTTCGGATTCAAAAACGCCTCTGTCTCTTAGTTCAAGACCTGGAATGAGAGAACCGGAAGTAGAAGAAATACTTCCAAATGCAAAATCAACTTCCTCAGAGTCCCCCAATAGTTCATCTAAGCTATCCCAGGGCTGATCTTTATGGGTAAGAATATATGAATAATAATAAGGTTCCCCGTCAATCTCTTGTGTAATGATAGCCTCTGCTCCGCTTTCTTCATTAGCAATAACATAAGTAAGCGGTCCGAGATAGGCCATATCAATATGCCCATAATTTAAAGCTTCTACAACCGCATTATAATTGGGATAGTGATCTACAGCTACTTCCTGGTCCATGCTATCATTTAACGTTTCTTCTAGTTTTCTCAATCCATCTTCCATTTCTCCAGAAGATTGTGCTGGTATAACGGCAATTTCTAATGCATCCTCAGATTCGCTGCTGTTTTTATTTCCTTCTTCATTCTCTTCATCAGCCCCGCCGCAAGCTCCTAAAAAAAATAAAGAACTTACAGCAACAGTAATACCCCACGTTTTCATCACAGTACCACTCTCCATTTCTAATATGTAATGACTATGATTCCATATTGGAATACCCTTGCGTTAATAAGCTATCACTGTTTATGATCATTGTAAAGAATTATTTAGCATCTGTAAAAAGGAGCAGCCCATTATGAATGAAAAACAATTAGAGGTTTTTGCGGAACTTGCAGCTTGGCGGAGCTTTTCAAAAACAGCTCATAAGCTGGGAATATCGCAATCAACGGTAACAAAACAGCTTAAAAGCCTCGAACAAGAACTTGGCAGCCGATTAATAAACAGGCAGACTGCTGCACTAACAGAAGAGGGCGAACTAGTGTATGAAAAAGCAATAGAGTGGCTGAAAGAATGGAGAGATCTTCGCAAACTCTGTCAAAAGCGTGGAGAAAAGTACACACAAACTTTACGAATCGGTGCAAGTACTACACCAGGGACATATTTTTTACCATCTATATGTAAAGAATGCCACAATCAGTTTCCACACCTGCGTTTAAACCTTTATATTGATGATTCAAACAATGTTTTAACATTACTTTCTGAAAACAAAATAGATATTGCGGTTGTCGGCACGAAATCGTCTTCTGCCACTATCGATATGTATCCGCTTTGGAAAGACCGTCTTGCCGTTATCGGTCCTCCCGAAGCAGATGATGACCCAGTTACTCATTTCTCTGATCTTCAATCCTTTTCATTTGTGAAAAGAAAGCAAGGCTCTGGTACGTACCAAGCGGTCGAAATAGCTTTAAGCAGCTGGAGAGGCTCACTCCCTGAATTAGAAACAGCTGCTGTCGTACCCAATACAGAAAGCTTGCTTTCTCTAGTAGAAGCAGGAATAGGCTACGGATTTATTTCCGAATTAGCCCTTCCTTCTGCAAAAGCGAGAGGCTGTGTTTTTAAAGGATTTTTGCCATATAATAGAGACTTTTATATCGCCTGTTCAAAAAGTGCTCAAGAAATGGAAACAGCCGCCGCTTTCAAAAACGCAGCAGAAATATGGAAGACAGTCTATAGGAAAACATAGATCTATTACTCAAGTATATTTTTATACAATTCAATATATCGTTTAGCTTCTTCTACAGGATGATGATATGTCAAAACATAGTCACGAGCCTGCTCGGACAACTTTTGGTATAGTTGGTCGTTAGAAAAAAGCTGTTCAAACTGTCTGGAAAATTGGCCGGGAGATGAAAATAAATAGCCATTGCAGCCAGGCTGCACAACACTTTTATTGCCCGGGTTGTTTCTTGCTAATGCAGGAACTCCCTCTGTCATTCCTTCTAAAAGACTGACAGGCTGTCCTTCTGACTCGGAAGTATTGACTACCGCATCTGCCCATTTATATAGTATGTGCATTTCTTCTGGTTCAACCGGCGGATGATAGGTAAACCAAGGGCGTTTACTAGACTCATGAAGTACCTGCTGCTCAATTTCTTTATTTAACGGTTCTCCTATCAACATAAATCTCAGATTGGGATATGACTTCTTTTTTTCATCAAGTTCATCAAGCACGTACAGAACATCTTTCACAGGACGAAGACCAGCCGGCAGCAAAATATTGGGGAAACCATCAGGCAGTTCTAAATTAGTTTGCTGTTTAGGTAAAGGTATGTTTACAGCCTGTGGTATAACATGTGTTTTTCCACGAAGGAAGGGAAAATCCTGTACCGCCTTTTCTTTCCCATCTTCAGTAAAAACAGTTAATGCTGCTGCATCCTCTAAAAGATGGGCCATGCTGTCTTTTTTTTGTTTTTCTTTTAGATCTATATTTATATCTGTTCCTCCGGTTGTTAAAAGAAACGGTTTTTGAATAAAGATTTCGTTCGAAGTAAGCCACTCTGCTGTTTTTCTAACATGAAGTGCATGAACAATATCTGCTTGTTCTAAATATGGTTCCGCAGAAGCTGTTTCCTCCTTAAAGGCAAAGACATTCACTGTTACACCAGCTTTATTTAAATATTCCTTCATTCGTTTTGCAGTAGTTGCATTACCTCGTTTTGAGTAATAATAGGGTGTTAAATATAATACGTTTAATGTTTCTCCAGTTTTCATGTCAGTTACGCCACACTCTTTCCTGATCTATTCTTTTTGTCCATCCTGATTCATCCATCCATTCTAAAAGGGGGACCAGGTATTTTCTCGTTAAGTGAAGTACATCTTTTGCCTCCTGCAGGGTAAATGAAGCTGGGTGATGATCACGAAGCTTTTGTGCAGCTTCACCTGCTGCATGTTTAGACCATACGTGTTTATCATCCATCCCGACAGCTTTCTCTTGTTGCAGCAGCGACCGTTTCAGTTCCTGCGATAGTTCATTAGGCAGCTGTTGTTCTTTTGCATACTCGTCCCAAGGTTTCACTGAAATCCCGTCTTTTCTCCAGCTTTCCAGCAATTGCTGTATTCTTTTTTCCCAGCCTTTTGGATAATACGGGGCAAAACTATGCAGTGATACATATTGTTTGTGCTTTTTGATTTTGTTCTGTGTCTCTGCTTCTTCTAAAAATCGCTCGATGAGTTCTTTTGGCAGTGATCGTAATTTCAATGACTGCAATTCTTCTTTATTTTTACCTGTTCTTAAAGGATACCTTTCATGATAATCTTTTAATTCGTCTATTAATTCCTTCCAAAACTGTTCGTATGTTTCCTTTAATACCAGTTTTTTATTAGAAAGCTCCCAAATTGTACTATTTTCTATTAATTGCGTCACCAGCTCATTCGCGTCCTCTTTCGTTAGTCCTGTCTGTTTTGCAATTTCTTCTCTGGTCAGCCATTTTTCTTCAAGAAGAGCGGTTTTAATGAGTTCGTCTGGTGTGCCTTCTAATTCTTTTTCGAGACGCTGCACCGACTTTTCGCCAAAAGGAAGACGTTCCCCTTGCGGATTTATGATCCAGCCGCCGCCGATTGTTTCAGTAGGTGTTGGCCGGCGTAAAATAAACCGATCTTCTCGTTTGGTAACGACCGGTTTGTCTAAGCGCAGCTGACAAACTACTTTATGTACTCCCGGTTCTAATACATTACGGTCAAAAAACACTATGTTTCCGTAAACTTCGGCTGTGCCAAGGTGAAGCTTAATATATCCCCGCTGTTTTAAATCATAAAAAAATTCTTTAGAAGGGAATAATACGACGTGGACAATAGATGTAGTGACATAATGTTCGGCAGCCACAACGACATCTCCTCGTTTTATTTCTTCTTTTGAAACGCCGCTGAGATTCATGGCAAGCCTTTGACCAGCAATCCCTTCCTGTACTTGGCTGCCGTGAATTTGCAGCTGTCTTATTTTTGTTTTTTTGCGCTGCGGGAGGACCTGCACAGTATCTCCTTCGTAAATACTTCCTTCATATACAGTGCCTCGCACAACGGTTCCTTGTCCATGGACCGTAAACACCTGATCAATTGGAAGTCTAAAAGCCCCTTTTTTGTCTCGAACGGGGATTTTTTCTAAAATATATATTAACTGCTTACGGACTTCCTCTACTCCGCGACCGGACACACTATCGACAAATACCATCTCTGCTTTTTCAAAAGGTGTTCCTTTTACTTCTTCACGAATGTCTTCTCCGGCAAGCTCCAGCAAATCATCATCTACTTTATCTGCCTTTGTGACCGCAATAAGTCCGCCCTTTACGTCTAGCAAAGATAAAATATCGAGGTGCTCTTTTGTTTGCGGCATCACTCCTTCATCTGCGGCAACAGTAAGGACAACTGCATCAATGCCTGCCACTCCAGCAATCATCTGCCGGATAAACCTTTCATGTCCAGGGACATCGATAATAGAAACATCCAAATCATCTGTTAACTGTAAAGGAGCAAATCCGGGTTCAATTGATATATTGCGTTCTTTTTCTTCTTTTAGACGATCCGTATCTATTTTCGTTAATGCTTTTGTAAGCGTGGTTTTTCCGTGATCAATATGACCAGCCATACCTATTGTTAATGTCCTCTTCCCCATGTCACTTCCCGCCTTTTTTTTGCTCGATCTGATATTATTTATTATGTGTCAATATTACTATAAGTAAGAAAGGATTGAAAATAATTCTACCTGCTTGCATAATACAGCCAGAGCGGGTAAAATACAAATGATTATGGGGCCGGTTGCGATGCTGGTGCACGCCGAGGTCTTCAAAACCTTCAGGGAGGCGCGTGCCGTCTCCGCTGGGTTCGATTCCCAGACGGTCCCGCCATATTTTGTTTCCTTGTATAACCTGAAATATTCCATACAAAACCCTTCTGCAAAGAGAGCAGAAGGGTTTTTTAAGGTATTTATTCATAACTTTGGGGATCATTTTGAAGTTTTTTGGTAAGAACTTTAATTTTTTGCTGATACTCTTCGGTTAATTCTTTTGCCCCTTCAATAATTAAACTAGAATAGTAAGCGAAAGGAGCGATGTCTACTTCAGACTTTTCTACGACACTGTAGGTTTTTGCTTTGACCCATTCTTTTGTCTCTAATAACTGTACATTCACTTCGATTCTTTCGTAAAAATGAGGGTGGCCTTCTCTTTTGTCTAGTCCTTTAAAGTCGGGAACCTCAAACAAAATCCCTTCCACTTCATTGCCTGTCTCCGGAATTATGTCTGCTACTCCGCCTTTTCTAGCCTTTGAATATGCACGGTAGCCGAATCGATAGTCTTTAAGTACAGCTGCTCCAACAGGCTTAGCATCCACCGTCCTTTTTATATCCCTTACATTCATACATGAACCATATGCAAAATAATACACGTTTATAAATCCTCCTATTACACTGCGAGGCTTTTTTCATCACGAAACATTGCTATTTTTTTCACCTATTATACCAAACTAAGACGAAGCAACAAACTTCGTTAATTCCAGCGCAATGCTAAAGTTAATTTACAGCAGTCCAAATCCTCTATCTGTGATTTAAATTCTAAACGAATGCCGTCAGGATTGTAATGCACTTCTACCTCTGAGGTTACTCCGATGGAATAAATCAACCGAAAAACCTCTTCTTCATCCGATTCTTGTGCAGCAGACATTAAAAAAGCAGCAAATTCTTTTGAAGCAGACAAACTTTCGACAACTGTATCAGCATCTCTTAGAAGCTTTTTCATTTCATGAGCTGAGCTATACAAAAGTTCAGGGTTCACTGGCAGTGATTGTCTAAGAGGTAAATAGTGCATAGGGCCATAACAGCAGCGTGGCGGATAAAAGGAATACATAAAAATAGTACCCTCCTAGAAGAAGAAGTACTATTAAAATATGACTCTTCAATCGTATCAGTTACTCGTTTGACGTCGTCTTTTAATTTGTACTCTGCCCCCATTACAATTCTTACTTTATTAATTCAAAAAAGGAACATTGGATGGAGTGTTTATTAAAAGGAATCGTTTATCATAATAAATTATAATATAAATGCAAAAAAATCTTTCTTAAATTATTTCCTCACTCCATATTTACTTTTTCGCTTTCCTTTTATATTTCCTGATTTTATTATATTGGGTTTTATCCTTCAGACTCTTAAACCCCTGAATTAATGGCCATCGATTGAGCTCAAAAATATAAAGAGAGCCATCTTCTTTCATTCCAATATCTACACCAAATATTTTTTGGTTAGGAAAAGAACGTCCTAACGTCTCAGCGGCAGCAAGAGCTATTTTCTTAATCTCTTCTACGATAAAATCTTTCTTTTCAACTGCATTTAATTTTTCCATTGCTGTTTCTAAGGGGAGGACAATTCCGCGGCGGCGTTTGTTCGTTACTTTATATCCCGCTCCAGCTTTTCTTGCGATGATGCCATTTACAACCCAATCATCTTTTGTTGTTAATCGTTGTACGATAATCCTGAAATCAAAACGCTTCCCATCGATGGTTGCAAGATCAATTTCTTGTTGAATAATATACTTTCTTTTTTCTGCTGACTTTTTAATATAATTATAAGCGGCTGTTCTTCTTTTAAAATACTTCCTTGTTTTGTTTATATGCACCAGATACTTTGAATTTATTTTACTAACAAAATAAATTCTTTGACCTTGCCGGCCGCTTCGTGGTTTTACAACAACAGAATTGTATTTTTTTAACATATTAATAAAATTTTGTCTATTCCATTTTAATGTAGCAGGAAGATGTTTTTGCAGAGCTTCATCTTTCTTTAAAGCAAAATACATTTTATATTTATTTCTTCCTTTTAATTTCACTACCATCCTAACATCCCTCTTTTATTTGAAGATATAAGCTAAAAAGAGAAAGCAGCTTAATAAATGAAAAAGAATTACCGTTTATCTTCTTTATACTCCTTAAGCCGTTGTTCCTGTAAATCAGTAAAACCCTTCAAAGAAGGTTTACGGTTGATCTCAAAAATATGAAGCGATCCATCCTTTTTTATTCCAATGTCTATTCCATAAAGCCGTTTCTTTGGATAATACCGGTTTAATGCGTTTGCTGCTAGAATGGATACATCTTTAATGTGATCTAACAAATATCCTTTTTCTTCATTTGAAATATTACTTTGATTCATGGCCTCATCAAAAGATAAAATATTTCCGCCCTTACTAGCATTTGTTACCATTCTTCCTTTTTTTGCCACCCTCACTTTGTGAGCCGTTGCTTCCCATGGTAAATTTATAGATTTTCTTTGCAGAATGACCCGGATATCAAAGAGTCGTCCGTCTATTTTTGCCATTTTAATACGTTTTTGAATAATATAAGAGGTATTATTAATTCTTTTTTTCATATATTCATATACTCTTTGACGAGATGAAAAATAAATTTTATTTTCGTATAGTTGAACGACATAACTTTTGGAATTTCTTTTGAATATGAAATAAATATTTTTCGCCTTCAATCCTTTGTTTGGTTTCACAACAATAGATTTGTTTTTAGATAACATTCTCTCAAAGTTTTTTTTGTTCCACTTTTTGGTGTGAACGAGATAAGGCCTAAGCTCTTTATTTCTCTTCATCGCAAGGTATAATTTCCATTTATTTCTCCCGCTTATTTTCAATTTTTCTATCCCTCCTCTATTTATCACTGAATCTATTACCTTTTCAGTTTATTCATAAATATAAAATAAGTAAGGGTATATATGGGAAATAATAAAGTGAATATTGAAAATAAGGCTTTCAACCATTAATAGAATCACTAAAAAAATAATGTCAAAACAGCCTTCTGTTATCTATGCTGATTCGATAAATTTTTATTTAAGAATCAATTAACATTGGAATAAACTACCATTTTTCCCAAAATCATCAACTTTCTAATATGCATGTATACCTGCTAAACACAAATAATAAGAAAAACACAGGCATATGTCTGTTAGACAGGTTTACTACTAGAAAAACTCAGCTTGCGCCATGTAGTGGAAACCGCCTAACAAAAGGTAAAAGGAACTTCTACTACTAAAAATCACATTGTATGTTGAGTGCCGTAGTTTTGCTTGTACTGTTAACTATAAAAACTTATTTTTTTGTAAGTATAAAAAAGGAGGGATCTCATTCTTGCATATTTCAACACAAACACAAAAAGAAAAAGTCATGTTGGAAGGTTTTTTGCGCTCGCTTGAACAAGACAATACAAAAGCGGAATACGAACCTATTGTTCAAATGTTAAAAGAAGCTGTGCAGGAAGAAAATACGCCAAGTACAGAAGCATCACTAAGTGAGGCCTGTAATGTGAAAAACGCTTGGGAAAACAGCGATTGCTGGTATGAAGATGTCCCGGAATAAAGGTTGTTGTTAGAAAAACTCGGCTTGCCGCCGAGCCTTACGGCGGAAGTCGTAGTTTTACTTATACTTTGTTCCTTAACAAAGTTAAACATTTCAAAAATAGAGAAAAGCATTCATGGATTGTCCCCGTGAATGCCATTCCTTTTGTTATTTTTTCAAGATGGTTTTAACACTTTCTTCCAAAATGTCTAACCCTTTTTCTAAGGATTCTTCTTTAATATTTAATGGCGGCATTACTTTTACCACTTCATCATCAATACCTGCTGTTTCTAATATCAATCCTTTTTCAAATGCGCTGCAGCAAATATCACTTCCCATTCCTTCCACATGACAGGCTAATCCTTTCATTAATCCTCTTCCACGCACTTCTCCATTCAGTTCTGGATGATGCTCAACTAATTTCTCTAATCTTGCTTGAACGATGTCACCTTTACGTTCTACTTCTTTAGACAACGTGTCATCTTCCCAGAAATGTAAAGCTTCTGAAGCTGTTACAAACGCTAAATTGTTTCCTCGAAACGTCCCATTATGCTCACCTGGTTCCCAAATGTCATGTTCAGGTTTCATTAACGTAATAGCAAATGGAAGTCCATATCCGCCTATTGATTTAGACAAACAGATGATATCCGGCTTAATTCCTGCCGGTTCAAAACTAAAGAATGTTCCGGTTCGACCTACCCCGGCTTGTATATCATCAACAATTAAAAAGATGTCAAATTTCCGGCAGATTTCTTCGACTCGTTTAAGCCAATCAAAACTAGCAACATTAATACCGCCTTCACCTTGAACTGTTTCTAAAATAATCGCGGCTGGTTTTGAGACCCCGCTGCCATCATCCGATAAAAACTGTTCAAGATATTTCGTCGAATCTGACCCATCTTTTAAAAATTTATCATATGGCATGACAACCGCGTTATGCAGCGGAATCCCTGCCCCGTGACGTTTAAATTCGTTACCTGTTATAGAAAGTGCTCCCAATGTCATACCGTGAAATGCATTGGTAAAACTCATTACCGTTGTGCGTCCTGTTATTTTCCGTGCTAATTTTAACGCCCCTTCTACCGCATTGGTTCCCGTCGGTCCTGGAAACATCACTTTATATGCCATATTCCGAGGTTCAAGAACGATCGATTGGAGCTGTTTAATAAAGTCTTCCTTTGCTTCCGTCGCCATATCCAGTCCGTGGGTAACACCATCTTTTTGCACATATTCTAAAAGCTTTTCTTTCATTTTAGGATGGTTATGACCATAATTTAATGCTCCAGCTCCTGCAAAAAAATCTATAAATTCATTGCCTTCTTTATCCCATAGAAATTCTCCCTGGGCTTTCGAAAAAATGGTTGGAAAACTGCGGCAATAGCTTCGAACTTCTGATTCATGCTCATTAAAAATATTTAAATCTGAATTAATTTTTATCGTCATGATTTAATCCTCCTCTTTTCCATTTCCCAATATAGGGCTAATCTCATAAGTTTGTTCTGCTTCATGCTCATTACCTGGAAAGGCGTCCGAAGAAAACCGCAGCGTTTTCACCATGTTTGCTCCGAGATGTTCCGAAAGTTTCCGAAAAAGAGCTAGGGAAGCTTTATTGGAAGGTGAAATTGTTGTTTGAATAGCTTTAATATCAGAACATTCATCGCTTTTTAAAAGCTTTTGGATCAAAGTTGTGGCAAGACCTTCTCCTCGCTCTGATTTAGCAACAGCTACTTGCCAAACAAACAAAATATCGTGATGTTCAGGATGGCGAAAACCAGAAACAAAACCAACGATTTCTCCCTCGTTCTCTGCTACCATGCACGTATTGGAAAAATACTCACACAAAATTAAGTAGTAATAAGATGAATTTAAATCTAATACATCTATTTCTCGAACGAGCTCCCAAACTTTTTTACCGTCATTAATATTAGGATGCCGAAACGTGCGAGTTTTAATCGAAGTCAGTGTCATCTCCCCCAAAATATTTATTTATATGGATTAATATCCGTAAAAAAACAAACACTTATTAGTAAAACCTTACTCCAAATATTGAAATTTCTACATAAACTCAAAGGTGGTTTTTATCATGGGAATTGTCGTACAAAAATATGGCGGAACATCTGTTGGAGATGTGTCAAAAATAAAAAAAGTGGCAGAGCGTGTAAAACAAACAGTGGAGGAAGGTGATAAAGTTATCGTCGTCGTTTCTGCAATGGGGGACCAAACAGACAAATTGGTATCTTTAATGTATGAAGTAACGGATACTCCGCCTCGTCGTGAAATGGATATGATATTAACAACCGGAGAACAAGTGTCGATTGCTTTATTATCAGCTTCTCTGCAAGAAATGAATGTGCCATCCATCTCTTATACAGGCTGGCAGGCTGGAATAGCCACCGAACCTTATTTTGGAAATGCTCGAATTATTAATATAGAATCAGAGCGAATACAAGAATCAATTGATGAAGGAAAAGTCGTCATTGTAGCGGGTTTTCAAGGAATGACCAATGAAAAAGAAATCGCAACGTTAGGAAGAGGAGGCTCTGATACAACAGCAGTAGCAGTAACTGCTGCATTAAAGGCCGATCGTTGTGAAATAAACACAGATGTAGACGGAATCTATAGTACGGACCCAAGAATCGTACCATATGCCAAAAAACTCTCCACCATTTCTTTCGATGAAATGTTAGAAATGGCTGTATTAGGTGCTTCTGTTCTTCATCCTAGAGCCGTTGAATTAGCCAAAGTTCATGGAGTAAATTTGTTAGTTCGTTCTAGTTTTTCAGATAAAGAAGGAACGTATGTAAAGGAGGAAAACACATTGGAAAAAGAAATCGTTGTTAGTGGAGTTGCATACGATGAAGATGTGAGCAAAATAGAGGTATTGGATATACGAAATGAAATTGGGGCAATGTCTAAAGTGTTTGACTCCCTTGCACAGGCCAATATTAACGTTGATATGATCGTATTAAGTGAACACGGAGCAGAAACCTTTCATCTAGCCTTTACAGTTGGTAAAGAAGAAGCCGAACGCGCTATGGAAATTATAGAAAAACAGAAAGAAAATTTAAGCTTTCGTCACGCTTTTTTCGAAAAAGATGTTGCAAAAGTTTCTATCATCGGTGCAGGTATGATTACTAACACCGGGGTAGCAGCTAAAATGTTTAACGTATTAAATGATAACGACATTCGGATGAAAATGATTACAACATCAGAAATTAAAGTCTCTTGTCTTGTACCGCTAGAATACGGCAAACAATCCGTCAAAATCCTCCATAGTGCATATGATCTAGATACAGAAAATGAAACTAAAATAGAAGCATAAAGACTTTCCAGTAAGAATAAAGGGACCATTCACCAATCTTAGTGAATAGGCCCTTTTTTACTATGGCAGCTCTGTTGTGCCCATTAAATAGCGATCACATTCTCTGGCTGCTTCTCTTCCTTCATTGATCGCCCATACAATTAAACTTTGTCCGCGTCTCATATCGCCTGCTGCAAAAACCCCTTTTACATTCGTGCGGTAGTTTCCATACTCAGCCTTTACATTTGAACTTTCATTCGTATCAATACCAAGGGATTGAATTAAGCTTTGTTCTGGTCCGCTAAAGCCTATAGCTAAAAGAACAAGTTGAGCCGGCCATATTTTTTCTGTCCCAGGTACTTCTATTCTTTTTTTGTTTCCATTATTATCGATTTTTTCCTCTACATTTATTGTATGGACTTCTTTCACGCGGCCATTTCCGTCTCCAACAAATTTGGTCGTTTGCACCATATAAGCACGCGGGTCTTCTCCAAAGACAGTGGCTGCTTCTTTTTGTCCGTATTCTACCCGGTGGATAATCGGCCATTGCGGCCATGGATTATGAGCTGGACGATCTGTTTGCTTTTTGTCATGAATGTCAAATTGCGTTAATGATTTGCATTGATGTCTTATTGATGTGGCAAGACAATCAGTTCCTGTATCTCCTCCTCCAATAACAATAACATCTTTTCCTTTTGCTGAAATATATTGGCCGTCCTCTAACTTTGTATCCAATAAACTTTTCGTATTGGCATGCAAAAAATCCATCGCAAAATGAATTCCTTTTAAGTCCCGGCCTTCCATTGTTAAATCACGATGTTGGGATGCACCGCCGCAAAGAATAACCGCATCAAACTCTGATTGAAGTTTAGAAACAGGATAATCTTTTCCTACCTCTGTATTCGCAATAAACGTAATTCCTTCTTGTTTTAATAAGTCAACTCGGCGTTCCACTATACGATAAGAAAGTTTCATCTCAGGTATACCGTACGTTAAAAGGCCCCCTATACGGTCATTTCTTTCAAAAACAGTAACATAATGACCGGCTTTATTAAGCTGAGCAGCACAAGCTAGACCTGCTGGGCCGGATCCGACTACTGCCGCTTTTTTTCCAGTCCGATGTGAAGGCGGTTCCGGCTTGACCCACCCTTCTTCAAATCCCTTTTCAATAATCGCGCGTTCTATCGATCTAATAGCAACCGGGGGCTCATTAATTCCAAGTACACACGCTCCTTCGCACGGGGCAGGACAAGCCATACCCGTAAATTCGGGAAAGTTATTCATTTTATGTTCTCGTTCTAAAGCTTCTTTCCACTGGCCTTGATAAACAAGGTCGTTCCATTCAGGGATGAGGTGATAAACGGGACAGCCAGTTGTCATTCCATTTATATTTGTTCCCATATGACAAGTGGGAATACCGCAATCCATACAGCGAGCTCCTTGTATTTTTACTTCTTCCTCTGCCATCGGCAATGTATAATCGTTCCAATCTTTCACCCGATCTGCCGGATGACGCTCTGGCCAAGTTTGGCGTTGATACTCCATAAATCCAGTTGGCTTACCCATTGTTTATCCCTCCAGTTCCATTGGTTCTTTTATTTCTTCTACCGCCTTTTTGCTTTCATTAAAGGCAGTAATCGCTGCCTCTTGTTTTGTCATTCC
This sequence comes from Alteribacillus bidgolensis, assembly GCF_002886255.1. Classification (NCBI taxonomy): domain Bacteria; kingdom Bacillati; phylum Bacillota; class Bacilli; order Caryophanales; family Bacillaceae; genus Alteribacillus; species Alteribacillus bidgolensis. The sequence goes on from NZ_KZ614149.1 coordinate 1,000,999, forward strand.
TTCTGCTTCTAGCTCTTGAAGTCTTGTCTGCATTTCTAAATAATCTTTTGGAATGACTTTAATGAAAGAAGACAATAGATTTTCCCAATTATCGAGCACGTATTGCGCTTTCGTACTATTCGTATACTGAACATGTTTTTTAATCAGCATGTGTATGTCTTTTTCCTCTTGTTGATCCTGTACACGCTGTAGCAGTACTTGTTCTTGGTTGCATTTCTCATGAAAAAAAGAATCTTCATCAAGCACATATGCAATTCCGCCTGACATGCCCGCAGCAAAATTTTTTCCGGTATCTCCTAAAACAATGACTTTTCCTCCTGTCATGTACTCACAACCATGATCACCAATTCCTTCAACCACTACTTCGGCTCCGCTGTTTCTAACACAAAAACGTTCGCCGGCTATACCACGGAGATAAGCTTCTCCAGAAATAGCTCCATAAAAGCAAACATTACCGACAATAATATTTGCTTCAGCGGGAAAGGTTGATTTTTTTGAAGGATGGATAATTAATTTACCGCCTGAAAGTCCTTTTCCAACATAATCATTGGCATCACCTATTAGTCTCATTGTTATTCCAGGAGGTATGAATGCTCCGAAACTCTGTCCAGCCGACCCTTTACATGTTAAATGAATCGTATCTTCAGGCAAGCCGTGCCGGCCGTATCGTTTAGTGATTTCATTTCCTAACATCGTTCCTGCTACACGATTAATATTCCGAATAGAGACGGTCGCTTTTACTGTTTTTTTCTGTTCGATTGCTTGTTTACACATCGGAATAAGTTCTTGCTGATCTAACGTTTTATCAAGACCGTGAACCTGTTCTATCACGCTGTAGCGGCTGACATGTTCAGGAACGTCAGGTTGATATAGAAGCGCATCCAAATTTATTCCTCGTGCTTTCCAATGTGATAAAACTTGTTCATCAGCTTTTAATACATCGGTCCGGCCAATCATTTCATTTATCGTTCGAAACCCAAGTGCAGCCATCCATTCCCGAACTTCTTGTGCAATAAATTGCATAAAATTCACAACGTGGTCTGGACTACCTGTAAATTTCCTTCTTAGTTCAGGGTCTTGTGTTGCTACACCTACAGGACAAGTGTCTAAATGGCAAACTCTCATCATGACACAACCAAGTACAACCAACGGTGCGGTAGAAAACCCAAACTCTTCAGCTCCGAGTAAGGCAGCTACAACCACGTCACGTCCAGTCATCATTTTGCCGTCTGTTTCTACAACGATTCGATCTCTCAGGCGATTCATTAATAATGTTTGGTGGGTTTCAGCTAATCCAATTTCCCAAGGCAGCCCGGTGTGCTTGATACTAGTACGCGGAGCCGCTCCAGTGCCGCCGTCATATCCACTGATTAAAACAAGATCTGCTCTTCCTTTTGCTACACCGGCAGCTATTGTCCCTACCCCTACAGCAGAAACAAGTTTTACACTAACGCGCGCTTTTGGATTCGCATTTTTTAAGTTATGAATTAATTCAGCTAAATCTTCAATAGAATAAATATCGTGATGCGGAGGCGGTGAAATCAAAGCCACACCTGGCGTAGATCTTCTTACTTCTGCGATCCAAGGGTATACCTTTTTTCCTGGCAGGTGGCCTCCTTCTCCTGGTTTAGCACCTTGAGCAATTTTAATTTGAATTTCATCGGCATTAGATAAATAATGACTGTTCGCCCCAAAACGGCCGGAAGCTACTTGCTTGATTGAGCTGCGCCTCCAATCACCGTTAGGGTCCTTTGTAAATCGCGTTTCCTCTTCCCCGCCTTCACCCGAATTGCTTCGTCCGCCAATCCGGTTCATTGCAATAGCTAACGCTTCATGAGCTTCTTCGCTTATGGAACCGTATGACATTGCTCCTGTTTTAAAACGTGCTACAATTGCTTCTACGGGCTCGACTTCTTCGATTGGAATTGGTTTTCTTCTTTTAAATGTCAATAAGCCTCTTAATGATTGCAGATGGTTCGTTGAATCCGTCAGTAAGTGAGAATACTTTTTGAAAAGCTCATAATTATTATTCCGGCATGCTTGCTGAAGCAGATGAATCGTTTGGGGGTTATATTGGTGGTCTTCACCATGTTTTCGCCATTGAAATTCATCGCCTGACTCTAGCGTTGGAGTCCCTCTGTTTATTCGAAAAGCTTTTCCGTGCCTCGTTAGTACCTCTTTTTCAATTATATCTAAACCTATTCCGCCTAATCTTGAGGCTGTACGTGTAAAATATTTATCAATTACATCCATATGAATACCAACTGCTTCAAAAATTTGTGCGCCGCGATAGCTTTGAATGGTAGAAATTCCCATTTTAGAGAGTATTTTTACCACTCCATCCACTGCAGCTTCCACATACGTCTGAATTGCTTTTTGTTCATCAGTATGCCGAAGATCTCCTAGCTTAATCAGCTGACGTAAAGAATCATATGCAAGATAAGGGTGAATTGCTTCAGCTCCGTAGCCGATCAGCATTGCAAAGTGATGAACTTCCCTAGGCTCTGCCGAATCTAGCAGAATACTGACTTTTGTTCGTAGTCCTTTCCGTATTAAATGGTGATGCAAACCAGATACTGCTAGCAAAGCAGGAATTGCTGCGTTGTCAGCGTCTACCCCGCGATCGGATAAAATAAATAATGTCACGCCATTTTCAATAGCTTGCTCGGCTTCTTCAAATAACGCGTTTAATCTATTTTCTAATTCATTTTCCTCTTTATTGACATTAAATAAAATTGATAACGTTTTTGTTTGAAATCCTTCATAGGCATTCAAACGAAGTTTTTCTAATTGAGAACTTGTTAGAATAGGCTTTTCCAACCGGATTTTTTTACAGCTTGCTGGCTGTGGTTGAACGAGATTTCCCTCAGGACCAATTGTTGTTTCAACGGCAGTAATTACTTTTTCTCTGATTGCATCAAGCGGTGGATTCGTAACTTGTGCAAACAGTTGTTTAAAGTAATTGTACAAAAGCTGCGGACGTCTGGATAAAACTGCAAGCGGTGAATCATATCCCATAGAACCAACTGGATCTTTTTTGTCTGTTACCATCGGTTTTAAAATTTTGTTCAGTTCTTCTGTCGTATACCCAAATGCTTGCTGAAGAGTTATCAGTTCCTCTGCAGTGAAAGACTCCTCTGTATTAACCTCAGACAAATCTTCAAGGTTAACCATATGTTCATCCACCCATTTCTCATATGGTTCTTCTAAAGCGATCGTATGTTTCAGCTCTTCATCACTAATAATCTTCCCTTCTTCTACATCGACAAGCAGCATTTTTCCTGGATGAAGCCTTTCTTTGTACTCAATTTCTTCCGGGTATATATCAAGTACGCCTACTTCCGAACCGAACACTATCATGCCGTCTTTTGTGACATAATACCTTGCTGGTCTTAAACCGTTTCTATCCAGACAGGCGCCTATTTGTTTTCCATCTGTATACACTACAGCAGCAGGACCATCCCAAGGTTCCATCAAGCAGCTGTGATACTCATAAAATGATCTTTTTTCAGGACTCATTCGTTCATCGTTAACCCATGGTTCTGGTATCATCATCATAGCTGTATGAGCAAGAGAACGGCCAGACAAATGCAGAAATTCAAAACAGTTATCAAACATAGAAGAGTCACTTCCATTTGTGTCAATAACAGGTAATATTTTTTCTAATTTCGTTTTGTTAAATGCGATTGAATGACAAAACTTTTCCCTTGCCCGCATCCAGTTTACATTACCTCGAAGTGTATTAAATTCTCCATTGTGTATTGTTAAACGATTCGGGTGAGAGCGTTCCCAGCTAGGAAATGTATTTGTGCTAAAGCGAGAATGAACGAGAGCTAATGCTGATTTGAAATCAGGGTGATTTAAATCAATATAAAAAGAATCGAGTTGTTCTGGTATTAACATACCTTTGTAAACAATAGTAGTACTAGACAAACTGCATATATAAAACGTTCCTTCAATATTGCCGGTTTCTTTTTCAGACCGTTTACGAACAATGTATAACAGTCTTTCAAATTCCATTCTATCGTTTGGATCCGTTTTAGGTGCAATAAAAAGTTGACGGATAAAGGGTTTTGACTTTTTTGCATGGTCGCCGACAAAGGAGTCGTTAACAGGCACCGTTCGCCACCCTAGAAATGTGAGGCCTTCCTCGTTAATGATTTTTTCAACTATTTGCTCGGATTTTTTCCGCTCTTCTGGTTTTTGAGGCAAAAACACCATACCTATCCCATAATTTCCTTTTGGAGGGAGTTCGATATCTAGCTTTTCACAGGCTTGTTTGAAAAAGGAATGCGGAATCTGCGTTAATATTCCCGCTCCATCACCTGTACTGATATCAGCGGATTGTCCTCCTCTATGTTCAAGGTTGCAAAGTATCGTAATCGCATTCTGAACAATATCATGTGATTTTTTGCCATTGATGTTCGCGATCATACCAATCCCGCAAGCTTCATGCTCATTTGCAGGATCATATAATCCTTGAGCCTTTGGATAGTCGTTTGCTTTCATGAAATCACTCCCTTGGAAAAGTAATCCTTTTCTACAAGGTAGTTTTCGTATATAGTAAATGCATTATTCCATATGAAATTAATTAGAAAAACTTGGCTTGCCGTTAAGTCTAACAGCGGACTCATATTTTCTAAATGCTTAAGCAAATATAAAAACCGGTGGAAGCACCACCGGTTTTAGTTCAAACTGAATATTTTTTTCCACCAAGGCTTTTTTTCTTTTTTCTCATCTTGATTTCCGTTTTGTTCTTCAATAAAAATTATTTCTTTATTTACGGCGTACTCTTTAGCGAGCACAAGTCCAATATCTGTTTTCTTATCCATGTTTGTCACTCGCTTAGCGTGCACACCATAATGAGCCGCCATTTTAGTGTAAGGAGACAAGGCCGTATATCCTAATTTTCCATTCACGATCATAACAGTATCCGCATGATTTTGTAACACTTTTTCTACTTCTGGATACGTACCTTTTTCCATCACTTGTTTTTTTGTAAGGGCTAGAAGCACACGTTCTCTGTACGTACCTAGAAATCTCCGTTTTTCCTCTGGATTTGTTTCTTTTGGTCCGTAGATCCCTTGTTCTATATAATCGTTCACATCTTTTTTGGCCATTGTTTACGTACATCCTTTCTTACGACAATAATTAGTATGTACCATTTACACTAAAACCAATTGGCAAACTTCAATATAAACATTCCTAGTATAGCCACAGTAAGAATGTAACTGAATCTCAATAAAGAACGATCTTTATTGTTATTTTCCATGGATAGACGAAGGTTTTTGGCAGTTAATCCTAAGAGAGCCCCAATGGTGAGCCAAAGTACAAAAACAACAATAATCCACCACGATAACCCGTTTTGTATAAGAAATATCCCGGTAATAATAGAGCCGATTAAACCAACGTGAGCGAAATGCATGATTGGACGGTACAGTTTCTTAATGAATAGGAGGTTCTCTCCTTCCATCCCTTTTAAGAAAAAGGGTAAGGGAATCAGCATAAAAAAGGCCAGGGCCATCAGCCAATGAATAATAAAGCTGCTAATTTCTAACCACATGTTTTCCTCTCCTTCCATTGGAAGTATACCAAATCCGCCTTCATTTTGATATTGCGAAAGATATGAAATCTATGTCTTCCCCTGCTTTTTTGTGATTTCTGTGATAAAATATCGTTTAGATTCAGCAAATGAGGTGAATCGGATGCCTTCCGATATATTTATGTGGTTTATTGTTTTCTGGTCCGTTTTTCTTACTGTCGTTATGTTTATCGGCGGTTATTTTATGTTTCGAAAGTTTTTAAAAAGATTTCCAAAAGAAGACGGAAAATCTATTTTAGACTGGCAGGATTACTACCTCGAAAGAACCATTCATTTATGGCCGCAGGAAAAAAAGGATCTGCTAGAAGAGTTGGTAGAACCTGTCCCGGAATTGTTCAGGGATACAGCCAGAGAAAAAATTGCCGGAAAGATCGGGGAACTAGCGTTACAAGAAGACGTAAACCAAATTGATGAGGATCTTTTAATCCGTGGTTACATAATCGCTACCCCCAAAAGAGATCACAAATTTTTACGAAAAAAACTAAATGAAAAGGATATAGATGTTTCTCCTTATGAACATTTATTTTCGTAAAACAAGCTAAAAGCTTCCTAGTAAAGGAGGAGAAGTGAAAATAAGCCGCCTAAAAAAAGAGGGCTGTCTGCGTGTAATTAGGCAGACAGCCTGTTTCTTTTTGAAAAATATTATGACCTAAATGCTACAGCTGTGTTTTTTTCTTCCAACCGCATTTGTCTTTCCATTTTTTTATAGGCAATAAGCATAAATATCCGCCATGGAATAATCATGCCATATGCAAGGATAAAAAACATTGCTCCTAATTCTTCTATGTTTATAGCATCACCAATCAGTAGTTTAAAAATGATTCGTGCAATTAATAAACCAAATAAAATAAAGACAAAAGCTTTAGAACGTTTCATATAGATATGTTGTTCTCTAATTTCAAAACTAGACGTTTTTATTAAGAGCAATGAAAATACAAGACCAACCGATAAAGCTTCTATGGTTTGTGATATCGTAATATGGGTTGGTTCATATAAAAACATTAAAAATCCAGTAGACATAAACAATGGCGGTAAAATTATTTTTTTTGCTGTTGCCGGCCTTTTTATTGCTTTCATTCGAATAAAAATGGCTATTGCTGCCATCATTGCTGCGCCGAAGGTGGTAATTATTAACATGGTATTCATTCTTTCCAACTCCCCTCCCTGCTTGATATCATATGCTGTGATTACAGGGACGCTCATTAAAAAAACATTACTACTATCATACAACGAGTGAGAGAATTCATGCAAACAGGTTTAAGCCTTTGATTTCGGAATTGAATCATTAATGATTTTTTCCAAAACAAAAGACTGCTTCAAAATGGCATGTGAAACTCTAAACGTCCACAGTTCCTTTTGAAACAGCCTCTTGATTACTTTTTATCTTGTTGCTTCTGCATTGCTTTCATCATCTGATTTATTTTCTTTTGAGAAGGGTTTTGTCCCATTTGCATCATCATTACCCGAAGCATTTGCTCGTTGATTGGCGGGTTTTTCTTCAAATAGTTCATCATTGTTTTTCGAGCAATAAAAAATCCTAATGCAGCACCCGCCAATAGACAAAGCACACCGACGAGTACAAACCAAAGCCAGTCCATCCTCTAATTTCCTCCTTCTAAAGCCATTAAAACAAATATTCTGTAATAATTGCCACGTTTAACCTATATAATTATAACGTATCCCCTGTGCCATTAAAAGAGGTGAAGAAAATTTCTTTATAAAGGCGGCTGAAAATACGGAATTTCAATACAACAAAAAAGAGCAAAATTAGAGACCAAGCTTTACAAAAACATTATAAAACGGAAAACACTTTTAATGGTTTTAACCAGCCGTACGTTTCTTTTTCAAAATTGACAGCAAATACATACGGGGACAAACTTTTTAAACAGTCAAAGACTTCCCATTCGACTTTAGGAGAACCAGAGTGAGTAAAATGCACAAATCTGTCATCAACAAACAATTTACTTTTTGACTTTTCTGAAAAATATAAATAACCTGTTTCGGCTTTCTCTTCTTTATACCCAATGTTGTGCAGTTGACATGACAGGGAGTCATTCCAGTGAGCAGGTAAGATGGCCTCCGTAATATAACGTATTTGTTTTTCTAAAACAGGACGAGCCCACTCGTATGCACGCTCATAATCAAGAAACAAACGAAACAACTTGTTTTCAGATTGATAATATTGCATCGCTACTTCTTTTGTAATAATGACCATTTGAAACCGGGTTGTCATGATTTCTCCCCCTTCACTGCTTTTATTATATAATACCTCATCATAAGTAAAAGTCCTGTCATTTTCTGAAAATAATTAATACTGATTTTGTCGAATAAAAAATTGAGAACATAGTTAGAGGTAAAAGAATAACATTTATATCTTTATACCTAAAAAAATAGAAAAACCCCGAAAAAAGAGCAATTTATTTGATTACTCTTTTTCGAGGCGCCAGAATTATTTTGAATCCAACAAAGATTTTGCTTTAGCTACAGCATTTTCTACTGTAAACCCGTATTCCTGTACAATTTTATCTCCAGGGGCAGAGGCACCAAATCGATCAATGCCTAAAACAACCCCATTATACCCTACATACTTATGCCATCCGTGGGAAGCTCCCATTTCTAATGCAAGAGCAGGAACACCTTGTGGAAGAATTTCTTCTTGATAGGCTGTGTCTTGTTCATCAAAAGCTTTCCAATTTGGCATACTTATAACATTTGCTTTTATTCCATCCTTTTCCAGCTCACCTTTTGCTTCAACGGCAAGTGATACTTCAGAACCTGTAGCGAGAAGAAGTATATCCGGACGCTTGGAAGATTCTGAAAGAACATATGCTCCTTTTTGCACTCCTTCTTCTGCTTTATCAACAGTACCTGGAAGTGTTGGGAGGCCTTGTCGAGTTAACACAAGTGCGGTTGGAGTATTTTCACTTTGAAGAGCAGCTTTCCATGCAGCCGTTGTTTCATTTCCGTCAGCCGGACGAATAACATTTACATTAGGAATTGCTCTTAAAGAAGATGTTTGCTCAATAGGCTCATGAGTTGGGCCGTCTTCCCCAACAGCAATGCTGTCGTGAGTGAACACATAAGTTAGCGGCAGTTTCATGAGAGCACTCAGGCGAAGAGCCGGGCGCAAGTAATCCGAAAATACGAGAAAGGTGGAAACGTAAGGATGGACGCCTCCATGAAGTTTTAAACCGTTTCCGGCCGCAGCCATCGCAAACTCACGCACTCCAAACCATACATTTCTCCCTTTATAATTATCACGGCTGAAGTCTGATTCTTCTTTAATTAACGTTTTATTAGAAGAAGCAAGGTCAGCTGAACCGCCAAACAAAGAAGGAACCGCTTTTGATATTTTTTGTAGTGCTTCTCCGGAAGCTGCTCTTGTAGCAAGTTTTTCGTCATTGTATACAGGCAGTTCTTTTTCCCAGTCCGCCGGAAGGTCTCCTTTTATGGCACGTATAAATTGTTCAGCCAGTTCAGGATATTTTTCTTTATATGTTTCTACCTTGTCGTTCCATTCTTGTTCTTTTCGTGCACCTTCTGCTTTGCCTTCAGCAAAATGTTCTGTTACTTCAGCAGGTACATGAAATTCTTCTTCAAAATTCCATTTGTACGTCCCTTTAGCAAGTGTTACTTCATCTTCACCTAACGGAGCACCGTGGGCTGCATTTGTCCCGCCTTTGTTCGGAGAGCCAAATCCAATCTCTGTTTTTACTTCAATAAGAGATGGACGATCCGAGTTTTTCGCTTCTTCGATAGCGCTTTCGATTGCTTCAAGATCATTTCCATCTTTTACAAGAATCGTGTGCCAGCCATAAGCTTCATAACGTTTCATTACATCTTCGGAGAAAGATTGATGCAGATCTCCATCAAGAGAAATATCATTTGAATCATAAAGTACAATTAACTTTCCTAACTTCAAATGGCCAGCTAATGATGCAGATTCAGATGAAACCCCTTCCATCAAGTCTCCATCACCGCATAAAACGTAAGTGTTATGATCTACTACGTTAATATCTTCTTTATTATATACAGCAGCTAAATGACGTTCTGCCATTGCCATTCCTGTGGCCATCGCCAATCCTTGTCCAAGCGGTCCTGTTGTAGCTTCTACACCAGGTGTATCTCCGTATTCAGGATGTCCTGGGGTCTTGCTGTCCCATTGTCTAAAGTTTTTTAATTCATCCAGTGATAAATCATATCCGCTTAAATGAAGGAGACTGTATAAAAGCATAGAACCATGCCCTGCTGATAATACAAATCGATCACGATCAAACCAGTCAGGATTGCCCGGATTATGTTTCATAAATTTACTCCACAATGTATAGGCCATAGGAGCAGCGCCCATCGGTAATCCCGGGTGACCGGAACTGGCCTTTTCAATACTGTCAATAGATAGTGTACGGATAGTGTTAATGGCTAATTCTTCCACACTCTTAGCTGCCATGTCATTCCCTTCCTTTCCCAAAATTCAATATGTATTATTACCTACGTATTTAATCATAAACGTTCTATCTTAATAGTACAAGGCTGATGTCAAGTATTATCGATAAACGACCTTCAAACAATTTGTTTTTTAAAATAAAGTACCTGAAAACGACTGCTGATAAATTTTAAGCATATTGCCATTTTAGATCATAATTAGAATTGTATCCGATTTTCACAGTAATATATAAAAAGCCTGATGGTGCGTTAACCATCAGGCACTTTTTATCTGTATATGAAACTACTGACGATAGTTCAAGTTATTTCTTTTCGTTTTAACTAATTGATCGGGAGTAACATCTTTACCATTCGGATCCACAACTTTTACGGATTGCAGCTGGCTTTTAAAGGAGGAACGGAATTTAGATAAATATTCTTGCCGCAGCATTTTCTGTTCTTTTTCTTCCTGCTCCGTTAAACCCGTAGTTTTAGAACGGTTAGCTAGTTCATTAATACGTGCAATCTTCTCTTGAGAAAGCATAAATGTATGAAAACCTCCCTAATGTTCCGCTTTTTTAACTTGTCTTTTAATGTAAATGATCTATTTATGATTTGCAACAGCTATTGTACTTGATGAGAGGCGCTCCATAACACTCAAATTCAAAATTTTCCAAGCAACAAAGGAATTACTCCGAATTATTAGCTATTTTCTCCATGTGTTCTTTGTACCTTCTGTGTACAGTAGCCTTTGAAACATCATAACCAAATCCACGCAATGTTGCTGCAATATCATAAAATGTCAGTTCTAATTTTCTAAGCCGAACAATTTCTTCAATTGGTGCATCTTTCTTTTTCCTTCCGCCCTGCCTGCGGTCAGATAAATTTTTTTCAGGCTTATATCCACTGGCTACTGCTTGTTTCATTCCTCTTTTAATCTTTAAATTATGTAATTTTCTTTGATGTTCTTCTACCATAGACAATATATCCATCAACATGTTATCAGTTTCAGACAACTGAAGTACTCCTTCGTCTTTCACCGTATATATAGGGATATTTAGTTTAAATAATTGATGAAGCATGGCCACTTTGGCATTTCCTCGTCCTAATCTAGTATCATCCTGTATACATAAAACATCAGCTTCTTTTGCAGATAAAAGATCCAGAACTTCAAGCAGGCCATCCCTTTCAATCGAATACCCGCTAGCTTCCTCTGCAATAATTTTTGAGAGGTAAAATCCCTTTTTTTCTGATAAATGAATGAGTTCTTCTTGTTGCCTTTTTAATGATGATTTCTGTGTTTCTTTATTTGTACTTACCCGGCAATATATTATGCAGCTTTTCAATAATTCCCTCACCTTTTCATTAGCTCATATTTATTTTCCTTTTTCACTCATCCACCCACGTATAGGTTAGCACATCTTCTTTCTCTTCATCCAGCGTATTTACATACACGTCTTTATCTTCTTCATACGAAGTTAATTGAACAGTTAATACGAGTGAAATGATAGAAATAATAAAAAGAATTAAAATGGCCCATTCCTGACTGCTTAACTGTTTCATTTTGGTATACATTACTTTCCCTCCGACTCATGAGAATGTATGTTCTTATTATGATTCAGTATAAAGGGAACCTTTGTTCCCGTCAAGTGATAATTAGAACGAATGTTTGCGTACATATGTTTTCCATGCTATACTTAACACATGAAAATATTAGAAATAGAGGTGCTGAACCGATGCCAAAATTATCGAAACGCCAGCAGCAAATTTTAGATTATATAAAAGATGAAGTCCGGCAAAAAGGTTATCCTCCTTCCGTACGTGAAATCGGTGAAGCTGTTGGCCTCGCATCCAGTTCAACGGTGCACGGTCATCTCTCCAGGCTTGAAAATAAAGGGTTGATTCGGCGTGACCCAACCAAGCCAAGAGCGATTGAAGTATTAGAACTAGAAGACGTGCAGCCGCACATTTCAGAAAGCAATGCTGTTTATGTTCCTGTATTAGGTAAAGTTACAGCGGGGGATCCAATTACTGCTGTAGAAAATATTGAAGAGTATATCCCCTTACCAGAGCGTATGGTCTCAGATGAAAAAGTATTCATCTTAACTATTCAAGGGGACAGTATGATCGAAGCTGGTATTTATGATGGCGATCTCGTCATTGTTAGACAACAGCAGACCGCAGATAATGGAGATATTATTGTAGCAATGACAGAAGAACTTGAAGCTACAGTAAAACGCTTTTACAAAGAAGAAAATTTTATTCGTCTGCAGCCAGAGAATGCTGCGTTGGAACCAATTATTTTAGACAATTGTACTATTCTGGGGAAAGTTACGGGTGTATTTCGAACGCTGCATTAATTGTCCATATTTTACATGAAACAACCCGGCCATCAATGTTATGAAACATTAGCCGGGTTATTTTTGGCCTCTCATTTTACTGCACTATTGACAAATCACCCCACGTTCGAAGCGGTGATTAGTATTTAACAAATGCAGTTCCTACGATGATTAGCAGTATAAATAATACTACAATCAACGCAAAACTGTCTTTATAACCGTATCCCATTAATATCCCTCCCCTGACGTGTCCTCTTTAATAATTTATGATCTCTCTTTAGATTTGTTTAGACAGTTGTATAACCTTTTCAGAAATAAATTATTAATAATTGGATGTTGGTCTAAGAGTAGAAAAACGCGGCTTGTCGCTATATAAAAGACCACTAATGAAAAAGGAAAAGAACTTCTGCTAAAAACGCACATGTCCTTTACCTTGAATCGTTTATCGCTGCATTTTTAAAATGAACCTTTTCGTTTCTATTCATTTCTCCTTCATATTTATTCCATCCAACTCATCCATTGTCCTAAAGTTAGATAACCTGCAATTTCATAGCCGTTTCCCTGTCCAAATGGTTTTACAACTACTGTTCCCATGTTAGGAATCTGACCTAACCCTACGCCTGGGGGAAAACTGTGAGCGACAACGACCTTATTTTTTCTCGGAGCAGGCGGTATTTCTAGAAATGAATGTAGGGAGTTTAAAATTCTTTCCTGTTTTATGGCACTCATATGACTTCCCAGTCTATAAATATTAATCCAAAAAGGGTCCTCTACGAGATTGCTTTTGCCAAAAGCCAATTCAGCAGTTTCTCTCGTTCGGCAAAAAGGAGCAGTTATAATTGGATACTCAATAGGAATACGTAACGTGCGAATTACTTCTCCGTATAAAACAGCTTGTCTTCTTCCTGCCTCAGAGAGATTTCTTTGAGTAAAACAATTTTCGAAAAGGAAATTCGGTTGATCTTCTCCTACGGTTGCTTCTCCGTGCCTCGTATAAAAAATATATCCCCCTTCTTGGAGCAAATCGAGCAGTGATCGGTTGATGAAAAGAGGTTCTGCTGTATATCCATCAGCAGCGTTATGTGGTGGCGCTGCCCCGTAACGATTTGGAAGTCCTTCATATACATATGATAGAACCGAGTTTAGGTGCTTTACATTCAAAATGTTTGCCGATGCTGTTTTAAAAAGCTTAAAACGTTCAGATTGGGCAAAATGGTACAGTGCGGGGTCTACAGAACGCAAACGTATATTCAATGTAATTACTCCTTCTTACAACGACTAGGCAATGGTTAATATATGTTATCCCCCATAAAGTGTGCAGACGTCTCCCTGTTGCCTATACCAAACGTGTAAAAACCCCTTGATGATACGTCATCAAGGGGTTAAAAATTAATTTTAGTATGTGGAGAGAAATTGTTCTCTTTCCCAAGGGTGTACTTGAGAGCGGAACATATCCCATTCGATTTCTTTTGCTTCTGCAAAATGTTCAATAGCATGAGGTCCGATCGCATTAACAAGAACTTCGTCGTTTAAGAGACTGTCCAACGCTTGTTTAAGGTCAGCTGGAAGATCTTTAATGCCTTCTTCTTCACGCTCTTCTTTGCTCATGACATAAATATTACGATCGGTTGGCTCAGGCGCCTTGAGTTTTTTCTTAATACCGTCAAGACCTGCAGCAAGCATTGAAGCAATAGCAAGGTATGGGTTAGCAGCTGGGTCTGGGCTTCTTACTTCTACACGTGTGCTAAGTCCTCTAGAGTTAGGAATACGAACAAGTGGACTTCTATTTCTAAGCGACCAAGCTACATATACAGGAGCTTCAAATCCTGGTACAAGACGCTTATAAGAGTTAACGATAGGGTTAGTCAATGCAGTGAATGCTTGAGCGTGCTCAAGAATACCGCCTAAAAACTGCATTGCTGTTTCACTTAGTTGAGAGTCTGTGCTTTCATCTAAGAAAGTGTTCTCTTTGCCTTTAAACAAGGACATATTACAGTGCATCCCGGAACCATTCACCCCAAACAATGGTTTAGGCATAAATGTCGCATGCAAACCATGCTTTCTTGCAATGGTTTTTACTACAAGCTTAAAGGTTTGAATATTGTCGCAAGTAGTAATTGCATCAGCATATTCAAAGTCAATTTCATGCTGTCCAGGAGCAACTTCATGGTGAGAAGCTTCAATTTCAAATCCCATATCTTCAAGCTCAAGTACGATATCGCGGCGGCAGTTTTCACCTAAATCTGTAGGGGCAAGGTCAAAGTACCCGCCTTTATCATTAAGTTCCATTGTAGGTTCGCCTTTTTCATCATTTTTGAAGAGGAAGAATTCTGGTTCTGGTCCAATATTGAAAGCAGTGAAGCCCATTTCTTCCGCTTCTTTTAATACGCGTTTCAAAATACCACGCGGGTCGCCGGAAAATGGTTTTGGTTCTCCACCTACTTCACCAGGTTCATATATGTCGCAAATAAGGCGTGCTACTTTCCCTTTTTCAGGAGTCCAAGGGAATACTACCCATGTATTTAGATCAGGATATAAGTACATATCAGATTCTTCAATTCTAACGAACCCTTCTATGGAAGAACCGTCAAACATCATTTTGTTATCCAAAGCTTTTGATAGTTGATCCACTGGAATTTCTACGTTTTTAATAATACCTTGAAGGTCTGTAAATTGAAGTCGAATAAATTTTACGTTTTCTTCTTCAGCCATTCTTGTGATATCTTCTCTTGAATACTTGTTGGCCATTTGGTGTGTCTCCTCTCTTTCGTTTCAATAAATAATAGTATGAAATCTTCTGTCATGATGGACAAAAGGAAATCACCTGATCAATGAAAAAATCTGGACAATTGTCCTTGGATCATTGAAGTTCTTCCCTGCTTTCCTGCAACCAATACTTCATTTTTTAAGTGTCGACGCAGTTCTTTATCACTCATACTTTCTGTATTTTTAAGAACAGGCTTCGGTTTTTCCTCTTCATTTTGGGCACGCAGTTCAAAAATTTCTTTAATTCCTGATAAATTCACTCCGCGTTCAATGAGAGTTTTAATTTCTAACAGCCTATCTACGTCATTAAATGAAAATAATCGTTGATTGCCTTCAGTTCTTGCAGGATAAACAAGACCATGTTCTTCATAATACCTAATTTGCCTAGCGGATAGTTCTGTCAGCTTCTTCACTATGCTAATAGGAAATAAAGGCATATTCCGCCGGATATGATCACCCATTTGGCTGCCTCCTTCCCTTAAGAAGTTATTTTCATCCTACACGATGTTAGGTTTTTAGTCAAGTACATGTTAGCTTTTTTTACATTAATTTTTTCAGTAATGTCAGATGTCTTTTCACCTATTTTTCCGTATAGGAATGAAACGGAGGAATCAACTTCTCTTCGATCAACACATTTAATGCATGCGAAACAGCATATTTCACATGAGAAAAGGTCAGACCTCCTTGGATATAAGCTGTATAAGGGGGCCGCAGCGGTCCATCAGCAGACAATTCGATACTAGAACCTTGTATAAAAGCCCCAGCTGCCATAATAACTTCATCTTCATAACCTGGCATATTTGATGGCTCTGGTACAACCTTAGAATCGACTGGAGAAGCTTCCTGAACAGCCTGACAAAAACGAACCATCCTTTGTTTATCCTCAAATGTCACTGCTTGAATAAGATCCGTTCTTTCTTCTGTTGAAGACGGAAAAGTTTGCAGGCCCGCTTCTTCAAGAAGAGCGGCTGTGAAAAAAGCCCCTTTTAACGCTTCACTAACAACGTGTGGAGCCATAAATAACCCCTGATACATTTCGAGAAGGCTGTTTAACGTTGCTCCGCCTTCTAGACCGATTCCTGGAGCAGCAAATCTAGAAGCGGCTTGTTCTACATATTGATTCTTCCCTGCAATATATCCGCCTGTTCGTACGAGCCCGCCTCCTGGGTTTTTTATGAGAGATCCAGCTATTAAATCTGCTCCAACATGTCCAGGTTCAGTCGTTTCCACAAATTCACCGTAACAATTATCAACAAATACAATGACATGAGGGTGAGATTGTTTAATTTCAGTAATTATTTGTTTCATTTTGTCCATAGGGATAGAGGGACGGGAGGCATACCCTTTTGATCGCTGCAGGGCAATGACCTTTGTTTTCGATGTCATATTTTCCCGTATGGCTTCACTATTTGGATATCCATCTTTATTTAAAGGCGCAACATCACAAATTATGCCATACTCTACCATCGAGCCGGTTTTGTTGTCAGTAAGGCCGATGGCAGTTTGCAGCGTGTCATAAGGCATTCCTGCATACAGCAGTCTGTCTCCAGGTCTTAGTATGCCGAATAACGCTGCATTGATCGCATGCGTGCCTGATATAAATTGATGTCTAACGATAGCCGATTCAGTTCCAAATACTTTTGCATATATGCGATCAAGCGTTTCACGGCCTGTATCGTCATATCCATACCCCGTGGATGGATTAAAATGAAACGATGATACACCTTCCTCTTGAAAAATATTTAAGAGTCTTGCTTGATTCCAATCAGCTGCTAATTCTGCTTCACGTATTTTAGATTGTATTTTGGCTTCTGCTTGATTCATTAGATTTTGTAATTCTCCCTTATTATGCCAAGGTGAAACCATTTTTTATTCCCAACTTTCTACATGTATGCTTCATATTTTTTTATTGTGCCGTTAATTGGATGATCTGGGAGCACGTAACCTTTGCAATTAAAACTGTTTTCCTCTTCCAATAACTCTTCTTCTTTAATTAGTGTATATCTTTGAAGTTCGGATAAGCTTTTTCCATCTTTTGTCGGAATTTTTACGTGATAATAGTCCATTTGTTGTTTTAACGTTTCTTCCATTAACGTAAGGAGTTCTTCAGTATCTTCATCACTGAAAGCAGAAATAAAGATGGACGGCCGCTCAGAACTAGGTAAAGCAGCTGGTTCTTTAATGAGATCACTTTTATTGAATACAGTTATAGAAGGTATCGCATTTGCTTTTAATTCACTCATAAGCTTGTCCACTGTTGCCATTTGTTCATGGGCTTCTGGATGAGATGCATCCACCACATGAAGAAGTATATCCGCTTCTTTTACTTCTTCTAATGTAGAACGAAAAGCAGCAATTAAAGTTGTCGGCAAATCCTGGATAAATCCTACCGTATCTGTAAGTAAAGCTTGATAACCAGATGGAAGTTCCATTTGTCTAGTCAGCGGGTCCAGCGTGGCAAATAATAAATCTTCTTGAAACGTATCAACACCAGATAATTTACTTAAAAGTGTTGATTTTCCAGCATTAGTGTAGCCTACAAGTGCAAATTGAACAGCATTGTTTTTGCGCCGCTGTTTTCGATAACTTTCTCTATGGGCCTGTACATCAGCAAGCTGCTTTTTTAAATCATCCATGCGTTTTTGAATATGACGCCGGTCTGTTTCAAGCTTTGTCTCCCCCGGTCCTCTCGTTCCAATCCCCCCGCCAAGACGGGACAGCACTTGGCCTTGTCCGGATAAACGCGGCAATAGGTACATCAACTGGGCTAGTTCTACTTGAATTTTGCCTTCCTTTGTTTGTGCCCGTGATGCAAAAATATCAAGAATGATTTGGGTGCGATCTATAACTCTCACATCAATTTCTTCATCCAAGTTGCGGATCTGTCCGGGCGATAATTCATCATTGAAAACAATTAAATCAACATCTTTTTCAGCTGCTGCAAGCGAAAGTTCAGCTACCTTTCCCTTACCGATATAGGTAGCAGCATCAGGGCGTTCTCTCGCTTGCACAATCTCCTCAACAATCTCTCCGTTTGCGGTGTGAACTAGTGCCTTTAATTCATCCATTGACATTTGATAAGATTCCGCTTTCTGCTCTGATAATCGACAGCCTGCAATGATTACTCTTTCTTTCATACATGCACCTCTTTTCAGCACTCTTCTATTATAAAGTCCCCTGCTTCCAATGTCATGAGCGTTTGTTTATCTATCTTTTCTTCTTTTTCTAGTATTCGAAGAGCATGCCTTCTAATGACACGTTCGATGAGGTTGCGGACATAACGTCCATTGTGACTTTTTTTCTCATAGTACGAGATCGAATGAAAATGTCTTCTCATCTTACCTATGAGCTCTTCTGTACATTGATAATCCTTTTCCTTTGTCATCCGCCTAAACAATTCAAGCATTTGTGTGCCAGTAAAATCATGAAAATACAGTTTATTTGGAAACCGTGAAGGAAGCCCTGGATTTAAAGAAAGAAACCGTTTCATTTCTTCTGGGTACCCTGCGAGAATAAGAATAAACTTATGCTGGTTATCTTCCATTGCTTTTACAAGGGTATCAACGGCTTCACGGCCAAAATCCTTTTCTCCGCCACGTGCTAGAGAGTAAGCCTCATCAATAAACAGAATACCCCCCTCAGCTTTTTTTATTAAATTTCTCGTTTTTTGAGCAGTCTGACCAATATATTCACCGACGAGATCTGCTCGCTCTGCTTCAATAAAATGTCCTTTCTCAATAACTTTCATATCTTTTAACATGTCGGCCATGATCCTTGCTACCGTGGTTTTCCCGGTGCCTGGATTTCCTATAAATAGCATATGAAGGTTTTGCTGGGTAGGCTGTAAAGCAGCATTTTCCCTGCACTGATTAACATACACAAGCGCATACATTTCTCTTATAAACTCTTTAATGTTTTTCATTCCTATCATCGTATCCAAACTTTTCTCCGCTTTTAGAAGCGGGTAATGCTGTTCGGATGAAAGCTCATTTTTTTGTTCTTTTAGGGAAGCCCCCTTTTGAGCAGAATTTATAGTAATTTGAATTTTGTCTCGACCTTTTGTTTGAATCATCACGAACAATCCCCTCTCTTCTTGCAAAGTATAAAGCGGGCGTTTACCCATACTATACGCAAAAAAATCTTATTGGTGATTCGTCTGTCTGATATAATCGAAGGTAAATTCTTATATTATGCAGCGAAAGGAAGATTGTTATGACAGGACAAGCCTTTCAGCTCCCACTTGATGCAGAACGCTTTCTTGAAAGTCTTGCAGCAAAACAACGAAAAGAAAGTACCATTACCAGATACCGTTATGACTTGGCTGATTTTTTCCGTTATCTCGAAGTAAAAACAGAATCAAACATGATTATACAGTCCAAATCCATTACTCCTCACTTGGCAGAAGAGTATTTTTATTTCTTAGAAAATGTGCGCCATTATCAGCTTCGCACCTTAAAAAGAATTCAAACTGTTTTAAAACGATATTTTGCTTATTTGCTTTCTACCGGAAAAATACAAATAGATCCAATGACTTCTCTTGATTTAGATGAGTCCATTTGGAATCAACTAACAAAAGAAGAACTACTTACTCGTTCAGAAGAAAAAAAATTAACAGGATCGCTGCTCTCGGATAGTGGATTATCTCAAAAACAAGCCGCTGCCAGGCCGCTGCTTGCTCCCCGAAACTTATTGATCGTGACCTTGTTTTTAAATTACGGACTTAGACTGCAAGAAATTTCAAACCTAAAAATAAAACACATTAATCAAGGAAAAGGACAAATTATGATACCTGAGGAAACAGGAAATCCTCGTACTCTCCGTTTGACAAAAAGCGATCAAAAGCTTCTTTTTCATTATGTCAAAGTGATCCCAGAGCCTGTTCGTCCAAAACGTCCGGAAGATCCTCTATTCGTTGCTTTTGATTTTCAGCGTCAAACTTACCGGTGGAGTTATGAAACCGATGCACCGAAAAACTTAACAGAAATTGCCATCCAAAAAATGATTCGAGAAGAACGTAAACGAGCAGGAATTGACCGCTCTGTATCTGCCAGACACTTTCGCAATACGTTTATTATCCGTGTCCTTCAGCAAGGCCAAACGCCGGAGCAAGTAAAAAAAATGCTTGGCTTACAGACGATTTTGACATTAAATAAATATATCGATTATGTAGAAAAAGAACACTCTTCATAAATGACCTTATTTTTGACTGAATTCGTAAGAAAAGCTTCCGGAAGTCCGGAAGCTTTTGTTCTTACGCATTTGCAGAAGCATTTTCTGTTTCTGCTTCTACTTGAATAGGTATATTGCGCTGAGGTGCAAAAGTCGAAATAGCATGCTTATATATAAGCTGCTGTTTGCCATCACTGTCAAGCACCACTGTAAAATTATCAAATGCTTTCACCTGACCGCTCAGTTGAAAACCGTTTAGTAAATAAACCCTTACTGGCATTTTTTCTTTACGTAATGTGTTCAAAAATTGATCCTGGATGTTAATTGGCTGCTTCATCTCATTCAGTCCCCCTCATCATACTCTACTAGGAATATTCGACTTTTAATACATTTTTCCTTCTACATAGGAAATCATTTCTTTTATTTTTTCTTGTTTATTCTCTTTGGTTATATCAAACCATTCCACTCTTTCTTTATTGCGAAACCAGGTTAATTGTCTTTTTGCATAACGGCGCGTATTTTTTTTTAATAAATCAATCGCATCTTCTAAGGTGTATTCCCCTTTAAAATAAGGATAAAACTCTTTATAGCCAATAGCTTGGGCTGCTTGGCAATCCTCTGAATAATTGTCATAAAGCCATTTAGCTTCGTTGATTATTCCTTTTTCTACCATGTGGTCAACTCTCAAATTAATGCGTTTATATAGAGCATGCCTGTCCATTGTCAGACCCGTCATCACCAAGTGGTAAGGAGACTCATATCTGTCTTGATTCGAAAAATCTTTGCGTTTTTGACCGGTCAGATGATGGATTTCTAAAGCTCTTATCACTTTTTTTATATTGTTATGGTGAATAGAACGTGCGCTTACCGGGTCCACTTGTTCTAGTTTTCGGTGCAATGCCCTGGCCCCATATTGCTCTTTAAACGTATCCATCTCTTCTCGAAAAGACGGATCTGACGGAGATTCATGAAAATCCAGCCCTCTTGTAAGAGAACGGATGTAAAAACCAGTACCTCCGACAACGATTGGCAGCTTGTTTTTTTGATTAATATGAGTAATCAACTGCGCTGCATCTTGTTTAAACGATGCAGCAGAATATGATTCAGAAGGATCCTTTTTGTCAATTAAATGATGCGGGATGCTTTGCTGCTCTTCTATAGAAACTTTCGCTGTTCCAATGTCAAGTCCTTTATATATCTGCATAGAATCTCCGCTTATAATTTCGCCTTGAAAATGTGAAGCAAGCTCTAGACCAGCTTCTGATTTTCCAACCGCGGTGGGACCAACAATAACTACTAGTTTTTCTTTATTCATACCTATTTCCTTTCTTTTCCATTACAGCAAAACCAAAGGAAGCCCCTTTTCTTCTCTTCTTAAAAACAAATCCCATCTCTTCTACGTGTGGGTTTGGTATAGAGCTTTTTACAACAACCTTTCGCTTAGCAACTCTCAGAGCTTCTTTTATTTGTTCAGCCTGCAAAGTTTCATAATTTGCAAAAGATCGAAGAGGAGCGATATGAACAGAAGACTCCACCGTCTGTTCAAACATTGGATCGAAATACACGATATCAAAAGCCTCATCTGTCTGGTTCTTTAAAAAATCGAAATAATCTGCGTTTGCAACGACAATTCTTCGCATAGCTTGATTAAATGTACTCCGTTCTTCCTCCCAATGTTGAAGCCCCTTTCTGACAATTTCAGCTATGTACTTATTTTTTTCAAGAGAAGCAATATATCCTTTTTTTCCGGTAATAAAACTTGCGACTATACTATCTGAAGCAAGTCCCATCGTGCAATCAAGACAAGTCATACCTTCTTTTAAATCCATTGCTTCTGCCATAGGATCATTATATCCTTTAAAAATACGCTGGACACGAAGCCATGCCATGCTCGGATGAAAATGAAAAGGCTGAGAAGAATGAGGGTGATAAAGTTTGTCTCCTGTTTTACTTACAACGTAAATCGGTTCATTCGTTTCTTGAACCCATTTTCTAAATGATCGTTTTTTTCTTTCTTGAAAAACGACACCCCAATTTTCAGCTAACCGCTGAGCCTCTTTCATATCAGCTTGAGAGACTGTTTTACCTGTCGTTACAATCATCCAATTATTTCCCCTTACCTTCATCCATTATACCATTTTTTATGAAAAAAATCCCTTTTGTACAAAGGGATCACGCATCACTCTTATGTATAGACAATAAAAAGGCGCTTTAAAAGCGCCTTTTTTATCATGATTAATTGTCAGATTGGGATTGTTTTAGCATATAAACCGCCATGATAAGACTTACGATAATGACAAAAGCAGAAACTCCCAAAACAACAACAAGATCCAATGGTGTCATGCATAAACTCCCCTTCACCTGCTTTTGCATGAATTATAACATGGCCATATTGTTAATATTTCATGAAATTGTGACAAAGATGTAAACATTTTTTTGGAAGCATTGGTATTTACATGACACGTTTAAACATTTTTTCCATATCATAACCTGAAAAATGGATGATAATAGGTCGTCCATGCGGACATGTAAATGGTACTTCGCATTGACGGAGCCGATCAATCAGTGCATGTATTTCATCCATTCTTAAATACCGGTTCGCTTTAATTGCTGCTTTGCAAGACATTAAAATGGCAGCTTCTTCTCTTAATTTATGAATACTGATTTTTTTATTTTCCAATAATTGCTCGAACAACTCTCGTATCGTACTTTCCTCTTCTCCATCTGGAAACCAAGCAGGATGTGCAGTTACTCTGTACGTACGAGTTCCAAAGGGCTCTAAAAATACTCCAACTTTTTCTAAATCTTTTTTATGCGTTGTGATAAGCATCTCTTCTCTTGGAGAGACCTCAAAAGTTACCGGGACGATAAGATCTTGCAGATGAGGATTGGTTTCACCGATTTTCTCTCTGTAATGCTCATAAAATATTCTTTCCTGAGCTGCGTGCTGGTCAATGATATACAATCCGTTTTCGTTTTGAGCTAAAATATATGTTCCGTGCATTTGGCCAATAACTTCAAGTTCTGGCACTTTCTTTTTGCTTATTTCCTCTCCTATAGGCGCAGATCGTTCATAAACCTCTTCATTCGTTTTTTCTTTGTCCGCGTCGCGAAAAATGGCCTCATTGCTCTCCCATTCATCAAGCACAGGTGTTTTGTTTTCTATATATTCATCTTCCTGGATTTTTGTTTCCTCTGCTTTCGACGAGTTTTCTGAGTTACGTTCATAAGAAGAGGGTATGTTCTCTAGGTTCGTCTCTATTGGATTCGGTCTTTCTATACTCTTATTTTCCGAAAAAGTTAAGTTCAGCTGCTGGCTGTCTGCACGTTTTCCACGCTTTTGATCCACTTCTGGAATAAGCTGTTCTTCAAAAAGCTGTGCTTTAATCGCTTCTTCTAGGACAGCAGTAAGCTCCTTTTCTTTACTAAGCCGCACTTCAAGCTTAGAAGGATGAACGTTAACATCTATTAAGACGGGATGCATCCATATATGAATAACAGCTAACGGATACCTTCCAATTGGCAGCAGTGTGTGAAACGCATTTTCAATTGCTTTAGTAAGCGGGAAATGCCGCACATACCTTCCATTAATAAAAGTCGAGATATACTGCCTAGACGCTCTGTTTATTTCTGGTTTGGCTGCAAAACCTTCTACTTTGTAATCGACTGACTCTTCTTTTACGGACAAAAAATTTTGAGCGGTGCGGCGTCCGTATATTGCTGCAATAACTGCTTTCATGTCTCCATTACCATTCGTAAACAGCAGCTGTTTTTTATTATGCATTAATCGAAAAGATATATGAGGATTAGCCAGAGCGAGTCGGTTAACCACATCGCTTATGTTTCCAATTTCTGTATTTATGGTTTTCATATATTTCAACCTTGCCGGCGTATTAAAAAACAAGTCTCTAACCGTCACTTCTGTTCCGCGTCTGCTTTTTGCAGAAGAAAAAGCAATACGCTTTCCTCCTTGATAACGAACGAGTGTACCGGCACCTACTCCTGTTCCTGACTCTAAACTGAGTTTGGATACTGCAGCAATACTCGGGAGCGCTTCTCCACGAAAGCCTAACGTAGAAATTCGGAATAAATCTTTTTCTGTTTGAATTTTACTCGTAGCATGTCTTAAAAACGCAATTTCTGCATCTTCTTTTGGCATCCCTTTTCCGTTGTCCACTACTCTTATTTCTGATAATCCGCCTTCTTGAATTTGTATATCAATCCGTGTGCTTTTTGCATCAATCGCATTTTCAGTCAGCTCTTTGACAACAGAAGCCGGTCGTTCCACTACTTCACCTGCTGCAATTTTGTTAGAAAGATCGTCGGAAAGTTTTTTTACTGAAGACATGTACAATCATCCTCCTTTCCTATGAACGCAGCTTCCGCTGGTATTTATACAGGGCTTCAAGCGCTTCTATTGGCGACATGTGTAATACATCTGTATTTTTGATCTCTTTTATTACCGCTTCTGTGTTTTCATCTAATGAGACATAAGCTGATTTTTGTTCTGGTTGAAACAAGCTTAACTGCTCCGGGTATTCTTCCGTTGTAATGGACTCTTGTTCCGAAGAAGCAGCGTACTGAGATTGAATCACTTGTTCCTCATACGTTTTATCAAAACCAGATTGTTCTGCAGAAGGAGCTGTTTGTTCAAATTCTGCAAGCAGCACCTCTGCTCTTAATAGGACGTCTTTTGGCAGCTCCGCAAGTTTTGCGACATAGATTCCATAGCTTCGGTCAGCTTTTCCTTCTTCTACTTTATGCAAAAAAACAATCTCTCCGGCTTCTTCTACAGCACGAACATGGACGTTTTGTAGTTTGGTCATGGCCTCTTCTAACGTTGTAAGTTCATGATAATGAGTAGAAAACAAAGTTTTAGCTCCAACATGGTCGTGTATGTATTCTACGATAGACTGTGCGAGCGCCATGCCATCATAAGTAGATGTCCCCCGCCCTATTTCATCGAGTAAAATAAGACTGTTCGGCGTTGCTTTTGCAAGAGCATGTTTCGTTTCAAGCATTTCAACCATAAATGTACTTTGCCCCGAAGCTAAGTCATCAGCTGCTCCAATACGCGTGAAAATCTGATCAAATATAGGGAGTTTTGCTTGCGCTGCAGGTACAAAACAGCCTGTTTGTGCCATAACAGATATTAACGCGGCCTGGCGCATGTACGTACTTTTACCGGCCATATTCGGGCCGGTAATTAAAAGCATTTCCCGTTCACCGTGCATAAAAATGTCGTTAGCGACGTAATCACCGTGGTTCAGCATGTGTTCCACAACCGGATGGCGTCCCTCGTGAATAGTGAAAGTACGGTCATTCGAAAACTCTGGTTTTACGTATTGATTTTGTTCACTTACAAGCGCAAAACCTTGCAATACATCAATTTCACTAATAATGCGCGCTGTTTTTTGCAGCCTTGGAATAAACTTTTTCACTTTTTCTCGCAGTTCTAGAAATAATTTATGCTCAAGCTCCGTACTGTTTTGTTCTGCACCTAAAATGAGTGATTCTTTTTCTTTTAATTCCGGTGTAATAAAGCGTTCTGCATTCGTTAATGTTTGTTTTCTTTCATACCGCCCTTCTGGAAGAGAAGGAATATTTGGTTTCGTCACTTCAATATAGTAGCCAAAAACTTTGTTAAACCCAACTTTTAAAGATTTAATGCCTGTTTCACTACGTTCTTGCTGTTCAAGTTTTGATATCCATTCTTTACCGTTTGTGCTTGCTTCTCTGTATTCGTCTAATTGTTTATTATATCCCTCTCTAATGATGCCTCCGTCCGTAATTGAAAGAGGGGGATCCTCTGCTAGACTGTCTTCTAGAAGCTGGCGCAAATCATGAAAATGTTCGACTTCGTCTACTAATTCACCTGCATACTCATTATTTAACTTTTTTAATAAAGTAAATATATTAGGAAGTTCCTGGAGTGACCGTCTTAACTGGACAAGTTCACGTGCGTTCACATTGCCATAGGACGTTTTGCCAGCCAGCCTTTCTAAATCATAAACATGTCGGAGCCTGTCCCTTAAATCTTCTCGTTCGAAAAAATATTCTAATAGAGATTCAACCAGAGACTGCCGTTTATGAATAGTATCTATATTTAATAATGGTTCTTCGAGCCATTTTTTAGCTAGTCTTCCTCCCATTGCAGTTACAGTCTGGTCCATTAACCATAAAAGAGACCCTTTTTTCTTTTTTTCACGAAGGGATTCGGTTAATTCCAAATTACGGCGTGAATGCAAATCAAGCTGCATATGTTCATTTGGTTTGTATATTCGGACAGGCTGAAGATGAGAAAGTGCCCGTTTTTGGGTTCTCTTAAAGTAATTGGTTAAAAGAGCGACCGCTTTTTGTAATTTTTCATTGCTCCACTGTTCACAAAGCTTTTCAAATTCAGGTGCAAGTTCAACTGAGGGTTCTATTGAAAATATAATGGCGGATCCACGAAGAATGTCTTCATGGAAATCTGGCGGTACCACAAGTTCTTTAATATCAGATCTTGTAATTTCGCGCTCCCATTCACTCTGCTGATTTCCAAGCACCGCTGCTGCTGTTTCCCCAGTTGTTAAATCAGCTTTTATAAAAGCAGCCGTTTTATCATTAAAAGGATATAAAGCCGCAATAAAATTATTCTCATTTTCTTGTATGGCTTTTCCTTCCATAACCGTTCCAGGTGTAATAAGCTGAGTGACTTCTCTTTTCACGACACCTTTTGCCGTTTTCGGGTCTTCTACCTGTTCACATATTGCAATTTTATAGCCCTTTTCTATTAAAGTTGATATGTATTGTTCTGCTGAATGGTAAGGCACCCCGCACATCGGTATATCTTGTTCATTTTTACTTCCTCGTTTCGTCAAGGTGATTTCTAATTCTCTTGCAGCTTTTATCGCATCATCAAAAAAAAGCTCATAAAAATCACCGAGCCGAAAAAATAAAAAAGCATCTTCATATTCTGATTTTATTTGTTTGTATTGCTTTATCATTGGTGTTTCTTGTGCCACTTCTATTCCTCCAGCAATTGGTTATAATTTAGCAATCTATTTATACTTTCATCTTATTATATCATACAGCATCCTTTTTCAGGTTAAGGAAAGAAAAAGCCTGACTTTGCATAAAGCTAAAGTCAGACTGTTTAAGGAGAGTTATTGCTTTTTGTCATCTAGAAAGTCCGTGTCAATCTTTTTCAATTCCTCATCGGACACTTGTTCATCCCACCTAATGTTTTTATAATCATCATCTTCTGCTTCAGGGTGTATTTGGATACAGACTTTCGTTTCACCAACAATTTCAGCTGAGAACTCTTTCTCAACGTCCACCTTAACTTCTTTACCTTTTTCTCCAATAGATGCTTCTAAAGTATTTGGCTGCTTTAAAGCTCTTGCAATGACATCGACTTCATCACCGATCATCTCATTTTGTTTCATTGCAAGCGGGACAACTTCTGTGTACGTAACATTTTCTGAGGTTACATCTGTTTTAGTGTTTTCATCATAAGAGTACCATACATTAATGTCATAACTGCCTAAAATTTCTACAGAATCCCCTTTTCGATCCGCTTCATACTCATGGTTAATAATCCAGCATCCCAGAATGCTTGTTGGTTTTTGAGGCGGTTTAACGACATGAGTATCTTTACAATGCTTTTTCCCTTTTCCACACACGGCTTTGGTGACAATCTCCCTGTAGCGTGCATTATCTTTTTCCGATGGCATGTAGTACCCTCCTTTTCAAACATGAAAGACATCAGCTAAGAGATGCAATCACAACCATTCATGTTTAACTATATGCATGGCAAACGTCTATGTTGTCAATTTTATTCAGCCGTGCTCTCAGGTATGTCTTTTAGCTGACCAAGGCCCTTGCTCTTTTCTGGTCGCAGGCTCTTTTACTTTATATGTATTAGCTGTACTTGTAATATATGTCTATTTTATCTATTGAATACGGTACGTGAAATTTTATTAGAAAGTTAATAAGGAAGGCAGGCAATGCTGCGCTCTGATCATCCATTAGAGATTCCAAAAATAGAGCCATCCCACATTAATTTATGGGACGGCTCTGAATGATTATCAGCTATTCTTAATATCGATAAATGGACTTTTGTTCGTAGTGCCTCTTAGTTTATCTCCACCGGTTGATTCAATGATTTCATCGGTAACCGTATTAGAAATCGTCGTAGAAACGAGCTGCAGCAAGTGATTAACATCTTTTTGGCTCTGTTTAAACTCTTGTACTAACGGGATCTCATCAATTTCCTTGTTCAGCTCATCGATTTCTTGTTCTACTTGTTTTAACGCTTCACGTTTTTCATAATGCTGCAAGTTTACGGCTTGTTTTTGTTTATTTTTAATTTTACCAATTAATTCTTGCACTTTAAGATTTTTATTAATTTTCTCTTCTGCTTTTTTAAAGAAATCCACTTCTTCTGTTTCTGAAATTAATTTTCCAAGCTCTCTCGCTTTATCCAGCACTTCTTTTTTGGAATAGACTGTTTCGCTCATTATTTATTCACCTCTGCCATTTCTACCATTTCGCCGTCAAGTGTCCATGTCTTCGCCTCTGTAATTTTCGTGTAGACAATTTCTCCAATGCATGATTTTGGACCGCGGAAGTTAACAAGTTTATTGGTGCGGGTACGCCCCGATAAAATATCTGGATTTTTCTTGCTTTCACCTTCTACAAGTACTTCAACAATTTGGCCTTGCAGTTCCTTGTTGCGGCGGGCAGAAATCTCATTCACGACTTTGTTTAACCGTGCCAAGCGGTCTTTTTTTATATCCATCGGTACATTATCTTTCATTTTAGCCGCAGGCGTGCCGTCTCTTGGAGAATAAATATACGTAAAGGCACTGTCGTAATCCATCTCCTTGACAAGAGATAGAGTATCTTCAAACTGCTCTTCTGTTTCATTTGGAAAACCTACAATAAGGTCTGTTGTAAAGGAAGCGTGCGGCATTGCTTCTTTTATTTTTCTCGCAAGCTCCACGTATTGTTCTCTCGTATACTTTCTTGCCATTAATTTCAAGACAGCATTGTTACCAGACTGCACTGGCAAATGAATGTGCTCTACTAAATTTCCGCCTTGAGAAAGTACATCTACTAAGTGGTCATCAAAATCACGCGGATGACTTGTCGTAAAACGGATCCGCGGAATATCTATTTTATGCAGCTCATCCATTAAATGACCGAGTCCATAATCTCTATCTAGGTCTTTACCATACGCATTGACATTCTGTCCTAGAAGTGTAATCTCTTTGTAACCTTGACGGGCAAGATCTCTTACTTCTGCAATAATATCTTCTGGAAGACGGCTTCTTTCTTTTCCGCGAGTATAAGGAACGATACAATACGTACAAAATTTGTCACAGCCGTACATAATGTTGACCCAGGCCTGCGTTTTACCAGCACGTTTTCGCGGCATGTTTTCAACAACATCGCCTTCTTTGGACCACACTTCGATCACCATTTCTTTTCCTTGAATGGCGTCTTTTAAAAGGTGAGGAACGCGGTGAATATTATGAGTTCCAAAGATTAGATCGATATGCTGGTGTTTTTGCATAATGCGGTTGACAACAGACTCTTCTTGGGACATACAGCCGCATACTCCTAGAATTAACTCTGGTTTTTCCCGTTTCAACGTTTTCAAATTACCGATTTCACCGAATACTTTATTTTCTGCGTTTTCACGGATAGCACATGTATTTAAGAAAATAACATCCGCATCTTCCGCCTTATCTGTTTCCGAAAATCCCATTTCTTCTAAAATACCAGACATATTTTCCGTATCATGATAATTCATTTGACAGCCATAGGTGCGGATCATATAATTTTTTCCCGCCCCGATTCCTTGCATTTCAGCTGGTATTGAAAAATTGTAATACACTTCTACGTCTTCTTTACCGCGCCGCTTTCCTTTTTTGTAATTGGGCTGTTCATTGATTAAAATACTGCGGCCGCCGATTTTCATATATTGCTTTCCGTTATTATCCTCTTCCATTTGAGCCTTTGAGAAATCAAAATATTTACTGTAGTCTTTTGATGCATTGTTATTATTTTGAGAAGAAGCATCTTGTGAGGTCATTTCACCTTGCTGCTTACGTTGTTCTTCATTCATTAGCCAGCATCTCCTTTCTTCCATTTTCCTAATAAAAGCTGAAACTATTTATATACCAAATCAACACATCTGTTTCCTTCAACAGTGAATGTCAGATTAGCAAAACATATGGAAGGTCCAATTTTAAATTATACCTTCTATGGACGAGGAAAACAATAGCGCACTGCCTTTAAACAGTGCGCTTAACGTCATTTTATACCGTTAGGAAACAATACTCGTTTACCGGAATATATGTTTGCTTTTATCTCACCAGTTTTTACGAATAGTCATGATTTTTTATGGTGAGGTTTCTGTGGCGGTTCATTGCTGTTGCTATTTCAAATCGGCGGGGCATTGCCATATCACCTGGATGTTTTCCTTTAAATGGAGATACCACGTCCAAACCTTTTTCTTTTACTTCGTTTTCAAGAAATGAAAGAATCGCCTCTATGGATGCTTCCTTGCCTAGATGAGCACATGAGTGGCGAATCATATTAGCGATAGCGTTCGTCTGGCTGCTATTTATGAGCTGTTCTACACCAGAGAGGTCAATGATATCTTTTCCATACATAATCGTTGTGCGCCCCTTGGCACTTACTTTTTCTTTTTTTCCTTTTCTAGGTTGAAAACTAGAAGTGAGTAATGTCCTGTTCGTAACGTCTCCAAATTCCACTCCAGCTTCTTTTTCACGTTCGGATCCAAACCGTTTCGCAATATCTTTTGCTTCCTCTGTTACGTTTTTTGGCTTATATTCTTCCATCATGACGACACAATCAGCTACATCAAAATAGTCTCCAGCACCGCCAACTACAAGAATAGTTGAAACATCATGTTCTTCGTATAACGCTTTTACTTTATCAATAAAAGGTGTAATTGGTTCTTTTTCTTTTGCAACAAGAGCCTGCATGCGGCCATCTCGGATCATGAAATTTGTTGCACTTGTATCTTCGTCAATTAAAAGGCATTTCGTACCAGCTTCTAAACTTTCTATTATATTAGCTGCCTGAGAAGTGCTTCCGCTTGCATTTTCCGTTGTAAAGGTCCGTGTATCTTTTTGAATCGGAAGGTTTGATATAAAGGGAGAAATGTTTACACTTGCAACACTTCGTCCATCTTCAGCGCGAACTTTCGCAGCTGAATGGTCAGTAATGACGAATTCCCGTCCATCCCCGGCACGATGATTATATACTCCGCGCTCAATAGCCTCTAGAAGCGTACTTTTGCCGTGATACCCTCCTCCGACAATGAGGTTTACACCCCGCTTTAATGCCATGCCTTTAATAGGTGATCGGTGAGGCACCTCTATTTCGACTTCTAAAGACGAAGGGGCATAAAAAGGAACAGCTTGATCGGTATGCAGCGGTTTGTTGCTGATCCCACTTTCTCTTGGAAGGATGGACTCATTGGCAATAAACGTTATATAGTTGTTTTCTATAAGAAACGTACGAATGGCTTCCTGCTGGTCAGAAAGCTCTAATTGTTTTGTCAGTTTCTGCTTGTTATATTGTTTTACTGTACTGTTTATCACTTCAGGCAGATCCTTTGTCAGACGCTGTTTTGCTTGTTTTCCTAAAATGGTTCTTCCCCTTGCTGGAAGATGGATGGAAAGACGGATGTCTAATTCATTTTCTTTTAATACGACCGCTGTTCTGTCGATTATCTCTTGGCCTGGACCATCAATAACGATCGCGTTTCGCTGATTTCTTTTTTTCAGCTCGGTTTGAATTTCATTTGCTAAATAATCAATTGTCGCAATTCTTCTTGCGTTTGTTTTATCACAACTTTCGTCAAGACCGAGTGACTTCCTGCTCATGACAACTCGTGCACGCGAAGGACTTGCATAAGGATCTGCCTGGATATGATCCATATGTAAAGTAAAATCATTAAATCGAAAGGACCCTTTCATGTCGTTGTATGCTTTATATCCTTTATGATCAATTCTGTCTAATGTTTTAATTAATTGCTGCATCTTTTGTCTCCTTTCTTCTATTTCTTCCCAACTATTTCCCGAACAGATTTATTTTAAACAAAAAGGCTTGGTCTATAACGTTAGACCAAACCATTAAATCAGCTTACATAAATTCACTTGCAAGCCGTTCAAATTTCTCCCTGTCAAGCTCTAAATTATCATCTGAAAGCGGAGTTGATTTGTACCCTGGGATTTTATCTTGATATGAAGGCGTTTCTTCATCATGATAAATAAGCCCGGTTACTAATCCATTGTGTTCCATTAAGGTTTGCATTGCTTTATTGCGGTCTGTATGGTCATAATCTTCCACATCACTTAGTTTGGTCAAATTTTCTTTAAACCAATCGTATGTGTTTACTTTATTAAAAGTGACACAGGGACTAAATACGTTAATAAGTGAAAAACCATTATGGTTCATTCCTTGTTCAATTAACGAAGTAAGCTCTTTTAAATCACTTGAAAAGCTTTGTGCCACAAATGTTGCTCCTGCAGTTAATGCTGTTTCCATAGCATTCAAGGACGCTTCAATCGAACCATCCGGAGTGCTCTTTGTTTTAAAGCCGGCATCACTTCGCGGAGATGTTTGTCCTTTTGTCAACCCATAAATTTGATTATCCATAACGATATAAGTCATATCAATATTTCGGCGGATAGAGTGAATAGTGTGGCCCATCCCTATAGCAAAACCGTCCCCGTCTCCACCAGAAGCAACAACAGTCAGATCCCGATTTGCCATTTTTACTCCTTGTGCTAAAGGAAGTACTCTTCCGTGAACACCGTGAAAACCATAAGCGTTTATATATCCTGAAATTCTCCCTGAACATCCGATACCGGTAATTAGTGCAAGCTCGTGCGGTTCAAGACCAACGTTAGCAGCTGCACGCTGGATAGCAGCTTGAATGGAAAAATCACCGCAGCCAGGACACCAATTCGGTTTCACTTTATTACGAAAATCTTTAACTGTAGCCAATTATAACAACTCCTTACACTTGCTGTATATTTCAGCAGGTAAAAATGGATTACCGTCATATTTTAAAATGCTTTCAACTTTCACTCCTGTATTCAGCCGGATAATACTTGCGAGCTGCCCCGTAGCATTATTTTCGATCACTACTGTCTTTTTGGCGCGATGTAATCTTTCCTCAAGCTCTTCTGTTGGAAATGGATGCAAAAGCCGAATATGTGCATGATTAACGTTGAAGCCATCTTCATCCAAGCGGCTGATTGCTTCTTGAATGGCTCCTCGTGTAGAGTTAATTCCAACCACAAGCAAATCAGGCTCCTCATAAGGGTCATTTGTATAAATTGGCTCATCAAATCGATAAGGAACCGTCTCTGTTTTTCTTAAACGTTTATCCATTTGTCTTTGTCTATTTTCAGGTTTTTCAGAAGGCTTTCCTGTGTTATCATGCTCTACGCCCGTAACATGGAAAATTCCATTTTCCATACCAGGTAATAATCTTGTTGAGATGCCGTCTTCTGCTGCAGCGTATCTTTCAAAATATTCTTCTGGCGCCTGCTCTGGCAAATTTGGTTCCTTTTCAAGCTTTCCTCTTCTAATTTGAATTTTTTCATAGTTTAATGGCTCAACGGTTTGTTTTCCTAAGGACAGCGCAAGATCTGTCAGCAAAATAACCGGGCATTGATATTCTTCAGCCATATTAAAAGCTGTTATAGTATCGTAAAAGGCTTCCTGTACAGTGCTAGGCGTAATAACAATTTTTGGAATTTCACCGTGTGTGCCGTATAATATCGCCATCATATCGGATTGCTCCTGTTTTGTCGGAAGACCCGTGCTCGGTCCGCCTCTTTGGGTATCTACAATAACCATTGGAGTTTCGGTCATACCAGACAGGCCAATCGCTTCTGTCATCAACGACAATCCAGGACCAGCAGAAGCTGTGAAAGCACGTACACCAGCGTAATTAGAGCCTATCGCCATGTTGGCTGCTGCTATTTCATCTTCGGTTTGAATGACAGTTCCTCCAAAGTCTGGGAACTTTTTAATTAAGTATTCCATAATTTCAGATGCTGGTGTAATCGGATAAGCTGCCATAAAACGCGAACCTGCTGCAATGGCGCCAAGACCTATCGCATCGTTTCCAATCATAAACATACGTTTTTTGCCATCTGCTTCGTTCAAAAGAAAGTCATCAAGCTGCCCTCCGGCTTGTTGAGAAAAATAAGCAGCTCCTTTTCGAATCGCCTCCATATTTTTTTCAACTACCGCTTCGCCTTTTTTCAAAAAGATTTCCTCTACGACCTCTTGATAATGATCAGCTGAAATGCCAAGAATGGCACTAGATGCACCGACTGCCACCATATTTTTCATCAATGGAGTGCCTAATTCCTTTGCTATTTCTGTAAATGGCACATCGTATAAAGACGCTTTCCCGTCATCAGGAATGGTTGGTTTACATTTCGCATCTGCAATGACAACTCCTCCTGAACGAAGCTCCTGATAGTTGACATCAATCGTTTCCTGATCAAATGCTACTAAAATATCTAAATCATCTGATATTGCATTGATTTGTTTTGTACTTACACGAATTTTATTGTTCGTATGGCCGCCTTTTATACGGGAAGAGAATTGACGGTAACCGTATAAATAATAGCCAAGCCGGTTGAGGGCTACGGAAAAAATTTCACCGGTGCTTTCAATCCCCTCTCCCTGCTGACCTCCGACTTTCCAAGAAAGTTGATCAATCATATGTCTCATCCTTTCGGTTCCTTACCTCTCTATCATCTATTTCTATATGTGTTTGTTTCATATGCAGCATGACGATTATTAACATACACTTTTTCATCGTAGAATGAACCTTCTGAAAAAGCAAGGGAAGAAGACTTTACTTTATTAAAATATTATACCAAAGTATCCTTATATGTTCTATAGGTTTTATTGCACATAAAAACCTGGCTTTGTCGTTGGACAGCCAGGTTTTTGTGTATTACATTTTTCTTCATTAACGGGGCTCTATGATTAACTTAATTGCCGTTCTTTCTTCTCCATCGATTTGAATGTCAGTAAAAGCGGGAATGCAAACTAGGTCAATTCCGCTTGGAGCCACAAACCCCCTTGCGATTGCTATGGCTTTGATGGATTGGTTAAGGGCACCTGCGCCTATTGCCTGAATTTCAGCGGCGCCTCTTTCACGAATAACTCCTGCCAATGCGCCTGCTACAGAATTGGGAGTGGATTTGGCTGATACTTTTAATACTTCCATTTTTAGTACCTCCTTATGTGGGATAATGCCCCTCATTAACTATATTCATGATATCCATGTATATTCCTGCTTATTTGTGTTATATTTTCTAAATTTTCTAATGAATAGCGCAAGGTGCTGAATGGAGATATTATTATTCAAAAAAAGGGTTTTCATCGCTTATTTGAATCCGATCGATTTTTTTAGCACTCCCCGTATTTGAATCTGCTTCTATTAGTATCCCATTTAATTGTTCCCTGCCTTTGGCAACTTCAAACCTAACTGGAAGATTTGTTAAAAATTTATTGATAATATCCTCTCTTTTCATACCGAGTATACCGTCTATTGGTCCTGTCATCCCTGTATCGCTTATATAGGCGGTGCCATCAGGTAATATGCGGTTATCAGCTGTTTGCACGTGTGTGTGGGTACCTGCCACAGCAGTGACTTTACCATTTAAAAACCAGCCCATTGCTTGC
Organism: Alteribacillus bidgolensis; assembly: GCF_002886255.1. Lineage (NCBI taxonomy): Bacteria > Bacillati > Bacillota > Bacilli > Caryophanales > Bacillaceae > Alteribacillus > Alteribacillus bidgolensis. The sequence continues at coordinate 1,037,044 of NZ_KZ614149.1, forward strand.
TTTTCGCTCGTTGCTTCAGCATGAAAATCTACGAAAATGATAGGGGTCCGCTTCTTTATCTTTTTAATAAGTGCTTCTGCCTTTTTAAAAGGACAATCGTTGGGAGGCATAAACGTACGGCCCATTAAACTGATCACCCCTATTTCTAGATCGTTTACTTTCGTAATAACATATTCATTTCCCGGAGTTTCTTCAGGATAATTTGCCGGTCGTGCCATTAATGGGGCTTCATTAATAAATTCAAAGATATCTTTATTATCCCACGTATGGTTTCCTAAGGTCACCGCTTGTGCTCCTTTTTCTAAAAAACCTTTATAAATTTTCTCTGTAATTCCTTTGCCCCCTGCTGCATTTTCTCCATTTACTATCGTGACAGTCGGTTTATATTTTTTCTTTAGTTTAGGAAGGTATTCATTCACCATATTTCTGCCGGGAGAACCAACCACATCTCCAATAAATAGAATTCTCATATTACGTCTCCTTTTGTATTCCATATATCCTTATTTTTTATTTTATATAATTTGTTTATATCAAAAGTTCGATTAGAAGTTCAAATTTTGAGCAGTGAACGGCTTTTTAGCTTATAAAAATAAAGCGGCGAAATCGCCGCTTTATTTTGCATATTCTACTGCTCGTGTTTCCCGTATCACCGTCACTCTAATGTGACCAGGATAATCGAGCTCTTCTTCAATTTGTTTCGTAATATCTCTGGCCAACCGATGAGCCAATGCGTCATCTACCAAATCAGGTTTCACCATAATTCTTACTTCACGACCTGCTTGAATGGCGTACGTTTTTTCAACTCCATCGAAGGATTCAGCTATTTCTTCTAGCTTCTCTAATCGACGAATGTACGTTTCAAGCGTTTCTCGTCTAGCACCTGGCCGCGCGGCAGATAATGCATCTGCTGCAGCAACTAGGGTTGCGATTACCGAAGTTGCTTCTGTATCTCCATGGTGAGATGCAATACTGTTAATGACAACTGGATGTTCTTTATATTTCTGAGCGAGCTCTACACCAATTTCTACGTGACTGCCTTCCACTTCATGGTCAATCGCTTTACCGATGTCATGAAGAAGCCCTGCTCGTTTCGCTAACTGTTCATCCTCACCAAGTTCTGCAGCCATCAACGCCGTTAGATGAGCCACTTCCATTGAGTGGTTAAGAACATTTTGCCCGTAGCTCGTTCTAAATTTCAATCGGCCGAGAATTTTAATTAAATCAGGATGCAGTCCGTGAATCCCCATTTCAAAGGTGGTTTCTTCACCGTATTCACGAATTAATTCATCTACCTCCCGCCTTGATTTTTCAACCGTTTCTTCTATGCGGGCAGGGTGAATACGTCCATCCTGTACGAGCTTATCTAATGATGTTCGGGCAATTTCTCTTCTAATAGGATCAAATCCTGAGAGAATAACAGCTTCCGGTGTATCATCAATGATTAGATCAATTCCTGTCAGCGTCTCTAATGCGCGTATATTTCTTCCTTCTCTTCCAATAATACGGCCTTTCATTTCATCATTTGGAAGATTTACAACCGAAACAGTTGTCTCAGCAATGTGATCTGCTGCACAACGCTGAATAGCCAGGGAAAGAATCTGCCGTGCTTTCTTGTCTGCTTCACTTTTAGCACGTTCAGTATGCTCTTTCACCATTATGGCCGTTTCATGGTCCAATTCCTGTTGTACATCTCTTCTAATCATGTCTCTTGCTTCTTCACGGGACAATCCTGAAATTCTCTCCAGCTCTTCTTGCTGTTTTGTTAAAATCTCCTCCACTTTGCTGTTATTATCTTCTACCTGTCGTTGTTTGTCGGCGAGAGATTCTTCTCTCTTTTCCAACGATTCTTCTTTCTTGTCCAATGTTTCGCTTTTCCGGTCAAGAATCTCTTCTTTCTGCATTAAGCGGTTTTCTTGTTTCTGAACTTCATTTCTTCGGTCCCGCAAATCTTCTTCTGCTTCTGCACGAAGCTGATGCGCCTGGTCTTTAGCTTCTAGCACTGCCTCTTTTTTACTGGCTTCTGCTTTCCGCTCAGCATCCTCTACGATTTGTTTCGCGGCTTGTTCCGCGCTCGCTATCTTCGCTTCTGCAATAGATTTACGAACAAAATAACCAATCAATCCACTCAAAGCTGCAACGACAACAAGCAAAATGGAGATGAGAAAGATGTTGTTATCCAAGTCTTTTCACCTCCTCTTGCTATCTGGTTGTACCCTTTTTGTTCAGGTCTTTGTGCCTAAAGGGAAACTTGTTTCATTTTTGTTCATAGAAAGCATTACAAACATCTGAATGTTTCTTTGACGTGGTGTCGACCGGTTGCGCCGTCGATAAAAAAGGCTTTATTTCTGTGAAATAAATTTACTAATTTCTCCATTTTAAAAAAGCCTTTTAAAGCAAATACGGTGAACATTCCATGACCCTTTTTCAAGCATCACTCCATTTAATTGTATCCTCCAGTTCTAGACATGTCAAGACTTCCCAATGGCTCAAACCCTTGGCCGTAAATGGATTGCGAAGATTTAGATTACATGGCTTTAAGGACAAAGGTTCTCCGTAAAAATAATCGCTGCTAAACTGTACGTTTATAGCTGAAGTTTTAGCGTAAACCATACATTATTCTTTCTGCGTTTTTAAAAACCACCCTTTTCGTAATAAAAGGGTGGTATAATCCTTCTTATTCTTCTGTATCTACCAGCAGTCCTTCTTCTTCTTGAGATTGAATGGCATCAAGGTTATAGTGCTCACGGATGCTTTCTTCAATTGCAGCAGTCACTTCTTTGTGTTCCTTTAAGTATTGCTTAGCATTTTCTCTGCCTTGTCCTAAACGGTCTCCATCATAGGAATACCAAGCTCCGCTTTTTTGCACAATGTCGAGTTCAGAAGCAATATCAAGGATAGATCCTTCCCGTGAGATTCCTTCCCCGTACATGATGTCCACCTCAGCCTGCTTAAACGGAGGAGCCACTTTGTTCTTCACGATTTTAATACGAGTTTTATTTCCTACCATTTCATTTCCTTGTTTGAGTGTTTCAGCCCGGCGAACTTCTAAGCGGACAGATGAATAGAATTTTAAAGCACGGCCGCCTGGAGTAGTTTCAGGACTACCAAACATTACACCGACTTTCTCACGAATTTGATTAATAAATACAGCAATCGAATTGGATTTGCTAATCGCTCCTGACAATTTACGAAGAGCCTGTGACATCAACCGAGCCTGCAAACCGACGTGGCTGTCGCCCATTTCCCCTTCAATTTCCGCTTTTGGCACAAGGGCGGCAACGGAGTCAACAACAATAATATCGACCGCACCGCTTCTTACAAGTGCTTCCGCTATTTCAAGCGCTTGTTCTCCTGTGTCCGGTTGTGATAATAGCAGTTCATCAATGTTTACACCTAAATTTTGGGCGTAAGATGGATCAAGAGCGTGTTCGGCATCGATAAAAGCCGCCTGACCGCCTTTACGCTGGACTTCCGCAATAGCGTGAAGTGCTACAGTCGTTTTACCGGACGATTCCGGGCCATAGATTTCTACAATTCTGCCACGCGGATATCCGCCCACTCCAAGGGCAATATCAACAGCCAAAGCGCCGCTTGATACGGTGGAGACTTTTCGTTCGGCCTGTTCTCCAAGCTTCATAATCGAACCCTTGCCAAATTGCTTCTCAATATTTCTAAGCGCCTGATCCAGCGCTGCTTTTCGTTCACTCATTTTATCTCTCCTTTTTATTGCCAAACTCCAACTGTCCAATTGGTCTTGTTTCCCCCGAAAACAAGAAGAGCATTCTTACCTCATATTTAAAACGCCTTGACAAAAGAAAGACCGTTTTGTTTTACCACCTATTTCATCATACCTTGTTTTATTTCATTTGCCAATAGTTTTACGAACATTTATTCGGTTTTTTAGTCTATAATTCCTGTACTGGTATTGATAAGATTATAACTCTGCTATGTACGCATTGAAAAACTGTTCAAAGGAATTTCCTCTGAACAGTTTTCATGCCTGGTTCTATTTAGTTGAACGCGGTTTTGATGGAGAAGAGCTTCTTTTCGGACGCGGTTTTGCTGGTTCTAAATTAACACGCGCGCCATTTATACGCGAATAACGCAGTGCTTCATAAACAAAAGGTGCAACTTCTTCTGGAACTTCTACAAACGTAAATTTTTCAAAGATATCAATGCGTCCTACTGCTTTTCCAGGTATGCCGACTGCATCTGAAATTTCTTCAATCAAAACTTTAGGACTCATATTAACATTTCGTCCAACATTAATAAAGAATCGAATCATTCCTTTTGCGCCGCCGGTTTCTCCAAAATTATAGCCGTCATCATTTTCCCCGATAGCAGTCGAGAAATTCATTTTCATTAAAGAACGAATAATGTTTTTTGGATCATACTCTGCTAAAAGTTCATCTGCAAGATCATCAAAAAGTGATAATTCCTGCTCATCTTCGAATTGGTCAATAATAAGATTTTTCCATGCTTCTTGCTGTTTTTCCACGACTTCTTCAATAGAAGGTACACTCTTTGTTGGTATAGACATCTTTATCTCTGATTCGATTGAACGAAGGTGTTTCATTTCTCTTGGTGTGACAAGAGTCAAGGCTTGTCCTGTACGGCCGGCTCTTCCTGTACGACCGATACGGTGCACATAACTTTCCGGGTCTTGCGGGATATCATAGTTTATAACGTGACTGACATTTTGTACGTCTATTCCGCGAGCGGCTACATCAGTTGCTATAAGTAATTCAATTGTACTTTCACGGAATTTTTTCATGACAGCATCACGCTGGGACTGAGTAAGATCTCCATGAAGCCCATCTGCTAAATACCCTCTCGCTTGCAGCACTTCCGTTAATTCTGCTACTCCTTTTTTTGTGCGGCAGAAAATAATGCCAAGCTCCGGGTCCTGACTGTCTAAGATTCGGCACAAAGATTCTTGTTTGTTGCGTTCAAGCACCTTGTAATACCATTGATCAATAGAAGGAGCAGTTACTTCGCTTTTATTTATAGAAACAGTTGCCGGCTTCACCATATAACGTTTAGAAAGCTTACGAATCGCTGGAGGCATCGTAGCTGAGAAGAGAAGTGTCTGTCTATCAACATTAATTTGTTTTAAAATGGTCTCAATATCTTCAATGAAGCCCATATCAAGCATTTCATCTGCCTCATCAAGAACGACTGTTTTTACGCGGTCAAGCTTTAATGTCTTCCGTCTTAAATGATCCTGCACCCGCCCTGGAGTACCAATTACAATCTGTACCCCTTGCTTTAATGCTTTAATCTGATGTCCAATCGATTGTCCGCCGTAAATAGGAAGTGTACGAATATTTAAGTATTTAGATAGTTTTTGCAGTTCCCCGGACACTTGTATAGCAAGTTCTCTTGTCGGAGTTAAAATCATAGCCTGAACGTGCGTTTCCTTTGTAATTCGATTGATCAGCGGAATCCCGAATGCGGCCGTTTTCCCAGTACCAGTTTGCGCCTGGCCAATTACATCTTTTGATTGCAATATTTCAGGAATTGCTTTTTCCTGAACGGGAGAAGGTTCTTCAAACCCCATTTCCCGAATCGCTTTTTTAATTTCATCTTTTACATCAAAATCGTCAAAGTACGTCATTTGTTTACCACCTTTTCCTTCAGTAAAAACCAGCAGCCGTAATAAACTGCTAAGCGGCGAATTTGTTCACGGCTCCCAGCGAGATTTAATTCATGAGATGTCACTCCATGTGGTCCGGCAATTCCAATCCACACTGTACCCGGTAACTTTCCTTCTAAAGCGCCTGGTCCTGCTGCGCCAGTAAAACTAATGCCTATGTCTGTCTGATACTGGAGGCGGACCTTCTCTGCCATCGACTCGGCACATTCCTTACTTACCGTTCCGTATGTATTCATCAAATCATTGCTTATCCCTAACACCTTGTTTTTCACTGATTGAGAATACACAGTGGAGGATCCTTCGAACATTGCCGAAGCTCCGGAAACATCGACAATATGCTTGGCAAACCATCCGCCAGTTAAACTTTCCGCAGCAGCCAGAGTTATTTTTTGGTCACCGAACCTTTTTACAACTTGTACAGGCAATGTCTCATTTTCTCTGCCGTAAATATATTTTCCCACTCTGAGTTTAATCTGGCTTTCTATATTATCTAATAAGTCATCTGCCACAGAACGGGTATTTGCTTTTGCTGTAAGTCGGATTGTCACTTCCCCGTCAGAAGCTAGCGGCGCAATAGTCGGGTTCGTTTGTGCTTTTATAAGATCTATCAGTTCTTCTTCAAGTCTGGATTCTCCTATATTGAAAAAACGAAGAACTCTAGATAACACTAAAGATTCTCCAGACATTTTTTTTAATAAGTAAGGTTTCGCTTCGTTTTCATACATGTGTTTTAATTCACGAGGAGGTCCCGGCAGAAGAATGAATAAAGTTCCTTTGTATTTATCTGCCATACCACAGGCAAGTCCGGCTCTATTATAAAATACATCACTGCCTTCTGTATAGTGAGCCTGCTTTTTATTATTTTCAGACATAACTCTTTTTCTTTGTTTAAAAAACTGTTTCATGTTATCAAGAGTAGGTTCATGATACATTAAGCGCTTACCTGTCAAATCGGCGACAACTTCCTTTGTAAGGTCATCTTCGGTTGGTCCGAGACCGCCTGATATAAATACAACATCCACTCTTTCGCAAGCTTCTTCGAGCACTGATTTCATACGTGGTTTATTATCACCCACAACTGTATGCCTGTAAACATTTATACCAACGGCAGCCAGCTCCTGTGACAAAAATTGTCCATTAGTGTTCGCTATTTGACCTAGAAGAAGTTCTGAACCTACTGCGATAATTTCTGCATTCATTTTTCCACCCCATTCAACACTTCATTACATCGAATGCTTGAAAATATGCTTGTTTTTCAAAAAATAATCAACACCTGATATTATCGTCAATACAACAGCAATCCACATAAGAATCATTCCTAATGGAATATTTAGGATGGCAAAAATAAGACCATCTAAAAGAAGAACAGCTAGGGCAGTCATTTGAAAAACTGTTTTCCATTTACCGAGATTGCTCGCTGCAATAACTTCTCCATCAGAAGCAGCGACGAGCCGAATTCCTGTTACTGCGAATTCTCTGCTTAATATGACAATGGCCATCCAAGCTGGAAGTATCTGCAATTCAATTAAAGTCAGCAATGCGGCGGTTACAAGTAATTTATCAGCCAGAGGATCTAGGAATTTACCAAAATTACTGACTAAGTTGTATTTTCTTGCATAATAACCGTCCAGCCAATCAGTAGAAGCGGCAATGATAAACATAATAAAACCTGCTGCATGCGTGACGGGAAGTGATATCCCGCTTATTTCAATACTGCCCATTGATAACGGAACGAGCATAAATATCATAAAAATCGGTATTAAACATATACGTGCAATTGTTATTTTATTCGGCAGATTCATGGTTTTCCCTCGTTTCTAATGCTCTATGCTCCCCTAGACGTCATTGTATCACACAATACACATACCGAGGAAAGGAAATCAATTTGAACCATGTTCATTAAAGAAGGCAGGAGAAGGATGGAAGTTTTAAAATGAATGGAAAAATCCCCGGAGTTTACCCCAGGGACTACATTATTCAGCTTGCTTATCGAAAATAAGGTGCTGATGAACCGCTTCGGAGGGGTCAATCGGATATTCAATAACTTGTCCATTAAAACGAACGGTAACGGCTGTGGTATTTCCAATATTTAATTTCACATAATCTTCATCACTGTAATCAAGTTCTACAATATCGCCTTCTGAAACACCTGCAAAATCTTCAAGAATAGTACCATTTTTATCTTGGGCATCCAGGTAAGAGTCTCCCGAAAGCTCTAATTCAATCATCATATCCTCTGAACCTGATACATCAAAAGTGGACCGGCGATTGTCTGTAGATAGGAGCTCTGGTTCCTCATTTTCTGCTTCTTCTGTTTCATCTTCTTTTTCTTCAGATCCGTTTTTATCTTCCTTCGTTTCACTGCCGTCTTCGGTTTGTTCCTCTTCTTGTTCTTCTTCTTGTTCTTCTTCATTGCCTTTATCTTCGTCTGATGTACCCATATTATCATTAGAATCAACTTCAATGGATGGGTCATCTTCCGGAGATACACCGCCCGGATTGCCGCCGCCAGCTCCTTGTACAACCAGGTAGACTCCAGCAGCTACTACAATAAAAAATAAAATGCCCATTAATGCAGGAAAAACATTTGATTTTTTTTCCTTCTTTTTTTGTACATTTGGTCTTGCCCGTTCCGCTCTAGAAGGCAAATCTGTTGCCTGCTGCTTTGGCTGCGGAAGTTCTCCTCCATATGTCTCAAAAATATCATCCGGGTCAAGTGCTAACGCTTCTGCATAACTTTTCACAAAAGCCCGCGTATAAAATGCTCCGGGAAGAGCTTCGTACTTTCCATTTTCAATGGCTGATAAATATCGTTTTTGTATTTTTGTTATCTCTTGCATCTTTTCAAGCGAAAGTTCTTTTTCTTCTCTTTTCGTTTTTAAAAATTGACCAAGCTCTGACACTATTAACACCTACCACCTAACTGATATCAAAAGAAGAAAAACCTGATTCTACCACTTCATATGTGATCTCCTCTTTTTCGTCATTTCTTAATTCAATTATACAATCAAAATCATCAAGCGTATAAGAAGACTCTCTTACAAATATATCAGGGTGTTCCACCACTTTTACGGCAGGGAGCCTTAAAATATCGTCCACTAACATTCTATGTTTTTCTGTAGCTCTCATCATTGAAACAATTCCATCAATAATGTAAATATGTCCTTCTTCGAGCTCATCATCAGCCAATTGATTTCGTACGGTCTGTCTAAGAAGCGTTGACGATATAAAAGACCACCGTTTATTAGCGCAGACGCTGGCAGCTACTAAAGATTCTGTTTTTCCTACCCTCGGCATCCCTCGAATACCAACGAGATAATGACGATCTTTTTTAAACAATTCTGCCATAAAATCAACGAGCAGGCCAAGTTCATCACGAACGAATCGAAATGTCTTTTTGTCGTCCGCATCTCGTTCTATGTAACGGCCGTGCATAACCGCCAGCCGATCACGCAGCCTCGGTTCTCTCATTTTTCTTACGGTAATATTATCAATTGTGTCAAGAATGGAACGAAAACGGGTGATTTGATCATCATGCTTACTTCGAATAAGCATACCTCGCCGGCTGTCTTCTACACCATTAATGGTAACAATATTGATTGAAAGCATACCTAGTAAGGAGGATATATCCCCAAGAAGGCCTGGACGGTTTTGATGGATTTCATACTCTAAATACCACTCTTTTTTTTCTTCCATCCTTCTTTCACCTCTTCTTACAGATCTTTCTTTTCAGATATTTGTCATTTTACGCTATTTTTCTCTATTTGAACAGAGTAATAAACTGATTTTCAAACTATTGTACTTGCAATTTTTTTCGAAAAACTCGGCTTGACGCCGAGTCCTTTATGGGCGGAAGGCTTAAATTTACTTATACTATGATCTTTTAACAAAGTTAAACATTCCTGGTGTATGAAATAATAGAATGGCCAAAATGCTCTGGAATTGAGGTGAGATCGAAATATTCCTTGGAGGCCTATAGACCTCGAACTTTAGCATTGTCCACCTCCTCCTGCAAATGCGAATTGTACGTTAACTTTACGTCGTACTCTATGCCAGGATGCACTTTCTGCAGAATGAAAACGAGGCTTTTCCACTTCAGGTCCGAGAAGGTGTGGTTAATGACATAACGTTCCCTGTCAGTTGCTTCCTTCCAATCCAAAAATTGAAATGGATTGGTGGTAGGTGTATTTCCTATACCCAAAAAACGAAAAAAACTATTTGACATTGTACGCTAAAGTATAAAAAAGAAAAACTGTCCCCCTTATTAAGAAGGACAGCATCGGTCTTTGCAGCATTATTGAGAGGAGTTCGACTGTACCATTTTAACCATTATATTGGCAATTGCATGCTGCTCCTGCTCATCAGCTACCTTCCATAGATCAGCTAATACTCGTTCTTGTTCATTTTTAGGATCTACGTTGTTTGCAAGATATTCTCCTACCTCATAAGCTATGTCAGAAGTAACATTTTCTGTCATACCGTCTTGCTTGGCCTGCTGAAGTCTTCCATCTAAGAACTGTTTCCATTGATCCCAATTATCTAATACAGACATGTAATTCCCTCCTTAAAGGTGTCATCATATTTTAAGATGCTCCGGCAGGAGGAAAATTATGTGTTGATAAAAAGAAAATTATTTTACCAGCCACCATTTATATCAAGAACATGACCATTTATATAACTAGCTTTGCCGCTCGTTAAAAATGTAACTGCTTCGGCTGCTTCTTCAGCATATCCGAAACGCCCAGCAGGAATTTCGTCTTTTAAAGCTTGCATGTCACTTTCTGAAAAACCTGACATCATAGGGGTATCAATTACACCTGGAGCAAGTGCGTTTACACATATGCCAGATCGGGCAGTTTCTTTGGCAAGCGACTTCACAAACGTATTTAAGCCGCCTTTTAAAGCAGAGTAAGCCACTTCCATCGCTGCCCCGCGCTCTCCCCAAATAGAAGATATCATCACAATTTTTCCTTGTTTGTTAGAAATCATAGCTGGCAGCAATTTCTTGGTTAACAACATGGCATTTAATAAATGAAGATTGGCCAGTTCATAAAGCTCTTCTTCGCCAATATCCTGAAAAAAACCATAATGCTGGATTCCACAATTATATATGAGCGTATCTACAGGGGAGTGCAGCTGTTTAAAAAGCTTATCAGCCCCTCCTTTTTTTGAAAGGTCACTCATTACTAAGAATACAGGTACCTCAAAAGTTTCACATTTTTCTTTTAAAAAAATGGCATCCTGTTTGGACTTATTATAATGGAGAAACAACGGTTTTCCTTCAGCAGCCATTTTAAGAGCAACAGCTCTGCCGATAGCACCGCTAGCCCCTGTAATTAATGTAAACCGTGACATCTTTTAATTCGCCTGCTTTTGTATTATTTGTGAAACAGAACGTGTACTTTCTTCAAAATGGGTTTCCAGCATTTGATTTATTTCATCTATTGTTATTTCTTCTAAAACCGGAATGGCTTCAAACAAATGAATATTGTGAAACGCAAAACTCGTATATTGATTTGCAACAAACTCAAGTGAATTCAGCTGTTTTAAAAAGTTACCGATTTTTTTCTTTCTTACCCGTTCGAGCTGGTCTTCAGATAAACCTTTGTCCCTGGCATTGTCAATTGTTTGAATAATACGTTCTTCCAATTTATCAGGCTCTTTTGTATCGCCTCCTACTGCTAGAAAAGAAAAGGAGCGTTCCGCTGTAAACTCTGTGGAAAAAGAATCGTCAATCAATCCATCTTCGTATAAAGCTTCATACGCATCAGAACCTGGACCAAACAATGCATCAAGCATTAACTGCATGGAAAATTCATATTTCAGCAGTTCTTTCCCCTCTAACTTACTGGCATTCACTTTATATCCGACCATACATTTTGGCGTGTTCACACTCATTTTTGCAACCGATTTATCATTTTTTACCTCTTTTGGCTCACCGTCAAAGATCCGTTCAATTTCTTCAGGCTCTTTAAATGATTTATTGTTTTGGTTATTTCGTACCAATTCAATAATCTGATCAGTCTGCACATCTCCAGCAACAAATAAAATCATATTAGATGGATGATAGAACGTTTCATAACATTCGTAAAGGTCTTCTTTTGTAATCTCATAAATCGAATCTGCACTGCCTGCAATATCAATTTTTACCGGGTGTTTATGATACATACTGCCAAGCAGATTAAAAAATAACTGCCAATCAGGATTATCTTCATACATTGTAATTTCCTGCTCAATAATTCCTTTTTCTTTCTCAACCGTTTCATCCGTAAAATAAGGGTGCTGAACAAAATCAAGCAAAGTCTCTAAGTTTTTATCCGTATCCTGTGTACTTGAAAATAGATATGCTGTCTTTGTAAAACTTGTAAATGCGTTTGCTGAAGCTCCCTGTTCTCCAAAGGTCTGAAACACATCGCCTTGTTCATCTTCAAACATCTTATGTTCAAGAAAATGAGCAATGCCGTCTGAGACCGTTACTGCTTCTTTTTTTCCAATAGGTACAAAGTGATTATCAATCGATCCATAATTTGTTGAAAAAACAGCAAATGTTTTATGAAAATCTGGTTTAGGAAGAACATATACTGTTAAACCATTATCGAGCTGCTCATTATAAATTGTCTCTTGCAACTGGTCAAATGTTTTCTTGTTTGTCATTTTGCAGCCTCCTCACCGCGTAAAAAGTAACATGTATCCAATTCAACAGTAGCGGCTCCTTCTATAACATCTTGCTTTGTAACAGAATCAATTGCTTTTACCCATTCTGATAAATCCCGTTTTTTATCTGCAGCTACGCTTTGAGAATATAGATCGACAATACCTCTTGCAGAGTCTGCTGTTTCAAGCAATTGATTTTTTACCATCACTTTTGTTTGTTCAACAGACTCGTCGGTAAAATGGCCTTGTTTCATATCATCTAACTGTTTTTTTATAATATCCACCGCTTTTTCATATTTAGAAGCTTCAATGCCTGCAAAGACTAACACCAATCCTTTCAGGCTCTCATACCTTGAAGCAGCGTAATAAGCCATGCTTTCTTTTTCTCTTACGTTCATAAACAGTTTAGAATGAGGAAAACCTCCAAATAAACCATTCATTACTTGCATTGCTGGAAAAAGGTTATCAGCAAAAGTGATAGACGTTCTATATCCTAAATGGAGTTTGCCTTGTTGAATATCATCGGTTTCCGTTATTTCTTTTGGCTCTTTCGCTTCGCTGTCATTTCCTTCATTCATCGCCTCTTCTGTTTTAGAAGTGACAGAAAATATAGAAACTGCCTCTTCTGCTTCTTCTGCTTTCACATCTCCAACAATATATAGGCGGATGTCATCTTCTTGAAGCATTCGCTTATATTCCTGCATTAAAGTCTCAGAAGTGACCTCGTCTACTTTTTCCATCTCACCATATGGGTGAACAGAATATGGTTCATCTTTGCACATTTCTTCTAACAAACGTTTATTTGCATACCGAATTTTATCATCATAGATGGATTCCATTCTCTGTTTTAGCGTACGTTTTTCTTCTCGTATAACTTTCTCAGAAAAATTTCCATTTTCATCAAGGTATGGATTTTCAAGCACTTCACGCAAAAAGGACAGGCTTTTTTTAAACAAAGGGACTTTGTCTTTTAAGAATTTTTCATTTGCTGCCTCCAGCCGCAGCGAAAGGAGATGATTTTCTCCTTTTCTTTGAACATCTGCCTGAAAAGATGCTCCATACAGCTCATCTAAATAAAGCCTGATTTGCTTTCGAGAAGGGTACTCGTTTGTTGCGCTTTTTAACACACTCGCTAAAAGTGATCGTTCGGTTGCTGTTTTTTGTGTTAAACTGCTTTTTATTTGTAACACAAAAGTCGTGGTTTTGTATTTTGGAGTGGATACCAAATGTACATCGAGTCCATTCTTATTAATAACTTGTTCTTCTAACATATTGGTTCATTACCTCCTTGTTTTTACAGCTTTTAGCGCGATGGCATCTCTTCATTATTTTGATCGCTATGTTGACTGACAAGAACCTCTCTTGGTTTACTTCCTTCATAAGGCCCTATAATACCCCGCATTTCCATTTCATCAATTAACCTGGCTGCACGTGTATATCCTATTCGAAATCTGCGCTGCAGCATGGACACGGATGCACTTTGCATTTGCAGTACCAATTGAACAGCGTCGTCATAAATTTCATCACTTACTTCTTCTTTCACTTCTGGTTTATCTTCTGGAATCATTTCTTCCTGATAGATCGCTTTCTGCTGAGAAATGACGGCATCCACTACCGTTTCCACCTCTTCATCAGATACAAACGCCCCTTGTACCCTTGTTGATTTGTTCGCTCCTACCGGCTGAAAAAGCATATCCCCTTTTCCTAACAGTTTTTCTGCCCCGGATGAATCTAAGATCGTTCTAGAGTCGGTTTGGCTTGAAACACCGAAGGCAATTCGAGAAGGAATATTTGCTTTGATTACTCCTGTAATAACATCCACCGAAGGACGCTGCGTTGCAATGATCATATGAATACCTGCTGCCCGTGCCATTTGAGCAAGCCGTGTAATAGCATCCTCCACATCGCTTGAAGCTACCATCATTAAATCAGCAAGTTCATCTACTAGTACAATAATATATGGAAGCTCTGGCTGTTTTTCCTCTTCCTTTTCATTTTGCTTTTTAATGAGTTCATTATACCCTTCAATATTTCTCGTTCCAGTGTGGGAAAATAAATCGTAACGTCTTTCCATTTCTGCTACGACTTTTTTAAGCGCCTGTGCAGCTTTTTTTGGCTCGGTAACAACAGGGGTAAGCAAATGCGGTATCCCGTTGTATACATTTAATTCAACCATTTTAGGGTCAATCATCATGAGTTTTACTTCATGCGGCCTTGCTTTCATTAATATACTTGTAATAATACCGTTAATACAAACACTTTTACCGCTGCCAGTAGCCCCTGCAACAAGTAGGTGCGGCATCTTATGCAGAGACGCCAGTACAGGTTCGCCCGAGATGTCACGACCTAATGCTACAGCAAGTACATGATCTTCTTTTTGGTAACCTGCTTCTAATACTTCTCTTAACGTAACCATCGCTACTTCTTGGTTAGGAACTTCGATACCTACAGCTGCTTTTCCTGGAATCGGAGCTTCTATCCGTATATCTTTAGCAGCAAGAGCGAGTGCCAAATCATCGGCTAGATTGACTATTTTACTGACTTTCACTCCCGTATCAGGCTGCACTTCGTACTTTGTAACAGCAGGGCCTAAATGCACTTCATTAACACGGGCCTTTACTCCAAAGCTATGCAATGTTTCTTCTAATTTACGGGCATTAGAGGAAATTAGCCCACGCTCTTGATTTTGCGTATTATGCTTTGGAGTACCAAGTAAATGCAGGGCTGGCAACTCATAGTCTTTATTTTCTTGTTCATGTGATATTAACGGTGTTTGTTCTTCTTTGCCTCCTTCTTCCTGATTGCTTATTGTATGAGATGGCTTTGGTTCTTCTTTTGTCTCAGCTTGATTGGATCGTTCTTTCTTTTCTATTTCTCCACCTTGATAAGCTTGTTCGGCAAAATTATAGATAACAGGTTCTAGTGCTTCCTCCTTTTCAGGAGATTGATCGGCTGATTTATTGTTATGTTTTGAAGACGTCTCTTGTACACCTTTTTCCTTTTCAACTTTTCTTCGTTCTAAAGCTTCTTTTCGCTGCTTTGTTTTAGTTTGTATAGAAAGCACTGCTTGTTTTAATTTTGGTCCGCTTTTTTTAGAAATATACTGAATAATATCCTGAATCGAAAGACCAGTAATAAGTAAAAAAGAAAGGATAAATAATAAAACAGCTATAACTCTTGTTCCGCCGGCATCAAATAAAAACTGCGTCGTAACAAACAGTACTGCCCCAGCCATGCCTCCGCCTAGGTCTTCCACACGCCCGCTGTCAAAGGGATCAAGAATAAATAACTCCCAAGTTGTTACAAGCGCCGAACTTTCCTGATATTCACCAAGGCTTCCCAGATTCTCAAACATTTGTACGTGACTTAAAAGCAGTAATGTAATAATAGCTAGATAAACTCCGCTTAATCGCTTCCCAAATAAGGTTGGAATCTTTCTTTTTATAATTAACGCCGCTGCTAAAATTAATATCCCTATATTTATTAAAGGGGACCATTCACCTGCAATAAAACGAAAAAGGGACAATGTTACTTCCCCTGCCCGTCCTAAATGGAAGAGTGCAAGAATGCCAAAAGTGAAAATAAAAAGTCCGCTCAATTCATATTTCATTTGTGCCTTCCAATGTTTGGAAGACCTTTTTTTACGCTTAGATTTTTTTGCCATTTTATCACCTCGAACCTTCCGATGCTGATTAGTTGCAGAAAACGGCATGTATTATCCGAGAAAAATACTTAAAAAATGTTAACCACAACGAATTGGGCTGCCTCATGCGAGAAAATATCGGAGACAGCCCTCTTTGTATGACTATTCTTATTTTATTATAACACATTTTTCCTTCATTTCCTTCAAAAAAACATTATTCTCCTGTCCATTCTATACCTGGTTGGTATTTTTGCAATAAATAATCATGAGGATTTGAACTATGAAGAGAAACGACCTTCCAAGTGAAGTCATCTGTTTTTTCAATAACGAGCGTACCGTTTTCAATATTCACCTGCCTTTTATTGTTCCAAGCATTTTCATCAGGTGGAAAAATCGAATCCATGGAAAGCGGAGTATAGAGAATCATTGCAGCATGTCCCCATTCTTTTGTTTCTCTTCATCAATAAGTTGATTGAGTTTTTTTAAAGCAAGCCCAATGCCTCCAACCTCGTCAATTAATCCATATTTCACGGCATCGGCTCCAATAACATTTGTACCAATGTCTCTTGTCAAATTTCCTTTTGCAAACATCAATTCTTTAAATGTTTCTTCTTCAATATTAGAGTGGCGGGTAACAAAACTAATCACCCTATCCTGCATTTTATCGAGATACTCAAAGGTTTGAGGAACTCCGATTACAAGTCCGGTTAATCGAATCGGGTGAATCGTCATGGTGGCTGTTTCTGCAATATAAGAATAGTCAGCCGCTACAGCAATTGGAACACCGATTGAATGCCCTCCCCCAAGTACAATTGTTATGGTCGGCTTACTCATGCTTGCTACCATTTCGGACATAGCAAGGCCTGCTTCTACATCTCCTCCAACTGTATTTAATATGAGCAGCAGTCCTTCTATCTTTGGGTTTTGTTCTGCTGCTACGAGCTGTGGAATAATATGTTCATATTTCGTTGTTTTATTTTGCGGAGGAAGCTGCATATGTCCTTCGATTTGACCCACCACCGTAATACAATGAATATTCGAATTCTCCATTTGTGCTACATTGGTTTGGCCAAGTTCTTGTATTTTATTGACAAGGCTTGAACTTTTATCATCTTTGTTTGGCTGCTGCGGTTGTTGTGGAGATGGATTAGGAGACGTTCCAGGGCTGGGCTGCTGTGGTGTGGATGGGCCTTGATTATCTGACATTTAAATACCTCCCTTATTGAATGTATTGTTAGTATGACAACCGTCCTCTTTAATCATGCATATCATTCAGAAATTAGATAACCTGAATACGGATAGGAAAAGAAAGTTGCAGGAAGAATAAAAGAGAAAAACAAAAAAACCAGAGGGAGGAATTGGAAATTTCTTTCACACAACATTTGACAGAGAGCCAATTTTTTTACGCTGGTGTTAAGAAAATATAAGAGACAGGGCAAAAAATTCAAATCGTTATTATTATGCGTATACAATAGTAAGGATATCAGTCCCTTTCTTCCATAGATCACGCTGTACTATCGGAAATTTTTATCTTCTACTTTAGCCTTGATCTTACGAAAGCTCCTATTTTAGTTTTGTTTTAAGCAAAAGCGCAAAAAAGCTGCCAGAATTCTATTCTGACAGCTTTCGTTATGGCCTGGCAGCGTCCTACTTTCACAAAGGGTTGCCCCTTCATTATCATCGGCGCTGAAGAGCTTAACTTCCGTGTTCGGCATGGGAACGGGTGGAACCTCTTCGCTATCGTCACCAGACTTTGGATGGAATCGTTTGATCATCGTCTTAGGAGACAACATCTCAACGATCCTTTTCTTGATAGGGAATTGCTCCCTCAAAACTGCACAACGAAATACATGAGCCGCTCTACGAGGCGCTTACCTTTGTTTTGGATAAGCCCTCGACCGATTAGTATCTGTCAGCTCCACGTGTCACCACGCTTCCACCTCAGACCTATCAACCTTGTCATCTGCAAGGGGTCTTACTAGCTTGGCGCTATGGGAAATCTCATCTTGAGGGGGGCTTCATGCTTAGATGCTTTCAGCACTTATCCCGTCCACACGTAGCTACCCAGCCATGCTCCTGGCGGAACAACTGGTACACCAGCGGTGTGTCCATCCCGGTCCTCTCGTACTAAGGACAGCTCCTCTCAAATTTCCTGCGCCCGCGACGGATAGGGACCGAACTGTCTCACGACGTTCTGAACCCAGCTCGCGTGCCGCTTTAATGGGCGAACAGCCCAACCCTTGGGACCTACTTCAGCCCCAGGATGCGACGAGCCGACATCGAGGTGCCAAACCTCCCCGTCGATGTGGACTCTTGGGGGAGATAAGCCTGTTATCCCCAGGGTAGCTTTTATCCGTTGAGCGACGGCCCTTCCATACGGTACCGCCGGATCACTAAGCCCGACTTTCGTCCCTGCTCGACTTGTAGGTCTCGCAGTCAAGCTCCCTTTTGCCTTTGCACTCTGCGAATGATTTCCAACCATTCTGAGGGAACCTTTGGGCGCCTCCGTTACTGTTTGGGAGGCGACCGCCCCAGTCAAACTGCCTACCTGACACTGTCCCTGGACCGGGTTACGGTCCGAGGTTAGAATTTCCGTACAGCGAGGGTAGTATCCCACCGACGCCTCCACCGAACCTGGCGGTCCGGTTTCCAAGGCTCCTACCTATCCTGTACAAGCTGTACCAAAATCCAATATCAAGCTGCAGTAAAGCTCCATGGGGTCTTTCCGTCCTGTCGCGGGTAACCTGCATCTTCACAGGTATTATAATTTCACCGGGTCTCTCGTTGAGACAGTGCCCAAGTCGTTGCACCTTTCGTGCGGGTCGGAACTTACCCGACAAGGAATTTCGCTACCTTAGGACCGTTATAGTTACGGCCGCCGTTTACTGGGGCTTCAATTCGGAGCTTCTCCCAAAAGGGATAACCCCTCCTCTTAACCTTCCAGCACCGGGCAGGTGTCAGCCCCTATACTTCGCCTTGCGGCTTCGCAGAGACCTGTGTTTTTGATAAACAGTCGCTTGGGCCTATTCACTGCGGCTCTCCAAGGCTATTCACCCTAGAGAGCACCCCTTCTCCCGAAGTTACGGGGTCATTTTGCCGAGTTCCTTAACGAGAGTTCTCCCGAGCGTCTTAGAATTCTCATCCCACCTACCTGTGTCGGTTTGCGGTACGGGCACCTCTTCCCTTGCTAGAGGCTTTTCTTGGCAGTGTAGGATCAGGAACTTCGGTACTATTATTTCCCTCGCCATCACCGCTTCGCCTAATGATGAACGGATTTGCCTGTTCATCGGCCTTACGGTTTGGACGCGCTATTCCAGCAGCGCGCTTACCCTACCTTCCTGCGTCCCCCCGTCACTCAAACGGGAAGGAGGTGGTACAGGAATTTCAACCTGTTTTCCATCGCCTACGCCTTTCGGCCTCGGCTTAGGGCCCGACTAACCCTGAGCGGACGAACCTTCCTCAGGAAACCTTGGGTTTTCGACGGAAGGGATTCTCACCCTTCTTTTCGTTACTCATACCGGCATTCTCACTTCAAAGCGCTCCACCGGTCCTCACGATCCGGCTTCTCCGCCCTTTGAACGCTCCCCTACCACGCACACCCGATGGTGTGCATCCACAGCTTCGGTGATACGTTTAGCCCCGGTACATTTTCGGCGCAGAGTCACTCGACTAGTGAGCTATTACGCACTCTTTCAATGATGGCTGCTTCTAAGCCAACATCCTAGTTGTCTAAGCAACTCCACATCCTTTTCCACTTAACGTATACTTAGGGACCTTAGCTGGTGGTCTGGGCTGTTTCCCTCTCGACTACGGATCTTAGCACTCGCAGTCTGACTCCCGGATAACAAGTCGCTGGCATTCGGAGTTTGACTGAATTCGGTAATCCTGTAGGGACCCCTAGTCCAATCAGTGCTCTACCTCCAGGACTCTTTTATCCGAGGCTAGCCCTAAAGCTATTTCGGGGAGAACCAGCTATCTCCGAGTTCGATTGGCATTTCACCACTACCCACACCTCATCCCCGCAATTTTCAACTTGCGTGGGTTCGGGCCTCCAGCAGGTGTTACCCTGCCTTCACCCTGGACATGGGTAGATCACACGGTTTCGGGTCTGCGACCGCATACTGTACGCCCTGTTCAGACTCGCTTTCGCTTCGGCTCCGCGTCTTCCGCTTAACCTTGCATACGATCGCAACTCGCCGGTTCATTATACAAAAGGCACGCCGTCACCCATAAACGGGCTTCGACTACTTGTAGGCACACGGTTTCAGGATCTCTTTCACTCCCCTTCCGGGGTGCTTTTCACCTTTCCCTCACGGTACTGGTTCGCTATCGGTCACTAGGGAGTATTTAGCCTTGGGAGATGGTCCTCCCGGATTCCGGCGGGGTTTCCCGTGCCCCGCCGTACTCAGGATCCACTCCGGAGGAAACAGCGTTTCGACTACCGGGCTCTTACCGTGTCTCGCGGGCCGTTCCAGGCCGCTTCGCCTACGCTGTTTCTTGGTAACTCCGATGGAGTGTCCTACAACCCCAGGGTGCAAGCACCCTGGTTTGGGCTGATTCCGTTTCGCTCGCCGCTACTCAGGAAATCGCATTTGCTTTCTCTTCCTCCGGGTACTAAGATGTTTCAGTTCCCCGGGTCTGCCTTCTCACACCCTATAGATTCAGGTGCGGATACCATCCCATTATGGATGGTGGGTTTCCCCATTCGGATATCCCCGGATCAAAGCTTACTTACAGCTCCACGGGGCGTTTCGCCGTTCGTCGCGTCCTTCTTCGGCTCCTAGTGCCAAGGCATTCACCGTGCGCCCTTTCTAGCTTAACCTACAAAGGTAGTTGTTCTTCTAAAACACGCCTCGAAAGTCTCACAATCATGGTCATTTACCGACCACCTTGATGAAACTCCGGTGTATTCTTTGGCTCTTGCATTCGTTATCCAGTTTTCAAGGAACAACGGACAGTGATGTCCTAACTTCGGCGTTGTCACAGGACGTGACGTACTTAGCCGAAGATCATTCATTGAGAGTTCTCCTCTCAAAATTGAATGAAAGTCACAGCGTCCGCTCCCTGGATCATGAGATCCAGCGGAGCTCGACTCGGAAAATACTCCGTAGAAAGGAGGTGATCCATCCCCACCTTCCGGTAGGGATACCTTGTTACGACTTCACCCCAATCACCTGCCCCACCTTCGGCGGCTGGCTCCCATAGGGTTACCTCACCGACTTCGGGTGTTGCAAGCTCTCGTGGTGTGACGGGCGGTGTGTACAAGGCCCGGGAACGTATTCACCGCGGCATGCTGATCCGCGATTACTAGCGATTCCGGCTTCATGCAGGCGAGTTGCAGCCTGCAATCCGAACTGAGAATGGCTTTTTGAGATTCGCTTCACCTCGCGGCTTCGCGTCCCTCTGTACCATCCATTGTAGCACGTGTGTAGCCCAGGTCATAAGGGGCATGATGATTTGACGTCATCCCCACCTTCCTCCGGTTTGTCACCGGCAGTCACCCTAGAGTGCCCAACTGAATGCTGGCAACTAAGGTTAAGGGTTGCGCTCGTTGCGGGACTTAACCCAACATCTCACGACACGAGCTGACGACAACCATGCACCACCTGTCATTCTGTCCCCCGAAGGGGAACCTTCCATCTCTGGAAGTGGCAGAAGATGTCAAGACCTGGTAAGGTTCTTCGCGTTGCGTCGAATTAAACCACATGCTCCACCGCTTGTGCGGGCCCCCGTCAATTCCTTTGAGTTTCAACCTTGCGGTCGTACTCCCCAGGCGGAGTGCTTAATGCGTTTGCTGCGGCACTAAGGGCGTCGAAACCCCTAACACCTAGCACTCAACGTTTACGGCGTGGACTACCAGGGTATCTAATCCTGTTCGCTCCCCACGCTTTCGCGCCTCAGCGTCAGTTACAGGCCAGAGAGCCGCCTTCGCCACTGGTGTTCCTCCACATCTCTACGCATTTCACCGCTACACGTGGAATTCCGCTCTCCTCTCCTGTACTCAAGTTCCCCAGTTTCCAATGACCCTCCACGGTTGAGCCGTGGGCTTTCACATCAGACTTAGGAAACCGCCTGCGCGCCCTTTACGCCCAATAATTCCGGACAACGCTTGCCCCCTACGTATTACCGCGGCTGCTGGCACGTAGTTAGCCGGGGCTTTCTGATCGGGTACCGTCAAGGTACCGGCCTATTCGACCGGTACTTGTTCTTCCCAGATAACAGAGCTTTACGATCCGAAAACCTTCTTCACTCACGCGGCGTTGCACCGTCAGGCTTTCGCCCATTGCGGATGATTCCCTACTGCTGCCTCCCGTAGGAGTCTGGGCCGTGTCTCAGTCCCAGTGTGGCCGATCACCCTCTCAGGTCGGCTACGCATCGTTGCCTTGGTAAGCTCTTACCTCACCAACTAGCTAATGCGCCGCGGGCCCATCTTGCAGTGTAAGGAACAAGTCCCTACTTTTACAATCAAATCATGCGATTTGGCTGGTCATCCGGTATTAGCTCCGGTTTCCCGGGGTTATCCCAGTCTGCAAGGCAGGTTGCCCACGTGTTACTCACCCGTCCGCCGCTCGTTCCACATGCGTCACCCCGAAGGGATCTGCTTGCTTCCCGCGCTCGACTTGCATGTATTAGGCACGCCGCCAGCGTTCGTCCTGAGCCAGGATCAAACTCTCCAATAAATTGGTTCGTCTGATACAAGCTGTATCTTACATAACAATTAAAGAAATTAACAGACGCTTGACTTTCATTCAATTTTCAAAGGACAACTTCGCCGCCTCGTTTAAAGCGACAATTAATATATTAACAACATGCTATTGATAAGTCAATAATTTTTTTTGAATTATTTTAAACAACACAGTTGAACTGTCCTGTTCATTAACTCTGCAACCTATTGTAATTATTTTTTGTAGTTTACACAACATCTAAAATATGGAAACTAATTGCACAAGTTATCATGAAAAAAATTATCTTTCATTACAGTGTAAAAAAGCTGTCCCGCTAGGAGAATACTATAGACTCACCCGTGGGACAGCTTTGTTTTTAAACTTCCATTATAATTGGAAGGATCATTGGACGCCTTTTTGTTTTTTCATATAAATAACGGCTTAACACATCACGGATATTACTTTTTAATGAGGACCATTCATTAATATTTTCACTCATGCACTTTTCAAGTGTAGCGGAAACTTTTTTATTCGCTTCTTCTAGAAGTTCTTCGGATTCTCTAACATAAACAAAACCCCGAGAAATGATATCAGGTCCAGATACTATTCCACCGTTCTTTTTGTTTAAAGTCACGACTACCACTAATATTCCATCTTCTGATAATAGTCTACGGTCCCGTAAAACAATGTTTCCGACGTCTCCTACACCAAGACCATCAATTAAGACATTTCCTGAAGGCACTTTACCTACCTGTTTCGCTTTACCGTTATCAAACTCTATTCGTTCTCCTTTATCAACAAGGAAGATATGATCTGGATCTACGCCGGCCTTTTCTGCAAGTTCACCGTGAGCGTGCTGCATCCTGTATTCCCCGTGGACAGGGATAAAATACGTAGGTTTTAAAAGATTCAACATAAGCATAAGCTCTTCCTGACATCCATGACCGGAAGCATGCACATTACGATCGCCATAAACGACTTCAGCCCCAATTTGATATAAAAAATCAATAATTCTAGAAACCGATTTTTCATTACCAGGAATGGGATTCGCAGCTATGATTACCGTATCACCACTTTCGATTGTAACTTGCCGATGGGCTCCTTTAGCCATCCGGGTTAGTGCTGACATAGGTTCGCCCTGGCTTCCTGTACAAAGAATAGTCACTTTATTATCATCAAGGTCGTTCACTTTATCTGTATCAATAAAAAGCTCGTCTGGGCAATGAAGATACCCAATATCACGTGCAATATCAATTACTTTCTTCATGGAATGCCCAACAACAGCAATTCTTCTTTGCTGCTGTCTAGCAGCGTCTATCGCTTGTTGGATGCGATGGACATTAGAAGCAAAGGTGGTAATGACAATCCGCCCTTCTGCTTCTTGAAATACTTCTTTAATTCCTTCGCCAGTAGAAGTTTCTGAAGGACTGGTACCCGGCCTTTCCGCATTGGTACTGTCCGATAGCAAACAGAGTACTCCTTCTTTACCAATGTGTGATAATTTATCAATGTCAGCAAATTTACCGTCTACCGGGGTTTGGTCAAATTTAAAGTCTCCCGTATATACGATAATGCCCTGCGGCGAATGAATACAAACACCTAGAGAACCTGGAATGCTATGGTTTACACGGAAAAAGCTTATCGGTATTTGACCGGCTTTGATCCGGCTGTCTTCATCAATTAAACGAAGGTCAGATTTTTTCCGAAGGCCTTTTTCTTTTAAGTGATCTTCTACAAGGCCTAATGTTAATTTTGTTCCGTAAACAGGAACATTTACTTTTCTAAGAATGTAAGGAAGGGCTCCAATATGATCCTCATGGCCATGGGTCAAAATAATGGCTCGAAACCGTTCTTTGTTTTGGACAATATACGAAATATCGGGAATAACAACATCGACACCGAGCATATCATCCTCAGGGAACATCAGCCCTGCATCAATCATAAAAATATCTTCATCTGATTCTACAATATACATGTTTTTGCCTATTTCACCGACTCCGCCCAGGGCAAAAACACGTATGTTTTCAATAGACTGCTTTGACAACATTATTTCCTCCTAAGGTATTCAATTCTCTAATGGATTGATACGTTCAATTTAACTACTTTATTTATTTGTACCCGGACAGATCACTTGATAGTAGTATAACTTAAATATATTAAAGAATACAAGTATATTCCAATGTTTGAAAAATAAGAAAGCCTGGCTTTACGCCAGGCTGAACCATTGTTCAAGTTGTTTTATTTCGGCTGCATTTAATGGCAGAATTGGTGATCTTGTATATTTTGAAACGAAACCTAGCTGTTCAAGCATCGCTTTAACAGGCGAAGGGTTTGGTGCGATAAAACAAGCTTTCATTTGTGGAAGAAGCTTTCTGTGGGCAGCAGAAGCTGTTTCTGTGTTACCTTTTATAAAGCTTTTTATCATTTCGTTCATTTCACTTCCAATGACATGAGCCGCAACAGACACCACTCCATGGCCTCCTACTGCCATAATTGGAAGCGTCATCGAATCATCACCACTATACACGTAAAAATGATCCTGGCTCTCTTCTATTACATAAGAGATCTGCTCTAAATCACCGCTGGCTTCTTTAACAGATGTAATGTTTGGTATTTTACTTAAATGAAGGAGCGTATCTGCCTGAAGATTAACGATACATCTTCCTGGAATATTATAGATCATTAAAGGAAGGTTTGAAGCTTTTGCAATCGTTTCAAAGTGATAATACATACCTTCTTGACTGGGCTTATTATAGTACGGGGTAACCGCCATGAAACCGTCTACCCCAAGCATAGCTGCTTTTTCTGTTAAATCTGCCGAATACGCAGTATCATTCGTTCCCGTCCCGGCAATAACAAAAGCACGGCTCCCAGCTATTTCTTTCACTCGTTTAAAAAGAAATAATTTTTCTTCTGATTTTAGAGTAGGGGACTCACCGGTAGTTCCAGCCACTACCAAACCTTCTGTACCGGTAGAAATCAAATGTTCTACCAATGGCTCAAGTGCTGGCTTATCTATTGCCCCATTCTCATCAAAGGGTGTAACCATAGCGGTGAGCAATCGACCGAAATCCAATCATGTTCCGCCCCTTTCCATCTAATCCGCCAACCAACTCAAGTCGAAGCGGCAGGATTTTACCGCCTGTTTAATCATCATTTGTGGCAGAATTATTCTGTTTTTCTAGCTGAAACATTTTATGAAGAGCAAAGACTGCTTTTTTCATGTCCTCTCCTTTCACAAGCACCCAAATGGTGGTGTGAGAATCTGCAGATTGGAAAATTTGAATATTTTCTTTTGTCAGCGCCGCTACGATCTTTGATGCTACTCCCGGAACTCCAGTCATACCTGCACCGACAGCGGAAACTTTAGCACAATTTGATAAACATTCAGGTTCATATCCTTTTGCTTGCAATACGTTTAAAGCCTGCTCAGCACGTTCATCTGGAACAGTATAAACTACTGCAGCAGGTTGGATATTAATAAAATCCACAGATATGTTGGCTTTTGCCATTTCTTGAAAAACATCTGTCTGGAGATTCAAATAATCTTTTCCTCTTACAGTTATTTGAGATAAACCCGACATATGTGCAATGCCTGTTACTGGCCGATCTTCTAAGTCTACACCTGGATCTGATCCAACCGTAATAAGTGTTCCTTCTGCTTTAGAAAGAGTGGAGCGTATTCTTATCGGAATCTTTGCCTGCATGGCGATCTCTACTGCTCTTGGATGAATCACTTTTGCGCCTTGGTAGGCCATGTTGCAAATTTCCTGATAGGTAACAAAATCGATGATAGTAGCTTCTTCTACAATACGGGGATCAGCAGTCATAATACCATCTACATCTGTAAAAATATCTACCCGTTCCGCTGTTAAGGCGGAAGCAAGTGCTGTAGCTGACGTATCACTTCCCCCGCGGCCAAGTGTGGTCATTTCTCCATTTGAAGACACCCCTTGAAAACCTGCTACTACTACAGCATCGACTTTTGAAAGCGAGTGTTCTAAGGAATGGCACTGCATATCTACAATACGAGCTTCACCAAACTCTTCATTTGTTCGAAAGCCAGCCTGAGGGCCGGTCATCGCTATTGCATCTACATCAAGTGATTGTAAAAGCTCTGTAAAAACAACGGAAGAGATAACTTCTCCACAGGAAACAAGTAAATCCTTTTCTCTGTTCCCTACGTGCGAATTTTCTTTATCAACAAGGCCAAGTAATGTATCTGTTGCGTATGGATCGCCATCTCTTCCCATCGCCGAAACGACGACCACCACTTTATAACCATCTTCTACCGCTTTTTGCACATGTCTTGCTGCCGCCAATCTCGTTTCTTCATTTTGAACAGAGGTTCCGCCAAATTTTTGAACGAGCACTTTCATAGGCAACCCTCTTTAACCCTTTAACAAATTCAATTTCACAAGGCTTTCCGCAATTTGTACCGAATTATACGCTGCTCCTTTTAAAAGGTTATCAGATACTACCCAAAAGTGATAAGCATTTTCACGATCTAAATCGCGGCGAATTCTTCCGACAAATACATCTGGAAGACCAACGCTGTCAACAGCCATTGGGTATTCTTGCTCTGATGGGTTATCTTGCAAGGTAATGCCTTTGCCATCTGAGAGCAGCTGCTTTAACTCTTCTGCGTCAGGAGAGCCCTTTTCTACTTCAATATAAACAGATTCAGAATGTCCTGTTTCTACTGGAAGACGTACACACGTTGCTGCTACTTCTAAATCATTCTGATGCATGATTTTTTTGGTTTCGTTAATCATCTTCATTTCTTCAAAGGTATAACCATTATCTTGGAATTTATCAATTTGAGGAATCGCATTAAAAGCTATTTGATAATGTTTTTTGTCACCGCCGACCGGCAGGATTTCAGGGTTAATTTCCTTTTCGTCAAGAACATCTCTAGATTGTTCTTTCATTTCCTCCACTGCAGCAAGCCCTGCTCCTGACACGGCCTGATAAGTGGATACAATTACTTTTTTCAAACCATACTTTTCTCTAATCGGCTCAAGTGCTACCACCATTTGGATAGTGGAACAGTTAGGGTTTGCGATAATGCCATTATGTTCCTTTAAGGCATTCTCGTTTACTTCTGGTACGACAAGCGGAACGTTTTCATCCATACGATAAGCACTTGTATTGTCTACCACTACAGCCCCTCTTTTTACTGCTTCGGGAGCAAGTGCTTTTGATACAGATCCACCTGCAGAAAATAGTGCCAGCTGTACACCTTCAAATGCTTCTGGTGTGGCTTCTTCAACAGTATATTCATTTCCTTTAAAGGAAATTTTTTTCCCAGCAGATCGTTTAGAGGATAGTAATTGTAGATTTTTAATAGGAAATTCTTTTTGCTCTAACGTTTTTAACATTTGTTCACCTACTGCACCAGTTGCTCCAACAACCGCTACGTTATATCCTGTTTCATTAGCCATGATTAAATGACTCCTTCCTGTTTTCGTGAAAATTACTTCCATGATAATAGTGATGGAAGCTTCGTATTTAACTGCATCTATTTTAACATAAAAGATCACGCAATAATTCGCAATAGCGGTAATCGTCTAATCTTTGAATTTTTCAACAATAACTGGCTGATATTGGCGACCAGAAAGAGCTTCTTCCAATGTTGCAGAGATATCTTCCATTCTGGCAACTAGAGAAGTAGGTTTTTTTACTGGATTATCCTGACCAAATGGAACAAAGAAAATATTTTTTGAATTCATTAACTTCAAAATATTTGGTCCGTTGAGCCCTAAAGCATCGTTTGTTGAAATAGCAAGTATTACTGGCTTACTGTTTCTAAGTGTTGCTTTTGCTCCCATTAATACGGGGGAATCTGTAATAGCATTTGCGAATCTGCTGATGGAATTGCCTGTAATTGGGGCAATTATCATTGCATCAAGCGGCGTTTTTGGTCCAAATGGTTCTGCTTTGACAATTGAATCGATGACTTCCGTTTTTCCAGAAGCTGCTTGAATTTGTTTTAACCATTTTTCTGCTGCCCCAAATTTACTATCCGTTTTTAACACAGTTGGAGTTATAAAAGGATACACATCAGCTCCTTTTTCCCGCAATTCTTTCATATAGGGAATAGCTTCTTCTAAAGTACAGTGTGAACCTGTTACACCAAAACCTATTTTCTTATTATGAAAAGGCATGTTAAGCCTCCTTTTCCACCTGGTTTTCACCAAGCAATTGACTTATGACTTTCGCTAAAATACGTCCAGCTGTTTTTGGGGCAACTGCTCCAGGCAGCCCTGGGGCTAGAATAGCTTTTATACCTCTTTTTTTTGCATATTCAAAATCTGTCCCCCCGGGCGGAGAAGCGATATCAATGATCACGGAACGAACAGGAAAATGTATAAGAATGTCTTCTGGTAAAACCATTGCAGGTATGGAATTTATACAAAGATCGGCCGATTGAACAACGGTTGACAGGTCTTCGAATTCAAAAGTCTCTAAACCCATGGCTTCTGCACGTGCTTTTTCGGA
This sequence comes from Alteribacillus bidgolensis, assembly GCF_002886255.1. Taxonomy (NCBI): domain Bacteria; kingdom Bacillati; phylum Bacillota; class Bacilli; order Caryophanales; family Bacillaceae; genus Alteribacillus; species Alteribacillus bidgolensis. Next base: position 1,066,163 of record NZ_KZ614149.1, read on the forward strand.
TGGATGTATAGTTCCTACTTTTGCATATGCACCCAGCACAGAAAAGGTTCTTGCTATCGTTTGACCTGTGCGGCCAAATCCTAAAATCACTGTGTTTGATTTGTGCATGGTAATCTCGGTTTCTTGCATCGCCATTAAAAGTGTACCTTCTGCAGAAGGAATCGAATTGTAAATGGCTACGTCATCTCTCTCTAAAAGTTTTATTAACGGACGCTTCACTGTATGGATTACTGTTTCAAGTTCGTTAGTATGAATACCGCTCATTATTAAACAGTTCTGTGGTGTCTTTTTAAGCCAGCTTTCTTGTAAAATTAATTCTTTTGAAGAAAAACAGGCCTCTACTTTATTATCTGATTTCAAACCACTGACCGGGAGCAAAACAGCATCTAATTCACTCCATGGCACATCAGTATCACTAACAGCTTTTGAAATTCCAGCCACATTTCTCATCCATTGATCAAATCCTAATAAAAATACTTCATTTCCTTCTGCCAGTAAACTTTCTGCGATTTCAATCTGTCTGGCATCTCCTCCAATAATCACCACTTTGTTTGCTTTTCCCATATTTTGCTCCTCTCCTTCGCACTGCATATCTGCCTTTAATACATTATGAGAAAAGAAAGTAATAGTGAAATACAATAGCCTAGGATATATGCACAAAAAGCACAGCAGCCATTATTAAAAGACTGCTGTGCTTATCAACAATATAATTTGAGGTTTATTCAGATCTCTCTGGAATTTTCTTTAAATGCGCGGTATCAATAATAACAAAATCCTCACCAATTCGTTGAATGTTTTCCCAAGGAATGACCCATTCTTTTGTTCTTTTTCGGAACGGATAAGCTGGAGATGAAGGAAGTACAAGCGATTCTATTCTCCCTGTTTCTTTTTTAATAACCAGATCGGCTGAACCAGGCATTCCTAGTTTTTCTCCTGTATTGGCATCGAGCACTTCCTTTTTACTTATTTCACTTAATCGCAACTCCCTTAACCCCTTCCTTGCATATTATATAGAGGTAGGCAATTTCCCATCTTTACTTATCAAGGATAGAGCAAAGTCTTCTTGAAAAACCTTCTCTGCCGTTTTTTTAATATCTTTTAAATCAACATTTTCAATTCGCTTCATTACTTCATCTAATGTCCGGTGGTAACCGAGCAAAAGCTCATTTTTTCCGTTACGGCTCATACGGCTGCTTGTGCTTTCTAGGCTCAGCATAAGGTTCCCTTTTAATTGCTCCTTACCATTTGCCAGCTCTTTTTCTGTTAAGCCGTTAGCTCCCAAATCGCGTACGCATTTCATCGTAGCATCAAACAATTCATCTAACTGGTTAAAACCAGTACCTCCATATATAGTCAGCATACCATTGTCTTTAAACGATGAATGGTAAGAAAAAACAGAATACGCTAGCCCTCTTTTTTCACGAATTTCTTGGAATAAACGACTGCTCATACTTCCACCAAGTACGTTATTTAATAGTATCAAAGAATAAATGTCATCATCACCAATAGGCAGACCTGGAAACCCTAAACAAAGGTGAGCTTGTTCTGTGTCTTTTTTTCTCGTTTTTTTGCCTGTCAAAAAACTTGGCTGCTTCACCTGTTTTTTGTCTTTGCTGGATGGCAGCGAGCCAAATCGTTCATTCAGCTTCTGTACAACATCACTGCTGATATTTCCTGCTAAGGAGATGACTACATTATCGGCCGTATAAAAACGATCCTTATAAGCTTGTAAATTTGACTTATTGAATGCAGACACTGTTTCTTCGGTTCCAAGAATCGGTTTACCGAGAGGGTGATTGCTGTAACTTGCTTCACTTAATATATCGTGTACAATATCATCAGGTGTGTCATCAACCATTTTGATCTCTTCAAAAATAACGTTCCTCTCTTTTTCTAGCTCATCTGAATCAAAGGTTGAGTGAAAAAACATATCTGACAAAATATCCAATGCTCGATTGGCGTGTTCATCCAGCACTTTTGCGTAAAAACAAGTGTACTCTTTTGACGTAAAAGCATTCACTTGTCCTCCGATTTTATCAAAACTTTCCGCAATGTCAGCTGCTGTTCGTTCAGCAGTTCCTTTAAAAAACATATGTTCCAAAAAATGAGAAATACCATTTTCTGTTTGTGATTCATATCTTGAACCTGTTCCCACCCATATTCCCATCGTAATAGAGCGGACAGATGATATATGTTCGGTTACAATTCGGAGTCCATTATCTAAAGTCGTTGTTTGTACCAAAATGAAGCCTCCTTGTACTGGAATTATGACTGAAAATTCAGCGTATTCTTGTCTCGTCAAAGAGATTCGTTACCGTGTCTAGTTCAATGTCTTTTTCTTTAATATTACGGATCATTACTTTTAAACCTCCGGCAGTAGATGCAGTCGGATGCATTAATATCATCGAGCCATTTTCTACTTTAGAAGCTGTTTTCACTGCCATATCAATTGGTTCAGGGTTTTTCCAATCAATCGTGTCTACCGTCCATAAAATTGTATACATATTCAAATCTGAAGCAATTTCTACAACATCTTGATTAAAGCTGCCAGAAGGCGGAGCAAATAGTGTTGGTTTCACAGATAATACAGCTTCTAATGCTTCATTTGTTTTTTGAAGCTCTTCTTTAATACCAGCCCGGGGTGTCGCATTTAAATCGGGATGAGAGTAAGCATGACTGCCTATTTCATGCCCTTCCTCCTCAATCATTTTAGCTAGCTTAGGATTTTTTTGCACCCATCTTCCTTCGAGAAAAAAGGTGGCTTTAACTTTTTCTTCACGCAGCGTTTTTAAAATAGACGGAAGATGCTCTTCCCCCCATGATACATTGATCAAAAAGGCAGCCATTGGTTTTTGCGGATTTCCTTTATATATAGGAGCTGGCGGCAGGTCTTCAAGGTGAACTTCCGGTTCTATATCTTCAAACACTAACTTCCGCTCATCAAAGGAGCCTTCTTTTTTCATTTTCTCATAGGACGCTTTGATATCAACCATTTTACCGTTATAGCCAGGTATAGCTTTCCACACCTTATCTACAACTGCATCAACTGGAGGTTCATTGTATGTTGCTGCCGCTTCTTCTAACTGTTCAAATAAAGATGATGGCTTACTCGTAACAGGGGTAACCACCTGCTTATCATCGTGTATGTATGGAATAGATTCAAACGAGATTTCTTTTTGTACAAAAAAAAGGATAATAAGAATAAAAATGCTTAGTGCAGTGATTTGCTTTTTCATAAGTTCTCCCCCCCTGTCCACATTCTATGCAAATGCATACAAGGGATAGAACTGAAAACCTAGGTCAGGCAGCTGAAAAAGCAGCACAGCCAGTAAAAAGCACTTGGCCAAAGCCAAGCGTCTTTTCTGTTGGGTGCTTCTCTTCGTTTTTATTTTTGATTTTGTTCTCTTAATAAAGCTTTTCTTGAAAGATTAACTCTTCCCTGATTGTCGATCTCTGTTACTTTAACCATGATTTCGTCTCCGATTTTAACTACATCCTCTACTTTATTGACACGTTCTTCAGCAAGTTGTGAGATGTGAACAAGACCGTCTTTCCCTTTGAAAAGTTCTACGAACGCACCAAATTTTTCGATTCGTTTTACTTTGCCAAGGTACGTCTCTCCTACTTTCACTTCGCGGACAAGGTCTTCAATGACTTGTTTTGCTTTGTTGTTCGCTTCAGCATCAGTGGATGATATATATATGGTGCCGTCTTGTTCAATGTCAATCTTTACGCCCGTGTCTTCAATGATTTGATTGATTGTCTTTCCGCTCGGTCCGATGACATCACGGATTTTATCTGGATCAATAGTCATTGTCAGGATTTTTGGTGCGTAAACAGACAATTCATTTCTCGATTGACTAATGGCTGACAGCATGTTCTCAAGTACCTTTAGACGTGCTGCACGAGCTTTTTCTAATGCATATTCAAGAATATTTCGGTCGATACCTGAAATTTTAATATCCATTTGAAGTGCTGTTACACCTTGTTCAGTTCCTGCAACTTTAAAGTCCATATCTCCAAGTGCATCTTCCATCCCTTGAATATCGGTTAGAACGGTTACATCTTCATCTTCTTTCACAAGGCCCATCGCAATCCCGGCCACTGGTGCTTTAATTGGAACCCCTGCATCCATCATGGCGAGAATACTTGCACATATACTTGCCTGCGAGGTAGAACCATTTGATTCTAACACTTCAGAAACAACACGGATGGTATAAGGAAAATCTTTTTCCGGTGGAATAACTGGTTCTAGCGCTCTTTCTCCAAGCGCGCCATGTCCGATTTCCCGGCGGCCTGGTCCTCTCATTGGACCGGTTTCTCCGACACTGAAAGAAGGGAAATTGTAATGGTGCATAAATCGTTTCGATTCTTCCATACCCAGCCCGTCAAGAATTTGAACATCTCCAAGCGCGCCAAGTGTACATACGCTGAGCGCTTGTGTTTGTCCGCGTGTAAAAAGTCCGGACCCGTGCGTTCTTGGCAGCATTTTCACTTGAGAGGCTAAATTTCTTATCTCATCTGGTCCTCTTCCGTCAGGACGGACTTTTTCTTTTGTAATTAAACGGCGGAACTCTTCTTTGACAAGGCCTTGTAAAATTTCTTTTACTTCTTCTTGTTCTTCTTCTTCAAATTGTTCGGCAATCGATTCTTTTACTTCGCCGATCGCTTCTTCTCTTGCTTTCTTTTCCTGCACTTGCACTGCTTCTTTCAAGCGGGATTCTGCTATTTTGCGTACTTTACTTGAAAGTTCCTCATCCGGCTTTTGAAGCTCCACATCCATTTTCTCTTTTAAGCCTGCTTTTTCCATTACTTGTTCTTGGAATTGAACAAGACGTTTGATTTCTTCGTGTCCAAACATGACCGCTTCAAGCATGGTTTCTTCCGGTACTTCACTAGCACCAGCTTCTACCATATTGATAGCATCTTTCGTACCGGCAACAGTGAGTTCTATATCACTATTTTCCATTTGCTCAGAAGTAGGATTAATAATAAACTCTCCGTCTATTCTGCCTACGTTCACACCTGCTACAGGTCCGGAAAAAGGAATATCAGATAAAGACAATGCCAGTGAAGATCCAAGCATTGCCGCCATTTCTGAAGAGCAGTCCTGGTCGACACTCATTACAATACTTACAACCTGTACTTCGTTTCTAAAACCGTCTGGAAAGAGCGGCCGAATCGGACGATCGATTAAACGGCTTGTCAATACTGCAGTTTCACTTGGTCGCCCTTCTCGTTTAATAAAACCTCCCGGAATTTTACCGGCTGCATATAATCGTTCCTCATAATTAACGGTAAGCGGGAAAAATGGGAGATCTTTTGCTTCTTTAGAAGCCGTGGCAGTAGACAGCACTGCTGTATCGCCATATCTAACCATTACCGCTCCGTTTGCCTGCTTGGCTAGCTGGCCTGTTTCAATTTTCAGCTCTCTTCCTGCCCAATCAAGCGTAAAAGTTTTTAATTCTTGTTCCATTTCCAAAGGATCTTCCTCCTGTTTTCAAACATAATTACTCATTATACTTCCTAGTGTAGCCGGACATACTCTATTTTACAATTGTAATATAAGAAAAAGAAAGATCTTAGCTTTTATTCTGCTAATATACCCCTTATATTCCTACACAACTGTTAAACATACTAGGTATTAGAAAAACTTGGCTTATCGCCAAGTTCTGCTGGCAGAAGCCTTAGCATTTTCTTATAAGGCCTTCCCCTATTTTATACTATCTGAGGTTATAACAAAAAGCGGGATCTCTCCCGCTTTTTCTTCTTATCGGCGCAAACCGAGTTTTCTAATTAGATCACGATAACGAGTAACGTCCTTCTTACGCAAGAACGTTAGCAAATTACGACGCTTACCAACCATTTTCAAAAGCCCGCGGCGAGAATGGTGATCTTTTTTATGATCACGCAAATGTTCGTTTAGGCTATTGATCTGCTCAGTAAGGATAGCTACTTGAACTTCTGGAGAACCAGTATCATTGTCGTGCGTTTTAAACTCTTCAACAAGTTCCTTTTTTCTTTCTTGTGTTAAAGCCATCCTAACACCTCCTTGTTTTTTAATCGCCAATTCCCTAGCCAGTCGTCGGAGAATCGCACAGGCCAAGCAATGGCTTCTTTATGGTACAATGTATAGAATACCTTTTTTCACTTAAAAATGCAAGAGAAGATTACCGTTTTTAAGGAGCCAAAGAAGATTGAAGTATACATTTTGCTTTTTCTTTGTCTTGGCTAATTTGCTCTACTAGCTCTTCTGCTGACGAAAATTTCTTTTCACCGCGAATAAAAGCATGCCAATGCACAATAACATTTTCTCCATAAATATCTTCATTAAAATCGAATAAATGTACTTCGATTTCAGGATTTGGGCTCTTTTCGTCATGAAAAGTCGGTTTATATCCAATGTTGCAAACACCATTATACCATGCGTTTCTTATTTTCATTTGAACCGCATACACACCGACAGCAGGGACTAAATAAGGCTCATTAATCTGAACATTTGCAGTTGGAAAGCCAATAGTCCTGCCTCTTTGTTCTCCTTCTACAACCTTTCCCCCTATGCTATATGAACGCCCTAACAGCCGGTTGGCATTTTCTATTTTTCCTTCTAAAATGCTTTCTTTTATGAGAGTAGAGCTTATTTTTTGATCTTTATCTGTAACTTTTCCGACGGTTGTTTGCTCAAATTTTTTTCTTGAATGAAAAGGCAGTGTCTCCATCGTGCCTTTTCCCATTCTCCCATAAGAAAAATCAAACCCCGCTACTACATGAACTGCATGGAGACCAATGACATATTGATCAACAAATTCCTGGGGTTCAAGCGCTGCAAACAATTTATCGAAATGAACAATAAATAAATAATCTGCTTGTTCTTTGGATAACTGCTCTTCTTTTTCAGGTAAAGGAGTAATATAGCGCATATTTTCTTCTTTTACTTTTGAAGACAGCACCGTTTTTGGGTGAGGGTGAAATGTCATTACCCCAAGAGCTTTTCCTTTTATACTTGCAATCTCCCGAGCTGTCCGGATTACTTCCTGATGCCCTCGATGAACGCCGTCAAAGTATCCAAGCGCAAGCACCATTTCGGGATAGGAAACACCCGAGTCACCTTCCTGATGATACAAATACATGGTTTTCACCGGTTTTTTCACCTGCCGTTTTACTATTAAATTAACTGCGTCCATACCTGCTAGTAATTCAGCTTCCCTCTAATTACTTGGATTTAAGCATTGTCTTTGGTTTTATTAAACCGGGTTTCTTAGGGTGATCTTGATAAATTGCAAGGGATTCGCCTTTATAAATAAGCAGAAAGATGGAATCATTTGTTTTTATTTTTTTAGGCAGTACGCTGCCGTTAAGAATTTTTTGGGCCGTTATCTCATCTACTTCTATATGTTCTATATGCTGTAATGCTTTCGTGATCGGGGCAATTGTCTCATCTAGTATGCCTGCTTCTTTTTTTTCAGTTAATTCTTCCAAAGTATAACATTCTTGAGAGGAAAATGGGCCGGACTTTCTCCTTTTTAAATAGGACATATGAGCAGGATAACCAAGATATTTTCCGATGTCTACTGCAAGCGTTCTAATGTATGTGCCTTTACTGCACGTTACTGTACATCGAAAAGAAACATTTTGTTCTATTTGTTCTATTGATTCACTATTAAGAGCTAGATCATAAATTTCTATTGTTTTAGAAGGTCTTTCAACCTCTGCGCCTTCTCTGGCATATTCATATAATTTTTTCCCTTTCACTTTTACCGCTGAGTACATGGGAGGGGTTTGCTGCTGTTTACCGTGAAATTGATGCAGCACTTTTTCTATTTCTTCTTTCTTCACAGGAGAATTAACCGGTTTTTTTTCAACTATATCACCGCTGGCATCTTCCGTTGTCGTTGAATAGCCTAATGTTATCTCAGCTTCATACTGCTTTGGCAGAAATGTAATGTATTCTGATATTTTGGTTGCCTTTCCAATACAGATAGGGAGTACTCCTTCAACATCCGGATCCAATGTACCCGTATGCCCTACTTTTTTTGTTTCATACATTCTTCTTAATTTCATTACACAATCATGCGAAGTTATGCCTTTTCGTTTATAGAGCGGGACGACCCCATTTAACATATGTATGTCACCTACTTAAGCTATTTCACCAAGGTTTTATGGTGAAAAAACATAGCTGCCTTATGATGTTTTATCGAAAAAATATTATACTATCTAACAATAAGAAAAAAAGAAGCTGTCTTCAAAGAAGGATGTCCCAGGGCTGCAAGCAGGAGACCCGAAAAAGGTGCTGCACCCTTATTACACATCCATTTTTTCTTTAGAGACAGCTTTGCAGCTTATGAAAAATCTTGCTTACTTTTCTTCTTCATTTATTTCCCTTAATAACCTTTCAATACGGTTCCCGTAATCAATTGACTCATCAAAATGAAAGGAAATTTCCGGGGTTTTACGCAAATGTACTCGATTACCAATTTCACTTCGTATAAAACCTCTTGCTTTTTGTAATGCTTTTAATGTTTCTTCTTTATCTTTCTCTTCGCCAAGAACAGTTACAAAGACTTTAGCCTGCTGGAGGTCTCCAGTTACATCTACTCCTGTTACCGTTACAAATTGAACACGTGGATCTTTTACCTCTCGGGCTAAAATATCAGCTAGTTCTTTTTTTATTTGTTCGCCTACACGGTCAGCTCTGACATTGCTCATATCCGCTGCCTCCTTTATTACAGCCATTCGTATTCTGTTACGGTACGCTCTATCTCTGGCATCTGATCTATCATATCAAGGGCTGCCTGCAGCTCTTTTTCCACTATGCTTTTCTCTTGATTAATGGTGACAACTGATATAGCTGTGCGCTGCCAAAGATTTTGATAATCCATTTCGGCGGCCGATACGTTTAGCTTTTGCTTCAATCGCGCAGTTATACTTTTAAGCACTGCTCTCTTTTCTTTTAACGACTGGGCTTGATAAATTAGACATTCACAATGTACAGCTCCTATCATGCGGGTTTAATTTCCTCCATGATGTAAGCTTCAATAATGTCGCCTTCTTTTACATCGTTATAATTTTGCAGTGTAATCCCACATTCATACCCAGCAGCTACTTCTTTTACGTCATCTTTAAACCGTTTTAACGCATTTAAGTTTCCTTCATAGATGACAACACCATCACGAATTAATCGAACGGTGGAATCTCTTGTGATTTTTCCTTCTAATACATAACTACCTGCGATGGTTCCAATACGAGAAACTTTAAACAGCTGGCGTACTTCTACCTGCCCGATAACTTTTTCCTGGTATTCTGGATCGAGCATACCTTTCATGGCAGATTCAATTTCTTCAATGGCATCATAAATAACACGGTGCAGTCGAATGTCAACTTTTTCTGTTTCAGCAGTTCGTTTTGCATTCGCATCAGGTCTTACATTAAAGCCGATAATTAACGCATTCGAAGCAGAAGCAAGAATGACATCCGATTCAGCAATGGCACCGGCGCCAGCATGAATGATGTTAATTTTGACGCCTTCTACGTCAATCTTTTCCAAAGAACCTTTCACTGCTTCGACAGAGCCTTGCACATCTGCCTTAACAATAACATTAATCTCTTTGACGTCGCCTTCTTGGATTTGATCAAATAAATCGTCAATGCTCACTTTCGATGTTTGACTTCTTTCTTGTTCGCGAGCCCGATTTGCTCTTGCTTCACCAAATTGACGGGCTTTCTTTTCATCTCCAAAAATAACAAATTGATCCCCCGCATTCGGAACACCGTTTAAACCAGTAATCTCAACGGGGGTAGACGGTCCTGCTGATTTTTCACGTTTCCCGAGGTCGTTTACCATAGCACGTATTTTCCCATACGTATTTCCGACAACGATTGGATCGCCAACTTTCATTGTACCTTCTTGGACTAACAGAGTAGCAACAGGCCCCCGTCCTTTATCCAGTTCTGCTTCAACAACTGTGCCCCGTGCTCGTTTATCAGGGTTAGCTTTTAATTCTTCTACTTCGGCAACAAGTAAGATCATTTCAAGAAGCTCATCTATGCCGTCCCCTTTTAACGCGGAAACATTTACATAGATAGTGTCACCGCCCCAAGCTTCTGGCACAAGTTCAAACTCTGTTAATTCCTGCATTACTCTATCCGGGTTAGCCCCTTCTTTATCCATCTTGTTTACAGCTACAATAATCGGTACTTCAGCTGCTTTTGCATGGTTAATGGCTTCTTTCGTCTGCGGCATAACCCCATCATCTGCAGCGACTACTAGTATTGTAATATCAGTTACTTGAGCACCTCTAGCACGCATCGTTGTAAATGCGGCGTGACCAGGTGTATCTAAAAACGTAATTTTTTTTCCGTCTTCTCTTACTTGATACGCACCAATGTGCTGTGTAATCCCGCCTGCTTCTCCAGCGGTAACTTTGGTATGACGGATAGAATCTAATAGTGTTGTTTTCCCGTGGTCGACATGGCCCATGATTGTAACGACTGGTGGACGTTCTTCTAATTTAGCCGGATCGTCTTCTTCGACTTGCGTTTCAATACCAAGTTCATCAATTTCTATTTCCTCTTCTACTTCTACCCCGTAATCTTCTGCAATAAGTTCAATTGTTTCTTTTTCTAAATCTTCATTTTTTGTAGCCATTACCCCGAGAAACATAAGCTTTTTAATTAATTCTGAAGAATCCTTGTTTAATTTCTCCGCCAACTCTCCAACAGTCAGCGAACCGCTGTACGTAATTTTTTCGGGTACAGCTGCTTGTTGTTTCGAATCTTGAGGACGCTGCTGGCGATTGTCTTTTTTATGTTTTTTTCCTTTTTTTGCATTGTTTTTATTTGGTTTATTTTGGGTGTTCTCTTTTTTTGTTTTATTCATATTATTTTTCTTTTTATCTCCTCGTTCACTTTTTTGGCTAGAAGGCTGTTTATTTTCTGGTTTTGGCTTATTCTCTTGACTATTGTTCGTTTTTCCTTCCAGCTTTTGAACAGTATTTTCATCTATGACAGACATGTGGTTTGAAACGTTCACATCCATATTTTTTAATTGTTCTACTATTTCCTTGCTTGATTTATTAACCGATTTCGCATATTCATAAACTCTCATTTTTTTCATAAGCATAACCTCCACCTTCTAATTATCCAGCATTGAGATCAGCTTTTTGGCAAACCCTTTATCTGTAACGCCAATGATTACACGGCTATTTTTTCCAATAGCATGACCGAGTGAGTCCCGGTCGCCTGCAATGAAGAGCGGCACTTGATAATAGCTGGACTTATCTTTGAATTTTTTTCGTGTGTTTGGTGAAGCATCTCCGGCCACAATGACGAGATGAAGAGACTGATTTCTTATCTCTTTCAGTACTGTTTCTTCTCCCGTCTTTAATTTACCAGCTCTAGCGGCTAGTCCGAGGAAGGAGTGAAAAGAATCGTTCATTATTTCGTTCCTTTCTTTCTTTCCTCAAGCAGGCGTTCATAAACCTCCGGAGAAACTTGTGTGTTTAAATGACGGGAGAGAGCATCTTTCTTTTTGGCCTGGAGAAAACATTGTTCATCATTAGTTAAATAAGCACCGCGGCCGTTTTTTTTGCCAGTGTGGTCTACAAAGACATTACCGTCCGGGTCCCTTACAATACGAACGAGTTCTTTTTTCTCTTTCGCTTCACCTGTCACAATGCATTTTCGTATAGGCTTTTTCTTTTTCAAGGTTCTTCGCTCCTTTTCCACCCATCAATCTTCTTCTATATATTCTTCATCGCTGCTGTCTTCAAAAGCCAAAGCTTCATCACTTTCAAGCAGCTCCTCCGATTCTTCTTCTACATTTGGTTTAGAAGCAGGGGCGTTTGGGTCATAAAGGCCTAGTTCTTCTGCTTCCGATTCGCTTTTAATATCAATTTTCCACCCTGTTAATTTTGCTGCCAGTCTAGCATTTTGACCTCTTTTACCAATAGCGAGAGAAAGTTGATAATCAGGAACGATAACAAGCGTGCTTTTTTCCTCATCATCCACCTGTACGTCAAGAACTTTGGATGGACTTAACGCATTGGAAACATATTCAAAAGTATCCTCAGACCAATGAACAATATCGATTTTTTCTCCTTTCAATTCATCAACAATAGCTTGCACACGATGCCCTTTCGGACCAACACAAGCTCCAACCGGATCCACGTCTGGATCTTCTGCATACACAGAGATTTTAGAGCGGTCACCGGCTTCTCTAGCCACCGATAATATTTCTACGGTTCCATCATAAATTTCTGGGACTTCAAGCTCGAACAGCCGCTTCAAAAGACCTGGGTGACTGCGGGATATAAGAATTTGCGGGCCTTTCGTTGTCTTCTCCACTTTTGTTATATACGCTTTAATCCGGTCATTGTGCTTATATGTTTCATTTGGCATTTGTTCTCCTTGTGGGAGCAATGCTTCTACTTTTCCAAGGTCAACGTAAATAAAACGGTTGTCCTGGCGCTGCACAATCCCGGTCATAATATCTTCTTCACGATCAATAAAGTCTGAATAAATGATGCTTCTTTCCGCTTCACGCACTCGCTGAGTAACTACTTGTTTAGCAGTTTGAGCAGCAATTCTTCCGAAATTTTTCGGCGTCACCTCAAGCTCAACCACATCATCTAATTCATAGTTTGGATTCATGTCTTTGGCTGCTTCAAGCGAAATCTCAAGTCGAGGATCAAATACTTCTTCTACAACTTCCTTACGGGCAAACACCCTAATGCTTCCGTTTTCACGGTTTATAGAAACCCGTACGTTTTGAGCCTGGTTAAAGTTTCGTTTATATGCAGAAATCAATGCTGCTTCAATGGCTTCTAAAATAATTTCTTTTTCAATGCCTTTATCAGTTTCTAATGTCGTTAGCGCCTCCATAAAATCACTGTTCATGGACTTTGGTTCCCCCTTTTTACGGCTGGTATTTCTATTGGCTCCGGTATCTTCTTAAAATTGGATAGCAAGTCGTGCTTTTGCCACCTTATTGTATGGAACAGTATACGTTACTGTCTTTTGCTTCACTTTCCCTTCGATCGTTAATGTTTCTCCATCAAAGTCTTTAAGTAATCCTTCAAATGCTTTTTCACCATCAATGGCTTCATAAGTAGTAACATAAACATGCTTGCCAATCGACCTGGCAATGTCTTTATCGTTTTTTAATGGGCGCTCAGCACCTGGAGAAGAGACTTCAAGATAGTACATTCCTTGAATCGGATCTTCTTTATCAAGTTGTTCACTAAGACGCTCGCTTACTTTTCCGCAGTCTTCGATATCAACGCCTTTTTCACCATCTATAAATACGCGTAAAAACCAATTTTTCCCTTCCTTTTTATATTCCACATCAATTAATTCTAAATTCATTTCTTCTAAAATAGGCTGTGCCAGTCTGGATGCTGTATCTTTTATTCTTTCACTCATTTCCTGCCTCCTTATTAGAAAAACTTGGCTTACCTCCAAGTCCAAATGGCGAAAGCCTTAGTGCATAGCTAAACTTCCCTAAAGTATTAGAAAAACTCGGCTTGTCGACGAGTTCTTATGGCGAATGAATGCCGTACTTTATACAGAGTCTTAGAAAAGTATGTGATATTTCCCTCGACAAACGTGAAGGGGGCGAGGTACCTTTAAATGCGTCGTCTTGTTAAAAGTATTATCCAGCAGGAATGCTTAATAATAAACGTTTTACGACAACGCTGAATGACCTGTTTCAGGAATCAAAGCAGAATTTAAAAACATAGGTCATGTCGTTCCTTCCATACATTAGAAAAACTTTGCTTGCCGTTAAGTTCAAATGGCGAAAGTCGTAGTTTTGCTTATATCGATCCTTTAACAAAGTTAACATTCTAAAGTATAAAAAAGAACTGCATGGATTTTCTTAGTATAGATCAATTTAAGTCTTTACATGTGTGTGATCCGGTATCTTAAAGAATGCTATAATTGCAAACGAAAGAGTGGGTAATTACCCACTCTTCGCCCCGTGCATATTTGAAGTATCCATCAAAAAGACTACCACACTCTGCCATAGAATGCAACATACTCCGTTTTCGACAAATGACGCCATCTGTAAGAAAAGCGGAAGCTCCTTGATCGAGGAAGTTCGGCTAAGGTAATGGAACATTAAGCTCCTTCCTCAATTAGCGCCTGCAGCAAATGAGCATTTATCGCATGTGCAGCAAGCTGCTAAGGATCGACAGCATACCGCATGTAAAAAATCTTATTCCTTAAAAAAGCGATAGTTGATTTGAATCGGGCAGACCTTCAAGACAACCATGTAAATCTAAGTGCTCAATAACTGTTTTTGTTGCTTTGCTTCGCTGCTGCAAGTCTTCTTTAGATAAAAATTCTCCAGCTTCTCTAGCTTTCTCAATATTAACTGCCGCGTTCGTACCTACCCCGTCGAGTGCGTTAAACGGAGGAATTAAGCTGTCTCCATCAACAACAAACTCTGTTGCTTTTGAGCGGTACAAATCTACTTTTTGGAAAGTAAATCCTCTTTCACACATTTCAAGCGCCAGCTCTAATACTGTTACTAAACTTTTTTCTTTCGGGGAAGCATCCAAACCTTTCGCTTGAATTTCCTCAATTCTGCTTCTGATAGAAGCAGCTCCTTTAACCATTGTTCCCAGATCAAAGTCGTCTGCTCTGACCGTAAAGTAAGCTGCATAAAATAATATAGGATAATGGACTTTAAAATAAGCAATACGAACAGCCATTAACACATAAGCTGCGGCATGTGCTTTCGGGAACATATATTTAATTTTCAGGCACGATTCAATATACCAATCAGGAACGCCGTGCTTTTTCATTTCTTCTACCCATTCTTCCTGCAGTCCTCTGCCTTTTCGGACAAATTCCATGATTTTAAAGGAGAGAGAGTGTTCCACACCTTTGTAAATGAGATAAACCATAATGTCATCACGACAGCCGATCACATCTTTAAGCACACACGTACCGCTTTGGATAAGTTCCTGCGCATTGCCCAGCCAAACATCTGCCCCGTGAGACAGCCCGGATATTTGAACAAGCTCTGAAAATGTGCTTGGATTTGTCTCTTCAAGCATCTGCCGAACAAACCTAGTACCAAACTCAGGTATACCATATGTTCCTGTTTTACACAGTATTTGTTCTGGTGTCACTCCAAGTACTTCTGGTCCGCTAAATATCTTCATAACTTCTTCGTCATCTGTAGGTATCGTTTTCGGATCTATCCCGCTCAAATCTTGGAGCATACGAATCACCGTTGGATCATCGTGACCGAGTATATCAAGTTTTAACAAATTATCATGAATGGAATGAAAGTCAAAATGTGTTGTTCTCCATTCTGATCCCTTATCATCTGCAGGAAATTGAATCGGGCAGAAGTCATGAATATCATATTCATCTGGGACAACGATAATCCCGCCTGGATGTTGTCCTGTTGTTCGTTTTACCCCTGTACATCCAGAAACCAGTCTGTCGATTTCTGCCCCACGGTAATGAATATCCAAATCTCCTTGATAGCCTTTAACAAAACCATAAGCTGTTTTATCTGCTACTGTTCCAATCGTGCCTGCACGGTAAACACTGTCTTCTCCAAACAGCTCTTTTGTATAGTTATGAGCAATTGGCTGATATTCTCCGGAAAAGTTCAAATCAATATCCGGAACTTTATCTCCCTTAAACCCGAGAAACGTTTCAAACGGAATATCTTGCCCGTCTTTAACATAAAGTGTTCCACACTGTTCACATTCTTTATCAGGTAAATCAAAGCCAGAACCGACAGAGCCATCGTTAAAGAAATGCGAATGCTTACAAGACGGACATACGTAATGCGGAGGGAGCGGATTTACTTCTGTAATTTCTGTCATCGTTGCAACAAAAGAGGAACCTACCGAACCTCGGGACCCTACCAGATAGCCGTCATCTAAAGATTTTTTCACGAGCTTCTGAGATATTAAATAAATAACAGCGAATCCATGGCCAATTATACTTTCTAACTCTTTTTCAAGCCTTTTTTCAACAATTTCAGGCAATGGATCACCGTAAATGCTTTTAGCCAACCCATAACTCATTTCACGAATTTCCTGGTCGGACCCTTCGATGTTTGGCGTGTATAATTCATCAGGAATAGGATGTATCTCCTCAACACGGCCGGCGAGTTCCCTGGCATTATCAATAACTATAGATCGTGCCGTATCTGTTTCAAGAAAAGAAAAGCTCTCTAGCATCTCTTTCGTCGTTTTAAAATGAACTTGCGGTAAGGTTTGTTTATTTAATGGATTAGCCCCGCCTTGTGAAGCAATCAATATCTTTCTGTATACGTGATCTTGAGGCTCCATGTAATGAGCATTTCCTGTAGCAATAACCGGTTTTCCGAGTTCCTCACCGAGCGTGATTATTTTTTTTAAAATATCATAAATAGCATCCTCGTTTCGAAGCAGTTCTTTTTCGACGAGGTGAGAATAGTTACCAGGAGGCTGCACTTCTAGGTAATCATAAAACTCAGCAGCTTTCTTTGCTTCGTCTCCTGATTTTTGCATCATTGTCTCAAAAACTTCTCCTTTGTCACACCCTGAACCTACTAAAATACCTTTGCGGTGCTTTTGAAGTTTGGATCTTGGAATACGGGGAGTCCGGAAAAAGTAATCAATATGAGACATGGATACGAGTTTATATAAATTTTTTAACCCTTCTTGATTTTCAGCGATTAAAGTACAATGAGAAGGTCTGAGCCGATGAAAATCACCTTGTCCCATATTTTTATTTAATTCATAGTGGTAGTTGATTCCTTTTTCTATTGCGTCTTTGACCATTTTCCATAACAAATAACCAGTAGCCTCCGCATCATAAATCGCGCGGTGATGGCTGACCAGTTCAATATCAAACTTTTTACAAAGCGTGTTCAATCGGTGGTTTTTTAATTGCGGGTAGAGAAAACGGCCCAGCTCTAAAGTATCAATCACTGGATTTTCAGCAGTTTCTATGTCTGCTTTTTTATACCCTTCATTTAAAAAGCCCATATCAAAGCTGGCATTGTGAGCCACAAGGACGGCATCTTCCGTAAATTCTTTGAAGTCTTTTAATACCGTACTCACTTCTGGGGCATTTTCAACCATATCATCGGTTATACCTGTAAGGTCTATAATTGTGTCTGATAGCTTCTCATGCGGGTTCGCAAAAGATTCAAAACGATCAACAATTTCTCCGTCTTTCACTTTTACTGCCGCTAATTCAATAATGGTGTCGTATACGACCGAGAGTCCGGTTGTTTCGACGTCAAAAACAACAAATGTGTCATCATATAGATTTCTGTCCGCCTCGTTATAAGCAATGGGTACACCGTCATCTACAAGATTTGCTTCCATTCCGTACAACACTTTAATTCCATGTTTCTGTCCAGCATTATAAGCTTCCGGGAAAGCTTGCACCACTCCATGATCGGTAATAGCGACTGCTTCATGTCCCCATTCCGCTGCTTTTTCTACATATTGAGAAGCTGTAACCGTGGCGTCCATTTGACTCATCACTGTATGAGCATGCAATTCTACTCTTTTCTCTTCTGCATCATCCGTTCGAATATCCGGCTGTATTTGAATAATATCATTTGCAATCATAACTAAATCACGAACAAATGTATCATTTTGTACGCCGCCTCGTACTTTCAGCCACATTCCTTTTTTGAGTGCTTCAAATTGAGGAACATCTTCTTTATCTCTTGAAAACATTTTCACCAATATGGAATCCGTATAATCGGTTATTTTAAACGTTAATAACGTTCTGCCGCTTCTAAGTTCTCTTGTTTCCGCCTCAAATACATAACCTTGTACGGTCATTCGTCTTTCTTCTTCTTGAATGGTTTCTAGCGGTACAGGTTCATCTTTAATCGGATATCCAATCTGCAAGGTTTTAACTTTATTTTCTTCCTGCGTTTGTTTTTCCTGTTTTTTCTTTTCCATCATCACTTCTACTATTTTGGAACGGTCTTCTTGTTTCTTTTTTTCCTCAAACTGAGCTACCTCTTCTGCTGACGTTTCCACTTTCGTCTCTATTTGACAGGTTGGAAAACCAAATTCAGCCAATATTTTATTAAGAGGCTCATGTAATCGGCGTTCAAGAGCAGCACCTTCTGCTTCATTTTTACAAATAATCGTTAATTTGTTGCCTGTTATGGTTGGCGTTCTGCCATTCAAACGTTGCCTTACGTAGGGAGCTAGTCCCTCGAGCCTGTTAATAATAGAAGGCCAGTAAGAAGGTATATGTGACAGTGGCAGTGCTTCTTGTTCATAGGAAATAGAAAATTGCACAGAGGCTATTTGCTGAAAAGCTCTAGTAATTCTTTCTTCTAATTGTAAAAATACTTCATACGGAAGAGGAGTTAACAACGTGAATCGAAAATGCCACTTCTTTTCTTCTTTCCATATCGTTAATTTGTCAACTTTTCCTCCTTTAAAATGTTCGTCGATAACATCTTTTGGCATCATAATCTGTTGAAGGAGCAATTGAAAACGATCTCTTCTAATTTGGTTCTCCTCGGTGCTCATAGGATATAGTCCTCCCCCATTATTAGAAAAACTCGGAATGTCTCCATGTATAAACACCACGTCCTATGTTTGCTACATGTTCAGTTTATTTTTGAAAACCGTTAAAAGCATCATTGGAAACAAAAAGGCTGTTTTAAATAGGCTCTGTTATTAGAGCCTGAAAACAGCCTTAAAGCATGTATCAAAATAATTCTTTTTCTATCGATGCTAAATACGAGGGCAAATCATTAATATGCACTTCTTCCATTTTTCCATCCCGTCTTATTTTTACTTCTACTATCCCTTCTGCTGCCTTTTTACCACATGCTATTCGGATCGGAAGTCCAAAAAGATCAGAATCCTTAAATTTCACGCCTGCACGTTCTTTCCTATCATCATAAAGTACATCGTATCCTGCTCTTTTCAGCGTTTCATATAATGTTTCACCTAGCTGGTTCTGCTCTTCCTGCTTTGGGTTTAACACTAAGAGATGGAGATCATACGGTGAAACAGCCTTTGGCCACATTAATCCGTTATCGTCATGGTGCTGTTCTACAATCGCGGCAATGGTTCTGCTTACACCGATTCCGTAACATCCCATAATAATTGGCTGAGCCCGTCCGTTTTCGTCCAAATACTGAGCTCCCAAGGCTTCACTATATTTTGTTCCAAGTTTAAAGACGTGGCCGACTTCAATCCCTTTGGCAAATTGGATCGTACCTTTACCATCAGGGGATGGATCCCCTTCTTGTACGAGACGGAAATCACCATATTTTTCGACTTTAAAATCACGGTCTGGGTGTACATTTTGATAGTGTTTGTCTACTAGATTTGCTCCGCAAATACCAGAAGATACAGCCTTTACCGCAAAGTCACACACGATTGTTACTTCTTCAGGTGCGTTTACAGGCCCGATAAAACCAGCTTCTGTTCCCATAATATGTTTAATGTCTTCTGTTTCTGCTAACATTACATTTTCAGCGTCAAAAGCATTTTGAACTTTTATTTCATTAATCTCATGATCGCCTCGGCAGACGATTAACACAGGTTTATCATCTATTAGAAACAGTACTGATTTTAACAAGCTGCTATTCTCTATTTCAAGGCCGTTCGTTAAATCTTCAATTGTTCTCATTCCTGGTGTGTACAATTCTTTTAAGCTCTCAGAAGGAGAATCAGCTTTTTCATACATATCCGGCAGCTCAGCAATTTCAATATTTGCTGCGTATTCAGAGCTATTTGAATAAGCAATCGTGTCTTCCCCCACATCAGAGAGCACCATGAATTCGTGGGTGCCGCCTTTTCCTCCAATCGCACCTGCATCCGCTTTTACAGCTCGAAAATCCAATCCGCATCGTTTAAATATATTTGTATACGCCTCATACATGGCTCTGTAATTTTTGTCCAGATCCTCTTTATTCGTATCAAATGAATAAGCATCTTTCATAATAAATTCACGAGAGCGAAGCACACCAAATCTTGGTCTGCGTTCATCTCGATATTTTGTTTGAATTTGATATAAGTTCATCGGCAATTTTTTATACGAGTTTACTTCATCTCGAACAAGGCTGGTGATGACTTCTTCATGCGTTGCCCCTAGCACAAAGTCCCGCTCATGCCTGTCCTTTAATCGCATAAGCTCAGGACCGTAATCATCCAACCGTCCGGATTCCTCCCATAACTCAGCAGGTTGAATGGCAGGCATTAATAACTCCTGACCGCCGGCAGCGTCCATTTCCTCCCGAATAATCTGTTCGACCTTGCGAAGGACTTTGCGTCCGAGCGGCAAATAAGAATAAATCCCAGAGGCTGTCTGGCGAATAAGACCGGCTCTAAGCATCAGCTGATGGCTCGGTATATCTGCTCCCTGAGGAACCTCTCTCATGGTAGGACTGAAAAATAATTGCTGTCTCATAAACGAAGAACCCTCTTTCTTATGTTATTACGTCCAATAATTGTTAGCATTTCCTACATAAAAAATTTATTAATATCATTCCAGGTGACTACTAGCATCAACAAAAAGAGCAAGGCAAACCCAATAAAATGAATCATCCCTTCTTTTTGAGGATCTATTGGCTTTCCGCGCACGGCTTCTGCAAAGATAAACAGCAGTCTTCCTCCATCCAAAGCCGGAAGTGGGAGTAAATTAACAATCCCAAGGTTGACACTTAACATAGCAGCCCACTGAATAAGCACAGCCATTCCTAATGAAGCAGCTTCTCCTGTATAATTATAGATACCTACTGGTCCAGATAAGTAATCAAGTGAAAATTCACCAGTTACGATCATCCCTAACACGTCAAAAATAAGCATGCTCACTTGATAGACTTGACTTGCACCATACTGGACAGCTTCGAGAGGAGAGTGTGCCATCACACTTGCTACCCCAATAATGCCGACTTCTTGCTCTGCCATTTCATCATATCTCGAATTTGTCTCGACAGGGATAGTAAGTGTTTCCCCATTTCTAACTACTTCGAAAGTAATTTCTTCATTTGGATGCTCGCGAATAGCTGTAGTCATTTCATCCCAGCTGCTTACTTCTTGGCCTTCAATCGCTCGAACCTCGTCACCTTCTTCAAGTCCTGCTTCCCTAGCTGGACTCTCCTCCGTGAATTCTCCTAACTTGGCATCATCCTGAGGCACTCCGCTAGTCAACCCAAAAGTCACAAGAATGACGAATGCTAGTGCAAAATTCATAAATGGGCCGGCAAAAATAGCAACTGCTTTCTGCCATGGCTTTTTTGAACCATATTGACGATCGAGCGGGGCAATTTGTTCAGCTTTTTCATCTACAATGACATCACATTTATCGTCTACCTTAAATGTTTGCAGCCCTTCATCCTCATCTGTATATGCTTCAATTTGCAAACGTCTTTCAAGATCAATCCTCTCTACAGAAACAACCTTTGCTTCAGGATGCTTTGATTTATTGTTTACAATAATTTGGCGAACTTTATTTTCAAGATTAAATACAAGACCAACTTCATACCCAGGTCTAATTTGTACAGCTTCAGGATCTTCTCCTGCCATACGGACAAACCCGCCTAACGGTAACAAACGGATAGTATAGACGGTTTCATTTCTCTTCGTTGAGAAAATTTTCGGCCCAAAACCGATAGCGAATTCACGGCAAAGGATACCTGCTTTTTTTGCAAAATATAGATGCCCCCACTCATGAACAGCTACCAGTACACCAAATATAATAATTATCGCTATTAAAGTATCCACGTTTCTCCCACCTTCATCCTATTCGAGAGCTAACATATGCCCTTGTTTCCTTATCTACTTCCAAAATAGTATCAAGGGACGGACCAGCAATGACCTGATGACGCTCTAGAGCTTTTTCTATGTGTTCTTCAATCGAAAGGAATGTTATTTTTCCTTGCAGAAATTGTTTCACTGCTTCCTCGTTAGCTGCATTTAACACCGCAGGTAATGTTCCGCCCGTTCTTCCTGCTTCATAAGCATAGCGTAAACAACGGTATCGGTCAAAATCAGGCTTATCAAAATGCAGTTTTCCTATTTCCCATAAGTTTAACCTGTTCGTATCTCTTAATTCAAGCCTTTCTGGATAAGACATTGCATATTGAATAGGAACTCTCATATCAGGAGTACCAAGCTGAGCAAGAACGCTTTTATCACGATATTCAACGAGTGAATGAATAATGCTTTCTTTATGAAGAAGGACTTCAATATCATCGTAAGGGATATTAAAAAGCCAATGTGCTTCCATTACTTCAAATCCTTTATTCATCATTGTTGCTGAATCAATTGTGATTTTAGCACCCATATTCCAATTAGGGTGATTTAGAGCATCTTCTACAGACACCCCTTCCAATTGATCACGTGTATATTCTCTAAAACTCCCTCCAGAAGCTGTCAGGATAAGCCTTTCGACTTCATCGATCCGATTTCCCTCGAGGCTTTGAAAGATCGCTGAATGTTCGCTGTCTACCGGCAATAGGTTTACATTATGCGCTTTTGCTTTTTCTGTAACTAAGTGCCCAGCTGTTACTAACGTTTCTTTATTGGCAATTCCGATATCCACTCCAGCTTCCATTGCCTGCAAAGTCGGTTCAAGACCAAGACTTCCGACTAAAGCATTCATTAAAAAATCAGCATCATGTAATACAGATGCTTCAATAAGGCCCTCTTTTCCATAGAATACTTTCACAAACTCTCCAAATTGCTGTTGAATTTTCTCTGCATCTTGTTTTCGTTCAACGGCCACCACACGCGGCTGAAATTCCTGGACCTGTTCAATAGCACGTTCTACATTTCTGCCAGCTGCAAGGGATATAAGATTAAAACGGTCAGGGTGCTTTCTAATAACATCAAGTGTTTGGGTACCAATGGAGCCAGTGGAACCTATTAAAGCTATGTTTTTCATTGATATGCTCCTTTATGATATGTGAAATGTATATAGTCTTTATCCAAAAAAGTGGAAAAAGTGCAATATCGGCATGACAAAAATTAAACTATCAAACCGGTCAAGGACGCCTCCGTGTCCAGGTAATACGCTGCCAGAGTCTTTCACAGCATAATGGCGCTTTAATGCCGATTCAACGAGATCGCCAAGCTGGCCAAAAACCGAAGTCACAATGATAAAAGCAGCTAAAGTAAAGGTTGAAGAAAACACAGGGAAATATGAATGAAACAATACACCGATAACTGCAGCAACGACAATTCCCCCGATAAATCCTTCAACCGTTTTTTTTGGGCTTATATGTGGAGATAACTTATGTTTGCCCCATTTTTTCCCTACAAAATAGGCACCAGAATCAGTAGCCCAAATAATGAACAAGATTAAAAAAACCATCACAAGGCCAGTATCTTCAAGATTTCTAGCTAAAATAAGATGATGAAATCCATATCCAATATAAACTGAGGATAATATAACAAAGCCTGCTTCATCAAATGTAAACGTATTCTTCGTGACCACCGTTAAAGCCAAAAGTAATAAAATCATCATTAAAAATAATTCTACTTTCGACACGTGCAAAAGAAGCGGAATATCAAGCCAATCCGAAGGAACTAATAAAATCCACATAATAATTAAACTAATAATTCCCATTAACGATATAGGTTTGATTTGTTTCATCTTTAACAGCTCATACATTGCTATGGAAGCGACGACGGCAATAGCAAGAGTGAATACATTATCTCCTATTATTACGACGCTTAATAATGCGATTGCACCAATAATTCCGGTAATAAGTCGCTGTTTCATGTTTAGTCCTCCATTTATACACCGCCGTACCGCCTTTTGCGCTGTTGATACGTTTGAATGGCCTGCATTAGATCATTTTCCTTAAAATCAGGCCAAAGTACTTCTGTAAACCAAAATTCGCTGTATGCAAGCTGCCAAAGCATAAAGTTACTAAGGCGCTTTTCACCGCTTGTCCGTATGAGCAAATCAGGATCAGGAAGCCCGCTGCTTAAAAGACGATCGGATATCATTTTTTCATCAATATCCTCAGGAGATAATTCTCCTTTTGAAATGCTTTCCCCCATTTTTTTCATCATATGCACTAACTCATGTCTGCTTCCATAATTCAGAGCAAAATTTAAAAGCATACCCGTGTTTTCAGATGTTTCCTGAACGGCTTTTCTTACAGCTTGAATCGTATGAGGCGGGAGAAGTGTCTCATCCCCCATAATTCGTACTTTCACATTGTTTTTTTGGAGCTTCGGTAATTCCTTCGATAAAAATCTTTCTGGTAACTTCATCAAAAAATCCACTTCTGATTTTGGCCTTTTCCAATTTTCTGTAGAAAAAGCGTACAATGTCAAATATTTCACGCCGAGTTCATCTGCTTTTTTAACAACTTTATTAATTACTTTCATTCCTTCTCTATGTCCGGCTATCCTCGGCAGTCCTTTTTGTTTGGCCCAGCGTCCATTACCGTCCATAATAATTGCTATATGTGCGGGGATATTGTTCGGGTCTAAAGGTGTATTACTTTGTTCACTATTAACTTCTGCGGGATGAAAAAATCGATTAATCATATAGAGGGCACCAGCCTTTGTTAAGGTATAACGTATATGTAAGTTAAGCATACATCATCTATACTCATTTTTCATTCTTTAACGGTGCAAAAAAACCCTCCTAACTAAGAAGAGGGTTTTATTAGCACGTTCTCATTGTAACGTGATTTGCATTAAACTTCCATAATTTCTTGTTCTTTATTTTCAGCAGCTTTGTCGATTGTATTAATATGTTTATCCGTTACCTTTTGAACTTCATCTTGATGTCTGCGCAGCTCATCTTCCGTAATTTCGCCCTCTTTTTGCTGCTTTTTCAATTCATCATTTGCATCGCGGCGTATATTTCGTACAGCAACCCTGGCATCTTCAGCGTATTTTTTCACCAATTTACTTAATTCTTTTCTTCGCTCCTCTGTTAACGAAGGAATGTTAATGCGGATAACTTCTCCATCGTTATTTGGCGACAGGCCAAGATCTGCTTTTTGTATTCCTTTTTCAACATCTCCAATAGAAGATTTATCGAACGGAGTAACAATAAGAAGTCTTGCTTCTGGTACAGAAATCGTGGCAAGTTGATTCAAAGGTGTTTCTGCTCCATAGTAATTAACCATTACTTTATCAAGCATCGACGGATTTGCCCGTCCCGCTCGAAGCGTTGCCAGTTCTCTGTGAAGAGAATCGACAGATTTGCCCATTTTTTCAGTTGCTTCTTGAATTTTTTCTTTCGCCATTATTCGTTCCCCCTGACCACGGTTCCTATATCTTCTCCAAGAACCGCTTTTTTAATATTTCCTTCTTCCATAATAGAGAAAACAAGCAGCGGAATATTGTTATCCATGCATAGAGTAGAGGCGGTTGAATCCATAACCCCTAACCCGCCGTTTAAGAGATCTAAATATGTTAATTCCTGGTATTTTTTTGCATTTTCATTTACAAATGGATCTGCGTCATATACTCCATCTACTTTGTTTTTAGCCATCAATATAACTTCTGCTTCAATTTCCGCTGCTCTAAGCGCTGCAGTCGTATCGGTCGAAAAGTACGGGTTTCCTGTACCAGCAGCAAAAATAACAACGCGTTTTTTTTCGAGATGACGTATTGCTTTACGGCGTATGTATGGTTCTGCTACCTGTCTCATTTCAATAGAGGTCTGCACTCTCGTTTCAACCTCATTATCCTCTAAGCTGTCTTGCAGAGCTAATGAATTCATCACCGTAGCTAGCATGCCCATGTAATCAGCGGTAGCCCGGTCCATCCCTTTTGAACTGCCTGCCATACCGCGCCAAATATTGCCGCCGCCGACAACTACAGCTACTTCTACATCTAATTTTACAATTTCTTTTATCTGCGAAGCAATGGATTGAATGACATCCGGATCAATTCCATATCCTTGCTGCCCTGCCAAGGCTTCTCCGCTCAATTTCAATACTACCCTATTATATTTTCCCATGTTTAACCCCCGTTTTCCTTAAGTGCAGTGTGCGGCATGGTTAAAGCGTTAAACGTTGGACCGTTTTAATATTTGATTTATCACTTATGAAAAAGAGGGGCTGCCTTTATATACGAAGCAGTCCCTGTTTCTCAAACACAAAGAAGGGGCCGGGGTAGACCTTCTCAATAGAAGAGGGTACCTGGTTTGTACCACCAGACTGCCGATGTAAATCATTTGAGACAGCTACGCCTTTCAGCCCCTGTCAAAGTGTTTTATTATTTTTTCACTTGTGACATTACTTCTTCAGCGAAGTTGTCATCACGTTTTTCCATGCCTTCTCCTACTTCATAACGCACAAATGTTTTGACAGAAGCACCTTTACTTTTCACGTATTTACCAACTTTTTGATCGGAATCTTTTACAAATTCTTGATCAAGCAGGCAAATTTGTTCAAAGTATTTATTGATGCGGCCTTCAACCATTTTTTCTACAATATTTTCTGGTTTGCCTTCATTTAAAGCTTGCTGCTTTAACACTTCACGTTCTTTTTCAGTTTCTTCTGCAGGCACTTCATCGCGGGAAACATAACTTGGGTTGATAGCAGCTACATGCATTGCAATATCTTTTGCCAAGTCTTCATCTGTTGTACCTTCTAAGAGAGTCAGCACGCCAATACGGCCGCCCATGTGCAAGTACGCACCAAATGCTGCATTATCGTCTTTTTGAACAACTTCAAAACGGCGGAGAGAGATTTTTTCACCAATTTTTGCAATCTGGTCATTAATGTATGCTTCTAATGTTGCACCGTTTTCGATTTCTCCGGAGAGAGCAGCTTCTACATCAGCTGGCTCCTTTTCAAGCAAGTAGTCTGCGATATTTTGAACGAGAGTTTGAAAGTTTTCATTTTTTGCAACGAAGTCAGTTTCTGCGTTCACTTCAACAATAACTGCTTTGTTTCCTTCATTTGTAACGTAAGTAAGACCTTCTGCTGCTACACGGTCTGCTTTCTTAGCTGCTTTAGAAATTCCTTTTTCGCGAAGGTAATTTACTGCTTCATCCATATTACCGTCCGTTTCTGTTAACGCTTTTTTGCAGTCCATCATACCTGCACCTGTTTTTTCACGAAGTTCTTTTACCATGCTAGCCGAAATTGCCATGGATTATTCCTCCTCCAAATAGTTTAAAGGTTGTGTTAAGTACATTTTCACTGATTGTATGGCTAATTATGCAAGGAAAAAGGGTGACAAAGGGCATGCCCCTTTTATCACCCTTTATAGTTAAGCATATATCTGCCTGCTAAAGAGCAGGGATGCTGTGAAGATTAGGAAAGGGTTTCTTCTTCTTCCTTCTCTTCTGCTTCGTTTTCTTTTGGCTGTTCAGCAACAGCTTCTTCTGCTCCTTGAGTAGCTTCGATAACAGCGTCTGCCATTTTAGAAGTTAAAAGACGCACAGCACGAATCGCGTCATCATTACCAGGAATTACTTTATTAATTTCATCAGGATCACAGTTAGTGTCCACGATAGAAATGATCGGAATGTTTAATTTATGAGCTTCCGCAACGGCAATACGCTCTTTGCGCGGGTCAATGATAAAAATCGCGTCCGGAAGTTCGTTCATTTCTTTAATACCGCCGAGAAATTTCTCAAGACGATCCATTTCTTTTTTCAAAAGCATAACTTCTTTTTTCGGAAGAACATCAAATGTTCCATCTTCCTGCATTTTTTCAATGTCTTTTAGACGTGCGATACGCTTACGGATTGTTGCAAAGTTTGTAAGAGTTCCGCCGAGCCAGCGCTGGTTGATATAATACATTCCAGAGCGCTGCGCTTCTTCACGCACAGAATCTTGTGCTTGCTTTTTCGTTCCAACAAACAAGATTTTACCGCCGTCTGCTGCGAGATCACGCACATACTTGTACGCTTCTTCTACTTTCTTCACCGTTTTTTGTAAATCAATGATGTAGATGCCGTTTCGCTCTGTAAAGATATAACGGCTCATTTTCGGGTTCCAGCGACGTGTTTGATGTCCAAAGTGAACCCCTGCTTCTAACAGTTGTTTCATGGATATAACAGCCATGTTCTATTCCTCCTTAGGTTTTTTCCTCCGTCTGCTTCATATTTAAGCAAGACCCTGTCAAGGGCACCGTTGCTTAAATCAGTCAGACGTGTGTATTAACACCGTGGATTAATATACCATACGTTTTATAGCAACGCAAGATTGTCAGCACTATTTATGATAAAATTTTAAAAGTAAATCGACTTCTCCTTTTCCCATGTTAAGTTTTTTTGCAATCTCATCTTGCTTATATCCTTGTGAAGCAAGAGACAGAACTTGCGCTTGGGAAGACTGTTCCAACGTATCCTCTGTCTTTTGCTCTGTTAGAGGAGAATAATTTTCAAATGAAGGATCCAAAGGAGAGGAAGCTTGTTCATGGAAAGATTGCTCTTTGTCTTTATATTTTTGTGACTGACCCTCATTCTTTTCCACAGTAGTAAGATGCTCATTCGTATTTGTCGGAAAAACAGCCTGCTCTTGTTTAAGATTGGACGTGCTCCTTTCATCGAATAAATGTTTTAATTCTTCATTTTCTTTTTTTATATCTGCTGTACAGCTTTCCAATAGTTCTTCCAAATCTTCACGCATATCATATAGCTCACGCCGCTCTTCTTTTAATTTTTGCTGTTGTTGATAAAAAAGAATGAACACAAAAAATGTAAGCAAATGGAAAGCCATGCTGATAACAAGTAAAACAATGGTCATTTTTTATTCCTACCCTGTATAATCAATCTTTTTTCCTTTATAAGGATGATCTATCGTTTCGTCTTCTTCATTTTTCCTTTGCTGCTTTGGAAACCCTCTCGGCTCGGCTCGCCGTCTTTTTGTTTTTCAAACTGGTTTTTATTCGTTTTTTGTTTATTAGTAACTTGTGTCTGTTCAATTTTTCTTGTTTAACTGACATCCTGTCCTGAGCCGCTTGAGATCAATGATGAAGCTGCTCTTGAATCTTACCTGCATCTTGTGTCCTTGGAATAGCTACTTGTAACTCAACTGCTTTCCAACTCATTATACCGCCTCCTAATCAGGACTATTACGAACGTATAATGAACCTATACTATTTTTAATGCAACTTCTCCTTCTTCATATAGCATTTTTACCTTCTTGTAAGTCGAATTTATTTTACGGCGGTACTTTCCAAAATGAAAATCCACATTCGGATGCAGTGTACCTTCAACAATTACTAAACCTTTTTCTTCATTATTACACATACCTTGCATTTCTTCTAATTCTTCAGCTGCATCTTTTGCCCGCTCTTTCCAAGACTTCAGTGTATTGCGAGCTCTTAGTTTCATCACTCTTTCTTTAGACGACAGAGGTGTTCCTTGCTTCTCTTTTGCCTCCAAAGCTTTTAACAGCTGCATGATTTTTTGGCTTTCTTCTTTCGCTTCTATTAAAGTATGTTCGTATTGACGCTGCACGTTTAAAAAATGATGTGGAATACCAATGAAAAAAGAAGTGGCCGTATTCATAGGGTTACCAGCTTCTTTTACGTGTATGGAACGAACAGCAGATAAATTCCCCCCTACAACGAGCCCTCTATTTTGCAGACAATAAATGCTTTCTCCTGCCTCACAATTACTATGCATGATAGCTTGTTTGACAGTGATTGTCCCACCTGCTTGTACATTCGCTTCATTTAAATATGTTGTTTCAATATCCTTTCCTGCTTGAATAAATCCTTTATTTTGAGCAGTAACTCCTGAAGAAATATAAATCGAGCCTTCCGCTTCTAAATAGGCACCTTCTACTGTTCCTTGTACTCTTATGTCTCCCTTAGCTTTTACTTCAAAACCTGCTGGAATATGACCGCGGATTTGAACGTTCCCAGTAAAATCAATATTTCCGGTCTTCAAGTCTAGATCGCCGTTAATTTCATACAATGGATAAACATGGATGGTCTTTTTTTGGATACTTACTTGTCCAGATGTTACCGCGTAAAGACTGCTGTCTTCCACTTTCGTGTTTTTCCCGGACGAAGCACAAAATCACGCCCATCTTTTTGCTTCTAACGGCTCATTATCTACTGCTCTTCCATCACTGCCTTTTTCAGCTGCTACTTTTTCACCGACAAGCTCGCCTTGCTCTACCATTGGAATGTCCACGACATTTTTTAAATTGACTGCCCCTTTTGTTTCTTTCATTTCTTGCTGTTTCTCATCCTCTATTGCTGGCTTTATATATGCATGTGCTCCATCTTTAGGAGCGATTCCTATGGCCACTTCTATTGGAAAGTCAACAGAAGACGGATCATTTACCAAAGCGTCGATGTTTTCGTCAAGGACCCCAAAAACGACACCCTCTTCCTTTAAAAAAACATCCCATTCTTCTCGCGTCCAATCAGAAGTTGACTCTAGTGAAGCTGCTGCCAACACATGAGCTGAAAGCTTATCTTCTGAAATCCTCACTTCGAAAAAATCTTGTAAACTCATAGCATCAAGCCTTCTTTGTTACGAAATGAAATACAACATATGACGAAAAACCGATTTTTTACTTAGTTCTCCAAGCGTTTCATCAAAGCCTGTTTTAATCGAAAAAGGGCTTTAGAATGGATTTGAGATATCCGGGAAGTGGAGAGATTCATTATTACTCCTATTTCTGTTAATGTCATTTCTTCTTGATAAAATAACCCAATTACTGACTTTTCCTTTTCCGGTAAGTGCTGAATGACCTCAGCGAGTTCCTGTAATGCTGCCGTTTTTATTAATGTTTCTTCTGGAGACAATACGTCTCTATCTTCTATGGAAGCACTGAACGTTTCTTCTCGTTCCCCTTCTGGTGTTTCTTCATCAATTGATAAGGTATTAGCAAAAAAACTCTCTGATGTAATTTTTCTTACCTCTTCTCCACTCATACTAAGGGCTTTTCCTACTTCTTCTTCCGAAACATAGCGACCATATTTTTGTTCAAGACTTTCCATAGTTTCTTCTATTTTTTTTGCTTTTTCCCTTAAAGATCTTGGCATCCAATCTTCTTGGCGCAGCCCGTCAATAATGGCGCCTCGAATACGAAAAGAAGCATAAGTATCAAATTTTAACTCCCTTGAAAAATCAAATTTTTTCATTGCGTCATATAATCCTGTTAATCCATGGCTGATTAATTCTTCTCTTGCTACATTTTTGGGAAGGTTTGATCCAATTCGCTGAACATGGTAATGAATGAGCGGCATATATGCTTCTACCAATTGATCGGCAGCATTCTCATCGCCGTGTCTTATCCATTTATCCCATATCTCTTGATGAGCATGCGTAGTCGAACGTGCCATAAAGAGCCTCCTTTCATTCGTTCAGCTTTTCTTTCATAAATCGAGACGCCAATTCTATTTCTTCTTCTGACAAAGAATCCTCATTTTCTTGTTTTTCTTCAGACTCCCTGCCTTTTTGTTCAACAGAATCCCCTTGTGCTTCAATGTGATCATCATCTTCTATTGGGGCCGCTTGTATTTTACGCAGCATCCAGCGAAACAAAAAAGCAGTTACGAAGATAATGAGACTAAAAAGTCCTGCTCTCATCAACGAAGTCGTTAATAGATTTACTCTCCATGATAAAAAAAAGAAAACAATAAAACCTATAAGTGCAGCAAAAACATTTGTTTTCCAAGAATCAAATTTCATCAAATCACGGCCTCTCCTTGATTAACCGTACGAATGTGAAGCGTGCTAAACTCTGGGTCAAATTCAATTGTTCTTCCTTTGTTCCCGCCAATATCTTCTGCTGTCACAGGTATATGATATTTTCGTAATATATTTTTTACAGCCTCTGCATTTCTCGGACCGATTTTCATGATGTCATTTGCTGAAGAAAAAGAGAACATTTGGGCACCTCCTGCTATTTTTGCTTTCATATTCTGGATGGAACACCCCTTTGTTAGCAATACAGCTACGACATCCTCTATAGCTGTATCTGCAAATTTAGCCCGGTTGATTTGTTTGTGCCTTGCCATCGTAGAATCTGGGAGCATAATATGGGCTAAAACAGCTTTCTTTCTCCATTGATCGTAAACAACTACACCTACACAAGAGCCAAGTCCGGAAGTGCGTATTGTATTTGGTGATTCTATTAGCTTCCATTCAGCCATTCCTACTTTTATTACCTTTTTATGGTCGATTTTCATGGCAGCTCTACCCCTAAGGCTTCAAAAATTTTTATAAACGCATCAGGATCAGGAAACAGAAAAAATTGACCAGTGGCTGCCGACGACAAGTTTCCTTCGTTTTCTTCCATAATCGTATCGATCACAATTGCATAATCACCTGCTTGAGAAATTTCTATCAACCCTGAACTCATCACAGCTCCTGCCATGTCTACAGCCAATGACGGGACAGAAGGCTGCATATTAATCGATGTAAAATCAGATAATGCAGACAAGTACGAACCAGCTAATATGTTTCCTAATTCTTGCAGGGCAGAACCCGCCAACTCATCAAATGTTCCTTCTGCGATATCTACCTTCTTACCCGTTAGATAATAGGATAACTCTTCTGCTTCTTCTTTTTGCAGAATAAGAAATATGCTGCCAGGTGCTTCTCCTGTGATACGAAGAAATGTGGCCGCAACTATCGTTTCTTCCCCGCCTGCTAACACCTTGCAGTTCCTGAAAACCAGCAATACGAACAGAAGGCACTTTCATATCTATTTTTTTATTCAACAGTTGTGATAAAGACGTTGCTGCATTACCAGCTCCAATGTTTCCTGCCTCTTTTAGTACATCTAAATGAAAGGGTTTAATTTGCTGAATAACTTCCATTTTCTTATTCCCGCCTTTACACAAAATTCAAGTCCTGCAAAATTGTTGGTTTAAAAAAGGGGCTATTTCGTCAAGATCTAGATTGTAGTCAGTCTCAGCTGTGTTGGCTGCTGCTTTAGGCATTCCGTAAACAACAGCTGTTTTTTTCGATTCTGCCACTGCGAGACAGCTTTGGTTCTTTTTGATTTCAAGTAAGCCTTTTGCACCGTCACTTCCCATTCCTGTCATGATTAACGCAGCTGTATGATACTCTTTTAATTCAGCTAGTGAGGAAAAAAGTACATCTACCGAAGGCCGATGACCATTTAACGGTGGAGCGTTTGTCACTTCATTAACAAGAGACATCCCCATTTTTCTCACTTTTAAATGTTTTCCTCCTGGGGCTATGTATGCTGTTCCTTTTTTAGCTACTTCTCCATCTACTGCTTCTTTAATGGAAATACTGCTTAAATGATCCAGGCGTTTAGCTAATGACTCCGTAAATGCTGGCGGCATATGCTGTACTATAAATATAGGTGCTGGGAAATTTCTTTCTAAACACGGCAATACGTTCTGAAGAGCTTTTGGTCCTCCGGTTGAGGTACCAATAGCCAAAATTTTCTTTTCCTCTATCTTGTGAGGAAGTGTCTTTTTTGCTGGCAACCTCCCTGGAATAGTCTTTTTATTTAAATGAGCGCTCATATTTACCTTTGCAGCAGCTTCGATCTTAAAAATTAAATCTTCTTTTATAAGGTGTAAATCTAAAGAAATAGCTCCAGAAGGTTTCCCAACAAAATCGACAGCTCCTTCTTCCATTGCCTGCATGGTCTGTTCGGCCCCCTCTTGGGTTAAAGAACTAACCATAATTACCGGACAAGGGTGATCGTTCATTATATGGGTTAATGCTTCTAAGCCCCCCATTTCAGGCATCTCTATATCCAAGGTTACAACGTCGTACTTGTGTTTTGTTAATTTTTGCAGGGCATCTTTGCCGTTTCTTGCTGTGTCGTTTGCTTTCATGCCAGGGTGTTCATTAATAAAATCAGATATGAGTTTGCGCATAAATGCTGAATCATCTACCACCAATACATTAATCATTCCTAGACCCCCTCCATCATACCCGTATTTTGTATGCATTTTAAGCAAATGTTTCCTTTATATTCAAAAATTTAGCCATTACTACCCATAAAACTATTGTACTATTAAACATTTAAATATTTATTAGATTTCACACACGTGATGAAAGTCTCATTCATTTAGTTCACTATATATAACCCAATCTGCTCTGGTTGTTCACTAAATATAACTTATATACCATGAAATTTCTTGTAATGTTCACAAAAATTTTAATAGGTCTTTTTTCCTATCATTTTCTATTCTTTCAAAATGGATACATTTTGCTCTCTACCCTGTCTTTAAAACTAAACACGAATTATATTTTTAGCATTACCGACATTATTTTTATTTTTTTCAAATAGAAAAACTCGGCTTACTGCCTATTCCTTATCGCTGAGGCCGTAGTTTTTCTTTAACAAAGTTAAACTTTCCAAAAGTACAATCGAGTAGGAGGGGATGACTAATGGACACGTAGGAAAGTATATGAAAGCAAAAGTAGGTGCCGAGAAAATTAAATTATTTATGGAAGGAGAACTGGTCACAGAGCATCCGCGTAATTGGGGCGTACACTAATGGGAAATGAATATTTATCATTATTTAAAAACATTCCAAAAGAAAAAAGGTCCGTAGCTCAAAGTGAATGTTTGAAGCAGATACCAACAAAAATTAAAAATTTATACAACGATTTTTATATAGGAAAAGAGAAAGAATTCATAGAGTTACTCCTCTATATTAAAGAAAAGAATGGGAAGGACCAAATCATGTAAGGAGAATAACCACCTTTGCTTACGCATCCTTGATGAAGCAGAAACATGAAAACCTTCCTAACGGAGGAAGCGGTGAATCCCGCGGGGGACGTTAGAAGGGTGGAGAGACGATGCCACACAAGAAGAACGGTTATTCACGAGGGAGTCGATAGCATGTTGGAGAGAATCTTGAATGATCAGAATCTACATCAGGCACTGGAAAGAGTGGAGAGAAACAAAGGAAGCCATGGCATAGATGGCATGCCTGTAAAATCCCTGCGAGAGCATCTTCTATCGGAATGGCCTACCCTTAACTGCCCTCATTACACGATCAAAGTTTGTCTTTCCGGAAAGGCAGGTACTACGACCTCGGCTGACTTCTGATCGTTCAGCGACCTCTCATGAAGCCGGTTACCGTAAGTGTACGGCATATTTCGATCAGACCTCCCCGGTTAAGCGCACAAACTTCCTCTCCATGTACCCGCCTCATTTACAGCCCTTCCCTTTGATCGTAAGGAATTCGGCTTGTTTTACAGCCTCGGCCTTGTATGAGATTCGTGTTCCTCGGGTCGGAGATTTGCCTCCAGCTTCCTTCAGATTCCATTTCGCAATGGACACCCTTGCCTTCAGCTAACGGCTACTACGACCTTCGCCGTTCAGGACTTGAACCTTAAAGCGTGTACGCATGCCAGGCACACAAAAAAACAGAGAAAGAATTTATCTTTCCCTGTTCTTCAACACTTTAGTTTTTACGTTTTTACTTTTTCAAGTTCATACAGGAATTTATTATTAAGTACTTTAATGTATGTTCCTTTCATACCTAGTGAACGAGATTCAATTACTCCTGCACTTTCTAACTTTCTTAGGGCGTTTACGATAACGGATCTAGTAATGCCGACGCGGTCAGCGATTTTACTAGCTACCAGCAGACCTTCGTTTCCTTCTAGCTCTTCAAATATATGTTCTACCGCTTCTAGTTCACTGTAAGACAGCGAGCTGATAGCCATTTGAACAACTGCTTTGCTTCTTGCTTCCTCTTCAATTTCTTGTGTTTTTTCATGTAGAATTTCCATACCGACAACCGTAGCACCATATTCGGCTAGAATGAGGTCATCGTTATCAAATGAATCATTTAACCTGGCAAGGACGAGTGTCCCAAGACGCTGCCCGCCGCCGATGATCGGTACAACGGTTGTAAGCCCGGAACTGAACAGTTCTTTGCTTTCGACAGGGAAAGCAGTGTATTCACTTTCAATTCCTAGGTTAGGTGAAGTCTCTTCAATCTTAAATAAACCCGATGTGTATTCTTCAGGAAATTGTCTTTCTTCAAGCATTTTTTTCATTCGATCATTTTCAATTTCTTGTTTGATGGCATAACCTAATAACTTCCCACGGCGGCTGACGACAAATACATTTGCCGTGATTATATCCCGCAGTGTTTCTGCCATATCTTTGAAGTTCACATGATCCCCAGCAGTTTTTTGAAGCATGTCATTGATTTTTCGGCTTTTTGATAATAAATCCATTTTAATGTCTCCTCCTGTTTTCCTTATAAAATATATCGACTCATGTCACGATTTTTTGCAATGGTTGCTAATTTTTCTTCCACATATTCTGGAGTAATCGTTATTTTTTCCATCGTAATATCGGGTGCTTCAAATGAAAGATCTTCAAGCAGTCGTTCTAACAATGTGTGAAGCCTTCTAGCCCCTATATTTTCAGTATGCTGATTGACATCTTCAGCAATTTCTGCGATTTTATGCACAGCATCGTCAGAAAATTCCACATTTATACCTTCAGTTTGCAATAAAGCTTGATATTGTTTCAATAAAGCCTGGTCTGGCTCTCTTAAAATCTTCTTAAAGTCTGCAGGACCGAGACTATTCAGCTCAACTCTTATCGGAAACCTGCCTTGCAGTTCTGGAATTAAATCAGAAGGTTTAGACATGTGAAACGCTCCAGCGGCGATAAATAAAATGTGATCTGTTTTTACAGGACCGTGTTTTGTAGTAATGGTAGAGCCTTCCACAATCGGAAGAATATCACGCTGTACCCCTTCTCTAGAAACATCTGCACTGCTTTGCTGCTGTTTGCCGGTCACTTTATCAATCTCATCTATAAAAATAATACCCAGCTGCTCGGCTTTTGAAACAGCCAGTTGTCCCACTTCGTCCATGTCTATTAATTTTTGGGCTTCTTGTTCAGTGAGAATTTTTCTTGCATCTTTCACTGGCAGTCTCCGCTTTTTCTTCTTTTTAGGCATCATACTGCCCAGCATTTCCTGCATATTCATCCCCATTTGTTCCATTCCAGAACCCTGGAACATATCCATCATATTAGCAGCTTGTTCTTCCACTTCAATAGTCACCATATGGTCCTCAAGCTCTCCGAGGGCGAGCTGATGTTCCATCTGCCTGCGTTTTTGAGCAAGATTCTGGTCTTCTTGTGGCTGATCTTCTTCATCGTTATTTTGCTGCTGAAAAATCATTTCAAATGGGTTTTTATAATTTTGCTGTTTCTTCCTTTCCGGAACGAGCAGCTTAACAAGTTTTTTGTTTGCTTCTGTTTCAGCTTCTTTTTGGACTTCCTGCATTTTTTCCTCTTTTACAAGGCGAACGGATGTATCAACTAAATCGCGCACCATAGACTCCACATCGCGGCCTACATATCCGACTTCTGTAAACTTTGTTGCTTCCACCTTTGTAAATGGAGCCCCAGTTAATTTTGCGAGACGTCTTGCAATCTCTGTTTTTCCGACTCCAGTGGGCCCTATCATTAAAATATTTTTAGGAGTGATTTCCTCTCTTAGGTTTTCGCTTAATTTACTCCTGCGGTACCGATTACGAAGTGCGACAGCTACAGACCTTTTTGCTTCCTTTTGGCCAATGATATATTGATCAAGTTTCTCTACTATTTGTTTCGGCGTAAGCGGGGTTTCCATTTAGTTGCAATCCCCTTTCTTTTCAAAAAAATTTTTAACGTTATTCCGAAAGCTCTTCCACAACGAGCTGATCATTTGTGTATACACAAATATCGCCCGCAGTTTTTAACGAAGCTTCTGCTATTTCTTTTGCTTCTAAGTGGGCGGCATGCTGTTTAAGCGCTCTGCCAGCAGCAAGTGCATAATTTCCTCCGGAGCCAATCGCAATAATCCCGTCATCCGGTTCAATTACTTCCCCTGTACCAGCCACTAATAGTAAGCTGTTCTTATCCATAACGACCAGCATTGCTTCTAGTCTGCGCAGCATTTTATCACTTCGCCACTCTTTTGCAAGTTCAACCGCTGCTCTTTGTAAATTGCCATTCCATTGTTCGAGTTTCCCTTCGAACATATCAAACAATGTAAAGGCATCTGCTACTGAACCAGCAAATCCAGCTAGCACTTGATTGTTATAAATTTTTCTGACCTTTTTTGCTGTGTGCTTCATAACAACCGCCTGCCCAAACGTGACCTGACCATCGCCTGCCATTGCTCCTTTGCCGTTATGTCGTACCGCAAATATTGTTGTTGCGTGAAAGGACATATCCAATTGTCATCAACCTTTCTTACGTGCCCGAGGATGGGCACTTTCATACACACTTTTTAAACGGTCTTTCGTTACATGAGTATATATTTGGGTGGTTGATAAATGTTCATGACCTAGTAAATCCTGTACGGTCCGCATATCCGCCCCGTTGTTTAACAGATGGGTGGCAAACGTATGCCGCAGATCATGCGGAGAAATATTAAGCGTTTGTGATACAGCTTTCACCCTCTTATTTACTACATAACAAACTCCTCTTTCCGTTAGAGGAGCGCCGTTATTATTCAAAAACAACGCTTCGGCCGGTTCTCCTTTATTCTTTTGTGAAAGTCTTTTTCTAGCATGTTTTTTATAATAAGCTATTGCTTCTAGAGCAAAGCTGCCGACTATCACGAAGCGTTCTTTTCTTCCTTTTCCTTTTACAAGTAATGTGGCTAAATCTTCATCTACATCATCTACTCGAACGCGGCAGCATTCACTAACGCGTATCCCAGTAGCATAAAAGAGCTCAAAAATAGCTAGATCTCGTTGATCGAGATCTTTCGTTATATCAAAGGAATGAAACAATTTGGTCAATTCATCTTCGTACAAAAAACGCGGCAGTTTCCTCTCTTTTTTCGGCAAACTAGAGGACAAAAAAGCATTGTTTTCTACATAGCCTTCTCTTTTTAAAAACTTGTAAAACGTGCGAAGAGCAGATATTTTTCTTGCTACGGTGGCCCGATCGTATTTTTTGTTATATAAATGGCTGAAATAAACCCGGGCAATGCGTGCATCTGCCTCAATCGGACTTGTTAATCCCTCTGTGTGTAAAAACTCATGGAAATCTGTTAAATCTCTTTCGTATGCCTTCAAAGTTAAATCAGAGACACTTTTCTCCACTTGAAGGAATTTTTTAAAACCGTTTAAGTAATACGAAAACATTTTTTCAGCCATTTACTCACCCTTTACACAAAAGCTATTAAATTTTATCATAGTCGTTCATAGCAGGCAAGGGAATTGATTATTTTTTCATAAAATTCTGAATGGACCCAAGTGCTCGTTCTGCTAATTGTTCATTTCGTTCTTTTTTATTTTTGATTTTTTTTGAAAGAGGCGGCAGCAAGCCAAAATTAGCATTCATAGGTTGAAAGTTATTTGGATTTGCTGTGGTTATATACTGGGCAAGTGCTCCAATCACTGCATCCTCAGGAAGCACCTCAGGGCTTTTATCTTCATTTAAAAGAGCAGCATTTCTTCCAGCAATCAGCCCTGCCGCTGCAGACTCCACATACCCTTCTACTCCTGTAATCTGTCCAGCAAAAAACAAATCCTCTCTTTTTTTGAACTGATATGTCGGATGGAGAAGATTAGGCGAATTGATAAACGTATTCCGGTGCATAACCCCATATCTTACAATCTCTGCGTTTTCCAACCCAGGTATCATTCGAACCACCTCTTTTTGAGGCCCCCATTTTAAGTGCGTTTGAAAACCGACTATATTATAGAGGGTGCCAGCCTGGTTATCCTGCCGAAGTTGAACAACAGCATAAGGCCTTTCTCCTGTTTCAGGATGCTCAAGCCCAACTGGTTTCATCGGGCCAAACAACAACGTTTTTTTTCCTCTTGCCGCCATTACTTCAACAGGCATACACCCTTCAAAAAAGATTTCTTTCTCAAATTCCTTTAACGGCACGGTTTCTGCTGTCGTTAATGCCTCATAAAACCGATTAAATTCTTCTTCGGTCATCGGACAGTTAATATAAGCAGCCTCCCCTTTATCATAACGGGATTTTACATAGGCTCTATTCATATCGATGCTGTCGGTTTCTATTATCGGTGCTGCTGCATCATAAAAATAAAGATAATCTTCGCCGCTTAATGCTTTAATGTTTTTGGACAGCCCTTCTGTTGTGAGGGGGCCAGTTGCAATGATGGTCAGTCCTTCTGGAATTTCGTTGATTTCTTCTTGGTAAACATTAACATTTTCATGACCTTTTACACGTTCCGTTACATTGGCTGCAAATTCGTGACGGTCTACTGCAAGCGCCCCTCCAGCAGGAACAGAACACTCATCAGCAGCTCGGATAATAACGGAATCAAGTATACGCATTTCTTCTTTTAGAACTCCAACCGCATTGGTTAAACTGTTCCCTCTTAACGAATTGCTGCATACAAGCTCAGCAAATTTATCAGTATGATGTGCTGGTGTCTGTTTGTTTGGCCTCATTTCATAAAGGTTTACTTGCACTCCTCTTTTTGCAAGCTGCCAGGCAGCTTCACTACCAGCTAGTCCTGCTCCTATAACATTTACTTTCTGTTTATCTATACCCATACGTACATTCTCTCCTTTTTGGTTCATACCTAAGCAAAACTTAGCAAACTGCCAAATCATTATAGCATTGTGGTGATATTCTGCTGACCGGCTCCTCTTAAGGTCTTAACAGCGAGACATAGGAAAACCCCCTTTTTTAAAAGGGGATCTTTCCGTTTTTATATTGTTAATTTGGTTCTTCTTTATAATCACATTCGCTGCATTGAACGGTTACGCCTTTTTTCGTTTTCTTTTCAACTAACAAAGATTCGCATTTTGGGCAAGGTCTTGCTATTGGTTTGTCCCAGGAAACAAAGTCGCATTCCGGATAGCGGTCGCAGCCAAAAAACTTTCGCTGCTTTTTGCTTTTTCTCTCGACAATATTTCCTTCTTTACATTTTGGACATTTTACCCCGATTTCTTTAACAATAGCCTTTGTATTGCGGCAGTCTGGAAAATTAGAACAGGCCATAAATTTACCATACCGGCCCATTTTATACACCATAGGATGTCCGCATTTTTCACAATCCTCACCGGCGGGTTCATCACGAATCTCAACTTCTTTCATTTCTTCTTCGGCAACTTTCAGCCGTTTTTCAAATCCATGATAAAACTCATCAATGATCTGAATCCAATTCTGACGTCCTTCTTCAATATAGTCAAGGTCATTTTCCATTTTTGCCGTAAATTCTACGTCTAATATTTCCGGGAAAAATTCAACGATTAGCTCAAGCACTATTTCACCGAGTTCAGTAGGAACAAACCGTTTATCTTCTAACGCTACATAATTTCTGCGCTGAATTGTATCGAGTGTCGGCGCATAAGTAGAAGGCCGGCCAATCCCCATTTCTTCCATTGTTTTTACTAGACGTGCTTCTGTATAGCGTGGAGGCGGCTGAGTAAAATGCTGGTTTTCATTTAACTCTTCTTTGTTGACCGTTTCCTCTTCCTTCAAATCAGGAAGAAATTTATCCTGTTCTTGTTTGCCATCATCTCTGCCTTCGATATATACCTTCATAAAACCTGGAAACTTTAGTTTGGATCCGTTTGCACGAAAGGTTACTCCGCCGTTTTCCAAATCTACAGACATCGTATCCATGATGGCAGGTGCCATTTCACTTGCAACGAGACGTTCCCAAATAAGTTTATAAAGCCTGTATTGATCACGACTTAAATATTGTTTAATGGTCTTTGGGTCTTTTTCTACTGTAGTTGGTCGAATTGCTTCATGAGCGTCCTGTGCATTATTGCTGTTTTTTGTTTCTCTTTTGCCTTTTCTCGTATATTCACTGCCATATTTTTCTTCAATGTAAGCCTTTGCGCCTTCTTTTGCAGTATTAGAAATACGAGTGGAATCGGTTCTCATATAGGTAATTAAACCGACCGTTCCTTCCTTGCCAATATCAATCCCTTCATATAGCTGCTGGGCAATCATCATCGTTTTTTTCGCTCGAAAGTTTAATTTCCGGGCAGCTTCCTGCTGCAGGGAAGACGTGGTGAACGGCTGGACAGGGTTTCGTTTCCGTTCTTTTTTAGTAACTTTTTGTATCGTAAAATCGCTGCCTTTTAAACGAGATAGGACCTCATCTACTTCTTCTTTAGAACGAAGGTCTTTCTTTTTTCCGTCGATTCCATAAAATTTGGCTTCAAATTGATCTTTTCCTCGTGTAAAAGTGCCCTCAATACTCCAGTATTCTTCTGGCACAAAGTTTTTAATTTCTTTTTCACGGTCTATAATCATCTTTACCGCAATCGATTGAACACGCCCGGCACTGAGACCTTTTTTGACTTTTTTCCATAATAACGGGCTGATATTATACCCTACAAGCCGGTCTAAAACGCGTCGTGCCTGCTGCGCATCAACTAAATCCATATTAATAGGTCTAGGGTCTTTAAAAGCGTCTTTAATGGCACTTTTCGTAATTTCGTTAAAAACGACCCTGCATTTTGAATGCTCATCAATTCCAAGGCTGTATGCTAAATGCCAGGCAATAGCTTCTCCTTCTCTATCAGGGTCGGCTGCGAGGTAAATTTTCTTTACTTTTTTCGCAGCTGCTTTTAACTCTTTTAAGACAGGACCTTTACCTCGAATCGTTATATATTTAAGGTCATAATTATGCTCTGTATCTACTCCCATTTGACTTTTCGGCAAATCCCGAACGTGACCCATGGAAGCTTTGACAGTATACTTCTTCCCAAGATACTTACCGATCGTTTTTGCTTTAGCGGGAGATTCAACGATTACTAAATAATCTGCCATATCTCTTGTTTCCTCCCCCTTTTTTATTCTTAGAATTCTACATATTATCATTCAGTTTAAGGTACTTTGTCAAATTGTATACATCATAATATTAAAATAACAAACCGCCTGATTTTTATACTTCATTTCTTTTTCTCCGCTAAAAGTCCAAATCGCATCGTTTTTGGGAAACAAATCACAATCATTTTTTCACAGTTTATGTGCCGTGTCTACCCAAAATGTCTATGTTTCTCTTTTATGCGCATATTTCAGGAAAAATGAAGCCTATTTTTCACACCCATCGCTCATACCATAAATCTTTGCTGCTCAAGACAGGAGCAGCTCCTTCTGCTAGTAATTGATTGGTACCTTTGGACTTGGAGAAAATATAGATCCAGGCAGCACTCTCACATCTTTTCCTTGTTCTAAGGCTTGATATGCAGTAATCAGAGAACCGCTTCTCTCCCCCGCTTCTGAAATAAATGTTATATCTGATAATGCGCTGATAAGACGGTTTCGCATGGGGAATTGCCATTTTCTTGGAGGGATTGATGGAGGATATTCACTAAGCAATAAATGCTTTTCTGCAATGACGGATGCAATACGGGAATGATGTCGGGGATAAATATGCTCAAATCCAGAACCGAGCACAGCAATGGTTTTTCCACCTTTATTTATTGCGATATTGTGAGAAAATGCATCTGTTCCTTTCGCAAGACCGCTGACAATTGTTACTCCGCTTTTTATCAGTTCTGGCAGAAGATGATGCAGAGCGTTTTTACCATATTCTGTAGGTGTTCTCGTTCCAACTACAGCTAAACTTAAAGGGGAATGGAGTAAACGAAGATCTCCTTTTGCATAAAGGATCCATGGGGGATCATACATATAATTCAATCTTTCCGGAAAGCATTTGTCAAAAGAAGTGAGAATATGAATGCCCTTATCTTGATACATTGTAAGTTTTTCATTTGGAGAGCAGGAGTGTAAGTAATGGTAAGTGAGAGATGCTTGAGCAGGAGAAATACGTAAAAAAGAGGAAAGATCGGAAGGATTCATTTGATAGGGAAGTTCAAAAGCAGGATCGGCTTGATAAAAAGCAAGTATTCTCTTCCAATGAATACAGGGGGCCTCGTGAAGATGCAGCAATTTTTCAGTGAAAGTAAACGTATACCATCCCTCCATTTTTTTAAGGAAGGACAGGCTTTTTTGAAGCCTGTCCTTCCTGCCTTATTCCTATGGATATGTTATTGCGGATCGTGGGTTTTGCATTTTTCATAGATGCCATTGTCTTTTAAAGAAGAAATAAGGGTTTCCCCAATTTCTGCAGGTGTGTCTGCTACACTTACTCCGCATTTTTCAAGCGTTGAGATTTTTTCGTCCGCTGTTCCTTTACCTCCGGAAATAATCGCACCAGCGTGGCCCATACGTTTTCCTGGAGGTGCAGTACGTCCGCCAATAAAGCCGACTACTGGCTTTTTCATGTTGGCTTTAATCCATTCAGCAGCTTCTTCTTCTGCTGTACCGCCGATTTCACCAATCATAATTACAGCTTCTGTATCATCATCATCATTAAATGCTTGCAGCACGTCAATGAAGTCTGTTCCATTCACCGGATCACCGCCAATACCTACAGCTGTAGACTGGCCAATCCCAGCTGTGGAAAGCTGATGTACTGCTTCATAGGTGAGTGTACCAGAACGTGAAACCACACCTACGTGGCCTTTTTTATGAATGTAACCAGGCATAATACCGATTTTGCATTCTTCTGGTGTTATAACGCCTGGGCAGTTTGGCCCAACAAGACGAGTTTTCTTGCCTTCCATAAAGCGTTTCACTTTTAACATATCAATAACAGGAATACCTTCTGTGATACAAATAGCAAGGTCCATTTCTGCGTCTACCGCTTCCATAATAGCATCAGCGGCAAATGCAGGCGGCACATAGATAACGGAGGCATTCGCACCTGTTTCTTTCACTGCGTCTGTTAATGTGTCAAATACAGGAATGCCTTCTACCTCTGTTCCGCCTTTACCAGGCGTTACACCGCCGACAATCTGCGTGCCGTACTCGACGGCCTGCTGGGTATGGAATAAACCAGTAGAACCGGTGATCCCCTGTACAATCACCTTTGTATCTTTATTAATAAAGATGCTCATTAGTCTTCGTCCCGCCTTTCTATTTCACTAGAGATACAATTTTTTGTGCCCCGTCTGCCATAGAATCAGCAGCTGTAATGTTAAGTCCGGACTGTTCCAAAATTTCTTTTCCTCGTCCTACGTTCGTACCTTCGAGGCGCACAACAAGCGGAATTTTAAGGCCGATTTGCTTTG
Source organism: Alteribacillus bidgolensis (assembly GCF_002886255.1). NCBI lineage: Bacteria > Bacillati > Bacillota > Bacilli > Caryophanales > Bacillaceae > Alteribacillus > Alteribacillus bidgolensis. The sequence goes on from NZ_KZ614149.1 coordinate 1,111,113, forward strand.
TCGCTTCTACGACGCCTTCCGCGATGACATCACACTTCATAATTCCTCCGAAGATATTAACGTAAATGCCTTTTACGTGCTCATCGGAAAGAATAATTTTAAACGCTTCTGTTACTTTTTCTGCCGTAGCGCCGCCACCTACATCTAAGAAGTTGGCTGGGTCGCCCTTGTAGTGTTTAATAATATCCATCGTTGCCATCGCCAAACCGGCTCCATTAACCATACAGCCGATGTTGCCGTCAAGAGCGATATAGCTCAAATCAAACTTCGAAGCTTCAATTTCTTTTGGATCTTCTTCATCAAGATCTCTAAATTCTAAAACATCTTTTTGACGGTACAATGCGTTTGAATCAAAATTCAACTTGGCATCAAGCGCCATTACATTACCGTCCCCTGTCGTAACGAGCGGATTAATTTCTGCAATGGAGCAGTCTTTTTCTGTGAAAACTTTGTAAAGCCCAAGCATAAATTTAACTGCTTGTCCGACAAGCTCTTTTGGGATATTGATATTAAATGCAAGACGGCGTGCTTGATAGCCTTGCATGCCAACAGCCGGATCAATAAATTCCTTAAAGATCTTTTCCGGCGTTTTTTCAGCTACTTCTTCAATTTCAGTTCCGCCTTCTTCTGAAGCCATCATTACGACTCTAGAAGTAGCACGGTCAAGAACAAGGCCGACATAGTACTCTTTTTTAATATCGCAGCCTTCCTCAATAAGTAAACGCTTTACTTCTTTGCCTTCAGGTCCTGTTTGATGCGTGACAAGCGTTTTACCAAGAATCTCATCAGCATATGTACGTACTTCATCAAGGTTCTTGGCAACCTTTACACCGCCTGCTTTTCCGCGGCCTCCAGCGTGGATCTGAGCTTTTACGACATTAACGTCAGATCCTAGTTCTTTTGCAGCTTCGACAGCTTCCTCAACAGAAAAGGCTACTTTTCCATTTGGTACGGAGACACCGTACTTTCTGAGGAGCTCTTTTCCTTGATACTCATGAATATTCATGTTCTCTCCATCCTCCTAACGATTCGATACGAATACCATGCAGTAAACCTGCGTGCAAGGATCGGGTGGAATCATTGGCTTGTGTTGCGGCCATTGTTTCGCACACATCAATTATCGTATAAAAAAAATCCGATAAATTCAACAATTCGTCAAAAAATTTATGAAAATCTTTTTATTATTTACTCGTAAAAATGCAAAATCCCCCGGTAAATTAGTACCAGGGAAATTTGTCATTTTAAAATTGTTATTTAACAATTTTTTTCATTTTCATTATTGCCATTGTCTTTTTTCCACCATTTTCCTATAGATGCAAGGGCTTTTATTTCTGCCATATTTCGAAAAAATCCTAATTCGTGGCCTGCTTCTTCCATGTATTGACCGTTTCGAGCCCGCTTTACCACTGGTTTTCTTTGTTCTTTCATAGGATACTCCTTTTTTTATACTTTAGGAAAGTTTTACTTAGCTAAAGGATCAAAGTATATTGCCATAAGGACTTGGCGGTAAGCCAAGTTTTTCTAATACTTTAAGAAAGTTTAACTTTACTAAAGGATTAAAGTATAAGGTAAACTAAGGCTTCCGCCATAAGGACTTGGCGGTAAGCCAAGTTTTTCTAATGTTAGGTTATCCTGTTTACTCCTTTTCATGCGTATTTTGATCAATTCTATATAAAAACGCGAACACTTCTGCGGCCACTTCATAAAGGTCAGGCGGAATTGTTTTATTCATTTCTAGTTGAGACAAAAGTTCTACGAGCGATGGATCTTCTTGAACAGCTATATTATTTTCTTTTGCTTTTTTTATTATTTCACTGGCAATATATCCATTCCCTTTTGCTTTCACCATAGGTGCAGCATCAGATTGAGGTTGATACCCTAAAGCAACGGCCGATTTTTGTGCATCTTTTTTGTTTTTCATATCCGCACATCCACTCCTCTAGATTGTGTGTATGGCTGATAAGCGTTTCTTTGTTTATTAGAAGCGTTTTCTTGCAGCCTTTTCCAATTAACAGAGCTCAGCATATATTGGTGTTCGTTTAATCTTTCTTTTAAAAAAGGCTGCAGCAGTTCCATTAACAATATTGGTTTTTCGTTATCGTTAAAAATGTTGACCGTTACAAAACGATTCTGAATTTGGACATCAGCTATCGTTTCCCCAAGCCGTTCCATTTCTAAATAAAACAAAATTCGGCAGTGGTCGGGATGAAGCTGTCCGTCTTCTAGTTTTCTGCCTTCCCATTGTACTGTTAAATCAGTGTGATAGTCTCCTAGCACTAAAGGAAACTGTAATACAGCTTGTTGTATCGGCCCATGCTGGTCTTGTGCCAGAAGCTGTTGACCCGTTAGTCTGAACAGCAATGATTCAGCGCTTTCTCTCGCTGAAGCTGGAAGTTGAGGAATATGCTGCAGCAAAGATTGTTTTAATTGGTCTTTTGTTAACTCATTTTTTTCAGACTGTGCAGTAGTAAGACTAAGGTCTGATTCATGCTGGAAGCCAAGCTGTATCAGCAATTTTGACAGCTGTACTGCTACAGAAGACATCACTTGAGCACCGGCTGATTCGTTGGAAAATGAACCTTGTAATATGACCGTTAAAGCTTGTTTTTCTTGCGATGACAGAGGTATCTCCTGCATGCCTTGAATGGCTCTTGATAGCTGCCCTGACGTTAGTTCTACACGTCTTGATCGCCCTTCTGCCTGCTGAAACAATGACAGGAGCTGATTCATTTGCTGACGGCCGCTCTCTCCCTCTTGAAAGGACAGTCGATTCATTAATGCTTGAAAAAGCTCTTTAGGTTCCATGCTGCTTAGAGGGGTTCTCTCTCCTTTTGTTATACCCGGTCACAACTGTTGGATAACAGTACGGTTAGAGGAGTAAAGAATCGTATTTTTAAAAGATTCGAGCCAAGATATTGATCCAGTTGATTCGGGCACAAGGCCTATTTTTTGCAATAATGCAGCTGCTCCACCTTTTACTATAACAGGTGCTTGAGAAGTAGCAGATAACTGCAAAAGCTGCTGTACAAGTTTGTGTCCGCTTTCACCATTCATCGTACCTTTCATAGAGGCTATTTCCATTGTTCTAGTAAGTTGTTTTTGAAGTGTGGCTGCTGCTTGTATTGCTGAAGGATCAGCTGTTTTTTCACTCATCCCATCAAGCAGAGAAGAGAGTTCTTGCATTTGAGAAGAAATAGGGGCGCCGTTTTTTACTTGATAAAGAGCTTGAAACGTTTGCTGTGTCAACGGAAATTGCTTTTGACTCATCACAGCCAGTATTCGAATGCCTTCTTGGTTCAATGCGTTCGCATTCTTAAGGATTTTACCCCCTTCTTCAATCATTTCTTTGGAAAAAGAAATTTGTTCTGCAAGCAGCATACGAAGCATGGTTTGGCTTTGTTTATTATCTGAAAGACCTAACGCTTGCAGCACGTTTGCTGTTTCTATTGAACCAGACGAATTTCTAAAAGAGGAATATTTTGTATCCAGCACTTGCAAACGAGGGATCCCTTCGTTTTGTTTCACTTGAAATAAATAACGTTCTCCTGCGCTTAAAGCTGCTTCTAGACGAGCAGTAACATTCATGGATCCTAAGCGGAGAGCTGCTGTTTGGTTGGGAAACAACTTTAATACTTTCCCTTCAAACATTTGGCCTTTTTTTAATGGGAGCGTTTTTCCGCGAATATTTTGTGTGTGAGACATCGAAGCAGATGACAATATTTCTGGTCTTCTCATAAGGGAGCACACCTCCCGCTTTTTGTTGTATGTAGTATATCGTTTTGTGATGTAAAACGAATGAAGCTGAAAGAGACTGCTTTAAGCAGAGAAACGAATAAAAGCCTGTGTTAGGATAAACATGCTTTAACCGGCGAGAAACTTTTACGGTGTTCTGGAGTGGGTCCATAAGTTCGAAGGGCTTCAAGATGATGTTTTGTTCCGTAGCCCATATGTTTCTCAAATCCGTACTCTGGATAAGAGTTGGCCTTTTCTTTCATATAACGGTCTCTTTCGACTTTAGCAAGCACCGAGGCAGCTGCTATAGATGCACTTTTTGCGTCCCCTTTAGTCAATGATAATTGTTTCAAAGGAAGGGGCAGCGACATCGCATCAATAAACAATGCATCTGCTTTTATACTTAAGCCAGCAACGGCTTGTTTCATTGCTTCTTTAGAAGCCTGGTAAATATTGATGGAATCAATTTTTTCAGCAGGAATATGAACAACATGATAAGCAATTACCTGTTCTTTTAGAAGGTTATAATAGTATTCTCTTTTTTCTTCACTTAGTTTTTTGGAGTCGGTCAGACCTGGAAATAAAGCATTATCTGGTAAGATTGCAGCTCCTGCTGTGACCGGTCCGGCAAGCGGGCCTCTTCCTACTTCGTCTACTCCAGCAATATAACGATACCCCAACGCCTGCCATTCTTTTTCGTTACGAAGAAGGGTTGCATACTCTTCTTCTAATTTTTTATTATAAGCAAGCTTTTTTTCATACTGAGCTATCAGCTGCTGCACACCTTTTCTTTCGTCTTTGCGCAGCTTTTCCAGCCATTTGTCTTCTACATTGCTGCATGCTAATATTTGTTTTATCTCTGAAATAGTTTTCTTTTTTTGTTCCATGTGATCTTCCCCATTAATAAATATCGGTATGTTTTGCCTTTTTAACAGTATTATTATTTATTCGTCTTGTATTTGCTCTCTGTCTGCAGGAGTTTCAAGCGTAATTTTTCCGAGCTTTTCATTTCGCAGATCTCTTAAAATAATTTCTGCTGCTTTCTCATAGTCTACGTATCCGCCTGCTTGCAAGCAGCCCCTTTTCTTCCCTATGACATCAAACAACTCCACTCCGTCTTCTGGAAGAGGGTCCTCTAAGTTATATCTGTCTTTTAATGCGACAGGATACCTTTCTTTAAAAATGTTAAGCACAAACAATGCGATATCTTCAAAATCAAGAAGTTCATCTTTAATCGCTCCAGTAGCTGCGAGACGGTATCCAATCAGCTGATCTTCAAATTTAGGCCAAAGAATCCCAGGAGTATCCAACAGTTCCATGTCACGTCCGACTTTCAGCCATTGCTGTGCTTTTGTAACGCCTGGTTTATCTCCGGTTTTTGCGCTCTTTTTTCCTACAAGCCGGTTAATAACTGTTGATTTTCCTACATTAGGAATACCTACAATCATCGCTCGGATCGCGCGCGGCCGAATGCCTTTTCTCGCCATTTTTTCAAAGATAGGAGCGGTCAGCTTTTTTGATTTTTCAATAATCGGTTTTGCTCCTTGGTTTTTCAATGCATTGATAGAAAGGGCTTCCATCCCTTCTCGTTGAAATGTTTGAAGCCATTCGTTTGTCATAGCAGGATCAGCCATATCACTTTTTGTCAGAACTAATAGACGCGGTTTTCCCTGCAAAATAGAATCAAGCATAGGATTCCTAGAAGAATGGGGTATTCTTGCATCAGCCAGTTCTATTACCATATCTACTTTCTTTAATTGTTCGGTTACTTCTCGTTTAGCTTTTGCCATATGTCCGGGAAACCATTGTATACTCATCTGTTCACTTCCTTTCTAATTACGCAGCCAGTTAAGATGAGAGACGGGCCAAAAGGTTATCTCTGCTTCTCCCACGATATCTTCCGTTTCCACAAGCCCGATACTTCTTGAATCGAAGCTGTGCCTGCGGTTATCTCCAAGTACAAATACATGCCCTTCCGGAATAGTGCTCATACCTGTAGCATCTACTAAAGTGAAATCAAAAGTAACTGGTTTGTCATCGTTTGTTTCTTTTAATGATTGTAAATATGGTTCTGGTATTTTTTTATCGTTTATATATAACGAATCATTATCGTAATATAGAGTGTCTCCAGGCACACCGATCACTCGTTTAATATAGTCTTTCTCTTCTGAGGCGTGAAATACTATTACATCAAATCTTTCTGGGTCTGAAAACCAGTAGCTTGTTTTATTAATGATCATGCGGTCATCGTCAGCCAAAGTTGGAGCCATCGATTCTCCATCTACAATAATAGGGGCAATTAAAAAAGTACGTGCAACAATGGCTATTGTCACTGCAAAAAACAACAGTCTGATCCACTCTTTCCAGCTATCACTCATTTGGTACATATGTATCTCCTCTTAAGCTCGTTCATCGAATATCTATTATTATAGCACGATCCTGCAGGACATAAGAGTATTCTGAGTGTCTTCGAAAAATTGAATTTATCTCCAAGCTTTAATGACAGATGTCCTCGTTTTCTTAAATAGTTAACCAGCTGTACAATGTACTTATTTAGAAAAACTTGGCTTACCGCCAAGTCCAAATGGCGGAAGCCTTAGTTTTACTTATACTTTGATCCTTTAATAAAGTTAAACATTCTTAAAGTATAAAAATAAAAAGTATAAAAATAAAATGAAAAAAAGACTGTAACGGTTCGGGCCGCCACAGTCTTTTTATCTTTTCTTTTATCGAATTTCTTTGATGCGGGCTGCTTTTCCGCGCAGGTTGCGAAGATAGTAAAGCTTCGCTTGACGGACTTTTCCGCGACGCTTCAATTCGATCTTGTCAATACGCGGGGAATGTACAGGGAATGTACGCTCTACACCAATGCCGTAAGATACTTTACGAACAGTGAATGTTTCGCTGATTCCGCCTCCGCGACGCTTAATAACGACACCTTCGAACACCTGAATACGTTCACGGGAACCTTCTACAACTTTCACGTGAACACGTACAGTGTCTCCGGCACGGAATGCTGGAAGATCCGTTTTAAGCTGTTCTTTTGTAATTTCGCGAATAAGGTCTTGCATCGTATTCGCCTCCCTTTCTCCAAATGCTCATGCCTTGCATTAAACGGCAGCGGAACATCGTAGTAAACGGCTTTCGCCACAACGTAAATCATATCATAAGCAAACTTTGTAAGCAATGTTTAGTTATCATTTTTCAATGTTTCCAGCACCTTTTTTTCTTCTTCTGTCCATTGTCTGCCTTCTAGAAGATCGGGACGTCTTTCCATTGTACGTTTTAGAGATTGCTGTTTTCTCCATTTAGCAATATTTTCATGATGACCAGACAATAATACTTCAGGTACTTTCCAGCCTTTAAAATCAGCAGGTCGTGTATAATGCGGGTGTTCAAGCAGCCCATTGGAAAACGAGTCTTTTTTTGCAGACTCCGCGTTGCCTAAAACGTCTGGAAGCAATCTTGTGATGCTGTCTGCCATGACCATCGCTCCCAGCTCACCTCCGGTTAATACAAAATCTCCAATAGAATATTCATCTGTTACTAAATTTTCGCGTATTCGTTCATCATATCCTTCATAATGCCCGCAAATGAAAATTAAATGTTCTTCAGACGCCAGCCTTTCAGATTCAGCTTGACTAAAAGGTTTACCTTGCGGACAAAGCAAAATAACACGAGGTTTCCCGCGAGCTTCATTAGCTGCAAAAGCAGCAGCGTCAAAAACCGGCTGCGGGGTAAGTACCATTCCTGCTCCGCCTCCGTAAGGATAATCATCTACTTTACCGTGCTTATTTTCAGAGAAATCCCGAATGTTAAGCACATTAAAGGAAACTGCCTTTTTTTCAGCAGCTTGTTTTAATATCGACGATTCAAGTACTCCTGGAAACATTTCCGGAAACAGCGTTAAAAAATCCATTCTCATCATGGGAGCAGCCCCTCCATTAAATGCACGGTAATTTTTTTATGGACGGTGTCTACTTTTTTTACCACATCATCAATATACGGGATCATAATATCTTTTTTTCCTTCCAAAGGCTTTACGACCCAGACATCATTTGCCCCCGGAGATAAAATTTCAAAAACTTCACCGAGCAGTTCTTCTTCTTCCGAGTAGACCTGGCATCCGATGATTTCATGGTAATAATACTCTCCTTCATCAAGTTCTTGAAGATCAGCTTCAGGAACGTAAATCATCCCGCCTTTCCATTTTTCTGCTTCATTTAAAGAAGAAATTTCTTCAAGCATTAATAAAACAAATTGCTTATGAGAGCGGACATTTTTCACGGTTACTTTTTCTTTGTCATTGCTTGTTTCTTGACTAATGTACAACTCTTTTCCCTTTGCGAAGCGTTCTTGTTCAAAATCAGTTATCGGAAGGACTTTTATTTCTCCACGGACACCATGGGTATTAACGATTTTACCGACATTAAACCATTCCATTATTATCATCCGCCCTATTGTTACGAATAGAAATTATTTTTCCGTCTTCGACTATTATTTCTTGTTCGGCTAGAGGCCAGTCGTCTCCTGTCTCTATTTCTTCTATCGCATCGACTTGTCCAGCAGTAATCTCTGAAAAAAGCGGCAGCTGTTCGAGCTGAGAACGCTGAAACAATACTCTATTTATTTTTTCTTTTCGTTTTTCGACTTCCTTTTCAAACCGTTCTTTTATTTCTGTTTTGCGTCTCGACGTTTCCTCTGCTCTCCACTGTTTCTGCATTTGAAACCGGAGCTGTTCGATTTCTTTTTCCAGCCGGTGCTGTTCTTCATAGAAATCATCTGTCATTTTTTCTTTTAATGACTCCGTAAGTACATGCTTTACCGTTACTTTTTTAATTATTCGCATGATCCACTCCATCCAGATTCAATTTGAGAGGCTTTGAAGTTAGACATACTATTATCATATTTAGAAAAACTCGGTTTGCCGCCAAGTCCAAATGGCGGAAGTCTTAGTTTCACTTATACTTTTATCCTTTAGCAAAGTTAATCTTTCCCAAAGTATAACAAATGTGTCGTTCCATTATGTGTTCTTAGTTAAAAGCGATATGCTTATTTTTAATATTCTATCATCGCAAAAAAGGCAAGGACCGAATCCTCACCTTTTTTGTCTGCTATTATTCTACGATATCAAGGCGAACACGCTTTTTTTGATGAGAAGCGGATGCGTACAAAACAGAACGTATCGCATTAGCAATTCTGCCTTGTTTTCCAATCACTTTTCCCATATCACTCTCATGGACAGACAACGTTAAGACGAGGGTGTTGTCCTGCTGACGTTCTTCTACATCAACACTGTCTGGATAATCCACGAGGGCGCGGGCTATCGTTTCAACAAGCTCTTTCATTGCTCTCCCCCGCCTCCTTAAAGTAATGATCCTTCACGCACTTCTTTTAGAGTGCTGAGACAATTACTTTTCGTTTTTAGCGTTGTGAAGCTTTTCCATAAGACCTTCTCTAGAGAAGAGGTTACGAACGGTATCAGATGGTTTTGCACCGTCAAGCATCCACTTGAGTGCTTTATCATCATTGATGTTCACTTCTGCAGGTTCTCTCAATGGATTGTACGTCCCGATTTCTTCGATGAAACGTCCGTCACGCGGCGCGCGGGAATCTGCTACCACCACACGGTAAAAAGGCTTTTTCTTTGAACCCATACGTTTTAGTCTAATTTTTACTGCCATTTATGACACCTCCATAATTATTCACAAAAAATTATTTCACACAATAGCACATTATAATAGGAATTGGATTCCCTGTAAAGGTTTTTTCCTTTTCACTACATAAAAGGCAATTGGAAACCGCCTTTTCCTTTTTTCTTACCCTTTTGCATAGACGTCATCTGCTTCATCATTTTTTTCATATCTTCAAACTGTTTTAACAGACGATTGACATCTTGAATAGTTGTACCGCTCCCTTTAGCAATACGGCGTTTACGGCTGGCATTCATTACAGAAGGGTTTTGCTTTTCATGTGCTGTCATAGAGCGCACTATCGCTTCAACACGGCCAATTTGACTCTCATCAATCTGAATGTTCTTCATCGCCTTTTTGTTGGCGCCAGGCATCATCGCTAACAATTCATCGAGCGGTCCCATGCTGCGAACTTGTTCTAACTGTTCGAGAAAATCATCAAAGGTAAGATCCGCTGAACGTATTTTTTTCTCAAGTTCCTTAGCGCGCTCTTCATCTACGTTGGTTTGAGCCTTTTCGATGAGAGAAAGTACGTCTCCCATACCTAAAATACGGGAAGCCATCCGTTCAGGGTGGAAAGGTTCAAGCTGATCTACTTTCTCCCCCATCCCCGCAAACTTAATCGGAGTTTCCGTTACTGCTTTAACGGATAGAGCGGCGCCGCCTCTTGTGTCACCATCAAGTTTTGTCAGGACAACGCCAGTCAGGCCAAGCTGTTCATTAAAACTTTCAGCGACGTTTACAGCATCCTGCCCTGTCATTGCATCCACAACTAAAAGAATTTCATCAGGCTGAACTGTATCTTTTATCTCCTGAAGTTCTCCCATCAGCTGTTCATCTACATGCAAACGGCCGGCGGTATCGATGAGAACATAATCTTGATGTTCTTCTTTCGCCTGATTTACCGCACCGCTCGCTATATCAACAGGATTTACTTGATTACCTAGAGAAAATACAGGCATATCAAGCTGTTTCCCTAATGTATTCAGCTGATCAATAGCGGCCGGGCGATATATATCAGCAGCAGCCATCAGCGGTTTTCGATTATTATTTTTGCGGAGATAGTTGGCAATCTTCGCTGTCGTCGTTGTTTTCCCGGCACCTTGCAGACCAACCATCATTACAACGGTAGGCGGCTTTTGAGCGTGAGCGATTTTGCTTTGTTCACCGCCCATCAGCTTTGTGAGCTCTTCATTAACCACCTTAATAACTTGCTGGCCTGGGGTGAGGCTTTTCATCACTTCTTGGCCGACTGCACGGTCTTTCACGTCATTGACAAACTTTTTCACGACTTTAAAGTTAACGTCTGCTTCAAGAAGGGCAAGACGCACTTCACGCATCATTTCTTTAACGTCTGCCTCTGAAACTTTCCCTCTGCCCTTCATTTTGTCAAAGGTTGCCTGCAGTCGTTCCGCCAAACCTTCAAAAGCCATTATTTTGTCCCCTCCTCCTCTAATTTTTCGAGCGCATCAATGGTTTTCATCAGACCGGGGGAAGGAGAGCTTTCTTCAGCGTACTTTCTTAACTGACGGTATCGCTTTGTCCGCTCTTTATATTTTTGATAAAGACCGAGTTTTTCTTCATACTCTTCTAGCATCGCCTCAGTCCGTCTAATGTTATCATAAACGGCTTGACGGCTGACGTCGAATGTTTCGGAAATTTCTCCTAGCGAAAAATCGTCAAGAAAGTAAAGCTCCATATACTTCTGCTGTTTTAACGTTAACAAGGGCTGATAAAAATCAAATAAAGCGTTCATGCGTACAGTTTTTTCGAGCATGATCGTTCACCCTCTTAATGTTAAGTCAAATCCCTTTACAAACAAGGATGATACTAAAATTATCACTGTCTGTCAAGAAAATACCTTTACGTCCAATTATTATTCACGTGTATTTTCTATTTCTCCTTCTTCCATTTCTTCCCCTGTCTCTTCTTCGACTAGTTCTTTAAAAAGACCATATACAAACTGTTCTGCATCAAATGGCTGCAGATCATCCATGCCTTCCCCTAAGCCTATCAGCTTAACCGGTATATTTAATTCGTTTCTTATGGCTAGTACAATACCGCCTTTTGCAGTACCATCCAGCTTTGTCAACACAATCCCGGAGACTTCCGTTGCTTCACCAAATGTCTTGGCCTGGCTCATTGCATTCTGACCTGTGGTGGCGTCAAGTACCAAGAGGACTTCATGAGGGGCATCGGGTATTTCACGCGAAATCACCCGCTTAACTTTTTCAAGCTCTTTCATCAGATTTACTTTGTTTTGCAGTCTTCCTGCCGTATCACATAAGAGTACATCTGCCTTTTTAGCACGAGCCGATTGGATAGCATCATACATAACAGCAGCAGGGTCAGAACCAGCTTGCTGCTTTATGACATCAACTCCCACTCGATCCCCCCATACTTCTAGCTGCTCAATCGCGCCTGCCCGAAACGTATCTCCCGCAGCCATAACAACTGTTTTCCCTTTTTCTTTAAACGAATGAGCCATTTTTCCGATAGTTGTCGTTTTACCTACTCCGTTAACGCCGACAAAAAGAATGACAGTCATTTGATCGTCCTGCATGTTAAGGTCTGCATCTTCTCCACTTTTATCCAGTTTTTCAGCCAGTTTTTCACTAATGACTGGTGCAATCTCTCTTGATTCTTTAATGTTGCGAAGTTTTACTTCATCTTTTAATTCGTCAATAAGCTCCATGACGGTCGAAACACCGACATCTGCCCCAATTAAAATTTCTTCTAGTTCTTCAAAAAAGTCTTCATCCACCGTGCGGTACTGGGCAAATAACTCGTTCATCCGGCCGACAAAAGAGTCTCTTGTCTTCGTCAGTCCATCTTTAAACTTTTCTGTCACTGTTTCTGTCTGTTCAGTAAATTTATCTTTTAATTTTTTAAAAAAACCCATAATAAATATGTAAACTCCCTTCTGATTAAGTGGCGGATTCTATTAGTTCAGACGTTTCTTCAAGTCTGACAGAAACCATTTTAGAAACACCTGATTCTTCCATCGTAATCCCGTATAGCACATCGGCCTCTTCCATTGTGGCTTTTCGATGACTGATTACAATAAATTGAGTGGTCTGGCTGAATGTTCGCAAGTACTTGGCAAAGCGTGTGACATTTGCTTCATCAAGGGCTGCTTCCACTTCGTCAAGCACACAAAACGGTACAGGTTTTACTTTGACAATGGAAAACAATAACGCTATCGCTGTTAATGCTTTCTCTCCCCCTGATAACAAAGAGAGGTGCTGTCGTTTTTTCCCGGGAGGCCTTGCAATAATATCTACTCCCGTTTCAAGCAGCTGCTTCGGGGCTGTTAAGTGAAGATCTGCCTCTCCACCGCCAAACAGCTCTGTATAGGTTTCTTGAAAATGATGGCGTATCTCGGTAAAGGTCTCTGAAAAACGCCGCTTCATTTCTTCATCCATTTCATTAATCACATCACGCAGGGATTGCTGCGCTTGAAGCAAATCACTTCTTTGCACTGATAAAAACGACACCCGTTCATGTATTCTTTCATATTCTTCAATGGCACCGAGGTTCACCGTGCCTAATTCTTCTATTCCCAATTTAATTAATTTAATTTTCTTTCTAGCCTCTTGTGTCTCCATAGTGAGAGGATACATGTCTTTTGCTCGTTCGAACGTCAGCTCATAAGTGTCCTGGAGACTGTTCAGCCTTGTATCTAGTTCCACGTCAAGCCGGTTCAGCTCCACTTGTTTGTCGTGAAACGTCTTCTGATGTTCATTATAGTCATAGGAAAGCTGTTGAATACTAGCCTTCAAACGTTCCGCTTTTTCATAGCCTTCGACCCGGTCTCGGCGAAGGGCTGTCATTTCTTGGGTTAACTGTTCTTTCTTTTCTTTTATGGCTTCAATATCTACTTGCAGAGCATCGTCGCCCCCATCTAAGGAAGACAACTGTTCTTGTAAGATTTCAATGTCTTTTTGCAGCGTCTCAAGGTCTTTTTCTTCTTCTTTATGTTGAGACACTAAGCGTTTCATTTCAGACGAATCATGAGACATCGTTTCCTTTGCAGCTGCTAGTTCGACTTTCCAAGCCGTTTCTTCTTCCTTTAATTGCTCTAATTTTTGACCGCGTTCTTTTTCCATCGACTCAAGCTCAGTCATCTTTTCTTCAACTTGTTTCAGCTTAGCTTTAATCGATTCTTTATTTTCACTAAGTACCTTTTGACGGTGGTCAAGTTTTCTTTTTTCTTCTTCAAGAGAAGTTGATTCTTTATCAAACAGGGACAGACGAGAATTAGCGCGGGAAAGCTCTGCTTCTGCTTTTGCAAGTTTTTCTTTTGCAAGCTCGAGCTTGTCTCTGGCTTCCTCTCCTTCTTGACCGCGCGTTTCTAATTGTCTAGTAAGTTGTTCTCTCTTTTCTTTTAAGGTTTTAACGGTGAGCTCCAAGTTTTCTGTTTTTTCCTGCATGATTTTATACTTTTTCTTTAATTCTTCAAGCTCTTGCTGCCGTGCAAGCAGCTGCCCTTTTTTCTGATTAGCTGCTCCTCCGCTCATTGAACCGCCTGGATTAACGACATCGCCATCCAATGTTACAAAACGAACTTTATAGCCGGAAATTCTAGCCATGTTGTTCGCTGCCTCTAATGTCTTAGCAAACACAACCTGGCCGAGCAGGTTTTCGATAATATGCTTATAAGCGTCTTGTATTTTCACCGCTTCTGAGCCAACTGTAATAAACCCTTCCGCAGCCTCAAGTTTTTGTTTTATGGAAGCAGACAAGGGCCTTTTACGGATAACGTTTGACGGCAAAAAGGTTGCTCTTCCTTTTTGTCTGCTTTTTAAATATTGAATAGCTTGTCTAGCATCACTTTCTGTTTCGGTTACGACATGCTGTAAAGAACCGCCAAGCGCTGTTTCTACAGCAGTAACATACTTTTTTTCCACATCAATTAATTCTGCTACTGCTCCGACAATCCCTGTTAGATTTGATTCTTTAGCTTTTAATACTTCTTTTACGCCTTGAAAAAAACCAGAATAATCAGCTTCCATTTCTTCTAGTACATTCATTCGTGATTTCGTCTGATCTAAATAACGATAGGCTTCATACAACTTTTTCTCTTGCTTGTCTGTTTCTTCTGTATGTTCACTCCATTGTTTGTGAAGTTGTTTGTATGCTGTTTTCATTTTTTCATAATGCGCTTGCAGGTTTTCGGTTTCTTCCCGTCGTTCTGCTGCTGTTTTTTCCGATTGTTGTCTTTCCCTTACATACATCTCATTTTCTTTTTGCAGGGAACCGGATTTTTTATTTAATTGCGCTTTTTGATCTGATACATGTCTTTCTTCATTTCGAATCGCAGCTTGTTCATTTAACCGCTCAATATATTCGCTTTTTAACGATTCAATTTCCGATTCTTTGCTATGTGCATAACGTTTCCACTTTTTTTGATTTTCTTTAAGTTTTTCTTCGAGTTCTTTTACTTGTGATGTACTTTTCTGCAATTTTTTCTGCTGGGTTTCAAGGTCAGTTTTGGTTTGCTCATTTTTTCGTGTTATTTCTTGTAAACGCTTCTCCCATTCTTCTTTTTTCTCTCCAGCGTTTTTTCCTCGTTCTTCTAAAAGACGGCGCTGACCTTCTTCTTTTTCCAAACGTTCGCTGGTGGCTACAAGCTTATCTTGCAGTGTGTTGATGGACTCATCAAGTAATTCGGCCTCTTTTTGGACTTTTGATAACTGAACTTCATCTTGCTGCAGTTTGTTGTTTACTTTCTGTTTTTTTTCTTCCACATGATCTAATTCATTTTGAAGCGCTGTCCATTTTTCATGCTTTTCTTCTATTTCCCTTACCGTCAGTGCAATTTCATGTTCTTCTAATTCTTCTTTTTTAGCAAGGTAATCTTTAGCCGCTGATGCTTGCATTTTCAAAGGTTCCACTTGGCCCTCGAGTTCATGTAAAATGTCTTCGATCCGATTCAGATTATCCTGCGTTTCAGTTAATTTTTTCTCAGCCTGATGTTTGCGCTGTTTATACTTCACAACCCCGGCAGCTTCTTCAAAAATAGCCCGGCGTTCTTCCGGCTTGCTTGAAAGTACTTCTTCAACTCGACCTTGGCCGATAATCGAAAATGCTTCTTTTCCCATTCCCGAATCCATAAACAATTCAACAATGTCTTTTCGTCTGCATGGCTGTTGATTGATTAAGTATTCACTTTCCCCAGAGCGGTATAATTTGCGTGTTACGCTAACTTCACTATAACCAAGCTCCATCTCGCCATCTTCATTATCTAAAACAAGTGTAACTTCTGCTAGGTTTAATGCCCGGCGTGTATCACTGCCAGCAAAAATAACATCTTCCATCTTAGATCCTCTCAAGGACCTTGCCGACTGTTCTCCTAGAACCCAGCGTATACCATCTGAAATATTACTTTTTCCGCTTCCATTCGGGCCAACCACGGCATTTACACCAGACAAAAATTCTATGTTCATCTCTTCTGCAAATGATTTAAATCCTTTAATTTCAAGTCGTTTGAGGAACAAATCTGTATCCTCCTCTGTTTTCTTTCTATGTTGAAATCTGCATGCTGCAATCCTTATGTTAATGTGGCTACACTATTTTACCATACCTGCAATTTTCGAAGAAGGTCGTATTGCCAGGACTTAATGCCTGTTTGCGCTTTTAGCGTAAAACCCCTAAAATGAATACATGGAAAAGCAGTGAAAAAAGGTGGGGAAAATGTTGAGTTTAGAAGAAAAAACACAAGAAAATTTGAGCTTTATGGTAGAAGAAATCACGCAAAAACTGCAAGTAGTGAACACAGCTGTCATGAAAGGGGACAGCTTTGACTTGAAAAATTACGAGGACATTAAAGATATTTATGAAATGGTAGAAAGCAAAGAACATTTCAGTGTAAGTGAAATGGACGCTATTGTTTCAGAGCTTGGAAAACTTAAAAAGTCATAAAGCATTATATTCTAAAGTATTAGAAATAACCACGCGGAGATATTTTTGTTTCGCGTGGTTTTTCATTCCAATGCCTGGTTCAGACTCAAACTGAAACGCCGTGCACATATACTATCTTCCAAAGGAACTTGTTACTCTATCTTTCCCTTCTCGGTTTCCGTTGGATCTAATTTTGACAGCGCTTGCTGAGCAGCATGCTGTTCCGCTTCTTTTTTAGAACGGCCCCGTCCTTCCCCAAGTACTTTTTCATTTAAATATACTGCTGACACAAATTCACGGCTATGTGCCGGTCCGATTTCATCTTTAATTTCATAAACAATACTTCCCAGGTTATCTCTTTGAATATGTTCTTGTAATTGACTTTTAAAATCCATCATATGCGAAAAAGCACCGTGATCAATTTTCGGATAAACTGTTTGATTTAATAACGTATATACACGCTCGATCCCCTGATCAAGATATAACGCTCCTACAAATGCTTCAAATACATCTGCCAGTAAAGCCGGCCGTTTCCGCCCACCGGTCATTTCTTCTCCTTTGCCTAGAAAAACAAGCTCTCCAAAATGCAGCTCTTCTGCAAGATTGGCAAGCGATGCCTCACATACAATGGCTGCGCGGAGTTTTGTCATATCTCCTTCACTCATCGTAGCAAACCGTTTAAAAAGGTGCTGCGATACAGCTAACTCAAGGACAGCATCCCCCAGGAATTCCAGGCGTTCATTGTCATGAACGGAACGTATACGATGCTCATTCACATAGGATGAATGAGTAAAAGCTTGAATCAAAAGTTTTTCGTCTTCAAATGATAAACCAAGCGTTTCAAGCATTTTTGTAAGCTTTTGACGGTGTTCTTCGGTGAGCACCAATTTTTTTCTAGTCCTGCGTCCGCGCGAGGACGGATGTTTTTTTGATTTTTGTGATGGGTGTGCCATAGCAGGTCCTCCGTTTTTCGTACCAGTATCTTGAAAAATAATAAGAGGTGAGGAAACCACTTTCTCTTTTTTGTTTTTAGCAAATCCTAATCTCGAAAATTGCCGTTTTTTATACTGTGTACCGATAAGATTTTATGCGTCTTAACAGTATTAGAAAAACTTAGCTTACCACCGGGTCCAAATGGCGGAAGTCGTAGTTTTGCTTATACTTTGATCATTTAGCAAATTAAAACTTTCCTAAAGTACAAAGAAAAAGAGACCGCTTAAAAGAGCAGGTGGCATCAGCCTTTTTTACGGCCTCTTCTCATGATATCTATTATTGCTGTGCTTCTATGTAATTGACAACATCAGCAACAGTAGAAATTTTTTCTGCTTCTTCATCAGAAATTTCAAGGTCGAATTCGTCTTCTAATTCCATTACGAGTTCAACCACATCCAACGAATCGGCGCCTAAGTCGTCTTTAAAAGTAGCTTCTTTCGTTACTTCTGATTCTTCTACTCCTAGACGATCAGCAACTATATTTTTAATGCGATCGAGTGTATCAGCCATTATTTTCACCTCCTTTAAAGGATTTTTATTAGTACTAATTGACATTATAGAAGATGTGTCCTTCATTTACTAGTTACAGTTAACCAAGGGGCACACTCTTTTATAAAACGCAGATGCAATTATGCCGATTGTCACACTTAACCTTTATACCTATTTTTTACAGGTTAGGGCATAGCCATACCGCCGTCCACATGAACGGTTTGGCCCGTAATGTATTTTGCATCTTCGGAAGCAAGAAAACTCACCGTTTTCGCGATGTCTTCCGGTTCTCCAAGCGCGCCAAGCGGAATCTGCTGCAGTAAAGCTTCCTTAGAGTCTTCTTGCAGCTCTTCTGTCATATCTGTCGCGATAAACCCAGGAGCTACCGCGTTCACCTGAATGCTGCGAGGAGCAAATTCTCTTGCCAATGTTTTAGTCAAACCGATTACACCAGCTTTTGCAGCTGTATAATTTGCTTGTCCTGCATTCCCTAAAACGCCAACGACAGAAGCAATATTAATAATTTTACCGCCGCGCTGTTTCATCATCGGACGTGCAGCTGCTTTCGCGCACTGGAAGACACCTTTTAAGTTTGTATCAAGTACAGCATCCCAATCTTCTTCTTTTAAGCGCATCACTAGGTTGTCACGAGTAATACCTGCATTGTTAACTAAAATATCAATACTTCCGAATACATTGGTCACTTCTTTTATCATTGCTTTTACATCATCTTCTTTTGACACATCCGCTTGGATCGCAAACGCCTCAACTCCGTAATCTTTGCAGGCTGCAGCGACTTCTTCTGCTTTTTGAGCACTGCCTGCATAATTGACTGCTACATTTGCTCCTCTTTTAGCAAGTTCAAGAGCAATTGCTCTGCCAATCCCGCGGGAAGCGCCAGTAACAAGCGCTGATTTACCATTTAACAATTACGACTCCTCCTTTTTTAATTTCTCTATTGTTTTTTCCATCGATTCCATATCTTGAACAGCGTGGACGTTTACCCCTCTGCGCTGAACCCGTCGCACAAGACCGCTCAGAACATTGCCAGGTCCTACTTCGACAAATGTCGTTACATTAAGTTCAAGGAGACGTCGTATGGTGTCTTCCCAATACACAGGGGAAGTGACTTGTTCAACTAACTGCTGTTTGAGCACTCCAGCTTTTGTGGCTTCTTTTGCATTTACATTAGCAACCACTGGTACTTCAGCGTCTTGAAAAACTACCGGGGAAAGAACACTTTCTAACTTGTCCTGAGCCGGCTGCATCAACTTAGAATGAAAAGGACCGCTCACTTGCAATGGTATGACCCGTTTGGCCCCTTTTTCCTTGGCAAGTTCTCCTGCTTTTTCTACAGCTTCTTTAGCCCCGGAAATGACAATTTGCCCAGGTGCATTTAAATTTGCCAGCTGAACAATGTCACCGCTTCCTGATACATTTTCAGTCACTACTTGCAGCTCTCTTCTATCTAACCCCATGACAGCTGACATTGCTCCAACACCCGACGGTACTGCTTCTTCCATAAATAAACCGCGCTGCCTTACAATCTTAACCGCATCAGAAAAAGGAAGTACCCCTGCTGCAACCAGAGCAGAATATTCGCCTAAACTATGTCCTGCCGTATAATCAGGTGTCAAACCTTTCTCCTTTAGCATTTCAAACAAAGCTGTACTGGCTGTAAGCAACGCTGGCTGAGCATTTTCTGTCCGCTTCAATTCTTCTTCTGGTCCATTTAACATTAGTCCAGACAATGGATGACCTAACGTTTCGTCTGCTGACTCTATTCTATTTTTTGCACCGGAATGGTTGTCATAAATATCTTTTCCCATACCGGCGTGCTGCGACCCTTGTCCGGGAAAAAGAAACGCTGTTTTTGCCATGTCTTATTCCTCCTGTTTATTTGCTTCCTTGCTTATTACATCTGTTACTTTCTCATTTACCATTTGTCTAGCCTGGCGGATAGCATGATATACAGCTGTATGATCAGAAGAACCGTGCGCTTTAATAACCGGAGCTTTTAAACCGAATAATCCAGCTCCTCCGTAATGTGAATAGCTCATTTTTTCTTTGATATTAATAAAACTAGATCGCAATAATCCTGCTGCCAGTTTATTCGTGAAACTAGAAGTCAATTCCTGCTTTAAAAGTGTAAATAAGGTGCCCGCTGTCCCTTCAATCGACTTCAAGACTAAATTGCCAGAAAAACCATCACATACAGCAACATCGCATACTCCGTTTAAAAGATCACGAGCTTCTACATTTCCTATAAAATGCAGCGGAGCTTCTGATAACAGGTCAAATGCTTCTTTAGAAAGTTCATTTCCTTTCCCATCTTCTGTTCCTACGTTGATAAGTCCGATTCTTGGACGGTTCACTTTTTTTACCATTTCCATATACGTGGATCCCATATATGCATTTTGGAGTAAATGTGAAGCTTTTGCATCAACGTTTGCGCCAACATCAAGAAGCAGAAAACCTTCCCCATCTACTGTGGGAAGCATTGGAGCAAGGGCTGGCCTTTCAATGCCTGTTATACGGCCGACATGCAATAAACCAGCTGTCATGAGAGCTCCTGTATTACCTGATGAAATGCAAGCATCAGCACGTCCTTCTCTCACTTCTTGTACTGACAGCACCATCGAAGCGTTACGTTTTCTCCGAACGGCTCTTGTCGGTGTATCGTCATCTTCTATTTTTTCGTCCGTATGTAACACAGAAATATTCTTTGATTTGGTTAAATGTTTGCGGATTTCCGGTTCATTACCTACTAATAGAATTTCAACATCTTTAAAGGAACGAACCGCAGCCATTGCTCCCGCAACATGAGCTTTAGGAGCATGATCTCCGCCCATTGTGTCGATGACAATTTTCATGAACGTCTTCTCCTTTTCTTAGACAAACTCGGCTTACTTCTTTGTAAAAGAAACCGCCTAAAAACACCGCACCTATGGCAGCGGCATTCGTTACTTCTGTACGTTGAAGCCGTTGTTTTGTTTATTCTGTTTAAATGAACGTAAGAAATTAAAACCATATATGTTTTATCTATGAGAACGATACATCACAAATTCTCCGTGAAAGACAGTCTCCCGATTCACTCGGCTGGTAATCTCGACGACTGTTTTACTTTTTCCCGTTCCAGCCACAACAGCCTTAGCAACTACTCTCTCCCCGGATTTAACCTGTCTGCTGAAATGCACCGAAGCTTTTGTAGTAAGAGCTAATTCATCATTAATAATGGCAACTGCCAAAGAATTCGCCTGGGCAAATAAATAATGTCCGCGAGCAATCCCGGTACGCGAAAAAACATGTTCTTCACCAATATCTAAAATAGAAATAGCTTCTTCATCTAATCGTAAATCAACAATTTCCCCGATGACTTCTTCTAATGGCAGAGCTTTCACTTCATCTAGGTGTTCTCTCGCAACGTGTTTAATCCGCTCACGTAATTCTGGTATAGACAGCTCCAGCCGGTCGAGACGGATAGTCTGTACACTTACATTAAAGGCTTCAGCCAAAGCTTCATCTGTAATAAATGGGTCAGCTTCAATTTTTTCTTTTAAAAAGTGTTGTCTTTCTTTTTTATTTCTTTTCACGCCTCCGCCACCATCCGCTTCTATGACTAGGTACTAAAAGTAGTATATAATTCTGCTTTTTTAATTTCAAGCATACACTTTCCTAATCTATTTTTTGACCGCTTAACACACCGCTTTTATCTAAATAGTGTCTTAAGCTCGAATACTCAGCAGCTGTCCAAAATTCTTTGCTTTTTATTAACCGGGCTGCATCCTGCCGCGCTGTTTCAAGTGCTCTATAATCATGGACAGGATCGGCAATTTTAAAGTCAGGAAGTCCACTTTGTTTGCTTCCAAAAAAATCCCCTGGTCCTCTTAATTCTAGATCTTTTTCAGACAAAACAAAGCCATCTTCTGTTTCCTGCATAATCTGCATCCGTTCTTTTCCTGTTTCTCCTTTGGGATCAGCAAGCAAAATACAGTAAGATTGTTGATCCCCTCGCCCAACTCTCCCTCTTAACTGGTGCAGCTGTGAAAGTCCAAAACGGTCTGCATCATAAATGACCATGACTGTCGCATTAGGAACATTGACACCTACTTCTACTACAGTAGTTGAAACCAAAATCTGAATGTCATTCGTAGAAAAAGCCTCCATTATTTGTTCTTTTTCCTCGGCAGCCAGTCTTCCGTGAATTAACCCTACTTTGCAGGAGAAATATTGCTGCAGCTGAGCATGAACATCAATGGCATTTTGAACATCGAGTTTATCAGACTCTTCAATAAGCGGACAAATGACATAAGCCTGTCTTCCATTGTTTACTTCTTTTTGTATAAACCGCAGCACTCTCTCTAGTACAGGAGGTTTAACCCAATACGTTTCTATTGTTTTTCGTCCAGCTGGCAATTCATCGATAATAGAAACATCCATATCTCCAAACACAGTAATTGCAAGAGTACGAGGGATAGGGGTTGCCGTCATAAAAAGCACGTCTGGTTCATACCCTTTATCGCGAAGGACCCGTCTTTGTTCAACCCCAAATCGGTGCTGTTCATCAGTAATGACCAGCCCGAGATTTAAAAAAGCTACATCCTCTTGAATAAGCGCGTGCGTCCCTACGACAATATGCGTGTCCCCATCTTCTACGGAAGCATTTACTTCCCTTTTTCTTTTACCTTTTGTAGAACCGGTTAATAGAGAAATCTTCACATTTGTGTTCGATAATAATTCCTTCAGCCCTTGGTAATGTTGTTCCGCTAAGATTTCTGTAGGAACCATTAATGCAGATTGTGACCCTGATAAGTAGACAGCATACATAGCTATAGCGGCTACGACCGTTTTTCCCGATCCTACATCCCCTTGTAAAAGCCGGTTCATTTTTAATGGATCTCTTAAATCTTGGGTTATTTCTTCTATGACACGTATTTGAGCGTTTGTTAAAGAAAACGGCAGCTTGTTTATAAATGTTGTTATTTTTTCTTCATCAAAAGAATGAACTCTGCCATGTGATGAGAGACGTTCTTGTCGTTTAAAGGCCTGCATTTTCAATTGAAAGAATAAAAGTTCTTCATATACTAATCGGCGTCTGGCATGCTTTAATTTTTCTTTATTTTCTGGACGGTGTACAGCTGTGTAAGATTCTTTCCGAGAGGGAAGCTTATAAGAGACTAAAAATGATGACGGCAAACTTTCCTTAATGTGTGTGCTGTATTCTGTAAGAGCAGAATGAATATATCGGCGCAGCTGTTTTACTGTTACGTTACCTCCAGTAGAGTACACAGCTTCCAGCTGCTTTGTTGGATCTGGGCTTCCCTGCTTAAAATCCTGAACGGTAATGGTCAGCTTATATTTGTCCCACTTTCCTGTAAGCGTTACCGTTTCGCCCCTTTTTATTTTATTTTTTAAAAAGGCGCGATTAAAGAACACAGCCGTAATGAGTATGTTTTCAACCATTAAACGAACCGTCATTCTTGATTTCTTTTTCCCGTAAAATCGAATAGCAGGCTCTGTTTGAATCGTTCCTGAAACAGTAACTCGATCATCATGCCGCAGCTCTTCTATTGGAAGAACTTCATGATTTTCATAGCGATAAGGAAAATGCTGCAAAAGATCTGCGATCGTAAATAAACCAATCTTGTTAAGTTCTTTTTCTTTTTCCTCCCCAATTCCTTTTAATATGGAAACCGGCTGATTTAAGGTGCGGTTCATCTTCTATCGAAGGAAACACCAGCTGTATTCGTTTCCCATCCTATCGCTGCTTTATTTCCTAAAACATTCCAGTTTATCATCATAAGAATCCTCCCGCTGACAGATAATATTGATGAGTATAAACACGAAAATAAGGACTGACCTGGTTTAAGCATATTTCCAGGACAGTCCTCTTATCATTCAGCCGGAGTTACTGAAATGGCAACCGTGCCACGTCCAGTGTGAGCTCCAATGACAGCTCCGATTTTTGTGGTCGTCATTGATTGTGTATTCAATCCGTCTGCCACATTTCGAAGCAGCTGCTCTCCACTTTCCTCTGCATCTGCATGAGAAACCCCGACATGGACCGGCTGATCTCCGTACTGATTTTTCACCGCTTCCCGAATGACTGCCAATGCCTTTTTTCTTCCTCTTGCTTTGTGGTATGGGTATACCTGCCCGTCTTCCGTTAAACTTAACACCGGTTTCATTTTTAACAAGGAGCCGATTAAAGCTGAAGCTTTTCCGATGCGGCCATTTTTTTGTAAATATTCGAGTGTATCGACCAAGAAATAAACATTTGTACGCTTTAGCAACATTTCAAGTTTTGCCTTACATTCAGACAAGCCAGCACCATTTTGGGCCATTTTTGCAATTTCCACGACTATAATGCCGATGGCATAAGAAGCACGCTTAGAGTCTATAACTTCAACCTTTACAGCATCTTTCACTTCATCTGCAGCAAGTGTAGCTGACTGAATCGTACCACTCAATTGAGACGATAAATGAATAGAGAGAATCGTTGTATCATTTGAATGATCATTTTCAGCAATGCGACGGTAAACTGTCTCAAACTCATACGGAGTAGGCTGAGATGTTGATGGCAAATCGTCCATTTCATCTAGTTTTTGATAAAAAGACTCAGGTGTTAAATTGACCCCGTCTTGAAACGTCTCATTTCCGATCACCACTTTTAAAGGTATCACCGAAATGTTAAATTTTTTTACCAAATCTAATGGAATGTCAGCCGTACTATCGGTTACAATTTTCACGCGTGCCACCATGAATTCCCCTTCCTTGGTGCACAAACAACTGTGCAATTCTGCTTCCTTCCGTACAAAACGACCTTTCATTATCACCTAATTATTCTACAGAGATAATATAGGAATATAAGGGCTGACCGCCTTCATGTATTTCGACCTCTACATCCGTATATGCTTTTTCAATAAAAACGGTAATTTTTTCTTCCAATTTTTCACTGCCGTCTTCTCCCCGAATCAATGTCACAATTTCTGATTCTTCCTCAATCATATTCTCAAGAAGGTTTTTGGTAACTTTTTCGACATCCGATCCTGAGGCTATTATCTCTTTTTCGGCAATAGCCATGTAATCTCCTTTTTTAATTTCCAAACCGTCAATAACTGTGTCTCTGACAGCGTACGTAACTTGTCCGGTTTTCACTTCTTTTCTGGCACATTCCATGGCTTGTTTGTTTTCTGAAGCGTCTTCTTCTTCATTAAAAGCAATCAAGGCGCTTAGACCTTGAGGTACCGACTTAGTCGGAATCACTTCAACATGGGAACCAACAACTTCTGCTGCCTGTTCAGCAGCCAACACGATGTTCCCGTTATTTGGCAAGACAAAAATGTGATCTGCGTTAACTTTACGTATAGCTGTAACAATATCTTCCGTACTTGGATTCATCGTTTGACCGCCTGCAATAATCTCATTAACACCCAGGCCTCTGAATAACGTTTCAATACCAGCTCCCATAGATACCGTGACAAATCCATAAGGGGCTGAAACTGGCTCATCACTTTTCTCTTCTTCCGTGTTAATTTGACTGGTACCTTTCGTTCCTTCTTGTTCTTTGTCTGTTTTATTACTTGTGAGAGCCTGATGCTGTTCTCTCATATTTTCAATTTTTACGTGTACGAGACTGCCGTAATTTTGGGCTTTTGATAGAATATCTCCTGGGTATTCTGCATGAATATGTATTTTTAATAAATCTTCGTCGCTAACGACAAGTAAAGAATCGCCTGACCGAGCCAGCTCATTCCTAAAAGCGTTTTCGTCAAAACGGTTTTCAAGCAGCTTATCCTCTTCAAACTTCACCATCACTTCTGTGCAATAACCAAACTCAATATCTTCTGTTGCCAAATGTGATTGAGCGTTTTGGTGATGCTCGACTTTAACAAGCTCGTCTAAAGAAGGAGCTGCAGACTCTGCATCGTCTTTTGATGTTTTCCCTTCAAGTGCATGGAGCATGCCTTCATAAATATATACCAAACCTTGACCGCCGGAATCTACTACACCGACTTCCTTTAATACAGGTAAAAGCTCAGGCGTTTCTTTTAAGGAACTGCTGGCTTTTTCTACGACAGATTTCATCCAGTCCATCGGCGTTATATTTGCTTTTGTTTCCTTTGAAGAAGATGCATCTTTAGCAACGGTCAATATTGTTCCTTCTACCGGTTTCATGACTGCTTTGTAAGCAGTCGTCACCCCTTCCTCTAGAGCTCGTTCTAGATCCTTTGTCGTTAGTTCTGCTTTATTTTCCACTGCTTTGGAAAATCCACGGAATAGCTGTGAGAGTATGACTCCCGAATTTCCTCTTGCTCCCATTAAAAGCCCTTTAGAAAAAGATTTCGCTACTTCCCCAGCATGATTGCTTGCATTCGTTTTCACTTCTTTTATTCCTGATTGAATGGTTAAATTCATGTTTGTACCTGTGTCCCCATCCGGTACAGGGAAAACATTTAGTGCATCTACTTTTTTAACGTTTTTCTTAAGAACAGCCGCTCCTTCTTCAAACATGGCAGCAAGCTGTCTGCCTTCAATTACTTCATTCACTGGTATTTCCTCCTAACTTCCTCTGCCTATGACTGCGTAACCCGTACACCTTGAACATATACGTTCACAGAATCAACGGTTAAACCAAGCATTTGCTGAAGCTGGTATTTCACTTTGCTTTGAACATTATAAGCGACTTCAGAAATTTTTGTACCATAGCTTACGATAATATACATATCTATATGGATTCCATCATCAAGCTCACGAATGACGACACCGCGAGAAAAGTTATCCCGGCCGAGCATTTCAGATAAACCGTCTTTTATTTGTTTTTGGGATGCCATGCCGACAATTCCGTAACAATCAACGGCTGCTCCTCCGGCAATAGTAGCTACAACTTCTCTTGAAACATCTATCGAACCTAGCTGTGAATTCATTTCAATTGTCATTATTAAGCCTCCCTTTACCGTTTCCTTCAATGGCTAAGATTATTTTACTATACTCTTCCTTTTTTTGAAAGGTCGTAAGAAAAGCGTAAGCGCCATGTAATAAGGAAGTTTAGTTAAAGTGCAAGACACAGCACCTGCAGCAAAAGATTATTTATCGATTACGCGCAAACCTCGGTCATTGAAGCTAGAAATCTGCACTTATTAGTTGAAAAAAATACAGATGTCAAGAATAACCCTTTTGGAAACAACCTATGATTGCAATGGTATTGGTGCTGTGCTAAAATATGAAAGTATGCTTTGAAACTGAAAGATGGAATGTATAAGGAGGTGCATGTCATGGCACGTAAATGCTACGTGACAGGCAAGGGACCGAAATCCGGTCACAACCGTTCTCACGCAAACAACGCTACAAAGCGCCGCTGGGGCTCTAATGTTCAAAAAGTACGCATCATGGTTGATGGAAAACCAAAGCGTGTTTATGTTTCTGCCCGTGCTCTTAAATCAGGCAAAGTTCAGCGCGTGTAATACAATACGTGTAAATGAAAATGAGATGCAAAAATAACCCCGGAACTATCCCTATTATCTGTGGAATGGTGCCGGGGTTATTCATTGTTCAATGGATAAACTATCTTTTTTAGTTTACATAACATTATTATTAACAACTACTCTTTTTTTATAGTACCGATAACGGCGCGTACAAATCCTCCCAGGAACTTAGGCAGTTTAATAGTATAGAATTTCATTATAACTCCTCCTCTTTCCTTTACTATAATGCGGCACGCGCCGCTTCCCTTAAGCCCTTTTCCGATGGTTAAAGCCTATATTTCTTAAGGCATCGTTTTTCCCAAATGAGATTCTTTTATATGTATATTCAGGAACTTTAAAATAGTACATAGAAAATCTTGAAAAATTAGAAAAACTCGGGTTGCTGGGCCAGCCATAAATTTTAAATCTGAATCAACATTTCCCCTGTAAAAATTTTCATAGCGTAAAGGAGAAGTACATCCATTTAGAAAAAAAGAGGTTTAATTAGTGGTTATTAGAAAAACAACAAAGAACCGCCCCCTGCCTTGGAACGGTTCCCTTTGTCTACATACCGCATTCTATTCAGCAGACCCACGAATTTGTTCTATTGCTTTTTGACGATCTGCATGTTTGTACACAGCCGAGCCCGCTACCAAAACATTGGCCCCAGCAGCCCTGCAAGAAGCAGCCGTTTCTTTGTTGACGCCGCCGTCCACTTCAAGTTCTGCATCGTGCCCAAGCTCTGACAACATGTTTTTTACTTCCTCGATTTTTGCCACAACTTCCGGGATAAATGCCTGTCCTCCAAAACCAGGATTTACGGTCATTAATAAAACGAGATCAACTTCTTTTAAAATATGTTTTATGGTTTCTGCAGGCGTCGCCGGATTAAGCACTACCCCAGTTTTCGCTCCATGTTCTTTAATAAGGTGAATCGTCCGGTGTAAATGACGGCAGGCTTCTACATGAACAGAAATGATATCAGCGCCTGCTTTGGCAAAATCAGCAACGTAACGATCTGGTTCTTCAATCATTAAATGAACGTCAAGAGGAAGTTCTGTATGAGGGCGAACCGCTTGTACAATAAGCGGTCCAATTGTAATATTCGGCACAAAATGGCCGTCCATCACGTCAATATGAATATAATCGGCCCCGCCTTTATCTACATCAATAATTTCTTCTTTTAGTTGAGAAAAATCAGCTGACAAAATTGATGGTGCTACTTTAACCATGTATTAATACCTCCGATGATCGAAAATCTCTTTATAAAATTGAATGTAATGGACATAACGATAGGAAGGAATATCCCCGTTTTCTAACGCTTGTTTCACTGCACAGCCAGGCTCTTTTCGATGGGTGCAGCCACGAAACTTACAATCAGGTAATCTTTCTTTCATTTCAGGGAAACAGACATCAAGATCATCCTCACTAATAGACTTAAAATCGAGCAAGCTAAAACCTGGAGTATCGGCAACCCATCCGTTATGCATAGAAAGAAGTTCAACATGTCTCGTTGTGTGTTTACCTCTTCCTAGATGAGCAGAAATTTCTGCTGTTTTTAACTGTAAAGAACGATCCAAGTTATTTAAAAGAGTTGATTTACCAACACCAGATTGTCCTGCAACAATAGAGATGCTGCCTTCTAAGAGTGGAGGAAGCTGTTCTATCCCGTCCCCGCTTTTTCCCGACACAAAATAAAACGCATATCCTATATTATTATAGTCTTGTTGAAATGCCAGCAGTTCCTGTTCCCGCTTTTCTTTTACTAAATCCATTTTATTGACTACAATAATCGGTTCAATATCTAAGGATTCCATATGAATAAGAAAACGGTCGAGCAAAAGAGACGAAAATGCTGGCTCCTCTGCTGAAAACACGAGCAAAGCCTGATCTACATTAGCTACTGGGGGACGGTTCAATTCGTTTTGCCGTTCAAAAATTTCGTAAATATAACCTTCTTCTTTTTTTTCTGCTTCAAATCTTACATTATCACCAACGAGAGGTTTAATCTTTTGTTTTCTGAATAATCCTCTTCCCCGGCATTGGAAGACACCTTGTTCATTTTCTACATAATAAAATCCGCTCAGTGATTTTACGATGATTCCTTCCTCCATAAATCCTCCTATTCATCCCCGTAATTAAAAGTATTAGATTGGACTTCTTCATCATCAACATAGAGCTTGTAATACCCATCCGTTTCCGGAGTAACTTCGAGCGGTACCCTGTACGTTTTTGTTTCTGAAATTGTTTCTTCCGTAAAAGTGGTTTCTCCATCGGTGGTTGCATCTTCATAAACGATCCGAATGTCGAAAGACTGGTCTTCTTCTTCCTCACTTTCCTCCACTTCTACCGGAATGACAGCTTCGATTTGTTCAGTTTCATTTTCTTCCACAGATTCTTCTTCGGGCCCTTCCGAAATGACAAACGTAATTTCATCTCCGTCTGTGACAGTGGTGTAAGGTCCTGGAGAATGTTCAATGACACGGCCGCTGCTTATCTCATCTGAATGACGAGTTTCAAAACTTCCGTTTAAGTTGTTATTTTCTAAATATTTTTCCACCGCATCCTTCGATTCACCTTCTAAATTGTCTAAGGAAAACTCTCGTTCTGTGCTATATGTCAAATAAACTGTTGTTTCTTCTGCTACGACGTTTTCCCCGGCTTTTGGTGTTTGCTCAATGATATGATCAGGAGGATATTCTGATGTTTCAGAGGCAGTGTATTCCACCCCATTGTAATCACTTAACATATCTTCTGCCTGGTCCCGGTCCACTCCCTCTAGATCAGGCATTTCCACTTCCTCTTGTCCCTCACTGACATATAAAGTAACCGTGCTGTCAATTTTAACAGTTGAGCCGCCTCTTGGATCTTGGCCGACTACAAAGTTTTCCTCCACTTCATCGTCGTAGACATTTTCCACTTCAGCCTCTAAACGTGCTTCTTCTATTTCTTGTACCGCCTCATCTTCTTCCATGTTTTGAACTTCAGGGACTTCTGCTTCATCTACTTTCAGCCAGTCAGGAAGAATAGTAAACGCAGCAGCTGCTGCTCCAATGATAAACAATAAAATGAAAAACAGTATCCATCCCCAGCGCTTTCTTTTTTTCTTAGGGGGAGGAGGTTGATTATCCATATTATTATTATGAACCGCCGTTGCTTCGGAAGGAGCCACTTTTGTTTCTTCTGCAAATCCATCCTCATCTTTTATAATTGGGACAGCTTTTGTAGCATCCTCATCTTCAGGAAGAATATAAGGGGCTTCGTTACGGCGTTCCATCGAAAGAACGGTTTTTAAATCGTCCTGCATCGTGAAAACACTATCAAAACGTTCAAGCGGATCTTTTACTGTTGCTTTTAAAATAACATTTTCAAGACTTTGCGGCAGTCCCGGTCTTTTTTCAGATGGAAGCGGCAATGGCTCTTGTAAATGCTTTAATGCAATACTAACCGCTGAGTCACCTGTGTAAGGAAGTGATCCGGTCACCATTTCATAAAGCACAACCCCGAGTGAATAAATATCTGACTGAGCTGTAATGCGGCCGCCTTTTGCTTGTTCTGGCGATAAATAATGAACAGACCCCATAACCGAATTTGTATGCGTGATTGTGGCTGCTGAAGCTGCTCTCGCTATACCAAAATCCGTTACTTTTGCTTCTCCATTATGATTTATTAAAATATTATGCGGCTTTATATCCCTGTGTATAATCCCATTGGCATGGGCATGCCCGATTGCGCCTAAAATTTTATCCATGAGACTGACAGATTGTTCTAATGGAAGAGGCCCTTGCTGCTGGATTTTTTCTTTCAGCGTTTCTCCTTCAATATACTCCATTACAATATAATAAAGGTTTTCTTCTTCCCCTACATCGTAAATATTAACAATATTTGGGTGGGCCAAGCTGGTTGCCGCCTGCGCCTCTCGGTGAAAGCGCCGGATAAATTCTTCATCCGTGTTATATTGCGGCTGAAGCACTTTCACCGCAACGGAGCGCTCTAATATTATATCTTGCGCTTTGTAGACGTGAGCCATACCGCCTCCGCCTATCTTATCTTGAATTTGATACCGTTCACTTATTCTTTTGCCAATCAGGTTAGACATTACATCATCCCCTCTTCAAGTGGGACATTCATCACAACAGCAAGAGTAATGTTATCTTCTCCCCCTCGTTCATTGGCAGTATGTATAAGAATCTTGGCACTGTCATCTAGAGATTGCTTACTGCACAGCTCCTGTTTTATTTCATCATCTGTTATTTTATTTGTTAATCCATCAGAACAAAGGATTACAGCATTTCCTTGATTCCATTCCAAAGCCAATTTTTCACTTTTGATTACAGGTTCTGTCCCCAATGCTCTTGTTAAAATGTTTTTGCGCGGATGATTCTCTGCTTCTTCTTCTGTTAATTGGCCGCTTTTTTTCAATTCATTTACTAGCGAATGATCTTGTGTTTTAAGCTGCAATGCTGCTTCCGTTAAAAGATACGCTCTGCTGTCGCCAACATGAGCAATTACTATAAAGGAAGGAGTACAAACAGCCGCAACTAAGGTTGTTCCCATTCCTTGCAAATGACTATTTTCATTTGCTTTGTCAAATACTTTCTGATTCACTTCGTCTATCTTAACACTGAGCCATTCTCCGGCTTCATCTGGGGTAAATGGCTTTTCTAATGACTTCCACGCTTGGCTCAGCAAATCTGTTGTCATTTTACTTGCAATATCCCCGGCTTGGTGGCCTCCCATTCCGTCGGCCACCACTGCCAGGTACTCTCCTGCTTTGTTTATAAAAATTCCGCCTGCATCTTCATTATGATCCCGAACCTTACCGGCATCGGTTAAAAATACGGTATCCACAGACAGGGTTCACCTCGTTTCTTGTTTGCGTTCCTTCGCGCGAAGCTGCCCGCATGCTGCATCGATGTCGTGTCCTTGCTCACGCCGGATTGTAACGTTTACACCGTGCTCTTTCAACGTCCGTTCAAAAGCAAAAATATCATTTTTACTCGTTCTGACATAATCACGCTCAGGAACGTAGTTAACAGGAATCAAGTTCACGTGGCATTTTAATCCTTTGATCAATTCTGCAAGTTCTTCAGCATGTTCGACTTGATCGTTCACGCCGCCAAATAGACCATATTCGAAGGTTATGCGTCTATTCGTTTTTTTCTGGTAATAACGGATAGAGTCCATTAGCTTATCAATCGGCCAGGCGCGGTTGACTGGCATGAGCCGGCTGCGGATTTCTGTATTCGGTGCGTGAAGTGAAATTGCAAAGTTAATTTGCATGTTTTCATCAGCAAAATCATAAATCCTCGGTACGACACCACTAGTTGAAACGGTAATATGACGGGCGCCAATATTTAACCCTTTATCATGATTAATCACTTTTAGAAAAGAAATCAGTTCATCATAATTGTCAAATGGTTCACCGATCCCCATGATTACTACTGAATCTACACGCTCTCCTTTTTCATCTAGTGCACGCTGTGCTTCCAAAACTTGAGCTGTAATTTCACCAGCTTCTAGATTTCGTTTTAATCCGCCAAGTGTGGAGGCACAAAACGTACAGCCAAGCCGGCAGCCTACTTGCGTTGTTACACATACGCTATTTCCATAGTTGTGTTTCATGACCACCGTTTCAATCGTGTACCCATCTTGCAGTTCAAATAATAATTTCACCGTTCCGTCGGATGATTCCTGTCTAGCAGCTTCTTTTAATACGGTAATCGAAAATGCGTCTATTAATTTTTGGCGCAGTGTTTTCGATAAATTAGTCATTTCCTCGAAGCTTTCTACTCTTTTTTGGTACAGCCACTCGAAAATCTGATCTGCACGAAATGCTGGTTCTTGCTGTTCTTTCAGCCAGTCTTGGAGCTGTTCAAATCGCAACGTAAAGATGGATGTTTTCCCAGGCGCTTCCGCTTTTACTTTTTTCTTTAATTGCTGCATGAATATTCTTCCTTTCAAATGTTTATAAATCCTGCTTTTTTAACAAAGCCATAAAAAAACCGTCCGTACCAAATTGCTGCGGTAATATGGTTTTTTGTCCATGTTCGGCTTGCAGCGTATTCGCTAAAAATTCATTTCGTTCTCTTTTAAACAAGTTGTTTTGGCTTAAAAATGCTTCTACTACGTCTTCATTTTCTTCTTTTCTTACCGTACAAGTACTGTAAACAAGCATCCCGCCAGGTTTCACCAATTTAGAGGCTTCTGCTAAAATGTCCGCTTGAATCTTTGGAAAACGTTCTAAATTTTCTTTTTGCTTCTGCCACTTTAATTCAGGTTTGCGTCTTATAACGCCAAGACCACTGCAAGGAGCATCTACAAGTACTCTGTCAAACTGTTCGTCTAAATGAGCTGTAAGCTCTCTAGCGTCCATGGCTTTTGCCTCAATAATAGATAAACCAAGGCGTTTTGCTTGTTCCTCAATTAATTTTATTTTTTTCTTATGAAGGTCAAATGCATTAATTGATCCCTTATCTTCCATACATTCGGCTAAGTGCGTCGTTTTTCCTCCAGGAGCTGCACAAGCATCTAATACCCTCATTCCAGGCTCAGGCTGAAGTAACCTCGCCACAAGCATAGAGCTTTCATCCTGTATCGTAACATATCCATTTTTATACGTTTCTGTTGTTATTACACTCCCTGAAGTTATAATAAGGGCATCAGGAGAGAGAGCACCTTCTTCGATTTGACAGCCTTCTTCGAGTAATTTGTTTTTTATTTCTTCTTTTGTCGATTTTGACAGATTTACCCTCACGGTTAAAGGAGGGGGATCTAAATTCGTTAGAGCCATTGCTTTTGCTTCTTTTTCCCCATAAGCTGCAATCCAGTCTTCTAGAAGCCATTCTGGATGGCTCGTTTCGATTGCCAGACGTTCTATACCTGATAATGAATTTGTACGCGGAAGACCTTTTCGCTGAATCGAACGAAGCACGCCATTCACCAGGCCGCTTATTCCTTTATGCCCTCGCTTTTTCGCTATATTGACGGCTTCATGAATAACCGCTCTATCTGGCACCCTGTCTAAATATACAAGCTGATACACGGAGAGACGAAGCAGCTGCAGCACCCAGGGCTCTATCGAATCTATTCCGTTTTTTAAAAAGGGAGTTAAATAAAAATCAAGCGTATTTTTTCGTTTTATCGTGCCATAGACAAGCTCTGTTAGCAAAGACTCATCTTTTTTTGAAACTTGTCCATGACTTAATACATGATTTAAAAGCAAATGGCTGTAAGCCCCTTCTTTTTCAATTCGCTGAAGAAGTTCCAATGCTTTTTCTCTTACGTTTTTATTAAAATTATTGGTCATTATTAAATTGCTCTCCTGTTTTAAAACCGTGATTTCCTCGTAAAAAGTCAGCAGCTTTCATTCGTTTCTTTCCGGATGGCTGAATTTCTTTTATATCAATGGATTGATGATCTCCTGTTTTTACGATAATGCCATCTTCGTTTACCGCCTCAATGGTCCCAGGCTGCTGTTGATCCGATGAAGATGGCGCTTTTTTTACTTCCCAAATTTTAAACGGTTTACCGTTGTAGGTTGTATAAGCGACCGGCCAAGGATTCATGCCGCGTATATGATCATAAACAGCTTGTCCTGGCTGGTTCCAATCAATTTTTTCCTGTCCGCGCTGAATATTAGAAGCAAACGTTGCTTCTTGTTCGTTTTGCGCTATAGGTGCAATTTTTCCTTGTAAGAGATCTGGCAAAGTTTCTAATAATAAATCTCGACCGGCAATGCTTAATTTGTCATGGAGTCTTCCTGTAGTGTCGGTATCAGTAATTTCAACTTCTTTTTGAGTTAAAATATCCCCTGCGTCTAGCTGCTTTACCATATACATGATCGTGATGCCTGTCTTACTTTCACCGTCAATAATAGCTTGATGAATCGGTGCTCCTCCTCTGTACTTAGGAAGCAGAGAAGCATGGACATTAACCGCACCGTGAACAGGAGCTTCAAGAATGGATTCAGGGAGGATTTGTCCAAACGCAGCTGTTATTATTAAATCTGGTTCTAGATTTACGATTTCCTCCACATTTTCTTTCTTTTTAAGTGTTTCCGGCTGCAGCACTCTTAAACCGTGTTTAAGGGCTTCTTCTTTTACTGGAGGAGGAGTGAGCGTTTTTTTTCTTCCCTTCGGACGGTCCGGCTGGGTAACAACTGCTTCAATCGTATACCCTTCTTCCACTAATCCTCTTAAAATGGGAACAGAAAAATCGGGAGTTCCCATAAAAATAATTTTCATCCTATCCGTCCTTTCTTTTCTGTATTCATAAAAGGAGCCCCGCGATTAGAATCGGCAGCGGGGCTTTATACTACATGAACATTTGCGGGTTCATATCAATGGAAATAAATAATTTATCAGTTGCCATTTCTTTTTGGTACCGGTTTGCTATTTTATTTAAGATACTCTTTAAATCTGGCTCATTTCTGTATTTTATCATGCATTGATATCGATATCTATCTTTAATGCGGGCAATAGGTGAAACAGTCGGCCCGAGTACTTTTGTTTGAGGAGAAAATGAGCTTCTCAGAAAAGAAGCAATTTTTTCCGCAGTCTGCATCACTTTTACTACATCTTCATGCGCAATTGTTACAAGTGCTAAGTAATAATAAGGGGGATAACCGCTTCTTTTTCTATGTCCCATTTCTTCTAAGCTGAAGGCTTCATAATCATGGGTTTTGGCATGCTCGATACTATAATGGTCTGGAGTATATGTTTGAATGACGACTTCTCCAGTCAGCTTATCCCTTCCAGCCCTGCCGCTTACTTGTGTTAAAAGCTGAAACGTTCGTTCCGATGCTCTGAAATCAGGTAAGTGAAGCATCGTATCAGCTGCTAACACTCCGGCTAACGTGATTCTTGGAAAATCAAGACCTTTTGCTATCATTTGTGTTCCAAGTAAAATATCGGCTTCACCGTTTCCAAATGCTTGCAGCAGCTTTTCATGAGACCCTTTTTTTGAGGTTGTATCCACATCCATTCTGATGACTCTTGCTTCAGGCAGCAGCTTTGTCAGCTCTTCTTCTACCTTTTGTGTTCCTGTACCAAAAAAACGGATATGTTCACTTTCACAAGCAGGACAAGTTGTCAGCATAGGCTCTTCATACCCGCAATAATGACATTTCAGCTTTCGCTGGGTATGATGATAAGTAAGCGTAATCTCACAGTGCGGACACTCCGCCGTGTAGCCGCAATTACGGCACATGACAAATGTGGAATATCCGCGCCTGTTTAGAAACAATACCGCTTGTTCGTTTCTATCCAGCCTATCTTTTAGCTTTTGCAGCAGAAGTTCTGAAAAAGCAGAGCGGTTACCCTTTCTTAGTTCCTTTCGCATATCGACGATGTTTACTTCTGGCATGGCTATATTATTTACACGTTCTTTTAATTCAAGCAGTTCATAAACGCCCCGTTTTGCTCTTGCATAAGATTCTAACGAAGGAGTGGCACTTCCTAAAATGACCGGACACTTATGATAACTCCCTCTCCAAATCGCAATGTGACGAGCGTGATACCTCGGGTGGTCTTCTTGTTTGTAGCTGCCTTCGTGCTCTTCATCTATAATAATTAAACCTAATTTTTCAAAAGGTGCAAATACAGCCGAACGTGCTCCCACTGCCACTTGTACTTCTTTTCGATGGATTTTTCTCCACTCATCGTATTTTTCTCCTGCGGACAAAGCGCTGTGAAGAACTGCTACTTTAGAACCGAATCTTCCTTTAAATCGTTCCACCATTTGCGGAGTAAGTGAAATTTCAGGTACAAGAACGATGGCTTCTTCCCCTTTTTCCAAGACTTTTTCAATCGCTCGCAGATAAATTTCCGTTTTCCCGCTGCCTGTGACCCCGCGCAGCAAAAAAGTCGTATCTTGATTATGGTCGACAGCTGTTCGGACCGGAGCGAGCACATGTTTTTGCTGACCGGTCAGTTCAGGGCGAGGATCAGGCTCAAAAAAACGGTCACTATATGGGTCTCGGTATTCTTCAAGCTCTTCTAAAAATAACATTTCTTTTGTTATTAGCTGCTGCATAGTATGTTTAGATGTTTGTAAAGTATCTATTACTTCTTTAATGGGTATTTTTTCATCCGGGTAACGAGTATCAAACCATTCCATAACAGCTATTTGCTTTTTAGCTCTGTTTCCCAGAATATCAGCGAAACGGACACCTCTGTATTGTGGATTCATACGTATGGATTGGATGGTTTTCTTTTTGGTTTTGTCTTTCACCAGATAATCTACTTCTATTTCTTCTTTTTCCACCGCTTGTTTGATTGACGAAAAAATTTCTTTTTCGTTCGGAATAGTGTTCCAATCTACTGATGATTTACCTGCAAATACAGCTTGAAGCGAAGCGGGGAGGTACTGTTCCTCTGTACTAAGCTTTAAAATCTTTTTTGGTTTTGCTCGTATGGCTGAAGGAATCATGGATTGCAAAGCGGTGATAAGAAAGCAGACGGTCTCTTCGGCAAGCCATTGCCCGAGCTGTAACATTTCATTTGTTAAAACGGGATAAGGATCAAGCATTTCAGAAATCGGCTTCACTCTGTCAAGCTCCGTATTTTCAGTAATTTCCCATATAAAACCTTGAATCTTTCTCGGCCCAAATGGAACGATCACCCGCATCCCTGGTAAAATTAAATCGATCAGTTCTTCAGGAATACGATAATCAAAAGCCTTATTCGTCTGACCTGCAGTGACATCTACAATTACTTTTGCATACATCATTAAGCGTCCTTTATTAACATATTTTCTATCCGTGCAAGTATTTCTTTTGCTGTTTCTGTTTTTGTCATTAACGGCATGTCTTCTGGATTTTGCTCTCGTTGTACAATAATGACTCTATTCGTTTCAGAACGGAAGCCAGCGTCTTCTGAAGTAATGTTATTTGCAATTACCATATCAAGATTTTTGCGTTCTAATTTGTCTTTTGCGTATTCAACTATATTGTTTGATTCAGCAGCAAATCCAATTAATAATTGATGTGTTTTTTTCTTTCCTAATTCAGCTAAAATGTCTTTTGTACGTTCCATAGGAATGTCCATATCACCATTTTGCTTTTTTGCTTTTTGAGCAAGAATGGTTTTTGGTTTGTAATCAGCCACAGCAGCTGATTTAACAACAATGTCCATAGAGGAATAGATTTTGGTGACTTCATTATACATTTCTTCGGCTGTTGTGACGTTTATCCTTTTTACTCCTGGGAGAGCATTCAGGTGAACAGGCCCTGCAATAAGGGTAACATCTGCACCCATTGCAGCTGCTTCGGCAGCAACCGCAAATCCCATCTTTCCAGTGGATGGATTCGTAAAAACGCGGACCGGATCGACATATTCATAGGTTGGCCCTGCTGTAACCAGCAGCTTTTTCCCTGCTAATGGAGTATGAGCTTTTTCTTCTGCTTCCAAGAAAGCTACTATTTCATCCGGTTCTGCTAAACGTCCTTTGCCTACCCATCCACAAGCAAGATAACCATCACCTGGTTCAATGAAAGTGTAATTGCGTTCTTTCAGCGTATTCATGTTCTCCACTACAGCTGGATGCTGATACATATTTACATTCATCGCAGGAGCAAAATAAACAGGACACGTAGCAGCTAGAAACGTTGTCAAAAGCATA
This sequence comes from Alteribacillus bidgolensis, assembly GCF_002886255.1. Taxonomy (NCBI): domain Bacteria; kingdom Bacillati; phylum Bacillota; class Bacilli; order Caryophanales; family Bacillaceae; genus Alteribacillus; species Alteribacillus bidgolensis. The sequence continues at coordinate 1,150,009 of NZ_KZ614149.1, forward strand.
TCATCAGCAATCCCGTGTGCTGCTTTTCCAATTACATTAGCGGTGGCCGGTGCAATAATAAAAAGGTCTGCCCAGTCGGCTATATCAATATGAGCTACTTTTTCGGGATCTTTTTCAGCAAACGTATCATCATACACTCTTTCCCTGGTTAAAGCTTGAAACGTTAACGGTGTAACAAATTGTTTTGCGTGCTCTGTCATAATGACTTTTACCGAAGCACCGGCCTGGGTTAACTTACTTGCAAGAGCTGCTGCTTTAAAGGCAGCTATACCACCGCTTACACCTAATAAAATATGTTTATGTTGCAGCATAAATATTCCTCTCCATTTATGTTTTATTTTCAAAACGTTCTTGGAAGTAAAACAACAACCTATAAGTATTATAGGTTGTTGTTATCTTAAGATCCCTCTGTATGTTTATAACCTAACTTTCCATGCTCGATCTCTTCAAGAGCAATGCCGACCAATTTTGATGATTCATAATCATCAATCAGCGGGTCTGCTTCTTCCATTTCTTTTAAGTCACGGGCGCGCCGTGCAGAAATAGTAACCAATGTATACTTTGAATCAATGTGCTTCATTAACGTATCAATAGAAGGATATAACATGAACTATTCAACCTCCGCTAATTGTTTATATTTTTCTATTAAACGGTCTTTTTTGCAATGTTCTGCTGTTACAATCGCTTGAATTCGATCCACTGCTTTATCTACTTCATCGTTTTCCACAACATAATCATAGTTTTCCATCATCTCTAATTCTTCACGAGCAACTGTCATTCTTTTATTAATCAAGTCTTCGTTTTCCGTTCCTCTTCCAACAATGCGGCTTCGCAATTCAGCAAGGCTTGGCGGCATTAAAAAGATAAAAATACCTTCTGGATATCTTTCTTTTACTTTTTTGGCACCTTGCACTTCAATTTCAAGAATAATGTCTCTGCCTTTTTCTATTGTCTCTACCACGTAATCAAGCGGTGTACCGTAATAATTATCTACGTACTTTGCCCATTCAAGCAGTTTATTTTCTTCAATCATCTGCTCAAATTCCTGCTTTGTTTTAAAGAAATAGTTTACTCCGTTTGCTTCCCCTTCTCGAGGCTGTCTTGTTGTAGCAGAAACAGAATATTCTATCTCCGTATCCACGCCGCGCAGGGCATTACACACTGTTCCTTTTCCCACGCCAGCTGGACCGGATAAAACAATCAGCAGCCCTTTTTCATCTTTCATTCTTTCCAACGCCTTTCTTGCCAAAATCCAATCAAATGTTGTTGTTAGTCGTCTGACATATCATCTTTTGTATTTAAACGCTGTGCAACCGTTTCCGGCTGTACAGCAGATAAAATCACATGATCACTGTCTGCAATAATGACTGCTCTTGTTCTTCTGCCATACGTTGCATCAACGAGCATATTTCTGTCCCTGGCTTCCTGAATAATACGTTTAATAGGAGCAGACTCGGGACTAACAATAGAAATAATACGATTAGCTGATACAATGTTACCGAAACCGATGTTTATAAGTTTAATGTTCACTAGTATCCCTCACTTCATCAGGAGCGACAGCTACGCTCTATTTTTACCACTTAACTATAAATATATACGAAAATGCGTTCGCTGGCTACTCTATATTCTGTACTTGTTCTTTAACTTTTTCTAGTTCACTTTTTAAATCTACCACGAGATGGCTTAGTGATGCACTATTTGCCTTTGACCCGATTGTATTGATTTCCCTGTTCATTTCCTGGCCCAGAAAGTCTAATTTTCTTCCTTTTGCTCCATCCGCTTCTAGAGAGAGAATAAACTGATCATAATGAGAAAAAAGCCGGGTTAACTCTTCATCAACGTTGATTTTTTCTGCAAAAAATGCAACTTCTTGCAAAAGCCGGGTTTCATCTGGTTCATATTCACCGTCGATAAATTCTCTAATCCTTTCATACAGACGTTCTCGGTAAAGAGAAACGACTTCTGGTGCCTGTTCTTGAAGCTGCGAGGTTAGATGGTGCATGTTTTCGATCCGTTTTCTCACATCGTTTTGAAGCCTGATTCCTTCTTCAACTCTCATCTTGTGAAGTTCATTCGCTGCTTTTGAAACAGCTTTCTCAATGGCTTCTTGCCACTCTTCTTTCATTTGTGGACTCTCTTCAATTGGAGCAATATCAGGATGAAGTAAAAAATCCTGCAGTCTTAACTTGGATTCAAAGACATTCAGCCGGTCCAGCTCTTCAGCTTGGTCTATATACTGGTCTAAAAGAGACCAGTCCACATTCACCTCTTTTGTAGATGGGGAAATCCCTTCTAATGTTATAAAAACATCTATTTTTCCACGTTCCACTTTCTCTAACACACACTTGCGCAGGCGGTCCTCTAGAGATAACAGCTGCCTTGGCATTCGAAATTGTATATCACAAAATCGATGATTAACTGATTTCATTTCAACTAGAATACTTCCGCCGTCCTGTTCTAGGATCGCACGGCCAAATCCTGTCATGCTCACTGACATGTCTATCACATCCGCTTCTCCTATTCTAACTAATTTTACCACCTGCCACAAGCGCATGAAAAGGGGAACCAGCTCAATCCCATAATTTTTTTATTATGAGGCTTTCGCTTTTCTTACATTAGTCTGACGAAAAAGTGTCTTTCCTGCAAGTGCAAAGGTAGGTATAGAAGCAAGTGCGAGAACAAGCGCCCATTCCATTGCACTAAGGGGAGTGGTATGAAAAATCGGCTGAAGCATTGGCGTGTAAATAACAAGTAAGAGCAAAAAGATTGATGATAAAACAGCTGCTGTTAAATATTTATTTTCAAATGGATTTCTATCAAAGATTGTCTGATTGGTACGGCAGTCAAAAACATGGATAAGCTGAGCCATAACAAGCGTAGAGAAAGCAATCGTCTGTGCTCTAATTAAATCATTTGGCTGTTCATGAAGAGCTGTCATAAACCCAAGCAATGTCACACATCCAATTAAAAATCCTCTAGAGATAATTTTCCATCCCATTCCACGAGCGAAAATACTTTCCTTCGCAGACCTAGGGGGCCGTTTCATTACATTGTTTTCCGGCTGATCGAGTCCTAGGGCCATGGCCGGCAGACCATCTGTAATTAAATTAATCCATAGAATTTGTATAGCTACAAGGGGAAGCGGCATTCCAAGCATAACAGCAAAAAGCATAACTAATATTTCTCCAACATTAGATGCGAGCATATAACGAATGAACTTACGGATATTTTCATAAATATTGCGGCCTTCTTTGATTGCCGAGCGAATAGTAGAGAAATTGTCGTCGCGTAATATGAGAGCCGAGGCTTCTTTTGCTACATCGGTTCCTGTTTTCCCCATTGCAATACCGATATCTGCAGATTTAAGAGCAGGAGCATCATTTACTCCATCACCTGTCATTGCAACAATGTGTCCCTGTTTCTTTAAAACATTTACAATATTTAATTTATCTTCCGGACTAACCCGTGCAAACACATATGCTCGCTGCATAAGTTTTTGTTTTTCTTTATCGGTTGCTTGATTCCACTCTTTTCCGGTAATAACAAGGCCATACTCTGGCAATAAGCCGATGTCTCTTGCAATCGCTGCTGCTGTATCTTTATGGTCTCCTGTAATCATAATTGTTTTAATACCAGCTTGACGACATTCCATAATCGCATCTTTTGCTTCCTGGCGAGGAGGGTCAATCATCCCCTCTACTCCAAGAAAAATAAGATTTCTTTCGGCGGCATCAGCACTATTGATGGTCTCTCCTGCTTTTAGCGGCCGATACGCAACCGCAATCGTACGCAATGCTTTATTTGCCATATACCCGATCGTCTGCTTCACTTCATTTTTCTTATAAGTGGATAGCCGTTCTATTCGTCCGTTCGTATCAATATGAGAAGCTCTTTCAAGCAAAATATCGGGTGCTCCTTTCGTAATAATAAAAGATTCACCCTTCTTGTTTTTCACGAGTACAGACATGCGCTTTCGTTCCGAATCAAACGGGAAATCACGTTCCACTTTATGATTAGATAAAAGCATATTAAGTTCAATCCCGCACGAAGCAGCTGCTTCTAATAAAGCATTTTCTGTTGGATCTCCCTTCATATCACTGTTTGCTGCGGTTTGTGAATGAGTCGAATCAACAGTAATTTGAGTACAAAGTGCACCATACGTTAATAGTTTTTCATTTTTTGTTTTTTGAAAAGATTTTTTTGGTTTTCGAAGCGACAGCCCGCTTCCATCCCATAACGCCGTCACTTTCATTTTATTTTGAGTCAGCGTACCTGTCTTGTCCGAACAAATAACCGAAGCACAGCCCAGGGTTTCAACCGCTGGCAGCTGTCTTACAATCGCATTTCTTTTTATCATGCGTTGTACACCAAGAGCTAACACAACGGTTACAATAGCCGGCAGTCCTTCAGGAATAGCTGCAACTGCAAGTGACACGCCGGAAAGAAACATTTTATACATAGGCTGGCCTTGCATAATACCAAGCACAACTACTAATCCTGTAAGGATAAGCGCCCCTGTAATTAACATCGTTCCTAAGTGAGCAAGCCTTCGTTGCAGAGGGGTTTCATTTTTCTCCGAAGAGCTGAGTAAATGAGCGATTTTTCCCATCTCTGTTTTCATTCCTGTAGCTACAATAACCCCAGTCGCATACCCTTTTGTAATCAATGTACCCGCAAACACCATATTTTGTTTTTCACCAATTGAAATGTCATCTTCATTTAAAACATCCGCTGTTTTTTGGACCGGGAAAGATTCACCTGTTAAGGCTGATTCTTCTGCAGTTAAACCGTTCGCTTCGAGCAGCCGAATATCAGCACTTACTTTATCCCCGCCGGTAAGCTTCACTATATCTCCAGGTACTGCTTCCATTGAAGGTATTGTTTTCCATTGGCCATTTCTTCTCACTGTTATTGTCGGAGAAGCCAATTCTTTTAAAGCATCAAGAGACTTTTCCGCTTTATTTTCTTGAATAAACCCGAGGATTCCATTCATAATGACAATAAAAATTATGGTAATTGCGTCAATATATTCTCCTAACGCAGCAGAAATTGCAGTTGCCCCTAACAGGATGAGAATCATAGTATCCTGGAACTGGTTTAAAAATAAAAGCCAGCCTGGTACCTTTTTCTTTTCTTCAAGTGTATTTGGTCCTACTTGTTTTAAACGAGCTTTAGCCTGTCCATGATCTAATCCTGTTCCGGCAGTGACTTGTAATATGTGTTCCAATTTTTCTTTTGGTTGCTGATGCCAGTTCATTCCATCCCTCACCCCTGGTTAAACGTATCAACACATCATATTCAGACAAGCCGCAATTCATGCTATACTAATTAGAAAAGCGAAGTGCGCTTAAGGTAAAGGTACTTCTACTAGAGACGCCTATGTCAACACTAAACTGACTTCTGCAGGGTGCCTAAAGTATAAGAAAGAGCGCCTTCGTAGGTAGAAGCCGTTAAACAGAGCGTTTCTTTTCCCAATGATTGAAAGTGATATGCTTTCTTAGTATTAGAGAGAGGATGTACTATACATATGTCTTTTGACGGAATTATGACAAGAGCGGTTATCCATGAATGCGAACAGCATTTATTAAACGGCAGAATAACAAAAATTAAACAACCATATAAAACAGACCTGCTTTTAACTATTCGTGCAAATCGAAAAAATAAACAGCTGTTAATTTCTGCAAACCCGAGCTTTTCAAGAATGCATTTGACCAATGCTTCCTTTGAAAATCCTCCTGAACCGCCCATGTTTTGCATGCTGCTTCGCAAACATATTGAGGGCGGTTTTATCAGGGAAATCAAACAAAATGAAATGGAGAGAATCGTCACATTTGTGATAGAAGGAAAAAATGAAATCGGAGATGTATCTATCAAGCATTTAATTATTGAAATTATGGGCAAACATAGCAACATTATGCTTGTCGAAGAAGAATCCAATCAGATTTTAGACAGCATGAAACATCTGCCTCCTTCTGTAAACAGACACCGGACGATATTACCTGGTAGAGAATACATTGGACCGCCAAAACAGCATAAAGCAGATCCATTAGCAGCAGACGAAAACGAGGTCCTTCGAAAGCTCGACAGCAATCAAGGAAAAATCGACCATCAGCTTGTCCAAGCGTTCACTGGACTTTCCCCGCAAACGGCTAAAGAAATTGTTCACCGCGCCGGCCTTGGCAGCACGGAAAAAATCGCTGCTTCGTTTACGGATGTAATGAAAAACGTTAAAGAGCACCACTACTATCCTCAAATAAAAAGTACGGACGGAAAGGAATACTACTCTGTCATAGAGTTAACACACCTAAAAGGCAGCACAAAAGTTTTCGATTCTGTCAGCGAACTGCTCGACCGTTTTCATTCTGGAAAAGCAGAAAGAGATCGTGTAAAACAGCAAGCTCATGACTTAGAACGACTTTTACGAAATGAATGGCAAAAAAATAAGAAAAAGATTAAAAAGCTTGAAAAAACAGTGCAGCAAGCCGAAAAAGCCCATGACGCCCAAAAGTACGGGGAATTGCTCACTGCGAACCTGCATTTAATCAAAGGGGGAGAAAAAGAAATAGAGGTCATAGATTATTATGATGAAAACGGCGGAACCCTTATCATACCTCTTAACCCTGAGAAAACTCCTTCAGAAAACGCTCAATCTTTTTTCCGTAAATACAATAAAGCTAAAACTTCTCTTGAAATGGGAAAAAAGCAAATCAAGCAGACAAAAGAAGAAATGGTTTATCTTGAACAATTAATTCAACAATTAGAGTCTGCTGCTCCTTCTGATATTGATGAAATTAGAGAAGAACTTTCGGAACAAGGTTATGTGAAAAAGCGTGCCAAAAAAGGCAAGAAAAAACATAAACCAGCAAAGCCGGTTCTTGAAAAATATGTTTCTAATGACGGCACCGAAATATTGGTAGGAAAAAACAACAAACAAAATGAATACTTGACGAGCCGAGTCGCTCATAAAGAAGACACATGGCTGCATACAAAAGAAATTCCCGGCTCTCATGTTGTCATTCGCAGTAATTCATTAAGCGAACAAACGCTCTTAGAAGCAGCAAACATCGCTGCATATTATTCCAAAGCGAAAGATTCAGCTTCCGTTCCAGTTGACTATACAAAAATTAAGCACGTGAGAAAACCAAACGGCGCAAAACCCGGTTTTGTCACCTATGAACAGCAGTCTACTGTCTTTGTGACACCTGATGAGGATTTAATTTTAAAACTGCGGGACTCTAGCAGCTAAAACTCATTATTAAATAAAGTCAGTCACAAATGAGGGGATATTAGCGTGTGCTGAAAAAATAATCCATTGATCTTTTCTGGATACATCTCTGTTCATTGAAGAACGTTATTAATCAACGCTTCCTGCTAATAAAAGCTGTATCAAAGAGCCGTCCCCTGCTTGGACGGCTTTGTTTTAGGAAGGTTTAACTTTAGGCGGTTTCTTCTTAATAGGCGGAAAACCAAGATTTTCTAATCCTACTCCGATTCGATTTTTGTCAAAAGGGCCAGTACGTCAAGTGCTGTTTCTTGTTCCAATTTTTTAGTACCATTCTCATATAAAAGTTCACTTAACTGTACGCTGTCAAATCGATGCCTTCTTGGAGCAACATTCGCCCATTTGAGAAAAGTTTTTTTTCAAAAGCCTTGAAATAACTCGTCAGACGCAATTTTTCAGCCGCTAGAGGATCGATCCATTTGGCGTGTCGGGTTTAACAATATACTCACGCCTTTCGATTTTGTTACCGCTCTATAACCAGCGTCGAAATACATCAAGAGTTCCGTCTTTAAAAGGCAGCGCATAAGCGTCCCCTACTATAAAAGCGGAAGATGTTCTTTCAGCTCGAGTCTTTGCCAACTCTCTCGCTTTTTTTATCATTCCTTCTGACAAGTCCACTCCTGTTAAGAGAGATGCTTCGTTAACATCTTTAAATAACAGTCTTTCTGTACCGCAGCCCTATGTCTAAAATTTTCTTTTTTTCCCGCGATCCACTTTTATCTTTTAAAAGTTTATGAAGATTGGACAACCAGTTGGTTTGTGCCATGTTATCAAAGAATGCAACTTGTTCGCTGAATTCCTTCCCTGTCATTTTACGCATGATTAATTTCCTATCTACCACGATTATTGCTCATCTGTCTGCACAACGCCCTGTACCGAAGATATGATGTGGGTTTTTACAGATAAGAATATTATTACGTTTACTTAATCTCTTCAAGAAGGAACTTTCCACGATTGGGTGTAAGGCAAGAAGAGAACATTCTAGATAAATTCAGCTTGCCGGAAAGTCCAAATAACAGGAGTCTTAATCTTTCCTTATATTTTATTTCTATAACAAAGTTAAACTTAATGAAAATAAAAAAAGAGTGCGAAAAAAATTTCACACCCTCATGCATATAACCTATTTACTAGACGAAATGCTCGCTTTTAACCAGTTTTCACTTTCAGGATTCTTCCTCCACATTTTCAGTCTTGTATGTTGTTGTTCCGTTATATATTGGTCCTCAAGAGCTGCCTCAAGCAATGTTTCGTAATCTGTCAGTGTATGACTCTTCAAGTTAGCATCGTTCAGCATACTTTTCCCTTTTTCTAAACCATAAGTGAAAATAGCAGCAGTTCCTAACACTTCTGCTTTTTCTGCCTGCAAAGCTTCTTGTACCTTAATGACACTTCCCCCTGTAGAGATGAGATCCTCCACAATTACTGCTTTGGCACCTTCTTGCAGAAACCCTTCGATTTGATTTCCTTTTCCGTGCGATTTCGAAGAACTGCGGACATAAATCATCGGAAGTCCCATTTTATCAGCAACCAGGGCAGCATGAGGAATTCCGGCAGTAGCTGTACCGGCAATAACGTCTGCTTCCGGGTATTCTTTTTCGATTAAAGCTTTTAACCCTTCTGCAATACTTTGACGAAGAGCAGGGTAGGAAAGGGTTAGTCTGTTATCACAATATATCGGCGATTTTATTCCTGATGACCAGGTGAAAGGTTCATCTGGTTTTAAGCTGACTGCTTCTATTTTTAATAATTCTTGAGCTAACCATTGTTTCATGTTTCATTCCTCCACTGCTTTTTTATTTCGTTATATTGCTGATACGGATTGTCAGCACGCGTAATGCTTCTTCCTACGACGATGGCGTCACTACCGCGCTCGCTTGCTTCACCCGGGGTTACTACCCGTTTTTGATCATCTGCACTATTGTTTGAAAGTCTAATACCTGGGGTGACACAAGCAAAATCGGAGCTTACATGTTGTTTAATATACGGCGCTTCATGCGCTGAACAAACAACACCTTGAAGTCCGGCTTGCTTTGCATTATCCGCATAATGAATGACGGTGTCTTGCAGTGATTTGTCAATAGCAAGTTCGTTTTTCATCATTTGCTCAGACGTACTTGTCAGCTGGGTAACAGCAATACAGTCGGGAGAATTGTTATTCGCTCCAGAAGCTAATCCCTCTCTAGCTGCTTCCATCATTTTTATACCGCCGGATGCATGTACGGTCATTAAATCTACCTGTAAGGAAGCAAGCTGCCTTGCTGCTGCTTTTACTGTGTTAGGAATATCGTGGAGCTTTAGGTCCAAAAACAGCTGATGACCTGCTACTTTCCACTCTTCTACCAATGCAGGGCCTTCTCGGTAAAATAATTCCATTCCTACTTTAAGAAATAATTTTTCGTTCCCAAAAGAAGTGAGAAATGCATTTGCTGATTGCTTGTCTTTAAAATCCATTGCTATAATTAACGGCTTATTCAAAAAGAATTCACTCCTTTTTGCCGGAGCTCCTGAATATTTTCCAATCCTTTTACTTTTACCCAATCTTCTAATTCATCAATAAGCTCAGGGCAAATAAATGGGTTAGTAAAGTTTGCTGTTCCAACTGCTACAGCATCTGCACCTGCAATCATAAACTCAATTACATCATCAAGTGTTGAAATGCCGCCCATCCCGATAATTGGAAGTTCTGTTTGTTTGCGAACTTCATAAATCATACGAATGGCAATCGGCTTAATCGCCGGGCCTGACAGGCCGCCGGATTCATTTGCCAGCAGTGGTTTTCCTGAGTGAATTTCTATTTTCATCCCTGATAATGTGTTGATCATGGATAAACCATCGGCTCCAGCACGTTCAACTGCTCGAGCTAACAAGGTGATATCGGTAACGTTGGGAGAAAGTTTGACATAAACCGGGCAGGTGGACACCGCTTTGACCCGTCTCGTCAGTTCAGCAGCAAGTTCAGGATCTGTGCCAAAAGCAATCCCGCCTTCTTTTACATTCGGACAGGAAATATTGAGTTCTAATGCCCCTACTTGGTTTGTTTCAGAAAGGTTGGCTGCTACTTCCTCATAATCTTCCATCGTCGTACCGGCAATGTTTGCTAGCAGCGGTGTATCATACGTTTCAAGCCAGCTTAACTTTTCTGAAATAACTTTTTCAAGACCGGGATTTTGCAAACCAATCGCATTAAGCATGCCTGCTGGTGTTTCTGCTACCCTTGGCGTCGCGTTTCCAAATCTGGGATGATTAGTCGTTGCTTTTAAAGCAATTGCTCCCAGTTGGTTTAAATCATACAATTTAGCAAATTCTTCCCCAAACCCAAAACAGCCAGAAGCAGGCATTATAGGGTTTTTCATAGATAAACCGGGCAGATTTGTTTGAAGACGGGTCATAGTACCACCTCTCTCCACGGAAATACGGGGCCATCGCTGCAGACTTTCCGATATTCGGTTCCATCTGGGTCATTTTGCGTGTGACACACGCAGGCAAAGCAAGCACCGATCCCGCAGCCCATTCTCTCCTCGAGTGAAAGGCTGCCTTGAACGTTCGGGTAGTTTTCTTCTAAAGCTTTTAACATAGGTGTCGGTCCGCAGGCATATAATCGGTTAAACTGTAATGATTCTCTATCAATCACATCGGTGACTAAACCTTTATTACCAGCACTGCCATCGATGGTGCTCACATATACATCGCCGGCTTCTTTAAACCTATTTTCATAAAAAACGGATGCAGCGTCAGCAAAACCGAGAACCGTAGTGACCTTTACACCCCTTTCAACAAGCGCAAGAGCAAGGGAGTAAAGCGGAGGAACACCAACGCCTCCGCCGACAATTAATGCCGTTTCTTCTTGTTTCGTTTCTTCTAAAGAAAAACCGTTTCCGAGCGGCCCAAGAACATCCACGGAATCATTTTCTTTACGCTGTGATAAAAGCGTCGTTCCTTCTCCTTCTGTCCGGTAAATAATCGTCAGCTCATTATTTTGTTTATTGCTATTACAGATGCTGATCGGACGACGAAGTAAAGGCATAGGCTGTGATGAAGGTTTTATATGCAAAAACTGTCCTGGTGCTGTGATCTCCTGCACTATTTTTCCCTGTAGTGTCATTTCAAAAATATTTTCGGCAATTTCTCTGTTGGAGACCACGATCATGTCTTCTTTTCTCACACTGTCACCCCGTTTGCAGGAACCGCTTCTCTTTTTTCCATTGCCGGCATTGCCTCAGCAGAAAATGTGATCATTTCGAGCACTTTTAAGAGAGCATCTGCAGTATCAATAGAGGTCATGCAAACGACTTCGTTTTCTACAGCTTCCCGTCGTATTCTAAAGCCATCTCGAGCGGGCTGTTTTCCTTTTGTGAGCGTGTTAATAACAAATTGAGCTTTTCCTTCCCGGATAATATCTAACAAATTCGGAGAAGATTCTTCTAATTTATTTACGACTGTTACAGGAATGTTTTCTTTTCTTAAATAGTCTGCTGTTCCTTTGGTTGCGAGCAGATTGTAACCGATTTGGTGAAAACGGCGGGCAAGCGACAATGCTTCTTCTTTATTTTTATCTGCAATTGTAAACAAGACAGAACCATGTTCTGGAATATTCATGCCAGAAGCGATTAATCCTTTATATAATGCTTTTTCAAGTGATACATCTCGTCCCATTACTTCACCTGTTGATTTCATTTCCGGTCCGAGCGTAATATCTACTCTGCGCAGTTTGGCGAAAGAAAATACCGGTACTTTTACAGATACTTCTTTTTTCTCTGGCAGCAGGCCGTCACTGTATCCCTGCGTCCAAAGGCTTTTTCCAGCCATGACTCTCGTTGCGATTGAAGCGATCGGCACTCCCGTAATTTTACTTAAAAAAGGAACGGTTCGGCTTGCTCTTGGGTTTACTTCCAGAACATATACTTCGTTTTCATGGATAACAAATTGAATATTGAGCAGTCCTTTAATATTAAGCCCTTTTCCTATCGCTACCGTACGTTCTACCAATTTTTGTTTCATTTTCTCAGAGAGTGTTTGCGGAGGATACACGGCAATAGAGTCCCCGGAGTGCACCCCGGCGCGCTCGATGTGCTCCATAATCCCTGGAACGAATACGTTTTCTCCATCTGCTATTGCATCAACTTCTATTTCTTTACCGATCATATAACGGTCAATTAGTACGGGATGCTTTTTATTTACCTTAACTGCTCGGTCCATATAGGACAACAGTTCATTTTCGTTATCAACAATTTCCATAGCTCTTCCGCCTAATACGTAGGACGGCCGCACTAGTACTGGATAGCCGATATCAGCAGCAATCCCTACTGCTTCTTCAGAAGAGGTCGCTGTTCGTCCTAGAGGCTGCGGGATGCCTAACTGCTGCAAAGAGTATTCAAATTTATCACGGTCTTCTGCTCTATCCATATCTTCAAGCGTCGTGCCGAGAATTTTTACTCCTCGTTCATGAAGGCCGTCTGCTAGGTTAATAGCGGTCTGGCCGCCAAACTGAACGATAACTCCTTCTGGTTTTTCTTGTTCGACTACATGCATGACATCTTCAAGCGTAAGCGGCTCAAAATACAGTTTGTCGGAAACGCTGAAGTCAGTAGATACGGTTTCTGGGTTGTTATTAATAATAATTGCTTCATATCCTTCTTCTTGCAGCGCCCAAACCGTGTGAACTGTAGCGTAATCAAATTCTATTCCCTGTCCGATGCGGATAGGACCAGAACCCAGCACTAACACGGAAGGCTTATTCGTTCGGCCGCTTTCATTTTCCTGTTCATAAGTTGAATAATAGTATGGGGTTTCTGATTCAAATTCTGCTGCACACGTGTCCACCATTTTATAAACCGGCATGATTTGGCTACGTTTCCTGGCTTCATAGACTTCTGTTTCTGTCCATTCCCACTTCGCTGCGATAAATTCGTCAGAAATCCCCATTTCCTTTGCGAGCTTTAGCATGTCTGGATTACCTGGATGATAGGACAGTTCTTCTCCAGTAGTAATAATTCCCGCAAATTTCTCAAGAAAGAAACGATCTATCTTGGTCAGACCGTGAAGCTTTTCAATCGACCATCCTCTTCGAAAGGCTTCTCCAATTACAAACAGTCTTTCATCTTCCGCTTTAATGAGTTTTTCTTCGAGCGATTCATTGGAGTAATCCGCATATACCGGGTCGCTTAAATGGGGTTTGTTCATTTCCAATGAACGAATCCCTTTCATGATCGACTCTTCAAACGTTCTTCCAATTGCCATTACTTCACCGGTTGCTTTCATTTGTGTGCCTAGTTTTCGATTTGCTGCTTCAAACTTATCAAATGGCCAGCGCGGTATTTTCGTAACGACATAGTCCAGTGCTGGTTCGAAGCTTGCATACGTTGTTCCGGTTATAGGATTTTTTAGTTCATCGAGCCGGAAGCCTGCTGCTATTTTTGCTGCCAGTTTTGCAATTGGATAACCGGTTGCTTTAGAAGCAAGAGCCGACGAACGGCTGACGCGCGGATTAACTTCGATAATATAGTACTCGAAACTGTGCGGGGAAATCGCACACTGTACATTACAGCCGCCTTCAATTTCCAGCGCCCGAATAATTTTTAAGGATGAATCTCGAAGCATTTGGTATTCGCGATCTGATAATGTTTGGCTTGGAGCAGCAACAACGGAGTCACCGGTATGAATGCCGACCGGGTCAATGTTTTCCATGTTACACACGACAATGCTTTGTCCTGAACCATCTCTCATTACTTCATATTCAACTTCCTTGAATCCGGCAATGCTTTTTTCAAGTAAACATTGGTGTACAGGGCTGTATTTTAAACCTGAACTTACGATTTCATGTAATTCATCTTTATTATGAACCAGACCCCCGCCTGTTCCACCTAGCGTGTAAGCTGGACGTACAATGACAGGATAGCCGATTTCTTCTACAAATTTTTCTGCTTCTTCCATGTTGTGAATAATTTCGCTTTCGGGTACTGGTTCATTTAATTCTTTCATCAGGGAGCGGAACACTTCTCTGTCTTCTGCTTTTTGAATGGCTTCAAGCTCTGTTCCTAAAAGAGAAATATTATATCTTTCTAAAACTCCTTCGTTATAAAGCTCCATCGCCATATTCAAACCTGTTTGTCCGCCTAGAGTTGGAAGCAAAGCATCCGGCTTTTCTTTTCTAATGACCCTGCTGACAAATTCAAGCGTGATTGGTTCGATATATACTTTATCTGCCATGTTCGTATCCGTCATGATCGTTGCAGGATTTGAATTTACGAGAATAACTTCATAACCTTCTTCTTTTAACGCCTGACAAGCCTGAGTGCCTGCATAGTCAAATTCTGCTGCCTGCCCGATGACAATCGGACCGGAACCGATAACGAGAATTTTTTTAATATCTGTTCGTTTTGGCATATTTCTCTCTCCTTTAATACTTAGATGGATACCGCTTGATGCTTATCTATCATGTCAATAAAATTGTCAAATAAATCATTGGAATCTGCTGGTCCCGGGCATGCTTCCGGATGATACTGCACACTGAATGCCGGGTAATGGTGATGAGCGACACCTTCTACCGTTCCATCATTTACATTAACATGGGTAAGCTGAAGATCTGTTCCCATTAACGAATCTCTGTCTATTGTGTAGCCATGGTTTTGTGACGTAATATCGACACGGCCGTTTCTGACATCTTTTACTGGATGGTTTCCGCCGCGGTGTCCGAATTTCAGCTTTGACGAGCTGGCGCCGCAAGCAAGACACAGAAGCTGATGACCAAGACATATTCCAAAAATCGGCACTTGGCCAAGCAATGCCTTTAACGTTTCAGCAGCTTCTGGCACATCAGTCGGATCTCCTGGGCCGTTACTTAGCATAATACCGTCTGGATTAAGCTTCATTACTTCTTCTGCTGTGGCATTATAAGGAAGCACAAACACATCACATCCGCGTTCAATAAGATTCCTGGCAATACCATGTTTGGCTCCATAATCCATTAAAACAACTCGCCGTCCAGAACCTGGTGCGTGATAAGCGTTTTTCGTAGATACTTTTTTCACCTTATCTTTTGATGGCTGCAATGCTTGCAGCTCTTCGATGATATCTGCCTCATCGGCTTTTTCATTACAGATGCGTCCATAGAGCGTACCGTGGTTGCGGATTAAGCGGGTAAGCATTCTTGTATCAATTCCCGCTATGGCAGGAATATCTTTTTCCTTCAGCCAGGCATCAAGACTTGCCGCACTCCGGAAATTACTTGGATGTGAAGCGGATTCTCTTACAATCAGCCCTCCAGCTGAAGGGTTCAGTGTTTCAAAATCGTCACGGTTAATCCCATAATTTCCGATGAGCGGATAAGTCAGCGTTATAATTTGATCGCAATAAGAAGGATCAGACAATATTTCTTGATAGCCTGTCATACTAGTGTTAAAAACCACTTCTCCTGAAGTATCTCGTGAACTTCCTAATGCTTCTCCTGTAAATACGGTACCGTTTTCTAGTATTAATTTCCGTTTCATGATTGACGTGCTCCTTCCTTTTCAAATACTATCTTGCCGCCGACCATCGTGATAATCGGAGCCCCTTTCATTTTCCATCCTGCAAATGGTGTATTTTTCCCCTTTGATACAAAAGTATTTGGGTTAATCACTTCTTCTTTCTCTAAATCTATCAACGTTATATCAGCTTGGGCTCCAACGGTCAACGCACCGGCATGAAGGCTGAAAACTTGAGCTGGTTTTCGAGTTAAGCTGTCGAGTAATTGTTCAAGAGTGCAGACTTCTTTTTCGACAAGATGTTTATATAAAAGCGGAAACGCCGTTTCTGATCCGGTAATTCCGAAAGGCGATTTTTCCATGCCTTGTGCTTTCTCTTCTTCTGCATGAGGAGCATGGTCCGTTGCAATAAAATCGATCGTCCCATCGAGCCAGCCTTCGATTAATGCTTCTTGATCTTCCTTTGCGCGAAGCGGCGGATTCATTTTAAAATTAGGATCTAAATCTGGGATATCATCTTCTGATAAGAGCAGATGATGCGGTGTAACCTCTGCCGTTACATGAATACCTGCTTTTTTGGCATCACGTATGACCCGGACTGATTCTTTCGTACTGACATGGCAGACGTGATAATGAACACCTGCCGCTTCAGCTAGCAGTACATCTCTTGCAATATGCACCGATTCACAAACAGAAGGAATCCCATTTAGTTGATGTTTCTTTGAAAAGCTGCCTTCATGCACGCTTCCTTTATTGATTAAAGTATTTTCTTCACAGTGAGCAACGATAGCTTTGCCAACACGGGCCGCTTCTTTCATAGCTGAAAGCATCATCGAAGCGTCTTGAATACCTACCCCATCATCAGTAAACGCAAACGCTCCTGCCTCTTTTAACCCTTGAAAATCTGTTCGTTCTTTACCAAGCTGTCTAGTTGTAATAGAGGCGTATGGTAAGACATTAACCTGAGCCTTGTCATGAATACGATCCCACAGCTGCTCCAGTTCTTCCGGTGTATCCGGTACAGGACGCGTATTTGGCATCGGACAAATTGTCGTAAATCCACCTTTTGCAGCAGCTGCTGTACCTGTTTCAATCGTTTCTTTATGCTCACCACCTGGCTCTCGCAAATGAACGTGAACGTCAACGAACCCTGGGGATAACAGTTTTCCTTCAGCATGTAAAAGTACATCTGCATTTTCAGGGGCACGTCCTATAGAAGCTATCTTTCCATCTTTTATTTCCACATCGTTATGTTCTAATTTTCCTTCTTCTGTAAACAATTCTGCGCCTTTAATCCATCCGTTCATTGTAAAATTCCTCCTCTATTGTGATCAAGCACATGGCTTAACAAGGCCATTCGTACGAAAACACCATTTTTCATCTGCTTAAAGATTCTCGAACGTGCACACTCCACGAGTTCGTCTGCTATTTCTACATCTCGGTTAATGGGGGCTGGATGCATGATGATACTATTTTGTTTCATCTTTTTCTCACGCTTTGCAGTTAGACCATAAAGTTCGTGATAATCCGCTGGGCCGGCTACCATTTTCACCGCGTGGCGTTCATGCTGTATACGAAGCATCATCATCACGTCTGCTTTTTCAACAGCTTCATCCATTGACACATATCGATGCATCAGCTCTTTTGACATCCATTCTTTTGGGCCGCTTACAAAGACGTGAGCCCCGAGCCTCTCAAGCACTTCTAGGTTGGACCTTGCTACCCGGCTATGAAAAATATCACCTGCAATAACGATATTTAAGCCTTGAAAAGTGCCAAATTCTTGTTTTATCGTAAGCAGATCTAAAAATGATTGAGTAGGATGATGACCGCAGCCGTCCCCTCCGTTAATGATAGGGATGTTTATTTTATCTATTAGTTCATCGAAATAACGCTCTTTACTGTGACGAATGACTACAACATTAGCTCCTATGCTTTCAAGTGTCTTCACCGTATCATAAAGAGTCTCTCCTTTTTTGACACTTGACGTATCGGCTTCAAAAGGAAGAACGTCCAGACCTAGATTTCTTTCAGCTGCTTCAAAACTTATTTTTGTGCGGGTACTCGGTTCGAAAAAAAGATTTACTGCAAAAAGCCGCTGAGCAGGAAAAGGTTTGGAGCTCCGTGATAGTATTTCCGCTCGGTCCAGCAGATTATGAATCTCAGTTACTCCCCAGTCCTCCATTGTTAACACATGTGTTGGCTGCAGCTGTTTTCTTTTTCTTTCAAGCTCGGTTTGCATCATCATTACATCATCATCCTCCTCAAAAGAAATGGTTTATCGGTAAAACCGCTAGGCACTCAAATAAAAAGTTAAAAATGTAACCCCTGAAGGCTCTCCTCAGGGGTTAAAGATACAGGGATCCCTTTTGTTGCTAAAGGGTATTAGAAAGCATGTGCTTTTCGTCAGCTTATACTTTCTCACACTGTATATTCACCCTTGAGAGTCTCTCTGTACTCTTTTAAAAGATGGATCAGGCTGCGTTGTTATTCTCTTCTTCTTTTAGTTGTTCTTCTAGGGAAGCAAACATAGCACCGTTTCCTTGGCCGTATTTTTTCCCTGGAAGGATGGCATTTAACAATATACCGATGATCGTTGCTAATGCCATGCCTGCAATTTCTAAATTATCACTGATTTGGATAAAGGCACCGCCAATCCCTGTTACTAAGATTACAGAAGCAATGATAAGGTTGCGTTTTATTCCAAAATCAATTTGGTTATCAATTAACATTCTCATGCCTGAAGAAGCGATAATTCCGAAAAGCAGGATGGAAATGCCCCCCATAACCGCTCCTGGAATACTTGTAATTAAAGCTTCAACTTTCCCTACGAATCCAAAGAGTATGGCTAGTACAGCCGCTCCTCCGATCACAAATACACTGAACACCCTTGTAATGGCTAAAACACCAATGTTTTCGCCGTACGTTGTATTCGGCGGCCCTCCGACAAAGGAAGCGATGATAGTAGCTACACCATCTCCAAGGATCGAACGATGCAAGCCGGGCTTTTTCACAAAGTTCTTTCCTGCTACTTTACTTAACACCATCTGATCTCCGATGTGTTCTGCTAATGTCACAATGGCAATTGGCGCCATAATAGCTACAATGCTCCAAGACCATTGCGGTGTAAAGGTTGCAAAAGGTGTTACGAAGTCGGGGACACGCAGCCACGGTGCTGCAGCAATTTCAGTAAAATTAACAAGCCCCATAAATGCTGCCATCGTATAACCACCGGTTATGCCGAACAATATAGGAATGAGGTTGAAAAATCCTTTGAAAAAGATAGAAGCAACAATCGTTATCGCAAGTGTAACAAGCGCAACACTAAAATGAAGCATAGGCTGGACATACGTTCCGCTTTCCTCATCAAAGTTCATTGCCATTTCGATGGCCGTACTTGCAAGCCCTAAACCGATCACCATAATGACAGGCCCTACCACAATCGGCGGCAGCAAGTTCATCAGCCATTGTACACCTGTCCATTTAATAAGAAGTGCAGTGATACCGTAAATAACCCCTGCTGTAAACGAGCCGATCATTACACCTTCAGGCCCGCCTATAGACATGGCCGCGATCACTGGCATAATGAAAGCAAAAGAAGAGCCGAGATAAGCAGGAATCTGCCCTTTTGTTATAATCAAATATGCCAGCGTTCCAAGACCGCTTGAAATAAGAGCGATTGCTGGGCTCAAACCAGTTAATACCGGTACAAGAATTGTAGCTCCAAACATTGCAAATAAATGCTGCAAGCTTAATATTAACCATTGATTCCACTTCGGCACTTCATCCACACGTAATTTTACGTTGTTTTCCATTTCATTTACCTCCCGATTTGTGATCGCACTTGTTGTCTCATCTCGGCTAAGGTATTAAAAAACTCCTTGCCCGAGAGGACAAAGAGGTACAAATCGCAAGCGGGGACGACAAAAATCTGCCGCTTGATTTATACCTCTTTTCAGCCTCACCGGACTGAATTAAAGAGGTGCGTAATTATTCACACTTAATTTTTTTGCCGAATGGTCACTTCGTCTGTTTTATCTGCTTCCTTCAATTTGACGGCAATGACTTCTTCTTTTGAGGTTGGTATATTTTTCCCAACATAATCAGGTCTAATTGGAAGTTCACGGTGACCTCTATCAATTAAAACAGCGAGCTGGATTTGAGAAGGTCTGCCAAGATCCATCACCGCATCCATTGCTGCTCTTACCGTTCTTCCGGTGTAAAGTACATCATCTACTAAAATGATTTTTTTATCATGAATAGTAATAGGAATGTCGGTACCTTTTAATTCTGGATCAGCGCTTTCTGTTTGATGGCTCAAATCGTCCCGGTACAGAGTAATGTCTGCTGTACCTACTGGAATATCTTTTCCTTCAATCCGTGATATATTTGCTGCCAGCCGCTCGGCTACG
Source organism: Alteribacillus bidgolensis (assembly GCF_002886255.1). Lineage (NCBI taxonomy): Bacteria > Bacillati > Bacillota > Bacilli > Caryophanales > Bacillaceae > Alteribacillus > Alteribacillus bidgolensis. The sequence continues at coordinate 1,170,165 of NZ_KZ614149.1, forward strand.
TAAATTCCTCTCGTTTTAATTCCAACAAGAATGCAGTCTTCTATGCCTTTATTTTTTTCTATAATTTCATGAGAAACGCGGGTTAACGCTCTTCGTATTGCCTGCTCATCGAGTAATACTCTTTCTTCTGTTTCCATCGTAACCTACCGCCCTATCTTTTTTATCTAAAATCAAGTAATATTGGAAGCTTATTGCATGTTTCCCTTCCGTTCACTGCCGCTTGACACTTATATAAGAAAGTTCGGAAGCTGCAAATTCTTCATCTATTGGTGAAAATCCGATAATCGCGATTTCAGCAGAAGTTTATTTTCTTATAAGCAGCACTGCAGGGAAAGAGCGTCTCTTGTTTAGGTTCTTATACTTTTTTTCTTTAGCAAAGTTACACTTTCCTAAAGAAAAAAATCCTCCCGCCCGACTGGGTGAGAGGATGGGTTACCTATATACAGACATAGGGATACCGCTTCGTTATTATGCGGTCTGTACACAAGCTCCTTCTCAGCCTCACGGGACTGTTTTTAAAGGGTGCTTTTAGTTGGTATTGTGCTGTTATCTTGATATTGATTATGGCAAATCTAGAAACAAAGGTCAAGACCTTTTTCGAAGATCTTCTATAATTTTTGACATGTCTTCTGGCAAAGAAGTTTCAAACTCCATATATTTGTTCTTTACAGGATGTACAAAGCCCAGTTTTGCTGCATGTAGAGCCTGGCCTGCAATCGGCAGCGTTTTGGTTCTTCCGTATTTTGGATCACCTGCAACTGGATGGCCAATGTAGGCCATATGTACACGAATCTGATGGGTACGGCCCGTTTCAAGCCGGCATTCCAAAAACGTATAATCTTTCCATTGTTCTAAAACAGTAAAATGCGTGACAGCATCTTTTGCATTTTTTTCGGTAACAGCCATTTTTTGACGGTCTTTTGGATCTCTTCCAATCGGTGCTTCTATCGTACCGCGTTCGTGCGGGATGGTCCCATGAACAATTACCTTATATAGTCGTTCCATTTTTTTATCCTGTAACTGAACACTTAACTTCTCATGCGCTTTATCATGCTTTGCTGCCACTAATAACCCTGTGGTGTCCTTGTCAATTCGGTGCACAATTCCAGGCCGCAATTCCCCATTGATACCTGACAAATCATCACAATGATACATCAAAGCATTTACGAGCGTACCAGAATAATGTCCAGGAGCAGGGTGAACAACCATTCCTCTTGACTTATTTACGACTACAATATCGTTGTCTTCATAACGAATATCAAGAGGAATATCTTCTGCGGTTATTTCGGGTTCTTCAGGCTCTTTTGGATACACTGCAATCGTGTCTCCTGCCTGCAGGACGTAGTTACGTTTTATGTTTTTTTCATTCACCTGTACATAGCCTTCTTTTATCCATGCTTGAATGGTTGTTCGTGACCAGTCATTTTGTTTTCCAGAAAGAAATTTATCTATCCGTTCTCCTGCTTCTGTTGTCTCGATAAACCATTCGAATTCTTTCATGCTTTTTTCCTCTTTTCTTTCCACTCATCTGCTGTAATTTTAATAACTAGTAGAAGAACTCCAACCACCAATGCAGAATCGGCAATATTAAAAATCGGATAGTTATACGTAAAAATATAAACGTTAAAGAAATCAACAACTTCCCCAAAAAGAAGGCGGTCAATAAAATTACCAACCGCGCCGCCTAAAATAAGGGCGAGAGGAATACCAAAAAGCTTGCTGTCGTTTCCATATTTTTGCAGATGATAAACAACAGCAATAATAACGATGACCGTAACAATGAAAAATAGCCACATCTGCCCTTGGAGAATGCCAAAAGCTGCTCCGGCATTACGATGGGACGTCAAATAAAAAAAATCTGGAATCACTTCTATATTTTCACCAATGTCCATATTTTCAACGACTAAAAACTTTGTAATTTGATCCAAGCCAATAATAAAAACAGTTAATAAATAATAAACGATTAGCATGCTACCATCCACCCTGTTTTTCTGCCTTGCCTGCAAAAATAAGTTTCATACACCTGTTTATTATACAGATGGATGTAAAATCTGTCCGGAAACCAAGTCATAGTACGGCGCCCGGAGTTTATTCATTAGACGTGACTGTAGTGTTCTTTTACGATATCTGTACATTTATCACACAAACCAGGATGTTCAGTATCCTTTCCAACCGTTTCTGTTACGGTCCAGCAGCGTTCACATGTTTCTCCTTCAGCAGGTTTCACTTCTACAGCAACATGTTCCAGGCTTTCAGCAGAAGAAGGTGCATCAGCTTTTGTTCCAGCAATGGACGCATTGGATACAATAAACAATTTAGTTAAATCGCCTGCTTCTTCTAATACTTTTTTAAGCTCAGGCTCTGGGTAAAGTGTAATGGATGCAGTGAGTGACTTTCCAATCACTTTCTCATTTCGAGCATTTTCTAGTGCTTTTAATATGTCATCACGTGCAGTCATGACATAATCCCATTTTTCTTTTAGTTCATTCGCTTGGCTTACATCTTTTTCTTCCGGCATATCTGTCAGCTGTGCACTTTCGGCTTCTACCCCTGGGATAAAGGCCCATACTTCATCAGCTGTATGCGGAATAATCGGAGCTGCTAGTCGAACGAGCGCTACAAGCGTATCGTACATTACTGTCTGGATCGCACGACGATTTTTGCTATTTGGTGCATCAATATATAACGTATCTTTAGCAATATCCATGTAAAACGAACTTAATTCGATCGTACAGAAATTATGAAGCGTGTGAAAAACAGTAGCAAACTGATATTCATCATAGCCCTTTTTCGATTTATTGATCAGATCTTGAAGCTTCACGAGCATATAGCGGTCAAGCTCAGGCAAATCCTTTTCTTTAATACGGTCTTTTGCCGGATCAAAGTCATGCAGGTTTCCAAGTAAAAAACGGAAGGTGTTTCTTAGTTTACGATAAGCTTCTGCAACTTGTTTTAATATTTTATCAGAAATGCGGACATCAGCCTGGTAATCTACAGAAGCAACCCATAAACGCAAAATATCTGCTCCGAGCTGTTTCATTACTTTATTAGGAATGACGACATTTCCTACAGATTTACTCATTTTACGGCCTTCTCCATCAAGGGCAAAGCCATGACTAATAATAGCTTTGTATGGGGCCTGGCCGGTAGTTGCTACACTCGTCGATAAGGAAGAGTTAAACCATCCCCTGTATTGGTCCGAACCTTCAAGATACACATCAGCCGGGCGCTGCAACTGCTCTTTTTCCTCAAGTACTGCTTGGTGGGAGGAGCCGCTGTCAAACCATACGTCCATAATATCCATTTCTCTTGTGAATTCACCATTCGGGCTGTATTCAGATGTGTACCCTTCTGGCAGCAGATCTTTTGTTTCCCATTCAAACCAAATATTAGAGCCGTGTTTGCGAAATAGCTCAGAAACATGATTAATCGTTTCATCGGTTACAATTTCTTCTCCATCTTCTCCGTAAAAAATCGGGATCGGCACACCCCAGGCCCGCTGACGAGAAATACACCAGTCACCGCGGTCACGCACCATGTTATAGAGGCGCGTTTCCCCCCATTCCGGAAGCCAAGTAACATTTTTAACCGCTTCTAGTAAATCGTCACGAAAATCTTCAATCGATGCAAACCATTGCGCGGTTGCCCTGAAAATCACCGGCTTTTTCGTACGCCAGTCATGTGGATACGAGTGTGTTATAAACGTAAGTTTTAATAAAGCTCCAAGTTCTTCTAATTTTTGTGTAATTGGTTTATTTGCTTCATCATAAAACAGTCCTTCAAAGCCAGGAGCGTCTTTTGTAAAGTAACCTTTGTCATCCACCGGGCACAATGTTTCAAGACCGTACAGCTGTCCAACAACATAGTCGTCTTCCCCGTGTCCAGGTGCTGTGTGTACACAGCCAGTTCCGGCATCAAGGGTAACGTGATCGCCTAGAATAACAAGAGAATCTCGCCCATAGATAGGATGAGACGTCATAATATGTTCAAGTTCTTTACCTTGTACTGTTTTTAGAACCGTTGGATTCTCCCATTCAAATTCTGATTGCAGCTGATCTATCAACTCTTGCGCAACTACATATTTTTCACTGCCTGCTTGCACAACAGCATAAGAGAGTTCTGGGTGAACCGTAATTGCAAGGTTGGCTGGAATCGTCCATGGTGTTGTTGTCCAGATAATAAATTTTTCGTCACCATCTAGTACATTTTTACCTTCTTTTACATCAAAACTGACATAAATCGAAGGAGAACGTTTATCATGATATTCAATTTCAGCTTCCGCTAAAGCTGATTCAGAAGACGGAGACCAGTATACCGGCTTTTTACCTTTATAAATATAGCCTTTCTTCGCCATTTCCCCAAATACTTTAATTTGCTGAGCTTCATATTCTTTTGTCAACGTGATATACGGATTATCCCAATCTCCCCGCACACCTAGACGCCTAAATTGTTCACGCTGGCGGTCAAGCTGTTCTAAAGCATACTCTTCGCAGGCCTTTCTAAATTCTGCTATCGTCATTTTTTTTCGGTCTACTTTTTTCTTTTTTGTTAAGGCTGTTTCAATAGGCAGACCATGTGTGTCCCACCCAGGAACATAAGGTGCATGATAACCATTCATCGATTTATATCTCACGATGAAGTCTTTTAAAATTTTGTTTAATGCGTGCCCCATGTGAATGTCGCCATTAGCGTATGGAGGACCGTCATGAAGAACAAATAGAGGCCGGTCTTTCGTACGTTCTTGTACTTTTTCATATATATTTTGTTCATCCCATTCTTTCTGTTTTTCTGGTTCCCGGTTGGGAAGATTCCCTCTCATCGGAAAATCGGTTTTAGGCATTAATAATGTTTCTTTATAACTCATTAACTGTCTTCCTCCTTTATTAAAAAACGACTGCCTTTCTCATTTAAGGTGTTGATTCTTTTAAACAGTAAAAGACCTCCCCATCCCTATCAAGGGACGAGAAGGTCTCGCGGTACCACCCTAGTTATGCTGTACAAAAACAGCATCCACTCTTTTATGTTAACGGTTTGTACCGCCAAAGCCTAGAGAGTGCCGTCACTCTTCGGCTCTGGAACTCCAGGGTGATGTCCAGTTTTGATCATTCACCGTGCTTTCACCATCCACGGCTCGCTAAACGAAAAAATCAAAATGGCGCGTCCCTTTCTTTGTTTTTATATTTTTTGACTGTGAAAAAATGATAAGACGGTCACAGTATAAGCTAAACAACGGTATTTCGCAAATATGGATTCTGCAGCTTACCGAGTTTTTCAAATTTAAAAAAATTATAGAACATACAGCCTGTATTAGTCAAGCTGCCTTTGCCTATCTGTTTCTACCTCTTCTTGGCTTTGTTCTTCTTCTGTATCTATTACAGTATCCCAATCATCATTATGTAACATTTCAAGCTGCGCTTCAATCAGCATTTTAAAACGCATCCGATAAACAGAAGCTTGTTTTTTCAATTCTTCAATTTCAAGTTCAATTTTACGAGACTTATTTAAGGCATCGTTAATAATGCGATCTGCATTTTTCTCAGCTTCTTTAATAATCAATTGTGATTCCTTTTTTGCGTTGCGACGCACTTCTTCAGCGGATTCCTGAGCTACAAGAATAGATTTGTTCAGCGTTTCTTCAATATTAGAAAAGTGTTCTAACCGCTCTTCTAGTTCATTTACTTTTGAAAACAATTCGTTTTTTTCACGAATCACGTTTTCATAATCTTTTATGACCTGATCTAAAAACTCATTGACTTCATCTTCGTCGTATCCCCGAAAGCCTCTGGTGAATTCTTTATTATGAATATCCAATGGCGTCAAAGGCAATTTGCCGCACCTCCATTCTGCTATTATTCAGTAACATGATATTTCGACAGCGCCTGTAAAAATCCTGCCTGTCGTTTACGGATCTTGCTTTTTTCCATAACTAATTTTCCAGCGGCCTTTTTTTGTTTTTCCTTCCGTATGAAGTAATTTTCTTCTTCCAAGACCGCGTACGGAAACATAGTCACCTGGCTTTAAGGGAAAGGATGCTTGATCGACTGATTTCCAGTTGACTTTTACGCGCCCCTTTTCTATAAAAGGGGTCGCTTTGCTGCGGGATAGACGATACATTTCAGCAACCATAACATCGAGACGAAATGATGAAACCGTTGTCTGTACCTCTTCCCAGTGGTCTTCTATCGGCAGCATTTGTTGAAATGGAATGTTATCAAGCGAGATAGAAGCCTTTCCTATTTTTTGAAGATTCATTTCTATAAAAATAGCTATGTCCCTTGCAGCGATAAATTGAAAACGTCCGCTGCCTTCTAAAATATCGCCGTATTTGCTTCGCTTTAGCCCGAGCCCGGTTAGGGAACCAAGTACATCTCGGTGGCCGATAGTCACAAATTTAGACGGATACTTCAGCTCAAATAAAATTAGTTCAAAATCCTCTGGTTCTGCTTTTTCATAAAAAGGATAAAGCAGTGCCCGCTTTCTTTCACACCCGTTTGCTCCTCCCCAAAAAGAGAGATGAACCGTTTCGTCTTTTCCGACAATGGAAGTGAGTATATCTTGTTCACGCGGGTCTAAAAAATCTGTCAGCTTTCTTTCATATTTTGTTTCTACTGCATCTTTCCATTCCATAACTTGTTCAACAAAAGCATGTTCTTCTTTTCTAAAGTGTACAAATACAGACATCGTTTTCTCCCTAGAAAAATAGTGCTTGTACGCCGTAACGTGCGAAATGAAGAGCAATAATAGCAACGATAGGAGAAATATCAATCATTCCAAGAGGCGGTATAATTTTTCTAAACGGTTCCAAATACGGTTCTACTAGAGACCCGAGCAGCTGCCCAAACGTCGATTCACGCGCATTTGGAAACCACGACATTAAAATATAGATAATAATGAGATAAGAATAAAGCGTCATACCTGTCAGCAGTATCGATCCTATGGTATTCATTTTCTGCATTCTCCTTTACTACAATCAATCCTGTGTATCGTATAAAATCTCTGATATAGCTCCAGAAACATCGACGTTATCCGGTGTACATAGAAAAATATTTGTACCTACTTTTTGGATGTCTCCTCCGATAGCATAAACAGTGCCGCTCAAAAAATCAACAATTCTGCGCGCCTGCTCTTTCTGAATGCGCTGGACATTAATGATTACAGATTTTCTATTTTTCAAGTGGTCTGCAATATCCTGAGCTTCATCATATTGGCGGGGTTCCATCAGCATTACTTTTGCTGACTGCTGCACACTTTGCAGACTGACCACATTTTTCCCTTTCCCTTCTTTTCTTTCTTCATACGCTTGCATTCCTTCTGTCATTTCTTCCTCTTCTTCTACTACCTCGTCTTCAAGTTCGAAAAAGCGCTTAAATTTAGATTTGAAGTTCATTCTATTCCCTCCTTTTCGCCTTTAGCCACTGCTTTATTCATGACCTACTAACGTAGAGCCAAGACGAATAAATGTGGCGCCCTCTTCAATGGCGATATGAAAATCGTTAGACATTCCCATCGATAATTCTTCACAAGGAGCGTATTCTAAACGGAGTTCATGAATTTCATCACGTAATTCTCTTAACCTGCGAAAAACGGGACGAGTATGTTCCGGATCTTCTTCATAAGGAGCCATAGTCATCAACCCAATCACTTTAAGAGACGAATATTCTTTAAGTTTATTAATAAAATCAAGCGTCTCTTCAGGTGAAAGACCGGATTTTGACGTTTCCCCAGAAGTATTAACCTGGACAAAACACTGAAGTTTCTTGCCCTCTGGACAACGCTTTTGCAATTCTTTCGCCAAAGACAGCCTGTCCAAAGAATGGATATAATCATACTTATCGACGAGGTGTTTCGCTTTCTTTGATTGAAGGGAACCAATAAAATGAAACTCGGCTTGTCCATGAAATGCTTCCCATTTCTGTAGTGCCCCTTCAAGTCTGTTTTCCCCAATATGATGAATGCCTGCTTCTATAGCTTCTTTTGTTTTTTCAAGTGTGACATATTTAGTAACTGCAATAATCGTTACATCATCAGTGTGCCGGTTTGAGCGGCTGCATGCTTCTTTTATTGTCTGCTGAATATGAGCTAAGTTGTTTGTTACCGTCACTATTTCTTTTTCTCCTTTCTACTTATTTTCCTTTAATCCTATGAAAGACATCATTCGGCCGGTTCCTCCGCCATCTCTTCGATGAGAGAAAAATAATTCTTTTTCGCTATATGTACAATAGCTGCTTACAAAAATGTTTTCTGAAGGAAGACCGGCAACTTCTAATAAAACTTTATTCATTTCTTTCATATCCAGCTGAAACCGGCCTTTTTGTGTAGAATACCAAGGGACAGGTTTGTAGGATGGAATGAGTTTTTCCAATTGAGAAATGACTTTATCATCTACTTCATACGCCTCTTGAGAAATAGATGGACCGATAACAACATAGATGTCTTCTATATTTATTTTTTCGGTTTGCACCCATGTGTTTACAAACTTCCCGCCAATATTAAGTGCGGTTCCTTTCCAGCCAGCATGAGCAAGTCCCACAAATTCGGCAGCTGGTGCAAAAAAGATTAAAGGCACACAATCAGCATAAAAACTTACAAGCAGTAATCCTTTTTCGTTTGTATACATCCCATCTGCCTCACCAGCTGCAGACTGCCGGGATAACGCCCCTTTACCTTTATCCTCACCCCTGATCTTTATTATCTCATTGCCATGTACTTGTTCTGAAGCAGTCCAGCTTGAAAGTGGAAAACCTAATTCTTTTCCAATATTCTTTCTGTTTGCTATAACAGTTTGCGGTTCATCTCCAACATGAAAAGCGGTATTTAACGAATCAAACGGCTTAACCCCTTCGCCGCCTTTTCTTGTTGTTATTCCAGCTAGAAGAGAAGGTTCTCTTTTAAATGGTTTACTGTTTACGCTAAGAATTCTTTCACTTTTTTTAGAAAAAGGATCTTTTTCCATCATACCTCTTCCTTCGTACAAATTCGTCACAATCAGTCTATTTATTTTAACATATTTTGTGCTGTTCCCATAGAAAATTCCTGTAAGACCTTGTTCAAAGCGTTAGAGGCAGCAGTGTTATTCTGCCTCTCCTTCATATAAATTTACCAAAATAACATCAGAACCAATTTTGACAATCTGTGTCCAAGGAACGACAAATTCATTATCACGGTTAAAAAGCGTCATCATTTTCGCAGATCCGCCTACAATGATCGCATCTACTTGACCAGTTTCAACATTTATATCGACATCTCCTGCATGACCGAGCCTTTTGCCTGTATGCATATTCACTATATCTTTTGCTTGTAATTCTGAAATTCTCATCTCCCCGGCTCCTTTACCCAAAAGTTGAATACTACATATATATGTATCACCCCTCTAGAACATATCCTCTAAATAGAAAAACTTATCTTTGTCCCAACCGCCCCCTAAATTTTTGAATTTTTGACGTAAAAATTACCCCGCCTGCTTTTAGGCGAGGTAAAGAAGGGTTAAATGCTTGCTGAGCGGTTCATTTGTTTAATAGCTGCTTTTTCAAGTCTTGAAACCTGAGCTTGTGATATACCAATTTCATCTGCGACTTCCATTTGTGTTTTTCCTTGGAAAAACCTCATACTTAATATCATTTTTTCTCTTGCTGTCAACTGCACCATTGCTTCTTTCAATGCAAGATGCTCCAGCCATTTTTTATCTTGCTCTTTATCATCACTAATTTGATCCATTACATAAATCGGATCTCCGCCGTCATTGTAAATGGGCTCAAATAAAGAGACAGGATCCTGTATAGCATCCAGTGCAAAAACGACTTCTTCTTTAGGCATTTCCAGTTTCGCTGCAATCTCTTGTACGGTCGGCTCTTCTTCGCGTGCTCTTTCAGCCATCAACTGATCACGAACTTGAAGGGCTTTGTAAGCTGTATCCCGCAAGGATCTTGATACTCTAATGGGATTATTATCACGAAGATAACGTCTTACTTCCCCTATTATCATAGGAACAGCGTACGTCGAAAATCTTACATTTTGAGAAAGGTCAAAGTTATCAATGGATTTCATTAGTCCAATGCAGCCAACCTGAAACAAATCATCCATATGTTCTCCACGGTTGTTAAATCGTTGAATGACACTAAGAACAAGACGAAGATTACCATTTACTAATTCTTCTCGAGCTTGTTCATCTCCTTGCTGCATTTGCCTGAAAAGTGCTCTCATCTCTTTATTTTTTAGAACGGGAAGTTTAGAAGTATCAACACCACATATCTCCACCTTGCTACGTGCCACTGTAGTCCCTCCCAAGCAATGATGTAGGGGATGCAATACACACCCCGCTATTCTTGTATGTTCATGTTCAGTATTTCCTCGCAAAGGAAAATTATGCAGACACCAATAAACATAAAAGGAGGCTGTTCTATATCCTTCGTGTCAAAAATTCCAGCAGGAGCACACTTTTCATACATGATAGCCTGCTTTTTTGACTCGAAAAAAATTTTGAACAGCCTCTATATTAAGAGAAGGAATCACACCATTTTATTAAATTCTTTTCGTAATCTTTTGATTATTCTTTTTTCTAAACGAGAAATATATGATTGCGAAATGCCTAATAAATCAGCAACATCTTTTTGTGTTTTTTCTGGTTTTCCCGCCAGCCCGAAACGCATTTCCATGATTTGTTTCTCCCGTGGATTTAAGGTGCTGAGAGCTCTTCTTAGAAGCCTGCGGTCTACTTTATCTTCAATGCCCTTTGTAATAATATCTTCTTCTGTACCAAGAATATCAGAAAGAAGCAGTTCATTACCGTCCCAGTCAATGTTAAGCGGTTCATCAAAAGATATTTCCGAACGTAATTTGTTCGTACGGCGCAAATGCATTAGAATTTCATTTTCAATACAGCGGGATGCGTACGTAGCAAGCTTTATTTTTTTTTCTGGATTAAAAGTGTTTACAGCTTTAATAAGCCCAATCGTGCCGATACTAATTAGATCTTCAATGTTTATACCAGTGTTTTCAAATTTACGGGCAATATACACAACTAATCGCAAGTTACGTTCAATTAAAACCGACCTGGCAGCTTCATCATCTTTAGGAAGCAAACTGATTAAATGGGCCTCTTCTTCTTTGGAAAGAGGCGGCGGTAGAGCTTCACTGCCCCCAATATAATATAGTTCGTCCGGTTTTAAACCAATCTTTTGCAGCAGCCTGTACCATAATAGTTTAAACTTTAGTTTCAGCAAACGTATGACCTCCTACAAAAATAGTTTTACGCACTTTCATGTGCAGAAGCCTGCAGAGGATCAGAAGGAAATATCATTTGAAAATCTTCATTTGAAGATAATGACTGCGACTCTAGACCGACTAATATCGTATCAAAATCAATTTGTCTTTCTTCATATTGAACCGTAACCAAATCTGGTTTCAATGCAAACATCATTTGCATATTTTGCCCTGCTGTTCTATAAGGAACCAGCCTCCACCTCCCTTCCCACCAGGTTACGTATTCTAAATCTTCGATCCGTTTATGGTGAAGCATATTCTGCAGCTGTTTAAACTGTTCTTCAGGCAGTTCTTTTTGCAATAAAGAAATTTGCATCACCATAACTGGCGACCGAGTGACCGGATCCTTTAATTGATTGCCCGTATCAATTAAAGCTTCGCCTTTCCAAGTTGTATTTTCTACTTTAATTGTCACTGTCGCTAACTTAGACCATTGCATTTTTCTAGCTGTTGTCGTGTTGTCTGTCCATTTAAATGTCAACCACAAAACAGGGACCGAAAACACAATAAGTATTATGGAAAAACTGCTGTACATCGAAGCAGCATACTCAGATAAAAATCCTTCTCTATGCTGCAAAGAAAAACGCATGGTTTCTATAGCTGTAATTGTCCCGGCTGCTAAGAAGCTCATAACGTAAAACATAAATAAACTTTGCAAAAAGGCGAAAAGAGACGGAAAACCAAACGCAGCGGAGACTAAAATAATAGATAACAAAACCTTGCCTAACGGATGCACCAGCCATAGCTCAAATGGAGTAAGTACAATAAAAATACTGCAGGATCCGATGACAGAAACGATAAACAGACGTTTTAATGAGAGTTTTCGTTTGATCAACCGCGCAGTCCCAGTGAATAACACAAGATGAATGATGACATTTAATCCAAATAACAAGTCAAGATAATATATTCATATCACCTTCTAGCATTCATCTGTTGATAGAGTATTTCCTATTATATATATAAACTATTTAAAAGTCTGTCAGTTCATGACAGTTTTTTTCTCTTCTTTTCAGTTATTTTGTCATTAGAAAAACGCCTCTTGAGAAATACGTCTAAATTCAGGGCAAGAGTATACTATTTTGATCCTTTAACAAAGTTAAATCTTCCTAAAGTGTTAGAAAAACTTGACTTACCGCCAAGTCCAATGGCGGAAGTCATTGTTTTGCTTATACTTTGATCCTTTAGCATAGTTAATCTTTCAAAGTACAAAAAGAGCTGTCCCTGTAAGCCAAAAAGTCGGCTTAAGGGACAGCCCTTGTAAAATATTCTAAGGTTATTTTCTTCTGCGGCGGTTGCGCAGAAATGTTGGTATATCTAATGTTTCTGTTTCTTCTTGCGGCTGCTGCTCTTTTACAGGTTCATTGACTTCTTCTTGTTGTGGCGGGCGTTCTTGCTGCTGAGCATTCATGCGCGGTGTTACTCCTGCAGCAGGCTGGCTTCGTCTTTGCTGTAGACTTGACTGCCGCTGCGTTTGTTTTTCCTGTTTTTCTTCATTATCTTCAAATCCGGTTGCAATGACAGTGACCACAATTTCATCATTTAAATTTTCATTAATAACAGAACCAAAAATCATATTCACTTCATGATCAGATGCATCTGAAACAATCTCTGCTGCTTCATGCACCTCAAATAAGCTGAGATTCGTTCCGCCTGTGATATTCATCAAGACTCCTTGTGCACCGTCCACTGACGTTTCTAGAAGAGGGCTTGATATCGCTTTTTTAGCGGCTTCTGCTGCTCTGTTTTCACCTGTAGCTATACCAATTCCCATTAACGCCGAACCTTTTTCACTCATAATGGTTTTCACATCAGCAAAATCAAGATTAATAAGACCCGGTACTGCAATTAAGTCTGATATACCTTGCACACCTTGACGGAGCACGTTATCCGCTTCGCGGAACGCTTCAAGCATTGGAGTATTTTTGTCTACTATTTCTAGTAATCGATCATTAGGAATAACAATTAACGTGTCTACTTTTTCTTTTAAGGCTGTAATGCCAGTGGAAGCCTGTCCGGAACGTTTCCGGCCTTCAAAGGTAAACGGCCTGGTTACAACACCAACCGTTAATGCGCCAATTTCTTTTGCTACTTCAGCAATAACAGGCGCTGCACCTGTACCGGTTCCGCCTCCCATACCAGCCGTTATAAATACCATATCTGCTCCCGTTAGAGCTTCTTCAATCTGTTCTTTGCTTTCTTCTGCTGCTTTCTTTCCAATTTCAGGGTTAGCGCCGGCACCAAGACCTCGCGTTAGTTTACCGCCAAGCTGAAGTTTGGTTTCAGCTTCTGATAATTGGAGAGCTTGGGCGTCGGTATTTACCGCAATAAACTCTACTCCCTGAAGACCATTTTCAATCATTCGATTTACAGCGTTGGAGCCGCCGCCGCCAACACCTATTACTTTAATTTGGGCTAGTTGTTCCATATCCATCTCAAATTCCAACATTCAAGGTCCTCCTAATTCATCAGTTCTATCCATGCAGCTTTGCACCTTATTCAAAGAATACTTTAAAGAAATTTTTCACCTTATTTTTCATTCCAGGGTCATCAGGATTTTTTTCTTGTTTTGGTGCTTTTTGCTGATTCGTGCTCTCTTCTGGTTCATTGTTCTTAGTAGAAGAAACCGAAGCAGCTGTCTCCTTACCCTGCATTTTAACATTTCGGTGAGCAAATTCAATCAGACCGATTCCTGTTGTATAAACAGGCTCTCTAACTCCGATATAGTCAGGAACAGCCATTCGGACATTATGGCGCAATACGTCCCTAGCAAGTTCAAGTGCTCCCGGTACCATGACAGATCCTCCCGTGAGTATATAACCTCCAGGAAGATCAGAAAAACCCATTTTATATACTTCATCATCAACCAGTTCTAATATTTCCTCTAAACGCGGCTCGATGATATGAGCTATTTCATATTGAGAGTATTCTTCCGTATTTTCATTGCCAATTGTTTTCATTTCGAAAGTAACTTCATCAGAGGCCTCATCAATAAAGGCATGTCCTTGTTCTTTTTTTACTCTCTCCGCTTCTTCTGTGGTCGTGCGAAGTCCAACAGAGATATCGTTAGTAATATGATCTCCGCCGATTGCTAATACGGACATAGCCTGCATCATTCCGTTTTGGAAAACAGAGATGGTCGTAGAGCCTCCGCCAACATCCACAAGTGCTACTCCTAAAGACTTTTCATCTTTAGATAGAGCTACAGTGCCTGCAGCAAGGGGCTGCAAACAAATATCAGCAACTTCTAGTCCAGCTTTTTCTACGCATCGAAGCAAATTATGTAATGCTGTTTTAGCTCCTGTAATAATTATTCCCTCTAATTCAAGGCGGACTCCAAGCATTCCCCGCGGATCATTGATTCCTTCTAGACCATCTACAATAAACTGTGTTGGAATAACATCAATGACTTCTCGTTCAGGCGGGATCGACAATACTTGAGCTGCATCCATTACGCGCTCAATATCATCATTTCTGATTTCTCGGTCAGGGCTCGAAACGGCAACTACTCCACTGCATGCCTGCATATCAATATGATTGCCATTCACTCCCACAATTACTTGATCCACCTGAAGTCCTACCATACGTTCTGCTTGATCGACAGCCTGTTGGATTGACCTTACTGTTTCATCGATATCAACAATAGCTCCTTTTTTTAATCCGGTGGAAGGAGCATTGCCTACTCCTATCACTTTTAAGGAGCCTCCGGACATTTCTCCTATTATAACTCGAACGCCGGACGTACCGATATCAAGGCTGACATAGATATCTTCGTTGTTCATGTATTGGCACCTCCCGTTGCATATCTTAACTGCATCTATTATTCTTTCTTTTTCTGTTTTTTTCACCTTCCTTCCATCTTAGCATGTGAAAAGATGGTTGGTGTGAAAAAACTAACAAAAAATTATTTACGATTGTTTTTCAATATTATTACACTTCAACAACTAAAGTTGAAATCCTTTGAATAAGAGTGAAAAACTATTCAGCAAGTTTCAAAGATCCATTATTTTATCTTCCACTGTTTTAAAAGCTCTCGTCTCATTATAGCAATATTTCGAAAAAGCCTTACACCAAAAGCAAAAACTGCTGCTAAGTATAAGTCTACACCAAGTTGGTCCCCCAGAAAAGCTAAACTTAAAGCAAAAAAAAGATTTATAATTAAACCAGAAATGAATAAGGAATCTTCAAATTCTTTTTCCAAACTGGCTTTACACCCGCCAACCAATGTATCTAAAACTGCTAAAATGGCTATGGTGATATAAACTGAATATCCAGCAGGAATGTGAACACCTGTCAATAATCCAATCACGACTCCTAGAAACACACCGACGACTGGCAGCCACATGACCTAGTCCTCCTCTACTGCTTCCATATGACGCACTCTTCGTATTTCATCATAAGCAGGAATGGTTACTTCGTCTTTCACTGTTGAGACGGGCTCCACATTTTCAAATGAAAAATATTCCGCCGACTCTGAAACAATAAATTGGTTATGAACTTGTTCTGGGTCATCAGCAATTATTTTTATTTGGACAGGCAATGCCGGCAGTCTATTTCCATTAATGTGAGCTGCCCCTCCAATGTCACGGAAAGCAGTCGTTTCCAAAATTCTTTCTCCTTCAATGGAAATTTCTTTCGCTCCGAAACTATATAGTTCATTCACAAGACGGCGAAGTAGTACAGGTGTTAAACTCACTTCACTGCTGCTTGTATTAGCATGAGTTGCACCTGCTTTCTTCAATTCTATGGTGATGCCTGGCCCGCTCACTTCTGTAAGACCTGCTTTTTCTTCAAGATTAGCTACGGCTTCTTTCATTGCAAACTCTCTGCTGTTTTTCTGTTCAGCTTTATATTCTTCAAGTAAACGTTCATTTTCTCTTATTCTTTCATATAACTCCTGCCTATGCTCTTGTTCTTCTCGAAGGGTCTGCCGCAGCTCTAGAATATCCCTGCTGTTGTCTGCTGCATTCGTTGGAGAGATATTTTGCAGCTGAGTTACAGCGGCAAAACCAACTCCAACACTCACAACAAGAAGGATTGCTTTTATTATGAAACCCATATTATTCACTCTCTCCTACTACGGCTTCCATCATCACTTGATTTTGTTTTTGTGTACGTACTTCTACATTCTCATTAACAAGCTTGTCCTTCACTCCGCCAGATAACTCCAGTGCCGCTTCAAGTTGTTCAGGGTCTCCTACAGCCTGGATCACAAAAGGAGCAGCAGACGTGCTGCTGTCCACTTTAATCACAGGGCCGATACATTGAATATAAGAATTTCGAGTAATACGAAACCCATTAATAGAAATAGCTTCTGCATCTGCTAACACTAATTCATCTACAACTTCTTGTATATGGCGCTCGTGAACTATGTAATCATTAGGGTTGCTGCCATCCGGCACATATGTATGATCATTAAGTGTTACTTCTATTCCGGGCCCCTTTACCGGTACTTCTCCCGTTAGCATACGCAGTCTTTCTAGATCTTCTACCAAATTAAAAGAAGACACTTCTTCCCCGGCAATCTCTTCTTCTATTTCCCGAACTTCCCCTTGCAGAGTACGCCATTCTTCTTCTAATTCCTTGTTTTGTTCCTGTTCTTCTAATACGGAATTTCGCAGCCGGTCTTCTTCCCACAATGCTTGTCCTTCTTCTACTATATTATTTTTTTCCGCTGCCGTTTGATAAGATAGTGTTAATAAAAAACCTAGCACCATAAATAATATAGTGAGCATCCGGACTTCACTCTTCTTCAACATTTTCCTCCTCTCCAGCGCTTTCTGCTTCGGTTTCTTCTATGCCTTCTGATTCTTCCGTTTCATCTGTTTCTTCCTCCGTGCTTTCAAAATAAGGGCTCATTTTCATATGAAGCACACCTGGCGTATTTGGGCTGATCTCTCTTGCCACAGAAGGATACGAAGACATATAACTTGCAAAATTATGGATGGTGGTGGCTACTTCTATGCCATCATTCATATATAAAACAAGTGAACCGCTGTCTTCTTCTTGTACATAAGACACTTCTGAAATCCGGTTTAATATCCCTTCGCCTAGTTGACTTAATTCTTGCGCAAAGGCTTTAAGCAGTCTTTCTTCCTCAAAGTTTTGCAGAACCGGAGCGTCTGCCGGAAGAACAGAAGTAGTATTGTCATGAAGGACCTCTCCATTTTTCAAGATCGGGATGTACTGATCTCCGGTTTCTACATAAGCCATCCGTTTATATTCGTCTATATCAATTTGAATTGTAGAGGGGAATGATCTGCTTACTGCAGCATCTTCTACCTCAGTAAATTCTTTTAATTTAGCTGCTGTTTTTCCCGTATCTATATTCCATATACTTATGCCTTCCTGAATTTCGCTTGCGTTAATAATTTCTTCTTTGTCTACATGGACATTCCCATCAACCTGAATATTCCTTACATGACTTAAAGGTGATTGAAAATAAATAACCATTAAAATCAGAATAAAAAAGATGGAAAGATATATGATCAAGCGTCGGTTAGACCTCTTCTTCCGCTTCTCTTTCAGAGCAGGAATACGATCATCAATTGTCACTACCTTTTTATCCGGCATCTTTTTTATCCCTCCTTAAGTAAAGCGCAAGCGCCCTTGTTTTAAATGACGTTCGGCTAAGTTCCTCACGTCCTGTGAGAACGCCGAACTGGCTTGCCCTGGATGGGCTGACTTCTCCGTTGTGAATTCGTCGCCAAAAACGCCACGTCCTGTGGCATTGGCGACATTAGTACGTCCTGTACGTCGACGTTCACGCCTTTAGCAGAAGTTCCTTTTTCCTGGGAGCCCCCGACAGGTAAATGTTCTCCAGGCAATAAAGGGGCTCTTTGCCTTTAATGAACTGGAGGTTATTTAACCCGAGAGGTTGAGCGCTGAAACTAGACATCAAAGCGCAAAATTTTATACTTTCCTATCTGATTAGAAAAACTCGGCTTACCACCGAGTCCTATGGCGGAAGTCGTTTTTTTACTTATACTTTGTTCCTTTATCAAAGTTAAACATTCCTAAAGTATAAGAAAAGCGGAAGCACACTGATTTAATTTCCAAATAAGACAGGCGGTTACGCCTGTCTTTTTACGAGCTCCACCTCTGTATTCATATCTACCTGATACCGATCACGAATGGTGTCTTGTACATGCTTTATAATCGCTAACACATCAGCTGCTTTGGCTTCATTCACATTAACAATAAAATTCCCGTGAAGCTCTGAGATTTGTGCACCTCCAACCTGGTATCCTTTTAAGCCGGCTTTTTCTATTAAAGCGCCGGCATGATCTGGCAGCGGGTTACGAAACACACTGCCTGCACAGGGATAATTCCATGGCTGGGTTTCACGGCGATAACTTTTATGGCCTTGCATTTCTTCTACAATTGACTTTTTATCGCCTTGTTTCATTTGAAGTTTAGCTTCAACACAAATTCCTTTCTCTTTTTGCAGCCGAGAGGTGCGATAGGAAAAGTTCATATCTTCGTTATTTACCCATTCTAATCTTCCGTCAGGAAATAACACTCGCGCTTCTATTAAAATATTCGACATATCTGAACCATGAGCACCAGCATTCATAAAGACAGCACCACCAACGGTTCCAGGAATTCCACCCGCAAATTCAAGTCCCGAAAGACCCTCTTTACTAATAATAGTAGCAAGTTTAATAAAAGAGTACCCGCCGCCAACACGAAGAGTTTCCCCTTCTATCTCCAAATGACTAATATTTTGGCCCAGTTTTATAACTGCTCCTTCGACTCCATCATCATCTACAAGCAAGTTCGATCCTCTGCCAATAGCTCTCCACGGAAGATTATTTTTGTTTATAATTTCCATCGTTTTAACAAGCCCATCTATGCCGTCCGGTTCGATAAAAATATCGGCTGGGCCGCCTATTTTCCAAGTAGTATGTTTGGAAAGCGGTTCTTTTCCCACTACTTTTCCGACATTTTCCTTTTCTAATTCATTTATTATTTCTTTCATTACCTTCTGATAACCTCCTTTTTTAAGAAGATAAAAACAAATGGAGTTGTTTTCCCATTCCCTTTTTTCTTATTAGGGCGTCATTAATTCTTCCATTAACCGGTATATGTTTTCAGCAGCACGAGGCGCAGCTAATTTTAACGCGGATTTATGCATGGTTTGCCATTTTTCATCATTTGCTAATACCTCATCTATATCTTGTAATAATATATTTGCATCCAATTCTTTTTCCGCCCGTAATATCGCAGCTCCGTTATCACTTAATGCTCTTGCATTTTTTTCTTGATGATTGTTTGTTACATACGGACTTGGAATAAGAATGGATGGCAGACCTAAAGCTGTAATTTCTGCCAGTGTAGTTGCGCCAGCTCTTGTAACCATGAGGTCTGCATGAGAAAGAACAGCAGGCATATTATGAATAAACGGTTTAATCACGACATTCTCCGGATTTCCAGCTTTTTTCACTTCTTCTATTACTTTATCATAATGAGCAGATCCAGTTACATACAAATATTGCCATTTTTTACTGCCTACAGTAGGTAATGCTTTAAGAAAAGCTTCATTTATAGGTCTTGCACCGCGGCTGCCTCCCACAATGACAACTGTTTTCTTTTCTTCTTTCAATCCTAACTCAGGCAGTGGATTTTTCGGTTTCTCTCCTGAAACTTCTGATGCTCTTGGGTTTCCCGTGTAAGTTACTTTTTCAGAAGGGAAGAAGTGCGAGGATTCCTCAAATGACACAGCCACTTTATCTACATACCTGCTTAAAAATTTATTGGTAAGGCCAGGCACACTATTTTGCTCATGAATAATGGCAGGGACTCCCATCTTTGAAGCAGCATAAACAACAGGACCAGCTACATAACCGCCGGTTCCTATAACAATATCGGCTCCAAAGTCTTCAATTATTTTTTTTGCTTTACGTGTTCCTCGAATAAAACGCCATACAGTTTTAACATTATGCAATGATAGTTTACGCCGGAATCCGCTAATCGTGATGGTTTTAATTGGGATTCCAGCTCTTGGTACAATGTCGCTTTCTAGTCCATTTTCAGTTCCTATATATAAACATTCACTGTGCGGTGCAAATTTCTTTATCTCTTTTACAAGCGCAAGTGCCGGGTATATATGACCTCCGGTTCCACCACCTGTCACAATTACTTTCATAACATCCTCCTGATTCATTATCTAACGATGATAATTCGTTCGATACCTCGTAATATTTAATAGTATACCAACAGCTACCAACATAAGTGTAAGAGAAGACCCTCCATAACTTAAAAACGGAAGGGTAATTCCCGTTACAGGAAACAGGCCAGTAACGACCCCGATATTTATCAGAACCTGTATAAATATCATGCCGCATATGCCCGTTGCAAGAAATGCTCCAAACATATCTGGAGCAGTAAGAGCTGTAGCAATTCCTCTCCATAACAGTATTCCAAAAAGGATTAGCACAAAACCAGCCCCAATAAAGCCAGCTTCTTCTGCCAATATAGCAAAAATAAAATCCGTTTGAGGTTCCGGAAGGTAATAATATTTTTGTCTACTGTCTCCAAACCCTAATCCAAATAAACCTCCAGGTCCAACGGCATATAGCGATTGAATAATTTGAAAACCTGCTCCTAATGGATCTGACCATGGATCTAAAAAAGAAGTAATACGCTGTATGCGGTAAGGAGCAGATAATATCAAACCAGCAAACCCAGCAATACCCAATGCACCTAGAAAAACAAAGTGACGAATACGGGCTCCTGCAACAAATAATAAAACGAAACAAGTTCCAGCCATAACCGTACCTGTACCAAGATCAGGCTGAAGCATGATTAAGCCAAAAGCTGTGAATATAAGCAGAAGTGAAGGCAGCATCCCTTTTCTAAAGGAAGTTATTTTTTTATGGTGCTCCATTAAAAAATGGGCCAAAAAAATAATCATTCCAAGTTTCATAAATTCAGAAGGCTGAATAGAAAAGGCTCCGGCTCCAATCCAGCTTCGTGCTCCGCCCCGTACCATCCCGATACCTGGGACGAGTACAGCTATTAACAAGAAAAAGCAAATGACCAGAATAACAACGGACCAGCGCTGCCAAAACCAATAATCTATTTTGGAAATGAATATCATTGCTGCCACACCAACACCGGCGAAAATAAGCTGTCTTTTTAAAAAGTAGAATGAATCCCCTTGTACAAATTCACCCCATACAGAGCTTGCACTATATACCATGAAAAGTCCGGCTGCGAGCAATCCTATAACTGCAGCAAGCAGTACCGTATCTAAAGGGCGTACCGTTTTTTCCATTTCCGTTCACCTCTCGCTTACATTGAACTGTTCTTCTTTCAATGTATGCTTTTAAGAGGTGAACATGCTTACCTGCTCGGACTCCCCCGCGTTAATTTACGTTTGCTTCAAATTTTCTACTGCTTTTATATATTGACTTCCTCGTTCTTCAAACGTCTTAAATTGATCCCAGCTTGCACAAGCAGGTGAGAGAAGCAAAATATCTTTTTCGTCTGTAAATGAGTAGGCTTCGCTCACTGCTTCATCTAGTGACTCCACGACTGAAATATTTTCTACGCCAGCACATTGAGCTGCCTTTTTAAGCTTATCTTTTGTTTGTCCGTAGAACACAGCTGCTTTAACCGTTTTTAAGGAAGGAATCAGGTCATCGAAACCATTGCCGCGATCAAGTCCTCCAGCGATTAAAATAACTGGATCTTCAAAGGCTTCTATCGCTTTTTGGGTAGAAAGTATATTTGTCGCTTTTGAATCATTGTAAACTTTACGGCCAGAGACCTCTCCGACATATTGCAGCCGATGTTCAATTCCTTTAAAATTTCTTAGCACTTCACGTACCGCAGATAAACTTGCACCATGAAGCATTGCTCCAGCTATAGCAGCCAGCATATTTTCCTGATTATGCTTACCTGGCAGTGCCGCTTCGCTTAAGGGAAGTACTTCTTTATTTTGAAAGTAAAGAGACCCATTTTGCACGCAGGCTCCCGTACTTACCCATTTTGAAACAGAAAATGGGATTAATTGAGCCTTTGATTTTTCAGCAAGATCGGCTGCTGACTGGATGTCGGCATTATATACTGCATAATCATCAGGGCCCATATTGGCAAAAATTTTCCCCTTAGAATACTCATAATCTTCCCGTCCGCCGTGATAATCAAGATGAGCATCAAAGACATTTAAAAGCACTGCTGTGCGAGGGTGAAAATGTTCGGTTCCCTTTAATTGAAAGCTCGATACTTCTGTAACCATTACTTCTTCTTCTTGGACAGTTTGGGCTACTGTACATGCTACTTTACCGATGTTGCCAGCAATATGAGCAGGAACAGCGCTCTTTTTTAACATGTCATAAATAAGGGTTGTAGTAGTGGTTTTTCCGTTTGAACCTGTAATAGCTAGGATATCACCTTTCGAAACAAAGTCTGCCAGCTCAATTTCTGTCACTACTGGCAGTCCTAGAGAAAGTGCCTTTTCTATCAGAGGAGTGTCATATCGTATTCCTGGATTTTTCACTACATAATCAACTGAATCATCCAACAAAGACAGGGGATGGCTTCCTGACACAAGTTTTATGCCTTCCCTTTCTAATTCTTGTTCTTCAGCTGTTCCTTGAAGATTTTTAGCGTCATTTACTATTACCTCAGCACCTAATGTATTTAATAGTTTTGCAGCTGCCATCCCGCTTTTAGCAAGGCCAAGTACCAGTACGTTTTTTCCGTTAAACCAGCTTTTATTCATTATACCCACACCTCAATATATATCCCGAGTACAGCACAAACCATTCCAACAGCCCAAAAAGTGACTACAACGCGCCACTCAGACCATCCTGTCAGTTCAAAATGATGATGAATCGGGCTCATTTTAAAGATTCTTTTACCTCTTAATTTAAAAGAAAGTACTTGCATAATAACCGATAGTGTTTCAGCAACAAACACACCGCCGATTAAGATCAACAACAGTTCAAGTTTCGTGAGGATGGCAAGAGATGCAATTGCTCCACCAAGGGCAAGAGACCCAGTATCTCCCATAAATACTTTTGCTGGATGGGCATTAAACACTAAAAAGCCTAAAACAGCGCCCACAACAGTGGAAGCAAATACAGCCGCTTCTCCCATGTCTGCATTCCATGCAAGTACGGCAAATGCCCCAAACGCAATTGCTCCCGTTCCTGCCAAGAGTCCATCAAGTCCATCGGTTAAATTGACAGCATTCGATGCTCCTACAAGCATAACGATGACAAGTACCACATAAAACCAGCCAAATTCAAGTGACCAGCTCGTTCCTGGAATAGAAACAGAAGTATCAAAATTACCATTGTTTAAAACGAGAAAAAAGATAAAAGCAATAACAAGCTGTCCAGCCAATTTTTGTTTTGACGTTAAACCGAGATTTCTTTTTTTTGTAATTTTAATAAAGTCATCTAAAAATCCTAACAGACCAAACCCAATTGTGACCAATAAAAGGAGAAACGCTTCGGTGCTGAATTCCATCTTTACCGCTTGTATAATAAGGGTAACGACCAGAATGGATAGAAGGATCATGACACCGCCCATCGTAGGGGTCCCGCCTTTTTTTATATGTGATTTCGGTCCTTCTTCTCTTATGCTCTGCCCAAATTTCAACCTTTTTAAAAGCGGAATAAATAGCGGGGAGAAAATAACAGTTAATATAAAAGCTGCGACAAGTGCTAGAAATATTGTTGTTAACATGACATATCCTCCTTTCTTATTGTCTGCCTTGTTTTATATCTATGATGGCTTTTTCTGCTTCTTTCCGATCATCGAAGTCTAACACGTTTTCTCCGATCACTTGGTAGGTTTCGTGGCCTTTTCCAGCAATTAAAATAACATCATTGTCGTTTGCTCGTTCAACAGCATAACGAATCGCTTCTCTTCGGTCCGCAATAACGGTATAATCATCCTTTTGCTGCACCCCGCTTACCATTTGATCAAGAATTTGCTTAGGATCTTCATTTCTTGGATTATCAGATGTGAAAATTGCATGATGACTGTATCTCACAGCAATTTTAGCCATTTCGGGCCGCTTGGATGCATCTCGGTCTCCTCCGCATCCTGCAATCACATAAATGCTGCCATTTGCCATATCCTGTAACGTTTGTAACACATTTTCCAAACTATCTGGTGTATGTGCATAATCAACAATAACAGCATATGGCTGACCAGCATCGACTGGTTCAAAACGACCAGCTACTCCGCTTACTTTACTCAAAGCATTTTTTATTGTGTCAAGCCCAACCCCTTCTGCCAAACAAGCACCAGCAGCAGCAAGCGCATTGTAAACACTGAAACGGCCAATTAAAGAAAGTTCAATTTCTCTCTCTCCCCACGGTGTTACCAAGGTAAACGTCGTGCCAGCCGGCGAAATGTTTACATCTAATGCTTGAATGTCACTTGTCTGATCAATTCCGTATGTAAGAACAGGAGCAGCACACATTTTTTCAAAATCCTCCGAAGCAGCATCATCTGCATTCAGGACGGCTGTTTTGCGCTCTCCATCATACGTGTTTCCAAGCTGAGAAAACAAGAGACCCTTGGCCTGTTTATATGCTTCCATTGTTTGATGATAATCTAAATGATCCTTTGTCAGATTTGTAAAGACGGCTGTATTAAAATCACTGCCTCTCACTCGGCCAAGATCAAGGGCATGTGATGACACTTCCATTACACAACTGTCGACTTGTGAAGAGGCCATTTCTGAAAACAGCTCTTGCAATGGCAGTGATTCTGGCGTGGTATTTTTCGTTTCAGCTTTCTTTGCACCAATTTTTGTATACATGGTGCCGATCAAACCCGTATTACGCTTATCTTCTTGTAAAATTGTTACAACTAAATGGCTGGTGGTTGTTTTTCCGTTCGTTCCAGTGATTCCAATTAAACGGAACTTGGTAGTCGGGTGGTCAAAAAACATATTTGCCATTATGGCCATTGCTCGTTTTGAATCTTTAACGAGGACTACGGGAATACTAACATTAAGTTTTTCTTCGGCTACGATAGCGCTGGCTCCTTGTTTTTCTGCCTGCTCGGCAAATTGATGGCCATCTACGGTATAGCCTCGAATACAAAAAAACAAGCCGCCTTTTTTTACTTCACGGGAATCCATATGTATAGAAGTAATAGATGGATTTTCATTAGGTATTATTTTTTCATCAAGCAAATGACTTGTTAAGTCTTTTAATTTTTTCATTGTAAATCTCTCCTGAAACATAAAATAGTAAGAAAAGCGCAAGCACCCTTGTCAGCCTTGACAGGTAAATGTTCTCCAGGCAATAAAGGCGCTCTTTGCCTTTAATGACTGGAGGTTATTTAACCCCGAGAGGCTGGGCGCTGAAGCTCGACACCAAAGCGCAAAATTTTATACTTTCCTATCTTATTAGAAAAACGTAGCTTACCGCCAAGTCAAAATGGCCGAAGACGTAGTCTTACTTATACTTTGATCCTTTAACAAAGTTAAACATTCCTAAAGTATTAGAAAAGCGCATATAAAGATAGGATACCGGCTGAACCGTAATGGAAAGCAGCCGGCTTTCAAAAGACGTCCTTTCTATTTTAATCGGAAGAATCTGTTTTGTCACCAAGGTAAAGTCTAATTGTTGCACCTTCTTTCACTTTTTCCCCTGCTTTCGGAGACTGAGAAACAATTACAGGCCCTTCACCTTCTGTTTCAATATTAAGCGGATAATAAGCATCATGAAGCTCTTTTAACGTTAACCCGGTCATATCAGGCATTTCCATAAGCACATCATCATTCCAAGCTAAATCTTTTTCAATTTGCTCGCTTCTTCTTTCTACTCCCATTACCGTTAAACTATCTTCTATAATGTTTCCAACAATCGGAGCAGCTACAATACCACCAAACTGCAGCGTGTCCTTTGGATTGTCGATCGCTGTATAGACGACAATTTCCGGATCGTCTGCAGGCGCAAATCCAATAAAAGATACGATATGGTTATTTTCTAAATATTTACCACCTACTGCTTTTTGAGCTGTACCTGTTTTCCCGCCGACTCTATACCCGTCCGCAAATGCTCCTTTTCCTGTACCTTTAGCTACGACGTGCTCTAAAGCATTTCTAACTTCTGCTGAGGTGTCCTCAGAAATGACCCGTTTTTTCATAACAGGAGGATGAGACTCTTTCACCTGTCCGGTAACGGGGTCCAGCCATTCTTTTGCTAAATGAGGTTCATACAAATATCCGCCGTTCACAGCTGCCGATACAGCCGCCACTTGCTGCAGCGGGGTAACCGAAACGCCTTGACCGAATGCGGTTGTCGCTAGCTCAAGCGGCCCGACATTTTCTTCATCAAACAAAATACCCTTTCCCTCTCCCTGCAGGTCGATGCCAGTTTTTTGCCCAAACCCAAAATTTTCAATGTAGTCAAATAGCGTTTCCTTCCCAAGCCTCTCTCCTAATACGACAAAGCCAGGGTTGCAGGAGTTTTGAACAACTTCTAAAAATGACTGCTCACCGTGGCCGCCTTTCTTCCAGCAGCGAAGCTTCGTTCCGTTTACTTCAATATAGCCCGGATCGTGGAAATGATCATGCTCAAGGTCGACCTTGCCTTCTTCTAATGCTGCTGCAAGTGTAATGATCTTAAACGTAGAACCCGGTTCATACTGGGACCAAACCGGCTTATTCTGGTTATAGATTTCCGGCGGAACTTCCCTGTATTCTTCTGGATGAAAATCAGGCCGGCTGCTCATTCCTAAAATCTCGCCCGAATCCGGGTCCATTGCTATGGCAAGTGCTCCGTCCGGATCATATGTTGCCTCTGCTATATCGAGTTCTCTCTCTATTATAGTCTGGACTCTAGAATCAATTGTTAACCTTAAATTTTCCCCTTTTTCTGGACGTTTGTACTGATCTGCCATGCCCTGCATACGCTGGCCTTTTGCATCCGAAAAGAAGGACACTCGTCCTGGTACACCTTTTAACTTCTCATCATAATATTGTTCAATCCCTGTCAGTCCTTGGTTGTCAATCCCCGCGAAACCAAGAACGTGGGAAAGATATTTCCCTTTCGGATAGTGGCGTTTATTGTCTTCTGCAATATAAATCCCTTCTATTTCAAGGTCTCTTACTTCTTTTGCTTTTTCTTTGCTGATTTTTCGTCCTTCAGGGGTAAGGCGGACCATCCGTTCATTTTGGGTAACCCACCCATGGGCTTTCTCAACGCTCACACCGAGTACTTCTGCTAGCTTTTGTGCGGCATCGTCCGGGTCTTCAATTTGTCTTGGCACAGCCAAAACGGAAGGGGCACTTACATTTGTTGCAAGAACTTCTCCATTCCGATCAATAATCTCCCCGCGTTCTGCTTCAAATGGAACATCTCTGCTCCAAGAATCCTCTGCTAATTCAGTCAGCCACTCTCCCATGGAAAATTGAACATAGCCAAGGCGTATGAGAAGAATCATTATTGCAAGCCCGCCTGCAATGAGTACAAAAAAAAGTCTTTTTCTAACCGTTACAAATGATACGCGCATGTCCGAAACACCACCATAAGGTTGATAGTAAAAAGAAAAATATCTGCCTCTTTACACCTTATGCTTGTTTCTTTTTTATAAGAACGGTCACAAATTCAGGCTTTTTTTCTATCAATCTCTTCGTTGTATATCTTCACCTGTTTCTTCTTCAGCTTGTCCTTCTTCAGACGGTTGTTCGACACTTTCTTCCTCTTGATTTTCTCTAATTTGGGAAGGTGTATTTAACTCTACGGTTACGTAACCTTCTTTTTGTACAGAAGCTCCTGGTTCAACACTTTGGTCAGTCACATAACCAGAACCAATATGGTGCAGTGATAAACCGAGCAAATCGCTCATCCTCTTCACATCTCGCAGAGACCATCCTCCTAAGTCTGGCATCTTCACTTCACCATCGGTGCGTAAAAATACTTTTTCTCCTATAATTAACGGTTCACCTTCTGCTGGATATTGATCAACAACCGTGCTGCCATCACCAAGCACAACCGGTTCAAGTCCAAATTCTTCTAATTCATGAACTGCTTCATTCATTGACTGATCAACATACGATTTAGCTTCAATACCCTCTTCTTCATATACATCTTCGTCTTCTACATCTTGTGGAGTCAGGTTCATATAAGACAAACTTTGTTTCATAACAGGATTAAATATTGCAGCAACTGGAGCGGAACCGGCTTCATGCCCTTCTAACTTAGGGCGGTCAACCGCAACATATACAATAATACTCGGATCATCTGCCGGGGCCATGCCCATAAAAGAGAAAATATTCTGGTTATGTCCGGAAATATAGCCTCCACCCTCAGGATTACTGATTTGTGCCGTTCCTGTTTTTCCGGCTACGTCAATTCCATCTATATAGAACGGACGCCCTGTTCCATTTTCAGAGGTTACTACTCTCTCTAGTTTTTTTCTCACTTCTGCTGCTGTTTTTTTACTAATTGGATTACCAGCACTTTCCGGGGCAGATTCATAGGTATACGTTTGATCACTAGAATTATAGATTTTGTCGATAATATATGGATCCACCATTTCTCCATCATTAGCTATGGCTGTAGCTGCTTTTACCATTTGAATCGGAGTTACTGCTGTTGCCTGGCCAAAAGCAGTAACAGCCGCATCCAATTCACTTGACTCTGCAATACTGCTGTTAGCTTCATTTGGCAGGTCAATTCCAGTTGTCTCTCTGAATCCAAATGCTTCAAGGTAATTATACAGCCTCTCTGGCTTTAACTTTTCTAGAGCTAGCTTAGCAAACGCTACATTAGAAGAGCGTTCAAGGCCTTCATCGTACGTAATTTCACCCCAGCCTTTGTTATTATTATGATCTCCTATTGTGGTGCTTCCAATATCATAAGTGCCTGATTCATATGTCTCTTCTCCATTATATACTCCTTCTTCTATTGCAGCTGCCAAGGTGAACATTTTCATGGTAGACCCCGGTTCAATCCGGTCTGAAATGGCATAATTCGTATAATTGGTAATGGATTCATATTCATTTGGATTAAAGCTTGGACGGTTGCTCATCCCAAGAATTTCTCCTGTTTCAGCATTCGCTACGATAGCTGTCATTTTATTTGGCTCATATTCTTCTTCAACCTCTGTCATCGCTTGTTCCAATGCGGTTTGAATATTCGAGTCAATCGTAAGGTATACGTCTTCCCCGTCTATTGGCTCCTGGAGAACTTCCTGTTTATCAAATAAAGGAATTCCTTTCACATTACGCTTATATGACAAAGAACCATCTGTAGGAGACAGGCGTTCGTCCAATCCTTTTTCTAATCCCATTCTTGCTTCACTCATATCTCTTTCGGTATACCCTAATACATGAGAGGCAAACGTTTGATTAGGATAATACCTCTGTTCTTCTGTACGAAAGTGTATTCCAGGAAGTTCTAATTCCTCGATCTCCTGTTTTTCAGATAAGGTTAAGTATTTCGAACCCGGTCCCAGCTCTACCTGAAATACTTCCTCTCGTGTTAAAAGGTCGATTAAATCCTTTTTTTCTATATCAATTAACGGTGCCAGCTTTTCTGCTGTTTCTTCAGGCTCTTCTACATGTTCTTCATAATTTTCATCGAGCACTGCAAATGCAGTATATGACTGCACTTCTTCAGCAAGTGCTCCTCCTTTACGATCAAATATTGTACCCCGTTCCCCATGCAAAGTCTGAGTCGTCGTCCAACGTGACTCTGCCATTGCCTGTAAATCCTGTCCTTTCACTTCTTTTGCTACTTGCACGTACACCACTCGTCCGGCAAATATTAAAAAAAACAAAGATATAAGAACCATTAATAATAATGCTCTTTTTATAATGGTTTTCCGAGTTTGCGCCAAATTAATCACCACCTGTAGATGTAAATGTCCTCGTTGTTTTCCTTTCACCTTAAAAGGGGCGGCCAGTAGTAATTGCTACTTTCGGCCGACCCCCAAGATTTACTTATATTATTGTTAAGGCCTTGAGTTTTGAATAACTTTCACTTTATCATCATTGAGTTCCATTCCAAGCTCCTCTTTAGCATAGTGCATAATGCGATCTGGAGCGCTCAATTCTGATACTTCTAATTCAAGGCTTTTATTTATATCAGATTGTTGATTGATTGAATGGTTTAAAGATGAAATTTGTCGTTCTTGAGCGTATATGTTTGCATAATTCGTAACAACAAGAAGGGAAGCTGTTATCACAGCCACCAGCATGCCTGTAATAATCAGTTTCTCTCCTTTCGTTACTTTTCTCTGAATTGAATGTTGCTGCACTTGCTGCTGTACAACTTGTTTCTCTTGTTTTTGGCGCTGAAGTTGACGGGCCAGATTATCCATATTACCTTCCCCCTAACGTTTTTCCGCAATTCTCAATTTAGCAGAATGAGCACGGTTGTTCTCTTTTAATTCTGACTCGTCTGCCAGAATAGGTTTTCTTGTAATAAGCTTTAAGTTAGGTGCCGCTTCATCCGGGATGACAGGTAACCCTTTTGGCAGATCAGGCGGACTGCTTTCCTTTTTAAATACTTGTTTACAAATCCTGTCTTCTAAGGAATGAAAGGTGATTACACAGATGCGCCCACCGCTGTTTAAAAGGGAAATTGCATCTTTTAACGCCCTTTCAAACACCTTCAATTCATCATTAACTGCCATTCGAACAGCCTGAAAAGTACGCTTTGAAGGATGCCCTCCTTTTCTTCTCGCTGGAGCAGGAATAGCCTCTTTAATAATATCTGTTAATTCAAACGTCGTTTCAATAGGTTTTTGAGCTCTTGCAGCCTCAATTTTTCTTGCGATTTGTTTCGCAAATTTTTCTTCTCCGTATCTTGAGATAATATAGGCCAAATCCTCAAAACTCCAATGATTAATTATCTCTCTGGCGGTCAGCTCTTGATTTTGATTCATCCGCATATCAAGAGAAGCATCAAAACGATAACTGAATCCTCGTTCTGCATGATCAAATTGCGGAGAGGAAACGCCAAGGTCAAATAATACTCCATCAATTCCTGTTACATTTTTTTCTTGAAGTTTTTCTTTTATCTTTTCGAAATTCGAGTGAATGAACGTAACAGAACTGCTGTAATTATTTAAGCGATCTTCTGCATGGTAAATGGCTGTTTCATCTTGGTCAAAGGCATATAAATGACCTGTTCCTTCTAAACGCTGCAAAATGGCCTCACTATGGCCGCCGCCGCCAAGGGTGCAATCCACGTATGTACCATCCTTTACTGCCAGTCCTTCCACTGCTTCTTCTAGTAATACGGTATCGTGCTTAAACGAGTCCAACGAAGCGCTTCCCCCCTTTTTATGTTTCTATGTTATCTTTTCTCTTTTCACCATTTTTTAAAAATCAAAGTCTACAATATTTTCTGCGATCTCTGAGAAAGATTCCTGTGACTCTTCAAAATACTCATCCCAGCGTTCTTTACTCCAGATCTCCACGCGTGTAGACACTCCAATAACAACACATTCTTTGGTCAGGCCAGCATAGTGGCGCAAAGTGGAGGGAATACTTGTCCTCCCTTGTTTGTCCAGTTCGCATTCAGCCGCTCCTGAAAAGAAGAAGCGGGTAAATGCTCTAGCATCTTTTTTTGTAAAAGGAAGAGATTTAAGCTTCTTTTCAAGCCGTTCCCATTCATCCATGGGGTAAATAAATAAGCATCCATCCATTCCCCGTGTGATAACGAAGGAAGCCCCCAGCCCTTCCCGAAATCGGGATGGTATTATCATTCTTCCTTTATCATCCACGTTATGGTGATACTCCCCCATAAACATTGCGGAACCATCCTCCTCCACTTTCTATATTTAAGTTACCACATTCCCCCACTTCGTACCACTTTTTCTATAAATTTTTTCACGACAAAAAAGCCCCCTTCTTATGAAGGGGACTTCCAAAAACAGCCTTTAGTTTTAATGAATTGCACCTTTTTTACAAATTAATTATTTTATGCAAATCACTCCCATAAAATTCTAGAGCATTTAGTGCTGATACTAAATCATCGCCATATTTATTAACAAAGTATAAAATGTTAAAAACTCGTTCCTGAGGCCTATCTAAAGGGCGTAAAATTTGAGCCGTTGTTCTTATTTTTTGAAGGCGACATTCTTCCTGGTTCTCCTGGAATCCGTCTATTTTTTTCGCTAAATCCATAATATTTTTTTTCAGTAATAACCAATTTTTGTCACCGAAACTTTTTTCTGATGGATTTAAATGCTCCCACTCCTCCCGCATCTTTGCATGATAGGGAGAAATTTCAGCTAGAAGAACCTCTGCCATATCGCCGCCGTCGACTTTTTTTGCCCTCTCTTTAAGCTGATTGATTATTTTATCTGCTTCACCGCTTAAAAACTGGATCGCTGAAAGGTTTTCATCTCGTAAAATGGATTGAATTCTCCGGGGAATAAACGTAAACTCGTATCTCGGAAAAACAGGCGGAACTTTCACATGAAAACTGTGAAAAAGCGGCTTCAGCATAGACCAATAGTTAATTTCACCCGGGCCAGCTACAAAAGTTAGCAACGGCAGTAATTTTTCTTGTATTAGCGGTCGTGTAAATACATTTGTGCTAAAAGAAACAGGAGAGGAAGACAATGAATCAAGTAATTCCTCTTTATAAAACACACCACGGCCTTTTTTATCAGTAAAAGACCGGCTGTCTCTTTCAAATAATAAATGCCTTTGAGAGCGATAATGATAGAATACGTGAAGACCTTTCTGGGGAAGCCCTTCCGGCAGCGGGTACTTGGCTGCCTCTCGATTCTTTCTTCCATATTCTACTGCCTGTTGCACGGTTTCATGATTTTTTATTAAAGAAGCAAACGTATCTTTTTCTAACGCTCGCAGTTCAGGATTATGAGCATCTAACATAATTAGACCAGTATCCCTGAAAAGCCAGCGCATTACTTCACCAAAAAAATCTGTGTAATAAAAAGAACGCCCGGCTAATTTTTTTAAGGTATAGTAAATGCCTTTTGTATGATTGGTCTCCGGCAGATATTCTTTCAATTCATTCCACCATTTGATTATTGCATCTTCTTCCATAAGCTGCTCTGACACCGGAACTCCCGGACGATACGAACCTTTATATGTAAATTTCTTTGGGCTGGCCGGCCCAGGAAGAAATATATGGTTTACTTCTTCCCAGTCGTGGTCCTCCCCTGCTATCCAAAAAACCGGGAGCACCGGAATTCCTAGACGCTTTTCTTGTTTTTGTGCTTCTTTTAGCGTCGTTAATGCTTTCGATATTGTATACAAAGGACCAGCTGCAAGACCTGCCTGCTGGCCGGTTACAACCATAACAGCATCTGAATCCTTAAGCTTCTCGATTTCTTCGAGGGCTTTTTCGTTATAAAGAAAAGAACTATTGTATGTATGCAAATGATGATATAGTGCTTTTTTATCAAATGATCTTTCCTTTAATTCTTTAAAACGGCGATGGATTTCATCACCTGACAAACCATAATCGAAAAACGATGCGGCCTGCTCAACATTTTCTTTATAATCTCTTACAAAAGAATTCGGATGAGGAAAATACGATTCAAAAACATCCATGTACGGTCCAACCTTTCTACTTCACCCGCGTTAACTTATTCTGTTTATCACAATATCACGTTGTTTTAAGCAAGAAAAGCCGAAAATAAATAGCTCGTCAACCCATAGAAAGCGAGCAGAAAGTAGGCTGTAAAAAAAAGAAAAAAATTAAATCTCCAAATTCCTTTCATTAATTTTACAAATTCGACTTCTTCTCTAGAACGGTAATGTAAAATTGTAAAAATCGCAGCAATCAATAAAATAATAATTATAATAATCCAAAAAAAAGACTCCCCCCATATGGCATTGGCGAGAAAATGGACGGAACCGATGAATAGAATAGTAGATGAGTCTGCAGCAAGCCGGATAGCTTTCCCTTTTCTTTTTGTCCATTTTACCGTAATGATATATACGATATACCAGGCTAAAAACGGGAGAGTGATCATGGTGGCGAATAAGAAAACCATTACATCAATCAAAATCAAACACACTCCCCTCTCCTGCCAAGCACCGCGTGGAAAACCGCTCACGGTTAAACAGGGCAAAAGCGTTTTTCTAAAATTCAGCATATACGACTATTACTCATTAATCAAGGGGGAAGACTGTTTGAAAGTTAAAATTATTGCGCCTATTTGAAGTGAAGATATCTTTTACCAAAAGTGTTTTACGGTATAGTACAATAGAGGTAGATCTAAGTAGAGGAGGCTTAATATGAGTACACATCATGTAAAGCGCTTACTTGTAAACTACAAAACATTAGAAGAATTCAATAACTTTAAAGAAATTGGAGCACAAGAACTTTCGATGAAAGAGGAGTTAGAAGAAAACATTATTGAAAACGACAGCGAGTCCCCTTTTTATGGTATTTATTACGGTGACCGGCTCGTTGCCAGAATGTGTTTATACAAAATTCATAGTAAATTTGATCGCTACTTTGAACCGCCTCAAGATTATTTAGAACTCTGGAAACTAGAGGTCCTTCAGCCATATCGAAACAAAGGGTTTGGAAAATCACTTGTGGATTTTGCAAAAAGTTTTAATCTCCCGGTAAAGACGAATGCCAGACAGCGTTCCGATAATTTTTGGGAGAAAATGGGCTTTGAGTCTGTTGAGTATAACCCTGAACGTGACCGCGGAGAAAATCCATATGTATGGTACCCAGCAGGAGTGCAAGCTCAAGAACAGCCGGGTTCAGTAGGCACAACAAATTTAGGCCCAGAATAATAAAAATATCAATGAACCAGGGAATATTGGATCTGTTTACACTACATTATTCTATGAAATAAGAGATGCTCCCTGGTTCCTTTTATTTGAATCTGCCATCGGTTGTATCTAGCCGCTTTCTTCCATCTCTTTGTCTTCATTCAAATAAGGCAAGGCCCCTTCCGACAGAGCTCTGGCTTTTTCCATGACTTCTAACAACGCCTTGTAATCTTCCTTTAATCGATTGAAATCTTTTTTAACTTGATTTAGTTCTTGATCAAGTTTTTCTTTTTCACGCTGCAGTTCGTTCTTTTTTTCAAGCAGCTGTTCTGCTTGTTGGGCTTCGTTTTCTTCCAAGTAATCAGATAGCTCCCTTAAAAAAGAAACCATGTTTTTTAACTCTTCAGCCATTTTAGCCGGCTCTAAGTTCTTTTGTACTGCAGGAACATTCGGGGATTCTTTTTTCATCGATGTTTTTGTCTGTGTATCTTCTTCTACTAGTTTTTCAATCTCTTTTTCTGGGGAAGCAAATGTTTTTTCTGTATTTCCTTTATGTTTTCTAGCTAATTCAATGGCTGCTTCATATTTTTTTCTAATACAAGCATTCCAGCGAAACCCACAAGCTGCAGCTGTTCTAGAAAGTTTCTCACCTGCTTCTTGAAAAGCTGCCAACTGTGTACTTCCTTCTCTTACATGTCTTAAAACAATTTCTGCCAACATGATATCTTCATCAGCAGACCAAGCATCCTGACGTGGTAATGCCATTACGATCCCTCCGATCTTTTTCTTTATTTCTATGATTAAAAACTAGAAGATAGAATGACTCTATCAAAAGATTATCTCCTACTTCACAAAAAAATATTCCAAGTTAAAGAAAAAGAAAGGAAAGATCGAAAATATTTATCGTTTTCGCTGCCGAAAAACCTCTACTGCTTGATGATGAATATCAGTCTCCCAAAGGATCGAGCATTCTTCTACTTCTTTTTGAATCCTTCCTTTCAAGGAGGAAAGGTTTGTTCTATCAAGCTTTCGTTGTTTATAAGCTTTAAGTACTTGTAAAGGCACATTCCGCCACGCCGAAAAATGATTCTCTGCTTCGGTCTTTACATCATTGTTACCTAATACTTGTTGGACAAAGCCTAGTTCTTTGGCTTGCTGTGCGGAATATATTTGGCATGACAACAGCATCTCAAACGCATCCTCTGGACGAAGGCGTTCCATTAGCATAGAAGCCCCTCCCCATCCTGTCGTTATAGCAAGCTTTCCTTGAACAAAACCAATTTTTGATTGTGGAGCAGCAAGCCGAAAATCACAAGCTGTTGCAAGCTCTGCACCGCCTCCTATAGCTAATCCATTTAAAAGGGCAACTGTTGGTATATTAAGCGCATACAATTTGAACAGTACCCGGCTCATTTGATGAAGCATTTGGTAAGCGTCTTCTTTCGTATACAGTTCATGAAACACGGAGAGATCTCCACCCGAACAAAAAGCATCTTCACCTGTACCGGTAATAACCAGGCACTTGTCCTCTTGTTTTTCCTTCACTTCGTCAAGCATGACATGTAATTGCTCTATGACTTCGTAATCTATTGCGTTTCGTTTTTCCGGCCGATTTAATTCAATATATGTAAAAAAATCAGTCCGTTTCAGATTGAGCTTATTTCCCACTTGGTTTCTCCCCCTTTTACTAAGATAAGGCTGTTGTTAAAAACTCGGCTTACCGCCAAGTCTAAATGGTCGAAGCCGTGGCTGCGGCAAACGCAGCCATTGGTGATTTCATATACTTTTAACTATAGCAGAATTTAACTTTTCTAAAATATTAGAAAAACTCAGCTTGCCGCTGAGTCCTATAGCGGAAGTCGTAGTTTTGCTTATACTTTAATCCTTTAACAAAGTTAACCACTCCTAAAATATAAAAAAAGCTGTTTCTACAAAGGGGAATAGCCCTTGTAAAACAGCTTTTTTACCATACTATTACTTTTCCACTACCGTTTCACCTTTGTAAGAACCGCAATGCTTACATACACGGTGAGATAGCTTCATTTCGCCGCACTCTGAACATTTAACCATTCCAGGCACTTCAACTTTGTAGTGCGTGCGACGTTGTCTTGTGCGGGTTTTAGAAGTACGTCTTTTTGGTACTGCCATTCTTCCCACCTCCTTTACGGGGTTGCATTTTTTCACAACAAGAGTTCCTCGTTATTTCTTTTTGTCAAAAAATTTGGCTAGATCAGCCATTCTCGGATCAACTTCATTTTGTTTTTCTGCTTTTTGATTTTCCGCTGCCTGCTGGCTTATAACTTCCCAATCCTTGCCTTCTTGCGGAGCAGGTGATTCCTTTTCATCTATATCTTCCGCAAATATTTGAATCGGCAGTTCAAGCAGAATATTTTCTTTAATATACGGCAGCAGATCGACGTAACCATTTTCCGGTTCATGCAGAGAAATGTCCTCTTCATCGACAGGCATGCCATCTAAACGAAAACGTTCCGTTGCTTCTATATCAAAAGGAAAGTCCACATCGGCAAGCGTACGGGAACAAGGTAAAGTCATCGATCCTTTAATCTTTAAATAAAAAGCGACCGTTTCACCAGAAAATGCTGCACTGCCTGTAACCTTTACAGGCGTGATATCTCGAATCTCCCGGTCACGATCTATTAATTCTGATACATCTACCTGTTCGTTCACCGTAAGACCTTCATGCCTTTTAGCAAGAAGTTGTTGTATACTCCATTTCATCGGGTATCACCTCTAGGCAACAAGAGTAATTATATCCACCATGTATCTATTTGTCAATATTTTTTCTTTACATTATACTGATATGAAAAGCATATGCGTCCTGTTAGAAGAACTTGGCTTACCGCCAAATCCTTCTGGCCATATACTTTGATTCTTTAGCAAAGTTAAACTTTCCTATAGTAATAAAACGAACTTCGTCTTACTCACACACTTCAGCATGTAGAAGGTGCTGACGCTGTCAAAGTGACAGGGCATTATTGTTTATTTTTTTATATAACAGTTAGTATATCATAACATGCTGCATTCTTAAGAGAAAGATGTGTGTGTTAATCAAATACCTATATCTTATTATGAAACAAAGGGAGGAAATTATGAAAGCACTAGGTTTAATTGTAGAATATAACC
Source organism: Alteribacillus bidgolensis (assembly GCF_002886255.1). NCBI lineage: Bacteria > Bacillati > Bacillota > Bacilli > Caryophanales > Bacillaceae > Alteribacillus > Alteribacillus bidgolensis. The sequence continues at coordinate 1,208,269 of NZ_KZ614149.1, forward strand.
CATTTCATAATGGGCATGCCTACCACCTTCAAGCTTCAAAAGAGAAAACAAAAGCAGATGTTGTCATTTGCGTAATGAGCGGCTATTTTCTGCAGCGAGGCGAACCTGCTCTTATGCCTAGAAGAGAACGAACGTTAATGGCCCTTCAGGGCGGGGCTGATTTAGTTGTTGAACTTCCTTATATTTTTTCAAGTCAGCATGCCAGCTGGTTTGCTAAAGGCGCTGTCTCTGTTTTGCACCACCTAGATGCTGATGTTCTTTGTTTTGGCAGTGAACACGGCGATATCCAGCCATTTCTGGATGTATTAGCATTCCTTCAAACGAACGACAAAATATACAATCAATACATTAAAGAATTCATTTATGAAGGGTACAGCTATCCAAAAGCAGTTTCTCTAGCTTTTTTAAAGCTTGAACCAGAAAAAGATTGGCCAGACTTAACCCAGCCAAACAATATACTTGGATATCATTATATTCAAGCAGTACACGACTTAAAAAGTTCTATTAAACCAGAAACCATCCGGCGCACAAAAGCTGGTTATCACGATCAACATATTTCTGAAAAATCGATTGCAAGCGCTACCAGCATTCGTCGGTCTCTTATCGATCAAGGGGAAAAACCAGGAGATATAGGACATACAATCCCCGTTCCAACACGAATTCTAATGGAAACTTATTTAAAAAAGCAGGCGAGTTTTTTTGATTGGGAGCAATATTTCCCGTTATTACAAGCGAAAACATTAACTTTATCTCCCTCGTACCTCGAGCAAATCTATGAAGCGGAAGAAGGGCTTGAGCACCGATTTCAATCATTTATTAAAACACATGATTCTTTTCAGTCATTTATGAGCGCGTTAAAAACCAAACGATATACGTGGACAAGGCTGCAGCGGCTGGCTGTCCAAACGTTAACAGGTACTACGAAAACAGAAGCAAATGAAGCATTGCTGACAAGCCAGGCGGATCATATCCGCATTTTAGGAATGAATAAAACCGGACAATCGTATTTAAACCGAATAAAAAAACATGTGGATATCCCGTTGATTACAAATCTCCCAAAACAAAAAACACCACAGCAAAAGCTTGATGAAAGAGCTGCTCTCGCTTATTACAGCCCGTTACCGCCAAATAAAAGAAATACGAAATGGAAGGAAGAATATCAGCTTCCCCCCGTTTTTTTTTCATAACGACCGATAACGTTACATGTAAGAAAAGCATCTTCATCAAAACATAGGGTGCTGACTCATAATTTTTTTCATCGGATACAAAGAGAAAGGTTTTAGCCCACAGCTAAAACCTTATTTAACGTCACTGATTTGTAAGAATAAATTAGGATGCTTGATCCGTCTCATTTACTGTTTTTTCTTCAAGCCTGCTTTCTAAATAGGATACAGCATCATCAAATTCTTTTACAGGGACAACCTTCATGTCCGTATTGATGTCTTCAGCTGTTTTAACAGCTGTTTCATAGTTAGACGGATCAGCTATATCATCATCCGGGGCAAAAAAGATATCCACGCCTGACTTATCGGCAGCTACAATTTTCTGAGCAATGCCCCCGATTCTACCTACATTGCCTTCATCATCAATGCTGCCGGTTCCTGCCACATCCATTCCCCCGGTGAGATCTCCTTCGGTTAATTGATTATATATTTCAAGAGCGAACATTAATCCGGCAGAAGGCCCGCCAATAGCACCTGCTTCTATAGTGACCTCTGGGTCAAAATAAACACTTCTTTGAGTAAAAGGGTATAGCAACCCAAGCCCTGTGTTGCTCTCTGCATTCATCTCTTCTGGAAATGTATCTACTTTTACTGTTTCAGTTTGCGTTTGATCGCCTCTTTGAACGGTAAGCTCCACTTCTTCCCCAGCTTTTTTACCTTCTAATAAAGCGTTCATTTCTTCCAGGGTTTGCAATGTTTCCCTGTTTAATTCCGTAATAAGATCGCCTTCTTGCAAGTGATTAGATGCATCCATTTTCTCTATTACTTCCGTTACACGTATCCCTTTATACTCCACATCAAATTCAAAGCCTGCTTTTTCATAAGCAACCATTTTAGAAGCTTGCTGAGCGCTGTCCATCATCATTTCCTGACGATGAAAGTATTCTTCATCTGTTTCATTTTCTTGTAAATAAAGATCAGTTGGCACTACTTCGCGGTAATCCGAGAACTGAGCCCAAATGTATAATGGAACATTTGCTCTGCGCTGCCTTATCGTTGTCAAATAAAATTGACCTTCTTCCCCAAAACCTTCTTCTACAGTAATCATGTCAGCAAGTGCCGTTGCTTCTCCCGGCTGGGAATAAAAATACGGTAATGGAATTTGATTCAACAGAAGAATGAGGATCAAAACAATAAGTAATACCCAGCTTCTGCGGATGCCTGGTTTCTTATTCCTTGCCATGCTCGGTCTCCTTCCACTCATTTATCATTTTTAGTATCTCTGGAATATAGCTTTCTGCTGTTTCTCTTCCGGCTTCTATTAATTTATCCACATTTTCAAAAACGACCGCATTGTAATACGAAGATATAGGTTTAATAAGCACATCTGCATCGACTTCTTTGTATTTTATTAATTGTTTCCCCATAATATCCATGCTTTGCATAATCACATCATAAATAGAACCAATCACTGGTTCTTTGTTATAAAAAGATACATCTACTGCTATGGTTAAATCTGCACCCATACTGCGAGCCGTGCTTGCCGGCACTCTATCTGCTACACCGCCATCTACAAGCATCCGTCCTCTATAATTTTCAGGAACAAAGATTCCTGGTATGGAAATACTTGCTCGAACAGCATCCGCTGCACAGCCATCTCGGAATACAATAGCTTCGCCGGATGTAAGATCGGTTGCCACAATTCCAACAGGAAGTCTCATATCTTCAATATTCATTTTTTTTGAGAGCATATAAATAAGTTCTTTTACCCGCTGGCCTTGTACTAAACCCATTTTCGGGACATTAAAATCGAGGTAATATTTTCGTTTGAAAAGCCGGGCAAATTTTTCTAGCGTATCGGGTTCATGTCCTGCTCCATAAAGTGCAGCAACAAGCGCCCCCATGCTGCTTCCAGCTATTATATCTACCGGTATGTTGTTTTCTTGCAATTTCTCAAGTACTCCAATATGTGCGTATCCTCTAACACCACCTGCCCCTAAAGCAAGCCCAATGGATGGGCGCTGCTGTTTCACTATTTATCACCCTCCTTGCCCTTGCTTTTTGATTTCAACGTCATTCCGTTAGAAACAAGCATGAATATGGTCTAAAATATGATGTCTCTTTCATATTCATGTATAAGGACAACCAATCTTACGGCATGCAGGTGTTTTCATTCTAACACGAATCCAGCGGGAAATTCCTGGAAAAAAGAGGGTGTCCCTTCAGTGTCTGGATGCTTATACAAGGAGATACATTCTATAATTCTCTATTACAAAGCGTACTTCTATGGATTATACGACAGCAGCTATGTAGTAAAATTCCACCGCAGCAATATTATTATAACCAAGCTTGAAGGAGGCAAGCCATTTTGAGAATGAAAGACATCCGGATGCTTTTTATGGCGCTCGGACTTTTTATATTTGCACTTTGTCTCATCCTTTTCCCAAAAGACGTTTTGGAAGCATCTAAAAGCGGGGTAGCAATGTGGAGTGACTCTGTCTTTCCTTCGCTTCTTCCCTTTTTCATAACAGCTGAATTACTTATTGCTTTTGGAGTCGTCAGTTTTTTAGGAGTGTTATTAGAACCACTAATGCGCCCTTTGTTTAATGTCCCAGGCTGTGGTGGATTTGTTTGGGCGATGGGGCTTTCATCCGGCTTTCCATCCGGGGCAAAATTTACAGTGAAGTTGCGTAAACAAAATAAACTAACGAAAGAAGAAGCAGAGCGATTAGTGAGTTTCACAAATTCTTCAAGTCCTTTATTTATTTGTGGAGCCGTAGCAGTCGGTTTTTTTCAAGATGCTGCATTCGGTTTGCTGTTAGCCGTTTGTCATTATGGTGCCAACACATTAGTTGGAATTTTTATGCGTTTCTATAAAAAAACATCTCCACCTTCTTCACCAACAGCGTCATCTGCTTCTTTAAGAACAGCCTTTCAAGCTTTGAAAAAAGAACAGGAAGATGATGTACGCCCGCTCGGAAAAAAAATAGGAGATGCTGTTACGACCTCTATTCACACCCTCTTTATGATAGGGGGGTTTATCATTTTGTTTTCTGTGTTATACCGTATTTTAAAAGTAACTGGCGCCATTCATTTTATTGCTTTGCTTCCAGCTTCGGTTTTATCTGTTTTTCAATTCAGCCCAGAACTCGCCTTTCCTTGGCTGTCTGGTTTTTTTGAGATAACGGTAGGGAGCAAATTAATTAGCGATCTTACTCAACCGGATATGTTAGAGAAAGGAATCATTGCTTCCTTTGTCCTCGGATTTAGCGGATTTTCCGTACAAGCTCAAGTAGCCAGCTTGCTTGCTGAAACTGATATTCGATTTGGACCATTTTTTGCTGCCCGGTGGATGCATGGTTTTCTAGCAGCTTTGCTTACGTATGTATTATGGGAACCATTGTATATAAGACAAATCGATCAACCTGTCTTAAGCACCGAGCCGGCCGCATCTTTTTTTGTAACATCATGGCAGACAATAGGTACCTGGCTGTCTATCTATGGAAGCTATATTACAATCGGAGCCCTGTTTCTATATTTGTATATCATTCACACGAAAACGTTTCATTCTTAGAAAACGCTGGAGAAAGAAAAAGGGTGTCCCATTAGTGAAAAACACTTTCGGAACACCCTTTTCTGCCTACTTTTCATCCGTTAAATGGCTGTATTTTTGCAGAAGCGCTTTTTGGACGGAGGCTGGAACCAAATCTTGCACATTTGCCTCGTATTTCGCTACTTCTTTTACAATACTAGAACTTAAATATGAGTATTGATTATTTGTCATCATAAAAAATGTTTCAATATCTGGGTCAAGCTTACGATTAATGGAAGCTGCCTGCATTTCGTATTCAAAATCAGATACTGCTCTTAAACCCCTTACAATCGTCCTTGCATTTTTTTCACGAATGTAGTCAATTAAAAGACCATTGAAAGAGTCTACTTCGGTATTGGTTATGTAGGCTGTGGACTCCTCTAGCATCGCAACACGTTCCTCAATAGAAAACAACGGAACTTTATTACGATTATGTAGTACGGCGACAACCACCTTGTCAAATACCTTTGCACTGCGTTCGATTATATCAAGGTGACCGTTTGTTACAGGGTCAAAACTTCCAGGATAGACAGCTATAGCAGTCATGAGCTTGTTCCTCCTTTATTTATCCAATGCATATATAGAAACACCTGTATCTCCATATAAATCTTCGGTTTGTTTCGTTATTAAAGAAATGGTATCCGGCAATTTTACAGAAGAACGGTGTTCGCAAATAATTTTTCCTGATGGAGTGAGAAGTTCCTTATCATAAATGGCTTGCAGCATTTTAGCGAGTTCTTGCTGATCGTATGGCGGATCCATAAAAATGAGATCAAATGTTTTCTTTCTCTTTTCCAGCGCTGCTAAAGCACGTTTCGCATCATTACGGTAGATCTCACAAGATTCGAGTAGATTTGCAGCCTTCACATTTGCTTTGATTACCTTTACGGCTTGAGGTGATTTATCGACAAATACAAAGGAGGAAAATCCTCTGCTCATAGCTTCGATTCCTAGACTTCCAGTGCCTGCATATAAATCAAGTCCGCTGCCGCCATTGAAATATGGACCGATTCGATGAAAAAGTGCTTCTTTTACTTTATCAGAAGTAGGCCTGGTTTTCATCCCCGGTACCGCTTTCAAGGTAGTGCCTTTGCTTTTTCCAGAGATTACACGCATACCACTCACAATCCTTTTTATACATTAGAAAATAAAATAAATATGTGCTTATTAGGAACAAATCTCGCTGTTTCCTATAATGAACGAAAGGTCGTATATAAAATTGATGATATCGACCTAATCCTACCACAAAATTGGCAGATGGCAAAGAATTTCCCGAACGTGAAATTTTATTTTAGGTGTATAAAAGTACAGGTCAAGGTCCATACTGACAAACAGCAGCATGAATCCATGTTGCTGATAACCGCGGAGAAGGCTTACGTTTCCCCATAAGCTCTTCCTCCGGTTTCTCCTCTCCCATAGCCCGGGATATACGGGCAAGGCTGTTCCTACACCCTGAGGAACAGCCTTTTTTTATACTGATAGGAAAGTATAAAACTTTAGCGTGGAAATCAGTATAAGTGCAACTAGGCAATCGCCTTCGCCTAAAGGCTTGGCGCTAGCCAAGTTTTCTTTACATTATTAGAAAATGTAATTGGCAGCAAAACATTGCTTCTTAGAAAAACTAGGCTTGCCGCCATGACATTCATTTGATGGTATATCGTTAAATACATGTTGGTCTTCACGTACAAAAAGGACGAACAGTAGTCAAAGTGAGCTGAATAACTCCCCTATTGTTTTCTATTCGATACACTGACTATGAGGTTTGTTTTAATCTAGGAACCACTCGATGTTTCATAACGAAAACGCCGATTATTAAGAGCAGTGCAGACAAAACGAATAAGCCTCTCACCCCAGCTGCTGCAGCAATCATTCCTCCTATCATCGGGCCGAGCATGGAACCAAGAAATAAGAAACTATTGGAAAACCCGTAAGTTCTGCTTTCCATTCCTTCTGGTGCTAATTGACGAATTAATGTATTTGCTGCCGGAAGTAATCCCCCTAAACACAGTCCTGTCATAAACCGCATAACGATCAGCTGCCAGAGTTCTGTCACAAAAGCCTGAGGAATAGCAAACAGTGCTGCACCAATTAAAGAACCATATAATACATACTGTGCACCTTTTTTGTCACTAAGCTTTCCAAGACGAGGGGAAGCAAGCATATTTGCAAACCCCATGACAGAAACAGCAAGACCTGCATAAAAAGCACTGTTTTGCCCTCCGCTTAAGTCTTCAATAAATAAAGAAACGAGAGGATTCACACCGATTAAAGCAAACTGGATAATAAAAATAATTACATAAACAAATGGAATGGGCTGAATAGCCGCAACTGTTTTGAAGTCCTGCCATGTGCTTGTTTTTTCTTCATTTTTCGGTGGAGTAAAATCTTCTTTTACAAACAGCGTAACCGTAAGTGCAGCGAAAGCAATACATACGCCTGTAATATTGAATATGGCCCGAAAACCGAGTATTTCGGCCATCAACCCTCCAAAAAGCGGTCCGCAAATACTTCCAGCCACTGCCCCTGCCTGTAAAATTCCCAAGGCATATCCTACATGCTGTTTCGGAGTGTTCGTAGAGATAAGCGCAATCGAAGCAGGGTTAAACCCAGAAATCGTTCCGTTTAATAAACGGAAAAAAAATAAGCTCCACGGACCTGTCGCAAACCCCATGAGTATCATGACCACCGCCATTCCAAATCCTGAGCGAAGCACCATTAATCGTCTCCCGTGCCGATCTGCTAATCGTCCCCAAAAAGGAGATACAAGAAAAGCACTAAAAAAGTTAATGCCAAAAATAACACCTGACCAGATGCTTACCTGCTCAGAATCGGTAACGCCAAGGTCTTGTAAATAAAGAGGCAAAAATGGAATGATCATGGTCATAGCTGCCATCACAATAAACAAAGACGCTGTTAATATATATAAATTTTTCTTCCAATTAATCATGAAAGAGGATCCCTTCTTTCTATTTCGCTATTATATTATATTTCGAATAACGAAACAAACAGAAGGATTTAACTATTTTTGTCTGTTCAAAAGATCTGCACCCATTCTCATCACCTTTAGCGGAACATCCCGGCTTATTCTTTTATATGCAAATGCCGTCACCGTTTTCATAACAGTATAAAAAAACTGCTCTCTTCCCATCAGGAAAGAAAAGCAGCCTAAATACCTACGTTATAATCAAATGTTTTTTCTTTAGGATACACCGGTCCGCTAAATTCTGTACGAATTTCCGGCTTCATTGACCGTTCAGCTTTATTTACAAATGACAAGGAATTCAAAGTTTGAACCGTATCATCTGTATCTTTTAGGTCACAATATAAAATAGCGTACTTCATGCTTTTCGAAACGTAATGAACAACTCCGTACTTTCGTAGCTGACGTACTTGCTTCATTGAATGAAGCCAGACCGCAATACCCGCTCTCTTTGTTAACATTATACGGTCTCCTTTTCAAAGATTTGTCTATAGTCTAGCATGCAGACCTAATGAACAGCAATGTTTCTTCCTATTTAATATTAAAAACCACTTTAAAACTTTACATAATATAATTATATTAAACTTATTTTTTCTGAAATTGCTTTTTTCCTGCTTTTTCCACTAACCCGGGAAAAAGTCCATACAGCTTAGAAAGTCCTGCCATCCACCAAGGTATGTTTATTTCACGTTTTGGTTTTTCGATTGTACGCATGACTTTTTTTGCTAAATCATCTGGTTCTATAAGCAGTTTTTCTACCGCCTTTTCATAACTTCCGCTAGGATCTGCTTTTTGAAAAAATGGTGTGCGAACTGGTCCTGGATTAACGGAAGACACATAAATGTGATAAGGTTCGGCTTCTAACCGCAGTGCATTGCTAAAACCAATTAACGCGTGTTTGCTTGCAGCATAGATCGATGATTTCGGTGTGGCAAGACGACCTGCTTGAGAACCGATATTGATGATATGACCTCCCCCGTTCTTTTTCATACTGGGCAGCACAGCTTTTACGAGATAAAATACCGACAGCACATTCACTTCTAACATTTCCTTCGTTTCTTCTGCAGTCAATTGTTCTACAAATGCAAACCTTCCCACACCAGCATTGTTGATTAAAACGTCTACGCTCGAAAAAGATTCATGAAGAAAGGAAACGACTTCCGCTACTTCTGTTTCATTCGTGACATCTGCTTGAAAGGTAGAACACGTTTTTCCTTTTCCTTCTATTTCCCTTTGTACGTTTTCTAATTTATCCCTAGATCTAGCAATTAAAACAGGATGATGGCCCTTTTCTGCTGCATTTTTTACTATAGCAGCACCAATTCCACTCGATGCTCCTGTAACAACGATCACTTTCTCTTTCATAGTCATTGGACCAATTCCTCCTAAAAAGATATAAATCTGATTAAACTCCTTGACAAAACGGCAGAATTTTTCACATAATATTATAACTAAACATATTTATTTTTTTACAGCTAAATGCTTATATTAAAAAAACATAACTATTCATAGGCTTTGAAAGGGAATAGTAAGAGATCAGACTTCACCAGAGAGCAAGTCCCCCGGCTGAAAGGATTTGCAAGAAGAAATGTCTCTGAACCCGCCCTGGAGCTGTCTGGGATATAACCTGACCGTAAACTCCTTCGTTACAGGAGAAAGAGGGAATACGTATGTAATAAACAGTATTGCTGATCATTACGCGTGTTTCAATAAAGGTGGTACCGCGGAATCAGACTCTTCCGTCCTTTAATGGGGACAGAAGAGTCTTTTTATTTTACTAATTTTTAACTAAGGTGATCCTTATGAAAAAAGAACGCATTGTTGTCAAAATAGGAAGCAGTTCCTTAACCAATCCCGGAGGTGAATTAAGCCGGGAAAAATTAAATGGATACACTACAGCCATAGCCGAATTAAGAAAAGCCGGTCATCAGGTAATTCTTATTTCATCCGGCGCCGTAGCTGCAGGTTTTTCCGGTTTAAAATATCCCTCACGTCCTGTTACTGTAGCAGGTAAACAAGCTGCAGCAGCAGTCGGGCAAGGTTTATTGATGCAAGCCTATACAGAGGCGTTTAACCAATATGGTATTGAAACAGGACAAATTTTGTTAACGCGCAGTAACTTCTCCAATAAGTCTCAATACCAAAATGCTTATTCTACTTTGTCCGAATTACTGCACCGCGGTGTCCTTCCTATAATAAATGAAAATGATTCGATAGCAGTAGATGAGCTTACTTTTGGAGATAACGATATGCTGTCTGCTCTTGTCGGAGGATTGATTCATGCAGACTGTTTAATGATTCTAACAGATATAAACGGTATTTACGATTCTAACCCGAAAACAAATCCAGACGCTAAGCGGTATCATTTTTTATCAGAAATCACGCCGGACCTTAACGATCAGGCAGGTGAATCAGGCAGCAGCGTGGGAACCGGGGGAATGAAATCAAAGCTTGAAGCTGCAGATACCGCACTTTCCCTTGGCGTCCGTGTCTTTATCGGCACTGGAGACGGTCCTGTTTTCTTAACGGATATCCTGGCAGGAAAAGGAGACGGTACGTACATCGGATTTCCTGGCGGTTTTATATTGAACAGCAAAAAACAATGGCTGGCCCTTCATTCTCTGCCTGCCGGAGAACTTATTATTGACAGCGGCGCAAAAACTGCACTTTTGGATAAAGGAAAAAGTCTGCTCCCAGCTGGTATTACAAAAGTACATGGAACGTTCGAAAGTGGAGCTGTAGTAGAAGTAAAAGATACAAAAGGCCAATTATTAGGAAAAGGCCAGGTCAACATGTCCGCAGAAGAAATAAAAGAAATAAGAGGAAAATCATCTAGTGATGCTGCAGCTCTTACTGTAACAAACAGAGCTGAAGTGATTCACCGTGATGAATGGGTCAATATTTCAAAGGAGAGGATATGAAATGGGAGTTATGCTAGAACAAGGAAAAAAAGCAAAGAAAGCTGCAGAACAAATCTCTCAACTCACAACAGAAGAAAAAAATAATTTATTACACGCTATGAGTGTACAACTTGAAACAGATACGCAAGACATTTTAGCTGAAAACGAAAAGGATTTGCTTGCAGGCGAGAAAAACGGATTATCGATAGCCCTTCTTGACCGTCTTCGTTTATCTACCGATAGAATCAAAAGCATGGCCGAAGGGTTTAGACAAGTAGCTTCTCTTAACGACCCTATAGGAGAAGAAATAGAAAGCTGGGATCGCCCTAACGGTCTTCATATTCAAAGCATCCGTGTGCCATTAGGAGTAGCTGGCATCATTTATGAAGCAAGACCTAATGTAACAGCAGACGCTGCTGGACTTTGCTTAAAAACAGGCAATGCTGCTTTTTTAAGAGGAAGTTCTTCGGCATATCACTCTAATAAAGCGATTGTGGCATCTATTCACAAAGCATTGCGTTCACAAAATATACCGACAGACGCAGTACAGCTTGCAGAAGACACTTCAAGAGAAGCAGCATCAGAAATGTTTTCGATGAACGAATATCTTGACGTCCTTATCCCTAGAGGAGGCGCCGGTTTAATTCAGGCAGTAGTGAAACATTCATCTGTGCCAGTACTTGAAACCGGTGTAGGAAACTGCCACGTCTACATTGATGAAACAGCAGATAAAGAGATGGGGATTTCCATAGCCGTTAATGCGAAAACCCAGCGTCCGTCTGTTTGTAACGCTGCTGAGACCATTTTGGTGAACAAAACATGGGCCGAACAAAATGGAAAAGAACTTATTGAAACGTTGTTTGATAAAGGGGTAGAAATAAGAGGAGACACAGTCATTCAAAGCTTGCATCCGAACGTCCAGCAAGCAAGTACAGAAGACTGGAAAGATGAATACCTTGACTTGATTGCTGCGGTTAAAAGTGTAGAGAACACAGAAGAAGCGATCGATCATATTAAGCAGTTTGGAACAGGGCACTCCGAGGCTATTATTACAGAAACAGAGCAAAACAAAACTATGTTTCTCAGCCAGCTGGATGCTGCCGCTCTATATCATAATGCTTCTACCCGTTTTACTGACGGTGATGAATTTGGTTTTGGAGCAGAAATCGGCATCAGCACACAAAAGCTTCACGCCCGCGGACCAATGGGGCTGAAAGCTTTAACGTCCTCAAAATATATCATTTCCGGAAGCGGACAAATTAAAGAGTAGGAGGAGAGAAAGATGCTTGAAAATAAAACCATTGCTTTCATCGGAGCAGGCTCCATGGCAGAGTCTATTCTCGGTGGCTTGCTCTCTGAAAAACTCGTAAATCCTCAGCAGATTGTTGTAACCAATAAAACGAATGATCAACGGTTAAATGAATTAAACGAACGCTACAGTATTAGCATTGCTGAATCAAAAGAAGATGCTATGAAAAAAGCAGACCTCGTGATTCTTGCGATGAAACCAAAACATATTGAAGATGGTATTTCTTCTATTAAAGAATACACCACGGACAATCATTTGATCATTTCTGTATTAGCCGGTGTTTCTACTAGTTATATAGAAGAACAGTTTGGTATGAAAACAGCTGTCGTCAGAGCGATGCCCAACACTTCTTCAAAAGTCAGTGCTTCAGCTACTGCTCTTTGTAGGGGCTATTATGCAAGCGTTCATCAACTTGATACGGCTTCCGCGTTATTTGCAGCAATTGGTACTGTATCCATTTTTGATGAAGCAAAAATGGATGCAGTTACTGGAATATCCGGGAGTGGACCAGCTTATTTCTATTATTTCGTAGAAGCAATGGAAATAGCAGCAAAAGAAGCAGGCCTTCCAGAAACAGAAGCAAAAGAATTAATCGTTCAAACACTTGCAGGAGCGGCCAAACGCTTGCAAAACTCAGATCAGCCGCCAAGTGCGCTTTATAATGAAGTAATGAGTCCTGGCGGAACTACCGAAGCAGCGTTTAAAACACTAGAACGCCATAGTGTACAAGAACATTTCAAAAACAGCATTAAAGAAGCTATTAAACGATCAAAAGAACTGGGCTCCGCCACACGCAGCCCTATATCTTAGTTCAATGGAAGCTGTCTCGAAATCACCGAGACAGCTTTTCTTCTGCTTGGGGGCCCTTTTGAAAAGTCAGTCTGAATTTATTATCATACCAGATACATTATAGAGTACGATGTATATGATATGTTTCTCATACCAATAACAGGTATCCTCTATTTTTCACCATTTATCCATTTGTTTTCACTCCTTCTCCCTTTCTTCTTTGTTATTCTTTTAGTAAAATTTAATAGGTATTTACATTACATAAACGTTAAAGGAGAGGAAACCAACACTTATGAACAGCGAGGCAGTAGATCGTTTTAGAAATAATATCGCCCGCCTGGTTGAACACCGCGCTTTTATAAACACAGTAATGATTTTTATCCTTATTAATGCTGCTATTGTTGGCATAGAAACATTTCCTGCTATCTATGAAAACAATTCTTCTCTCTTCTATTTGGCAGACAGGATGCTCTTATGGATTTTCACTATAGAAATTGTACTACGTCTCATTGCTGCCAAACCAATGCTAGGCTTTTTTAAAAGTTCATGGAACTGGTTTGACTTTCTTATTGTGTTTGCTGGGCATGTTTTTGCTGGTGCTCATTTTGTAACCGTACTTCGGATTTTAAGAGTGCTGCGCGTACTTCGTGCTGTATCTATTATCCCTTCCCTGCGCCGGCTTGTTGACGCCCTTTTGTTAACCATTCCGGCTTTAGGAAACATTATGATATTAATGAGTATTATATTTTATATTTACGCTGTTATCGGCACAATGCTGTATCAAGAGATTGCGCCTGAATACTTTGGGAACCTGCAGTTGTCTTTATTAACATTATTCCAAGTCGTCACTTTGGAATCGTGGGCCAGCGCCGTCATGCGTCCGATTTTCGAACAATCTCCGATGGCATGGATTTATTTTGTAAGCTTTGTTCTCGTAGGCACCTTTGTCATTTTTAATCTCTTTATTGGTGTTATTGTTAATAATGTAGAAAAAGCAAGTGAGATGGAATTACCTGGTAATGATACCGATTTAGAAAAGAAAGAACCTACTCCCTTTACGAATGAAAATCAAATTGATGATTTGCAGCGAGAAGTTCAGGAATTAAAAGAGCTTTTATTAGAAGAAAAACGTGAACGAATTAAGTAGAAAGAGGAGCCCCTTCCAATCTATTTGGAAGGGACTCCTCTTTCTTTTATTGCAGTACTTCTTTTGTACTAAAGAACTCTTCATATAAACCGCGGATAGCAAGGTCTACGTTGTCTTCGTGAATACCAAATGATAGTGATACTTCAGAAGATCCCTGGTTGATCATTTCAATATTAACACCTTGTTCAGATATAGCTTTTGCTGCTCTTGAGGCAATACCTACCGTTTCATGCATACCTTCTCCAACCAGCATAATCATAGCAAAACCTTTTTCAATATAAGCATCATCCGCATCTAGTTCATCTATGACTCGACGGATAATTGTATCTTCCTTTTGAGGTGTTAATTGACTGTCATCTAAGATGACGGATGTATCGTCAATACCTGAAGGAATATGTTCATAAGATATCCCTTCATCTTCGATAATTTGAAGCAATTTGCGTCCAAAACCAACTTCACGGTTCATTAGGTATTTACGCACATAAATAGTGCTGAACCCTTTTTCTGCTGCAATCCCGATGACAGGGTTCATGGCGTATTCACGCTCATTAATAATCATGGTTCCGTCTGCACTCGGATTATTAGTATTCTTTACACAAACAGGCACGTTCTTTTTAAAAGCAGGGATAAGCGCTTCATCATGAAACACCCCAAATCCAGCATAAGAAAGTTCTCGCATCTCACGATAAGTCATCCGCTTAATAGAACAAGGATTGTCTACTACTTTCGGATTGGCTGCAAATACCGAATCAACATCTGTAAAGTTTTCGTAAAGTTCTGCTTGTACTCCAGCTGCTACGATAGAACCTGTAATATCTGAACCGCCGCGCGGAAAGGTAACTAGGCGGCCTTCCTTTGAAAATCCGAAAAAACCAGGAATAATTAAGATGCCGCTTTTTTCCCTAAGCTTATACAAATGATCGTATGCTTCCGGAAGTACTTGGGCATTACCTGGTGTATCACTTACGTATAACCCTGCTTGTTCAGGATGAATATATTCTGCAACAAATCCCATGCTTTGTAAATAACGGGCAATTATTTTAGCATTATTGTCTTCCCCGCTCGCTTTAATCTGGTCCATAAACTGCCCTTCATTGGATGGATCAAAGGCAAGTCGACTTTTTAAGTCATCTTCAATCGTATGGACAATATCTTCATCAAGCCCGAGACCTTCAGCAATATCACGATAGCGTTCTACAACTGCTTGCAGTTCAGCCTCTGCTTTTCCTTCCTTTAAAAAGGTCTCCCCAAGAGTAATCAACAAGTCTGTTACTTTTGTATCTTCATCATTGCGTTTCCCTGGTGCTGATACAACAATAAACTTTCTGTCTGTATCAGAGGTAACAATATTTGTTACTTTTTTAATTTGTTCTGCACTGGCAAGAGAAGTGCCTCCGAATTTAGCTACTTTCATCTCTGTTATACATCTCCTATGCTTTGTTTGTCTTCCGTTTCTGTTTATCAGAAAATTTCACAAATATTAGCTTATCACACGTATTAGCTCATCACAAAGTGCTTTTTACAGCATTAAACACAGTTCTTATGCCTATAGATGTGTGAGAGGTAGTCATCCGCCATACGCTCTTTATCTGTCGATGGTTCTGTTACGTGCTTAAAAATATTAATAACTCGGCTTATCGCCATGTAACGGAAGCCGTTTAAAAACGCTATATCCTGTCGGAGCATTGGGATTGGTACGTCCTGTACGATGAATGCCGCCGGTTTGATTATACTGTTTACCCATAACATTTTATACTTTTGTTACAGTTAAACGATACTATATCTCCCTTAAAAGAGATATCCACTTAACCCCAAATCGTTTCATCATCCCATTTTGTTTCTGAAATGCCGATTGTTTTTAATAACGCAATATTAATCGGTACATTTTTTTCTATCAATGTTTCTTGGGTACAAGAGGATTCTGGCTTATAATCTAAATCTTTTGCCTCACTATAATCTGCTTCTTGCAAGTAGTTGCTTAAATCCGCTTGGTTAAAACAAGGCGGCGTAACATATATGTGATTCGTGTGATCCACGATCGTACGCGCATCAGGAGGCGCGCTTAATTGAATAGGAATGAAAAAACCTAAAGTTACTAAGAGAGAAAGCACTGCTGCTGCCGTTATTACAATGTTTTTCATATTCCCTTCCTCCTCAGTCAAGCCAGCTTATACTATCTTGTTCTTTTCGTGTTTTTATCTTCGGGATATCTTTTGGATAGCCGAGAAAAAGAAAACCAATAATTTCTTCTTCTTCTCCAGGATTTATAATCTCCCTCGCTTTTTTATCTTTTACAAGCTGACCAGTGGCCCATTTGGCTCCTACTCCTTCATTCCATGCTGCGAGCATAAAATTTTGAATAGCACAAGCAGTTGCTGCAAAATCTTCTTTCTCACGTACAGGATCAACACTATAACGGTGAGTCGTTACAGCAATCACCCAAGGAAGTTCTGCCATAAACGTATACGCTTGTTCCTTTGCTTTTATGGCACGCTCTGAATCTTTATCCATAAATTTTTCTATTTTCAATTCACTTCTTCTTTTCGCTAGTTTTTCTTTGGTTTTTCCTGTTATCGCATAAAAGTGCCACGGTTCCGTCATTTTATGATTCGGTGCATGAATGGCACAATGAATAGCTTTTTCAATAATAGACCGCTCCACTGGTTCTTTTTTAAAAATATGTATCGTTCGTCTAGACAACAATCCTTTTGTAAGTTCCATTGTCCTCTCTCCCATCTATTTATTACGTTCTCACCATATATATTATACCGCGAGCGGCTTCCTTTCTCCTAGAGGAAATGTAAATATTCATAACAAAACTTAAGCACCTTAAAAGAGGAAGTTTCACTAAGTTAAAAGATATGGTGTGCGCCCGAGCGGCTAGGCGCTGAAGCTAAACGTACATCAATAATATATAAAGCAAAAGGCCGTCCCCTGCTTTTTTTGGGACGGCCTTTTCCAATTAAGACGGTTCTGGAACAGCATATTGTTCAACTCTAAAGCCCATATCCTCGATCATTTGATGATCATCCTTTACTTTTTGTCCGCCTGTTGTCAAATAATCACCTACAAATATGGAGTTTGCAGCATACAAGGTGAGCGGCTGTAATGAGCGGATATTCACTTCTCTTCCGCCTGATACGCGTATTTCTTTGTCCGGCAGAATATACCTAGCAGCTGCAAGAATTTTTAGTGAGCGCATAGGAGCGACACCATCTCTATCTTCAAGCGGCGTGCCTTTTACAGGATGTAAAAAGTTTACCGGAACAGAATCAGCATCCAATTCCTTTAATGCAAATAATGTTTCAATTAATTGTTCATCTGTTTCTCCCATTCCTGCTATCACACCAGAACACGGAGAGATACCTGCATTTTTCGCGTGATTGACCGTTCTTTCTCTGTCTTCATACGTGTGAGTGGTAGTTATAGCTGCATGATGGTCTTTATGTGTATTTAAATTATGATTGTAGCGGTCCACCCCAGCTGCTTTTAAACGCTCAGCCTGGCCTTCTTTTAAAATTCCAAGACAAGCACATATTTTAAGCGGCATTTCCTGTTTGATTTCTTTAACCGCTTCTGTGACATGATCTACTTCCTTTTCCGTCGGACCTCGGCCGCTGGCCACAATACAATATGTACCGGCCTTACGTTCCATAGCTTCTTTCGCTCCCTTTACTAAGGAGTCTTTATCGAGCAAAGGATATTTATCTGCATCAGTATTTGCGATAGAAGATTGAGCGCAATACCCGCAATCTTCAGGACACAGTCCGCTTTTAGCATTCACAATCATATTTAATTTAACGTCATTTGCATAGTAATGATATCTTAGTTTATAAGCTCCATTGAGAAGCGACAGTATATCCCTGTCCGGTACTGAAAGAATATTAAGTCCATCTTGCTTCGTTACTTTTTTTCCTTGCAATACTTCATCTGCTAAACAATTCCAACTGTTATTCATACCTCACACTCCAAATGTAAACATATTTTATATAAACGTTAACATTATTTCAATTTACAAGCAATTACTTTTTGGAAACATATTCAAAAATGTATTCATGTCAATTTTTTTAATTTGTTATGTTAGTTTTTCTTACATTAATCCTCTATTTTGTTTTAACATGTGGTATATTAATGACAAAGTAAAAGAAACTTCGTTAGATATTGTTTAAAAGGAGCGCACGTTTATGTCTTCTTCTTACAAAGATAAAAAAGTAATCACAATAGGAGTCGTAAGTGAATTAACAGGATTGTCTGAACGAAAAATCCGTTATTATGAAGAAAGAAAGCTTGTCTTTCCTGAAAGAACATCGGGCGGTACCCGCAAATACTCCTTTGACGATGTGGAACGATTAGTTGATATTGCCAATAAAATGGAAGATGGAATGCAAACGTTTGACATCCGAAGAATGGAACAGAAAAAGTTACCAAAAAAAGAATTGCGTGAACGTATGCTGCGTGGTCAGCTTAATGCAGCTTTTAACATGAGAAAATAAAATCCTTATACGATCATAACGACAAGAAAGCACCCGTTCACTCTTTGATGAGCTAAAATAAAAAATACGTTCAGTTGTATAAGTGAAATGGCGACGTTCGCTTTGAAGAAAACGAAATAAGCCGGATTTATCAAATCATAGGATCTTAGAAAAACTTTGGCGGAAGTTTTAGATTTGCTTATACTTTGATCCTTTAACAAAGTTGAACTTTCCTAAAGCATAAAATAAACCGTTTTAAAAATGTAAAATTCCCCCTCTTTGAAGAAAACGCTTACATTTAGCACTTGACATATTCTCCCTACCCCTCTACTATTATATTGGGTCACATTTTTAGTTTTTTTAGGGCCACTTTCTTTTTCAACGGATAAATTATTATTAAGAAAGAAAGTGATGAAGATGTTACAAACATTAAAAAACAGCCAAATTATGGATAGTGAGATCAAGGAACTGATGATTTCGCATGAAAAAGTAGCACATGTTCAATTAAACAATCCGCTTGACCATGCACTGCTCGTTTTAATTAAATCTGGCTACACAGCAATCCCAGTGCTTGACACAGAATATAAAGTACACGGGCAGATTAGCAAAGCCCAAATTCTTGATTCTATTTTAGGTATTGAACGAATTGAAATGGAACGCCTTCATGATTATAAGGTTAGTGATGTTATGACTACGAAAGTACCTAAAATGAATAAGAACGAAACCTTCGGAAAAGCGTTAATGCTGTCTATTAACCATCCATTTGTTTGTATTGAAGACGATGAACGTTCTTTCATAGGGATAATGACACGCCGGTCTATTCTTGCTTTAATTCATCGTTACCTAGGTAAGTGATAATACAAGTTTATTTTGCTTATTCATTCTATCGCTGATAGGAGAAAGATGGCCCTTAGGGTACATGAGTCAATATTCAACAAGAATGAATCTAAAGCTCTGAGCAGATGCTCAGAGCTTTTTCTTTCATTCCATTTTTAAAAACTGGTAATATAAGAACGTACCGTACAGGGGAAATAAAAATGAAGGAGGAGTTACTGCATGAAACCAGCATTATTTACCTCTTATTCGATCAAAAACATAACATTAAAAAATCGAATTGTGATGTCTCCCATGTGTATGTATTCTTGTTTTAACCAGGATGGAGAAATAACGGATTGGCATCTTTATCATTATATAACCAGGGCCATGGGGCAAGCTGGTCTTATATTTACGGAGGCTGCTGCTGTAACCCCTCAAGGTCGTATCTCACACGAAGACCTTGGTATTTGGGATGACAGTCAACTAGAAGGATTAAAAAAACTAACTAGAACAGTTAAAGAATATGGTTCTCATATTGGAATTCAGCTCGCTCACGCCGGCCGAAAAGCTACAGTAGATGGACCGATTATCGCTCCCTCTCCCATCCCTTTTAATGACGACATCAAAACGCCAGATGAAATGAGCGAATCAGACATTCATGAAACCATTAAAGCTTTCAAAAATGCGGCGAAACGGGCAATCGAAGCAGGATTTGATGTATTAGAAATACACGCAGCGCACGGATATCTGATTAATGAATTTCTTTCTCCTCTCACCAATCACCGTACAGACAGCTACGGAGGATCACTAAAAAACCGTTACCGATTTTTAGAAACAATCATCAAAGAAGTGAGAAAGATTTGGAATGGACCACTATTTGTCCGGATCTCTGCAAATGAATACGAAGAGTATGGAAACAAAATAGAGGACTTCATTCAGCTGGCATCGTGGATGAAGCAGGACGGTGCAGACCTTGTGGACTGCAGCTCTGGCGGTATCACACCTAAAAGACCTCATGCGTTTCCAGGTTTTCAAGTTCCAAACGCAGAAACCATCCGCAAAAAAGCGGGATTATCAACAGGAGCTGTAGGTTTAATTACGAGCGGCATTCAAGCCGAAGAAATTTTGCAAAATGAACGAGCTGATCTCGTGTTTATTGGAAGAGACTTGCTGAGAAATCCATACTGGCCGCTTAAAGCAGCGAAAGAACTGAATTACTCTCTTGAGGGTCCTAAACAGTATGATAGGGGCTGGAAGTAAGTGAAATGTTACGACAGAAAAGCAGCGGAGCAGATACTTTTTCTATAGCTCCACTGCTATTCTGGCTTGAATCTCCTCACAATAACCATTTCTTTCTCATTTTACCTCTATCGTAAGAAAATCTAGACTTTATCTCTTTAGTATAAAAAAATACAACCCCGGATGCGCTTTGCAGCCAGAGTTGTATAAAAACTGATTTTAACCGCAGCCGCAGCTTCCACCGGTGCCGCAGCCGCCTCCACATGAAGCATTATCAAAATACGGATTGCCAGTTGGCACCTTAATTGTTGGAGAAACAGCACCTGCAACTTCTGCACATATCTCATTTAGGAGCCGCTCTAATTCCTTTTCCGCTTTTTTAAAACTCGCAATCGGTTCATACAAATCAAGCTCTCGTTTAATTTGACGTACTTGTTTGGAAATGGTCTTATAATCTGGGTGATACTTCCCAAACCTCTGAACCTCATCATATTTGTCTTTCCATTCTGCAAACTCAGCGATTAAACGTTGTGCCTTTTTATCGCTTTCCATCTGCTTTCTTGCTTGTTTATAATGTATAAAAACCTCAGACTGGAGAACGATTTGTCCAACTAAGGCAGATTCATCTAGCAAATCAACCGAGGTTGATAAAACTGCAGACATGAGAACACCTCCGTTATTCCATTATACACGGGTTGCCCGCAATAATGAAACAACGTATTTTAAGGACCAGCGATTTCTATTTCAAATGATATGGTTTCGGCTTTCGATTTCCCATCATAAGAAACCGGCCTAATATCAATGGTATGCTCTCCAGGAGGCAGACTTTTCATAATAAAAGCTGCTTGATTCATTTTGGCAGCTTCCTGTCCATTCATTTGAACGAGTAAATAACCGTCGCCGCCTTTTTCTTTCTTAGCAAGTGAAAAATCTGGTATCACACATTCAAGATATAAATCTTTATTTTTTAACTTGTATTGTAACGTCCAATCTTCTGATTCTATTCCTTTCATTTTAGCAGCTGGGACAGCAGCATCTTCTCGCACTTCAAGAATTTCTAAGGCATTCACGCCCTGCTGCCCAAAACATACAGCTGCTGTCATCAAAATAATAAAAGCTGCAAGCCCTTTTATCATATTAAAAAAACCCTCCTTTGCTCATTTAGTATGCAGCATTGGAAGGTTTTTAAACGTTTTGTACTTTATTTATTGTTTAATAATTTTAAAATCATGAGAACCATATCCATATTTTTCTGGAACCGTTCGAGCCGCTGCGGAATCGTTTGCCCATGATATACTTTAGAGGCTGAGATAAACTCTTCTATTTTTTCTGGATGCTTATTTAAAGTACGGTACCATTGAGGATGAAAACGGAGAAACTCCTTGTATTCTGGTTTCGTTTTAATAAGTGCATACGTTTGTGGATGCATATACTAATGCCTCCCTTCCGTTTAGAAACCTCTGAAAGAAAAAGGATCTTGCGGCGGCCGCGGCGGTCCGGACGGTTTTTGAAACTGCTGCAGTACACGTTGAACATTTCCCATCATACCACTAAACTGTGAGATCTGTTTCTGCAAATCTTGAATGTTTATTTGTCCGATCGTCTTCATTAAATTGGATAACGAATCCGACTGATCTGGATTATCATTAGATTTCTCTTCTTCAGAAACTCGGAAAGGCTTCCAGTCATCATGTTCCTCCCCTAATATAACCCAATCTTGATAAAGTTGATTCCATGTACGATTTCCTTCCCTTACTTCTTTTATTAAGCGTGGATGCTTTTGAAGAAATTCACGAAAATCATGAAGTGACGGCGGCAAGGAGTCTTTGCTCATAGATTTTCCACCTCCAGCAAAACTTGTTGCTTTTATCATACGCATGCGCCTTGTTTTTGTTCACCCAGATTACACTTTCTTTGCATTGTTTGGCTATTACGTTACAATAATATTGTTTAAGCAATATACACAAGAAAGGAACTACTTCATGATTATGTCAAAAAATGAATTACAAGAAAGATATGCTGCTTTTATTGAAGATGCAACAGAAGAAGAGCAAAATGTGATGGAAGAAATGATTCGCGGATGGGAAGGCAAACGGAAGGGTCAATATTATTCCTTTGTTGGAAGCTGGCTGCAAACCAACAGAAATTGGAAAGATGATGAAACATATGAGGTAACTATCCCTCTTCATAAAGGATTAGAAAACCCTTTATCTATGGTACACGGCGGGGTCACTGCCACCCTTCTTGATTCAACAATGGGCGGTCTTGCAAATGAAATTACTCCTGAAGGTAAAGGATCCGTTACGTTGGAAATGAAAATTAACTATATTAAACCTGGAAAAGGAGAAACACTACGCTGTGAATCAAAGGTTATCTCAAAGAGCAAAAGTATGATTGTAACCGAAGGAAAAGTATACAATGATGACAATCAAGTTATAGCTTTCGGTTCCGGCACCTTTTATATTATAAACCTTTAATAAAAATTCACCAGAGATGTATTTACATGTATTTAAAACGTGCAGACTTATAATTTTCAGCCGTCAGACTTTACTCATAGCAAAACATTCGGTCAAATTCAGTCCCTTTAAAACATAGATAAGAGCTGCCCCTTAGGACAGCTCTGTTTTTAGTGATGTACTTCCGGCCTCTCTGAAATTTCACTGAGTGCAAACGAAGCCTCTTCATCCGTCGTAGTATCGACAGCCATATCTCCGAGCGAAGCAATTCCTACTAGCTGTTGATTTTCAACTATCGGCAGACGACGAATTTGTTTTTCAGCCATCATCCTTGCTGCTTGGTGAATATCCATATTTGGTTCTGCCGTAATAATATTAGAACTCATGACATCAGAAACCGATGTAGTGTTTGGTTTCTTTTCGGCAATGCAGCGCAGCACGATATCCCGGTCTGTAACCATGCCCATCAGATTTTTATCTTGCGTTACAGGTATAGAACCTACGTCATAATCTTTCATTTTCATGGCTGCATCATATACGGTTTCATCTGGTCTGCAGCATTCCACATCGGTTGTCATTACATCTTGTACAGTCTTCATTTTATTTTTTACCTCCCTCATTTGGATTCGATTGTTACTATGCCCAGCTTTTTTTTATTTATACTTGAGTAAAAGTTCATGAAAAGTTTCTATGCCCCGGCGTTGCATCTTCTTATTTTTCGTACTATGATTAAATAAGATTTGTATGTAACTAATAATCAGGAGGGAATTGACATGAAAATTGAAGATTTCGATTTCCATGGAAAAGAGTTTCAATTCGGAAGTTTAGAAAGAATTATGAAAAAAAATGGCTTTATCCATGAAGGTCAGTGGGATTACGAACGCGTTACATTTGATTATAAAATGCTGGACAAAACAGATGATGCTACCTACTTTTTACGTATTCAAGCTTTTGCCGTCCAAGGAGAAATTCCAAAAGAAGATGCAGAAGTTCAATTACTGACTCCATTCCTTGGAAGACACTATTATCCGCATGGTGTAGAATATGATGAAGATTTCCCAGATAAAATTGTAACGAAGTGCAAAAACAAAATAGAAAGCGTGTATAATGAATTGGTGGAAGCTGATAAATAAGGAAGTTATAACTGCCATTACATATGTTAAAGAACCGGATGAATTCATATTCACCGGTTTTTCTCTTTAAACATTCGCTTCTAAAAAGCTTCAATGTGTTTTTCTGTTCAATCTAACGGTTTCATATTATAATAATATGTAAAAAGGAACTGGCAACGCTAAGTTAATGGCAGTGCCTTACAACAGAACTGCAGAATCAGGTATTGGTCGAAAGGAGCTTGGCTGTGTCATCCATTTTCAACAAAAAAATATTCTTGCGCATCTTAACAATTGTACTTATACTACTTGGCGCATACTTTATTCTGCCGGTCTCCGGTCCTATTATACTTGCACTGTTAACCGCTTTGCTTTTATCTCCAGCTGTACGGCTTATTATGGCAAAAACCGGCATCAAACGAAGTATGGCTGTTACTCTCGTGTTCACCTTATTTCTTTGTATTCTTGGTCTAAGCGGCTACATACTTGTTACACAAGTCGTTACTCAAGTTGTTTATCTTATTGAGAACCTGCCTGCTTATGTCAGTGACTTAAATCAAACCTGGCTTAATTTTCAATATAAAATAGAAAAAGCTTACGAAGACTTGGATTTGCCTCCTGAAGTAATTCATGAGATAAATAATCAAATTACGGATATGCTAAATAATCTTCGGGATCAACTATCGAGCGGGGATTTAATCAATGAAATTACTGGCATGGTTGCAGCTATTCCAAGATATCTTGTCACATTTCTAGTTTACTTAATCGCTCTTTTTCTATTTTTAATTGAACTGCCAAGGCTTAAACAAAAAATGCATGCTTTTATGAAAGAAGACACTTCAGAAAAATTTAAATTTATGACATCCAGACTTTCATATGTTATTTTAGGTTTTTTCAAAGCTCAATTTTTAGTCAGCATTATCATTTTTTTAGTTACGATTGTCAGCTTATATATTTTCACACCTGATGTGGCACTGATTATGTCAATAGTTATATGGCTGATCGATTTTATACCGATTATTGGATCTATTGCCATACTTGCCCCGTGGTCGTTGTATTATTTCATTTCTGGAAACGTACTTACTGGAACGCAGCTTCTCATATTAGCAGCTGTTCTGCTGATTATACGACGAACCGTCGAGCCGAAAGTGATGGGGCACCATATCGGATTATCTCCGTTAGCCACCTTGATATCGTTATATATTGGCCTTACATTATTTGGCATAATTGGTTTCATCATTGGACCACTTGCTGTTATTGCATTTACTTCAGCGAGAGAAGCAGGTATTATCAAAATGAATTTCAAAATTTAATAGTTAGATATAGAAAAGGCTGTCCTGCTTATAAAAGAGGACAGCCTTTTTCTTAATAATAAGGGGATATCATAATATACACAAGCACGCCAGTAATGCTGACATATAACCATAAGGGCATTGTCCAGCGCGCAATTTTTCGATGCTTCCTTACTTGATATTTAATTCCGCGCATGAAAGACAGTACAGCTAAAGGAACAATAACAATAGCAAGTATAATATGTGTTATTAAAATAAAATAATAAATAGCTGCCATCGCTCCGCTGCCGCCGTATTCCGTTGACTCTGCTAAGTAATGATAGGTAACATACGTAATCAGAAAGAATGCGGTTGATGTAAAAGCAGCGTAAATAAAGCGGCGGTGCATTTTAATATTTTTACGTAAAATGAAAAACAAAGCAGTAAATAAAAATACAGTGGTAAAACTATTGAAAATTGCATTCAACATCGGAAGAATCGTTAAATCAAAACCTTCTACTTCCCTGCTAAATCCATCCATAAAAAATAAAACGGTGACGAGTCCATTAATGATAATCGTTAATATAACAGCAATCCATACATTGGTTTTGTCGTTAGCATTCTTATTTTCATTGGGTAAAGATGACTCGTTGTGATCTCCCAATTCATTTACCTCCTTTTCACCTCTACTGCCCCCATTATACATGAATAAAGCACATTCTATGATAGAACCTGTAACAATCAAGTGAACAGGAAAAACTGCTCCAAGGTTAAAAACCCGGAGCAGTGCATTCACTTAATATTTTGTTACACCTAATAGAAGGATTAATGCAATTAAAGCCGGTGTAGAAAGAACAACACCAGAAATAATGAAAGCATTCGGCCAGCCGTGGTCTTTGTCTTTAAGATGCATAAAGTAATACATTTGAAGGAAAAACTGTACCACAGCTAAAAGTAAAATAAATGGTATAGCAAATCCTACTTCAATCGTTTCTGTTGCTACAGCAATAAATGCGAGGATGGTTAAGAAAATCATGAAAGCAAAGGAGGTTACTTGAATCTTTCTCTCCTTATTGATTTTCATTATCTCTTCTTCCGACATCGAACTTTTCGTAAATGGTTTCGATAAATCATCAGACATTTTTTATGCACCTCCAATTCCCATTAAATAGACAACGGTAAAGATAAAGACCCACACCACGTCAATAAAGTGCCAATATAGACTTGCTACATAAAATTTCGGCGCATTGGTCAGCGTAATGCCTGAACGGCTGTAACGAATAATTAGTGTGGTAATCCAGCAAAGTCCAAAGAGTACGTGAGCTCCGTGAAGACCAACAAGGGTATAGAAAGATGATGCAAATGCACTGGTAGTATACCCAAGGCCGTGATGGACATATTCCACGAATTCGTAAATTTCAAATCCTAAGAACCCAACACCTAATAAAACGGTCACTATCATTAAAACCAGCATGTTTTTAAAATTATTTTTCTTCATGGAAAACATTGCCAAAACACTTGTCAAAGAGCTCGTTAATAACAGCATCGTCATGATGAATACTAGCGGCATCGAAAATAATTCTTCTGCAGACGGTCCGCCAGCCGTTCCTTCTCTAAGACCTAGAAACGTACCAAAAAATGTAGCGAACATGATCGTTTCCCCGCCTAGAAAGATCCAGAAACCTAAAAATTTATTTTTCCCTTCTAACGTTGATTTTTCCGGATGAGAAGGGAGGCCTTTTGAAAGATCAACCGAGCCTGCCATATCAGCTAACCTCCTTTTCGATTTTCTTTACTTGTTCGAGAGGTATATGATAGCCATGGTCCTCTTTAATTGAACGTATAAGCATCGATCCAAAGGTCAGAATAACTCCTGTACCAATTACTAAGAATGGAGGAACAATGGTATCGTCCATATTTATCATAATCATTCCAAATCCCCAAATAAACAGTCCAAGGCCAATAACAAACGGCAATATAGATCCGTTCGGCATATGAATATCCGTCATTGGTTCTGCCGGCTTCATTGTTCCATCACCATGAACTTTTTCGTAAAACCATGGATCCAATGAACGAACCTGTGGGGTTTGAGCAAAGTTGTACTCTGGGATAGGCGTTGGTGTAGACCATTCTAATGTACGTGCATCCCAAGGATCATTAACTGTAATGCGCTCTGAATTAAATGCAGAGTACACGACGTTAATGATAAGAACAAGAATTGCTGCCCCCATAACAAAGGAACCGATACTTGAAACGAGATTCATCGTTTCCATGCCTTGACCTTCAAGGTACGTATATACACGTCTAGGCATACCGATTAAACCAAGAATGTGCTGAATAAAGAAAGTCATGTGGAAACCGATATAAAACAGCCAAAACATAAGTATACCTAATTTTTCATTTAGTTTATGGCCGAACATTTTTGGATACCAGTAGTAAGTACCAGCTAGTAACCCTAATACAATACCACCGATAATAATGTAGTGAAAGTGAGCAACAACAAAGTATGTGTCATGGTACAAGTAATCTACAGGCACCATTGCAAGCATTACACCTGTTACACCGCCCAGTACAAATGTCGGTACAAAAGAAGATGCACAGAGCATTGCTGTGTTGAACGTGATTTTTCCGCCCCACATTGTAAATAGCCAGTTAAAGATTTTGATACCTGTTGGAACGGCGATACCCATAGTAGCAATGGCGAATACAGAGTTCGTAATCGGGCCTAAACCTACTGTGAACATGTGGTGAACCCAAACCATAAACCCTAAAAATGCAATGACTAATGTTGCAAATACCATTGCTGTATAACCAAACAAGCGTTTTCTTGAAAAAGCCGGAATAACTTCTGAAATAATACCAAATGCCGGCAAAACAAGAATATACACTTCCGGATGACCAAAAATCCAGAAGATATGCTGCCAAAGAACAGCATTCCCCCCCATATCAGGAATAAAAAATTGTCCGCCAAATATTCGATCGAGCATTAAAAGTGCCAGACCTGCTGCAAGCGGTGTAAAAGCAAATACAATAAGGATCGAGACAACAAGGCCTGTCCAGCAGAACAATGGCATTCTCATCATTGTCATACCTGGAGCACGCATGTTAATGATCGTTACAATAAAGTTTATAGCAGATACCAGTGTACCAATCCCACTCACCTGTAGACCTACTACATAGAAATCCAAGCCAAGGTCAGCATACTCTCCGCTTGAAAGCGGCACGTACGCAGTCCAGCCTGCATCAGGACCTCCTCCAAAAAACCAGCTTACGCTTAACAAAAGGCCGCCAAAGAAGAAAATCCAAAAACCGAGAGCGTTAACAAAAGGAAATGCAACGTCCCTAGCTCCGATTTGTAATGGAATAACAAAGTTCATAAACGCAAAAATCAGCGGAGTTGCTGCTAAAAACAACATAATCGTCCCATGCATTGTAATTAATTCATTAAATGTTTGTCCGGTAAGAAAATCATTTTCAGCTGACATCAGCTGTATTCTCATAAACAAAGCCATCATACCTGCTTTAACGAAAAACAGCGTGCCCGCGATCAAATATAATACCGCCAGCTTTTTATGGTCGACAGTAGTCAGCCAATCCCATAAAACACTTTTATCTTTAGTAGCTGTTGCAGTTGCCACGTGGTTTACCTCCTTTTTAAATTATTTTACTCTTCATCTTCCACGCTAAGAGTATTTAGATATTCAATAATCGCTTCCATATCCTCGTCGCTCATATCTGGATATGGCTGCATGTTATTACCTTGCTTGAACGATTGTGGATCACGGATCCATTCTTCTAGATTTTCATTATTAAAATCAATTACACCTGCAATATACTCGCGGTCTGCAAAGTTCGTAAGTGCCGGACCTTGTGCAGAACCTTGTCCTTCTACAGCATGACAGCCGATACAGCCTTGATCTTCAAATACTTGACGCCCTTCGGCTGCTACAGAATTTTCCTCTGGCGCTTCTTCTTCTTGAGACATACTATCAACCCATGCATCATACTCATCACGTTCCAAAGCCACTACTTTGAAATCCATTAGAGCGTGAGAAGGTCCACAGAGTTCAGCACATTTTCCTTTATAAACTCCCGGCTCATCTGCTTGTAACCACAGGCTGTTCTCAACCCCAGGAATAGTATCAATTTTTCCGCCGAGTGCCGGCACCCAAAATGAGTGGATAACATCGTTACCGGTTACATTAAACCAAACCTTTTCGTCAACGGGAATGTAGACTTCATTTCCAGCTGTAAAACCTTCTGGATAATCAAATTGCCACCAGTATTGATGTCCCGTTACATCAATGACAACAGCATCCTCACCTTCTTCTGCTGCTGCTTCTTCTGCTTCTTCACCTTCTTCTTCGCCGCTTGAGCCTGCGGCTTCCGGAGCTTCCTCAGCTAAATAATATGTACCTGCAATGGTTGGCACAGCAAGAATGACAAGCAATATAATTGGAATAATGGTCCACGTTAATTCCAGTGTCTTACTGCCTTCCACCTGTTTTGGAATCTCATCATCGCCAGGTTTTCTGCGGAACTTTACCACGGCAATAAAGAATAAGGTAAAAACAACAATGATAACTAAAGCCATCACATACAAGCTCAAAATCATGTTGTCAAAAATCCATTGAGCCTGCGGGCCATAAGGATCTAATGCTGTTAACCTATCCTCTCCGCACCCTGCCAGAAATAAAAGCATTGCGGACAAAGGAAGGAAACGCAATAAGCCTTTGCGTCCTTTCATAAAGCAATCAAACCTCTCTTTCAAGTAAAATAGTTACAAAATTTATCTTGTATTTATAGTCATTCTCCCTCTCGACCCTTTTTATGAGAAAACTGCATTCACAGGACACTTTCAAAAGTACTAAGTCCTGTGAATGTAGTAATTCGTTTTAAAGAGGTGAATTGCACCTTGCAGCGATTTTACATGTGGACAATGACCATAAGTACAAACAGTATGGTTAGGTAATTCAAGGAATACACAAACATTAAACGGGCCCATTTAATATCATCTTTCATTTTGAATCCTGCGAACCCTAAAAGCAGCCAGCCCAACCCTAAAGCAGCTGCTGCAATCGTATATACTAGGCCAAATTCATATAACAAAAGTGAAATTGGCAGCAGTGTTGCTACATATAAAACGATTTGCCTTTTAGTCATAGCAAAACCAGCAACTACAGGAAGCATTGGAATTCCTGCTGCCTTATATTCATGAGAGCGCTTCATAGCTAACGCTAAAAAGTGCGGCGGCTGCCAGATAAACATAATAGAAAACAACAGCCAAGCATAAATATGAAGTCCTGGATCAACTGCTGCCCAGCCGATTAACGGCGGAACGGCACCAGAAATGCTCCCAGCGACTGTATTTAATGTAGACACCCTTTTAAGCCACATCGTATATATCATCACATAAACAACCAAACCGATAATGGCAATAATCGCAGCAACCATTTCTACTGCTGCAAGCATCAAAATCCCGGCAGCAGACTGTATTAACCCTGCTACAAGAACATTTGTCGGTTTGATATTTCCTGTGACAGTCGGCCTTTCTTTTGTACGCTCCATTAAATGATCTATGTCACGATCAATATAATTATTTAGCGTACACCCCCCTGCCATAACCAAACCAGCACCAATGATTGTCAAAATAAGAATGTGCAGATTTTGAACCAATGGAAAACCTGTATATACAGAAGCAAGAAACAGACCTGTAAACGCAGTGATCAAGTTTGAAGTTACGATGCCCATTTTAGCAAGGGTTACGTAATCTTTCCAGGATTTCCCCCCAGAAACCGCTCTAGTCTCTTCTGTTTCTATTACTTTTGTAGATTCTATGGCCGTATTCGTCTTACTCAAACCTTTCACCCCCTTCAAAACTAGCGGTCGCAGACAATCAGCTTGTCCTTATGAAGAAAGCAAATATATCGACAGCATTTTTCTTGATTCTTCATCAATAAAAAGATTGTACCACATAACCGCATTGTGAGAGAAACTCATTCAAACTTTCTTCACCCAATATCATACTACAGACATTATAGCTTAAAATCATTTTTGTTTCATTAGTTTCACAAGTTTCACACTTTCTTCACATTTGTCCATTTCCTTTGAATGTTCATTCTTCTAAAATTGACTTTTTTCGTAGTTTTTCTTTACGATTAGAGTGTTATTGATCAAACGTTATTATTTACCGTCTAAAAAGGGGACGGGGAGGTGAAAGCAGATGAAAAATAAAGGATTAAAAATATTTGGCATCATTACATCCATTGGTATGTTAATTGTACTCCTGCAAGGGGCACTTGTTACAAAAACTGGGTCAGCAGAAGGGTGCGGAGCAACCTGGCCGCTATGTTTTGGAGAAGTAATTCCTGAATCTCCTGCACTTGAAACGATTATTGAATACAGTCACCGGCTTTGGTCTGGATTAATGGGACTATTCGTTATTATTTTGGCTGTGTGGTCCTGGAAGAAGCTTTCACATCTTCGCGAAACAAAATTCATGGCGCTTATGGCTGTATTATTTATTATGTTTCAAGGTTTAATGGGAGCTGGTGCTGTCATTTGGGGTAATTCCGATATTGTTTTGGCCCTTCATTTTGGTATTTCGACCATTTCATTTGCATCGGTTGTTTTATTAACCGTTCTTGCTTTTGAAAATGATCTGCAGCATGTTTTGGCACCAATTGTGTCAAAGGGATACAGAATCTATCTCTTTTTTGTGCTGATTTATTGCTACGCTGTCATTTATACAGGAGCGTATGTCAAACATACTGAAGCAACGTATGTTTGCGGAGGTTATCCGTTATGCAATAATGAACTTATACCGAACATGAGCGGCGGTTTAGGCTTTGAAATTGGTGTTCACTTTGCACATCGCGTTTTCGCAAGTCTGTTAGTGATTTTTCTTGTTATTTTGCTGATTTGGACATTGAAGCGTTTCCGAACGTATAAAAGTTTAGTTTGGACGAGTATTTTAGCAAACCTTCTCGTCTTTATCCAAGCCGCAGCTGGAATATCTGTCTTATATTCCGATAACTACTTAACTCCTGCCCTTTTTCATGCCCTTACAGTAACTGTTTTATTTACTATCTTAGGGTACATGGCAATGATTATTACCAGAAACAAAACTTCTTAATCAGACAAAAGCGGAGCTTTCCCATTTATGGGAAGCTCCTTTTTTGCTTAAGCATAAGATTATACAGCTTTTTGCATGGCAGCAGGGCGTTTTTTCCTAAAAAAAATCATAAATAAAAGGGGCATTTGTCACAACGCTTTGTTTCAGCTTTTGAAATTCTCTTTTGTTCCCTGCAATTTTGCCAGTATCAAAAGCTGTATCAACA
This sequence comes from Alteribacillus bidgolensis, assembly GCF_002886255.1. Classification (NCBI taxonomy): domain Bacteria; kingdom Bacillati; phylum Bacillota; class Bacilli; order Caryophanales; family Bacillaceae; genus Alteribacillus; species Alteribacillus bidgolensis. The sequence continues at coordinate 1,240,852 of NZ_KZ614149.1, forward strand.
GGTAAATACCCTAAAAAAACGGCGGCTGCGGTGCGGATGGACATAGAAAGGGCACCTTCTCCATTTCCTGTTTTTGTAACTTCATTTTTATTTGGAGCATAGGTGACATGAAATATACCGTCATTCCAATCACAATTTTCATCTCTTATGTGTAACGTAAGAGAATTTCCTTCTTCCAGCTTTAATGGATACTGTATTAAAAATCCTTTCATATCGATAATTCGTGCCATGAAATAACTATTTCTCGTTTCAATTATTTTAGGGTCCGGTAAAAAATAGCGTGTGGGATCATCAATCGGCGGTTTCACATCTGCTTCGTTTATCATCGAGTCATGATTGGCAATAAATCTCCAAATCTGTTGTCTTGTTTCTTCATCTATGGCAGCATACTCATGCACAGTCATCATTTTGTTTTTGACATTATAAATAATGTATCCTTTTTCTTCTCCGTCACTATTAGTATAAACAGCAATTTGTGCTTTTTTTATTTTTCGGTGGACATAACGCCACCAATTCTCATCGCGCTCAACAGCTCCATTATACCTCCGTGCGAAGGATTGATATATATTGTTAAGAATCGGCCAATCATCAATGGCAGCACGGTGGAAGCTGCCTTTTTCGATACCGCCTTTTTCTGGAAGCTGTTCTCTTTTTAAATGCCATGTAAGTGAATCTGAAAACAACTCCCAGCCGAACTTACGATAAAATCCTATGGAAAAAGGAAATAAAAAGGAAAGCTGATGCCCTCTTTCGTACATATCTTTTAAAGAAGCTTCCAATAGCTGCCTCACAAGACCGTTTCTTCTTGCTTCTGGCCAGGTAGCTACCCCGGAAACTCCCCCCATCTTCATTTTCCTGCCTCCTACAAATACATTGGCTGGCAGTATGTGAAGCTTTGACAGTAACCTGTTTCCTTCTGCAGCAACCCATGTATTCTCCGGTATCATAACTCGTTCCATGTTGATTCTGTCTTCATCAGACATTTCAAATTGAAAGGCAAATTGATTAAGTTCGAGGCTCTGTTCTAGCTCTGTTTCTTTTATTTTTCGAATTTCCATAGCGAACAGTCTCCTTTAAAGATGTAAGTTATTTTTCAGACCCAACCTTACCATTCTAAACCATTATGAATTTTCCTTCTTTTGATATGTTAGAAAAAATCGGCTTGCCGCCGAGTTACTGGGCAGAAGTCGTAGTTTTGCTTATACTTTGATCCTTTAATAAAGTTTAAATATTCCTAAAGTACAAAAAAGGCTGTCCTCTCACTCGGAGGACAGCCTGCAGTGATCAAATTAATTTTCAAGTTCAATTAATAGATCGCCGGATTCAATCGTATCACCGTCAGAGACATGAACGTTTTTTACTTCTCCATCAAATGGAGCTTGTACAGTCGTCTCCATTTTCATAGCCTCTGTGATCATAAGATGATCGCCTTTTTTCACTTTTTCTCCTTTTTCAACGAGCTTTTTAACAACTGTTCCTGGCATAGATGCACCAATCTGGTTTGGATTCGTTTTATCCACTTTCGGACGATCTGTGTCTGCTGTCTTTACATTTTGATCTTTAATTATCACTTCACGCGGCTGTCCATTCAGCTCGAAATAAACAATACGATTTCCGTTATCCTGCGGTTTAGAAATGGAAATAAGCTTCACAATTAATGTTTTTCCTTGTTCAATTTCTACTTCGATTTCTTCACCTAATCGCAAACCGTAAAAGAACGTTGGTGTGTCAAGAACTGAGACATCTCCAAACTGCTGGCGGAAACGTTCAAAATCCATAAACACTTTCGGATAAAGAGCGTAGGAGATCATATCATGGCTCGTTACTTGACGATCGAGTTTATGATACAAATCTTCTTTTACCTCTTGGAAGTTCACAGGCTCTAATCTTTCTCCCGGACGGTGTGTAATCGCTTCTCTTCCTTTTAAGATAATTTGCTGTAATTCTTTCGGAAACCCTTGATATGGCTGTCCAAGAAAGCCTTGGAAAAATTCAACGACTGAATCTGGAAAATCAAGGTTTTCACCTTTTTCATAAATGTCATCTTCTGTTAGATCATTTTGAACCATGTATAATGCCATATCTCCGACTACTTTGGAGGATGGTGTTACTTTTACTACATCACCAAACATGTCGTTTACGCGGCGGTACATTTTCTTTACTTCATTCCAGCGGCCCTTTAAGCCAACTGCTTTTGCTTGCTGCTGTAAGTTACTGTATTGCCCGCCCGGCATTTCATGTTCATATACTTCTGTGTGCGGCGCATTCATTCCGCTTTCAAAACCTTGATAATATTTACGGGTATAATCCCAATATTCACTAAGCTGCTCAAGAGCTTTTATATCAATGTCCGGCTGACGATCTGTTCCCTTTAATGCATAGTAAAGGCTGTTGGCACTTGGCTGAGAAGTAAGGCCTGCCATAGAACTTGCCGCCACATCTACAATATCTACGCCTGCTTCAACGGCCCGTGCATAAGAGAGAATACCGTTGCCGCTTGTATCATGGGTATGCAGATGAATCGGAATATCAATGGTTTCTTTCAACTCAGAAATCAACTGATAAGCAGCTTCCGGCTTTAATAAGCCTGCCATATCTTTAATACCTAAAATATGAGCACCGGAATCTTGCAATTGTTTTGCCAGGTTTTTATAGTAATTCAAGTCATATTTATCCCGTTTCGGATCAAGAATGTCACCAGTATAACACATGGAAGCTTCAGCAATTTTATCTTGTTCGCGTACTTCATTGATAGCAAGCTTCATGCCTTCTACCCAGTTAAGAGAATCAAAGATCCGGAAAACGTCTATACCAGCGGCAGCTGATTTTTCAACGAATTCTTTGATTACATTATCAGGGTAGTTTTTGTAGCCTACCGCATTAGAAGCACGAAGGAGCATTTGGAATAACATATTTGGCATTTTTTCTCTAAGTTCTATGAGACGCTCCCACGGATCTTCATGTAAAAATCTCATAGACACATCAAACGTAGCCCCTCCCCACATTTCAGAAGAGAAAAGATTAGGGAGCAATCTGGATGTCGGCTCTGCTATTTTCTTTAAATCGTGTGTACGAAAACGAGTAGCAAGCAGAGATTGGTGGGCATCACGGAAAGTGGTATCCGTAAGCAATACTTCTTTTTGATTTTTTACCCATTCAGCCAAACCTTCCGGGCCTTTTTCGTCAAGTATTTGCTTTGTTCCATTTGGAAACGGCTCACTATGTTTAATGTTAGGTACCTCAGGCTTTTCAAATATCGGCTTTTTCTCTTGTTCGAGACCTGGATAACCGTTAATAATCGTTTCACCGATAAATGTCAGCATTTTCGTTCCGCGGTCTTTTCGTTTCGGGAACACGAACAGTTCTGGAGTAGAATCAATGAAAGACGTATCGTATTCACCAGTTAAAAACTGTTCATGCTGAACGACATTTTCTAAAAATGCAATGTTTGTTTTAATACCGCGGATTCGGAATTCACGAAGGTTACGGAGCATTTTAGCTGCAGCACCTTCAAAAGTAAGCGACCATGTTGATACTTTTACAAGGAGCGAGTCGTAGTGCGGTGTAATAACGGCACCTTGGAAACCGTTACCTGCATCAAGTCGTACGCCAAAGCCGCCGCTGGAACGGTAAGCCATAATTTTCCCTGTATCCGGGAAGAAATTATTGGCTGGATCTTCTGTCGTTACACGGGATTGAATCGCATATCCATTGGTTGTGATCTTATCCTGGCTTGGGATCCCAATTTCAGCACCGTGAAGGGACTTTCCAGCTGCGATATACAACTGTGTTTGGACAATATCCACACCGGTTACCATTTCTGTAATTGTATGCTCTACCTGTACACGTGGATTTACCTCGATAAAGTAAAATTCGCCGTCTGGATTGACGAGGAATTCAACGGTTCCAGCGTTTACGTAATTAATGTTCTCCGCCAGCTTTAACGCTGCGTTACAAATGTTTTCACGAAGTTCTTGGCTTAAAGACACACTTGGAGCGATTTCAACTACCTTTTGGTGACGGCGCTGCACTGAGCAGTCTCTGTCATATAAGTGAACGATGTTGCCTTCTTTATCACCAAGAATCTGTACTTCAATATGTTTTGGATTTTCAATGAATTTTTCAACGTATACTTCATCGCTGCCAAATGAAGATTTTGCCTCAGAACGAGCGCGGTCATATGCTTCCTCTAATGCTTCGGGACTGCGAACAATACGCATCCCGCGGCCGCCCCCGCCAAGAGCCGCTTTAATAATAAATGGAAAACCATTTTCATCCGCAAATTTCTTTACTTCATCCAACCCTGATACTGGTCCGTCACTTCCAGGAATGACAGGCAGATCAGCCTTTACAGCCGTTTCTCTGGCTCTTACTTTATCCCCAAACATATGAAGGTGTTCGGTACCAGGGCCGATGAAAATGATTCCTTCCTCTTTACAACGTTCCGCGAATTCAAGGTTTTCTGATAAAAAGCCGTAACCTGGATGGATTGCATCCACATCATTGCTTTTCGCTGTTTCAATAATGCTTTCAATATCCAAATACGCATCAATCGGCTTTTTTCCTTCACCAATCAAATATGCTTCATCTGCTTTGTATCGGTGGAACGCACTAGAGTCTTCTTTGGAATATACCGCAACAGTTCGAATATGTAATTCGGTACATGCCCGGAAAATCCGGATTGCTATTTCTCCTCGGTTAGCCACCAGTACTTTTTTTATGTTGCCTATGCCATTCATACAATTCCTCCTTGGTATAATTTGCTCTCCACTCAGTCAATGATTCATTCATATAGATTTTTTGTTTTTATTTTCGTTGACTGACTCGTTGACTGACAATTCTAAATATAAATTATCATACCACGTATTGAGAATCTGTCAAAAAGTAGTTTGTAAAAATAGTACTAAAATATTATGGTTAAACGCAATTTCATGCATTTTTTTAAACTTTTTTCAAAAATTTCAACGTACAGGTCATTCTATCGCAGCATTAGCTTTTTCCTTCTGCCTGATTATTATTTAACATTGATAAGAATTTTTATCTAAATCCGCCGGTATACTTATTATTTATACATATTCTATCTTCCTCATAAACCTTTAAATTATGGCCATATAAAAACAAGGTAAGTAACTAAGCATCTATGAATAGGAAAGAAATAGATTACTACCGAGCTCTCAGGCACACATACTAATAAAAAAACCAAGCTACTCTTTAGAATAGCCTGGCTTTTTTCTATTTACCAACGGTGGCTTCATGAAATGCTGCCAGTTTCCGTTCAAGCTCAGAGAGGATATACTTTCCAGTTTCCTCATCAATTAAATTTAAACGAATGGCAAAGTCGATTTCACGGGAAAGGCCAAACATTTGCGTATCCAAAACCTCTTCATAAAGAGGACACTGGGGCATAGTGAGATTATCCATTTGTACTTCAATTAATTTCCGGATCTTTTCTGCGTCGGCTTTAAGCAGAGCGTATGCTTTCTCGCTATGTTCGGTCATCGCCTTCACGCTCAAGGTGATCCCTCCTACTCGTTAACTCCCTGTCCCTATCTTATCCGTTATGTGAAAAAAATGCAAGATAACTCTTATAGTTCTAGTAAATTTTTATGAAAATATGCTCAAGCTATATTTTTCTGCTAACGTTTCTAACAGCTTCAACCCAGCTGCGCTATTGCCTTTTTTATCTAGCGGAGGACTGATGATTCCCATTCCTGTGCCATCCGGAAGAGCAGCAACAAGCGCACCAGAAACGCCGCTTTTCGCTGGTATTCCTGCTTTAATTGCAAACTCTCCAGATGCATTATACATACCGCACGTGACCATAAATGTTTTAACAATTCTGGCTATCCGCGGGGGGATTATATTTCTGCCGCTGTTTGGATCCCTGCCTTTCTTTCCAATAATACTCCCTATACGAGCCAGATCTTTGCAATTTAACTGAATCGAGCATTGTTTAATATATACGTCAAGAAGAGACTCCATATCACCATCAATCACATCATGACTTTTCATGAAATAACTTAATGCTCTATTTAAATCAGCATTTTCCCGCTCCGATTTCGCTGTTTTTTCGCACACAGAAATAGATGGGTTATCTGTCAATTCATGAATAAATGTTAATAGCCTTCCAATTTTTTCATCTCCTGAATTTCCTGCTATTAAACTGGTTACTGCTAAAGCTCCTGCGTTAATCATCGGATTAAGCGGTTTTGATGGCTTTTCTTCTTCTAGAGCTTGAATGGTGTGAAACGGATCGCCAGTCGGCTCCATTCCTACTTTCGAAAAAACTTTCTCTTCTCCGTGGTCCATTAGCGCTAGAGCTAAACTAATTACTTTCGAAACACTTTGAAGGGTAAATAAAAAGTCGGCGCTGCCAGCAGCAACGATATGTTCGTCTTTATAAACGGCACATCCAAAAAGATCTGGGTTCATTTGATTTAATTCTGGTATGTATGTCGGCATACTGCCTGTTTTTGCATAAGGTTGCAGCGTTTGCAGCAATGATTCTAACTCTTTATTATCAATAAAAAGACTGCTCATTGGCCCTCTCCTTTTCATTAGTAAGGCAAAAGTATATGTTTTATCATTGTAAACGAGTTTCCTTGTTCTCATACTCTCTTAAAATTATGTTAGGATTAACAGGGATGTGTTTTTTACACTATTAGAAATGAATACGTTTTATTGTTAATAAGTATAAACAAATAAACGCCATTTAAAGGACATACGAATTCCGCTGCTTTGAGGCTGTTCCCTTTACAAGGCGGCAAGCTAAGTTTTCTATTTTAGGAGGAGATTAGACATGGACTTTATCGTTATGATTAATGGCAACGTTAAACACACAATAACGATTGACCCGACTGTGTGGATATTTGACGACCGCAAAATCGACCTGAAGACGTGGACGGGGGAAGAAAACAGAAAAAGTGATGAAATGGAACAGTATAAGAAAGACATTTCTAAACAATGGGATAAAGAGATAACCGAAGGAGCACAACTGCCAAAACGTAATCAAACTAACCGCATACGAACAAAGAAGGAAGAATTGATCAATGGTACTTTTGGTATCCCTTTTGGATCTTTTTTAAAAAATGCTGAACCTCATTCTGATGCAGCAAAAGTAGTAGTAGAGACTAATGGCGGTAATGATACCGATCATATCGTCAACCTTGAAGAGGCGTCTCAATTTGTGATTGGTTTTTCCGAAAATGGTAAACCATTAAAAGAAACTGGACCGGTTCACGTATATTATGGCGACGGCAGTAATAAACAAAACCCCATCACGCATGTAAAAGGATTTAGAATTGTCTAAAGTACATAGTATTATAAAGTAAAAGAAAGGGTTGTCTCACAAAGGGATAACCCTTTTTGGGGCTTTATACCCTGTTATTTCTTTTTTTATGTTAAATGAATCAATTTCATAAGTACTATTTTGATTATCAAAAACGAACATTATATCGACTGTAGTGGAAGGCGGCGACTCCCTCCGGAAAGGTTGATATACCAGGCGTTAGAAGATGATAATATTTTTTTGTTGTCAAAGAGCGTCGGATATATCCACCTGACATGAAAACTTGGTGACAAACCAAGTTTTTTTGTTTTTACATTTGTAAAACTCGGCTTGCCTTCGAGTCCTTATGGTGGAAGACTTAGTTTTACTTATACTTATTAAACAGTCAAAGAAATATCGTATGAATTGTGTATAATTTTTCTGCTCCTTGGGAATGTAACACTATTGATGGATAGAGCAGCAAATAATATTTTTACCTATTTGAAGGGAGAAAACAATTAAATGGCGGAAGACAAGAAAAATTCTACCATGACTCGACGAAAATTTCTTAAAAACTCTGGTTTTGTAGCCGGCGGTGCGATCGGCGGGGGCTTGTTCGGTTCTATTATCGGAAGAAATCTACCAGGCGGCACGACAGCTGACCCATCAACTGACTCCCAAAGCAATAAAAATTTTAATCAAGCCTTCATGTATTTTAGAAGGCAATCTGATTAGGTGCCGCTTGTCCTGATGTTTTTGACAGCAGTCGGCTTAGTGACCCCGCGTAAATTAAGAGAAAGTAGAAAATATGGGTATATTCTAATTGCTATAGTCTCTGCTCTTATTACACCACCGGATTTGATCTCTCAACTCAATTGTATTGGGACCTTTATTTGCCTTATACGAGTTAGGGGTAGTGCTTTCTAAAGTTATGTATAAACGTAAATGGGGAGAAGCGAACCAAAAAGCCTGCCGTGATAATTTTTCACAACAGGCTTTTTTTGGGTTCTTTATTGTTTCATATCTAAAAAGATTATAAAAGATCTGCTGCAAGCTGCGCTAATCCTGATCTTTCCCCTTTTTCTAGCTTAACATGACCGCTGATTGCTTGATCTTTAAACATTTCCACTACATACGCAAGACCGTTATTTAATTCATCGAGATAAGGATGATCAATCTGAGCGGGGTCTCCCATAAACACAATTTTACTGCCTTCTCCAACTCTCGTTAAAATGGTTTTTACTTCATGCTTCGTTAAATTTTGTGCTTCATCGATGATGATAAATTGATCAGGAATGCTTCTTCCACGTATATACGTTAATGCTTCAACCTGGATAGAACCCATCCCAGCTAATATTTGATCGAGCTCTCCAGGTTTTTTCGTATTAAACAAATATTCAAGATTATCAAATACCGGCTGCATCCACGGCCGAAGTTTTTCTTCTTTCTCTCCAGGTAGAAAACCAATATCTTTTCCCATCGGAACAACCGGCCTTGCAACCAGCAGTTTATTGTATCTGCCCATATCTTCTGTCTGCAGTAACCCCGCAGCAAGAGAGAGAAGCGTTTTACCTGTACCAGCTTTCCCAGTCAGCGTTACAAGCGGTATATCTTCTCTTAATAAAAGTTCAAGCGCCATTTTTTGTTCTACATTTCGAGGTTTAATTCCCCACACATGTTCAGGTTCTTTCGCAAAAGGCTTGACCAACTTTCCTGTTTCATCCACTTTTGCCACAGCAGAAGCAGGAGTGCCCAGGGCATCTTTTAAAACGATAAATTGGTGGGGATACAGTCTTTCTTTTTCTAATATGCTGACGGGCAGTTCTTGGTTTTCATAAAATTGATTGAGAACATCTTTTGATACTTCTTGATAGAGCTTGCCTTTATAAATATTGTCATACTCGGTAACTCGGTCGCTGAGAAAATCTTCTGCCACTATACCAAGCGCATCGGCTTTCACTCGTACTAAAGCATCTTTACTTACAATAATAACTTTTTTTGCTGGATCAGAAGCTTGCAGTTCTGATTGTAAATTCATCGCCACAGCTAAAATTCGATTATCATTGGTAACCTCAATAAATGTTTCTTTGAGATATTGAAGAGAACGATGATTTAGTTCTACTCTTACCGTACCGCCATTTTCTAAAGGAATACCTTCATGAAGTTTTCCTTGATTACGGAGCCGGTCCAGCATTCTCGAGAATTGCCTTGCGTTCCTTCCAATTTCATCCATATATCTTTTTTTGGAATCAATTTCTTCCAATACGACAGCTGGTATAACCACCTCATTATCTTCAAATTGAAATATGGCACGGGGATCCTGCAAAAACACGTTTGTATCTATCACATATACCTTTTTCAATATATTTCCTCCCCACTGGATAATAAACCTCTTTTCCCTTTTATCGGGGGACTCAAAAAGAGTTACTTCGGAGGATGCGAAAAAAATTGTGCTTATTCTTTCTTATGCTTCAACTTGGACAAAGTTGACGGCAAAAAGGAGATAGATGAAAGAAATCTTTATATTATTTTATTCTTTTCACTTTTACTTTAAACTCATTGAAATAACAAAAAGGACCTAACCTGGTATAAAGCCGGACTAAGCCCTTTTCATTTCTTCCATTACTTGATTATCTAATTTAACAGCTGCTTCTGCATCATACGTTTTTTCATAATTTGGTTTAGAAATCATTTTAGCTCCATAAAACATAACATCCCGTACTTCTTGAACGGTGCATTCCACCAATGCTAATTTGATAGGTACATCATCCATTTTTTCTTTTAGAATAGTACCCTCGCCTGAAATGGCGTACGTCGTGCCATCTGCAATAAATGAAATAACTAAACCGCTATTGTTTTTTAAATTTTCTACGATTCTCGAACGATTATCAACCGAAAAGCGAATAGTGGACTCGTCTGGGGCATAAACCCAGGATATCGCGTTAACATTTGGGGCACCTGATTCATGATCTACCGTTGCAATCGATACAAATGTTTCTTGACGCAATAATGTGAGTAATTCCTTAGATAGTGAAGTATCTACCCTATTTGCCATGTCTAGACCTCCTGTCTTATCCAGGTTCATTCAGTGAAGACGAAAATGAAGAAAACTCCATTTCACTTATCATATTACGACAGACAGCCGGTTAATTCCTTTTTTTCTGCGGGAATTTTTCTTTTACGGCAAGTTATCAGTGTGTTATATATTTTCTGCACATGACCATGTTATAATGAAACATGCTTAGGAGTTTCTTTCACGTAATATTGGAGTGTGAAAAAATGAAAGTGAAATGTGTATTGTGTGATAGTATTAACGACCTTGATGATAAAAATCCGCTTGCGAAAAAACTTCGCAATCGGCCTATTCATACCTATATGTGTGATGATTGCAATGAACGTATTGACAAACGAACAAAGGAAAGATGGGAGAGCGGATTTAAACCCTACAGAGACCCCAAACAAAATGATGATTGGTAACGGACTGGCAGCTTTAAAGATCAGACAGATATAAAATTTTAAAGTAAACAGAAATCATTTTTACTAAAAACAGGACTGCAATTTAGCAGTCCTGTTTTTATATAAGGACGCTCAAACTGCGTTAATTAAACAGGGCTGCTGCATTTTTTTCGAACATCGTGTCTAATTTTTTTTCAGAAACTCCTCTTTCTTTTAGAGCAGGAGCAATGTTTTCAAATAAATGGTCCGGACGCCAATGCTGCAGCTGCTGCTGCAGTTCTTCTGACAGGACCGGCGGACGTCCCCACCACACGTTGACGGTGTCATGAGACAAAAATAGTTTGTTTTCGTACCCAGCTCCAAGAAGTCCAAGTAATACAGCCATTCTTTCCTCATCTTGGGGAGTGCCGACAGCACCTTGCAGTCCAAAACGGTCTAATGCGATAAAAACACCTTGCTCTAATGTTTTTAGATGGTCCTGTATATTTGTTGTACCACACATATGTCCAATGACAATACGAGTTGGATCTGCTCCTTGTTCTATAAGAAATTCGGCTTGTTCAAACCCCATCGTTCCTTCCTGGGTGTGAGTCAGGAGTACAATGCCTGTTTCTTTCTGAACTTTAGAAGCTGCTTTAAAAAACATTTTTTCGTAATCTGTTATTTCTCCTTTGCTTGAGGCTAGCTTGATAATACCAGGCTTTATTCCTGTGCCTTCAATACCATTTTTAATTTCTTCCTTGAACAGTTCATATATTTCTTGTTCTGCATAACCGAGTGACTGGCGGAACTTAAAATAGGGAGTCGCTCCTTCACCTTCATAATAATATCCGGTTGCACAAATAATATTAAGCCCTGTTTCCTCTGCAACAGCTTTTAGCAGCTTGACATCTCTTCCGCATTCATTTGGCGTCGGGTCAATTACCGTTTGGACACCATGTTTTTGCATGATTTCAGCAGCTGCTGTACCTTGTTTTACTTTTTCTGTAAAGTCATATGTGCCTAACGTCATATCCCCTTGAAAACCAGGATAACCAAAGAAAAAATGTTCATGAATTAATGTTTTTCCGAGCTCCTCAGCATCCACCGGTCCTAATACTGTCTCTACTTTCGCCATCATCAGCCCCCCTTATTTTTGAAACTCTTTATTTTGCAAATGACGCCAAAGAATTTTTCCGCTTGCCGTTTTCGGAAGCTCGTTAATAAACTTAATAATCGTTGGACTTTTATAAGCTGCCATTTTTTCTTTAGAAGGACATTGGCCAATGGGCTAGACGTCTTTGACTTTAAGGGGCACCGCCCTCATTTTTAATCCCTGCTTTTCTTTTGAGTATTAAAATAGTATGAAATATTTTAATATTATATTAACCGTTTAAACTTACCTTCCATAAACTTATATTTTAATAGGTTATAAGGAACTGTCCCATAAATCAGTTCTCGGCAAGCGCAACTGGAATCGTTTTCACCCTCGGAACAATAGTGCGGCATCTACTCGAACTATCTTTGCTCGTTTTCGTAGTGTCTTCTTTGCCGCAGAAGTCCCGCAGTTCTAGTTACTAATTTACCCATCACTCCTTAACTAACCATTTGAGACAGTCCGTTCATTGTTAGGGAGTGAGAATAAGCTTCCCTTTTGTCTGCCGGCCTTGAAGTTTGCGGTGAACATCAGCTGCCTCTTCTAATGGAAATACACCGCCAATTTCAAGTTTGATTTTTCCGTCTTCAATATATTGTAAAATCTCCTGAAGGCTTTGCTGAAAGAGCTGAGGCTTTTTCATGATCTGCGGAAGAAAAAATCCGATGACACTTTTGTTCTCCGCCATTAATCTTGCAGGATTAAAACTCGGCTGTTTTCTGCTTGCTGTACCATAATAAACCAACCGGCCAAAAGCAGCTAAACAATCAAGGGTTTGGTGAAAAATGTCTCCCCCGACCATTTCGAGTGCTATGTCCACCCCTTTGTTATCTGTTGCTTGAAGAACTTCTTTTTCCCAGCCATCTTTTGTGTAATCAACTGTGACATCAGCCCCGGCTTCAAGGGCAAGGTCACGCTTTTCATTCGTGCTTGCGGCAGCAATGATGCTGCCTGCTCCAAAAATTTTTGCAAGCTGAACAGCAAAAAGACCAACACCACCGGCTGCGGCATGAACTAGAATAGATTCTCCTTGTTCCAATCGTCCCATCGTTTTAATCACGTGGTAGGCACTTAACCCTTGCAGTGGAATAGCAGCTGCGTGATTATCATCTACTCCTTCTGGGACAGGAATTAACCCTCTTTCATCAGCTATGGTGTATTGTGCATAACCGGTGGCATGTTTACCTCCCAGTAATGTGACGACCCTGTCGCCTTCTTTGAACCGAGTCACACCAGGTCCCGTCTTTTGAATGACGCCGGCTACTTCTGAGCCCGGCACATGTGGAAGAGGTACATCGGTTACATATTGTCCCTCTCTTCGCGCTGTATCCGCATAGTTAACACCAATAGCATTTATCTTTACTACTACTTGATTTTCACCTGGCTCTGGATGAGCAATATCAACAAGCTCGAGCACTTCCGGTCCGCCGTATTCTGTAAATTGTATTGCTTTCATACCGAGACCCTCCTCTTGTATTTATGCACCTGAAAAAACAGGCTTTCTTTTTTCTTTAAAGGCATTGACACCTTCTTGATGATCTTCACTTGATGCAAGCAATGTTTGGGTAATTCTTTCTTCTTCTAAAATTTCATCAAGACTTGCATTTAATGAGTGGTCCATTGCTTTTTTCATCATGCCAAATGCTCGCACAGGACCGGCAGCTGCTTTTAAAGCATACGTCTTCACAGAAGCTTCCATCTCTGTGTCATCAAATAATTGATTCACAATTCCCCATTTTTTTGCCGTTTCGGCCTCAATAGGCTCTCCATTGAACATGCATTCCTTTGCGAGATGAATGCCAATCAATTTAGGAAGAAAATAAGATCCGCCGCCATCAGACATTAACCCAACCTGGGTAAAACTTAATGCGAATTTACTGGATGCAGCAGCTAAAACGATGTCACAAGCCATTACAATATTGAAAGCAGCTCCGGCAGCAAATCCATGGACCGCAGCAATAACTGGTTTTTCTAATGATTTTATACACCGAATAACATCGTTTAAGCGTCCGATATGATCATATATTTGCTGCGGTGTTGTCTTCCCCATTGACTTCACGTCACCTCCAGCGCTGAATGAGCGCCCTGCGCCGCTTAACACTACCACTTTTACATCATTGTTTTCCTTTGCCTTTGTCAATTCTTCTTCTAATCGGCTCATCATTTCTGGACTGAATGCATTTAAACGATCAGGGCGATTCAGCGTCAAATAAAGTACTCCATTTTCTTTGTTAGTAAGTAAATGATCATTCATTCATTATTGCCTCCTTTAAAAACCATAAGATCCTTTATCATATAACCTTTCAGCGATGGTTCGATTTCTTTCCACCGAGGGAGAAAAGTGTTTCTTCCATAATACGTCAGGAGAAGCCGGGCTCCTGCCTCTGGTTCTGTTAGGCAATAAGCTCCGATATATTCACCACTGGCCAGCTTTGGCAAATATTTTTCCTTTTGCTGTTTTGTTCCGTAATACGTTATGGGAAGCGTTGCAATACAGGTATGGTTAGAATGAGCCACACCATAGCTTCCCGTTCCGCCTAGCTGTTCACCAACTATTCCTTTGCTGATTTTATCAAGTCCAAGGCCGCCATAAGCTTCAGGAACTATGTGCTAAAAGCCCAAGATCTCCAGCTTTATTCATTAAACGAACAACTGTCTCAAAATTTTGGGATTCTATTTCGTCTAAAACCACTTCTACTTCCTGTACAGCAAATTGTCTTCCTGTTTTTTGAATCATGGCATGCTCTTCAGTTATATCTTCTGGAAAAAACGCTTCCTGTTCATTGGTTTGTGTACCAAATAAGATCCTCCGCGCAATTGGCGGTTGTATTACCCATTTAATACGCTCCCCTTATTTGTCATCCATCCGTTCGGCTGCATGATTGGCAGTACAGGATAGATGTCTTTATTCGCTGCATAGATAATATCTTTTTCATAACCAAATCGTTTCAGCATTTTACCAACTGCCGTATCTTGTAATATACCAACTGTATCTTGGTTCCCTTCAAATAATTTCCAGGCGCCAATCGCTGCATCGCTTAATTCTATCGATTCATCTAACCGGGTTAAATGACTAATTAAATGACCTGCGCCATAGTAATCCTCAAGACAAAATTGACCGCCTGAACCTGCACAAATAATTGTTATATCCTGGTTTTGTTTTTTCAAAAGCTCTTTTGCAGTACAATAATTGTTTAATAATGATGAAGCATATGTCCTTTCTGCTGCTTCCGCTCTTCTTAAAGCTACGGTTCCGTTTGTGGTAGATAAAATAATATGCTTACCTCGTGCTTCCTTTTTCAATACCGGTGGACTAGGAGGTTGAAATCCTTCCAATGGCAAGCCTTTCTTCTCTCCAACAAGCAGGGGGCGTTTCGGTTTTTCTTTTTCATTTGCAGTCAATCCTCCTTGGCATCAAGAACGGGATAAAGGGCTGCCGCCCCTCCTGCAAAAAAAGAAGTGATCACTGTCGTAGCAAGGAGCACATCGAATACTACCGCTTGTTTTCCTTCTAAGCGCTCCGGTATAATATCTTCTTTTTTCATAATTACATGTATTCTTTTACTCATAGGTTTCCCTCAATATCCATATTTTGCAACATTTTTGGCGTGTGTCATTAAAGCGGAGACTCTAATACCTAACTGGGCAAATCTCTCATCATTTGTTTGTCCTTTTTTATAACGATAATAGATTTGCTGAACAATAACTGCTAGTTTGAAGTAGGCAAAAGTTAGATAAAATGATAAATTATCGATGTTTCTACCCGTAAGCTTCGCGTATTCTTCCGCAAATTCCTGTCTGCTGTAAAATCCATCTTTCACCGTGACCGGCGGTTTGCCAAAGCCTTGTTTTAGAGATTCAGGGTCTTCTTCTTCGATCCAATAAGAAAGTGCTATTCCAAGATCTGCAAGGGGATCTCCGACAGTAGTCATTTCCCAATCAAATAATCCTCTCATTTCTTGAAGATTTTCCGGATTAAACATTGCATTGTTGCATTTATAATCATAATGGATGACCGCTGGTTGAGGAGAAGCTGGAATATGTTGCGAAAGCCACTTTCTCAGCTCCTCAACTTCAGCTATTTCAGCGGTTTTCGCTTTATCATAACGTTTGATCCAGCCGTGAACTTGCCGCTCTAAAAACCCATCCGGCTTTGTCATATGCACAAGCTCTGTTTTTTTGTAGTCTAATTTATGCAAGCGGGCTAACGCTTCTACCATGGCTTTGGATATGCTGCGGCAGTTATCAGGAGTCGGGGCTATCCCTTTAGGAAATTCGGTATCAATGACGGCTCCTTTTCTTCGTTCCATGAGAAAAAATTCGCTTCCTATCACGCTCTTATCTTCACAATAGAGATAAGGTTTGGGAGCAAGCGGAAAGTGAGGGTGCAATGTACGTAAAATCACACTTTCTCTTTTCATATTATGAGCCTTGGGCGCCACTGGTCCAAACGGAGGCCTCCTTAGTACAGCTTCCCATCTGCCGGCTGTTATCACATACGTTAAATTAGAATGGCCGGACGGAAATTGTTCGATGTGCAGCTCTTCGTCAGGAAAAGGATCCATTTCCTGACGCAAATAGTTTTCTAATCGCCTGAGCTCAATCTCTTCCCCTTTCCGGACAGGGATAGTGTCCTTATAAAGATTGGCACTCACGCGTTCCCCTCCTTTATCATCTTGTTTGATTCAAAAGCGGAAAGCTTTTGACGAATTCCATGGGGAATCGATTCGCTTTTTTGTGTTTCAAAGTTAAAATGTACAACAACCGCTTTTCCTCTCGCTATTACTCCACGGCTGCTTGAAATTTCATGATCTATTTCAAAGCTTTTGTTCCCTATACGTGAAACCGTTGTAAATATGGTAAGACGTTCATCAAAATAAGCTTGCTGAACAAAATCACAACTTGTTGACGCCAATATAAACGGCCATTTATCCATTTCCATCATCGTGTCCAGCTCACGAAATAATTCTATCCTTGCTTCTTCTAAATAAATAAAGTAACTTATGTTGCTGACATGACCGAGTCCATCTGTTTCACATGCTCTTACCTTTACCTTCCATTTGTGTACCACTTTTTACATGCACCGCCTTTCTCATTCGCAAATAATCCATTCGTCAAGCTGTTCATAGCATGACCACGCTCTCTTCACTGACAGGAGATGATGCTTATCGGTGCTTAAAATTGGGTTTTCTTTTTTCGATAAATGCATTTACCCCTTCCTTGACATCCTCGGTTTGAAAAACGTCAACAAATAGATCTGCTTCTTTTTCCAATCCATCAGACAGGTTCATTTCTATTCCTTCGTTAACCGCTTTTTTGATACGCGAAAGAGCTTGTAACGACTGATCTGCCATATGAGAAGCTGCTTGCCTTGCCATTTCCATTCCTCTTCCGGTTGGTACAACTTTATTGACGAGGCCGATTTTTTCTGCTTCCTCTGCGTTAATAGGTTCACCGCTAAACATTAATTCTTTAGCTTTTGCTGTTCCTACTAATCTTGGTAAACGCTGGGTGCCTCCCCCGCCGGGAAACAATCCGAGTTTTACTTCAGGAAGACCTACTTGTGCATGGGCCTCTGCAATTCTCATATCACACGTTAAAGCTAACTCACATCCACCACCGAAAGTCATCCCATTTAATAGAGCTATGGTTGGTTTAGGTAAATCTTCTAATTCTTGCAGCATGTGATGAGAATTCATAACATAGTTTTTCATATCCGGATTTCCCATCAGCTCTGGAAATTCTTTTATATCTGCGCCAGCCATAAATGCTTTATCACCAGCTCCAGTTAAAATAACGCAGACAACCTCGTCGTCTTCACGAATGTTCTCAGTGATTTCTTTTAAATCAGATGTCACTTGCTTACTCAACACGTTTAAAGGCGGATTATCTATTGTAACAACTGCAATACCGTCTTCTTTCTTCCATTTTACTACTTCAGCCATTATACTTTCGCTCCTTTTTCGTCATAGTTATACCAGCCTTTTCCAGTTTTTCTTCCTAATTCGCCAGCTTTTACTTTTTCTTCTACGGATTTAGCAGGTTTATCGGCAGGATTGCCTGTTTCCTTGTATAGCTGCATATTGCCGTAATAGCCTACATCGATTCCAGAAAGATCCATTAAACCAAATGGCCCCAAAGGATGGTTTAATGCTTTTTCACAAATAACATCAATGTCTTCAACATCAGCATATCCTTCTTCATACAAGGAAAGGGCTTCTTTTGTAAGCGCAAATAATATACGATTTGCGATAAAACCATATATCTCTTTTTGTAATAGTACTCCGGTTCTTCCAATTCTTTTGCATACGTCCATCGCCGTTTGAGCTGTTTTTTCAGAAGTAGCATCACTTTTTACAACTTCTACGCAGTCCATGACAAGCGGCGGAAAGAAAAAGTGCATGTTGCACACTTTGTCCGGACGGCTAGTGACATCGGCAATTTTAGAATTTACAATAGTAGAGCTGTTGGTTGCTAATACGGCATGGGAAGGTGCGTATTGATCAAGTTTTTCAAATACTTCTCTTTTCACTTCAAGTTTTTCTACGACAGCTTCAATGACAAAGTCCGTTTCAGCTGCCGCTTCTTCTAAACTAGTTGTCATATAAAGCTTAGAAAAAGCTTCTTCTTTCTTTCCTTCTGATATTTTTTCTTTTTTTACCCACCTGCTCATATGTCCTTCAAGTTGTTCTCTTGCTTTTTGTAAAGCGTCTTCGTTAATATCTTGCAAATAAGTAGTAAATCCTCCGAGTGCACATAGGATGGCAATTTGATGTCCCATCGAACCAGCACCAAGCACCGTTACTTTATTCACGTTTTCTGCTTTCATATATATCCTCCCTTATACTAACTAGTCAGTACGTTACTTTTTTAACAAACATTATTTATTCTTTGTTTTGTTCTGTACTGATTCCGTTAAGAATCATGTCAACATATATAGATGCTACTTCTTTGTCAGATGTTTTTCCTTCAGGATTGAACCACTGGTACGTCCAATTACAGGCTCCTAGAATTCCTAGAGTTATAATATCGGGTTGTAAGTTTGATCGAAATACACCAGCTTGCATACCATCAATGATCACTTTTTCAATCGCGTTTCGAATTTCATCCCGCTTTGGCCTTACTTCATTTAAATGGGATTCGCTTAAATGACGAAATTCTCGGAAGAATACTCTGGCACTTTGGCCTCTAGGAGAAATGTTAGTGATGAGCATGTCAATAAGCTGATGCAGCTTTTCTACGTGGCTAAGGTTTTTATTTTTTAAAATCGCCTTCTGCTGCTCTAGCACGTTATCAATATATGAACTGTGTATAGTCATCAAAACCTGTTCTTTACTGTTAAAATAGTAATAAAATGTCCCTTTTGTAACGCCGAGTGTCTGGACGATATCCCGGATCGACGTTTCAATGAACCCTTGTTGTTCAAATAATTGAATACTTGTCTTTATAATTTCTTCTTTCATCGTAATAGCCCCCTTGCTGCTAAACTTACAGTTTCATAGTATATCACAGCGGCCGTCTTCTTGGGGGCGGTCCTATGCTGTGGGTTTTATGCTCTTTTAGCAGATTCCTCCCTGATGGCTCGCCTTAAAATTTTACCTACATTTGTTTTCGGCAGTTCTTTGCGAAATTCCACTTCACTTGGAACTTTATAGGCAGACATATATTTCCTACAATAATTAATAATGTCTTCTTCGGTGGTGTGCTGCCCTTCTTTACACACGACCACGGCTTTGACAGTCTCTCCTCGGTATGTATCAGGCACACCGATTACTACTGCTTCTTTTACGGCTTGATGCTGATAGATGACCTCTTCAACATCACGTGGATAAATATTAAAGCCGCTCGCAATAATCATATCTTTTTTTCTGTCGATAATATAGAGATAGCCGTCTTCATCCATTTTTCCAATATCGCCAGTGTACAGCCAGCCATCTCTTATAGTAGAAGCGGTTTCTTCCGGCATATTCCAGTACCCTTTCATAACTTGCGGCCCTTTAATAACTACTTCACCGCTTTCTCCAGCCGTCATTTCTTTTGATCCTGTCGCTGTATCGACAATTTTGTAATCTGTTGATGGAACACCGATGCCAACACTGCCCACTTTTCTTTCAGCAAACACAGGGTTGCAATGAGTCGTGGGAGAGGTTTCTGACAGGCCGTATCCTTCTAATATTCGAGCTCCCGTTCTGCGTTCAAAACTGCGCATCAATTCACCTGGCATAGGTGCGCTTCCGCTATTACAAACACGGATAGAGTCCAAACCGTATTTGTCTGCATCCGGATGGTTGGTCAACGCCACGTACATCGTAGGAACTCCCGGGAACACGGTTGGCTGAAGCTTTTTAATGGTCTCTAATACTTCATCTAATTCAAAACGAGGCAGCAAAATGTTCATCGAGCCCGTATAAACACTCATGTTCAGGCATGAAGTCATACCGAATACATGAAATAGAGGAATAACGGTTAAGTATCGTTCTGAACCCTTTTTCATTTCATCTTTAAAGTATTCATCAATTTGAATAATATTGGCTATGATATTGCGGTGAGTAAGCATGGCGCCTTTAGGACGACCTGTTGTTCCGCCGGTATATTGCAAAACGGCAATATCTTCCTGAGGATTTATCGAGACAGGTGCTGGCGGTTTTTCTGATTGCTTTAAAAATGCCGAGAATTCTATTTCACCATATTTCGAAGCGTATTCTCCGTTGAACTCAACAGCGATTATTTGTTTAATAGAAGTGTTTTGTTTAATACTCTCTAAAACAGGCACTAGAGGAGCGTAAATCACAATCGTTTGCGCCCCGGAGTCAGTCAGTATGTGTTCGAGCTCTCTTTCTACGAGCATCGGGTTCACTTGCGTAACGGTTGCACCAGCTTGTAATGTTCCATAATAGCTTATGGCAGATTGAGGACAGTTAGGCAGCATGATAGCAACCCGGTCGCCTTTTTTTATTCCGTTTGCTTGAAGTGAAACTGCAAAAGCTCCTGTTTGCATCCCTAATTCTTTATAGTTGATGGTTTTTCCGTAAAAATATAAGGCAGAGTTATCTGGGTAGCTTTCAATTGTTTGTTCAAGCATTTCCGATAATGTCATTTCAGGAACCGTAATTTCTGATTGGATATGGTCTGGATAATGCTTTTTCCATACATTATTCATATCTGCCGCTCCTTTCAAATTCTATTAGAAAGTTAATCCTCCGCCATCAACCATTAACGTTTCACCAGTTATAAAGGATGCTTCATCACAAGCTAAAAATAAGACAGCTTCTGCCACCTCCTCTGGCTTTCCAATTCTTCCAAGCGCGTTCGCAGATGAAATAATCTGCCATTTTTTTTCATCTTTTCTCCAAGCATCGATAATTGGCGTATCAATGACCCCAGGGCCGATGGCATTCACTCGAATGCCGTAGCGGCCGTATTCTAATGCTGCATTTTTTGTAAGAGTGACAAGTCCTCCTTTAGCTGCATTATATGGCCCCGTTCGTTTTTTCCCTTTAAAACCTAATACACTTGAAGTATTTATAATTGTTCCTTTTCCCTGGTCCAGCATGAAAGGAACCACAGATTTTATACCTAAAAACACTCCTTTTAAATTTGTATTAATAACCTGGTCCCATTCCTCGGCTGAAATTTCGTGGAGCTTTTTTTCTTTTCCACTAACACCAGCATTATTAAACAAAATATCGATTGCTCCCCATTGTTTGAAAGCATATTGCAAACTCTGCCGTACACTGTCTTCATCTGTGACATCCGTTTCTATGAAAAGAGCAGTTCCCCCGTCTGCTTGAATACGTTTAGCAGCCCCCTCGCCTTCTATTACATTTTTATCACATAAAAGGACAGAAGCTCCTTCCTCTGCCATTCTTATTGCTGCTGCTTTGCCAATACCGCTTGCTGCCCCGGTGACTACCGCGTTTTTTCCTTGCAGCCGCATTACACTCCCCCTTTCTTATTAAACAGCATTCATCCCGCCGTCCACGGCAAGTATTTCCCCGGTCACATAGTCAGATGCTTTAGAAGCAAGGAATAAAGCAGCCCCCATTAAATCTTCATCGCCCCCTAATCGCTGTAAAGGAGTGCATTCTATGATTGCATCTCCTCCCATTTCTAAGACACCTTTTGACATTTTCGTAGGGAAAAATCCCGGAGCAATCGCATTTACGTTTACATTGGAAGCTCCCCATTTCGCAGCCAAGTCTTTTGTAAAGGTTACTATTGCTCCTTTGCTTGCATTGTACCCGATCGCGTCCATAATCTTGGGATCTACTCCTTTTAAGCCCGCTATAGAAGCAATGTTAATAATTTTTCCTGATTTTTGATCTACCATATGTTTTCCAGCTGCTTTTGTCATTAAAAACGTGCCGGTTACATTAACATTCATTACTTTATGCCAAGCGTCTATTGGCATCTCTAATGTCGAAGCCCCCCAAGAAGCACCGCTGTTATTCACCAAAATATCCACCGCACCAAATTCATCTATTGTTTCTTTCACTGTGCGATGCACTTGTTCTTGGTCCGTTACGTCGAAAGGCAAGGCTAGTCCTTTAGTTCCTTTTTTTGTTATTTCTTCAGCAACTTCTTCGCATGCTTGAACCTTTCTAGAACATATAACTACATTTGCACCTGCATCTGCGTATGCCAACGCCATCTGACGGCCAAGTCCACGACCGCCCCCTGTAACAATGGCTGTTTTGTTTTCTAAATTAAATAACTGTTGAATGATACTCACTCTGTACCTCCTTCTTGTTACCGCTTTCAATTAATTGTATAAGCAGTTGTTTTCTCTAAGTGACGCTTGTTCTCCTAATTCTAATTTAGCGACAGCTTGACGATGTACTTCATCCGGTCCATCCGCCAGCCGCAACGTTCTAATACCGGCATATTGATTAGCCACCGGGAAATCTTCACTCACACCTGCTGCCCCTAAGGACTGGATTGCTCGGTCAATGACTTTTAAAGCCATATTCGGTGCTACTACTTTAATCATGGCAATTTCTTTTCGCGCTTCTTTGTTCCCTACTTTATCCATCATATCAGCAGCTTTTAAAACTAGCAGCCGGGCCTGTTCTATCTCAATCCGTGAGTTTGCGATCCATTCACGAATCACACCTTGCTCTGAAAGCTGTTTGCCAAATGTTTTTCGTTCCTCCACTCTTTTGCATAAAACCTCAAGCGCTCTTTCTGCCGCACCAATGATTCTCATACAATGGTGGATACGCCCGGGGCCAAGCCGCCCTTGCGCAATCGCAAACCCTTCTCCTTCTCCAACTAGTATGTTTTTTGCGGGTACCCGGACATTATCAAAAGTGATCTCCGCGTGCCCGTGCGGTGCTTCATCATATCCAAACACCGGCAGCATCCGTTCTACTTGTACTCCTGGTGTGTTCAACGGAACTAATATCATGGATTGCTGTCTATGTCTTTGTGCATTTACATCGGTTTTCCCCATGAATATTAGTATCTCACACCTTGGATCTCCCGCACCGGAAGACCACCATTTTCTACCGTTTATCACATATTGATCTCCATCTTTTTTTATATCAGCTTCTATATTTGTGGCATCAGAAGAAGCTACTTGCGGTTCGGTCATACAAAAAGTTGAACGAATTTTTCCTTCTAGCAAAGGCTTCAGCCACTTGTCCTGCTGTTCTTTTGTGCCATAGCGCACTAAAACTTCCATATTGCCCGTATCTGGGGCGGCACAGTTAAATACTTCTGGCGCAATCGGTGAGCGGCCCATTATTTCACAAAGTGGTGCATATTCCAAGTTAGTTAAACCGCTTCCGTATTCACTATCTGGCAAAAACAAATTCCAAAGTCCTGCTTTTTTAGCTTTTTCTTTCATTTCTTCCATAATGGGAGGAATGTCTGCAAATCGATCTGGCTGCGCATCAAGCTGTTCTTTAAATACCTTTTCATTTGGATAGACTACCTCTTCCATAAATTGAATCAGTTTTTCACGCCAAGCCTCAACCTTTTCAGAATAAGTAAAATTCATTTTACTTCCTCCATTCTCATAAATACTAACCGGTCAGTATGTTGCGGAACAAAACAAGCTGCTGTTCTTATTTTGTTTGTACAGCAGCTGTTATTTTCTAATATAACTTACTTTTTCAGAAAATTCAACATACTTTTAGAAAAACTATCGGCTGCATAAAGCAAAATAATAGAGACGAAAAACCACCCTTCTGCTATAGAAGGATGGTTTTCTCTATTGGTTGGGATTACGTTACGCTTCCTTGACTTTCCTGTTCTTGTTTATGTCTCTTTAAGCGGATTTTGTAAATACCGAGAACAATCGCTGCGGCGATGAGAGATTCTACGACCGCCATACCTATTGCAAAAATAGTCAGCGGCAATGCTCCGATAAATAACGCTGCATATACAATTACATTTTTTAA
This sequence comes from Alteribacillus bidgolensis, assembly GCF_002886255.1. Taxonomy (NCBI): domain Bacteria; kingdom Bacillati; phylum Bacillota; class Bacilli; order Caryophanales; family Bacillaceae; genus Alteribacillus; species Alteribacillus bidgolensis. Next base: position 1,265,114 of record NZ_KZ614149.1, read on the forward strand.
TAGAGGAAGTTTTCTGGCAAACCCTAAATTAAAAACGACAATACACATGAGAACGACAGCAGCATACAGCAGCCAGAACCCCACTACTGGATGCTCGTGTACATTCAACAATCCTGCCGTCCAGCTTAATTGATCTTTTGTCACATTGACATCATTCACAGTCGCAGCTGCTGTAATCATCAATTTCTTTCACCTCTATGCTGCTCTGCTGCCATAAAGGCGCAGAGGTATCTGCTTATTGCTTTGCTGCCAATTTTTTACGCTTTTCTTCTCGTTCTCTTGTACTTTTATCGAGAATTTTTTTGCGCAAACGAATTGATTCTGGAGTTACTTCACAATACTCATCATCGTTTAAAAACTCGAGCGCTTCTTCTAAAGTCAAAATACGCGGACGTTTCATCGTTACAGTAGTCTCTTTTGTCGCTGAACGAACGTTGGTTTGCTGTTTAGCTTTTGTAATATTAACCGTTAAATCATTATCACGTGTATGCTCGCCTACAATCATCCCTGCATATATTTCTGTACCGGGCTCAACAAATAATGTACCGCGGTCTTCTACTTGCATCATACCATATGGTGTCGTTTTTCCATTTTCCATAGAAACAAGTACACCTTGACGGCGGCCGCCGACTTGCCCAGTATGCACCGGCTGGTATCCATCAAATGAATGGTTTAAAATCCCATAACCTTTTGTTTGTGCCATAAATTCAGTAGTATACCCTATCAGGCCGCGCGACGGAACAAGAAAGTCCATTCGAACCTGGCCATCTCCTTTATTGACCATATCAAGCATTTCGCCTTTACGTTCTCCAAGTGACTCCATAATGTTTCCTGTATATTCTTCTGGTACGTCTACTTGAGCCCGTTCAACTGGTTCTGATAGTACACCGTCTACTTCTTTCACGATTACTTCTGGTTTGGACACTTGAAGCTCGTAGCCTTCGCGCCGCATGTTTTCAATCAGAATGGACAAGTGCAGCTCTCCACGTCCGGAGACTGTCCAAACGTCCGGAGAATCTGTATGCTCCACGCGCAAACTTACATCTGTTTCTAATTGAGTCATTAAACGTTCTTCAAGTTTTCTGCTTGTTACATAATCGCCTTCGCGTCCGGCAAATGGGCTGTTGTTAACGAGAAACGTCATTTGCAGAGTCGGTTCATCAATTCGAAGAGCCGGCAGCGGATCTTCATGTTCAGCCGGGCAAATCGTTTCCCCCACGTTAATATCTTCTACACCCGCAATCGCAATTAAGTCACCGGCCTGAGCGCTGTCAATTTCCATGCGTTTTAAACCCATAAATCCAAATAGTTTCGTAACACGGAAATTTTTCTTCGACCCATCTCGTTTAATAAGAGCAGCCTGGTCACCAGTACTGATGGTACCGCGGAAAACACGTCCTACACCAATTCTTCCGAGGTAATCATTATAATCAAGCATTGTCACCTGGAATTGAAAAGGTTCGTCCCTGTTGTCGATTGGAGCTGGAACGTTGTTTATGATCATTTCAAACAGCACTTCCATATTGTCATCTTGTTTTGCAGGATCTTCACTTGCTGTTCCATTGATAGCTGAAGCGTACGCTACCGGAAAATCAAGCTGATCTTCATCAGCTCCTAACTCGATAAATAAATCGAGCACCTCATCGACTACTTCTTCGGGCCGCGCCATGTCACGGTCAATTTTGTTTAGAACAACTAAAGGGGTTAGTTTTTGTTCTAGAGCCTTTTTTAAAACAAATCTCGTTTGCGGCATACAGCCTTCATATGCGTCCACCACAAGCAGTACACCATCCACCATTTTCAATATCCGTTCGACTTCACCGCCAAAATCAGCGTGGCCTGGTGTATCCATAATATTAATACGGGTGTCACCGTAGCGTACAGCCGTATTTTTCGCTAAAATTGTAATGCCTCGTTCTCTTTCAATGTCGTTATTATCCATTGCGCGTTCGTCTACTTGTTCATTTTCGCGAAATGTCCCGGACTGTTTTAACAGTTCATCAACCAATGTCGTTTTTCCGTGGTCCACGTGGGCGATTATCGCGATATTTCTTAAGTCTTTGCGTACATTCATTATTTTTATATCGCTCCTATCCTATTCGTTACACTTCTTCAACTTATCTATTGTATCATACATTTCCTTATTATACATTAAAGAGAAGCCGCACCTTTTCATTTATATACATTCATTGTACACTGAAATAGTGGACAAGATGATGGAAGGTGAAACAATGAACTGGGAAAAAGTTTGTTTTTTATTTTTAGCGGTTTTCGCAACGTTATGTATTGCATCACTAGGTGTTGCTGTGGCAGAAAGGTCTTTTCTCATTGCTGCTTTCTGTTTAATAGGATTGTATTCTACCTTTTTACTATCACGAAAGCTTCGCGCGAGGGCAGAAACCGATTAAAAAATGGAGCCGTCCCAAAAAAATTACGTTGGGACAGCTCCATTTTTTATAACCTCTCTCTTTTATCGGCAGAGGAGAGACCCTTTTTTATTCTCTCAATAATCAAAGCCTTCATGATTGTGCACATAATGAAGAAGTTGATCGTGTAGTCCTGGCCGAGCTGCTAAAATTTTGCTTTTTTCTAAAAAGGACGGTTTTCGTTTTTGAAAATCTGTTGTAATGATCCCCACTTCATCCAACATAACCAGACCAGCTGCATAATCCCAAGGAGACAAACGAAAACTGATGTAACTATCGAGACGACCGCAAGCAACATAAGCCAATTCAATCGCAGCCGATCCATATGAACGCACACTTCGAGATTTTCTTACCATTGTATGCAGGGATTGGTCTCCGCTTCTCTTCTCGCGTGCGAGCCATCTCCCATTCAATCCAATGACTGCTTCAGGAAGATCTGTCTCTGTCACGCTGGCTAGTTTTTGTCCATTTAAATACGCTCCTTCACCTGCTATTGCCGTAAACCATTCATCTTGCATGACATTCAAGATGATTCCAATTTGCCCAACTCCGTCTTTTACAACAGCAACGGAAATCGCAAAGTTAAATTTTTGGTGAACAAAATTTGTTGTACCGTCAATTGGATCAATAATCCAAAGAACCCCTTCCGTTGATTGAATATCAGCTCCTGCTTCTTCTTCTCCAAGCACGTTGTGATCTGGAAAGGTATGTAATATCTGATCATTTAAGTATCTTTCGATTTTGTAATCCATTTCTGTGACAAGGTCATTCGGATTTGATTTTGTGTTCACTGATAAAGAATTATGCAAGGAATCTTTCAGCATCTCACCTGCTTCTTCGATCCATTTTAAAGCTGTATTTTTTATTTCCACCCAATTTTCATTCATCCAACCACTCCTGTAATGATCTATTATCCCATTATCACACAAGCGGAATGAAATTAATACACATACATAGAATGAGTCACAAACAGCTGCAGTGGTGCAAAATTGGAGTAAGTAGAGCAAAAACCCGGATTAGTGCTCAAATCATAGCGGAAAGACACTTTATCGAAGCTGAATGGCTGCAATGCTCTGAAAATGTGGAGAGCCAGACCCAGAGCGGGAAATGCGGCTGAACAAAGGAGTTGAGTAAAAACAGCAGAAAGTGAACGCATACTGGAGAAAGTGGTTCAAAAAGGCCGAAAAGATGCTCAAACCAGGCAGAATTGAACCTGCACTACAAAGTGTGCGGGGCCAGACTCAAAAGTGGGAAAGGCGCTGAATGATATGCTCGAGTGGTGTATGAAAGAAATGGTTCATAAACGGATAAAATTGTTCAAACTGCTCATAAAAGAAAGAAAGTAATTCATAACTGTAAAGGATGGGGAACATAACTGCAAAAAGTGAAATAAATCGTCACAAAAAAGATGCATAACTTAAGACGCTCCAACGCCATACCAAAAGAGCATTACTACAACCTCGAATCTAAAATACTCATAAACACCTTCTTTGGACGCAAAAAAAGGTTGGACGAAATTTTCTTCTGTCCAACCTTCTATTATTTTAAACTTATTCACTTCTTACTTTAAGCTTCTAAACAGATTAATTCTTGTCTTAATTCCTCTAGCCGAGATTTGCATTGATTCATTGCCTCTAGGTCCTCGGCCCGCATGGCATCATGCAAACTGACAAGTTCATAATCAATTTCGATGCGTAATACAGGTATTCTCTCTTCTGCATCTTTTCTCTTGAATGTTTGAATCACTTGTTCCATGGCCACCCACACCCCTTTGTGATTTCAATGTACCCTAGACAGGCTGACAGTCGATAAATTGGTTTGACTAAATATTCTGATATTTATGTTTCTGATATTATACCATATGATTTTTATTTTTCAAACGATACTTTTTATGAACATATTTGGGCGGACAAGATCTAAAATATTTTTTTACCCTGCTATTGGGCAAATTGTATGATTTGATTTTCGGTTTCCTGGAAGGATATTATAGATACTAGAAACTATTTTTTTAACGAATGAGAAAGGAGAACACGATATGTCTTTTCAAGGATTCCAACCTTCTGATTTTGAAACATTTCAAATTGACGGGCTGGATGAAAGAATGGAAGCAATACAACAGCGCATTCAGCCTAAATTTAAAGAAATTGGCGAGTATTTAACCGAGGAACTATCCATGATGCTTGGAAAAGAAATGTATTTGCATATTGCCAAGCATGCCAGACGGACAAAAAACCCTCCAACAGACACCTGGCTTGGTATAGCCGATAATAAGCGCGGCTATAAAAAACATCCTCATTTTCAAGTTGGTTTATTTGATGACCATGTATTTTTATGGCTTGCTTATATATATGAAATGCCGGACAAACAAGAAGTGGCAGCATCATTTTTAGAAAAAAAAGATGACCTTCTGCATTTGCCATCGGACTACGTAATTTCACTGGATCATACGAAAAAAGATGCGTTTCTTATCGGGGAAACCGATGAAGAGAAACTGACCGATGCATTAACAAGATTTCGCGATGTGAAAAAGGGTGAGTTTTTAATTGGAAAACATATTAAAAAAGATGACCCGCTTTTAAAAGACGGAGATGCTTTTTTGTATGAAGCAAAACAAGTTTTTGAAACGCTCGTTCCTTTTTACAGGCAGTCTGTCCAGCAAACTTCTTAATAGAACCACATCGGTTCAGATGAAGTTCCATCATCGAAATCATCTGATGGATTTATCTCCTCTGTTATTAGCCGTAGTTTTCCCGCATTTGCGGACTTCTTCATTTTACTAGCAACATTAACCTAAATAAAGAGCTGTCTACATATCACTAAGAGACAGCTCCAGATTTGTTACATTTTAATTTTTTCACCAGACTCTGCTGCTTTTGCTTTTTGCACCGTTTTCCAGCAAGAGACGCCTGCTCGTTCATCAAATTGGCGAAACAGTTGTTTTTCTTCACTTTTGGAAGGAGCAATTTCTTTAAACCGGTTGTAAAGAGCAAGGATATCTTCCCGCTGTACAGCTTTATGATGAGCTCTTTCTATGGTTTGAAAAAAATTCACTGCGTCAATGACTTCTTCTTTGCTCCAGTCCATGGAAATGGGCATATGCAGTTGTTCTTCCACTGTCCATCTCTCCTCTCAACACCAGCGGCTTCGTACGTCATTCGCTTCTTTTTTCATCCGATCAAAAAGCTCTTCAACGCTCGGGCAGTCTTTAATTCTTCCTATAACCTGGCCTGCCCAGCCAAATCCTTTTTGATCGTTCCCTTCATATATATAGTTACGATTTGCTTTTCCGCTAATGTATTCTTTTAAGTTTTCATAATTTGGAGTATGACGTTCTACATCTAATATTTTGTCCGTCCATTCATTTTTTAACGCACGACCTGGTGCTCCTATAGAACGTTTGATGATTACCGTATCATTTTCCTCTCCCTTCATCAATGCTTCTTTGTAGCTTTCATGGGCATGTACGCACTCTTTTGTAGCAATAAATCGAGTTCCCATTTCTATCCCTTCTGCTCCAAGAGCGAAAGCTGCCATCATCGCCCGGCCGTCTCCAATTCCTCCTGAAGCTATAACTGGAATCGACACACTATCTACGACTTGAGGAATTAACACCATCGTTCCCGTATCATGTTTTCCTATATGTCCGCCGCCTTCTTGACCAACAACCATCACTGCATCCGCACCAAGTTCTTCCGCTTTTTCTGCTTGACGTCTTGCAGCAACAAGTACAAGCTTTTTCACATCTGTTCCCTTTAGTAGCTCAAATACTGGAGCTGGGTTTCCTCCCGTCATTGAAATGACTTCTACTCCTTCTTCAATGGCTGTTTCTACCATCTTTTCGAAAGGCCTTCTATATTGACCAATAGCAAAGTTCACACCAAAAGGCTTATCCGTTTTTGCTTTCACTTGACGAATTTCCTGTTTTAATGCGTCTTCGTCTGGTAAAGACATAGCTGTAATCTGTCCAAGCCCCCCTGCGTTTGATACAGCAGCAGCAAGATCAGAATACGCCAAATAAGCCAGTCCGCCTTGGATAATAGGATATTTAATATGTAAGGATTCGGTAACTCTTGACTTCCATGTCATTATCTTATCCTCCATTTATTATTGTCACCGTATGATTTCTCGATAAATGTTAAGTTTCCCTGCTTTTTGGTTATCGTTTTCTAAGAGGAAAAAATCCTCACCTTATGTCGGCTTACTCTAATCATTACAAAAAAACATCCCCTTCGTTTAAAACGGGGGGATGCTATACTTTCATATTATTTTATTTTTTCGATTTTCCACACTTTTTGCAGCTTGTAGAATACAAAGTTGCCACTTTTTCCCCATCAAAGTGCTCAATTGTACGATTACAGCTTTGGCATACGATAATTCCCACCGGAATCCTCTCCTTTGAAAGCGTTTTATCGTTTTACTGTAATTACATAATATGATGTCACATTTAAAAAGTCAACCCTAAATTGTATAACACATTTTTAGAAAAACTCGGCTTACCGCCAAACCCAAAAGGCGGAAGTCGTAGTTTTACTTATACTTTGGTCCTTTAATGAAGGTAAACCCTTTCTAAAGTATTAAAAAAACTCGGCTTGCCGCCAAATCCAAAAGGCGGAAGTCGTAGTTTTGCTTATACTTTGATCATTTAATAAAGGTAAACCTGTTCTAAAGTATTAAAAAAACTCGGCTTGCCGCCAAATCCAAAAGGCGGAAGTCGTAGTTTTGCTTATACTTTGATCATTTAATAAAGGTAAACCTGTTCTAAAGTATAAAAATAACGCCCTGCATATTACTTTGTGTGGTGCCAATACCAAATCTACAGCTATAAAAAAACTGACTTACGCTGGCAAGTCAGTCATCTTCATGAACGATAATCTTTATTTCAGGTTAAAAAATCAGCTGATGCTGCTCCTAAAAAACGGCTTACTTCATTTAAAAATGTAACATCTTCTTCTTGCATGACATAACGTTCCGGCCTTACTTTTAAAACTAAAATACCTTTTAAAAGGGAGCTTAAATAAAAAGGAACAAATAAGTACGTACTGTCTATCGTAAAATAAGAAGTAGTTTTCCCATGAATGGCACAATGAATTACCGGGCTTTCCTGCAACGTTACAACCTTTTCTTGTTCCTTTTCATGTAGTGTAATGACCTGAAAATGGTCCCAATTGTTTTCGTATATAGCAGTCATTTCACAAAAGTTCCATTTATATTCAAATGTTTTTAACACTTTTACATAAAAGTCATGCAGTGAGACAGCATCGTCTGGGGCCCGGCCGACTTCCATTCTCATTTCATCCAGAAATTCTGACTTATTCATGTCACTCCCCCCTATTCTTACCTACTGTTCAATATCACTGGGGTGAATAAATCCATACCCTTTCTCACGAAAACCCTCAATTATGTCAGGAAGAGCTTCTTTCGTCCATTCTCTATCGTGCATTAGCAAATTAGCTCCATTTGTAAGCAATTCTGTATCTACCATAATGTCGGCTAAAGAATCAGCTTCCATATACTCTTCTTCCCAATCGTATCCGTACGTCCAATTCATCCACGTCATTTCTTCTTCTTTTAGTATCGCTTTTGAATGGTCCGTGTTTATTCCAAACGGCGCTCTAAAAAAAGCAGGTCTTTCACCAGTTATATCTTCAATTAAATCATTTAAATCATTAATCTCTTTTAACGTTTCTTGCTCTGTAACAGTATTTAAAGAAACATGGTTCATTGTATGGTTTCCTATTTCAAAACCTAAATCATGAATAGCTTTTAAATCTTCCCTCCCTTGTTCATCCTGTAAAAAGTGGCCATTCACAAAAAAGATTGCCGGTACATCTTCTTCTTTTAACATTTCTGCCATTTCAAGACTGTAAGAATCCGGGGCATCGTCAATGGTAATCAAAACATTTCGATTTTCTGAGTCATCGACCGGCTGCAAAGACCAATCACTTTCTCGTAATTGATACTTAGGTTCGTTTTCTTTATTATTTGTTTCTTCTATTGTTTCAGCATTTTTATTATCATTATTATCTTCGCCGTGTGACGTTTCTTCTTGTTTTGACTGGTTATCTGCTTTCTCATTTTCTTGTTCTATTTCTTTTTCCTCCGATGAAATCTCCTGCGATTGAAAGCTGCAAGCAGTCAACAGTAAAATTACCCCCAATGGTAAAAGTATTTTCAATCCTATTCCCCCTTCAAATTCCTTTTTCTATCATACCAAAAATGTTAAAAATACGGGGTAAAAAATGGAAAAATTATAATTATATTTATAATATCATTTACCTTTCTTTTGCATCGGGTAAATAGTCTCTTTTTCTCATTTTTGATTAGTATAACGTTTCATTGGGTATATAAAGTAGTCAGACGTTTCTGTTGATTCCCACGCCTGTCATGTTATAATGTCCTTTGTGGTTTATTCAGGTATCATACAGTATGCTTTCACAAATAATAAAGTATATTGGCTTTAGTGAAGAGTATCGGGTTCCGTCTTCGTACACATAACAATGATGAACAAAAATTAGAAACCTTAATTCACAGGAAAGGTGGTTATCGCTTGAGATGAGAAAGTTAACACCTGTTTTTTACATTTCATTCGTCCTTGCTTTACTTTTCATTGTATGGGGGGTCATTGCTCCCGATAACATTGAATATGTATTAGGTAACGTACAATCCGTTATTTCTGAATACCTCGGGTGGTTTTACCTGTTATCTGCAACGGCGTTCGTCATTTTTGCTATCTACCTTATTTTCAGCCCATATGGAAAAATTAAATTGGGTAAACCAGATGAGAAGCCGGAGTATAACTATTTTACTTGGTTTGCTTTTCTCTTCACTGCTGGCATGGGGATCGGTCTTGTATTCTGGGGCGTAGCAGAGCCTCTCTACCACTACTATGGACCGCCAACTGGTGAACCTGAAAGTGACGCAGCTGCAGCGGCTGCGCTTCGTTATTCGTTTTTCCACTGGGGTATTCACCCTTGGGCCATTTACTCTATAGTTGCATTAGCCCTTGCTTATTTTAAATTCCGCCATGACTCACCAGGTGTGGTAAGTGCTGCACTCCGCCCGGTGTTTGGTGATAAAGTGGACGGCCCTATTGGTACATTAATTAATGTATTAGTGGTTTTTGCAACCATTTTTGGGGTAGCTACATCTCTTGGTTTCGGTGCTGCCCAGGTTACTGGCGGTCTTAGTTACTCTCTTGGCTTTGTATCAAACAACATTGGAACACAAATCATCGTTATTGGTATCATCACAGTCCTTTATCTTATTTCAGCTGGAACAGGGTTAAATCGTGGTATCCGAATTCTTAGTATGACTAATATCGTTCTTGCGGTTGGACTTATGCTATTTTTGCTTGCAGTAGGGCCTACCGTGTACATTTTTGATGTATTTACAACCACGCTCGGCAGTTATCTCCAAAACTTGCCAAGCATGAGTTTTAGTACGGCAACTTTTATCGGAGACAGGGATTGGCTTGAAAGCTGGACAATTTTCTATTGGGCATGGTGGATCGCATGGTCTCCATTTGTTGGTACCTTTATCGCTCGAGTATCCCGCGGGCGGACGATTCGTGAGTTTGTACTTGGAGTACTTGCCGTTCCGACGTTATTCGGTGCAGTCTGGTTTTCTGTATTTGGAGCAACAGGAATATCTCTAGACAATGCGATGAACGGAATGCTGTATAGCATAATGAGTGAACAAGGGGAAGAGATTGCTTTATTTTCCTTATTAGAAAATTTCCCATTAGCGTCCATCATGATTACGCTTGCGATCTTGCTCATCGTTTCCTTCTTTGTTACATCTGCTGACTCTGCAACGTTCGTATTGGGGATGCAAACAACAAACGGAAGTTTAAACCCTCCAACCTCAGTAAAAATGGTATGGGGTGTGATTCAGTCTTCTGCAGCAGCGGTTCTATTGTATTTTGGCGGACTGGCAGGTCTTGAAATGGCAATGATCATTGCAGCCTTGCCATTCACTTTTGTGATGTTGTTAATGGTTGTATCTATTTTCAAAGCACTGAAAAGTGAGCGGCATATTCTGCAAACAGATAAAGCTGCTGTACAAGCAGAACGCAATCGCCTTCGTGAAGAAAAAGAACGCTTAAAAAAAGAAAAAGAAGAGCTGAAAAAACAAGTGAAATCCCCTAAAAATAGGTAAAACCTGAGCCCTCTATGGTTGTTAAAACAGTCATGGAGGGTTTGTTTTTAAATATATTTTTTATTTTAAGCTGATCCTGCATCTTTATTATAGAACAGTTTCTAAAGAAAAAGACAGTTAAATCGCTTCGTTTGGACTTTAAACCATTTTCCAATAATAAAGGCTGAACTAGAAACCAGCTAATCTCCTCCACTTTGACTGTAGTTGAAATTTTATACTTCATACTCATGTCTCTTCATTCAATTTTCTTCCTATTTCTCCTACTTTTTTTAGAATCAGAAACGTAAGCTTATCTTGCGAGTTACTGCCATATTTGAACTATCATATGAACAAAAGTACCACCTAGAAGAAGTTCAGCTAAGAACGTCACGTCCTGTGTGTAATGCAGAATCATCACTTCAGGTGTAAGTGAGTCTGTAACAACGCTGAACTGGCTTTCACAAGTGCCTCTTTGACATTTACGTCCGGAACAAGACACCCGAGGTTTTAGGAAATGTTCCTTCCGTCTTATAGGCTAGACGCAGATCAAAATTATGGAGATAGTTATCTTACCGCCGAGTCCTATAGCGGAAGACGTAGTTTTGCTTATACTTTGATCCTTTAACAAAGTTAAACTTTCCCAAGTATAAACAAAAAAGTGCCCTCCTTATATGGAGGACACTTCTCTATCCATTTGATTCAATTATTTTGTAATATGAATAGGTGTTCCTAGTGCAACTTCTGCTGTTTCCATTGTAATCTCGCCTAAGGTTGGATGTGCATGAATAGTCATTGCAAGATCTTCAGCAGTCATTCCTGCTTCAATCGCAAGACCTGCTTCTGCTATCATGTCAGAAGCATTTGGGCCGGCGATTTGTGCACCAATGACAAGTCCATCTTCTTTACGAGTAACCAGTTTCATAAAGCCTTCGGAATCGTTAAGTGAAAGAGCTCTTCCGTTAGCTTGGAATGGGAATTTCGCGCCTACAACATCATATCCTGCTTCTTTCGCATCACTTTCAGTGTACCCCACGCTTGCCAGTTCTGGTTCTGCAAAAACGACCATTGGAATGGCTAAGTAATCAATTTCAGAAGCTTCCCCGGAAATTGCTTCTGCTGCAATTTTGCCTTCATAAGAAGCTTTGTGTGCAAGCTGAGGACCATCAATGATATCACCGATTGCATAAATATTTTTATTACCTGTTCTGCATTGCTTGTCGACTTTGATTAAACCATTGTCTCCAATTTCAACACCGATTTGTTCTAGTCCAAGCTCATCGGTATTTGGCTTACGTCCTACTGATACAAGCACATAATCTGCATCAAATGTTTTTTCTTTTCCTTTAACTTCTGCTTTAATTTGTACGCCATTGTCTGTTTCTTCAACGGATTGAGCAAATGCTTGTGTTTCGAATTTCACGCCATTTTTCTTTAAACGGCGTTGTACAAGCTGTGCCATTTGTTTTTCAAAGCCGCCAAGGATACGTTTTTCACCTTCAAGCACGGTTACTTCTGAACCGAGGTTTGAATACGCTCCAGCAAGCTCAATTCCAATATAGCCGCCGCCGATTACTACCAGCTTCTCAGGAATTTCTTCAAGGTCAAGTGCACCAGTGGAGCTGATAACACGGCTGCTGTATTTAAAGTTTGGAAGTTCAACTGGACGAGAACCAGTGGCAACAATACAATTTTTAAACTTATATGTTTGAGAATTATATTCATCCGTTGACACTTTCACGGAATTTTCATCGGAAAAGTATGCTTCTCCTTGTACAATATTTACATTGTTTCCTTTAAGAAGTCCTTGAACTCCGCCAGTCAGCTTTTTGACTACACCGGCTTTCCATTCTTGGACTTTAGAAAAATCAACGTTCACATTTTCTGCTGTAATTCCCATTTCTTCTCCGCCAGATTTTGCTTCATGTGCACGATGCCCTGCTTGGATAAGTGCTTTTGAAGGAATACAGCCGATATTTAAACAAACGCCGCCGATATTTCCTTTTTCTACAATCGTTACTTTTTGTCCTAGCTGAGCTGCACGAATTGCTGCAACATAGCCCCCTGGTCCTGAACCTATAATGAGAGTATCCACTTCTTCTGCAAAATCTCCAACTACCATTCTTACCCCTCCATAACTAATAATTCTGGATCGTTCAATAAGCGTTTTACGTGGTTTAACGCATTTTGAGCTGTGACTCCATCAATAAGACGGTGGTCATAACTTAAGGATAATGCAAGCATAGGTGCGATGACAACTTCTCCATCACGAACAACGGCTTTTTCTTCAATTCTTCCAATACCCAAAATAGCTACTTCTGGATGGTTAATAACTGGTGTGAACCATTGGCCTTGAGCAGAGCCTACATTTGAAATCGTGCAGGAACCGCCTTTCATTTCATCAGAAGAAAGTTTGCCGTCACGCGCTTTGCCTGCAAGCTGATTAATTTCATCTGCAAGCATAAAGATAGATTTGCGGTCTGCGTCTTTTACTACTGGTACAACAAGTCCTTGCTCGGTATCAGCAGCAATACCTACATTATAATACTTTTTGTACACGATTTCTTCATTTTTATCATCGATAGAAGCATTTAATGCAGGGAATTCACGCAAAGCAGAAGTTAATGCTTTAACGACATATGGCAGATAAGTGAGCTTAATATCTTTTTCTGCTGCTACCGGCTTAAACTTCTTACGATTAGCAACAAGGTTTGCTACATCTACTTCATCCATGTGCGTTACGTGAGGTGCAGTCTGTTTAGAGTTCACCATTGCTTTTGCAATAGCTTTGCGAATACCTTTCATAGGTACGCGCTCTTCAAGAGCACCTGTATCTTGAGCTGCAGCTGGTGCAGATGTATCTTTTGGTGCTTCTTCTTTGGCAGCTGTATCTTCTGCCGCTTCTTGGCCGCCATCAAGATAAGCATCCACATCTTCTTTTAAAACACGGCCGTTTTTGCCGCTTCCTTGAACTTTTTGAATAGCTGCGCCTTTTTCACGAGCATATTTTCGAACAGATGGCATTGCAATAACACGCTTGCCTTCATCTTCTTCAGCTGCTGGCGCTTCCTCTTTTTTCTCTTCTTCTTTCTTCTCAGAAGTTTTTTGTTTTTCTTCCTGCTTTTCTTCTTTTTCGGAATCGTCTCCGCTTTCTTCTTCTGGAGTATCTTCGCTTCCGTCATCGATTGTTAAAATAACATCGCCTACTATGGCAGTTGTTCCTTCGTCTACTTTTACATCTTTTACGGTACCTTCTACTGGAGAAGGAATTTCAACTACTGCTTTGTCGTTTTGCACTTCACAAAGTGTATCGTCTTCTTGTACGGTATCTCCAGGCTTCACAAACCATTTAACAATTTCACCTTCATGAATACCTTCACCAATATCTGGAAGTTTGAATTCGAAAGCCACTTCATTTGCCTCCTTTATTTGTCTCAATCTTGTTGCTCATCCATATCAAACATACTAAGAGACTGAAAAAGAAACGGTTCATTGTTTCTTTTTCAGTCTAATTCTATTTAAGCAACATTAAAAATTAATTACTGTTTTTGCCCGTTCTACAACGTCTGTGTGATCTGGCAGCCATACATCTTCTGCTGCTGCAAATGGATATACGGTATCTGGTGCAGTAACACGAAGGACAGGAGCTTCTAAGTGCAAGATAGCATTATCGTTAATGTCCGCTACTACACTTGCTCCAACACCAGCTTGTTTTTGTGCTTCTTGTACAACAATGGCACGGTTCGTCTTTTTCACTGACTCAACAACAGTATCCATATCAAGCGGACTTACGGTACGAAGGTCAATTACTTCTGCTTCAATACCTTCTTCTGCAAGTTCTTCTGCAGCTTTTAGCGACGTGTGCACCATGGCACCATATGTCACGATTGTAAGGTCTTTTCCTTCTCTTTTAATATCTGCTTTTCCAATTTCGATTGTATACTCTTCTTCTGGAACTTCTTCCCGGAAGGAACGATATAATTTCATATGCTCTAAGAAAATAACTGGGTCATTGTCACGAATGGATGCAAGTAACAGTCCTTTTGCATCATAAGGTGTAGAAGGAATGACCACTTTTAGACCTGGAGCCTGCGCCATCAACCCTTCAAGGTTATCAGCGTGTAGCTCAGGTGTTTTTACTCCGCCGCCAAACGGAGAACGAACGGTAATTGGTGAATGATAATGTCCGCCGGAACGATAACGCATACGTGCCATTTGGCCCGCAACTCCGTCCATTGTTTCAAATACGAAACCGAAGAACTGAATTTCCATTACCGGACGAAATCCTGTTAAACCAAGGCCTATTGCTAGACCGCTAATACCTGATTCTGCAAGCGGTGTATCAAAAACTCGTTCTTCCCCAAATTCTTCCTGAAGTCCATCTGTAGCCCGGAATACTCCACCATTTTGTCCAACGTCTTCACCGAAAACAAGAACATTCTCGTCGTTTTTCAGCTCCGTACGCATCGCATCAGTTATTGCTTGAATCATTGTCATTTGCGCCATAGCTTACTTCGACTCCTTCTCTCTATATTCTTCAAGTTGCTGCTGTAAATTCACAGGCAGCTTTTCAAACATAATTTCAATTAAGTCAGACACTTTCTGCTTCGGTGTATCATCTGTTTTCTTAATTGCAGCTTTTATGTCATCTTTTGCTTGATCTACAACCTCATTTTCTTTTTCTTCAGACCATAGATCTTTGCTTTCAAGGTACTTGCGGAAGCGCACGAGCGGATCTTTTTTCTCCCATTCATCATCAAGGTCAGACGTACGATAACGAGTAGGATCATCACCAGCCATAGTGTGCGGGCCGTACCGATAGCACATCGTTTCCAGCAATGTTGGTCCATCTCCATTTACGGCATTTTCCCGTGCTTCTTTTGTTGCTGCATATACAGCCAGCACGTCCATTCCGTCGACTTGAACTCCGTTAATACCAGCGGCTACTGCCTTTTGAGCAATTGTTTTTGCTGCCGATTGCTCTTCTACTGGAACAGAAATTGCAAACTGATTGTTTTGTACGACAAAGATGGCTGGTGCACTATACGCTCCAGCAAAGTTCATTCCTTCATAGAAATCTCCTTGTGAAGCACCGCCGTCCCCTGTATAAGTAATGGCAACACTATCTTTTCCTTTTCGTTTCAAACCAAGTGCTACACCAGCTGTTTGTACAATTTGAGCACCAATAATAATTTGCGGCATAAGCGCATTTACTTCTTCTGGAAATTGACCGCCGTGAAAATGGCCGCGGGAATATAAAAAGGCTTGGTAAAGCGGAAGACCGTGCCAAACGATTTGCGGCACATCACGATAGCCCGGTAAAATCCAATCTTCTTTTTCCAATGCAAACTGAGAACCAAGCATAGATGCTTCCTGGCCTGCTACAGGTGCATAGAAACCCAAACGGCCTTGTCGATTTAACGAAATGGCACGCTGGTCCCAAATGCGGGTATACACCATACGTCTCATCAACTCTTGTAACTCTTCATCTGATAGATCTGGAAGGGCGTCTTTGTTAACAATTTCCCCTTCTTCATTTAAAATCTGAAACATTTCAAAGTGACCTTCAACTTGCTCCAATGTTTTGGTAGCCACAAATGTTCACCTCTTCCTTTCTTTCCGTGGTTGAATATGTTGGCTTGTGATATTTAATACTATATTGAGAAAGAGAACCAGTTTATGAAATGCTAACCCTTCAAACATCCCGGTCTCTTACCATCACCAATTAGCTAAACAATGAATCCATTGTTCTGCCTTTTACTTACAAACCTTAGGGTAACCAGATACCGCAGAAAACATCAATTTTTGATGTTTTACATATCTTTTATCTTCATATTACCCGTCACCACTTATCAATAATCAATTGACTTTTTAACAGTTCTTTAGAATCTGTTTCACTTATATTTATATAAAAATGAAACAACTTCGTCCCACTGATAAGAATATACTAAAACAAAAAGATTCGTCAATCCTTTTTGCTTAAACGTTTTTAAGACTTTTCTAGTTTATTAATAATTGTATCATTTTAAGTACTGTTATATATCATTGAACATTTTGCTATAAACAGGTTTTACGATTGTAAACGTATTCATACAAATTTCTTTCTTATAACACAAAATCCATTCATTGTATTCTTGGAAAAACTAGATTTGCCGCCAAGTCTTTATGGCAGATGCTGTTGTTTTTCTTATACTTTGAACCTTTAACAATGTTAAACTAAAACATGAAAAAAGCTGCTAAAAAGAGAGGTAATCTCTTCATTTAGCAGCTTTTCATGTACACCGGCTGTTCTTTATTCTTCTGTTTCTTCATCGTTATCCTGATCAGACTCTTCTTGTTCAGAGGTTTCCGTTTGTATGTCTAGACCTGCAGCTTCGTAAAATGCTTGTTTGGCTTCGTTATACTCATCTGTATAATCATTAAACATATTTCTGTTATCTATAACTTGTTGATACGCTTCATTCACTTCATCAATATAGGACTGTAATTCTTCGATAGACAAATCTTCCTTTGTGAATGCTTCATACAGGGCAATGTCATCATTAATTGCTTCTTCGTAACTGTTATAAAGAGACTGATAAGCATTGTAGCGTTGATCCATTGCCTCCTGTACGGCCTCTGCTTCTTCTTCTGCACCTTCTACATTATTCATTTCTTCTTCACCTAGTTTATACTCTTCATAGGCTTCTTCAATGCTTTCTTTTTCCTTTTCTAATAGCTCTGTTCGTTCTTCTGCATAACCGATTGCTTCATCTGCAAGCATTTCTATTTCTTCTAGATCCTCTGTTCCAAGCGTAAGCATTTCCTCATATATATTTTGTTCTTGTTCTTCTAATTCCATTAATGGCTCTTGTTGATCCTCAAACGTCTCTTCTAAAGCAACTGCTTCTTCTAAATGAGAATATACACGTTCTTCTGGACTGTTTCCACATGCACTTAAAATGAAAAAAATAATGGCAGCTAAAAAGAAAGTCTTTTTTTTATGTACCAGCACGGTCATACCCTCCCCATTCTTAAACCGCTTTCAGTCGAATATTACTCCTTCACATACTTTATTTACCCCACAATCATATAGCAATACACACACTAAATCAATATTAGAGCTTATCGCCGAGCCTTTATGGCAGCAGCCGTAGTTTTGCTTATACTTTGATCCTTAAACATAGTTGAAGAATAAGAAAGCTGGTCCGATCCTTTTTTGAAGTTCGATCCACATACCGAACCTTCAAAAATGAACGAAAAAGCATTAGATTTGTGGGTTTAATTGAATGTATGCTTATTTATTTTTCTTCATAACATCAACTTTTTTGGGTTTCTGCCCAGCCACTTTATTTTTTTTTACATAAGGTATTAGGGAAATGCCCTATACAAGGCATTCCACGTTTAAAGGAGGGTATAAGCTATGTGGGGAAACCATTGTTGTGATTACGGACCAGGTATGGTCGGTGGTGCTCACCATAATGCCGGTCCTGGCATGGTCGGTGGCGCTCACCATAATGCCGGTCCTGGCATGGTCGGTGGCGCTCACCATAATGCCGGTCCTGGCATGGTCGGCGGCGTTCAAAATAATGTCGGCCCAGGCATGGTCGGTGGATACTATGGCTATGGTTATGGACGCGGAAGAGGTTTCGCGCTAATCGTAGTGTTGTTCATACTTCTTATTATTGTCGGAGCATCAAAATTGGGATATAAAGATTAAATTTTTGACCCCCTGAAAGGTCCGCATCTAATACGGACCTTTCTTTTTCTTTTGAATGCTCTGCTTTTTTGATATACTTATTTCACGAAAAGATGACGCTTTTATTTTTCATTCTTTGAAATGCTATTGGTAACCAGATAAGCAAACTAAGCATTCAATAAACAGAACTTTCGAATGCGGCTTCTAAAGCAGGACGTGGCGTTTTAAGGTAAGCCGGAATTTTCTAACGATCTATATATTGTTGCAGCAAGTGGAGGGATGCACATGATTACAATGAAAGATATTGTCCGTGAAGGTCACCCGGCGTTGCGGGAGGTAGCAGAAGAAGTTGCTCTTCCACCAGCGTCAGAAGATAAGGAATTATTAGAAAAGATGCTGGAATTTCTAAAAAACAGTCAGGACCCTGAAATAGCAGAAAAACATAACCTGCGCTCCGGTGTCGGACTTGCAGCTCCTCAGCTTGGAGTTACAAGGCGGATGTTTGCCATGCACGTTACCGATGATAAAGATAATTTATATAGCTATGGTCTTTTCAATCCTAAAATTATCAGCCATTCGGTAGAGACCACTTTCTTAGAAGGCGGCGAAGGCTGTTTATCAGTAGACCGCGAAGTTCCTGGAAATGTTCCTCGTTATAAAAGGATTACGATGGAAGCTGTCACCTTGGAAAATGAAAAAATAAAATTACGCCTTCGCGGACTGCCTGCCATTGTTTTTCAGCATGAACTAGACCACCTCAACGGCATCATGTTCTATGACAGGATTGAAGGCTATAATGATTCCTTTACAAAAGAGCTTCCAAAATTATAAACAAAAGCGAGCCGGAAAAATAATTCATCCAGGCTCGCTTTTTTCTTATAATAACCCGATTCGCTTCAATCCTTGCTGAACACCGTTTTCATATACCGGGGACGTCACGATGTCGGCTGCTTGTTTCACTTCTTCTAAAGCATTGCCCATCGCTATTCCGATCCCTGCTTCCGTTAACATTTCCATATCATTTAAAGCATCGCCGAAAGCAGCTGTATCTTCTATTGTATAACCTAAATGATTGGCAACAGCCCGGATTCCTTCTGCTTTTGAACCGCCTGCAGGCAGTACATCAAGTGCTCGTTTATGCCATCTCACAAAATGAAAGGTTCCGTAGTTATTTTTATACAGGTCTTCGTCTTCTTTTCCGCAAAATAATAAAGCTTGATAAATTTCTTTTTGTTTATAAAAATTTTCACTCAGAGGTGGGTACGGCATTTTCAGATCCCCTAAACTCTCCGAAATATGGGCATGGTTTTCAACGTTGGCAGCTGCTTGTTCATGGTCTAAAAAAACCATCGGGTGACTTTCAGAACCTGCAGCAAGCTGAAGCTCCTCTACTTTTTCTGTTTTAAGCGGTCGTTTTTCAATAACTTCTCCTTCAGCAACAACATATGATCCGTTAAAACTTACAAACGTTTCAATGTCTAATTCTTCGCGCAGTGACTCAAACATAAAAGGAGCGCGGCCAGTTGCAATGGCTACATAAATGCCGTCATCTTTGATGGCTTTTATGGCTTCTTTTGAAGATTCAGGCAGTGTCATTTCTTGCGTATACAGCGTACCGTCTATGTCAAAAAAGACGATCGATGGTTTTTTCATTACTCCTCACCCTATCCACTTAATCTTTTTTTTCTCTCTTATTTTTACCATTTTCATTTTAACATACCTGTTCCCTTGTTTCAGTTCATCAGTTGCCAAAATTTGTACCGACGTAATCCAACTTAATTAGGCAAACATATAATTAAAATAAATGGAAAGGGGAATATATATGTTCAAAAGATGGCGGAAAAAACTCCTTAAACGCTGCAAAAATTTGTTACCAAAACACCGGTATTTTCCTGTGTAAGCGGAGGCCTATTGAAAAAATGGTTTAAATCGATTACAATTTGTTAATTGAGTCTTACGGGTTATCCAGAATCTTCATGGAGCACTTATTAATGGCAGAGATGAAAATATCGGATGTTTGATTTATAATATATAGTAGATGTTTTTCATGAACGTTTATACGAAGATACTGCACCTGCTGTTTCATAACAGTTGCAGGTGACGTTTCTTTATGTATATATAAATCAGAAAGAAGACGACAGAAAGAGGAGAGATTGAACGATGATCTACAAAGTTTTTTATCAGAAAAACTTTCAAGAAGTACCTGTTAGAGAGAACACGGATGCGATGTTTATTGAAGCGGAAACAGAACGAGAAGTACGGCGGAAATTGGCGGATAAAAATTATAATATCGAACTTGTTCAACCGGTTTCAGAAAACCTCCTGAAATTTGAAGAAAAAAACGAAGACTTCAAAGTGGAGAAACTATAGAGAATGAAGCAGATAAAAAAACATCAAGTTGCGGTTTTCGCCCTCGGAGGTTTAGGCGAAATCGGTAAAAATACGTACGCCATACAATATCAAGATGAGATTATTCTCATCGATGCCGGAATTATGTTTCCAGAAGATGAACTTCTCGGGATTGATTACGTTATACCTGATTATACCTACCTCGTCCGTAATAAAGAAAAAATTAAAGGTCTTTTCATTACTCACGGACACGAAGATCATATTGGCGGCATCCCATATCTGCTCCGTGAAGTTAACATGCCGATTTATGGCGGAAAGCTTGCAATCGGCCTATTAAAGGGTAAACTCGAAGAACATGGACTTCTTCGACGTGCCAAATTAAATGTAGTTAGAGAAGACCAAGAAATTAAATTTAAAAAAACAAAAATTTCTTTTTTCCGGACAACCCACAGTATTCCAGATTCACTAGGTATTGTCGTAAACACGCCGGAAGGGAATATTGTTCATACTGGCGATTTCAAATTTGATTTCACACCAGTTGGTGAACCAGCTAATTTATCAAAAATGGCTCAGATTGGTGAAGAAGGTGTACTTTGCCTTTTATCTGACAGTACGAACAGCGAAGTACCTGGTTTCACGATGTCTGAACGAAAAGTCGGTAAAAGCATCGATAACATTCTTCGTCAAGCGGAAGGCCGGCTGATCTTTGCTACATTTGCTTCAAATATTTACAGGCTGCAGCAAGCCGTCGAAGCAGCTGTCAGGGATGGGCGTAAAATTGCAGTGTTTGGAAGAAGTATGGAGTCTGCTATTACCATTGGACAGGAATTGGGCTATATTAAAGCGCCAAAAGGAACATTTGTAGAACCTTCCCAATTAAATCGTATTCCTGATGACCAAGCGGCTATATTATGTACAGGCAGCCAGGGCGAACCAATGGCTGCGTTATCTAGAATTGCTCACGGTACACACCGTCAGATACAAATTATTCCAGGGGACACTGTCGTGTTTTCCAGTTCCCCTATTCCAGGGAACACGCTGTCCGTCAATAAAATCATAAATCAATTATTCAGAGCCGGCGCAAATGTGATCCACGGTTCACTAAATAACATTCATACTTCCGGCCATGGTGGACAAGAGGAACAAAAGTTAATGCTTCGTCTGATGAAACCAAAGTACTTCATGCCGATTCATGGTGAATACCGGATGTTAAAAATGCACACCGTGCTAGGGAAAGACTGCGGCATCCCATTAGAAAATTCATTTATTATGGAAAATGGAGAAGTATTAGCTTTAACGAGAAAAAGTGCTGCAGTAGTAGGAAAGATTCCATCCGGATCGGTTTATGTCGACGGAAATGGAATCGGAGATATCGGAAACATCGTGCTGCGCGACCGCCGCATTCTTTCAGAAGAAGGTCTTGTTGTTGTCGTTGTAAGCATAGATATGAAAAACTTTAAAGTCTCTGCTGGACCGGATATTATTTCTAGAGGATTTGTATACATGAGAGAGTCAAGCGACTTAATCAACGATGCCCAGGCTCGGTTGACCAAACATCTTGATGAAGTGATGAAACGAAGAACTACACAATGGTCCGAAATTAAAAATGAAATAATTGAGCAGCTCTCTCCATATTTGTATGAAAAAACAAAAAGAAAACCGATGATTCTTCCTATCATCATGGAAGTATAATCAACAAAAAACAGGTCGGCGTGGTTTTATTTACCTGCGCCGGCCTGTTTTTTGTTAGGTTGCATCAATCCAGTGATTTTCCAGTCGGTTTATGTCTTCATCCGCACCGATTACAATTAAAACATCCCCGTCTTTAATTTCTTCTTCTGGCCTCGGTGAAACTCGGATATCGTCATTTCGTTTAATCGCTAATATGTTACAGCCATACTTCGAACGCAAGTCAAGGTCAATGATGGTTTCTCCGTCAATTGTGTGGCCAGCTGCAAGCTCTACGATACTATATTCATCGGAAAGTTCTAGATAATCAAGAACATTTTTAGACACCACATTGTGAGCAATTCGCACCCCGATATCTCTTTCCGGATGAACAATCTCATCTGCTCCAAGACGAGCTAATACTTTTTCATGATAGTCGTTTTGAGCCTTAACGGTAATATGTTTAACATTCATTTCTTCAAGAATAAGTGTGGTTAAAATGCTCGCTAAAATGTTATCTCCAATCGCCACAATCACATGGTCAAAATTTCGAATACCGAGGCCTCGCAATGCTTTTTCATCAGTACTGTCAGCAATCACTGCTTGAGTGACGACAGGGGCAAATTCATTTACTTTGTCTTCATCTGAATCAATAGCCAGCACGTCCATACCTTCTGAAGCCAGCGATTTACATATACTGCCTCCGAAACGCCCTAGCCCGATTACAGCAAATTGCTTTTTCATCGATTTCTCCTCCGTTGTTTCAATGTGCCAGCTGCTGCTTATTTTATCATTTTAACTGATTTTAACATCGTGCGCAAAACATTATTGTAACAGCATCTCCCAAGTGTTAGGACCTGCTATTCCATCTACTTGCAAGTTTTTTCTTTTTTGAAATGTACGAACAGCTTGTTCGGTTCGTGGACCAAATATCCCATCTATTTCGCCGGTGGATACGTTATTTGCTTTTAACCGGTTCTGTAGTTCTTGTACATAAAGTCCTGTGTTCCCCCTCTTTAGAAGAGGACGATTTCTTTTCTTTGAAACGTTACGTTTTGATAAGGGGCTGATATTGCTTCGAAATGACGTCATACTAAACCCTGGGCATATATTTGTTTCATGTCCCTTACACTCTCTATGACCGAGAACGTTATTTTCTGTAATCTTTAAAGTCAACATTAATTGCCTTACAAGCTCATAGGCTGCTGATAACTGCGGCTTTGGGGGAATGGAATGAGAAAAATCACCAGACAAACAAATGCCAACTGTCTTTGTGTTGAAATTGCCAGTATGGTAAGAAATCGTAGTTAGCTTTTGACATTTATAAACAGTTCCATCCGACTGAATGACATAATGGTACCCAATGCCTGGCCAATTATTCGTGTGAACATGGTACTGTGCATAAGATTCAGGAGTGCCAGAAGAAACACCACTATGGTGAAGAATAAGATGGTCAACAGCTGAAAGGGATCTTGTCTTATAGGTTTTAACAGGATGCTGCTCCCAGTGCCCGATTCGATTTACTATTTTCATATTTACACCTCCAACACATATATGAACGTTGAAGATATGCTTAGAGGAAAGTATCAGAAAAACTTGGCTTACCGCCAAGTCCAAATGGCAATATACTTTGATCCTTTAACAAAGTTAAACATAGGATAAATAAAAAAGCTGCAGGTTCTCTTCCCGCAGCTAAAAATTTATTCGTTATTTTTTTTCATTGCGTCCAAGCACACGGTTCACTCGTTTCGTAAGCATTTTCATACCGCCCCCGCCCGCTTGAAAATGACGCAGCGTTCCATCTGTATCAAACACATAATAAGCTGGTACGTATTCATTTTCAAACGCGTCTGTCAATTTATGCTGATTATCAACAAATATTGGCTGGGTAATACCATGTTCATCGGCTACTTCTTTAATTTGATCAAGATCTAGGTCTTTTTCTGAACGAGGCATGTGTACTGCAATAACATTTAAGTCTTCTTTATATTCGTCCCGAAATTCATTGACCTTTGGCATAGCTTCTTTGCACAGCTCGCAGCTGACTGACCAAAAATGGATTAAAGTCGGTTTATCGCCAATTAAGTCATCTTTTGTTACTTCGCCGTTATACCAAGTGGTAGCCCCAGTAATTTCAGGCATTTCTGATCTTAATTTCAGTGCCATTGTCTGTTTTCCTCCTCTATACTGTATTCCTTACAACGTATTCTATAAAAAAGAGAAAAATATCTTGTCAATATGATAAAAACTTGACTTCCGCCAAAATATACAGCGAATGTCGTCATTTGTTTGATTCCGTTATAACAGTGAAAGAAAAAGGTCTAACATTGCTGCTAGACCTTGATCTTTCTACATTTCTTATTATACATTTAAAGTTTCTTGACCTGGTTTCCAGTTTGCAGGGCAAAGTCCGCCAGTTTGAAGAGCTTGAAGCACGCGAAGTGTTTCGTCTACATCGCGTCCGATGTTGTTGTGGTTTACAACGGAATACATAAGCTCTCCTTCAGGGCTAATGATGAATAGTCCGCGAAGCGCAACCCCTTCATCTTCAATAAGAACACCAAAGTCTTCAGAAACTTGATGGTTAGTATCCGCGGCTAATGGATATTCAAGGTCTCCAAGACCATTATCATCACGGGATGTATTAATCCAAGCTTTATGAGTGTGGATTGTATCAGTAGATACTCCAATTACTTCTGCATCAAGGTCTTCAAATTCATCATAACGATCACTCATAGCAGTGATTTCTGTAGGGCATACGAAAGTGAAATCCATCGGATAAAAGAAGAGTACTGTCCACTTGTCCTCTTTCATAATGTCTTCAAGACTTACTTTACCGAATTCTTTATTTGGCATTACAGCGTCCATTTCGAAACGTGGGGCTTGTTTAGCTACCATGCGCTTTTCGCTCATTTACTTCCACTCCTTTAAATGAATGTTCTTTTTTTAAATGACCATTTGTTATTATAATATGAGCTTTAAATTAAAGTCAATATTATATTGTAATTAATTTAAATAAAAGCTCATAATTATAAACTTTCCACATATAGCATTACCCTTATCCACAGAATAAAAACCACTTATTCTTAAAATATTTGTTAATAAATATTGAGAATAAAGGGTCTTTATTTCTCATCCTCCTTATAAAGCGTACAAAATAATGACAAGCATGTAAAACAATCTGCTCGAAGCTGTTTTTTTACTGTGTTATACTTGTGCTCGACAGTTGAAAATTGTCGTGTTTTCTTCTGATTAAAGAGGGAATTAAGCATGGGAACAATCGGTTAAAAGGAGAGTGTTTATATGGGACAAATGATGGAAAATGCTTTTTGGGGAACCTTTATAGGAGGAACAGTTCTCATTATATTACAAATCTTGCTCGCCATTATTGGTTTTTTTATTGCCAGAGCAATTGGAAAAAACATAATTAACCGCAGTTTTTCTAAAATGCAAGAACAGCGGAATATGCACCCAGGCAGGGTTCAAACACTTTTAAAGCTGAGTGTTAATGTATTTTCATATGTTTTAATATTTATTTTCATTACTATTATAGTCGGCATTTTTGGATTGCCAATTGCCTCTATTATTGCCAGTGCAGGCATTATCGGACTAGCAGTCGGCTTTGGTGCACAGGGTCTGGTCAGTGACGTTGTTACAGGCTTTTTTATATTGCTTGAAAAACAGATTGATGTGGAAGATTACGTCTCCGTTGCCGGGGTAGATGGTGTTGTAGAAGAAGTAGGCCTGCGTACAACTCAGATACGCGGATTTGACGGCACCCTTCACTTTGTCCCAAACCGGGAAATCAGTACGGTTAACAATCATTCAAGAGGAAATATGAGAGCAATGGTCGATATCAGTATTTCTTATGATGACCATGTGGATGAGGCGATTACTGTTTTACAAGATGTGTGCGACAAAATGGCTGCGGAGGAACCAGCTATTAAAGAAGGACCAGACGTGCTTGGGGTACAGACGCTAGGTGATTCTGATGTCGTGATTCGTATTTTAGGAAAAACAGAGAACATGGAGCAATGGGGAATCGAACGGAAATTGCGTAAAGCCTGCAAAGAAGCTCTTGATGCAAACGGTATTGAGATCCCATTCCCTCATCAGGTCTATGTAGAAAAGAAACAAAACGCATAAACGAGCTTGTCAAGTATCTGTTGCTAGCATATATTTTATCATCTTTAAGATTTCTTGAAACACATTGGCGGATACTTTGTTCGTGAGTTATACAGAACTATTGTCCATTTATTCCATATCCCAAACGCAAAAAGCCGTCCAGCTTAGGACGGCTTTTTCCTTTACTTAATTTATCTGCGGCAATGTTTTTGTGTCTTTTTTCATTTCAGACTGGCACAAAGGACAACTGGGCTCACTTTCAAACGTAAAATTTTCTCTCATCCAACCTGCACAATCGGCATTCGTACATGACCAGACTTTTGTTTCTACTTCAGGCGGCGCTTCCTTTTTGCCATTATAATAAGCCATAAACCCATCCCTTTCTTGTTCCTCTTTTTATTATACCACACTTAAAAGATTAATTTTTGTAAGAGGAAATTCGGAAACATAAAGCCCTGGTTTATTGATTTTTTGAAAAAAAGGCAATCATGTGTGAAACAGCTGTGAAGATCGCTGCTTCACTCGGCTCAATCCGTGCATCGTGAAGTCCGTATGGCGTATCAGCACCTAGCCAGAACATCACTCCTGGTGTATCTTCTAAAAAGTAGCCAAAATCCTCTCCAGTCATCGCTTCGCTGCATTCGACCAGCTCCACTTCCCGTTGTTCTCGGCTGAAATCCATGAATGACTGGGTCAGCTCTTCATTATTATATACCTGGCAATAGTTTGCACCCCAATCAATGAAAGCTTCACAATCAAACCCGCTTTCAATCCCGCCTATCAATGAACGAATACGTTGTTTAACTTTTTCCATGCTGTCTATAGAAAGCGTTCGGATCGTTCCTTCAAGACGTGCCGTTTCTGCAATAATATTTTGCTTCGTGCCTCCGCTGATTTTTCCAATCGTCACCACAGCTGAATCAAGAGGATCCACATTTCGACTGACGATCGTTTGCAGCTGGGTTACGAGATGGCTCGCTGCAACGACCATGTCGTTTGCTGTATGAGGACGAGCTGCATGTCCCCCTTTTCCTTTCAAATCAATAAACAGCTCTGATGTATTGGCAAAAAGAAGCCCTGGTTTTGTCGCAATCGTACCAGCAGGATATTCAGGTGCGATATGAAGGGCATAGATCTCATCAGGCTTAAACCGTTGGAATGCGTCTGAAGCAAGCATTGGTTTGGCGCCTCCAGGTCCTTCTTCTGCTGGCTGGAACAAAAATAATAAATTATCTTTTGGCTGATTATGCGCAAAATACTTAAGAATACCGAGTGCAATGGTCATATGAAGGTCATGGCCGCAAGCATGCATCATCCCTTTATGCTGCGATCGAAAGGAATAAGACGTTTTTTCTTCTATAGGCAGGCCATCCATATCCGTACGGTACCCTAGTGTTTTATGGCCCTCATACCCTTTGACAAATACAAAAAGTCCGGTTTTCCATTCTTCTATGGTAAGAAAATCCTGAGGCATTCCCGCAATTTTTTCTTTTACATACTGCTGGGTTTTAAATTCCTCGAACCCTGGTTCTGGTATTTGATGAAGTTCTCTGCGAATTTTTACAAGCTGTTCTTTATTCACGTTGTCCTCACGCCCCCCCTTCTTGCCGCCAGTTCTTCTTCAAGGGCAAGAATGAACGCATCGGTTTCTTCTTTTTTCAATGTTAGCGGCGGCAGAAGACGGATAATTGTTCCTTGCGTAATATTGACCATAAATCCTCTTTTCAGGAGCTGCTGCTGCAAGTTTTTCACCTCTTCTCCACTTGCATCGAGAAGAACACCAAGCATCATGCCAGCTCCTCTAATTTCTTTTATTTTGTTATCACTCCGAATTTGCAAGTCCTCTAGCCGCCTGAGTAAATACTTAGCATTTTCCCTTCCATCTTCCAAACCGTTTTGCTCCATTAATACGTCAAGCACTGCGTTCCCAAGTGCAGCACTTAGTGGAGAAGGTCCAAATGTAGTACCATGATCGCCTGGCTGAAAAAGTTCATCTAAGCCCGTTTTGGCAATCAATCCGCCAAGTGGAAGACCACCTCCAATTCCTTTGGCAAATAAAATAATATCAGGCTCCACCCCGGCATGCTGATAAGCAAACAATGTTCCCGTACGCCCCATGCCGGTTTGGATTTCATCCATACATAACAGGACATTATAATGCCGGCACAGCTTCTCCGCTTCTTGTAAGAAGTTTTTTGATAAAGGCATAATCCCGCCTGAACCTAACACGGGCTCCATTAAAAGAGCGGCCGGTTTCTTATATTTAAGAATTTCTTCGAGTGCTTCTAAATCCTCTGCCTCGGTTTCATACACAGGATAATCCGCTGCGGGATAATCCTGATAAATTCCAGGCTGGCGTGTTAAACGAATGACGCCGAGCGTCCGTCCGTGAAAGCTGTTTTTTAACACTACAATTCCTTGTCGCGTTTCCTCTTGAGAAGCGGTCCACTTATGAATCAGTTTCACAGCTGCTTCTGTTGCCTCCGCCCCAGAATTACCAAAATACACCTTCCCTTGTACAGAATGCTCAATTAAACGATGAGCCAGTGTAATGGCAGGTTTATTTAGGAAGAAATTAGACACATGCAAAAACTGCTTCTGCTGCTCTTCTAATTTTTTCATCAGATAGGGATGGGAATGCCCTAGGATGTTGACCGCAAGTCCGGTAAACAGATCCAAATATTCTTTGCCGTTCTCATCTATTATATAATTGCCTTCCCCTTTGGCTACCGTAATCGGGAGACGGTTGTAGGTGGGCATCATATATTCCTGGTCGAGCTCCATCCAGTTCATTTTTCTACTTCCCTTCCATTAAGAACGTTTTGTTTTAAATAGATAGAAGGAAGACTGCCCAACAACAAGCGCCGGGCAGTCTCCATCTTTTCTTCTACTACATTGTATTCTTTAACCTGCGGATATTATTCTTCATTTAAACGGCGAAGCTCCTGCTTCATTTCCGTTTTACCTTTCGTTTGGTCATCGATTTCTTTAATGACGCGGGCCGGTGTTCCAGCTACTACTGTGTTTGGAGGAACATCTTCTGTCACGATCGCACCGGCTGCAACAACAGAACCTTCTCCAACAGTAACTCCTTCTAGAATAACGCAGTTTGCACCAACTACAACACCGTCTTCCACAATAACCGGCTGCGCAGACGGCGGCTCAATAACACCTGCAAGTACGGTACCAGCACCAATGTGACAATTTTTACCGACTGTAGCTCGGCCTCCCATAACAACATTCATATCAATCATTGTATTTTCGCCAACGACAGACCCAATGTTAATGGAAGCTCCCATCATAATAACAGCATTTTTGCCGATTTCTACTTGGTCGCGGATAATCGCGCCCGGTTCAATACGCGCCGGGATGTCTTTTAAGTCAAGAAGCGGAATAGCAGAATTACGGCAGTCATTTTCTACCACGTAGTCTGCAATTTTATCTTCATGTTCATCGATTGCTTTTTTAATATCATTCCATTCTCCAAATAGTACACCTGTATCGCCAGTAATAAAGGATTTCGTCTCATTTCCGAATCCGATGTTTTCTAGCTGATCTCCCTTAATATGTACTTTAACCGGAGTTGATTTTTCACTTTCAGAAATAAATTTAATAATCTCATTTGCATCCATTTGGTTCATGTTCTAGCGCCTCCTTATCCATTCTCTTCAATAGATTATCATAGGAGGCCGGAGAAGGAAACCATTCTGTCATATTTCAAACAGGAAATACCCGGATAAATGTTGAATAATTATAGAGAAACGTACATATAAGGAGGCAGAATGATGGGAATAACAGCTGACATTTGTGATGTGCATAAGGAGAATGTTGTTTTAGCAGATTCAATCTTTCATTCGTTCGGTCAAAAAACGTCTTTTTCTGGACCTATTCATACGGTAAAGGTATTAGAAGACAATGTACTCGTAAAAAAAGCCCTTGAGTCGATTCCTGAAGGAAGTGTCCTTGTAGTAGACGGCGGTGGGTCTACTCGCTGTGCTCTTATGGGTGATAATCTTGCAGCCATTGCAGCAGAAAGAAACCTTGCTGGTGTTATTATTTACGGCTGTATCAGAGACTCTGGAGAAATCAATGAGATGCCGGTGGGAATTTGTGCTTTAGGTACGAACCCTTTTAAATCAATTAAAAAAGGGGAAGGGGAAAGCGACGTTCCACTCCGTTT
Source organism: Alteribacillus bidgolensis (assembly GCF_002886255.1). Taxonomy (NCBI): domain Bacteria; kingdom Bacillati; phylum Bacillota; class Bacilli; order Caryophanales; family Bacillaceae; genus Alteribacillus; species Alteribacillus bidgolensis. The sequence continues at coordinate 1,295,673 of NZ_KZ614149.1, forward strand.
TGCTAATGCTGAATGGAAGCCTGGAGCCTGGGTGTATGCCGATGAAGATGGTATTTTATTGGCTGATGAGAAGCTTCAAATCTAATTCTTTTCTTTCTACAGGGCTGTCTCGAAAACAGGAGGCAGCCTTCCTGCTTTACATAGACAATCATTACTCCTCAGGACGCGGCTCATTTTATATGATACAAATTGACATTGCCTTTCTTTAATCCAGCCCTTTACTTTTAGTACGATCTCACTGATTTCATTATTTTGCATTTACCATATTTGCTCCTCCTTCTTAATCTTGTATTGTATTTAGTGTGACATAAGATAAGAGAGGAGAATGCTGCAAATGTCGAACAAACTCATTTATCCATTTTTAACCGCTTCATTAATTTTTCCTATTGGAGGCTGCCAAGAAGGCTCAAAAGAAACAAATACCCCAAATGAAGAAGAAGGGCAGGACAGGTCTGGTGAGTGGTCTTATAAAGGGGACACCGGGCCGGAGCACTGGGGCGATTTAGATCCCGATTATGCAGCTTGTGTTGATGGCAGTGAGCAATCACCTATTAATATTGAATTTTCTCAAGTAACCGAAGATGACCAAAACATAGAAAGTATGAAAATCGATTATAACCCTGCTTCGTTTACTCTTGTTAATAACGGGCATACCGTTCAAGCGGAAAGCCCATCAGAAATGAACAGATTAGTGATCGACGAAAACGAATATGAACTCTCCCAGTTTCATTTTCACACTCCAAGTGAGCATCAGTTTAATGGTGAAAAATATGATATGGAGCTGCACCTCGTCCACGAAGATAAAAACGGTAAACTAGCTGTGATTGGTGTGATGCTTCAAGAAGGCGAGGAGCATGAGGAACTTTCTGAGGCTTGGGAAAACCTTCCTGCATCTGAAAATGCTAAGGATATTGCAATGGATGAACCAATTGACTTACAAGCTCTTCTCCCAGAAGACCAGAACTCTTTTCATTATAATGGTTCTTTAACCACACCTCCATGTACAGAAGAAGTACATTGGATTATCTTTGAACAACCAATGGAAATGTCTAATGAGCAAATTCAAGGTTTTCAACAAATTTTCCCTGACAATCACCGTCCTGTCCAAGAGAGAAACGATCGTGAAATATTGAAAAACTAATTTTGGAGGGATTCTATGACTTTTACTTCTATGCACCAAAAATTCCTTTTTCCGATGGCAAAAGACCGCCGCCGTTTGGACAATATCTTATTTCGCATTTCCAAAACAAAGACAAAGCTGCAAAAAGAAAAGGAAGAGTATTATAACGAAGAAAAAGACCGCCTGACCATAAAAGAATATTATAAAAATATAGATTTTGAAACACAGCCAAGAGAGGAAGTATTTCAATCCTTACATGACCTTATTACAAAAACACATATAAACGAGGTGAACTACAACCCGACGGAATACGTCTATCCTTGGGTGGATTTACAACCAGATGGCACGTTAACGAGTATTTACTCTGGTCAAAACAGACGGGCTGAAGATGTGATCAAAGAAGATTATGAGACAGCTTTAAAGCGAGAACAAGAGCTGGAAAAACAACCCTCTGCAAACAACGATTCTTTAAAAAATCAAGTCATAAACATAGAAAATAATTTTAAATTTAATTGCGAGCACGTCGTACCGCAGTCTTGGTTTCAAAGAAAAGAACCGATGCGCGGCGATATTCATCATTTGTTCACCTGTGACCCTGTTTGCAATTCTATACGAAGTAATTTCCCTTATTATGATTTCAAGGACTATGATCCAGAATCAGCAAGAGTTCAGAAAGTAACGAAAAATTGCGGCAAAGCGGAGAATGAATTGTTTGAGCCTGAATATGCAAAAGGTGCCGTTTCAAGAGCCATGCTTTATTTTTTATTAAGATATCCTAATAGGATTGAGCGCTCTTATTACAAACAAATACACATAGATCATTTGCTGAGCTGGCACGAGCAGTTCCCCGTTTCTGTTTATGAAAAACACCGCAATCAAGCCACTTATGAAATACAGGGAAACCGCAATCCCATTATTGATTTTCCAGAAATAGCTCCTCGTATTTTCAACCCATAACCTAACTATTACGTAAAACAATCCCGCTTTTTTTCAAAGAGCGGTTTTTTTTTTGGCTGCATGACGTCTATGTAAGCCTTACCATTGATATAACAGGCTTTACTTTAGTTTACAATACCCCTATAATCGTAGAGGTATTAATTATTTACCTGGGTAAATATCGGAGGCTGCCAATATATGGATACAAGCGCACTGTTTCACTTCTTAAATCAAAAAGTCCGGCTATTATCAAAAGAGTTAAATGAACATCTGCACAAGCATGACTTATATACGTCTCAATGGACTATTTTGTATGTGCTCAGCGAAAAAGGTCCAATGTCGCAAACTGATATCTGGCAATACTTAAAGGTAGAAGCACCAACAATGACACGTACACTTGCGAGAATGGAAACGAGCGGGTGGATTCACCGAAAGCCAGGTAAAGACAAACGAGAACGCATTGTCGTTTTAACCGAAGAAGCAAAAGAAAATTTACCTGAGGTCAAACATACCATCAAACAATTTGAACAGCAATTCGCCGCTTACCTATCAAACAGTGAACAAGAACAGCTTTATCACCTATTAGAAAAATTGGGAACGAAAAGGGGTGACGAATGAAATGACTAGCTCTTCACAAAAGATTTGGACGAAAGATTTTTTTAGCATATCATTTGTACACTTTATTGTGTTTGTCATTTTTTATACACTATTAACAACACTCCCACTCTATGTTGTTAATGATTTAAAAGGTACAGAAGCCCAAGGGGGCTTAATTGTAACATCGATGCTTTTAGCTGCTATTTTGATTCGCCCGTTTTCGGGGAACTTGCTTGAGAGCGCCGGGAAAGAAAAAGTATTAAAAGGCAGCGTTCTTTTGTTTACGATCACCACTTTTGGATATATGTGGGTAGAAGGATTTACTGCTCTTATCCTTCTTCGTTTCATCCACGGTTTGTCTTTTGGAATTGCTACAACAGCTACAGCCGCTATCGCTGCAGATGCATTACCCGCAAAACGCCGTGGAGAAGGATTAGGCTATTTTACGATGGCTATGAATCTAGCTGTTGTTGCTGGTCCGTTTATAGGCTTGACACTCATCCAATTTGTGTCCTTTTACCATTTATTTATTATTCTTATTATTTTTATGATTATCGGCGTTATATGTACGTTTTTTATTAACGTTCCGGAAACAGAAAAAACAAAGGAATCTTTACAGAAAAGAAAGCTGTCCCTTGATAGTCTTTTTGAATTTCGTGCCATGCCGATTTCTCTTATAAGCAGTCTGGTCGCTTTTGCTTACGCTGGTATCGTTTCGTTCATTTCTGTATATGCATCCAATATCGGATTGGGCCATATGTCTAATTATTTCTTTCTCGTATTTGCAGTGACCATGCTGGCTTTTCGACCTTTTCTCGGCCGTTTATTTGATCAGCTCGGTCCTAAAATCGTAATCCTTCCCTGTCTATTCCTTTTTTCCTGCGGGTTAATTGTATTAAGCATAGCTGAATCTGGTTTATTATTTCTTTTATCTGCTGCGCTTATCGGGGTAGGATACGGAACGATTCTGCCGTGCGTCTTATCTTTAGCAGTACAATATGCACCTGATACAAGAAACGGTCATGCCACAGCCACGTTTTTCACGTTGTATGACTTAGGGATTGCAGTAGGTTCATATATTTTAGGTATTGTAGTATCCATGACCGGCTTTTCTCATATGTTCGTATACAGTTCCATTCTTGTTGTTATAACAGCTGCTGGTTTTTATTTCTTATTAAACCGTTCGGAAGCCAAAGAGAAAGTCGGATTGCATTATGAAAAAGCTGATAATAGATAAGTAGAAATATGAATAACGAAGCTTAATATGGGGCTGTTTTGACAAAGAATCATTGCCAAAACAGCCCCATTTTATTAGGATTGAGTAGTCTTTTGGAATTGAGCGGTTTCTGTAGACCCTTTCATTGCTGTTGTAGAAGAGGTACCGCCTGAGATTACTTGAGAAACTTCGTCAAAGTAACCAGTTCCAACTTCACGTTGGTGACGAGTAGCTGTATAGCCATCTGCTTCACTTGCAAATTCAGCTTGCTGAAGTTCGGAGTAAGCACCCATGCCGCGTTCCTTATAACCGCGCGCCAATTCAAACATACTGTGATTTAAGGCATGGAAACCTGCTAGTGTAACAAATTGGAACTTATAACCCATTTTACCGATTTCTTTCTGGAAGTTTTCAATCGTTTCTTGATCCAGATTTGCCTGCCAGTTAAAGGAAGGAGAACAATTATAAGCAAGCATCTTTCCAGGGAACTTCGCATGAATAGCATCTGCAAAACGCTTTGCTTCTTCAAGATCAGGTTTTGATGTTTCGCACCAGATAAGATCTGCATAAGGAGCATACGCAAGGCCGCGGGCAATTGCTTGGTCCATGCCTGCATTGGTACGGTAAAATCCTTCCGCTGTTCTTTCTCCCGTAATAAATTCATGATCAGCAGGGTCGACATCACTTGTGATGAGATCAGCTGCATCCGCATCTGTTCTAGCTAACAATATAGTATCTGTACCGCTTACATCAGCTGCAAGTCTCGCTGAAATAAGATTTCTCACAGCCGTTTGGGTTGGTACAAGTACTTTTCCGCCCAAGTGACCGCATTTTTTCTCAGAAGCGAGCTGATCTTCAAAGTGAACCCCAGAAGCCCCTGCTTCAATCATGCTTTTCATAAGTTCAAAGACGTTTAACTGACCGCCAAACCCTGCTTCAGCATCCGCTACAATGGGAGCAAAGTAATCTGTATCACCGCTGCCTTCCATATGCTGAACTTGATCGGCACGCTGAAGCGCCTGGTTAATTCGTTTTACTACGTTCGGTACACTGTTTGAAGGATAAAGGCTTTGATCCGGATACATCTGCCCGGAAAGATTGGCATCAGCTGCTACCTGCCAGCCGCTTAAGTAAATCGCTTTCAAACCTGCTTTTACTTGCTGTACTGCCTGGTTTCCTGTTAAAGCCCCCAAAGAGTTAACATATGGCTCGCTGTGAAGCAGGTCCCAAAGCTTTTTTGCACCTGTTTTTGCTAACGTATGTTCAATTTGCAAGGATCCTCTTAGTTTTACTACATCCTCAGCTGAGTAAGGGCGTTCAATGCCAATCCATCTGTCCTCTGCTTCCCACTGTTCTTGCAATTTTTTAGCTTCTTCTTGAATGTTTCCCATGTTTCTCATCTCCTTTGTATTAGTAAAATTGAAGAGATTCAGCCAGCCCCTTTCCAGCTTATCCCTTTCTGTCTAAAACTGTTTTAATACAGTTTGTTTTGATATTAATTATAATATAACAGAGATAGCTGTTATGCAACATGATTTTGGAAAAAAGTTAGTATTTTATATAAGTTTTAATATTCTGAAAACAAATTTATTGATATACCTGCTTTTCATAGGTTTAACTAAAGAAACACAATTTATTGTTTTCTATCTGTTATGTTACAAAAGTAGTGGTATCATCGTGGAAAAGATTTCTGGTTTTAATTCAGCGCTTCTCCTCTTGAATCCAGTTTTTCTACCTGCCGCAGCAAATAAAAATCTCCAGACATCAGCATCTGGAGACTGTTTCCTTTTCTTATTTTCTATTTTCAAACCATATATAGGAGACCTGATTGGCTTCTACTGAATCTTTTTCTAAGGTAATTTTTCCGTCTTCAAATTCGTAAATTTCGGACCATAAGTTATCCATCTCATTCCAGAAACGGTTATCTGGAGTACCTAGCATCTCTTCTGCATTTTGTTGGTCAAAGGCTGTTTTATTTGTTTCTACAGCTATGGACTCCACTTCGTTTGTATTTGGGTTTAAGAAAAAGGTAAAAACACCATATCGTAAAAATTCTCCACCTTCAAACCAGCCCGTTTCATCTGGGCTCCCTAATCTTTCTTGTACGTTGTGTTTATCTTCGTTCAAGTAAGAGGTGTCTATTTCTTCATGCAGCGGGGCAATCAGCTCATTAAATATTTCAGCGCCTTCTTTTATCTCTTTTGCACTTTTCACCTCACTGGGCGGCTGTTTCTCTTCGACAGGCTTAACAGCTTTTTCAGCCTGTTTTATCGGCAGCGTTTGATCTTGTTCTTCAGCTATGCAGCTCGTTAATATTCCAATACTAAAAAGCATTCCCAAAATCTTTTTTATCATAGCTCTTCCCCCATTACTTCAGCTAAAAGCTTTTAGGACGTTCAATAGCTTATAATAATGTATTACCTTTCTTTTCCTATTTTTACACCTTCATATCGTTCTTTTTAGTGAAATAAGCCATTAGTCTCAGGGGGACATTAGAAAAACTCGACTTTCCGCCAACTCAAATGGCGAAAGTCGTAGTTTTACTTATACATTGATCCATTAACAAAATTAAATTAATTTTGATCAGCCGTCTTTGCATATTCCTGTACCGCTTGTTTTTCTCCTGCCTCCATCCTTGCCATTCTTCTAGTACAAACAAGAGTTACGCATAGAAGGAAAAGAGAACCCGCTGCGACACCCGGCCAGCCAAACTGCGGCCACAACCAGCCGTAATAAAAACTGCCAAGGCTTCCTCCTAAATAGTAAGACGTTAAATACAAGCCTGACGCACTTGCTTTTGCTTTTTCTGCATGTCTTGTAACCCAAGAACTCGAACTGGAATGAGCAAAAAAGAAGCCAAAGCTAAGCACTAAGAGCGCTAAGATAACAATGGGGAATGAAGGAATGAACGATAACAGCAATGCAAGAGCCATAAGACCAATTCCAATAAAAATACAAGATGTTTGCTGCCATTTTTGTGCTGCTTTGCCTGCTAACGTTGAACTGACAGTACCTGCTCCATACGTAAGAAACAATAAGCCCAGCACCGCTGTAGATACGTGAAACGGTTCCCCGCTAAGGTAGTAAGTTATAAAGTTAAAAATGCCGATAAATACGAGAAAATGAAGACCGCCTATAATATAGGCATAACGCATCACAGTATTTGCCAGGTGCTCTTTATTATCGGCCAGCACTTCTTTTAATTGAAATGGTCTAGATTTAAATTGCTTAGATCGAGGCAAAAACAGATAAACTATAAAAAACAACACAAAACTGATACTGGCCATAACAACAAAGGCACCTCGCCAGTCCCAAATATCTGTCAATACCCCGCTCAGCACTCTTCCACCCATGCCTCCTACACTGTTACAGCTAATATAGATCCCTACAGCAACAGTCATCGCTCTCATCTTATACTCTTCGCTAATGTAAGCCATTGCTGCCACGGGAATTCCAGCAAGAGCAGCCGCTTGAAAGATTCTTGCTGCCAGCAGCCACTCAAAGGAAGGAGCCATACTAATCGCCAATGTTCCAAGCGTACCAAGAGCCATTGAGATAAATATTATATTTCTTCTACCAAACGCATCAGAGAGAGCTGTATAAAGAAAAAAGCTGATTCCTAACACGAATAGAGAAACAGAGATCGTTAAGCTGGACACGGTTTCGGAAATTCCAAATTCTTCTGTAAACAACGGCAAGAGCGGTTGTGGGAAATACATATTGGCAAATATAAGCAGAGACGAAGCCCCTAATGCTGCCGTTGCTTTCCAAAATGTCTTTGTTTTAACATCTATCACGACAAATGGCCTTCTTTCTATCATGGAGTCATATCATTTATGCTACCAGTGATTTTTTCATAAATAAAATATATAATAATTATTAAATCGATAACTTTTTTTTATTTAAGGTGGGAACAGGATGAATCTTAAACAACTTATCTACTTTTTGACCATCATCGAACACGAAAGTTTTACGAAAGCAGCTGCTGAACTTCGAGTCGCACAGCCTGCGATTACAAAATCTATTCAAAATCTTGAACATGAAATAGGTCTGCGCCTATTCATTCGTGAAAAACGAAGCGTGCGGTTAACAATGGAAGGCAGCGTGTTAAAAAAGCACGCGTTGGAAATCCGTCAAAAAATAAACCAAACAAAAAAAGAATTAAAAGAAATAAAAGAGGGGATTCGCGGAACCGTTCAAATTGGCATTCCGTCGATGGCAGGGTCGTATTATTTTCCCGACAAACTGTCTCTCTTTAAAGAAAAGCATCCAGACATGGAAATAGACATATACGAAGCAGGCACTACTGCTATAGAAAAGGAAATTTTAGAAGGAAATTTGGAAATGGGTACAGTGGTAGTGGATGAAGTCTCGGAGATGCTTGATATTCACCCTTTTTTGCAGGAACCGCTAATGTTGGTCGTCCCTCCCTCACATCCTCTGGCTTCTAGCTCCTCCGTTTCTTTAGAAAAGCTTGTACATGAACCTTTAATTTTATTTAAAGAAGGATACTACCAGCGAAAAGTGATTGACCGGGCTGGGGAGTTAGCGGGGAAAAGTCCTCATATTGCTTTTGAAACCAATCAAATTTCGATGGCAAAATCATTAACTGAAAGAAGCTTTGGAGTTACTGTTTTTTTAAACATGGTGATTCGTTCAGACGAAAATCTAGTTGCAATTCCTTTTGACCCGCCGATTATTTTAACTTTGGGAATTGCCCATAAAAAAAATTTGCCGCTGTCCACGGCAAACGACATTTTTCTATCTTTTTTAAAAAAAGAAGTACGCGATCAATAACTTGGAAAAATAATCAGGGAACTACTCGACACCCGTTTCGATAAATACGGTTGTACGTTCTGCGAGATCTAGGTCGGTAATAACATAATCTCTTCCTTGATTGGAATAGGCTTTAAACACCCGAATGACCGGGCGCTGGGGCAGCCCTTTGTGCTGGCTGACGACAATTCCTGCCTCACCTGTAATCAATTTTACCTGGCTTCCAGCTGGATAAAATGCAATCGTTCGTAAAAACTTCCAGACTACAGTAAAACCTAAAAGATGTTCACACGCTTCAGTTCATCATATTCTCCACCACCATTTACGAGATTATTATAATAGTTAGCGACAGCTGTAATTCTGGCAAGCGAGTGAATATCTTTTTCTTTCATTGACAGCGGCAGGCCGCTTCCGTTAATATGATGCTCATGGTGGGCAAGCGCAATGTGAGAGAAAAGCGTGCTTATTTCTTTGTTTTTTCTTAAAAAATTGAAGCCAATGCAAGAATGATGCTCATCTGAACTTCTGCTTCCCGGTAGAATCTTTCCGATATCATGCAGCAGGGCCCCGGTTGCAAGTTCTTGCAGCTTTGTCCGGTCTAACCCCATTTTTCGTTCCGGTTAAGACTGCCATAATACATACATTCATAGAATGCATATATAACGCATTATCGGTCGTTCGAATATCTGTTAAGTTTAAAAGAATATTACTGTTTAATAGGATTTCGTCCATTAAAGCATATACCGATTTATTTATCGCTTTTATATCTAAGTCTCCACCACTTTGTACATATTGAAAGGATTCGGCCAGCTGAGAAACTGTTGTTCTTCTCGTTTTTTCAGTAACAACTTCTTCTACGGTGACATCACTCAATGCTTCTTCTTCTAAATAAACGGCCTGTACTCCCATATGATGTAATTTTGAGATTAAACCAACAGTAAGAGGGACGCCTGCATTTAATAAAATACGGCCGTCACTGGCATAAATATGGCGTGCTAATTTATCTCCCTGCTCGATATGCTGTGTTAAAGTGTACCGCATAAGTATCACCTTCCGAGCTTTTGTTTCTATGATTATAATAATAAATTACTAATTCCTCTATTATATCGGACAGTCAGGCCAAAATAACAAGCATATTTATTAGAAAAGCGCAATCGCTGGTCAGCCGCAACAAGTTAATGTTCTCCAGGCAAAAAAGTCGCTTTTTGACTTTTATGACTGGAGGTTATTGAACCTCGAGCGGCTGGGCGCTGAAGCTAGACATGGAAAACGCCAAACTTCTATACTTTCTTACTATTAAAAAAACTCGGGTTGCCATCCAGTACTCATGGCAATATACTTTGATCCTTTAACAAAGTTAACTTTCTTAAAGAATTAAAAAAAGAAAAGCCGTATCAATTTGCTGATCGGAATTATTCAGCAATTGTAACAGCTTTTCGTTATTCGTTAATGACGTGTTGTTTTTAAATAAGATTTTGCAACATAACGAACATCTGGAGACCAATGATTCAAGGAAGCAGTCATTGCTTTTTCTACGGTTTCAACGCCTTCTTCCTCCCAATAACCGAGAACTTCTTCTGCCCCGGCGTCTTGCAGAAAAGAATGTACCGCCGAACATACTTTATCGGAGTCTTCTCCTTTCACACGCATATGAATCTTGTCACCAATTCGAATGGTTGTAAATACGGACATCATGCCAAGTACACTTTTTCCGTTTGCTGCCGTATTCTTTTTTTCCATGAACACATCACTTTCATAGTGTTCTAAAAGGTGTACAAGCTCTAGCACTTTATGAACGGATAAGCTTTTGAACAACGAAATCGTTTCCTGTTGTTCCATTATCATCTTCTCCTTTTTACACTGTTTAGCATTAAAAACAAGTCAGTCAACAATATTAGAAAAACTCAGCTTGCCGCCGAGTTTTTCTAACGATCTTTAAAGCCTACCCTATTATAAATAGTTCTTCTAAAAATATCTACCGGTTTGTGAGAAGAATTCACAGAAATGTCGCACCTGTTATTCATCCACTGTTTCTTTTCTAGTTGTCTTCTTCAGATGGTTGTCTTCAAGCGCTGCGTAAAAGTCTTCTGGATACCTTTCCACATACATTGACCTTGATGGGAAAGCAATGTTTACTTCTTCTTCTTCTAAAATTTTAATCACTTCAAGGTTCATTTTCTGCTTGATGTCAAACCATTCCACCCATGCAGTTGTTTTTGTGAAAAAGTAAAGAAATATATTATATGAAGAAGCACCCATTTCATTTAATTTTACGATAATAAGTTCTTTGTCTATGTCTTCGTGCTCTTGCAGCATATCTTCGATTCTTTCTACTACGCGCTCTAGCTTTTTCCTTGAAGTAGCATACTCCACACCGACGTTAAAACTAATCAAACGCTTGTCCATTTCTGACCAGTTTGTAATGGCTTCATGCGCTAACGTTCGGTTCGGCACAGTTACAAGCGAATCTTCAAACGTGCGCACTTTCGTACTGCGAAAAGATATATCCTCTACAATCCCTTCGACTGTCGGTGTTTCAATCCAATCACCATTTTTAAATGGACGTTCAGTGACGATGATAATACCGCCAAAAAAGTTGCTGAGCGTATCTTGAGCAGCCAGCGCAAAAGCCAGTCCGCCAAGACCTAACCCTGCAATAAATCCATTAATATCATAATCCCACTCATATGCCACAACAGTAATGGTCAGCGCGATAATAACAAAACGCAGCAGCTTCGATAAAAAGGGAATAAGCATGCTGTCTTCGCCGTCTTCCATTTTTTCAGAAATTTTATCAAACAAACTTGAAGACGTCGAAACAAAATTGAACAGCCCCCATCCTACGCAAACAATAATAATGGACCTGTATATAGTATTAATTAAACCTAATTGTTCACGTGGAATAGGCAAGTATAAAATTGCCAAGTAAATTCCCAGCACGCCGATAAAAAAACGGATCGGCTTTTCAAATGCAACGAGCATATTCGTAAATATATCAGTCGGCGATTTCTTTGCAAACCGCATCACAAATCGAAACAGATAGGCTGTAAAAATTTTGCGGAAAATAAAGATAAGCAAAAATATAGCAAACGCAATTCCCATATCAATCCAAGGAAGATCTAAAAACCAATACCACCAATTGTATAAATAATCCATTGCCTTCCCTCCATACAAATCATTACCCGTTTTATCTTAACATGTTGCAATATTTAACTTCCATTTATATATCATCAGAATAAAATTACAGGTAGTATAAAACAGCAAAACTGAAGAGCACAGGACCCTACAGAACTGCCGCTCGTGTATATATTTATTGATAAAGACTGGTCTAAAAACAATTAATGTTTTTGTTCCTTCCTTTGGATCACGGAGTTTTCATATAACTTCCTTTTATCTGCCTGATATATAAGCAAAGAGGAGAGATTTGGGTAAACTACTCCCTCTGGAGCTATCCCAATTGTCAGATCTCAACAAACGCAAACTGGAAAAGTATTACTGACATAAATCTGAAGGTTCAAGGAAAAATAATGAACAGCTTAAAAATATATACATCATTACCTCTTATTTACTGAATGCCTGTAATCATGCACAGCCCCAAAAACATTTGCTGCTGCCGTTTCACTATATGTTCAAGAGAGATCATAAGGGGACAAAGAAAGTGATACGTAAATTAAATAAAATTTTAAAAACAAGCAAACCAAAAAAAAACAAATCAAAAAATGAACAGTTGCTAGGAAACTCTTCTCAACCTTCTAATAATCAAACACCTATATCTAAAAATATTGACGAAAACGAAAAGTTTCTTCGTTCCCTTTATGAGAACAGTTTTGATGTGGTTTTTCGCGAGTTTTCTATTGCAAGAAAAGAAAAAGCACTTCTTATATACATTGATGGTATGTCTAATTTGGAAGAAATCGATAAACATATTCTTTCTCCATTAATGAAGGAAAGCATTGATAAAGATTACGAAAGTCTATCCGTTTTAGTTAAAAATGTATTATCGGTATCGGAAGTAGAAGAAATTAATTCATTTAAGCGATTAACACAGGCGTTATCTTACGGGAAACCAATAGTTTTAATAGAAGGGTTTGATCATGCCGTTGCTTTCGGGCTGCAAAAATGGGATCAGCGCGGCATTGAGGAACCCATTTCAGAAGCAGTCGTGCAAGGGCCTCGTGAAGGTTTTAACGAAGTGCTTAAAACGAACGCTACCATGTTACGGCGGAGGATCAGAAGTCCTCAATTTAAAATGAAGACAAAACAAATTGGGAGATATACGGCAACTGAAATTGCAATATGCTACGTGGAAGGTTTAGCAGAACCGACACTGCTTGAAGAAGTAGAAAATCGATTGGAACGTATCGATATCGACGGTATATTGGAAAGCACTTATTTAGAGGAAATGATTGAAGACGATCCGACCTCTCCATTTCCACAGATGCTTCGTACAGAAAGACCGGATGCAGCAGCTGCTAATTTATTAGAAGGACGAGTAGTTCTTATTATAGATGGCACTCCCTTAGTCATCATTGTTCCTTCCACACTATTTGCATTAATGCAATCTGGAGATGATTATTATAATCGCTATATGGCTGGGACAGCCATTCGCTGGTTGCGGTTTGTTTTCTTACTTATCGCGCTTATGTTTCCTGCGCTTTATGTCGCTCTTATGACCTATCACCAAGAAATGATACCTTCGGCTCTTTTATTTTCTATTGCAGCTTCTCGGGAAGAAGTCCCTTTTCCCGTGCTGGTCGAAGTTCTCCTGATGGAATTCACGTTTGAAGCTTTGCGGGAAGCTGGATTAAGGCTTCCCAAACAGATAGGTTCTGCAGTCAGCATTGTCGGTGCTCTTGTAATTGGCGAAGCAGCAGTTACAGCAGGAATTGTGTCTGCACCTATGGTTATTGTGGTAGCGGTAACCGGAATTGCTTCTTTTACGATACCTCGTTATACAGCGAGCGTCAGCATCCGATTGCTTCGTTTTCCTTTAATATTTTTAGCCTCCTTTCTCGGTTTGCTTGGCATTATGCTAGGCCTTATAATGCTTGGCACTCATTTGTGCACATTGCGTTCCTTTGGTGTCCCTTATTTATCTCCAGTTGCTCCTTTAAACGGTTCTCAATTGAAAGATGTCATTATACGGGCACCTTGGTACAAGTTGAATAAAAGGCCCCATTTCACCGGCGGCTATAATAAATACCGCCAGGCTCCCGGCCAAAAACCAGGCCCTAAAAAAAGGAATGGGAGATGAATGAAAGAATAACGATTCAAAAATGGGAGGAATTAGCAATGGAAACAGGAAGAATTTCCGGATTGCAAATGGCTATCATGATGCACTCAGCCATTTTAGCTACCGTTATTCTTATAGTTCCTGCCATTATTGCAAAAGAGGCAAAACAAGATTTATGGATCGTTCCTATTACTGCTTCTATAGCTGGATTTTTAGCATTATTTGTAATCATTCAATTACACAAATTGTTTCCGAAAAAAACATTCATTCAATACAGTGAAGATATTATCGGACGTATACCAGCAAAAATTCTTTCTTTCGTCTATATTTTATTTTTCCTGCAAACTACCAGCGGCATGTTTAGACAATATGCAGAATTTGTTTCAGGCAACTTTTTGTTAAAAACCCCTTCCCTCGTAATTTTTGCCTCGATGGCTTTTGTTTGTGCCTTCGCCGTTCGCGGCGGTATCGAAGTAATAGGAAGAACAGCACAATTGTTTATTCCGACTGTGACATTATTGTTTTTTCTTCTGCTTATATTTTTAATTCCTGAGATGGATGTCGAGAATATGTACCCCGTATTTGAGAATGGCATAAAGCCGATTATGAAAGCATCCTCTACACCTGCAGCCTGGTTCAGCGAGTTTATGCTGATTTCTTTTATGCTTCCATATTTAAAAGAACGAGAGGAAGGGATGAAGTGGGGAATCATTTCTATTGTAAGTGTTATTATCCTCATGGTAGTTACCAATATAACAAGCTTATTCGTTTTCGGCGAAACAACCGTAAAACTGACATACCCCATTATGAGTGCTGCTCGATATATCAGTATTGGTGATTTTTTTGAACACCTAGAAGCAGTGATTATGGCTATTTGGGTGTTAAGTGTATTTATCAAAATATCCGTCTTTTATTATGTACTTGTTCTAGCTACTGCCCAATGGTTACCGCTTTCCAATTATAAACCGCTTGTTTTACCTTTTGGTTTTTTATTAACTGTTATGGCAGCTTGGATGCCTAGTTTACCCGAGCAATCAGACTATATCAGCAAAGTCATTCCCTTTAAACTGCCACTTTTTTATCTAGTCATTCCGATGATACTTTTGGTGATAGCAAAAATTCGAAGATTATCCGGTAATCATTAAAACTGCTTTTAGAAAAACGCAGCTTACCGCCAAGTCCAAATGGCAGAAGCCTTCGTTTTTCTTATACTCTGATCCTTCAACAAAGTTAAACATTTCTAAATTACAAAAAAGGATGGGGGCAACCAAATGACAAACTTTCTACGTAAATATCAATTACAGCTATTTATACTTATGCTTTGTCCCCTGCTAAACGGCTGCTGGGATCAAAGAGAAGTAAATGATCTCTTATATGTTGTAGCTGTAGGCGTTGATAAACCAGAAGAAGTAACGGAGACCGAACAAGTGGAAGTCACTATTCAATTTGTCATACCTAGTAATGTTAGTGGAGATCAGTCAGGAGGAATGGGAGGCGGCGGTGGTCAAAAAGCAGTGGAACAACGAACATTAACAGGGGAAACGATTGTGGATGCGATGTCCAAACTGCAACAGGAGACTTCTCGTCAGATATTTTGGGGCCATAGTGAAGTAATCGTCTTCGGGGATAGTATCGCAAAAAAAAACCTGCACGAGCATATTGATTTTTTCGCTCGTTATCCGGAACCCCGCCTTCAATCCAGGGTGTTTATTGTCAACGGAAAAGCAAGAGAGTTACTAGATGTCCAACTCTTATTGGAGAGTATTCCTTCTGAAAAACTAAAGGATCTAAGTTCCCTTCAAGTAATGCAGGATGTTACGTTGAAAGATTTTCTGCAAATGCTTTCGGAAAATCACAGAGGAGCCTCTGCCCCATTAGTAAAAAAAGAAATAACTGAAACAGGAGACGAGAAATTGGCTCTCAATGGAACAGCCATTTTTAAAAACAACAAAATGGTCGGTTCTATAAATCCAGAAATAACAAGAGGCCTGCTATGGGTGCTAGATGAAATTGACCTGGCAACCGTAACTATTCAACCAAATGAAGAAGGTAAGATTTCTTTTAATCTGATTCGATCTAGAACAACTCTTCAACCTGCTATAGAAAACGGCAAATGGAAAATGACGGTAAATATCCAAACGGATGATGATGTTGCCGAAAATGGAACGAATCTTAATGTCATGAATCCTAATACTGTTAAAAAGCTTGAAAATTTATTAGAAAAAGATCTTAAAAAACGAGTCTATCTGACCCTTGAAAAAGTACAAAAAGAGATGAAGGCCGACGTTTTTGGCTTTGGTGATGCGTTTCACAAGAAATACCCAAAAGAGTGGAGTAAGGTCAAGCAACGTTGGGAAGAAAAATTTCCGGAAGTCGAAGTAAAAGTGGAAAGCCAAGTCAAAGTTAAAAGACCAGGCAGCTCCACCTCCCCGCAAGGAATACCTGAAGAAAAGGTGAAAGAATAATGAAAATACTGGATGTGCTTGGAATTACTGTCATTATGGTTTGGGTATACTTTTATGAATGGCCAAGAATTGAGAAAAACCAAAAAAAGGAAAGGCGAACCTTTGTGGTTTTAACAATCATAGGCTGGTCACTGGCCATTCTTTTAGTCTTTTTTCCAGACATTCCTGGACCGACTGATTTCATTAGAGAAATATTTAAACCTATAGAGAAATGGTTAGGATAAGTCCATTTACCGTTAAAAGGACATAGCATTCATCTCTTTTTCTTTTCCGTCTCCTTGTTTAATACATTTAATGAAACGGAAAGTTGCTTTGATTCGTAGAAAAAAGAACAAAGAAGAGAGGAGAATGGAAATTGAGTTCATCTAAAATAGAAAAGTATGTGGATATATATGAAGAATTAAAAAGGGAAATGAAATGGAAAGTGATGGACAACCGCATTTTAATGACGATTGCTTCGCTTTACGTGATGAATGACAGGGCATTTCACTTAGAAAGACTGCTCCAACTCGCTGACAAAATAAAAAAACGGGCTGGTATCTTTTCTTCCATGCGGTCGCACCCAAGGTACACGACAGCTGCTCTTTTTGATGTAAAAACGGAAGAACCCGAAACAAAAATTAACGACCTTTTTTCCTTATATAAGGAGTTTAGACATGCTAAATTTAAAAGCGGAGTTTATACGTATCTTGCTGCTTCCACTCTTTTTACCCAGGACCTCCCATCCTCTGACGCAAAAGGGATCATCAATAAAACAAGTACTATCTATGAAGGGATGAAAAAAGAGCATCCATTTTTAACAGGTACAAGTGATTATCCGCTTGCTGTGCTGTTAGCATTGGAGGAACGGCCTGGGATGATAGAGATCATGGAAACTTATTATGATCAATTAAGCAAAAATGGATTTACAAAAGGAAACGATCTGCAGTTTTTAAGCCATATCCTTTCCTTAAGCAGCAAAGAAAACCACCAGACACTCGTTCAACGAGCTGCCGATGTTTTTCAAGCTTTTAAACAAGAAGGAATAAAGCCTAAAACGATGTATTATCCCGTCATCGGCATGTTGGCTTTGTCTTCCGATCTATTCGAAATGAAAGCTATCCGAGAAATGTATGAAGAAATGAATGATGTGAAACACTTCAAATGGCAAAAAGACATGAATGTCATCATGGCGGTTAGCTTTTATATTAATGAGAAAATGGATCAAAACAGCCTGCCAGAAACGAGTCTTTACACGGCACTAGAGTCTATTCTCCAGGCCCAGCAAGCCGTGATGATTGCAGCGATGACTGCATCTGCAGCCGCTGCAACCAGCAGCAGTAATAATTAAGGCTTCACTGCTTTTAAAAGAACAGATTCCCCTTCGAACGAATACACCGATTTCTCATTTATTTTTATATGAAATTTTTTATGGCACGCTTCTGATGAGTTCATCATATAGCGTGCTAATGATTGTTTTGATTCGTTGGAGAGATTCATTCGATTACACCAGTCATCGAACAGAAATGTTTTTGGGAAACGGTGCCATTCCTCTATTACAAAACCTGCTGTTTCGAGAAAAGAAATCCATTCTGACTTTTTCCAAGCTCTGCAATGGCTAAAATCTCTCCGTTTTTCTACTTCGTTGTAAAACTCATCAAATTCTTTCACTTCCGGTGCTGTATTATCAATAAGCAGGAATTGGCCTTTCTCTTTAAGTACACGATATGTTTCCGATATAAAAGCTTTTACATTAGGAAAATGATGCGGGGCAATTCTGCAAGTTACAACATCAAATTGTCCATCGGGATATTGCATTTTCTCAGCATCTCCCAGTGCATAGTGTATATTACTGTGCCCGTTTTTGGGGTGGATTTCTTTCGCTGCGGCTAAAATTTCTGAGGTTAAATCCAATGCAGTTACTTCATTAGCCAATGCGGCCAGCGCATTTGCCACATGTCCTCCGCCAGTTGCGACATCTAAAACATGTTCAGCTCCTGTCAGCTCTGTAATCTCCACTAATTTTTTTAAATCTTCCCCTGCTGCGTGCCACGCGCTAGAAACATAACGAGTAGCATTACTTCCAAACTGGTGACGCACGTCATCCTTGTTTGATGAATTCATTCTACTCCTCCTAATTCAAAACGATATATAGAAAAACTCTTTTTATCTTTCCCCGCTTAAATTCAAACTTAAGTTCATTATACAGCTTCTAGCCCGTCCCCTGTATTAAATTAAAATGAAGTCAAACACGTTATCTGCTCCTTGTTTTTATCGAAAATACAGCAATTGTAAATGTGGAATAAAAACGATTATTCCATAAGCTTGAAGTTAGAACAATTAATATCGTGTACATATTAAATATATTTTCACTACATTTTCAGAGGACATCTTTTTACGTTATTGATACATACTAACAACAATTTCAGGAAAGAAGGTGACGATATGGAACAACGAGATACGTTTCAACCAGGTAATGTGGTCTATGTGATGTATCGCAATCCGCATGCACAAGATGTTGCCAATGTCCAAGAAGCGGCGGTCGTGGAAAATCCTGAAACCCCTGGTGAATTATGTCTTTTTTTATATGATACGTATTATCCTTTAGATGAAGACATGGCAGTATATCATACAGAAGCTGAAGCAGAAAAAGCGTACGAATATTATTTTGGATCTTCAGAGGGCGGAGATATTATTGGTTAAACCATTTGTTCCTCAATTAGTTTATGTAGAACCTCGTGCGCTTGATTACCCTCTTGGCCGCGAGCTAGTGAATAAATTTGAGAAAATGGACATCGAAATACGCGAGACAACTTCCCATAATCAAGTGAGAAATTTACCGGGAGAAAACGATTTTCAACGGTACCGCATGGCAAAATCAACCCTGGTTATAGGAATACGAAAGACATTGAAGTTTGACACATCAAAACCATCTGCTGAATATGCCATCCCATTTGCTACGGGGTGTATGGGACACTGTCATTATTGTTATTTACAAACAACGATGGGCAGCAAACCGTATATTCGTTCGTATGTCAATCTAGAAGATATTTTTGAAAGTGCGGAGAATTATATGAAAGAACGAGCTCCAGAGATTACCCGGTTTGAAGCCTCCTGTACCTCTGATATCGTAGGAGTTGATCACCTCACGCACACATTAAAACACGCTATCGAATACTTTGGGGAATCAGAATATGGAAAGCTTCGATTTGTGACTAAATTTTCTCATGTGGATCATTTGCTCGATGCAAAACATAATGGACGAACCCGATTTCGATTCAGCATCAATGACGATTATGTTATCAAATATTTTGAACCAGGAACGTCACGCTTAAATGAGCGGATTGAAGCAGCAGTGAAAATTGCAAACGCTGGGTATCCGTTAGGATTTATCGTTGCTCCCATTTACTTACATGAGGGCTGGGAAGAGGGTTATGAGGAAATGTTTGAAAAGCTGGTATCCGAGCTGCCTGAACACGCCAAAAAAGATCTTACGTTTGAATTTATTCAGCACCGTTTCACGAAACCAGCAAAAAGGGTCATCCAAAAAAACTATCCTATGACCAAGTTAGAGCTGGATGAAAATAAACGAAAATGGAAATGGGGACGTTACGGAATTGGCAAATACGTGTATACAAATGACGAACAAAAAGCCATGAAAGAATCATTAGAGCATGCGATGCATGAGCATTTCCCTGAAGCAACGCTGGAGTATTTCACATAGAATAATTCTTCTTATTTGAAACTCGGCAAGCCACCATGACTTTGTGGTGCATGCCGAGTTTGATTTCTTCCCTAAAACGGCTTATTTTGATACAAAGATAATTTACTTTTTTAACATTACCAGTCTATTCCGGAAGTTTGGATACTGCCAAGTTTTTCAGTAAGTCTTAATGTGTTCCAAGCACCTGCCCTGCCATGGACGAAATTAAACAAGCATACCGTGATTTTCATAATGGTAAATTTGGACCTTCAGCTGTTTAAACAAGCGGTATAATGTACCAATTAGGATTAAAGCTTCGCTCTTTACCTTTTAACAGAGCGAAGCTAAGGTGTAATTAGATCGTCCATTCATCATGAACAATAGCAACTAATTTCCAGGTGTTATTCTCATCTTGTTCAAGCACAATATTAAGGCTTGCCCAATCCATTCC
Organism: Alteribacillus bidgolensis; assembly: GCF_002886255.1. Taxonomy (NCBI): domain Bacteria; kingdom Bacillati; phylum Bacillota; class Bacilli; order Caryophanales; family Bacillaceae; genus Alteribacillus; species Alteribacillus bidgolensis. The sequence continues at coordinate 1,316,149 of NZ_KZ614149.1, forward strand.
TTCTTCTTCTGAACTTTCTATATGATATTCCACCACAGCAGCTTCTGGAAACACGTCTTTAATGTTATTCTTCATGTTCCCCCGTTGTTTTAATTCATCCACGAGAATTTCATCTGCATCTTGTAATTCCGGTTCATAAATAAATTCTTCATAATACTCACTTGGAGTCAGTTCAATAGTATTGCCGCGGCCGTCATAGACTCCCCATTCATATACTTGCTCATCTTCAAAGAAGTTTTCTACTTCTTCTTGTTGGAATACTTGCGTGTCTTCGTCAATATTTACATACGGGGAAAAGAGTACCCCTTTATCAGGATGAACATGACTGGCCAACGTTTTCATATCCTGGCTTGTAATCATATTTATTACGGTTTGCGCGGTATTTGTAAGATCTGAATTTGTTTCATTTGCGAATTCACCTGCTTCATTTGATTCTATTTCATCGACAACCCATTTATCGCCTTGATAACCTGCATGAAAAATCATTTCCACATTTCCTAGTAATTCATTGTCACGTTCTTGTACTATTTTTACGTGCTTTTCCGTTACTTCTTCCAATTCAAATGGCTGATCTTCTTCGAGCCAAGTTGGCCCATCTTTTGCAATAACATAAACGCCATCTCCTTCCTCCTTGAAGTAAGAATCTGTCATCCATTCAGCTAAATCACCTGACATGGTCGTTTCAAAATGCTCCTTCACTTCCTCTTTTGTTTGATAAGAATCAATTTTTTGGTCATTCCCTGCTTCATTAATAAGTGATACAAAAGATTCTTTATAATCATTCATTAATTCAACAGCACGCTCTTTTGTAAATGCTGGAATATCTTCTTCCTGCTTGGAATCTTCGGAAGGTTGTTCATTTTCTTTAGAAGTGCTGCCTTGGGGCATTTCAGAATCTCCGCCACCTGGAAGAACACCGGGCTGACTCATAATAAGCAGGGTCGCAAGCCCAGCAGCCAACACACTTCCTCCTGCTGCATATATTTTTTTCCATGACGACTTTTTCTTTTTCTTTTCTACGTTTTGAATAATCTTTTCGGGCGAGGTCGTATCCGGCATGGTGTTGTATCCTTCTTCAAGCTCTTTCATACGCTCTTCAAAAGATTTACTCATCAGAAACACCCTCCTTCTCTATTTTTGCTTTCAGTTTCTGTTTTGCCCGCATGACCTGTGTTTTCACTCCTGATTCAGAGGTTCCGGTAACGTGACTGATTTCTTTATACGTTTGGTGATGAAAGTAATGAAGAACAAGCGGAACCCGGTATTTTTCATCAAGCGATCGGATCATGTCATGCAATTCCATCGCATCTTCGCTGACATTAAGCGTCGTGTAAGTTTGAGAGGATGTTTTCTGCTTCATTTGTTCGATTTTCCGCTGCTGCCGTTTTTGCTTTCTCATCATATCTCTTGCGGTATTTAAAGTAATCGAATAAAGCCAAGTTGTAAAAGTTCCTCCCGCAAAGCTATGAAGCGATCGGTACACTTTTAAAAACACTTCTTGTGTAACATCTTCTACATCTTCTGGTTTGACACCAATCTGATAGGCAAAACGCTGGACGGTTTGGTAATAAGAATAAACTAGATCATGAAACGCTTCTTTATTTCCGTCACGGGCGAGTTCTAATGATTCATTGCTGATCATTTCCTTTGCCCCCTTATTGTTTTTATTTACTTGTGGAACGTGGAAACAAAAAAAATAGTCCCATTTTTTTATAGAAAAAAATAGTTTAGGCTTCTCACACATATTGCAACCGGAGACTAGGCAAGGAGATTACCTGCAGCAGACGTGTTTTCTTGCCGCAATAGAACCATCATAAAAACAGCTGATTTTGCCAATATTTCACACTTCCAAGTTCATAACTATAAAAAAAGCACGCTCCTTCGTAAACGTGCCTCATGAAAAAATATTTGCGTTGCAGCTGTAAGTATCATTCATTTTCTTCTTTCATCTGTCTTGATAGTCTGCTCAGCTAAAGCAATTGCCGCTATGTTCACAAGCTCATAGATACCTAACATTTCCGGAAACCAATAATGAAATCGGAAAAATAGCAAACATGAAATCTACGATGAAATTCCACAAAAAATCACCGGTAATTTGCCAAACAAACCGGGTTCAAATAAAGGATTTAACAATGGGGCAATCTATACGATTGACAGAGTATTTTATTAAGCATATCACTTTCGCCCTTGATGTTAACAATGTTATTAGATTTTTCGTTTTATGTATTATTGATTCATCCAACAATCCATTACCTATTTCAAAATGTAGAGTAAAATGAAATACATTTACCTTCACATTAATTACACAGAGGATAAACATTATTATATATAATGAGTTATATGATACATTTTTCCGCTTGCGACAGTCAGAAAAGGTAGATTAAGGAGGCGAATATGAAAATATGCAAGACCAAATTATCGTTATTACCGGGGCAAATTCAGGAATTGGAAAAGCTGCTGCTGATCGATTTGCAAGAGAAGGATATACTGTTGTTATGGCTTGCCGAAACATCGAGAGAAGCCGGAAGGTTCAAGAAGAACTGATAAAAACATCAAAAAATAACCGGGTTGTCCTAAAGCAGCTTGACGTGTCGTCCTTTGATTCCATTCGCCAATTTTGCAGCGCATTCAAAGAAGATTATAATAAATTAGATATATTAATTCATAACGCTGCTTATTTTAATCACGGTGAAAAACATCGTCTGAGCATAGACAATTTTGAACTAACTTTTGCTACCAATGTATTTGGCCCTTACTACATGACAACTTTATTATTGGATTGTTTAAAAAAATCAGAAGACGCAAGAATCCTCCATGCCGGCAGCAATATTATTAAACATTTTTTTGATCCTAAACGAAAAATAGATCTTGGTGATTTGCAAGGAGTTTACAAAAATAAGAAAAAATTCAGTGTTTACAAAATGTATTGCCAATCGAAAATGGCACTAGTCATGTTAACTTTTAAGTTAGCAAAAGAGCTGGAAAGCGAGAGAATAAAAGTAAACGCCCTCCAAATCAATGGAGCAAAAATGTCAAAGAACACCATTCAGAAATTAAAGCCTCGTTATAGGACAATTGCATGGATACAAAACATATTTTTCCCTTCTCCTTCCTATATGGCCGATAACTATTTTGAATTGTGCACCTCAGACAAATTTAAACATACCACGGGAAAACTCTTAAACGATAAATTAGAAGTCATGACACCTTCTCCCAATCATCCATTAAGCGTTTTTAAACAATTAAGACAAATTACCGGGAAACAAGTTTACCCCTCTTTTGCCAACGATAAATATACGACAGAAAAATTGTGGGAGATTTGCAGACATGCTGTTGAGGAATAAAAAAGCTGTTTCATTTTGAAGCTGAAAAAAACTGCATGTACCGCTCCTACATTTCTGATTCGTGAATATGAAGCTGTTTAAAAAGGAAAAGTAGACGGATAATGTGCAGCAAAAAGGAGGTTTGAATTCATGATAAGTTCATCGAACAAAAAAAGAACGGACGTTGCTTCAAGAGTGATCCAGGCCTTACCGCAAACCCAATAATCTGAATAGAAAGTTATTGATTTAATTTACAAACAGCTATATTGTCTCTTTACAAGAGAATATCCAACTGATTTCAGGAATTAATATAAAATCCAGCCATGCTCTTTTGCGTGACTGGATATATTCGTATTAGTCATGACTGTGATCATGGTCGTCATGACTATCTTCATGCTCGTGGCCTTCATGTTCTTCTTCATGGTGATCTGATAATTCTTGTGTTGGTGCAGTGTCACCTGAAAGCTGCAATGCGGTTTCGAGGTTATCAATATTTTGTTTCATCAAGCTGAAATAATCTTGCCCGCTGTCTCTTTCTTCTTGAACGAGTGATGCCAAGTTGTGTAAATGTAAAGCCTCGGCTCCAACTTCATCTTGAACTACTTCTGCAACTTTAGAAGAAACATTCTTTTCCAGCATCACATGCTGTATGCCGGAATTTTCCATTGTTTCAATAATTTCTCGCAGCTGTTTTTGTGAAGGTTCATCAGATGGGGCAAGGCCTGCCAGACCAATTTGTTCTAATCCGTAGCGTTCTTCCCAATATCCATATGCGGAATGAGACACAATAAACTGATGACCTTCTGCAGCATCAACCATTTCAGAAAACTCTTTATCTAAATCCAATAATTGCTCTTTAAGATCTGCAAAATTTTCTTCAAATGTTTCTTTTTGCTCGGGTCTTAACTTAATAAGCGCATCTTTTATATTTTCCGCTGCTTCTACTGCTATTACAGGATCTAACCATATATGCGGGTCAACCTCTCCATGGCCATGATCGTGTTCTTCCGATGATTCTTTTGACTCCTCGTTATGGTTATGTTCGTGAGCATGATCGTCTGTAAAACTTCTTAAGTCTATGTCTTTTGTAACTTCTATCGAAAGAACGCCTTCTTCTTGGGCCATTTTATTCATTTCTTCGGCGAATCCTTCCATTCCCGCTCCGTTAAAAATAAATGCGTCTGATTCAACTACATCTACCATTGTTTGCGATGTCGGCTCAAAACTATGCGCATCGCCTCCTGCAGGGACTAGATTTACGACTTCTACCTCGTCTCCACCAATTTTTTTAGCAAAATCTTCCCAGGCAAACAAGGTAGTATAAATTTGTAAAGGTTTCTGCTCGCTTTTTTCACTCCCCGTTTCCTGTTCTTCTTCCATGCCGCAAGCACTGCCCATCACTATAAAAATTATCCCCAAAAATAAAATCGTCATTAGGTTCTTTTTCATAAGAAATTTATCCTTTCGTAATTATTCTGATTTACATTATGTAGTTTATCGTAATGATTACGATTTGTAAATAAGAATGTTTTTTTAAACTTCATCCTTTCTGTACTATAATAAAAGTTGCGTGCTTAAGCTAAACCTTCCCAGGTGCTTGCTTTCAATAGCAATTTGGTGTAGCTGTGCCGGGTTTGAGACCACATATTATTTTTATGAAAGGTATCGACTATTTCTCCTTCTTTCATGACGATAAATCGTTCTGCAAGCTTATCGACGACAGAAATATCATGACCGATAAATAAAGTTCCCCGTTCAGAATCTCCTGTTTTTTGTTGTAATAATTCTAAAACTGTTGCTTGAGAAAGTACATCGAGATTGGAAGTAGGTTCATCTAACACAAGAAAAGAAGGATTTATGCTTAAAGCTCTAGCAATATGCACACGCTGCTGTTGACCTCCGGATAAAGTTTCTGGTTTTCTATCAAGAACAGTGGGACACAGGCCGACCAGGCTCATCCAGCTTTCTGCAAATTCTCGTTCATGGTTTTGCGTTAGAAGCTGCCTTTCTTTAACTGGTATATTACGCACTGGTTCTAAAAAGGTACGACTTACCTTTTGCCTTGGGATAAAACTTCTTTGATTATGCTGAAGCACAGCTTGTGTTTTTTGCCTATAAAACCTCCTCTCCTTTGCAGAAAGCTTCTTCAAACTCTTTCCCTTCATTTCTATTACTCCTTTTTGGGCTTGTAGTAAATAGAGACATAACTGAACGATTGTGCTTTTTCCTGATCCGCTTTCTCCTACTATTCCTACGCACTCTCCTGGATAAAGAGAAAAACTTATATCCTTTACACCTTTCTTTGTTTTTGGATAAACATAGTGAACATTTTTCATAGAAAATAAAGGTTTCAATAGATCCTCCTCCATTTTAGGCCTGTATAATGAAGGAACTGCACGGCAAAGCTGCTTGGTTAGCGCAGATTGAGGAGAAAGCAGAACAGATGCTGTATTTCCCTGCTCGATGATGCGTCCGTCTGCAAGAATAGAAACCGTATCGGCATAATGGAAAACCTCCCTTAAATCATGAGAAATCATTAATATCGTGCATTCTATTTCTTCACGTAAGGTTTGAAACAACTGCATAATATGTTGAGATGTTAAAGCATCTAAAGCTGAAGTTGGTTCGTCTGCAATAATTAAATTTGGCTTCATGAGCCAGACTGCTGCTAAAGCTACTCTCTGAATCTGTCCACCGCTTAACTCAGAAGGATAGCTTTTAAGAACATTGTCAGGTAGCTTCACAGCATGAAGGGCTTCTAGCATTTCGATTTTTCTTTCCTTTTTAGACAATTTAGGATATTGAATTTTCACCATGTCATCCCACTGCTTATAAATAGACAGATAAGGAAAGAAAAAATGCCTTGGGTCTTGAAAAATGTAAGCGATGCTGCGGCTTGCCAATGCGTCCAGGCTTTTTTTCTTCATTTTTACAAGGTTATTACCACGAAACATTACAGACCCGGAGATCTGTTCTATACTTTTTGGGACCAAGGAACATATCGCATGAGCAGTTAAACTTTTTCCTGCCCCGCTTGGTCCTGCTATGGCATGCCATTCCTTATTGTCTGCTCGTAATGTAACATTTTTTAATAGAAAAATATCTTCATTTCGGACCGTTAAATTACGGATATCAAGCATAGCGTCTATCCTCCGTTTCTTCTTTTTCTATTCGTTCGTCTTTGAGCAAATGATCTCTGCATTTATCGCCTGCTATATAAAAAAGAAGAGAAGTTAAAACAATCGCCAGTCCGGGGAAAAAAAGCAGGTGCGGGTGGCCTTCTAAATAGGCCCTCGACTCGTTCAGCATCGCTCCCCATTCCGGAATGGGCGGCTGCGCACCAAGCCCAATGTAGGATAAAGAAGCAATCAGAAGCATCACTTTTCCTACATCTGTGGTGCAAAGAACGAGGACATGGCTTGCTATAGCAGGGTATACGTGATAACAGACAATGGAAAACAAGGAACTGCCGTTTATACGTGAAATCATTACTGCCTGTCCTTGCATGATCTCCCTAGTTATCCCCCGCACGAGATAGCTGTATTGAATCCACTTGACGAAAATAACAGCTAAAATAACATTAAACAGCCCTGGACCGAGAACGGCACTTAAAAGTAAGGCTAACAGAAAATCAGGAAACGCTAGAAAGGCATCACCTATACGCATAAGCAATTTGTCTGTTCCTCTTCCCTTTACTCCTGCTAAAATTCCTGCCGGCACACCTATTAATGCAGTGATTAGTATAGAAAGGACACTAAAACCAACCGTATATCCTGCTCCATGAACGATTCTTGAAAAAATATCCCGTCCTAAATGATCCGTGCCAAACCAGTGATCCATGGAAGGCTCTTGCAGGCGGTCAGCTACTGATATAGAAAAAGGGCTGACCTGCCAAATGAACGGCAAGAGAAAAATTCCAAGAAAAACAATTCCCAAACCAATGAAATAAAATTTATCCAGAATTCTCATATCAATGGCTTCCTCCCCCGTGACTGCTTGGTCCAAGAAGACGAAGCATACCATCACTCATTAGTTGAATAAACGTCACACCGGCCACCATTAGTATGGTATAGCATTGAATAACGGGAATATCACGGCGGGTAATGGAATCTACGATCAGAGATCCTACTCCAGGAAATCCAAACACTACTTCAATCACGACCGTCCCTCCAATTAAACTGCTAATACTTACGCCAAGGACAGAAAACACAGGTACCAGCGCCGCTCGAAAAATGTATCCCCATCTGGTGCGTCTTTTTGAAACACCTCTTATTGATACAGCGGCAAGAGAAGGTTCAGCCATCGCTTCTAAAAAGCTGGACCGAATCAGCCTGATGTAAAAGGAAGACATTCCTATCCCAAGGGTAAAAGAGGGAAGAACGAGGTGCCACCACGTTCCGCTTCCTATAGAAGGCAGCCACCCGAGCTGAACAGCAAACACTTGAATGAAGAAAAGACCGAGTAAAAAATTGGGGACCGATGCTCCTGCTACCGATAAAAGCCTAGCTCCGGAATCTACCCATGTCCCGCGATGGACAGCAGCGCTGACTCCAATGGGAATAGCAGTCCCCATTGCTACTATGAACGCCCCAGCACTCAAATAAAGAGTTGCCGGAAATGCTTGCAAAAGCATTTCGAGTGCAGGTTCTTGTGTTACATATGACTCTCCCCAATCCAGCAGCAAAAAACTACCCAGCCATTGGACATATTGCTTCCAAACTGGATCATTAAGCCCCAAGTCTTCTCTTACCTGCTCAAGCTGTTCTTCTGTGACTGACACATCCTCTGCTCGTAAAATCGTAGTGGCAGGATCTCCTGGCGATAAACTAATCAGTAAAAAACTTATAGTAGAAAAAATCCATACAAAAAGGAGAAAACTTATAATACGCCGGCTTACTGCTTTCATTATTCTTCTATCCCTATCTCATTTGTTATCATATAATATTCACTGGTGCTCGTTTTCCAGCCTGTAATATCTTGTCTCATCGCGACACTATTAGTTGGATGCACAATAAAAGAATGATAATATTCATCAAGAATCATGCTCGTTGCTTCTTGAGCTAATTGGTTTTGTTTTTCTTCCGTGCTCTCTTTATTAAATGCATCGATTTTTTCGGTTAATGTGTCATCTTCTACGTTCCCAACATTCAGCCCGCCGTCTGGAGCATAAGCCGTGTTTAACAAATAACTGGCATCTCCCTGCGGTGCAGTGACAAAACTATAAATAGATAGATCCCAAGAGGTATTATTCGTAAGGTAATCATCAATTTGTTCAATGAGTTGAATGTCTATTGTAACTCCTGCTTGTTTCGCTCTCTCTTGTAATAATTGAGCAATTAAAGGAAGTTCTGGCCTAGCAGAATAGGTTACGAGAGTCAGTTCAAGCGGCTCACCGTCTTTCACGGCAACACCGTCCTTTATGGAATAACCCGATTCTTCTAATAAATCTACCGCCTCTTCTATATCTGACGTGTCATCCTCACGTTCCACTGAAAAATCAAAGTCCTCGTGGAAAGGCCCTTTTGCAGGTACTGCTTCTTGATTCATCGCCTCTATGACTTCTTTACGGTCTATGAGTTTATCTAACGCTTTACGAACGTTTATGTCCTGTAAGACAGGGTTTTCCATTTGATAAATGAGCTGGTGTGTACGTAAACTTGACACAGTATCCACCTGATATTCTTCCTCAAGTGTATTCACATCTTCTACTGGCGGCCTGTAAACAATATCGGCATCACCAGATTTAAGTGCAGCTAATCTGGAATTAGCATCTTCGTTAAATAAAACGCTAACCTCATCTAACTCAGAAGCACCATCCCAATAACCATCATACCTTTGCAAATTTAGCTGCTGATTTGGCTTGAAATCATTCATTTCAAAGGGACCTGTTCCGATCACTTCATTTTTATCATCAGAAGGCTTCCATATTGCCGTGTTAGGATGAACCAATTTAGACGGAAACGAAGCACTGTTTTCTTTGGTCTCGATGGTAAGTTCCTGTCCGTTAGCTTTCATTTCTTCTATACCAAGAGCTTCGTCCATCGCGCCACTTTCTGCCATCGTTTCTTCTAGCGAGGTCTTCACTGCTTTGGCGTCAAGCTGTGAGCCATCATGAAAGGTAATCCCCTCCTGGATTGTAAAGGCCCAAGTATTCTCATCCAATTGCTCCCATGATTCTGCCAGCCAAGGTTCTACTTCTTCATTTTTTGTATGAGCTAATGTTTCTGCCAATCCCATTCTGACCGACGTATAGTTCACATCCACTGCCGGATTCAGTACCTCTGATGGATAATGAAAAGCATATGTAATAGATTTTGTTTGTCCTTCATTATTAACATCTGTGCCTGGTGCCTCGCAGCCAGAAAATAGACTAGCTGCTCCAATCACAAATAAAGCAAATCGTTTCATTTTTCCCCTCCTATTTTTTTGAAAGTTACTTTTTACTACATGATTTTCTGCTGCTTTACATTTGTTTGCATAAAAGCAGAACGCATTAGTGATGGGACATAAGCCCAAAGTACAAGTGTCCGCGTAAGTGTAAAAACGATAAACGCCAGCCATAATCCGTGGTTGCCCCACTCAGGCAAAAACAGTACAAGCGTTAACAAAAATAACGCCATAGCTGCAATTACTGAGTTTCGTACTGGAGCAGCTTTTGTAGCTCCGGTAAAAAAACCATACAACTGAAGGCCCCAGAATGCGGTTATTGGAAACAAAATAATCCAAGCACTGTAATCTCTGGCTGTAAGAGCTACTTCCTCAATAGAAGTAAACAATCCAACAAACCATCCGCCGCTTATCACCATAAACAGCATCCAGCAAACGGCTACAAGAAAGGACCAAAACGCTCCAACCTTCATTGTTCGCAAAAACAAGAATCGGTCGTTTTTCCCTGTCGCCCTTCCTGCTAAAATGCTGCTCGCATTTGCTAATCCATCAAAAAAATACGCCATAATAAAATGCACTTGCAGCAATATAGCATTTGCTGCTAACGTTATTTCTCCAAAAGAAGTACCAATCGATGTAAACACACCGAAAACCGTTACTAAACAAGCCGTTCGAATAAATAGATCCCGGTTCATACGAATCATATGTAGAAACGGGCCTGCTTCCCAAACAGAAGCCCAGCTGAAAACAGAAAAGGTGAAGCCTGTTTTTTTCCAAAGGTATACAGCAGCGATGAGTACTCCTGTTATTTCAGCTATCAATGTAGCAAGTCCTATACCAGATGCTCCCATATCTATGAAAAATACGAACAAAACATCCAGCCCCATATTGAGCAGATTACAGCCTAGCTGAAGAATGAGAGCCACATTCACATGGGAACGGCCAATCAACCAACCTAAAAGGACATATTGTATTAGAGCAAATGGGGCTCCCCAAATGCGGTAAGAAAAATAACCTTCCGCTTCCTCCTGTACAGCACTAGACGGCTGCAGGAAATGTACAGCCGTTTGCCAAAGCGGGTACTGAGCAAGGATGAAAATTATCCCAGCTGCAGATGCCAGCAGCAATGGCCTTGCCAGCATGACAAGCATCTCTTTTTCATCTTGCTTGCCGGCTGCTTGGGCAGTAAAGCCGGAAGTACTCACACGTAAAAATCCAAACAGCCAGTACATCGTATTAAAAATTAAAGCAGCAATGGCAACTCCCCCTAAATAATGAGGAGCTTCTAAATAACCTACTACCGCCGTATCTACAGCTCCCAACAATGGAGTAGATATCGTCGCCAGCATCAGCGGGATGGCAAGCGCAAGGTAATGACGGTGGCTTCCCTCCTGTTGTGATTCATGCTTCATGGTATCCTCCCTTTTATCATGTTTTCATTATAATAGTAAAAATTTACTCTTTTTCATATATTAGGTTCACAAAAGGAAGCTATGTATGATTAAATCGTAATCATTACGATTTGTCAACCTAATAAATAAAAAAGGAGGAGTTTATATTGATTTCTACGATGACAGCACTCGAACAACATATTTTTGATACATATCAAAAGGCATATCACACGTTACAAAACGAAACAGACCTTTCACCTAAAAATCCGGTTATTAATCAGACTCTTTCACAATTAGTTTTCATCTTAACCATGCCGGTGGATAAAAATATGACAGATCAAATTATCGAACACCCTGATATCAAGGCAATAAGAAAACCAATGCTGTCTTTGCTTGCACAGGCAGAAAGTGAAATGGAGAAATACTATGCCATGCACTACTTAACAACTGCAAGATCTATCAACGATTTACATCACTTTATGTACTGGAACAATTACACCAACCTTGTCCAAAAAGAATGGAAAATTAGTCATAAACTCACAAAAGTTAAACGGATGACGATGATAGGGTCAGGCCCTCTTCCATTATCTGCCCTAATAATGGCAAAAACGTCGAATGCAGAGGTACGGAGTTTGGATATAGATCCATTTTCTCATTTGTTAGGGCAGCAACTGCTTACATCTCTTCAAAATAATAATCGAATTTTACATGAGCAGGAAGACGGGGCAAGGGCTGATTATAGCAGAGATGATTTTGTACTGATTGCTTCGCTGGTACCAAACAAAGAAGATATTCTCCAACAAATTAAAAATACCAATCCCAAAGCTATGGCTGCTATTCGCAGCGCCGATGGCTTATATCAACTGCTTTATGATCCAGTACAGCCAAATATGTATCAAAATTGCGGGTTTCAACTAGTCAGCCGAACCGAAGCAGATTCCTCTGTTATTAATACAACATTGTTTTTACAAACAGAAAAATAGGAAGAAATAGAGTAAGGCTGTCCTTTTCATACGTCACCATTGGACAGCCCTCTATCAAGGTAAATGTGATATATAAATGAATATTTTTAGTCTGTCATTTTTCTAAGCACAGGATAAATATATGGATTGGAGGGTTCTTTTATGACTCTTCCACGTTTTGCTTTTATAATGGGTAACTCTGCACCATTATGGGTTGTTACATCCAGCGTTCCTTCTATTTCCATCCATGTGTCTTTTTCATAGGAACTTGCTTGTTCAAATTCCGTTAACAACCCTATGACGCTGGCGTCTGCGATACAATGCGTGATAAGAAACCTGGAAATAACGAGCTGGTTAGAATGAAGCCCTTCTTCTCTGTAGATGAAGCCCTGTAAGGTTATGTTTTTTCCAACAAAATCACGAGGACTTGCACGAATCACCTCATAATAAGATGAAAAAATATCTTCATTCATATCAATACTGTGCACATCTTCCAGCGTTTTCATTTTCTTTTGATATGCCTCTTCTTGAAGATAATTATTGTTGGGAAGAGGTTTTTCATTATGATTCTTATCGGTATTTTCTACTGCGGGGAAATATTGATGATCATCAGATTCTTGCACAATGTCAAGGCTTTGTCCTTCAGATAACAATGTTCCTTTGTTTTCGGCGAGAGATGAATTCAAGGTCTGTGGCGGCAGTGAAAATCCTGTAAGGAGCGGGAATATAAGAATCACGTAACTTATTACTTTTTTTAGAAAGGAATGATCATCCCCATGATGATGGCTGCACTCCTTAGAGCAATGTGCCTGATTATCCTTCTTGCTTTTCCATATCCTAGAAAACTGAATAAAAGTGAGAAAAACAAAAATGACAGCGGCCAGCTGGCTCATTCCATCATATTTTGGATTTACATACCGTGCCAATTCACCTGTTACATGCAATCGTAAGAAAAACACAGCAAAAACAGCCATCATAATCGTTCGTATAAACTGCTGAATATAAAAACGCATGGGGCAACTCCTGCCTTATAATAAATTGGTGGCACCAACACATATAAATACAACAAAAGTTATCAAGCATAATAACGTTATGACAAACTTTGTTTTAAACACACTAAGCAGCATAATGGTATTTTTTAAATCAATCATAGGGCCGTAAACGAGGAAAGCTAATATAGAAGCAGGCGAAAATAAAGATCTAAACGATGCACCAATAAATGCATCGGCCTCTGAACACAGCGATAAAAAATAAGCTAGTCCCATCATGACAAGCATAGATCCCATAAGACCTTCTCCAAGTACAAAAAGAGATGACGAAGACACATAGGTTTGAAAAAATGCCGCAACAAACGCTCCAATAATCAAGAATTTCCCCATATCAAAAAATTCATCGATGGAATGTTTCAGCATGTCTGCTAGTCTTTGAAAAAGAGTTGTTTTATACTTAGGGCTAGATTCAGCTGCTGTATCCCGCGGATGTTTTAGTTGAGTAGATTTATAGAAAATACTCACAATAAAAGCGATAATTAATGCTGCCAAAAAACCTATCCCCATTCGTAATCCCGCCATTTTCGCATCATTTCCAAATGCCATATACGTAGATAAAATAACGATAGGATTAATTAACGGGCCTGTTAGTAGAAAGCCAACTCCTGCATAAATCGGCACCCCTTTTGTCACAAGTCTTCTTACAATGGGCACAATCCCACATTCACAAGCAGGAAAAAAGGCTCCAACAACACAACTCATTGTAACAGCTGACATTTTGTTTTTTGGAATCCAGCGCTCAATATGTTCTTCTGTAATAAAAATCTGGATAAAACCGGCAATCAGCACACCTATTAAAACGAAGGGAATGGCTTCTATTAAAATACTTAAAAATATAGTATTTAATTGTTGAAAAGATTCTGGAAGAGAATGCAGCCAGTTCTGTCCCAACCAATCAGTCATATAAATAAAATAGATAACAATGCCGATCACTAAAATACCAGTAAAATCAGTGACATACGTATGGAACCCACGAAACATACTTTCGTTCCTCCCAGCACTTACAAATCGTAACGATTCTTCTTTAATTAAAGATATGTTTCCTTAAGCAAAGTATGTATGTTTCAAAAAGGTTATCTATTAATTTTGCTGTCCCTTTCATCCATGTATCTTCCTTAAGCAAAACTTTCTTAACGTATTAGAAACAATTGGCTTTCCGCCATGCCCAAATTTGCAGAAGCCGTAGCTTCGCTTATATTTTGATCCTTTAACAAAATTAGACATTCCAAAATATAAAACAAAACCCATATATACAAATGAGATCAGTATATATGGGCTTCCCTTTCTTCCACCTTTGCGCCTTTATGATAACTAGAGAGAACAAGTTTTTTATAAAGCTTCCGGGGCCAAAAAAAAAGGAAAAAATTTCGTTTCCTTATGGATTTATTTCTTTATGACCAAGAATCTTTTCTTTGTGATATAGATAAGTTTATTGCTTTTCCAAAAATATCAGTTAAACTAATCTTTAAATAATCCTTTTTACCTGCAACTTTTGAGGTGATATAGCATGTTTAACCTGTTATTAAGTATCCATATTCTTACGGGCAGCATATGTTTAATAAGCGGCTTATTATGCGATGGTCTCCAAAAAGGGAAAAGGAAGGCATTCAAGAGCCGGTGAAATATATCATGGCTGTTACATCATTGTCTTTGGGACTGCTGTTGTTATGTCTATTCTACATTGGGAAAAAAGCCAGTATCTCTTCTACATAGCTTTGTTTTCCTACGGGCTTGCTTTACTTGGTTATGCAGCAGGTAAAAAGAAGTGGAAGAACTGGCTGTCTTCTCATATTGGAGGGATGTTAGGTTCATATATAGGTATCGTCACTGCCACTCTAGTAGTCAATGTACATAGAATTCCTTTGTTAAATGAATTTCCTGTCCTATTGTTTTGGTTTTTACCTACAATCATAGGGACACCGCTTATATTTATGGTTGGACGAAAATACAGTCCCACGAATTAGTAAAACTCGGCTTGCCGCAGCTTCCATCAATAAGTATCGTACTTAGTATTCAAACATATTCTTTTACTGCTGAATTTATAAATCGTTTAGATTATATTTTCTATATACGCCGCTCCTCAATTTTCAAAATCAATCCACCACTTATAAACAGAATAATGGAACCGATGTAAAAAATAATATCGACGGTAAAAAGATCAATGAAAAAGCCGCCGGCGATAACGGCAAATCCAGAAAAGATGGAGACCCAGAAATGATAGGAGCCTATTTTTTCTCCTCTCTGCCTTCCTTCTGTAAAGTCTACGACCAGTGCTTTTTCACTTGTTTTCTGCATCGCTCCAAATACGCCTAAAATCATTTGAAGAACGTAAACCTGCCATATTTCAAAGACAACAGGGAACAGCAAAAAGATAACGGAAGTTCCCCACGCACTGATCAAGAGAATATATTTTCTCCCGCTGGCATCGGAAATTTTCCCGATCCAGCGGTGAACAAGAGCAGAGCTTAGTGTAAATAATCCATAAGCCAACCCAAATTCCGAAAAATCCGCCCCGACTTCCCGAAGGAAAATGACATAAAATGGAATAATCGTCACTTGCGGTTGTATTCTGTCCTTCCGCATGGGCGGCTGTAGCACCAGCAACAGTTGTGGTGTTTCTTCCTTCAGCATGAGAAGCTCTTCCAGTGGCCGTGTTTCCTTCCCCTTCCGCATGAGCATTCAGACCTTGGGATGGATCGAGTTCATCGCCCGTTGTCGTATTTTGCCCTTCGGTGTGGGAGTTTTCCCCAAATGCTTGTGTTTCTCTGCCTTCCACATGGGAAGCCTCGCCACTTGCGGTATTAGATATCCCTTCTGCGTGTGCAGCTGTATTATCGGCTGTTGTAAACTGTCCTTCACTATGAGCATCCTGTGCACTAGCAGTTGTATGGTTCCCCTCGGCATGGGCATGAGGTTCACTCGCTGCGGTCTGATAGCCTTCCGCATGGGCCGAATTCGGCTTCTTACATGGAAAAATCAAAGAATGATATATAGCGGTCTTCCATCATATATATAAATGTTGTTAGGGAGGAAGATCCGTGGATTTGTTTGGTATGGAATTGATCACTTCTCAAACGCTTTCCGTTTCTAAAAGGGATGTTTTTCGTATTTCGGTACGATGGGGAGATTATAAAATCGGTTTTGGAAAAGACGTTTTCTCATAATCTTTAACGAAGTTGTCTCCTTTCAATTATAAAGATTTTATTAAGAATATCATTACACTTTATATGTACATACACCTTTTCTTTATACATATCTTTTTGTCTAGCTAGTTCAGTCAAAATGTAAAAAAAACGAGCTAATTCAGTTCCTATATTGGTGTATTTTGTAAAGGACAATACAAATAAAAAATTATCGGGTTCAGCATCCTCTGATAAAAAATCGGATACTTGCAAATATAGATCAAGTGCTATTAATAGCTAATAAAATTAATAATTCAAAAGCTTATGACTCTCCAGGCTGCTAAAGTTCAACCAGGGCCATTGTTACTTCCTTTAGGTACGTTCTATTTTTTTTGTGATAAACTGTACAAGTATGATAGAAAACAGGGGGAGGGAGTCTTGTGAAGGTTATTATGTCTTCCTTGCAATGGGCCGCCTTCATCTTAGCGGGGGCGGTTGTCGTTCCAATCGTGATTGGAGAGGCATTCGATATGTCTTCTCTTGAGATATCATCCTTCCTGCAGCGGACGCTATTCGTTTTAGGTGTTGCTGGACTGCTGCAAGTACTTCTTGGCCACCGTCTTCCTTTAATGGAAGGTCCTGCTGGATTATGGTGGGGCATTTTTATTGTCTACGCCGGTCTTGTTTCTTCTGGCGGACTTTCTGGGGAAAGCGCTCTTCGCCAGCTCGAAGCGGGTATGCTGATCAGCGGTACGCTTTTTCTTATAGCTGGTTTTTTTCGTTGGATTGATGCTATCAAACAATTATTCACTCCGCTCGTAACCGGCACCTATTTAATTCTTCTTGTTTCCCAATTGAGCGGCTCGTTTATTCAAGGGATTTTAGGGATCGGCTATTTTACAGACAGAGTGGATCCGCGGGTCGCTTTGCCGGCTATTGGCATTTTAATATTTACCATTTTATTGTCCAAGTCAAGCATTCCATTTGTTCGCAGTTACTCTATTTTAATTAGTTTAATTACCGGCTGGATTGTCTTCTATTTGCTTCATCTCACGAAGACTCCTTCTGTGCCGGCAGAGATATTTTCCCTGCCACAACCACTGGCTTTTGGGCCGCCCGAACTATCGAGCGGCATGATTCTTACCGCTATCATGACAGCCATGCTTTTGTTAACGAATATGATCGCAAGCATGAAGGTCGTAGAAAATGTCATTCAAGCGCAAACTAAGACAAGAGAAGACCCCGATTACAACCGGGCCAGCATTATTACCGGCGTGAATCAATGGTTGAGCGGACTCTTTGCTGCAGTTGGTAACGTTCCTATTTCGGCAACGGCCGGATTTTTGCTGACCACGAAAACGGTGGAACGCCTTCCTTTTATCATCGGAAGTCTTATCGTTATCTTTATCAGCTTTTTCCCAGCGTTTACAACCTTTGCTGCCAATTTACCGACCCCTCTCGGATATGCAGTTATATTTATTACGATTGCAAGCCTCGTCTCCCTCGGAATACGTGAGTATTATTCCTTGAAAATGACTGAACAAGAGCTTTTCATTATATCACTTTCTCTCATGATCGGGATTGGAAGCTTATTTGTCCCTGGGGAAACACTCACACATTTGCCGAGCAGCGTCATGTCGATTGCAAACAACGGTCTCATTCTCGGTACACTCACTTGCCTTGTCCTTGAGCAGGTTTATCAAGGCTTAGATAGAAGAAAGAAGCGCAAGAACTCTGCCTAAGGAACGGGGATGGAAAACAAGCGAGAACCTGTTGTGTTCCCTTTTCACAACAGGTTTTATAAAGACCTTAACATTCATGATTCATCTGTTTAATCTTCTAGTAAACCTAAAAAATATATAATGGAAACACTCGAGCCCATGCACTGCTAGAGTATTTCTTATTTTTAATGGAAGTACCAGTACTTTTTTAGCTATCAACTCATCTCATTACTTTCGTGTTTATAAATGACATATTCCTTCAGTATCTATAATCCTTTTCATCATTTTTCTAAAGAAAGAGCAATGCGCAAATAATTAAATAATTTTCTGAAGTAACGAAACCACCGAGAAATCGATCGGAATGAAAACGCGAATTTCACGGTCATTTAATTCTTTTTCCAGCTGTAGTCCTTTGGCTTTTAAGATATATGATAGCAATGAATACAGCATGAAGCAGAAATTAGCTACAACAGGAATAAGTAAAACTGCTTTTATATGTTACTAAACTATCTATTCGCTACACTAACTTGTTCATCTGCGTGATAGGAAGATCGTACCAAAGGGCCTGCTTCGCAGTGCTTAAAACCTTTAGACAATGCGATTTTTTTTAGTTCCAAAAATTCGTTAGGATTATAGTATTTTTTTACCTTTAAGTGATTTTTGGTTGGCTGTAAATACTGACCAATAGTCATTATATCTACGTTATTCGTTCGTAAGTCATCCATTAATTCGATAATTTCTTCTATAGTCTCTCCTAATCCAACCATTAAACTAGATTTCGTAGGAATATCAAAATGAAGCTCTTTAGCATATCGTAGAAAATCAAGCGAACGATTATACGTTGCCCGTGCTCGGACTGTTGGAGTCAAACGCCTTACTGTTTCAATATTATGATTAAGAATATTGGGTTTTGGCCTCATCAACGTTTCTAAATTTTCTTTAATTCCCATCATGTCAGAGGGGAGTACTTCAATTGTACAAAAAGGATTTTTACGGCGCACTGCTCTTACTGTTTCTGCAAAAACTTCCGCACCACCATCTTTTAAGTCATCTCGGGCAACTGCTGTTATAACAACATGTTTTAAACCCATTTGCTTAACAGATTCTGCGACACGTGTTGGCTCACTCCAATCAAGTTCATTTGGTATACCTGTTTTAACTGCACAGAAGCGACAAGCACGGGTACATATGTCACCTAATATCATAAAAGTAGCTGTTTTGCGAACAGACCAGCACTCATGAATATTTGGGCATTTAGCTTCTTCGCAGACAGTATGCAGGTTCTTTTCACGCATCATTTTCTTTAACCCTCTATAGTTGGTGTTCGTGTTTAATTTCACTTTTAACCATTCAGGTTTTCGTAACATTTTTTCTGCGTTACCCATTCCACTTCACTCCGTATATCTTTTTTTAAACCGAATACTTGCTATCTCTTATCACTACACCTATATAATAAGTTCCTTCTTTTATATAATGAGTTCCTTCTTTTTGTTTCTTCTTTTAATAAAGCAATAAAGTGAGTATCTAACTCTAAATAAACGCTTTTTTATAAACTTGAATTAAATGATAATTACTCAGCTGTTGAAACATTGTTCTCACTCGCTTCCTATATTTCAAAAATACCCTTATTTTGAAAACAAGGACAGATGACTGTCCTTGTTATTTTAAATTAATCCATACACTTTTTATTTCCGTATAATTTTCTAATGCATAACTTCCCATTTCTCTACCAATACCGCTTTGTTTGTATCCTCCAAAAGGTGATGCTGCATCAAATGTGTTATAGCAATTTACCCATACCGTTCCAGCTTTCAACTCATTGGCAACATAGTGAGCATTTTTCAGATTTTGAGTCCATAACCCTGCTGCTAACCCATAATCGGAATCATTTGCTCGATTAATAACATCATCTAAATTTTCAAACGGCATAGCTGCCACAACAGGTCCAAAGATTTCCTGTTTTGCGATGGTCATATCATCATTTACATTTGCAAAAATAGTAGGTTTAACAAAGTAACCGTTGTTATGGTCATAATCTCCGCCTGAAACAAGTTCAGCCCCTTCTTCTTTTCCATTTTCAATATATTCACTAACAGTATTAAATTGCGTTTGAGATACTAATGGGCCCATTTCCGTTGTCTGTTCCATACCTGGACCTTGTCTAATGTTCTGTGCGAGCGACGCTAGATCAGCTACCACATTGTCATAGGATTTTTTTTGAATAAAGAGACGGGAACCTGCACAGCACACTTGGCCCTGGTTAAACATGACCCCTGTTAAAGCACCTGGTAATGCTTGTTTCATGTCAGCATCCGGCAAAATAATGTTCGGTGATTTCCCGCCGAGCTCCAGAGAAATTTTTTTCAATGTTCCAGCACATTGACGCATAATATTCTTTCCTACTGGTGTAGAGCCGGTGAAAGCAACTTTATCCACGTCTGGATGTTCGACTAGAGCCGCTCCCGTAACTGGACCATCACCTGGGATGATATTGATCACACCTTCAGGAAAACCTGCTTCCAAGGCTAATTCCCCTAAATAAAGAGCTGAAAGGGGAGTTTGCGGTGCCGGTTTTAAGACCGTAGTACATCCTGTTGCCAGTGCAGCACCTAATTTCCAAGCGGACATAAGCAAGGGAAAGTTCCACGGAATGATTTGCCCAACTACACCAATTGGTTCATGCCGAGTATAGTTCAAAAATTCCCCCGAAACAGGTATGGTTTGACCTACAATTTTGGTTGCCCATCCTGCATAATAACGAAAATGATCTATAGCTAGAGGTACATCGGCATGTTGTGATTCACGAATTGGTTTACCATTATCGAGTGTTTCTAATTGGGCTAGTTCTTCCTGTCGTTCTTCCATTAAATCTGCTAACTTGTATATAAGCCTTCCTCGTTCAGAAGCGCTCATTCTTTTCCACGGGCCTTCTTCAAACGCTTTTCGAGCAGCTCTTACAGCTTTATCCACATCTTCACGGCCCGCTTGGTTTACAACAGCTAAGACTTTTTTATTTGATGGATCAAGTGTTTCAAATGTTTTCTCTGAAGTGGATTCAACCCATTGTCCATTGATTAAAAGCTTTTTATGGCCTTTCAAAAATTCAAGAACTCGGGGATTTATATTTAATGTATTTTCCATACCTATTCTCCTTTCAACACGACACATTATCTTTTAAATGCCTGGTGAATCGTAATTTTTAAAGTTTCCTTTATTTTCTAGTAATTCCTTAAACCTTTTTAACTTATTTTTTTGGTAATTTATTTTTATTGAAAATCTAAAACTGCTATTTATTTTTAATTCATTACGATTCCACCACATATATTAATAGACTGTCCTGTCATATAGTCCGCATCACTAGATGCCAGGTAAGAAACCAGGGAAGCTACATCTTCAGGGGTTTCCACTCTACCTAATGAGATAAGTTCCGAGTATTTTTTCAGTGCTTCACCTTTAACTAGTCCCAAATATTCCCCCATTTTCTCATCAATCAGCTCCCACATATCCGTTCCCACAATTCCCGGACAATAGGCATTGACCGTAATACCATATGGTCCTAATTCTTTAGCCAAAGCTTGTGTGAAACCAACAACAGCAAATTTTGCTGCACTGTAATGAGACAATAGGCTAAAGCCATCATGTCCAGCTATACTGGCGCAATTAACAATTTTTCCGTTTTTTTGCTTGATCATTTGACGGGCAGCTGCTCGTGCACATAAAAAGACTCCTTTGGAATTTACTGAAAACACTTTATCCCAATCTTCTTCTGTTATCTCTATTGCTTGTTTTACTTGAGCAATACCGGCGTTGGGTACCATAACATCCAGAGTCCCGAATTGATCTACAGCCTGATCGACCATTTCATCCACTTCTTTTCCGCTGCTGACGTCAGCCACAATGGCCTTTGATCGTCTTCCTAAAGCTTGGATTTCCTCAGCAACAAGATGAATTGCTTCCGAATCTATATCATTTACCACCACATCAAACCCATCTTTGGCTAATCTCAATGCAATTCCTCTACCTATACCCCTTGCAGCACCTGTTATAAGGGCAACTTGTCCATTACCTTTCATCATACGACCCCCTTAATCTTTACGCTTGCACTAAGCATGCACAGCATGACCAACCGTGTTTAAAAGTCCTTCATGGATCGCTTCAGATAATGTAGGATGGGCTGCTATAAAATCCTCCATCAAATCCACTGTTGTTTCCAAGTGTAAAAGGGTTGTTCCTTGTCCAATTAATTCCGTTGCATGAGGGCCGATTATCGATATTCCTACAATCTCGTTAAATTCCGTCTCTACGATTATTTTGACTTTACCTATTTGTTCCTTTGAAATAAGTGCTTTCCCATTAGCTGCAAGAGAGAACTCACCAGTTCGAATATTTCCGTATTTTAACCTTGCTTGTTCTTCTGTCATTCCAACACTGGCAATTTCAGGAGCTGTATAGATACATCTCGGAACAGCACGATAATTTGCTGTTGCATCTTCTCCACAAGCATGTGTTGCAGCAATCGTTCCTTCGTGAAATGCGACATGGGCCAGCTGGATACCGCCAATAACATCACCACATGCGTATACATGGGGTAAGTTTGTCTGCATATGCTGATTAACCGTTATTCCTTGTTTGGAGACTTGTACACCTATATTTTCAAGGCCCAACCCTTCTATTCTCGCCTTTCTGCCAACCGACACTAATAGATAATCTGCGCTCAGTTCGTGAATTTTGCCGTTGTATCCAACTACGGCGGTCTTATTCTCTTTTGTAATTTGTTGTAAGGATGCCGATGTATAGACGGAAACATTGGAGTTCTCTAATTCTTGTTGAAGTATAGCAGCCACATCTTGATCTTCCCCTGGAAGAAGTTGATCGGCCATCTCTACCATTGTTACCTTGGTACCCATACGACTATATATGCTTGCAAATTCACAGCCTATCACACCTCCTCCCACAATCAATAAGGAAGAAGGAATCTCTCGTAGAGACATGGCTTGTCCACTGTGTAAGACCCAATCACCATCAAAAGGAGCAAATGGTAAACTAACAGGTTCTGAACCGGTTGATATAATGATTCGATCAGCCTCGATCACTTGTTCTTTCCCTTGATGCTCTACTGCTATGCTGTCTTCCGTTACAAATGATGCCTTTCCTTGTAATACTCGGATCTTATTTTTTTTCATCAAATAGCCAATTCCTTGTACAAGCTGATTAACAACCGCTTTCTTATGACTTAGAACATTGGTCCAATTAATGTTGATCTGCTCTAGTGGTACACTGATACCAAATTGCTCCGCTTTTTTTACTTTTTCAAACGTTTCAGCACTTTGTAATAGCGATTTTGTAGGCATACATCCCTCATTTAAGCAAGTACCCCCTAAATCTTTTTCTTCAATAAGAATAACTTCTTCTTCCTGCTGGGCGGCTATAATCGCCGCCACATAACCAGCAGGACCACCGCCAATGATTGCAATGGTCATCGACTTCACCTTCTTTCTATAAAAGAATCGTAGTAGGTTCTTCCAAGTGCTCTTTTATGGTACGAAGGAATTCTGCTGCCGGTGCTCCGTCCAACACTCGGTGATCAAAAGTAAGACTTAGAGGAATGATGGTTCTTCTTTGCAATTCGTCCCCAATAAACACAGGAATATCCTCCGTTGCACCAACTCCAAGAATGCCCGTTTCAGGTGAATTCAATATAGGGGTGAAATGCCCTACTCCATAAGCTCCAAGATTTGTAATAGTAAAGGTGGAACCTTTCATTTTGTCACTACTTAATTCTCCCTGGCGTGCTTCTTTGGCAACAGATTTGATGTTCTTAGATAGCTCAATCAAAGGCATGTTTTCAGCATGAAGGATCACCGGCACTACCAGTCCATTATCCAAAGCGACCGCCATGCCAAGATGAATGTGATCATAGACATGAATGTGATCATCAATCAGAGAACTGTTCATTTGCTTATGCTGCCTAAGAGAAAGTACTACAGCCCGAGCAATGAAATCGGTTATAGAACATTTTGTTTCATATCTTTTTTGAGTCACCTCTGTCAATTGATTACGGAGGCTTATAAGATCGCTTACATCTGCTTTCATCGATAGCGTCAACTGAGCACTATTTGATAAACTATCTTGCATTCGGTCCGCAATTACTTTTCTCATACCTGT
Source organism: Alteribacillus bidgolensis (assembly GCF_002886255.1). Taxonomy (NCBI): domain Bacteria; kingdom Bacillati; phylum Bacillota; class Bacilli; order Caryophanales; family Bacillaceae; genus Alteribacillus; species Alteribacillus bidgolensis. Next base: position 1,340,269 of record NZ_KZ614149.1, read on the forward strand.
GACGGGTATCTTCTGTTGTTGCTCTTTATCTGATATTTCAGCATTTTCTGTTACCAGTTCTGTGGAAGGTTTATTTTCAATGGCTTTCTCTACATCTGCCTTTGTAACTCTTCCTTTGGGACCCGTACCCTGTAAATTTCTCACGTCAATTCCTGCCTGTTCAGCCATTTTTCGTGCCACAGGAGAAGCTTTAACTGGATGGTTATTTTGTTTTCTTTGTGAACGGATTGGAGATTCTTCTACTGGAGCAGCCGACTCTCCATTCTCTACTATTTCTTCTTTATTTACATTTAAATCCGTTGGTTCTTTCTTATCTCCCTTGACTTCTTCATTTTTATTGCCAATATAGCATATCGCTGTTCCAGGAGGTACGCTTTGATCTTCTTGTACAATTATTTCTAGTAGGAACCCGTCTGCCGGAGATTCAACTTCCGTTTCTATTTTTTCAGAATTAATACTTGCGATCATTTCCCCTTTTGCAACAGGATCTCCATTTCTTTTATTCCATTGTGAGACGGTTCCTTCTTTCATCGCCATTCCTAATTTAGGCATTACAACTTCTTGAGCCATATTAAGAGTCTCCCTTCGATGTTTTTACACGCTAAGAAGCGAGTTTTCTCCAGTCAATTCTGTTACTGCTTTAATTACTTTTTCTGGAGATGGTAAATACAAATCTTCTAGTTTAGGAGAAAATGGTACCGGTGTATGGGGTGCCGTAATCTTTTTAATTGGCGCATCTAAAGAATCAAACGCTTTCTCTCCTACCATCGACGCTATATCCGTCGCTGCACTGCATCTTGGATTGGCTTCATCAATAACAATTAGTCGATTGGTTTTTTCCACAGAAGACAGGATAGTCTCTTCATCAAGTGGTGACAAACTTCTAGGATCGACAACTTCAACTTCTAATCCTTTTGCAGATAATTGGTCTGCTGCAGCTAAAGCGGTATGAACTTGTTTGCCAATTGCCACAATCGTAATATCTTCCCCTTCTCGCTTAATATCTGCTTTTCCTAATGGAATCGTGTAATATCCTTCAGGCACCTCCCCTGAATTGTTGTACAGCGTCTTATCCTCAAAGAATATGACCGGGTCATCATCTTCGATCGATGCTAGTAATAATCCTTTTGCATCGTAAGCCGTTGAGGGTACTACAACCTTTAATCCAGGTATGCTAGTAAACAGTCCATATAAACTCTGTGAATGTTGTGCTGCAGCTCGAAATCCAGCACCATGAGTCGTTCGAATAGTTACAGGAACTTTTGCTTTTCCACCAAACATATAACGAAATTTTGCGCCTTGATTTAAAACCTGGTCCAAACAACATCCAATAAAATCATTAAACATCAATTCTGCAATTGGCCGCAGACCTGTAACAGCAGCTCCCATAGAGGCACCAATATACCCAGCTTCTGAAATCGGTGTATCAAGGACCCGTTCACGTCCGAATTGCTGAACTAACCCCTTTGTAACCCCTAGTACGCCACCCCATGCTTCATCATTTTGCAAATGATCCACTTCTGCTCCACCAGCCACATCTTCACCTAATAAAATGACATTTTCATCTTTTTCCATCGCTATTTTCAACGCTTCATTGATTGCACCGGAAACATTCAATTCTCTTGCCATGTTATTGGCCTCCTTTAGTTTTAATAAGATACATAGACATTTGTTAACAGTTCTGATGCTTCAGGATCCAAGCTATCTTTGGCGTTATCTATGGACTTTTTAATGGCTGCTTCTACAGAGGTTTCAATATCTTTTAATTCTTCTTTTGTTGCTAGTTTCTCTTCTAATACATAATTTCTAAACTGATCAATAACATCGCGTTTTTTCATGTGTTCCTTTTTCTCCTCTGCCGATTTATAAGTTTGAGCATCGCCTTCAAAGTGTCCGTAGTTTCGATAAGTAACACATTCAATTAATGTTGGACCCTCTCCCCGCCGAGCTCTATTCACTGCTTCTTCGGCAGCTTGATAGACAGCAACAGTATCTTTTCCATCTACACTAATCCCCGGAATGTTATAAGCGGCTGCACGGTCGGCAATGGAATTACAACTCGAAGCATAAGAAAACGTTGTCGCTTCACCGTATCCATTATTTTCAGCAACAAAAATAACCGGTAAATTCCAAATGGCAGCTAAATTAATTCCTTCATGAAAAGTTCCTTCATTATTAGCACCATCACCAAAAAAGCAAACGCTTACAGAATTGGTCTTCTTATATTTAGCTGTCAATGCAGAACCACAAGCAAGTGGAAATCCTCCGCCTACAATTCCGTTTGCTCCTAACATACCTTTATCTAAATCAGCGATATGCATAGAGCCACCTTTTCCTTTGCACAATCCAGAAACTTTTCCAAATAATTCGGCCATCATTCCATCGAGATCACAACCTTTGGCAATACAATGACCATGACCCCTATGGGTACTCGTTATGCTATCGTTGTCATCAAGGTGAGCACAAAGCCCAACCGCTACAGCCTCCTCACCTGCATATAAATGAACAAAACCCGGAAGGCTACCTTGAGCAAAAATATCATGCACAGCATCCTCAAATTTCCGAATCTCCAACATTTTTTGGTACATCCAACTCGCTTTTTCTGAAGTAAATAATTTTTCTTTCTCCTGAGTTGTTTTCATCTTGATAAGCCTCCTTTGATTATTAATACACTTATTTACTATGCAATTGCCGTGCCAATTTAAAAATGCTTTAAAACAAGGATGTTTCAATTATTTCATTTTGCTATATTGTACAAATTTAGACACTATTCTAAATTTGTCTAAGTTTGTCCAATTCTAGTGAAACAAAAAAAGAGCACTTAAATTGCGCTCTTATCATAAACATTTATTTATTGAAGTTGGATATCATAGGTGAAAACCGCTCATTTTAATCTGAAAACTTCTTTTTTCGAAATTCTTTTTCGAACGATGACAATAAGTAGTAATAACCCCGGTATTAATGTAGAAATAAATGTACCATAGAAAGGATAAATTGTTCTTAAAAAATGATTCATTTCTTGAAGGTTAGGAGTGACCCATACGGCCCCCGCTATAGTAAGCAGTCCAAATGGAAAGACAAGCGGTCGGTAGTCGGATAAATTCAACCATTGGACAGTTCCAATTACAAGCGCGTAATAAAAAAATGATAATTTTATAAAAATCCCTGCTACCCAAATAGCCATTACAGCAGCTTCAAGATTTTGAACAAAATCAGCAATACTAATCACTTTGGTCGCAGTGATCAAAGGATAAGTAAAGTTGGCTGTCTTTTCTCCAAAAATGAAAAGTAGGGTTATATTAGTGGAAACTAAAGTAAACGTAATAAAAAAAACTGAAAGCATGCTATATTTCAATGCTCTTTTTTGATCAGTTATTAAAGGTAGAAGAAATGAAATTAAAAATAATTGGCTAAACCATACTTGTGGTAAGGCTGCACCTTTGGTTGGAGGTAATAAACCGTTCTCCATAACTGGAAACATTTTTTGTGGATCTAAGTTTTGTATAAGTAAAACAATAATTAGCAAAAATAAAAAAACATAAATAGGGATAAAAATGCTTGTAACCCTGCCTATCACTTCCACGCCTCCGTATATGTTAAAAGCACAAAGGACAACAAGGCTTCCCATAACTACGATTAAAGGTGTATTTTCCAAAAAGGCACTCATAATTAGCTCCCCATAATCCCGAATGATAAGGATATCTGAATGGAAAATCAAAAATAAAAGAAAAAAACCAATTATTTTTCCCGGGACTTTACCAATAATGTAAGTACTATATTGAATAATGGATTCATTTGGATAAATTTTATGTAAATTATACATGATAAGTACGGTTACAAATCCGATGACTGAACCAATTATCGGAGAAATCCACATATCACGCCCTGCCAATATAGTAGTCATACCTGGTGCGGTCAAAATAGCAGTAGCTATTACTTCTATATATAGTAGAAGGGCCATCTGAAATGCTGAAATTTTCCCTTTCTCAACCATCGTTTCTTCACCTCATTTAAGAAGAAGTTCTCTTCAACTTTTACTTGATTATTTATCAAGTAATTTACCCAGAGGCCTAAAAAGTATTTCAATTAAAATATTTGGACCTGGAATAGTCGAATAGAAAACAAGCACAACAGAGAGAAGCCAACCGCTTACTGTTATAAGTACAAATACCATTTTTTCCTTTTTCTGATTCATTCTCGGCCATTCAAATAGAGTAATTAGGGCAGAAACAAGTGTAATAACTAATACCGCACCTATATTCATTTTTCTTACACCTCTATTCTTTGTAATTTTCAGTAGACATTCCTGGCCTTCGTATATATGTCTTGATGTCAATTTCTACTTCTAGTTCCGGATACAACAGTTCATCCCACTGATTTTTCACTTTAGACCATTCATCAGGATATTTTTGATGAAACTCTTCCGCGAAACCAAAGACATCAGCCCTCATTTTTTTCTGGACTTGTTCAAGTGTTAATCGAATGCGTTTATCAATATTGTTTGATATTTGTTCCTCAAGACTTTTTGCTACTTTGTGATCAATAAGATTTAATGTTGTTTGGTTATCGACGACTTCCTCTTCTGTGACTATTTTAACAATCATCTTCCATTTACCATCCTCTATAACCGGTTTCAGTTCAGAATCGTAGCGAATTAAATTAAATGAAATCAAATCATCAGCATTCTGAGGCTTAATTGTTACAGAAGAAGATTTTATTTCATCTCTTAGCCACATGACTCCTTGGGTTATTTCATTATTGATAAACCCCGTCAATTTATTGTTTTTTAAAACAGCCGCCCCACTTAGGTGTATGCCTAATGTTCGGTCTGGTTCTTTACTTACCTTAATAGATGGTACTGCAACAGATTTAGACTCAGTCCCTAACATTACTAATAACTCTCTTAACGTTACATTCAAACCGAATTCGAGTCTTGCTAGCTCCCTAGGTACCTCCATTGACATTTGTTCTAAACCTGGAGTTAAATCAAGAACATCAATTGCTTTACCTTCATGTACAAAAATATATGACCTGATTCGCTGACTCGGATGACGTGCAAAGAAATCGATATATTTACCAATACCTTCTTTTGCCAGTTTTTCACCGAAAATAATCATTTGATTTTGTCCCCAGAAGATATATCGAGGTACTTTTTCTTGAAGCTTAGTCATCGCCTGATAAATCGTTGTACCTGTTGCTTTTTTAATAGTTGTAGTCTTTCCTTCCCCACCTGATCCTTGTTGACCTCCCCCCATAGACTTAGGGACCACCATTTGAATAGAAAGCTCTATTTTATTATCATCTGTTTTATCAATAGCTGTTGCCAAAACAAGTGCTAAATCATTGACTTCTTGCCGGTCCCAACAACCTGAAAGAAAGAGCGCGCATAGACATAGATAAAAAGGTAGTGTGGTTTTTACTATCTTTATAAACAAATTGCATACCCACCTCCGTCTATCCACTCTTTTATTTTCTCACTCTAATTTGAATGAAAGTTCTAAACTATATTGACTCAGTGACTTTTAAACATTTTTTTACTAATAAAATATTTAATGTAGGCTAGTGACTTTTTCATTATCAAGAACGTAGTTAAATTGCTATTCGCCGCCTTTTTTCGGATCGGGCTTTTGTCCTGGAGATTGGCGGTACTTATTATAGCCTCCAGTTAAACGGGGTCTTGTATTTAACTTCCACCAAGGAGCCCTTACAAGTACGTCTTTCAGCTCTCTGAATTTCATTGGAGCTAGCGGACTAAGGTAAGGAACTCCAAAAGATCGTAGAGTAGATAAGTGAATAATAATTGCAATTACTCCAAGCATAATTCCAAGCAGTCCTAACGTTCCAGCAAGAAAAATCATAGGAAATCGAAGCATTCTTATAGCGATTGCAACTGGGTATCGTGGAATAGTAAAAGAGGCTATTCCAGTAATTGCAACCACTATAACCATAGGTGCAGAGACAATTCCTGCGGCAACAGCTGCCTCACCGATAACAAGAGCCCCTACAATACTAACAGCTGCCCCAACTTGCTTTGGCAGCCTTAATCCAGCTTCGCGCAATGCTTCAAATGTAATTTCCATAATCAAAGCCTCGATAAGAGCGGGAAAAGGAACTTGCTCACGTGAGGCAGCCATGCTTATCAATAGTGTTGTTGGGACCATTTCTTGATGGAAAGTAATTACCGCTACATACAAAGAGGGCAATAAAAGGGAGATCAAAAGGAAAAAATGCCGAAGCCAACGTATAGCAGTACCAATAAGAAATCTCGAATAATAGTCTTCGTTTGATTGCAGTAAGGAATAAAGTGTCGTAGGTGCCACTAACGCAAAAGGAGTTCCATCAACAAGTATTACCAAACGTCCTTCGAGAAGACTTGAGGTGGCTACGTCAGGTCGTTCTGTTGATAAAAGCTGTGGAAAAGGAGAAAATGGAGCATCTTCTATAAATTCTTCAACCATCCCACTTTCCCACACTCCGTCAATATCAATGCGACTTAACCTATTTTTGGCTTCCTTAATTAAGGTTTCGTTTACAATACCTTCTATATATGAAATAACAACCTTCGTATTGGTATAGCTACCTAACTCCATAGGCACTACCTTTAAGTTGGGACTTCTGATCTTCTTTCTAAGCAAAGAGGTATTAACTAATAAACTCTCGACAAACGCATCACGTGGCCCTCGAACCACTGATTCAGCAGAAGATTCTTCAACAGACCGTTGTTCTGATTTTGACAAGCCTAATGACAAACCATTTTTTTGCTTATCGATCAATACTACTGAATTCCCTATCGATATCTCGTGTACAAAATCATTAAATGTTTTTACCTTCTTTACATTAGAAACTGAAATTTTATTTTCGATTAAAGTTTGCATTTCAACAAATTCTGCTCCGCACTCCTGCATTAGAGGAGAAAGAACGTTATCGTCAATTTCTTCGATGTTAACCAACCCTTCTATATAAATAAGAGTGGCTCGTTTTTTATTACCTATTTTAAAAGCACGAAAGATGACATCTGAACAATCGGAATAAATTAATCGTAATTTTTTTAAATTATTATCCAAGTCTTCAGAAAGGAATTCTTTTTCCTGTAAGAAATTGGTCGTTGTTTCCACTTTTTGGTTTTTTTGTGACTTCACCTTTCGCCGTTTACGGATCACAGTAAATCATTCCTACCTAAAATATTTATATAAATAGACCACTCATATTATTGTCGTAACAAGAATATATTATTAATTAAAAACCCAATATTTGAAATTGCTGATTATGATTCTAAAAAACAAAAGGTCGAAAGATTTGTAATGACTCTCCGTTCCCTAGCTATTATGCAAAAAAAAAGCAGGTTTACCATAAGAGTGATAAACCTACTACAAACTATAACTATATTATTCTATAAGTCGAATTTCTGAAGACGGTGATAGAATGTACTTCTTGGCATATTCAGCAATTTTGCAGCTAATGTAACGTTTCCTTGCGTTTTTTGTAAGGCCTTAATCATTGAGTCTTTTTGGACTTGTTCACGTAATGTAAGAGAAGATTTATCTTCAAAGTCATTGTCAGGTTCCAAACTACTTAACTCCATTGAATCCAACCATTTCATTAATTGATATTCATCAGTAATACCATCTTGGGATAAAATTCGTAACCGTTCAAGTACATTAAATAATTCCCTGATATTTCCTGGCCAGTGATATTCCATAAGTTTGTCAAAGAATTTAGGAGAAAATTTTATTTCCCATTCATTTCTTTCACAAAAATAGCGTACTAAATCTGGGATGTCTTCTCTCCTTTCTCGTAATGGAGGTAAATGCACAGGATATACATAGAGACGGTAAAACAAGTCTTCACGAAAATGACCTTCCTTAACAAGTTTGCGAATATCACGATTGGTTGCGGTAATAATTCGAACATCCAATGGGGTTTCTTGGTTACCTCCAATAGGAGTTACCTTGCGTTCTTGTAATACTCGTAAAAGGGCAATTTGAGTCGCTTGAGGAATTTCTCCAATTTCATCTAAAAAAAGAGTTCCTTGATTAGCTTGTTCAAATTTCCCCTTATGCCCTTGGCGTCGAGCCCCTGTAAAAGCTCCATCTACATAACCAAATAGTTCACTTTCCATAAGTTCCTTTGGAATTGCGCCGCAATTAACCGCGACGAATGGACCTGTTTTACGTGGGCTATTCTCATGAATCGTTTGAGCAATTACTTCTTTACCCGTTCCAGTTTCCCCAAAAATGTAAGTCTCAGCATTCGTTGGAGCTACTATTTTTATTTTATCTAAGGTGAGTTGGAAAGAGTTACTTGTGCCCGGTTCACCTTTAAAGTAAAAAGGCTTCGAAAGAAAAGAATTATCCTTTTTATTTATGGTATCTTTTAATAAATAAACACAACTTCCAATTAGGTTGTTATGGTACCTAGAATAAATAGGTGTTTCCATGTGTACATCATACCCGTATTCTGGAATGTTTCTTTTTTTCATCCCTGCCCATTTTTGAATATCTTTACGAACAGGTTTACTTGCAGCAACGACGACTTTTTTATGATTGCAAATGAGTAGAGGTTTATCACTTTCAATTAAATCCATTGAACTGTGAATCAGTTCCAACTCATTCTTGTGCATTTGAATACTTAATTCACGTTCTATAGAGTTAGCCACAACAGTAACCATTCCCAACATATAAGGGTGTGCACGATCTACTGGACTAGAAATATCAATAAGTCCCATTATTTTTCCCTCATCATTACAAATAGGAGCTGCCGAACAACTCCACTGATGAGAAGCGATAGAGTAATGTTCTGTCCCTGTCACCATTATGGGTTGTTTCGTTTGTAACGCCGTACCAATAGCATTCGTGCCCACCTTGTCCTCCGTCCAACAAGCTCCTTCAATAAAATTTATCTTACTTGACCTTTTTAAAACGTCTTTATTTCCTATTATGGTTAATATATATCCTTCAGGGTCAATCAATAAGGCAATCATACCTGATTTTTCTAAATATTGCTTCATACTCTTTAAGTGCGGACCTGCAATATTTAGAAGAAAGGAATTCTTATCTCTTTGAAAATTTAAGTGGTCAACTGTTAAAATATGATCTCCTTTTTCTAAATGCGGGTCAACCCGTGAGTCTTTACAGCGGTGCCATGATTTAACAATTTCATTACTTAATCTAGAAGTTTCAAGCACTCCTTCGTTTACAAATCGTTTCCATGTATTTAAAGAAAGAGTGGTTTCCATCACTAAAACCTCCCCCTCCTAATGAATTATAATAATTAAAAATAGAAATAATAGAAAGATTCATTTTATAGGTTTATTATATACCATCAAGTAATCGCTTTCATTGGTAAATACTACTTTAATTAAACATAACTTTATTAATTACATAGTTACTATGAGCTGCCAATATTCAGTTCTCTTTTTTTCGAATATAAAAGCGTCCATTGTTGACTGAAAATAGTAAACATTGCGATTAATATGAAATTAATTTTACATGAGTGGCAGCATGATTAGTTCATTAGATTATTCAACAACCAGTCCCAAAAATGTGAAAGGAAGCTATTCCTTATGACAGGTAAGCATCCTTTTCTGGAATATTATTCTATTTTAACACAATTTAAATGAGAGTCTTTAAATTGTGTTGGATACCTTAATCCGTATCCAATTATTTACACAAACTATCGTACGTCATCTTTAGTCATTATACAACTTGCGTTAAAGTGAACTAGAAGAATTTCCATTCATTTGGTTTGTATTATTTACTCAACTCGTTTATTTTTATTAAAGAAACATGAACAGAACGTATAATGTTTAAGGTAATTAAGTTCATCTTCTTATAATTTTAATAACCAGTCTGAACAAATGTTACATAGCTTTTTACCCAACCTAGAAGGTTGACCTTATACGTCAAGTGGCGTTCTCTTGCATTAGAAGAACAATTGGCAATATCCATCCCATTAATCTCCGGCCTTCATATTGAAAAAGTTAAAATTTTAAATTGGAGAGTGTTGCTGTGAAACGGCTTATTTTAATATTAACGATTGTATTTATCGGGTACGTTTCAAAGTCATTTTGGGAAGAACCAGTTCAACATATTATTCCTTCTTTTTTAAAGGATTCTTTTCGTTATACCGTCGATTCAATAAACGAAAATCCAGATTTCCAATCGGCGATAGATACCATTAACCAGCAATTGCATTCTCTGTTTGCGTCATTTAATAATTCACTATCAGAACCAAGAGATACAAACGTTGAAACACCAAACTTAACATCTCCTGAAAATCAAATATTTTCGATTCATAATATCGAATTAGGCGACTCAAGAGCTGATGTTGAACAGGAAACAGGAAAGCCAAAGCGGAATTCGAAAAATGAATACGGAGTAAACTGGGAAGCCTATCATGAAAACTATCAAAATTTTATCATGGTTGCTTATGATGAAGAAAATATCGTTCGCGGCCTTTATACAAATCAAGATTTGATTGCCTCATCCACAGGAATAGAACTGGGAAATGCAAGGCATTTGGTTCAGGAACAACTAGGTACTCCTGAGTCGACTATAAAAAAGGGAGTAATTAATTATGAGATTAGTAGTGATGGGCAATATGATGTATTCCATCTTGACAACAGCTATACTACGATATTTTATGATAAGCACGAAGACAATACGGTTACAGCCATCCAAATTATTGATGAAACCCTAGAAAAGAACAAAGATGCTCTTTACACCAATTCAAGTCACCAGCTAAAAGAAGGTTTTGAATATCAGTTATTTGATTTAACAAACGCTTCAAGAGAAAAACACGATCTGCCTATTTTAGCCTGGGATGATCACGCGAGAGAAACAGCTCGCGATCATAGCTTAGATATGGCGGAAAATCAATATTTCGGCCATACAAATTTACAAGGCCAGTCTCCATTTGATCGTATGAAAGAAGATAATATTCGTTTTACTACAGCTGGTGAAAACCTAGCGTATGGCCAGGCCAGCAGTATCTTTGCCCACGAAGGGCTGATGAATTCCTTAGGACACCGAGAAAACATCCTTCAGGAAAATTTTGATTATTTAGGGGTCGGACTGGCATTTAATAACGATTCACAACCTTATTTTACTGAGATTTTTTATAGATAGTGATTCCTCTGCTCAATAGATGTTGAATAAAACGTACAAAACTCGGTGTTGATCCCTTCCTAAAAAACGGATTTTCCGGTAATTTGCCAGCAGGCTTTTTCGTGATTGTAATGGGTACGTTTTTAAGCTCTTGATGCTTCCTGACTATTCAGGATTAGGGGCTCTTTTCGGTTACCGAAAAAACGAAACCTAGAAAGCTGGCATTTTCAGGGGAGGTCTAAATACAACCTAATCATGCCTTACTTTGTCTTTACCCTCTCTGAGGAATCTAAATAAACCCAATACTTCGTTTTCTCTTTAAGAAATTTCAGGACAAGTGCCAGAGGAAACTGTATAAGTGTACTCATACAGCAAAAGCTATAACAATAACAAACAAAAAAGAGGGGGCAGCCCCTCATAGTTATTCGCTATTTATATTTATGTATTAGGGTTTTACCAATTTCCGCTTACTTGTAGAATTTGATTCTTTCGAACTCATTTCTTTTATTCCAGGATGATAATTCCCAACTGACGGTTTCTTTGTTCTCTTTAGGGTTGCGACTCCGTATCCTTTTCCTCTTCTGTGTCTCAATACTTTAATTACTTTCATTTCTTTCGCCTCCCTAACTAACACGATTAAATTTTCGTTCCAAAGATTCCACGAAGTCCTGGTTAAATCCAATTAATAATAAATTCGTCGTTATCTTCATGAATTCCTGTTCTTTTTCTTCTGATATTACATCATCTTTCAAAAAAAATACACCAAGCCCAAGTCTAATTTCTCCATAATTCCGGACAATTAATGATTGGCTGTGCTTGCTTCCCTCCATGTTTGAATCCGACTTGATGTTGGAATTCTTTTGACGTACAGGTTTTTCCTCGTTGTCTAACGCTGTATTGATCATCCGAGAAGCACTATCTAAGTCTTTAATTTTTCCTTGGTAATAAAGACGAATATCATATCTCTCTTCTTCATTAACCGGAAAAAACCAGATAAAATCAACATGGCGCTTCCTTACCTCAAAGACCTTTCTAATTTCAGTTTCAACTGCATGAAGATAATTGGTTACTTTTTCTTCAATGATGCGCTCACCATCACCAGTGTCAATGGCTTTAATGACCTCCGTCAATTCCTCTTCCACATCTTCATATGTTCCTAACTTCTCTTCTCTGGAGAACAATTGGTGGAAGATAACATGCTTTACACCCATGGCGAAAACATAGTATATAATTAACAAAGTCATCTGTTGAGTAAAAGTACGAAGAGAGGATGATTCGTTATCAAACCTTAGAAAAGGAATAGAATTGAAGGGAGTGGATACGTATTGATGCACCAATGTTATTATGTCTCCTGCTGCGTTATCGAATAATTGTAGAGCAACAAATCCTACAATACCACTAGCTACCGGAGTTACAGTTTTCCTTTGTCCGAGCCAAGCCATTGAAAAACCCTCGTCTCAACTTTCTGTGATATATTTAATATATTATCAATATTGGTAAAATTAAACAAGGTGAATATTGGAAAAGTGGGAAAGGGAGAGGTTCTATTTCTTTTTAGGCTTTTTACGTTTAAGCGTAGCAAAACCAACAGTTTTACCGTTAGACAACTTCTTCTTCTTTTTATCGGTAACGTAGCAATCTGTGTTCACTTTTCCCATTTCTTTAAACAATCCCATGTTCATTATCCTCCTAATTTTAACGATACTGGCTAAAGCATACTTATGACTACTTTTCCCTAATTAGAATGCTATAACACTACCGACTCTTAATTTTATAATTGCGTTCTATTTTAAGTTCTGTACGATTGGGTCTTCAGATAAGAAAGTATTTTGAGAACTGAAATCTGGCTGTACTGTACTATCAAACCATTATGTACCCTTACGCATTCTCCCTTCTCTGAAACGGTGTTCACTAAAAATGACTTTTCCTCTCTACCTAATTGTTTCATAAATAATTTTTTTACGTCATCCTTGTAGGTCGATAAGTTAAAAACTTCATAGGGACCAGCAAAGTCTAATCCATCAACATCATTAAATAATAATATTCCCACACAAAATTGTTTCACTATTCCGGAAACCTCCGCTCCACAACATTATACCCGTTACGGGTATTTTGCAAAGGTTTTTATTTGCAAATTTAACTACGAAATTCCTTAAATCAAAAAAGGACACCTTATTAAATAAAGCGCCCTGTTAATTACGTTAAATACTGTTTTTGCTAATTACAATCTCTCGGTACATACCCTTAAACATTATTGATTCATTCTGTTTAACAGTTAAATTCTCTTTGTTACTCTCATACAATGTTTCAAAGTTTACACCGATATCAGTCCCTAAAAAATTGATAAACGGCCTAATTATTTTTTTCATAAGAGAGAGTTTCTTTCCTTTAGGCGAAAACTTATCAAAAATGATAATCTTTCCATCCGGTTTTAATATTCGTACCATCTCCTTCATACACTTATCTGCGTCAGGGACAACTGATAGAACAAGACTTGCAATCACAACATCAAACTGATTATCTTTAAAATTCATATCTTGAGCATCCATTTTAAAAAACTGTATGGAAGAAGATTGACATTTAGCTTTTGCCTTCTCAAGCATTTCATAAGAGTAATCTATGGCTGTAATATTTAAATCCTTATAGTTAATTAGTTCCAAGTCTGCCCCTGTACCCACTCCAACAAATAGAATATGTTGATTTTCACCAAATTTCTCCCCTTGAAAAATCTTCTTTCGAGCCTCGAGGAATTTTCCTGAATTAAACAAATTATCGTATATAGGCGACCAAAATTTATATATTATTGTGTTCCAGCGATTGTTCATTTTTCACCTCGTTATCTAAAACGCCTTATCAACTCTTTTGTTCAATAGTTTAAGTAACACTCTACAAACAGTCTTTAATTAGTATTTTCCCTTTGCTATTACTCAATTATCTGTTCCTAGAAGTAAAACGGCCGCATTTCCTTATTACAGAAATTCGGCCGATTGTGGAAGATTAATATGAATGGCACCTTTTTCTTGAACAAGCTAGACCAATACTTAGCTCTTAAGAATTTACTAAAGTTCTTTAACCTTTACATTCGTATCTTATCCTAATTTATTTATTGTTGTCTCCAATTTATTATTCTTTTCTTTGTTTTCCTTTAGGAGAATTGCCCGAGTAAAATAATTGCTCAAATTATTCGGTATATTTGTTCTCTCCAGTAAGTTGGAAGGCGAACCTTTCTAAAATAAATATACATGTGCTCTTAATTCCATTCAATATTATTATTCAACCTACAAGGCACAAGTTCGAACGAATTCTCATCAATATGTTTCACGTAATTAATTGTGTTATTACGCACAAAATGTAACTGTTTAACAGTGTAATTACTCACTATCAACTCATCCTTTTCTGTTAAAAGTAGCTTGCTAGTTTGATTGTACAACTGTTTTATCGTTTGAAGAGACTTGGTAGTCTCTAAGAAACACTGTAATAATAGCACCAAATGTTAACAGAATAGCTCCCATCCAAAACGCGGAAGTATAGTCCCCTGTTATGGAACGGAGGTAACCACCCAGAAACACCCCTAATGCAGCAAATACCTGATGAATGAACCAGCTAAAACCGAGAATACTCCCCATTGCATTTTTTCCAAACTTATCACCGATAATGCCTGTAACAAGAGGTATTATAGGCATAGAAGAAGCACCATAGACCACGGCAAATACATATAATTGCCAGATACCTGGCGAAATGGCAAGCCATATAAAGGCTAGAAGACGAATGATGTAAAGTCCCACTAATAAATTCTTTTTCCCAAATGTTCGACTCAACTGCCCTGTTAACCACATCGATATAGCACTGGTCATTGCAGCTATACCGAGTAGTTGACCACCTAGCGACTCTCCCCCTCCAAGATCAACAGAAAAATTTGGCAGATGCATGGTCACTAAATATAACGTAAATCCGCAGCTTGCAAATCCAAGAGTAGCAATCCAAAACTCACGACTCCGTAGCGCTTCGGACAGTGAGGCACTATTAACAGTTGTAAATACCGATGCAGAATCCCCATCGGGCATTTGTTCCACATCTTTAGGATTATTCTTCACTACAGCTAATATCATTGGAACAACAACTATTAGCATGAGTAGACCAAGTACAACAAATGCAGATCGAAATCCCGTGTTAGCAATTAAAAGTCCTGTTAACGGCAATAGTGCAAGTTGCCCAATATTCATGCCCATGGAACTTCTTGAAAGCATTTTGGCTCTTTTTTTCACATACCACCGAGAAACCAATACGGAGTTGGCCATCGATCCACATCCTGCAAAGCCAATGGCAGTCAACAAGCCATAGTAAATAAAGAATTGCCATACTTCAGTGATTGTTGCCGAGAGGATAAATGCTACACCCATTAAGGCAGCACTTCCTGCAATGACAGGTTTCGGACCAAAACGATCAATTAATCTCCCCATAACCGGCTGAAAAACTCCCCACGTTATCATATTAAGAGATACAGCCAAGCTAAGAATCGTTAAATCCCATCCATACGCACTATTTAGTGGAGTAAAAAATTGACCTGCTGTGAGATTTAAACCAAATGCCCCCATAAGTGTTAAAAAGGTAACTAATACAATTTTTGGACCTAAAAACGATCGTTGCATAAAATCCCTCCTTATGATTAACCAGTAAATATTATTTTTGATGGTTAATAATATACTCTGTTTTCATTAACCTGTCAAACCTGTTATAATAGGTTAATAAAAATAAGGCAGATGATTTTATGACTAGTGAATTAAATTTCCCTCTTATTACTGGACAAATTTCTATTGATTTAGTGAATACGGAGTTGATTCGACACGGAATACGACATGATTTACTCAGGTCTCCTGAAAACGTAATCGAATGGTTTCAAACTTTAAAAAAACAAAACATCCTATGTAATAATCAATTTAATACTCCTATAGACCAATGGGCAGAACGTGCATTACCTCTTTTACGCGAAGTTCGTTTGTTTCTTCGAGAAAACTATGAAAGGATGGCAGACGGGGAAAATGTTCTACCTGATTGGGTTTCTCGTCTAGAATTGTTAGTTAGACAATCCCCCTTTGCCTACGAATTACAAGGTAATAAATTATTACCTATTCCTACAGGCAAACCTGAAAATGCTCTTGTGGCTTTAATTGCACTAAATGCCCTGAAACTTCTATCTTCTGATAAATTAAGCAATATTCATCGGTGTGCAAACCCGGAATGTGTCTTATTGTTTATTGATACTCGTGGTAGACGTAAATGGTGTTCAATGAAAATATGCGGCAATAGAAAAAAAGTAACTCGTCATCAAAAACGAACTAAAAAAGAGAAATAATATACTTTAAAAAGTATATTTATTTCTCTTTTTTTCCTGCATTATAGTGAAAATTGTTGTATTTTTGAAAAAAGTACAACCCTTCACACCAAGAATCATCGTTTATTAACCAGCGGTACATAGCAATAAGAAATGGTTGTATTTTGAAGCTGATAATAGGAAGCTGCAAATCCTTTTGTATTGAAAAAACCAAGCTTACAGATTGGACATATTCGAATGATAAAGATACAATAACCCATGATCATTTTAAGTAAAGGAGGTAATGTAGGTTGGTGATGTTAAAACGATATATAGAAATGCCCTTAATTAAAAAAATCACCTTGGCTCTTGTTCTCGGTATTTTGGCTGGCTTGATTTTCGGTGAAAAAACGGAAGTACTTGCACCGTTTGGGGACCTGCTGCTTCGCCTGCTCCAATTCATTATCGCCCCGCTGATTTTCTTTACGCTTGTTGTCGGTGTCAACCAGACAAAGATTACTCATTTAGGACGCATGGGCGGTAAAGTGTTTTTATATTATCTTCTTACTTCAGCACTAGCTATTATGATTGGAATGGGGGTTGCCAGCCTGTTTAATCCTGGCACAGGCATGACGCTGGGAGGAAATGAAAGGGTCGAAGTTCCAGAAAACCCCGGTGTTGTAAACGTCTTGTTAAATATCGTGCCAGAAAACATCGGAACAGCTTTTACAGAAATGAACCTTCTCGGAATTATCTTTACTGCAATTGTTTTCGGGATTGCTATTTCCTATTTGAGATCATCTAAAGAACAAAGCGAGTTAGGGGAACGTGTCTACAGAGTAGTAGATGCACTCAATGAAACGACGCTAACCGTCATGAAAGGTTTACTGCAATTTGTACCGATTGGTATATTTGCAATTATTGCAGACGTCGTAGGGAGCCAGGGCACAAACACCCTATTCTCGTTAGGGAACTTCATTTTTGTATTGTACGTGGCTCTTTTCATACAGCTTTCAGTCTATGTTGTCTTTTTGCTTTTTGTAAAAAAACGCCCAGGGGAATTTTTCCGTGAAGCACGCAGTCCGATGATTACTGCATTTGTAACACAAAGCAGTTCTGGGACACTTCCGCTTACGATGAACGCAGCTAAAAACCTTGGTTTGTCTAAAAGTCTGTATGGTTTCAGCCTGCCGTTTGGAGCAACCATTAATATGGACGGTGCTGCTATTCGTATTGCGGTATCAACTGTTTTTGCTGCTAACATTATCGGTGAACCACTTAGTTTTGCAGCAATGCTGCAGGTTGTCCTGATTGGTACCCTTGCATCAGTCGGAACAGCTGGTGTCCCCGGTGCCGGTATCATTATGATTGCAACGGTATTTTCCCAGCTTGGCCTCCCCATGGAAGCTGTTGCCTTACTCGCAGCAGTTGATGTCTTGATCGGAATGGGGGCTACCTGTCTGAACGTCACCGGTGATCTCATTGGTACGACAGTAATAAATAAAACGGACGAAAAAGAGAAAGAAAATGTAAATGCATAATGTCCTACTTGGGCTGTCCCAAAAGCCCTGAAAATGATGAACACCTGTTGGGAAATATGAGTTTTTTCAACAGGTGTTTTTTGTGTATTCTGCTGTTTTCCTAAAAACAGGGAAGTTTTGGGTGATAGCGTAATCAGTTCGATCATAAAGTGACTCTAAAACCACTTGCGGCTTTCTCTTTTTTAAGACTTCAAGTACTCTCGATGGGGCAGTCCCTCATCATATGTCCATTTGAAAATGGAACGGATACATCGCTCAAGGAAGTAAACTTTACAGTCCTGTGTACAACAAAAATCTGTTTTTTCAATGTTGCTCACTTCATCCCTCCTAACGCTTTTTTTGAAAAAGCCGTATCTTGTGAAAAATTCATCAACTCAACTAATGCTGCCCGTTTCTTAAAAATAGTTTTGTAAACCCTATGCTTTGGTCATATTACGAAAGTACGCACATTTCCGAAATCAACTTAACTGTTTGAAAATCCACTTATACCTTTCAGCTCTTCCTTTAAGTAATTTATCATAACAACCCGTTCTTGTTCACCTTGTTCGTCATACAACAGTTGTTCGATAAACTCTCATATATCTTCTAAACTTCTTCTTTCTTGGTAAAATCTAAGGCATCAGTGTTGATCGAAAAGTTTGGATGGGTTTTCTGATAAATACTTAAAAATTCATTGAAATAGGCTTTATCTACGTGAAACATAATGTCAGCTTCAACGGGAGCCAATTTTACCCCTTCCCAATCAATGAACAGGGAGATAATTAATATTTACTCTACTTTAGCAACTACTGTCCCAAACACAATTCTTCTCCAACATATGCTTCAAGTTCCTACATTCCACTAATCGGCAAAGACATCATCGTGTGCACCTGCTCCATTATGAGAACCAGCTAATTCCTTACTTTCAACAACTGTTACATCTTTATTTGTTTCTATTATAACAACAACTTCAAAATCACCCTCTAACTTCTGTTTCTTTCCCCCTATTCGTCCTTCTTCCAATAGCACCGTATAAGAACCAGATTGAAAGGTTTTACTCACCTCTAGATTACTGTTATCTTCTTTCACCAGCTCCTCAGATACTCCATCTTTAACAACGTCTTCTTTCTTCCCTTCAAAATTATCATCCGAATTACATCCCAGCATTGTAAGAAACACTAATAACGATAGCACTCATAATTTTTGACTTAAACGTTCTCCTCTCAACTCTTCCAAAATCCTGTAGAGATGCTGAGAGTAAAATGCGTTTATCTTTTAGTGTTCATTGGTAAGATTCTATTCCTATAGATTAATAGAAAAAAGAAGAAACTACCCGTGTTGGATAGCTTCTTCTTTTATTATTCCTTTATCTACACCGTTTCCAAATAAACATTCTTACTTCTGGAGATCAAACTGAATGTAGTCGAGGTGGTACGACCCAGAATCAGTCACGTTTATCATAATTGTATGGGAGCCTTGAGCTGACAGATCCACAAATTCAGCCCTTTCCCCTTTACTTAAGCGTTATGGAAGATCAATATCCGCAACAACAGGGTAATGATCACTAGGGTATTGACCATTTTTTTGGTAGTCTACGATTGCAGTTGTCTCTGTCGTCACATCCTCGCTGGAGAGAATCCAGTCGATTCTATTATCCGCTCCTCCTCCGGAAGGATTGTCAAAACCATTGAACGTACCCAGATGTTCATTTATTCTTGTTTGAGCAGTAGCCCAAGTATCAACGAAAGGCCCCTGTTCCGTGAGAATACGATGAGGTTCGCTGTTAGGTCCTGCATTAAAATCACCCGTTACAATAATTGGAACGTCGGGATCAAATTCTTCTATTTTTTCAGTGATAAGCTCAGCACTTTTCTCTCTAGCCTCTGTGGAGATATGATCAAAATGGGTGTTTACGAAATAGAGGGGCTTGTCCGTTTTGGTATCGAGAAATTTAACCCAAGTGACCATTCGCGGGATCGTATTTCCCCATGAGGTGGACCCAATCACTTCGGGAGTATCTGATAACCAATAATGGTCATATTCTAAAGGAGTAAAACGGGTTTCATCATAATAAACAGCCATAAATTCTCCTTTATCCCCTCCCTCTCGACCTAAACCAATCCAATCATAATTAGGTAAATCATTGTCCACGTCTTTTACTTGTTGATATACAGCTTCTTGTGTTCCAAAAATATCAGGCTGCTCTTTACGAATAACCTGACGAACCGTAGAACGTCTCTCCTCCCATGTATGCGGGGATGGATCAAAATTATTCATATACCTCAAGTTAAACGTCATTGCCGTCAAGTCTGTCTTTGTTGAAGATTTTTCTGAGGCAAAGGCCTCTGTTGAAAAAAGAAATAAGCTTCCCATAAGTAAAATGGAAAATGACCACAGAAAAAAAGATCTCACTATTCCTTTCACATTAAATTCCTCCTTTGAAATTTTTTACAAATAGAGAATATCAAAAGGATGTAAATTTCCTACTACAGCTATATAAAGCTTTGAATAGCCAAAATTAAAAAAATTTACCATTGAAACTGGTAAAAGCAACAAGCCTTCTCATTTTGCAGGAAATTACTCCCATACCCATTTCACTTTTTTCTTCCCCTACTGCGTTCCGTATAGCAAAAACATTCCCGTTTTTTTACGAAAATTCATGCTAAGGTCACAGATTTTGACACCTTTTACTTTGTCATTGCAAAAGTTGATATTTTCTTTATTTTTTTTCCTTGAACTTACAAAATAGGAGACATTTCGGAATATGCGATTAACTCCAATACCTTCGAACGTTAATACTTTTTATTTAAGAAGGCATTAAAACCCCAAAAGACCGCGGTTGTTGAATTGTTCATTAACAACATAAAAAGAAGAGCTCAATTCATGCTTTAGAATTGAACCCTTTCGTTAAATTAAAGACTTCTATTAAACTTATACTCTTCGTTCCTTTGTGCGTTTTTCCAATAAGTGTCTGGTCCATTACTTTTTAGAGTGGCATTTTTCGGTACTTGTTTAATAATTAGAAACATATTAAGCATATCAACTGATGATGCCATTGCGTTTAGTATGATCAAAAATTTTAATGTCGTTGTTAAAAGCCCAAATACACTTAATATTAGTGGAAATATAATTGAAATAATCATAAAAGGAGCAATGGTGATCACTATATATCTTGCTTTTGAAATCTCTTCTTCCGTTATTACAAAACCACCGAACAGAGTAAGTCCTGCATATGTTTTTTCTGATTTAATAAAATGAGGAATGAAAATCAAATGAAGTAATTCGTGAAATAGTAAAAGTAAGACTAGCAAAAAAACTATTTCTAAGTTAATAATTATTGATATTTTATCAGGCATGAGGCCAAACTCACTCAAAAAAAGTGGTTATAAAATGTGATTCACTATTAAACCCACATTTGTAAGCAATCTCTGCAATGCTTAAATTTGTATGATGTAATAAATATTTGGCTTCATTCAGTCGGAGTTGTATAAGGTAGTTAATCGGTGTTTCTCCCATAGATTTTTTAAAGACACGCAAAAAATAATAAGGGCTTAGGTTAACTTCTGAAGCAATATCATTCAAAGGTAATATTATCCTGAAGATTATCTCAGGAAGTGCTTGGTGTAGATTGGCTAAGTACTTCTTGTATCGACTTTGAATTCGAATCTAGTTAAGGACGTGATTTTTAAGTAAACAAGAATATCAATAATTATCGGAAAATGATTAAATTTAATATTCAGGAGAAAGCAGAATATACTAATTTTTGGCGGAAATAGTAAAAATAGGACAGCCCTTAGAGGCTTTCCCTTATTTCATTAAAGAGGGTGCTTATTTAATAAGCCGTCCTATTTATACGTCTAAAATATGGAAAAGTCATTGTGCCTATTGGGGAGTTTTGAAATAATTAATGTTAAGCAATCGGGCAGTTTAATTAAATAGAATTTCAGTAATGTATGTCAACATTGAAAATAGACTTATATAATTCTTGTTAACAAGGAAGGTGATTTTATGGTGCTGAATACGAAAAATCCAAAGTGGACAATATGGGCAAAAGCATTATGAAAATTTCTTTCATCCCTGAAAATCAAATCGAACGGCTATTGGATGATTTTATACTAAATTAACAATAACAAGTATAGGGACTGATTTATAACTAAAAGATTAATGATATGTTATTTATCTTTTGCAATTTCTTCTCTATTAGGGGCAAGTGGTGGTTGTTCCAGCCAGTTATTTTTAACCATGATTTTAAACCAATTCTTAGTTACCCTTAGGTTTTTAAGAATCGTTTCTTCATATGCCGTTATAAGGTCTGTTCGCATGCTTGCTGCTAAACCTTTCCCATAGTATTCTTGTGCAACTTGAGATAATCCATACATGCGATTTTTAAAGATGCAATTAAGACGTTTGAAAAACAAAAAAAGCAAATCGTAACTTTGTTAGAAAATGAGGGGTTTCCAGTTCCCATTGGGTTTACTAATTCAGAACTCAATCAAGGTACAAAGAGACTGTTTAGTGACCTCTTTTGCTTACATTATTTGTATATCATGACTCTACATGGCCCGCAAATCCTCTCTTGCAGAAATCCCCAATGAAGTTGTGTGACCGTTCAAACTTTATTAACCACTTCTGTCATTGTTCCGTTCACATATTGTCCCCACAATGACCCAATTTCGGAAGAGGTCAGTTTTATTTTATTCTTATCCATAAGATCACCTCTAAGGATATTTTGATCCATTTAACCAAAAATATGACTATAGAATTGGAGTTGTGTAAGATTTTTACTGTTGGTTAATCATTGGTTCTAGGTCTCAAAACAAAATAAAGTTTCCAGAATAATGTAACCAAGCACATTAACACAGACAGTTGTTTTCACTTTTTTTCCGGATTTGCTCCGGCTTAACTGCTAGACCAGATTGAACAGTTCCTTTCAACCATTTGCTTTCGAAGTTTCTCGTTGATTTTCCCCTCGTCCTTTGCACTAAAACCAATCAGTTTATTGAAATCTTTAATAATGGCTAAGTTAAGTGTAAAATTATCATAATAGTATATATTTTCTGACTTTAAGTGAATGCTTTTAATTTTCTCGATTTAATACGAACTATTTCAAATTATAATGGAATACTTCTTTCCAATAAAAAAAGCGCAATCCCTTATTACGGAATGCGCCCCTTGATTGAAAATCGATTATTTTTTACCCTTCTTTATTTTTAACATTGAATTAGCATTTGTCTGAAATTCATATGGAACTTTAACCTCTTCGACTGTACAACCATTGTTCACGAGATAAATTATTAATTTATCTAAATGTTCATATCGTTGTCCTTCCAAAGCAACTAAAGGGAAAATTCGAATTTCTTCTTTGGTAACTCTCAATAACTCATTCAGTGTTTCTATATGAAACTTATAATCTAATCGATCAGCGTACATAAATAGAAAATGTCCAGAAAGAAGAATATCAAATTCTGCATCTTTAAACGGTAAATAAGGTAAAGTAACAGGAACATATCGTTCGCTAGATTCCATAATGTCATTAGCACATTCTTTTAATGCACTCAAACGAAGTTTTCTGAGACCTTCGATATCTTTGAAATAATCCCAAATATAATTATTTTTTGCTTTTTCCATGAGTTCCATCGCATGTTCAATATCTCGCAAACCTTTATTTTTAAGGTTTTCTCCTGAATAATAATAAGTAATATCGCATGCCGTTACGTCTAACCCTAATCTGTTACCTATTGCTGTAAATGAACATGCTCCTGCTGGACAATCCAGTATCTTTTTCCCTTTCAGTTCTTCTTTCGAAAGAGAAAACATGTCTAAATACTCTTCAAAGGTTCTCCCAATAAAAACGATTCTTTCTAAATCTAACTTTGTACTCTGCTCAACCCTGCTCAACTAAACTCACCTCTAATAATAGGAATTAAATTTATATTATCACAAACTAGACGAAGCAATCATGTATACCCAGGTTAGTGTCTCATTTAGAATGAGATAAGATAACACAGCAGTTGATGCGGATACGCCAGATACGCTTCCAGATACCTTTGATACCCCACTGTACCACAGGTAGAAGGCTATGACCGTCACCACTGTTGACTAAAGTCAAAGCCTACTGCCTCATACAAGGCAAATGGCAGAAAAAATGTAAATATTAAAAGTAAAAGAATGCCTCCAAAGATATCAACTGTTAAATTAAGGCAAAACTCTAAAGAAAACTTCAAATTAACTTGTTTGAAGCTTATTTGGCATGCGCAATTTTATTGTCACATGAGTTTTAAACTTTTTTATCCCTACCTATTGACCTTCTATTAGCTGGTATTGATGGAACCAGAGTAAGCCTCTAAGGGCTACCTTATTTAAACTATTCCCTCCAAAAATTGTATATTCTGCTTTGTCCTCAATATTAAATTCAATCATTTCTCAAGCAATTCGTATTTTCCTCACTTCAAGCTCAAATGGTAAATGAAATTCTTGATGTTCTCCGCCAAGATATTCTTGCAGCTGTTGTCGAATAGGTTTACCTAACTCAGAGCTCTTTTTAACAGTGTGATTTTTAACAAAAGATGACCAAAGATCATCATGCGCACGAGTGTTCCATTTTCCCTTAGAACACAAATCTTAAAAGCCCGATATCTGTTTGACATTCATCATAGATCGTGACTAAAACCTCTCCTATATTGTTGAGGTGTCTGCTTCGTTTTTTTTCGAAAAGCATGATAAAAGCTTGAGGAATTTTGAAATCCTACTTCATAACAAATATCAGTAACGGATAATTCAGTCGTTTTTAGAAGATGAACGGCCTTGTTGACACGTATATGCTGTAAATATGAATGTAGCGTTTTTGACGTATGCGTTTTAAAAAGTCGAGCTAAATAATAGGGACTTATGCCAATGTGTAGCGCGATTTTTGTCAAGGTAAGTCCTTCCTTATAATGGCTATGGATATATGCTTTTGTATCATTAATAATCGCCAGTTTTGGATCAAAGTTCTTAGTATCTGGTTGGCATCTTTTGCATGGACGAAAGCCTGCTCGTTTTGCGTCTTCTGGTGTTTGGAAAAAGGTGATATTTTCCTTATTGGGGTTTTTAGACTTACAGGAAGGGCGACAAAATATTCCCGTTGTCTTCACCGCATAGAAAAACACGCCGTCATATGAAGGGTCACAACTGTTAGCGATTGTAACCATTTCATTGAAGGAAAAACGTCCCTGAATAACCATGTCATTCAACTCCTTTACTTTGAACTTTAATATATCCTTAACGTCTCCGATGAAAAATGTACATATAAATCAGATAAATAGAAATGACGATCAATGGAACAATGATGTGTGACTGAAAAAACGGAAGTACAAGTACACATAAAATAAAGGCGATCAAAGAAGACAACCACGGTAATGTTCCATTTTTAAAGAGTTTAACACCTGCCGCCATCGAAAGAATATAAACAAGAATTCCCAAGGATGTTGGAATAAATAAAATATCATTAAATGTAAGAGACAAAGCTTCTGTAATGCAAACCCCCGCCCCTGCGAACATAACGACAAATATAACCATACGTCTTGATATTTGGATTTTTGGATGTAACACAGAAAAATAAGAAGGGAATGCCCTATCTCTACTTAGTGAAAAACCAAGCTGCGTGAGACTTGCAACGAATGCGTTTATTGTTCCTGTACAAATGATAAAAGCAAGCATTCCAGTAATTAATTGAGCGTTTAAACCAACCGTATCATTCATAATAACAGCAATTGGCGATAAATTACTCTCTTCATTACCATATGTCCCTGTTCCAATGGTTATAAAACTAAGCGCTAGAAAAAGAAACCCTATAATTATGGCGCTTATAATGGTACTTCTAACAATATTTTTATCTGGGTTTCTAAAATTGTTTGAAAGGTTACAAATCGCCTCCCAACCAAAAAAAGCCCAAAAAATGACGGTTATAGCAGACCCGATTGAACCACTTCCATGAGGAAAAAAAGGGGTGAATTGATTCAAACTTACACTAGGAAGAGACAAAAATATCGTTATCACTAATAGGAAAAATAAGCATCCACTTAATAATAAAGCCACTTTACCACTTACTCGAATGCCATAATAATTAGTGGCTCCTGCAATAAACAACATTAATAAAGCAGAAACCATGATTTCCGTCTGAGAAAAACCAAAGGCATTTCCTAAATAATAGGATCCGGTTAATGCAACGATGGTCTGCCCAACTGCTGCTGTAACAAAATAAAGCCATCCAATAATGTTTCCCAAATGTTCCCCAAATGAAATTCTTACAAAAGTGGCAGCCCCTCCAGCGTCGGGATATTCTTGTGCCAAGCAAGCAAACGAATAAGCAAGGGGAAAACTAATAATAATAACAATCATCCAGGACAGTATTGATGCAGGTCCTGCTATGGAGGCCGTAACTCCAGATAAAAAAAGAACGCCTGATCCTAATACGGTTGCAATATATAAAGCAATACCTTGAAATAATCCAATTGATATATTGGTCATGTAGTCACCTCTTTTCTACATGCAATATACCAATTAGAGATTGCGATAATCTTCCGGATTTTTGCGGTTTAATTTATTAAGATCGGCCATCCATAAAAATATACGGCAGCCCACTTATTCCATAATGACTCGATTCAGAACACTGCAGTATTATGAAAATACTTGTTTATATTTTTCTA
This sequence comes from Alteribacillus bidgolensis, assembly GCF_002886255.1. Taxonomy (NCBI): domain Bacteria; kingdom Bacillati; phylum Bacillota; class Bacilli; order Caryophanales; family Bacillaceae; genus Alteribacillus; species Alteribacillus bidgolensis. The sequence continues at coordinate 1,366,892 of NZ_KZ614149.1, forward strand.
GTTAGTTAATAAACATACTGCTAAATCATAAATAGCATAAATGCACCCATAACACGCATTGCTATTTTTCTGCTGCTAGTTTAATATTCCAATGATATTGATCCAACGTATGCTGGATAAATATTTTTTCATTCTCTTCTAAAGTATATTGTTTATTTTTTAATGTTTTTTCATTCTCCATGGCATCCAATTGTATATGCGAACGTTTTATAATGCTATCCTCAGCCATGAAAGATGATTGGAGCAATGCACTATATAATTCACGAATATTACCGGGCCAGGCATAGTTTTTCATCCAATCTTTTGCCTCATCTGATAGTGTTATTGTTTGATCACTTAATTGTTTTAAACCTTTCCCCAGCTAAAAAGATTTCAAAACGTACATCTAACCTACAAGCTTTTATATCATCCACTAACTCAGGCAAACCATTGTTGAACCAATGCCCATCATTGAGAATATGGGCCGCTGCATCATGAAGCTTTTCTAAGTAATATGTTTGATGTACTAAGGGTACTATTTCATCGTTCCGGCTATGATAGAAAATAATTTGAGGTGTGGAAGGGAGTTTCAAATGAAAATTTTCTTGCAGCATAAACTCTCCGCTCTGCCAATTTTTATCTATCCCCCAATAGGGCGCTGCAATAATAAACAATCCAGCAATGGACGGTGTGTAAGTTTCTTCAGAAAGATATTTTAATAAAACTGACCCGCCCAATGAGTGTCCAATAAGGATTACCTCAGAGTCCAACCTTATAAGTTCTTTTTCAATTTGCTCTTTCCATCTCATATACTTGGGATTTTCCGGCTCTGGCATTTTTGGATTCGAAATATTGTTCTTGCCAAACGCCTCTTGTAAATATGTTATCAACTCACTATTATCTTGATGAGAATCTTGAATCCCTGCCCCATGAATGAATAATAGCTTTTTCATGCTTATCTCCTTTAAAAACACAGTGTTATTTCATGAATAACCCTTTCACTCGTATAGTTACTCTTAAAAATCATCAGCGGTACGTATCCTGTTTTTACAATTAACGTCTGTCCTTGTTCAGATAATATCCATTCGATAAAACGGTTCGACGTGAGAATTGTCTGTACCATTTGTAATGGCATAAAATGATTAGTAAACGGGTACTCTTCCGCTTGAAACGACTGCTATGAAACTGAAAAAACCAAAAATAATAGTGAATACAAGTATACCAAACATTCACTTCACCACGCCTGCCAACACTCCACTCCTTCCATTATTTCAAATTTTCTCTTCCAATATTTTACTAAATATGGTCTGCGTTTACATCCTATTTTTCAATTCTTTATTCAATGGACAATTTTTCCTCAAACCCTTTTTTAACTTAACTCCCCCCTTATTTAAACTCAGATTTTTCATTTTGAATAATTTCGATATTAAAATTAGAGGCACTTAAGACAAATAACACCTCTGCCCTAACCAATACAGATCGCAGCATAATTTACTCGTCATTCATCTGCATTGGGTTGTCCTCTGATTTATACACATTGAAAAACCTTTTCCCCATTTGTAAAAAGAAGAAGGAATAATTCCATCCGCTTCTAACTTCGTCATCTAGCATTAAATTAAAACGAAACTTCATAGGCATAGCCTATTTTTATTTAACATACGAAAATAAAGGCTGCTAGGCTGCAGTTGGGCATAGACTGCTAATGAATATGAACAGCGTCCTTTGGTTCAATCAAAAACAAGATTTACCGTTTTTAAACCAATAAAAAACTACCTATATATTGGTAGTTAACATAGGCATTCCCTGTCCTAGTTTGCTTTCCATTACCTCTATATTAACCTTAAAGTGTAAGGAGATATTTTTCTAAAACATGTAAAAAATGCTGGATGTCTTTTTCTGTAATATCTCCAATGTTTGCGATACGAAAAGAATTTGCTGGTGCCAATTTTCCTTTATAAATAGTGATACCATGCTGAGCAAGATAGGCATGCATATTTTCAAATTTATAGGACTTGTTTGTTGGCTCATAAACGGCAGATACAAGTTTGGAATGATGTTCTGGAGCTACGACTAGTTTTAGTCCTAATTTTTTCAAACCATTTGTTAATAAGTTCCAACAACTAATGTACCTTTCATACCTTTTGTCGACTCCTTCTTTTATTAATTCTTCTAAAGCTGTCTTTAAAGCATGAAGAGTCTGGACAGGCGGAGTGAAACGAAAGAGGTCAAATGTTACAAAATGTATATATTGCTCATAGAGATTTAAATAGTAGTTTTTTGCTTTCACCTTTTTTAACTTTTCAAGCTCATCCTTTGCTCCAATTACAAACGAGATTCCTGGCAATCCTTGAATATTTTTATTTGCACTTCCGGCTATAAATGAGACATTTAACTTTTCCATATCAATGGGAATCGCTCCAAATGCGCTTACAGCATCTACTAGCAAGCTAATGTTATTGTGTTTACAAAGTCGGCTTAATGATTCGATATCGTTTAATAAACCTGTAGATGTTTCGTGATGGACAACTGCTAAATGAGTAATAGCTGTTTTTTGTATTTTAATGAATTGCTCCAACTCTGTTAACGTAATGGGCTTATCAAGGGGACTTTTATATTCTGCCACAGATATCCCATACGACTTCGCCATCTCTAGCATTCTAGCACCGTATACCCCATTATTAATCACACATAAATGACCGTCTCCTACGGTTGAGCTGATCATCGCTTCTACAGCGGCTGTGCCGGATCCGCCAAATAAGATCGTTTTGTATCTATCACTAGATGCCGCTATACCACTGATCATTGAAGAAACTTTCGTAATCAACTGTTGAAACTCTTTTTCCCTTGGACTCTTATCAGGAATAACCTGTGCCCGTTTCACCTGATCGCTAGTAGTGACCGGCCCAGGATTTAAAAGAAGGTTTCTCTTTTCTTTCTTCATTTTCTCACTCCTTTTTCGTTTATTTTCAATAAATTATTACATTTACTTATACACTTTTCATAATATTCTTTGATATAAGAAGGGGTAAGGGCAAGTGGCAGGTGAATCTATTAAATCAATTCTCTTAACCATTACCAGCGATTACATTAAACCAAGTCTTTTTACATAGTAAGAAAGCCTTTTTTACAGAACTAGGATCTTTCATTGCACAAGCTCTATTTTAGAAAATAATATAAATAGAAATGACAAAATCTAACAGGAGGAAAAAATGTATGGCATCCAAGATTCCTAAAATTCCTGCCATTGGAGTGACAGGAAGTGCTGGAAAATCAACAACCACTGCTTTTATTTATTCTATTTTTAAAACAAAGTGGAAGCATGTATTAAAAACACGTGGAAACCGTAACCTGCCTAAGCATACTAAACGATATGTGCAACAGATTAGGCCTTCTCATGATGCAGTCATTTTGGAAATGGGATTAGGCAGAGAAGCAGGGAAGTACCACTTTCGTTATCTCAAACCTAATTTTGGAGTCATCACAAATGTCGGAACCGCCCATTATGGAAAATTAGGAAACAGTATCAAAGCAACAGCCAAAAAAAAATCGGCAATGGCTAAATATATGAATCCTAAAGGGACATTACTGATCAATAAAGATGACAAAAACTCTAAACTTCTCTCTACCAAAAAATTTAAAGGCCAGCTAGTGACAGTAGGAATAAAAAAACGTGCTCACTACCAAGCAAAAAATATTAAGTATTCAAAAAACGGTGTCTCTTTCAGCGTTCGTTTAAACAGAAAAACAGAACGCTTTTTCATCCCGACATTCGGTGATCACAATGTGATTAATGCGTTGTTTGCGATTGCGATCGCACATCGGCTCCGGTTTTCTCCAAGGCAAATGAGATTGGGGTTAAAAAGATTTAAACCTCCAAGAAGACGGTTAAATGTTATTTCATTACCTAAAAAATCTCTTTTAATCGATGACACGTTTAATGCAAATCCCCAATCAGTAAAAGCAGCTACGGATGTACTAGTAAAGCTGGGCAAACGCAAGAAAAAAATAGCCGTCGTTGGAAGTATGCTGGAATTAGGGAGTTATTCAAGGAAAGGACATCATAAAGTAGGTAAATATTTAGCACGAAAAAGAATGGATAGGATATTCGTATTTGGAGTGAAAGCAAAGCAGATAAAAAGAGCAGCTATTTCTAGAGGCTATCCTTCTAAAAGAATTTATGCCTATACTGATCGTTACCAATTACACAATAAGTTAAAAAATTATGTCTCTCCGAACACCATCATATTAGTTAAAGGATCACACCGCATGAGAATGCGGGACACGGCCGAATTTGTCGCAGAATACAATTTGAAAAAATATGGAAAGAATCGATAGATATGTAGAAAACACTCTTAAATAAAAGAGGAGGTGAAGCATGAAACAAAAAGTAGGGTTGCTTTTTGGTGGAAAATCCACGGAACATCAGGTTTCTTTACAATCAGCAAAGAGTGTCTATGAAGCCATCGATAAAGATAAATATGACGTTCTTCTGATAGGAATAGATAAAAACGGAAATTGGAACCTTTATAATAATCTAGACACATGTCTATTAAATATAAATAATCCAAATAAGATTGCATTAAGAAAATCCGACAAACGCCTTGCGTTTTTCCCTGGAAAAAAACGCTATTCCCTTTTTGAATGGCCAAGTGCTGCTCCGTTCGGAAAAATAGATGTCATTTTTCCGTTAGTTCATGGAGGTACAGGCGAAGATGGCAGTATGCAAGGATTATTGCAGTTAGCGGATATACCGTTTGTAGGTCCTGGTGTTTTAAGTTCTGCTGTTTGCATGGATAAAGATATCGCAAAACGCCTGCTTCGTGATGCAGGATTAAGCGTCGCTCATTCCTTTACTTTTACAAGAGAGATGAAAAATACAATCCAATTCAATAAATTGAAAGCAAAATTAGGAACACCATTGTTTATTAAACCTGCTGATCAAGGGTCCTCTGTAGGGATCAGCCAAGTCGAAACAGCAAACGAATTCTATCAAGGAGTAAATCAAGCTTTTCATTATACCAACAAAATTATCGTGGAAGAAACGATAGCAGGAAGAGAACTAGAATGCGCCGTGTTAGGGAACGATTTCCCCATTGCATCTCTGCCGGGAGAAGTTTCAAAAAAGCAATCATTCTACTCTTATGAAGCAAAATATATCAATGAAGATGGTGCTCAATTGATGATCCCTGCAGATCTTAATGATAGCACCATCCAAAAAATTAAAAAAGAAGCGGTAAAAGCATTTAAAGCTTTGCATGGTGAAGGAATGGCAAGGGTCGATTTTTTCCTCACCAAGGAAAATAGATTGGTTATTAATGAGATCAACACCCTCCCTGGCTTTACTAACCGGAGTATGTATCCAAAATTATGGGAGGCAAGCGGTCTTTCCACTCGTGAACTTATTAATACCCTTATTCAATTAGCATTGGAAAGACAAAAAAATAACGACACATTAAAAAGCTAAGATTAGATTTCTTAGCTTTCTTTAATAAACTAAAAAGCAATGTTATTCTTTATCTGTTAAGTAAACTGCTTATGTTTTGTCCAGTAGTCTGTTCAAATTTATGGAAAGGACCCCCACTTTCTGTTGAAGTGGAGGTTTTTGAATGAACGAGTACATTTAATAAATAGCTGGTTCACCTATTGGCTCTCCAAAACTTGTTTCCAAGTAATCAAAATCACAACCTTTATCAGCTTGTTGTATATGATTTAAATACATCCATCCAAAACCACGACGGAATCGAGGAGAGGGTTTTTTTCCATTCTGCTTGTCTTTGTTCTAGTTCTTCATCTGATATTTCAATTTTTATAGACCTGTTATAAACATCAACAGTGATAATATCTTCAGTATTTACAAGAGCTAGTGGACCGCCGACATACGACTCTGGTGCAACATGAAGAATACATGAACCATAACTTGTTCCACTCATACGTACGTCAGAAATTCGTACCATATCTCTTACCCCTTGTTTAACCAATTTCTTTGGGATCGGTAACATCCCCCATTCCGGCATACCAGGTCCACCTTTTGGTCCTACATTTCGAAGAATTAAGATATGGTTTTCGGTTACTTCAGCATTTTCATCATCTGTGAAAGCTTTTAATGATGGATAATCATCAAATACAATGGCAGGACCTGAATGTTTTAAAAATTTTGGATTACAGGCACTTGCTTTAATGACACATCCATTAGGAGCCAAGCTGCCTTTCAGTACGGCAAGAGACCCTTCTTTATATACTGGTCATCCAGCTTACGAATTATATCATTATTATAAACTTCCGCATTTTGGATCACATTTCCTATTGTTTCCCCGACCACTGTCATTTCATCAAGATGAAGAAATGATCGCAACCGGTTCATCATACCATGAATACCACCCGCATAATAAAAGTCTTCCATTAAATACAGGTCTCCACTTGGTCGAATGTTTGCGATTACAGGAATGTCTCTACTAATTCGGTCAAAATCATCCATGCTTATATTACATTCGGCCCGTCTTGCCATCGCTATTATATGAATAATAGAGTTGGTGGAACCTCCTAAAGCCATGGCTGTGACAATGCCGTTTACGAATGATTTTTTAGTGAGAATTTTTCCCGGTGTCAAATCTTCCCACACCATCTCTACAATTCTTTTTCCCGCTTTTGAACACATTCGGTTATGATTTGTATCCACTGCTGGTATGGAAGAAGCACCTGGTATACACATACCCATGGCATCAACAATGGAAGTCATCGTACTTGCTGTTCCCATTGTCATACAGGTTCCTGCACTACGAGCTAACCCACCGCATATTCCTTCTAGTTCTCTATCACAAATATTACCAACGCGGTATTCATCCCAAGATTTAAAAGCATCTGAACCAGACCCAAGTGTCTCTCCACGATAGTTCCCTCTTAACATCGGTCCAGCAGGAATGAAAATGGCAGGAATTTGAACACTAATAGCACCAAGCATTAATCCAGGTGTTGTCTTATCACAACCCCCCATTAATATAGCTCCATCTATAGGATAAGATCGCAATAATTCTTCTACTTCCATAGCTAACAAGTTTCTATATAGTAATGGAGAAGGCTTATTAATACTTTCAAAAAGTGACATACATGGTATTTCTAAAGGGAGTCCTCCAGATTGGAGAACTCCTCGTTTTACATCTTCTACTCGATCTTTGAAATGGTGATGGCAAGGATTTATATCAGACCATGTGTTTAGAATCCCAATTATAGGTGAACCATCCCAATCATCTATTCCAAAACCCATTTGCATCATACGGGAACGGTGGTTAAAACTTCTAAAATCACCTGCATCTAACCATTTGGCACTCCGAAGCATTTCTGGTGTTATTACATTATTGTTATTCATAAGCACACTCCTACTTCTCTATTTATGATATAAAAAGCGGTGTTACTCATTACTTTTATTAATTTCTGTATATAATTGCTGCCTTTCTTCCATAAGATTTTCTGCCTCTTCTGGGTTCATATATTCTGGCTCCATCCCATAGCCTTTAGCTTTTTCTATATACTCTTCATTTTTCGTTGCCTTTTCGACTGCTTGTGTAAAAGTATTTACAATGTCATCTGGTGTTTCAGGTGGGAATCCCATGAAAAAGAACTTTTCAAACGTTGAATCTATACCTAATTCTTTGAAAGTAGGAACCTCTGGAAAGTACTCTAATCTTTCTTCGGAAAGTACCCCTAAAGCTTTCATATCACCAGATTCCAGATAATCATTTACTAATCCCAGTTGAATTGGAATGACATCCAACTGTCCTCCAAGGAGAGCAGCGTTTCTTTCTGAGAAATCACCAGCATCTACAAGATTAAATTTAGCATCTGTTTTTTCTTGTATATCTAGTAGTTGAAAATGAGTAAAGGCACCAACAGAAGTACCTATATTAATTTCTTCAGGATTCTCAACCGCATCTTCTATTAGATCTTTAGCATCTTCATATTCAGAATCTGCTCGTACCACCACACCATTTACCATGGTCAATTGCACTTATTCCAGCTATTTTAAAGTCTGAGTATTTGTTCTCCGTCAAACCTAGAATGTTATTAATTAAAATATTATTATGGAAGAATAAAACTCTATATCCATCAGGGTCTGACTTAAGAAGTTCTTGCGCTCCTACACTCCCACTAGAACCAGTTACATTTTGTACGACAATGGAAACACCTAATTCATCTTTAAGATATTCTGCTAAAAGACGTGCATTACGATCAGTATCTCCTCCTGCTGATGCAGGAACTACCATTTCTATTGATTTTTCAGGATATCCCGATGCCGCCTCTTTTTTCTCCTCTTCAGTATCAGAAGTATTAGCGGAGCTGTTATCGGTTGAACTAGATTCACTACAAGCAGCCAAAAAAGCAACCATGGCAAATATAGCAATCAAGTACCCAGTTCTTTTTTCAAAAAGGTCAATCATATAAAACATCTCCTTTTCCTCTGTAGTTTTTCCAAGCCTTTAAAACAACAGTGAGTAATGCGATGCTCCAAAATAATAAAGGAATAGGACTTATTAAAAATGGTAAAAAGTCTCCTTGTGTAGCCATTAACCCTCTTCTTAAATTTGTTTCTGCTATTGGGCCTAATATAAATCCTAAAATCACAGGGGTGATTGGAAATTTTAGTTTGATTAATACGTATCCTAAAATACCGAAAAATAGTAATGCCCCCATGTCGAATACTCTATTATTTTCTGCAAAAGCACCAACTGCACAAAGTACAATGATAATCGGTAACAACAGATGTCTAGGGATGCTCAAAATTTTAATAAAAATCTTCATTCCATAAAACAGAAAGATGATCATGGCTATATTAGCAATAATTAAGGCGGCGAAAATCCCATAAACGATATCAGTATTTTGAGAGAAAAATAACGGTCCTGGTTGAATGCCATGTATAACAAGACCACCAATAAGCATTGCTGTTACCGTATCCCCTGGAATTCCTAGAGCCATAAGAGGCACTAGTGCGCCGCCAACGGCTGCATTATTAGCACTTTCAGATGCTACTACCCCTTCTGGAGTTCCCTTGCCGAATTTCTCAGGTGTTTTAGACTGATTTTTGGCCGTGGCATATGCCACAATATTACCTGTACCACCACCGATTCCAAGTAGAATCCCTATTCCAATACCTATAAAACTCGAGCGCAAGAAGTTCCAAAATTGGTTAGCAAACTCTTTTAAAGAAAATCCAAAGCCTTTTACTTTATCAATCGAAATTTTTTTTGACAATGAATTGATTTTATTTTCTGATATTTTGATTATTTCACTGACAGCAAAAAGCCCAATAAGAGCTGGAAGTAAGTTGAACCCAGCGTTTAATTGATCCATTCCAAAGGTAAAACGAGCATAGGCATCTATTGGTGCAGATCCTACCATCGCAACGGATATACCTAATAAAGCACTTAACATACCTTTGATAATTGAGCCCTCGGATAAGCTAGAGATTAGTGTTAAGGCAAACATGGTAATGGAAAAGTATTCCATAGGGCCAAAACGTAAAGCAATTTCCGCAAGTGGAGGCGCTATCAAAATTAGTGCTGCAATACTCAGCAGCCCTCCTAAAAAGGAAAACACAATCCCATGGCGGAACTATCTTTTTAGATGAAATAGGTGAAATTTAACTGTGCAGCTCTTCCAGACAATTTATTGGTGGATGCAGCAGTTAGTGACGGTTGCGTCCTTTCATATTTTTTATTTAAAACTTCGTTATATTTGTGTAGAACCCTGTGTGGAAAACTTAATCTGCACCATTCGTTTTGACTTCACAATCAAACTCATAGGAAAATAAAAAATCTACATTACGAAAAAGGGTTTTCTTTAAAAATGTAGAAAAGATGTGAAGTAAAATATTGGAAAGGAGAATGTATGTGTTTACATTCCGGAGATTAAATCGTTACATGTCCATACTACTGGCTTGGGTCGTTCTAGCTTCCCCTACAGTTGGTGAAGCAGCGTTTGGAGATCAAAATTTGTATAAAGGTATGCAACACGATGATGTTGTTGTATTACAGGATCAACTTAAATCCATCGGTTTATTTCAATATCATACATCCACAGGATACTTTGGACCAATTACATACCAAGCTGTAATAGACTTTCAGCAAGAACAAAACATTGATGTGGATGGAATAGTTGGTCCGGAAACTTTTTCTGCTTTGAAAAATCGCCAAACTACGATTGAGTCTAATCAAATATTACATTTAGGAAGCAGAGGACAATCTGTTGTTAACCTTCAGAATCGTTTGAAACTTATGGGGTTCTATCCATCTAAAGTAGACGGTATATATGGTCCGATTACGAAACAAGCAGTCATTGATTTTCAGAAGGATCATGAGTTATTAGTTGATGGGATCGCCGGCCCACAAACGCTCAAAACAATTGAAGACCTAAGAGAAAAAGAAAAAGAGGAAGCAAATGAAAATGCTGGACAACGATTAACGGGAGAAGCGCTTGATTAAGGTAAAAAGCTGCTAATGGAAACGCCGAAAGGAATCAAGCAAGAAACATATCTTCATTCATATAATCAGTTCCATATAAGAAATGGCCCGCTTTCCGAATGAAAGGCGGGCCATTTCTTATGATTTCTCAAACTGCTCTTACAGTATTATTTTGCAAATTTACTTTTTACACTTTTGATATCTTGTAAGCACTTACATCCAACAACAAAGGGTGATATAGTATTAATCACAGTAAGGGGCCAACATCAATACGTTCATTTTTGCAAATTTTAAAATACAAGGAGGGATGCACATGGTACTAGATAAAAGGAGAACCTTTATTTTAAATCAGATGTACCACAACAATGGCATCGTTAATATGAAACTGCTTAAGAACAAATTAGGCGTCTCTCAGAGAACAATTTATTATGATTTGGACCAAATTAACTGCTGGTTGGAATGCAAAGGACTTAAACCTATACAAAAAGCACGTGGAAAAGGATTTTATTTAACAGTTGATACCTGTAAAGAGCTGCCTTCGCGATTAACGTTGAAAAACCAATGGGAGTACCGATTCTCTCAAAAGGAGCGCATTCAGATTATTCTCCTCATGTTGGTTACACGTTCTACCTCCTTACAAGAACTTATGGACACAACACAAGTGAGTCGTGGTACGATGTTTCGCGATCTCAAAAAAGCGAGCAAAGAGCTGGAATATTTTGAGATGAAGTTAACTTATGAGAAACGATCCGGCTATCAAATCATTGGTCAAGAACAAAAAAAGCACCAGTTGATGTCAAACGTAATCAGTTATATCCTTACTGCTAAAGATTCACCTCATCTAAACGAAAAGCTGCATGACATACTGTATCCATCATCAAATAACAATGATGATCGTTTAAAACCTTTTTTAAAAAAAGAACTAGCCTCGATCGAAAAAACATTAAACGTATCTTTTACAGAAAATGTGATACAGTACTTAGTTCTGCAAATAATGATTGCCATCAAACAAAAAAATCGTTCTGTATCACATGAGATCGATAAGGAAGAGATCCAAATCTTGCAAAAAACCAAAGCATACCAATCGATCGAAAAGCTAAATGATTCGTTGCAAGAGCAAGAGTTTGGCTCTATCCCTTCTCACGAAATGCTTTTACTGACCATGCAGCTTCTTGGTTCGCGCGTCCATCACGAACACATAACAGGAACATGTACGAAAGAAATGAGCCAACTTCAAATGGTAGTTAAAAAAATCATTGATGATTTTCAGCTGATTGGGTGTCTGATTTTTGCAGACCGTAAACAACTAGAAGAGAATTTATTCACGCATTTAAAACCAGCTTTTTACCGATTGAAATATGATATTTCCACCAATAACCATTATTTAGAGGAGATTCAAAAGCATTATCCGGATGTTTTCTATTTAACAAAGCGATCCCTTTCTCACCTGGAATCATTTATAGGTAAAGACATTCCAGATGAGGAAGCAGCCTATATAGCCATGCATTTCGGGGGATGGCTCCGTCGTGAAAATCAGAACACTGCTAAAAAATACAAAGCAATGGTTGTTTGTGAAAACGGTATTGCTGCTTCCGGTATGCTTCGCTCACAACTGGAAACATTACTTCCTGACATTATGATCCTCCACACCGTTTCCATCCGAGAATATAATCAATCAGACTATCAAGTTGATATCGTCTTTTCTACCTCTTATATAAAACAAAAGCAAGCTCCGGTTATATATGTTCCTGCTCTTTTGATTGATAAAGATCGTGAAAACATCGTCCATCAGGTAAAGACCATATTAGAATCTATAAACCCTGTAGATCAGGAAGTCTCATTGCTTATGGCGATGATTGAAGAACATGCCACCATTCATCAACCAGGAGTACTAAAAGAAAAGCTTGCACAATGTATTGGAAATCAATATTCACTCACAAAGGAGACGTACAAACCTATGCTAGATGAGTTACTCACACAAGACATGATCCAATTGGAAGAGGCGGTGACAAGCTGGGAAGAAGCGATTCGTGTATCCGCAGCCCCACTTCTTAAAAATGAAAGCATAAACCAACGTTATGTCGAAGCCATGATCCATAATGTCTATGAAAATGGCCCTTATGTTGTCATCTCTCCGAATATTGCGATTCCACATGCAAGGCCAGAACAAGGTGTCAATCGTTTAGGAATGAGTTTTCTACGTTTAAAAAAACCCGTTGCCTTCTCCGACCAAGCGAAACACCAGGCTTCTCTTGTCATTGTGTTAGCTGCAATTGATAATGAAACACACTTAAAAGCATTATCTCAATTAACAGAGATGCTTTCTGAACCAGGTAATACCGATCGCTTGATTCAGTCAGCGGACGCTGATGATATCTTAGCGATCGTCAAACAATATTCTTTAAACTAATAAAGAGGAGGAATGTTTGATGAAAAAGATATTAGTTGTATGTGGAAATGGCTTGGGAAGCTCGATGATCGTAGAGATGAATGTAAAAAACATTTTAAAAGATATGAATGTGGAGGCAGAGGTTTCGCACACCGATTTAACTACGGCTAAAACAGAACATGCAGACCTTTACATTGGATCGGCGGAGATTCTCGGTAATATCGATGATGGCAGTCGTAATATTGCTCTTTTAAACAATCTATTAGATAAAGATGAACTTCGCCAAGCATTAGAAAACAATTTTAAATAAAGGCAAAGGGGGACACATGAATGGTCGACCTTATTATGAATGACCTTTTAGGGACACCGGAAATTTTAGTAGGGTTATTTGCGCTAATTGGCCTTTTAGCCCAACGAAAAGCGATCGCTGACGTTATATCCGGTACACTTAAAACCGTGCTCGGATTTGTGATTTTGGGCGCAGGTGCTACCGTCATTATTGGCTCACTAGATCAATTTAGCAGTATGTTCACCCACGCTTTTAACGTCAGTGGGGTCATACCAAACAATGAAGCTATTGTTGCTGTTGCTCAAGATACGTTTGGCACTGAAACAGCAATGATCATGTTATTTGGGATGATTACAAATATTATTCTAGCTCGCCTTACACCATTTAAATATATATTCCTTACCGGGCATCATGTGATGTTTATGGCTTGCTTAATCTCAGTTATTTTGACGACTGGCGGGATGTCCGGTATACCGATGATCGCCCTTGGTGCTATTATACTTGGTTCTTTGATGGTTCTCTCTCCGGCTCTATTACAGCCATACACAAAAGAGGTCACACAATCTGATGACATTGCTGTTGGACATTTTGGTTCCATTGGCTACTTTGCTGCTGGCTTTATCGGAAAACGTGTTGGCAATAAATCCAAATCGACAGAAGAAATTAAAGTACCAAAATCGCTCGGATTTCTTCGTGACACAACGGTGGCTGTCTCACTGACAATGGTAGTTCTTTTTATTGCCCTTGGCTTATTTGTTGGACCAACTTTTATCGAAGCTGAACTGAGCGAAGGCCAAAATTTTCTTATTTTCTCATTTATGCAAGGGCTTACGTTTGCCGCTGGCGTCTACGTGATTTTGACCGGGGTCCGTATGCTGCTTGGTGAAATTGTACCGGCTTTTAAAGGGATTGCTGACAAAATTGTTCCGAATGCAAAACCAGCCTTGGACTGTCCAGCCGTCTTCCCTTTTGCCAATAACGCTGTCATTATCGGTTTTATATTCAGTTTTATTGCAGGCCTAGTAAGCATGCTTTTGCTTCCGTTATTCGGTTTAGCCGTTATCATACCTGGTCTAGTTCCTCACTTCTTTACCGGTGCTGCTGCCGGTGTATTCGGAAATGCGACCGGCGGCCGCAGAGGAGCTATCATTGGCTCCATCGCAAACGGTGTGATGATCAGCTTCCTGCCCGCTTTACTGTTGCCCGTTCTTGGCACGTTGGGCTTCCAAAGCACAACATTTGGAGATGCTGACTTTGGCGTTGTTGGTCTCGTATTTGGAAGTTTAATAGCATTAATACCATCAAATGTTTTCTTTACGATTATTGTGCTAGCTATTCTCGCAGTACTATTCGCATTGGGTTGGAAATTACGAAAAGAAAGGAAAGAAGATAACAAAAAGATTGCTTAACTTCAGGTAATGCAGCCAGACGAGCGCTGGCTGCTTTATTGTGATTTTAAAACATTTCTTTTCCTTTTTATAGATATTAACATATCCCTTATAAAAATCATTTTTCTAGATCAGCACCTTGTATAGGTATCTACATAGGAAAACAGAGTAAGGGTATTCCCAGCTCCGTTTTACCGTCCAAGTATACTTTTTGTTAATACGCAACTAGCTTTTCTGCATAAAAGTTTATTGATAAAGCTTGCTGCCAGACTTTTTAAATTCTTCTGCTTTTTCCTGCATACCTTGTTTTATAGCATTTCTTGTATTCATGCTTTTTCTTTAGCATAATTTCTTATGTCACGTGAGATTTTCATACTGCAAAACTTCGGACCACACGCTCACAGATCCTCCATTAGGATTGCTTCTGGATACGAGTTCCAAACCTGATTAAATTGGAAAAATATTACATTTAAGGAAATATAATATATTCCTATTTCATTATTTAGATTAGAAGCAAGCTCTTTATTCCTTTTATTATTACTTTCATCTAGTACTGTTATTCTAATAATACGCACTGTGATTTATACTTCAGCTCGTTTACGATAGCCTTGTTTTGACTGAAAAAAGATGTTCTCTAGTGAAAAGGCCATTCTGTTTGCCAATAAAACATAAACAGACATCGCTAATAGTGCTAAATCAAATTCAAATCCATCCAAAAATCCTGCTGAAAATTTTACCGTAAACATAGCACCTATCATAATAAAGACGAATAAAATGGATACTATTTTCGTCCCCAAACCTAGTATCAATAGTAGACCGCCAATAAGCTCAATAACAGCAACAATATAAGCTAAAAATCCAGGAACACCAATACTTTCAAAGAAACCAACGGTATTGCTGATTCCTCCTTGAAATTTATCCAGACCATGAATGAAAAATATGAGACCTAAAACAATTCTTAAGATGAGAGCTCCTATCTCTTGTTTGCTTACCATCCTCTACCACTCCTTTGTTTTTTCTTAATCATTTAATTACTTTTCGTAAGTAAGTTTACTTTAATAACTTAATTACGTCAATATATAAATTTACTAATAATAAATAGTCGTGGTAAAATCTTCTCATAAGGAGTGATAAAACATGAATAATTCACATCTCTGCCCTAAATTTGAAAAAAAGCAATGAATATTCTAAGTAAACGCTGGACCGGCTTAGTTATATACCAGCTGCTTACAGGTCCGCAACGTTTTTGCACGATACAATCCTCTATTGGAATAAGCGGACGACTGTTATCCGATAGGTTAAACCATTTAGAAAATGAAGGAATTGTAAAACGCGAAGTATATCCGGAAATACCTATTCGGATTGAATACTCGTTGACTGAAAAGGGATTAGCGTTAAAACCACTTATGGAAGAATTAGAAATTTGGTCACAAACGTGGGGAGACATTGAAGATATGAAATAAAATGAAAAGCAGCTTATATTGGCGAGTTAAAGTTCACTCGATTAACATTTAATTTCAGGTCTGGAATATCAATACGAATTATTATCAATACTGAACATCAAGGTCCTTATATTTTCTTTAACAAAAGAAATAAATAATTTTAGGATGGATAAATCATGCAAAGATACTACTCCAACATATATTGGCATTTTACAGGCAGTCCAAGTGATGTGGATTGGAAAAAAATTAAAAAGCCAAAAGAATTAAAAGATTATCCGCCAAAAACGATTAAAGACACGTACGAAACATTAGAAACAATTCTTTTATCCAAAACGTTAAAAGCAACAAGTGCGGAGAAAGTTTCCTCTACAGAAGAAACCGCACCATTTTGCTGCGTTTGTGATATCCCATTAAAAGATTTAGATTATCATATGAAGTATTATGGAAAAATAGCGATCGGCTTTAACCATAAGGCGATTCACGGAAACTTTAATCCGGTTTTATATATAGACCCCGAACATATGCCTTATATAAATCACTCCGTATCACTAGAAGACGGAAGCAAAAGCCTGATAAATTTAATCAAACATACGAATTTCGGCGTGGAGCGAGGTGAATCCTTTTACGGAGAAAGAGAATGGCGGTATATAGGAGATTACCGATTTAACGAATCGGATGTCGAAGTAATTATTGTTCCAAAAGATTTTAAAGACAAGTTAATACACTTTCTTGAGCAGAACCATTACGACGACACGACGGTTCTCACGTGGGAACTCATACAACTACTATAGAAAATTGAATGCAAGTAGAAAGATATAACGATTTATTATACTCTGATGTATCTTTGGTTCAGAGAGAGTATTTGTTCTCCATCGATTTTATTGAACATTACAAATTACATTTTCTTGATCATTGCTGCCGCTTTTTTTAAGTTATAACCCTTGAGAAATATTCTTTAGCGTTTATGATGTAATCTACACACAAAAGAAAGCATCCGAGGTAGAATTCGGATACTTCTTAAATTAAAGATACCAATGTTCTAAGAGCCGGTTTAAATGATAACTTTTAAAACAAATTTACAGCGATTTTTCATCTGCTGCTGATGAAGGGATGGTATTACCAGATGTCCCCTTTTTCTTCTCTTGTGATTCTGCGATGAAAATAGATGCAATGACTAGACTCAAGGCAATTATGTCGACAAATCGTATGGAAGCTCCGTAAAAAACAAGGGCAACAGCTGCTGCAACTACCGGCATTACTGCATTAGCCATCCCTGCTGTACTAGCGTTAATCTGAGGCATTGCCAAAAAAGTTAAAGAATAGGCGAACACCCACCCCAATAGGCTGTAAAATAGAATTCCCAACCAAACCGATCCATTGTTCAAAGCAGCCATATCTAATGAATTAAGTTCAACTAATGCCATCGGCAGTGTCTGAAGGGTGCCGAAAAAAGCCAGCCCTGCAGCAAGTGTGTAAGGTGGAAGTTCAACGGAGAACTTTTTCGCGTAAATGAAAAACAAAGATATCGACATGACTGCTAAGAGCATAAAAATGATTCCAACCGGACTCGCTGTTCCCTCAACTTGTACACCTGCTATATTCACTATTAACACGGCTGCTACAGCTAACATAATGGACGATATTTTTTGCATGCTTAGTTTTTCCCTCAATATGAAATAGGATAAAATTAAGATGACTGCCGGTGTAATGCTGCTGATAATACCAACAGAGATGGCACTTGCATGGGTGACACCATACAGTAAAAATACGGTGTATAAAGTAGCAGTCAAAAGTGCTTGCATAAACATCCCATAATAATTTTTAAAACCAAGTTTTGTCCATTTTGTTTTCTCATACAATGTAGCTAAAGGAATCAGTATTATAGCTGCAATCATGATAGTCATACAAGTGAAAAGCCAGACAGGGAAAACTTCCATCATCGAATCTCCAAGCGGTATGCTTGCTCCAATACAAGCCATAGCCAGTACAATATACAGCAGTCCTCTGCTCAAACGTGACACCTCCTGAAAGTTCAATTCCTTAAAAGCCTGTTTTTGCCGATTTGATTTCTCCGCCGATCATCACAAGTTCCACAGGCATTTCTCTTAAGGCATCATGTTCACAGGTTAACGGGTCTTCACCAAGGACGACCATATCTGCTAATTTTCCTGGCTCAATGGAACCTTTTATTTTCTCTTCAAAACCTCCCCACGCTCCCCATAATGTGAACATTCTAATCGCTTCTAATGGTGAAATACCTTGGTTAGGATATTTCTTTTTTTGATAATAGTTTTCTTGTGTTACCGCCACCCAAATCCCGTGCCAAGGACTACATCCTTCTGGTTGTGAACCTGTAGAATCAGAATTTCCAGGGAGAATCAAACCTTTGTCAATATAATTACGCAGAGTCGGAGATACGAAATCAGGGAGACAATGAGTAAATTGCGGCGTCATAATAGGTATAATGCCCAGACTTTTCATTCGACGGATTTTCTCTTCTGAGTCAGAGTATTGATTAAGTTGTTCTGCTGCATGTTCTAGTCTTAGTCGATGATCTTGGCTGGGAAATCTTTTTAAAGCTTGTTCATATGCTTTCAAACCCATCTCAAATGCAGGCTCCGTTGCTACATGTGTCCATAAATGCAATCCTGATGAATGGACTTTATAAACGAGCTCATTTAACTCTTCCTGTGAATATTTATTATCGAACACAGGGTGCAAGTTTGCATGAATTCCTTGTCCGTCAACAAAGAGTTTTATGCCTCCTATGCTTAGCCATTCATCTCCAAAACCAGCCTGTAAGCCTCCTTTTAAAAATTGATCGATATTTACTAAATTAGGGTGCTGAAGATAAAGCCTAAGCCTTAGAGGTAAGTTTTCCTCTCTTTTTAACTGCTGCCATGCCCTTATACCATCTGTAGAATATGGTAATTCATGAATAGAAGTTACACCGTTTGATACAAAATGTTCTACTGTGCCTACACGTAAGGCTTCTAACAATTTTTCATATCCCCACGGCATTAATGGAAGCTGTTCCCATCCTTCTGTAAATACACCAGTTAAATCTCCTGTTTGAGGGTCCCTTCCTAATGTTGCTCCGTTTGGCAGTCTGGACTCTTGTGTCCAGCCCATCGTTTCTATGGCTAGCGTATTCAAAATATTTACATGAACTTCCATGTTAAAAATCACAGGGTTATCTGGCGCCACGTTGTCCAATTCCTGCCTTGTAGGGAGACGGCCTTCCATTAATTTTTCCGGAAGCGCATTTGACCCTCTAGCAATGATCCATTCACCCTTTTGTGCCTGATCAACACGTTGTTTAATTACATTCAAAATTTGTTCTACACTTGTGTAAGGTGGTGTATGGACATTGACTGCGTTCGTTAAACTGTTTACCGTTAATTCTGTATGAACATGGCTATCTACAATTCCTGGTATGACAGCTCTTCCGCCTAGATCAATGGTCGTACCATTATGTGGAAGAACACCACGTATTTCCTTATTCGTGCCTACTGCTATTATACGATCGTCTGCTAGTAATACTGCCTCAGCAATAGTGTCGTTTTCATCTACAGTAATTATTTTCCCATTTAGCAATGCCACGTATGTTTGGTCCATTATTTTCATAGCATATCCTCCAGGTGGAAAAGATTATTGGGAATTTAAAATGTATGTTCACATTTGCACAGCCATTTAGTGGTAAGATAGTATTATTCTCCACAAATGTCTTTTTCCGAAAGCTTGTATTTTAGCTGACGATAAAGAATTTAACAAAAGATTTTTTTGTTTTCCAGGTTCCAGCGAATCCATTGGTAAAAGAATAAGAATGACCTTCCTTTAGAGCGATTATGTTTCCTCCCACTGTCTCAACCTCTGCTTCACCGCTTAAGACGTAAAATGTTTCGTTTCCTGCTGTTTTGTATGGCATTCCATTTGGATGTTCATCTGGATGATGCTTCCAAAGCCCTGCAGCAAGAATGCCTTTCTCATTTTGAGTTTGCCTGAGCCAGCTTACCTTGCCAATTTCATTTCCTTCTACCATAAACGGCTCCCAGTGTTCCGGTTCTTTCGATAATTCAAACACAGTACTATTATTAAGATGTAACATTTATGTGTTCCTCCCTTTTTTATTGAATTGTTCTTTGTTTCGTTGATTGTTCTTTTAAATAATCAGCAGTTTTCCTGCTTACAGTAAAAGCGCTTTCGATAGCTCCATCAATAAAACCTGCCCACCCGTTTGCATAATCAGAACCAGCAAGAAACAATCCGTCTTCTGGATTTTGCAGTTCAAATAAATAATTGGTCAGTTGATTATTGCACTGCATCGGCCACGTCTCACCTGAAAACTTATCTCCAACCCAGTCATGTCCGGCAGACTCAATTACTTCTAAATCTGGTTTCATCTGACGAAGAGCTTGTTCCACTTCATAAATACTTTCCGGATTCAATTTAGCAGCATCCGGACCAAAGCCAACAATTATTCCATCTTTGCCTTCCACATACTCCAGATGAGCATAATTTATCGGATAATCCACTGGGGCAAATGCCACAAACGGGTTGGCAAAGTTTTTTACTTTAGCCCAGAATTTTATGCCTTTACTTGCTTGTCCTTCTTTTGCCGCTTTACATTTAACAGCTGACAATGACGGCTTAAAATCAATACTGTTTAAGACGTTGATAGGAAGTGTAGTAATGACAGATTTTCCATTAAATTGCTTATCGTCTTTTGTCTTAATCGTGAATCCATCCGCTGTTTTTTCTACCTGAGATACGACTTTAGAATAAAGGATATCTGCTTTTGCATCGCTAAAAATAGATTCAATCAATGCCTTGGTTCCTTTCGCAATTTTAAAGCTCGCACAGATTTCCAACATTAGCTGCCAATTATTATCGGACAAAGCTGCCCAGCGCATTGCCTGTGTGATTCCAGCTCTTTCGGTTGGCCCGTTAAAGTTTAATGCCCATAGGCTTTCCATCAAATCTTTAATTTCCTTGTTTAAACCGAGTTGTTCTATCTTTTCCGATACGGTAAGATGATCTATGTTTTTTAGTTCCTTTGAAGTCAAAGGCTCATATGGAAGTGGAAAATACTTGCGTGTATCTGCTAACAGTCCCTGATTCGCCTCATCCAACAAATCAAATAATTGTTCAGGTGTTCCTTCTTTCCCTTGGCCATTTGCTGTCCAATAGGCTTTTTTTGGCTCTGGTGACGGGATCACCTCTAATCCGTACCGTGTAATTTCAGACCAGACGTGAGGTTGGAACCAATGCACCCATGTTCCTCCCATTTCAAGAGTCCGACCTAGCTTTTGATCACACCACGTCCGCCCTCCCAAACGATCTCTCGCTTCTAAAATTAAAACGCGATAACCCTTTTGACTCAACTCCCGTGCTGCAGTCACTCCCGCAAATCCAGCACCTATAATAAGAATGTCATAATTTTCATTAGCCAAGAAAAACCCTCCTCCATCCTTGTTCTACAACCTGTATCCATTTAAATGTTGTTTGGCTAAATGTACTTCCATTATGTAAGAAGAATAGTTGAAAATATATTACCCAAACGGGCCATATTTACTGACTATTTGAATAATTTAGACATCCATGTTTATAATTTAAATAAATATTCTAAAAGTGTAAAAGCTCCGGCGTGTATGTTCTATTAAAATGTCAACACAAGGAGGACATCTATGATTTCTCATTCTTTTAGTAAAAACAATTATAAAAAAGTAGTTTCTTTTATGGATGAGCTTTCATCAACTGATAAGAATTTCCGAAAAGAAGTACTTTTAGCGTTTGAACGCTGGTTTGGTTTCCACCAAATGAATTTCTGGCTTTGCGATGAAAATAATGACTTATATGATCCTGTCACTTTGAACACGGATGAATCTATAACGAAAGATTATTTAAAAAACTATTTAAGTATGGATCAATTAACCCCCCACAAACTTGCACATATTGTCCCGAGACGACGAGTTATCAGCCTTCTCGATATTCAAACAAAAAAAGAATATGAAAACAGCGAGTATTATAATTGTTTTATGAAAAAATATGGTTTTTACAACAATACAGGAGTATTTCTTGTAAGAAACTCTAAAATAACCGGGTTAGTAGACTTTGTGTCAGAGAAAGAGGAAAAAAGCATAACGGAAAATGAAATGATGTGTTTGGAAATACTTTCAAGGTATTTAGCACCAAGGGTGTACGATCACACTCAACCGCCTTACAATAAAAACAGAAGCTCTCTTCCAAATAGTCCTTTAACTGCCAGAGAAGAAGAAGTATTACTGCTCGTCCAGCGAGGATATTCCAATAAATATATCGCACAAACTCTGTTTATCAGTGTGAATACCGTAAAAAAACACATCCAGAGTCTCTACATAAAATTCGATGTGAATAATCGGACAAGCCTCTGTTTTAAAGTTTCCTCAATATAAATTTTACTTGCAGTCTTCTGCTTTATGAGTATTTAAATATACTCTCTTTTACCCATACGATTAAGACATGAAGTATAAAATCAGCTATTAGAAAAATTCGGCTTCCCGCTAAGTCCTTATGGCGGAAGCCGTAGTTTGTCTTGTACTTTGATCCTTTTACAAAGTTAAAACATTCCTAAAATATAAAAATAAAAGCTATCCTTCATTTTTTAAAGGATAGCTTTTATTCTTAGTCTATGCTGCATGAGATGCTTCGCTGTCTTGCTTTTTCTTCTTATATTTCATTATTTGAGCTATATACCAAACGATGACCAGTGACGTCAGGGAGAATCCGATGATCATCGATAACTGATAGTTCAGGTTTAACCCTTCCGGTGCATAAAAGATATAAGTACAAACGACACCTGTCATAAAAATAGCCGGGACCCCGCAAATCCAGTGTAGTTTCTGATGTTTTAATAAAAATATCGCTGCGGTCCACAGCATAAACGTTGCCACAACTTGATTTGTCCATCCCACATATCTCCATAAAAACGTGTAGTCAATTGTTGCTAAGAAAAAGGTCGGAATCGCAACAGGAATGCTAACGAACAATATTTTTATTTTACTTTCCATATTAATAAACTTCGCAAGCACATCCGCTAAGATCATTCTAGAGGAACGGAGGGCCGTATCCCCTGTTGTGATCGGTAAAATAACTACGGTCAAGATCGCGAGGATTCCGCCGATTGTTCCAAGCAGCGACGTTGAAATAGCGTTAACAACGCCAGAAGGCCCTCCTGCATCAAGAGCTCCTTGTAAGCCTGTTGTCCCATTGAAAAACGTCATTCCAGCAGCCGCCCAGACAAGCGCAATCACACCTTCTGTAATCATGGCACCATAAAAAATCTTGCGGCCATCGGATTCTTTTTTCATCGTGCGAGCTATAATAGGACTCTGTGTACTATGAAAACCTGAAATGGCACCGCATGAGATCGTAACCATAAGAAGCGGCCAAACTGGCAATTCGCCAGGATGTAAATTTTCGACGGTTACGTTTGGTATCGGCTGTTCAGAAAACAGCAGTGCAATCGCTACGGCAGCCGCCATAATCAGCAAGATAGCCCCAAAAAGAGGATAAATGCGCCCAATGATTCGATTAACCGGCAAAATCGTGGCAATCACAAAATAAGCAAAAATAAGAGACAAGGACATAATAAAACTAAGCGATGTAATTTGAGAAATTAATTGGGCAGGACCGGCAGTGAACGCAGCAGCCACTAAAATCATTAAAACTAATGATACCCCATTAATAAAAGCTTTCGCATACTTCCCCAAATACCGTCCAACTAGAGAAGGAAATTGAGCACCATTATGGCGCAAAGACATCATTCCAGAAAAATAATCATGAACCGCACCTGCAAAAATACACCCAACGACAATCCAAATAAAGGCAACCGGTCCATATAACGCACCCGCAACCGCACCATAAATGGGTCCTAAACCAGCAATATTTAATAATTGAATCAAATTACCTTTCCACCAGCTCATTGGAACGAAATCTAAATTATCTCTTTTTGTATAAGCCGGAGTAGATGCTTTGTCATCTATCAAAAAAACTCGTTCTACGAATTTTCCATACACTATATAACCAACTATAAGTAAAAGGATTGCTCCCAAAAAAGTGATCATGCTGTTTCCCTCCTGCTGTTGTTCCTCTATCAAATATGAACATACTAACACTTATTTATAGTCGAATCAATCTGATTAGTCGATCTTTTTTAAAAAGTCTAAAGTACCAGATATTCAATTTCTTTATTCGTTTAAAAGGGAACACGTCAAAATTATAGTTAGGGCTCGTTTATTTTGTATAATAACGTCGACAAATGTAAAACGATTAAAACAGGGTATTTGTTTATTTTGTAGAAATGAATAGTATATGGGTAACGTCATTACAAAACGATACACACTAAAGAAGGAAGGTGAATGGTATGTTTAAATGGTTGCCACATAAAGAGCAAGAAATGTGTGAGAGAAAACTTACCAGGGTTATGAAGCGTTTAAAAATTGAAAATTTCAATTTCAATTGGGATCGAAGCAGCTGTTTTATTGAATTTAGTTATCAAGAAAAGTCGTATAAGATGGAACACTCTGTTCTAAAAGCGAAAAAAAAGGGTATTATTTTAAGGAACGGATTGGATTGTTTACTCGAATTAATTCAATCCCTTGAAGATTTGTGTGAAATTATTGAAAGAGGGACGTATAAACTCGAAACTTGGCTTCACGGTATGAAACAGTCATCGGCAGCTGAAGAGATCCCTGAATATGAAGAAGAATTCCATATAAGATATAAGACATTACGAAAACAAAAGACAGAATCTAACAGGAATGAAGATTTTGTCCAAGTTGCACCGGAAGCCTCTCTTCGGAATTTTAACCGGGCTCAGATTCTTCAACGAACTGAGCGTGAATAAGGACTTAACTTGAAAAAACGCTTACCTCCATATACTTTTTCTCTTCCTACTTTTTTAAAAATAATCCTATATGCTTAAAAATAAATTCATTTAAAAATGGACCATATGTAAAACAGGCGCTTTCTTATTTAAGAATGGCGCCTGTTTTCTAGAAGTGAATAAGGTTACGGGAAACATTGAATGATTTCTTTAGCAATAGCTGTACTTTTTCTTGCTTCTTTATCAAACATTACGTTAACAACAGTACCCTCTAATATCCCTTCTTCTTTTTCGTTCATGATGGTCTGTTCAAAAGTGAAGCTTTTTCTTCCTATCTTTACTGGCTTCGTTTTTATTCGCAGCTGTTCTCCTAGTCTTGCTTCTTTCTGAAAGGAGATGTCTAACCTTACTACTACTGTCCCTAAGTTTTGTTCTGCCATATCGGCAAAAGATAGGCCAGCCTCTCTATACCAATGGCCGCGTCCTTTTTCTAAGTATGTTACAAAAACACTATTGTTGACATGACCTACTTCATCAATATCCTCTTCTTTGACTTCCACTTCGGTATAAGTTATCAAACAGCATCACTGCCTTCCGTATTTGCGATCTATGTCTCTTATTTTGACAATA
Organism: Alteribacillus bidgolensis; assembly: GCF_002886255.1. NCBI lineage: Bacteria > Bacillati > Bacillota > Bacilli > Caryophanales > Bacillaceae > Alteribacillus > Alteribacillus bidgolensis. Next base: position 1,392,326 of record NZ_KZ614149.1, read on the forward strand.
GGTTTGAAATTCCTTTTTATTTTTGTCAACGTGTATAAACACAATTTGATGCTTGAAATGCCGTACTGGTCGAACGAAGATAAGGTGATTAAAAAAGGCAGTCTATTTAAACTTCTGCTGGACAACCTTTTTAGTAAGAAGCTAATCAAATGGAAGTGAATTCTTTTGCCCTTGAGAAACAGGCCATTTCGATTCTACCCATAAACCAATCTCGACAACCAGAGTGACTAATACCATCCATGCCCAAAACGACAAGAAACTTTCATGAAAATCATACATTGCATTCATATAATAAGGGTTTTCATGCATTGTCCATGAAAAGGCGTAAAACATTCCAAAGGTAAAATTCCTTGCCCACTGACTAATATTGTAAGTGAAAACCCCTTCTTTCCAGCCAAATTGCCGGACTCGTTTTACGGCTCTTATTATTTCAATCATCTCAACAATAATCAATAACGTAAACACAACCAACCAAAAAATCATTATAAATAAGGCCGACATCCATTGAGATGAAACGATCGCCAAGCCTGTAATGGATAAGGCCCCATGAATAATACAATTGGTATTCGTCCAATCCTCTGTAAGAGACCATTGTTTTGCTTTTCCATAACGAATCCCGATCATAAACATGCCGCATATATAAAAGAAAATACCAAGCACCATGACAACTAATTCCAGTACATCCGGAAGAAACGGAAATACTTCTACCCACACGATTACAAGCGATTGAGTTGCAACGGTTGACAACAAAATAACACCATGGATGGAGTGTCTTCTAGGCCGCTGAAATAATTGTTTAAAGTTATATACACAACTGACCAGGAAAAGAAACCAAAGTATGGTGTTTATTACCCCCATGACTTGGACCACTGCACTTAATTCAGGAAAATACTTTATGATGACGTTACATAAAACCGAGATCCCGGCAATCCAAGTTCCCGTCACAAAAGAATTAACTGGATTTTTTAAAAAGGGAAGTAAAAAATCTTTATGAAAAAATTGAAAAGTGAGAGATTTATAAACCAGCAATGCTATCACCGCAAGCACTACGGTAAGTGTCTCTCCCATTATATGATCTAAGAAAGGAAAGGCTTCAATTGCAGCATAAAGAAAAATTCCCAGGGCCATAATTACAGATCCTGAAGCAGGATTTATTATTTTCATATTATCTTTGGACCTCATACCCATCTCACCCGCTACTTTAATCATACACCCTAACATTATATGACTACTTGCCTTTATGGAAAAGTACTTCTTGGAGTTTGTGTGATAACTTTATTGAAAAACAGCCATAACTAAGTGCCTCCAACGCTTTATTTTTGGTATAAAGGCTGGGTGACTTTTTTCTTACTATTCAATTAATAGGAGGTAAAATATTAGTAACGTAGAAGATTGATTGAATGATGAAAAGTATACAACAAGGTCTTTCCTTTATTTTAAGGATTGGCCTTTTCACCCGAGCTGGTTAAATTGTATAACATTTGGAGGATGAGAGGAGTATTTATATGACGGAAAAAAAGGTATTTGCTTTTGATGTTTACGGTACCTTATTTGATGTTCTTTCTATAGCAAAAACATGTGACGAATATTTTCCCGGCTTTGGAGACGCTATTAGTGCGATGTGGAGAGAAAAACAAATTCAGTACACATTTTTGCGTCAGGCCATGGGAAAATACCGCCCGTTTTCTTCTGTAACAAGGGATGCCCTGCAATTTGCAGCAGCATGTTATGATAAAGAGCTTACGGCCTCACAAGAAGATAAACTCCTAGAAGCATACAATTCTCTAGAGCTCTATCCCGAAAGTAAACAAGTTTTACAAACGTTAAAAGATCACCAATATTTACTGCTAGTTTTTAGCAACGGCTCTCGTGATATGCTTGAACCGCTTTTAAAACAAGCTGGAGTCGATACATACATCAACCATATTTTGAGCGTGGATGACGTAAAACAATACAAACCATCACCCGCCTCTTACCAGTTGATTTTAGATAACATCAATTACCGCCGCGACAAAATAACTTTTTTATCAAGCAATGGCTGGGATATCAGCGGAGCAAAAGCTTTCGGATTTACAACTGCTTGGATTAACCGCTTCGGACAGCCCGTAGAAAAGCTTCAACTCACACCGGATTATACCTATACATCGTTGCTGCCGCTTATGAATTGGTGAAATAGGCGGAACGTAAAACATGATGCCTGGACACTTGTTCCGTTTTATAAACAAAGCGGCGATATGACGCCATCCTAACGGTACTGTGTCCAGATGCATACAGAATAATAAGTACACTTCTATTTCATAATTTTTCTCTCTATGACATTCTTCTATTGATGCAACATACTCCTAAAACATTTATGAAAGTACCTTATTTCTAAATGGATGATACATAAAAAAACTGTTCGGGCTTACCGGTCTTGTTTACTTTTTATTTCGATACATGAACATCGTAAGCGGAGCAAAAATGGTAGTTATAATGGCGGAGGCGAGCAATATCCATCCAACTTGTTCCCACGTAACAGCACCGTGCATAGACCCTCTAACCCCAGTGACGAGCAGTGAGATTGGATTAATTTCTACGAATCCCTGCAGCCAGGAAGGTAAGGTTTCAGGATCAACGAACACGTTGCTGACAAACGTCAACGGAAAAATCACCATCATGCTTGCCATCATAAGTGATTTTTCTGAGCGCATGATTAACCCGAGTGTCGTCCAGACCCATGATAAACTGAATGAAAAGATCAACAATAATATCAGCGCCCCTAAAACACCCGCTAAGCCGCCTTCCGGTTGAAAGCCAAGGATCAGGCCCAGTACGATCATAATGGTTGCAGCCATGGTGTAGCGAACCGTGTCGACAAGTAAGGCACCAACAAGTGCTGAGGGCAGCCATATCGGTAATGTACGAAAACGATCAAAAACTCCTTTCGTAATGTCATTGTTCAAGTCCACACCAGTATACATAGTGATCTGAGATACTGTCATAACGAGTATCCCTGGGAGAAGAAATTGTAAGTATTCACTCGTCGATCCTGCAATGGCACCGCCAAATAAATAGGTGAACATAAGTAAGAAAATAATAGGAAATACAGTAACATCAAACAACTGTTCTGGCACATGTTTAATTCTAAGCAGCGCACGTGAAGCAAATGTTAGAGAGGAGGACAAAGGATTTGGCTTCGCAGGCCTGTCTGTTGATGCGATAGCCTCACGTAATTGCTTGTCGGGCCCGCTTTGTATATTTGTTTTGTTCGTGTTCTTCATTGTGTTTTCTCCTCCACGGGCTGACCGGTTATCGTTAAAAATACTTCATCCAGACTGGGTTGTCCAAATGAAAAGTCACTGACAGAAATATTCGCATGAGCGAGTTCCCCTAGTGCTTCTGCAGCCAAGTTTGGATCAGTTACTTGCGTCGAAAAACCAGCAGGATCAGAAGTACGCTGAACAGGGGCCTTCAGTTTTGTTTCTAATAGTTCTATTGCTCTCTGTCGATTCTTCGATTCAATAAGGCGTACGTGCAATGTACCGGACCCGACAGATGCTTTTAACTCCCCGCTTGTTCCTTCTGCAATGATTTTGCCTTGATGAATGACACCAATACGGTCCGCAAGCTGATCTGCTTCATCTAGGTACTGCGTTGTGAGTAAGACTGTTGTTCCTTCACTCACTAATGCACGAACAATGTTCCATACTTGACTGCGGCTGCGCGGATCCAATCCCGTCGTTGGTTCATCAAGGAAAAGTAGATCCGGTGTGACAACAATACTGGCTGCAATGTCGATGCGGCGGCGCATTCCCCCTGAATAATTTTTCAGCTGCCGTTTTTTAGCTTCTTCTAAACCAAAAGAGCTCAATAACTCTTTTGCGCGCGTTTTCGCCTGTTTTCGCGAGTAACCCATTAGCCGTGCCATCATGACAAGATTTTCGATCCCGGTGAGATCCTCATCCAGCGATGCGTTCTGACCAGTTACGCTGATCCTGCTCCGAACTGCTTTTTTTTCAGAAGCAAGATCGTGTCCGAAAATGGACGCTGATCCTCCGTCTATAGGAAGCAGAGTAGAAAGCATGCGAATCGTCGTCGTTTTCCCCGCTCCGTTTGGTCCAAGAAAACCATATACCGATCCTTTTTGAATGGATAGATCCACCCCATCAACTGCTCGGTGTTCACCAAAAACTTTTACTAGTCCTTTAGCCTCTACAGCCAGATTAGAGGTTGACTGCATTGATGCGTTATCGTTCACATGGATATCTCCCTTCATATTGTATGTTGTATAACTTAAGCCAACCTGCGGACTCATAATTATTGAATATACTCTGCTATGTTAAGGGACAACACTGATGACTAGTTTCAGAGGGAGAATCTTAGCATGCTATTCTTTAGCATTTCATTCGTTTCAGCCGTTTTCAATAATCAAAAGGTAAGCCTAAACTCTTTCCATTTCCCCATTCACTGCACTCATTCTAGTTAATCAATATTACTGCTGTTTGCTTCAGCTAATTTCTACTTTTCCCCACTCTCCTCTTAATTTTTCAACTTCATGTTCTAGATAATATACTTCTGGAGTGAAAGGAAAATCCATTCTTTTTTTACAAAATTTTTACATCTTGTCTTTTCGCCTAAAATTCCAAGTCATATAGTTACTGCGGTGTACTTATGTTTACTCGGCGAATGCCGTCGTTTCGCTGGCCCCCCCATTCTTCTTCAAAATAATATTTTATACGTTTATCTACGTTTCGTAATCCAATTCCTGTTGTATGCCCTTTTGTTTTGCCGGAGGAAAGTGTGAATACTCTAACGTTTTCCCACCTTGCATTCCTAACCATCATCAAGAATGTCGATGATAATTTTTTTCTTCTGCTATATATGCTTCTAGGAAAATATTAATTGGCTTTCCAACTGGTTCAAAACCATGAACAAGATAGGTATATTTATTGGTTTCACGTTTTCACTGATATCCATTTCAAAATGTAATTTGTTTCTATATCGTGTTTGTTGTATAAATAAATAGTTTTGGACATGTTCAATTTCTTCTTGCAAAGGCACGAGCTGGTCGATGTTTCGTAAACTGTACCGTAAAATATTCCCAAGCATGTATGTTAAATGAAAAGATACCAGCCATCGCTTGACTATTTTCTCTCCCAATTACTATAACGGTAGATTCTTGATAGGACACAAAGGCTGGATAATATAATCCAAAAACAAAGGCAGCATCTGTAAATGTTCCAGCAACTTGCGCACAAATATACGAAATAACTTTTTTCCATGGAAATCCTCGATACAAAGCCATTGATAGAGTTACTGGGCAACTACCTCTTTTCCGGAACCGGTTTCACCGAGTATTAAAACAGAACCATATCTATCCACTGTTTTGTCATGTTTAACTTCATTCCCTCTGTGAATTTACATTTTCACCTAATTTCTCAAATGATTTCATCAAGATGAATTGCCACTTATATTTTTAGTCGCATCTTTAAAAGATATGTTCTCAATTCGAATAATAATTTTGTAAATTTGATGTTTTGTGATATCATTGTTCTCATTAAGCGTACTTTTATATTCTTGGACATACTAATAATTTGGAGGGATTTAATTGAGTAATGAAAGATTACCGTCGATTTTTGAAGTTGGTGTCGTGTTGCTTGCATTTTTAGCTATTGTTTTTTCATTTATCGCAATTTTTAAACTACCTATTCAACTTGCGTTGTTTGTTGCCTGGTTTGTTGTAATATTGCTTGGTTTGAGACTGGGTTTTAACTATGAATCTTTGCAAAGCTCAATTATTAAAGGGATTTCTAATGGCCTGGAAGCTGTAATTATTTTAATGGCTGTCGGAGCACTCATTGGTACATGGATTGCTGGGGGTGTTGTCCCAACGATTATATATTATGGATTGGATCTCATTCACCCGTCCATCTTCTTATTGGCAACCTTAATTATTTGTGCCTTGACTTCACTCGCCACCGGAACTTCTTGGGGGACAGTAGGAACAGCTGGAATTGCGATGATGGGGATCGGTGAAGGTCTCGGTTTACCTCTTCCTCTAGTAGCAGGTGCTGTATTATCTGGTGCTTATTTTGGAGATAAATTGTCACCGCTTTCAGACAGTACTGTTCTTGCCGCTTCAATGTCAAAGGTAAATGTCATCTCCCATGTGAAATCCATGTTGTATTTAGATGTTCCAGCATTTACCATAACAGCCTTACTCTTCACAATTACTGGATTCAGTTATAGCAGCGGAAATTTAGATTTAGATAGAGTTCAATCAATCATGACTGCTTTAAACCATACATTTAATATTAGTCCCCTTATGCTAATACCCGCACTGATTGTAATAGGACTATTAGTTATGAAAAAACCTTCGATTCCCACTATTTCATTAGGAGCGTTAGTAGGCGTCGTTTGGGCTGCATTATTTCAAGATCTTTCTTTCGTTAATGCGCTTGAAACAGCCTATAATGGTTTCAGTATAGAATCAGGTTCAAAATTCATTGATACTTTACTAAATAGAGGCGGTATAAGCGGGATGCTAGGTTCCATTATAGTCATTATTCTTGGCCTTGGCATAGGAGGTTTGCTTGAGAAAATTGGGGTTCTAACTGTGATCATGAAAACTTTCGTAAATAAAATTAACAATGCAGGTAGTTTATCGACTTCTACGGTTTTTATTGGTCTGTTCTCCAATGTTTTTGGATGTGCAATGTACGTATCGTTAATTTTAACGCCTAAACTTATGGAGACCAGCTATGACAGAATGCATATTGATCGAAGAGTTTTGTCGCGCAATACGGAAGTAGGAGGGACGATGACATCAGGAATGGTGCCATGGTCAGATAATGGAATCTTTATGGCAGGAGTCTTGGGAGTTTCCACTTTATCCTATCTTCCGTTCATGTGGATGAGTTTTATTTCTATAGCTTTAGTCATTATTTACGGATATACCGGTAAATTCATTTGGTACACGAGCTCCTATGAGAAGGATGCAGAATCAGATCAGGAAGTAATAGGCAGCTAAAAAATCCAACACAACTATTTAAAACGAAGAGGTGCAAACGATGAAAAAAATACTTCTTATTGGTACAGGAGGAACAATAGCGTCGGTTAAGAGTGATAAGGGACTTACCCCTGGAATCAGCCCTGAAGATATGGCGAGTAAATTCGCGAGTCGATTTAATTGTGAGGTGGATTCCAAAGTATGCTTAAACCTTGATAGTACAAACATTTATCCAAATCATTGGATTGAAATCGCTACAATTATCCACAACAATTACGATAAGTATGATGGTTTTGTCATTACCCATGGTACAGATACAATGGCCTATACCGCAGCTGCCCTACATTCGATGTTAATACACTTGGGCAAGCCTGTCGTTCTGACGGGATCTCAAATTCCGCTCTCATTAATGAATTCTGATGGAGAAAAAAATCTTATAGATACTGTTCATTATGCTTCTGAGGGAATGGCAGGGGTTTATATTGTTTTTAACAGCCGAGTAATCAAAGGAACAAGAGCAGTAAAGTTGAGAACGCGAAGCAATCATGCTTTTGAAAGTATTAATTATCCTTATGTGGCTTATATAGAGAATTCTGTTATTACTTATTATACTAGGCCTGATGAACCAAAAGGTGATCAGAAACCTGTATTGGAAACCAATTTATGTCCTGATGTATTTGTACTTAAACTTTATCCGGGAATCAATAAAGAAATTTTTCAGTTTATCGCTGATCATTACAAAGGGGTCATTATAGAATGTTTTGGGAGTGGCGGAATACCTTTCTATGAAGTGAATTTAGCTGACGAAATCAGAGAGTTAATAAGGTTGGGGGTGGTTGTTGTCCTAACTACTCAATGTCTTGAAGAAGGAATTGATATAGATCTATATGAAGTAGGCCGAAAGATAGACAAAGATAAAGTAGTAATCTCAAACGATATGAATACAGAAGCGCTTGTACCGAAGTTAATGATTGCTCTAGGGAAATTTAAGACTATGCATGAAGTTATTCATCAAATAAATCTGGAGATCGTAAAAGAAAGTATCGAATATCAATTTTAAACATAACAGATTTGTAAGGTTTTTCTTATCTGCCCCATACAATCTCAGGAGGTTATGCCGTGTTACATATGAAAACAGTTCGAGTTGAAAAAGATTTTTTAGGAATTAAAGAAATTCCAGAAGATGCTTATTATGGAATTCAAACATTAAGAGCCTATGAAAATTTCCCTATTACAAGCTATCGCATTCATGAATCATTAATTACTTCGGTTTCAATGGTAAAAAAAGCTGCAGCTGAAGCTAATATCTCTACTGGCCGCCTTTCCTCACATTTAGGGAATGCTATCATAAATGCAGCAACAGATATCATTTATGGGCAGTACCACGATCAATTTATTGTAGATCCGATTCAAGGAGGAGCGGGTACTTCCATAAATATGAACGCGAATGAAGTAATTTGTAATCGTGCGTTAGAAATCTTAGGGAAGGACAAAGGGGAATATTCTTACCTTAGTCCAAATAACCATGTAAATATGTCTCAATCTACAAATGATGTGTTTCCAACCACTATTCATCTTGCAGTTATAGAACAGATTGAACTGCTTCTTGTCTCTATGCAGCATATGGAAAAGATTTTTCATAAAAAAGCAAAAGAGTTTGATCATGTCATCAAAGTAGGACGAACACATATTCAAGACGCTGTACCTATCAGACTTGGACAAGAGTTTCAAAGTTATTGCAGGATGATCCATAGAGATATTGAACGGATCACCCATTCTTATAAGAAGTTGTATGAAATCAATATGGGAGCAACAGCCGTAGGGACAGGGTTGAATGCCGATCCTGCATACGTAAGCAAAGTAGTAGAAAATCTATCTAGGATAAGCGGTTACCCATTAACGTCTGCTGAAAACTTAGTTGATGCTACATCTAATACGGATATTTATACTGAAATTTCAGGTAACCTAAAAATTTGTATGCTTAATATGTCAAAGATTGCTAATGATATCCGGTTAATGGCTTCTGGCCCTAGAACTGGCTTGAATGAAATTAACCTTCCCCCACGTCAGCCAGGTTCATCTATAATGCCAGGTAAGGTTAATCCAGTAATGGCAGAAGTCATTAATCAAATAGCATTTCAAGTTGTAGGTAATGATCATACCATTGGCCTTGCCTCTGAGGCAGGACAATTACAATTAAATGTGATGGAACCTGTCCTTGTTTTTAATTTACTTGAGTCCATTAAGGTCATGAAAAATGGTTTTGGTGTGTTTTCTGATTATTGCATTGATAGTATTAAAGCAAATGAATCACTATTAAAAGATAATGTAGAGAAAAGCATTGGTGTGGTTACCGCATTAAATCCTTATATTGGTTACGAAAAAGCATCAGAAATTGCGAAAAAAGCCCTTCATTCAGGACAAACAATCCGAAGTGTATGTTTGAATGAAGGGATATTAACAGAAATGGAATTAAATAAAATACTAGATACACATAGAATGACTAGCCCAGGAGTTTTAAGTACGTATTGAAAGTAGTACGTGTCAATGACCGACTTATACTAATTCTCTTTTTTTAATTCTCTTTTAGCACGAACAAATGCAATAAAATCATTCAATTCATCATTAGACAAGTCCTCATTGTCGAGACGTATATTCCATTTTCTATTCCAATGTTGATCATTTAATTCAATAGTCGTTTTATCTATGGGAGACCGTCTGTCATCAATACGATTCAATAAGTAATCAATGGAAGTATCCATAATATCGGCTAGTTTAATGAGCGAGTCTAAAGAGGGTTGTCGGTAGCCAGACTCATAACCTGCATACGTACTTTTAGCAATTCCTAATTGATCTGCAGTTTCTTGAAGCGTCCATTCTTTTCTCTCTTTTCGGAGTTTAGCAAGTCTAGTTAATTTCATCTATTAACCCTCCCATAAAAATAGTATAGCTTAATTGAGCTGCAGACCAAAGTCTTTAAACCCTTGTTGTGGTAAACTAGTTATAATTAAATAAAGTTCCCGACAGACTCTTCTTAATAAAAAGGTGATGCACTTATGAAAAAAATTCTTTTATTGTCAACAGGTGGTACAATTGGTAGTGTGCAAACTGATGAGGGACTCATTCCTGGCATACCAATACAAGAATTGATCCGTTTTTTGTCAGTAGATGAAAGTAAGATTCAAATCAGTACGGAAACGGTCTTGAATATAGACAGTACAAATATGCAACCAGAACACTGGGTCAAAATTGCAGAGGCTGTTTACGAGAACTATTCCCAATATGACGGTTTTGTAATAACACATGGAACGGACACCTTATCCTATACATCAGCAGCACTATCATACATGTTACAAAACTTACAGAAAACTGTTGTTGTAACCGGTTCTATCCAGCCGATTGATGCAAAAAAAACAGATGGGATAAAAAATTTAGGGGATGCAGTTACGTTTGCAAGTGAAGGTACTCATGGTGTATTTGTCGTTTTTGGCGGGCGTGTAATTGAGGGCACAAGAGCTGTGAAGATGAGGACGGAAAGTTACGATGCCTTTGAAAGTGTTAATTATCCATATATTGCTTATATTGAAGAGCAAGAAATACTCTATAACATAAGGGTATCTAACAAGGTTACGGGAGAGTTTAGGTTAGACTCAGAGTTATGTTCAGATGTTTATTTGTTTAAATTATTTCCTGGAGCCAAACCAGAAATTTTAGAGAGCATAAGAGGTCAATTTAATGGGTTAATTATTGAAACGTTTGGGAGCGGAGGCCTTCCTTTCTTAGAAAGAAATTTTTTTGAAACAGTTGAGAAATTAATAAATGAAGGAATGATTGTGGCCATAACAACACAATGTCTGGAAGAAGGTGCGGATTTAACCCTTTATAAGGTTGGGAGAATAATCGACCAAAGTAAGGTTATTTTATCCAATGATATGAATACGGAAGCTCTCCTACCCAAGCTAATGTGGGCAATGGGAAAAACCTCAAATGCTGTTCATGTTAAAGAAATCGTAGAAAGTTCACTCGTTTAAAGAGTCAACGATATTATCTATCAAACATTATGGATACAAGTAACGATGGCTCCTCTTACCTACTTATATACGTCTTAGAACAAATTTAGTACTGGCATATTTTCAAAGTTTTATATTTTAAACAGAGAGTTACGTTTTAATGATAAACAAGAAGCTATAGAGTTCATTTGGGATTTGCAAACAACATTAGGTTGTCTCGCCACCAGATCTTGATAAAGTCGTGGCGTTGGCCAAGTCAGTTATTAGTTCTTACGAGGATGCATAACTTCTAAAGATTAAGTCGGGGATGGATGAAATATCCATCCTTAACTGTATATTTTACATGTATCTTGGAGTTACCCTTTATTGTTCACCTATCACCGAAGTAAGTATAAATGAAACATCATCATCGATTTCCTCTTCCAAGAAACTTGATTTCATTTCGTTCAATACACTAATTAAACAAAAGCGATTGTCCCAAATCGATAAATACCGATTGGGACCGTTACATTTTCAATATTTTCTTTTTCTCCATAGTAATCGTAAGGGATCTTCCACTTCCTCTACTTCCTCGTCTTCGGATAAGAAGATAGAACCTTTTATACTCCAGCATCTAAATCATCGCTTTCTAATGTGACTTTTCCTTCTGAGGGGTTAATTGTCTAATCCCTCCATGTTGTTGGGAATAATGAAAAAACGGACGCAAAAATTAGAGGTATTTGCTTTTAGTCCTGTCAAATTTTTTAATTTATTCGCTGACTTTTGTGAAGTATATATATTGAAGAAACTTGTCAGGAATTTCATTCCAATCGACTCCTTCAAATCCTTGATTAGCCTTATTCGGCATATGAACGCCAAACAATGATAGAGATAAAATCGACTTGTTTGCTGCCATTACTCCCAACAAATTTCAGCTCGCAAGCAATTGGGATGAGTGACGGCTATATTATTATTCGTTAAAAATTTACAAGTTATAAGCATCTGCAGGACTTGTAATGACTGATAAGTCTCTACTGCATCCTCTAACGCTGACCCCAAAATTCACTGCCATTGAGGACAAGGCACGAAACACATCCGGCACCAATGAAAATAAGAATAAAACTTCCAATGAACTCTGCAATCAGATCACCCTTTTGATATAGTAATCTATACTACCTCCTTATTTCATTTTCTAATAAACATTTAGAATTTTTAGAATGTTAAAACTAATATAGTAGTAATTAACACTTCATTCTCTAGAAAATAAATACTTAAGTTAGGATTATAAATACTTATAAAATGCTTAGTCGCACTATTAAAACTAAAAATGCCACAACTTTAAATAATATCTTACTTTTTACTACTTCATTATTTAACTTTTTAGTAATGCCAAATATGATTTGTTAAAATAAAAGAGAGGTGGAAACGATGAAATCCTTGTTTAATAGACAAATGTGGTTGTATATATTACTAATATATTTGAAAACAATTTTAGTTACCCTTGTTTTATTTCAAACTGTGCCATCAACATGGTTTCAATGGTTCACTTTTATGCTTAATCCGATTATTTTTCTATTTTTAGTGTTTAGTTTTGGCTTATTTTTTAATCAAAAATGGCAGCATGTCACCTTTTTCATCATCAGCCTGTTAGTATCTATTGTCCTTTATTCTAATGCTGTTCATTATCGCGAATTTTCAGATTTAATTACTGTTCCCATGCTTGCCATGAGTGCAAATATGGGTGATTTAAGCACAAGCATTGTTAAATTAATCCGATGGTATGATATCTTCTTATTTTTGGACCTATTGATTATTTTGTGGTTTTTAAATAGAAAATCGGTTCAATTACCCGTTCAAACCTTGGCATTTCGCCAATGGCGTGGAGCTGCAGTTTTTATTGCTGTCTTTATGGTCATCAGTACTTTTCTCTCGCAGACGGCATCCATCGAAAATGTGCGGCATTCTTTTGACCGGCAAAGATTAGTAAGCGCTTTAGGATTATACAATTATTATATCTATGACACTTTTATGTTCATGAAATCGCAGGCAAGCAGTACATTTGCAAAAGAAGACGATTGGGAGCCGATCGACAAACATATTGAAAACCATGAAGTAGAGACAAATAAAGAATATTTCGGGGCAGCAAAAGATAGGAATATAGTGGTCATTTCACTAGAATCCTTCGAATCTTTTGTAATCGGTAATACAGTAGATGGCAAAGAATTGACACCGAACTTAAATCAATTGATAGATGAAAGCTATTATTTTAAAAATTTCTATCATCAAACAGGACAAGGAAAAACATCAGATGCAGAGTTTTTAATTAATACATCCCTTTACCCTGCAGGCAGCGGTGCCGTCTTTTTAAAGCACCCAGACAATAAAATCGAAGGTCTGCCAGACATACTATCCTCCCGCGGTTACAGTACAGCCAGCTTTCATGCAAACGATCGATCATTTTATAATCGTGAGGATATGTATGACACGTTAGGGTACGATAAATATTTCTCTAAATCGTATTATGATATTAGTGAAGACGATGAAGTTGGCTGGGGGATGAAAGATGAAGCCTTTTTTGACCAGGCCATTGATCACTTACATGGATTAGACGAACCATTTTATGGAACATTTTTAACGTTAACCAACCACTTTCCATATGAATTAGAAGAAGAGGACCGCTTTATTGAACCATTGGATTCAGAAAGTGAAGTCTTAAACAATTACGTCTCAACGGTTCGTTATACGGATGAAGCGATAGGCAATTTTATAGAGAAATTAAAAGATAATAATATGTATGAAAATACAATGTTTGTCATATATGGTGACCATTACGGCATTGCAGACAGTCACAATGACGCCATGGGGGAGTTTTTAAATAAAGAAATTGATGCTTATGAAAATGCGAAACTGCAAAGAGTACCTCTTATCATCCATATTCCAGGCATGGAAGGAAAGACACTTGATGTTGTTTCAGGTCAAGTGGATGTCATGCCGACCATTTTGAACTTGCTAGGTATTTCAGTAGACGATTACACTATGTTTGGAAGAGATTTATTTTCTGAGGAACGGGAGGACTTTGTCGTTTTCCGTGATGGAAGTGTTATTGATGAAGAGGTCATATACACAGCGGACACCTGCTATGATCGGGAAAACGGAGAAGAGATTTCGATGGATCACTGTAATGAGGCAGTGGATAAAGGGAATAATGAACTATACTATTCAGATAAAATCGTGTATGGCGACCTTTTCCGTTATCGTTAATAAAAAGTACTCTTAATAAAGGGAATAAGTACAAGGATAGGCGGTCAGAATCATTTATCTGCTTAACCTATCCTTTTTACTTTTGAAAAACATCATTTACAACAACTACAAACGTAGTTTATTATCACCATCTGCTCAAGTACAGAAGCAAATAATGAACAATTCCATGACTTACTTCCTTTTTATTCCTCAACCTTTATGATCGAGATTACTAAATTTATGATGTATTTCCTCGATCATATCTCCTGCACTTACGGTTCTTATCCCATCATCCTACTTATATATTGTTATATTTTATTACTATTACTCATAAAGAAATAAGTAGTAAAAATATAAGGGGCTGGATTAATGAGAACAATTTACAGAAGATGGTCGGAATATCCTTACCCAGGAGAACAAACCCCACCTAAAGCTCATCCCGAACCAGCGTACTTTCCAATGTTTTTTGTTTCCAGGCGAGAAAATAATGAATTCCTAGATCCCTTTAGGCTGCGTATTATTTGGCAAATTAAAAATCCTATTAAAGTGGATTGGGAAACAGAATTATCTATTGTAGAACAAACAATTTTGTCCTTGACACCTCAAAAAATACAAATTGCACAATTCTGGGGGAATGCTGAAGCAACTCAAAATATGATTCCTATGATTTTCAGTTTAGCCAGAAAATATAGACTTGGTTCACCAAATATTGCCAGAATATTTGGATATTTCCATGCTGGTGTTAATGATGCCTTTGTGATGTCATGGTACTTTAAATATCTGTGGGATGTGGCACGTCCAAATCAATATGGCAGAAATTTATCTCCTATTTTGCTTACACCTCTTTTTCCATCCTATCCTTCTGCACATGCTACTGTTGCAGGATGTGCAGAAGCCATTTTAACTTATTTTTTTCCACTAGAAGCAGCAGGAATAAGAAGAACAATGGAAGAGTGCGCTTTATCACGTTTGTATGCTGGCGTACATTTTAAAGTAGATAATGATGAAGGATTGAGATTAGGCAGACAAATCGGGGGGATCGTCGTTCGTTTATTGAAAGCACAAAACCCCAATAATATTCGATAGTATAATTTGGGCTCTACTTTTTTTTTGACTACTAAAAAAATGAATTACTATATTTCCTGGGGCTTTCAAACTGTGATAACTTTTCTTCTTCAAATACACACCCAAATGATCTCACTCTGTCTCCCATTCTCTACCATTCTAAAGTTAGTCTTAAGGGAAATATTACTCTAATAGAACTTGAGAAACATACCCTCGAATCATTAGCTGTGTAATTGTTTGTCAGTTGGAATGACCATCGCTGCAATAATATAGATCAGCCATACGATCCCGCCTGTAAAAAAACCTGATAAAACGATAATGATTCTAAGTATACTGACATCTATATTGTATAACTCACTTACACCTCCTAATACTCCCGCCAACTGTTTTTCTTGTGTGGATCTATATAATTTTTTCATGAGTGCATCCTCCCATCCATTTCGCTAAATTATATGTGTTGGATTCACGTTTAAGATTAAACCAGCCGAATGAAAAGGCAGAAGCACTAGCAAGCTATAAGCTGTGCTTCCGTAATCCAGCTATCGCAGCAATATTTCTACTGGGAGACTTCTAATGCTGCTAAATCGATAGAAACTGCTGGTTTTTTTGCAAAAAATCTTCAGTGTCTTTGTAGAAAACATTCGATTCGTAGTGTAGTGGTGTTTCTGTCGTAAAAGTAACACTCTCTTCCTCTTCCCCATTTTGATTATTACAAACATATTTATGCGCCCAGTACTCCCTGTCAATATATGCAAACTTCGTTTCTGCCTGAACGGCTGAAGCTGTAATTATACCTGCCGATAGGACGCTTCCAACCGCCATGGTCCATTTACTTCTCACAATTCTCTTTTTCCTTTATGTTCGTTACTAATTTTTAGATGTATAGAAAGAAGCTATAACAACAACAACAGTCTCTTTATCTTAATGAAGTTTCATAGTGGAAATCTGCCGATGTTGCTGTCTTTATATGTATTGCAAGAAAGGCTGCAAATAAATCACCTGCTAGATGCTTTGTATTATTTATTTCCATTTTTTTCATATACTCCTTCTTTTTCCTTATTATACTTCACTTGGGGTTCTTTTGGTAGATTCTGAGATTAATCATATTGAGGATATGTCTTCTAGGGATGTTTTAATTTGATTAGAAGGGAGTCAGAGAGGCTCGAACAGTAATTTTAAACCTTAGGAGCCAATGACAGGAGTACAAATGGTTTCTATACGTACCAATACGTTTCATCTTGAAAGAAATGATATTTATTGTTATTTCACCGATATCAATCATCGAATCTCTCTTCCTAGCAGCTCTAATACTAAAAAAGTACACCACTCTATTCAGTGATGTACAGGTAAAGAATACTATATGTTTCCTTGCTCAAATAAAAAGTGCAGCGCTTGTCTACTATTACTAATATCACGCTTTAACTTTGAAGAGGCTTTTGCTTATATGCCACGGTATAGGAGGTATTTGCTTTGTTTTTATACCCCGCACCTATTTTGCCAACAATATATTTTCCATATTTCCAATTATTCAGGTGGTATATCGTAATAATGGAACACGTCGTGCTGCCGAAAAATAATAGAAAAACGTAAGAAATACCAAGGAATCCAGGGTAAATATTATAGATAGCATCAAATAATAATAGATAAAAGAAATGCAGCAAATAGATCCCAAACGAATATTGACTAATAAAAATGAGGAAATTTGGAATCTTTTTCATATAGGATGTAACATAAAGGATAAAAAAGCCAATAGCTGCTGTATGAAGCATCATGTCGATTCGTTTTGAGCTATGTACAGTAATTAATTCACTATGATATACATACAACAAGAAAGTACTTGAAACAATCGGTAAAGCGGTGACAGCGGCTTTGTGTTTTTTTAAGCCTGAAATAAAACGTTCATAATAAAGGCCGCAGTAATATCCCAAGGAAAAGTAGAAAATCCATCCAAAGAACGGAATCCAATAAAACCTCTCCCAAATGTATTCGGAATAAAGGATATTGTATGGTTCCGTCATATTAAAAAATGCTAAATAACCAGCATTTAGCAGAAACGAAATAGTAATTATCACTCTAGGTTTTACTCTTTGCAAATAATGATGAAAAAATAAATGAAGCAGGTAAAATTGAAAAATAATTAAAACAAAATAACCATGAAAATCACCAATAAAGGCATTTAAGAAAAATTTTAATACCCAATCTTGAAAGGTTGATGCATAAGGTATCGAATAAAATAAAGCCATACATAAAAACGGTATAAAAATAAATGTAAAACGCTTTCGAAGAAAATCTTTTGGTATGTTTTTCTTTCGATAAGAATAAGCGATAAGCAGCTCCGAAATAAATATAAACATAGGGGTGCCATAGTAAAGAAATACATGGATGGAGTCAAAAACTAGATAAGTAAACGATCCGATCTCATATTTAATAGATTCTATCCCTATTTCGATAGCATGCAATAAAACGATACTTAAGCAGGCGATACTTCTAAGTAAAAAAACTTCCTTAATCATTGTGTTGTTTTTCATCGTACTTTCCACCCGATAAAAGATTATTATCGGTCAATATAACGAAACATTAATTTTTTGTTAATAAAAATCTATAAAATTATGATCTTTTACATATTTTAACGACATTTTGTAAGCAGGCATAAAGGATGATCAGGTCAGCTGCTTTCCAACTGCTTATATCTTCAAGTGGAAGCCTGTATTGATAAACTATCTTTCGGTTTAATTAGCAATTTAAATATGCAACAATGGGTATGCATTTTCGACATCATTCTGCAGCATCCCGATTCCAACTTTCTCTTTTCATTTCAATATACTTTCACATTTACCTTTGAAAAGTCAGGATATATGAAATTAGCTTACGGAAGCTGACACCCCCTCCCCTTTCATCATAGTTCAAAACCATATATCACCGATCGTATTCGTTATTAATATAGTAGGATAGTTTCATTTTGCGCATTTTTCATAACGTTTACATTTTTTATGAGAGCGTTTGAAAACAGGATGTCCATGGGATTTTCACAATCCATCTCCTACTTTTGTATACCCTCTTATACATGATTGACGTTATAAAGTTATTAATATAGTTTAAAAATCATACATCAACTGTAGATTGACCACTCTTACTGAATTTTTTCATTCTGTTTTGTTTTTGCTTTTTAAAAAAGCTACTTTCCATTGGTTCTTTAGTGAAAGGGGCGGATTCATGAAAAGCATCCAAAGACGCCTATTGATCATGCTGCTTATTTTTATTATCTTTCCGTACTTTTTATCCGTGTTTTTTATATATGGATATACAAAAAGTAGTGTGGAATCTCATGAGCTCGAAAACAGCCAGGTAGAGCTTCAACAGAACTCCGAAGAGCTCGAGCAATACTTTGATGAGATGATTCATCTACCATATATCTTGTATCGTGATCCTGAATTTTTTCGAATTCTTCATAATGAGGCAAACGATACGAGTTACATAGAAAAAAGCTTAGTAAACTATTATCTAATGCGAAACGAAATCCGCCAAGTACAACTGTTTATAGATAAGGATAACGAATCGTTTACGGTCTATAATGCGATGGTGAGCGCTCGTAAATCTAAACCCGATTTTCTAAAGCAAGATTTTATTAAGCAACTTTCCAATTCTAACTTGAAGTTCATTATGGAACCGCCGCACCGTATTGAAAATTACAACAATGCAGCAATCGTTCCCCAGTCGGATGATACCATGGTAATGACTTTTCATCACAAAATAGTAGATGTACTCTCTAATGAATTTCTCGGAATTCTCTCAATGGACGTAGACATGGATTCCTATGCCCGAATATGTAACACCCTGATCGAAAAAGATGAAGAATCCGTGCTGCTTTTAAATGAGAATAATCAGGTCATGTATGCAAGTAATCAACAACTTATTGGTGAGCCTGTTCCTTCCGAATTGCAACGGCAGATTAGCGCAGAAGACAATGACACAGAAGATATTATTTTATCCAACACCTTATCAGGACCTCTAGATCAATGGAAATTAGTGAAGATAACTCCGAGTCATGTTTTATTCAGCGATGTGAGAAATACTGCTTATACATTTATTTTTGTTGGGATAGGAATCGGATTATTAGGAGTAATTATGATTAGTATGATTACGTACAAGATCACACATCCTATTAAACTTCTTACACGAAAAGTACGGAACATTGAAGGGGGAAATATGGATGTACCCTTTGATGACTCGAGGCAAGACGAAATTGGGTATTTGGAAAAACATATTAAGGAAATGATGGATCGAATCAACCTTCATATTAATCGAGAATATAAATTAGAAATTGAAAATAAAGAAAATAAATTCAGAGCATTAAAATCACAAGTCAATCCTCATTTTTTATTTAATGCCTTGCAATCAATAGGTGCCGTTGCCTTAAGGTCTAATGCTTTAAACGTCTACCAATTAGTGACATCTTTATCTAAAATGATGCGCTACTCCATTAAGGCAAACCAATGGGTGCAGGTGCGAGAGGAAGTGAATTATATAGAAGCCTTCCTCACCCTTCAAATGGAGCGTTTTCGAAACAATGTAAACTATTCTCTTAATATAAGTGATGCGATTCTTCATATGACCATTCCTAGTATGATCCTTCAGCCGCTTGTAGAAAACTTTTTTAAACACTGTTATGAAGAAGGTTTTTTCGATGCTCAATTAAAGATTTATGAAGAAATAAAGGATGGATACTTACATCTCGTAGTAGAAAACGACGGTGCTAGCCTACCTGGTAAGAAGCTTCAAACATTAAGAGATAATATCTATACATCCCCTTATGAAAGTGATTATTTCCATGAGCATATCGGCTTAAAAAATATTCATGATCGTCTCGTTCTTAATTATGGACCAAGCGCCGGCTTAGAAATCGATACAAATCATGGGGAAGGCTTTATCGTTACCATCGTTCTTCCGATAGAATCGACACTTGCTAATAAATGAGCTTATTTTATGTGAGGAGGAAATCGTTTTGAAAGCCTTAATTGCCGATGACGAAATCAATGTACGTGAAGTCATGCGCTATTTGGGACACTGGCAAAAACACGGAATTACAAAGATATTAGAAGCAAGTAACGGCGAAGAGGCCAAGAAGCTCATAGAGAATGAAAGTCCTGAACTTATTTTCACAGATATAAAAATGCCTAAAATGAGTGGGTTGGAAGTCTTAGAGTGGTTAGATGCCATTTCATATTCCGGTAAAGTGATATTCATTACGGGCTATGACGACTACTCGTTTATGCGTAAGGCAATTAAATACAGAAGCTTCGATTATTTATTAAAACCAATTGAAGAGGATCCATTTAATATTACTTTGTCAGAAGCCGTGGAATCCTGGAAAAACGAAGTGGAGTCCCGTATTCACAAAAACACAATCGATAAAAACTTTAAAAAATTGCACATGAATCATTTGATTACAGCAGCTTGTATGGGTGAGGCTTTTGAATCAAATGATATTCTCCCCTATCTTCCAACTGCTGATCAATATGAAATGACTTTAATCTCTTTTTATCAAATGCATCATCCTGAACCATACATAGAAGAATTGTCAAACAAACTTGTTGAACGAGAACTAGGAAATGCATTTTCTCTTCAGAACGATCGCAATTTTTGTCTTATCATTACCTTGCCTGATGAATGGTTAACCGTTGAAGAATGGATTCATCATCAATTTGATATTCCTGTTCGTTTTGTAAATGGAAAGCCGTTAACATCGTTAAAAGAGATGCCACATGCTTTTCGATCTTTACAAAATGCAATGAATAACCATCACTACCGAGCCATTCACAGACTGGATGATTTGGATGGCACCCGGCGTATGAAAGACATAGTATCCTATGTCAAAACGTATTATACGGAAGATATAAGTCTCGAAAAGCTATCAAATCTTTTCTTTTTTAGTCGCGAACACATCTCAAGAAAGTTTAAACAAGAAACAGGGATGCCCCTCTCCAAATACATCACGAAGCTAAGAACAGACCAAGCAAAAAACTGGTTAATAGAAACAGAAGAAACGATCTACTCGATCTCCTTAATGCTTGGTTATCAAGATGAAAAATATTTTTCCAAATTATTTAAAAAAATAGTAGGTCAGACACCTTTTGAGTTTAGAAATAAAAACAAGCCGAAAGCTGCGAGCAGATAACTGCTTCTCGCATTTTTCAGGGGTGACGGTATGACAAAACAAATATTACACCTGTGTTTAATCGTTAGTTTATCTCTATCCGGATGTCAAACAAAACCCGTGAGCGAAGAAACTCAAGTAAAACTAGACGAACTAACATTGAACATCAGGAATCCGAAAATTGAAATTGCCTCTCAATTTGAACAAATGGTCCATGCTTATGAAAAAGAAAATCCAAACGTACATATTGAGGTTCATACAGTAGGCGGGGCAATGGATGATTTTTCTGACCTTAAAGCCAAGATAGCAGCTGGCAAGGGGCCTGATATTTTTACAAACCCGGGGTACGAGAACGCTAAAATATGGAAGGACTATCTAGAGGATCTTTCCAACCAACCATGGGTCGATAAAGCTTATAAAAAGGCGTTATCCCCAATGACGTTTGATGACAAATTATACGGTATGCCGATGAACATGGAAGGATACGGATTTATTTATAATAAGGATCTATTCCATCAAGCAGGAATAGATGATCTGCCTAGCACGCTGACTGAATTAAAAAAAGCGGCAGAAAAGTTACAAGAAGCAGGGATTACTCCTTTTGCCACGGGATATTATGAAAAATGGAAACTAGGGGATCACCTTATGAATATTGCTTTTGCCCAACAAAGAAACCCAAAAACTTATATAAAAAGCTTAAATAATGGGACAGAAACCATTACGAACAACCAAAAGTTTAAAGATCTAATCAACCTATTGGATATCACACTCGAATATGGAAGTGATAAGCCACTGGCAACGGATTACAACATGGAAATGAATGTTTTTGCATCAGGAAAAGCAGCGATTATCTTACAAGGGAACTGGGTACAGCCGTTCATTGACCAACGATCTCCCCATATGAATATTGGAATGCTGCCCATCCCGATTAACGACCAGCCTAATAATGAAGCCTTAATCGTCAACACACCGAATTATTGGGTGGTCAATAAACAATCAACCCCAGAAAAGAAGAAAGAAGCGAAAAAATTTTTAAACTGGATGGTTGCGTCGGAAAAAGGTCAACTGTTTATGACAGAGCGATTTAAATTTATCCCTGCTTTTCATCATATCCAATCTGATAAATCAGGACCGCTTGCTGAGGAAACCATTCAGTATTATAAAAGAGGAAAAACGATGTCCTCAAACTGGTTCGGTTTTCCTGTTGGCGTTAGGGAAGAGTTCGGATCTGTAACACAGCAATATATAAAAAAACAGCTAAATCGTGATCAATTGCTGCAGGAGTATCAAAAGTCTTGGGAGAATGCTCAATAAAATGGGCCATTCCTCAGGATTTTTTTGCCCCTCCCTCCTCTTTAGAAATCTGGTCAAACGTCTATATCAATACAAGACTAAATTCACATCAATATACTCCATATCCAAAAAACCCATGACTCTCCTATAATTTTAATTGTGAAGGGGGACGGACATTACGTCCTTTAAAAAATGATAGGAGGAATTACGATGAACTTAAAAAGTCTCGCCAAACGAGCAACTGTAGTCACGCTTAGTACAGCCATTTTGGCAGGGGGTGATGCTTTAGTTACGAATGCGGCTCCCAAAGATTCCAAGGACCACAAGGAAGATTACGGATTCTCCCACATTACACGCTCAGATATGAAAAATATGATTGATCAACATGGTGACCCAGACTTTACGGTACCTTCATTTGATGCATCCACGATTGAAAATATCCCTTCGGCGAAAAAAATCAACGAAGAAGGCAGCGAAATCGATATGGATGTGTGGGATACTTGGCCGCTGCAAAACGCTGATGGCACAGTAGCTGAATATAATGGCTACCATATTCTTTTCGGATTAGCCGGAGACCCTAAAAACGCCAATGACACATTTATTTATATGTTCTATAAAAAAGCCGGCGAAACATCGATCGATGCTTGGAAAAATGCTGGAAGAGTATTTGACGATGAGGATAAATATATACCAGACGATCCTTATTTGAAAGATCAATCAGAAGAATGGTCCGGTTCTGCAACCTTTACGTCAGATGGAGAAGTTCGCTTATTCTATACGAACCGAACGGAATTTAATCTAGATAAAGAACTTTACGGGAAACAAACATTAACAACCGCACAAGTTAACGTATCCGAGCCAGAAGCTGGCACACTACAAGTAGATGGCGTAGAAGATCATAAGTCTATCTTTGAAGGCGGAGACGGATCTATCTATCAAAACGTTAATCAAGCTTTTGGGGGCGAAGAGATAAACTTTAATGAAAACCACACCCTTAGAGACCCTCACTATGTAGAAGAAAACGGACGTAAATACCTTGTGTTTGAAGCAAATACAGGAACAGAAACAGGTTACCAAGGCGAAGAATCCCTATACAACAGAGCTTATTATAGTAACAGCAATAAATTCTTCCAGGATGAAAAAGAAAATCTCCTAGAAAGCCCTCAAAAAGAATTTGCTGAACTAGCGAATGGCGCCATCGGCATCATTGAAATCAATGACGACTATACGCTTAAAAACGTGATGAAACCATTGGTTGCATCAAACACGGTAACAGATGAAATTGAACGTCCGAACATTTTCAAAAAGGACGGAAAATGGTATTTATTCACAAGCGCTCGCGGATCCAAAATGACCATTGACGGCATTGATAATGAAGACATTTATATGTTAGGTTACGTATCAAATTCTTTAACTGGCCCATACAAGCCTATGAACAAAACAGGCATTGTACTGCACCAAGACCTTGACCCTCA
Source organism: Alteribacillus bidgolensis (assembly GCF_002886255.1). NCBI lineage: Bacteria > Bacillati > Bacillota > Bacilli > Caryophanales > Bacillaceae > Alteribacillus > Alteribacillus bidgolensis. Next base: position 1,416,530 of record NZ_KZ614149.1, read on the forward strand.
TGATGTAACTTGGAACTACGCACACTATGCTATCCCTCAAGAAAACAGTGATGATGTCGTTATAACAAGTTATATGACAAACAGAGGATATTTTGAAGATGATAAATCTACCTTCTCTCCAAGCTTTAAACTCGACCTTAAAGGAAAAAAATCTTCTGTAGTGGAAGACAGCATTCTGGAACAAGGACAAATTACAGTCGACGAATAATAAAAAGTAGAATGAAAGAAAATGTCAATGATCTATTGGCATTTTCTTTTCTTCCTGTAAAAAAGCAAAACCAAACTTTTCTAATATCATAACAGGATACAGATTATAGAAAAAAAGAGCGGTGAATCTATTTGATTAAGAGAAGATTTAATAAAAAAAAGAAATGGTTAGCTGTTCTCCTCCTTCCTTTTTGTCTACTAACAACCTCACTATTATTCAGCGAATGGCTCGATAATAAGAAAGAAAAACCGGAAGTAGAGGATACATACCGCGCCGACTACCATTTTACCACACCGGATCACTGGAAAAACGATCCTCAAAAACCGATCTATCTGGATGGGGAGTATCATTACTATTATCTCTATAATGGGGACTACCCGGATGGAAATGGAACAGAATGGCGTCATGCAACATCTACCGATTTGGTGCACTGGGAAGATGAAGGAGTATCTATTCCTAAGTATACAAATGAAAATGGTGATTCTTGGTCGGGTTCTGTAGTCGTGGATACGAACAATACGGCAGGCTTTGGAGAAGACTCCGTCGTGGCGGTCGTAACTCAGCCTTCCGCTAACGGAGACCAAGAACAATTCCTATGGTACAGTACGGACAAAGGTCAATCGTTCACCTCTTATAGTGACGAGCCTATTATGTCTAATCCTGGAATAGAAGACTTCCGGGATCCTAAAATCATTTGGGATGAGCAAACAGATAAATGGGTTATGCTGATGGCAGAAGGTACAAAAATTGGTTTTTACGAGTCTGACAACCTAAAAGATTGGAACTATACTGGGGGATTTCAAACAGAAGACATCGGTCTGATAGAGTGTCCTGACCTTTATGTGATGCGGGCACATGATGGGACAGTGAAATGGATCCTCGGTGCAAGCGCGAATGGCGAATCAATAGGAAAGCCAAACACCTATGCTTACTGGATTGGTGATTATAATGGAGAAGAATTTCACACCGATCATGAGGAGCCAAAGTGGCTGGATTACGGCTTTGATTGGTATGGGGGCGTAACTTTTGAAGACGGTACAAGTGATGATAAGTTAAACCACCGCTATGCATTGGCGTGGATGAACAATTGGGATTATCCAGACAACACCCCAACTATGAGGGAAGGCTTTAATGGGCTGGATTCCATTGTACGTAAAATCGAATTAAAAAAACAAGAGAATGATGATTACTACCTTACCTCCCAGCCGATTAAAGACTTGAATCAATTAACCCATTCGACGGATTCTTATGCCAATATCGAGGTAGATGGCATAAAAACGCTTGAAACGACAGGAACTGCTTATCAACTTGAGGCCGATATATCCTGGTCAGAGATCGAGAATGCAGGATTACGTCTACGAGAATCAGCAGATCAAACACGCCATATCGATGTTGGCATTTTTCCAGAAGGCCGCTATTCCTACGTTAATCGAGGCTCTACAGACCAACCCGACGATAGCCATCAACTTGTGGAAAGTAATGCTCCTTTTGATGCAAGTAAAAAGAACGTTCATTTAAAAGTTCTCGTTGATAAGACAAGTATCGAAGTGTTTATAGATGATGGGAAAACCGTTCACTCCCATCAAGTATTTCCTCCATTAGCTGATGAGGGTATCTCACTTTTTTCCGAAGGCGGGACGGCTGTATTTGAAAATATCGAAATAAAACATTATCAATCTATTCATGAATAGTATCATTTGAGAATAGGTACAGCTTTTCTTGCCGAAGCTCTTTATCTTTGATTTTACAGTCATCAAGTTACGCATCAAAAATCTTCATACAAAAAAGAGCATGCTCCACAGTACAAATACCCTTCTGTACTATAGAGAATGTTTAAGGATATACCATTCCCTAAAGAAAGGGTGTAGAAAATGAATAGAATATTTTCATTTAGCTGACACATATATATAAATCTTCTCGAATTGCGCTCGGAACTTGGGCTATAGCTGGCTGGATGTAAGGTGGAACGAATGAAGAACGTTCTATTCAAACCATCCATGCTGCACTTGATGAAGGAATAAATACTATCGACCGGGTTGGATCCAAACAGAAGATTAAGAAAAGGAACAGACGATTCACTTAAAAGACTGTAAACCGATTATATTGATCTTAACCAAATACATAGATATTAATAGATTCACTATCAATAATATTGATTTTTTACTTATAATAAGGTAAAATGCAATATGTTCATAACTCTGTAACAATTATGACACGAGGCAGCGATCCTGTTTTCGGTTATAATTTTTGCATACATAATTTAAAAGATTGAACGTTGGTAAAAAGTAGCGTTCCTGCTCTATACTAACCGTCGCTTTTTTTTGGTGATCGCAGATTTCCTTGATACGATCATTACTCCAAAAGAAGGCGGCGGTTTTTTTGAATAAAAAAGGAGTGAACAACCATGGGAAAAGTTAAAAATCGTTGGCTTATTGCCTTATCAGCCGTTGGCATCCACCTCTCTATAGGTTCTGTCTATGCATGGAGTAATTTTACCCAGCCATTAACGGAGCAATATGGATGGTCGGACAGCCAAGTACAGCTAACCTTTAGTTTAGCTATCTTATTTTTAGGATTATCTGCTGCTTTTATGGGACACTTCGTAGAAAAGTACGGCCCTAAAACTGCAGGGTTAGTTGCTGCTGCCTTTTTTGGCGTTGGGGTTGCTGGTTCAGGTGTGGCTGTAAATATGGAATCTTTGACCCTTCTGTATATCTTTTATGGTGCACTCGGGGGAATCGGCCTTGGCGTTGGTTATATTGCACCGGTATCCACGTTAGTCAAATGGTTTCCCGACCGAAGAGGTTTAGCAACTGGACTTGCCATTATGGGATTTGGGTTCGCAGCAGCCATAGCCAGCCCCATTATGGATGCTTTAATTGACTCAACAGGAATTGCGAATACATTTTTTATATTGGGAATCTCTTATTTCATCATTATGTTGTTATCCTGTCTTTATCTTGAAAAACCTCCTGAAGGCTGGCTGCCAGAAGGATTTAAAGAAAAAGCTAGTACATCTAAAATGAAAGCCAAAGAAGATTTAGCTCAATTAACGGCAAACGAAGCCGTTAAAACAAAGCGTTTTTACTTTTTATGGTTCATGCTTTTTATCAATGTGACGTGCGGTATTGCCGTTATCTCTGCCATGAAGCCATTGGCCATTGAAAGCGTTGGATTAACAACAGGTGCAGCCGCCGCTTTAGTTGGAGCATTAGGCATTGCGAATGGGCTTGGCCGTATTGGCTGGGCTGCTGTTTCAGACTACATAGGAAGACCAAATACATATACGGCCTTCTTCGTACTGCAAATCCCTATCTTTTTCTTCCTGCCTTCCATTACACATCAAGTTGTGTATGCGGTGATGGTTGTCATTGTATATGCCTGTTATGGAGGCGGTTTCGCTTCTGTTCCAGCGTATATTGGAGACATTTTCGGAACAAAGCAGCTTGGAGCCATTCATGGTTATATTTTAACCGCCTGGTCTGCCGCCGGCTTAGCAGGTCCTATGTTTGCAGCCTGGATGAAAGATACAACGGGGAGCTATGCAGCCAGTTTAAATTTCTTTAGCGGATTATTTATTTTAGCACTCATTATTTCCATCTTAACTCGATTAGATATTAAAAAGATTAAAAAAGAAAAAGAGTCGAAGGAGAAACTAGTAAGCTAATCGAAATCTGTTTATATAAGAAAAACTTGGCTTATCGCCAAGTCCTTAATGGCGAAAGCCTTTAGTTTTTCTTATACCTTGATCCTAATTTTCCTAAAGTAGGGTGAGACCTTAGCAGCGCTCCTGTTTAAGTCTGCCCGTTAAACGTCTTAGATCTAAAAAACACATATACATTTGTAACAAAGGTTGGTACTTGGCAGCGGCCCTGTTAAAGACCACCGTTATATTTTTCACCCAAGAAAGTACGGTGGTTTTTTTAGCCTCTCAGCAAAGAATTGCGTATGGAAACATAGTATTTTCCTAAAGGAGCTGATTTGCATGAGTAATGTAACAAAAAAAGACCCTAAAAAAGGAACTTTACATAGCGGTCCTACCAGTATTTCAAAAATCCCCGCTCCCAAACATTGGGTAAGCCCTGTCCCGTTTGGATTAGGAAAGATTAAACCAAAACACATTCGTGACACCATGAAGGTGGCTTGGGAAAATAAAGATAACTTGAAATACGCCACAAACATTCTCACAAAAGGGGTTTGTGACGGCTGTGCCCTCGGGGTTTCCGGTTTGTATGACCAAACATTAAAAGGACCGCATATTTGCACGACCCGGTTGAATGTCTTGCGTTTAAGCACGATGCCGCCTTTAAAAGAAGAGATTGTCCATGCTGATGTGGATAGACTGCGGCAATATTCAAGCGCAGAGCTTCGTAAAATGGGACGCATCCCCTATCCATTAATCCGCCGTAAAGGGGAAAATAAATTTTCTCGAATCAGCTGGGATGGTGCGATGGATATGATCGCTGAAAAAATGAAAACATTAGATCCAAAACAATATGCTTTTTACCTTACCTCAAGAGGGATTACAAATGAATCCTATTATACCGCAGGCAAAGTTGCACGTTTTTTAGGGACAAACCATGTCGATAACGCATCCCGTATTTGTCACTCTCCATCCAAAACGGCGCTGAAGCGTTCGGTCGGTATCGGGGCGTCCAGCTGTACGTATAAAGACTGGATCGGAACGGACGTCCTTGTATTCTGGGGAAGTGTAGCATCGAACGCTTCACCGGTATCTACCAAGTATATGCTGGCTGCTAAGAAAAAAGGTACGAAAATTATTGTTATTAATCCGTACAAAGAACCGGCCATGGATAAATATTGGGTTCCGTCCAATGCCGAATCTGCATTGTTTGGGACACAGGTTGCTGATGATTTCTACCAAGTGAATATTGGGGGCGACATTGCTTTTATGCATGGGATCATGAAGTACTGGTTTGAAATGGAAGAAGAACAGTACGGTTCTGCTATTAACCATGCATTTGTACAAGACCATGTGAATGGCTATGAAGAATTAAAAACAAAAGTCGATGAGCTTTCATGGGAGAAAATCATTCATTCTTCCGGTATGTCAAAAGAAAGGATTCGAGAATTAGCTGAATTACTAGCTAACAGCAAAAATGCTGTATTCGCCTGGGCGTTAGGGTTAACGATGCATTCCTTTGCAACAGATAACATCTCCCAAGTGGCAAACCTTGCACTGCTACGAGGCTATCTCGGCCGAGAAAATGCCGGTTTAATGCCATTTCGCGGACACTCTAGTGTACAAGGCACAGGCGAAATGGGAGCTGATCCATTTGTTCTCCCTGGCGGCGGCTGGGATGAGGACAATGTAAAACGAATCGAAGAATTATGGGGTTTTGATCTTCCTAAATGGCAAGGTGATATTGTAGGGGTTAATCTTGAGCATGCAGCCCTTCCTGACGACCATGAGAAAAAGCTGAAACTCTACTATATGAGCGGTGGTAACTTTTTAGAAACGATGCCAAACCCTGAATTTATCGAAAAAGCTCTCTCGGAAGTAGATATTCGCGTCCATCAGGATATTATATTAAATACTTCGACTTTAGTGGACGCGAAAGAAGCAGTGATTGTTCTTCCAGCAAAAACGCGTTTTGAACAAGAGGGCGGCGGTACCTCAACATCAACCGAGCGTATGGTTTATTTCTCGCCTGAAATTGCAGGAAACAAGCAGCCGGTGGAAGAAGCTCGGGCGGAATGGAAAATTTATGTGGATCTTGCTAAACGAGTGAAGCCTGAAACAGCACACCTTGTAAACTTTGAAACAGCCCAAGAGATTCGAGACGAAATTGCCAAAGCAAACCCTGATTACGATGGGATTCAACACTTGAAAAAACAAGGGGATGTCTTTCAATGGGGCGGCGCCTGGTTATGTGAAGACGGTGTATGCCCAACGCCGGACGGTCGAGGGAACTTAATTCCAATTGACATACCAAACCTTGAAAAGCCGGAAGGTACATTCTACGTAACTACAAGACGCGGCAAGCAATTTAACTCCATGGTATTTAAGGAAACAGATCCATTCAATAATGCTGGACGATATGATGTCCTTCTGAACGCAGAAGATGCGAACACCTTAAATATTGTTGAAGGGGAAGGAATCGTTGTGTACAATCAGCATGGCGTTTTCCAAGGCAAAGCGCTCTTTACGGATATCGCACGCGGAAACATAGGACTTCACTTCCCAGAGGGCAACTTCCTAATCCCTAAAGGTATCTATGACAGTCCTTCAGGCATTCCACAATACAGCGTTGCCGTTAAAATTGAAAAAGCAGAACGATTTAATGCCAGAAAAGACATCGACTATCTAGAGAAAAAACTAGAAGATGATGAAATCGATGCACCTGTCTAACCATCATTAATGACAAAAGGGCTGTTCCATAAGTCGATAAAACCGGCTTATTGGGGCAGCCTTTTTGGTGTGACTTAACAAATGATTAGAGGAATATTAGCATTTCTTCGAAATTTCATGAGAAAAGCCCTGTGGAGTTTATTTTCCACAGAGCTTTTAAGAGCGGCAGCAAATGTTTATTGATTTGCTGCTTCGTCTGTTTCCTTCTCATCTGCATCTACGTCTTCTTCTGATTCTTCTGTTTCATCTTCTTCTAAACGTGCAAGAACAGTCGAATGAAAGGCAGCGTGAATGACAGCTTGCTCGCTTGCTTTTTCACTTGCCATTGCAAGCAGCTTGTTTTCAGCAGAAGGATTTACCATTTCATCTGTATTCTCTTCGGTTTCTTCAACTCCTGTAGCTGCGTCTTCATTTCCTTCTTCTTCTGGGCCGTTTTTAGTTTCCCCATTTAATACGACGGCATCTTCTATTACTTCTTTTACTTCTTCATCAGCTGCTTCTTCTTCAGTCGTTTCTTCTCTTGCAGCTTCCTCTTCTGTTTTTTCTTCTTTTGCTGTGTCTTCGTTATTTGAAAAATGTACGGCTGCGTTAGCTGAGGCGTTGGCTTTTGCTTGGTCGCTGGCTTTTTCACTTGCTCTTGACTTCGCTTTTTTTTCTGCAGATGGATTTTGTTTTCCTTCTGCTATCTTTTCAGCTGGAACGTTTTGTTCAACCTTAGCATGGTTCATCTGCTTACCGCCTTTTCCTGCGGCTTCGCTCACTTGAACTCCCGCTCCAATAGAAAGCACACCTGCTAGAATGAACGTTTTTACAACTGTTTTACCGTTTAAAAGATTGATTTTCATGTTTATTTCGCTCCTTCATTTCTATTATTTTTTAGGTTTTATACATGACGTAAAAATGAAGGAGCAAGCTTCGGCGGTGGTGTTGGCGGTGCGTTAACCCATTGGTTACGGAAAATATGGTGTCTCTTTACAAAAGGTTGTTTCCATCTAACTCCTAATCGAACGGTTTCACCATACAGAAAATCCAGTTTGGTCTTACTGCCCCCTTTATAATCATTGGCGGATCCAACATGAATTTTCATAGATTGTTGAGCTTGGAGAATGTGCAGCTCCCATTCCTTCTTAGCTGGTAATGGAGAAGGTAAATCTTGTTGTGGGCGCTCTGACGCGTTAGGTTCACTAGCAGGTTCGACGTTACTTTTTTCAAATTGACGTTTATTGTTTGTTTGAACTTTTTCACGAGAATGAGGTGCTGTATCCTGAGCCGAGACAGGTTCTTTTTGTTTTTCCTTCCCCTTTTGTTTTTGCGGAGATCGATCTGATTTTGTTTCTTTTTCTTTATGTTGAACTTTTTTATGAACTGCTTCTTTTGCTTTCTCATTTGCTTGGTCCGGCAAACCCTTCGATTTTCTTTTCTTTTCAACTGAAGTGCTGCCCTTTTGACTGTTATTTTCTTTCGTAGATTGGTGCTTCGTGTCATCAGAAACATCTCTTGATTTCCCTTTATTTTCAATAGACGTGTCAGCATTCTGATTTTTATTCGTTTGTGCGGATTGTTTCTTTGCGTTGTCTTTATTTGCTTTGGTATGTACGGCTTCTGGAACTTGATCTTGCTGAACCACGTTCCCTTTTTCTCTAGACGGATTGCCCCCTTTTTCCGCAATTGCTTGAGCAGGCAAAGATACAGCCAATAGGAATAGTAAAGGAAGAAACACTGTAATACGTACGTTCAACCCTTCACCTCCTTTCCATGTCCAGCAATTTACTCTTTCATAATATTTCCATATGTTTTGGCTTGTCAATACTACAATGGGGTAATGGTAGCAAGATGTAATGATTGGGAACAGTTGGTTCCGGAGTTAATAGGAGTTCTTCAACGTTTAACGTTCCTCCATAAAACTGAATAATCTATTACTAGAAACCTTGTTGTTACAATATCTCTAATCTTGCTTCCATGTTATTGCGTATATTATTTAAATTAATAAGCATATTCCCGGTCTACCTCCTTACTATTCATCCTATGGTACATATTTTTATGTATTTAATTGGCCGACTACTTTAACAAACTATATTAATAGTCAAAACCTTCACCTAACAACTCATCTTATTTCACTAATTCTTTTACAGCATAGTTTGTATCAAGAAAATCTTTAAAGTAATACTGCTTATTTTCCCAGCTGCCGACAGCAGTAAACTTGTAACCAGTAATAAAGTTAATAGAAATTAACATACGTATTGGATATTTGCAATTTTCGATTCATAGGTGATCAACAAGAACACCTGCTTTTATTGATTTGCAGAGGTTTTCACTAAAGAAACGGCACGAGCCTGATTTGTAAATATGTACCAGAATGCCTAACACTTTATTATTCCTTAGGTATACGCTATATCATGACAAATAAAGAAAGGAATGAAAACAAATGGGCAGAAAAAATAATGAAACGGAAAGCATAGAGGAAATGAATAGAGGGGGAAATACTAGTAAAAAAGGAAGCTGCGTTTTGGATGCAGTGCTTGAAATAAAAGAAGCTCAAGATGAAGCAGAGAATTTCGATGCCTGCGAAAACAAATGCAGCCGTAATTTACTAAGCCCCACTGGAAATATTAACGGTTTGGATACGGTGCCGTTTGTTCTTCAAGCCAAAAGCGGACAATTGTTTCATGCAACAGGAGGTATTGGCCAAGATAACTGCTTCCAGACAGTCTTTTTTCGTGTAGAAAAAGTAGATAAATGCAGCGGCTGCGCTACTTTATCTTTATTACGCCCGGATAATAACCTGGATTTTGACAATTGCTGCGTAGATCCTGCTTCTTTATGTGACGTTGAGGAACTTGAGCGCACGAGACATTGTATTGAAGTAGACCTTGATTGCTTCTGTGCGATTCAATGCCTTGATCCACAACTTGTAGGCGGCGAAATGGATAAACACCGTCCTCATTGTAAATAAAACCGCAAAAGCAGGATAAATGCACCGTTCTACTATAAAATAAAGCTCCTTTGTAAAAAATAATAACTTAAATAAAAAACTTTTTTACCTCCCCCTATTACTAGCTAGTATATTGCGGGGAGGATTTTTGTTCACGGCACATTACTACTCCTCCATTTTGTTAATAAAAATCGCTCAAATACCTATAGATTGGACTTAGCCTTTTAAAAAACGATCTACCATTTCGTTTGAATCTTCTATACCTTTTTCTCCAAGATTAATCACCTGTGAAAGTTAGACAGACGATCCTAGTTTTTAAAACAAAATACTTGAGGGAGAAGATAGTATAACGGAAAATGGCGTTTGCTTAATAGAAAGGCTGCTTGATTTAAATTTCTCTATAACATGAATTTTGTATTATATTTAACCATTGAAATATTGGAAACATTTTTTAATATATAAGTCGCCCCTGCATAAATTTAAAATGACACCTCTAGAAAGGATGATGAAAATGGAAATACCTGTTTCAGGTTTCATGTATTCCTCTGGTTCTCTCGATTCAAACGGAGAGCATACCCATCAACTGTATCTTACATCATGGAACAGACAACCTGTCCATGTCCACGAATTTTCTGGAGTGACATCCGTTAACGTTGGCCACCGTCATGATTACGTCGGGACCACAGAACCTGCTCCTAGTGGTGTGGAGCACACTCACGAATACATGACTATTACATCCGTTGATGCAGGACACAGACATGAGATTAGAGGCATAACGGGACCTGGTGTCCGAATTCCTGGAGGCGGACATTTTCATTATTTTGAAGGGGTCACTTCCGTCAATGGAGACACACCCCATCGTCATGCATATAGAGGAAATACAGAAGGAGCTATAGACGTATAATTAGCCTTAGGAGCGAATGGTTTTTGAATGCTCTGTAGTGGACGCTTAAATTTGTAAAATAAAATGCTCAAAAAACACAACCCCAGATAACCAAGAAAATATTTAAAAATCCTTGTGTATCTGGGGTTCTTCGTTTGTAATTCATATCATATCCATAACATGCGTTTTTGCTGCCTGTATTTTATCGTTACACCCTGCCAAAAACATAGACCGGCATGTTATGGAATAAGGTTTCTACTTTCTCCCTATCTTCCTGCCATGAGGTACTGGGCAATCATTATCAGAGCTCTTCGCATAGATAGACGTTTAAGGGATAGATCTTTATAAGAATGTAATGTAGGATCGCCTAAAATTTTAAAAGGGTACGGACCATAGACGTCTACAAACTCTTTGATTTGTTTTGCGTTTCGTCTGGAATGGACATAGCTTTTCCGTACATTTCATTGGGACTTTCATCAATCCCAATGTAGTTTTTCTTGGATTTAGACATCTTCTCTACACCGTCAAGCCCTTCTAATAAAGGCATTACCATCGCTACTTGTGGTTCTTCATCATATCTTTCTTGGAAATGCCGGCCCATAAAAATGCTGGTCGGTTCCACCAAGTTCAATATCACTTTTTAATATAACGGAATCATACCCCTGCATTACTGGGTAGAAAAATTCGTGCAGGGAAATAGGCTTTCCAAATGCGATGCGTTCCTCAAAATCATCCCGTTCAAGCAACTTCTTGAAGCTAACATTCACCAATTCGTTTCTAGTTTAAAAAGTCAGCTGCAGCCGTTTGACTACTTAGTGTTCGGCTTTCACAACAAAATCAATTTGATGATATCTATGCAAAGGGAAACAGACATGCAAAAAGTTACGTCAATCGTTAATAATACCGTTAAAGAATCTAAACAGAGAAACACTCATCACTTAACTGTAGGAATTGGCAGGCTTTATAAAGGAATGGAAAATATAAAAAAAGCTATGATGAAGCAAACAAAGCACTTGCCTATTTATCAAAACGAAAGGAAAAAGGGATTATTCATTACGAGGATATTGGGGTAAATCGCTTATTTTTGGATCAATCCTCTGAAGAAATGAATAGGTTTGTAGATGAAATTTTTGAGCCGCTTAAAACCAATGACTTGGACTTGGAAAAAACACTTATTGTTTACATGGAATCGAATAGAAATGCTAAATTATCAGCCGAAACATTGCACATCCATATTAATACCCTATACCAGCGTCTCAAAAAAATCGAAAAACGACTGAACATTGAACTTGATGACCCAGAAGACATCTTAAAAATTCAGCTGGCTTGCCATTTGATGAATAATTTTTAATGTTTTTTTCAGACATGCAGTTTTTAAGAAACAGAGGTCTATCCACTTCCTAGATACCCTGGATTGCATGCAGGTATGCAACAGACTTGCATACCTGACCCCTACTGCACAGAGTAATTTTTTCTTTTGTTCTGCAATCTGCTGCTTTGTTCTTGCATTTGGAGTATGGATCCGCCGTTTCAGGAGGGGCACCCATAAAGCATGCTTTTTTCCCATTTAATTGGTAATACTAGCCGAATAGACGCATTTACTCGCCAAGCTTTTTCTCGCCGTTCGTTCGAAAATACTAGCCGATTTTATATATTTACTAGCGGAAGAAACCAAACAATGCGGCGTATGCACAGCTTACATATGCTGCATTAATTATTTTCAGGCTTCCATGATGAAAAACGTCTTTCTATTGTTCCTAACAATGCAGTAAGCGTAATTCCTGTCAAAGTAATGACTAATACCCCTACAAACATTCGATCTGTTTGTAAGTTCTGACCGTCACTTGTCAGCTGGTAGCCAATACCAGCAGAAGAAGCAAACAATTCACCTACTACGACAGCTATTAACCCCTGTCCTATCCCTAATCGAATACCGTTTAATAGAAAAGGAACTGTTGAGGGAAGAGCAATCGTCTTAAAGACTTGAAAATCATTAGCTGTGAACGTACGAGAAGCTTTTATTAAACTCTGATCTAATGTATTCATTGCCTTTTGAGCACTCATAACAATTGGGAAAAAAGCCATTAAGAATACAATGACAATTTTAGAAGCTGGGCCAATCCCAAAAGCAATAATAATTACAGGCAATAGCGTCACTTTTGGTGTCACGTACAAACCCGATATAAAAGGATTAACAATGGCATTAAAGGTCGAATTCCAACCAGAGAACACTCCCATCGGAATCCCAATGACCATTGCTAGTAGAAATCCAACACCAAATTCATATCCACTTACGCCTAAATTTTTCCAAAAATCTGGTTCTTGTAACATAGTTGCTGCAGCCTGTATTATTGCAAGAGGGGAACTAATGAATAGCGGGTTAACCCATTCATTTCGAGAAACGATTTCCCAACCGATAATAAAAAGAACAATAGCTAGAGTACTAATCATTAACCCACTTTTATCTTTTCTTATTTTCTTAAGTCTTTGTATTGTTGAGTTTCTTGAAATTGGGACAGTATCATTTTTTTGCATGACATTTTCCTTTCATTTTATAAAATATTCTTTCTATTGGAATCCTTGTTTTGTTGATTCTTTTTCTATAATCGACCAAATGTGATCAATAAGATGTAAAAACGCGGGGTCACGTTTAATACTCAATTTTCTCGGACGAGGAAGATTGATATCTATACTATCTACAACTCGTCCAGGCCTAGCACCAAAAACAAACACACGGTCAGCTAAATATACAGCTTCATCAATTTGATGGGTTATAAATATACTTGTCTTTTTAGTTTCGCTCCAGATTCGAAGTAATTCTTCCTGCATAAATTCTCTCGTTTGGGCATCCAACGCTGATAAGGGCTCATCTAATAAAAGAAGAGACGGATCTACTGTTAAAGCACGGGCAAGATTTACTCTTTGTTGCATACCTCCTGATAATTCATGAGGATAATGATGTTCATACCCTTTTAGACCTACCATATTTATATATTCTTGTGATTTTTTCTTTGTTTCATAGGAGACTCTTTTTTGTAATTCAAGACCATATAAGACATTATCTATTACCGTGCGCCACGGCAAAAGACTTGGGTTTTGGAAAACCATGGATCTGTCTTTTCCTGGTCCATTCACCTTCTGATCGTCTAATAAAATGGTACCCCTGCTTGGCTCAATAAGTCCGGCAACCGTATTTAAAAATGTAGTCTTTCCACAACCACTTGGGCCTACGATGCAGATGAATTCTCCTTCTTTTATATCTAAATTAATATTTTGAAGTGCTATTACTTCTGTTTCTGTTTTATTGTTCACATAAGAAACATCTAAATACTTAGCTGATAACTTATGTTTATCTTCCAATTGCGTATCAATCATTACATTCACCCCCTTTTCTATTTCCTATTCATTTGTTGAAAAAGCTTCATCGATGTAATCATTTGTCCAAATACCGTCTGGCTCAGTATTATGCTTGGTATTAACCCCAGACATTTCTCCATACTCTACTAACGGATCCTGTGCATTATCCCAAGCTTCTTGATTCATTTCCCCATAGCCCTTGAAAGTCTCTTTCAGTCCTATTAAGGATTCTTCTATGATTTCTACGTCCGTTCCATCAAAATAAGATGCAATGGAATCTGCTGATTCATCTGGGTTTTCACGTGTAAATTCGATTCCTTTCCCAATTGCTCGTACTACTTTCTTTGCGGTATCATGATTTTCTTCCAAGTATTCTCTATCTGCAAAAATCACTTCCCATACCATGTTTGCGTATGTGGGTTCCTCACTTGCTTTAATCGCTAGTTGACCAGCTTCTTCTTCCTGAGATTGTAAAGCAAAAGGTGGTGAAGCAATGCCGCCATTGACGGTTCCTTCTTTCATTCCGCCAATTTTAGCACCAGTTCCTGATAATTTAACTGTTTCAAGTGTTGAAGGATCTTCACCATGCAGTTTCATCAAATATCTCGTGTATACATCCCCAGAGTCACCTACCACATTCGTACCAATAGTCGCTCCATTTAAACCAGCAATCCTGTCCTCCAAAGGTGCGTCAGCTGAAATATTTTTTTCTTTCATATACTGATCAGATAAAGCTATTTCAAATGTTAAAGCTGAATTTAAAGATTGTATCGCGACTAAATCTTCACCTTTTTCAAGGGGGGTAAACATGCTTCGAGGTCCAGAGGCAGCAAACTGGGCCTCTCCTGATAATAACGCAGCCGTTACTTGGGCACCCCCGCCTCCTGAAGAAATATTAGCTTCAATACCTTCTTCCTTTAAAAAACCTTGTTCAATGGCAACATATAAAGGTGCCAGCGATAAAATACGTGCAGGTTCTGCAAAAGTAATTTCGGTTACCTGTTCAGCATCAGTATTTGTAGAACCTTGATTATCGCCGCAACCTGCTGAAACTAGTAATATACTAACGAACATAACAATAAATTTTTTCTTTAACATACTAACCATCCCCTACAAATGATTAATTTTATATTTCGCAAATGAATTCCCAACATGTCCAGGGTACTAAAACCATTAATGTTTTATATATAAAACATCGTTTATTATACACATTAATTGTAAGCAATGTTTTCTATACTGTCAACGAATTATTAGAAAATTTAAACTAAACCGAATTTTTTATGTCTGTTTTGCCGAGGCCTTTAAACAAAGTTAAACACTCTAAAGAATAATAAAGGAAACAAGCAAAAATGCTCGTTTCCTTGATGTTCCATTCCTTTTTAAGATGAGAAAACTGCTGTACTATGCTTTGGTTGTAAACGCACGTTTGGATCAATATATGCCTTTGCATTGCTTACAGCTACCGGTGCTTCACCAAAACCGGTTGCAATTAGTTTAACTTTTCCAGGGTATGTACAAATATCTCCAACTGCATATATTCCTGGAATGTTTGTTTCCATTTTCGAATTTACCACAATAGAGTTCTTTTCAATTTCAAGACCCCAGTCTTTAATAGGCCCAAGCGATGATATAAAACCGTAATTGACGATAAAATCTTCCACATTAATTAATTCTTTTCTATCACTTTTAGATTCTTCTATCATCACTTGTTTAATACCATCTTGATCTCCAATTAATTCACACGGCACAAAAGGTGTTTTTATAGAAACTTGGGATTGCTTGAGATTTTCTACACTATGTTCGTGTGCGCGGAATTTATCACGTCGATGAATAATAGAAACCTTTTTAGCGATTGGCTCTAGCATTAATGCCCAATCAACTGCGGAGTCACCGCCCCCACAAACAGCTACTTCCTTACCGGTAAATTGATCTACATTATCAATAAAGTAATGCAGGTTTTTCCCTTCATATTGTTCTGCACCCTCTACTTTAAGACGGCGTGGTTGAAAAGCACCATTTCCCGCAGTGATAATAATCGTCTTCGTGTAATGTATTTCTTTGTCTGTCATCAATTTAAAACTATCATCTTCTAGCTTTTCAATGGTTTGCACGGCTTGCTCCAAACAAACAGTAACCGGAAAAATGTCCATTTGTTCCTTTAGGTTATCAACTAAATCCTGTGCACGAACCTTTGGAAAGCCGGCTACATCATAAATGTATTTTTCTGGATACAGCGCAGATAATTGTCCGCCTAACTGGGGCAAGCTTTCTATAATTTTTACACTCGCATTTCTCATACCGCCATAAAAAGCAGTAAATAAACCAGCAGGGCCGCCACCGATTATTGTTATATCATATACATGCTCATCTATATTCAACTTAGACCTCCCTTTTAAAAAAGACGTTCTACTTCAAGTTTTAAGGAAGATAGGATTTATAATTTACAACCGATAACAAGTCTCAGGTCCATCTTAGCTAACGAGAAGACAGCCAAGATGACCTGAAACGAATAACAGTCAGTCCCCCCGCACGACTTTTATGCTTTATTTATCTGCCTTACTGATAATTGCCTCACGTTCTTTTTTACGTTCTATTCGCAATTTTTCAAGTTCGCTGCCTTCAGGGTATGTCGGTAGCTGCGGCTTTGGTGCACCTAACATAACAAGCATCATAGCGTCCTCATCACCATCATTTCGTATGCCTCGTTGTACTCCAGGTGGAACACTAACACAATCACGTGTATTTAACTTAATCTCGTGGTCTTCCCCTTCATGCTGAAGAAGAACTTTCATCTCTCCTTTTAAAATAAAGAACACTTCTTCGACATCTGAATGGAGATGAAGTGGTCCAATGGAGCCTGGAGGTAAAACCATGGTGCTTAGTGTAAAATTATTTGCTTCTATTACACTTGAATCTGCATTTGCTGTTGCCCCGCGTCCAATATAGCGCATTTGCGCACGACGATATCTAGGATCCACTTCCTCTTGAAAAGCTAAAACTTCCCAATCTAGTTTCTTATCCTCTAACCTTCCAACGTATTTCTGTTCAAATTCCTCAATCGTAGAAAAACTCATCTTTCATTTCCTCCTCCATTTTGGTTTCACGATTTGCAAAAATTGCTGTGCACATATCAAAATCGTGAAAATCGATGTTGTTTCAATAACAAAACTATGTTTTGTATATGTTTATATTTTAAGGTCAGCGTGATATATTGTCAATGGTGATTTTATAATTTTTAGAAAATAAACACTGATTTTGAAAAATAGGCAGAGATATTTTGCTAAAGTATTTTTCCGGATGTGAGAGACAGGTAGATAGGACGCCAAACAAAAAGCCAATTTCCAACCACTATATGTCGTTGAAAATTGGCTTTATAGAGATTTTCCTTATTGTGTATGTGCTTGTATGCTTGAGCTATCATCGTTATTCAGTTTTAATTGGCGCACTTCATTTAATTCTGTTTTGATTGTAAATAAGTACGCTATAAAACCAAATAAAGCTAATACAATTAGCAGAGTGAGGGACGGGCCGAAATCACCGTTACTAAGATCACGTATCCAACCCATGACGTAGCTCGCAAAACCTCCAAAAATATTTGTGAATCCCATTAATCCTGCTGCTCGTCCAGCTGTCTCCTTCGTTGAGTATTTTACGATAAACAGGTTACTTAAATGGAAAACTCCACCCATAGTTCCCATAGCAAGTCCTAAACCTATTCCAGACACAATGGCAAAAGGGGATATAATAGAAATTGCCAATAGAACTGCACACGAAATAAACAGTATGGTAGCTATTAAACTAGGACGTTTCGTTTTATCTGCTAAATAACCGCAACTAATAACAAATCCAAGTGCAAACAGCCATGATAAAGACGTGAGCCCTGTCATTAATTCTGTATCAAAGTTTTTAGCTTGGGTTAAATAAGTAGGAAGCCAAATACTAATCCCAAAAAACAAGAAAGCCGCCATCATCATTCCAAACCAAACAATCCAATAACGAAAATCTTGTGTAAAGCTTTTTTCTGATTCCTTCTTTCCTAAAGAACCAACTTCCCTTATATAACCCAGCTCCTCTTCACGCAACCCACGATGGTCTTCTGGTTTATCACGCGTTAAAAAAATAAGCATTGGTATAATTATGAGTATGTTTAAACCAGCTAAAATATAAAATGTTGCTTGCCAACTTAGGGAAACAATGATTAAAGATATAAATATTGCTCCCACAGCAGGACCTGCATAGTTCCCGGAAACCCATGATGCTTGGGCACGGCCAACTTCATTTTTGTTAAACCAACTAGCAATAAATTTTCCACAAACCGGGATCATCATTCCTTCACCGATACCTAGAATAATGCGAGTTATCATAAACATCTCATAGGTTGTGGACATCCCCGCCATAATCATTGTTAATGACCATATCGTCACACCTATAATTGCTGTCAGTCTAGCTCCAAATTTATCAATAAAAAATCCCCAGAAAAAGCTGGATATTGCATAGGCAACAAAAAATATAAAAGTTAAAAACCCAATTTTAGCGTTGTCACCGGTAATGCCAAGATCGCTTAAAAAATCCGGATTCGTTTGAATGACGGAAATACCTAATTTCTCAATCTGTCCAAAAAACCATAAAAAGAAAACTGGCATGGCAATATAAATCCAACGTTTGTTATTTTTAATATTCATCTTGTCACCTCTTATACGCCTGTTGAACACCAACGTTTCTACATTGCATTTACAATTTCATATTCAGACAGGCGTAACATCATTTGGTATTCATCCTAAGCGCAATTAATGTAAGCGCTTTCTTTTAGCGGATTAAAACATGACCATCTTATCGACAACATAGAAGATTTGTTGTATGATCTATTTAGTGTGTGTATACTTTTTCAATCCACTAACCATCGGAATATAATGGTTGGTGGTTCTTTTTATTGAAGTAGATATCATTATAAGTTCCTACTATATGGCCTCTGTATCTCTCTTTTGTTTAGTTAGAACGTTCCAGGAGTTCAATGATCACTTTAAAATCGTCTTGTGTATCCAAATAGGCATAGCGGCCGTTACCATTCCAAAAATTCCCCTTTTGAATAACACTATACCCTTCGAAGGCCGATAGCCTGTCCTCCAGGTAATCTGTTTCAAAAGAAATATGATGGACCCCCTCTCCGTACTGTGTTAAATGGTCCTTCCATGCGCTTGGCTCTTTTCCAGGCTGTATCAATTCAATTTCAATTGTCGGTGTTTGAAAAAACATGAATGTCGCATCCGCTTTGGTTGGAGTCCCTTTATATTCTACTTTCGTTATGTCTTGGGGCCCCTCGGTAATTTTTTTTGGAGTCTCCATATTCAGGAATCGGCTGTAGTGTTCAGCTGCACTGTCTATATCTTCTACAACAAGAGCGATTTGAGTAATCGTTTGTGATCCAAAAAGCGGATCTGCGATTAAATCTTTTACCTGTTTCGGCTGCGCTGTTTCTCGTTCTAGTAATTCAATAATCGTCTTACATTCTTCTTCCGTATCTAGATAGGCGTATCTTCCTTTATTATCTGAAGTGAATTCTCCAGACTGCAGGAGTTCATAACCGCTTTCATTTAAAGAATCTATCCGATTTGAAATCTTATCAATAACAAAAGCGATGTGATGGATGCCTTCCCCATGTGCTTCAAGGTAATCTTTCATCGTACTAGGCTCATCATTTACTTCCATTAATTCGATTTGAACAGACGCTGTATCGATAAAGATTAATTTACTTTGTGTATCCGAAGGTTCTCCTTTATAAAATACTTGTGAATGATCATGACGTCCCGTTAAGAACCATTCGGGTTTAGGAATGCCTAGCAATTCAGCAAAATTTTCAGACGCTTTTTCGATATCTTCCACCACAAAAGCAATCTGATCCACCGTTTTTGTTCCTAGTAATCCTGGACTCATCTGCTTGCCTCCTCAACAAACTATACTTTGCTTATAAGCACCATCACCGGTTAAAAGGATTGGTGCTTATAATTTTTTGAAGCTCATGAAATAATTTTTTCTATAGCTTTCCTTGAGGCATGCCTCTTACTCCCAAACCACCGTCACTCTCTATTACTGTACCTGTAATTGCTTTAGAACCATCAGATGCTAAAAGTACATAGGCTCCGTTATGATCTTCCGATTTCTGTGCAATTTGCAAGGGATTTCTGCTTTCAATAAACTTCTTTCTTGTTTCAGGATCAATTTTATTCACACTATCTTGTAAGCAAGGGATAGCAGTAATATTGGTTATCGTACCTCCAGGAGATACCCCATTAACACGGATCTCAGGAGCCAATTCATACGCTAATTCTCGAATAAGTCCAACAATGGCATGTTTACTTGCGGTATATATAGGTCCTCCCCCATTTGGATAAAATCCCGCATTAGACGTCGTAAAAATGATGTTCCCCTTTGTTTTTCTCAACTCTTTATAAGCAGCTTTCGCCCCTAAAAGCCCGCCTTTCACATTAATATCAAAAATGGTAGAAAAAGCTTCATCCATTTTGTCTTCAGGTAATTGTTCCAATGAGACAAAACCATCAAACACCCCGGCATTTGAAACGAAAATATCAAGTTTCCCATATTTCTCAACCGTTTTACGAACGGCCTCTTCATGACTTTCATATTCTGAGACGTCACCTTGTAACGCCAATAAATTTTCCCTGAATTCTTCCTGCAAACTTTCCAACTTAGGTTTTGATCGTCCTAAAATACATACGTTGGCGCCTTCTTCAATAAATCGTTTCGTTACTGCTTCACCAATCCCGTTAGTGCCCCCTGTAACAATTGCCACTTTTCCTTGTAATGCTTCTGCCATGGTATAAACACATCCTTTATCAAAACGCTATCATGGTATGGTTTATTCGTTACCGTCAATGATTTTCACGAAGTCAACGCTAAACAAAAATAGCTAGGTTTCTTGTATTAATGGTCGTCTGGTCAACAATAAAGAAACGCTTAGATAGTTTCCAACTTCCATCTTCATATTTAAATTCATCACGCCGTTCTCCAGAAATCAAATCGTGGTGGATGTCGTCCGTTCGGCTGCGATAAATTAAAAGATAACTTTCGACTAGTGCATAGTTATTTTCTTCATATTCGAGAACATCAACATTACTAACGAACCGTCGTGTACGAGATGGAGGAAGTTCTGCCCATGCATAATCGGTTTTTAAGCGTTCCACTCTCATTTTTAAGGTGTCGATGTCATCTTGAAAAGCAAACATTTCCGTTGAGTAATCAGGACGCTCATTCCCTTCCTTATTCACCCGAACAGGCATAAGATACTGAAGATCAGAATGCATTAATTCATACCAATTATCAAATTCAATCCTATCTAATAGTTTTGCTTCTTGAATGAGCCAATTCTCGAACTGATACTTTATTTCAGCTGCTTTGGTAATGGACATGAAATACCCCCTTACGAATTCATTAATTCTAGCCAGTATTTATAAAAATTACGTTGGTTAGCTTCGGTGAATTTGTCATCGTATACGGTTCCAGGACCTGGGAAGTTCGTAGTAGGAGTACGATTCATTCCCATTTTCAATGTATAGTGCAGTGCTTTTTGTTGAGGAACAAGACCTCTGCCGACATTTGTAATATCTGTAAATACTTCAGTATCATCTTGTTCGAAAATACCTGATGGGCTAAATGTTAAAATAAAAGACTCTCTTGAACGCTCTTTCCAATCTGCCGAAGCTTCTTTTTCAACAAAAAACCAAGTAATAACCTCCATTTTGTCATGTCCTATTGGATTCCAGAGACGTACCGAAGTGTTAGAAATGAGTTTTCCTTTAATTTCTGTATGAGAAATTAAAAACGATAAATTAGGAAATAAAGTTCCATTTATATTTTTAATATTAGATAGAACATCAAATTGTTCATCAGAAAGGTTTCTTTTAAACTCTGGAACAAGATGCTCTTCAAAAGCAAAGTCAGGATTTGGCATTCCTATATTACACCCGTGGCCATGGGGAGTATGGAGCTGATATCCTTTTTTAGAGTATTTCGAACTCGGCACCATTCCGAGCTTAACGATGGAACCATGCGTAACCATGGTATGATAGGAATCACCAACAAAATTATCAGAACCGATCTTCCAGTCTGCGTTTATGACATAGCGTTGAGGGGGCCCTGCCGCCTCCATTTCAGCTCGTCCAAATAAAAGATCCCAGTACCATTTAAAGTCGCCGAGGTAATCAGACAATGGCTCCGGTTCTGGATTCCAGGTTCCAAAAATACATCCCTGATAGGAATCAATTGTTGCTTCATGAAGTGCCATCGTTGATTTATCAAGTGCATCTCCATAAATATCTTTTTGAAGCGGGACCCCTTTAAGTTCACCAGTATTATCAAAAGTAAATCCATGGTAAGGGCAGGTAAAATGAGTTTTATTTCCTTTGTCCGCTCGGCATAATTTCATTCCCCGGTGGGTACACATGTTGTAAAAAGCTCGAATCGTCCCATTCTTATCTTTATTAAGAATGATAGAGTAACCAGCGAGATCCCTCGTTATGAAATCACCGTTGTTTGGCAATTCAGATTCGTGACCTAAAAATAGCCAAGTTTTGGTAAAGATTTTTTCTTTTTCCAGTTGATGAATAGAAGGGCTCCCCATAATATAGGTAGGTATTTTTCCTTCATCCGGAAGCATCGCGTCGTTTAAATGTTGGATAATGTCTTCTGAATCCATCTTCTCTAGCGGTGGAAGTGCATGCTTTATCATCATTCAAACCTCCTAAAAATAATTTTTATATTCCAATTTTCAAATCTGACTGCAGTTTTCTTAATGTACCTAAAATACTTAAAGCTGCTAAAAAGCTTGTTTTGGGGTTACTTGGCATAGGGTTGTTTTCAATGGTTGATGAAAATGTACCAAATGCTCCTTTTGCTTCCACTTTATGCTGATTTGTTTGAATGTCAGGATCAGCAATAATCGTAACCTTCGTCTGATGAATACCAACTCCAGCTAACGATAATATAATAGATACATTAATGTTTTTCGGGAATTTTCTGATCGCTTCAAAAGCGGTACCTTGAAAAATGATTTTCTCCTGCTTTAACGACTGCTCATTTAATGAATGTGCCGGCTTTCTCGTCGTTAGTGATACTTCATCCAACTCCCCTAAAGCGCCAGCATTTTGAATAAGATCCATTCCGCCAATCGCACCAGATGGCAAATAGATGGAATGGTTATATCGGTTTGCCAGTGACATAATATGTTCTAAAAATGTATCGTCCGATAGAGCACCAATACTAATGATTGCAGCTTCTTTTTTTTCCAGCGCTCGTGGAATAAGCTCTTGTACAGCTGTTATATTAGCCGCCTCTATAACAATATCAATATCTGAATCCAGGAAAGAGTCGAAATGATTAAACAGTTGTACGCCGCAGTCTTCTGATAGTTTTCTGTATTTGTCTATATCACGAACGTAGAGACTTTTCACCGACAAATTTTCTGCCGGTTGTTTTTCAATTTCTGTTAACAAAAACGTAGCAATCGTGCCTGCCCCAATAATTCCAATATTCATTTATACAACTCCTTAATTGGCAAAACCGTATGAATCAGTAAAGTGCTCAAATCCGCTATATTTCGTCTCTCTTCCTATTCCACTTTCTTTAATGCCAGGGAAATCAAGACTTAAATCTTTGAAAATAGTATGGTTGTTGAAAAAAATGGCTCCTGCCTCTAAACGATATGCGAGCTTTCTTGCAGCTTCGAAATTTTCCGTCCAAACAGAAGCACGCAGACCAAAATCCGAATCATTTGCATATCCAACTGCTTGATCCAAGTCTTTGAATGGAATAATCGGAATAACAGGACCAAACTGTTCTTCTCGTACTATTTCACTTTGCTGATCAACATTTGTCACAATAGCTGGAAGCATAAAATGTCCGGATTCCCATTTCTCTTCGTTTAATTTCCTGCCAAAATACTCAACCTTAGCGCCATGTTTTTCCGCATTATCAATTAAATCAGTAATAAACTGAAGTTGTCCCTGATTATTCAAAGGTCCCATTGTCGTGTCCGGATGTATTCCCTCACCGACTATAACCTTGCTGAACTCTTTACTAAGTTTTTCAAGTAACTCTTCATAGCGTGATTCATGAACATAAATACGTTTTATAGCTGAACATACTTGTCCTGCTCCCCTAAGAATTCCATTTTTCATCTTGGTTATCGTATTTTTGTCTAGTATCGAATCATCTAGAACAATGGCAGGGTCATTGCCACCCAGCTCCATGTGTAATTTTTTTAAGGTGGAGGAAGACTTTTCCATTAACACTTTCCCTGTTTCTGTACTTCCAACAAATGAAATGGTACGAACTCGCTTGTCTCTTGCTATACAGTCCCCAATTAATCTGCCTGATCCCGTTACTACATTAAGAACACCTGGAGGAAAACAGGAAGCTATCTCTTTCATAAATGACATGATCGTTAACGGACAATTCGTCGCTGGCTTTAATACAACTGTATTTCCTGTCAATATAGCCGGGATCACACGTTTGAATGTCAAAATCATTGGGGAGTTCCACGGGGTAATGATAGAAGTAACCCCTTTTGGGCGCCGTCGAATTTCAACATGCTGACCAGAATCTGATAAATCTATTGGTTCATACCAATTCTTTAAAGCATCAGGCATTTTCTCTAAAATTTCTATACATCGTTGAATGTCCTTTTTAGCTTCTACTAAGGTTTTTCCGTTTTCTCTTACAAATAGAGCTGTATACTCATCAATTCGGTCTTTTAACCGTTCCCATGACTGACGTATATATTTCATTCGAACCTCTAAAGGCGACCTGGACCAACTGTCAAAAGCACCTTCGGCTGCTGAAACGGCTTGGTCAACATCATCCTTAGATGCCATGGCTACTTGACCGACTACATCACTTGTAAAAGCTGGATTGACCACATCTTTACATTTTGCTAACGAAGTCCAACTGCCATTAATTAAAATTTGTCCTGATACAGAAGGGATGCTTTTTGTGTTTGAGACCAATTTATTCTTCCTCCTATCTAACGTTTATTTTTTTAGGTTGAAATGCTTCTGCCACTCCTGGCGGTCCTGAAAATGGTTTTGCCATCGGACCGACTTCATTCATGTTAACGACAATCATTCTTAACGAATTTGATTGGACAGCGTTCTTCAACTCTTGATCAAAATCAGCAGCAGTCCCAACTGATACGGTTTCAATTCCCATCGACTGACCAAGTTGAACAAAGTCAGGACTAACTAAATCTACTCCTACTTGTCTGCCATAAGCTGCTTCTTGAATATTTCGAAGAACGCCATACCCAGAGTCATCAAATAACAGGATAGTCATAGGAAGATTTTCTTGAACGGCTGTAGCAAGTTCTCCGATATTAACCATGAACCCGCCATCACCGGCCAATAACACTACTTTCTTTTCCCTGTTCGCCATCTGAGCCCCAATGGCTGTTGGCAAGCCTTGACCAATCCCGCCTCCAGACGCATGAATCGAGTGTCTTGGTTCATAGATTTCAAACAAGCGACTTCCCCAAACATTTGCTGGAACCGTTACATCTCTTACAAAAATGGTGTCTTTATCAAGTGTGTTCCTCATACTATCTAAAATTTCTTCATATGGCCCTAGAGTATCTCGAAGCTGAGATCTCAGAGATTCACGCAATTGAAAAATTTCTTGAACATAGTCTTTCGATGGACCGCTATATTCTCTAAATGTAAGTTCTTTAATCAAACTGCTAACGACTGACTTTGCATCACCGACTAAACCATATGCTGCATCATAATTACGATTAATAGCTAAATAATCAGCATCAATGGCAATATGATTCTCTGGAACTTTAACCGACCACCCTGACGTTTCATTACTTCGAAATCGTACCCCAACACTAATCAGAAGATCAGCACTCGCTAGAAATTGCTTCGTATCGCCGTGCGCACCAAAGTGACCGATGCTTTGGGGATGATCTTCCGGGACAATCCCTTTGGCTGATTGACTAGTAATCACGGGTGCTCCGATCATTTCTGCCAGCTGTTGGATTTCCTGTGATGCTCCCGATAAAAGTGCGCCATTTCCAACCCATAACACGGGACGGTTCGCTTTCATAATGGCAGCCGCTACATCATCAGGGATAACAAAATCTTTTGGATCTGGAGAAGATAGAGCGGGTACTCCTTCATCAAAAATGTCGGTATTTGTAATAATGGCAGATTGAAAGTCGATTGGAATTTCAACACTTATTGGTCCAGAAGGGGATTGAAACGCTTTCAAAATTGCTTCTCGTATGAAACCTGATGCTTGTCCAGGTACTTTTAATTGATAGGCTTCTTTACAAGTCCCCTCCATCATTTGCAGCTGATCTTTACACTCATGTATGTAACCTCTGCCTGTTCCTAAATATTCAGATGACACTTCACCTGTTATATGTAAAATAGGAACCCCCGCACTCCAAGCTTCCACTAATGCACCTGCAGCGTTTCCCGCACCTGTTCCCGTACTAGTAATAACAACGCCTAATTTTCCTGTGGAACGTGCATGGCCATCTGCCATGTTTACAGCAGCACTTTCCCCTCGAGCACACACTAAATGAACGCTTCCTTCTCGCAAAATAGCGTCATATATCGGCATATTGTGAATACTTACAATTCCATAAGCAGTATCCACACCAGCACGAACTAATTCCTTTACAATAGCATCAGCCGTTGTAAATACTTTGTTTTCATTATCCATAACTCTCCCTCAATTCCTATAAAACTTTACTTAAACCACCGGACACTTCAATATTCGCTCCTGTTACATAACTTGCTCGTTCAGAAGCTAAGAATAAAATTACATCTGCCACTTCCTCTGGTGTTCCAACCCTGCCAAGCGGTACATTACGTTTTTTGGCAAGGTCTTTATAAAATACTTCAGGATCTTCATCGGGTTTTTGTTTTAATCTTCTTTTCTCCCATTGGTCCGTTTTAACGATTCCAAGGCTAACGGAGTTTACAAGAATACGATCCTTTGCCAATTCATGCGATAAACTCTTCGTCAAATTTAGTAATCCCGCTCTTGTTGATGCTGTAGCAATCATATGTGGTTCGGGCTCTTTAGAAAGCGTGGCGTTAATGTTAATGATGCGCCCCTGCCCCTGATCCTTCATAAAAGGAACGACAGCTTGAACAGCATAGATAATGGCAAAAAACTTTAAATTGATCTGTTCTTGCCACTGCTCATCTGTTATATCGAAAAAATGGGACATAATACTTTTTCCTGCATTGTTAACCAGGACATCAATTTTGCCGAAATGATTTCCGGCTGCTGTAATAAAAGTTTCTACATCTTCCCGCTTTGAAACATCACAGGTCATACCAAATATATGTGTTGAATCTGCAATGCTCTTTAACGTCTCAACTGCCTTGTCCAGCCGCTCTTGACTGCGACCGCATACAGCTACTTTTGCTCCTTCCCTTAAAAATAATTCCGCCGCCTTTAATCCAATACCTGAAGAACCTCCCATGATAACGACTGCCTTATTTTCAATGTTTAACTTCACTTCGGTTCTCCCCTATCCGTGACTTTTTCGTTTTTGACCCAACCGGTATCCGGCTCACCTGCCATTGCAGCTCGGGTTTCTGGTTTAGGAGGTCCGGCTGTTCCCCATCTATCCATTAAGTGCGGAACCCGTTTCCAGACCTGAGCGCGCCATGTCTTTTCATCTTCAATGGTCGATAAGTAACAGGTATATTCCATCACAAATCCGCCCGGGTCTTGAAAGTAGCAAAATATATTATTTCCCGGCCCATGTCTTCCAGGCCCCCAAATCTCTTGATAACCGTTTTTGCGAATGTTACTAATACCACGCATCACTTCATCGACACCATCAACTTCATATGCGATATGATTGACCGAGGCATGATCTGCTTGATTAAGCGCAATCGAGTGATGATTCTTATTACACCGTAAAAAGACCATCTGATCTTCACTCCAATCGGACACCTTAAAACCGAGCACTTCTGTAAAAAATTCCATTGTTCGATGGATATCTGTCGTATTAAGCACAATATGATTTAAAAACAGTGGATTCGCATCTATCTTTTTACTCCAAAAGCCTGTATGGATGTCTACCCAAGCTGATAATTCAATGCAGCGATTCTCATAATCTACAAAACGAAGACCGTAACCCCCGCCTATCTCGTCCAGATAGCCAGGCGGTTCTACAATTTGTAAACCTTTTTCCTTTAGGTAAACTGCTGCCTGGTCAACAGCCTGCTTATCTATCATTCCAAATGCGATATGGTGAATCCCTCTTCTTTCACCTCTTTGCAAATGCAGGATATGATGCTCCGGACCCGCCCCTCGTAAATGTGCATTATCCTCATCTTCAAACACTTTATCTAATCCCCACAACTCCTCATAAAAATGGACTTGCTCTTCCAAATTTGGAGTAATTAAACTAATATGGCGCAGATGGGTTATTTCCAGCATATCTTCAACCACCTTTCCTTCATTTTTGATAATATTTTCTTTTTTTTTCGGCGAGTAAATTGCTTCGACTGGCGAGTATCTTCCTCTTTTCGGCGAGTAAATCGGATCTTTTAGATAGTATTGTAAATTTATGGATGCAA
The DNA here is from genome assembly GCF_002886255.1 of Alteribacillus bidgolensis. NCBI lineage: Bacteria > Bacillati > Bacillota > Bacilli > Caryophanales > Bacillaceae > Alteribacillus > Alteribacillus bidgolensis. Next base: position 1,444,898 of record NZ_KZ614149.1, read on the forward strand.
ACTCCTTTGTTTGAAATGATGCTATTCGTACTTTAATACATTCCCATTGAACGGGCCATCTGCGATTTTTATCGACTCCGTTGGGCATCCTTCCTGCGCGTCTTCCAAGGATTCAATTAAATCTTCTGGCACTTTTGTTGTGCCTTCATTTTGATCGAGGATTACATAGGAAATACCTTCATCGTCATAGTCATATATTTCGGGTGCTGCTGCCCCGCAAGCACCACAGGCAATACAGGTGTCTTTATCAACAATGGTATATACTGCCATTTCATCTCCTCCTTTTCATCATTACAATGTAAGCCATTTTTCGACAGGAACGTATTCATGCTGCTAAGACGTTTTTCAATCCGCACGACGAATTCCTGCATATAGTATGTTTTATATAAAAAACTATGTTTTATTATTAATTTTATTTTAAATCGCCCCGTTTGTTTTGTCAATAAATTTTAGAATTTTCGCAGATTTACCCCAAGCATTATTTACTTGCCCTCTTTTCAGAAGAAAATATCCAAAAACCCCGTCCTACTTTTCTTAGTAACACGGGGTAATTGGGAATACATAACTATATTTTGTTTTACTAATGACCAGCCGATTTCAAGTATTACGTACCGAACGATTAGTTAACGTTAGAATTGATTGATTCATCTTGGGACGCTCCATCATCCACGATGGAGCGTTCCTCTGATAAAATCTGTAATGCTTCTTCTTTAGAAACTTTATTTCTTGGTGTGATTAAGCTAGTGAAAACACCTATAACTAATGCACCTGCAAGGGAGGGAAGCACCGGGTTCCCCCAAAACGCTGTAAGCGACTCACTCATTAACACGGTAAAGGAGATGAGTGATCCACCGATAATACTAGCAAGTCCACCTTGCCATGTCACACGGGACCAAAATTTTCCTAAAACAGCTGCTATGAACAATCCAGACATAATGGTTGCAATAAAGTTAGAAATATAATCAATAATATTGTCTGTTCCTAATGTAAGAACAAAAGCTAACCCTAACGTCAAAACCAGTGCCATTCTTGAATAGCTAACCATGTTTTCTTTCTTTGGTATTTTGCCTGTAAAGGTTTGATAGACATCTCTTAGGAGAATGGTGACACCTGTAATAAAATCAGAACTTCCAGATGACATGGTTGCACTTAATCCTGCCACTAAAACGATCGCACCAACCCAGATAGGAAACACTTCAGTCGCCAAAAATGGAAAAGCAAAGCCCGCTTCAATACCTGGGTTCATTACACGTGCGGACATCCCAACAACAGAAGGAAACAACGAAAATATTGCAAAAAGAGTACCTGTAACAAAAAATCCTTTTTTCACCGTTTTAATGCTTCCACTTGAGTAAATGCGATGACGAAATGAAGGTGTTGCCAATACCCCAACCGCGATAACTACAACTAGCGATATGGCCGGAATTAATCCTAATTTTCCAATTCCTAAAAAGGACACCATTTCAGTTGAAAGTTCCGTTGACAGCTGCCCGAGTCCTCCGATCTTGACAACCGAAAGTATGGTAAGTGTTATAAAGCCTAAAAATAAAATCGCACCTTGAATCGTATCTGTATAAACAACTGCTAAAAAACCGCCAATCAACGTGTAAAGTGCAAAACCTATCGCCGTAATAATTTTTGCGTAAAAAGGATCTATCCCGGTTATCCAAGACAAGTAAAGACTTCCACCTAAAATATGGGCACCTAACCAACCAATCGAGGCAATGTACATTAGAACGGAAGTAAACCCTTTAACTATTTTATTTGCACCGTAGTAGAAACTTAGTTCTTCAGAAAACGTCATAAAGTTATATTTTCTAACATCTGCAAATAACAAAAGTAAGCCAAACATTCCAATGGAGCCGCCTATTCCATATAAAGCACCTGCCCAGCCATTTGTAAACGCAAATCCTACAGCTCCCATGCTTGATCCCGTTCCGACGAGAGTGGCTACGGTTGTTCCAATTAAGAGCGGAAGCGATAACCCTCGTCCTCCCATTAAAAAGTCTTCACCATTTTTTACTTTTCGAGAAGCCCAAACTCCTATGAGTATCATGAATAGGGTAAACCCTAAAAAGACTGTTAAATAAACTCCTTGATTCTCTATCATTTTACTTCCCCCTTCATAAGTTAAGTTTTCTATTTTTGCGATTAGACACACGAATTACGTTTAAGCATGAAGACCCTACAATTTTAAAAATATAAAAAATATTCAAATTACATAATCTAAAACGCTTTCAAATTCATGACGAGAAAAGGAATTATATCGCTTTTCTCGTTCTGTTTTACACATCATAATTCACGACATAATGTTGCATTTCTGTGTTATAGTACCCTTCACTATATTCAATCACGCCACCGGTTTCATCATAAGAATAACGTAATCGTTTCAGCAATGGCATTCCCTTTTTTATACCTAATATCTTCTCCACATGTATAGGAGCATTAGCAACAGCAAACTCATCTCGAAAATTTTCTAAAGCAATATCTTGTTCTTCCAGTAACCCGTACAAGGAGTGTGCATTTAAATCCGAAAGTTCAATACTTTCCATTTGCTCAATTAAATAATGTGTATAATGGATATAGGGTACGCCATCAAGGTGATAAAGACGTTCTATGCGAAGGCAGCGCTCTCCAAATAACCGATAAAGTTCTGTTCCCTCTTCATTACTTATAACTTCTGCTTGTAAAAATTGTTTTTGTACTTTATACCCTTCACCAACTAGAACTTCTGTAAATCGTTTTCCTTTGGAAAGTTTTGAAGCAGAAGTATTGTGAATGACTTTCGTCCCTTTACCACTCTTTTTTTCAACAAATCCTTCTTGAGCAAGTTCTTTGATTGCATTGCGAACGGTTATTTTGCTTACATTAAATTCCTCTTCTAATTGTGGTTCTGTAGGGACATTCGTCCCAATCGGATACACACCGTGTAAAATCCGGTCTTTCAAGATATTCTTTATTTGCAAATATAATGGTCCTTTTTTCCGTGACACGTTCACTGTTACATCCACTACCTTTCTATATCATCGACTGATTCTGTCATCGCCCGGAGTATTTCATTTTCTGATGACATAAGGGTATCGCCAACAACAGTATGCGTAAGCATTCCTGCCGCTGCGGCAAAAGTGACTGTCTTTTCTGGTGGAAACCTTTCCAACTCACCATGCACGATACCGCTCGTATAGGCATCTCCCGCACCTATTCTATCATAGACAGAAAACGTGAATGTTTTTGAGAATGTGAATGATTGCTTTTTATACAGAAAGCCACACAATGAATGTGTATTGTCTTCATTAACTGATCGATTTGTACCCGCTATAACAGGGATTTCATATTTTTTTGCAACCTCTGGTATAAGGTCCATGACTTGCTCTTGACGTTCTTTTTTCTCTGTTTTCATCCCAAGAACAAACATTGCATCTTTTTCGTTCATCATGACGATATCAGACAAATACAACATTTCTTCATAATGCGATTTCGCTTTTTCATATCCACCTTCTCCCCATAGTGACGGACGATAGTTACAGTCGAAAACAACCGTGCCACCATTATCTTTAACAGCTTTCGCGAACGATTTCATGAGCTGACGAACAGAATCATTCATCGCCAATGTGATCCCACAAAAATGAACAACGTCATGTTTTTTTGCAATTTCTTCAAATTCATACGTTCCTTCTCCAGCTGTATTGAAGCTGCTTTCTAACCTATTAGAATAGGTAACACGACTAGGCCTGGCACCGAAACCATTTTCTAAAAAGTACATGCCAACGTAGTTCCCACTACGATTAATGTATGATGGTGAAATACCCAATTTTTGAAGATATGCTACTGCTGCAGCACCTACCGGATTATCTGGTAAAGTAGATACGAGAGATCCTGTATGGCCAAAGCGTGCTAGAGCTGATAATACATTTACTCCTGAACCGGAGAAAGAATAGTGTAATGTGCTACCTTGTGATAAAAATTCATACCCCGGGACTTGCAAACGCATCATAACTTCTCCAAAAGCTGCAATTTGTTTAGCCATAATAATCAACTAATTTCTTCAATGTTTCTAGTAGTTCACCGACGTCTTCAACATTTGTTTCTCCTGTGTCTTTATCAATAATAGATGAGTACACGTGAGGAATAACCTTTGGGACGTTAGCTTCTAAGGCAATGCGCAGGATTGTTTTGAAATTATCTTTATCAATGCCGCCAGTTGGCTCTAACGCAAAACCTTCTTCTCCACATGCTTGAGCTACGGCACGAAACTCGTCTTCACAACGCAGCCCTTTCATTGGAAAGTATTTCAATGCATTTCCGCCCATGTCGCGTACGAGTGCAATCGCCGTTTTAATTGGTACTATCGCATGTTCTTCCTGTGCACTGCTTATTGGACCTGTTGAAATATTTACATATCCAACGCGCCCTGTTGGAGACACTAAACTATTAATCCAGCTGTCTTTTTCACCAAGATTGGTACGTGTTGCCCCAACAGCAGGAAAGACTTGATTAATATGACTGCCAGAATAGTATTTGGCAATCTCAGTTACTACAGCAGCCTGGCGATTGTCCCCCCCGCCTAATCCAATTGATACCGCTTCATCTATTTCTCTTCCGTATTCCTTCATTGCTTCTACTGCTTGTTCTATAGTTGAATAGTCTTTTGAAAGAACACCAATTAAAACATATCCTTCAGCTGCTGAATATATCTTTTTGGCATTTTCCACACTATTTGCTAGTACATTTAATGCGACACGGTCTTTATAAAAACGGTTTGCAATATGTGTCATATTATTTTCCTCCTGCCAATTCATGTATTCTAGATGCAATTATATGAATGTCGTCACCTTGAAGCGGACGCGGGTCGATATCGAAAAAACCTTGCCTTACACCATAATCACGTGTGTAGATGGCAACTTGACCCTCTCGCAGTGACTTTACGACATCTTTTGCTGTTGTGTTTGCTTGTTGTGGATCGATGTGAATACGTGCGCGAAATATCTCTCGACCTGCTTCATCCTGTACAATCTCCACATTCACCCCATCTATTTCTTTCAATGGCATTAACACTTGTAAGGATTCTTTTTCTTGTTCACTTTTATCTTTTTTAAGACCGTATTCATCGAGTGCTTGAAGTAACCCAAACGTCGTTTCTTTTCCGACTTTCATACTTCGTCCAATACAATGTAATTGTACTTTTATCCATTCAATATAGTTTCGCTTACCGCCAACTATCCCTGAAGTTGGACCTTCGATTGCTTTTGAACCACTAAAGATCGCTAGGTCCGAATACTTAACGTATTTTTGAATATCTTCTTCTGCTGCTGCATCCACAATGAGAGGAACACCATTACGTTGTGCCGCCTCCCACGCTTCCTCGACCGAAATCATATTTTTTTGAACGGCGTGATGTGATTTTACGTAAAGAATAGCTGCTGTGTTTTCTGAAATTGCATCTTCAATATGCTCTACCCTGCCTTCATTGGCATAGCCAACTTCAACGAGTTTCCCACCGCCCAAATGGACCATTGTTTCAACTGGGGCACCGTATTGTACGTTGTGGCCTTTCAGCATAATAATTTCACTTTTAGGAATGTCTTCTTGGTGCAGACGTTCACTTTTGCGACGATTCCCTTCTGTTACTAATGCAGCAACTGAGAGTGCAATCCCGCTCGATGCTGAATTAACAATCACAGCTGCTTCAGAGTGAAGAATACCTGCAGCGTAATCGCCTGCTTTATCAACTAAATCTTCAATCTCTACGTAATTTTGTCCACCTTGTTTCATCGCTTCCATTACTGTGTTTGACGGTGCTGAAACACCAAGGATACTCATTCGTCCACTTGCATTAATTACACGTTTAAGCCCATATTTAGCATTCAATGAACTCGCCATTTACAAACGCCCCTTTTGTTTTTATACTTCTTTCTGCTATCCGCTTGTCCCCTTCAGAATCAATGAGCGTAACCGGTTCATTTTCTACAGTAAATAAAGTTAAATTCGCTACATCGCCAACTTTTATTCGGCCAAGTTCCGGTTTTTCAAGCCAGCTTGCTGCATGTGTTGTGACTGCTGCGATTACATCTTCAAGCGAATATCCTATGTGGAGGAATTTCGATAAAACGTTTGCCATACTATATACCGGACCGTTTATTCGGTTTTCTCGGTATATGTCTGTACTGATGGTATTCAAACCGATTCGATGTTGTTTTGCTGCTTCAGCAACCTTAAAAGAAAAGCTTGCCGTTCCATGTCCAACATCCAAATGAACACCACGTTCAATGGCATCCATTAACACTTGAAGTGGTTCACCTTGTTTATTGAAAAGATTATTCTCTTTTCCGTTTAGATAGTGAGTAATGATATCTTTATTTTGTAAAAGAGGAATTACCGTTTCAATATTTGGCGGAGCAGAACCAATGTGTATCATTAACGGCAATGATGTTTCACTTGAGAGTGTGCGGGCAATCTGCAAAGGTTTAATACCACTCTCACCAACGACACTCTGACTGATCCGTGCCTTTAATCCAACAATGGCCTCTTTATACTCGTTTACTGCCTGTATAAGTTTTTCTTTGTCTATCCATTCTAAATTGGATAATTCATCGACTCTTTTCAAACCAATTCTAGATATATTTAAAAATGCAAACAAGTTTGTTTTCGCTTGCTCTCTGACCGCAACTAAATCCGCCACCCGGTCGGCACCACAGCTCCCGGCATCAACAATGGTTGTAACTCCTTGTTTTACTCCTATTTCATCTATCTCATCTCCATAGGGGACAAATTCAGGAAAAGCATGTACATGTAAATCAATCCAGCCACTGGACACATAAACACCGGAGTAATCTAAAACATACCCAGACCCGCCCCCAGCTTTTGTCACCTCAGCTATTTTACCGTCCTCAATTACGATATCAATATCTTCTCCATTCACCCGCTTTACATTACGTAATACAAACCTTTCTTTCATTTTTTTCACCTTTTTCCATTACTCTTATTAACACGCTTACAATTCAATTATCTCTTTATTCAATATAACGTTATAATGTTATATTAACACAAGAGGGCCACGGTGTAAATATAACGTTATAATGTTTAGGGTGGAATATAATGGGAACTTATATAAATGAGCATTAGAGGTAGATACTATCTCTATGGAGGCTGTACTGAACAAAAAAATTATCATGTTGAAAAGCGAGAGAGGAAGGTTATTGTACAAACCTGAGTGAAACGTACGTACGTTTGTTATATTTTACTAAGAAGTGGATCTCATGATATACAGCAGTAACTAATTCTATGTTGTTGCACTTGTCACTAGTATTTGGGTGCAGCCACAAGGCTGCTCCTTTTATACCGTTTCAATGTAATACCTGGCATTTTTCTAGAAATTAGAAAAACCCGGCTTATCGCCGAGTCCTTATGATGAAACTCGTAATTTTACTTCTATTGTTTACCAACAAATATTATAAATCCCTAACAGTGAAAAAAATCTCCTATTGTAGTAGGTAGCTATCGCACCTCTTATCCGTAACCTCTACAAAAAGGAGAACTGAATGTTTATCGTTTTTTCAAAAATAACGTACCAAAGCAGTCACACGTAGCGGATTCTTTCATCCCATGGTGTGAGACTGACAGTCTAAGCCGATTGCAAACCTTGGCATAGTTTGCTTCAGCTTACGTTTACCGCTTGGTTTGCTTGTTCCCAAAGTTCCCAAACGAACGATGGAGTCCTTCAAGAAGGTCATGCACGATTTTTCTCTATGAAAAGGGATATCTTCGACGGTCACCTCCTCAAATTATACTATTGATCTAGCTCTATTATTGAGAAAGCTTATTTAGAATACATCATAAAAGAAGAAATCTGATCGGAAGTTTTGCGTGTGGCTGGAATAATCGTTTGCTCAATCAGTTCATCGTTAACAACATGCTGAGGAGCTGCAACGTTAATTGCTGCAATGACTTCTCTGCTCTCTCCAAACACGGGACAAGCAACAGACCAAATTCCCTCCTCGAATTCCCCTTTACTTAATGCATATCCCTGATCTCTTATTACACTGATTTCTTTTCTTAGATCGATTTTTTCCGTTTTAGTTGATTGCGTAATTGGTTTCAAATCGGATTCAGACAAGAGTCTTTCCATTTGTTCTTCTGGTAAATAAGCTAATAGACATTTCCCCATAGAAGTGGCATAAACAGGCAGACGTGAGCCAACGTTAATAGTAACAGAAGAAACTCTGCTAGATGGGAATCTCGACACATAAACAATTTCCTTTCCATCCAATACACCCATATGTGCAGATATTCCAGTTAAATCTCTTAACTTTTCTAAATATGGACTTGAAAGCTCCGGAAGTTGAAGACCGTTTAAATAAGAAAAACCAAGCTCGAGTACTTTTGGTGTAAGACTATAGCGTTTGGTACTATTATCCTGATACAAATAACCAAGCTCTTCTAGAGTATATAAAAGGCGATACGGAACAGTTCGACTGACCCCTAAACCATTAGCAATCTCTGCTAGCGACAAGGTAGGTTTTTTGGCACTAAACATTTTTATAACTTCTAAACCCCGTACTAACGAATTTGAAATGTATCGCTTATTCTCATTTTCAGGCAAAATGATTCCTCCTATTTAATAACATTTTTTCATTACGCGATTAAATCCTGGTTTAACTAAAAAGGATTATATTAGATAAACATTACCTAATAAATAGTTAATATGATCGCTTCGTGCATCATACGGCAGAAGTTTAGTGATAAGCATTTGAACGAGTATAACTTGAAACTATAACAGTGCTATTTTACTTTCTTCTCCCTCTATCTAACAAAATCCTTGTGTTTATTTAGTGTTTAAAAATTCGGACAAACACTGATTAAATGCATCTCGTCTTTCCATATAACAAAGATGGCCTGCTTTTTGGATAATTTCTAACTTGCCGTTAGTTATATTTTGAACAATAATTTCTGACTCACTTACAGGTGTTACTTGATCGTCGTTACCGCAAATAATAAGAGTTGGCATTAAAATCTTAGAATAATCATCCATTTGATTCAAGTGAAACAAGCTATTTGAAACGGATTTATACCCTGCTGGACGAACCTCTGACATTATTTCTTCTGCATACTTTGTAACCGATTCGGAGGCACTCGGAGAAAGTAATGACGGGACCCTCGTTCGGGCAATTTCATCCGATGATGTATAATCGATCAAATGATGTCTTTGGTTGCGCTTCTTTACATTTTCTTCTTCCGTTAACCCTGCAGATCCTCGTGTTGGAGCAGCTATAACCAATTTGTCAACGATATTAGGAAAACGAGTAGCAAAATCAATTGCTACAGCAGCCCCCATTGAGTGACCTAACAAAAATATCTTGTCTAAATTAAGTTGATCAAGAAACTGTTTTAAACAGTCGGTAAATTGCGAAAAATTTTGAAATACCTCGTTAGGGTCAGAGCTATTGCCATACCCTGGAGCATCCCAAGCAATAACAGTATAATGGTTTTTGAAATATTCCATTTGATGAATCCATGACTTTGCATTATTTCCCATTCCATGCAGTAAGACAAGCGGAGGACCACTTCCTTCTTTTAAATAATGAATAGAAATATCTTTTAATTGAATAGTCGGCACATAACCACTCCCTATATAATAATTATTTATTATGTAATTACTAAAACACTTAATGTTTCAATTAAAAAACAAAGTTTTAATTATGATAATCTTACTTAGAAATCTAATCAAAAGTCAATAGATTTTTGTAAAACGTATTACATTTTCCAATTAAATCTCATAAATGTGATTATGTTATACAACTCTTCTTTGCTTAATGAGAAAATTATGTCGTTAGGGTACTTTCTTTAAAAAAGCTAATGAAGGTAAGAACGTATCAAAATCTACTAGGGTTCAACATGACAAAAGGGTACTTTTTCTTTTAATGAATAACGGTAAATTCTCTCATCAGACTTATCGTAACTAAAGTTAACGTCTACTTTTTCAGTTGGAAACCATGGGCGATGAGGCATCTGCAATACCTTCTCTACATTAGACATTCTGAACATTTCGCTTACCGATATTAAGTAATATTGAAACCTATTTATCCTTCCGATCTTGTTATTATTTTTTCACAAACGATAGCAGCAGCCGATATTCCAAATGTCACCGTCTAACTAACTTGCAAAAAATTATATTCAAGGTGAATACGTATAAGATTACACATTCTAAAAAAACCTCTAGCTGTGGTTTTTTGGCTAGAGGTTTGGCTCATTTGGCTTCATCACTTCATCTATACAGCTTCCAGGGCCTCATTACACGTCCAATGTAATTAGTACATATCTTGAGCTCTGCTGGACCGGTGTCTCAAAATGTTTTTATACCGTTGTTTGTTCCATCTTTTCTCCTAAATTGTTTCTTTTACTGAACTATCATTATAATCACATACTGTGCCCAGAGTTTTCTTTATAATCCACCAGAATATCTATCGCTTTGCCTTTTAGCAAACTCATCCCGTTCTCCTCCATCAGAGAGTTCCTCAGAAAACGCTCGCTCAACTGTGTTTGTATCCTCCTCTTCTGTTTCAGGGTATTCATTTAAATAATTATTCTCTCCCGGAGCAAATGTATCATTTTGCAAGCTGTAGTCTGCTTCGACTGGATTGGTATTTTGAGGCCCCATTTCTTGAATATCAACTTTTTCCGTCTCTGGATTTCGTCTGTCTGTTGTTTTTTTCTTGTCTTTCATTACTAAATTTATTCCTTTCTTGTTTCGTTTTTTATAATACATGTTTAGAATAGTACAAATCGCTTACTTTCTATACTGTTTCACAGATTATTTTTTATATTAATTTGCTGGAGGGGCTGCTCTATATGCACGAAGGCTTTTTAACATAAAAATAAATCTCCCCACTCAGGGAATGGTGGAAGATTGGTCCAAGGAAAAAATAGCATCTATATTAATTCTGCTCTTTATTGAAGGAAAGTGCTTTTCGTAGAGACATATTGGTTGGATACGATATCATTTTAAATCGCACGAGATGGGAACCTTGCAGCTGCAAAAAACGTAGCATCTATATTTTCTTCTGCACCAATAGATGGTGAGATATTAACGGCTCTACTGCTTTGAGCAGTTACATCCACCCGATCACCTGCTTGCAGCTCAACGACAGTAGAAGCATTTACAATATTAGGAGGATTTTGTTGTCCCGCTACATTTCCCGCCAGCCGGTAACTGGTATCAACACCAATAACAAAGTTACCATTCAGCCGAATATTAACTCTCGCCACAAAATTAATATCTCGATCATTAAAGTTTGGTATAAAATTAACGGTTGCAATGATATTGTAGACTCCATCTGTTTCTGGGATAAATGTTGACGTTGCAGGATCGTATTCACCCGCAGCATCAAATCGTTCGGTTGGAAAATTAACTTTTGTCACAGTATTCGCAGGTATGAGCTGCTGGGTTCCTATAGCTCTAAATGCTGATATTCGTGTTTTATTATTTCGTACTCCCATGCTGCTTCTCCTCTTTCTCTGATATTTTAGATATAATCCACTAATACCCTATGCAACAGAGCTTTCGTTGGCATAAGTAAACTGTCCAGAACTAATATAAGAATTTGAATGGAGAAAAGGGATTGTCAAGTAATTTTGTTTTGTTAACCCCAAACCGCTTGCTATCCTTTATATGAACAGACCGACATCTTTTAGGGAACTTTGATTTAACTAGGACAAGACTCTTTAAATTAAAAAGCTGCTTCTTCATATTAAAAAACTCGGCTTGTCGCCGAGTCCTTAGGATGGAAGACGCAGTTTTACTTATACTTTGATCCTTTAATAAAGTAAAATATTTCTGAAGTATAAAACAAATCTACCTTTAAATACAATTCGAACAGAATTTCAACGATTCTAGCTTTAATAATGGACCAAGGAGCACGATTGTTTTCACCTATATTGTAAATTCCGTGAGAAGACTTACTTTGTGATCAGCAGTAAAATTCGAATTAGTCCGCAAAAAAACTCCTCTTAAGTCTCATGAAGAGGAGTCGTTCTTCTGTCATAAATGAATATATGGAACCTATGACTTTATGGGAAAAACGCAGCTATCTACGGAGGTCCCTCGTTGCACTAGTAAGCAGCAAAATCGCTGTGATTGTATGCAGGATCCAGCCTACCACGGGAAGTGCTGATAATATCGAGGTAATGATTCCAACAATACTCGGCGTTTTTGCTGTACGGTACAAAAGCGTAATAATCAATGTCATAATATGAAGTACGACAGCGGTTCCCAACGCTGAATATCCGCTAAAAATTACAATACTTCCTCCTATGAAGGGAATTGCTAACAGTGCTTCAAATCCACCTGAAATAAACTTCGCTGCTGCAGACAGTTTCATGATTTTCCTCCTTTTCCTCGACACCTTTTTCTATTCCTACTCTTCCCTTCATTCTTTCTTGTCACTCCCCGGATTTCAAAACCTTATTATGTATCTTCATTATTTCCAGCAATCCATGTCATATTCCATATGCCGAATGACAAACTACCCTCCTTTTTGCAGCAGGATCTTTCAAATGTTATACCGCATAAGCTCGACTGCCAGTAACATTAATTCAGTCATTTCACATCATGTTGATTAAAACATCATCTTTTTTAAGTGTCGCTTTTGTTAAGTATTCATCCGTTATTTAATCATAAAGGGTCATCGACATCAAACCCTCTCTTTTTATTTTACTGCAGCATTAAGGTCTGAATATTTTTTCATCTCAAAACTGCATCGGTTTTAAACCCTTTTTTAAATACAATGGGTGTTTCGGCTCCCTGCCACCTTTGGTTTTTTCAATACAAAAATGGTCATATTCTTTTAACAAATGCAGCACTTGTTTTTTTCGTTCACTGATACCACTTTGTTTTCCCCAAGCAAAAATCACTTTATCCGATTTTTTCATAACATTTACAATATGAATATCATTATCTGGCCCTACCGGATCAACTGCTTTTTTTAAGTCCTTTGGATAAGTGGCAATAAAAGCGAATAGATTAACAATAAACATTCCTCCATATCCCCAGCTTTTTGAGTAGTCTGCACAGCGGCCTAACGTGGAGTCGCATATGTCGAGATCAGCTATACTAGGATTCAACATGACAAACGCGGCTTTTTCTAAAGCATCATCCCATATACAGCTTAATGAATAGCGATAAATTCTTTTACCAAAACGGTCATGATCAAATACAGCTTCCACTTCTTCGGATGGTTCCCATAAACGACTAGGCATCAATAAACCTCCCCATTTAGTTTATTTTGACGTGATACTAACACCGCATAACAAAAATTCCGATCATTCAAAATTATTTGCATGAACAAAATTTAATAAACTCCTCTTACCTGGATATTCCCAAGATTGTTTATATATAAATTAAATATACGCTGGCTTTTTAAAAATTTCCATCCCTGCTATTTGTATGTTATGGATCCTCCTACGGTACAAAAGACTTTTCATCATTTCTAGTAAAAAATCTCGTATTACAGAAGAATTACCAAAATGATTCGAGTTGTCTTAGTATTTACTTATCCTTTAATCATCAGCTTGAATTTTCATAGTAGAAAAAAGAATACAAGAAACGCAGCCCTGCTTTGAGACTGCGCGCATTTTATTTGCCATCTACAATCTCTTTAAATATTTGTTTATCCGGATCAAGAATATAGGAAACCGCCATGATCTCATCAATGTTATATTTTTCTTGAAACCTTGTCAGCTGTTCACGTATGGTATCTTTGCTCCCCATAAATGTCATGCATTCAGACCTGCAATAATGGAGATTCCAGATATTGTGAGGACTCGAAGTGATTGCGGTAAATGGAAAATGCCTTTAGAATCATAAGGTAAAAGAACGGGATTAAGTTTAAACTTATATCATCTGATAAATGTGAACTTTCCCTTTATAACCTTGCTAATTATATGTTCCGCCCATAGAATATGAACCAACCTTCTTGCCTTTTCTCTGAAGAACAACTAATGAGTGCTGAATTTAACCAAGCTGTACTTTACGGTGACCAGACCCTCTTTGACTGGTCTGATCAAGAAAAAGAACCGATTCAAGGCATAACAGTGAGCAATTTTCATGAATGGATCAAAAATGATTAAAAATCAGTGAAGCGATACTGCCTGACGTATTGAGGTCAGATCCCCCCTATTGGGAAATATCGGGTTATTCCATTTTTCTTGATATTTTCTGCATTTTACGAACAACGAGAGGATAAAAATTATTTTTGGCACTTTTTGTGGAGTTTCCTCCAAAAAATCCAGTGCCAGGGCACGTTTTAACCCCATGTTCTTCACTTTGATCCAACACTCTTTCCCCTGTTTCCAAATCCCACCAATGATGATACGTAATAGTATCGATGGAAGGCGTCAGCCCAAATTTTAAGCTGAGCAGGGCCGTGATATAAACGATTGTTTCTCTTTGCTCTTCGCTCATGTCATCATGTCCTTTATCGAAATTGCCGACATTTTCAATAGCAAGCCCGGCGGTATTAGCTTTTTTCCCGATTGTACCTTCAGGATCCATGTTAAAGGGCCTAGAAACAGCCACTTTTCCATCTGGAAAGGTCGTTAGATGTTGAGCGATATTTTTCCAGCCCATTTCTTGAACATGATAATTCTCCATCCCCTTTAGCAATGTAAAATGGTTCGAACCATTAAAATTTTTGTAAGACGGCGACCATGTGTGATGCTGCTGAATTCGACGGACATTACGAATAAATGTATGGTGAAATAGCCAGTCCTTAAATTCCTCTCTTGTCATCAGTACATATTGTCCTTGCATTGTGAATTGTTTAGGAGGGACCTTTATTTGCTGCCCAATATATATCAAGTCAGAAGAAAGTCCATTGGCTGCTTTGATGGCCTGGATAGAGGAATGATAAGCTTGTGAAATGTCCCAAAGTGTATCCCCAGCTGCAACCTTGTACATGATTGGAACACGCAATTTCTGTCCTGGTAATATTAAATTGGACTGTAATCCATTGATTCCTTTTAGGTCTTCCACTGTCGTATCATATTGGTTTGCAATGTTCCATAAAGAATCGCCTGCTTTTACCTCATGATGAGCATCAGCTGCATGAGTAGGAGAAATATTAATTAGGATTATTAAAATGAACCACACCGCTGCATAACTTTTTTTCATATGCTGTGTCCTTTCAATGTCATATTACATTAATAGTTTTTTCTTATATTATTCTAAAATGCTAAAATGAAAACGAAAGAGCCGTCTTTTGACGACTCTTTACTTGCTTATGAACATTTGTGTCCAGTAAACCGAATGACTGCCGCCTTCCGCATATCCTACACCTATGTGAGTGTACGACTCATTCAGGATATTCTTTCGATGACCGGGACTGTCCATCCATCCTTCCACTACTTGGCTGGCCGTTTGCTGACCCGCAGCGATATTCTCGGCAGCTGCTCGGAAATTCACATTATAATCTCGAAGCATTTCAAACGGGGAGCCGTAGTTTGGAGAAGTATGTGAAAAGTATCCATTATTCCTCATGTCTCTTGATTTATGACGTGCAACTCTTGAGACTTCCCAATCCGCTTTCAGCTTAGGCAAGCCGTGATTCTGCCTCTTGATATTGGTTAACCTGATAACCTCCCTTTCGATTTGTTTTGTCTCATCAATTGCCGGAACTTTCACGCGCTGACCTGGGTATATAAGGTCCGGGTTTTCTATATTTCTGTTTGCATTTATGATTTCGGACAGACCGACCTTATATCTTACGCTGATTTTCCAAAGCGTGTCCCCCGGCTGGACCGTGTAAAGATCGTAATCCTGAGCCCCTGCCTGTACCGGAAATGCTGTTAACAATACGATAACGGTGATAATTATTTTTAATAATTTACTCATACACGTAAGTTCTCCGGCAAGGGTTTATTTTATACAAAAAAAGACGAGACCGCTGACATCTCGTTCTCTATTTTTGGTATCCAGCATTTTTTATCATTGTTTTCACTTACGGTTTTTCTATAGTTTTCTTATTGTAAATCGATCACGAAGGACAGGCCAGTTTTGTGGAAACGGTATGCCAAGCACCCAATAACTTCCGCCTCTCAATCCGTACTCTTCGATCGTCTCATATTTCACCTGCATGCTTCTGGCATCCTCAAACCACACTTCATGTTCTTGAGCCGTTTCATCCACATAGCGAAAGAAAGGGGACTGATAGGTTTCATCATATTCGATTGCCGCTCCGTAATCCGCTGCCAGCTGCAGCGCTTCCATAGGACTCACGGTTCGTGCGAATGTGCCTTCTACCCAGGGTATTCGCCAATCCCTTCCATAGAGCGGTATTCCCATTAATATTTTTTCCCTCGGGATTTCGGTAACTGCATAATCCAACACTTCTCTAACCTCATTAATAGGTGCAATCGCCAATGGTCTGCCACCGGCCCATCCCCATTCATATGTCATCAGCACCACAAAATCAACAATTTCACCGTGAGCTGGATAATCATGCGCTTCATATAACAGTCCTTCCTGGCCGGCACGGTCTTTCGGTGCTAAAGCTGTAGAGACCGTATATCCTTCCGGATGCAGCCTGGCCACTGTACGTCGTAGAAAATTGTTATAGTTTTCTCTGTCTTCTGGATACACATATTCAAAATCTAAATTGACACCTGTGTGTCCTTTAGCCTCCATTGTATCCAAAATGTTAGTGATCAATATTTCCTGCAGCTCCGTGTTTCTGAGAATGGTTGCTGCGATATCGGAATCGAACGAGCCATTTGAAAAATTAGTCAATACGAGTAACGGCGCTGTATTCGTGGGTCTTGCTGCTTCTAACACCGCCATATCCTGCAGCTCTGTGATGAAGCCGTCTTCTTTTATGGAGTAAGTAAATGGGGCTATATAGGTAAAGTTTCTTCCTAATGCAAGTACTTCACTGCTTCCTTCTTCATCCATGCTGGTTGTATAAGCATTAATATCTTTTACTGGTCTCGGCCTCCTTGGGATATAAAGAATCTGGCCGATAAAAAGCATGTTTGGATCAGCAATATTGTTCACTGCAATGATTTGGTTCATGGACACTCCATACCGCTGTGCCATGGCCCACAAGCTTTCCCCGGGCTGGACCATATGAGGAAAGTAAGGAAGGACCAGCATCTCGCCTATATAAAGAAGAGAAGGATTGGTGATTTGATTGACCTCCGCGAGCTCTTGTACCGAAACGCCAAAACGCTGTGCGATCCCCCAGAGCGTATCACCAGCCTGTACGACGTATTCACGGCCAGGTTCAGGAATGACGAGCGCCTGCCCCACTACCAATACATTAGGGTTCTCCAATTGATTTACTAAAATGATTTGATTGATATCCGTTTGGTAACGCCGGGATATTTCCCATACTGATTCTCCAGCTTCCACCACATGAATCCGCATGATACCCTCACCTCACAGGCAGTCTCTTTTTATCATGCTATTCATGGGAGTCCCGTCTTATTATGTATTTCGTTATTACCTATAACAATAGCCAGTTATCATATCTGCAAACCTATCCATTGTTGCAGATAAAGGCCATATTCTTGAACATGAATAAGAAGGATTTTCAATTAATAAATTGAACCTATTTTAATGACAAGTTCATTGTAATCGTAAGGGGAGGAAAAATGTAATGAGTAACTTTAATTATGAAATTAAAACAATTCCTGCTTTTCGTGCCATGGATTAAAATGTGATGTGCCGTTTTCAGAGATTGATACTATTCAGGATGTCATTAAAACCATGACCAGCAGAAAAAGCGAACTTGATTATGCTGTAAATCCCGATGGGGATTATCCCATCACCTAAGACCAGATGGATTTGTACATTATTCCGTATATGAAGTCCAAGAGGAACAGTTGCTTCTTGAAGATATGGTAGAAGTCAATGTTCCAAAAAGGACGTATTTAGTAACACAAAACAAAGGTGAAAATATTGAACAAACGTATGGAAAAATCTTAGAATGGATAAAACAAAGTGATTATGTTCCTTATGATTATGATGACTTACCGATAAAATACGAAAGGTATTCGAGTGATTCCGATTCGTTTCATCTTCATTTTTAAATATTAATACCGGTTGTAAAAGAATAAATAATATTCTAAAAAACTTTCGTATATAAGAAATCAGTCCGCATCGATCGTTAAATGTTAAATCTTTGTAAAGTTCAGATTTTCAACTTTATACTTTAAATTTTTAAAAGTATAATGAAAAAGCCAAACGGAGCATTATTCAACTATATTAAAAAAATGTAACACCGCAGTAAGAAAGGGGTGACAAAGTTATGAGTGAAATAATGTTACAGAACATATTAGAAGAATTGAAAGGAATGAAGACGGAACAACAACTTACAAACCAACGGCTTACATCTCTTGAAACAGAGCAGCAGCAGACCAGCCAACAGCTTTCTTCGATTGAAACGGTACAGCACCAGACCAACCAGCGGCTTGACGCCATGGAAACGGAGCAGGCCCTAATTAAACAGGCTGTTATAGAAACAAATGAAATTGTTCATTATTTGCTGTAATTACTTCAGTAAGAAATAACGGAAAGGTGTCCGCTAAATCTTAATATGGACTTTAAAAACTATTCCAGACAACATGAATGACATGTTAGATAAAGTGTACATGTTTTTAGAAGATCATGATTACTTCAGTAAATTCGTTTGCCATTAGGCTCGTGAATCTACCAAATCAAAATGAAGTGAATTATATTAATACGGATCCATATATTGTTAGTTCAAATATTCGAAAGCATACAATTATCGATTATACATATCAAAACGAAAATCATCGTTATAAAATGACGGCTTGTCATCCATCAGCGCATCATTTGCCTTCTTTAGAAAGAGATGTTCAGATGGTTAGAGATGGATTAGATTTATATACGATAGATACGCATTATATGAAAAGCGAGTTAATTTCTTCGAAAAACAAAGTAACGATTGTAGAAGGAATGAGTGTCGCATTTATTAATCCAGATTTATTTGATTTAAAAATTTACTTCTATACAGATGGTGAAACGGAATTAATGCTCACTCGAACCAGAAGTGTCGCTACTTTATCGTATCGAAAAAAATAACTCATTTAATAAAAAGGAACCTGTACTCTCTTCCTACAGGTTCCTTTTGACATATCTACTCGTTTGTTTGACATTCAGATACCGTTGTTTTGATTTGTTCTTCGTTAAGGTTCTCGCCGATAAATACTAATTCCGTTGTATAGTCCTTCTGTTGACGACAGCGTTCATACATCGTAACTCCGTAAGAATAATTAAAAAGATGGAGACCAGGTGTTTCATCTAACCGAACAAACCCTTTTGCTCGATAAAGTTGGCCTGATACCTCCATTAACTTTTTCTCTAGTTGAATACGGTTCACTGGGTTTTTGACAGAGACAGTGAATGTATGCAAATGAAGGTGGTAATGTTCATGCGTATGTTCTTGGGATGTGTGTTTTCTTTTTATCGATTGCAATCTAGACAGATCAATATCTGCAAACACAGCCGGTATCCTCACCGCTTCAGGATTAATAGTACGAATTCCTTCCATTAATCCATCTTTTTCGATTTCATCTATGGTATCTATTTTATTAACAATAATCGCATCTGCATGTTTGACTTGTTCTTTAAGCAGTTTTTTCAGCTTTCCACTCATTCTTCCTTCCAGCCATTGTTTGGCATTTACAACAGTCACAATCCCTTTCAAGTCTACATTGTGAACGATAGACAAGTGTGTACACGCATCAACGACCTCAATGAGATGTGCGGCCCCTGTAGATTCAATATAGATAGCGTCCAATTCATAAGTGTCGGCCATGTCTTTCATTTGTGAACTCAATGTACCTTGGAGGCTACAGCAAATACATCCATTTAATAATTCTTTTAAGGTAACATCACCGGGTACGATGGCAGAATCAATGCTTTTTTCCCCCATCTCGTTCATGATGACACCGAGTTTTCTACCTTGATATTGCTCAAATTCAAGGAGCCGAGCAAGCAATGTACTTTTCCCGCTTCCTAAAAAACCACTTAGAATATAAATATCTATTTTATTAGCCATGAATTACTCCTTCTTTCTATGTTCATCGCTCTTATTATAATCGAAATCATTACGTTTTTAGGTGTCTCTATATTAAAGCAAGAATAAATGAGAAAGCAATACGTTCAGCAATAGTTGGTCCAACACCAGTGATTTCTTGTAATTTAATAGGACGCTGGTGACTGAAGAAATTTCGAAATTTCAATATCTCCAGACTGATAGGTACTGTATAGATCAACGTCTTCATTTCTGAGACGGTTCAACTACATCTGCATCCGTATGCCCATAATTATTCTCTCCATAGAACAGAACAGCCATGTCAGGACCTACTCATCTATAAATGCCTGACTTGTAGACGTCAACTCCGTGGTGGCCAACTGTAAGTATCTGTGGTGTGTTCTTTTCCACTATCCAATACATTTTTACTTCAACCTCGTTCAGAACGTCGATTAAACTACCAATATGGTCCACATCAGGATGTGTGGCAACTATCCATTCTAATTTCTTCAATTCCTTGCTCTTCAAGATACTGAACCACTTTTTCCCCTGCTCCTTTTCTTCCCCGTCAATAAGGATGTTTCCACCAGCGCCATTAGTTCCAGAAGTATGCTATCCCCTTGTCCAACATCAATAATAAACTAGCATAAACTAAAGTATGTACTTCCATATTTTCATAGAATCCCTCCAATTGTCATGTGTGGCTACTATTCTATCACGTCTTTTGGAGGTAATTATAAATGGTTATCTTAAAATTCACTGATGTATATAACGTTTCTTTAATGCTTCTTCTAAAATGTTAATAAAATCATTGTCAAGCTCTAATTCCTTCGCCTTCTCGGATGTTTCTACAAGAACGGAAATTGACATCTCCTCTAGACCCATTGAATAGTACCTCCCTAAAATTTTACCCACGCGACTTATTTTAACCTATAAGTCAAATTTTTTAAAGTTGTTTTTCTGAATATTTAGTTTATTAAGAGTAGGACATCTTATGAAGGGGTACGACAACGATTCCTTCCTTTTCATGTCATAAGACATTATTTTACAAATGAAACCCTCGGTTATTATTTAATTTAACCGAGGGTTGTTTATTTTTTATTGGGAAATATCCGTAAAGTTATTATTTTTTATCCTACAGCTGATTCAATTTACCCATTATTTTTTGCCTAGATGGATTAGTATAAATCAACGTAGTATGGATATTTGAATGACCTGCAATATGAGCCACTTTATGTACATCAAATCCATTTTCTAGTGCATGAGAACAAAAAGTAGTGTCTTAAATCATGAGGGCTTAACACTTGTTCCAATCCAGCTAGCTGACTATACTTTCGAAACATATCGTTAGCCGTCATACGGCTTAAATTTGGCCCTTTGTTAGATAAAAATAAATAGGGACTGTCTGTATACTTATGTTTTTTTCGTACTTCCAAGTAATCTTTTAAAGCTTGGATCACCTTTTGATTTAAAAGGACAGTACGTTGTTTATCTCCCTTTCCAGAATAAATGACTAACTCTGAAGATAATAGGTGCAAATCTCGACTAATCTCAATATTTAAAGCTTCACTAATCCGGCAGCCTGTAAAAGCAAGCAAAATTATCAGGGCATAGTCTCGAACATTTTGCTTTTCAACAACAGCTTGAATAAATTTATGGACCTCTTTTTCGGTAAATTGTGCTGGTGAGGCATAGGTTTGTTGAATTTTTTTCTTCATTTTCTTTGTAATGACCATGTCTTCTTGAACGCCAACTGCTATCAGAAATTCATTATATTTTTGAATAGCCGAAAGTTTAGCGTTTATCGTTTTAGCACTTCGTTTTTTAATCACCTGAAGATTTGGAGATAGTCCTTTATATTTTGTATATAAAGAGCTCTTGGTTGTTTTCAAAGGTGCCCTCAAACCAAGAAAAATATTCTTTCACAGCCAATCGGTAATTACAAATGGTATTTTCAGACTTCTCTTCCAAACGAAGATGTTTAACAAAATTCTCAATTTAAACTCATAATCTTCAACCCCATAAATTATGTTTAGTTTTTATTTGACAGGTTTAATATAAATTATGTTTAGTTTTATAAGAGAATTATATTATAATGAGACCAAAAACCATACATAATTGATATTATGTATGGTTTGGTTCCCTTAATTAAGGGTTAAGATTCATTAAATATTGATTCACTTGTTCCATGACAAAAAAGTTCTTTACTGAAACAGGCTACTTTCTTCAACAATCAGGCTAAATTAATTGAATAAGCTTATTTCGACTAATAGAGTATCAGTTGGTGAAAAAATACCTTTTCTAACGTAACATGAAAATTTAGACTTCTTATTTCAAACATACGGATTTTTTATTAAAAGATCCTATTGTGACAAATACTATATTTACCTCATGATAAATAAGGAGATAAAATCCATGAAAGTATTAGGAATCTTTGTATTCATTCTTTTATTAACCAGCTCACTTAGTGTATTAATAGACATTCTTTTAGGTTTTAAGCTTTCTCACTCTTTAATTAATTTACTCAACCCATTTTGGGTAATTGAATCTGGAGAATATGTGATGATAGTATTTTTTCTGTTGCTTACAATTGGTCAACAAATCGTAATCATCATAAAAAATAAAGCGAACAAACAAAATGGTTCTAATTAGCTTTCTTCTTGAAACGGTTGCGAATCATAGTAATAATCAGCATTAACGCCGGAATAATCATCATGAAAGGCATGTGAAGGGGATATTGTACAACGTTTAGACCTTCTTCAATATGTTCCGCAGAATCGGAGGCAATCGTCATAGATAAAAAAATGAGAATAATCCCGGCTGGTAACAATTTGTTGATGATTTTTTAACTTGAACAAATCGACCATTCCAATGACTGCAACATAAAAAAAGATGGATATTTTGAAAAACATATTAATCAGAAGAGTAAAGACAACAAGAGCATCAAGTCGTTGGATAAACTCGAAAAGGTTGACCCTTCCGATGGTTGATAACAATGGAAAAGTAGATCTCTCCACTTCTTCAACACTAAGAACAGCGATATTTAAACTTGTTGTATAACTTAAGATAAACCCACTTGAAATTACGGCAGACTGTGGATTTGAAAGAAAGTCGTACCGTTTATAAAAAAGTTTAACTGTTTTGAAAAAAGATTGATTAAAATAAGCACAGATTTTTATAAGAATGTTGATAAAAACAGGCTTTCTTGTATATTTTTGATCAATCTTTTTTATAAAGAAAACTTAATCAATGAACGATTTTTCAACGATTCGAGCCATATTCCAATCAAACTTTATTTCAAAGCAACACAAACAGCCCAACTTTTTTAGCTAATTCGGACCGATTTAGATAAGGAAGCAGCATGGTAAAGATAATCATTTCTCCGAAAGGGAAAAAAGTAGTTAGTGGAAAGGCTGTCGTTAAGATTGGTTTCCATCCATTTTCCAGAAACGGCTGCAAATTATGGAGATCGACATTACCTGAAAAATAGATGAAAACATTTCCTGTGAATCCCAAAAAGATCATAATGACAATAAATACTTCTGCTGTTCTCCCTAATACTTCAATCCCTAGATAAAGTACATAACAAATGGTAAGAACAAACAAGATATTGATTGCCAATAAAGGGGTTCTTGGCATGGTCGATGTAAACAGCAACTCCCCGAAACTACGAATATTATGGGTAGTAGTATACAAAAAGTAGAAAATGTATAACAGGCCAATGACCCACCCCAGGTATTCACCAAATATTTCTCTAACATATCCTGTAAGTGGTAGATTTGGATATTGACGAAATAAAAAGTAATAAATGAAAAATAAGATAATTCCCCCGCACAGTCCTAAAAGAATAGCAAGCCAGGCGTCCTTTTTGGCATCTATTGCATTACTTATGACCAATGAAGTCCCCATCTCAAACATAAACATCATGGCAAATAGTTGAATGGCACTAACTTTTGCTTTCTCCATCGTCTGGAATCCTCCCTTTCGTTACTTGCTATGACTAGACTTTTCCCTTATTTTATATATGGTTTTGTCCGCAAGCCTGACCGTCGAATAAACGCTTGTACGTTTACGTTGACTTCTGTTTCAGGAAAAATTTCATCATCCCATTCTTTCTTTATCTTTTTCCATAATTTTGGGTCCTCCCGGTTGACAGTTTCCCCAAAACGAAAAATATCGGTTTTTTGTTCTTTGGCGGCTTCCACAGCCATCATGATTTCCTCTTTTATTTCCATCACCATCTGTTTTTCAAGTTTTTCAATGGATTCATGTTTATCGAGATCGATTGGACAATGGACTTCCGAGATGGCGCCTTCTGATCGAACTGTGACCTGAATAACGGGTTTTTTGTTTTTAATTTCCGCTTTAATATCCGTTTTAGAGCGTGTCATGTCAACGGCAATCCCCTTTTCTTTCTTTTCACAATCAAGATTCAAAATGGTTTTGGTTATCTCATTATTAATCCATGTAGCCCCACGGGCAGCATCGTCATCCAACCATTTTTTGAGTGTACCCTTTTTAAAAATGGCAAGTCCTTTTATTTCTACGATTGTTTTAGGAGATATTTGTTGAACGTTTGTTAACTTATTCCCTTCTCTCGGATCACCATTAATCTCAACCCCCGTTAAATTTGCCCCTTCTTCTCCTAATTGTTGGATGACTTGATCGGCACGGGTACTTGCGTACTCTCCCCAGATCTTTTGAGAGGATTCTAATCCGCCAAGAATTTTGGCAGAGGGTAATTTCTCTAATGCTGTCGTGATTTGGAGTAGATTCTTTGCAGTATTATCTCTTACAATTAAAATAGGAAAAAGCCTACGAAATTGGGCGTCACGATCAATCCAATCAAACAAATCTTGAATCCCTTCTTTTCTCGCTAGCTCCTCGCCAATTACCATTATTTGTACATGAGGAAAAAAAAGTTCCTGAGGTACCTTTGGCGCAATTTTTCGGAGTGCCTCCGCAACGGTGCTTCCTGTAGCTGAATGGGTCGTAACAGGAGACAATTCTGATTGTCCTCCTTGCCCTTGTCCACTGGCTATTTGTCCTTCATCTATAATTTGGACGGTGACGAGATATCTGTTTTCCACATCATCGTCGCCTTCATCAATGCCGATAGCGCTTACGATGTTAAGATCTTGTAATTCGTTACGATCCCAACAGCCTGACAGCAATGCAGTAGATAAAAGTACAAAAAGAATAATCAATGGTCTATGTTTCATTGGAATCCCTCTTTGATTCGTTGTCTTTTATTTGACTTTCTCTCGGTGACGGCCCTAGATTTTGGGTAGTACCTGTCCTCGTTATTTTCGTTTGGTTAATTAATCGAGGACGTGTTGACAAAAACGGCTTTGGGAAACGAGTGAGCGTATCTTTCAAATCAGCAAAAATGATTGGGGCAAATGGAGCTAAATACGGAATACCAAAAGAGCGCACGCTACAAGTGTGTGCGACTAACACAATGACTCCTAGTCCCACTCCGTAAAGCCCAAAAGAAGCTGCTAACATCATCATCGGAAATCGAAGTAAACGTACTGCATACACCATAGTGTGATGGGGGATGGTCAAACTGGCAATTGCCGTACCTGCCACCACAATGACCATGGAACTTGAAACAATTCCAGCCGCAACAGCTGCTTCTCCCAATACAAGTGCACCAACGATTGAAACAGCCTGCCCGATCGGACGCGGCATCCGAACACCAGCTTCCCGCAAAACCTCAAATGTAACTTCCATTAATAGGGCCTCTATAAATACCGGAAATGGAATTTGTTGTCGCTGTGCTGTCAGGCTAACTAATAAAGGTGTTGGAATCAATTCCGCATGATATGCAATAAACGCAATAAAAAGGGACGGTCCTAGTAGGGTGATTAAGAATGAAATAATTCTTAGAAGTCTCAAAAAACTGGTCATTTGCCACCGCAAATAATAATCTTCAGCCGTTTGAAAAAACTGAATCCATGTTGCTGGTAAAATTAACGGAATCGGTGTCCCATTAACAAAAATTACTATTCGTCCTTCCATTAAATTTCCTGCCACAACATCTGGACGTTCCGTTAAAAATATGGTTGGCCAAGGTGTCCATGTGTCGTCATTAATCCATTCTTCAATTGTATTGGAACTAGCAATTTCATCTGCTTCAATTTTACTCAGTCGTTCTTTGACTTCGGT
This sequence comes from Alteribacillus bidgolensis, assembly GCF_002886255.1. Classification (NCBI taxonomy): domain Bacteria; kingdom Bacillati; phylum Bacillota; class Bacilli; order Caryophanales; family Bacillaceae; genus Alteribacillus; species Alteribacillus bidgolensis. The sequence continues at coordinate 1,471,117 of NZ_KZ614149.1, forward strand.
AAGAAGCTTATCATTAACAATCCCTTTTACGTACATAATGGCTACATCTGTTTGTGTGATTTTCCCAAGCTTCATGGTTTCAACCCATAAATTAGGGCTTTTAATTCTACGGCGAACCATGGCTGTATTGGTAATAAGTGACTCAACAAAGCTTTCTTTAGGCCCTCGGACAGAAGGTTCTGACGTTGGTTCTGTAATGGATCTTAACTCCCCGCCTTCTGCCGAACAGCTAATGGCATGATCCCAGCCATCAATGAAAAGAATAGATTGTCCAGATATGAGGGAAAGCAACATCTTATTCCAGTCCGTTATGTCCTCAACTTTCTCAACTGTTAAGATATTCTCTTTAACGTATGTAAATAATTTGCTCGGTGATTGGGGATCAACACTTGCAGTATCGTTAACATTCCCCATTAGTCTTTCTATAATAGAATTGCTATTGATCGAAGTATCTGATAACCCATTTATATAAATAAGTGCAACTTTATGCAGGGAAGGTTTTCCCATTTTAAATTCACGAATATTTAAATCATCGCTGTTCCCTAAAGCTTCCTTAATATTTTTAAGGTTTTCATCTAAATAGTGACTGATTTCCAGTTTGTTTGGGTTTATTTCTGTTTCCTCATACTGTAGTGTCTGCTTTCTTTTTTTCTGTATTTTTGTTAACCGATTCCATGCACTGTTCATTTTTCTTAAAACACTCCAAGTTTATAGTGACACCGAAAGAAGTGTTCGATGTCTTTCCTTGTTATTTATCAATGCCTTTTTTCCAGTTGTTTAATACATTTAATTGATGTTAAATGGTCATGGATGATTTGTTCTCTTATCCATTGTTTCACCTTAAACATTCGAAAATCGAAGGCCATTTGAAATAATCCAGTCAGTCGATAGAAGTAGTCATTATGTTACATTTGATTTCGATCTACCTTTCTTTTTGAAACCATTACGAATCATAGTAACAATCAACATTAACAATGGAATAATTATAAGAAAAGGAAGTTGAATGGGATATTGTATAGTTACTAGACCTTCTTCAATATGTTCCGCAAAATCTGAGGCAATTATCATGGATAAAAAGAGGAAAATAACCCCAATTGGTAACACAATTTGTTGATGATTTTTCAACTTAAACAAATCGACTATTCCGATTACTGCACTATAAAGATAGATGGATGTTTTGAAAAACATTGTAATCAGAAAGGTAAAGACAACAATAGCATCCAGTCGTTGGATAAACTCAAAAAGGTTGACCTTTCCGATGGTTGATAACAAAGGAAAAGTAGATCTCTCCACTTCTTCGACACTAAGAACGGCGATATTTAAACTGATTGTATAACTTAAGGTAAGACCGCTTAAAATGACGGAAGACAACCACACTTTTTTCACTAATTCGGGTCGATTTAAATAAGGAAGCAGCATGGTAAAGACAAGCATATCTCCGAAAGGGAAAACAGTAAGTAACGGAAATGCTGTCGTTAAGATTGGCTTCCACCCATTTTCCAGAAACGGCTGCAAATTATGGATATCGACACCACCTGAAACCAATACTAAAAAATTCCCTGTCAACCCAAACAAGATTAAAATAACAATAAATACTTCTGCTGTTCTACCCAATACTTCAATCCCTAGATAAAGTACATAACAAATGGCAAGAACAAACAAGATATTAATCGCCAATAACGGTGTCTTTGGCATTGTCGAAGTAAGTAGCAAATCACCGAAGTCACGCACATTCCGGGAACCATTGTACAAAAAGTAGGCGGTGTATAACAAGCCGACGATCCATCCCAGGTATTTGCCAAATATTTTTCTAGCATATCCAGTTAACGGCAGGTTAGGATATTGACGAAATAAAAAGTAATAAATGAAAAATAATACTATTCCCCCACACATCCCTAAAAGGATCGCGAGCCAGGCATCTTTTTTGGCCGTTACTCCATAACTTACGACCAATGAACTTCCAAGATCGAACATAAACATCAGGGTAAATAGTTGAATGGCACTAATTTTTGCTTTCTCCACCGTATAGGAGCTCTCCCTTCTTTACTTACTATGTGGCTTGATCTACATGTTTGTTCAGCAGATGAACACTTGTACAGTACATCTAACCTAGTTATTCATTCTCCCCTACTTTCTTATTTTGAATACTTTTTAAGTTATTGATGCTTCTTCAACATACGGTCCTATTTTTGAAGATGAATTAAAAATGAACAGTTTGATTTAGAACGGCCCTTCTTTTAATATCCTTTCGGATAGGCGCGATTGTTGAACAGGAAGTAAAGGAGTGTAACATATTTGTCATGTAAAATATGTTACACTCCTTATTTTTTATGGCTTTTTTTGATTTAGGTCTTGATAAAAAGATTTGTCAGAGTGGTTTCTTTTACATATATTTGATCAGTTTTCAGCTATTTAAGCATATTTCTTACCACTTCACACACACAATCTTTAGAACTGCAGCATTCTTTCACTTGCCGGTCTCACTAACTGCTAGTGATCAAATGAAATTTTTGCAGAGCACAAAAAAAGACCGGCAAAGCAGCACTTACGACCGATCTATATATTAATGTTTCTACATTAAGATACACATTTTTTATGCTGCCTTTGTTTTCGGCTGTTTTTTAGCGTACTATAAACGCCCTGCTCTCCTGCTTTTCCTTTCCTAATATGTTCAACGCCTCCATACTTCCTCCGTGACTTCTGCTAGAGAATGAATTATTTTTATCACGTCTGCCAATTCTTCAAGTGATTCGTAAACGTTATCTGTCTGCAGATACTCCGCTGTCTCTTCCTGCAGCTTCTTCTTTAATTCTCTTGTCCTGCAAGGTTGTTACGTTTCAGCGCTTGTCAACGTTCTCAATGATACGTGAAATACGATCGTTTTTTCTCTCCTTATTGCCGACTTTTGCAGCGAAAATACATATGTAGGCGGTAGTCTGCAATTTCCTGCAGGCATCCTTTCAAAGTGGGGGCTCAACCCTTCTTTCCAATATAAGTTTCAGCAAATTCTTCTTCTGACATGACTTGAAAGCCATTTCTTTTCAACAAAGCAGCGGTTACTCCATTTCCAGTGGCTTTTTTTCCCTTAAACTCACCATTATATATGAACGAACTGCCGCAGGATGGACTGTTCTCCTTTAACACTACTGCTGCTACATCGATTTTGACAGCTTCTTCTAATGCAGTATAAGCCCCTTTCATGTAGAGGTCCGTTACAATCCTTCCTGATTTTTCAACCACTTCAGCTTTTCCATCTAATACATCTTCCCCGTCCCCCCCAATGATTTCAGCAGGTTCTCTTGGGGTAGAAAATCCTCCAAGCAATTCAGGGCAGACAGTTACAGCTTTATTCTCTTCGACTAATTGATTGAGCTTAGTGTGTAAACAATGGCTGCCGTCGTACCTTACTTCTAACCCGGCTAAACAAGAACTTACTAATATCACAATCACACCTCCTTCATTTAACTTACCATTATTTCTTTTTGTATTAAATATTTCCTTTAAGTAAACAAATAAGAATGTGTAAACATTCCCCACTTAAGTTAGGCCTAAATTGCGATGTAGAATACTATTATGCCATTAAATAAAGGAGTAATTATTTTGCATCAGGCATCTCCACAAGCAATGAAATTTTCTGAATTAATTAGTGAAATCGATAATGGGGAAGTAGATTCTTCAATTTCAAAGAGAATTGTCTGGTCCAAAGAAAAAGTCAGCTCAACTGTTAGATAGTATATTGAAAGGATTTCCAATAGGGCTTTTACCATTTTGGGAAACTGTGATTGAGGATATGCTTAGGAAAGAAGAAAACGCATCTTTCGCATAACAGTTTATGAAACAAATGAAAACTCTTTAAAAACGAAGCACACCACTCGAGGAAGAAGTACAACAATTTAATACAGGCAATTCTACTGCTGTTATTGCATAAAATTCATAATACAGTATCTAGCAGCGTAAATCGAAAACCTTTTTCTAAACACATGTTAACTGACATAAGAAAAAGCTAATAGTGATCAAAACGGGGCTGATCTTCCGCTGATATCAACGAAAGTCTCAGCCCCTTTATTCTGAACGTATATAGTCGGGTTTACTATAACTGGCTTTTCTTTTGTAAGCCACTACTCACGAATCATTATGTTTAGACTTAGCTTTCGGACTCACGTGTTTAAATGATCTTTGTGTGATCATTTATTAACATGTGGAGTGTACTTTTTCATTATGTAATACCTCCAAAGTAGTTTAAGAATTCATAAGTAGTTATTTAAAATGTGATTGAAAGGCTAACACACAAGCTCCGATTGAAACCGCATTTGCGGTGGGTTGAGCCACGTGAAAATGCAGATGCTGCTTATTTAGTTGAAAAATGAACGTTTCTGCCGTTTTAACAACTTTTTCATAGAATGCCGGATATATTCTTATGAGATCACTATTCAAAACGACTACTTCCGGGTGTAAGACATTCACCATATTGGCAATCCCCACTCCGAAATAATACGCAGACTGCAAAACGACGTTTTCAATCAAAGGATCTCCTTTCATTAATGCGTGTAGTAAATGATCCATTTTTTCATTTTTTTTATGATATTTTTCGGGGTAAAAGTGTATTGTCTTTTCTCCAGCATTTATCTTTTTTTCTGCTTCTTCTAAAATAGAATTATATGAAATATACGAAGACAATGTCCTGTTCGATTTCGTATCTATTATCATTTCTCCAAAAGAGCTGGCGTCCCCTTTTCGGCTCTGCATGATAGTACCATTCGTCAATACCCCACAGCGAAGGCCCCAGCCGCTAATGCAATAAAGGATCGTCTTGTTAAACTCCGGATTGTTTATAGACTCATACAACGCTGCCGTATTGGCTCCGTTTTCAAGAAACACATCTGTTTGAAACGCTTGTTTGATCTCGTGGACAATCGGCACTTCATTCCAGCCTGGTGCCACAAATGCTTCAGGGTACATGATGCCTTTTTGCCGATCTAATGGTCCTACCGTTCCTAAACCTATGCCTAATATATCTTTTTTTTCCATTTCATTATCTTTTAAAAGAGCAGCTATTTCTTTCTTGAGTACAGATATGGTGTATGCAGGGGTATGATCTTCTGTCATTTGAAATGTATAATTTGCGACAGGGGCAAATGACATATCTACAATAGTAATAGCCGTCTCTACTCGTGACAAATCAATTCCGATAATAAAAGCAGCTTTCGGATCGATCGCATACAGTGCAGGAGGCCTCCCGCCTGAAGATTCTTCGTAGTGTTCAATGCGAATCAAACCGTATTGTATTAACGCATCTAAATGTCTGACAACGGTCGTCTGTTTCATGTTTGTCCGCTTTAAGAGCTCTGCCTTGGTAATGAGTCCATGCTGGTGAATACAACAGTAAACTTCTTTCATTCCATTAAATTTAGATGAACGCTGACGTAAAAATTCTTCTACCACGAGTTTTTCTCCTTAACCTGTTTTATTTTTGTTCGAAAAACTTGGCTTACCTCCAAGTCGAAATGGCGGAAGTCGCAGTTTTACTTATACTTTGATCCTTTAGCCTATTCCTGAAGTACAAGAAAGACCTGCACCCTGATACCGGGTTCATACCACGTTTATATTAAATCATATCATATAATCTACCGACTGTTGTCTCCCTTTCAAAAACTGTTCAAGGGACAGATAGCTGATAACTGCCGGATAGCGCCGGTCCCATCCGGCACGCTGTAATAAATCACGGACGGGCCCTTTTAGCTGCACGAACCATATTTGAATATCCTTATGCGTTTTATATTTTTGGATGAGCCTCTCCAATGCATCAATTCCCATGGTGTCAATATCATTGACCCCGCCCATATCAATCACTACGTCAATCGGTTCGTCTGTGTTATTCCCTGCGTCGTATATCTTCGATTCAATAACCTCTTCGACATAGCTTACATTAGAAAAATGTATTCTGGCGTCGATCCGAAGCAGAATCGCCTGCGGTATTCGTTTTGCCTTAGAAAAGCGCTGTAAGTCCCGGTAACTTCTGCTTTTATTATCCCAGCCAAGTTCTACAATATGAGGGTAGGATATGCGGTTTATTAATATACATAATGATACCCCTACTCCGATTAACAGCCCCCATTGAATCCCAATCAACAGCGTAGCCGCAAATGTGACGATCCAGACCCCTCCATCTGACGGTTTTACCCGAAAAGCATAGCGTAAAGAAGGAATATTAATAAGACCAACGACAGCAGACAGAATGATCGCCGCGAGCGCTGCCTTAGGCAAATAGTAGAACAGCGGTGTTAAAAACAATAAGGTTAGTGTTACTCCGACCGCCGTTACGATCATCGATACTTGAGATACTGCTCCAGCCCGATGGTTCACCGCACTTCGCGAAAAACTACCAGTGACCGCATAAGCCGAAAACAGAGAGCCAGCCATATTGGAAAGGCCTATTGCCCGCAGTTCTTTATTGACGTTTAACGGAGGGCTGTCTTTTCCAGCGAGCGTTTTCGTAATTGCGAGCGACTCCATCATGGCAATTAACGCAATGGTTAACGCAGTTGGCAGTAATACCTGCATCGAAGAAAGATCCAAGGAAGGAAGAGATAAACCAGGAAACCCTTTTGGCACATCACCAACTATGCTGACGCCGACTCTATCCAAACGAAAAAATAAAACAATGAAAATATTAAAAACAACGACAAGTAAAGGGAGCGGCAACCGCTTCGCTCTTTTTCGCAGCCCCATCAATACGACCAAGCTGCTGACCCCAATAACCGTCGTCGGTACGTGAATAGTAGAGATGTTTTGAAATAGGGACATTAACAGAGGAACGAGCTGGTTTTGACTTGGCATATCTATGCCGAAAAAATTACCCAATTGACTTAACCCAATCGTAATCGCAACCGCTGAAGTGAATCCGTTAATTACATTTTGAGAAATAAATTTGATCAATGCCCCTGCGTTAATGGCCCCTAACACAAATTGCATCACCCCGACCATCAGCGTTAATAAAAGGACGAGTGTAATGTACTCTGAGCTCTGCGGCTCGGCATAAAGCGAGACACCAGAAAAAATTAAAATCGATGCCATCGCCACAGGACCGACAGCTAACTGACGGGAGGAACCAAAAAGTGCATAGATAATAAGCGGAATTGTTGACGCATACAGCCCCATCACCGGCGGCAGACCGGCCAGCAGCGCATAGGCCATTCCCTGTGGCACCAGCATGATAAATACGGTTAGTCCAGACACAATATCCTGTTTTAATGAGTTACGGCTATAGTCTCCCGGAAGGTTTAATAAAGCTGATGATCTTTGACGCATTCCAACTGTCATCTCCTCTGCCCCTGCTAATAAGTACATTTTATTTTAATCCATTTTGGATAAAAGTGCTTTACTCTTACTATAAATAATTTTTCAAATAAATACAAGGGCCATAGCAACCATACTATGTAAAAATGAAATGACCGCAAACAAAGGTAAATGCTGTATTCTTGCCTGCGATCTTTCCATCTTACAAATGCGGCAATGCGATAATGACGTTTGATCCAGCAAAAATAAAGTTAATAGATAGCTTCCACAAGACTGTGCGTAAGTTAAAAATGAAGGATGGTAATTCCATCCATTATTCCTAATATTAAAGTGGTGTTCACTCTTTGCTGCACCTGCGTGGAACATGCAAAAGTAAAAGCGCTGCATTCATTCCCTTACATAAGAGTAACACGCCAACCTGCTTAAAAATAAACAAAGTGCTCATCCATTATGCTATGTGATGAGCACTTGTTCCATTTTTGTTATCTGCAGCAGTGCCATAGTTTACGAGGATGGCTGCTTTTCTTGTGTTCAACCGTAAATAGCCTTATCAAAGTGATAGGTTCATTTCCTGTTACAGGAATGCTCATTTTGTTAACATTGTATGTATTCTTCCTTTCTTTTCTTCATAGGAACAAATACCACACCTCCATTCCCCTTCAAAATCTTCAAAATTATCAAAGGAAAAGTACCAGTAACCATAAAGAAATAGTCAAACGTCTTACGTTGTGTTTTGTAATAGACAAGAGCTTTCACTATCGAAACATATATCGTCAAAATGCCGTATATGTTCAGATTATTCCATAATAATGTGCTACTAAAAAAAGCCCTATGTATCAAGGGCTTGAGTATTTGAGTTATGGTGTCCCGTACTGGGCTCGAACCACTGACCTCCACCTTGGTCGGAACACTCACTTCATCTAGATGGAGTGAGTGCGAAAAGCCTATTGTAATGCCAATACTACTAATTAATTCTAATTCATTTAAATTATTTAATTTTCTAGTTAAAGAGAGTTATTGTTACATCATGCCGCCCATTCCCTGAGTAGAATAAACACTTAAATATGAGAGTGAAAAACGTTTTATAGTAGGTATTATAACCGAATTATTTTAAATTCAGGCTAAATAAGATATCAATATTTATGAACAATATCCAGTCATAAGCCAGTCACCAAAAGCCCCTGTGATTTTTTTCGTAGAACCCAGCCTAATAACTTCAATGGTATGACCATCCAAGGAAAGGCATACAATTAATAAGACTAGATGAGGATTAAAGGAGAAACTCCTGCTTTTTCCCCAGCAAGGGTTACCTTTAGTCGGAGTTTCTTCACCATACTTATTAACCACCTCCACCCTCGTTGGCCTTTAAAACAGTCAATTTTCGAAACGGTGTTTTTTCCATTCTCGTAAGCTGTTAGCACTTTTTGTTTGAACGTAAACTATAGGATTTTTTTGACGTAGAAAAACCCCCTTTAGATAAAACAAATATTATATTTATATCTGTCTACCTAAAAGGGGAGCTTATCATTTCTCTGACAGGCTAATATATAAAGTTCATTTATTAATATTGGATATAGACGGCATGAGTTTGCAAAAATTCTTCCAGTCCATGTTTCCCATCGGCTCCGCCAATACCTGATTTCTTCCAACCCGCATGGAACCCTTGGATCGCTTCAAAGCTTTCACGGTTGACATAGGTCTCACCGAATTCCAATTCGTTGCTAGCTCTCATTATATGGTTGATGTCCTGTGTAAAAATGGCTGAAGTTAAACCATATTGACAATCATTCGCAAGCTCGATAGCTTCGTCTAGCGTTGAGAAAGAAGAAATAGGTAAAACAGGTCCGAATATTTCTTCTCGCATGATTTCCATACTGTTATCGACGTTGACTAATACCGTCGGTTCATAGTAATAACCTTTTGTATCGTCGCCACGCTTTCCGCCTGTAAGGACTTTGGCTCCCCCTTCAACAGCACGGCCTACCATGTCTTCCACATTCTTCAACCCGTCTTCGCTGGAAAGTGGTCCCATATCCACACTTTTATTTTCTAACGGATTACCAAAAGTCACTTCAGACATCGCTTTCGTAATTTTTGTGATGAACTCATCCGCTATGCCTTCATGGACGTAAACACGTTCTGTACAGTTACATACTTGTCCAGTATTAATCACACGGGAGTCTACGACCGATTTAACTGCTAAATCAATATTTGCATCGTCCATGACAATTGATGGTGCTTTTCCGCCCAATTCCAACGAGACATTCGTGATATTTTGAGATGCTTTTTCCATAACTTTCATTCCGGCACCTGTACTTCCAGTAAGACTGATCATGCTGATTTTAGGGTTTTTGGAGAGTTCTTCGCCCACTACGCTGCCTGCTCCTGTGACGATATTGATAACCCCTTTCGGCAAACCTACTTCGTCAAGGATCTTCGCAAATTCCAAGGCATTATTAGGAGAAATACTGCTCGGTTTAAGTACGATCGTATTTCCGGTTAATAGTGCCGGAGCTGCTTTTCTTGCTATGAGGAAGAACGGAAAGTTCCACGGTAAAATCCCTGCCACTACTCCGATCGGCTGTTTGTAAATTAAGATGTTTTCGTTTTCCCGGTCACTCGGAACGATTTCCCCTTCATACTTACGTGCCCATCCGGCAATGTATTCAAAATAATCGGCCGTCACACTCACTTCTACCTTCGCCAGATCAAATGTTTTCCCCATCTCTTCTGAAATGACAGTAGCTAACTCGTCTACATTGCTGCGAATCTCATGACAAATCGCAAATAGATATTTCGCCCTCTCCGAGGATGACTTTTTTCTCCATTCTTTTTGCGCTTTTTCCGAAGACTCAATGGCCTTTTGCGCATCTTCCAGGGTTGCTTTTGGTACGGTAGAAATGACGCTCTCGGTTGCAGGGTTCGTAACTTCAATCGTTTCCTGATTACTCGAATCAACTAGTTCGCCATCAATATACATTTGATATTCCTTTGTTAACGCATTCACTTCTTTCATGTTCTCATCCACCCTTTATATGAATTGAAATTTCTTTTATTATCATAAAATTACAAAAGTAATAAGTCAACAAAAACAAAGAAATAACTTTTATTTTCTTTTGTTTTTGTTGACTTATAGGGTATGTGACTTTAATATGGAGGTAACTCTCAAAGAGTCTATGAGGCAATGGGACTAAAATAAATGAGGTGAAAATATGTTCAGAAAAGCATTTATAATGAAAGTTTATCCCGACCAACAACAAGAATATGAAAAGAGACATAAAGAAATCTGGCCAGAGATGGTAGAGGAACTTCGTAAGCACGGCGTGAAAAGTTATTCTATTTTTCTCAACCCAAAGACGAGCGAACTGTATGGGTACATTGAGATTGAGGATGGGCAACTTTGGAGTGAAATGGCGGAGACAGAAATTAATCAAAAGTGGTGGGAGTATATGAGTCCCGTGATGGAAACGCATCCGGATCACCGCCCAGTGTCATTTGATTTACAAGAAGTGTTTCACCTGGAGTGAAAGCAAAAGGAGTGTATGACAGGTACTAGAAGTTCGAGCGTTCTCTACTAACCAGCGATCTTCAGATCTCGAAAGAATAATGGAGTCTACCTATCAATTGCAACAAAAAAGCAAAAAATGACCTTTTTTTACTTTTGTTTTTGTTGATTTGGAGGGTTGTTTAAGGTTATCATGGAGATAGATATTACAGGTTGTGGTAAAAGAAAGTGCTTCATCCAGAGAGATTCCAAAATTTCATAAGGCATCTTTCCGTAGTATTTTGAAGGTAGGAATGCTTTTCAGTCGAATCCATTAAGTGATTGTCCATATAACAGATGCTATTTGAAGAGTAGCGATGGGAGAAATAAAATTACGGGATATCAAAAATAAATAAAGGCTTTTAGTTAGCAGAAAGGATTTACAAGATGTGTGTAATGAACAAAGTAAAAATGAATCAAGCTATCTTAGACGCACCTTTTATACAAGATATGATGAACAATACGTATGACATGTGGAATCGTGGATGGGATGAGCTGAATGGCGGAAATATCAGCTGCTTATTGGATGAAGGGGAAGTCTCCAACTACTTAAATGTGAATCATGTATTAAGAACTATTGACTTAGCTTTCCCGGTACCTGAACTTGCCGGTAAATTCTTTATAGTGACAGGGTCTGGAAAATACTTTCGACATGTTCGGGAAAAGCCGGAAGAATGTCTCGGAATTATACGTGTCAGTTCCGATGGTGAAAGTATAGAATTATTATGGGGACTGCGTGATGGATCTTCGCCTACAAGCGAACTGGCATCGCATTTCATGAGCCATATCACCCGTTTAAAACAAAATCCCTCCCATAAGGTCATCATGCATTCCCACACTACACATTTGATTGCCATGACCTTCAATCATGAACTGGATGAAGTCCTTTTTACAAGAACACTCTGGAAGATGTGCACAGAATGTCTCGTTGTCTTTCCTGAAGGGATTGGGATCCTGCCGTGGATGGTTCCAGGCACGGATGAAATCGGGAGGAAAACGGCAGATAAGATGACGGACTTCCGGCTTGTAATATGGCCACATCACGGAATTTTCGGTGCAGGTAAATCCTTATCGGAAGCATTTGGACTACTCGAAACCGTTGAAAAAGCAGCACACATCTATATGCTGACAAGTACCCACAAAGGGGGAATCAAACAAGTGATTACAGATCAGGAATTAAAGGATCTTGCTAAACGATTTGCTGTAAACCCTCCTGAAAAGTACTTCACCGAGTAAAGGAGATTTTTTCATCGATCATATATGCTATCCTTAAAATCAAACAGGCAATTTTCCTCGATCTATAGAAAGTTGGTGTGTAAATGCTAATAGCTGAAAGACAACAAAGAATAGTTGAACTTGTCAATGAACGGGAAAGTGTAAGGGTTTCGGAATTGAGTAAGGTTTTCTCCGTTACAGAGGAAACCATCCGAAGGGATTTAGAAAAGCTGGAAAAGAATAAAAAGCTGGCGAGAAGTCATGGGGGAGCCGTCAGCCTTCAACCTTCCGATTCATCAGAAACCCCTTATACCAAACGTGAAATCATAAATGTTAAAGAAAAAAAGCAGATCGCTCTGGAAGCTGTAAAGCATGTTAACTCTGGGGACAAAATCATATTAGACGCCAGCACAACAGCCTGGTACATGGCTAAAGCTTTACCTGATGAACCGCTGACCGTCCTTACCAATTCCATTAAAGTGGCTCTGGAATTGAGCGATAAGAAAGAGATTACGGTCATTTCAACTGGTGGAACATTATTGTCTAAATCGCTCTCTTATGTTGGTCCTTTAGCCGAAGCTTCTTTAAAAACGTATTTTGTAGATAAAACTTTCATTTCATGCAAAGGGCTTCATACAGAACGTGGGATGAGTGAATCGGATGAACATCAGACCATCATAAAAAGAACGATGGTAAATTGTGCAGAACGGACGTATGTTTTAGTCGATTACAGCAAATTTGGCGTTCAGGATTTCTCCCGGATCGATCAATTAGATGCCATTCACCGGGTAATTACCGATCACAATGCGTCCCCTTCCGCCCTGCAACAACTGGAAGATAAAGGTATAGAAGTCACAGTAGTCGATACAGTTTCTCAACAGGAAGTCATTTGAGGGAAAAGGGATAGAATTTTCACCCGAAGTCTATCCCTTTTCTCTCGTATCAAAAAACATCCACCACTGAGGCGCAGCAGTGGTGGATGTTTTTATATAGAAAATTCAATACACACTCGTTTTTCAGGATCGCTTGGATAGAACCTCTTCCTCATATTGCCGGACATCATTCAACCATGTTTCTTTGACAGGAACATTCATTTCCTCGCAATAATAATCCCAGATGGCACCGAACGGATACGTCTTGAACTCCTCCATCAAGGCTAAACGATCCGTAAAATTCCCCGCTTCCTGTAATTCCTTCAAATGGTCATTTGGAAGCAGCAGACCATATAATAAAGCTTTAATCATATTCCTTGTACCAATCGTCCAGGCTGCGACTCTGTTAATACTTGCATCAAAAAAGTCCAGCCCTATACGAACCTGATCCAACGCATCATTCCTGACAATCTCCATTCCGATTTCTTTCAGTTCATCATCTAGGGCGACCACGTGATCACTATCCCACCTTACAGGTCTTGAAACATGAAGAGCAACCTGGTCGCTGTATAATAGCATAGCCGAAATTTTATTCGATACGACTTCTGTAGGATGATAGTGTCCTGTATCCAGTAAGCATAATTTGTCGTTCTTCAATGCGTATCCCATATAAAATTCATGAGAACCTACCACATAAGCTTCCGATCCAATTCCGAATAGCTTACTTTCTACAGCATCCACATTGTATTGTTCATCGACCTCATCGGAAAAAATCTCATCCAATGACTCCTTCAATCGTTTCCTGGGCGTCAGACGGTCACTCGGAATATCTTTGTACCCATCAGGAACCCATATATTCGTCACGGAAGGTGTTCCTAATTCTTTTCCAAAGTATTCCCCAATTTTACGACTGGCGATACAGTGACGAATCCAAAAGTCTCGGATAGATGGATCCGGGTGGGACAACGTTAACCCGTCATCCGCTTTCGGGTGGGAGAATAGGGTGGGATTGAAATCCAGGCCAAGTCTATTATCTTTTGCCCAATTGACCCAGTTTTCAAAGTTTTCAGGCTTCAGTTTATCCCGTTCAACCACTTCTCCTTTTGTTTCTCCATAAATCGCATGAAGGTTGATCCGATGTTGACCCGGAATCAGGGAAAGCGCCATCTCCAAATCACTTCTGAGTTCGTCCGGGGTCGACGCTTTCCCCGGGTAATTTCCTGTCACATCGATCCCTCCCGAAAGCTCCTGCTTGTTCACTTCAAACCCTCCGACATCATCCCCCTGCCAGCAGTGAATCGAAATCGGTACGTTCTTTAATTTTTCCAGGGCTTCCTCTACATCGACGCCCCATTTTTCATATTCTTCTTTCGCCCATTCAAAATTTCCTTTTATGGTCATGTCCGTTCCTCCTCTTTTTTATACAGAAACCTTTACATATTGTTTAATAGGAAAGGATCGTCTAATAAGGCTTCTGGCCTGATTGATGTTGTCCAATTCCTCGAGGGAGAGTAATTGTGAAACGATATTTCCGATTGCCGTAGCCTCTACCGGCCCGGCGAGCACCTCTTTCCCCGTCGAATCTGCAATCAGCTGATTAAGCATTTCATTCTGGCATCCACCACCAATGACATTTATCGTGGAGAACTCTTTTTCGAAAATCTCCTCAATTTGCCGGATCGCTTGTTTATAACGATCTGCTAAACTGTCAAACACACATTTAGCGACTTCTCCCGGCGTTGAAGGAGGGACCTGATCTGTTTCTGCACAGTATTTCCGAATTTCTTCCACCATATTTTCAGGCTTTAAAAAGCGTTGATCATCCACCTCTACCTTAGATGTAAAATGCCCGGCCTCATGGGCCAAGTCTACAAAATCCGCGAAAGAATAGTGATCAAGGTAATTCCGCTTGACCTCCTGGATGATCCAAAGCCCCATAATGTTCTTTAAGAAGCGAAAACGATAATCGATTCCCCCTTCATTCGTGAAGTTGTAATCCATTGCCTTCGGGACACAAATCGGGAATCTATTTTCGACTCCGATTAGAGACCACGTTCCTGAGCTGAGATAAATCGTCTCATTGGCAGACGGGACAGACAGGACAGCTGACCCCGTATCATGCGTGGCTGGTAAAATGACCTCCATATCAAAACCGAATTCTTCAGCAAGCTCTTTTCTCATGGGGCCAAGCTTTGTTTTAGGAGGCTTAATTTCGTGAAACATGGAAGGATTAATGCCTAACTGTTCTATCAATTCCTTATCCCACTGTTTAGTAAAGGCATTCACTAACTGGGTGGATGTGGCATTCGTATATTCATTGGCTTTTACACCCGTTAGTAAAAAGTTCAAATAATCCGGAATCATGAGAAAAGATTTTGCCTTATCCAATATTTCCGGGTGATTTTTTTTCAAGTAATAAAGCTGATAAATCGTATTGAACTTTTGAAACTGGATGCCGGTTTCGAAATACAATGCTTCCTTTCTCACAATTTGAAGGACTTCCTCCATCATCCCGTCTGTCCTTCGATCACGATAGGAGACAGCGTCCGTCAACAATTCATCATTCTCATCCAACAGGACAAAATCAACAGCCCATGTATCAATTCCGAGACTTACGGGTTCTATTTCAGCTGTACGACACTTCTTTATCCCGGCTTTGATTTCATGAAAAATCTTCTGTATATCCCAACAGAAAAATTCTCCGTTTTTGCTTATCTTATTTCCAAAACGGTGGATTTCCTGAAGGGTTAACCTGTCCTCTTCCACCCTGCCCGCCATTAACCTGCCGCTGGAAGCTCCTATATCCACGGCTATACTATATTTACTCACATTCTCACCTCTTCGTGTAAGCGCTAACTACGTTTATCATAAAGGGTTATCCCGTTTTTTTTAATAACGCCATTCATTTATTTATTGTCCTTATTTGCAACAGAAAAGGATGTGAAATGTATGGAACAGCCAGTCCCTGATGCGGAATCGTCCCTCTTTTCAGCCCATTTTCTATCCTTATTTGGCACATAAAAAAAGAAGTGGGGCACATGATCATCACCTCACTTCTAGATCTCTTCAAATTGGTCACGGTATTGTTTCGGAGTTACACCGTATTTCTTTTTGAAAATCCGGTAAAAGTAACTGATGTTGTCATATCCTACCTGTTCCACGATGGAGGAAATCGACAGATGATTGATTTTTAATAGATCCATCGCTACACTTAATCGTTTTTCCTGTAATAAATCTTTAAAGTTTTTGTTCGTGATTTTTTTAATGTTTTTGCTGAGCCAATAATGAGTTTGATTCAATTCTTTTGCCAGTTCATATAAATTGGCCGTCCGGTAATGCTCTTCAATATATTTTAAGGCTTTCATGATCATCTGGTGTTCAAGATTCCCGTCGTTAAGCTTTTTCAGTTTATCAGAATGTTTGACGAGCTCAATCATGAGTAAACCCATATACAGCTTGATCGAAGACTGAGACAAGAGGCTCGGTTCCATAATTTCCCTAATCACCCGTTTGACGAGCTCCTGGATGGATTCCACTTCAGAAACGGCAAAATAAAGGAACTGTCCATTCTGCGTATGTTCAAATAGGCTGTTTATCAGGAAATCATTCATCGTATTCTCTGTATTATCGGTCGTCAAATAGGTGAAAATATATTCAAAGAACTTGGGGCGGATGATGAAATTGATAATGATATCTTCTCGCTCACATGCTTTTATTTCATGCTCAATAAACTGATTGAGCAGAATCAATTCCCCTTGTTTCAGCCGAATCGGGGTCTCCCCTACAGTTTGCTCAAGTTTGCCGCTGTATACATAATTCATCTCGATATAATCATGCTTATGCTTCGGAAAATCCGCATATCTTGCATGTTTCCTGATCATGATCATTTTATCTAAATCCATCAACTTCTCACTTTGAATGATAAAATCCCCCCTATTTGTATAGAGGTCTTTTTTCACTTGATTGCTTTGCTGCAACAGTGATTTTTCTTCATCTGTTTCCTGAAGCAGCTGATGAAGGATATCCGCTGACAATTATCGTTCACCCTCTCCCTTATGGTAGTCGACACGAGAGGTAAATGGATTTTCCAACTCGACCTCGCTACGGAAAAGAAGGATTATGATCTCGCTTCTTTTACGGCTTCGGTATAGGATGTAGCATTTTGTTCAATTTCAGTAAAATTTCCTTCTGCAATTAAAGTATGATTGACAAGGTTTCCGCCTGCCCCAATAGCAACTGCTCCAGCCCTTATAAAGTCTGCCGCATTATCAAGATCAACGCCACCTGTCGTCATGATTGGGATTTGGGGTAACGGTCCTTTCATGTTCTTAATGAACGAAGCCCCTACGGAAGAGGCCGGAAAAACTTTCACCATGTCGACTCCCATCTCATAAGCCGTAATTGCCTCCGTCGGCGTCATGACCCCTGGAACAGATAGTTTGCCATATCTAAGAGTCGTTTTCACAACGTCTTCGTTTAACACTGGGCTTACAATGAATTCAGCTCCGCTATCGATCGCCTGTTTTGCCGTTTCACTATCCAGGACAGTTCCTGCTCCAATGATGGCCTGACCTTTGAAGGCAGTCGTCAATTTTCGGATAGCAGCGAGTCCATTCGGATCATCGACGGTTACCTCAAGTGCATTTACACCGCCTTTAATCAGACTTTCACATACCTGTTCAACAGCATGTTCCGGTACTTTACGAATAACAGCCACGACACCGCTTTCTACTAAACGATGGAATAGAGTAATTTTATTGATCACCGCACACACTTCCTAACGAGAAATTTTTTCTGAGATTGGTTAGGATTAACTTGCCCCCAGAAAGGATAGCCTTCCATATCTCCTTCCACAGATAAAGCGTAAGCTCCGATTCGGTTTCCGAACTTGACAGCTTTCGCATAGCCCCATCCACGTAATAGCCCTGAGATGAAACCAGCTGCGAAACCGTCTCCAGCTCCAGCCGTATCCACTACTTCGTCTACTTGGAACCCTGAAACATGTGCCTTCTCACTTTCTGTGGCAAAATATGCTCCTTCACTTCCAAGCTTGACTACGACAACTTTCGCTCCCTGATTTAAGAAAACTTCGGCGATTTCTTCAGGGTCACTGGATCCCGTCAGAAGTTTTCCCTCTTCTATGCCTGGTAACACAATATCCACCTGCCCGGCAATTTCCATAAGTACTTGCCTGGCCTTTTCTTCAGACCACAATTTCAAACGTATATTCGGGTCGAAAATAATGGTCTTCTTATGCTTTTTTGCCAGCTTGATCGCTTCATCCACTGTTTCCTTACAGCTCTCACTTAAAGCTGGAGTGATTCCGCTCAAATGAAGGTATTTGGCCGATTGAAGATAGTTTTCGTCCAAATCATCAGGAGATAGCAAACTCGCTGCTGTTGATGCCGATAATAGTAAATGTTTGGATCCTGATTGGTCATTCTTTCTTTAAAAAATACAGCCGTAGGAGCCTGGTCATCGAAAACAACGCGAGAAGTGTCCACCCCTTCTCCACGGATGACATTCTGTACATACAGCCCGAATTCATCCTCACCGAGTTTGCTAATCCAGCCCGTCTGGTGACCGAGCCTCGTCAGGGCAATAGCCACATTCGTCTCCGCCCCGCCCACTGTTTTCCTATAAGAATCTACATATCTGAGCGGACGTCGAACCCGGCTTGAATAGAACCATACTTTCACCAAGAGTTATAACATCCATGATTTCGCTCCTGTTCATCATTTTGATCTTCCAATTATCAGATAAAAAATTTCCATCAGAAGCGAGAGAGTACCTCCCGCTTCTGATGGTTCCCTGATTACCTTTATTTCAGCTCTTCCATTTTCACATGATCCATATCATCGAATGTATAATTTTCTCCGGCCATGGCCCAGATAAAGGTATAATTATTTGTACCAACACCTGAGTGGATCGACCAAGGGGGAGAAAGAACTACTTGTTCATTTTTGACCACTATATGACGGGTATCATCCGGCTTGCCCATGAAATGGAATACACGGGATTCTTCGTCCATATCGAAATATAAGTAAGCTTCCATACGGCGATCATGCACGTGCGGCGGCATCGTATTCCACATGTTGTTCGGAGCAAGAAGCGTCATACCCATCATCAATTGGCAACTTTGGATACCATCACCATGGATGTACTTATAAATCGTACGGTTGTTGGATTCAGCATCTGAACCTAGGTGCGTAGGCGTCGCTTCTTCAATGGCTAACTTTTTAGTCGGATAGTTGGTATGAGCTAAAGCGGAAACAATATAGAATCTGGCAGGTTTAGAAGCATCAACACTCTCCACCGTTACTTCTTTATTACCTTTTCCGACATAGAGGCAGTCACGCTTATTCAAATCATACGATTCACCATCGACCGTGACTTTGCCGGCATTTTCCGAGATATTGATAAATCCGACCTCTCTACGCTCTAAGAAATACTCAGTTTTCAACGTTTCTTTATCTTCTAACTTCAAAGGCTTGTCTGTTGGTACAGCTCCTCCCGTGATCAAGCGATCATAGTGGGAGTACACCATGTTCAGTTCACCCTGAACGAATAGGTTTTCAACTAAGAAGTCATTTCGGATTCTTTCTCCATCGTACATTTTGAAATCTGTTGGATTTGTTGCGTATCTTGTTTCCATTTCATTCACCTTCCTTGTTTTTTTCTAAATAGGTTCATTTATTAAGAGCTCATCCATCCACCATCAACGCAAAGGATGTGGCCATTCAAGTAGTTCGCTGCATCAGAGGCGAGGAAAATAGCCGCTCCCTGTAAATCTTCCGGGGTTCCCCACCTGCCCTGAGGGATTCTTGCTTCAATAGAGGATTTACGCTCTTCATTTTCACGAATCGGCGCTGTATTATCTGTCGCAAAATACCCTGGAGCGATAGCGTTTACATTTAAGCCTTTACTTGCCCATTCATTGGCTAAGGATTTAGTAATCCCGGCCACAGCATGTTTACTAGCGGTATATCCCGGAACGGTCAATCCTCCCTGAAAAGATAGCATGGAAGCGATGTTAATGATTTTTCCAGATCCACGCTCCAGCATATGCTTTCCGATTTCACGTGATAAATAGAAAACGGAGTTCTGGTTAATGTTGATGACACTCTCCCAATCCTCATCTGAATGCTCCGTTACAGGATTGCGCCGGATGATCCCAGCATTGTTTACTAAAATATCCACATTTCCAGTCAATAAGGTAGCCTGTGAAGCCAGCTGTTTGGCTGCTTCAGGATCCGTAAGATCTGCCGTTAATTCATAATATTTCGATCCTGAACCCTCAACAAGCTCCTTCGTGTCCGACTTACCATTTCCAGAGCTTACACCAATAATGTCTGCACCAGCCTTTGCAAGACCAACAGCAATCCCCTGTCCTAGCCCTCTGCTGGAACCCGTCACTAATGCAACTTTTCCTTTTAAAGAAAAAAGCGATTCTATCAAATGATTTACCTCCCTGAATTGAAAGTTCTCTTTTGTTCATAAATGTTCGTTACAGTTTGTATATTACCATTTGATTCCGAAAAATTCAACCTATCCACACCATTAATCCACTATTATTTCGTTGCAACCCTCACATTAACCCCTTTATTCTCTATCTCTTTTATGGCAGAGTGGGCTAATTGATCGTCCGTTATAAGTTCGTTTACATCTGTTATCTCGGCAAATTGCACCAAAGCTACTTTTTCGAACTTCGTAGAATCTGCTACGAGGGTGACATGATCGGCACAATCTAGGATCTTCCTTTTCCAATCAACGTGCATGCTATTGAGTACGGTTAAACCATGTTCAATAGAAAAGCCTGTCGTTCCAAAGAAAAGACGATTCACCCTCAGCCTTTTCAAAGCTTCTGTAACCTGATCCCCGAGCAATGAAGAAGAATGATGGATCCGGGTACCTCCTAGTACGACCAGCTGAACATTTTCTTTATCATGAAGAATGTGCGCGATCTTGATATCGTTTGTAATCACGGTCACCGGGAAGTTGCCGAGCCTTTCCGAAATCGCACTCGTCGTACTTCCTCCATCCATCAGAATCGTTTCATGTGGTTCAATCAGCCTTACCGCTTCCTTTGCTATAGCGTCCTTAATTTCTGTATGGCTGGACTGCCTCTCCCTGACAGGTAAGATTTTACCCTCCTTGTTTTCCAACACTGCACCACCATGAATTCTCTTCAATAACCCTTTTTTCTCCAAAGCTTCTAAATCGATTCGGATGGTTTTTTCCGTTACACCAAGCAATTGGCTTAGCTGAGAGACTTTGACCGCTTTGTCCGTTTCCAATTTATTCAAAATGGTTTCATATCGTTCAATAGAAAACATCATTTCATCCTCCTTATTCCTTCACACTCCCTCATTATATTATAGAAACGAACAAAAAGGAACATATACAAACCCGAATTTCCGTAAAGGTAATACAGGCACCGGTTACACAATAATTGGCATCCACTCTTTCTGTATGGTCAATAGAAAGACCGCCCCCAGTCATCTGTAAGACGGCCTACGGATTTTTTATCTTCCTTCGTCCTCCTTATTATCCTTCCTTTCCCACTGATCGGTTAAGAGTTGAACATAATGGGTCAAGTTTCCTTTAGCTTGGGGAGAGATGTGTTTCTGCTTCCTTTCATCGTTTAGGCGTTCCTCATACTTATTCAAAAATTTGAGCGCCTGCTTTTCCGATCCTTTTTCAAAATGGTGCCTGACCTGTTTCAACGTGTTCGTTAACTGATGGAGTAAAGGACCCGTCAGTTCTCCGCTTTCCTCATATTCACTCATCCTGTTTTGTAACACCGACAGAACACTGGAAGTCGAGAAATCTGGAACAGGAACGCTATTCCAGTTCATATCCGATCCGAAATAAAAGCTGGTGTAGGCGGGCTGGTTATACGCAGAGTTTTGTCTTGCGATTCCCACCCGATATTGCGGGTCGTGCATTAATGTATATAATTTGTGATCCGTCACCTCTGTACTGAGATACATCCGAATGGAAGAACTGTCCGCTGTTCTCAACAGCAATTCTTCTCTCCAATCACCGAATAGATCGGCTACAAGGGCAGGGTTTCCTTTTGTACCATTGTTGGTTAACGTATCTGTAGCCGTCAGGAGATTTCCTTCTTTCCAGTCCTCAATGGAAGGCGTGTCCTCCGATGCACCTGTAACGATTTGGGTCGTCATATCCGGAGACCACTTGATGTTCATGTTTGTACCCGGTGCTTCTTTACTGATTTGTTCACCATCTGCCGTCCATACTTCAACTGCCCACGTTTCCAAGCCTCTCCGCTCAGGATCAATGTCCCCGATCATTCCGCGGCCGGTATCTTTCCCTGTATAGCCGCCATAAATCGCTTCACCTGTCCCGGAGTCCCGTAAAGCATATCCATACGGAGCTTTGGCGCCATTTTCATGAACAGAGAATATCTCTAATCCCGGTCTATCCGGGTCGATATCCGTCACGTGCATCGCATCTCCATGGCCCAGTTTAGCGTCAGTCCCCGGTGCTGCACTTTGGGCCGGTAATGTATCCTTTGAACTGTACAACAACGTACCATCATGATCGATTGTGGCTCCTCCATAGATCACTTCCTGCTTGCCATCACTATCCACATCCACCACACTGAATGAGTGGAATCCCTGATTAGTGAGGGAGACGAATTCATCATCCGTCCCTGATTGATCATGGGGCCGGTCATTGAAAGGATTGCTCATCGGAGTCCAACCACTATCCACCGACCAGTGTTCCTCAATACGCTTACCATCCCAGCTGTAAGAGACAAGGGAAGCTCTCGTGTAGTAACCACGTGAGAAAATGGCGTAGGGTTGTTTCCCGTCGAGGTAACCGACTCCGGCGAGAAAACGGTCGACCCGGTTACCGGGCTCAATTCTCGACATCGCATAATCTCCCCACATAAGACCATCATCATGGCGTCCCGGTTTGTAATGGACTGTGTCCATTTCATCACCCTTCTCCCCGTTGAATACGGTCAAATATTCAGGCCCTTCCAATATGAAGCCTTCAAATTCCCTTAAGTGGTTACGGCCGCTTCTACTTGGAGCATACTCATCCATGAAGTAATCCGTCAGTCTTTCCGCATCTTCCCTTGATAATGGATAGCTGTACCGTTTCTCGATTCCGAAAGCTTCCTCAAGCGTCTCCGGCCAATGACCACTTGTCACTTCCTCGTGCTCATGCCAGTTCATGAACATCTCTACAACGTGCTCATAATAATCATCACTGCTCATCCGGTAATCGTCCTTATGACTGTAGCCATTTTTCCTGTCTTCTTCAGGCATCGTGATGAATTTCTCCGATGTTACATTCCCCGCCTCATCGTACTTGATGATCTTTGTACCGGGAGCCGTTTTCAGCATCAATTCTGATTTTCCGTTTCCGTCAAAATCATAGGCTAAGAACTGCGTATAATGCGCCCCCGACCTGATATTCACTCCTAAATCAAGGCGGTAAAGGAGAGTTCCGTCAAGCTCATAGGCATCGATGTATGTATTTCCGGTATAACCTACCTGAGAGACGTCTTTCGAGTTTGACGGATCCCATTTCACAAAGTATTCGTATTGTCCGTCGCCATCCACATCACCTACGCTCATGTCGTTAGCGGAATATGTATAAGTTTCTCCAGCAGGTGTCGTCCCATCTTCCGGTTTCACAAGAGGCAGATCATAATACTGATTTTCCTATGGAGACACGGATGAACTTTGGTCGATTTCTTTTCCGTCCCTTATAGCGGTTACATAATATTCAGATTGATCCGTCCCGTCCTTGTCCAAATAGTTCGTACTGTCTTCCACTGTGGCAATCTTATTTCCGTTACGATAGACGTGAAAAGTTGAACCCGTCAGACCTGTGCCGGAAGAACCGGTCACTTCGTCAGCCAACAACCTCCAGCTCAGGAATAACCCTTCAGATGTAGACGCCGCAACCAGTCCCCGGTCGAGATATTCCAACTGCACACCTGCACCATTTCCTGTTCCCTCGTCTTTTTTCCAATCAGAGGCGGAAGTACTGAACGTCCCCGTCATCAGCAGAGGGACGACTAAAGCGATCATACATACCTTTTTAACAAGAGAAGATTTTTTCAAATACATGTATCATCACCTTTTTTCATTATTTGGAACCGTTGTAAACGGCTATCCCTTTGTTATGGCAAATAGGTTTAAAATATAAAAAAAATTCAGTCAATTAAAGAAAGTCTATGAAAAGCACACCATGATTGATCACGCGGTGTGCTTATGCGTTATAATCCCAGCAGGTTCGGTAAGAACAAGCTGATTTGCGGAAAGTATGTGACTAGCATAAGTAAAACGAAAATCGCTGCATAGAATGGAAGGAGCGGCTTCAGTACTTGTTCAATCTTCACTTTCCCTACACTCGATCCTACAAAGAGTCCTGTTCCAACCGGAGGTGTGATGGTACCGACACACAAGTTGAGAATGAAGAAGATTCCAAAGTGAACAGGGTCTATACCAATACCTGTAGCAATCGGCATAAAAATCGGGGTGAAAATCAGAATCGCCGGCGCTACGTCCATGACCGTACCGATTAACAGCAGGACAAGGTTCATGATAAGCAAAATGATGATCGGATTATCAGAAATGCCTAACACCAAGCTGCTCAGCGCTGCCGGAATACCTGTGAAAGCCATAGCAAATGACATTAAAGAAGAAGAAGCAATCAGAAACATGATCACTCCTGTCATTTCAACGGCCTGGGCCATCACATGTGGCAGCTGTTTCAACGTGATCGTCTTATAAAAGAAGAAAGCCAAAATGAAAGAGTACACGACAGCAATAGCTGATGCTTCAACTGCCGTAAACACACCAGTCAGTATTCCGCCGATAATAATAAAAATCAACAGGATACTCGGAACAGCTTCCCAAACGATTTTTTTCACATTCAAATTGGTTTTCTCGGTCACAACCGGATATTTTCTTTTCTTCGCAATGATGTAAGAAACAATCATAACCGCGAGAGCCCAGAGGACACCGATGACATATCCGCCCATGAATAGAGCTGCGATCGAAGTCCCTCCACTGATGAGGGAGAAAATGATGAAACCGGTACTTGGAGGGATGACCATTCCAGCCGGAGCTGAGGCAATATTGACTGCCGCTGCAAATTTCCGGTCGTACCCTTCTTTTTCCTGCAGCGGGACCATGACCCCACCGATCGCTGTGGAGGCAGCGATTGCAGAACTGGAAATCGAACCGAACAGACTGTTTCCGATAA
Source organism: Alteribacillus bidgolensis (assembly GCF_002886255.1). Lineage (NCBI taxonomy): Bacteria > Bacillati > Bacillota > Bacilli > Caryophanales > Bacillaceae > Alteribacillus > Alteribacillus bidgolensis. The sequence goes on from NZ_KZ614149.1 coordinate 1,496,299, forward strand.
CGTTTGTATGGGAAAGAGAACCCGGGACCCTGCCCGCCAACAGCTTAGAAAAGTCCACCAACTTCGCGGCAATCCCGCCGTTATTCATAATAATTCCGGATAAAATGAAGAATGGAACCGCTATCAAAGAAAAGCTGTCGATACTGGCTACCATCTTTTGAGCTGAGGAAAAAACCGCTATATCGATAGGCAGAATCAGTAAGATGGTAGCTAAAGACGCAACGGCAATACTGATTGCTATCGGTATACCTACCGCCAGAAGAACTGCAAAGACAAGGACCAAAATTAAGCTAGCCTGTAAGATCATAGAACTTCACCTGCTTTTTCGTATTCCACGCCATCCCTTTTTTCCATAGCCGGAGTTTTATCTTTTTTTAATAATTGAACCATATTGAAGATACTGTAGAATGTGATCAACAAACCTGATACCGGCAGGGACAGATACACGAATCCCATCGGCATCCCTAAGGAAGGGGACAGCTGGGACATCGTAATCGAGATGGCTTTCACTCCACCATAGGTCATGATGGCCAACGAAAAGAGTAAAAAGGCGGATTGTATAAAAAGCTCTAACCCTACTTTGTTCTTTCCTTTGAACCGGTCACTGATCATCGTGAAGGCGATGTGACTCCTTTTTCCCACGACATACGAGGCGGCTAACATCGAAAGCCAGATCAGACTGAATCGTATAAACTCCTCCGTGATAGTACTCGGGTTGCTAAGAACATAACGGGCAATGACCTGCCACGTTGTAACCGCTACCATAATAAGAAACAAAGTAGCCGTTACACCTAAAAGTATTTTGTCCACGTACTTTTTCACTGCTTCCATTTGATTCCCTCCCTTACTTATTGACCGCTCATTTCTTGTATCGCTTCATACAGATCCTTGAACTCTTTATTATTTTTGAATTCGTCGTGAAGGGGCTGTACGGCTTCTTTAAAAGGTGTGTTATCCACTTCATTAAATTCTACGCCGTGCTCTTCTATCGCCATCTGCTTTTCTTTTTCAACGGCCGCTTTCCATACTTTCTTCTCGTATTCCGTTGATTCTTCTGCCGCTTCATAAACCGCTTCCCTTTGTTCAGGTGTCAATTTATTCAACGTGGCTTCATTCATGACCACAATGTCAGGCACTCTCGTATGCTGATCATAAGAATAATACTTCGCCACTTCTCCATGGCCAGCTGTCACTAAGACGAATTCATTATTTTCTGCCCCGTCAATAATCCCTTGCTGTAAAGAGGTGTACACTTCTCCACTGCCCATAGGTGTCGGGGAACCGCCTAGCAGCTCGATCATTTCAATGGCCGTCTCACTCTGCATCACTCTGATCTTCTTCCCTTTAATATCTTCCGGGGATTCCACAGGGCCGTCTTTCATATAGAAACTTCTCTGGCCAGAATCATAGTATGTTAATCCGACAAACCCAAGATCGGAAGTCGATTGATAAATCGGCTCCATGATTTCTTCATTTTCCATGACATTGTAGAAATGTTCTTCCCCATCAAATAAATACGGGAGGGCAAAAATCGAATAGCGGTCAGAAAAACTTTCCAGAGCAGCTCCACTGACCTTGGTGATGTCGACCGCCCCCGTCTGGGTCAACTCAATCAATTCCCGTTCCCCGCCCAATTGCGAGTCCGGATAATATTTGACGGTGACTTCCCCATCTGTTTTCTCTTCAAGCAACCGACCAAACTCTGCCATCGCTTCTTTGACAGGCGGTGCATTACTGGCATAAGCAAAACGTAAAACTACCTGATCACCCGCTTTTGCATTCAAGCTGCAACCCGTGATAATCGTAAGGATACATGCACCTACTAACAACAAGATGACATTCCTCTTCATGCTCTTTCCTCCCCTGTAAGTTTTAAAGGTTTACATGGACCACCAACATGACCCGTGTAAGGATTGTGAATCTGATCAGATATATGTGTGCAGATATTCCGTCAGGCACAAAACGGCCAGAGACTGCCCGTACGGCATCGTCGTCGTGTTAATTTCCTTGTAAAATTCCTTCGAGTCCCCCATCCCCGTTCCGACGGAAACTTTTTGAACGGCTCCGTCTTCATTGATTTCGCTTACGACACCCTGAATCGCCTGGCGGGCGACTTCTCCGTATTTTTTATCAATGTAGCGTTTTCGGACCGCCTTCAATATTCCATACGCAAATCCAGCCGTTGCGGATGCTTCCAAATAGGAATCCGGATCGTCAATCAGCGTATGCCATAGACCGCTTTCATGTTGGTGTTCAGCTAACGTCTCGACCTGGCGATTCATATTCTCGAGAAGAAACTCCCGGAAGAAATCCCCTTCTTTCAAGTCCAGCATTTCAATGATTTCAGGGATAGCGATGGTGATCCAGCAGTTCCCCCTGCCCCACAAAGCATTAGCAAAATTGTGATTCCCTTCAAATGTCCAGCCGTGAAACCATAAACCTGTCTTCGGATCGCATAAGTATTTCGTATGAATCAAAAACTGCCTTTTCGCTTCTTCGATATATTCGGGCTTGTTCAACAGCTGACCAATCTTTGCCAGTGGCAACACCGTCATCATCAACGTGTCATCCCACAACTGTTCGGTATTCGGCGGACCATAGGTCATATGCTGCAAACCATTCTCTTTGGTACGAGGCATATCGTACATGACCCAATCCGCCCACTTTTCCAAATAAGGGACATAGGTTTGTTCGCGAGTGTCCTCATACATATAGGCTAAGGTAAGAAACGGAGCCATCGTATTGACGTTTTTCGGCGGGACCCCTTCTTTAAACCTCGCTTCAAACCATTCGTTCACCGTTTTTAAAGCCTTTTCATTTTTCGTCAGCTTATACAAGTTGTAAATCCCATACAAACCCACACCCTGCGGCCAATTCCAGACATGCCAGCTTTTATCATCTACCACAAGCCCATCAAAGTTTAAGAGAAATTCACCAGTGTCATCTTTTATCTGCGCCAGGTTTTCTATAAGGGAATCAATGTGTTCCAGTACGGTTTCCTTTTCCAGTTTCACTTCACTCTGTATCATCTTTACCTCCATGATCCATCTTTTTTATATTTTGATTTTTTTTGACTTCGCTTTCATTATAAAGATAATTCAAAAAATAATCAACATAAGTAAAAATATTTTGTGCTTTATCCAAAAAAAACAACTATTATTTTTTGTTTTATTGGTTTTATGCGCTCTTGTATTTGTTTATTAAGTAGTCGATACTTTCGTTGATATACGGTTCTTTCGTCTCTTCCATCAAAATGTTGACGAACGGTTTCTTTTTCTTCATATATTTAAACACCGCATCGTAGTTTAAGAGACCTTTCCCAACCGGGACGACCTGGAGTGTACCGTCTTCGATCCGGAAATCTTTCGCATGCATAATCGCGATCCGGTTCCCGAACCGTTCAAACGCTCCCTGAATGATCGCTTCCTGCTGCTCGTAGTTTTCGACGGTCAAATAGTTGACGGGGTCATAAATAACTTGCAGATTATTAGAATCCACACAATCCAACAGCCTCTTCATGACGGCCGGGGAATAGATCGGGTGATTGACTCCCCCTTCGATTCCGACAATCACACCGAATTTTTCGGCTTCTGCTACAAGCTCACGAACACTTTGTACGACGTCCAAAAAAGGCTGTTCATGAAAGTTCGCTTCTGTGTACACGATTTCCGGATGCACATTCCCCGTCTCCGTCCCTACAATGCTGCATCCGAAATCACGGGCATACCGGATATGCTCCTTGAATCGGTCTAGAGCTTCTCTTCTTTCGTCATAATCAGGGTGAATCATATTGATGTAACAGCCAAGAACGGCAATTTGAACATTCCTGTCAGAAAAAGTCCTGCCTACGTAATGAGCGAAGCCCGGGCTCAAACTGCCTGTATCCGTACTTTCCTCCCCAATAGATTTTGCCAAGGCCAGCTGAACGGATGTTAACCCTTTTCCGGATACCGTTTCGACTAATTGTTCCAAAGGTAAACGTTCAAGGTCATGTGCTCGAATACCTAAATTAATCATCTGCAATCCCTCCATGTATCGATTTATTTATAATAAAAACCTGTATTTTTGGTTTGGACAGGCTCTTTCTATCATTGCAAAGGCGGCTCCATTGTGACCATGGTCCTTACATGTATTCCCTTGCAAAATGTGGATTTCTTTAAGAAAGCTTGGTCGTAATTATAGGAATATATTTTCGATAAATATATAACCTTACTTATTTTTTTATTATCCTCATTTGCCTAATTATATAAATTTCAAAGATCCTCTTGAAACTTCACCCTCGTTTGAACATAATAAATATAATTCTATAACACTCTGAACTGTTGCTGGAAATGCCGCTCAACATAGATCAACCATATTAATCCACAGGGGATCTTCACAGAGGCAAAAAATAAAAGAGAGGTTGATTGGATTGGATGAGAAAAAAATGAATGCCGGGCTGAATGTTGCAAAGGGATTGGAAACAGGTTCAAAAGAAAGCAGGAAAATGCTGAACATCGTTCATACGGCAAACAAGTTTGATTCGAGTATTGTGTTACATACTCCCCACAAAGTCATTGACGTCAAAAGCTTCTTAGGATTAAGCGTGTCGTTATCTGATAAGGACGATTATAAGCTGGAGGTTCACGGACCGGATAAGGAAAAAGCAGAAAATGCGATGGTTGATATTTTTACAGAAAACGGCCTGAAAGTTCATATTGTATAAGAAAAAGGTTGAGTATGGGGCTCCATACTCAGCCTTTTTCCATGACTCCGATTGGATTGCCAACACAAAACTAGACAATCTTGTTAAGGTGTTTCTTCTTGAATTCCATTGGGCTGAGATAGCTTAGAGTTCCATGAATTCGGATGTGATTATACCAGCCAGGTCCAATTGTTTCTGGCTTTCGAATGTTTCTCCATAGACAAACTCTGTCTTAATCACCTTATATGTAGCTACAGCGACCGCATTATCATAAGGGCAACCCTCCATGCTCAAAGAACGATCAATTCTAAGGCTTCAAGTAGCTCTTCTATGGCTTGATTTTTAAATTCATTTCCACGATCTGTATGAAAAAGTTCTATTTCTTTGAGATTACCATCAATCGAAGAGAAGGCTTTCTGAACCAAGGCGGCACCTTTTGAGGAACTGAACTGTAGCCGATAATTTCACGGTTATATATGTCCAAAATCGTACAAATATAATGCCATTTGGAAACGTACCCGAACATAGGTTAGATCACTCACCACGCCTTTGCGATCCTGGTCCTAGGAGAATTGACGATTCAATGTGTTCTCATGTTCCGACTCGTTGCACGGGGTTTTCATCGGCTTGAATTGAGCCACAGTGTATTTGGAGACAAGCTAAAAAAGCCTCTCAAAAGTTCAATGAACTCATGAGAGGCTTCCTAGAACTAGACTAAATTTAAAAATCCAGTCATTATTCATTTATAGGGTTTCAAATCCTTGTGTAGCAAAGAGTTTGAGGACAGCTTACATCATGCCGCCCATACTTCCTCGCCAAAAGAAAGTAGTTTACGAGACTTAACGCTTCTTCATTTGTCTGAAAGATTTTTTATTTTGATCAACTCTGATATTAAATTACCTGTTCCAATATCCAGGAATTTTTTCCAAATAGTATAAAAAATTCTCGCTTTTCATGCTTGGTTGATGAATTCAATAATTTCTGTATCTTCTAACGTAAAACTGGTTAGTGTCTTTATTTCTTCTATAACTTGCTTATGGAGCCTATTTGTTGAAGATAGCTTTTTTTATTAGTAATTAATTCTCATCGATCTAAGACCTTAGTTCAGCATAAGTTCTTTTTCGATTGTTTCTCCATCTGCTCTCTCCTTTGGAATAAAAAAGAGGTCGCTCAGGTAAACGGATTCACTATAAACCTTAACGTCCTCAGTGAATTAATAAAATAATTATCCAGATATAATTGAATGAATGTTATTTAGTAGTTGTGGCGCTTTGTAGTTTTTATAACCATTAATTTTCTTAGCATCTATATTTGTTGCATTAACGTTTGGACTAAAAACATCACCTTCAATAAAAAATCTTCTTTTCTATATACATTTTGAAAAGTACCAATTGTCACAAAAATGAGTTCTTTAACACCTTGATTCAATAAAAGGTTTCTTGCACACTCAAATGAGTAACCATTGGCTGTATAGTCATCTAAAACTACTACCTTCTTACCCTTTAATTTACCTTGGTATTCTGGATTTAAGTGTATTGTATCTAAATGACGCTTTGCTCCTTCAATGTCCTTTTCTTCTGGCCTCATATATGCTGATTTCTTAGAACTAGTATGCCTGATTAGTTTATCTTTACGGTGGTAAACCAATTTTCCTCGCCCGCACGATTCGTAACCTGCCTCGATATACTCAAAAACCTTAAGTTTTATTTAATTACATAAAATCTCTTAAAATTAATTTACTCATTCACTACATTAGCCGTATTCACTGCGTTTTTACGCTTACTTGGATCCTTCATTTTATCGCCAAAGAACATTTCAATGGCAGATATATGGCTTACCAAATGTTTACCAGTCTAAGACGATACTCAGCTCTTCCACTGATGTGTCACAAAAGAAATGGCCTCAAAATAGTACTGTTTCCGGAAGAACTCTCTACAGGATTCCAAGAAGAAGGTGCATTTACATACCAAGAATCCCCAGAAGGATAACTGGTAGAACTTTGTGAGCTTGTACTACCATAGGATGACCAACCGTTTGTACCATAGTTTACTTGTCTACTTAAAAGATAGTTCAGTGTTTAAGTGATTTCCTTACAGCTGTATACTAACTGTGATCCTCTTTCCTTAGCAAAAATACTTAAAACAATAAAAACCCTAGCGAAATAATGACACCGCTCACAAATAAAATAATAACACAAAAACCCATGATGTCTTTCGCTTTTAATCCAGCTATGGCAAGAGCTGGAAGGGCCCAGAAAGGTTGAATCATGTTTGTCCATGCATCTCCCCAAGCAACGGCCATGGCTGCCTTAGAAGCTGGTACACCTAACCTTTGTGCGGCTTCAAGCACAACTGGCGCTTGAACAGCCCATTGTCCCCCACCTGATGGAACAAAGAAATTTACAATTCCAGCACTTAAAAATGCAAACAATGGAAAAGTGATTTCGTTTGCAACAGACACAAACGCTTCAGACATGACTGTTGCCAATCCAGATGAAACCATAATTCCCATTAACCCAGCATAAAATGGAAACTGGATGATAATCCCACTTGCGCCTTTCACAGCATTTGTTACTGCTCTCAAAAATAATTTAGGCGTGCCCTGGAATAAAATCCCTAAGAAAAGAAAAGAGAAATTAACAATATCAAGATTTAACTGAAAGCCACTATTTAAAAAGTAATAAATTAAAAAGATAATTCCTAGTATACCAATAAGAAATGATAACACACGACTATTTTCCAATCGATCTGAAGGTGTCATCGCGGCTGTATCAAGGGTGGCTGCTTGAAGATTCTGGCTATCTTCTAATGAAGAACGATCAACCGTAATCGTTTCTTCCTTTTTGGGGATCATCATCCGATTGACGAGTGGAATCGTAATAAAAAGGGTAATGACAATGGCAATGTTATATGGCGCAAAAACGGTCTCACTCGTAGGGATGACTCCAATGATATCTTGAGAAAAGTGATCGGGTGTGGCAATGGTTAATGGAATCGAACCAGATATTCCACCATGCCAAATAACAAATCCACTATATGCACTTGCAATTAATAACCGATAATCAACATGATCTACTTTTTTCGCTAGTTCTTTTGCAAATAAAGCTCCAATAACTAAACCAAATCCCCAATTAATGAAACTTGCCAATAAAGAAACAACGCTGACTAATATGATCGCTTGACCTGGTGAAGATGGTAGACCAGCTAAACTCCCAAGCCCTTTTTTAAACAGGGGGCTGCTTGCTAAGACATGTCCTGTCACAAGAACAAGTAACATTTGCATGGAAAAGGACAATAAACCCCAAAATCCTTCTCCCCAATATTGGACAATATTAATTGGACTGCTGTTTGTAAAAATGAATGCTAAGCCAAATACTGTAAATGTGAGAAGGACAACAAACAGAAATGGATCAGGTAAATAGCGTTGCATCATCCGGTTGGATAGCGAAATAACATACTTCAACGTTTCTCCTCCTTTGCTGGCTTAAAGTAGATAGATTTTACTATGTAAGAATAAACTCCCTTATCACTACAATAAAAAATTTTCTGACTATTTCTCTTATTCTTCTTCTACCTTCACTCCCCCATAAACGTTTTATTGCGCTATGTACCCGCCATCAAGTACAATCGCCTGACCGGTGACCCCTTTGGCTTTATCATTTGCCAAATACATCGTATAATCCGCAATTTCCTGTACCTCAAGCAGGCGTTTTTACGGAACGAGAGGATACAGCACCTCTTCCAGTACTTTTTCTATCGGCACATTTCGGTTCTTCGCCAAGCCTTCAAATTGGTTGCGAACGAGCGGAGTATCAACATACCCCGGACACATGGCATTTACCGTGACCCCATATTCTGCGCCTTCCAATGCCGCTACTTTTGTTAAGCCGATGACCCCGTAATTCGAAACATACGGAAGGCTGGATGTACTGATTAAAAATGCAGGGCTACAACAAGTGGCTTCACTAGAAGAGTTTCCTACTGAAAAGTTCGAGTTCATTACGAAGGTGATGCTTGTCACCCCATTCATGACTACCAAGCATGTATTCCCGATTATGAAAAAACAAGGGACTAGCCGGATCATCAATATGGCCTCGATCAATGGACTGATCGATTTTGCTGGAAAAGCTGCCTATAACACCTCCTTGGTCACGTCACATTTTAGGCCCATACAGTCAAACCCATTCTGCCTCAACGTATCCGTCACTTCCCTTACTTTATCTTCATTGATATCCGTAAGGACGACCTTTGCACCATTTTTTGCAAATTCCACTCCAATTTCATAACCTATCCCACTTGCTGCTCCCGTTATGAACACAACTTTATTTTCTACCATTCTATTTTCCTCATATAGCTTCTATCAATATCGCAGTCATCTACATGCTATTGGCAGTTAGAAAAAACCTTATCATAGACAGTTTGCTCCTTACTTCTACCTGTCTACGATAGAGAATACAACACTCTTACTCAAAAGCTGCATAAAGAGGTTATTTTTCTTCAATCATAACATGATGTTCTTCAAAAATCTTTTTAGTCATATTTAATGCATTCTGAACACGTGGAAATCCTATATAAGGAATTAACTGCATGATGCTTTCTATGATTTCTTCTGGAGTTAATCCTGATGTAATTCCCCTCTTCACATGTGTTCCAATTTGCGTATAAGCTGCTTGCGTCACAAGCGAAGAAAGCGTAACAAGTGCTCGCTGTTTATTATCCAACCCCGACCGCGTGTAAATATCTCCATAAGCAAATTCCACAATAAACTTACGAAGGTCTGGAGCAATGTCTTTTAAACCATCTGACTCTATTAAATGATTTACTTCTTCTGAACTAGTAAATTCTTTTAATTTATCTAACCCCCGCTGAAAACGATCCTGTTCCATCCTAACACCTTCTCGTATACTATTTATACTGCTCAGCTTCTGTCTTGTAATTGGTATCTCCAACAAATGCTACTTGTATGAGAATTGCATTCTTTTGAAGTTATCCGTTATACCTCTCTACAATTGTCGCTATTCCTTGCCCTCCGCCAATACAAAGAGCAGCTAGTCCAGCGGCACTATCTCGACGTTTCATTTCATGAAGCAATGTCACTAACACACGAGTTCCGCTTGCTCCAATCGGATGCCCTAATGCAATGGCGCCTCCGTTTACATTAATCCGGTCCTCTGGTATGTCCAAATCACGCTGGACGGCAATGGATTGTGCTGCAAATGCTTCGTTTGCCTCTACCAAATCCAGGTCATTAATCGTCATTTCTGCTTTGTCCAATGCTCTTTTAGCTGCCGCGACAGGACCGATGCCCATAATACGCGGCGGAACTCCCGCGCTGGCATTAGCACGGATACTTGCAAGCGGCTTGGCATTTAATTCTCTGGCGCAGCGCTCACTCATTACTATTATTGCTGCTGCCCCGTCATTAATGCCGGAAGCATTGCCTGCTGTAACGCTGCCGTCTTTTTTAAAAGCGGGCTTCAACTCACTTAATTTTTCAACCGTTGTGATTGCCCTAATGCCTTCATCGTGAGTAACGGTGATAGAATCTTTTTTTCTCTGCAGCACTTCTATCGGCACAATCTCATCTGAAAATAGTCCACTTTCCTGAGCTTTTGCAGCTTTTTCCTGACTCAAGGCGGCAAATTTGTCCTGCTCTTCTCTTGTAAATCCGTACTGATCGTTTATATTTTCTGCGGTTATTCCCATGTGATAGTTTTCTAGCGCACAGGATAATCCGTCATGAATCATGCTGTCTATTAATTGTTGATTTCCGATGCCAAATCCCGTTCGGCTTCCCTTTAAAAGATAGGGAGCCTGACTCATGCTTTCCATTCCGCCTGCCACTATAACATCAGCGTCTCCTGCTTGAATGGCTTGAGCAGCCAAGTGAACAGCTTTTAATCCAGAACCGCATACTTTATTAACCGTCATAGCAGGAATCGATTCTGGCAGGCCGGCATGTATTGCCGCTATACGAGCGGGATTTTGACCAATTCCTGCCTGGAGAACGTTCCCCAAAATAACCTCATCAACCTGGTCAGCTTCAATACCTGAGCGCTTTAACGCCGCTCGTATTGCAGCGGCACCAAGATCGACAGCAGATAATTCTTTAAATACGCCGTTAACCACTCCAATCGGCGTGCGAACAGCACCTGTGAGAACGACTTTTTCCGAATTCAATTTACTCCCTCCTTTTGGAGAAGGGATTGATCTACTGTAAAACGAGCTTCTGTATGTTTTCGTACCGCATCCAAGTCATAGCCCTCCTGGATTTCCTTTAACACCATCCCATCTTCCGTAAAATCAAACACCGCCATCTCTGTGATTAATCGACTGACTACTTTCTTTCCCGTCAACGGCAGTTCACATTCAGAGCGGACTTTGGACTGCCCATGTTTATTGACATGATTCATAATAATGACTACTTTTTTTGCTCCTTGAACAATGTCCATCGCACCGCCCATGCCTTTGACCATTTTTCCCGGTATCATCCAATTGGCCAGATCCCCATTTTCAGCCACTTCCATGCCGCCTAGAATGGCCAGATCAACATGGCCTCCGCGAATCATTGCAAACGATTCGGCATTGTCAATAAACACAGCCCCTTCTTTCGCTGTCACCGTTTCTTTTCCTGCGTTAATAAGATCAGCATCCTCTTCGCCGGAAACCGGATAGGGGCCAATCCCTAAAAGACCATTTTCCGAATGTAAAAACACTTCCTTGGATGAAGGGATTTTATCTGCAATCATCGTTGGCATCCCGATCCCCAAATTGATATTCATGCCATCTTCCACTTCTAAAACGGCTCGAGCAATAATTTTTTCACGAATAGAACTCATTTTACCCCTCCTATTAATAATGTGCTAGTTTTCCGCAGACGCCCGGCCGAGCGTCTCTCTGTATAAAACATATATTAAGCCCCGCGAACCGTCCGTCTTTCAATTCGTTTCTCATAATGTTCGCCTTTTAATACGTACTGCACGTAAATACTAGGTGTATGGATAAAATTTGGATCTAACTTACCAACGTCAACTAGTTCTTCTACTTCAGCAATTGTTACTTTACCAGCCGCTGCTGCTAGTGGATTAAAGTTACGGGCGGTGTGGCGGTATATTAGATTCCCATAAGCATCACCTTTCCACGCCTTCACAAGGGCAGCATCCCCCGTAATTGCTTCTTCCAAAATGTACGTTCTTCCATTAAATTCTTTATGTTCTTTTCCTTCAGCTATGGGTGTTCCTACGCCGCTTGGTGTATAAAATCCTGGAAGACCGGCCCCGCCTGCTCGAATACGTTCGGCAAGCGTTCCCTGCGGTACCAGCTCCAAATCCAAATCTCCGTTTAAATACTGGGACTCCAGGGTTTTATTTTCCCCTACATACGAGGCAATCATTTTTGTGATCTGCTGATTTTGAAGCAGCAAGCCAAGGCCCCAATCATCAACCCCGCAATTATTACTGACAATCGTAAGGTCTTTGGTTCCCTGCTCTACCAGTGTCAAAATAGCTTGCTCCGGAATGCCGCAAAGTCCAAATCCTCCTACAATGACTGTATCCCCATTTTTAATGTGGCTTACGCTGTCTGCAAACGACATTGTAATACTTGACATTTGAAAACCTCCTTCTATATTTACACTTTACTAAAAGCGTTTTCATAAGTAAAATAGATAAAAAATATATATTTATTCTTATAAAGAATAAATGAGGTGCCTATGGATATTAAACAACTACATTTGTTTCTCGAAGTATATAAAGAAATGAGCATTTCTAAAGCAAGTCAAAAACTCCATATTTCACAGCCCGCCCTTAGCAAATCTCTGCTTCAATTAGAACAAGAGCTGGGACTTCGTTTATTTGACCGCTCCACCCGTCACCTGCACATCACAAAAGAAGGTGAAATAATGCTTTCTCACGCGCAAAAGGTCATACGGGATATGGAGGATATGAAGCAAGAAGCAGAAGACATAAAACTAAGAAAAAAAGGAAGCTTTAAGTTCGGCCTGCCGCCCGTGATTGGCTCCAATATTTTTCCCGACATCATCGCTTCCTTTAAAACATATAATCCTGAAATAGAGATGGAAATTGTGGAAGAAGGAGCTAAAATTATGGAAGCTTCTCTCTTAGAAGGAAAAATAGACGTAGGTGTTGGGATCTTACCTGTGGATCATGAACTATTTGAAATACGCCCCATTGTAAAAAAAGATTTATTGCTCGTGGTTTCCACAGACCATCCATTAGCAGATAGGAAACGAGTGGAATTAAAGGAATTAGCGAATGAACATTTTTTGATGTTTCAAAAGGGATTTTCATTGTATGACCGTGTCAGGCAGGGTTGTATTGAGGCAGGTTTTGAGCCTTTTATTGTACATGAAAGCACACAGTGGGATTTTTTAGTGGAAATGACAAAAAAGAACCTTGGCATCACGTTGCTGCCGGAAATGCTCTGTCAGAAGATTGATTTATATGGAGCCTCTACATTAGAAGTAACAAATCCTACAATCTCGTGGAACTTGGCGATCATCTGGCGAAAAAACAGCTATCAATCACATGCAGCAAAAGCCTGGGTTGATTTCGTGGAGGATGCACTGCAAAATAATCTGTAACGTTTACGTTTTGCACTTTAAATAAAATCGTATAGGCGTTGCCGGATTGACTCACTTTTAATCGGATGTAAGCCTGAGGAGGTCTTTTGCTCGGTTTCCAACATAAGATAGCAAAAACTGCTGCGGGAATAAGCATAAGCGAGTGCAAAAATGCTACATCTATTCCTCGATATAAAAAGTAGACTTTGCACCAGCTCCATAGTTTACGAGAATGGATGCTTTTCTTGAGCTAAGTGATAGGTTCATTTCCTGATGCAGGTATGCCCGTTTTGTTAACATTGTATGTATTCTTTCTTCTTGATCGGAACAAACAACATATGTAGTAATGGATGAGAGCAGATTTTTCTAGGAGTCTATGGCAGTGAACTTTTTCTAACAAAACCACAACCCGAATATGTGAGGAGACAGGGCATACCTTTTGCTTTGATTAGTTACGATTATTTGTATGATTGCCGCTGTTATTACTTTTTCGCTGAACCAAGTAGAAGATAAAAATTATAATAGTGAATCAAGTTTTGGCCAACTTGATTCATGTTTATTTAATCTGGCTTCCTGGAGGGATTATCGTTATTGGAATTTTTGGATTCATCTGGTATTTATTTTAATAGATTTTTATGAGATGTTGACTCAGCAGGTATTACTGCTGCAGTTGTTGGTTTCGTGATATAATGACAGACAGAAAACTATTATATAATTAACAGGGATGAGAAAAAAGATGAGCAGTACAATAAAATTGATCTCCCTTTCCATTTTAATATGTTATTTTATTTTTATCGATTATCATGGCCCTCCAACCAGTATCGATTCTTATAATCAGACCAATGTTATAACTGTTAGTGAAGATATAAGTGAATATGAACCTTTCATCGGAAAAGATAAACACGCCTTTGGCCATAACCTTTTTATCTATCCGTTACTTATTTTAGTGGTTGTTTTAGAAAGCGTATCTAATAAGACCATACCAACCTGGTATTTCAGCAGGACATTATTAGCACTTACTCCAGTATTTTATGGGGCTGATTATTTGATCCATTTCCCTTTGTTTATGAAACAATGAATCTTTTATGATTGGAGGAATGGGTATGATGTGGTTCAGACTTATAATGATTGGTGTATTTGCTTTGACTGCTGTAAATATCTTTTCATATCAAGGTATAGAGATAGTGTATGCTATTACCGACTTCATCAAAAATAAGCAATAGTTTTTTTGAGTGCATAGACTCTTTATCTATGCACTCTTTTTAGTGATCATTCAGCTTTGATCACTTGCCCAGGAATTCTATCCTCTTCCATGGGAATTCCTCTATTGTCCTCTTATATGGGCTGCATCTCCAAAAAATGTGAATTATTGTTAATAGTGTGACCATTTAAGCATTATTAGCCCATTTTAAAAGTGTTTGACAAATGACTACAAGGTTGCCGATTTATTTCATTAACTCTCCTAAAGAGTCTTTTCATATTGGTTCTCTTCCATTTCTTCATAAATATTTGTATATGTGTAACCATGAGCATCAGCTACTGCTTCTAAAGTGACTTTACCATTAATGCAATTAATCCCTTTTGCTAGTCCTGGATTCTCTAAAGCGGCTTTTTCATATCCCTTGTTTGCAAGGTCTAATCCGAATTGAGTAGTAACATTTGTTAAAGCAATGGTGGAGGTCTGCGAGACAGCTCCAGGCATATTAGCTACCGCATAATGGACTACACCATGTCGAACGTAAGTAGGTTCAGCGTGCGTTGTTATATAATCAATAGTTTCAATAGAACCTCCTTGATCGATTGCAACATCGACAATAACAGACCCAGTTTGCATATCTTTCACCATGTCATCTGTAACAATTTTTGGAGCTCGTGCTCCGGGAACTAGAACAGCCCCAATTAACAAATCAGCACGCTTAACTGCATTTCTCACGTTTAGAGGATTGGATATTATTGTTTTTAATTGCCCATGAAACTGGTCATCCAATTGTCGTAAACGTTCAGCACTAACATCAAGTATTGTGACACTTGCTCCTAGCCCTAAGGCCATTTTGGCAGCGTTCGTCCCTACTACTCCACCGCCAATAATAACTACTTCTCCCGGAGAAACCCCTGGTACTCCTCCTAGCAGCACTCCTTTTCCACCTTTACTTTTTTCTAAAAACTGAGCACCTATTTGTACAGACATGCGTCCTGCTACTTCACTCATAGGTGTTAGTAATGGAAGAGTGCCATTCTCTAGCTGAATTGTTTCATACGCTATAGCAATAACTTTGTTATCTAATAGAGCTTTAGTAAGAGTTGGTTCAGGGGCTAGATGTAAATATGTGTACAAAATTAAACCTTCTTTAAAAAACTCATATTCTGAAGGAATTGGTTCTTTTACTTTAATAACCATATCGACGTCCCAGGCTTCTTTAGGGCCTGACACCATGATGGCACCGACTTTTATATAATCTTCGTCACGAAAGCCACTTTCGAGACCTGCATTTTTTTCAACAAGTACTTTATGTCCAGCGTTTGTATATACAGCAACATTACTAGGGGTTAATGCTACACGATGTTCGTTATTTTTTACTTCTCGAGGAACTCCAATTATCATTTTAATACCACCTTAGCCATATTTTTTATTCTATTTAACAGAAAAACCTCTATCTACAAATAGCTGTGCTCCTGTTATAAAAGAAGCCTCATTTGAAGCCATAAATGGTACAGCTGCAACAACATCTTCCGGTTTTCCTATGCGCTTTAACATTGTAAGATTTGCTTAGGCAGATGCCACTCCTTCTAACTGTAATCGTGACTTAGTTAAGATTGTTTGTATGGTGCCAGGAGCTATGCCGTTTACCCGAACATTCTATTCTCCCAAATCTAAAGCCATATGACGTGTCATTTAAGCTACCGCACCTTTGAGGCCCCATGCTCAACCGTATTCGGTTCTGCTATAACAGAAGTTGTAGAGGAGATGTGAACAATACTACCTTGTTTCTGCTTAACCATATGCCGAGCAGCTTCTTGGCTGCAGAAAAATACACATTTTGCATTAACGTCCATTACTTTATCATAGTCTGCTTCGGTTAATTCGAGAAAAGGCTTCCTAATAGTCACTCCCGCGTTAGCTACCGTAACCTTAATCTTAAAAAAGCTTTCTATTGTTTTAGCTATTAGAGATTTGACAGACTGCACATCTGCGACATCTAACCCGATAGTCATCCAGTTAACTTCATCATGTTGTGAATTCAAAGCTTCTCTTAACAGCTTCTAAATTTATCTAAAAAAACGACCTTAGCTCCTTCATCAAGATACCTTTTAGCAATAGCTGCTCCATTGCCAGAACCAGCACCAGTTACAATAGCCACTTTATTTTTTTAGTTTCATTCACTCCCCCTTTCTTCCGTGTTTGTCTCTTGATATGAATAAATTTCACTGAGCCTTCCTTTGTTCTTTCCTGTGTTTTTCATCTTGGACATACTCTTTCTCCCAAAATTCTGCATTTTTTATCCCTAGCTTTGCTGGATCAAAAACAGGATCCTTGCCCATCTTTTTCTGTTCCTTAAAATCCTTTAATACTTTCAATGCTGGTTTAAACAGCAGAAGTAAAGCAAATAAGTTAAAATAAGCCATGCTGCCTAAACCTATATCGCCAATAGTCCAGGCTGTATTCGAAGCGACAACTGTCCCAGTAAAAACAAAAATTAAAATCAGGAATTTTAGCAAATTATTCATCCATTTTACTTTGCTTTTCCAGTTGCGAGTGATATAAGCCAAACTTGTTTCAGCCTTGTAATAATACGAAAGCATTGTGGTAAAGCAAAAGAAAAACAAAGCAATAGCTAAAAAAATGTAACCAAAACTAGGAAGAATATCACTTACAGCCATCTGGACATTTACTGCTCCCGCTTCGACACCAGGTACATTCGTCACAATAGCCTCTTGCCCATCAGGTTGTACATTATACATTCCGGTAATTAAAATCATAAAAGCAGTTGCCGAGCAAATAATCCATGTATCCACGTAAACCCCAAAAGCCTGTACAAATCCCTGCTTAGCAGGGTGAGAAACTTCTGCAGCTGCGCCTTCGTAGGTTTCTCCTCCAGATCCAGCAGCATTTGAGAAAAAACCTCGCTGCACTCCCCAAGAGATAGCAGCACCAACGATACCTCCAAACGTTGCCTCCGCACCAAAAGCACTTGATAAAATTAAAGAGAAAACATCTGGAATAGCTGATACATTAGCTATTAATATAATACTGCACACAATCAAATAACCAATTGCCATTAAAGGTACGAAAAACTCCGTAGCCTTTGCAATTCTTTTTATTCCTCCGAACACAATCAGAGAAAAAAACAACACTAGAATTATTCCCATAAACATCGGATTAATGCCGAATGCTTTTTCCATGGAAACTGCGATTGTATTTGATTGAATGTTCATTAAACCGAAACCTTTTGCAATAATTGCGATTAATGCATACACTATGGCAATTTTCTTTAACCCTAGTCCCTTCTCGATATAATAGGGTGGGCCGCCACGATATTCGCCATTTTGCTTACTTTTATATATTTGTGCCAATGAACTCTCAATAAAGGCTGTTGCCGAGCCCAAAAAGGCCATTAACCACATCCAAAAAACAGCCCCAGGACCTCCCAACGCAATGGCAGTAGCTACACCAGCTATATTACCGGTTCCCATTCGGCTTCCTAATGACATTGATATAGCTTGAAATGAAGATACTCCACTTCTTGAGGATTCTCTACTAAACGTATATTTAATCATCTCTTTGACGTGTACTAGCTGAACAAACCTACTTGCAATCGTAAAGAACAGTCCAATACCCAAAAAACAGTAAATGAAGTATTGGTTCCACACCAGTCCGCTAATCCAATTTAGTATACTTACCATAATAGCCCCCGATTCACTCAATGAAATCAAACGTACATTGAGTTATTTTAGTATTTATGGGCTCTCTCCACTCTCACTCCTTGTTTATTCTCCTATTGGTTTTCTATTAATCTCTAAACTTTTTTTTATGTTGTGATTGATAACGTTTATATTTTCTTCCTGTATATCTTTTTGATGCTTTGCACTTTCAAATATTAACTCGGCTACTCTATCAGGATGCATATAACTATCCCTTTGCTCGTTGGATGGTGTTGTTCTCCATAAATTAGTTATCATATTTCCCATATAAGCTGATAAAATATTTATATTTAGGTCTTGACATTCTATGGCTAGAGCTTCAGTAAAACCACGCACTCCAAATTTACTTGCACTGTAAACGCTTTCCATTTTCTTTACTACTTTTCCAGAATTTGATATAATGTTTATAAAGCATCCTTTTTTTTGCCTATGCATCACTTTTAATACTTCCTGTGTACAAAAAATTGTCCCTATTAAATTTGTATCAATGGTTCGGTTAACATCTTCTTCTGTCAGCTCAATAACTGGTTTGAAAATTCCTATCCCGGCGTTATTAACCCAGCAATCAATAGATCCGTGAACTCTTATAATGCTTTCTGTAACATGTTCAATGTTAGTTTTGTCTGTAACATCTAATTCATAAATGGAGGATTCACCATCAAGTTGAGAAGCAGTATTCATAAGGGTTGTTTTTGTTCTTCCGAGCAAACATACATGGCTGCCGCTTTGCGAATACTTTATTGCTAATGACTTTCCCAACCCACTGCCTGCACCAGTAATGGCAACTATTTCTTGTGCTATATTAAATCACCCCCTGGCAAAGTATGATGAAAGAGTCACTATATGATTTTTAATAAACTTCATAAGTTTGGCCTGACTGCGCTCCTAGTATACTTTTCTTAAAAGCGAGACCTACATCTTTGGCTTCTCTTGGTTTGAACCCTTTAAACAAAGGACCGTATTTTTCTTCCGATTCGATGACCATTGTTGGGCTTACATTATTAATACGAATATTTTTAGGTAATTCAATTGCAGCAGACTTAACAAACGCTCGAACACCACCATTTGCCATGGCAGAAGATGATGCTTTTACTATCGGATCATCCATTAAAATACCAGTAATTAGTGTAATGCTTCCATTTTCACGAATATAATCTAGACCAAGCAGAACTAAATTAATCTGGCCAAGAAGTTTACTATTTACAGCTACAAGATTTTGTTCAGGGGTCATGTCTTCTACAGGTCCAAAATGGGCCGCCCCAGCTGTGCATACCAGCGCATCAACCTCACCCACGGTTTCAAACATTGCTTGAATGCTATCCGTCGAGGTAATATCTACCTCCACATCAGCATTTGTTCTACCTGCACTTATAATTTCCGCATCCGTTTTCATTTCGTTTGCCACTGCTTGTCCAAGAGTACCATTTGCGCCTACTAGTAATAATTTCATGATCTCTAACCTCTCAATATCGATAGTTTGTCTATAAATGATAAACGTTCATTGATCCCACAAACGTTATGCTTCCTGCTTTTTCTTTCTCACTTCTTTAATATCTTCAAGCTGTCGATAGAATTGCTCACGTGCCTGGGGGAGACCGGGCTGGAATTGTATCATAGCATTATCTCTGGTAATTTTCACATTCTCCATTGCTCTATTTATTGATTCTTCCAATTGAATCCATTTGTTAAGGAAATCCGCAGCCACAGACAAGCCAGCCACTCTTCCTTGAGCCATTGCCACTTTAGCACTTTCAATGCCAGTTATATTTCCAGCAACAAAAAGATTTGGCACATTTGTCTGCATTCTTTCGTTATGCACCGGCACATGCCCGCCTAGCTCTGGTACATACTTAAAAGAACAGCCGACAATAGATGCAAGCTCTGCTAGCGGGGTCAATCGACCTGAGATACACACGAAGTCAGCATCTACTACTTTTTCACTTCTATGATCAATTTCGCCGCTTGCTGTGACATTTGCTGTTCTTACTCCGGTAGCGTGGGTTTCTCCAAGGATCTCTAATGCAGCGGTTTTTATACGAATAGGAATTCCAAACATCCTCATTCCCTTTTTAGGAAAAAACCTGACTACAATTTTGGGATGTACAAGCTTACCGATCTTCCCTAATTGACGCAGGACTGGAGTTGGTGCAAGGTGTGTTAAGTTCATTAACGAGGATAAAACCTTTTCAGGCACTCCAGCTTCTTTGGAAATCATATCAGCCTTTGGAATAATGATTTCTTTCACTTTAACACCACATAACTTTAGTTCATTGGCAATAGCCATCGACAGCACGTTGGCTCCAATAATTACACACGAATCACCAGGCTTGACTCGATGCACATTTCCCATTACTTGAGCTGCTCCTATGGACATCACTCCAGGAAGCGTCCATCCTTTTACTGGAATAGGACTTTCCGAAGCCCCTGTGGCTAGAAGTAGTTTTTCAGCTTTAAATTCTCCACGAGTCGTGTATACACGCCAACCATTGTTTGATTGATTGATATCATATACGGAAACCTCACACTGAATTGCAACACCTAATTGAAGTGCCCGTTGATTAAGCTGTTCTCCTTCTTCTATTCCGTTCCACCACTCACCGTTTGGTTCTTGATGCAGCTGTCCCAGAAGACGTCCTCCTGCCTTCGGAAATTCGTCAATTACTTTAACAGTTAACCCTTCTTCCGCCGCAGTAATAGCTGCGCTTAACCCGGCAGGACCAGCCCCTATAATAAGAAGATTTAACATCTTTATTCACCTCCTCTTCTTAAATCTTATAGCGAATGTATCCTCATCCCTTCTGAAACAGATGTTAAGCATGCCCTTGCCACTTTTTTTTCATTGAGCTGGACTCGGCATTCAAAGCAGTGACCAATATTACAGTAAATTCCTCTTCCTTTTCCACTAACTTCATGGTGCCTGAGTGTTTTTATCCCCTCTGCCATCATAGCTGAAGCAATCGTATCTCCTTCATAAGCTTTATAGGCTTTATCATTAAAGTAGATCGTTACTTCCCTTTGGTTTTCTAGATCTTTTAGAACGGGATGATGTTTAACTCTCATTGTTGTTCTCCCCTCCTAACTCTCCAAAGGTGACCGGCCGTATTGGCGGCCTATAACTGAGCTGGCTTTCATCCTTAGCCTTCTCATTATTAATTTCCTGTACAATTCGTTCTACCATTGTTCGACATGTTCTCCCACCACAATATCCCATTCCAGCACGTGTTCGTAATTTAACTTCACGAGAAGAGCAGTGAAATTGTTTCGCTGTGTCAGTAATCGTCCCTAAAGGTATATCCTCACATCTGCATATAATTGTTGTCTCATCAATCATAACAACCATTCACCCCCTTATTAGAGAAAACCACTATAGGGTTTCTGGGACGTTGCCATATGTGCCCACCGAATCATTGTAATAAAGTCGTATACTGGCAGCCCTGCTGCACGTTGAATATCTGCTGCGTACGGTGGAAGATCACTGCATTCCAACAGAATAGCTCCCATATCTGGATTCTCGTGCACAAGTTCTAAAGAAGCGTTCACAACCTCTTTTCGGACAATATCGTTATCAAAGCTTCCCCGGCTTTCAATAATTGCCGAAAACTCCGGGAGCCTGCCTAAATCCTTTATCTTTGCATAATCTGTATTTTTCACTCCACTGCTATCAAAAAGTTTATCTGTCAATCCATTAATATCAGCTGTTAATACCCCTACTGTTTGTTCTGATTTTAAGCCTGTTTTAATCCACGGTAGTTGAATGATACTTGACATAAATACAGGAATATCAACAGAATTAGCGACTTGCTCTTGATAATTTCCAAAAAAGCCGCAAGCACCACAGATCACTTTAGCTCCTTCTTTTTCTAATTGTTTAGCAGCAGATATAACATCGCTCACAAGGGTTGGATCCCCCGCGTGTATTCTCTCTTGGTTACATCCTGGAACCACTTTCATAACAACTGGAAAATCATAAGTGGATAAATTAGCTACGTTTCCAGGTAGAGTCGGATACCAGCAATCATCTAAAAACAGAATTCCAACCGAATAGCCTGAAACATACTGACCTTTCTTCATCTTTATTCTTGTATTTGTACCTTGCTCAATGAACCCATATCCTTGCGATTGACTTGTTAACACTTTCCCACTTCCTATCTGACTATTACTTATTTGAAAGAGTGAGGGCTGTCTCACAATTAGGATGGCTCCATCTATTTTAGCGACTACAGTTGAAATACGGGCAACGCTTCCTTCAGTTTTCCCGTGAGCAGAAAACGCTTACTGCGGCAACTTCAGAAATCTACGTGTATTTCAACTGCATGATGTTTCTTTTCAGGTGAGAAAAAATAGAATTAAATCCCCTTTGGGACAGCCCCATGCTTATTAAACAGTTTTAACTTCGTACCCTAACTCCGAAAGTGCTTGACC
This sequence comes from Alteribacillus bidgolensis, assembly GCF_002886255.1. Classification (NCBI taxonomy): domain Bacteria; kingdom Bacillati; phylum Bacillota; class Bacilli; order Caryophanales; family Bacillaceae; genus Alteribacillus; species Alteribacillus bidgolensis. The sequence continues at coordinate 1,518,905 of NZ_KZ614149.1, forward strand.
CATTTTTTGTTTCAATTCTTCCGATGCTGGTACTAGCGGATCACGTACAATGCCCCCTCTAATTCCAAGAATGTCTAGTCCTGCTTTTACTGGTCCCGGAACGGGTTCAGCTTCCACATAATCATAGAGCGAAAGAAGTTTTTGATTCATCGCGATAGCTCCATCGATATTCCTTTCTTTTGTAAACAAATCATACATTTGAACAATTTCTTTTGGGACCAAATTGTGAACGATCCCGGTTGCGCCGTGCCCGCCAACCGCTAAAGTGGGCAAAATGAGGTGTTCAAAACCAGTTAAAACGGAGAAATCATTTTGATCTTTTGTAAGAGCGATTACTTTGCAAGTGTGTTCTTGATCTGTCGTATTTTTAACACCCACAATGCCGTCAATTTTGCTTAATTCTGCAATCAACTCTGGGGACAGTTCAACGCTTGTTGCTGCTGGGTAATGATAAATTACAATGCCGATATCCGATTCCTCTGCAAGAGTAGTATAATAGTCAATAATGCCTTGTTCGCTTGTTTTTAAATAGTATGGGTTAATAACAAGTGCACAATCTGCCCCAATGTCTGCTGCATATCTTGTTAGTTCTAGGGTATCTTCCGTTCTATGAGCGCTTGTTCCAGCCATAATAGGCACTTGACCATTAGCAGCTTCGACAGCCGCCTTCAAGACTGATTTCCTTTCATCCATTGACATCAAAGAATATTCGCCTGTACTTCCACCTGCAAGCAAGCAGTGTACTCCACCGTCTATTAAGTGTTTAATTAGATTATTGTACGCCTCAAAATCTATTTTTCCCTCGTTGTCAAAAGGCGTAGGCATAGCTGGGATCATTCCGATAGGTTTGTACATATTAAATTCCTCCTATTTGTATTTACTATTTTGCTATTCTAGTTGATTCTTTGTAGCGCGAGAACTTTAATCGAGCAATGTCAAAGTCTGTTTCTTCATTTGATATTAATTGAGTCATCATCTTCCCTGTAATGGGCGCCATACTGATACCGTCGCCCTCATGGCCGCTCGCAATGTAAAACCCTGGCACTTCTTCTACTTCTGAAACAATTGGCAAGTGATCAACGACCCATGGGCGAATTCCTGCATAAGAACGAATACAGCTTATATCTTTCAAAATAGGCAGAAATCGTAAGGCCCTTTCTGCAATCCCCTGCATAACTTCATTTTCTGAACGAATATCATAACCTCTAAAGGCCCGATGTCCGCCTAGAAGAAAATTACCTGCCTCGGTTGGCTCAATGGTAAATGCGATATTGTTTTCTTCTACGACACTGCTTACATTGCGTGAATAGTTGATATCTTCGAATTTTGACAACATATAGCCGAACTCATGGACTTTTTGACTGACAACTGGTCTTGTTTTTTCCGATACAAGGACCATTCCTTTGCGTGGTCGTATCGGAATATCTATTCCTACCATGTTTCCGAGCTTTGCTGCCCAAACACCTGCACAATTTACAACCCTTTTTGTAATAATCGTTGTTTTATCAGTAACCACTGCTTCAACATGACCACCTGGTCCCTTTTTAATATCTTTTACCTCATGATTAGAAAATAGCTCTAAACCATATTTTTTTGCTTCTTCTACAAAAGCGAAGCAAACTAGATACGGATTCATGGTAGAGTCTACTTCTGTCCATATTCCGCCTACTAAGTCTTTTGCCAAATGAGGCTCAATATCCGTAAGTTCTTTCTCATCAACCATTTTCATGTCATAGCCAGCCGCAGCCTGTTCATTAACATAGTCTTTGGCAATTTCTAGCTCTTGATCTGTTTCGCATACATATAAGCTGCCTCTAGATGAAAATTCAAAATCAAAAGATAATTCCTTTGCCAACTTCTTATACAATTGAATACTTTCAAAACCCATTTCCGTATCAATGCCGGGTTTTTTGTCACAAATTAAAGCAACTGCATCGCAACGACTAGAAGTGCCAGAAGCGACATCACCTTTATCTACCAGCGCCACGCTATAACCTGCTTTAGATAGGTGGTATGCAACACTGCATCCAATAATGCCGGCGCCAACAACCACAACGTCAAAACTATTCATGGTGTGCCTCCTAGATTCTTTCTCTACCCTTTATAAAAACCAGAGGGCTTTACTTCTAACGCCGTATTTATTTGTTTTTTATACAAGTATTCTTCAAAACCATAAGTTCCAAGGTCTCCCCCACCAACACCACTTTGTTTGTAGCCGCTCCATGGTGCTTCATTAAACGTTGGATGGTAGGTATTAATCCACGTTATACCTGCCTGAAGATTACGGATCACTCTTTGCGCCTTTGCACCATCATTTGTAAAAACAGCAGCAGCAAGACCAAAGTCAGTGCCGTTTGCTAATTCAATGGCCTCTTCCTCTGTATCGAACACTTGAATAACTAATACTGGACCGAAAATTTCTTCCTGAACAATTCGCATATCGGGTGAAGTGTTTGAAAAAATAGTTGGCTCAACATAATTACCTTGGGCCAAAGCTCCTTCTACTATTTGATTTCCACCACAAAGAAGTTCTGCGCCCTCATCTTTACCGATTTGAATATAATCGAGCACACTGTTCATGTGATCTTTTGAGGTAAGAGGACCCATTTCTGTATTTTCATCCCAGCCTGGCCCAATCTTGATTTTTTTTGCCCTTGTTATAAGTTCATTTACAAACTGGTCATATATACTTCTTTCTAAAATTAACCGGGACCCAGCTGAACAAATTTGTCCTGTACCAGCAAAAATACCTAGCAGCGCAAAATCAACGGCAGTGTCAAAATCTGCATCAGCAAAGACAACATTAGGAGATTTACCACCAAGCTCTAAACTGACGTTTTTCAATGAACTTGCAGCATTTTTCATAATTCGTTTCCCAGTATCCGTGCTTCCAGTGAAAGAAACCTTATCTACATCAGGATGATTAAGGAATCCTTCACCTACTATAGAGCCTGTTCCTAATACCAAATTCGCAACTCCTTTTGGGAATCCAATTTCATCAATAATCTCAAAGAGACGAATGAGAGTGAGCGGTGTCTTCCTATCAGGTTTTACAACGACAGTACATCCGGCTGCTAGAGCTGCCGCCATTTTTTGTGTTGCCATCACAAGCGGAAAATTCCATGGAGCTATTAGGGCAACTACTCCCATAGGTTCCCGAACAACCATTGCCTGTATTTCATCGGGAACCTCATATGTTTGACCATGTGGTTTTGTCGCCAGACCAGCATAATACTGAAATTGGTTAATGGCATCCTCTACGTCTACCAATGAATCTTCGTATATCTTTCCATTATTTAATGTTTCCAACATGGCAAACTCTTCTTTTCTTTCTTCTAATTTATTTGCTACTTTCAGAAGAAGGTCTGCTCTAGAACGTGCATAAGTTTGTTTCCAACCATCTTTATAAAAAGCATACTTAGCTGATTGAACAGCTGAATCCACCTCGTAAGAATCGGCTTCTGCCACTGTGGCGATAACTTCATTATTTGCCGGGTTTATAATCTCTCTGGTCTTGTTTGAGGAACCCATCACCCATTCGCCATTTATATACATTTTTTGAACACCTGTTTTGTTTTTTAAAACATTTTCGAATTCTCGAGCAGTCATTTCCATTCTACAAGCTCCTTTCCAAGGTTAAAAAATCATCATATCTACCTAAAGAGTGAATATTATTTATTTTTCAAATTAACCAAAAACTATCAAACAAAGTCTCTATAATAAATTGATAGTCTTGCTCTGTTATATTTAAAGGCGGAGATAATTGTATAATGTTATTATGACCCGTTACGGTGTCTCCATTCTTGCCAACTAGCAAGCCTTTATTTTTACATGCTTCCATAATGGTTGTTACTTTTGAGGAATCAATAGGAACTTTTGTTCTTTTGTCTTCTACAAGTTCAATTCCAAGTAAGAGACCTTTTCCACGTACATCCCCCACGTAAGGATGTTCTTTCAACTCTGATAAATCGCTTAGAAGCCGCTCTCCCAGTTCCTTAGAACGTTTAAATAAATCCTCATCTTCCATAATCTCTATATTCTTTAACGCTACAGCACAAGAGGCAGGGCTCCCGCCATACGTATTGACGTGCCTGAAACGGTCATACTCGCTTTCTCCGGCAAATGCTTCATAAATCTCACGTTTGACAGCTGTAGCTGCTAGAGGCATATAAGCACTTGTGATACCTTTTGCCATCGTAATAATGTCAGGTTTAACACCGTAATTCATGAAACCAAATGGCTCCCCTGTTCTACCAAACCCACATATGACTTCATCAACTATCATTAGAGCCCCATGTTTTTCACAGATTTCTTTCACCCGTTTTAGATAATTGTCTGGAGGCATAAGCACTCCGCCACCTGTAATAATAGGCTCCATGATAACTCCTGCGATTGTCTCATTTAATTCCCATTTCATTACCTGATCTATTGCTTCTGCGCTGGATAATGTTTCTTCATCATCTGGGTTACGATATAAGTCTGGAGGCGTCACATGAATAAAACCAGAACTTAAAGGTTCATACTTATACTTTCTTTGGGCTTGTCCAGTAGCAGCAAGTGCTCCCATCGTATTTCCGTGATACGCCCGATAACGGGAAATGAATTTATGGCGATTTATGTCACCTTTCTGCTGATGATATTGTCTAACTATTTTAAATGCTGTTTCATTCGCCTCTGACCCGCTGTTCGAAAAAAAGAAAACATAGTCATCATCCAAATACTGGTTTAACTTTTCAGCTAGCAAAATAGAAGGGTTGTGACCATGCGACAACGGAAAGTAAGGAAGTTTAGTAAGTTGCTCATAAGCAGCACGGGCAAGTTCTTCCCGTCCATATCCTACATTTACGCACCAAAGCCCTGACATCCCGTCTAAATATTCTTTACCGTCCGTATCCTTGACCCAGGCGCCTTTAGCGCTATCTATGATCAACGAATGAGATTCATCAGTATATCCCTTCATTGCATGCCAGACATATTTTGCATCTTTTTTTCGTAATTCTTCAGCATTTTCCTTCATTGACTGCATATCAGTACCTCCTAGTGCTGCTCCTTAATAACGTGCGGTTAACATTTTTTTTCTTGTATAAAACTCCACCCCGTCTTTTCCATTTGCATGAAGGTCCCCGTAGAATGATTTCTTATATCCTGAGAAGGGGAAGAATGCCATAGGAGCCGGAACACCAAGGTTAATTCCCAGCATTCCTGCATCTATTTCTTCTCTAAATTCCCTGATTGCATTTGCACTGTCTGTGAACAAGCAGGCGCCGTTAGCAAAATCAGATTGATTAGTGAGCTCAATAGCTTCTTTGAGAGTATCGACACGAACAATAGAAAGAACCGGAGCAAAAATCTCATCTTTCCAAATTTTCATTGATGTATCAACATGGTCAAAGATAGTTGCACCAACGAATGAACCACTTTCTTCAATATCATCTTCTCGGCCGTCTCTTACTAACTTGGCACCCTCCTGTTCTCCAGCTGCAACGTATGAAAGTGTCCGTTCCTGTTGCTCCTTACGGATTACTGGTCCTAGAAAAACATCTTCTTTTGACCCATCACCTATCACAATGTTGTCTGCCTCTACTTTTAGTCTAGAAATCAGTTCTTCAGCAATGTCTCCTACCGTAACAACCACTGAGGCTGCCATACAACGCTGACCTGCTGATCCAAAAGCAGCATTAATAATATTTGGCACTGTTATATCTAAGTCAGCATCTGGTAATACAATACTGTGATTTTTTGCTCCAGCTAATGCCTGAACTCGCTTGCCGTTAGCAGCTGCTGTTTTATAGATATATTCTGCGACTGGTTGTGAACCTACAAAGGAAATTGCTTTTACGTCCTTGTGATCCAGCAGTTCGTTTACAACGTCATGTGCACCATTGACAATATTTAATACGCCATCTGGAAGACCCGCTTCTTTAAACAATTCGGCAAGCTGCATAGCAAGTAATGGAGTTCTTTCTGACGGTTTTAGTACGAAAGTATTTCCGCATGCAATTGCTAATGGAAACATCCAACAAGGAACCATCATTGGGAAATTGAAAGGGGTTATTCCACCAACCACTCCAATTGGATAGCGGTACATTCCAGACTCAATTCCATCAGCAATGTCCGGTAACTGTTCTCCTTTCATAAGAGATGGAGCGCCAGCAGCAAATTCCACGCACTCAATCCCCCGCTGGACTTCTCCGAGTGCTTCAGAATGGTTTTTGCCATTCTCTTTTGTAATAATTTCTGCAAGTTCCTGTTTATGCTCGATTAAGAGCTGCTGATAGCTAAATAAAATTCGTGCTCTTTTTGGTACAGCTACTTTATTCCATGTTTTAAATGCATCACTTGCAACATTGACAGCGTTTTCAACATCTGAAGCATTTGAAATGGGTACTTTAGCAATGACTTCATTTGTAGCAGGATTTACAACCTCTTCATACTTTTGTGCCGATGGCTGTACCCACTCTCCTGAAACGAAATTTTTAATTAATTTTGCGGGGCTGCTCATCACCATTTACTTAACCTCCAAAAGTGTTTAATATTTTTTTTATTCTTACTTGACTTACATTCAGTATAATCAGACAATTAACATTAGTAAAATGAAAGTTAATAATGCTTAACATGAATAAAATTCATATAAGGAGTGTAGCCATGACTATCCAGAGGTATGAGGTTTTTAACAAAGCAGTTCAATTAAAAAATATTACAAATACTGGGAAAGAATTGGGATTGACTCAATCAGGTGTAAGTCATGCCATTAAAAGTCTTGAGGACGACTTAGGGGTACCTCTTTTAATCAGAAACCGGTTAGGATTGCAGCTGACTAGCGAAGGAGAGAGGGTATATGAATATACGCTTAAAATCATGCAAACCCATGATAGCTTATTACAAGAAGTTGAAACACTAAAGGGATTGAAAACAGGCAAGGTTAAAGTAGGATCCTTTGCAAGCGTCACTTCCCAATGGATTCCCGAAATATTGAATGTTTTTTCGAACAAGTATCCAGGGATCACAATTGAGATTTATGAAGATGATTATGAAAGCCTTGAAAAGTCTGTAAGTGCGGGAGAACTAGATTGTTGTTTCACTACAGCTTCTGATAAAAAAATGATTGATTTTGTGCCACTGATAAAAGACAAACTGTTTTGTATCGTTTCAAACAAAAATCCACTTTCTGAACAAAAAACAATAAAAACCAGAGACTTAGAGAAGCATCCATTGATTAAACCAAAAAAAGGCTGGGACAATGAAGTTTCAGATTTTTTTAGTCAACACCAAATAGTCCCCAATGTTAAGTATGAAATTTCTGATGATCATTCTATACTTGCGCTAGTGCAAGCAAATATCGGTATTAACATTAGGCCTGAGCTTGTCTTAAAAAATGCGCCTGCTTCCATTACTTTACTTGACTTTGAGCAAGATGCCTTTCGAATTATTGGGTTAGGTCTAAACAAACAAATATCACCAGCTACCGCCACTTTTGTGTCCGTTGTCACTGATCTTTATCAAGCCATTTAACTAGAAAACAGGGCAAAAGGAATATGTATGTCAAGAGCAGGGCAAATTTGATGAACTGCTAAATGAAGGATAGATCCATTAATACAAGAGGAAATTAAAAAAGAAAGCTCTAAAGTAATCCAATGGTTAAAAAACGTAAACCTTCCAAGGGCCTGATCTGCTTTGCTCTAAACGTATTGGATGTGGTTGAACTTCGCTAAACAGCAATTTCAAATTCCCAATATTTTGATGAAAAGATAAATATTCAAAAACCACTGTACTGGCAAGTCGCTTTTGAATATACCTTCAGAATATCTTTGCAATCTAAAAGGTGGTGAAAAAAAACTCCCACCTTTCAGATTGCAAACATGATTTATTGTTGTCCCTGTTTCACCCATGAAGCGATTGTAACCGTGCGTTTTGCTTGATGTTTAACAGCTTCCTGTACATCTTCCTGCATGTTCCCTTCCTGATCGACAGTTACACTGACGCCATATGGGTTCCCTCCAGAAGTAAATTGAACGGGATCCGTGTAACCAGGCGCAGCAATGATCGCACCCCAGTGCATCATCGATGTATAAAGAGCTTTTACTGTCGCCTCTTGACCACCATGTGGATTGTTTGCAGAAGACATTCCGCTAACTACTTTGTTGATTAGTTTGCCATTGAACCAAAGACCTCCGGTGGTATCAAGGAACTGTTTCATTTGGGCCGGCAAATTACCAAAACGAGTCGGCATGCTGAAAATTATAGCATCGGCCCATTCAAGATCATCCAATGCTACTTCCGGTACATCTTTGGTTTCTTCCAGGTGTGCCTTCCAGGCTGGATTTGACTCGATTGCGGCCTGTGGGGCCAGTTCAGGGATTTTTAATACCTTGACTTCCGCTCCTGCTGCTTCAGCTCCATCTTTCGCCCACTCTGCCATTTGATAGTTTGTACCTGTTGAACTGTAATAAATCACTGCTAGTTTTACATTTTCCATAGATGAATCGCTCCTTTTCGCGTTTTTTTTAAAAAAATCAAATAAACCCATCTGGTACACCACCATTCATGTTTCTAATAATAGCTTCCCCCATCGCTGCAGATTTTGTTTAACACCCCCTCTAAAAAGGTTAGGGGAAATTATCCTAGCTTTTCATACCACTCCGCTGCTTTTTGGATTTCATTACTTGTCAATTGATGACCATTGTTCTCCCAGTGAATGTCAACAATGGCCCCGGCACTTTTAAGCATTTCTGCTAATTCTTCTGTTTCCTCCGGCTTACAAATCGGATCATTTGTGCCTGCCCCAATAAATACAGGAATTCCTGTTAAGTCAGGCAGTTCTATTTCTCTTCGCGGCACCATGGGATGGAACAATACAGCCCCTTTAAAGGGTTTCTGATAATGAAACAACAGGCTTGCTGCTATATTTGCACCATTAGAATACCCAACAGCCACCACATTAACCTGATCAAATCCATGATCATTTGCTGCTTCAGCCAAAAAATCGTACAATTCCTTCGTCCGATTGATTAAATCCTCTTCATCAAACACGCCCTCATCCAGTCTTTTAAAAAAACGAGGCATTCCATTTTCGCTGACATTGCCGCGCACTCCCAAAATCGATGCCGAATCATCAATCATACCTGCGACCGGCAGCAGGTCTGTCTCTGTTCCTCCGGTCCCATGCAGTAAGAGAAACGTCGTTTTGTCTTCATTTTTCCCTTTTTGAAAAATGTGTTTCATTGCTGATCCTCCTTTGTTTCTTGAACGGTGATGGGAGGCAGTATTTGTTCAATTCGCGGACGATGAATTTCCAGCCATTGAGGCAGTTTTAATTTCTCTCCTAATGCTTCAAACGGCTCATCGCGTGTAAACCCTGGTGGATCTGTTGCAATCTCAAACAGCAGGCCCCCGTATTCACGGAAATAGATGGCATCAAAATAATCCCTGTCTTTTACGTCTGTTGGAACGTATCCATTATTGGCAATATGCTTCTGCCAGTCTTTATGATCGTCAAAGTCTTTTGCCCGAAAAGCAATATGGTGGACGGTTCCAGCCCCCATTTCCCCTCTAGGACTTGCCGCCAGCTTTATATCAATGATGTTTCCGAGGTCTCCATAAGAACGGAACCGCAAATATTCATCTTCTTGGCCGACTTTTTCCATTCCCATCACCTGTTCCAGTAAATCAGCAGTTTTGTATGGGGCTGCTGTGTACAATACAGCTCCTCCAAACCCTTTAATAACGTGTTCGGAAGGAATCCCATTCCCTTTCCATTTGCTGTTAGCCCCTTCTTCTCTTGCTGCGACTTCTAAGTGCAAACCATGCGGGTCTTCAAATTGAAGGAATTCCTCATTAAATCGTATTGATTTGGTTACAGCTATATTGAAGCTATTCAAGCGTTTTTCCCAATAACCAAGTGCGTCTTCTGGGACAACGAATGTTGTTGTTCCAACCTGGCCAGTTCCTATGCGGCCTTTTGGTGCACCTGCCCAGGGAAAGAACGTCATAATTGTACCGGGCTCTCCTCTTTCATTTCCAAAGTATAAATGGTAAGTCCCCGGATCATCGAAATTCACAGTTTTTTTCACAAGCCTTAACCCAAGGACACCTGCGTAAAAATCTACATTTTCCTGAGGATCTCCTGCAATCGCTGTAATGTGATGAATCCCAGCTGCAGCTTTACTCACTTTTATTACTCCCTTTCCATTTTATCCTTAATTCAATTATCTTTAGTTCAAGATAATTTTGTAAAAAAAAGATTAGCGGCTTTCTAAAGAAAGCCCTATTCTCTTTAACAAAGAAATTAACGTTTCCTTTTCCTCCTCATTCAACGCACCAAAAATACGTTGAACAGCTTGTTGATGTTTTGGGAATACATCATTCATTAACTCAGTGCCTTTTTCTGTAATGTCAGCATAAATGACTCTTCGGTCCTTCGGGCATCGTTTACGCTCGAGCAGCTGCTTTTTTTCTAATTTGTCAACAACATACGTTATGCTGCCGCTTGAAAGAAGAATCTTTTCCCCAATATGTTGAATCGGTTGATCTCCTTTGTGATAAAGAAGTTCTAGAACAGCAAATTCCGTTGGATTCAATCCGTGTTTTTGAATATCTTCTTTTATTTTTTCTTCTACAGAATGATTGGCACGGGAAAGAACGATTAATGATTTTAGTGACAGATCCTTTTCATTGTAGTTGGATTTATTCATTTTCATCAAATCCTTAATTGATTTATCTTGAATTAAAGATAATATTAAAACATCTTCTGCTACTTGTCAACAATTAGTTCATACCATTAGGATAAACCTTCAACAAATGTTTTTTCCACATGTCCATCAACCGAAAAAATAAGAACATCGTTTGTTATCGCTGCTTTCATGGCAGGATATATTTTGATACAAATCACCCTTCTTTCCATTCTCGTTCTCGGCCCCGATTTGACGCCAGGTAAATATATCATCAATATAGGCAATTTCTTGACACGTGTGGAAGTGATTACGGCGGGTATTAGGGTTCTTACCATCTAACCCTTTGTTTTTAGACTTCGAGCATCGGGCTTGCATAAACCCTTCGCTTAAAGGATTTTCGTTCCCTGACTTTTCCTTTAGGGATCATACTTATTGTACAAGCACTGATAGTATCACCGAATATTACATATTTGATAATGATTGATTCAACCACATGGACACCTCATTCATTAACTTATGGCTTGTTTTTGTTACTGACTGTTGATTCCATCAGCAAGAAATTTTCAAAAAGATAAATGACCTTCCAATTCGTCTTAATCTACTTTTATTATCAGCTTATTTAATAATGCATTTGGCAATACTGCGAATAATATTCAGGATACTCTTGGCTGCTTTAATTTGGGGTAAGGAGTTTTTATTATGCTCATAGGTTTAATTAGGAAAGTACTAAAAAAATCAATTAATATAGAACACTGGAAATTAATCTTGATGGGCGTTATTTTCATTGTTTTAAGTTCATTTATTGTTTATTACTTAGAGCCAAGTGAATTTAAAAACCGTTTCAATGCGTTTTGGTATGTAATGACGACCATTTCACAGGTTGGCCTTGGTGATTATATTCCTAAAACAAATGCTGGTAAGCTCTATTCCATCCTATTATATCTTGTAGGTGTAGGTTTTTTTGCTATTATCATTGCGAAATGGATAGATTTACTTAATATTTATGAAGAGTTAAAGGAGAAGAAAATAATGGGGTATACAGGAAAAAATCACATAGTAGTGGTTCATTGGTCTAAAAAAGCTAAAATCACAATAGATGAAATGCTAGGCCAAAATTCTACTACAGAGGTTGTATTAATTGACCAGTTGAATGAGTCTCCGTTACAAAAAGACGGTATTCATTATGTTCAAGGAAACCCAACGAAATTAGATACACTGCATAAAGCGAATGTTCTGCATGCAGACTCCATTTGTATTTTTGCATCAGATGATACAATCGATGAAACAGCAGCAGATGGGAAGACGTTATTAATCGCTTCTACCATCAAACAATATGCAAAACAAAAAAAATCTGATGTTTATACAATTGTTGAAATGTTAGATGAGGACCATATCTCTAACGCGAATCTAGATTGTATAGACGATTTTATTTTATCTAATAAGCCATTTTCTCACTTGATGGCTAAAACGGCCCTGCAAAAACACTACTCATAGTTATATTTTAGATTATTTTTCGCTCGCGTATGTCGTGTTGCCTGAGTAACAAATTAAATGCATTCATCAGATAAAATTAAGCCAAAGGTATATAGAATGACCTCGTCTCTATAACAAATAAAATTTGTCTATATTTTATATAAGGGATAGTGAGAACAAGAATGTGGCGGGGTTTATATCACTTGGGATATTCATACCGAGGTTCTGCCTGCTCCAATGCTAAACTCGCGGAGAAACTGTATCAGCCACTGCTGTGCTGCATTCTATATATTTGTTTAGCACATTCACTTTCTTCTCCTTCTTCTTGAAATTTTTTGGTTGTATGTGTCTTTTATTAACTAATTTGAGTAATCCACCACCAAAACCATATAATAAAACCTTATCTCCCTTATTAAGTTTTCCATCAGCCACCCCTTTATCTAAAGACAAGGGTATTGTTGCTGATGATGTATTTCCATAATGCACTAAACTATATAATATTTGCTCAATTGGAAAGTTACTTTTTTCACATATCGATTCAATCATTCTTAAATTTGCACTATGAGGAACAAACCAATTTACCTCATGTAATGGAGTGGATGCTTTTTCCATTACACATTTCATCCCTTTTGGAACAGTAAAAACAGCCCATTTATAAACCTCTCGTCCATTTTGGACAATTTTTCCGCTATTAACTAAGTCTTGTTCAAACATACGTTTTGAAATGTTTGAAGAGTATAAGTGATTTCCTTTCTCACCTTCTGAACCCAAATATGAAGAAAGAAAACTTGATTGCTTATCATCGAATTCAACAAGAACTGCTCCTCCACCATCTCCAAATAAAATACAAGTCGTTCTATCTTCATAATCAGTAATTTTAGATAGTGTTTCGGCTCCAATAACAAGAATTTTTTTATTTAAACGTGAAGTTATTAAACCATTGGCAACATGCAAACCATAGGTAAATCCTGCACAAGCGGCATTTAAATCAATCGCCCCAGCACCTTTAATACCAAGTTTTGCTTGCACTAAAGAAGCTAAACTTGGAGTTTTGAAGTCAGGGTTAACGTACAAACAATAATCATATCTACATCTTCCACGGTTTTTTCATATTGTTCCATTAAGTTTTTAACAGCTTTATAACTTATATCACTCGTAAATTCATCTTTATCTACAATTCTGCGCTCTTTAATACCAGTACGTTGGATAATCCATTCATCATTTGTTTCAACCATTTTCTCTCAATCGAAATTTGTTAACCTTCTCTCGGGAACATAAGAACCTATTGCTGTAATTCGTGCTTTTGATTTGAACATAAACATTCACCCCAATTTTAATAATCTAACTGTTATTATTTTATCACTAGATATTATGACTTGGTACTAATTTTTTTGTAAAAATCACCTTTTACATTTAGTAAGCGGGCGGGTAGATATTGCTTTAATGGTTTATTCAGAAGTAAGTCTTGAAAAATGCATTCACTATGATTTAGGTGAGGAGAAAATCGTTCTAGTGAGCAGCAGTGATGGGCCGGATCATTTTGAGGAATATAAAAAAAATAGTAATAAGCACTTTTTTATAACCAATGAAGAAGGCTGCAGCTACCGGACAATGTTTGAAAGATACTTGTTAAATTATGATATCCATGATTTTCAAACCATGGACCTTATGGAGTATAGAAGCTATCAAATAGACGGTAATGAGCGGGCTGGGATTTGCTGTTTTGCCTTATATGACTGTGAAAGAAGAAGTGGAGAGCGGCAAGCTGGAAATCCTGAGTCACTCCGAAAAGTTCGACCCGATTTAATCCCACATGCTGATAAAAAATGGTTGTCTCCAGCAGTCGAGGCTTTTGTTGAACTTGTTTTAGATTCGATGAAGGAAACGGAAAAAGGAGTGCTTTGATTGAACAACATTATGGTGATTTACGGCAGTTCAAGAAGAAATGGTAATACTGATTTTTTAGCGGATCAGATGACCGAAGGAGTGGAAGTGACTAAAGTGTATTTACAAGATTGGAATATCGAGCCAATCGTTGATCAAAGACATGAATCGCAAGGGTTTAACGATGTAAACGATGATTACGAACCTCTATTAAATGACTTTCTTGATCATGGTTCCATTCAAAATATCTTACGTTTTTGTCATCCGTGTTGGCTTCCTATTCGTTAACCTAATTACTTTTTCACTTCACTTTTACAAATATGCCATATATGAATCTATTAAGGAATTAAGAACCGAACGAGCTCACGGATTTCACCATATTTTTCTGACAAACCCTACCCTAAAATAGAAAGTATAACTCTCATAAAATAAACACAACATTCGGTCTTGTCACTGGGAAACTACAGATATGAGACGGTTTATTTCGGATTAATATTGTGTGACTCAGCTTTATTCATCTTTTGAGAGGAAAGAGTTTCAGAAGGCTGCATTATAGAACTAAAATAATGACGATAAGACATGTCGTTTTATAATTCAACATTAAATACTAAAGTCCTGTAAAGAAAATAAAAAGATAGCAACGAAAGTTTCGCCGCTACTGATAAGTATTATACATTTCACTGATGCACAAGGTGTGCTTGTAATGCCTTCTTTAGAATAGTGATGAAATCTTCATCTAGGTTCATTTCCTTTGCCTTATGGTAAGCTTCCAAAAGAACAGAAGGGGATAAATCGTCCAAAGCCATGTCAAATTCTCCTCTCATTCAATTATAATTTCATAATAAATATTAAAACAACCTAAAATAAATAACCAATAGCATGCCTATAAAAGAATAAACAGATAAACAAAGGAATATAATAAAATTCTTTTTATACTTATTCTCCCTGTTTACTAGAGACAAATATAAAGATATTAATGTAAAGACCAGATTGTAAAAAATAGCTTCAGGAACTCGATCAAGATAACCTGTTATCGTAACAAATGTACCAGCAGTGACCGTCCCTAAAATCCAATAGGAGAAAAATCCAATATAAATGTAATCAAATAACTTCCCCATAAAGTAAAATACCCTCCAAAAAATAAAGCTGGGGGTATCCATCCCAACTTACTTTAAAAATTATGTAAACTAATCTATTAAATTGGCAAAAACAATGTTACAGTTTTTGCAATTGCATTAGCAGCCCATCGAGGAATTGGAGTAGTATCCACTATTGCATTTGTCATTGCTTCTTCAACACTATCTACAAACCCAACATAATGATCCATAACTACTGCAATACTATAAACAGAAATCGCTGCCTTCCAGGTTTTCTTCCTCTCTGACCCGACAGGTAATTTATCTATTGCACTATCAATCCATCCATCAACTTTTTTCGTGTTATCCTTCAAATATTTAGAGGCTTGTTTTATAGCAATAGATCCTTTACTTTGAATGGTCACATCTTCCGCACTATCTTCAGCCATTTCTTCTTCACTCAACTCTTCTATCTCTGAATAACTTAGATTATCAATTTGTTCTTCTACATTTTTTCCTTTTTGAATGGAAACAGTTTCAGAAGCACTAGCACTAGAAATAAAAGACAAACTTAATGAAGAAACAACAAACGTAGCTGTTAAAGGAATTAACAAAATTTTTGTCTTTACATTCATTTTTCCCAACCTTTTCCATATTATGGTTAACACGATTTTATTATGATCTTTTTCTTCCCTTTTTTCAATGCGACCAACTCCCTTTTCATACCATCTGTTTAATTCATTCGCCCAAATGTTACCAGTCCTAAAGTAAGACTAACAAGCTATATAGTTTTATTTTTTGTGTCACATTTATCCGAATATTACATAGGACCATATTTAAATAGTAGTTAGGTTACACTTAGCTGGACAGATTCGATAAGGTCATATTGACTTTGTTCAAATAAATGCCGTGAAGAATCGATATGACCAGACGAGCAAGAGAAGGTCAAAGAATAAATTGTAGAATTATCCTTGAATCTGAACATTTTATTAAATATCTATTTTCATTCTATTAAATGAGAGAGACCATTTTGTTGGCCTCTCTTTTTTTCGTCTCTCACTCAGCAGGTGTGAACAAAATGAACGAAATTTTCTTTTGTTACTCATCTTTTTCTTATTTTATTAAACTTACCGTCTTGGATTTGTTTTGTTAATATTCAAAAAGATGATAAAGAAGGGATCTAAATCAAGAGAGAGTCATTTTTGTAAGGGCTTTCTCACATCACAAAAATACTTCATTTGGAGAAAGGAGAAAGATAGCATGATAAGTTTGATTGGTTTTCTCACTATCATTACCATTGTAACGTTACTCATTACGAAAAAAGTAAATCCTATTGTCGGTCTTGTGATCATCCCATTAGCTGGAGCTTTATTATTAGGAACAGGTATTGACGATTTAGCCACGTATTTTAACGACGGTATTGACTCGGTTATGTCTGTTGTCATTATGTTTATTTTTGCGATTTTGTTTTTTGGCATTATGCAAGATGCGGGGCTCTTTGACCCTATCATAAATAAAATGGTCGAGATTTCTCGTGGAAATGTGGTAGCGGTTGCAGTCAGTACCATTATTATTGCGATCGTTGCAGGTTTAGATGGTTCCGGTGCCTCCACGTTTTTAATTACGATTCCTGCATTACTCCCGCTTTATAAACGTTTAAATATGAGTCCCTATTTGCTTATGTTGTTGGTCGTCTTAAGCATCGGTGTGATGAATTTACTTCCATGGGCCGGCCCAATTGGCAGAGCAGCTTCTGTTTTAAATATGGATCCTGTTGCTTTATGGCAGCCGCTCATCCCTCTTCAACTCATTGAAATTGTTTTATTACTCTTCATCGGTGTATTTTTTGGGATAAGAGAAAAACGCCGGATTGCGAAAATATATGGCTTCCCGTCCGTACAAGCAGAAGCAGCAGCAACCGTAGAGGGTGCCGTTGAGGAGAACGTAGACAAAGATGAACTGAAAAGACCAAAACTTCTCTGGCTGAATATTATTTTAACTCTAGCAGTAATTGGTACATTAATGAGCGGAGCACTTCCATCAGGTTTTGTGTTCATGATCGGGTTAGCTATTGCTCTTCCTGTAAACTATCGACATGTCGACAAACAGCTTGAACGAATTAAAGCACACGCCCCAAATGCTCTAATGATGGCGGGGATCATTTTAGCTGCTGGTTCATTTTTGGGCATATTAGAAGGAACAGGTATGTTGGACGAAATGGCCGCAAGTCTTATTTATATTCTTCCGGGCGCAATTCTTCCTTACTTGCATTTGATCATTGGTTTTTTTGGAGTTCCTTTTGACCTGATTTTAAGTACAGATGCCTATTATTTTGCTCTCGTTCCGATTGTTGAACAAATCGTAACAAACTATGGTGTTCCTTCAACTACCATTATCTATGCTCTAGTAGTAGGAAACATCATTGGAACGATGGTTAGTCCGTTTGCTCCTGCATTATGGCTGGGTCTTGGTTTAGCCAAACTAGAAATGGGAGGCCACCTTCGTTATTCCTTCTTCTGGGTATGGGGATTTAGTATTTTATTGTTAATCGTTGCTTGGGTGATGGGGATCATAAGCTTATAAAAACATCATGAAAAAAACGGGTCCACATCCTTTCTAGGTGGGACCCGTTTTTTTATGTCTATTGAAGGTGCTGTTTCTTAAAATATAACCGCTGCGGCCGCCCTAAATCCCCGTAATTGGAATAAGATTCTGCATAGTGTATCGAGGTAAGATATTCTAAATACCTTCTTGCTGTAGGCCGGCTGACTCCGATACAGTTAGCTGCATCCATCGCAGAAATGCCTTTTTCACTATTTTGATCAATGGTATCTTTGACGATATTCAGCGTTACTTCATCGATGCCTTTAGGCAGCTCGGTTACGCTTGCTTGATTAACTGTTTGTTTCATAACCAAATCAATAGCATCTTGATCCATTTCTTTATGGTTTTCGAAAAAAGAGCGCTGCTCCGCGTAATGGTGCAGTGTTTTTTTAAACCTCGTAAAATCAATCGGTTTTAATATATAATCAAAAACCCCGCTTCTCATTGATTCTTCAACAGTAGATACTTCTTTTGCAGCGGTTATCATCATAATATCAATATGTTTATATTGATTACGTATTTCCCAAAGTAAGTCCAGGCCTGTTACATCAGGAATATAGACATCAAGCAATATTAAATCAGGCAGATAATCCGTATGTTTTAAAAAATGAATCGAATCTTCACGAGACATGGATTTTTTTACAACCTGAAACCTTTCAACGTTATTAACTGCGTCTTCAAGTACATTGGCAACGCGAAAGTCATCCTCGATAATCATGACTTTAAATTTCATAACCATTCCCCTCCAACTTTTAACTTTTCGGTAAAGTCAATACAAAACATGCTCCATCTAATTCTCCTTGTTCTATGTAAATGCTTCCTCCGATATCATGAACCGCTTGTTTCGACAATGCCAATCCAACGCCTCGGTTTTCTCCGGTCTTCGTTGTGAATCCTTTTTCGAAAATAACACCACCAATTTGAGCAGGGATGCCTGGTCCATTATCTTCTACTTCAAAAATAATATCTTCACCAATATCTGTAAAATGAATATGCACCTTTCCCCCCCCGGCCGAATGCTCTTGTTTTACCGCCTCAAATGCGTTTTCAATCAAATTACCCAACACCGTAAATAAAACATTTTTTTGCTTTGGAGAAAGGGGTGTCGTTAGATGGCTGTCTGGGTCGATGTGCATGGAAACTTTCAATTCATTGGCTTGATTATATTTTCCTAAAAGCAGCCCTGCAATCATAGGATCAGACACATGTTTAATCAAAAAATGAATTCTTTGCTGCTGTACATTCGTTTCCTCTTGAATATATTCAATCGCTTTTTTCACTTGATTCATCTGCAATAATCCAGAAATCGTTAAAAGTTTATTAGAAAATTCATGGGTTTGTGCTCGGAGTGTGTCTGTGTATTGTTTTGTTCTCGATAGCTCTTCGGTTAAATATTCTATCTCACTTTTATTATGAAAAGAAGCTACCGCCCCAAAAGGCTTTTGGTCCTGAAATATGGGCACGATATTTAAGACTAGTGTTGATTGTTCCATCTCTATTTCATTATTAAATGTACTTTTCCCATTGGATAAAACATTTTTCAGCATTTGTTCAGGGAGAAGCTTTTTAATATAAAACTCATCGGGATAATCATCGTTTTTTCCATTGGTTAACATGTCTTTCGCTGCTTTATTGACTAACGTAGCCTGCCCCTGTTGATCCATCGCTATAATACCTTCATAAGTAGACTGTAAAATGGTTTCTTTCTGCAAGAAAAGCTGAGCAATTTCTGAAGGTTCTAAACCAAACAGAATCCGTTTGATATGGTAAGCAATAATGACAGCACCGATAAATCCTAAAGCGGCAAGTCCTGCGAGCACATACCAAAGCTCTTTGCTGTATTGGGCAATGATTTGATTCACATTTTCCATGAGAAAGCCAACGGATACCACACCGATAATTTCCCCGTCTTCCGACAAAACAGGGGATTTCCCTCGAATAGAAAGGCCTAGTGTCCCTTCCTCGCTGGAAACATAAGCTTCTCCATGTTGTAACGCTCTCTCGTTATCCGAACCAATCATTTGTTCACCAATCCTCTCCGGATTTGGATGGGAATAGCGGATTTCGTCTCTATTCCCCACTACCACAAATTCCGCTCCCGTTTCATCGCGGATCGATGTAACTAATGGTTGAATGATCGAAGCAGGATCCTCTTCCTCAAAAGCCTGGACAATTTGCGGCATGTTGGCCACCGTTTTTGATACATTTAAGGCGTTTTGTCCGACTTGTCTTTCCAATGCATCCGAAAAAAAAGAATAGACAAAGACACCCATAATACAAAAAACGACGATAATTAATAATCCAATTAAAAGGATCATTTTATGAGCTAATCGTAAATGAAATGATTGATTTTTACCCATATGTTCCTCTTCCTCATTTGATTTGGCTCATTACATTTTAACAAACTTTTGCCAGCATTAACTGAGGAAATCCACATTGTTCCTACAGCTCCGTTATCATGATGCATAAGTAAGCTTTTATCCCCCAGCAGTGCACGACTTTTCAATAAAGCTTTGCCAATCAGATAGCAGCTTTTTTATCTCATATGAGGCAAAATGAATTTACTCAATCATAGTACGCATCTGTATTATTGGAAAATCTATATGTTACGCCTACAATTTCTCATTTTCCTCAGCTAGCTCTTTAAAGACCCGTAGTGAGCCGTTTTTGCTCACGAGGAGGTTATAATACTAAAGCGCCCAGTCCTGAAGCCGGACTCCGTTCACTTTTTTAATAAAAAAATCACCATTTTACGGAATAAGAGAAAAGCTTCTCCCAGATTCTTTTATGTTTATACCGCGTCGTCTAAACGTTTATATAAAAGAAATACCACTCAGCCCTGCTGAATTTTTAGTTATGTCTTCTGCTTTCTTTTTTTAGAAAAGCCGCTGCCGAAAGAATGAATAAAGGAAGAACATAGGCTATTGTCTTCCATACTGGTTCGATGACCGAAACAGAATTTATCCACCTGGCTTCCCCAGGGAGATTTGCAGCGTGGAATAAAGAAAGCAGACCAGCGCAAGTGGAAAGATCAGAATGTTCGTGTCCTGCGACCTAAATAAATGGGTAATGGTTATATTCAGGACATATAGAGAGATAACTGCCTTCATGTAGGAAGCTACAATAAGAGCGTAGCCGATCAAAGACTCCATTCGTTGAATAATTTCATATAATTCAATCGTCCGTGCCACCTCAAACATGGAATAAGCCCGCTCCCCGGCGATCGGACCGAATACCATGATGGTACTAAGCGTAACAGCGATCAAAAAACAACCATTGACCAGAATGGCCGTAAATATGCTCTTTTTTTAGAAGGTGATTTTCTTCCCGGCGTACATAAGGAAGCAGCATCGTAAAGATAATTATTTCTGAATAAGGAAAACCATAGGTGAAATAAGCGCCTAATAGAACCGGTTTGAAGCCATCCGGTAAAACCGGAATTAAGTGATTTGTCTCGTAATTAGTGCTCGCTAAAAATAATATAACAATGACAAATAAGAGGACTATCATCATAAGTACCACAAACATCCGTACAAACTTTTCTATTCCGGCCCGTACCGTCAACGCCGTCACGAAAAAAATCAACAAAGTAAAAACATACAACGGTGTTTCCCGCATCATCGAAGAAGTCATAAACAAGCCGACGTCAAGCACGATCCCCGAAGTACTGTGCAGCTGCATCGAAAGAAAGGGAAAAGCAATCAGCAGTGTCAGCCATTTTCCTAGCAGCTGCTGGCTGTATTCGATCAAACTTAATTGTGGAAACTCCCGGTATAAATAAAGCATAAGAACCAATAGAATCATCCCAACAGCAAGCGAAAGCAATAGGGATAACCATGCTCCGTTTTTCGCATATCCAATAAGAGCCCCCGGCACGACAACGATGCTAGAACCAGTTAAAAAAATCAATACCAAAGAGGATAATTGAGTCGCGCTAATCTGTTGCCGGTCTTTCATAACATAACCTTGATTTTCCATTGTTCTTACTCCTCGCTTTATCCCTACTTAATACAACGCAGCTATTTCCAGCTGATCTTTCTATTTTTCACCCTTAGAAAGGCGGTTATGGTGAGAACGAGTAAAGGAAGTACATAGGCGAATGTTTTCCATAATGGCTCAATGACAGTCACAATGTTTATCCACATGGCTTCTCCTAGAGATATTTGAAGCATAGAAAAAAGGAAGCAAACCAACGCAAGCGGAAAGATCAAAATGTAGGTGTCTTTTAGCCCAAACAATTGGGTAATGGTTAAATTCAGGATATATAGCGAGATAACTGCCTTCATGTAGGAAGTGATAATGAGAGCATAGCCGATAAGAGATTCCATTCTTTGAATGATTTCGTATAATTCTATTGTACGTGCAACTTCAAACATGGAATATGCCCGTTCCCCAGCGATAGGTCCGAATACAAGAATCGTACTGAGCGTAACTGCGGTCAGAAAAAAAACATTGATCAGAAGAGCCGTAAACATGCTCTTTTTTAAAAGATGGTTTTCTTCCCGGCGTACATAAGGCAGCAGCATGGAAAAAAGAACCAGCTCTGTAATTGGCACACCGAAATAGAAATATGTACCTAAAAGAACAGGCTTAATGCCATCTGGCAGAACGGGAACCAGATGTTCGATCTTGTAATTGGCGCTTGCTAAAACTAGTATAACGATAACAAATAAGAGGACCACCATCATAAGTACCACAAACATGCGTGTGAATTTTTCTATCCCTACATGTACCGTCAACGCCGTCACGAAAAAAATCAAAAAAATAAAAACATACAGCGGTGTTTCCCGCATTATTGAAGATGTCATAAACAAACCCACATCAAGCACGATTCCGGATGAACTGTGCAGCTGCATTGAAAGAAAGGGAATCGCAAATATCCATGTCAGCCATTTTCCTAGCAGCTGCTGACTGTATTCAATCAAACTTAATTGCGGAAATTTCTCATATAAATAAAGCATAAAGACCAAAAGAAGCATCCCGCCTGCTAACGAAAGCAAAAGAGACAGCCATGCTCCGTTATTCGCGTATCCAATGAGAGGGCCCGGCATCACAACGATGCTTGAGCCTGTCAAAAAAATAAATGCCAAAGAGGCCATTTGTGTTGCACTTACTTGTTGTTGTTCTTTCACGACATACACCTCTCCAATGGCGGGTCTTCGTCAAGAAGGAGAAACTTCCAAAAATTCTACGATTCTGCGTGTCGGCTCTCCTAAAAGGGCATCAATGGCAGTATGCAAAAACGGCCATTCTAAGTCGAAAGCAAAACTAATACTTTGATATAGCGCAATTACCAATAGAGAAATATAAATAACAACGGTCTTTTTATTTCGTTTTTTTAATTTTGGAAGATCATAAGCCAATATAACTATATAAAGGAATATCAGCATCACCATTTTTTCCATCTTATTCCCATCCTTCTTAGATTCCAACTCGATTTAGGCTGAGGTTATTTAGAAACAGTGATGCTTATTCGGAAAACCAGGGTTTTCCGCTTGACGTTCCACTGCTGGTGATTCGAATCTGCACATCGAATTCAAACTCACTGTCAGCAAAACGCTGATCCCAATCTTTTTTCCACCGTTTCCATACGGATGGATTTTTCGCATATACTTTATCTCCAAGATCCATCGCGTCAAATTGTTTTTCTTGCAACACATTGATCGTTTTTTCTAACTCCTTCTCTATATACTGTTCTAGTCTTTTCTCCAATTCTTTTTCTGCTTCGGGTGAATCCGTTTTAGAACAAGTAAGTTGTTGTAAGACCGCTTCGATTTCGCTTGACACCTTCACTGTCAGCGAGTCATCTTTAATTATCGGTTTCAAACTGGTTTCGGCAGAAACGATTTCAATTACTTCTATAGTCGAAGGATCATTCTTACAGGGAAGTTGAATCATCCCGCCTTGATATTCATCTCGAATAAGTAATAACCTTTCCGCTTTTTCTGTAGGCAGATTACCGACCATTTTGCCTTTTTTTAAAAGAGTAATCCCGGCTACGGTCGGTGATGTTTCTGAGGCATGCTCTATTTTGTGAAAGTAAGGGAGAAGGCCATTGCCGACTTGGTTTCTCGTCTGTATAGCTAGTTTCAAGAGATTGCTGTCAATTGTTTTTTGGCTGTACTTATGCGACATTTCTTCATTTTCGCTTAACTGCTGACCCGTTGTAATTTCCATTAAAGGTTCCATTTCTAAAAAATCAGCAGCTTTTCCTTTCGTAATCACTACACTAGCCGTAAGCCGTGGTTCATGATCCCGAAAGAAAAATGCGAGAACTTCTTCCAAACCTTGATTCCTTGCAAATTCCTCACTGATCACGATGACATATAAATGTCCCCATTGCGCTTTGCGCCCGATATGCCTGGGAATATCGCGAACTGCTTCATTAACGGAATCTTCGGTTGTTCTTATGTTAATATAATTTTGGCTGCCTTGACCTCCTCCCCCTTCACCCTGAACACCCCGGGAAGGATTGTAAGCCTGTGTGGTCAGCTGCACTTTTCCTTTTTCCGTTTCATCGAGCGCAACCCCCATCACAAATGCTCTGTTGATTAATTCTAAATTGTCCCAACATCCAGTTAATAATAAAAGTAATGATAAATACGCAGCTATTTTTAGTTTGTTCATTGACATCATTCTTTCCTACATAGATATCCCTTATTCTGGTCTCATCCGCATATGACGATGGCGATGGGGACGAAACATTTTTTTTAACGGAGCTCGAACGAATACATCCCGCCACTGTTTTGGTCTGAATGGCCCGAGCGGAGTCAGATAAGGCTGGCCAAGTGAGCGTAAATCCGCCAAATGCAGCCAGATTAAGATAAGAGCGATTAATAATCCAAATATCCCCAGGATAGCTGCAAATACCATAATCAGCAGCCCTAAAACGCGCAGTGCAATAGCGAAATTGTGCTGCGGCATCGAAAAAGAAGCAATTCCTGTAAGCGCGACTACAATAACCATCATGGGGGAAGCGATACCCGCCGTAATTGCTGCATCTCCAATGATTAACGCTCCAACGATGCTGACGGCACTACCAACCGGGCGCGGCAGGCGAATCCCTGCCTCCCGCAGCAGTTCAAAGAGAGCGGTCATAAGCAAAGCTTCAATGAAAGCCGGAAAAGGAATGCCTTCACGGCTGTCAATGATGGTCGTTAACAGAACGGTAGGAATCAACTCCGGATGAAAAGTGGTAAAAGCAATGTAAATACTAGGGAGAGTGAGGGCAATAAAGAATGCGCTTACTCTCATTAAACGAACAAGACTTGCAAAAACAGTGCGCTGATAGTAATCTTCACTTGACTGCATAAATTCAACTAATAAACCGGGACAGATCATTATCGCTCCTGATCCGTTTACGAGTACCACAATTTTCCCATCAAGCATGGCCGCCACAGCCGTATCGGGGCGCTCGGTGTATCGGTATTGAGGAAATGGAGAATACGTTGAATCCTCAATTAACTCCTCTACGTAGGAGGTTTCCAGGATCTCTCCTTCCCTCCATTTTCTAATACGTCTTTTAAATTCGGCGAGCATATCAGGATTAACCGTACCGTCCAAATAGCCGTAGGCGATCTTTGTGTTTGTCTCTCCATTGAGTGAAAAAGTTTCTATTTTAAAATGCGGCGACTGCAAACGATTTCTCAGCATTCCTATATTTTTATCGATATTTTCAACGGTACTTTCGCGCGGCCCCCTTACTGTTGGTTCAACAACGGGTTCTGTAACCTGTCTGCCTTCAATATTACTGCTCTTATAGCTGAGTGCCTTGTTCCATTGATTAAAAAAGATAATAAGATGGCCGGAACTTATTTTTTCAATGACTTGCTGGAAATCTTCGACCAGGCGGTGGGACTGAGCGGAAACACCGTTCTGCTCAAAAAAAGACATGACCTCTTCCGGCGCAATCATCGTGCCCTTCCCTACTTCATGCGTTACCAGATCTTGCAGTGATTCTTTCATATAGTTAAGTTCTTTTCGTTGAATGAGTGTATCATAATAGATCGAAAATGCTGTATGTTCCATGTCCGGTCCGTATTGCCAGGTAAGAAGAACAAAGTCATCCGAACAAGAAAAAATTTCCTTCACCTGCTGAATATTGTCAGATAAATTAGAAGAAATCGGAACAGGTGGGCTGTCTTTTTCGTTCTGACTCGTGTTATTTTGAAGAGTGGTTTTCTGATCAATTTTTTTAATATTTCCCCGCCTTCTCATAATCACCCTCTCTTCCCTTTGGTTTTTTTTTAGCTTTACCAAGTTTATTAATCATATAACAAAAAAAGAGGATCACCATCTGCCATTAGCATAAGGAAGGAGACAGAGAAAATAATATTTTTATTATTAGAAAAACTCGGTTTGCCGCCAAATCCAAATGTCAGAAGTCGTTGTTTTTCTTATATTTTGATCCTTTAACAAGTTAAACATCCTAAAGTATAAAATCATAATAATTTTTGGGGAAAATAGAAAAAGTATAGGAGGTGTTTACAAAAGTGTATTTGTTGGCTAGCGTTGTCAGGAGTTTTGGAGTATTACAAAAGTACTGAACAAAGAAGATGCAAAACGGACAGAAACCCGATAATCCACTGAAAAAAGTTTTCTTGGCAAAAGAGTATATTACGGTTAACAAAGCCATTCAAAAGTATGAAGAAAACACCAAAGCTCATAAGTCTTCGACCAAGGCTTTCTTTTGAACCATCAGCTTGGGAAAATCCTGAATAAAGGAGTACTTAAATTACATTACATGAATAGGGAGTAACGAAAATATAATTTAAAAAGTTAATATAGATACAGCAACCCATTTTAGCTCATTTCTAGTTATTAAACTACTCTTAATAGAGAAATTTCCAATAAGAATGGCGCTATCCTTGTTACTGATTAGCGCCCTTTCGTAATATAAAGTCAGCCAGTTAATTTATATTTTCTGGTTGCCTTATTTCCTTTCTTCCTTCTGTTACTCAGCTTCTACGAGAGGCTGTCTGTCCCCAACTACAGAACGTTCGAGAATTTCAGCAATGTCCTCGCCGGCGCCGCAGCACATGTCGTCCTGGCGGTTCCTCTCCATCTCCGTGATGTTGAGTCCCGGTATAGCTTCGAAGATATCACGAGGGGAATCGTATACGGCCAAGAACTCCGTGTGATGATATTCTTCAACATCTTCTAAACCAAACTCCGGATACTCATTTTTAAAAGTATTATAAGCATGCGGATCAATCGTCACGATTTTCTTTACGTTGTGTTTTTGAAATTCACTAATATTGGATGCCGCCAATTCTTGATACAAAAATTCATTCCCGATGCGTCTTGGTGTATCACCGGAGTTTTTTTCTTTGTTTCCAAAGATGGCAAATTTCACACCAGCTTCGTTCAGCAGTTTTGCAAATGACTGAGCAATTTTTTGACTGCGCTTGTCATACGAACCCATCGCCCCTACAAAGAACAGGTATTCAAACGTTTCATCATTTTTATTCAATTCTTTTACAGTTGGAACATCTATATCTTCTCGATTTTCTCTCCACTTTTCCCGTTCTTTTCTGTTAATCCCCTACGGGTTGCCCTGGCGTTAGATATTCATCATCGCCCGCTGTGCTTCGGAGTCCATTTTTCCTTCGGTTAAGTGGTATTAAAAGAGGCGACAACGGAAGATATTGATACACTCTATTATTGGAAATACGAAGAAGAAAAACAGGAAGCGAAAAAGTGGAATGGACCTTATATTCCCGAGGAGAAAAAAACAAAGAGGAATATAGAAAAGATTGGTTACAAGATAATTTGATTGTTTACCATGTACCCGATTCTCTGATTCTATCCTCTAAAGGAATTGTAATCGAACTCAATGAAAAAACAGCCTTAAGGCTGCTTTAATTGTAAAGATAAGTAAACCTCCCTTGCTTTTTATTGTTAGATCAAAAAGGTACAGTTCCTTCTTATTTTTCAGATAAGAAAAAAGCGTGTAAGCTTGATAACATTACACGCCTCATTTATTAGAACTTACTTTGAAAATCACTTATCGCATCGTATTCTTTCTCAAGTAATCTTGGTAATCGAATAAAGATCGGCATCAGTTTACGGTATGCAGCTGTTGCTTCTTTATTTGGCTGATGACAATGAATCGAACCAACGATCTTTTCAACTTCGCTTAATGAATCAATTTCACCAAGACCATACATTCCTAAAATAATTGCACCTAAACATGAACTTTCAAAGTTTTCAGGAATGGTTACTTCTTGATCAAAGACATCTGCTAGCATTTGTCTCCATAATATTGAGCGAACAAAGCCCCCTGTTGCTTGAACGCGTGTTGGTGTCCCAATCAATTCTTCTAATGCAAGAAGTACACTGTATAAGTTCATCATCACACCCTCAAGAACCGCACGAACCATATGTTCTTTCTTGTGATGCATACCAAGACCAAAGAAGGAACCACGTGCATTTGCATTCCAAAGAGGAGCTCTTTCTCCTGCCATATATGGATGAAAGATGAGTCCGTTTGATCCAGCTGGAACCGTTGCTGCAATATCGGTTAAAACTTCATATGGATCTTTTCCTAAACGCTTAGCTGTTTCTACCTCAGCGTTCGCCAGTTCATCACGGACCCAACGGAAAATCATCCCGCCATTATTCACAGGTCCACCTATGACCCAATGCTTGTCTGTTAGCGCATAACAGAAGATTCGACCCTTTGGATCTGTAACAGGTCGATTAGTAACTGTACGAATCGCACCGCTTGTTCCAATTGTAACCGCTATTACACCAGGTTCGATTGCATTCACTCCTAGGTTAGAAAGCACACCATCACTTGCTCCGACAACGAATGGTGTATCAACAGATAAACCTGTGAATTTAGCGAACTCAGGTGCTAAACCTTTGATGCTGTCAGTTGTACTGACTGGTTTTGATAGTTGTTCTCTCTTTACACTAACAAGGTTAAGAACTTCTTCATCCCATTCTAATTTTTCTAAATTGAACATCCCAGTGGCCGAAGCAATAGAATAATCAATGACATACTCACCAAACAATCGCAAAAAAACGTATTCTTTAATTGATATATACTTGTTTTCTGGCTGGAATAATTCCTTTCGTTCCTCACTCAACCATAATAGTTTCACTAATGGTGACATTGGATGAATAGGAGTACCTGTTCGTAAGTATATCTCATGACCATTATGTTCTTTTTTTATTTTTTCAGCGTATGATACACTTCGGTTATCCGCCCAGGTGATTGACTGTGTTAGAGGATTCCCTTCACCATCCACAACAATTAAACTATGCATCGCCGAACTAAAAGAAACAAAACGAACATCCTGACCTGATACGTTTGCTTCTATTAAACTATTCTTCATTACCGTAAGAACGGCTTGAAAAATCTCCTCTGGATCTTGTTCAGCTGCTGCTGAGGTAGGAGTATAAAGTGGATATTCAACTCCAAATCGACTAACTGCTTTACCTTCCTTATTAAAAACCACTGCTTTTGTACTTGTTGTACCAATATCAACGCCCATCATGTAGTAACCCATAACATATCCTCCTAAATGAGAAATAAGGGAAAACCATTAAGGTTGTCCCTCATTCATTTTTATGCAATAAAAATTCCTAAAATAAGAGCAACACCCACGCCAACTAAACCAATAATGGTCTCCATGACTGTCCACGATTTTAATGTGTCTATTACACTTATTCCGAAGTAACGTCCTACTAACCAGAAGCCTGAATCGTTCACATGAGATAGTACTGTCGCACCAGAAGCGATTGCAATAACAAGCAACCCAAGTACTGGTCCTTCTAAGCCTAGAATTTGAATAAGTGGCGCCATTAGTCCAGCTGCTGTCACCATTGAAACTGTTGCTGAACCTTGGGCAACACGAACCGCAGCTGCGATTAAAAACGCTAACAAAATAGGTGGTAAAGGCGATCCAGCCATCATATCTCCAAGAACTTGACCTACACCAGAATCAATTAAAATTTGTTTAAATACTCCACCAGCACCAGTTACTAAAATGATAATCCCAGCTGGTTCTAGAGCTTTTGTTGCAATGTCTTGTACTTCTTGACGAGAATATCCACGTTTTGTTCCTAGGAATATGAATGTTAAAATCGTTGCAATTGTTAGGGCCACGAATGGATGTCCAAGGAATGTAAGAATAGACCGAACCATATTTCCTTCTTCAAATAACACACCTGAAACCGTATTCAATAAAATCAATACTAACGGAATCATAATCAATGAAGCAATAAGCTTGAAGCTTGGTAATTCTTTATCATACTCAACTTCTTCAAGATTCATATAGTCAGGAACAACAACATGTAATTTTTTCGAGATATATTTTGCAAAAAGTGGTCCTGAAATGATCATCGCTGGTATACCTGCAATTGTTCCGAATAAAATAACCCAACCAAGATCTGCACCAATTAAATCAGCAACTGCAATTGGACCCGGTGTTGGAGGAATAAAGCTATGAGTAACAGCCAAACCAGCTAACAATGGGATACCATAATATAATAGAGACTTTCCTGTTTTCTTTGCCAATCCATAAACAATTGGTACTAAAATGATAAACCCAACATCAAAGAATACTGGAATCGCTACAAGGAAACCTGTAACTCCTAATGCCCACTGTGATTTATCTTCCCCAAATTTTTTCACAAGTGTTTGTGCTAAACGTTCAGCACCACCGGATACCTCAAGCATTTGACCAAACATAGCACCTAAACCAACAACTACGGCAACGAATCCGAGGGTTCCCCCCATCCCGTCCTGCATTGACGTAACAACTTCGTTTAAAGGCATTCCTGCTAATATACCAACAATTAAACTTACTAATAAAAGCGCAACGAATGCGTGTAATTTTGTACGAATTACCAAAAATAGCAGAAGAAAAATTCCGGCTACTGCCACAAGTATTAACATTTGATCTGACATGTAGTTTCACTACCCTTCTTTATTGAGTACTATGAGGAAGGCGTTCTTTTGTAATCCCTATCTTCTCAGTCTTCCTACTAAAATGAAAAAATTATTTTTTCTCTACCGCGTGACCGCCAAATTCATTACGAAGGGCTGCCACAACCTTCCCTGTGAATGTATCATCCTCAAGAGAACGATAGCGCATCATTAAAGCAAGGGTAATCACTGGTGCAGCAGTTTGAAGGTCTAACGCCGTTTCAACTGTCCACTTTCCTTCACCTGAAGAATGCATAATTCCTTTGATTCCTTCAAGATTTTCATCTTTAGAAAACGCATTCTCTGTTAATTCCATTAACCATGAACGGATAACTGAACCGTTATTCCACACTCTTGCTACCTGTTCATAATTATAGTCAAACGGGCTTTTATCAAGAAGGTCGAATCCTTCAGCAATCGCTTGCATCATCCCGTATTCAATTCCGTTATGAACCATTTTTAGAAAATGTCCACTTCCTGCTTTCCCTGAATAGAGGTAACCGTTTTCAACGCTGATATCTTGAAAGATCGGTTCAATTTGTTTAAATTCTTCCTCATTTCCACCAATCATAGTACAAGCACCATTACGAGATCCTTCAACTCCTCCACTAGTTCCACAGTCAAAGAAATAAATTCCTTTCAACTCACACTCTTCATTTCGCTTCAGTGAATCTTTGTAATGAGCGTTTCCGCCATCTATAATTCGATCCCCCTCTTCTAAATGCGGGAACAATTGTTCAAAAGCTGATTGTGTTGCATTTCCTGCGGGAACCATTAACCAAACTGTTCTTGGTTTTGATAGTTTACTAACTAGCTGTTCAATTGAATCCGATGTTTGTACTCCCATCAAAGAAATTTTTTTCATTGATTCTTCATTTACATCAAAGGCAACGACATCATGCTCTTTATCTACTAAATTAAGAGAAAGCTGATATCCCATCTTTCCTAAGCCTATCATTCCAATTTGCATCTCTAATCATCCTAACTGTTTGTAGAATAAATTTTCTTGATATTTTCATTATAAGAAAAAAAATTCTTTTTGCAAGCGCTATTAAGAAAAATATTTTTTCTTATTTCGGTATATAGTATAATTAAACAGAGCCCTATCAGGAGGGATGATATATGAAAAAAGCTCAAGAGCCTTGTTTAGTCACAATTCGCAAGCTCTATCCTAAGTTCAGTGTGACTGAAAGAAAAATTGCCGATTATATTCTAAATAACCCTAATAAAATTATTCACTCTTCAATTAATCAATTAGCGGAAAATTTAGAGATAGCGGATTCTACAGTTTTTCGATTTTGTAAACGTATTGGATATAAAGGTTATCAAGCGATGAAAATAGCCCTTGCATCTGAAGTTGTCTCTCCTATTCAAGATATTCATGAAAAGGTGAACGAAGATGACACAGTTGATACGATTGCAACAAAGGTTTTTCATTCAAATATTAAAACAATTGAGGATTCGTTATCAGTGTTAAATGAGGAGAAATTACAGTTAGCGGTAGACAGTATGATAGGAGCTAATTCAATTGAATTCTTTGGAAGTGGAGGTTCAAGTATTATAGCTCTTGACGCATATCATAAACTAGTAAGAACTGGTTTAAAGGTTCACGCTGTAATCGATACTCATTTCCAGTTAATGGCAGCATCACAAATGACGAAAAAAGACTGCGCAGTCTTTATCTCCCATTCAGGATCATCAAAAGATATTCTACATATCTTAAATGTTGTGAAATCAACTGGCGCCAAAATGATTGCGATTACTAATTATGCGAAATCACCATTAAGCTCGGCTGTAGATATCCCTCTTTACACGGTGTCAGAGGAAACTGAATATCGTTCTGAAGCTCTGTCATCCCGGATTGCACAGTTAACCCTGATTGATGTTCTTTATGTCAATATTTTAATGAAAAGAGGGAAAGAAGGAAAAGAAGCATTGAAAAAAATGCGTGAAGCAGTACTTGTAAAGCGAATCTAGATTAGGCTAGCTAAGCTTCTTTACGAAGGAGCAGGATCCAAAGGCCTTGCTCCTACCTCTTATTCTTCCATTTTTCAAGAAGGGATCTCGCTTTTGCTTTCTTTGATGCCGTTTCTTCTTTTTTATTAATGCCTTATTTAACGTTTCGTCCCCATCCAACTGAACTTCTAGGACATCGTCTTATCCTTGCCAAAAATACAGAAAACTGAACGCGAGTGGTGTCATGGTTCGGTTGGAAGGTGTTTTCTTTCGCGTAACCTGTTGTAATGCCAGCTCCGCTATGTTTGAAATATCCTTTATAGAATACATAATCTCACCTGAGAGGTCAAAAGAACGATTCAGCACAGCAGCCATTTGCCCCCTCTTATCAAAGTATGACTTTGTTACGTCTGTAATATCCTGATTGCAGCCGCCTCGTATGCATTATATTATCTATACCTTTAATTCATCCGTAGCCAAAACCCCTGTAATAAATGAATCCTATTCTGTACCAGACTAAAACAAAACAAAAGAGGCTGGGACTAAACCCAATAAATAAACGATGTAAAGTTAAAAGTGCCTGATCCTAATACAGTAAGTCAGGCACTTAACTTAAAGCTTTTACTAAAAAAAGAGAGGATAGATGAGCAGGATTGAAATACCTGTAATCATCTATCCTTTTTGTACGACAAATGAGCTCCTTTACCACAATAACAATATTTTTGTTGTTCAACTTGAACTTTTCTATGCTTTAAAGACCCAGCATAAATACCCTCTAGTTTCATATAAATGAACTAAACATAATAGACTGGGGGGAATGAAGATGACAAATGAAGCAGAGGTGGAAGAGTCCTTTGAACTAACAGAGGAAATATTAAAAAAATACTATGAGTTAAACATCCAAAAAAAGGAATTAGAAAAAGAAATGAATCGGATCAAAAAACAAATTCACAACTACTTAGATGATACCCTTGGAAAAGAACAAAAAGGTGAATTGAAACGAGGGAAATACAAGGCACAGCGTGTCATTCGCTCTTCCGTTACTTACGACGAAGAGAAAACGATAAAAAAATTGGAAGAATTAAATTTAGATGATTTTATTTTACAAGTAAAACGACCAGATACAGAAAAACTAGAAGCTGCAATGACGATAAATTTAGTTGAAGAAGAAGATTTCGTGGATTGTAAAACGAATAAGCTCTCTCAAGCCATTACAGTTAAAGAGTTAAGCTTATAGATACTACGAAGGGGCTGCCAAAAAAGGACAGATTTTCCTTTTTTTCATAAAAATAAGGTTTTAAATCAAATATTGGGGTAGGTACTATTGCTCCTGCCCCTTTATTCTATTTGAATGTCTTGTCCTTTTAATTGATAATGTAATAATACTCTCATGCGCAGGCAAAATGTATGTACACACTGCTCCTACCCTTTTCTTGGTTACTCGTCCATTCAAGTGTAAAGTATATCGGAACTTGTGTGTTGGGCTCGAACCAGTGCCCTCCACCCTGTAAGGTGGCTCAATCACTAATATATCATTAGTTAAGCGTAATAAAAGATTAGTAGCAATAACCACTTCACTTAATAGATTTAATATAGATAGCACGTCATGGTTGTTGATTAATTACAAGGAATAATTACCATACATATTAATTGCCTTAGTTTTATTCACCTTCAGTTTCATTATCCGTTTTAAAATTATGAACGATTAGGTTTTACTTGTTTATCATCAACCTTCTTACCTCCAAAAATAAAAAAGAGAAACCCTAATTCTAAACCATTTTGGGAATCCCTTTTTATTAAATATTTTTCTAACCTGAGACAGCAACTTCTTTCTCAGCCGCATGTTGATGTTTATTCTGTTCTAAGTGAAGTGATTTTCTATATTCTTCTGCTTCAGCTAATTTTGTAAACTCAATTGTCTTATTATGATTTTCTTTAACTACTTTTTCTATTTCATCAAGTGAAACAATAAAAAACTCTTTTCTTGGGTTTACTTTATTAACTTGATAGTCCTCAAATGCTTTATGCAAAGCAGTTTCTAATTGTGGAGCATTTTCAGAAAAGATCATTGCATGCACATCAAAGGAAAAAGGTACTGAAGCATTACCTAGTTCATTCACACGATCTAACGGTTCAAGTCTACGGGTCATACCAATTTTATACATATCCTCACCAAAAGAACAAATGTTTGAAATTATATAAACGTAACCAGCTTTTGCATTTTGTTCTCTGTAATCAACTTCCTCTTTTTCTTTTTGTAACTCTGAAACTTTTTCATCTATTTCTGCCATCTTTTCTTCTATTTCTGCTTTCATTTCATCATTTGCAGTTTCAAGCTGCTCTTTGTATTTTGCTAATGCTTGATTGAAATGTTGTTCATCTTTTTCAAGCTTTTTCTTTTCACGCTCAATTTCTTGTTGTATACGTTTTTCTTCCTTCATCTCTTCTTTGATTCTTCGTTGTTCTTCTTTCTCTTCTTCTTTTTTTACTTGATACTCATACGCTAAATACAGTTCGTCAAGCTTTAATGATAAATAATCAATTGTAATTTCTATGCCATTTCTTTTACCAATTTTATTTAACTGCTCTCTTGCTTTTTTAATCTTTTTTTCAATTGAGTCAATATTATTAAATTTCACACCAAATATAGATGAATCACATTCATTATTAAACGCTCTAACGACCATTTTAACGTTATCTTTTCTAAGCATTTCACCTTTCTTCTTACTGCCATCAACTGTCCACGGCTTAGAATGAGTAGCTTTATCATCTTTAACCATCTCTTTTTGCAAGTCTCTAATTCTTTTCAATTCAACTTTGTATTGCTCAGAATTCTCAAAATCGTATTTAGTCTGATAAAATCCGAAAGATTGATATAATATTTCATCATCAAGAATAATGATTTCATCTTTCTTCTTATTAATTTCTTTTTCAGTATTAACTAATTCATCGTTTGCTTGTTCTTTCTTCTGAGCTAATTTAGAAACATCTTTTTCTAATTTTTCTTTCTTCTCTTGAACTTTAGTAAGATCATCTAGTTCATTTTCCTTAAATTCCTTTTTCCTTTTTCTATTGTCAACTATTTGCCAAATCAACAACACTAATCCAATTACAAAAGGATAAACATACACTGAGAACGCAAACCACAATGAAATAAACCATGTAGAAAGATACCATTTTTGTTTTCTCATATAATTCCCCAAAAATTTTATTGTATAGTATAAGTTTCCATTTGCAGGATATTTATTGGTAAAAAGATCCCATAAGTTTCTTAGGAAATTAATTAAATAAAAGAACAAGGCTACAATATCCCTGCTCTTTTTAGCTTACTTTTTCCATTAAAAATTTAACATTTTCAGTCGAGTTCACATTGTACCTATGAGGTGTATTGGATACAGGTCAGTATTTTTGTAATAACCAATAAAAAGAAGTGTTTTCATTATTTTTTTCTCATTTTCAGTAGAGTAAAATTTTGGTAAGTTTAAGAAGCCAAACATGAAAGAAGTGAGTATAGATAGCAGGGGATGACCCTTGGAATGATGGAAATCGGGGATGAGTAATTTGATACGAAGAAACCGCATATGGATTGCTGCTTTTTTGTTAATGTCTTCATGGCTCATTTTAATGGATTATATAAGAGATAATTCATTAGAGCTTCTATCGAATATAGTTCATTCCTTGTTTATGGTAATTTTCACACGAATTGTTTTCTGGATTTTTGGTATGGATAAGAGAAGAAAAGAATCTAAAATAGAAAAATAATATAAAAAGAGAGTCACTGTTATTTATAAGGACTATTTTTACTCTATTCCACCAAAAATAGAGAGACAGTATCCATAAACAAAAAGAGAAAGGGTGTTTTAAATGGGGAAGTATACAAAGGGCCAAGAAGCATTAATATGCGGTTTGGGGGCAGGTTTAGCACATTTAGTGGTGGGCTTCCCTGTTATATACATCTTTGATACTCCTGATCATATAAAGACTATCGTTTACTCTTTTGGAGCTGGTTTGGGTTTTATTTTAGCAAATGAATATATTAAAAAAAAAGAAAAAGAAACTGATTAACAGTAATAAACCCTTCTGAGATAATGCAGGAGGGTTTTAAAAACAGTCCCGTTAAAACCAAGTCACATCGAGAAGGAGTTTTAATGTATGTGGGAAATCTTAGGTGCTATAGCTTTTGGTATTGCTTTGTATTATTGGAGCAAAGTAAGGAAAGCAGAAAAAGGAAAATAATTGAATAAAAATGTCAAAAACAAACCAAAAAATAGAAGTGGTGTATGATACGAAGAAACCTTATGTATATTATTGCTTTTTTATTATTTTTTGCATGGCTTGTTTTCATTGATTATATAGAGCATAATTCATTAGATTTTCTATCAAATGCAGTACAATCCTTGTTGGTGGTCATTTTTATGCGACTGTTTAATTGGTTTACAGGTTCCGATAATAAAAGGAAAGAATCTAAAACAGAAAAATAATGTAAACTTGGAAAACAAATCAGCAATAGTAAGTTCACCTTTGTTAAATCGGTAGTTTTACGAGCCATATGATGTTGAACAATCTTAGTTATTTTTTGATTAAACGGTGTAAGCGAATATCTAAATAAGATGTTAGTATTAATGATTGTTGGTTTCATTTAACTCATCCTTATCTTTAAATCCCTTACCTTTACTTGGATTATTGATGATTCCAGAAGCTATACCAATTGAAAGTATCACATCAACATAACGTTCATTATATGAAGTTGTGATTAATAAAAAAGCCCTTTATATCAACACTTTCACTTTTTTGGACCTATCTCCAAAAATCCCAAAATCCTTGCAAAGAATATCCTTAGAATATTCAAGCATCTCTTTCTCAACAAAAAGGCATTTAGATTTATAAAAAATTTCATTTAGTTGATTTTCATATTCTTTAAGGTTTTTCATAGGGCTTTTATCAGAATTACTATTGTTTATAGTTTTTTTTCTCTCTTCCTCCAATAGCTTAAGTTCATCATCAATAAATACTATTTTTGATTTAATTATACCTATTACCTCTCTGAATTCCCTATATAACTTTACATACTCTCTTAGACACTGGAAGTACTTAGGTACCGTCAATAAGTTTGTGTAATATTTTTAGAGTATCCTAAGAATAACTTCTTGAGTTTTCTTACAGGGGAAGATTATTCTTCGTTTTCAATCGATAGACTTTCTTTTTATTGATGATTAATCCGTAGTGGCGGCGAAGAATCACGGTGAGTTTTCGATAACCATAAGCGAAAGCCTCCCTTTCGATCTCTTCCAGCAGCCATTCCTTGATTTGTTCATCTGAGATTTTTTTCCATTTCTGGTGAAAGAGTAGCCTGGTATGGGACGTCCCTCACTTACCTTTTTGTGCTCGACGCGATAAGACGTTTGATAATAATACGTCGATCGTGGAATACCAAGAATGCGGCAGATGACCGATACCTTGTACCCTTTGGCAATCCAGGCCCCTGCGACGTCTATTTTTTCAGCAAGTGAGGGTTCTTCTTTTTTATGAGATGACGCAGAACAGCGATTTCTATATCCTTTTCGCCAAGTAGTTTCTTTAATTCCGTATTCTCCTGTTCCATCTTTTGAGGATTCACATAGTCAACCTGGTCCACGGATGTTTGGCCGAAATGCCCTTGTTCATACTCTTTCGTCCACCGGTAAATCAGATTTTTTGATAGTTCATACCGCCTCGCTACTAAAGCTTTATTGCCAGTTTCGAGTGCTTCTTTTACCACTTGCAATTTAAAGTCATTGGAGTAAACATGTCGTTTCATATTCCATCAACCCCTTTGATTCTAGTGTAACTAAGTTACCCTTCGTTTGTCCAAAATCGCTAAGGGGCTTTAGAGAAACAGGAAGATGTAATTTATTTAAGAGAGTACGAAGATATACTCTATGTTGAGGATATAGCAAAATACATGCAAAGAACTAGACTTAGTATTTATAGAATTGAAGAGCTTATCGATTACATTAATGAAAAAGGTTACCACAAAATTGAAGGATATAATAATTTAAATAGAAAAACAGAAGCTTTAATAGCTGAATATAGTGAACTTGAAAGAAAATATATAAACTTCGAAGAAAGTGAATTAAAAAGAGAAAGGCTTTATTTAATCATAAGTCTATACAAATTTAACAACTACCGAATATAATAAATTGAATTTTTAATTATTTCCCCGTAGTAATTATTGAAATAAAGACAAAGGCCGCAGGATCGTCTGGCATCGCAAGCATGACTAATATCCGAATTATGTTTGCCCTTATGCTGCGTATTATTGCAATTTTTACAGAGAGGAGCTAGGAAATGGGACATAAAAAGCAAAATAAAATTATCAAAAAAACTTTTATTGACTTTCTTCCTCCATCAGGATGTCCGGACATTTATCCAGGTAGAAGACCTGCTCCTAAACCAACAAATGTATTAAAAACGGACACTTCTACTTATTATGCTATTGCTGAAGAAGGGCAAAGAATATACACAAATGAGAATGCATTAAACGATCACGGAGAGGGGGTTATTCTGGACCCAAATGAAGCATCGTATTACAATCTTTTTATTAACGGTGTCATGCAGCCACATCAAATTTATGAACTAAGTAGCGGCTTTCTATATTTAAAATCGGAAGACTTGCCACTAAAAGGTTCTCCTATTATTTTACAATTTGTGATTATTAAGAGTTTTTGACTAGTAAATGTGCCTTGTTGATCAGATAATGATGTTAGCCTAAAAGGTAATGAACACGCATTAATAATGAAACAAAATATATGTTAAAAATCGTGTCTAAAAATGGGTAATCTATCTGTGATATAGAATTCATTATACAAGCTTTACGGTTAAC
This sequence comes from Alteribacillus bidgolensis, assembly GCF_002886255.1. NCBI lineage: Bacteria > Bacillati > Bacillota > Bacilli > Caryophanales > Bacillaceae > Alteribacillus > Alteribacillus bidgolensis. The sequence goes on from NZ_KZ614149.1 coordinate 1,558,367, forward strand.
GACTGGGTTAGTGTTTAAAAAAGAGCTGATTTTCCAATCGCGATTAACGCAAAACGGAGATACTTTCCCCATACTCTAATTTTAGACTGGTCCAAAAGAAGACGGGACAGGGTACATAAACTTTCTCGGAAAATACCTTTCCAAAAAATTCTGGATCCATTCGAAATGGTTATAACACTAGTAAAAAGCCTCTATTGCCTACTATCAAAGGTTACTTTTTCCTCATATAATATAAAGAAAAACGAAAGGAGGTAGAATTGTGGCAACAGAACTAATGAAGCTCGTAATGTCTGCAAATACAACAACAGATTCCAACCCAGAAGTAGAGAAGTACTTTTATAATTTAAGTGAAGCCCAAAGAACAGGGGACACTGTAACTATACCTTCAACACAATTTACAAACGATGCAGGGAATACAATGACTGGAAACTTGACAACCGCTTCAACAGACAATGGATACTATTACTTGTTTGTTAATGGAGCTGTACAACAATCAAGCTTATTTACAGTGAGTGCAGGTGGTTCTCAAGTAACAATCACTCAAGCATCAACCATTCCGGTTAGTGCTCCAATCACTTTAGCAGTTAATAACTTCGCCCCAACTTCTTCAACTACAATAACTTCATAATAATAGTGAAATAAAAAGGATGTGTACCAATGTATGCTTCGGCACATCCTTTTTATATTAGTTAGCAAAAATTATTATGCATTACCTTTTCTTGTTCCTCTTTGATGTATTCACTATTTATATGTTCTTTAGACCCTTCTGCTAATGTATCTAAAACATAACCTTTACAAATTCTGAAAAAGATTGGCATGACATGATGAGCTTTGTTTAACCCGCTTATTTGCTTTCTCACTTCTTCTTCGTTTCCTGAACACCATAAACAGCTGAAAATGTAAGCTTGAACGAGCGGGTATATTATTTTGCCATCTTCTATTTTTTCAAAATAATCATATGCTTTTTTAAACTGCTGCTCCTTAAAGTGAATTAGTCCTAAAATATAATAAATAAAATCCTCTTTTTGATAAAACACTGAACCTTCTAATTGCCAACATTTTCTCTCTAAAATAGCACTACATTCTGTTTGATTATTGCGGAATATATTACTTATTTTTGTTTGGAATTGTTCGTTTTCTGGATCCCATTGTAAAGACCGTAAATATGCGATAAATGCTTCGTTGATTTTCTGCATGTTCTCAAATATCTCACCAATATTAAAGTGGATGTCAGCACATGTTTTATTTGTATCATTTCCTTCCATAGTTCTTTCACTTGCCTCTTTATCTTTTATTCGCAAATTTTGATAGAAGGCTAGTAATGCTTTACTTGGTTTCTCTTTTGTTTTAAACGGGGAGGTATTATTCACCTTCGTTATTGATTTTCGCGGTTGTGCCTTTTCTATACACTTCTCTAATTTCCACACAAAATTTCTTGACCATAGCACATAATCTAATGTTCCCAATGACGCTGCTTCCCCTAGATTATTTACCTTATTAGCAGTCAGAAGATAATCTTTTCGCAGCAAATGCTGAATGATTTTTTGTTTAAATTCCAACTTCTCGTCCTTATGCAGAATAGACTGAAAAATAACTTGAATTGGAGTAAAATCATTCCTATCTGCCCATAACTGCCCCAATTTAATCAATTTGATATACTGCTCTTTCCCTTGATGTCCGTGTAATAATAAAGGAAGAATAAGTTTTGCTTTTTTCTCCTGTTTTTTCCATAAAAGATTCTCTGCCAATATGCTAACCATTTTATATTCTTGTGGAGTTAAGGGCTTCACCGAATCACTTTTGATTTTTTCTGTAAGCACGTCTTGGAGTACATGATACAAGTTTTTAATGTGTGGATCGATACTTTCTCTTTGATCGATTTCTTTTAGTAGTTGCTCTGTTTTTTGCCAATCATTATAAAGCCAACAACTTTCCATTCGCTGTAAAAGAATATGGTCATATAAAGGACTGTCTTTTTTTATCGTGGAAAAATAAACATCAGCTTTTTTTATTTTTCCTAACATCATATAGCAGAAGAACTTAATGCTGGCTACTTGGTCCTTATTGCCGAGTAACGACCCTGCCTCATCTAAACAGAAGATTACCTGAGTATATTTACGCTGCTGCAAATGGATATCCATAAGTATCATTAACTGTCCAATGTTCTTTTCCTCTACAGCTGTTTTCAACATCTTTTCTAATTGTTGAGCCGAGCCAACCGATTTAGTTAATTCTCCTATTTTATATATTAGTTTTTGATTCATACGATTTAAATCATATGCTTGTTGATAATAGACAAGAGCTTTTTGTTTATTCCCTTGCCATTCATGCACTTCCGCTAATGTTTCTAAAACAATGGAGAGATGAATTTCTGGTTTAGGGATTGCAGCATTTGGCTGTTTTTTTATCTCTAAGCATTGTTCAAGGTCATGAACAGCTTTTTCGTACTGTTTCTCTTGCTTAAATAACTCCCCCCGTAAAACAAAGAAATCGGTGTAAACAGGAAATAATTTAATACCTCTTTCCAATACAGATAAAGCTTCCTCCTTTCGTTTTAATGAAATAAGACTCCAGCTTAAACATTTATATAAATGAGGAGCAAATAAATAACTTTCCTTCACTTTTTCGCATGCCCTTTGCAGATAAACCGTACTTTCTTCATGTTTGTTTTCGTTTAAAAGCTGAATGCCATAAATATAATTAAGATAACTATCGTCTGGATTTTTTGCGATTTCCTCCTGTAATATATTCGTGATACTAATATCTTTAAATAACGTATGATCAGCGTGTTGAATAATTCTAACCCCTGCATCTTTTATATTATTTATAAGCTCATCTGGAACTTGTTCAAATATTCTATATCGATAGCGGTATTCTTGACGATTTCGAAACAATCGCAAAGATTGTACAGGAGACGAGATGCGATTCTTTTTTGAACGTTGATCAACATATAGTAAATAACCCTCAGCATTTGGATTCTTTAAGAGAAAAGGCAGTTTTTTCAGCTGCTCCATCACGATTGTCTCATTTGCTTGAAGAAATAAGACCCATCTACCTTTAGCCAAATCTAAACAAGCATTTTTAACCTCACTATAATCTTCGTTCCAATTCCTATGAGAAACATCGGCTCCTGCTTTTTTTGCAATATCAACCGTTTGATCAGTCGAACCTAGATCGATAATAATGACTTCATCAGCGATTTCTTTCATCATTTTCAAGCAATCCAGCAAGTACTTTTCATCATTTTTCGTAATCATACATAGACTTAACTTCTTTTTTGCTGTCATTGGTCATAGATTCTCCTCTCAATCCCTTTTCAACGGTTCATACATTTTTTGTGCTTTCTCATAATCTCCTATTAGATAATAGGAGTTACCTGCTTTTTGCATAACTTCTATATCATGTGGTTGAATTTCTAAGTAAGCGTTATACATAGAGATACTCTTTTCCCATTGAGATTGTTTATATAAAATTTCAGCATAATTATATAAAACATCCTCATCGCTTGAATCAAGCTGGCAGGCTTTTTGCAAGTACATCTCTGCATTATTCCAATCATTTAGTTGATAAAGGAGGACCCCAATCTCATTATAAAGAACAGGATTATTCGATTCCTTTATCAATTGATCTAGTTTTCTCTGCAGCAGATCAATATGGTACACACGATACTCCTCCCTAATAATCAGCACATTCGATCAAAACATCTTCTAAGGACGCAATAGCATTCTCTAAATGAATAGCTACACTTTGACAAACAATATTTAAGTGATGAAAAAAATCATGCTGTAACTGAAACGTTTCCCTAATTTTCTCAGGAGTGTCAATCAATCCTTGACGATTCAATAGATAAAAATAAATAAAGATAATCTGTTGCGTAAAACTACGGCACAAATCATCCGATATATATTGTTGATACATTTGAATATTCTCCTGGTATGTCTGTTCCAACACTTTTTGGTACTTTTCATGATCTTTTGTTTCAGATAATCGTATCATTTCCTTACACGCTTGCTTTCCTTTATGAGCCTCTTTACGCAGGCTGTGAAATAATTGTAGATATTCTTCTACATTTTTTATAAAATTTTTCAATCCCTGTACTCTCTCCGGCATCAAAAGCTTCTCCTTTTGATCGGCGATGATTTGATGGATACGAATAGGTATCGATTCTATACAATAATCCTCAATCACATCAAATAAAGGCATACTCATGGCTCCATTAATTTTTGCTCCACCTTCTGTGGCGTTAATAATTTTTTCATTAGAGTGAGTTGAAATTTTACGCTCTAGCCCTTGCTTAAAGTCAGTCCATAATTGATTTGATGGAATCATTGTGCCATCATTGCCTTCCACATACACAACAGGCTTTGACTTTAAAGTCTCTCTCGCTCTTTTCCCTTTCTCTTCTAAATAAACCGCGTCTTTACTATGAGTGGCACCTTCTGGACCATAGGCATAATCCTGGCCAACGAACACAATTGGATTGGCTCCGAGGTATACAGCAAGTTCCAAAGCAAGGTGGGATACATTGGCACCTGCATCAAGCCCTGTCCCATCCCCAACATGTTTATTTATCCATTGGTTAATGGCTTCATTTTTTCGAAAAATCGGAATTTTTTGTCCTGGAAAGGCAGGATAAACTTGCTTATCGACAAGACCAAGGCATAATAAAGCAATATCTTCAGGGTAATCTATATTTTCAAAGTGATACGTATAAGTATATTTCGTCCGTTCAATAATCGTTAAAATATCTGGTTTTATATGATTTCTTAATAGCGGAATAACCGCTGATTCTGTACTAATAATTAATCCTTTGTCTTGAACCTTCTTTAATTGGTGAATGTTTTTATCTAATGAAGGGCCATTGGCAATAATGAAAGCTGGAACATCTTTATATTGATCTTTCAGGCAGCTTAAATAGGGATTTTGGACAATCTCTTTCATATTACCGAGTAAATTGTTAAAACCGATTAAGGTATCCAGGTGATCATTGCCAATGTAAAAAACAAATAATCCTAATTGGGAAAAAATATATTGGTGGATTTCCAAGTATTGAGCTTTAAAATTCCGTAGTGAGATAGGAGTAAAAGCAAGAACGGGGGAAGTACAATTAGCAAAAATAATACTAAAAAATAAATGTTCAAAAGCTGCTGCAAAATGATCGACACCACCAATAAGAAAAGCGATTTTTTGTGTGTTGATAATTGGTTCTAGATCAAAATAGTGAAGCATTGCTGTAAAAAGGTAAATGTTTTCCTCAAAAAGGACAACTAATGTATGCGGCTGTTTTTGTTTAAAGATCTCAAATAATGGATAAGCAAAACCAGAGCCGTACATAAAAATGGCTCCTTTACCTTTTATAGAAAGGGCATTACACCACTGCTTAGCTTCCTTAACAGGCTGTTCACTCGTGATTTGAAAACTCGTATTTTTTTCATGATATTTGCATACAGGCATGCCTTCATCATTATAGGTGACCTGAACCTTTTCCCACAGGTCTTTTTCATTGATTTGAAGTACTGATTTCCTTAGCCAAGGCGACAATTGCTGGACGTTTTTCTGAAACATCTCTTTTGTCTCATGAGCTTTTGCGATAATCATTTATCCTTGCTCCCCTCTTCCCCATTGATTCATGAGGGGATAAAGTTTACATTCTAATAAATCTGTCATCGCAAGAACGTCCTTATTTTTCATAGCCTCATAAAGCTTATCTAAAATTATTATGATTTTATCAAGATGTCCTTGCGGCTCTCCGCTATATTGTTGACATTCTATTAAAATTTCAAGGTCATCTATACTGTGCAAAAAATGATCTAGACCAAGGTGATCATTTCCAAGCCTAAATTGTTTGACAGAAGAAAGTATAGCTCTTTCCAATCGATCAAGTCTATCTTGATAAGCGAAGGACTCTCTCATTATTACTTATTCCCCTTCTTCAAATAATCTTTTCCACCCATGTTGTTGATAGCCTTCTATATTTTTCAATGTGTAATAAACCGTTGCCTGCATTCTCGCATCAAAAAAGCTTAATACACGCTCTCTTTTATTTAACTCTTCCTCTGTAATAAATAGCGTTTGTACATTCTCGGCTTCCGCTCTTATGTGGGAAAGTAATTTTTTAAATGCAGCTATTTGGGAGGTATATTCAAAAACGTTAACCACTCGTTCCTGTAATTCCTCGGAGTATGCTTCATGGCCTTCATAAAAGTCTTCTTTTATCCTCATTTCTTACCTCCTTTTCCTGTATTTACCAAGCACTTAATCCTCCATCAACAATAATATTTTGACCTGTCACATAACTAGAAGCATCAGAAGCTAAGTAAATTAAAGCTGCTACCATTTCGTCAGGCTTTCCCATTCTTCCTAATGGGATTCTACCTGAATATTTTTTCTTGAAGGTATTATTCTGTCCGCTTTCATTACCACCAGGAGTTAATGTATTTACCCGAATGTTTTTATTCGACCAATACGTCGCTAAATATTTGGTTAAACCTATCACTGCTGCCTTGGAGGCTGTGTAAACAGCCGGTGTATTAATTTCCCACCCTAAATAGGAGGAACCTTCATAAATTCGTTGATCTGGTCCCAACATACCATAAATAGAGGAAGTTTGAATGATGCTTCCGCCTTTGCCCTGGTTCACCATCTGTGAGCCAACAGCTTGAGCAACGAGGAACATACCATCTACATTGACAGACATAATCTTCCGCCATTCAGCTAAGGAGTATTCTTCAAAACGAGCAAAAAAAGCGTTTAAATCATCTGATTTATGAGCAGCATTATTATGCAAAATATGAATGTCAGAAAAGGCTTCTATGACTCTTGCCACCATATTCTTAACATCCTGTGGTGAAGAAACATCACAAGCAATGCCCATACATTTCGTTTGATAACGATCTGTTAGCTTTTCTGCAAAAGCTTTTGTCTTTTCTTCTTCTAAATCGACGACGACCACATTTGCTCCAAACTCAGCTAAACCGGCACAAAAGCGTCTCCCCAATATCCCTAATCCACCGGTAACAACAGCCGTTTTATTAACCATACTAAAAAGATCTTTATACGATGTTTGATCCACTATTTTTCCCCCGCTTACTCATTAAAAATTCGACAATATCGAAGTCCAATGGGGAGTCAATATCAATCGAACGTTCTTCTGGCATGATATATAATTCTGTATCTTTATGAAATAACGTATGTTGACTTAAAAGGGCTTTTCGTTTCCAAACATAGATGGATGCGTTTAAGTCATAACAATCGGGAGCATCTTGTCTACGAAAAATAGGGGAGGAATGTGGTTTAGAAAGTTGTACAACTCCCTGTTTATTTTTTTCAACTAAATTAAAATAAGGTGAACGACGAGCGTGGGTTCCTGTTAAAACATTAGATATTCCCTTTGTTTCAAGTAATTCTACTGCATTTTTTATATCGGAAACAAACCGAAGCGGAGAAGTCGCGTCTAAGTCTACAATGACATCAAAGGTTTCTTTAGATATGTCTTCTACGATCTTTAAACAATGCTGGATAGCGGGTAATTTAGGTGCTGAATCGGTTGCTAAATGATCAGGTCTTTTTATTAAGTAATCCGCTCCCCATTCTTTACCTATTCTTAAAAGATCATCAGTATCACTACTTACTGCGAGATATTGAAATAATCCAGCGGCTTTCGCTTGCAATATACTGTAGGCTAATAGAGGTTTACCTGCAAGATAGCGAAGGTTTTTGTTAACAATGCCTTTAGAACCAGAACGAGCACAAATGGTACATAATCTGTTCATTTGTAAATCCACTTCCTCTGTTTCATTGATTGTTCCGCAGCCTCTATCATTTTTACGACTTTTAAACCCTCGTGTAACGTACACAAGTTATCTTTCGCTCCGTTCATAATCGTTTTATGCTGCAATACGTACGTATCATCTCGATTAATTTGATAATCCATCTTTTCTTCATTTATTTGCAGCGTTTGTTGAATTAAGTCTGCTTTGATCGAGTATTTATCAGTAATTATGGTTATTTCTCTTCTATTAATACGGTCAAGATAGTTTAGATGTACTTGAACCATTGGACATTTTTCCATCTCCATCATCAAGCTGAACATATCAGTGCTATCTATGCGTAAACTACTGTACTTCCCGCCTTTTGCTGCGATGCTGTTCCAATCCTCGAAAAACCAGTGGAGATAATCAAGCTCATGGCTAAGGTCAAGCAGAACCCCCCCACCTTTATTTAATTGTGCTGAATAACTTAATTTGTAATCTCTTTCAGGTCTCCAATAAGGTAAATATTGCCCTGCGTAAATTTGACAAAATAATGTCCGTTCATTTTTGATTATTTCAAAAATTTTCTGTAGTATAGGATGATGTCGTAAATGGTATCCTACATACGCTTCTTTAAAAAGATGGTTTGGAGTCCCCTTTACCCGATCAAATAGTGGCTTTTCAATGAGAACTATCCCTTTAAACCCGCTTTTTGCTAGTTGAGCTAACGAATCATAATGTTTTGACGTTTCATTTGCAATAACAACATAATCTGGATTTTCCTGCTCTAAGGCACTTGATAAAGATGGATACGTTAAAGGGAATGGAATATCTCTTTTACTAACCACCGATAATCTTCTAGTAAGTTTCTTTAAAATGCGTGCATGCCTTTGCCCAATCGAACCATAACCAACAATAATACCATTCATTTGAATACCTCGTTAAAATCTAACTTTGCTTGATTGAAATCTTCCATATTTCCAATATCAATCCAATATTCCCGAATCGGAAATGTTGATATTTGCTCCTTATTTAAAAGCATGATCTCAAATAGTTGATTTATATCAAAATAGGAATTTTTAGGAATTTTATTTAACAATGCCGGATGAAGTACATAAATTCCTGCATTGATAAAGCTTGTATAAATAGGCTTTTCTTCAAAACCTATTAACCTATCTTTTTTTACTTTCACAAAACCATAGGGAACTTGAAAATCGAAGCTCCGTACAGCAACGGTAGCTTCTACCTGTTGATCTCTATGAAAGTTCATTAACTGATTAAAATTTACGTTTGTTAAAACATCTCCGTTCATTACAATGATCGGCTTTTCAGTTGTTATCGGAAACAAGCTTAAAGAACCGGCTGTTCCCATCTTTCTGTCTTCCTGTATATAACGAATATCTGCTCCCCATTTAGAACCATCACCAAAATAATTGATAATTTGCTCTGCTCTGTAGTTCACTGAAATACAGAATCGATGGAATCCTTGTGTAATAAAGTGCTGTAATATCGTTTCTAATACTGGTTTACCTCCAATGTGTAGCATCGCTTTAGGACATTTATTCGTTAGTGGTTGCAGTCTGCTTCCTAACCCTCCTGCCATGATCACAACCCAGTTTTTACTATCCGCAGGATGGAGAAGATCCTCTAACCGTTCAATCCCTACAACGCAGCCGGAATCATTAACGACAGGAAGATGACGCAGCTTGTTGACTTTTAAAATCTCTAATATACTTTTTTTATCTTTCATTTTCGGAATAGTAACCGGGTTTGTATTCATAATTTGATTTACATTGTTATTTAAAGACACACCACTGAGTATTCCTCGACGTATATCGCCATCGGTCACTGTACCTAATAATTTATTATCTTCATTTACGATAAGGGCAATTTGTAAGGCGTGTGCATCTATCATTTGGATTGTTTCTTGAATTTTTGTATGCGGCGGTACTAATACTTTTTGCCAATCTTCCATGCCCTTTCTGTCCCCTTCCAATTTTGTTTCTCCATTATCTTGCTGGAATGCCTTTTACTATTGTATTTTCGGGGACACTTTTTGTGACTACAGAGCCAGCTCCTACGATTGTATTTCTCCCGACAACTAGTTTATCAGTCAGTGATTTACCTTGGAGAATGCAGGCATTTGTACCTATATAAGCACCTGTTGATATTTTTACATTTCCTGAGATATTTACCCCTGAAGAAATGGTCACAAAATCTTCAATAACGCAATCATGGGGGATCGTACAATTAAGATAATAAACACCAAAGTTACCTAAACGGATGTTGCTTGTCATTCTTGTTCCAGCACATATAACATTTCCAACTCTTTTCTCCAATTCTGCTAACTGCCTAAATCCAAATGTTGCGGAAGGATGTACAAGATTAATATATTTTAAGTCATGATATCTGGCTTTTATTTCTTTTCGAATCTCAGGATTACCAATACCAATAATGAAATGATAGTCTTTTTCAGCAAGTGAATTTACCTTCTTCTCAGAAACAATTGGAAACCCATCAATACTTCTTTCCGTTTTTTTATCAATAAAAACAATATTTTTATAACCCAAAACATAAGCAATATCCCTTACTTCTCGAGCAAAGCCAGATGCTCCAAATATAGCTATTTTCATTTGATCATCTCATTTTCTACATACGATTTTGAAGCCTTTTCCCCTAACAAATTCCAATATTCTAAAGGAGAAATTCCCTTGCCCGGCCTCTTTACTGTCAAATTTTCTTCTGTAAACAATTCACCTTTTTGAATGTGTTTTGCTGCCACAATACTTTTACGAGCGATTTCTTTATTTTTCAGTTCTGATGGGGCTGGCTTTTTATATGAATAACCAAGTGCTTGCTCAATTTGACGGATCCCTTGAACCATTTGTGTTAACTCTTCAGGCTCTAGCGATGCCTTATGATCAGGGCCTGGTAAATTCCGATCAAGTGTAAAATGTTTCTCAATAATTGTGGCTCCTAATGAAACGGCTGCTAAGGGGAGAGCAGTTCCTAACGTATGATCGGAATAACCTGTTTCTAGATGAAAGCATTGACTTAGTGTGTTTAATACGCGTAGATTTGCTTCATGAAATGGTGTTGGATACTCTGTTGTACAATGAAGTAAACTCACATGTTGATTTAAATAATTTTGAGCTTCCTCAGAGTAATAGGCTTCCTTAAAAGCATTGCGCGATGGATTTTTAAGTTGACTTTTCTGCTCCAAATAAGCAAAAGCAAGAACTCCTAACGCTTCTTCAATTTCCCCTAAAGTAGACATTCCTGTAGATAATATGATGTTTTTTTGAGAGCGAGCGGCTTGTAGCAATAAAGGTGCGTTTGTTATTTCGCCAGAGGCAATTTTTATACGAGGGATATGCAATGTATTTACTAGAAAATCAAGACTTTCTGTATCAAAAGGAGTCGACATGAATTGAATCTTCCGCTGCAGGCAGTATTCCTTTAAAATATAGTGCATCTGTTGGTCTAATTCTAATTTTTTTATCATCTCATACTGGGATTTGTTTAAATCCGTATTCTGCATTTGGTACACAGCTTTCGGCGCTTGAGGCAGGATCATTTGCTCGGTCTTAAACGTTTGAAATTTTACAGCATCCACGCCTGCTCTAGCTGCAGCATCAATTAATTTCTTTGCCATGTCTAAAGAACCATTATGATTTACTCCGGCCTCCGCAATGATAAAAACATGTTTTTGGTCCTTCATACACCACCTGCTTTGAAAAAATGTTTTTTTAACAAAGCCTTGTAGTCTGTTATTCTCTTTATAATAAGAATTATTTTCTTAGAGCTATTTCCTTCCCCATACGGGTGAACAGTAGAGGTGCAATCCTTAACGAGGGCTGCATGAATTGCTTTTTCAATATCCACTTTCTTAGCAGCACAATTAATAACCGAGGAAGCTTGCAATCTTCCTTTTTGCCGATCCCCAATATTGACTGTTGGTTTTCGAAAAGCAGGAACTTCATATATACCACTTGAAGAGTTGCCTACTACTGCATCAACTTGAGCAATCGTACTAAAATAACGTAATTGTCCTAAAGAGGTAAAAGCACGAGCGTTTGGGCGGGTCGAAACAAAATCATCTAATAAGCGAATGAACTCTCGTCCCTCTGGATCTGCATTTGGTTTAGTAAAAATTAATCCAAAATCAGGCCCTAGATGATCTAGTGCTTCTAATAGTTCTTTTAATTGTTGGCTGGAGGCTTGATTTTCGAGTGTAACGGGATGGAAAGTAATTAATAAATTTTTTCTTAAAAAGGAGAATGGAAGCGACTTTTCTAATTCCAAGCGACTCATACGCATTACACGATAAATGCGTTCAATCGCCAAACTTCCAACATTATAAATATGTTTCGGGTTTTCTCCTAATTGACGTACTCTTTGCCAAGAAAGTTTATTTGTCACAAAATGAAGGTGAGACATTTTTGTAATACTATGCCTAATCGCTTCATCAAATGCACCTTCCGTTGTATCACCTCCAGAAATGTGAGCCACCGGAACTTTAGCTATTAAAGCAGCTTGAGCAGCCGCTAAAACTTCATATCGGTCACCAAACAAAACGATAATGTCAGGTTGTAATTGCTGAAAAACATCCGCAAAGCTTATTATCCCTAACCCGATTGACTTCGTAACGCCAATAGCAGTATCACTGGATAGAAGCATTTCTACCTTATGATGAATAATAAAACCGTCTTCTTCTATTTCCTTATAAGTTAACCCAAATTCGGGAGATAAGTGCATTCCTGTGACAACCACTTGTAGTTGTAATTTCTGATCTTTTTCTATACCTTCCATTAAGGTGGATAGTAAACCATATTCTGCACGTGTCCCAGTCACGACACAAACCTTGCGCTTAACCATCTTCACCTCCCAATTTAGAACTGCTTGGAATATTAATCATTCTTTGTTCTAAGCTTTCAGCAATCGATAGATCCATATGTGGACAGTTTTGAAACATGTCAAGTTTATTCATTAAGGTCCAAACAGGCCGGGTTAAGATACCTTGTTCATGAGTTGCTTCTAAAAGCGAATCACGACTTGCTGTATACTTTTCATCTAATATCAATGTATTCAGCCAATAATTACTTCGGGCATATGCTGGTTCTCTAAAAAAAGTAATACCTGTTACGTTTTTAAACAATTGTCTGTATTTCTCTGCTAAGGATCGTTTTTTGTTAATAAATTGATCGATTTGCTCGATTTGAGCACATCCTAATGCTGCATTAATATTAGGTAAGCGATAATTATAACCAATTTGATCGTGAATAAATTCCCATCGATGCCGGATTTTCGCTGTTGTACTTACATGCTTAGCTATCTCAGCTACACCCGTGTCATTCGTCAGTATCGCTCCACCTCCACCTGTGGTAATGATTTTATTTCCATTAAAACTAAGGACTGAAAGCTTCCCCCAATTACCTGTATGCTTTTGTTTGTAATAAGAACCTAATGCTTCCGCAGCATCTTCTATTAAATCCAAATGATATTTATTGCATACTGTATGAATGGAATCCAAATCCGCAGGATGACCGAAAGTATGTACTGCGATTAAAGCCTTGATTGGACGCATTGTTTTTTTATTATAACTACAACCATTTTTCTGAACCGTAATTTCCTTAAGGTAATCATCAAGCTTTTTCGGATCTATTCCAAGAGTGTCCATATCACTATCAATGAAATGCGGGACAGCACCACAATAATGGACAGCATTGGCTGTCGCTACAAAGGTAAGGGCAGGAAGCAGAACCTCATCCCCATATTCAACTCCTACGATCTTCAGGCCAAGGTGTAATGCTGCGGTTCCATTCACGACAGCTATCGCATGACGCGCCCCTGTGTACTGGGCCAGCTTTTTCTCAAACAAATTTACATATTCACCAACGGAGGATACCCAGCCTTTATCTAAACAGTCTTTTACATACTGCCATTCCTTCCCTGTTAAAGAAGGCTCATGTAATGGAATCACTTCTCCTGGTTGATTTGTGCCGTGTTTCAAGAGCTTCACGATATGATTAGCATCCAAATTCCTGTTCATATGTTGTACCTATCTGCTTTGTATTGATTTAGATGATCAGGATGACTGAACCATTCGGCTGTTTCTTTTATTCCTTGTTTAAAACCAGCTTTTCCCCCATACTTAGGCTGCCAACGGAATAGTTTTTTCGCTTTTGTAATATCTGCCCAAAGTCGCTCAACTTCACTTTTTTTTGGCCGCATTCGTTGTGGATCTGTTTCTATATCAATATCAACTTCCATAACCTCTGCAATCGTTTCAACAGTTTCCCCGATCGAAACCTCAAAATCACTCCCGATATTTACCACTTCTCCATTCGTTCTCTCCGATTGAGCAACCTCCATAAATCCGCGAACCGTATCTTGTATATAATTAAAATCTCTTGTTGGCGATAAATGACCTAATTTAATCTTTCGCTCTCCTGTTGCAATTTGAGAAATAATGGTGGGAATAACTGCTCTAGCTGATTGTCTTGGACCATACGTATTAAAGGGGCGAATAATCGAAACAGGTGTAGAGAAGGAGTAATAAAAGGAAAGTGCCAATTGATCTGCCCCAATCTTTGAAGCAGCATAAGGAGATTGACCTTGCAGAGGGTGGTTTTCTGAAATTGGAACGTATTTAGCGGTGCCATAAACCTCACTCGTTGAAGTATGCACTACTTTTTCCACTCCTAATTCTCGAGCTGCTTGTAAAACATTTAAAGTCCCTTTTATATTTGTGTCAATGTATGTGTCAGGAGAGTGATAGGAATAGGGAATGGCAATTAAAGCTGCTAAGTGAAAAACAATATCACAATCTTTCATCGCCTCCTTTACCCCATGCGGATCACGAATATCGCCTAGGAATACTTCGATCTTCTGCTTAACCTCGGGATGTGAATGATCAAGCCAGCCCCAGGAATTAAAGGAATTGTAATACATAAATGCACGAACATCATAACCACTTCTCACCAATTCCTCTGTTAAATGTGAACCAATAAAACCATCTGCACCAGTTACAAGAAGCTTCTTCCCTTTTAAGTTCACTTGAGACCTCCTCAAGGTATAAATTTCTCCTGTTAATATTTTATTTTTTTTTATGGCATACAGAACTTCATCGCTAATGTAATTGGTGAATGATTTTTTAAGTCCAGCCCGCTGTAACATGTTGTTATGTTTACGGTAAATATATATAATGGATAAAATCTTGAGTATAATTACATATATTTATTCTTGATACCAAATTGTATGGTTTTTGTATATTTGGAATAAAACAGTCATCAACAGCAGAGGGGATACTCCATATTAGAAATTGCCGAAGTACTGTTGATACCCGCAACACCTATCCTTTTTTAAAAACAAATTCTTCCGGCTTCCTTCAGCTTCCCGATCACCCCGGACCACTGCTACCCCCGTAGTATACTTTCACTACCTAGCTGTTAAACATACCGGGCACACCAAAACAGGCGCTTTCTTTAGAAATAATTGACTATAAAGGTTGGGCAACCGAAAAGGAGATACTGGAAAACGTACTTACATACTTTAAAGGACAAAAGGAATTTAAGAATAATCAATTTAAACGCTGTATTTTCCTTATACTCTTTGGGGTCAATCATTAACTTCATTCATTTATCACATCCCTTCATTAAAATATTCCTCTTCTTCCTTCATCCATCCATATTCATCATCAATCATTGAGAATGAACCGGCATGATACATTTCACTTTGTTTTTTTGCAGGTTCGCTGTAAAATTCATCCTCTTCATTCTCGGCAATTTTATCCATAAAATGAATAAATTCTGAAGTGCTCTGCTAGTTTATACAAAGCTAATTGCTTGTCTTGTCCTTCTTGAAAATCAAATACCATGTCTCTCAGGTCTTCAATATCTTTCATTAATGATTTATTCATTTTTTGTGATTCTTTCCACCTATTAATGGTATTTTCAACATTAAACATATACTCATCCATTCTTTTCTTTGGAAGTGTTACCGTTTTCTCTGATTGGTTCATTTCAGGAAAGTGCTTTGCCTTTGTATCCATGTTTTGCTGCTTCTTTTCTGCTCCCTTTTTGAAATCGTAAATTTTTGTCATTCACCATTCCTCCTAGTTTTTATTTATCTCAGATTCTACTTCAGCTTTAGCTTGCTTATACTCTTCTGGAAACTCTTTTTCAATGAAATCATCAATCTCAAAAACATCATCGTTATGTAAGTTAAATTTGTTTGAAACAGAATTGTAAATTTCATTATCGTCAAAACACTCGGCAATAATCATCGTTGTTACTTCATATAAAGATAATTCTTCATGATTCATACTCATTCTCCATTCCTCCATTATTTTTTATTTACTTAAAGACTGTTCAATTAGACTAAATGCTTCTTCATCTTCTAGTTCTTCATTTGATTCCATAACCATACTCATAAGTAGACTACCGTCATCATGAGCTTCAGCAAATCCCCTAACATGCTTCGCTAACGTTTCAAAAGCTAATTTGTATGCATCAATTGATACTTCTTCTACTTCTCTTTCTAAAACGTTACATCAACTAACTCACTACTTTTATCATGGATTGCTCTAACCAATACGTCAAAGTCTTTTACACCAATTGTTTCATTTGAATTATTCATTATCCATTCCTCCATTAATTTTTAGATTTTCCCCTTGCCTTGTTCCAACGAGCAACCATTGATACTACTACTATTCTTTTAGATTTTAACCACCTCCTTAAATTATTTCTATATCAAGATGCTTTTTTAAAACATCTTTTAAATCTTCCATTAATTGTTCATCTTTCTTCCTCATACCTGCTGGTTTACCCCAGTTAGTGGAAAGAATATATGTAAAAATATATAATGCATCAATTTCATCACGACTTCTTTCTTCAAAAACATTCACTATTTGTTTTACTACACTTGATTTATGGCTATTATCTCCATCAGCTATGTGTTCAAATATCTTATTTACTAAAACCTTCTTATTTCTAAGGCTATATAGACGGCTTCTTTCAGAAGATAAAGGATCACTAATAAGAATTTCCCCATCAGTTTCTACTTCCTCATATTCTTTTGCAGAAAGTTTTTCAATATGTGCTATTTGCACATCAAGCTCTTCAACCTCATTAAGTTCCTTTTTATTAAAAAATGTAGGATCTATACCATTAAATAGTTCTGATAATTTTGGAAGATGTTTTTTAGGTATATACCTCGTTTTTCCTTTTATATAATCGGTTATAGTCTGTTTACTAACTCCCAACTCTTCTGCTATTTCTTTGTATTGATAATCAAAAATTTTGGCGCAATATTCTAATGGATGCAACTTTAACCCTCCAAATCTGACTGGTCAGATTTGTAAATAGTTTTTATTAACTTTTTAAATAATTTTTTTAGACGTGACTCTTCATATATAAATAGAATTGCTGAGAGGGACTAATTTTTGCTGTTTCATGCCATATATGGTCATTCTGAGAAAAAGAAAAACGCCTACTATAATCAGTAAGCGCTTAGTCTAGAGTTTCTTATTTATTTTTTCTCTCTATAAGAGTTCCATCTTCTTTTTCTCTAAAAACAGGTTTATTAAATGCCTCTTTAAACCAGTCTATGTTTTTCTCTAAATCTTCAACCGTCTCCCAAGTAAGAAATGAACCATCAGCTTCTACGAATCCCCAAGGTTTACCATCATCCTTAAAATACACTTCCGCAATGCTATATAATTCACTTCCGTCTTTTTGTTTGGATTTTATTATTCTGTAATCCCACATAGCTGATCCTCCTATAACGTGGAATAATTAATTTAACAAAATCATATATTAGATTAGTTTAATTTTTGTCATCTCTGCCTTATCGAATCTGTTGTTAATCCATACTTCCTCTAATTCTAAATTCTTTAATGCATATATCACCAACCGTAACCGATGCTTCCTTAATTATTAAATTGCCTAAATATTTAAGTCATTTAGTGGATTATACTTCTCATTCTGTTCTTTTAAATCCTGCCCCCCATAGTGCCAAATAGTTTTTAATGTTTTAAAAATGGATATACGTGAAATATTGTTAATTACTTACCTGTAAATAAAAATATCTTATATTTTCTTTTCATACCTATTTATAACTACCGTTTCCTAGGAAAAACCCAGGTAATAGAATCAAGTGGAAAAAATCTTTTATTAGAAGGAGTTTTTTTGAAATGGGCCATATTCACATGGATGAGAAAACAAAAAAATGGGTCAGAAAGAATGGAAATACGGTTGCGCTGTATCCATTCCACCTCTTTAACCTCAAGAAGAAAAAAGAATTAGTCGATGTCATGGTAACAAACGAAGTTCCGACAAAAGCGGTGCATGACATGGTCTTCACCCATGTAGATGGAATTGATGTTTATATCCATCAGGACATTCAAGCAAAACGTGTACTGAAACTCCAAGTTACCGGCTTTGGTCCTTTTGAACATCTGCGTTGCTGTGGAACGAAGCGTTTTCGGCGCAAACAAGAGCCTCTCGAGATTTTAGAAAATTAAAAAGAAAGTAAACCTATCCGGTAATGGATTGGTTTTTAAAGAACCAAAAACTTCAAAATCTAAAAGACAGATTTCCATTTCAACATTTGTCGTTAATGAACTAAAAGAGTTTAAGAATAATCAAGAATAATTTAAATCTGATATTGGCTCGGTTTATAATGACAGAGGTTTAGTTACTTGTTTAGAATTCGGAAAACCAAAAGACCCTCGCAACCTTTCGCGTGAATTTTATCGTCTTATCGAAAAAGCAAACGTGCCCAAAATAAGCTTTCATGATCTACGTCATACTAATGCCACTCCCATGTTGGAAATTGGTGAGAATCCTAAGGTTGTGTCTGAACGTTTGGGACATAGTCGTGTCGGAATTACATTAGATAGGTACTCTCATGTAAATCAGGACATCCAGGATCGGGCTGCGGAAAGATTTGAAAACACTTATTTTACTGATGAACAATCACTTTAGCATAGGTGCACAAAATGTGCACAAAGCGCATATATTAGATTTTCCAGTTAATTAATTATCTGCACTAAAATAGCAAAAAACCTCTTGCGCAGCAAGGGGTTTGACTGTTTTATGTATGGTGTCCCGTACTGGGCTCGAACCAGTGACCTCCACCCTGTCAATGTAGGATAGAAAGTATGATTGTAACAGATGGAATATTTTTAACCTTTATATGACAATACATGCCATGTGTTTTAATCGGATCTTTTAGATGAGTTTTATTAAAAATGGCTGAAATTGTCCCCAAACTGTCCCCAATAGCAACCAGTTATAACAGTAGCCATTTATTTTTAATTTTCTATAGAAGTTAAAAAACTTATGATACTTATGATACGCATAGCTTAAAGCCTTATATATCAAGGGATTGAGTGTATCACAAGTTTGTTTAAACTCGTGCTAAATTTTTGATACTTATGATCAAACTCGTGTGTATATGGCATTTAAATCAAAGTATGAATGGCGGTATATAATTTGTATAAATAAATCCCATACATACAAAATCTTAAATAAGGCTTTGTATGTATGGGATGCTTAATTTCTCATGATCTTCTACAATCGCGCTCTAATGCTGAAGATAATATATACTTGATTTAAAGTGTTTTCCGAATTTTATGAAGTGCCAATCGACAGTTCGTACTCCAACCAGAAACGATTCAAGACGGTTATAGCACCACCATTTTTATGAATTTTGCATAATGATTTTTCATACGGGAAAACCTAAGTATTATCATGGAGTTTACGGGGGTGAGGGTGTGAATAACAATCAATATCCTTCTTGGGATGAAATAGTAAATCTTCGAGAAGAATTTCGAGATTCCTATTGGGCGTATTGGATAAATGAAAATTTGTTTTCCTTTGGTTGGTTTTTACAATTCGGGTTAAACATTCTGTTTATATACATTGCTTACAAATTATTAGATAGAACACGTTTATTTGAATTATTAACTGCAGGTGGCATAATAGCTATTTTAAGTTCACTATTAGATTCTATTACTATCCAAAATGTTTTAACTACATATCCCAATAGCTTTACACCAATATCTCCACCATTTGTCACATCCACAGTAGTTATACTTCCCATTGTTTATATGCTACTGTATCAGTTTTTCTCAACTTGGCAATCTTTCATTATAGCTAACGTGATATCCGGGGCCATATTGGCTTTTGTTATTGAAAATTTATTTCGTTGGTTAGATATTTATCAATACATTCAATGGAATTCCTTTTTCTCCTTCATCGTCTATTTAGTAATGGCGGTTATTTTGAAATGGATAATGAATTACCTTATGAAAGCTCAGAAGTAGCTAAAGAATTGTCCCCAAAATGGCTGTACTAATAAAAAATGCCCTAAACTGTATCAGTCTAAGGCATAAGAAAAAGCCCTATGTATCAAGGGGTGTAAGTTTACGTGTTATGGTGTCCCGTACTGGGCTCGAACCATTGACCTCCACCTGTCAATGTAGGATAGAAAGTATGATTGTAACAGATGGAATAATTTCAAGACTGATACTATGGGATATCCCTTAGGTTTTAATTAATCTGTTCCATTGGATAAAGTTTAATATAAAATGGCTGAATTTGTCCCCAGCATTGTCCTCAATAGCCACAAGTTATAACAGCCACAAATATATATTTCTTGTTTTCTATAGAAGTTAAAAAACTTATGATACTTATGATACACATAGCATAAAGCCTTATATATCAAGGGATTGAGTGTATCACAAGTTAGCTTTGGATCTCGCTCCTCTTTGGTGAATGTTCGTGTAAATTCAATAAGCACCCATCTTCTGAAGAAAGAATGGCCTAATTCATTGGATGGTGGAAGCTCATTCGCTGAAAACATCAATTTCGCAAAAGGGATAAAATCAAAGCTATCTTTTCCCTTCTTCTCAGCGTTCACCGTGTCCCCTGAAGTAATTTTCTTAAATACTTCGCTTCCATCCATCAACTTAGAAGAAAGATCCGCTGAAATATTGGCTAGTTTTCCGTGTAAATGTGCAAGTTTAAAACGGTTATGCTGTAAATCTTGTAAAGCCACATTCGATACATTTTCATGTCCTAAAAAACGTTCAATTGCATACAGTAACACCGATTTCCCGTTTGAACCTGTACCCGTTAGCATTTATGTCAGGTGTTTCAATCACTACACCTTCTGGTACTTCTAGAAGCTCAATAATTTCTTTCACGCTGTCCACCTCCTTTTATTTAGTACGTTTACCCATTACATATCCTTTTATGATTGATTTTTTCTATCATTTCAACTAAAAAAATATCATCAATCTCCACGTTTAAACCCTCTGATATTTTTCTGCTTACCTTTGGTGACGGGGAATAATCTCCATTCAATATCTGTGATAGGTACGTTTGCGAAATTCCTATTTCTCCAGAAAAATCCCTTAGTGACTTACCTTCCCTAGCGATCATAAGCCTTAATTCCTCGGTATCTTTTACAGTCATTTTAACCATAGCTCCACCTACCTTTTATTATTTACATATACATCGTATCACTTGTGAAAGATAAAATCAATCACTTTTTAGATTTTTTTAATCATTTTTATTGATATTTTTAATCACTGCCTTTAATATAGAATTAACGAATATGTAGAGGAGTTTTTCCTTATGTCTGATATTGGAAAATATATAAGAAAAGCAAGGGAAGAAAAAGGTATATCTGCAAGGGAGTTATCTAGACGAAGCGGTATATCTCAAGGTTATATTTCACAAATTGAAACCGGAAAACATAGCACCCCAAAGAAAAGCACTGTCATTAAGCTAGCTGATGCTTTGAAAATTTCTAGAGTTGAACCATTGAGAATAGCTGGTTTTTTGGACGAAGGTGTTGTCAATGCAATCGAGGTTTTAAAAATAAAGGATTGGGAACAAGCTTCACCTCCTGCCACACCTCCTGGAAGTTATGTAGCTGATTTACACGAAATAATCACAGGGAATGAATATGTAGAGTATAAAGGGAAGCGGATCAGTGATAGTGAGAAAGAAAAAATCCTTACGTTAATCGAAACCATATTAGATTAGGAGGTTTTCGCGTGGCTGGTAACGGAAGCATTGAAAAGCGTGGATCTAATTCCTGGCGGCTTGTGTATAGCATGAAATTTAACCAACATGGGAAGCGGATCAAGAAGCAAAAGACAGTTAAAGCCAAAAATAAAACAGAAGCCAGGAGAATGTTAGCTGAATTCATAGCGGAAATTGAAGCAGGGGAATATGTAGATCCTTCTCAAATTAAATTTTCTGATTTTGTGGAAGAGTGGAAGGGAAAACATGCGAAAAAACATTTGTCTCCTAAAACACTGGAAAATTATATGTATCCATTGAATAATTTCATTTTGCCATCATTAGGATACTTTCGCTTGGAAGATATAAAACCTATCCATATTATTGATTACCTGGACAGCTTAGAGCAAGACGGAGTACGAAAGGACGGCAAACCCGGTGGCCTAGCTTCTTCCAGCATCCTCTACCACTACAGAATATTAAAGGACATCTTCAGCAGGGCGCATGAATGGAAAATCATTAAATATAATCCTGTAGCAAGTGTGAAACGTCCAAAAGTGGATCAGGTGAAAACAGAAGTCTATACGGATGAGGAAGTACGGGAATTATTCATTAAATTGCAAGATGAGCCGATCCATCAACGTATAATGATTACACTAGCCATTACCACGGGTTTGAGGCGTGGTGAATTGCTCGGGCTTCAATGGGAAGATATAGACCTGGAGAACAGAACCATAGAAGTAAATCATTCTTTGCAGCATATCAAAGGAGAAGGCTACCATTTAAAGAAACCTAAAACCAGTTCATCAGAGCGTACTGTAGTTATGAATTCGTTTGTTGTAGAAGAAATGAAGAAATACAGCCACCAGAAGAAGAAAGAACGCCTGCAAGCTGCTGAATTATGGGATGGTGGAAAACATAACTTTGTCTTTTCTACATGGAACGGCAAACCTTATTACCCTACTGTTCCCGGCACATGGTGGAGAAGGTTTATCAAGCGCACCGGCTTTAAATATATCCGTTTCCATGATCTTCGCCACACGGCGGCCGCTCTGCTTATCAATCAAGGCGTTCATGCTAAGGTTATTTCTGAGCGGTTAGGCCATGCAGATATTAAAACTACTATGAATGTCTACGGTCATTATATGAGGCAAGCAGATGAAGAAGCGGCGGATAAATTGGATACTTTGTTCAAAGCTCGGTAATGATCCGGGCTTTTTTTTTATGTGCGCACGAATTTATGGATGTATCACAAGTTTGCACACGAGTTTAAAACAACTTATGATACACTCAATCCCTTGTCATAACTGAGATAGGGGGAAACGTATCACAAGTATCGCTTTTTTTTTCACTCCTTATAGGATATATATGTATATATAGTTGCTCAAGAAAAGAATGTTCCTATCTTAATCGGACAATATGCATACAAGTATTTCTATTATTCCTTCTTCAATACCTCAAAATATGCCTTAAAAATATAATTGTCCCCAAATTGTCCCCAAAATGGCTGTACTAATAAAAAATGCCCTAAACTGTATCAGTCTAAGGCATAAGAAAAAGCCCTATATAACAAGGGCTTGAGCATTTGTGTTATGGTGTCCCGTACTGGTCTCGAACCAGTGACCTCCACCCTGTCAAGGTGGCGCTCTCCCAACTGAGCTAACGGAACGTTGCGTTATATTACGTTAAAGTCATTGAAAATCAACGCTATCAAGGTTTACAACCGAAAAATAAAGCGTCCCTTCGATTTGTTCACATTGAACATTATACCGTTAGCACCGTTTCTTTGCAAGGAAAAATTGCGTTTATATGTCGCCATAAGCGCAAAATCGAACAGTCACCCGTCAGGTCAAAACTAATTTCGCTGTATGGCGTATCTCTGCTGCGTGTCGTCTGCTGCCTTCCTCACTGCCTGTTCGACTCTTCCTTCATCGGGTGTTTTTCTATGAGAAAATATCTTCTTTCTTATATTTGTTTTCCTTTGTATATGTATGGAATCTTTCTTCTATTTCTGCATTATTATTGCAGCCCGTCAATAATACAGCTGCTATGACTGCTGTTAATACTTGCTTCTTCATTTTTTCATACCCCAATCATGGTTCGAAACGTTCTCCTGCGCCTTCCTCTTTCATTTCTTGCAGTGCGTTATATTTTAAGCATAATTACAGTCCTTTTAATAAAAATCTCAAAGGTTATTTGAGAAAAGGGATATTAAAGAGTGCTTACCTATTGTTGACGATTATTGAAGAGCGTTCTTGAATAACATGCGCCATTCTCTTCATTGAGGCGATCACACATTTATTTTATACTTTCTTTTATAAACATTGTAAACGTAAGTCCGATTAGCGCTAACATAGCCATCACTATAAACGCATAGGACGTTCCCCAATATGTGCCAACCTCATAAGAAGTGTCCATGATTGAAGTGGTGACACTAATAATAGTAGTGAGAACGATAATGCCAAAAGTCATACCAAATTGGCGTACCGTATTTACAATGGCAGATCCATGAGGGATGTCTGCATCGTCCAAGGCGTTCATACTCACAGTAACAAGTGGCATAAGTGTTAATCCAAAACCGAGCATAAATACACAAAAGTGAATCATTATCCAATAAGGCGAGCTCCCCATGTCTACAGTGTTCAGTAGTAATAACGATATGAACGTGAGGATAAAGCCGATCATGGAGATCTTTTTACCTCCATAACGATCATATAGATTACCGGAAATAATTGTTATGACGGATAGAAGCACCGTTCCGGGAACAAGAATAAAACCAGATAAAAATGCACTGGTCCCAAGAACATCTTGAGCGAACATGGGTAGAATTGTCTCGGCAGCTAGCAAAAGCATCATATTTATAAAGACAAGAATCATTGCCAAACGGAATGTGGGATTACGAAATAATTTTACATTAAGAACTGGCAAGGATAAAGTCATTTGACGACGTACAAAAATGAAAAGGGATATAACGCCAATCAATATTGGCATGATGACAAGCACGTCTGTAATTCCTGTTACACTAATATTACTTAAACCGAAAATAAATAAAGAAAAACCGATTGAAGAAAGGATGATTGAAAAAAGATCTAACGTCGCTTCTTGTTTCTCTAACACATTTCTCATCACAAATATAGCTAAAATTAATGTGATGATTACGATCGGAAGGATCACCCAATGAAGGGAACGCCAACTGAAAAGATCAATAATTAAACCGGATATTGATGGTGCACTAGCAGGTGCTACGTTGACGACGGATCCTAAAAGCCCCATTGCAAATCCTCTTCGTTCGTATGGCAATACTGACAATAATATGGTCTGTACCAATGGGATGATTATGCCTGCGCCAATGGCCTGAACAACTCTAGATAAAACTAATGTGCTAAAATTTTGAGACAATCCTCCCATTACTGTACCCACGACTAAACATGAAAGTGAAAAAACAATGAGGGTTTTCGATGAAAAGGTATTCGATAAATACCCTGTCATGGGAATAAAGATAATGGTTGTGAGTAAGAAAGATGTAGTTAGCCATTGTACTTGAGTTGCATTGACATTAAATTCGTCCATAATTGTTGGATATGCCGTAATTAATAGGAATTGGCTAAATGAAAATAAAAACGATGCTGATAAGATGACAAAAACGACACCTTTATATTCTAATTTTCCTCCCATTCATGATTGAACCTCCTCTTCAGTGAATGCCTTTCCAAAATATAGGCATGATGGCTTGGACTCGCTTTCAAAGCGTAGTTTATCTGCAAAGAAAAGCTCAATTGAACAGCCTTCAGCAATTGTAAGAAAAGAAGTGAAATTCCTCCTGCGTGCTGCGAAAACTCTAGTTCAATAAGGAATGATTTTTATTTGCATTTTTATAAATTTTTCTTCATAAGAGATGCTACTTGTATATTATCTTGTTGAGAAGTGTTTTCTAGATGCTTAATAATTAATTCTTGTCGTTCCACAGGGTGATTTTGGCTTAATTTAGCTTTTGCTTCAATTTTTGTGATTTTTATTCTGAACGCTACAATTCCTTTACTCATTCCTTCAACAAAACTAGGTTCAACATCATTTAAATTGTATGGACTATCAGGGCTTTCATATTTATTTACCAAGTCATTTAAAGAATCGAATATTACTTTTCTATCTTCGACAATCTCCATCTTTCCGTATAAATGGATAGACACATAATTCCAAGTAGGTACTGCTTTAGTTGTTTCGTACCAAGTAGGTGAAATATAACAGTGAGGACCTTGGAAAACCGCAAGGACTTGTTGGTTTGCAGCATCCTTCCATTGCTCGTTCGGACGTGAAAAATGACCATATAAAGCATTTTCAGATTTATTTAACATCAGTGGAAGATGAGTAGCATAGGGTTCTCCTTTATGCTGAGAAAATAAGGTTGCAAAGCCATAATTTTCGATAAAATCATAAATTACTTCTTCATCATCAATTTTAAAATGTTTAGGTATATACACAATAATCCACCTTTCAAAAAAAGTTATATGAGTGTTTTGGTCATTATAAAGTCCACTTGTTCTTCATCACCCATAAAAAAAGAGTGGGCTCCAGTTTGAACAAACCCCATTTTCTTATAAAAAGCAAGAGCATTTTCATTTTTTCCCCATACACCTAGCCAAATTTTCTTTTTATTACGTTCCATAGCAATTTCCATAGCTTTATTTAGCAGATATTTACCAAGCCCATGTTTTTGAAATTTGTTCTTTATATAAATCCTCTCCATTTCAAGTGATTTATCACCCATGTCTTCAGACTGAGCATCATTGGTATTGACCTTTAAATATCCAGCGACTTCATTATTGAAATAAACAAAAAAGAATTGCGAAGAAATATTGGATAATTCTTTTTCTAATTGTTTTAAATTAAATGCCCTTTCCAAATAGGCATTCATATTTTCGGGTGAATTCTGATGCTTAAATGTCTCATTAAATGTTTCATAACTAATTTCTTGAAGTTTGCGTAAATCTTCAAGGGTACACTTTTTTATATTTATAGTCATTTAAAAATGTCTCTCCTTTACATAATCAATAATTTCTCTTGTTTCCTTTTTTTACAAATTCCCAGTCTTTTTCTATATTTTTTCTTACTCTTTGAAGAAGATTGAAAATGGTTTCTACTTCTCTTTCGGAAAATCCCTCTAATGCTACGATATTAGAATAATCATTTTCTCTTTTTATAAAAGGATAAACATTTTTCCCTTTCTCTGTTGGAAAGAGTTTTTTAATTTTTTTGTTATGTTTATCTTCTTTTTTTTCAATAAATCCATTAATTTCAAGTTTTTTTATAGCTCGAGCTGCTGTTGTTCGATCTACTTTTATCATCTCAGCTAACTTTTCTTGAATGATTCCCGGGTTTTCACATATTCGCACAAGGTACAAATACTGCCCTTTTGTAAGGTCATATTCTTTAAATTCTATATTGCTTATAGAATCTAGTGCCCTTGCTATCATTCCAATTTCACGAAGAATTTCCTTCATAATGAACTCCTTAGTATATATTTTTGTTGCAAGTGCAATAAAAATAGCTTATATTAAATTTAACCTAACTTTGTTGCAAATGCAATAAAAAATTATGAAAAAGAGGTCAAATAAAGTGAAATTTTTTTTATGTATTAGGAATTTTAATATTAACCCTTGGTATTTCTTTAACTATACAATCAGACCTTGGAACTTCACCTTTTGATGCCTTTTTTGGTAGTGATTTCCATAAATGCGGGGCTTACTGTGGGAAGTTGGGAAATAATAATAGCTTTAATATTGATATGTTGTAATTCATTTTTAAAAAGACAAAGACCAGAAATTTTGGGGTTGTTAACAGCATTTATAACGGGTATTGGTATTGATATGCGGCTTTTTTTATTGAACAATTTGATAACACCTGAATTATGGTACAGCAAAGTTGTTTGTTTTGGAATCGGCTTAGTTGTTATAGGATTAGGAACTGCAACATATTTACATACAAATTTTGCACCGATTCTAGTTGACCAATTAACATTAATCATACAAAAACTAACTAGAACAAATATATTTTTTTCGAGAACATTCATTTACCTCGTCTTCTTGATATCTGCAATGATTTTGGACCAATTGGGGTTGGAACTTTATTAATCGTTTGTTTAGGGGGACTAATACTTAATTACTTTATGCCATTTACTGAAAAAGTATTAGACCGCATATTAACACACTCTAGTACATCACCAAATTATGATAAAAATAAAAACTATTCGATATAGAATGTTTTTATTTTTCTTGATCAACTAATCTGAACCTTTAGTTTAAGTGCAAATGTTCACAATTTCACATTAATTTTAGCATTAATATCCAATTTTGTTTTGCTTAATTTCACTTTAACGTAAATATGTCGCTATAGCTGATGAACGTTCGCTCTATTTATCCTTCAAAACGTTTTCTAAGTATGAACTGTTTATGCATAAGCTCAATAAAAGATTTACAAAAAGACCCCCATTCATTTGTGAAAGAGGTCTTTACCCTCATATTAAAAACACCGGCGCTCTCGCAACTGGGCTAACGGAAAATATATTATGTTTTTCGGAAGACACAAAAAACTGTTATACTCGTTTTTATGCAACTTATAAACAAGAAAATTGCTTTTTCCTCCTTCAATAAACTTGATGTTAATCTCCCTTTTTGTTCTAAACTTAACTAACCTATACACTTCACTCTTTATCTGTTTCCTGCTTTTGCTGGTTCATTTCCTTTTTCCATGGAGGAGCGATCCATTCGCTTAAACGTTTATAGGAAAAATAAAACCCGAAACAAATGACCCATAAACTTAATGCTGCCCATAGTCGCGTACTATCTACAAATTCCGATATAATATCCCAATTCATCATTTATTCCTCTTTCTGTTCTGGTTTGCCGGTTATTCCAATTCGTTCTATTTTGGTGTCAACATGAAAACGAATCGGCACATCAGAAAACATACGATCCCGCTGATCCCAGTTTCTTCTCACTTTTTCGTACGTTTTATAATCCTCTACCCGTATTTCATCTATTAAATTAAAAGGATCTAATTGAAATTTTTTTTGTAATTTATGTGTTAATTGGGTTACTTGATATTCTATTTCTTCCTTCATTACTTCTTCTACCTCTTTAATATACTTAGAAGTCAACGGATTGTTCCTTGGATATTGGGCTTCTCCTAAATGACCGGTTGCAGAAATATCGATATCAAAGGATATATTATCACCGTCTATTTTAGGTTTTATTTTTGAGTCGGCGGTGAATATTTCAAATGCTACTATATGCCCTTGTTTATCTGGTGCTGTAATTATACCGTTTTTATGTTCTCCAACTATTAAATTGTAAGCAATCGTTTCCTGCTCACCTAACTCTCCTGCTAATTTGCTGTATTTGCCATCAAATAACAATGCCCCGGCCATTTTTATGTCTTTGTCCTTTGTCACTTTAACCTTTCGTATAATAAAACTGGTTTCCTTTGCAATTTCATCACTTAGCGTCCCTATCGCAAATGGATGGGGAATGCGGTTTGCCCTTTGATAATTTTCGCTGATAGCTTCTATTTTCGTAGCCGGTATATCATTAAATTGTCCTTTTAGCTCAAGAAGACTACTAGCATCTCCTTCTGTAACAAAAAACAGCATTTTCCGCCGCATCTGATGGTCTCTTAGGAAAAAATCCAACAGGCCTTCATTAAAATGATCGCTTGCGGCAATTTTGTCACTAATGGCAACTACTTTTAAATGATCCAATGTAAAGGTACGAGAACTTCTAGTAGAAAACAGTCTTAACGCATCGAAAACAGAGTGGGACACTGTCGAACTGTTAAAATAAGGCTGGGTTTCTGTCCCGGACTGACCGTCGGCGCCTTGCTCCATTGGTACGGCTACTTGTCCGGTTAATCGAACTCTATCCGGTTCGCCTTTTCTTTTCCATTCTTCATACGTTTCCGTATCTTCCGGCTCTTCGTCTGTTAGATCTAGAGCAAGTCCCATCACCAGGCCTCTTTCTTCAATTTCTTGTAAATCCCAACAAGCACTGAGTAGAAACAGTAAAAAAATCACCAACAAAAAACGGACGTGCTTCGTTTAAATCAAACTCTCCTCCTATGTTAAGAAATAAGATGATTCCTAGCATTCCGAAAATGATAGGAAACAAAAAAATATTGATTCTTACGAGTACATTTATTCCTTGAGCTGCTGTATAAGTGGTCACCAATAAAAAGCTTCCGATAATGACGGTCGTGGGTGTCGTATCAAGTACATAGAGTTTCATAACGTCGCCTACGTTTCGACTGTACAACGCTGCTGAAATGCCAAAGTATAATAAATAAAGGAAACAAATCGTATAATTAATAGGTTTTGGCAGAATAATCGAACCAAAAAGTATGATATTTTTTCCGGGAAACATGTTTATTAAATAGGCAGCAGCATAAGCAAGAAAAATAAATAACAGACCGGTAAGAAGTACAGTAAACCATCCTCCAAATCCATCTACAGCAGTAGTTATTGAACGCGGACCCGTTAAAATCCCCACTCCTAATAACGTCGAAGCCGTTAACATGATAAGTGCACCTGTGGAAAATTTTTGATCTTTTGTGACAAACATTATTCTGTCCCCTTATTAGGAAGCTTTACTTTATCTTTAGGATGAAACACGGTGGGACGTTTGTTCAGCACTTGAATAGGCATCCGTAAAATAAAATCGCGCCAGTCATATTTCGTGAATGGGCTAAATGGAGTGAAGTAATGAATGCCAAAGCTTTTCAAACTGAGCAAGTGTGTGATTAATAATATAAAAAATAAAATCATCCCATACATCCCTAACACGACTGCAAATAAAAGGACAACAAACCTAAGAATACGAAGCGAAATAGCCAATGAGTAAGACGGAATCGCAAAATTGGAAACGGCAGTCATCGCCACTACGATTACCATTAATGGATTTACAATTCCTGCGGTAACAGCTGCTTCCCCAATAACAATACCTCCTATAATACCAACGGTCTGCCCAAGCGGCTTAGGAAGCCGTACCCCAGCTTCTCTTAATAGCTCTAAAGTAACTTCCATTAGCAAAGCTTCTATAAAGGAAGGAAAAGGAATACCTTCTCTAGCACCAGCAAAAGAAAGGGCAAGGTCTGTTGGCAGCAGCCCTTGATGGTAGGAAGTTAAGGAAACATAGGTTGCTGGCAGAAAGACCGCTAAAAATACAGCAAAATAACGCAGAATTCTTATAAAAGAACCTATGTACCAGCGTTCATAGTAATCTTCCGGTGAGTGAATAAATTGGCTGAGCGTAACTGGTACAATAAGTACAAAAGGAGTTCCTTCTAAAACAATGGCGACTCTTCCTTCTAATAATGCTGCCACAACTTTATCCGGCCTTTCGGTCGATTGAATCTGTGGGAAAACAGAAAGGGTATTATCTTCTATAAGCTGTTCAATAAAGCCGCTGTCTGGAAGATCGTCGATCTGTATCATTGAAAGCCGGGATTGTACTTCTTCTATAATTTCACTCCGTGCAATCGACTCCTCATATAAAATGGCTATCTTTCTTTTTGTGCGTACTCCTTTTTCCATTGTTTTTATTGTTAATGAAGGATTTTTCATTTTTGTCCGAATTAACCCTATGTTATTCTTAAACTCTTCTGTAAATCCATCTCTTGGCCCTCGGATTAGATGCTCTTGGACTGGTTCCTCAATATCTCTAGCTACAACGGTGGCGGTATCCATAATGATGGCTGCTTTTAATCCATCAATAAATAAAATTGTTTTTCCAGCTAATAATTGCTGTACAATTTCATCTAAATCACCGGTTTCTTCTAACCGCCCGTCTGTAGGAATTTTATTTTCGACTAGTTTTAAAAAATCCTCCCTGTTATTTTCTGGATTGTTTTCTCCGAGTTCAGTCATGAATTGAAGTGGAGCAAGGATGTGATCCCGTATTTCTTTTGCATCAACTAAAACATCTAAATACATAATAGAAGCTTGAACAGGCGAATTAAAAAGTTGAAAGAAACGGGTCACAATATCAGAACTATTATGAAGAGCTGCTTTGATGGTATCGATGTTTTTGAAAAGATCTCTGTCCAAATATCCAGGCACCTTTCCAGTTTTATTCATATTATTTTCCGGAAAATCTTTTCACTCTCCAACATTTTTCTTTTAATGCCTTTTACTAATCGCCCCATCTCGATGTCTCCTTGCATAAGCTGTCTATGTATTAGAATGAATAAAATGGAAGAAAATATACTTTTTTTACTTATAAAACGCAAAATAACCCCGAAAAAGCTCGGGGTTATTTGTCGGGTGATTGTATTTTTTCTGATTGAAATGGCCTCTATAAAGTTTTAAAGACTTTCTGAGAAGGCCTTCCTACGTCTTAGCCCTTTAACGATTCATACTGCCTTATGACTTCTTTTATGATTTCACTGTCTTCATCGAGCCCGCTTACATTTTTTAGAACATGCCGAGGACCGTTTTCCTTCAGCATGTCCTGGATTTCCACTGCTTGTTCGTCTTCTGGATCATCGAACAAGAGCGCTGCAGCGATGGCTTTTGCGAGGTTCGTGTAAGGCAGGCCTGCTTTTTGTGCTTCTGTTGTTGGCCGTACCAATCTGTCTTCAGGACCTAGCTTACGGATGGGGGCGCGTCCTACTCTTGTGACACTGTCATTCAAATACGGATTTTTGAAGCGTTCGATATTCTTTGTTATATAACACTCATGCTCTTCTTTATCAAGACCATATCGTTTTACTAAATAGGCGCCGGTTTCCTTCAATGTTTCCTTGACCTGTTTTACTATTTCTTCATCGGCGAGCGTCTCATCTATGGTGGATTTTCCTTTCAAGTAGCCAAGATAAGCAATCACGGCATGGCCGGTGTTGACGGTAAATAGCTTTCGTTCAATAAATGGGGCGAGATCCTCCACTATCTTCATGCCTTGAACTGGCGGGATGCTTTCGTTTGTTTCCACAACCCATTCATAATACGGCTCTACCAGAACATCCAGTGAGTCCTGATCCTGCATCGGTACAATCCGGTCGACCGCAGAATTAAAAAAGTAGACCTTGTCTGCCAATCGTTCTTTTGTTTCTTCCTCGAGATGAGCGTCTATTTCTTTTTTTAACAGATCTGTTGCGCCGATTTGATTCTCGCATGCGATCACATACAGCTTTTCATCGGTCGTACGGACACGCTCGGATATGGCGCGGGCCATTAACGGAGCAATTTTTGGCAAAATATTCGGGCCGATTGCCGTCGTCAAGTAAGCGGCATGTTGAATGGCCTTTATGACTTCTTTTTCTTGATGCAGATTATTTAATCCGGACACATTATCAACGGTTATCGTTTCTTTTTTCTCGGCAGCTAATGTGACGTGATAGCTTTTTTCGTCATTTATTTTATTAATAATCTCTTCAGCAATATCAACAAAGGTTACATGGTAGCCGGATTGGGAAAATAATGTGCCGATAAAGCCTCTTCCTATATTTCCTGCGCCAAAATGAACGGTTTGTTTCACGATTATCATTCCTTTATTAAATGATTTTGTAGATAATCTAAAAATAAATCTTCTAATTTCTTTTCAATCATGGCTTCGTTTGACGAGGAGAAAATCAACATGGATGTCTTACTTTCAATCAAACTTGTGCTGATGATGCTTAGTATTTCGTGTTCTCTCTTGCTTAAGTTTGCGGGAGCGAGCATTAAAAGCAGGCTTTTTATTTGCATTTCCCCGCCGTCCATTCCTTTCACTTTACACGGCTCATCTAAATGGGAGACCTGGAAGATCAGCTCTTTCACACTTTCGTGACGGCAGTGAAAAAGGCCCATGTTAGTGTTCGGTATTCCAAGTCCGCCCTTTTCCTCCCGTTCTTCGAGCTGCTGCAGCACGTTGCTTGCGTTTTGGATGAGATCCTCTTTCTCTATTTGTTCTACCATTTCTTTTAAAACTTTCATATGGCTGTCTGCCTGCTGTTTTCGGTAAACTCGAAAATGATGGAGAATAGCTTCCATGCTGGATTGGACATCTTTTATTTCTTGCAGCAGATTTCGCACTTCGGTTCCATGGTAAGAAGTTTTTGTCTCCCGCTGAATAGCAGGTTTTAAATATTGTTTTTTTTCCGTCAGCTTCTCTACATTATTTTGTAAGTAATTTTGGATAAATCCTATATCTTTGTCGCTTAACAGCGGGCTTACCAACGTGTATTCCACATCGGTAAACGGTAGTCTTACTGTAGAAATAACGATATCGTATTGCTCGAGATTGGCAGAGTGGAAATCGTTCATTGATAAAATATCCACATTATTAATTTCGGCAAGCTCTTTTTGAATACGGCTGGCCAGCATTTTCGAAGCACCAATCCCTGTTGGACAGACGACGACGGCGTTTATTTTTACCTTTTCTTCATTCATCAAAAGAGCAGAACCGAAATGAAGAACGATAAAGGCAATTTCGTCATCTGGAAAGTCAATATCATTAAATTCTAGCTTCAAACTTTTTTTCACGGCCATAAATAACACCGGGTATTTTCTTTTAATATCTTCGGTTAATGGATTGAACAATTCCATCTGCTGTTTTAAACGAAAGATCGAAGGCTCCATGTGCGCCAGAAGGCCTTGATACAATGAAAAATCATCAGACAAATCGACATGCAGCTGAGACGAAACATCTTGTATAACGTTTTTAATCAGCTGGCCGAGCAGGATGCTGTCGTAATAGACGGCCCCTTCATCTTGTACTTTAGAGCCTTTTAAAATAACAGTTAAAAAATGAATGTCACTGCTCGTTAACGGAACCGAAAATCTTTCTTTCAATTCTTCGCATATTTTTTCCATCACGTTGTATTCAGTTGTATCATCATTTTCCGTGTTATCATCATGCAAAACAAAGTTGTTTTCGGTTCGCTGCATCGACAGGCATATATGAACAATCAGTCCGATATAATCGCTGTCGATTAATTTTGCCTGCTCATTAGTCAGCGTTTGATTCACGATCTTCTCAACTGCTACCAAGTATTCGGGTGAAAAAAACCCAAGCACAGATTCCTTTAAGTAATTCCCTTTTTGCAGCACATACAAGTTTTCAATGATGTCCTCATAAAAGTAAACTAAAACGAAGCTTGCTAGCGCGCGTCGTTTGCTGGCTTCATCTGAGGAAAGCTCTACCCCTACTCCCCTTTTTCTCGTAAGGGTAATAGAAAATTTACTTAACCAGTCTGCTAAATCATCCAAATAGGCTGTTAAAGTGGCAATACTGATCCCGAGCTGATTGGCAAGCATCTGTTTTTTAAAAGAAGGGCCTTCATGAAGTAATGTAACCAGCAAACTGAGCTTTCTTTCTTCAGGTGTTTCATCTATGGGATCAACATCCGTTAAGTTCTGTATTAGTCTGTATATTTGTTCATTTTTCCCATCGATAAAAAGCCCTTCATTCTCGGTATATTTCAGCGTTAAATCATATTCGTTTAAAATTTTTTCTACCGACTTCAAATTTCTTTGAATCGTTCTTCCACTTACATGTAAAAAAGCAGAAAGAGAGTGAACCGTATGCTTTCCAGAGGTTCTTACGATTAAATCAATAATGGATTTTTCTCTGGATGTAATAACCATTAAGATCACTCCTTTCTATTAGAAAAACTAGGCTTACCGCCAAGTCCAAATGGCGGAAGTCGTAGTTTTGCTTATAATTTGATCCTTTAACAAAGTTAAACTTTCCTAAAGTGTAAAAAAACTTGGCTTGCCGCCGAGTCCTTAGCTTTTCTAAAGTATAAAATGTAGAACAGAAAGGCAGGAATACCCGCCTTTCTCTTGTCAATTATTTATTTGCTGTTGATCATTTCTTTTAATTCTTTTGCCGTTTTGGCTTCTATCATTTTATCGACATTTTCCTGTTCGGCACAAATGACCGCAATGCCTGATAGGATTTCTAAATGAGTACCGTCTTTTCCTGCAATACCGAAGATCAATTTCGCCTGTTCGCCGTTAAAGTCCACTCCATCTTGAACTTGTACGACAGTAAAGCCGGATTTAAGGACAGCTTTTTTAGCGTCTTCGGTGCCGTGCGGAATCGCAACGTTATTGCCCATATACGTAGAGGTGATTTCTTCTCGTTCTATCATCGCATCCACATAATTTTCTTCTACATAACCCGCTTTTACTAATGCCTCTCCTGCAAATCGGATCGCTTCTTCTTTTGTAGAGAACTCCTGGCCGATAAAGATGTTTTCCTCGAGTAACAGATCGTCATCTTCATCCATATGAGGTTCTGTGTCTACGGCCTCTTCTTCCGATTCTTCCACAAGCTCTGCTTGTTCTTCTGTTACACCGCCCTGCATACCGGCAATGAGCTTATCGTATTCTGGACTTGATAAAAAGTTGTCGACGGAAATGTGATAAGCATCCGGCAGCTTGTTTTTGGCCCGGTTTGTTAATTCCTCTTGTGTTATCACGATCTCTGCATCAGCTGGGAGGTTGCTGATCGATGTGTTTGTCACCGCAGCATCCAGGCCGGCGCCTTTCACTTTCTTACGAAGAAGAGACGCCCCCATAGCACTTGAACCCATGCCGGCATCACACGCAAACACAATTTTATTTACGTCTTCTGGCATTGTGCCTTTATTGGCCGATACTTGTCCAGCGACGGAACTTTCTTTCCCTTTCATTTGTTCCATTTTCTTTGTCGCTTCATCGATATCTTCATCCTGTTTCTTGCTTGATTTCAGCACTATGGCAGAAATCAGGAAGGACACGGCCGCTGCTACGATAACCGCTGCGAAGTTCGCGATATAAGCCATCCCTTCTGGAGGAGTAACCGCGGTAATCGCAATAATACTACCAGGAGATGCTGGGGCAACCAATCCTCCGCCTAATAGTACCAGTGTAAACACGCCGCTCATTCCGCCAAGGATAACAGATACAATCAGCATAGGCTTCATTAACACGTACGGAAAGTAAATCTCGTGAATCCCGCCAAGAAAATGAATGATTGCTGCACCGGGAGCTGACATCTTTGCCGTCCCTCTTCCAAACAGCATAAAAGCTAACAGGACACCTAGACCTGGACCGGGGTTTGCTTCCAACAGGAACAGAAGCGATTTTCCTCCTTGCTGCACCTGTTCCAGACCGATGGGGGACAGCACCCCATGATTAACCGCATTATTTAAGAATAGAATTTTAGCAGGTTCAATGAGAATACTTGTTAACGGAAGTAATCCGGCCATAACGAGCCAGTCCACACCGGCAACAAGCACTTCTGTAAACGCATCCACTGCTGGTCCTACACCGAGAAACGCCAGAATTGCAAGAGCCCCGCCAAGGATACCAGCTGAGAAGTTGTTCACGAGCATTTCAAATCCCGCTCTCACTTTTCCTTCGATCACCTGGTCAAATTTCTTAATAACAAATGCCCCAATCGGTCCCATAACCATAGCACCTAAAAACATCGGCGTGTCCGGTGCACCGACGATAACCCCCATTGTGGCGATCGCACCAACCACACCGCCGCGCTGGTCATGAATCAGTTTTCCTCCTGTGTAACCAATTAAGAGAGGCAGCAAATAAGTAACCATAGGGTCCACTAAACTGGTAAGGCTTTCATTTGGAATAAAACCAGTTGGTATAAATAACGCAGTAATTAACCCCCAGGCTATAAAAGCACCGATATTTGGCATAACCATCGAACTGAGGAAGTTTCCAAACTTCTGTATTGCAACTTTTGCATTTGATTGAGCCATGGTTTTCTCCTTTCTTTAGAAAATTCTGTCTTACCGCCGAGTCAAATGGCGGAAGCTTTTAAAACGTAAGTATTAAAAATAATAACTTGAGACTATTTTCATCTTAGGTTACCTCATGCTGCTGATTCAATAACAATGAAAACTAACTTTGTCGCACGTGTCATGACAAACCTATTGTTTCTTTCTGAAGGATTCCAATCCTAAAGTAAAATCTGCTCCGTAAGCCGGTGAAACCGATGAAAACAATGTTTAATGGAACAGTAGAAATAAATGATAAAACGTGTGCCAAAGTGGGTGGTACGAATGGATACAAAAAGCCGATGATGGGGAAAGTCGAGCGGTTCAAACAGTTGCTCCTTCTCCGATGCAAATTGCCGACAATATGGAGGCCATAGCGCTTAAACCAGAAACCGAAGCAACATTACGTTTAACAGTGAACACCAACCGCAGTTGGCCGTATGCGTATGGAACAAAATGGATGGGCGGAGGAAAGCCTAGAAAATATGAATGTGAGGTCGTTGCTGATTGGTGTATGAAAACGTGGAAGGCAGGTTGTCCTATTCGTTTTTAACAGAAGTGGAATAGAATAGAATTGAATAGAGAATGGGATTGTTTCAGGAAAACTATGCCCGTTTCTTTACCTTACTCTTCGTTTCTTATTAGGCTGTACCTGAAAAGTTTCGGAGTGAGATAAACAGTTCTGGCAGCAGCTCTGGAAAATGTGGTCCTTAATAATACGGTTGAAATTGGCATCCCGCTCTGTTTGTTTGGATGCTCCTGAGGATCAGCGAAGTATATATGCCGAGAAATTTGAAGACAACGAATGAAAAAAACAGCGATTTCAAATCAGAACCGGCCGTTTTTTCGTCAAATCACTTGGAATGGTAGAGATATCCGCTTTGTTTTGCTGTGTATATATTTATTATTTGGAGTA
Organism: Alteribacillus bidgolensis; assembly: GCF_002886255.1. Taxonomy (NCBI): domain Bacteria; kingdom Bacillati; phylum Bacillota; class Bacilli; order Caryophanales; family Bacillaceae; genus Alteribacillus; species Alteribacillus bidgolensis. The sequence goes on from NZ_KZ614149.1 coordinate 1,596,826, forward strand.
CTTAACACCGCCGGTTCCATTTTTTTACAATACTAGCCAGATTCTCTGATTTACTCGCCGACTTCGAACTTTTACTCGCCGTTCTTGTTCTTTTACTCGCCGATACTCGCCATAGGGACTATTTGCCTACAAATATCGAGAGAGGATGGCGAACTCGCGTTGATGGCTGAGGACCGGCTGGTATAAAGCATTAGACCTGTTAGCACATCAGCGCCGCCACGCCGGATGTATCCTCCCCTACTTCTTTTGGTGGCCATCTATTCTTCCCGATATTTTGCGGGTGTTTGGAGTCGATTCATTAAGGGTATGAGTAGGACAGTACTCTTACTATAGATGCTCTTGGTTCGATGCAATGTTAGGAACCGCAGCTATTATGACGTTTTGGATGGAACGAGGGTGGGCATGAAAAAGAAATACCTTTTTCAAACACCTGAGGAATTTGAAGAATATGTTTATAATGACAACATTATGATTGAAGGATGGTTTTTAAAAATGAGAAGGGGCGATTGAAATTGCTGACATCACAGGAGCGCAAGTAGATAACCCGGCCCCTTCCACTTTGCATAAACTATATTGTACGGTTTTTATTGACCCTCATGACAGCCGGTTTCTCTGTTTTTTTCCCCTTTGGGATTGACGGCTGATTTCTCACCATAAAAAGTATAATGGGAGAGTCTTGCGTTATTTCTCAGTTGAAGACGTAATAAAAAAGTCTGATAACGCTTGTTGGAGGCTTCCTTTTGTTTCTGCTTTCTTTTCTAGATTAATTCCTAAATCAATCATTTTTCTTACCACTTCTGGGCGTACACCTGTAATAATCGGTTCGCTTCCCATGATGGAGACGCCTTCGATGACTTTCATTAAATGATCGACAACGACTTCTTCCATTTCTGCGATTCCGGATAAGTCCAAGATTAACGTTTGAATCCGTTGTTCTCCTATTTCCATCAATACTTTTTCTTCAATTGTTTTCATCCTTGATTCATCTATGGTTCCGATTAAAGGCAGTACGCACATGGCGGTTGTAACAGGAATAAGCGGTACGGAGAGGTTTTCCACTAATTTACTTTGCGATTCAATCAATTTATCTTTGTATGTAGAATAGCTGAGAAAAAAGGAATTTAGGAATTTATCGATGAAATCATTGATTTTTTTCTCTAACACAAAAAAATCATCCGTGTCGTCACTGCTATTGTCCCTCAAATGACTATAGAATTGCAGGAATTTCCACAGTGTTCTTCTTATCGCCTGCACCCATTCAAGTTTAAAAGTTAAGGTTAACTTGTATTTTGCCCATGCTACTCCTTCTTGCTTTGAAAATTCAATGAGGTCTGCTTCTTTTTGTTCAACGACATACGTCACTAATCTGTGAGCGTTATCTATAAGATTAATATTGCCGATCAGCTGAATTTCTTCGATTTTTTCTCTCACATTCACTGCCTCTTGCAGTAATTCATGTTCAAACTGATCTTTATTTTCCGTTAAAAATGCTTTCATATCCTGTCCTTCTTGATAAGCTAAATTCATTGTTATCACTCACCTTTGAAAATGTAATGGTTTGATTTAGTTAGTTAGATGCCTATGTATTTATTATAAAAGAAGGAAACAATGTTATGAGAAACCTATACTTAGTTTCCTTTCATACCCTCTTTGCTACAATAATAAACTACTATTTTTTTCTATTTTTTTAGGAGGTACTAAAATTGGATCACATTATTCTTACCGGAGCGTCACACGGGATTGGGCTTGCAGCAGCGCAGCATTTTTTACAAAACGACAACATCCATCTTTATACGATTTCTCGTTCAAAAGACGAATCTTTAGCAGAAAAAGCTCGCAAAACGGGGGCTTCGCTTGATCATTTTTCCTGTGATTTAACTGATAGACATCAAATGGAAGCGATTGTTCCGGTTATTTTTCAAAACATTAACCAAGAAGCAGTTTCTTCTCTTACATTAATTAACAATGCCGGAATGGTTGAGCCAGTTGCCCCTGCAGACAAATGGGAGCCAACAGACGCCGAAGCTGCCGTACAATTAAACTTGCTCGCTCCGATGATTTTATCATCTTCATTTATGAAAAAAAGCCTTTCTTTTGATGTCCTTAAAACGGTGTTGAACGTTTCTTCAGGGGCAGCCCAACATCCAATGCACGGCTGGAGTGTGTATTGTACGACAAAAGCCGGGTTGGATATGTTCACTCGTACTTGTGCGCTTGAACAACAAGAAAACCAAGCCTTCCCTGTTCGATTTTTGTCATTTGCTCCTGGCATTGTTGATACACCGATGCAAGAAAATATTCGTTCTCTTTCAGAAGAAGATTTTCAAGCTGTCGAAACGTTCCAATCTTATAAAGATGAAGGAAAACTCCTTTCACCAGAATCAGTGGCGGAAAAATTGGACAAGTTATTATTTGAACAAACCTTTGAAAACGGCGCTTCGATTGATATATATGAATTGTAAAAACAGCATCCTGTTTCAAAAGCATCCGGAATCTTTCCGGATGTTTTTCTAAAGGAGAACGTGTTAGCTCAAATTTATTAACGAAACGAATGAACATCTTTTTACACACGTTAATATGTCTGAAGCAGAGGCTTTCTTCCCTTTTAATATGCTTATATTTTTCCTTACAAATCCATTGACATTCAAACATCTATTTGAGTAATATGAGAATATATTCAAATATTCATTTGATTGTTCAAATGACCAGGGGGTGAGCTTCGTGCCTGATACCGATCAAAAACAAATTTACCGCATACAAGGCTTAACCTGAGCAGGCTGTGCAGACACGTTTGAGCAAAACGTGAAGCACCTGGATGGTGTGAACAGTGCAGATGTGAATTTTGCAGCCTCTAAGTTAACCGTTTATGGAGACGTATCTGTCGAAAAACTGGAAAAAGCCGGTGCCTTTGAAAATATATCCGTGCGTCATGAAAAAGATCAAACGCCGGTTAAAAAAGAGCCTTTTTGGAAAAAGCATGCATCATTAATGATGTCTCTTCTGTTATTGGCAGTTGGTGTGTGTTCTCATATGTTTGTTGGAGAACATCATCTTTATACGATCCTGGCTTATCTTTCTTCCATTGTTATCGGCGGACATTCTTTGTTCCGGACGGGAGTTTTTAACCTTTTCCGCCTGCGGTTTGATATGAAAACATTAATGACGGTGGCGATTATTGGTGCGGTGCTGATTGGCGAATACGGAGAAGGTGCTGTCGTTGTAATTCTATTTGCGATTAGTGAAGCACTGGAGCGGTTTTCGATCGATAAAGCGCGGCAATCGATTACGTCACTGATGGAGATCGCACCGAATGAAGCAATTATTCGGCGAGATGGACAAGAAACTGTTATATCAGTAGATGATATAAAAATTGGCGACACGCTGCTTGTCAAACCTGGCGAAAAAATTGCCATGGACGGGCGTATTACAAAAGGCGTCTCCACGATTAATCAAGCAGCCATTACCGGAGAATCGGTTCCGGCTGAAAAGCAATCCGGAGATGATGTTTTTGCAGGTACGCTTAATGAAGAAGGTTTCCTTGAAATAGAAGTTACCAAACGCGCAGAAGATACGACGCTTGCTAAAATCATTCATCTCGTTGAGGAAGCACAGGCTGAAAAAGCGCCGTCCCAAGCTTTTGTGGACCGCTTTGCTAAATACTATACGCCTGCGATTATGATCGTTGCTTTCTTCGTTGCCATTTTTCCTCCTTTATTATTTGGAGCACAGTGGAGCACCTGGATTTATCAAGGGCTGGCTGTTCTTGTCGTCGGCTGTCCATGTGCGCTCGTTATTTCCACTCCAGTTTCTGTGGTAACAGCGATTGGCAATGCTGCAAAAAATGGTGTTCTTATCAAAGGCGGCGTCTATTTAGAAGAAATGGGAGCTATTCGAGCGGTCGCGTTTGATAAAACCGGTACGCTGACGTATGGCGTTCCTTCTCTTACTGATATCACCATTTTCGCTGACGATCAAAAAGAAATGTTTTCTTACTTGGCAGCATTAGAAAATCATTCCCAGCATCCGCTTGCTGCAGCTGTTACAAGGCAGGCCGGCAAGCAAAACATTGATTACAAAAACGTAAACGTAGAAGCTTTCAACTCAATTACTGGGAACGGTATTCAAGGACGAATTAACGGCACTATGTATTATGTCGGAAAGCCCTCTTTTTTCAATAAAGCATTATTAACAGATCATATCAATCAGCTTATTGAAGAATGGACAACAAAGGGCAAAACCGTGATGGTGATGGGAACCGATAAGAAAATCACGGCGGTTCTGGCTGTGGCAGATGAAATACGGAGCTCGAGCCCGACTGTACTTCAGCGTTTGCATGCATTAGGAATAAAAGAAACGGTCATGCTGACAGGAGACAATGAACAGACAGCACAAGCGATCGGTACGACTGCAGGGGTTAAACGTGTTCAATCCGAACTTTTGCCTCAAGACAAACTTGATGTTATTAGAAACTTGATGAAAAACAATCACAAAGTGGCCATGGTTGGGGATGGGGTAAATGACGCCCCGGCTTTGGCCAATGCAACAGTTGGGATTGCGATGGGCGGTGCCGGCACAGATACGGCGCTTGAAACGGCCGATGTGGCACTTATGGCAGATGATTTAAAGAAACTTCCATTTACGGTACAGCTCAGCCGCAAAACGCTCCGTATTATTAAGCAGAATATCGTTTTTTCGATCGGTATAAAACTGCTCGCTCTGCTGCTCGTAATACCAGGATGGCTGACGCTGTGGATTGCTATCTTTGCCGATATGGGAGCTACCTTGCTTGTCACCTTAAACGGTCTGCGGTTATTAAAGCTAAAAAACCAATAAAAAAGCTATCTCAAGGGGGATTTTACCCCTAGATAGCTTTTTTATTATCATTCAGCATTTTCTTTTTTTAGATTAAACTGATTAACGACTTCTTTTAATTCAGCCGCCATTTGGCTTAACGATTGAGCTGAAGAATCGATTTCCTGCATCGATGCGAGTTGTTCTTCTGACGAAGCGGCTACTGTTTGGGTGCTAGCTGACGCTTCTTCTGAAATACGGTTCATTTCTTCAAAAGCCGCCGATATTTCTTGACTGCTAGAAGATAATTGTTCTGATGAAGCAGCCATTTGTTCTATATGTTCTGCCACTTCAAGCGTGGACGTGTGGATGTTTTCAAATTTTTCTCTTGATTCATTGACAACCTCCATTCCGTCTTCTACTTCTTTTGTTACGTTCTTGGTGGATTCAGAGGATTCAGCCATGTCGGTCTGAATGTCTCTAATAATGCTGGCGATTTGATTAGATGATTGCTGGGATTCTTCTGCTAACTTTCTTACTTCTTCAGCAACGACCGCAAATCCTTTACCGTGTTCGCCAGCTCTTGCCGCTTCAATCGCTGCATTAAGTGCAAGCAGGTTCGTCTGCTCTGCTATATCGGAAATCACATTCAATATTTTTTCTATTTCTTGAGATCGTTGGCCTAAGGCCTGATTGACCTTATTGGATTCAGCGACCGCTCCAAGAATAGATTCCATTTTATGATTTGTATTTTGAACTGACTGCCCGCCTTCTTCTGCTTTTTCCAGCGTACGGCTTGATGTTTGTGCAATGTCTGTTACAGAAGATGCCATCTGCCCAATTCCGTCCGTCATTTCTTGTAATGCCTTCACGTTGTTCTGCAATTGCACTTTTTGCGTTTCTGCCCCGCTTGCGACTTGCTGAATCGATGTTGTAATATCTTCTGACGCTTGGCTTGATTGTTCAGCGCTGGCATTTAATTGTTCAGAAGAAGAGCTGACTAATTCTGCATTTTGCTCGACTTGCTGAATGATATCTTTTAAATTCTCTGTCATGTTATTAAAGTGGTAAGCTAATTCTCCCACTTCATCGCGTGTGTGGATGACGGCACGATCTTCTGATAAATCGCCTTGCGCCACGCGTTTTACTTTTTCGGTGATGATTTGGACAGGCTTACTTATTTTATGAGCTACCAACACTGCCGCTAACACGAGAAGTATACTTGCTGCAGCAAGTATAATAATGGAAAAAAGCTGGATCTGATCTGTTACCGATAAAATATGGTCCATCGGCGCAGCTAAATATAAACCATAGCCCGCAAGTGGAACAGGAGCATAGGACATAACTGCTGCTTCGCCGTTATTTTGAAGTTCAGAAGAGCCGTTTGACGTTTTTCCTTCTTCAAATATGGACATGACATGCTTATTGAACCCAGCTTCTTCTACCGTAAGTCCTATGAGATCTTCTTCTGGATGGAGCTGAATGATATTCTGCTTATCAATTAGTATAGCCTCTGCCCCTTCCATGTTTTCATCTGTCATCGTTAGAAACTGCTCCACTAATGCTTCAAAATTAAGAGAAGCACTCATCACTCCAATAATATCATCGTCTTCATCCATTACTGGTGTTGCAACGACAACAATACGATTGCCAGTCGAATTGGAAGTAAGAACTTCGGAAATCGAATCTTCTCCTTGCATGCCGTTTTGAAAATAATCTCGTTCTGATAAATCTAATGAACCGATATGTTCGGGAGAAGTATGAGCTCGAACGATGCCTTCAGGATCTGTAAAGACGACTGTTTCATAAGCAGCATCCTGTTCTTTCACATAATTCATAAACCCTAACCGTTCGTCCAAGTCATTTGATATAATATTTTCCGTTTGCGCTGTTAATTTTATTTCCTCCAGCCTTTTATCAAGCCATTGTTCTAACCCTTCTGCCGTACTTAACGAAATGTTTTCCATGGCATCTCTTTCTTTTGCCACTATTTCATTGCTGCTTAATTGATAAATAAACATAGATGAAATAATAAGCGGAATCAGACCAACCAATAAAAAACTAATGATCAATTTCTTTCTAATCGTAAACATTTTCTTCTTCATATTTCCACTCCTTTTCTCTCCAAACTGGAGTATAACAAAAGTCATAGGTCTCGTGGAGTGTAATATTTTCGTTTTTATTATTTGTTATAAAAGCCCTATATTATTTTTTTGAAAAATTTACATGGTTTTTTACAGAAGCAGCAGTACATCTTATAAAACGAGGGCAAAACATTCCCTCTACTTCTTTTGCCTTTCGTTTGATGAGCTTTATGCTGGTTGAAGGAAAGCTGCTAACAGGAGATGATGATAAGTGGCACATCGGGAGAATAAAAACCGACAAGACCAGAAAAATCGGGAGCTTAACAATGCGAACCGAAAACGAAACCAAAATCATCAGCGTGAATTGCACATGGATAACATGAACACGGAATTTGCTTGTGAATCAGAATTTCAAGACGATCTTGACAACCTGAATAACCGCGGCAACCGTGAAGAAGACTGCATCGACTGCTAATCTCCTGGGAGGGCTGTCCCAAATTTTTGGGGCAGCTCTTTTTTAGTACTGGGCAGCTGGGCGAAATAAGTAAAACTCGGCTTGTCGCCGAGTTTTATAAGCGTTATAAGTCAATCCTTTTCCCGTATCTTTATATGTGTTACTCCATTTAACGAGGAAATGATTGAATACAAAACGACTACAACCAATTGTTTTAGCAATTTGTTTTTCTTATACTTTGTTCCTTTAACAAAATTAAACTTTCCTAAAGTACTATTTAAAATATTTTACCCCTTCTTAACAAGAAGACTGTAGGGATAGTCGGACAATGGAGATAGCTAAGACCCTCTCCGATTCATCTCCCACTTACTCGCTGTCGCTTCTTGAAACTGGTAGTCTTCTCGCCTAAGAACGATAAAAAAAGCACCCGATTATTCGGATGCTTGATAAAGGTGATGGCGTCTTAGTTGAGATTCAGCTCTGGCATAAATAATACCTGCTTCTTCTTCAGAAATGTCAAATGCTTTGCTTGCTTTCTTTTCCACATACGTATCATTTTTGGCTTCATCGTATTTCTCGCCTGCCTGCTCTAACAATTCATACTCTTTTTCCATGAAGCAATAAACTTCTCTCTCTACTGCCGGCAAGGATTCCAGACCTTTTTTCACGTTTGCATCACTCATATGTAATCCCCCTTTTAATTACATGATAGTATATTTTTTCGATAAAGCAAGTACGATTCCTTTATTAATTTGAAAGTAACAGAAAATAATTCCCTTTCTCTCACTTTTCCTCATTTGTAACCAAACTATTCGTCAAGAGAAGGGCACATTTACTCATCTAAAATGTTTGACTATTTTCTAGGATCATGCAAATGTTAAACAACAATATTTATTTAATAAAGGAAGCGTGCAGGAAACATGGAATATACAACAACTGACGTACTTGTTATTGGCTCTGGGGCTGCTGGACTTGCTGCAGCCGTTTATGCCGCCCAAAAAGATACAGATGTCCTCGTTATTGATAAAGGAGCATTTGGAAAGAGCGGTTCGACCGTGGGAGCCGTTCAAATTGCCGGGATCGGTCCATGGTCAGTCCCAGAAGACAGTCCAACAGCATATGGAAAAGATATTTATGAAAGCGGACGCGGCTTGAGCAATCTCTCTTTAATTGAAGCGTTAACGACCGATATTGAAAAGCGTCTTCAAGATGTGCTGGAATGGGGTCTGAAACTCGATCAAAACGAAACAAATGAAGCAGCCGTTTCCTTAACATCCGGGCACACCATTCCCCGCTCCATCAGCGCTAGAAAAGGAAAATCCGGTCTTGGATTATTACAAACGTTAACGAAAGCGGCCAAGAAAAAAGATTCCATTACTCGTTGGAGCGATGTGATTACACTTGATCTTCTTAAACAAAATGGCAAAGTGTGCGGGGCTGTGGTTTATGACTTACGGAACAAGAAACCTTACCTTATTCAAAGCAAGGCTGTGATTTTAGCTGCGGGCGGTATCGGGCAATTATATTCGATTACAAGCAATCCGGTACAGGCAACAGGAGACGGTTTCTCGTTAGGTCTAGGTGTCGGAGCATCTCTTATTGATATGGAACAGCTTCAATTTTATCCAGTCAGCCTGATGAAACCCGATTCTCTAGCCGGGTTATGCATGAGCTTTTACCACCTTGGCAAGCTTTATAATACGCAAGGGGAACGTTTCATGAAAAGGTATGAACCAGAAACCTTGGAAGATACAACTAGAGATAAGCTTTCCATTGCAATTGGAAAAGAAATAGCAGCCGGACGCTGTACTTCAAATCGGAGCGTCTGGCTCGATGCGAAAGACCAATTAGAAGCAGTACAATCATATTTCCCGCATGAAAACTCGATGTGTCTCAAACGCGGGGTGGACCTAGCTGCAGAATGCGCCGAAGTCGGCCCGGCTGCCCATTTTGTTATGGGGGGAATACAAATAAACAGCGATGCTTCTACTAAGGTACCGGGGTTGTATGCAGCTGGAGAAACATCCGGTGGGTTACATGGCGGCAACCGTCTTGGCAATAATGCTTTATCAGAATGTCTTGTGTTTGGAGCACGAGCAGGAGAAACAGCAGCCTCTCTTTCTAAAGAGACGATGCTTGAGAATCAGCCAGTACTCCCCAAACACGCCGATTCATTATTAGAAAAAGTATGTTCCTCAGAAAAAGGCAGACTCCGTCCACTTGACATAAAAAATAACATCCGAGAAATAATGGATACCTATTTGAATGTGATTCGGACGACAGAGGGATTAGATAAGGCAGACAAAAAGCTTGAGAAAATGACAGTGGCGTTCGAAGACGTTACCATCACCAATCCTGAAGACAGCTATTCTAGGGAAGTACTCGACTTCATCGAAGCTTCTCATATGCTGCGCACAGCCAAAGTAATTACAGCAGCGGCGAAAACAAGAAAAGAAAGCAGAGGAGCTCATTACAACAGTGACTTTCCGGATCAAAAGCGTGAGGCTCGTCATACTTGCATTACATCGAGCAATGGTTTGCTTCAACATACCTTCTGTCCGGTAAAAGGAGAGTGACATGCATGAAAGTAGAAATTAAACGATCAGAAGGTAAAACAGACAACTACGACATGGAGTATAAAAATGGGATGACTGTGTTAGACGTGGTCGAAGATATTTACAAATATCACGACCCAACAATTGCGTACCGCTATTCGTGCCGCACCGGTCTTTGTGCCACTTGTAATATGATGATAAACAAAAAGCCGGGTTTAAGCTGCATGACACTCGCAGAACCCGGCGAAAATGGCAAGCTGACAATTGGACCTATGCCGCGCGGAGAAACAATTAGGGATCTTGTTAAAGAAATGTAAGCATAATACATGAGTTAGACCACCGCCGAGTTCTTATGGCGGAAGTCGTAGTTTTACTTATACTTTGGTCCTTTAACAAAGTTAAACATTCCTAAAGGTATTAGAAAGACTCGGCTTGTCGCCAGACCTTAATGGCGAAAGCCTTAGTTTTTCTTATACTTTAATCCTTTAATGAAGTTAAATTTTCTTAAAGTACGAGAAAAAGCCGGCCCTTTAACCTTTAGGGCCGGCCTCTCCTGCTATTTAAATGGTCCATTCATCATGAATAACTCCGACAACATACCATTCTCCCTTATGCTTATCTACCGCTATTCGAAGCGATTTCCAATCCATGCCTGCGTATTCCTCTTCATCACCTGAAAAATAATATTCAACCACAAACGCTTCCGGATAAACATCTTGACTGTTGTCTATTGTGTTCCCTTGCCCGATTCTCTCATTCACTGATGTTTCTTCAGCGTTGGCAAAATTTCGGTCATAAATAAATTCTTCGTAATAACTAGAGAAATCCTGCTCGATAGGATGTCCGGAACCATCATAATGGCCCCACAAATACTCTGTGTCCTCTTCGAACAGCCCTTCTGTTTCTTCTGCAGAAAAGTGCTGGTCGTTTTCTGGATCTACATAAGCATAAGGAGAAAATCTTACCCCTTTATCTGGGTGCACGAAAGAAGCAAACCGCTCACTGTTTTTATTTTTTAATGCTCCAATCACATCGTCTGCCGCCGCTTTTGCTTCTGCTTCCTCATTCACGACGTCATCCATCACTTCGAAACTTAAAATGGTTTCTTTTATATCTTGTTCGTTTTCTTCAAAGAACGAAAGAGACACTTCTCCACTCACATGGTATTCTATATCGTTTTTTAGTCTGAACATATCAAATTCAACTTTATTATTGTTTTCTGTTTCTTTGTAATAGCCGTTGCCGTTATCTAGAATGATCGAACGATACTCTGATATATCAGGAGCCTGGTCTTTCATATAATGAGTGGCATAAGCTCTTATTTGATTTTCTTCTGATTCATATAGGAGCTTTCCATCTCCGTTTGCTGCTTCTTCACCAGCCGGCCAATCAGCAGGGTGCGTCACTTCAAAGTCGAAACGTGAATTGGCGTACGTATCATGTTCTACTTCATCAATAAATTGTTCAGGTGCTAATGCTCTTGCTAAAAATACAGAGAACTGCGCTCTAGTAAGAATATCATTTGATCCAAACGCATTGTCTTCGTAGCCTGTTGTAATTCTAGCTTCCGCTATCGCTTGAATATCTGAATAAAAAGTATGGCTTTCCTCTATATCTTTAAATGTTTTCACAGCTTCCGGACCTGCTGAAATTGGAAAAGAACGATTTAACACAGCTGCCATCTGTCCACGCGTCATCGCCTCATTTGGAAGAAAATAACCATCCTTTCCACGAATAATCCCCTCATCCTGCATAGCTGCCGCTACGTCAAAAGCGTGAAAATCTTCCTGAATATCTATAAAATCTGGTTTCGGTCGATCTTCGGTTTCTAGTTCCAGTGCTTCGACAAGCATAGACGCTGCTTGACTGCGTTTCACCGGATCATTCGGACGAAACGTTCCGTCGCCGTAGCCCGTAACCACCTTTTCATCAACCAGAAACTCTATTTCTTCTTCTGCCCAAAATTGGCTGTTTACATCGGTGAACGGATGGGAGTCAGCGTTTGCTGCGGCTGGTGCTAGGATTGCAGCAATAAATGCTGATATCGCCCACTTTCTTATTTGTATCACGTACGTTTCCCCCTTTTTTGTGCTCTTAACTTAACTGTAACATTCTTAACATAATTGAAAAATCGGCATTTTTCACCAAAAATACCCGGAACGTTCTACACAAACGATCCGGGCTGTTTTAAAAGAGATATTTATCGTTTTTTTAAAAGACAAGTTATTCCCATTCCCCCGCCGATACCCATCGTGGCGAGTCCTATTTCGGCATTCTGGCTTTTCAATTCAGTCATAAGCCTGGTCGTAATAATAGCTCCTGAAGCACCATACGGATGTCCAAGTGCAATAGCTCCTCCACTTACGTTCACTTTCTCAAGCGGCATCTTGAGTGCGCACAAGGATGCCAGCACTTGCGAGGCAAAAGCTTCATTAAATTCCATTAGATCAATATCATTGATGGTTAAACCATTTCGGCGCAAGCATTTCTCAACAGCAGGCACCGGCCCAATGCCGAGTACGTTCGGATCTACTCCAGCCGTTACCGTATCGATCACTTCTGCCTGCGGTTGTAGATTCCATTCCCGTGCTTTTTTTTCTGACATCATTAAAACAACGGAGGATCCATCATTTAATGGACAGGAATTTCCAGCTGTTACCGTTCCATTTTCCACAAAAGATGCCGGCAAGCGGTTTAACATTTTTAAGCTTGTTCGTTTGCGCGGGCATTCATCGTATTGTTGTTTCACTCCTGGAACGGGCACTATTTCATCATCAAACATACCTGCTTCTACTGCAGCCGAAGCTTTTTGATGACTTTCTAGTGCATACTGATCCTGGTTCTCGCGGGAAATGCCGTATTCCCTGGCTACATTTTCTGCGGCTTCTCCCATTTCCGGGTCCCCTATGCTTTCCGGTGAAAAGCGAGCTCTTTCATAGAGCCGCGGCATTCCTTTATGCAAATTTTTAGGCCGTTCCATTTTCCAAGGGGCCAGACTGGTGCTTTCTGTGCCTCCAGCGATGTAAACATCACCTGCTCCTGCTTGGATGAACCGAGCTGCCATGCTGATTGCTTCAAGGCCTGATCCGCACTGGCGGTCCACTGTTACTCCAGGAACGGATACCGGAAGACCTGCTGTTAAAAGGGAAAGCCTGGCGATATTGCCGCCTGGTCCTACGACATTTCCTAAGATCACATCATCTATCGCAGCAGGATCAATATCATTATCCCGGACTATGTGTTGGATGAGAGTGCTTGCCATTTGTTCTGGTGCTGTGTTTCGCAGAATGCCATCCACTTTTCCTATCGGTGTACGTTTTGCACTTACGATTACTGGTTTGTTCATTGTAACTGACCTTCTAACCGAAATTGTTTTTCGATCTTCTCTTTTACCTTTTGTCTAGAAGGCTTTCCGCTTGTCGTAAGCGGGATTTCGTCGGCTGTCATAACAAAACGGGGACATTTGTAGCTGGCAATTTGTTTTTTACAATAAGCTTTGATGTCATCTTCTATTTGCATATGATCTTTAGCCACAAGCAGCGCTGCAACTGCTTCTCCCCAATATTCATCCTCTATCCCGACAACCACTGCGTCTTTTACCATTGGACTTGCTTTCAGCACTTCTTCTACTTCCTCAGGGTATACGTTCAATCCACCGGTAACGATCATATTTTTCTTGCGGCCGGCAAGGTGCAAAAACCCATCTTCCTCTTGCTGTACTAAATCTCCTGAAGAAATAAATGCTTCAGGATCTGAAGAAACCCGTGGATAATAACCAGCAAACACCATCGGACTTCGCACAAACAATTCTCCAATATTTCCGGGTTCCACATCTTCTCCATTTTCATTTCGGACCGACACTTCTACGTTAGAAAAAGGATATCCTAGCGCATTTTTACTTCTAAAGCGGTCTTTATGGTGCAAAATGCTGACAAAACTGAGCTCTGATGCTCCGTAAAATTCAATCCATTCAGCTTTTGTCCATGTTTTTTCTAAAACTGTCTTTTTGTGCTGCGCCATTTTCGCGCCAGATGCAATACAAGTTCTAAGCGTCTCTGTTTTTGTTTCTCCTTGCTCTAAACGCTGAGCGATTGCTTCAAACATCGTCGGCACTCCGTACATGACAGAAATATGCCCCGCGTTTATTCTTTCGATAACGGCTTCGGCCTGAAAGCTTTCCTCAAGAAAGCATACAGCTCCGCGATGCAGGGCATGAAGAGCAGCAAATAAAAACAGCGAATGAACAAGCGGCCCTGGCACTAAAATATGATCAGACGCTTGTAATTTTAGCTCTTTATCCCCTTCTTGAAAACTTTCTGTCCAGGAACGATGAGTTCTCATGAAACCTTTTGGCAGACCGGTGGTTCCTGAAGTAAATCCCATGTAAAATAACGTGCCGCCCGTCACTTCCGGTAAAACAATGTCATTTGTATTGCTATTTTTAAGCCATTGTTCATACGTTGTAAAGGGAGCTTCCTCTCCTCTGCACACAATCACTTGGATCGACGCAGGAATTTCGTCTTTTATATGTGTAAATTGTTTTTCGATAAAAAGAATCTCTGGCTTCGTCTCTTTTATGATGGCAGCAAGCTCTTTATCCGACCATTTCGGATCAAACGTCACCGCAAGCCAGCCTGCTTTCGCTGCACCTAAAAACACTTCTACAAATTCTATGCTGTTTGAAAGCAGCACAGCGGCTTTAGGCGGTGTATCTTTTTGTTCTTTTACAGGAGTCTGCCGCAGCGCTTTTGCTGCTCGATTTGTTTTTTCATGAAGCTCTCCATACGTTACAGTTCTTTGTGGTGTAAAGACAGCTGTTTTTCCAGGGTTTGATTCTGCGTTGTTCACAAACGAAGCGGCAATCGACATGTTTCGTTCCTTCCTCTCTTAGCCAGCTTTTTTCGCTGATTGTTCCCCTCGATTGTTTCCTTTTAATAAAGAAGGATGGCTTTTGGCAATTTTTACAGCAATGACGGCGGAAATGATCGCTTTTACTGTATCTCCTGGGACAAATCCTAAAGATGAAACAGCAGCGGCCCATAAAGAAATATTCGTAACAAAAGCAAGATAAATAATTCCAAAAACGTGAATGACGAGGATACCGCCGACGATATTAATGATGATCGCTTTCGCTAAATTTAAGGCCGGCTGAGCTTTTTGCATCATAAACCCAATGAGAAATGCTGCAAGCGGCCAAGAAAGAATGTAGCCTCCACTCGGACCAAACAATACTCCAAGACCGCCGCGTCCGCCGGCAAGAATCGGCATACCTGCAGCGATTAATGCCAAAAAGAGAAGTAAGCTCCCTCCCCCAAGCCTTGCGCCAAGTAAGGAACCGGCAAGCATCACACCGAGTGTCTGTGCTGTGATTGGTACGGGTGTAAACGGAAGCGGGATCGGCGGCATTAATCCGAGCACCCCGACTACTGCTGCAAACATAGCCACATACATCATATTTCTTGTTTTCATTCTCAACGTCCTCCTAATATAAGTATATGGAGAATGTAAAACAAGAAGGCTTATATGTCAACTTAAATTTTAAACAAGTTTACATATCATTAACATTATCAGTTGACTTCTTCTCGATTTAGACGAGATACTTATAGTAAAGTATACGTGCTCGATCCTTTTTTGGAAAGGGGCAGCGCATGAAAGATGAAGTAATGGTCATACGCATGACACCTCACATTGGCGGAGATTGATGCGGAGGAATTACTGATGACGGGTTCATCAGCATGCACGATACATTTAAAGACGTTCGTAAGGAAATGGAAGAGATCGGGATCGTTTACCGTGATATTCGCAAAATATACGGGGACGAAATAGAAATCATTTACCTTGACCCGAGAAACACATTTTCTATTCTCGTTTATTTTCTACGCCACTGGAAAGCAGGGTCTATCTGCTTCTTTGAATTATGCAAAGTAATCTGTTTTGGCATACGCCGTTCTTCGTTTTTTTATAATGGCCACTGGCTGAATCCTGACAAAACATGGGAAAAAGATGAGCTGCTGCATAAGCTTGAAGAGATGCGGCAGTGAATTCTTTCTTACCTCTCCCATTCATTTAAGCTTTTTGGCTTCTTTATGGAATGCCTTGACGTAAGTCCCGGAGTCGGAAACCTTAGTCTTTCTTATACTCTTCCTTTCACCCGCCAAAAATAGTGCCCCAGCTGTAACATCTCGCCGGGGCACTTTATCATACCAATTCTTTGACTTTGCTTTGCCGCTCGAACCCTTTCTGTCTGAATGCTTTTCTCTTTTTCTTTGACCATTTATTATACTCTTTCAGAAAAGCTTCATAGTCTCCGAGCACGTCTTCCATTTCTCCGTAAGCTTTCTTCTCGCCAAATTCAAGCCACATGATTTTATTGCAAAACTCTTTCATTTGCGCAATTGAATGACTGACGAAAAACATGGTTTTGCCGCGTTCTTTAAATTCTTTCATCTTTTCGAGGCTTTTTTTCGCAAAAGCTTTATCCCCAACGGACAAGGCCTCATCGACAATTAAAATATCGGGGTCAATGCTGACGTTGATCGCAAAGCCAAGCCGTGATTTCATCCCTTTCGAATAAGACTTCACCGGCTGGTCAATAAATTTATCAAGTTCGGCAAAATCGATAATGTCCTGCTCCATGTTCTTGATTTCTTTTCTATTAAAGCCAAGCATCAAGCATTTTAGTTCAATGTTTTCTCTGCCGGTTAATTTGTTGTTTAAACCGGCGGACACATCAATAATAGCTGTTTCACCGTTAATACTGATTTCGCCGCTCGTTTCCGGAACAATACCTGAAATGATATTGGACAGGGTAGATTTCCCTGAGCCGTTCACCCCGACTAACCCGATGATATCGCCTTTTTCTGCTTCAAAAGAAACATCTCTCAACGCGTAAAATTCTTCTCCAAAACTTTTCGGAAGCAAAAGGTCTTTTAAGCGTTCGGATTGGGTGTTATATAGTTTAAACTTTTTCGTCACATTTTTAGCAACGATCGCTTTTGTCATCTTTATCACATCCGTCTACATTTTCTATATGCTGCTGTAAACGTCCTTTGCAGTCTTTTATAAAAAATCAATAAAATGACGGCGAAAACGCATATGCAGCATCGAACCTATGACAAAAAGAACGACTACAATGCTCCAGAAATACAGCGTATATTGCCAGTGCTCAATAAAATACCATGATTCTCCAAAAAAGGCAGCTCGGTATCCTTCTACTAAATAATAGAGCGGATTAAGCTGCATTAACGATTGAATGTTGTCCGGAAGCACTTCTGTTACCCATAAAAACGGTGTTAAATAAAGCAAAACACGAATCGTCGATTGAATAAACATTTGCGCATCGCGGATAACCGTAGTTACGGTGGAAAAAATCAGTACCACGGCAATAATTAAAATCAGCATGCTGAAAATAAAATAAGGAAACTGTAAATAATACATATTCACCGGATATCCTGAAAACTGCATAAAAATAATAATTATTAATAATAAGACAAAATGCGGATAAAGCTTTGATACGACAACATAAGCAGGGATCACGCTAGTAGGAAAACTCATCTTCGATACCATTCGGATCTTCGTATAGATCGCTTTGGATCCTTGTGTGACAGCAGGCTGAACAAAAAACCAGATGGTAATACCGGCCATCATCCAGCTGAGAAAAGGAACGCCGTCCACTCCTTCATTATCTCGAATACCATACCCAAACACGAACCAATAAATCGCTATAAAAAAGGCCGGTGTAATTAACTCCCAAAGCGGGCCTAGATAATTATTGTTATTTTTTATCTTAATTTCATATAGAGCGAGACGGTTAATAAGATACATGCTCTGCCATAACTCTTTTAAAATCGTACCAACAGATTTCATCGTCATACCTTCTTTTTATATCCTTCACTGCTTATCAAATACGTGCGCGATGACACGATTAGAAGCTTCTCCGTCTTCTAGTGAATGAAACGTACTTTCGAACCATTCCACATGCGGTTTAAATCTGGTTCGTATCGAGTCTGCCTGTTTTACTTCTTCGATGATTTCCTCTGTTGTCGTAACAAGCGGGCCGGGTGCTTCGTTTTCAAAGTCAAAATAAAAGCCTCTCAGCTGGTCGCGGTAGCTTTCAATATCATATACATAAAAGATCATCGGCCTTTTTAAGACACCAAAATCAAACATAACGGAAGAATAGTCCGTAATTAACACATCACCAATAATATAGAGATCGCGGATGTCTGGATAATTAGAGCCGTCGAATGCAAATTCTTCATAGTCTTTCAAATTGAGTTTATCAGAAACTAAATAATGCAGTCTTAATACAATCACATATTCATCACCGAGTTCTTCGCGCATACGATCAAGATCCATCTGTACCGCAAACTTATACTTTCCGATGAAATGATACTCATTATCCCGCCACGTTGGTGCATATAAAATCACTTTTTTATCGTCGGGAATTCCGAGCCTTTCTTTTATTTTTTCCTCATCTTCCTTTGTATAATGAAACAAATAGTCATTTCTAGGATAGCCTGTTTCTAGCAGGTCCTGTTCAAAATGAAAGGCTCTTCTAAAAATCTCAGAAGAGTACGTATTCGGAGAAACGAGATAGTTCCATCTACTAGCTTCTGCCACGAAATTCCGCTTATACATTTCCGTTGTTGTCCCCGGCATGAGCACTTCTTCCATGTCTAACGCCAATTTTTTCAAAGGCGTGCCATGCCAGGTCTGCAAATACACCGTGTCATGCGGCTTTGCGATCCACTTTGGAAGCCTGCTGTTGAACACCCAATATTTCGCCCGCATCATAACGATAAACCACTTTAATGAAAAACGGCTGATCGTGCGAACTCCATGCTCATCAAAGCGTGATTTAAAACGATGGTCAATACTCCAATAATAAATAAAGTTTCTGTCTTGTTCTATAAGTGTTTCATAAATCGCTCTAGGGTTACAGCTGTATTGTTTGCCTAAAAAGCTTTCAAATACGATAATGTTTTTCTTCTTAGGCAGACGTCCGACAAGAAGCGAAACCCCGCGGTAAAAACGGCGTACCTTTTTTGATTTTTTAATTTTGTTCCATCGCTTTGTAAATTTCTTTTTGAATTTTTTCTTAAATTTCTTAAATCGTTTTTTCATTTGATTCAATACCCTTCTGATTCAAAAAGTAATATGGTTACACTGCTCGATCTATTATAAACGTTTTACCATGTGGAGACAAAAAAGAAAAAGAGAGAAAAAATCCTCTCTCTTTCTAATAAGCATTTGCAAGAAGCAGTTCTTTTTTGATTTTTGTAGTAGAAATATTAGCGGTTCTTGGTAAATAAATGACTTCACAATAAGGCTTAAGGTAGTCGAATTTCCCTTTCCAATCATCTCCCATCACAAGAGCATCTACTTTATGATCAAGGATGTCTTCTACCTTCTGCTCCCATTTTTCTTCGGGAATAACTTCATCCACATAACGGACTGCTTCTAAGATCATTTTTCTCTGTTCATATGAATAATATGCTTTCTTATTTTTCAATGCGTTAAATTCATCTGTAGAAATAGCTACAATGAGATAATCTCCTAAGGCCTTTGCGCGTTTTAGTATATTAATATGGCCCCAGTGCAGTAAATCAAATGTTCCATAAGTGATAACTTTCTTCATTTTAAGCCCTCCTAGCTACATTAGAAACTAGAAAATCAAATTCTATGAGATTCTTTACATCTTGTTTACTTTCACTTAATAAATATAATAAAAAAAACATCTTTATTTAGTTGACTTTCAGAATTATATCACACCCATCAACTATTCACTATAAACTATTGATGAAATATCTGCTTATTTATATAAAAAAGTATGTGAAAATCTCAATTATCAAAGAAATTTTTTCCATTTAAACATTCTATGTGCGATTATATCAGGCTTTTAGATTGGCGGCAGTAAAAAGAGGCATCATTGTCATCAAATGGACAAGGATGCCTCTTTGCTTTCCAGTCCGGTTTGTTACGTTTTATTCGTAAACAGCTGTCCTTTATAACCGTCTTGAGCCGTCCCTTCCGTTCTTGCCATTTTTCCTTCTTCAGCAAGCTTTTCCAGCGAGGCTAGGACGTCTTCTAGTGGTTTTTCATTGTCAAACAGCTCTTCATTTATCTCAGCCGGTGAAAATACTTTGCCATCTCTTTGGTCCACATCTACGTTCTGGATAAAATTATAGATTTCTTTGTCCACTCCTATCATCCTTTCCTGCATGGATTGTTAGCAGATATCTATCTTTAACCATATTAATATATTGTTAAACTTTTGTTTATATTAAGTTTTCAATCATCAAATTTTCAAATAAGAAAACATAAGTTGGGCACTCCTAATAAACGGGGTGAATCACATATGCGGAAGAAATATATTCTTTGGACTTTTGGGGTAATTTTTATTATCTTTCTATTTGGAGGCGTTACTGCTTTTTTCACAGGTCATTATCGGTTTGCTTATACTCCCTCTTTCGATAAAGTGCTTAATAATGAAGAAATTTATAAAAACGGCAGGCCGGAAGAATCGTATAACGTCTGGGGAGAAAGCATTTCAGACAAAGAAGCAGACACGCTTCGTGCATCTGTCGAAGGGAAAAAGAAACTATTACCTGGAGAAGGTGCTGTGAAGGTGGACACCGATCTTCTTGATCTCGGACGTGAGGTTTTTTATGAAGAGACATTTGGAAATGAAGTGTTTCTTACAGATGTAATGGGAATACTGGACGGTCCTATATCGCTCTGGAATATGTCGAAAGCGGCACTTGCTTTAAGAGGAAAAGGAACAAACAACTTGCAGGTAGAATTAAGTGAAACAGTGAAGGTGGGAGATCAAACATTTAAAAAAGGAGAAAAAATAGACACAGGGCTTGCTGTGCCAAAAGGATCTATCATGCCGCTTGGTATGCCTGTGACGCTTGACCGCGGGAAACTGAAAGCAGGAGTGACCTGTGCAGCCTGTCATGCCCAAGTTGAAACCACAACCGGGAAAGTGGTAGAAGGAGCGACAAATACAAACTTTAATGTCGGTCTTTTAATGGCGATGGCAAGCAATTCCGCAGCTTATTTTACGCACACAGAGAAAAAAAACCTCGAAGCCTACATAACAGCTTCTAGTCGTTCTATTGAAAATTCAGATGGAAAAACGGAATCGTTACCCGATCCCGATCAGCTTGAAAAAGATGTAGAAAAAACGTTGATGAGCTGGCCACCCGGCTTTTTTGACGCAACGATTGACCAAGAAGCCAATCCTACACAAGTCGGTGATTCTTTTACTTTTGGCGATCATCCGTACAGTTGGAGCGGAATGGGAATGGCTGGTGCTTTTAATGGCTTAACTACCCTTAGCAATAATGTACATGCGCAAGGAGCAGACTCCCTTGCTCAATCTTCTATCAGTAAAGGCATGTTTGATATCGATAAGGAAGTCTATATTGGGACGATTCTTCAGCGCGCCGCAAACAAAAACTTTCGTTACCGTCCTGATTCAGATGAGAAACCAAGTGAATTTTTAGAAAAAGCAGCACCGCATCCTAACACCCCAGGAGTTAATGATCTAGTGAAACTCCCGACTTTCCCAAATGTGACGCTTGCTGCTCCGGATGGCTTAGTCGTTTCAAGTCCAGGTTACCGGGTCAATGAACAAAATAATGCTGTTGCAGCGTACCAAAATACGCTTGTTCCGCCAAAGCCAAACAGAGACCAAGACACGAAAACGATCGAACAAGGAAGAAAAGTATTTGAAAAGGCTGGCTGCATAAAATGCCATGCGGGACGTTATAAAACGAATAACAAAATCATACCCGCCAAAGAAGCAGGAACGAATCCTTCTCGAGCCAAAGCATTAGCTGGAACACAAAAGGTTTGGGACGAGGCGGCGATTTATTCACCAGACACCCCTGTTCCCGTTCCAAATGCAGCGAAGAAATTAAACATACCATCTAACAATTTTTCAAAAAAAGATGTAGAATTAGCCTTTGCTCATAATGATTCGGATGGCGGTTACAAGGTAAAAGGCCTGGCCGGAGTATACTGGCAGGCCCCCTATCTACATGATGGCGGGGTGGCTGTTGGACCAGACAAAAACACGGATCTTGGCATCCCTGGTACATTTCATAATGGTAAAAGACCAGACCCCTATAACAGCATGCAGGCTTTAGTCGATGAGTCACTTCGTAAGCAGGTAGTGGATGCAAATCATTCTTCGAGCGAGTTAAGAAAATTAAATATTGAGGGAAGCGGTCATGCGTTTTGGGCAGATGAAAAGCGCGGATTTTCAAAAGATGAACAGAATGCGCTAATCGAATATGTGCTGCAAATAGACGGAGAAGAGGAATGAGCTCCTCTTCTTTTTTACGGCTCTTTAGACGAATGTAAATGGCTGCATACGGCTGGTAAATTCCGAGATTCGGATAGTATTTTGGAATTTCAAATATAATTGTAAAAATATGGATGTAAAATTCAAAAAAAATAAACGTATGCATGACGTCCGCGGACTTTTAAGTGCCTTCCAAAACTCTATGAAAGACGTCGCTGATGTTTGTGCTGTAATTTGATAAAAAGCACTTTAAAATATAGGGCATCATTCCGTTATTCTTTGCAAAAATGAAAGAAATTCGCAGCGAATAACGGAACCCAGGTTATAATTTAAGTCTGCAAAAATTAGGACACCCTGTTTATTTTCCATGTGATTCATAGGATCTGTTCCTAAAAAAATGAATCGCATTAGCGGCAATTCCAATCCCGCCTGTTACAGCAAAGAGAGCAGGAATAAGCCATGTGTAGGAGTCAAAGGATTCTGTAAGCAGACGATACGCTCCCCAGCCGCATAAAAGAAAAGATCCAAAGAAACCTAAGGCAGGTTTTGTTTTACGGTGTGCCATAATGGCCCCCTTACAACTGGCAATTAAGCATCCAGCCAATTCCGTATCTATCAATTAAGTTGGCATGAAGTGCTCCCCAAAACGTTTCTTGCAGCTCCACCCCTACTTCTGCCCCTTCTTGAATGGATTCATATACTTTTTTTATTTCCTCTTTTTCTTCAAACTCTAGTAATACGTAAACATTGTTTCCCTGGGTTATCTTTCCATAATCTTGGAAGACATCTGAGAAATGAATGATTTGATCGCTCATATGAAGTTCTGCGTGCATGTACTTTCCACCATGCTCTTCCAATGCCTGTACGTTTTTTATTTCACCGCCTAGAACCTCTTCGTAAAATTCCATTGCTTCTTTGCAATTTTCTACCATTATGTAAGGGTGAATACTTTTCATAAATAAGCACCCCTCTCTTTACCCCTCTTAGTATTCTATAAAAGACAGTTCTGTCCTGCTTTTAAAATAATTATTCAACCTTCTTCGTGTTTTCTTTTATGAATAATAAAGGCAGTGAAGAAGGTTGAGAAGCCGTTTCCTTTAGCAAACAGCTCCAAGGAACTCACAAACACTTCGTGGTGTACTTTTTACTTATACATAAAATTTATATATTTGGTAAAAAATACATTAAAAATGCTATTTAAACTAATAGAAAATTGAGGAATTCCTCGTGAACAACTTTCATCCAACTTATAAGGCACGACGAATGAAGGCTCATGTCAGTGCAATTGGCACGACACAGATGCATTTAAGAAATCCATATATCATTGCCTGGTGGTCAGCGGCGTTTCCTGGTTTTGGCCATCTTCTTTTAGCTAAATATCTGAGAGGCTATTCCCTTTTTATCTGGGAGATTCTCATTAATAATATGGCTCACTTAAATCATGCTATTGTATTTTCCTTTACTGGGAATATAGAGATGGCAAAGGAAGTACTCGATCCAAGATGGATACTTTTGTATATTCCAGTCTATCTTTTTGGAATATGGGATAGCTACCGCACTACTGTGGATATGAATAAAGTATTCATACTGGCCGAGCGTGAAAATGCTGACTTTAGTTCATTTACCATAGGTGCCTTGGGAATTAATTATTTAGACAAGCGAAGACCGCTGATGGCCGTAATATGGTCCCTATTCACTCCAGGTCTAGGGCAGCTTTACATCCACCGTGTACTCACCGCCTTTTTTATTTTGTCTTTTGTGATTGTTTTTGTATACTCATCTAAAATTCTTATTGCTGTCCATTACCTTTTTATAGGAGAAATCGGACAAGCGACACAAGTGCTGGATCCACAGTGGTTTTTATTTATCCCTTCGTATATAGGTTTTGGCGTTTATGACTCCTATGTAAATACAGTCGAAAACAATAAATTATTTGAAAGTGAACAAAGAAAATTTTTAAAGAACAATTATCAACAATATCGTGTCAAATTTCCCTGAAAAGCATGAGGTGACAATCCATGCAAGTTTTTTCAACCTTCGAGCATTCATCGTATCTGGAATTAGCCATCACATCTTTAGAGCAAGTTGGAGTGAAAAAAGAGAAAATTCTTGCTGTACCGCTCATTAACCGAGTGGAAGAAAGAAGATTGTTTGATACGCTTCACCGTGCAGATGGGATCAGTTTATTTGATAAAGGGGCAGCGATAGGAACGGGCTTCTCTGTAATTGGCGCAAGTGTAGGCTTCGCATTGGAGTGGGGGCCAATTTATTGGGGGTTAATCGGTGCTGCAAGTGGATTTATCATTGGATTTGTCATTGATTACATCCTCTTTAAAGTAGTACATAAAAGAAAACGGGAAGTAAAAGGAAAAAAATCAGAAGTCGTTTTAGTTATTGAATGTCCTAATGAACTGGTAGAAAAAGTCGAAGAATTACTATGGGAGCACTTGGCATTAGGTGTTGCCAAAGTAGATGGATGACGTTTTTTAAAGGAGGTTGTTTCATGAATAAAAATAATAAGAGAGATGAGCTGTTTTTAGGAGGCCTGCTTGTTTTAGGGCTTGGAATACTGCCTTTTATTTTTAGAAAACCTCCTATAAAAGATTGGCTGCTGGTATATTTGTGGAATGCGGTGACCAATATCATCATTGATCATTGTATCGTTTCTGCCGACATAGTAAGGTATCCTATACGGCTATTACCTAAAACATTCAAGTCAAATGTTCTGTTTGATTTTTTATTATACCCAGCTATGACAATTGCTTATAATCAAAAAACCAAAGACGACAAATTCATCACTAGTCTATTTAAATTGCTTATATACATTGTTCCGATGACTATTATTGAAGAACTCGCAGAGAAAAAAACAAAATTAATAACATTCAAAAAGGGATGGAAATGGTACCATTCTTTCTTCTCGCTTTATATTAAATCATTATTAGACAGGCTATGGATTAAGTGGGTAAGAAGAACAGAAGAAAAACAATAAAAAAGTAGATAAAAGCAAGAGACTCAGCTTTTATCTACCTTTTTACTTTTAGGAAAAATACTACATCCTTCTATTTAATGAAACCTTCTTTCCCGTAAAGGCTGAAAGTTATTTTCCACAAGCCTTTTAAAGCGGTCATCTAGATGCGTTTTTATTTTTTCTCTTTTGTTTTCTGGAATCATGCCAAATTCTACATATTTGTCTACGAGCTCTTTTTTCTTTTCAATAATATCTTTGTGCAATGTAGAAAGCTCCTCTTTTTGTTCCTCCGTCAGGTCAACATTTTTCAGCTCGGCATGAATCCCATACGCCTCTGCCTGCCCGGAGTAACTGAATAACGTTCCGGCAGCAAGCATGATAACGAGAAAATTCGTCCACTTTCTTTTACCCAACAACACTCACTCCTTTTTAAAACATATCTTTACTTTGTCTCACCGATCATTTTTTATGCCGAATTTTGTTTTCATTTTGTTTATTCCATATGAGAAATGTAAAAGGTAAACCATAGCTAGTTAATTTTTTAGGAGGTATAACGATGGAAGACAAACTGATTCCTGTTACTTCGGTCACGAATGGGTTAGGTCAGACAGTGGCCGACCATCTGTTCTATTATACAAACCAGGTGGTAAACCTTTGCTTTTATGAGCTTCCAGGCCGGGAAAATGAATGGGTTTTAATCGATGCAGGTATGCCCAAATCTGCTGATATTATTAAAGAAACAGCTGATGAGCTTTTCGGAAAAAACCATACTCCGCAAGCTATTATTTTGACACACGGCCACTTTGATCATGTGGGAGCAGTGGAAGAATTAGCCGAAGCATGGAAAATTCCTGTTTATGCTCATGAACAGGAAATGCCTTTTCTTACAGGCGTAAAGAATTATCCAGAACCTGATACTAGTGTTGAGGGAGGTCTTGTTGCTAAATTATCACGTATGTTTCCCAATGAAGGGATTGATCTAGGAGACAACGTACAAGTACTGCCCGCCGATGGCACTGTACCTGAAATGGAGGGGTGGCGCTGGGTTCACACGCCGGGTCATACACCTGGGCATATTTCATTATTTCACGAAGAAGACCGCACACTTATTGTTGGCGATGCATTTGTGACCGTCAAACAAGAATATCTGTATAAAGTAATGATGCAAGAAAAAGAAATCAGCGGCCCGCCCCGCTATCTTACCACTGATTGGAAAGCAGCCCGTTCTTCTGTTGAACAATTAAAAAACCTTAACCCAGAAGCTGCTGTCACAGGTCATGGTCTTCCTATGGAAGGCAAAGAATTAAAACATGCGCTAGAAACCTTAGCCAGCAACTTTGACGACATTGCTGTACCAGATCACGGAAAATTTGTATAAGACGTAAGAGCAGGCTTTTGTTACCGCTGTTAACAGAAGCCTGCTTTTTCCAAAAATTTTTTTATATTAATGTTCATTATTTTGAATTATGATACTATAAATTGGTATAGATTTTTTTAGAAAAGGAAGAGGTAAGTGGAAAGCGGTAACTTCACATTAAATGAGTTGTACAAGTCGGCAAATGACATGTGTTTAAAGCATTGGGGAGTGGAGTACAGCGATCAGATTGAGCTTGTACATACCAACTGGAGTGTACAAAATGCCGTGTTTATTTATGACCGCGGCACCGGAGAACGTATTATTCGAATGAGCACCAAGCGTAATGCCATACGTTCTAAAGAAGGTGTATTACAATCTCTATTACATGAGCTCGTCCATTGGCGCCTGCATTTACAGGGATTGCCGTGCCGGGACGAAGACCCTGAATTTATAGAAGAGTGCATAAACGTCGGTGCAAATATAAGCCTTGCTAAAAAAGCACAGCTGGCGTTTGAACAATTTATGCTTGAACGAAAAACGACATAGGAATAGCACAAAGATTCAGCCTTTGCTTCGTATCTTTTTCCCTGCTTTTGCAAAAAGTAAACGTAAGGGGGGAAGAAATATGGCGCAAGATGTGCTATGTGAAGTAAATAACTGTCATTATTGGGCAGATGGAAACCTTTGTTCTGCCGATAGAATTTATGTAGTAAGCCATAGTGGTGAACAAGCTTCTACAGAGCATGAAACCGACTGTAAAACATTTGTAAAAAAGGATCAGCATTAAAGGTTAGAGGCCGCTTCCCTGGCGGCCTCTTCTTTATACTTTAGGAATGTTTAACTTTGTGAAAGGATCAAAGTATAACAAAACTACGACTTCCAACGTATAGGACGTACTAATGCCGCCGTTTCCACAGGACGTACTTCCACAGGATGTGGTGACTTCTACGTTGCACACTCGTCGCCAAAAACGCCACGTCCTGTGGCATTGGCGACATTAGCACATTCTATGCGTCGACGTGTGCGTTTTTAGTAGAAGTTCCTTTAACTTAGGCGGTTTCCTTTACATGGCGGCAAGCCGAGTTTTTCTAATAGCTCTAAGGATAAAGCGCTTATCCGTTTTTCATTTAAATAACGAATAGTAAACAGTACAAGATGCCGGTACTCTATATTACAGCATTTTCCTTTAAAATGCCCAATTTATAATGGCACTAACTACCACTACTAATCCAATAATCATTAAAATCGTTCTAATCATTTGTATCATCCTCTCTCTCTGCATTTGTTGTTACCTTTCCCCATTTGCTTTTTTTAAAACTAAGCTAAATGTTTATTACAGAGAGAGTGTGTGATCGTTAGGACCGATGTACTGTCTTTTGAGCTGACAACAGTTCAGCCACCTCTTTTACTGCATCTTCCGCCCAATTTTCAAGCGTGTCCACGGTTGTGGCTGCGATTGGATGTGGAATGACAGCAAAGGAATAATCAGGTAAACCATGGGCTATTGCCATCGCTTTTCCTGAGCTGATAAAAGGTTCAGTTACGATGACTGCTGCAGGTACTTGTTTTTTCTCCATCACGATTCCATCGAGCAAACTGCCCGAGCTGCAGGAACCTCAATCACCGATCCCAGAAATAACTAAATCACACTGCTTTTTTAGCTGATCTGCTTCCCTATCGGGGATCGCATGAGAAAACGATGACTTTTTTACTGTTATTATTTCTTTTAACTGAAAACGTTCTTTTAGATGTCTGCCAATATATTGTAAAACGGTGTCTGCATTTCTTTTGCCGTTATCAATTAAGCCTAACGTCTTGTTTTCCAGTGACAAAGGCCTCGGAGCTGTTTGTGCTTGTTCTGGTACTGGGCTCTTTGTTGGATTATAGACGGTAATGCTCATCAAATCACTCCTTTTGTTTTTCGATCAAAGCAAGGTATATCATTTGAGCCAATCACCGATTGACTAGCATCAGCATTGTCAGGTGAAACCTGTTTCAGTCAGAATTGATTTTGTGACAGCACGCGAAATATTAGCGCCGAACCAGCCTGGAATACAAGCTGAAAAGCGTCCGGCTTCCCCTCCCGCTGTCAGCAAAAGAATGCTTTCTGGAGAAGGCACGGCATGTACCATTGTTTTTTCATCTTGTTTTTCCATTGGTGCTTCTATATAACCACCTTTTTTCAAATCACTTAGCGGCCGTTTCGCATGTTCATAGAGAAAACGGCGCACAGATGCTTTATTCCATCCTTGTTTGTTTAGATCTCTGTAATGCTCTGGGCAAATCACCACTCCCATTTCGGTTTCTCCGCCCATATTAAAAGTGCCAAGACCGCTCATTCGGTCTGCTAGGGTAAGTAAAATATTTTCTGGCTGCAAGGAAGCATGATTGTTCATTTGATTTGGTCCTTCTGCAGCAAACACGGTTACGGTACTATCTTCTTTGGCAAACCCCTTTTCAACATGCAAAGGTTCCCACTCTGTATCTTCGTTTTCTGCTATGCAGTACGTAAATTTACCTGGGTGCCCTAAAGTGGCCCGGTCAAATTCTTTAGATCCTCCAGCGTTTATCATAAGTAATCGAACCGCTCGGCCTATGGTCGCGTTTGCACGATTTCCTGGTCCGAAAAGATTTTCTCCTGCATTAACCGCAAGCGTTTTAGAAATAGGTCCATTCACAATGATTAATATAGCAGCGCCAGCTGTACTCGCCGTTGGTCCGTGAAGTCCGAAGTCCGGATCACTCATTGCTGAAACAGCAGTCACCACTACCGGAAAATAATCGGGTAAGCATCCCGCCATCACTGCATTGATCGCTGCTGCTTCTGCCGTAAACACGCGTCCGCGTTCAGGAATAGAACCAATGACGGTGTCTTTTTTCATGCCGACAAAATCTAACATCGCTTGAATTCTTTCTTCTGTTGGAGGTACGACTGGTAATCCATCTGTCCAGCCTTTTCGGTAATATAATTCCATTGCAGCCGATTCATTTTCAACTGTAATAGCTTCTGCGTTAATCGATGCCACTTATTCACTCCCTTTCCTGTTATAATGATAAGTTATCATAACAATCAGAATTTTTGAACTGTAAAGGGTTTCTTATTTAACAAGTGTTTTTGGATTATGGCTGTACAGCTGGTTCACTAATTTCCCTGCTTCCGCTGGAAACTCAGCCATAACAGCCTTCCTTTAGAAAATTTAAACTAAAGTACAAAAAAGAGCCTCCCCTGCTAAGGGAAAGCTCATGCTCATTATTCATAAATGCTGTCTGCGTTTTTATAGCGAAGCTGCTCAGCATGATTTTCAACCATTGCCGTACCCGGATGCGGCGTTTCTTCATTAATTTCCCTTACATTAGGCTGCTCGATTTCTGGTTGTCGTTTTATGCGCTCTGGTTGTTCTCTTTTATCAGCCATAGCTTCTCCCTCCTTGCGTTTACTTTTTCCTCTCTTCGTGTCGTTATGAGCGTTATTTTTAGACTCCATAGGTTTTTAATGCAAAATAGTGGGAAAAAAAGTAGTATAAAGAACCAAGGAAGCTGACGAGTAAAGAGGGGAAGGATCCTACATGAAAATCAATCGAATTTTTTCTTTTGGCCGAACGCTGAAAAAGGAAATGATAGATGACAGAGCAACAGGACTAGCAGCAGAACAGGCATTTTATTATATGCTTGCCCTTTTTCCGATGATGATCTTATTTTTATCTATTCTTCCTTATTTGTCTATGGACGGCCAAAGAGTAATGATGGTTGTAGAAACAGCTCTGCCTCGCGACACCACCCGCATGATTGAAGAAAATGTATTAAGTGTGGTCAGCGATTCCAACAGCGGGCTGCTTACTTTCGGGATCATTGGTACGATTTGGTCCGCATCTACAGGAATGAATGCTTTCATCAGAGCTATGAATGAAGCGTTCAACGTAGAAAACCAAAGATCTTTTCTTAACGGAAGATTATTGTCTATTTTATTAACGATCGGTATGATAGTAACCTTTCTTATTATTTTTGCTCTTTTTATTTTTGGTGAAGTAATTTTAAACACCGTTTCTAATTATGTTTTCATGCCAGATGAAACCGAGTCGCTTTTAAAAGTGGTACGCTGGATCCTTACAGTTCTTGTTATGATTACAATTCTGTGCTGTCTTTACTATTTTGCCCCTAATAAAAAAATTACGTTTAAGCATGTACTTCCAGGAGCCATTACAGCAACGATTATATGGCAGGTCGTATCTCTTGGTTTCTCTTTTTATGTAAATAACTTTGGAAATTACTCCGATATGTACGGCAGTCTTGGCGGCGTTATCGTCCTTATGCTTTGGCTCTTTTTGACTGGTCTGGCTCTTGTTATCGGCGGAGAACTAAACGCGATTCTGCATAAAAACCGTTCAGCCGGTTAACTGGTTGATTCGTTTCTCCACCTTTTCCCGCCAGGACTCCGCTAATGCATCGACAGCTGCTATTTTTTGAAGGGCTTCGAGATCTTTTGCGTTGTGAAAATACGTATGAAGAGAATAAGCGACAGTAACCTTGTCAAGATGCTGTTCTACGAGCTGGATGGTATCTGTTTTTCTTATCGTTCCTTCTTTTAATACACGGCATAAAAAGCCTGTATAGCCCGTTTCCACTACTCTTGATAAAAGATTTGGTATATTATTCCGCCTGCTGATCGTGTCACATGGAATGCGCCCCTGTGTAACCTGGATGATGGCATCTCCAATTTTATAGGTATCCCCAATGCATACTTTTTCTTCTGTCATGTTACGAGCTGTTATGTTTTCCCCAAATGCGGCATCAGCAAGCTTTGTGTTACATTCACTTTCCCAGTGCAAATAGTGGTCATACGGATAGATACAAATCACCCGGTCGGTGCCGCCGTGATTTTTTTTATCCGCCACCTCATCATTTTCCAAACCGTCTTCCGCTGCATATATTTCTTCTACGCTTTGTTTTTGAATGCCTGTTTTCATGACTTTGCCGTTTTGGTACATCATAAGCTGTGGACGCCCTGCAGCCAAATGCTGTATGAAATATGAAGATGACATTTTCTTCCTCCTCCTTTTTTAATCTTTTAAAATAATCATACCATTCCGATGTTTAAAAATAAAAAAAGACGGGTAAAAAAACAAGAGTTTATTTTAAAGGGGGATTTTATGTCGGATCCAATTGCGCTTACAAAAATCACAATTGAACAAGACAAACCGCCCCACAGACTGGCGTACATAGACGGTTTTGAAGAACCGTTTCATTACGGGGTTCATGGCGGGGTGAAAGAATTTTACGGAGTTGAACCAGAAACCGAATACCCTTCGACTTTGGACCACATCGTCGCTTCAGCAGGCGGCTGACTTACCGGAACATTATCAGGCGCGCTGTATGCGCGTCAAATCCCGCCTTACCCGGACAAAATCAAAACAACCGTGCAAGGTACCATTGAAGCTCCGGAAGGCGTCCTGAAAATTACGAAAATCCAGTGCCATTATGACCTTAAGATTCCTAAAGGCAAACGAGAAGCAGCCGAACGGGTGTTAAACGTATTTGAAACAAAATGCCCGGTAGCACAGACATTAAAAGGCTGTGTGGAATTTGAACATTCTTGGACGATTGAAGAATATGAAGAGTAATAAAGAATCGGCCGGCTCCTTTTTTGAGCCGGCCGTTTTGTTTGAAATTTGTAACGGACAAACGTTTTTAAATTTTTAATCACTCGCTTTGGTCTTTCAGCATGATCTGGTTTTTCTTTTTCACCAGCGTGCTCCGGTTTTTGCCAATGCCTTTTCTAGGATGTTCACTGTCTTCTTCGTCGTCTTCCTCGTCTGTCTTGTCAAACCGATAAGCAAACACATCCATACCGTTCTCTGTTTCACGGAGGTAGTCAATTTCATCTGTTTCATAAGCTGAAGATTCTGCTTCTGATGGGCTTACAAATATGACATCTCCGTTTGTTTCAATATCAGACAGCTTCCAGTTATCTGTCGGTTCTGGAGAAATTGGACCGTCTTGTTCCATAATATAATCGATAATGATGTGCCTGTTTTCATCGGTTGAAGCAAGTATCGTTTCCTGTTCGGCGTCAGCCAAATGGCCTCCTCCTCCGCCGGCACGGTAGTTATTGGTAACTACCAGGAATTCCTGTTCTTCTGTCACATCTGCACCGTTATACGTCAAATCTTTGAAATAAATCGACTTTATCGGGGTATCGCTTAACAATAAAATTTTCCCTAAAAACCTACTATTTTATTGAATTTTCTTAAAAACAAACACAGCAAGCAGGACTTTTTTTTAGGACTTTTTATTTTTCTTCCTCCTTTCCCTTTTTTTCCATCCATATAGAGAGAAAATCTAAAAGAAGAAGGAGAAGAAGGAAATGAAAAGATCAACCGTTCACTATGAAGCTGCCAAAAAGCACGTTTCTTTTACTACAATTGAAGAAATGAATAACCACGTTATAGAACATATCAAATCCGTTAAGATGAATCACACAGAAAAATACATTCTTACGATTCTAGCCCAACATTCTTTAAAATACCCAGGAGTAAGCTGGATTAAAGTGAAAAACATAGCCGCCCACGTAAAAAAAAGCGAACGCATGACTAATTATGCACTATCCTCTCTTGAAAAGAAAAATGTTATTAAACGCATTCCTGTAATGAGAGACAAAACAGGCGGCAACAGCAGCAATTTGATTGTTATTTTGCAGGCTGCAATGTCAGGCCGTTCTGATTTCAGACCGTCTTTTTCAGAGCGTTCCGCTTCAGAAAATTCTGATATTCCAATGGTTTTAGAACTAGATTTGGATAAGGAATCTTTTTCTTTTAAAAAAAGATTTAAACAAGATAATAAAATATATAAAAGCGAAGACCATTTATATAAATTGTTTCAACACATATGGAAAGATAAACAAGTGTGCTACGGATCTGCTTACATGAACAAAGTGGTGGAAGCATTAATTAAAGAATATGAAAAAATCGAATTTGCGAAACGACAGCTTGAGAAAAGACGACAGTCTAAACGCGTTCAAGTTCCGGATTATGACTGGCTGAATAAAATCGATTATACCAATTTTGAAGAACGCACCTCTTGGCTTGGTTAATCATCTTCTTGTTCCATTCGCTTTCGTACCTTTTCTTTTGGATCCCAGCAGTTGAATTGGTATTTAGGATGGGTTTCATAGCCAAGCCTGATACAGTGGTAAGTTACTTTTTCACCTTTCGTTTTTCTTACTTCGTACCATTTACAGGTTGCACAGCAATGATATCTATTCATCGTCCTCCCCCCTTTTTTTAAGTATGACGGCTAAACATACCGCTTTTAAATAAAATTTTTAGTTGCACTTTAAAACTAATCGCATTTTGTCGAGGGCATATTAATGAATAGTGATGAATTAACTCAAGCCATAAAGAAATTTTAAGAAATGATAGACACGTTCCTGACGATAAACATTCTGTTCATGAATTCAAAATGTTCCTGAAGTATTTTTTAAGAATTGAAACAAAAGATAATCCGCTCCCTGCTTTAGAAACAATGTCGATTTTAAAATTTTACGCCAACAAGGGAAAACAGATGTTATGCTAGAAGTACTCACTAATGCTCCCATTTCTTTAGAAGTAGCAAAAAGCAAGCTGGAGCAATACATAAACCCTAAATGAATGAGTGCTAGTTACGGAGAGGTGATAGAACGTAAGTATCAATAAAGTCCGCCATGTTCTTTATACTTTAGGAATGTTTAACTTTGAAAAAGGATCTTTGGGATTGACAGTAGCCAAGTTTTTCTAATATGGTTTCTCTTATTTTAGGAGACGAGAATGCAGTAAAGCTCGGCACAGCCGGTAAACTATAGCCAGACGAGCAGCAGGAAAACAGGCTGAAAAACTTCTGCGGAAACTATTAAATAAGTTACTCCTTTCTCAACTGAAACGATCAGCTGCTCCTGTTTCAAAACCAGCTTTCATAACCGCTTCACGGATTTTTGGAACAATTTTGTCGTTAAATACTCCTGGAATAATATAGTCTTCGTTCAGTTCTTCTTCATCAATGATAGAAGCTATCGCGGTGGCTGCTGCAAGTTTCATTTCATCGTTAATATCAGTTGCTCTGGCATCAAGAGCTCCTCGAAAAATTCCTGGGAAACATAATACGTTATTTACTTGATTAGGAAAATCCGACCTTCCGGTGGCCATTATTTTCACATAGGGTTTTGCTAATTCAGGTGAAATTTCAGGGTTAGGGTTTGCGAGTGCAAAAACGATCGGTTGATCTGCCATTTTTTTGATATCTTCCACGTGAAGAATATCTGGAGCAGAAACGCCAATAAATACATCTGCATCTTTTATAACCGTAGAAAGCGGCCCTTTTTCATCATTAGGATTGGTATTTTTTGCACACCAATCCCACAATTTATTGTTGTATTTTTTCTCACGAGTTAATGCCCCGTCTTTGTCTATTCCAATAACATTTTCAGTTCCCGCCGTCAACAGCATTTTTGTAATTGAGATTCCCGCTACCCCTAAACCACAAACGATAACCTTGCACTCTGTTAATTCTTTTTTTGTCACTTTTAACGCATTTAAAAGTCCAGCCAAGGCAACAATGGCCGTACCGTGCTGGTCATCATGAAATACGGGAATATCCAGCTCTTCCTTAAGCCTTTCTTCTACTTCAAAACATTGAGGCGAAGCAATATCTTCTAAATTAATTCCTCCAAATGAAGGACTAATTGCTTTAATGGTTTGAATGATTTCTTCTGAGTCTTGGGATTGCAAACAGATTGGGTACGCATTTACGTTGGCAAATTGTTTAAACAACATGGACTTTCCTTCCATCACCGGCATCGCTGCTTCAGGTTTGATTTTGCCTAATCCTAAGACCGCGGTAGCATTTGAAATAATAGCAACGGTATCATTCTTCACCGTTAAATTATATGCAAGGGCAGGGTCTTTTTCTATAGCTATACAGACTCTTGCCACTTCAGGCGTATAAACGTGAGAAAGTTCTTCCCTATTATCGATGGACTTTTTGGCAGTAACTTCAATTTTACCTCCTAAATGGATTAAAAAGGTTCGATCGGAAACGTGCCGAATATGAACTCCCGATAAAGTTTTTATCGATTGAACGATATTGTCTTGATCTTTTTTATGATGAACATGAACACTAATGTCTCGCACTGTCGTTTCCGGACTTTCTTTAATTACATCAATAGCCACCATGTCTCCGCCAGATTCACTAATAGCAGTCGCGATGCGGCCAAAAGAAATGGTTTTCTTATGTATTTCTAAACGCAAAATCAGCGTCATATTAGATTTAACCACCCGAATCAGCCCCTTATGTCGAAGATTACTTATAGTATTCCTTACATTACAGGCAAATATTTGTGGGTATATTACATACATATCAAAAGGCTAAATGCGGGACTTTATTAATATGCAGCCTGATTATAGGAGGTTATATGATGACGCAAAATGATAAAGTAGAAGCAGATATTACGACACATAATAAAAACCCGTTGGAGATTGTAAAAGAACTGTTGAAGAGCTCAGTCGAAGACCTTGGATTTAATGAAAACATTTATCATTTGTTAAAGAAACCGATTAGAGTACTTGAAGTTTCTTTACCTGTTCGTATGGATGATGGGAATATTCGAAATTTTACGGGGTATCGTTCCCAGCACCTTGATATACTCGGCCCTACCAAAGGCGGCATTCGTTTTCACCCAAACGTTCATATTGATGAGGTAAAGGCCTTGTCTATTTGGATGTCATTAAAATCAGCTATTTTGGACCTTCCGCTTGGGGGCGGGAAAGGCGGGGTCATTGTGAACCCATCTGAACTTTCTGAAAGAGAGCTTGAGGAATTAAGCCGTACGTACATTCGAAAAATAACTCCCATTATCGGTCCTCAAAAAGACATTCCAGCACCAGATGTTAATACAAGTCCAACCGTGATGGGCTGGATGGTTGATGAGTATGATCAATTAAGAGGCTACAACATACCAGGGATGCTAACAGGAAAACCCATTATTATTGGCGGGTCGCAAGGAAGACTAGCAGCTACGGGGAGAGGCGTCGTATTAACAATAAGAGAAGCAGCCAAAGTTCTCAAAATGGATTTAAGTGCTTCCACCGCGGCCCTGCAAGGTTTTGGGAATGTCGGCAGTATGACAGCAAAATTTTTATATAAATTAGGCGTAAAAGTGGTTGCTGTAACAAATGCAAAAGGGGGCGTTTATGACAAAAATGGTTTAGACATCCCAGAATTATTATCTTTTGTAAAAGACGGGAGAAGTGTTAGTGAATATACAAAAGCTGATCCGTTAACCAATGAAGATTTATTTGGATTACCGGTTGACATATTTATCCCAGCTGCGATCGAAAATCAAATCACAAAAAATACAGCCCCCGCTATACAAGCAAAAATTGTAGCAGAAGCTGCAAACGGGCCAACTACACCGGCAGGAGATCAAATTCTTGAAGAAAAAAATATATTTGTTATTCCTGATATTTTATGTAACGCTGGCGGGGTAACGGTTTCTTATTTCGAATGGGTTCAAAATGAAATGAATTATTATTGGAAAGAAGAAGAAGTAAACAAAAAGCTGGAAGAACGAATGGTTTTTGGGTTTGAAAATGTATTAAAAATGAGAGAGGAAAAAAATATCCGAATGAGAAATGCTGCCTATATGGTTGGTATTAATCACATTGTCAAAGCATTAAGAGCAAGAAGCTGGATTAAAGAATCAGACTTATAATAAAGAAAAGCGCGGACCTTGAAAGAAAAAGTTTCGCCTATGGCAAAGGAACTTCTGCCTTTAGCAAAGTTGAACTTTTTAAAGTACAAAAAGAAAGCTAATTCTCAGCAAACGCAACTGGAATATGCTCGTTTTACACGGCGGCTTGCGAGCAAACCCTTCACTGCCCTATTTTCCGCAGGAGTCTTTCATATTCCAGTTGCTATATAACCATCACACTTTATACTACCTTTTTGAGACAGACCTTTTTATGTAATATTCATTCATCTCACTTCACTGCTAACGGAAATAAAGTACAATTCTCCTTCCTGATTCACTCCGACAACTGAATTAGAAGCGCCAACCTCCACCGTAAACTCAAATAAGCTTTTCAGTCCTAATTTAAGCGTATTATGACATACACGGCCTTTTGCTACAAGTTCTCTTAATTTTTCTTTTAAATCTATCTCTAGTTCCAATGCAAACATGGCCGCATCGTTTAATCTTACATTCTCTAATTGTAATTAGGATAAAATTAATGATGTACAAACGTAGTCCTCCATTGAAAAATGGCCGCTGGCACCGGAACATATAATGTATACTCTTTCTGTCGATTCACGGTTAAGATAGTCTGCAACAGCATTTACATTTCTTAGATTAGCCAGTATTACCTTCTGTGCATTTTTCGCTTTTTTGATCGCACGGGTTCCATTGGCAGATAAAAAGATAATATCTTTGTCCTTTACTCGATCTGGCATGTAGTCATCTAACAAATGAGAGCAGTCAAATTCGTCTACCGTCTTTCCACCTTGTTCTCCTCCCGTAAGAGTAGATGAAGGATCCAACTGCGATTTCAAATGATGAGCTTCTTCAATACTTTCTACTGGCAGCACACGGCGTGCCCCGCGTTCCATAATCGTGACAAGCGTTGTCGTTGCCAGCAGCACGTCAATCACAACTACTGTTGCTCCTTTTAATCGTTCTGGCTCTATTTCTTCTTTTGTCAACCATAAACTGCATCTTTCCATATCGGCCTCCTTCACTTACTTCTTCGGTCCAGTAAGTAATTTTAAATGATTCATCCTTTTATTAATTCTGTATCTAAATCATTTTTCCTCAATCGATCATCAAAGGACCTGCCCCATAAGTCAGTAAGCGCAACTGGCATATACCCGCTTTTTCACTGAAATCATTTTTTTGGTTGGCGAGTATTTTTTGTTTTTTGGATAGTATTCGGCGGTTTCGGCGAGTATTCGCCAGTAATCGGCGAGTAAATCGACATATTCAGCTAGTATTTGAAATTATTTCCTGTAATCGAACACACCACCTCTGCGTGTAGTTCACAGGTATTAAGCCAGCTTTCCTTACTTTTTTGAGTATCAAGGTTTAGTAGGAATCACTGCAGTGGATTAGAAAAAGACATCCCATTTTTATCTGGATGTCTTCAGGTAAAATTTTTTTGTAGTTGGCAAAGTATTTTCTGGTTTTTGGCTAATATTTAGCGGTTTTTTGGCTAGTATTCGTCCGCAATCGGCAAGTAAATCGACATATTCGGTGAGTATTTGAAATTATTTCCTGTAATCGAACACGCCATCTCTGCCCATAGTTCACTCAACCAATATTAAGCAGCCCTCCTTGAGATCGATATTCATACATTTTCGAGTACCAACTCTGTTTTTCTGCTAACGAACTAATTTTTTGTGCTTGGCGAGTATTTTCTGGTTTTTGGCTAGTATTCGGTGGTTTTCGGTGAGTATTCGCCAGCAAACGGCCAGTAAATCTTCCTAATCAGCTAGTATTTGAAATTATTTCCAGCAATCAGACGCACCATCTCTTCCCGAAGCTCATTCAACCAATAATACGCGGTTTCTACACTCATCCATTTCGTTTTATACCGATAAATTTTATTTCAGTCATATCTTCTATCGCGTATTTAACGCCTTCTTTTCCCATTCCGCTTTGTTTTACACCGCCGTAGGGATGATTATCTTGACGATAAGTGGATATTTCATTAATCCATACTCCGCCCGTTTCTAATTGATCAGCTAAACGCATTGCCCGGTCGATGTCTTTTGTAAAAACACCGGCTTGCAATCCGTATATGGAATCGTTGGCAAATGCAATCACTTCCTCTTCATTATCAAAAGGAATGACGGATACTATCGGGGCGAACACTTCCTCACCGATAATTTTCATATTTTTATCCACGTTTGTCATAATCGTCGGGGTCAGTACCGTCCCATCTCGTATCCCTCCGGTTTCAATGATTGCTCCTTTTTCGACCGCGTCATCAATCCAGCGTTTCGCACGTTTGGACTCTTCTTCATTAATCATCGGCCCAATATCTGTTTCTTCCCTCTTCGGATCTCCAATTTTTAATGCTTTTGTTTGTTTAACATACTCTTTAAGGAAGGTGTCATAGACATTTTTTTGCACATACACTCTTTGTGCTGATATACAGACCTGTCCGGAAAAAGCAAAAGCTCCTTTTACGAGGGCTGTTACCGTTTGATTAATATCAGCATCATCAAATATGATATTTGGTGAATTGGAACCTAATTCTAACGTTACTTTTTTAAATCCGGCATTTTCACGGATACTTCTTCCTACCGGAAGGCTCCCCGTAAATGAAATTTTATGCACTTTATCGTGTGCCACAAGCGGACTTCCAACTTCTTCGCCTGTTCCTATTAGTAAGTTTAAAACACCTTTTGGCAGGCCTGCTTCTTGAAATAAATGAACCAGCTTATACGCTGTTATTGGTGTTTTTTCAGCAGGTTTAAACACGATCGTATTTCCTGCTGCTATAGCCGGAGCGATTTTATGCAGAGACAAGTTTAATGGAAAGTTAAAAGGTGTGATCGCTCCGACTACCCCTAAAGGCTTTCGTTTTACTATTCCGATTCTATTTTCCCCGCCTACAGCAGCATCCATGGGAATAACTTCGCCCATTATATGCTTGGCCAGTTCAGAGGAAAAACGCAAAACCTGGACGGACCGTTTAATTTCAGCACGGCTGAACGTAATTGGTTTACCTGCTTCTAACATGATTGTTTCAGCAAAATTTTCCGCTTGTTTTTCCAGCAGGTCAGCTGCTTTTCTTAAAATATCTGAGCGTTCATGAGCCGGCATCAATTTCATGGTGGAGTGGAACGTTTCAAAGCTATTACTTACAGCTTCTTCTAAATCTTTTTTTTCTGCTAAAGCTAAATCCGCTACTTTTTCTTGATTGTACGGGTTCAGTACAGGAAGCATCTCCCGATTTTCTTCCTTTCGTTCGATCCCATCTATAATAGAACCAATCCGCATGCTTTCCCTCCTATATTTAACAAATAATATCTCCTAATTTCTTCGTTAATTTCATATTTTCGCTATAATCAACTGGACAATCAATCAACACGGGTTTCTTCATTGCTATAGCTTTTTCTAACGTTGGCTTTACATCTTCTGCTTTGTTCACTTGCAGGGCCTCAAAACCATAAGAAGAGGCGAGCTGGATAAAATCTGGATTTCCGAATTTAATATAGGCAGAACGATTAAAATTTCTCATTTGATGCCATTCAATTAATCCGTATCCTTCGTCTCTCCATAATAAAACGATAATAGGAAGGTTTAATCGTTTTGCGGTTTCTAATTCGGCACTTGTCATTTGAAAAGCACCATCGCCGCAAACAGCCACAACTGTACGATTGGGGTGAACCATTTTCGCTGCAATTGCACCAGGAACAGCTATTCCCATCGATGCCAGACCGTTTGAAATCAGACATGTATTGGGCTGATACGTATGGTACATTCTAGCCATCCACATTTTATGAGCACCCACATCGGAAATCACGATGTCTTCTTCTTTTAATACTGAACGTAAATCTGAGATGATTTTTTGCGGTTTTACTGGAAAATGATTATCTTCTTTGAATTCTTCTAATTCATCCAGTGCTTCTTTACGGACATCACTTACCCAGCGGTTATCTCTTTCTGTAGGTGACAAAAATTGATTCAGCTTTTTTAGATTTTCGTTGATATCACCAATGACGTTTAATGTGACAGGATAATGTGCATCCGTTTCTGCTTCTTCTGCGTCGATGTGTAAAATAGAAACGGCTCCTTCGGGGTTCCAATTTCTTGGCGGATATTCAGCCATATCAAACCCAATCGCCACAATCAAATCCGCTTCACTAAAGCCGCAGGTAATGTAGTCTTTACCACCTATACCTGCGGTTAATAAACTTAACTCATCTTCAAATGACAGC
Source organism: Alteribacillus bidgolensis (assembly GCF_002886255.1). NCBI lineage: Bacteria > Bacillati > Bacillota > Bacilli > Caryophanales > Bacillaceae > Alteribacillus > Alteribacillus bidgolensis. The sequence continues at coordinate 1,638,318 of NZ_KZ614149.1, forward strand.
GCGCCTTTTCCCATAAAAGAATGAACCACAGGTATGTTTGTTTTTTTCACAAGTGTGCGTAAGCTCTCCGCTGCATCGCTCCGGGTTATTCCATTTCCCGCCAAAATAAGGGGATGCTGCGATTTGTTGATAATAGAAGCAGCTTTTTCGATTACTTGCTCCCCTGCTGTGGAGATAGAATGATCGATAATTTCTAGCGGCTCTGCTTCAAATTCCATCCCTGCAATATCTTCTGGAACATCGATATGAGCAGCACCCGTTTTTTCCTGAGTAGCTACTTGAAATGCTTTACGTACAACTTCAGGTACAATGTCTGCTTTTTTTATTTGAGCGCTCCATTTTGTTACAGGGTCATAAATCGACACTAAATCATAATACTGATGGGAAATTTTATGCTGCCGGTAAAGACCCGCTTGACCGGTTATAGCAATAATCGGATTTAAGTCCATATTGCTGTTTGCTACACCGGTTAAAAGATTGGTAGCGCCTGGACCTAATGTTGCTAAACAAACACCAGGCTTCCCCGTTAATCTGCCATACGTTCCAGCCATAAAAGCTGCTCCGGTTTCGTGTCTTGTTACGATAAATTCAATGTTTGAATCCAGAAGAGCATCCATAATATCTATGTTTTCTTCTCCCGGCACTCCAAACATGTATTCTACGCCTTCATTTTCTAAACATTTAATAAGCAATTCTGCAACTTTCAATGTAATCACCCTTTTCCGTTTAAGGTCCTGTTCGCTATGTATTTTCTGTATAAATTTCATTTTTTACACTCTATTTTAGAAAATAGCCCTTTTGCACAAATTTTCCTGTGATAACAAAGGGCTTGCCTGTTCTTTTTCTCATATCTTTACAAATATAATAGAGCCAAAAAAATCGCACCCAGTCGTAATTGTGGGTACGATCTTTTTTTAATATCCTCTTTTTCTCCGTGTTAATAACCGTTTTCCATAACGAAACAAGTATCCAATGACCGCTGTTTTAATAAATTTTTTTATCATCTTTTTGTTCCTCTCCCTCATCGGTTTGTCTATTTTTTCATATGACTGTAGATTTCGGTTTGGATTTCTTTGTTCTTCTTATAATCTTTTTCTCTTTCTTTTTCCACTTCAATTTTTTTCTCAAGACTTCGTTTATATTCTTCTTGCGTCACTCCATGAGCTTTATGCATACTTTTTTCTAGATTTTCAGTTGTTTCATGTTCATAGTTTGATTTGGATTCGTCTGTCATGCTGTGAAGCCTCCTTCTTTGTTTATTACTATTCCTGATTTTTTCTTACTTTAAACGTAACAGATTTGCTTCTGAATACATGCAGACTTCTGTAGAATATGTAAGCAGGCAAGAAAGGAGACTCCTAAAGTACAAGATACATGTATTCAAGCAGCTATAAATGGAAGCGAGTTTCCTCTTACGCGGGACCAATTGTTTGAGATACTTCATGCCTCAATGGAACATGATGTCCCATAAGGAAAGCTGCCCGGTGTCGGACAGCTTTCTTTTTAATTTTCCGGTACGCCGAGTGCTATTTTCGCGTAACGGGACATCTTGCTTTTATCCCAAGGTGGGTTCCACACAATTTCTACATCGACTTCATTAATTTCTCCAAATTCTTGAAGATCTTTTAGTGCTGATTTTATATCATTTACAATCGTTCCAGCTAACGGGCATCCCATCGCCGTTAATGTCATGGTGATAAATACATTGTTTTTTTCATCAAAGTCTACACCGTACACCAGCCCTAAATTTACAATGTCTACTCCGAGTTCAGGATCTATTACCTTTTCTAGCTCAGCATATATACGATCAATAAGCTCTTGTTTTTCCTCAGACATTCCGATCACCTCCTGCTGTGTCTTTCTTTTCACTGTATCAAATATTCTCATGTTTCAAAATTCATTTGCATTTTTCTATTCTTATCTCTATGCCAAAAGCTTGTCCTTGTAGTATACTATTTCTTGTTATGTGACATGCATTTTGTTTGCTATTTATACCCGGTTCCCTATAAAGTAAAACATGGCTGGAACAAAAATGCAGGCGCTGGAGTATAAAGAACATTTCCAGTAAAAAATTAATGTTCATCAATACATGATGTTAAACATTCGGGAGGGAAACTCATTGACGTGGTCGATCATCGTTCTACTAGGTGCTTTACTGCTCGTCGTTGGATATAAAAGATGGATACCGGTCCCTGGTATAAAATGTGCTCCGCTTCCGGATAAGCCGCTCCCATCTGACATGATAATCCTTGATATCCGCGATTATCAGGAAGCGGACCGCTACCCTGTTAAAGAAGCGTATACTTTGCCGTATCCTTATTTAAAAAGGCACATTAACACCATTCATGCTGATACTGTTTTCCTTGTTGCTCCAGATAAAGTGTCAAAAAACCTGAGCATACGACTTCTGCAAAAACATGGTATGACCGTTCAAAACTTTGCCGTTGTCCATGGAAACCAACACTCCTCCCAGCCAATAAAAGCCCACTGCAGTTAAATTAGCTTCGCACCCTGTATATAAGGTAAGCCGTTTCTGGATTTTTGAGGAACGGCTTTTTACTTTATTAAAATGCAAAAATATTTACATTCTAATTCCCAGTTTTCCTTCGTATACATAGTACGACAAGCCGGAATAAGACCGGTCATTTTTCGGAAGACTGGAGGGCTATCATGAATCAACTCATAAAACACTTTCCGATGTTATTAACCAATTATATGCAGATAGAACCATTCAGCGAGCGGATAAAAATTTATGCTTTACCAAAAGAAGAAAAAATGCCTCTTTTCCTTGATTCATTAAAAAGAGTTGCAAGAACCCAGCATTGTGATAAACTCATTTTTTATGTGACACAAGAAGATAGAACAAGGGAGTCTTTAAAACGATTTCAATTAGAAGGAGCTATTAAAGGGTTTTTCCAAGGCAAAGATGCTTTTATTTATTCTTTATTTTTACATCCTTCCCGCAATCATACTGTGGATCCTCAAAAGGAAAAGTGGGTAATAGAGCAGGCTGCCGCGGTGACAAAAAAAGCAGGCAGATCGATTCTGCCCGCCACGTATACAATGCGCCGTCCTACCGAAAAAGATGCCGATGAGATGTCCCGGTTATATCGCTCTGTGTTTAAAACGTATCCAACCCCAATGCATGACCCAGGCTTTATCCGAGGAGTTATGAAAAACGAAGTATACTTTACTATTATTGAGCATAAAGGCCGGATTATTAGTGCCTGTTCTGCTGATGTACTGCCATCGTTTCAGTCGGCAGAAATGAGTGATTGCGCCACGATGGAAGAACACCGAAACAAAGGGCTGCTTTCTTATCAATTTTCTTTTTTAATTCGTCTCATGCAGCAAAAAAAGATATGGACCCTGTTTTCTTATTCTCGTTCCCTATCACTTGGCATGAACGTAGTAAACGTCTATCACGGCTTTACCTATGGAGGCCGGATGATCCGGAATAGCAACATTTCCGGTCAACTTGAGTCGATGAATATTTGGTACAGACAGCTTCGTACCACTTAACTTTTACAACCATTGAAATTCTTGGCCCCAGCTATTTTTAGCAAGACGTTCTATCTCCTCTAAATTATTCGAATCAACGGCAAACGAATCACCTTGTTCATAAGGATTGTAATGAAAAGCATACAAACGCGAAACAAATTCATGAAATGGAAGAGAAGATTCTCCTTCTATTTCACCGTGTCCTTGTACAGCAGGCTCAATGCCCTGCCCCCAATTTTGGGAACTATCATTATTAGGGTTATAAAAATACACGCGGTAATTACCTTCGGAGTCTTTGGCAATCCGTTGAATCGTTATCGCGTGGAATCCTAAAAAGTTTCCATAAACGGTTGTAATAGCAATCCCTACCGGATTGGGATAAATCATTTCGTGGCCTTCATTGTACTCTGGGTGATGAGTTGCATAAAATAAACGGACAAACCCTTGATAATCAACAATGTTTTGGGTGTTATGCTGAAACACTTTACTGAACCCTTTTGGAATCCAGTCACCGTAAAACGCTGGATTTACCCATTTATGAGGGTCGTCTCCTCTAAATTGTACGCGTCTTACCATTTCTGCATAAATTCGATCTAAATGCGGCACCAGAACAAGGGAAACTGGATCTAGCTCTTCATGCAGCTCTGGAGCAAGTCCTCCTGGTAAATCTTTTGAATGGATAGGCAGCCCTTCAAAACTAACATCGATATCTCCATCTCTGGCTGCTCTTGGTATTAGTTCGAGCAGGTAACCCGGTGCATGAATAGACCACAGACTTAGAGCTCTTGCGCTTTGACAGGTAGGATTTAACCCTTGGCCTATTCCAAGCGGTTGACCGAGTACACTCATAACCCCTGCTGTCAATATATCATTGGCGGTCAGCCCTTCCTTTTTGCTATGCGTCACATCCATAAGCGTATTACGGACATCCTGGTTAATGTCAAGTTCAATTAAACGTCTTAAACCAGGCTTTACAGGGGTTTGGGATAAGACTCCTCTTTCTAAAAGGCGCGACAGTCCATATATCGATTGCCTTGTAGGTATGTGAACCGCAACTTTTATTAATTGCTGCACCATCTCATAATGTTCTTCTAGGTGAGCATAACCGTTATCACTCAGTCCTAAAGCAAATTTCATCATTTCTTTTTTATCATTTCGATTCAAATGCCTTATTAAAACAACATGATAAGGAGAAACAAGTCCGGTATCATGCAAGGAACTGCCAAAAGCTTTCGCTTCTTCTTCTAAATCTTCCTCACTTATTTCTTTTAGCTGCTGTCTGTACTCTCCATAGTCCTCAAATTCTCTACTCAAAGGAGTGAGAGTCGAAATAGCATAATGAAAGCGTTCGATCTCCTTTCTGTCTTGTTCATCAACATCTTCATGCATTAATTGTTCCGCTTTTCGAATCATGACACGAATCCGATTGGTCATAATCGGACGCTGCACGGTTAGCCGTTTAATCTCCGAAATAAGCGTGCTCGAAATCGATTGAAGTGTTAATTCATCAACAACCAATTCGAAAAGACGCTGCGCCCTCTCTGTTTCTTTGCCTTGTTCATCACCGTCTTCGTCTACTTCTTCCGGAAAAATAAAATCTAAATTATTAGCCATCACTTCATTTAAATATTCATGCGCCTCTTCTGCTGTCACGTTTTCGTGAGTATACGTTTCCTTTGCAAGTGCGACCATACGGAGCTCGCTTAGAAGCGCCACAATGGATTCGACACCATCCACCCGTAAGGAGCCGTTTACCAAGGCCGGCTGTAATTTAGATGGGTTTTCCCACGGTCCCCCCTCAAACACACCAGCTTCTTCAAACTTGGGGGCATATTCATATAATTCTCTGATTCCTTCCCGCGTTTCTGCCAATTTTTTGGCCACTTGAAACACATGATTTTGATACATTTCTTTTGCATACGGAGCAGCCTGTTGTAAATTGTTAAAAGCAGTTTCAAATGTGTTGATTTCTCCGCCAGTATTCATTTGTACAGCCATTTTCTTATCCCACCTTTACTTTTTAAAATGTCGTTTTACATGAAGAAATCATATTCTGCGTAATCTTGCAGTGGTTGTTTGACGTGATCGCAATCGTCATGATGGAAGAAAACTACTCCATGAGGATTTCCAAACCCTTCTGACTCTTCTACTTTTCGTTGAACGGGGGTAAACATGGTGTGACGGTCAAATCCCGGGTGCTCTTCTAATTCTTGCGGCACGTGCAATTTCTCAATTTTCTCCACTCGCGGGTAAACCATTAAACTGCCTGCATGCCCTTTGAATTTGTGTTCCTTCGGGAAAAACTTATTCAGTTCATCATCGGTAGTATTTGGATCCGACACAAGAATATGGGCTTGATATGGATTGAAATTATACGTTTTTTGGATTAAATCAAAGATGTTGCCCCCTGGTATACGGTGTGCTACTTCAATAAAACTAATGGATCCATTTTCGTCTATAAAAAATTCTGGATGGATGAGACCATTTTTGATATCAAACGCTTTTATCAGAGCTTGAACGGCACCGCGAATTTTCTTTCGCTGCTTTTCTATTGGAGGAGAAGGCGGGGCCATCATCGAATAACCGAATACGATATATTCCGTGATATTCAAAAATCGGATTTTTCCGTTATGAATAAATACTTCACAAGACACCTCGACACCATCCAGATGACTTTCTAATAGACATGGAAATGTCTCCTCTTCAAGCTGGTCAGCGTCTTGTTCAGAACGAATGACACGATGTCCGACGTCACCTGCCTTATTAAATGCTTTTACGTGTATAGGATCTAATTCTTCTGCTTCTTTCAATAGCGCCTCATTTACTCGTCTTAAAAATTGTTTTACTTCCTCTTTTGTCCGTGCTTCTTCAAATACTCCTACTTTTAAGCCTCCCATTAGCGCCCGCCGTTTCATTTTTGCTTTATCACGGAACAATAAGCTGTGTTTGAAGATTTTCGGGTCATCTTGCAAACGAGCATTAATAGCGGCTGCCCATTCGACTGTATCTTCAAATAATGGAACAGCAAGCTTTACATTTTCATTTTCTAACGCATGAAACAGCTCTTCACAGTGATCACAAACTTCTTCCATTGACACACGTTTTTTATAATCTTCAAAGTCCCACGAAATATAAGGAAGATCATATTTTTTAGCGTAATCTTCCATCCCCGGCGGCCCTACGATCACAAATGGCCGTTTCATCTGGTCAATCGCCTCGATTGAAGGCAGACTCCAGCCAATTAATGCCGTTTTATAGTCAATATCCCGCTTTGTTTTGGTCATAATTTCCGCATCCCCTTTTCTTGCTATTAGTTTGACTGATTACACAATGATATTTTGACCTGTCTAGCAGCAGATTATGACTCCATTTCAAAAGAAAAAAAACTGAACTGTTATGAACAGTTCAGGCCTTTTTTATTTGGCAGGAAATTTAAAAGCTTGCCTATTCAAATGTCTATTTCCAGAATTTTTCTTCCTTTTCTTCGTTTTTATTGTTTGTATCCATTTAATGTGCTTGTCCCTTTCATGGTTACCACATTTTCTTCAGAGGCCGAGTCGAAGGTTTTGATATCTACTAAGCCATTCATCGTCCCTTTGTTTGTTTCAAACGTTAGATGTTCTTTACGGCTGTCTCGTAGACCTTTCATTAGAAAAACTCGACTTGCCGCCATGTAAAGGAAACCGCCTAAAAACGCCACGTCCTGTGGCAACGGCGGCATTAGTATGTCCTGTACGTTGGAAGACGTAGTTTTTCTTATACTTTGTTCCTTTAACAAAGTTAAACTTTCCTAAAGTATAAAAAAGCGCTGGTTTTCGACTCCATATATTTTTACTTCCCAATTTTCAGGATCATCATTTTTCACCTTAATTTCACCGGTATCAAATTGAATCTCTTCGTTTTGTTCATTAAATAGTTGGTCTACTTTCATTTTAGCACGCCTCCTATCTATTCTCTGTTGTCCTGTGTGCTTGTTCTTTTCCCTGGTGTTATGTCTCTTAAACGTGGAAGAGAAACGTTTTTATAATCATTGCTCACCCATATATTTGCAGCGTATTATGTACGATTGTCTTTTCGATGATATGTTTGTTTCTATTTTTTTCTTTGGCTAAAAAAGACACTATATTTGAAAGAAACAAAGGTGTTGTTTGTTTTTCTTTAAAAGGTCCATCAAATGGCCATGGCCCATCTGTTTCTATTAATAATTGTTCGTTTGGAATCATGGAAGCTAAAATTTGATCTCTATGGCGGTAGCAAACTTCTGGGGTAAGAGAAATGTAATAACCGGAGGCGGTTATCTGCCGGACAACTTCCGGCTGTGCTTTCAGCCAGTGAAAATGAGCGGACAGATTCGGGGTTTCTTGCTGCAAAAGCTGATATACGATTTCTGCCTTATCATGAACCGCATGCAATGCAGCCGGAAGCATGTAATCTTTTGCTGTATGCAAACATCTTTTTAAAAAATCAATATGTTGTTCAAGCGAAGTCGGAAGCTGCTCGAGTTCATAATGCGGCAGACCAATCTCTCCTATGCATGCTATTTTATCTCGCTCCTGGCATACAAGACGCTGCCATTCTTGAAAATCGGCTTCTTTGGGCAGACCTTTCTCTGGATGAAAACCAACACCAGCCAAAATGAAGTCTGAAAATTTCTCTTTTAGCTCCAGTGTTTTGTACGAAGAAGCAAGATTATTGGAAACAGCGACGACTTTTTGGATACCGGCTTCTTTCCATTTTTCTATGCTGGATTCGATGTTTTCGTATTGTTCTAAATGGATATGAGCATCTATCATGAAATACTCCTTTTTATACCCATCATAATGCAAGGAAGACAAGTTGGGAAGAGGATTTTAAGAGGAAATGTGGGTTCATTTTAAACCTAATGAATTTTTTATGCGGTATATATCTTTTTTATTTGTTCAGGTTCATCTTTTAATACGTCGTGGCTTGCTTCAAGGTTCTCTAATCAATCTTTTATGTCGCTGAATTCTTTGGCATTCTGTATTTTCATGCCGTCTATTTCTGCTTTTAATTCTTCCTGACCCGTTTTTAAGGCTGAAAGCATCTGCCCATGTTCTCGAAGGATGGTTCCATGATCTCTTAAAGTCTCCTGAATGTTGTGAAGTGCCCCTAAAATCTGCTTTTCCATTTCCATTATTTTCTCCTCCTTTCTCGACGAATGTAAAGCTATTATACCACGGGCATTCTTATTTTAGAAAACCTTAGCTTACCGCCAGATCCTGATGGCGGAAGCCTTAGTTTTTCTTATACTTTGATCCTTTAACAAAGTTAAATGTTCCTAAAGTGTAAAAAGAAATCTGACAGCGGCTGATGGAAAATGTCTACTGTTGTTAAAGAACATTCGTTCCCATATAATAGAACTATATAGAGTCTTTTTAATGGAGCGATGATGATGGAGCGGATCGTCTTTTTAGTGGATATGCAATCGTTTTATGCTAGTTTTGAAAAGGTCTGCCGCACCGATCTTGAAAATAAACCCGTTGTGGTGGCAGGAGACCCAAAAATCCGAAGCGGTGTCATCCTGGCTGCCTGCCCGACCGCTAAACAATGGGGAGTAAAAACCGCTGAAGCTCTTTGGGAAGCAGAAAATAAATGCCCGGATCTCGTTGTCATTAAACCGCGTATGCAGGCCTATTTAAATGCATCGGTTGAAATTGCCTCCGTGCTTGAAATGTTCAGCGATGAAGTCGAACCGTACAGTGTTGATGAAATTTTTGTGGAAATGACCTATTCTCTTGAACCGTTCGGGGGCAATCCCGTGAAAGCAGCAGCGCGTATGAAACGGCAGATTAAACGAATGCTCGGCGTAAACGCCCGTGTTGGCATTGGTCCGACAAAAGTACTTGCCAAGATGGCTTGTGACCATTTCGCAAAAAAAACACCAGAAGGCATTTTCACATTATCTCAAGATAATTTACAGCAGAAACTGTGGCCGCGTTCGATTGGGGATTTATTTGGTGTAGGAAAACGGATGGAGTACCACCTTCGCAATATGGGCATTCGCACGATCGGCCAGCTTGCCCGCTTTCCGCTCGAACAGATGAAAAAGCGCTGGGGCATAAATGGAGAGCTGCTTTGGCGGACGGCGTATGGATGGGACCCCTCTCCGGTAACAGTCGACACCCATATCCGCCGCAAAGGAATCGGTCATCATATGACGCTCCCCCGCGATTATTATACATGGGACGAAGTGAAAGTCGTTTTGAGGGAACTAAGTGAAGAAGTGGCGCGCCGTGCTAGGCAGAACGGCTACATGGGCACCACTGTGTCAGCCGGAGCGGGAGGCCATGATTTTGACTTCCCGGCTGGCTTTCATCGGCAGAAAAAACTGGAGGATTACACCAATGACGGAAGAGTGATCTATGATGCGGCTGCTGAGCTTTTTCATGAGCATTGGGACAAATACCCCTTACGAAGCGTAGGTATTACGCTCGACCAGCTCGCAGATGATACTTTTCGCCAGCTCAACCTGTTTCACCCCCTTCAAGACCGCGAAACTTTGAATCAAACAGTAGATAAATTAAAAGAACGTTTCGGCAGCGGCACACTCCTTTATGCTTCTTCTCTTACCGATGCAGGCCAGGCTCAGCTGCGCGCACAAAAAATCGGCGGCCATTATAAATAGTGCTTGCCCCCAGTGGTGGAAAAAACTTGGCTTCTCGCCAAATGTCCGGCGGAAGCCATTGTATTCATTACGTGAACTTTTAATCTAATTCAAACGTCTAAAAAGATTTCAAAATTTTATTTATTTTAGTATAATGAAATGAGAACATAGTCTTTTCAGATTTAACGGGAGGGGATTTTTTGAACAGAGAAGATTTAATTGCTCCAGAAAAGTACAATGTAACAAATGAATTGGAAGCGTTTACAAATGATGAGAACCGGATTGCAGTACGCTGGTTAAGTGAAGACGGCAAGAGACTGGAAGTGTCTTACGCTGAGTTAATCCGGCGAACCAATCAATACGCTAACGCACTGGCTGCAGCCGGATTTGAAAAAGGCGATCGGATTCTTATTATTCTGCCGCGCCTTCCAGAAGCCTATATGACCTACCTCGCTTGTCTAAAAGCAGGCATTGCAGCCATACCCAGTTCAGAAATGCTCCGGGCAAAAGACTTAAGTTACCGGATCAACCATTCTGGAGCAAAAGGTGTCATCGCTTATCACAACGCTACAGCGGAGACCGACAAAATAGAAGAAAGCACACCTTCTTTGCAAAAGAAATTTGTTATCGGCGGAAACCAAAGCGGCTGGGAGCCATTTGAAGAAACTGTTATGCTTCAAAGCGACCAATGCAGCGGTGAAAATACTTCCTGCGATGATATTGCTTTTCTTTCTTATACATCAGGAACGACCGGAAATCCAAAAGGGGTGGTACATACCCACGGCTGGGCTTATGCTCACGTGCGGACAGCTGCGAAAGAATGGCTCGGTGTAAGAGAAAATGATATCGTCTGGGCGACAGCAGCACCTGGCTGGCAAAAATGGATATGGAGTCCGTTTTTATCGACAATCACCCTTGGAGCTACGGCCTTTGTTTACCACGGCAAATTCGATCCGCATACGTATCTCGGCCTGCTTGAAAAAGAAAAAATACAAGTGCTCTGCTGTACTCCGACAGAATACCGGCTGATGTCAAAAGTCGATAACTTGTCTGCTTATGAGTTACCAGAACTGCGCAGCACTGTTTCTGCTGGGGAGCCGCTTAACCGTCCTGTCATAGAAGCTTTTAAAGAAGCCTTTAATGTCGATGTCCGTGACGGCTATGGCCAAACAGAAAATACGCTGCTAGTCGGTACTCTGCTCGATATGACTATAAAGCCAGGCTCAATGGGTAAACCGACGCCAGGAAATACAGTGGAAGTAGTTAATGATGAAGGACAGCCGGCAGCACCGGGAGAAGTCGGTGACATTGCTCTTCACAAAGATAGTCCGGCTCTTTTTAAAGAATACTATAAAGATCCGGAACGAACAGCCGCTGCATTTCGAGGAGACTGGTATTTGACCGGTGACCAGGCGTCTAAAGATGAGGATGGCTACCTTTGGTTCGAAGGACGCAGTGATGACATTATTATCAGTTCCGGTTATACGATTGGTCCATTTGAAGTCGAGGATGCACTCACCAAACATGATACTGTGAAAGAATGTGCCGTTGTAGCTTGTCCAGATGAAGTTCGCGGAAGTATTGTAAAAGCGTATATCGTTTTAAAAGATCCAGATAACGTTAAAAATGAGCAATCGTTAATACAAGAGCTGCAGGATCATACAAAAGCGCTCACGGCTCCTTATAAATACCCGCGCAGTATTGAATTTATCGAGGTGCTCCCAAAGACAACTTCCGGAAAAATCCGCCGCGTCGAACTTCGTCAAAAGGAATTACAACGGTGATAAAATATCTGAGTGCTAACCTCACATACGTAAAGGGAAACAAAATCTAGCTATTTCATTTTCAAATAAGGAGCTTAGGATCCTAATTCCAAGCTCCTTTTACTGTGGGGATATAGTTGTCCAGCAATGACTTAATTCCATATATCCATATATTTTTTCTTGTATTTCTTCATCAACCGTTTCAATCAACTCCATGACTGTTTGTTACATTTCTTCACCCTCTAGAAGTCATATGTTTTGAATGAATCATTCAGCACTCTTTTTCCAGGATCACTTTTAGCTAAATCAGCCAGGCCATTAACGCTCTTGTTTATCCTTTTAGAGTTTTCAAATTCCTTTTTCATCTCCCAATTCACTTTTTTACCACCTCCGTACACAATGAATGCGGCATAGGTTCTTTTGAGACCTCTCAGAAAGATTGCTGCAATTTCTTCTATTCCAGTAACGTCCTTCAACAGACCAATAAATAGCTGGCTGGAGAACATACCCATGTATGGCTGTTCATTCTCGTATAAATTACTCACGCACCTCAGTTACGGAATTTGGAGATAAGCCTCTCCCATATCCCTTTAGGTTTATGTACCGCTTCTTCTAAACGTTTATTAAAATCATTTTGTGAACGCCATTCTATTTGCTGTTCGTCCCGCATATTTTGTATTTCTTTTAGCAAGAATTCACTTTTTTGTTTTTCTTGCTTCAACAAGGTTTCGTAATGCTTATTTTGTTGTTCCGTTATTTTATCCATTTTAGCTTGAGCTTTTTGAGCTGCATTTCCAACGCCAGAGCTTATAACATGATGATCTTGCTGGAGCTTAGAAACTGTTGTTTTAAGCTGGGACATATCGTTTTTCAGTTGAACATTCATTTCCCGTGTGGCTGCTAGTTCATTGGCTAAGACCTTTAATAAATCTTTAACTTGATTGGGATCCTGAGAGGACATATCATATGTATCAGATATCGCAAGGTCTGTTTCATTGAATCCTTCTAATCTTTTTTTCTGTTGATAGGCAAGGTCTTTAGCTGTTATATCTATGGGCTTTTCCGTATCACGTATGACAATAATAGCTTCGATGTCGGATCGAACAAAGATACGCCTATCACCGTCTTTAAAAAACTCATATCCATTCCGCTCTAAGGCTTGACCGTATTTTCGAACAGTTGTTGTTGCAATTCCTACTTCTTCTGCAACTTCCTTTGTGGAGAAAGCTCGTTCATTTGGTTGTATATCGTATCTCATACCGAACCCCCTTTTCTGTCAAATATGAAGGTTCTTGTATGAATTTTCAAGGTAAATTCGCCCAGTGATACGAAACATAAAAAAGAGCCAAACAGCCCATTGCGTAAGGAATTCAATTAAGTATAACGCTTGTTTTTGAGGCTCAATTCCCATTTCTGCAAACGAAGGATTTTGGCTCTATATATTAGAAAAACTTGACTTGCCTCCAAGTCAAATGGCGGAAGTCTTAGTTTTGCTCCAAAGTTAAACATTCCTAAAGTACAAGCAAAGTCACAGTTCATCACTTTTGGCTTAAGTATTCATTTTTTGGATCCAATGAATAAACGTATCCATTGATTGACCAAGCGCTTTTCTTGTTTTTTCATCTGTAAGGTTTCCGGCTTTGTCTAGTTTGTTTTGAATGCCGCCAATATACAGCTCGGGCTGCTGCAGCACAAGCGCTCCAGCCGCTGTTAAGGTTTGCTTCACTTGTGCTTGAGCAAAAGCCGTACCTAGCGGAGAAGGAGAAGCACCTAAAACGAAGGCTGGCTTATTGTCCAGCACATTTTGGTTTGTTACACTCGCTGCCCAGTCAAGAGCATTTTTTAATACACCTGGAACCCCGTGGCTGTATTCAGGCGTCACAATCACCAATCCATCTGCTTTTTCGACTGCTTCTTTAAAATTCATGACTGTTTCGGGATCACCGTTCACTTCAAGATCTCCGTTAAATAGCGGTATATGTTTCAAATCATATATCGAAAAATCGACTGCATCCGGACGTTGTTCAGCCATGTGCCTTAATATTATTTTATTAAAAGAATCTTTTCGCAAGCTGCCAGCTATCCCTATCATTTTCAATTGCTGCATTTTGTTATCACCTCGTTTTTATTAATTGCTGCTCATTCTCTAAATACCCCTGACCTTTTTTATCCAAACAAAAAAGAAACACAAGCACTGTCAGTTGCGTTGGGGACGATCTTGTTTATGTTATTGTGCCTAATGCAAAAAGAGATAACCTTTCCATATCTCCACTTTTGGACTTTAAAAAAGTTTTTCTTTGTTTGGCAAGCCAAGTTTTGAGATTTTTTTGTTCACATCGTTATTAGTCTGATATACTGAAAATATCTTCCATATTATCAGAATACTACTAATATTAGTGCTATTCCTCCCCGATTCTTAAAAAATAAAAGGGGATGTAATAGAAAAAACAAACATAGGAGGGATTTTTATTGAATGTAAATGAGATTTTAGACATGATAAGCGGTTTTGTATGGGGGCCTCCTTTTCTTATTTTATTAGTTGGTACTGGGGTCTATTTAACATTTCGCTTAACTTTTTTACAGTTTAAAACGCTGCCTTATGCTTTAAAACTGGTTTTCACTAAAAATCAAGATAAGAAGTCTGAAGGAGATATTTCCCACTTTCAATCACTAATGACAGCGCTCGCGGCCACAGTCGGAACTGGTAACATTGCCGGGGTTGCCACCGCCGTTGTAGTCGGTGGACCTGGGGCTGTATTTTGGATGTGGATTTCAGCAATATTTGGGATGGCGACCAAATATGCCGAAGCGATTCTCGCTGTTAAGTATCGTACTAAAGATGAACGCGGCGAGATGGCGGGCGGTCCAATGTACTACATTGAAAGAGGACTTGGCTGGAAATGGCTGGCCGTATTATTTGCCATTTTTGCGGCTGTTGCTTCTTTTGGTATTGGTAACACGGTACAATCCAATTCTGTGGCAGATGTGCTACAGGAAAACTGGAGTTTCCCGTATTGGGCAACTGGTATCATACTTATGATTTTAACCGGAATTGTTATTATTGGCGGAATCAAATCCATCGGACGAGTCGTAGCATTCATCGTCCCGATTATGGCCGTTTTCTATGTTATAGGAGGCCTTATTCTTATTCTTTTTAATTTCGATCTTGTTCCATCTGCTGTGAGCTTAATTTTCACCGATGCCTTTACTGGGCAGGCCGTAGCTGGCGGTGCTATTGGTGCTGTCATTCAAATGGGTGTGGCTCGCGGTGTATTTTCAAACGAAGCAGGGCTTGGTTCGGCTCCGATTGCTGCAGCGTCCGCCCGTACCGATTATCCAGGCCGGCAAGCATTAGTATCGATGACCCAGGTGTTTATCGATACGATTATTATCTGTTCCATCACTGGGATAGCGCTTGTGATGGGAGAACTTTATTTGGACGCAAATTCTGATGTAGACGGGGCTGCCTTGACATCGGCAACCTTTGAAATGTTTTTAGGGCCTGTTGGTGCCTTTATCGTTTCGATCGGCCTTGTTTTCTTTGCCTACTCTACCATGCTTGGCTGGTCTTACTACGGAGAGCGCTGTATTTATTATTTGACGAAGAAACCTTCTTCTATTATGGTTTATCGGATAATCTTTGTTGCTGCAATTTTCTTTGGCGCCATATTAGAGCTTGATACGGTATGGGCAGTAGCTGACATAATGAACGGCTTGATGGCTGCACCAAACCTAATTGGACTGCTCGGCCTATCCGGCATTGTTGCTGCTGAAACCGCGTTTTTCTTACAGAAAAAAAGAGAAGAAGAACGCAAATTATAACACAGGCTTTGCTCATGGGCTGCCCCAAACGAGGGGCAGCTCTTTTTTCATGTAGCAGCGGATACTTGTACCGTTATATCCCTAATTATCCGTTTATTTTAACAACCTTTGTCCGTAACCCTTCATAACTTTTTCGGAGGTCTTCTGAACGAGTTTAAGAAGAACAAGAGCGGGATATAACAGACACTAGATAAGAAACAGCAAAAGGAGGATGCGCACGTGAAAACATTTCTATTTTCCATCATAGTAAGTTTTGCCCTTTTCCTTGGAGCTTGCGGCACAGTGGAAGAGGAGCAAACAGCAGAAGAGAACGACAACGGAGCAGATGTTACCGAGGAAGAGCCCGAAACAGAAGATAATCATGAAGAAGAAGATACAGAAAAAGATGCAGAAAAAGATGAAGAAAGCAAGGAAGAAGAAGGCTCAGAAACGGATTTAGCAAGTGGTATAGAAGAAGTTCAATCAAACCTTGATAGTTTAAATAAAACAGTAGAAAACGCTTCTGATAATCTAGAAAACATTCACGCTGAAGGAGAAGAGTTAGAGGAAAACTGGGATGTTATTGAAGATCAAGTAGGTGAAAAATACCCAGATGATTATACTAATATCGAAAAAAGTCTTTATCCGTTAATAGATGAAGCAAAAGGAGAAGAGCCGGGTACAGACACTATCCAAGAACTGATAAAAGAAACACAAGACAAATTAGAAGAATTTCTTACTAAAGTAGAAAAAGAATAATCTAAAATCTCTGTAAGGATCAGCCTTTTTTCCTTACAGAGATTTTTCTGTTTGTTTGAACGGTGTAGAAAGACTCGGCTTGCCGCCATGTAAAGGAAACCGCCTAGTTAAAGGAACTTCTACTAAAAACGCACACGTCGACGCATAGGATGTGCTAATGTCGTGGTGTTTTTGGCGACGAGTGTGCAACGTAGAAGTCACCACATCCAGTGGAAGTACGTCCTGTACGTTGGAAGACATCGTTTTTCTTATACTTTGATCCTTTAACAAAATTAAACATTCCTAAAGTACAAAGAAACTCTAATCCCTTAAAAGTTCACCAGAGCTTTTACAAGCTAACTAAATGATCGGGTTTTTCTCCTCGCAGCCCTTGAAGAATGTGATTGGCTGTCATTTCAGCCATTTTCCATCTAGTATTCTCACTGGCGCTGCCAATATGCGGAAGAGCTGTCACATTTGGAAGCGACAACAATCGATGATCGGCTGAAATCGGTTCGTTTTCAAATACGTCAAGCCCTGCTCCGCGAATATCACCATTTTTTAATGCTTCAAACAATGCCTCTTCATCCACTGTACCGCCGCGGGAGGAATTAATGAAAATTGCCGTATTTTTCATTTTTTGAAAAGCTTCCCGGTTCATCATATGGTGTGTCTCGTTGGTATATGGCGTCATCACACAGACAAAATCAGATGTTTCTAGCAATTCATCCAATTCTACGTAACGTGCGCCGATTTCTTTTTCTGTTTCTGGTTTTCTAGAACGATTATGATAAACGATATCCATGTCAAAACCAGTTCCTCGCTTTGCTACAGCTTCTCCTATTCTGCCCATTCCGATAATTCCAAGCCTGGCTTGGTGAATATCTTGTCCAGTTAAAAAGAAAGGAGCCCACGCCCCCCATTCATTGTTTTTAATCACTTCTATTCCTTCTGGAATCCTTCTCGCTGCTGCCATTAAGAGAGCAAATGTCAGGTCGGCAGTCGTTTCCGATAACACTCCTGGAGTATGAGCTATTTGGATGTTTCTTGCAGCAGCAGCTTCTACGTCAATATTATTAAACCCTACGGCCATAGTGGCTATAATTTTTAAGTTTTCTGCTTGATTTATATTTTCTTTATTAACTGGATCTGAAATCGTGCAAAACAGAGCATCAGCTGTTTGCAACTCTTTTTCTAGTACTTCTTCTGGAACTGGTTCTTCTTCTTTTTCCCACATCCCAACATCGCATTCTGCTTCTAATTTTTCAACGATAGATGCTGGCATTTTTCGTGTCATGTACACATAGGGTTTTGTCATGCTTATTCCCTCTCTTTCTAAGCGGTTTCCACTCCATTATAGCATAGCAAACATACCATCCCTGTAATGGAATGCCATGCATCACATTTATATTTTAAATTTATTTACTTCTTCTTGAAGTTCTTGTGCCATACGACTTAATTCCTCAGATGAGCTTGACACCTCTTCCATAGCGGCAAGCTGCTCCTCAGCACCTGCAGCAACATTTCGGGCATTTCCTGCAGTAGATTCGGCTACATGGTTCATATCTTCCACGGCATGAAACACTTTCGCTGAGTTAGCTGACATTTGACTGGACACTCCGGAGACGTTCTCTATATGCTGGGCGATTTCTTGAACCGACATAAGAATAGTTTCAAAAGCGCTTCCGGCTCGTTCAATAACGGTCACCCCTTCTTTTGCTTCTGACTGTCCTCGGCTCATTTTTTCTACGGCTTTTTCCGTTTCTTCTTGAATCGTCTCAATTAAACCAGTGATCTTATCTGCTGACTGTTTTGATTCTTCGGCAAGTTTTCGTACTTCATCAGCAACCACCGCAAATCCTTTACCGTGTTCTCCTGCTCGGGCTGCTTCAATAGCTGCATTCAAAGCGAGCAGATTTGTTTGTTCCGAAATATTTGTGATGGTTTCGATGATAGAACCAATTTCTGTAGACCGGTCTCCAAGCTGTTTAACAATTTCTGCTGTTTCCTGTACTTCTGAATTAATGACACCCATTTGCTCTGACGAACGCTTAATCTCATTGTTTCCGCTTTCAGCAGCTTCTTCTGTTTCCTTTGACTTTTTTGTAACCTCATTTATAGACCCTGAAACTTTTTCGATGTCTCCTGAAAGCTGCTCCATAGCCTTCATGCTTTGTTTGGAGTTAGACATTGCTGTTTCTGAAGAATTCGCTACTTCTTGAATCGTACTTGAAATTTCATTCGTGGAAGCAGACGTTTCTTCTGAACTTGCTGACAACTGTTCAGACGTAGATGCGACCTGCTCTGCCGCTTCTCGGGTAGATCCTATCAGACTTCTTAAGTTATCTGCCATGTGATTAAAATTAGCGGAGAGCTGACCAATTTCATCCTTGGATTTTACTTTAATGTGATCTGCTGTTAAATCTCCATTCGATAAATGATTTGCTTTCTCAGAAACTTCTTTAATCGGACGAGACATTCTGTTTGCGATTACAACAGCAACCACTACTCCTAATAACGTGACACCAACTCCTATAATAACACTGAGCGAAGATATAAAACCTGCTTGATTATTCAGCGCGGCTGCATTGTTATCGACACTTGCCTGCTCTTCTTCGATCAATTCTTGCAGGTCATTTTTGATATAAGTGCCAAGCGGAGTTAATTGCGTACTCATGATAGACTCGGCAGCTTTCATTTTACCCTCATCATAACTTTGAAAAGCATCTTCTTCGGTACGCTGTTCAAAAACTTGGCTCCTTTGTAAAATATTATCTAATCTTTCATCATTAACCATGTTCTGCAATTGTTCCTCAATTGCTCTAGCTTCCTCTGAGTACTCATCAAAACTTTCCCGGTATTCCAATTTTCCAGTTAAAATGTAAGACAAGGCTAAAGAATTTCGCTCCGTAAGGTTATAAGCCAGCTCCTTATAAGCGGAAATTTTAGAAAAGTCCTCTTCTACCACTTGATTAATTTGATTATTGGTATCGTTTACAAAATAAAAAACAATACCGGTAAATACTAGCAAGAGTGCCAGTATAATTGAAAAACCTCCAATTAATTTTGCACGAATAGACTTCATGAACACCAACCTTCCTATTTTGTTAATTAAAAGGGACTTTAGAACTATATTTTCATCATGATATTACGTTTTCATTTACTTATATCGGCATTTTATTAAAAATGTTAAGAAAAATGTTTTAAAAAACTTGGCTAATCGCCAAGTTACTATGTCTAAAGACTCAGTTCCCCTTATACTTTGTTCCTTTAACAACCTTAAACTTTCTTAAAGAAAAAAATTAAGTCTTTTTACTCAAGCTCATCATTGGGGTTTTCTTTTTGTCATTTTTTTTCTACTCTATAAAGAGGGAATTCGACATTCCTCCCGAAAACGTTACTTGGGCATTAATTTAGAAACAGCTAAAACAAAACCAGGAGGCATTCAACATGGACTACAGAATTGAAAAAGATACGCTTGGAGAAATGAAAGTACCGGCAGATAAACATTGGGCAGCTCAAACCCAGCGAAGCCTGGAAAACTTCAAAATAGGTAAAGAAGTTATGCCAATTGAAGTTGTTCATGCGTTTGCGATTCTAAAAAGGTCAGCAGCTCTTGCTAACAAACGTCTTGGCAAAATTGAAGCAGAAAAAGCTGATGCGATTGCAGCAGCAGCAGATGAAGTATTAAGCGGCAATTTAGATGAGCATTTTCCTCTTGTTGTCTGGCAGACAGGAAGCGGTACGCAGTCCAACATGAATATGAATGAAGTTTTAGCTCGCCGGGCAACCGAAATTTTAAAAGAAAAAGGAGAAGACCTCACCATTCACCCAAATGATGATGTCAACCGCTCCCAAAGCTCAAACGATACGTTCCCTACCGCTATGCATATTGCAGCCGTCGAAAAAGTAGAAAATGATGTGCTGCCGGCTATTGACATACTTAAAAACACGTTAAAAGAAAAGCAAGAAGCATTTGATGATGTCATTAAAATCGGGCGTACTCACCTTCAAGATGCGACACCTCTCACGCTCGGACAAGAGATCAGCGGATGGCACCGCATGCTTGAAAAAAGCAGTGACATAATTAAACAAAGCATTGATCATGTCAAAGACCTGGCCATTGGCGGAACTGCTGTTGGTACTGGTATTAATGCTCATCCTAAATTTGGTGAATACGTAGCAGAAGAAATCAGCACCGTAACGGAAAAAACGTTCCGTTCTGCGCCGAACAAATTTCACTCTTTAACAAGCCATGATGAGATTAATTATGCTCATGGTGCTCTAAAAGGACTGGCTGCTGACTTGATGAAGATTGCCAATGACGTACGCTGGCTTTCAAGCGGTCCTCGCTCCGGACTTAGTGAAATTACGATTCCTGCTAATGAGCCAGGCAGCTCCATCATGCCGGGAAAAGTCAACCCTACTCAGTCAGAAGCTTTGACGATGGTTGCTTCTCAAGTCATGGGAAATGATGCAACCATTGGTTTTGCAGCCAGCCAGGGGAATTTTGAATTAAACGTGTTCAAGCCAGTAATTATTTATAACTTCCTGCAGTCTTCTTATTTACTGGCTGATGCGATGATTTCCTTTAACGATAAGTGCGCTGTCGGCATTGAGCCAAATCATGAAAAAATTGAAGAGCATTTGCGCAATTCATTAATGCTCGTAACTGCTCTTAACCCTCATATTGGATATGAAAATGCAGCAAAGATCGCCAAAACGGCTCATGAAAAAGGCCAAACCCTAAAAGAAGCAGCGCTTGAAAGCGGATTGTTAACCGAGGAACAATTTGAAGAAGTTGTGGATCCATCTAAAATGGTTTCCCCCAAAGAATAAACAAATAGCTTAACCGCCGATGTACTTACATTTCTTATTATAAACAAAAGCTGACCGGGCTTTCTCTTCCCGTGTCAGCTTTTTTTATACTAAAGGTAAGTTTATATTTGTTAAAGGAGCAAAGTATACCAACGTACAGGACGTACTAATGCCGCCGTTGCCACAGGATGTGGTGACTCCTACGCTGCACACTCGTCGCCAAAAACGCCACGTCCTGTGGCATTGGCGACATTAGCACATCATATCTGACGACGTGTGCGTTTTTAGCAGAAGTTCCTTTAACTTAGGCGGTTTCCTTTACACGGCGGCAAGCCGAGTGTTTCTCGAAAGGTAAGAAAGTATAAAAAGTTTGGCGTTTTCCATGTCTAGCTTCAGCGCCCAGCCGCTCGAGGTTCAATAACCTCCAGTCATAAAAGTCAAAAAACGACTTTTTTGCCTGAAGAACATTGACTTGTCGCGGGCTCCCAGGATGGGAGTCAGTTCGGCGTTGTCACAGGACGTACTTCCACAGGACGTGTGCGTTTTTAGTAGAAGTTCCTTAGCCTTAGTCGAACTTCCTTTTTTCAGGGCGCTTCCCGCTTTTCTTATATTAAGAAGATGCGCTAAGCTTCATCGTATGTATAGCGCACCACATATTTATTCGTTTTTAACTTACGGATTTCTACAAATGGACCAATTTCATAGCCATTATGCCAGTTTTCCTCCAGCTTTGCTTTCAAGCATCCAGCCTGAAATTTGGAGCGAAATGTTTGTTTCCAATAGATCCAGCGTGGTTTATATGCCATCACACTATCTCCTACTCCTTTTTATTTGTTTCCTTACTATTTTATCCCATTTCTATAAAAAAATCACGGCTTGTGCGTATTTTTTATAAGAAGAACTCGACTTATCACCGAGTAAGTGAAACCTCCTAAGTTAAAGGAACTTCTGCTACAGTCGCGAACATCCTGTTCCGGACATAGACGTCACATTGCGGTTTGTGGGAACAGCGGGCGGCATTAGTACATCCTGTACGTTGAATCCCGTCGTTTACTTATACTGTCCATAACACATGTAAAAAGAGGCCTCGTTTCCGATTCAGTAATGGGAGAGAAAATGTAACATGTTTTGTTGAAACAAGCGATATGGAAAAAAATGGTTGTTTACATTCTTGATGATAGGCATTTTCATCAATTCTTAATTCTCAGGCTAGTCTCTTATTTGATTGGCTTACTGAAGTATTCTGCTCAATAGTTGAAGAAGCGACAGTTGTTCAGCTATTGCTCCCCGTTACTTTAAGTACATTTCTTCACAAACAAATAACATCATAGCCATTTTATCTCTAGCCATGATGTTTGGTTTATATCTTTAAAATTCCTAGCATTATGAATTTTTATACCAACTTTCTAACTTTACAATTCTCCCACTATTTACATAATTAAATTAATCAAAAATCTGATTTGATGGACATGGAAGCCCCCCTCTATTTAACTGTCCGATTGTAGAATAGTGTGATACTATTTAACCAGGCTTTTTGCTGTTAAATAAGAAAAGTACTCATCCTTTAATCTACTTGATGAGTACTTATCCATTTTTTGATAGATTTTACAATATTCACCTCGTGTGTTCCAAGATTGAATTTATTGTAACATGACTTTTTTAACTTTTTTAGCCCTACCTATTGACTGATATTGCTTAACACTATTCAAAGGATCGTTTATCTTCGTTAGACTAATTTTGTATAAAAACTTTAGAAGCTTAAGGTAATAAATGATTGCTCTTTAAAACTGAATCTAAATGGTCAACTAATATTCTGCTTTCCTAACTTCGCCTGCTTACAAATTTCTAGGTGATCCAATTTATTTCCTTCCCTCCAGATTCTGGCACAATAAATAAGGACGCTTTCTATTATGAACTGCACTCCAATTGTTAGACACTAACAACTGGAGGTGCAGTTCAATTACGGAAAAGCGCCTATTGTTGAAGATCGGTTATTAGACAAGCTTTATTGCAGAAAAGATGGAATAACGAGAAAATTCCAATTGACCAGTACAAGATGCTTATTTATTTCTGTTGATCATAGATCTTGTTAATTCTATAAATGCAGCAACTGCTGGAGAAACATCATTAAGGTTCGGCAGGGCCAATCCTATCGTTCGAAAGGACTCCTCCTTTAACTCAATCGAGTTCAGATTATTATTTCCGTGCATCACTATTTCTGGAACGATGCTTATACCTAGGTTTTTTTGTACCATAGCGATAATCGTTTGATTATCTGCAATTTCACAATAAACGTTAGGCTTAAGATTAGCTTTTTTAAAAAGTTCCTTTATCAATTCATCACATCCCGCTTTTGGCATGATAATGGGATGAGATGCTATTTCCTGAATACTTATCTTTTTTTTGTTTGTAAAGGGATGAGCACTGGGCAAAATAACATGAAGATGATCGTCAAATAATGGAATAAAATCCAGGTTCTCGGCATCATTATTAGTCAGAAAACTAACATCAATGATATTGGATGATACCATTTGTTTGAGTTCATTGTATCCACCCTCGTAAAATTCAACTTGTATTTTAGGATACTCAGACTGAAATTTTTCTAAAATGGAAGGTAATAAGTATGCCGCGACACTTGGAAATGTACCAATTCTAATTACACCAACTTCCAAACCATTTAATAGGCCCGCCTCTTGTTTCATTTTTTCTGAAAGATTCAGTGTTTGTCTTATAAATTCAATGATTCTCTCCCCTTCCGAAGTTAGCGAAACTCCTGATCGCCCCCTCTTCAAAAGTGTAAGTTCAAGCTCAGATTCTAGCCCCCTGACCGCATGGCTGATAGCTGATTGGGTTAATCCAAGCTTTTCTCCAGCTTTCGTAAAGCTTCCCGAATCGATAACCGTCTTAAAAATCTCATATTGAAGTAATGTCATTAAAACCAACCCCAAACATTAATTTAATTCATACTTATTATTATAAACATTCATTTGATTAATGTAAAACGGTAACATATGATGAGAGAGAAAGGAGGTAATTACATGAAACGAAATGGATTTATTCTCTTTTTAGTCATTCTAACTCTTACAGGATATTTTACTATCACCGCAGGCAGTAAAATGGAGTTAGAAAATAACAATAATAAAACACCGATTCATGTAAGTCCTTTAGCCCCATAAAAAAACACAAATTGAGGAGGATATATATGAAAACATTAAAGTATTCATTAGTCGATGTATTCACTACAAAACCTTTTGGAGGAAATCAATTAGCTGTGTTTGAGGAAGGTGCAAACCTAACCCCTGATCTCATGCAGCAGATTGCCAGAGAATTAAATTTATCTGAAACGGTATTTATCCAACCGCCGAGTGATCCTACAAAAGAAAAAAGTTTAAGAATATTCACTCCACAAGTTGAACTACCGATGGCTGGCCACCCGACAATCGGCGCTGCATATATAATGGCTGAGAAAGGCATGATTGAAACTAAAACAGGTAAAAGTGAGTGGGTATTTGAAGAAGGTGTTGGTGATGTTCCTGTAACAGTGCATAAAGATCATGATCTTATATCAAAAGTAGAGATGGAACAACCATTACCCGTTTTTGGAGATCGATATAGAGAAACGGAGATTGTAGCAAAACTGTTGTCTCTATCCATTAATGACATAGATCCTATCTTGCCGATTCAAACTGTTTCATCAGGCGTACCTTTTTTGTATGTCCCCATACGATCTCTAGCCTCGATGAAAAAGATTAACTTTCGCACTGATGTATGGGAGAAGCATTTTAGTGTTAATCAACATACGAAACATATATTTGCATTTACAACAGAAACAGAAGAACCAACTTCTACCGTTCATAGCAGAATGTTCGCACCTGCAATGGGGATATCAGAAGATCCTGCAACTGGAGCAGCAAGCGGTCCCTTAGGAGCTTATTTAGTAAAGCATGGGGTGATCCCTCCTTCTGATAACGAGACTTATATAATTAGAAATGAACAAGGAATTGAAATGGGCAGACCTAGTTATATAGATATAACCCTAATGAAAGAAGGAAGTGAAATTAAGGAGGTGAAAATCGGCGGGAAATCTATAATCATCGGTTCTGGACAGATTTTCTTATAGTTCACACTATAGAAGTAATCAAATTCAGCAGTATCTCGTGGCAAGACGCATTAACCTTGGGTTATATATACCTTAAGAACAAAAAAATCATAACAACTAACATAAAAAAGGGTAGCGCCAATATTCTAAATATGTTGGGACTACCCGCTTTTATCTTTTATTTCATTAACAAACTCAATTAAAAATCATTTCTATTAAGAGGATTTCTTTAAATCTTTATTCCATTAAATGGCCCTTTCGTATTATAAGGTCAGCCATTTCATTTATATTTTCTGGTTGACCTATTTTTTATAGGTTTTATTCTGTAGGTAGCCGGGGTAGGACGTTCGCGCCCGTGGGACATTGATCCCGTCCGTAATACTGTCCACCCCCTACTTGTAGAAACATGTTTGAGGCTGGTTGGGACGAAGAAAAAGATTCAAGTGATCTTGGGATTAACTTTTATTTTTAAATGGAAACAGCCTCCCCAGATACTCGATGACCTTCAACTACTCATTTCGTTCTTTAATAAAACGAATAAACGAATCATGATTTGCTGTTTTCATTTGAATAATTAAAAACGCTGTATAAGGCAGCCCTAATTTCATTTCATCGATTATTAGGGAGTAGGCTTTAATTACACCACTTTCCTCAAGTTTTTTAATACGATTCCCTACTGCTTGCCCTGTCATATGAATTTGTGCTCCTAAGTCTTTCCATTGAATACGTGAGTTTTTTCTGTTAGCAACCGGAGGATCTGAAAATCAATGTTATCAAGTTCCATAATAAAACCCTATCACCGTGAAATTATTTATATAAAAGTGTTTCATCAAGCTATCGATAAAAATCAAGATATTATTTACCATTTTATTATAATAAAATTTCTTAATGAGGTGAAAAGAATGAGCACAGCTTTAATCATTGTAGATATTCAAAATGACTATTTTCCAAACGGAAAGATGGAATTAAGCAATCCTGTAAAAGCAGCCGATAATGCAGGTGAAATTCTCGAATGGTTTAGACAGAATAACGAAGATAATATTTTTCATGTCCAGCATATTTCGAATGATGAAGGGATAGGCTTCTTTCTTCCAAATACTGAGGGAGTAAAAATAAATCAGGCTGTATTACCAATAGAACAAGAAAGTATTATCATAAAACATACACCTAACAGCTTCTTCAAGACTGAATTAGAAAGCAAATTAAAAGACAAAGGAGTAACCAAGCTAGTGATTGTAGGTATGATGACACATATCTGTATTGATGCAACAGTCAGAGCTGCAGTGGAGCTAGGCTTTGAAACTACACTTATTGAAGATGCATGTGCGACAAGGGACTTATCTTATCAAGATAAGGTCGTTCCAGCAGAACAGGTTCATTATGCGTTTGTCAGCGCACTTAAAAGTATGTATGCCAATGTAATTTCTACCGAGGATTTCCTGCAACAAAAAGCTAACACAATTTTGTAGAATCAACAATTAATTACAAGTTGGAGTTTGGTTTAAAAAACAAGCTCCCTTTTTTACTGTCTGTTTAAACTAATAAATATCCATATTTTACTAATCTGCTCGTTAATCGAATAAGAACTTATTGCTTTTCAACGTCTAGGGTTTTATAGAAGTCATCAACATGATAGCCAGTGGTTATTTTACTTGAAGCCCTAGCCCCGTAATCGTTCCACCAGTTGCTATTATTTTAATTGTTAACTTCCTTTTTATTGCAATCTCTCCTGCACCTTTCATCCCATCCAGCTGCTGTCTTAGGCCAGGATCATGGATTAGTATATTAGCCAGCTTCCAGCTCCCATCGCCATGTTTATCATTCTCAAAAACATAGGAAAGCAGTTATTTTGATTTAATTCCTGCGCCACAAAGAGGTACGATTATTTTTTCCTCTGGTTCTTTCTTATATTTTAAGTAGCCAGCATAGTTTACCGCTGATGTCACTTCCACATAAAATCCTTTCTCACTAAGTTTAGCTCGCGCACTCAGGATTTCATCTTCCTCAATGTCAATAAACTCACCATTGGTATTGCGTACAGCTTCTAAAATTTGCGGGGAACGCGCTGGTGCTGCAATGGCTATCCCTTCTGCTAAAGTACCTTTATTCTTAACTGGTTCAGCTGATAGCTCCCCATTGTTGAAAGCATCCACAAGAGGGGCACAGTTTGCCGCTTGGATGGCAATAATTTTCGGCATTTTTTCAATTAATCCATTTGCAAATAACTCTTTAAATCCATAGTATGCACCGAGTAAAAGCGTACCGTTACCAACAGGAATAATTAAAGTATCCGGTGCCCCATTTAATTCCTCGTAAATTTCGTAGGCATATGTTTTCGTTCCTTCATAAAAATAAGGATTATATACATGACTTGCGTAAAAAACTTCTTCCTCTTTTACCGCATGTTGGGCAGCTGCTGCAATATCTTCTCGCGTCCCGTGAATTTGTTTAATATTGGCACCATGAGCTTTTACTTGAGCAATTTTTTTGGGAGACGTTTCATCACTTAGATAAATATCGCAAGCAATATTACAACGCGCAGCGTAGGCGGCAATTGCAGTTCCAGCATTTCCGCTGCTATCTGCAATGACTTTTGAGATTCCTATTTCTTTTGCCTTTGTTATTAAAACCGCTGCCCCGCGGTCTTTAAATGATAACGTAGGCATCATATAATCAACTTTTACATACGTATTTGACTCAAGAGGGTCTGGAACAATTAAAGGTGTTTGACCTTCCCCCATTGTTACCTGTTCCCATGTTTTTGATTCTTTTTGGAATGGCATGGTTTCTAAGTAACGCCATAATGAATTCGGATAGTGATTCCAGGATGCTACATCTATTTTAGGAATATCTTTTACTACATTTAATACACCACCACACGTACATATCCATATAGTGGGCGTAATATCATGCTTTTTTCCACAACTGTTGCAAATATATTGTTCCATCCTTTTTCAACCCCTTAAATATTTTTATATAAACGATGCAAAAAAACATAGCTAAATACACGCAATTGCATCAATTTCAATTTTAAATCCAAAATGTAATTCATTTGTCGGCACGACCGTGCGAGCCGGTTTATGCTCTCCAAAAAATGCTTTATAAACAGCATCTACTTTTTCCCATAATTTCACATTTGGAATATATATGGTCATACGTAATATTTGCTCTTTTTTGCTTCCAGCTGCTTCTACAATCATTTCCACATTTTTAAGTGCTTGCAATGTTTCGTCTTCAATGGCACCAAATTTTCTTTCGCGAGTTTCTCGATCAATTGCAAATTGCCCTGAAACATAGACTGTGTCATTATGAATGGTTGCTAGTGCATAATGGCCATTTGATTTTAAGTTCCCTACTTCAAAAATGCTTTTCATTTTCTTCTCCTTAACTTGATTTATTTTTGATTTCATCTAAATAACTATAAACGGTGACCTTGGAAATTCCTAATAAAGCTGCGACCTTGTCAATAGAGCTTTTCATTGAAAAAATACCTTTTTCATCCATAAATCGGATCAATTCAATCTTTTCATGGCGTTTCATAGCTAGATGAACACTATTTTGAATAATTTGATGGATCAGTCCATCAACTATTTCTTCCACATTTTCAATCTCAGGACCTGATTGTTCTTCATTCTCTTCCACTACAACTGATGTTGTAAGGAATGTATTCATAAACTGCTGCATTTGATGGAATGGTTCAACATCAAAATTGATACAGAAAGCACCAATCACTTTCTGATTGGAATCACGAATTAACGTTGTGGAAGAACGAATGGTACGCTTATCTTCTGTAACAAATGTATATCCTGCAAGATAATCTTCTTTAAAGTCTTTCGATCGTAATACCGTATTCACGAGATGATCAAAGGGATGGCCAACTTTTCTGCCCGTTACATGATTATTTACTGTAAAAATGACAGATGCTTGTGGATTTGTTAAATCGTGAATAACAATTTCACAATGATGCCCAAACATTTTAGCAGTAGATTTTGCTAAAGGAATGTACCTCTCCAATATTTGCTTACTTTCTTCCATGTCTCTCTACCTCAAATCTTAATTTATATAATTTTTTATACAAAAATTACGATCTACCTTTTTTGATAGTGATAAGAATTACTTCAACTAACC
Organism: Alteribacillus bidgolensis; assembly: GCF_002886255.1. NCBI lineage: Bacteria > Bacillati > Bacillota > Bacilli > Caryophanales > Bacillaceae > Alteribacillus > Alteribacillus bidgolensis. The sequence continues at coordinate 1,667,791 of NZ_KZ614149.1, forward strand.
TGGATTGTTGGTGATAGAATATATAAATTTTTATTGATTTTTCATCATTTCATATATAATTTTCTACAAAAACACCTTAAAAATGGATTATATAGATTTTTTTATATACATTCAAGTTTATTAAGGTCAATGCTTCTCCTTTCATTCATTTATAGGAGGAATAGAATAAAATGAATATGTACGCCCTTGAAACTCCAGCCCTGTTAATTGATAAAAAAATAATGTTAGATAACCTTCGATTTCTGCAAGAGTATGCCAATAAACATAACGTGAATTTAAGACCACACACAAAAACTTATAAAATGCCTAAATTAACTAAGTTACAAGAAGAGATAGGCGCAGTTGGAATTACTATAGCCAAGGTGGGAGAAGATGAAGTTGGCTAAAAGGGGATTACAGGATATTTTTATTGCGAATGAAATCGTTGGAAAATCAAAAATTAATCGAATTAAATCATTATCTAAGACGATTAAACCTAAAATCGTAGGTTTGCAGGCAAAAAAAGAAGACCAAACCTAATTTAGATTTGGCCTGAAGATAATAATGTTATTTATTTTCTCTCCTTAAACTAAACCTTAATTTCCAAGAGCCCTCTTTTTTCGTTATCATCTATAATATTTTTATCAGCCAATTAATTCTTCGTCTTCTCGTTTTTTAATTTGATCCTTTCTTCTATTCTCTTCTTTGTCTCTCATTCTATGCGCTAATCTAGCAGATGCGCTTGAAGCAATACTAGCTACGAGATCATCCATAAACGTGTGCACTTCCTCTTTTTTTTCATCCAGCCGTTTTATAACTCCATGTTTTTCTTTATCTAAATATCCAAATGTCGTCACCGCAATGCTGCCAAACCCGAATACAGACCCAAGCGCAATCGTTTCATCTACGCCAAAAAGACCTTCATCGGTATCCACTAAAGATTGCAAAGGTTCTGACAACATATTTTTTTCTGCTAACTTATCTAATTCGACTCCCACAAGGATGGCGTGCTGGATTTCTCTTTTGCAAAGAACAGCATCTGCACTCTCATAGCAATCTTCTTTTGTTAAATTAGGGGCGTATTTTACTTGCATTTCATAAACGATATCAGCGATATCTTTAATCTCAACGCCTCTTTCTTTTAATGCTTTACGAGCAGCATCTTCAACTACATCACAAGGTACAGGTTTTTTCATAGTAAAAGCCTCCTCTTATTCCCATTCTATCATATGCGTGGAATATTTGTTTCATTTCTCCATGTGATACAATAATGATTAGTTTGATATTTATTACTATATGTGAAGATCTACGTATTCGATATTACCGTGCGGAAAGGAAGATAAACATCGTGAACGGTAAAGTGACATCCCTGCAATTTAAAAGTGACCATTTACGCCATACTTTTGAGCTTCCAGTATACCTGCCGCCCAATTATAGTCCTTTATATACATATCATTTGGCCATTGCCCAAGATGGCAGAGATTATTTCCAGCTCGGCCGGATCGGACGAAAAATGGAAGCGGCTATGGAAGAAGGAGCAAGAGACACTATAGTCGTCGGCGTTCCATATCCTTCTGTAGAAATCCGAAGAAAATGGTATCATCCAGGTAATGAAGCACACCATACTTATCTGCAGTTTATGGTAAAAGAACTACTGCCCTTTTTGGAAGAGACATACTCTACCTGGCGGCTCGCTCACGGACGAATGTTAATGGGTGATTCATTAGGAGCTTCTATCTCTTTAGTTGCTGCTCTTTCCTACCCTAACTCGTTTTCAAGAGTAATGATGCATTCCCCTTACGTCGATGAGAATGTTTTACATTTAGTGGAAGAAAATAAAGAATGGAATTGTTTTGATATTTATCATACGATTGGCACCGAAGAAACGGAAGTAAAAACAACGAATGACAGCATAGAAGATTTTCTTACTCCAAACCGCCGCTTGCATGAAATCTTTAAAAAAGGAACAGCCCGTTATTTTTATAACGAATTTGAAGGAGGCCACTTCTGGAAATACTGGGAAAAAGATATCCCTCAAGCTCTTCGATTTATGTTTGATATTTAAATAAAACGGGAATAAACATAAAGTATTTTATTTAAAATCGAGGTTGTCCCATAAATCGGGGCGGCTAAATTTTTTAATTAACTTCAGCTGAAATACACGTAAACTCCAGCGGGAAAAGCAAAGATAAAGGAACTTCTGCTAAAACCGCACACGTCCTGTGTGCAACGAGAAGCCGCCACTTCCTGTGGAAGTAAGATCCCGCAGTGAGCGGTCTTTGCTCACGAGGAAGCTGAAGCGTTGCCCACGGCAAAGAAGACACTACGAGAACGATCAAAGAGAGTTTGAGTAGAATCGCACTTGTGCCCTGAGGGTGAAAACGAAGTGTATTTCAGCTGAAAAAAACCTTTTTTATGGCAAATGCTTAGAAAAACTCGGCTTGCTATGGCGGAAGTCGTAGTTTTGCTTATACTTTGGTCCTTTAACAAAGTTAAACATTCCTAAAGTATAAAAAATGCTCAACATGGAGGGTGAAAGATGAAATATGGTATAGCATTTTTTCCTTCAAAACAATTACAGGACATGGCAAACAATTATCGAAAACGCTATGATTCCCATTATTTATGGATACCGCCGCATATCACGTTGAAACCTCCTTATGAACTAAAGGAAGATCAACTCGAGCAGGAAATGCAAAGAATACACACCATTTCATCGAAAACACCTCCTTTTCCGCTAACAATATATAAAGCAGATACGTTTTATCCGAAGGAAAATAAAATATTTCTTAAAATAAAGTCAAATGATATCCTCCTTTCGTTATACGAGGCTTTAAATGAACAACAAAACAGCAAAGAAAACGAAGAATTTACTCCTCATTTAACTATTGGCCAAGATTTAACGAACGATGAACATTTTGATGTGGTCGATCAACTGAAAATGAAAGATATCCATCATGAAGAAATAATAGACCAGATACAGTTTTTGTATCAGTTAGACGATAAGTATTGGACCGTTTATGAAACATTTCATTTAGGAAAGGAAGAATAACTGTGAATGTGACAGTGAAAGAAATCTCTCCTGAACAGCAGCTCGAATTAAACGACGCATTTAAAGTGAGATTTGAAGTGTTTGTGCAAGAACAAAATGTATCAGAAGAAGAAGAAGTAGATGAATATGAAGAAACAGCGTTACACTTTGTCGCTTATGAAGACAGCCGCCCTGTTGGAGCAGGACGGCTCCGTTTTGCAGATGGTTATGGTAAGGTCGAACGCATATGTGTGCTTGCATCGCACCGTCACACAGGAGCGGGACGTCTGATCATGGAAGCAGTCGAACAAAAAGCTAAAACAGAAGGGTTTCATTCTATGAAATTAAATGCTCAGATTAGTGCTTCAGGTTTTTATAAAAAGCTTGGCTATCACGTCACATCTGGAGAATTTATGGATGCTGGTATTCCTCACCTTGAAATGAAAAAAACACTCTCAGCCGAATCTTAATCTGTCTAACTTTATGTCTGTATTGGCTGAATAATAAACTGATAATCTTTCATCCTAAATTCAGCCTTTCCTTGTTCTTTCAAGGCTTTCAAATAAGCTAATACGGCTGTTCGAAATAAAACCCAGGCCCCGATATTTGGGACTGGTATATTTTTTTTGCGTAGAAAATGGCTCGTCAGCGATTCTACCGGCATGTCGTTTTGCTCGTGTAACTCCTGTTCAAGTTCATTTAATAAAAATGTATGCCAGTCTATATTTTGTTTGACAGTATCCTTATAATTCGTTTCATACATTCCGTGCCCTGGTACTGCGCCCTCAGCTTCCAAAGAAAGCAAAAACTGAAGGGAGGCTTGCGCTTTCTCTATATCAACCATAAATGGTATCGTATGCTTTTCTAAATATGCTTTTGCAAAATAGCTGTCCGCCGCAAAAAGTATGCCTTCTATATAAAAAGCTATTTGATCATAGCTGTGGCCAGGTAAAGCGTACAGCGTCCCTTTTATACCTGCAAGGACAGAGGGGCCTTCTTTTACATAGTGATCTACCTTAACAGGCGGGCCTTCTAAAAATTTATTTCTTAATTCAGACAGCGGCTCAGCACCTTGAAATAAGTAAATTGGTTCGAGCCTTGGGTTCTCTAAAACCGCTCCCTCAAACTGAGTCGCATGTACTGTAACATTCCCGTTTTCTTTTAACCAGGAAGCCCCTCCAAAGTGATCAGCATGGGCATGCGTAATGAGCAGGTCTGTAACAGGGAGGTCGGCTTCCTTTAAAAGCTTCCAGACTTTTTTTCCGGTTCCTTTATCAATCCCGGAATCAATAAGAAGTCCTTTGCCGCCATTTTGGATATATCCCATATTCACTGCGTGATCAATGTAAAAAATATTTTCTTTTATACGTACAAGCTCCATATTAAACTCCTTTATATGCACTTTTTTGAAACCGCCACGTTAAAATGGCGGACACCTTAGTATAAACACATTATAAAAGAAAATATTTCCAAATGAAAATAAGAGCCCTCCTAGGAAAGCTCCTTTGATTGTGTAACGGGTTCTATTCGTTCTATCAAGGGTTGTTGAAGATTTTTGACAGGTAATGTGTTCGCCTTAATATTGATTCTGGTTTGGTTATGCATTGGCGTCAAACCGCCGGCCTTTCCCATATAATTTTTGTTCGATCTCTCTTCGTTTGTTCATACGCTTCATTTCTTCTTCAAACTGATAGGCACTGTTAGTATCCTGAGAACTCACTCTCTGCCACGTGGCTGGTTGAATTGGCTGAATTTTTCGAATAGATGGTTCATTCTCCACCAAACGACTTCCATAATTGACTGCTTGCTCGTTTTTAGTCGGCGCTACATAACCCATTCTTTACACCTCTTTTATATAAAGGCTTAAATGCTCATTTACCTAAAGGATAACCAGCCAAACGATGTTTCCTTTATTCTATGTATACCCATTCCTCTTCGTTTTAATCTCCTTTAAGACATTCGCCCAATTCTTCATCTTTAGCGGATTATTTAACACCTTTTTAGTCATTCGTATATATGATAGTAAAGAAAAGAAGCTAAAGGAGTGAAAGACATGGGTTGTAGAAAACACGACAGCGATGCTGGAAGCTGCGTTTGCGATGCCGTTGTAGCCATCAAAGAAGCTCAGGATGCAGTAGATGATAGATCTGATTGCAGAAACAGCTGTTTTAACAATTTATTAAGTCCTACAGGCAACAACAACGGTTTGGATACTGTTCCGTTTGTTCTTCAAAACAAAAAAGGTAATTACTTCTTCGCTACAGGTGCCCTTGGAAGAGATGACTGCTTCCAAACTGTTTTCTTCCGTGTAGAAAAGGTAGATGAAAAGAACTGCTGTGCCACACTATCTTTGCTGCGTCCGGATAACGACTTAGAATTTACAGACTGCTGTGTCGACCCTGAATCACTGTGTGATATTGATGAGCTTGAACGCACAAGATTCTGTATTGAAGTAGATCTTGATTGCTTCTGCGCTATTCAATGCCTTGATCCAAACTTAGTAGGCGACATCGATAAACACAAATGCAAATAATCACAAATATATAAAAGGTGAGGGAATGGCCCCCCTGTTCCCTCTGCCTTTTCTTTTTCATTTAATGCCTGGTTTATCGTGAAGCCTGGATTGTCTTTTCATTTTATAAACTCACAATGTACATATCTGTAATGTCTTTGTCTTGAATAGTAATTCTAGAAAAGTTCCTTCTATCCTGCATCACCACTTCCCCATCTTCCGCATATAAAAGTTTTCCTTGTATATGTTTTTCTTTCGTTTCACATGCAACAACAGGCTGAATAAAATGAGGGAGTTTTGCTATATAATCAAGCATCTCTTGCACACTTTTATTTGTTTTTTGATTGGATTCTTCACGTTGCTCATGCTCGATTTCTTCTATCTCATTTTTTACTTCTTCTTGATGTTCTTCGTTTGTTTCCATAGGATCTTGTTGTCCCTTTTTTTGTTTTGCTTTTTGTTTCATTTTTTTTTCTTTTTTATCTGATTTTTGCTCGGTTTTACTGCCTATTTTTTTGCGAACCGATAATGTCTGTGAATTCCCACCGATATTTGAAAAAGCAGGTTGTTCAATGTAATACAACGGCTCGGCCTGTTTTTCCTTTTTTTTCTCCATCAATTCTCCTACCTCCCCGCAAGCACTGTTTAGCTCCTGCTTCATTATATGCTTGTGTTTAATGATCATTCTTATGGATTTCATAAGCAACCTTTAATTCGTTGATGCATAAACATATGGATAAGCTGTTGCTCAAAAGTATATGAAGGATAATAGGAGGGTTAAAATGCTTTGGTTTCTTTTTGGGGGAAATATTTTACTAATTATTTCGCTTTATATGTATTTGGCTGAGCGCAAAGAAAAATGGCGCCCCTCCTCGTTTATTATGAATGCAATTATGACCCCAGTAACATTATTTGCTCTTTGCACAGGCTTTTTGTTTACTTATATACATCCTGGCTTTCTGATTGAAACAAGTATCGCAGCAGGTGTGCTTGGCTTAAGCTGCGGCCTTTTGTTTGGTAGTTTATTTAACTTTGATTCCGCGATGACGGGAGCTTGCAATGGTTTAATGGCAGGTATAATGACACCAATGCTTGGAGAAATGGCCGGCCGCTCTCCTATATTTCTTGTTTTTACCCAGCTGCTGTTTTACTTGTTATTATATTATTTTCGTTTTGGTGCTCGTCTGCCTTAATGCAAAAAGGTTCTGGCCGTTTTCTACCAGGCCAGAACTTTTTCCACCATTAAAAATGGCTTGTTATTAGCAAACGTACGCAGAGCCTACAATAATGAGCAAAATAAACAGTACAACGATGAGAGTGAAACTGTTGTAATAACCGTGGGACATTTGCCTTTCCTCCCTTTCAAGGAAGATTGAGAAATCCTTCTCACCATAGATATATGCGTATTACCTAGAATGGTGCGTTAGATTTTTTAAGTCGTATACCTACCCCTTCGATTAGCTTTCTAGATATATGCACAGATTTATTATTCCTCCATATGCTGTTACAGGGTATAATCCTTTTTATAAATACTCAGGATGGTGGTAATCGTGCATTTTTATCATGGTGAAAGCTTTCCGGAGCCAAATCGCCAGCAGCAGCCTTCTGTTCAATATATTCCTCCAGTTGTGATAGAAGGATATGTTAATCAATGGATACAAACATTTATTCCTGGATACGGAAATGTTATTGCTTATGTGCTTGACTATAATCGTCGCACGGGCATGGTAGCGATGTTTATTTATCAGCCGCCATTTTATCGGCGAAGATATATACAAGTCTATCATGGAGATTTAGTAGGGATTAGTCCTTATTTCGGTCCGACTCCTCCTCGTCCAGGCGGTGGCCGACCTCCTCGCCCGCCGTATGGTGGCCCAGGCGGCGGACCAGGGCAAGGCGGCGGTTTTTGGCCATGGCTGATCGGCCAGTTTTTCTAGGAAAAGCAAACGTATCCTATTAGAAAAACTTGGCTAATCGCATAGTCCAAATGGTGGACGATTAATTTCCTTTATTTTTCCAATACTATCTGAATGTGCTGATTTACTCGTCGTTTCTTGCCAATTACTAGCCACTATCGTCTTTTTACTCGCCGGCGATCACGATTTACTCGCCAATCCCGCAAGATGACGTACAGCAAAAACCCAGATACAGGAAAAACCTCGTATCTGGGTTTACTAATTATTGAATCTCTACTACGTTTTTATCGTCTTTAGTGACTGTTTGATTTTTCTTCACGTTCACGGATTGCTCTTCGGTTAAATTAGTAAACACTACCGGAGTTATCGTAGATTTAGCTTTTTCTTCAACCAGCGAAAGATCTGCTTTCACTAAAAGTTGTCCTTTTTGTACGCTGGCTCCTTCTTCTACAAATACTTCAAAGCCTTCTCCTTGCATATTAACGGTATCAATACCAATATGAAGCAGAATTTCCAGGCCATCGCCAGTTTTAATTCCTACTGCGTGTTTGGTTGGAAATACATTATTAATGACCCCGTTTACCGGCGAAACAAATTCACCGTCTGAAGGTTTGATGGCAAAACCATCCCCCATCATTTTGCCAGCGAAAACGTCGTCTGGTACTTCTTCAATGGAAAGAATCTCACCGTTTGCCGGACTCCCAATAGATACAGGGCCGCTCGTTTCTGGTTTAACAGCAGGCTCTGCTTCTTTTTTCGGGTCAAATTCTGGTTCTTTATTTAATGGCTCAGAAGGTACTCCTCCTTCGATAATTTCTTGCATTTGAGATTTTAAGCTATCCGATTTCGGTCCAAAAATAGCCTGTACATTATTACCGATTTCCATCACTCCGGAAGCACCAAGCTGTTTTAAGCGGTCTTTGTTTACTTCGCTTTTATCATTAACGGTAATACGAAGTCTTGTAATACAAGCATCCAGATTTTTCAAATTATCTTTTCCTCCGAAAGCTTCTAAAACGTTATACGGCAAGTCGCTGCTTCCGCCCTCAGACGTTGTTTGCTTCTGTTCTTCAGCTGTATCTTCGCGTCCAGGTGTCATTAAGTTAAATTTCGTAATAGCAAAGCGGAAGCCGAAATAGTAGATAACTGAGAAACAAAGACCTACAGGGATGACGAGCCACCATGCTGTAGCGTTTGGAATAATACCAAACAAGAAGTAGTCAATGACACCGCCAGAGAAAGTCATTCCAATTTTAACATTGAGCAGATGCATTACCATAAACGACAACCCGGCAAAGATCGTATGAACCGCAAACAAAAGCGGTGCAACAAACAAAAAGCTGAATTCAAGCGGTTCAGTGATACCAGTCAGAAACGATGTTAGGGCGGCTGATCCCATAATACCAGCCACATATTTTTTGTTTTCTGGTTTAGCGCAATGATAAATAGCAAGTGCTGCGACAGGCAGACCAAACATCATAAAAGGAAATTTTCCTGTCATAAAGGTCCCTGCTGTAAATTCCTCGACGCCGTCCCGGTATTGAGCAAAGAAAATTTGCTGGTCGCCAGTGATCGTCTGTCCTGCAGCATTGACATAAGAGCCAAATTCATACCAAAACGGATTATAAAATACATGATGCAAGCCGAATGGAATAAGTGCTCTTTCAATAACACCAAATACAAAGGCAGATATTGTCGTGTTTGCTTCGGTTACTAGATATGACATTCCGTTCAATAATTCTTGAACAGGAGGCCAAACGACAGTAAGAATGGCACCAATAATTAATCCGCCAAACGCTGTTGCAATCGGGACAAAACGTTTGCCTGCAAAAAACCCTAAATATTGCGGCAGCTCAATGTTATAATAACGGTTAAACATAAACGCACCGAGAGCCCCGGCTATAATACCTCCAAAAACCCCGGTTTGTAAGGTGGGCACTCCCAGCATTTCCGCATACGCCGGGCTCTCCCCTACCATGTCAGCATCCACACCAACTACAACGCCCATCGTTACATTTATAATAAAATAGCCAATGAGCGCTGCCAGACCTGCAACCCCGTCACCATTAGCAAGACCTAAAGCTACACCAATCGCAAAGATAACAGGCAGATTATCAAACACTACACCGCCAGCCTCAGACATAAGGTTTGAAATCAATTGTGCTGGAGCCGAATCTAAAAACGGCAGAATGTTGATCATGTTGTCTTCTTGCATCGCTGTTCCGATCGCTAGCAGTAAACCTGCTGCCGGAAGCAGGGCTACAGGAAGCATTAGAGCTCTCCCGATGCGCTGAAGCACACCAAACGCATTTTTAAACATTTTTCATTTCCTCCTTTAATTCTTAATGCAGCACTCGTCGTTTCATAACTCTCCAATCGCTAATTAATACTATTTCCAAATAATACAGAAAATAATTAGGAAAACTTGGCTTGCCGCCCTATTGAAAGAAACCCTTAAATACGACAAACAAAAAAGGCATGAGAGAAATGGGTTCGCTGAAAGAAAGACATAAAGTGTATGTATATACACTAATCCTGTCTATCAGTGAACCAATCTATTTCTCTCATGCCTGCATAACCAGTAACACGGAATAGTAATTGGATAAGTTCATTTATAAGTTTGTCTTGAAAGCCTTTGCAAGTGGAGTGTTAAATATACCGCTTCACTTTCTGGAACCGGCTTTCGAAGTGCTTGCTGCATCATTTTAATTAATTTCCATGACAAATTATAGCACAACGGATATTCCTTTTTCAACACATTTTTTAAAGATTCCGGTTCATCAGTATAATCATCATTTTGAATTCTTTCTAAAGCCTGATACAGATGGCGCAGCAGACGCTGATGGTCTAATTCTTTTGGATTTATCGAAATATCAAACGTCTCTTCAATAAGCTTTACCAAATCTGCCACTAGCTTTGAATGTTTATTTACTTCTTTTAAAGAGCGCCTCGTCAAGGCACTATGAATATGGAGAGCGACAAAGCCGACCTCTCCTTCTGGCATCGGAGTACCCGTACATTCTTCTACGTGTAAAAGCAGCTCACGTGCCGCTTGAAATTCCTCCGGATAGGCAATCTCCGTTTCAGCTAGAAACGGATTTCTCACCTCAAGATCTTGTTTCTGGCGGTGAACAGCATAATATAAATGATCAGTCAATGCAACGTGAATGTGTTCATGAAGCGTTACGTTAAACCGGTTCTCTACCATAGCCATGCACTCATTCATGCAGCCGATAAACGCTTCATCTATTTCTATTAGCAGCTGCTTATATTGTTCTTGCTCACTTTGGTCTTTTAATACAAAAAATTTCTCTGCCCCGCTGTCGTCTACGGTATCACCGGGTTTTTTACCAAATCCCAATCCCTTGCCGGTAAGGACGACTTCTTCATAGTCTGGATGTTCAGCAATGATGACGTTGTTATTTAAAACTTTTTTGACATTCATACCCCAACCCCATCTTCTTATTAGCTTCAGTCTATAATCATACCGAACCTTTCGTCCTATCGTCAATAAGAAAAGCGCAAGCGCCCTTGTTTTAAATGACGTCGGCTAAGTTCCTCACGTCCTGTGACAACGTCGAACTGGCTTGCTTTGGATGGGCTGACTTGCGTTGTGAACTCGTCGCCAAAAACGCCACGTCTGTGACAACATTGAAAGGGCTTGCACAGGAGGTGATGAAAGACATTTGATAAAAGCGAGAGTAGAATTGCGGTACAATCTAGAAAATATGATCCCCATTGGAGAAGAAATGCAACATCTTCAAAAGAGGAGTAGACTTACGATCCAGAAAGAAGGTTTTTGATCTTAGCGAGAGCAGAAATGCGTTCCGATACAGGATATATGATCTCCATGAAGAGGAAATGCACCACCTTCAAGAGAGGAGCCAAAATACGATCCAGAAAGAAAGTTTTTGATCTTAGCGAGAACAGAAATGCGTTCCGATCCAGAAAATATGATCTCCATGAAGAGGAAATGCACCATCCTCAAGAGAGGGGCCAAAATACGATCCAGAAAGAAAGTTTTTGATCTTAGCGAGAACAGAAATGCGTTCCGATCCAGAACAATATGATCTCCATGAAGAGGAAATGCACCATCTTCAATAGAGAAGCCGAAATACGATCCAGAAAGAAAGTTTTTGTTCAAAGCGCTACCTTTTACGTTGACTTACAAAAGACGTGTTGACTTCTGCGTTGCGAATTCGTCGCCAAAAACGCCACATCCTATGGCATTGGCGACATTAGTACTTCCTCTACGCCGACGTTCGTGATCTTAACAGAAGATCCTTTATTTCGCGGTTCTAGCAAAAGTTCCTTCAACCATCTCGAGCACCGAGAGGCTGGGCGCTGAAGCTAGACATCAAAGCGCAACATTTTATACTTTCTTATCTTATAAGAAAAGCCATGCATCCTTAAATGAATCGCACGGCTTTGTTTTAGAGCTTAATTAAACATTCCAATTTTGTTGTATCCGCCATCGACATGGATAAGTTCACCTGTAATCCCTCGAGATAAATCACTCATTAAAAAGAGAGCAGTATCTCCTACCTCCTCTTGAGATGTAGGCCGGCGGAGCGGAGCTTTTTCTTCCATTTCTTTTAGCACATCATTAAATCCGCCAATCCCTTTTGCTGCAAGTGTTCGTATCGGGCCTGCTGAAATGGCATTCACCCTTATATTCTCTTTCCCAAGGTCATTGGCAAGATAGCGGACACTTGCATCGAGTGAAGCTTTTGCGACTCCCATAACATTGTAGTTTTTCACTACTTTTTCTCCGCCAAGATATGTCATTGTTACAATTGAACCGCCTTCACTCATAAGATCAAGCTCCCGAACAGCTTTTGCCACTCCTGTAAGAGAATACGCACTAATGTTATGAGCAAGTAAGAATCCTTCGCGGGTAGTATTCAAATAGTCGCCATCCAACTCATCCTTATTGGCGAATGCAATACAGTGAGCGAGTCCATGGATAACGCCAACCTCATCTTTAATTTGCTGAAATGCTTTTTTAATTTCATCATCATCAGAGATGTCACACGGCAAGATAACTGAATCATCTCTATCCAGTGTATCTGCAAGTTGTCTAACGTTTTTTTCCAGACGCTCGCCTGCATATGTAAACACTAATCTTGCTCCTGCTTTTGCGAGGCTTTGTGCAATTCCCCATGCAATACTCCTTTTATTGGCAACACCCATAACGACGTAAGTACGTCCTTCTAATGACAGGTTCATAACGATCGCTCCTTTATTATAGATTTTGTTAACTTCAACAGTTGCTCTTATCACCTGGTAACAATCACATTATATCATTCTTTTCTGCTGTATCCCAACCTGGAAACGAAACATCATGTTTAAATCTTCCATGTAGAGAGAAAGTAGGAAGACAGGACTACTCAATTTATATTAGGATGTTTTTATAACTTTTGTAATTATTCATGCTATAATACAATAAGTCAAATATTGGAAGGAGTACAGGTATGACCGCCTACGATTTTATAGGAGATATACACGGCTGTTTTGATGAATTAATTACTTTGTTAAAAAAGACCGGTTATCAAAACAAAGATTCTATTTATACACACCCTGCCGGTCGTCTGCCTGTTTTTATAGGGGATTTAACCGACAGAGGTCCAAATTCCGTCGCTGTGATTCAATTAATTACTGACATGGTATATCAGGGATCAGCTTACTACGTTCCTGGTAACCATTGCGATAAGCTGTACCGTTATTTTCTCGGAAGAAACGTCATGATTAAACATGGTTTGGAAACAACAACAGCTGAGCTTGAAGCACTTCCCAAGAGAGAGTACAAATTTATTCGAAAAGCTTTTATGGATTTATATGAAAATGCTCCGCTTTACCAACGGCTTGATGATGATCAAGTCGTAGCTGCTCATGCCGGTATTCGTGAAGATATGATTGGAAAAGAAAATAAATCTGTGAAAACGTTTGTATTATATGGAGATATCACTGGGGAAAAAAATTCAGACGGTACTCCTGTGAGACGAGACTGGTCTGCTGCTTACAAAGGGGAACGGCTGATTGTTTACGGGCATACGCCGGTTAAAGAACCTCGAATAGTGGGTAAAACAATTAATATTGATACTGGATGCGTATTTGGCGGGAAGTTAACTGCATTGCATTATCCAGAAATGACATTTAGTCATACACCTTCTACTATGCCGTTTGTGCCAGAAAAATTTCGAACATTTGAAGATATACCTAATCAAAAAGCGGGGGAATAATATGAGGCGCACTGCACCTATTCTATACATCATTATAGGCTGTACCTTATTTTTGATGGGATGCCAAGGAGAACCCTCCATTCATCTTGATAAAGAAGAAAGTTATATTTTGACGGATAACGATCGCAGTACGCTGACTGTTTACGCCATGCTTAAAAATGAAGGGGATCGATCATCCAATGAACTATATGCAGATTTTACCATTAAAGATGAGCAGCTTGCCGATCAATTGGGATCTGAAAAAATTCTTTTCAATACAAATGAGCAAGGGATACCTGAACGGTTCTCCATAGAAGCAGGAGGAGGCTATTTCATCAGCGAAAGCTTTTCAGTTGAAGAAGAATTAGAGAAAACAACGATAGAAGATACCTTTTTCATCAATGTGTATGATGAAGAGGAAGAAAAAATACTTGAAGAAACCATTGAAAATATAAGAGAAAACAAATAACGAGGAAGGCGCTTCATATTATTAAAGAGCCCTTCCTCGTTATTGTTTTTCCATAATCAACTGCTCTATATCGTCTGGAAGCTTGGCATAGACAGTATGCCAGCTTTCAAAAACAGGGTGACAAAAATGAAGCATTTCTGCATGTAAAGCATGTCTATTTATATGGAAGCTGGTTTCTCCGTACAAGCTATCTCCTATTAAAGGGTGCCCTGCATATGCTGCGTGGACTCGGATTTGATGGGTTCTGCCGGTGTATAAAGTAAATGATGTGACATCGCTGCCATGTATGTTTTTAATTACTTGATACCCCGTTTTGGCTCGTTTTCCTGCTGGATGTACCTGGTGTTCAATTATGCTATTGGGACTTCTTGCAATAGGTGCATCTATTATCCCTTCCGGCTGCTTCCATCTGCCCTTCACCACTCCGATGTACTGTTTATCCCCTTTTCCCGCTTGAAAAAAGGACGCTAAGCGTTGATGAGCATACGCATGCTTTGCTACAGCGACGACGCCGCTCGTTTGTCTGTCTAATCTTGATACAGCATGAAAGGAGGAAGAAATGTTCTGCTGCCGGTAATAATTCAAAACGGCTCCGGCAAGGGTGACTTTTTCTTGCTCTCTTCCCGGTAATGTAGAAATTCCCGGCGGTTTATTTACAATTAAAAGATGAGCATCTTCAAAAAGAATGTCTAACGGCTCAGAACATAGCGTTATAGCTGAAGGAAAAGGCGCAGCTGGAAGGAATACTTTCAGAGTTTCTCCTCCTTGCAGCATATGACGCACTGTAACATGGCGGCCGTCGCATAAAATGCTGCCATGCATTTTTGCTGCTTTTAATGTGGTCAGTGACATGCCTTTTTGATCCCTTAAAAATTCTTTGACAGATATGGTGTTTTTTACCAGTGGAACATTCCATTCAAGCATATGCCTCTCTTGCATCTTATTACTCACCGACAAAAGATTCTTTGACTCTTTTCCAGAAAGTAAAAGGTCTAAATCTCGCAAATCTGATTTTTTCTTCCGCTACCCTGCACTGTATCGATTTTACGGATTGATCAACCATCGATTTATGGTCAATCGTTATTTGCATTTCCACGTCATTCAGCGGTTTAAGAAGACATGTATGGTGTTGAGGCATGATAAGCGGTGAACCAACTGTACGGTAGACGCGGTTGTTAATAGAAGCCATTTCAGAAAGCTGCATGGAAGCGAGCGAAGGATGGAGAATAGCTCCTCCTAACGCTTTATTATACGCTGTACTGCCAGAAGGGGTGGAAATACACAGACCATCCCCGCGAAACGTTTCAAATTTTTCCCCTTTAATGTCAATATTGCACACTAAAGACCCTTCCATCGTTTTTACTGTGCATTCATTCAGTGCCAAGTAACGATCGGCATGCGGGCCGTTATGATGACGGACAACAACTTCTAGGAGAGGATATTCGACTACTTGAAAAGGCGTTTTTGCAATGTGAATCACTAGTTTTTCCACCTCTTCTGGTTTCCAGTCCGCATAAAAACCTAAATGGCCGGTATGAATACCGACAAAACAAGTTTCTTCTAGGAATTCATGATAATGATGAAATGCTTGTAAGAGGGTGCCATCTCCGCCTACAGTTATGACAATATCGGGTTTCTCGTCATTGTGTCTCAAACCAAATTCTTGTAAATAATCGATGATTTTTTTTTGTAATGCGTTCGATGTATCGTCTCCCCTTGAGGTAACAGCGAAATGCAAGAGAAACGCCTCCTTTCCTTTCTGTCATTATTTTGAGTGATTTTCTTCGCGATTTTTAATAAGAATTTGCTGCGCTTCTCGCACTTCCCCTTTTATCTTGGACATCTCCTCATCAAGTTTGAAAGCTGCTTCTGCTGCGCTTTGCAGTCGTTCTTTAATATCGGAAGGGATTTCACCGCTGTATTTATAATTTAAAGAGTGTTCTATGGTTGCCCAAAAATTCATCGCCATCGTACGTACTTGCACTTCGACAAGCACTTCTTTTTTTCCATCGATGGTATGTACTGGATATTCAATCACCATATGATACGAACGATAGCCGCTTTCTTTTTTCTTTTTTATATAATCTCTTTCCTCCATGACATTAAAATCGGTTCGTGAACGTATGAGATCAACAATCGTATCTATATCATTCACAAACTGGCAAACAAGTCTTACCCCTGCAATATCCTGCATATCTCTTGAAAGCCGATCCAAAGGAATACTTTTTCGTTGTGCTTTTTCTAATATACTGGTGACAGGTTTTACTCTTCCGGTCACAAATTCAATCGGCGTATGCTTTGAAGACCGTTGATATTGCTCCCGTAATCCCTTTAGTTTTACTTTAAGCTCTTCTACCGCTTGTTTATAAGGTGACAAAAACGTATCCCAATTACTCATTACAAGCCACCACCTGTGATTAGTGTATATAGCAATGCTGTCTTATAGATTTCATTCCTTTATTTGAACAATAAGGGACATAAAGTCTTACGCTTTTACCTCGAATGCTTCTTCGACAGCTTCTACCATAGCAGAGCCATAGTTTCCATTTCCAGGGATGTTATCGAGCAAATATTCCATTTCTGAGTGAAATTGTTCGAGCTTTATTAGTGACGGGCCGTCTGCACTTACGTCCCATCCTTTTTCGTAAGCTTTTTTCAGCTCGGGCCATATTTGTTTAGGCAGGCGCAGCTGGACAAATGCTTCTTCTGAATCCAGGACGTATACAAACGTCAAAGCGTCAGAATCAGCCAGCATGCGCATTCCATCCTTTAATGTATTCCATTCCTTTTCCGGCCATTCTTCAATCGGAAGTAATAATAAATGGTTATCTTTTATCTTTGTTTCCGTTACCGTTAATACATGTTCCATTATTACACCTCATTTTCTGCTTGCTCCACATTTCATTTTACCATATCTTGTTATGAACATCGGTGCAGCCTAAACTAATTCCAAACGATATGGTATCATACAACCACAACCCGCGTCTTTGATTTTGAATAAACATAAAGGAAAGGAAGATACAAATGGCACAGGAAAACGAAATAGAGAAAAAGAATCTGCTAACAGAATCTGAATTTCAGACACTTTGTAAGGCATTCAACGTGACAGACGAAGACTTTTTCTGGCAGGCTAATACATATTTTGATACAAATAATTATGAACTGAAAAATAAAGGAGCTGCACTTCGAATTCGTGAAAAAAACAGCCAGTTCGAGCTCACTTTAAAGCAACCTGCTGAGGAAGGATTATTAGAAACAAACCAGCCGTTAACCAAAAAAGAAGCAGAGGAAGCTTTCACTTTTGGCCGTCTGCCTGCAGGGGAAGTAAAATCCCAGCTAGAGACAACATTGTTGATCTCATTAGATGATGTAAAACCGCTTGGCACGTTAAAAACTAGACGTACTCACGTTCGTTATCAAGCAGGTATGTTGTTTTTAGATCATAGTGTCTACTTGGATACAGAAGATTTTGAAGTAGAAATCGAAGGAACTTCCTTAAAAGAAGTAGGCAACTGGCTGGAGGAAGTGTTAACGACATATAACATTCCTTATCGAACAACCCCAAATAAAATCAAACGCTTTTTTACTAAAAAACAAGAAATAAAGAAAAAAAAGCGCACCATCTAGATTGCCGGGACAATCATTTTTTAGTATATTTTAACTACAATACAAGTAGATTCCCGATAAACTGAACATCTAAAATTCGATATTATAATACTTTTTGAGGTGACAAGGTTGACCATTTCTCCTTTGCTGCAGTTGATGAGTCCTATGACAAATCGTTCGATGTCATCCAGTATCCATTCTTCTTCCTTTGTTTCTGCTTTTCAGAACTTTTTAGACGAAGAGTTAACAACAAACCATGCCGATTCATACGATTCAAAACCGCCAGAATCTTTGTTTTTACACCCGGAAGCAGCTTCTCAATATTTTCAAACCAGCAGTGGGACAAATCAAGCAGATATGCATACTGATCAGCAATTTTCTGTTGATGAAAATGAATTTGCTTCCTTGATTGAATCCACAGGGCATAAATACGGAGTAGATCCTCGTTTGATTCATGCTGTTATTAAGCAAGAATCCGGATTTGATCCAAACGCAAAGAGTCATGCCGGAGCAATGGGGCTTATGCAGCTTATGCCAGGCACAGCTCGTTATTTAAACGTGGAGGACCCCTATAATCCTTCGCAAAATATTGAAGGCGGCACTCGTTATCTCAAAGATATGCTTGAGCGTTTCAATAGAGATACTTCTCTAGCGCTTGCGGCTTACAATGCCGGACCTGGCAGCGTGGAACGCTTTAACGGCATCCCTCCTTTCAAAGAAACGCAAAACTATGTCCCTGCAGTAATGAATACATATCAGGCTCTCATATAATTTTTTAAAAAGGGTATCCCTAATAGTACTTAACTATAAGAGGTACTCTTTTTCTTTTATCAGAAAAACGTTTTAATTATTTCTAAATGGAAAAATTTTCATATAATATAAACGCCATTTACAAAACCAAATCATTTGCTGTTCTAAAACAGCATTGCTACAATAAAAGGAAAGAAGACCGCCGCCAAAAGCCATATAATGAGGTTTTGTTTACCTTATCCTCATTACATGCTGCTTTATGAACAATCCTTTTTCCTTGCATTCTTCTCCTTTTCCCGTTATTTTATATCAAGTGTTTCCTCATGGGTAAAAAGGAAGAAAGTGCAAAGAAAGGAGCACTGACAATGAATAAAGATCAAATACCGTTTGAAGAAATCGGTGGACACGAAACGCTGGACCGCCTGGTGGATGTTTTTTATACAAATGTGAAAAATCATCCGGACTTATATCCTATTTTCCCGGATGACTTAACCGAAACAGCTCGAAAACAAAAACAATTTCTCACCCAGTTTTTAGGCGGTCCTCCCCTTTACACAGAAGAACACGGCCATCCTAAACTAAGAGCCAGACACCTGCCCTTTCCGATAACTCCAACGAGAGCAAAAGCTTGGCTTTTGTGCATGGAGCAAGCAATGGATGAAATAGGGTTAGAAGGCCAGCTGCGCGAGGATCTTTTTCAGCGTTTAACCTTTACAGCGCAACATATGATTAACACACCAGAAGAATAATACAGAAAGGAGTCTGGACCATAAATGAAGGAAGATAAACAGCTACATTGCGATAAACAGCTGGGAATTTGCGGCCTTTCTCCTGAGGAAGAATTTACGAATATAAAGCAAAAAAAGAAACTCGAATTATATATATTTACAGATCCGCTCTGCCCGGAGTGCTGGGCGTTTGAACCAACTTTAAAAAAACTCGTACTGGAATACGGCCATTATTTTTCTATGCGCTTTTTCGTTGCAGCTGACCTTGATTCATGGAACAAAACCGAAGCACGGCAAGTGAAAGAACAAAAAAACTTAGCTGATTTATATGAAGCAACAGCAAACAGAACAGGAATGTCTTGTGACGGGGATATTTGGTTAGAAAACCCTATCAAATCGGCGTATGCTCCATCTATAGCAATGAAAGCGGCAGAAATGCAAGGTCGGCAGCTTGCTTCCGTATTTTTCCGCCGGCTCCGTGAAATGCTGTTTCTTCACAAACGAAACATTGCGGATGAAAAAATACTAATAGAATGTGCTCGTAAAGTTGGTCTTGATATGGAAGAGTTTCAAAAAGACATTCATTCTCATTGTGCTGTGAAAGCTTTGCAATGTGATATGAAAACGACCAAAGAAATGGAAGTTGAGCGCGCTCCTACTTTTGTTTTTTTTAATGACCGTGTTGAAGACGGCGGACTTAAAGTTTCCGGCCTCTATCCATATGAAGTGTATGTTGACATTTTGAAAGAAATGCTTGGAGAAATTCCTATGCCTTCAAGGAAAATGACGCTAGAAGAATTTTTAAAGCGGTATGAATTTGTTGCTACAAAGGAAGTTGCTGTGGTTTTTGATTGGAATGAGCGTGACGCCAACGCTCAATTAAAAAAATTAGTTCTCCAGCGCAAAATTGAACGCGTCCCCGTAAAATATGGAACGTTTTGGCGGTATATCGGCGAATAAGAACGTATACACTTGTCCCTCCTCTCATACGCTGGTATGTAAAGTAACCAGTTTTAAGGGAGGGCTGTTTTATGAAAAAAGTTTTAATCGGTATCGTCTGCATTATTATTAGCTTTATTCTTTTTGTATTAGGACTGATGAAATTTCTTCCCGTTATCATAGGCAGCGTTCTACTGTTTTTATCCATCTTTTTCACTGTCTTGTTTTTCAGTGAAAGAAGAAGATTTAAAGGCATTAATTTATGAGAGTACAGGACGTTCGTGGGTTTTAGCAAAAGGTCCTCTATATAGTTACGCCCGATCGCTGGGCATTGAATTTAGATCAAAAACGCCAAAATGTCTACTAAAAAAGCCCTCCCGAATCAACTATTCGGCGGGCTTTTTTGATTCATTATCCTTCGAGTAATTTTTCCATCTCATCTAATGTTTGCTCAAAAAGTGTCATCGCTTCTTGAATCGGCTTAGGAGATGTCATATCGACTCCAGCTTTTTTTAATACTTCTATTGGATAGTCCGAGCTTCCAGACTTTAAAAACTCCAAATAGCGTTTCACAGCCGGCTCTCCTTCATCGAGTATCTGCCTAGATAACGCAGCAGCTGCACTATAGCCGGTAGCATATTGATAAACATAAAAGTTCATATAAAAATGCGGAATACGCGACCATTCTAACGCAATGTCATCATCTACTGTCATATCTTTTCCAAAGTATTTTTCATTTAACGCATAATATTCTTTTTCTAAGAGATCGGGCGTCAATGCTTCTCCTGCGGCAGCTTTTTCATGAATAAGCTGTTCAAATTCGGCAAACATTGTTTGACGGAATACAGTTCCTCGGAATCCTTCGAGAAAATGATTCAATAAATACATTTTCTTTTTCTTGTCTTCGGTTGTTTTTAATAAATGATCATTTAACAATGCTTCATTAACAGTCGAAGCTACTTCTGCCACAAATATAGTATAGTCCGAATAATGAAACGGCTGATGTTTTCTGCTGAAGTAACTGTGCATCGAATGCCCCAGCTCATGAGCAAGTGTAAACATGTTGTTTACGTTATCCTGCCAATTCATTAAAATATACGGCATGGTTCCATAAGCACCTGATGAGTATGCCCCACTTCGTTTTCCTTTATTTTCGTACACATCGATCCAGCGATTCTTGTATCCTTCTTCTACGATTTTCACATAATCTTCTCCGAGCGGCTCTACCCCTTTTAATACAAGCTGTTTCGCTTCATCATAAGTCACGGTCATATCAACGTCTTTTACAAGCGGCGTGTACAAATCGTAATTGTATATTTCGTCTAGTTTTAATACACGTTTTCTTAAACGCACATATCTGTGTAAAAGATGCAAGTTCTTATTTACTGTTTCGACTAGCCGGTCATAAACGATTTCTGGTATATGATTTTTACTAAGAGCTGCTTTTCGCGCTGTTTCATATTTCCTTACATTGGCGCTGAACAAGTTCTTTTTCACCTGGCCGTTCAAGGTGCTCGCCAAAGTATTTCTGTACTTTTTATAGGTTCCATACACGGCTTCAAAAGCATCACGCCGCACACGCCGATTATCACTTTCAAAGAAGTTCAAAATCCTGCCGTGGGTTACTGGCACTTCTTCTCCGTCTTCGTCCTTAATGCTTGGAAATGTTATATCCGCATTGTTTAACATTCCAAATGTTTTTCCTGGATTAGCAGTTACTTCTGCGACCTGCGCTAAAATGGATTCTTCTGATTCATTTAAAACGTGCGGCCGCTGCTCGTTTATTTCATTTAACGCATGCTCATATCGTCTTAATTTTTCATGTTCCTTTAAAAACTGGCTTAATTTATCCTCTGGAATCGATAAGATTTCTGGAACGAGAAAAGCCATTGATTGACCTAGTTTGGATGCTAATCCTGATGCTCGGTCATTCAAACCTTGATAATATGAATTTCCTGTATCTTGATCATAGCGCATATGAGCATAAGTAAACAGCCGGCCGAACCGTTCAGCAATCTCGTCTTGCTTTGTTAACGCTTGATAAAGCGTGTCTGCTGATTCACCAAGTTTCCCTTTAAAAGAAGTAAGGTCAGGCATCATTTCTTGCACTTGTTTAAATTCTTTTTCCCATGCTTCATCTGTAACAAAAATGTCTTCTAAATTCCACGTGTATTCTTTTGATACTTCATCTCTTTTTGGCAATTGTTTTGTTGCCTGTTCACTCATGGAAACACCTCCAATAGTTACTGCCAATTTTACCGAACTTATCCAATAAACACCAACGGTTAATTCATTATTCCTTTGTAAAATATGATGTTGCTCCACTTTTTATCCATCATGAATGCATCCTCTAGAGATATAGGCAAGTACATATTTTTTACCTTTTTCCACCCTGCTCCAGTATTTTTTAATATTCCAATGCGCTCTAATAGTTCTAAATAAGAAAAGACTGCTTTTTCGATAGGAGAAGAAATAGAAGGGAGCTCACGAATAATAAAAATATGGTTCAAAATTAGCGAATCGATTTCATTACAAATGGTTCGGAAAGAAAAACACTGATAAAGAGGAATGTTGGGGAGAAAACAAAGCATAATCCAGCTTTGCCAAATATAGGATGAAGTCTGAAAAGCTTCCATGCTTAATGATGGCCAGCCTGCTTCAGGAGGGAAAAACGGAAGATCAGAACGATGCTTCGCAAATATCTGCCGCATATATGTTTTATCTGGCTTTCCCCTCCATTGATTGGTTTGAAAGCGCCAGTTTTTCTTTTGTTTTATCCAGTTTGCCGCCCATGTGAGCGGACCGTTTAATGTATTTGGCAGATAGATAAGATGCTCTATAGGAGTATGAGTAATTGGCATCGTATAGAGATCCCCAAAGACAGCAGAATCAACAGGTAATGCTCTTGGAAACAAGTAATAAAAAGAAGAGCTTTCTGGTGACAAATAAATAAAAGCGCTGCGCAAATCCTTTCGCCTTTCACGCAGTCCTGTCCATTCAAAAGAATGAATGGCATAACGAGAGCCTTCCATTTTTCGCAGCCGGCAAGCAGAAAATATCCAAATAGGGGTTATTCCTGCAGAGTAATAATCCCTTGTACGCTGGAGCGTCTCTTCTGAAGAAATAGAGGAACATTGAAATTCGAGGGCATATGTATTATTTTTCCATGTAAATAATACATCAGCTGTCCGCCGGATCGAAGAGATACATGCTTCAACAGAAGGCGATAGACCTTTTTCCTCGAGCCACTGATATAGTATTGATTTACCAGCAAGATGCTCTTCTGTTTCGGGTTCGGCTTGATGGGAACAAAAAGAGCTTCTTTGATGAGCAAAATGCCATCTGCGTTTGGTCCCCTTTTTTAGAATAACGTTTTGAGAACAGGCCGGACAATAATAGGGGGGAGGATAATGAGAGGGAAAGCATGCACGAGAGGTGGTCAACAAAGATATTGTTTGACCGTTTTTCGTTAGAGCTGTAAACATGTCAGCCTCCTTTCTTTTATACTTCTTCTTCACCCTTACACCATTTCCTTTTTTAAAATCTTAAAAGTTGTGCTTCAATAGTTCCAGCAAATATGCTGAAAAAGCAGGTACATGAAGTGCAGTTTGAGCCGCCACAGACTAAAAATTGGGAAAACTTGGCTTGCAGCCGAGCCCTTATGGCGGAAGTCATAGTTTTACTTATATTTTGATCCCTTTAATAAAGTTAAACAAAAGTATAAAAAAACCAGCCCCTGATGGGAGCCGGCAGTTGCTTTTTTATTAGGAGAAATTTTCACGCAGCGTTTCCAATCCTTTGGAGGCCGCAACGGTTTTACCGTACTCACGGATACGGAAAATGGATACATCTGACTCTTCTCCATATTCTAATACATGACTAACCATGTCATCTTGTTCATCTTCTGTGTAGTGGTTATCAAACATCAAGTAAAGGTAATAATTTCCTTCAAAATGATAAATTTCATTTTGGACATTTTCAGCCAGAAACGCATTACTTAGCGACAGTAAATCTTCTAAGTCTGAAAAGGAAATGACAATTTCGAGTTCTTCGGTGTCCTGGTTACCATTTGCCTGCCTTGATTTTTGAGAAGAACGGAATTGTTCATCTAGCATATCTACAATGTTATCATCTACAGGCATGTCTTCTCCTTTATTTTGGGAGACAGGAATTTCAAGCTTCACATTGCCATCTGAAATCTGGCCGCGGGTAACTACAATTTCCATGCCGTTATCCATGGCTTGCACTTGAATCCACAAAGGTCCTTCAATTTCGAAGTTCTCACGATCATGCGCTTCATTAATCATTTCAAAAAACAATTCTTCTCCGCGTTCACGATTGTACCAAATCTCATCCCGATCAAATCCTCTATCTTCGATATCTTTATACGTGATATAAAATTTGACCGTCGACTCATTAATTCTCTCGATTTCCACGATTTTCTCCCTCCTTTGAAGGTAAGGTGGATACCGCTTCCAAGTTCTCTCTCTTTATTAAGAACATACCCTTAGACGGGCAACTATAATCTTATCGTCGGTATTACTATCATTGTATACGATAAGAATAAGGTTGTTAAGGACTAATGCTCATCCCGCCGATGATTTTATGAGGGAGCGGAGCGTCTGAAAGAGAAAACGCGGTCAATCCTGCTATTAAAAACTAATTGTCAAGGAAAGAAAACAAGTTGTCAAGGAAAAACACAACTTACTACCCCTTACCTTAAACAAAAAATGAATGTTTTATCCTATCTTATGATACCAATAGAAGAATAACAAGCATTAAACGTTAAAAAAACAGAAAAACTTCTACTGGATGGAAAAAAGTAGAAGTTTTAATTTTCATCTAAGTGTAAATTTTAATTTACTCGTATCTTTTACGGATTAGTTAACTAATTTTTGGGCTTCCATTAAATTAAATGAGCGAACTTTCCGAGGCAGAAAACGGCGGATTTCCGCTTCGTTGTACCCAACTTGTAAACGCTTCTCATCAAAAATAATAGGACGGCGAAGCAACCCTGGATGCTCGCTGATCAGCTCAAACAAACGCTGCAGCGGAAGGTTTTCAAGTTCAACATTTAATTCTTGGAACACTTTCGAGCGTTTTGATACGATCTCATCAGTGCCATCTTCTGTCAGTCTAATAATTTCTTTTACTTCATCGACACTTAATGGTTCCGCAAAAATATTACGCTCTTCAAAAGGAATCTCATGTTCTTCAAGCCACGCTTTAGCTTTTCGGCATGAGGTGCAGCTCGGAGATGTTAGCAAAGTAACCATATGGATCAATCTCTCCCTTCCTATTCATACAAACACAAAGATAAAACGATCTATATTTATTAATGTGAATACTCTCAGCTTGTTACACCTGTAATTATACAATAATTATTCTAATTTGAAAAGAGTTTTCAAAAATCGTTTTTGTTTAACCTATACCTTTTCAATCCCGATTTATCCCTATGTAAAGAGGATAGTTATGTTATACAAGTCCCTTTCACCTATTCCATTCTTTCTTTTGTTTTCTCATTCCTTCTTTTTTTAATGATAAAACCTTTTTTTCATTCAAAATGTGAAAAGTTTGTGACATTTTATGGCGCACCCCAGCAGCTAGACGCAGATCAAATAATATGGAGATCGTTATTCACATAAAAAATATAATTTCTAGAAAATGAAAATATCAGACCCAGTTTCATTTTAAGAAACTAGGTCTGATTGATGAAAACACAGGGTCAGGCAGATGTTTTTGAAGAAGTGGCTGAACCATTATTTGGGCTCGGAAGTTTATTCCAGTCTTTTAAATTCTTCCGGAGTAATTCTTTTAAAACTTCGCGCTTTTTCTTACGCTTGTGCTTTTCTTTGTTTTTCATGATTTACCCTCCTTCAGGTAAGGTCTCATTACTGGGAAAAACAAGTACATTTAAGCTTCTTCCTGTTCGTTGTACGATAATACCTCATCTACTTTTTGATAAGATTGGCCGTATAGTTCTTTATCTTTATACGTATGAATATTTTTATACGTGTGCTTCATTTTTTCATAAATACTTTCTTCGGATTCATTTTCCGGTGACCAATATAATATTTCTAATGTGTTTTCTTCATTTGTAGCAAGAGATTTTCGGGTATAACCAATCGATGATGCATGTTTAAAACCGCTCCGCTGATAAAATCTCAATCGTTTCTCTGTGTCTGAATCTTCATAATCAAGCGGCTCCACTTCTAGAATGATTGGTTTCTTTTTTGTTTTAAGCTGGTCAATAATTTTTTGGCCGAGACCTTGCCCACGCGATTCTTTTGAGACAAACAGATAGTCAATAAAGATAAAATCTTCTGTTTCCACATACATTACCACGTGGTGAGGCCCTTCATCTTTGTAGTAAACGTCTCCTTTTTCTTCAAGCAAAAGCTCCATGTGTTCTTTTGATTTCATCTCTTCTACCGGAAAATATTGACTCAATTTTTCGTACCAGTTTGTTCTAGTCATTGGAACCTCCGTTATTGTCTTTCTTCCATTATAAAACGAATACTACCTGATTGTAACTCTTATTCTTTTTTGTTCAAATTTGATCTCGGTCGATTATTTACAATTAGCTTTACCTGCGCAGCGTATTTGCATGCACAAGTCATGACAAAAGTGCAAGCGCTAGTTATCCACTTTTCGTAAAAATATAATTTCGTAAACATTAAGAAAAGCTGCTCCTGCAAGTCAGAAACAGCTCTTCTAATTGATTTACGGGGTGTAATCAACGCCCTCCGTATAATTGTTATTAGCATTCCACAAAAGGAATTCATCGATATTTTGTTCATTTAAAGCTTTGATTTGGTCCTCGACTTCTTTCACGCCATATGGTTTATAATTCCCGGATCCCAGCCAGCTTGCGGTAAAATCTTGAATCCACGGCCTTGACTCAGGCGGATTTTCGAGACCGTCCAACACTTCATTTTCTACCTTTGCATATTCTTTCGTTAATTCATACGGATGGAGATCAGGTTTATCAATACCAAAATATGGTGTCCAGTGACTCGGATAAATCATGGATGAAATGATATCTACATTATCAGAAATTTTGGAGAAATTCTGTCCGATTCCAGGCGCTTCATCCAGCGTAGCCGAATAACCGAATATATCAACGGATACATCAATATCAAATTCTTTTTGCAGCTCTTCACGAGCGTATTCTACAAATTTGGTTACCGCTGTCACTCGCTGCTGTATATTATTTCCTTCTTTCCCAAAGTCGCCTCTAGAATAATCAAGGACTTCATCACGCTTTTCAAACCCTTCTGGAAAGCGGACATAGTCAAATTGGATTTCTTTAAAACCGAGTTTTGCCGCTTCCTTTGCGATTTTTACATTGTACTCCCATACATCCTTCACGTAAGGATTGACAAATGCTTCTCCATTTCCATTTTTCCATATGTTTCCGTTTTCTTTAAACGACCATTCTGGTTTGTCTTCTGCCAAAACAGTGTCTTTAAAAACGACAATACGGGCAATGGGATAAATCTCATTTTCTTCTAAATCATTCATTAATTGAACCGGATCGCTGATCATATTTTTTCCTATGTTGGGCAGGTCTACTTCATCTTGTGGATCAAATGTTAGATTACCGTAATCATCTTTTATATCGATAACCATTGCATTAAGATCGGTGGAATCTATGAGATCAACTAATCTTTGAAAACGCTCTCCCCCTGCAGAATGACCCGTTACATATATACCTCGCACCCCATCTTCAGGATAGGTGAAATCGTATCCGCTATCATAATAAAATCGTGACATATTTTCTTCTATTTCTTTATTCATTTCCATTGTCTTTTTGTGGGAATGATATGTAATTGTTTTATGTCCTTCTCCCTGTGTATCATTCGTTAGAAAAAAACCGCCAGCTACTACACATGCAGCACCGCATGCCATGAAAAATTTTTTCATTTCCCCCAGCTCTCTTTCAAATAATTTCCATTTATAAATTTTTACACGAAAAATACATATTTTTTCATACTTTTTTAAATCTATGTATTGAATTTGTAATCTTTCTATCTCAAATTATACATAGAATAACAATTTTCACCAATAGTTCCAGAGTAAAAAATGGAAAGTTTTTTTACTTCCTGCTTTATTCCTGCTTTCTTCACACCTTATTCATATACTTTGAATTTCAAATTCTTTATACTTTACTTATGTCATCTTGAGTTGAATCGGAGGGAATGCTGGTGCATCATAACTTACGTTCATTCATAAAACAGTTAAAAAAAGAAAAAGAAATTGTTGAAATAAAAACGGAAACCGATCCCTATCTAGAAATCCCGGAAATACATAGAAGGGTGATTGACGAACAAGGTCCTGCCCTTTTGTTTACAAATGTAAAAGGTTCAAAAACTCCAGTTGTCACAAATTTATTTGGAACTCCGCGCCGAGTAGATATGGCGTTTGGACCAAAACCAGAAGCGTTTGTTAAACAAGCAGTAAGCGCCATGGATACACTTGTTCCTCCAACTCCTAAAGCGATGTGGCAAGAAAAAAGTCTTTTTAAACAGCTTATGCGGATGGGAATGAAAAATCTCCCGAAAAGCAAATCTCCTGTTCGTCAAATAGAAACAGAATCTTTCAGTATGCAAGACCTTCCAGCTCTTACTACGTGGCATCATGACAGCAATCCATTTGTCACACTGCCGCTCGTTTATACGGAGCACCCAGATGAAAACGAACATAACCTTGGCATGTATCGTATTGAGATTAAAGAGCCTAAAAAGACAGGAATGCACTGGCAGATTCATAAAGGCGGCGGATTCCACCACCATGTTGCCGAACAAAAAAATGAACCACTTCCTGTAACTCTATTTGTAGGAGGACCGCCGGCATTAATTGTATCTGCGATAGCTCCTCTTCCAGAAGCTGTTCCAGAGCTCTTATTTGGATCATTGCTGCTTGATGACAAGCTTCCAATGACAGAGGTGCCAGACCACCCTCACCGCTTGCTAGCTGAAGCTGAATTTGCATTTGGAGGAGAAGTACCGCCGCACATTCGCGAACCGGAAGGGCCATTTGGCGATCATTATGGATATTATTCGCTTGCCCATGATTTTCCTGTTTTTCAAGTGCGAAAAATGTGGAGGAGAAAAGATGCAATTTATCCGGCAACCATTGTAGGAAAACCTCGTCAGGAAGATTATTTTATTGGTGAGTATTTGCAGCGCTTGATGAGTCCGATTTTCCCTGTCGTGATGAATGGAGTAAAAGACCTGTGGACTTACGGAGAGACAGGCTTTCATTCTCTGGCAGGAGCAGTCGTTCGTGAATCTTATTACAAAGAAGGACTCGCTCATGCTCTGCGGATTATGGGTGAAGGCCAGCTGACGTTAACGAAATTTTTAATGGTTACCGATAAAACCGTGGAGCTTGCTCATTTTAAAGAATTAATGGAAGCGGTACTCGAACGGTTTCAGCCGGAACGCGATCTACTTATCTTAAATGATACGTCAATGGACACACTCGATTATACCGGCCGCAAATTTAATGTTGGATCAAAAGCTATTATGACGGGTTTAGGAGAACCAAAGAGAGAATTAAGCCGTGAATACACAGGAGGCGGCATTCCAGGGATAACGAAAGTCAATGCTTTTTGCGGCGGCTGCCTTGTTCTTTCCGGCACCACGTATGAAGAAGATGAACATTTCGCTTCCCATCTGCTCGAAACCGCAAAAGAACAATTGTCTGATTGGCAAATGGTATTTCTGACCGATGATGCCGATATTGCTCAATCACAAAGCACTTTCTTATGGACGGCCTTTACCCGTTTTGATCCCTCCTATGATCTATATGCAGAAGCAGATATTTTAAGAAACAACATTCGTTATAAAGGTCCAATCATTATTGATGCGAGAATGAAACCTTTTTATCCTGATGAAGTAAAACCGCACCCAGATATCGTTAAAAAAGTGGACGATAAATGGAAAAAATACCGGATTAAAATATAAACTTAAACCATTATCCCTCTTGTTTTTCATCGGTTGAATCGTTATAATAGTAGGAATAAATTCAGATTCATAAAGAGAAAGTGCAGGAGGGATGATAATGCGAAGCGTAACGCTAGAACAACTATTTGAGCATCCAATTACTCAAAAATATGTGAAAAGAGCAGGACTTGCTCATGCTATATCTGCCTCTTATCATGCTTTCCGGCTTGCAAAGCAAAAAGGAGTAAATCCAGATCTTGCTGTCAAGGCTGCTTTTTTGCATGATATGGGTCATTACACCTGGTATCGTAACGGTGAATGGGATTTTGAACTGTACAAAGAAAATGACATTCATGCTATTAAAGGTGCTGAACGAGCGCACAAGTTATTGATTCGTCTTGGAGAAGACCGGAAAATTGCAAAAGAAATCGCTCTTGCTGTTTTGCTGCATACGGATTCCTATTTGCCAGAAGGACAGCTCTACCGGAGCCAATTGCAGCAAATTGTAGCCCTCGCAGACGAAATGGATGAAGAACCATCTGGCAACCACCACTACCGGAAGATTTCTGATAGCAAAGCAAGAAAGAAAATTGCACAATTAGATGAAATGATAGACCAAGCATTAGTTTCAGAAGCATATGAGCAAACGAGTGAAGTACAGTAAAAAAGCCTAACCATCTATATCCGGATGACGGGTTCCCCCGCTCCGGAAGAGATGATGGTACATACGAAAGAATGATATATATAACGAGCGGGGAGCCTAAAAAAGGTTTTCCGCTTTTTTACTTTCTATTCTTTTCGCCTAGCGGGGGGACTTCTCTTAATCAAAAAGGAACCTCTTTACATTTTAGAGAGGTTCCTTTCCAATCATACAAAACTTTACAGAAACGATTATTGCTCTTGTTGTTTCACATACTGATAAAGAGCACTCATATCTTTTTCTCCGAGGCCTTTTTCGTTTGCCTGTTCAAACATTTGCAGTACATTTGGACCAGCCGTCAGCGAAACATTGGATTCGCCTGCCATTTCTTTTGCTAGTCCAAGATCTTTTAATAGAAGCTGCAGCGCAAAGCCTGGTTCATCTTTATTTTGGGAAATGAACTGGCTGTAATGGCGGTCAAATATTTTGCTCTGACCAAAACCATTGCTTAATACGTTATACACAAGATCATGGTCAAGGCCGGATTTCTCAGCTAAATACAACGTTTCGCCAACTGCAGCTGTATGCAACCCTACCATGTACTGATTAAGCAGCTTTACTTTGGTTCCCTGTCCAATCGGCCCGCAATGTGTAACATTAGCGCCTACCACATCAAAATATTCTTTCGCTTCTTCAAAAGCGGAATTTTTTCCGCCTACCATAATCGCCAGTGTACCTGCTTCAGCTCCGGTTGTTCCGCCGCTTATAGGAGCATCAAGATAGCGGACACCGTTTTTTTCGGCAGCTTGTTCAATACGTGTATGTAGGGATGGAGAAACGGTACTAAAGTCAATAATCAGCGTGCCCTCATCAGCGTGTTCGAGAACACCATTTTCGCCAAGAATGATACGTTCTACATCATCTGGCATTGGCAGACACGTCATGACAACATCTACTGATTCGACTAGCTCGGTCATTTCTAATCCTGCCTTGCCGCCAAATTCTTCGAACGTCTTTTCTTTCCCTTTTGAACGGTTAAATCCGTTTACTTCATAACCAGCTTTTATAAGGTTGTGAGCCATCGGCATTCCCATGTTGCCAAGCCCAATAAAACCCAATTTTTTCATTATAATGCCTCCTTACGACCAATTATCGGAAATCATATTCCATTCATGGATATCGTAGCCACGCGCTCCTTCCACAACATATGGATCTTTTTTTACTAATTCCTCTGCTTGTTTATACGTTTCTGTACGGTAAATGACGAGACCGCCTGCCCCGTCTTCCAACCGGCCGTATGCAGCAACATTTCCTTCTTTATGCTGTTTTTGCAAAAACTCCAGATGAGCTGGACGATGTGTTTGGCTAAGTTCTTGATCTTTCATCGTTAAAAAAACGGCAAATAGTTTCATATGCAGTTGTCCCCTTTATATTTTAAAAATTGATGTGCCACTCTAATCACTTTGATGAATTACCTGCGAATTCCTGCTCCATTACAAAATTTCATATAAAATTTGGTACCAAATGCTAAACAATAACGAGGATGAAAAAGTTATTACGGAGTGGAGACAAAGGAATAATTACAAATGTAATGACCTTCTGCCAAGGATATTACTTTAGTAAATCTATTGGCCGGCACCCTGTTTTCCCCATACAAACGAATACACGGCCGTTATTTCCCGCTTGACCAATGTTCCTTCCCGTGATAAAATTCTTATGAACGAAAAGGGGAGTAGCGTCCAATAGGATAAACGAATCGTCATGACAGCGTTAAAAACGCTCGGTTCGTTTGGCTTTATGATATATAAAGCACGCAAGACCTTTTTATGAGAACCTTGCTATATCTTTTTAGCAGGATTTTCATAAAAAGGTCTTTTTTTTGTGCTAATACGGGGTCGGCCTGCCCATATACAAAAGGAGAGATGGTTTTGCTATTTTTATATTTTTTTCTTGCAGCGGCAATAACGGTTGCTGCTGCGGTCAAGTTGTCTACTTATGCTGATGTTATTAGCATGAAATCAAAATGGGGCGGGATGATGGTCGGAACGATTCTGCTTGCAGGTGCAACTTCATTACCAGAAGTGACGACCAGTTTAACGGCCGTTGCTTTGAACAATCCCGACATTGCTGTAGGTAATGTCCTTGGCAGTAATATGTTTAATTTGCTCATCATTGCTACATTTGACATGTGTTACCGAAAAGAAAAACTATTTTCTAGAACTGCTATGTCACATACTTACACAGCATCTCTAGGAATCTTTCTTTCTCTGATGGTTTTGGCTGCATTATTTATCCGAACGGATCTTTCGATTTTTGGAATCGGTTTGGATGCTTTATTGATTTTGGCCGCTTATGTGCTAGGTATGTATGTTATCAATCGTTATAGTGAAGTAGATATCCCTGAAGAAGAAAAAGATGAAGAACTAAGCCCGTCCTATGCTCTATCCCTTCGCCATGCAAAAATAGGTTTTTTCATAGCTGCTGTTGTTATTTTAATGGCAGGGTCCTTGCTCACCATAACAGGGGACCAAATTGCAGCGGTCACTGGTCTTGGTTCCAGCTTTGTCGGCAGTTTTCTTATTGCTGCGTCTACATCGCTTCCTGAAGCGATTGCTGTATTGATTGCCCTGCAGCTGCAAAATCACAATCTGGCGCTTGGTTCTATCCTTGGGAGCAACCTTTTCAACATGATTTTACTTGCCGTAAGTGATATTGCTTATTTTTCAGGGCCGATTATTGCTGCATCCAGCACATCTCATCAAATTACAGCTTCAGCCGTTACAATTTTAGCTGCAATCGTGTTATTCTCTATCCTTCGCGGCCGAAAACGTTTTTTCCGTCTATACACATGGCCTTCTGCTTTACTAATCGTTATTTATTTTATTTCTAGTTATTTGATTTTTGTTTACTGAAATGAGAAAACAGGCAAGGGCTGCTGAACAGAACAGCTCCTGCCTGTTTTTGTTATTTTTCTTTATTAAGGGATTGCTTCAGATTTTCCATTGTTTCTTTTCTATGCTCGTTCTTTTCTTCAATCTGCTGCATTTCTTCTTCATTAAGAGCCGCTCCATGCTCTTTTGCAAATTCAGTGGTTCGGTTTAAATTTTCCTCTGTGTCTTCTATGATATTTTTAATTTCTTCTTCCCGGTTCTGACGAGGACGGCCATGTTTATTCGTCATCATTTATTCCTCCTTTACACTTTG
This sequence comes from Alteribacillus bidgolensis, assembly GCF_002886255.1. Classification (NCBI taxonomy): domain Bacteria; kingdom Bacillati; phylum Bacillota; class Bacilli; order Caryophanales; family Bacillaceae; genus Alteribacillus; species Alteribacillus bidgolensis. The sequence goes on from NZ_KZ614149.1 coordinate 1,701,736, forward strand.
AGAGTAGTATCTCTTCTTGTGTAAAGAATTATGCAGGAAAATGACAGCGTACAGCAGTTGAAATCCACCCATACCGTTATACGGGATACCTGCTTTACTTCACTTACATTCCTAACGCTTCCTCAAGCTTGCTTTGATCGATCGGTCCATAAAACGTGTCCATGACAATTCCGTTTTCATCCAAAAGAAAAGAAACGGGTACACCAGTTACGCTGAAGGCTTCAATCCCTTCCCCTTCCTCATCTAATAACACGGGAATAGAAAGCTTTGCTTGCTGTACAAACTGTTTTACATCTTCTTTATTGTATTCCTGTGTTGTGGCGTTAATAGCGACAATGTTTAGGGTATCTTTTTTTTCCTCATAGTAGCGGGACAACTTAGGAAGCTCTTCTTGGCAAATGCCGCACCAGCTTGAAAAAAAAGTAAACAGCACTGGCTTCCCGCTAAACGTTTCCATACTGTACGTTTGGCCATCTAACCCAATAAGGTCAACCGATGGTGCCCGGTGGCCGGTTTGAACAACAGGATAACCTGCAGCTACTTGGACAGCTTCTTTTGATGGATTTTGAGAAGCTTGATAAAATAAACCAGTAAGTAATATAAGACCACATAAAGACAGAAACATCAGTCTTTTTTGAACATAGTTCATAAGGTATCTCCTTTCTTCAAAAAGTAAATGTTGGAGGTGAGAGGGTGTTTGTATTTTTCCGGACCGTTTTATTTATTTTAACGGGGGCCATCGCTCTTATTGTACTTTTGTCCTATCGCTTTAATAATCTAGCACAATGGCCGCTGGCCGTGCTGTTGTTCGTGGCTGTCCCGGTATTTGCCATGTATTTGGGATGGAAGCACCGCTTATGAATCATGGTATTTTGCTATTGATATAAAAATTTCCGCTGTTTTTTTCCTTAATATGCCGAAGCCGTGGTTTAGCCCGCTCTTTTTCCAAAGGATGAAGCAGCAGTTCTTCTATCTTCTGTTTCATTTCAAAAGGTGTTTTTGCCCAAAATGCTGCTTGTCTATTTGTTAAACATCATGCCTTGTATTCTTCAATCCCTGGGAACGGAGAATATAACACTATCGAGACTTCACATAATACTGCTTCTTCCATAGCCATTCCGCCTGCCTTACTAATTAAATGATCTGCAGCATGTAAATATTGTTTAAAATAGTCGGTAAACGGCAGAACGTGCATATCATGCTGACGAGAAGTCGTGTTAAATTTCCTGCGGCTTGTACCGCTTAGCATTACAACAGTAGAAGGAATTTTTAACTTCTTTAGCTCTTCTCCAACTTTTCGGTACGGAAAGATACCATCTCCTCCGCCGCACACTAATAACAAAGGTTTTTTAGGGCAGCATTCTTTCTTCGTTATATGCTTCTCCTCTATTTCGACTGGATACCTGCTGGAAAAACATCTTGGCCATCCTGTGTCCATTTTGTATCTCCTGCTTCTGAGACAAACAATCCATTAACTAAAGGATGACTTGTCAAAGGGGATGTCCAATAATCCGTCGCTACACTGTAAAGCGGTACAGATAAGGGTGTACGTTTTTCACTTCACCTGCCAAAACTGTTAATAAAGGATGATCAGATAAGACTAAATCTGCTTGCAGCGTTTTTTCTATTCTTTTTTGATAAAGACGAGACAGAGCAGTAATAACAGCAGAGATGGATAATGGATTTTTAGCAAGCACAAGTCCTCCACGGCTCAGGAAATAAAAACACAAATCCGCCATACACTTTTTTACTCAATTTATAGAAAGAAGGAATGCCTGTTTCGAGCGGATGTAATATAGCAGCGGTATCTTTGTGAGTAATAATAGTCTTTTTCAATAGATAAGCAGCTTGATTATGGCCATACCGTAAGAAGCTGTAAAAATATTATGCATGCCCTCGTCTCCTCTGCTTGTTTGCCATAGTATATGCGCGCCCTTTTAGAGACATGCATATGGAGGTTTAAGCGGTTTACTCCGAACTCTACTTTCGATATGATGTATAAGAGAAAAAGGCAGAGAAATTATGAAAGCTTTAGGATACATAGAAAGGAATGGAGCAGAAATGAAGAGAGTTTTTTCAGGCATTCAACCTAGCGGAACTTTAACGCTTGGAAATTACTTAGGAGCGCTTAAACATTTTGTAGGCATGCAGGAGGACCATGAATGCTTTTTTTGCATTGTAGACCAGCATGCGATTACGGTCCCACAGGATAAAATAAAATTGCGGCAGAATATTCGAAGCCTTGCTGCTCTTTATTTAGCGACCGGCATTGACCCTAAGAAATCTACTTTGTTCATTCAATCAGAAGTCCCGGCTCATTCTCAGCTTGCCTGGATGATGCAGTGTGTTTCTTATATTGGTGAGCTCGAACGCATGACCCAGTTTAAAGATAAGTCTGAAGGAAAAGAAGCCGTGTCTTCTGCTTTACTTACCTATCCTCCTTTAATGGCAGCGGACATTTTATTGTATAACACAGATATCGTTCCCGTCGGTGAAGATCAAAAGCAGCACTTGGAACTAACGAGAAATCTTGCGGAAAGGTTTAACCACAAATATAACGATATTTTCACTGTTCCAGAAGTGCAGATACCGAAAGTCGGAGCACGGATTATGTCTCTTCAGAATCCGGTGAAAAAAATGAGCAAATCAGATGAAAACCAAAAAGGGTTTATTTCTATGCTCGATGATGAAAAAACTATTATCAAAAAGATTAAAAGTGCTGTTACAGACTCTGAAAATGAGATTCGCTTTGACCGGGAAAATAAACCGGGCGTTTCGAATTTAATGTCGATCTTGTCGCTTTCTACCGGTAAAACATTGGAAGAGATTGAAAAGGATTATAACGGCAAAGGATATGGGGACTTTAAGCAGGAAGTCGCTGAAGCTGCGGCTGAACTGCTCCGTCCTATTCGCGAACGTCATGAAGAATTGATTCACTCCGATGAATTAGATGATATTTTAGATGAAGGAGCAGAACGTGCTAATCGCGCGGCCTTTAAAACGTTGAAAAAAGCAGAACGAGCAATGGGACTTGGCCGAAAAAGAAAATAAATTCGTATTAAAAACGGAGGCAATTACACCTCCGTTTTTATACATTAGGAACACAAATTTGTTTAATAATGTCATGGTTTAAGACAAAAAAAGAGCCATCCCTGTGGGACAGCCTCATCTTCTTGCATCTAAACATCAACTATGTCATTGTTCTTTTTTTCGATGTATTTTTTAAATAAGCTATTTCTGTCAGCTGTTCTTTAGTAACCTTTTTGCTTCCTCCAGATTTTACCGACAATCACACTAAATACGATGGTGCCGACCGCGTACAAAATCGTCAAAGCCTGCATCGAAAAATAAGCTAGTCCGTCCACAACTTTCCCTCCTGTCTCACCTTCTTTTCCTTTTTATTATATGGAAAGACAGTCATTCTGTAAAGACGGCCGGCAGCTTTTTAAACTACCTTACGCATTCAAAGATAGTTTACGTTCAACTACTCCTCTACCTTCATCTTCAACCTGCCAATCATTATTTTACTTCTTCCTCATGATGCAAGTTCCAAATTTTTTCAAAAAACGGCTGTCCTTTTATCATTTTTTGGCAAAGTTCATAATGCGCATCGGACCAATCGTCTTTCACTTCCTGATACAATGTCTGCCATGCTGTTTCTTTATCGATGTGCTGTATTTCTTCATACCTGGCAGGATTCCATTCTGTGTACCAATAACGAATTTCTGCAGATTCTCCTGATGTGTAGAGCTGATCAAGTGCCATAAATAATAATTGTTTAAGCTGCCGTTCTTTTCTTGTCAATCCAGCCATATATTTGGGGTGCGGAGATAAAATGTGATATTCTTTTGGCGGAGGCGGCTCTGTTAAATCAAAGCACTCTGCCTTTGTTTCATCCATTATCTCTTTGGTCATTCTTTCATGCTTTGGCGTAAGACGACTTTTTCTGATTGGTGTTTTGTACCCAAGCGTATCGACAGCTAAGACACGACTGCCATCATACATAATGAAACAATAGTCGAGCGTGATTCTTGTCATGTTTTTTCGGAGCGTGCTTTTTTGAAATACTTCATTCAACAGCTCATCTGGTACATCTTCCATGCGATTTTCAATGTAGTCAAATAATCTTTCTGTTACTTTTACGATTTCCCCTTGATCAAGCACTTCTATTCTATCTTCAGAGTGCCATTCATGGAAAGGACAAACATTGTACCCGTTTTCTTCACCTTCAAACCAATTAATCCAGACATCACGGATCCGGGCCATGGTTAAACCCTCCTTGCTATCCATTAGTATCCACAGTATAGTCAGAGTGAAAATGTTTTATTCTTTCTGCCCTTTCTTTTCTTGCTAATTTTTTTCCGGCCAGTAAATACTTCCGGCAATCATAAAAAGTCCTGCAGCGAATACAGCGCCTTCGGTACGCTGAAAAATAAACGTCAGATAATCCAGTAAAGTGAGTCCAGCCGGAATATAGTTCATATATGCAATTAAGCTGATACCGCCTCCTGCTGCAAGCCCGAAGCCGACAGTCATCATAAACAGCCTGGCGATCATAGTTTTTCGCTCCCTTTTCAAACAGCTCTAAGAGACAACAAAACAACAGATGATTTATAATTAGAAAAGTGCAAGTGAACAATCTAAATGCACGAAATACATAGCATTTCTCCCGCTAAATAGGAGAAATTTCTTGATTACAGATTAGAAACCCTTTTTTCTTCATGAATTTCCCTGTAACGATTGTTCGACACTGACTTTTTTTACCTTAAAAAGGCATTTGCACTTTTCATTATTAATTTATGCAGGAGAGGTGATTATGTCTACTCATAGAGAAAATCTTCAAAAAGAATTTTACGAAAAAATGGCCTATTATGATGATCTCGTTCGTGAGATTAATAATAAAGCTAAACACTTAGGAAACGAGACGTATTTTACTCATCTGCGTTTATATAAGGAACAAAAAGACCAAATAGAAGATATTATGCGATATTTTGATGAAGCAGGCGTAGACGCTTCAAAAAACACGACAGAATCTATTTTGACCTTTGCTTTAAATGAATTTCATCACTATATTATGAGTATACAAAACGGGTAATACTGTAAGGTGGAGGAATGAACCGATGGAAATCATTTTAACGCATGACCAAGTGGACTTTGATGCACTTGCTTCCATGGTCGCAGCTTCTAAGCTCTATCCGCAGGCAGCCATGGTTCTGCCTAAGCAGCAATCCGAACAAGTTCGTCACTATTTAGCGTTATATCGGGACAACTTTAATTTTTCAGCTGAAAATGATATCGATTGGGAGAAAGTCAGCCATGTCATCCTAACTGATGTGGCCCACCTTTCCCGTACAGAAGCACGCTCTACATTGCCTTCTGGTATCCCAATAACGGTTTATGATCACCATCCGCTTTTAGAAGAGGATAAACAGGAGCATGTTACATATGTGGTAGAAAAAACAGGAGCAGCTGTTACGATATTAATCGAAGAAATAATCAAACAACAAATGGAAATTAGTTCATATGAAGCCACCCTTTTTGCGCTTGGTCTTTATACGGATACAGGTTCTTTCGTTTATCCAGACACAACCGTACGTGATCTTAAAGCAGCTGTATTTTTAAAGGAAAAAGGGATGCAGCTTGATCTTGTCCAGCAATTTTCAGAAGAAACATTAACCTCTATTGAGCAAGAAACATTTCAAGCGTATTTATCTTCAGCTGAAAACGTGGAGGCAGAAGGGCTCCATATGGTAATTGCAAGCCTTACAGCTGACCGTTTTATCGGAAACTTAAATGTTATTACATCCAGGGTTCTCGAAACAACCGGGGCAGATACAGTGATTACGGTTACTAGCATGAAAAATAAAATCTTTATTATTGGCCGGTCTTCATCAGACCGAATGAATTTACTGCCAGTCATAAAACATTTTCACGGAGGCGGGCACGAAAAAGCTGCTTCAGCGTCTGTTAAGGAACGATCCATTTCTTCGGTTATAAAAGAGATAAAGGAACTGCTGTCTTCATCCATTTCCTCTGCCGTACGTGCGGATTTTCTAATGTCTGCTCCTGTGAAAACCGTATTACAAAATACAACGATAAATGAAGCTAAAAATCAAATGCTTTATTACGGACATAACGGCTTTCCTGTTGTAGATGAAAATGGGAAATTAATTGGAATCATTTCTCGGCGCGATGTGGATAAGGCCAACCAGCATAACCTTGGACATGCTCCGGTCAAAGGATATATGAGTACGAGCCCAGTAACGATCACCAAACATACATCGTTTGAACAAATTCAGCAGCTCATGATTCAATACAACATTGGCCGTCTGCCTGTCATAGAAAATGAAAAAATTATCGGGATCGTCTCTCGCACAGATGTAATTGAATATATGCACAATCGATCTTCAAAAGATAATCAGGCACCTGCAAATATTAAAGAACAAATAGAAACGCTGCTGCCAAAAGACGCCATTGTCTTGCTTAAAAAAGCAGGTTCCCTTGCAGAAACGAAGAATATGAAAGCTTATATTATTGGCGGTATTGTTCGTGATTTAATATTAGGAAGCCCTAGCGAAGATATTGACATCGTCATTGAAGGAGATGGTATTTCTTTTGCAGAAGCGTTTGCCAACGATATAAATGGAACCGTCACGCCTCATGAAACGTTTGGAACAGCAACCGTTGAAACAGAAAATGGCTCCAAACTTGATTTTACTACATCAAGAACCGAGTATTATGAAAAACCAGCAGCTCTTCCAACCGTTGTCCGTTCAAATATCAAAGAGGATTTGTTCCGGCGTGATTTTACGATGAATGCTATGGCAGCTTCCTTAGAGCCAGATTCGTTTGGAGAATTAATTGATTATTTTAATGGATTAGAAGATATAAAAAAGAAAAATCTTCGTGTTCTTCATAACCTCAGCTTTGTTGAAGACCCCACCCGCATTTTGCGAGGTATCCGGTTTGAAGCCCGTTTCTCTTTTCGAATGGATGAAGAAACAGAAGCATTTTTACGCCATTCAGCAGCTTCGATTTTTGCCTTGTCTCATACACGTGTAATCACAGAATTAAAACATATTTTTCAAGAAACCAATCCTGCCGAAAGCTTGTCACGTTTGCATGAACTTGGAGTACTAAACAAATTTCTGCCCGGTTCCATTTGGAGTACAAAAACATCCGCAGTCCTTTCCCTTCTTCTTAAAGAATGGGAACAACAAGAAACAAGACCAAGTATAAAAGAAGAGTGGTTTTTCATTACTGCTTGTTTATATACCGAAAACGCGGAGACAGCAAAACTTCTTGAAGCTATCGCTGCTACGAAACCACAGAAAAAAACAGCACGGGATTTCGCCGTGTTAATGAATGATGTGACAGACGACGTGTTTGCTTCTGAAGGAGCTTTACATGAATTTGCTTTTCATCTAGACGAAGACGCCTTATTTCTTGTATTTCTGGCTTTGCTATGCTCTGGGGAACAAAGTAAAGCACGTATCGTCCACGCCTATCGTACGAAACGAAAAAAGCTGCCGCGCTGGGTAAGCGGGGACGACTTAAAAGCTGCCGGGCTTACACCTGGTCCTGCTTTTAAAGATTATTTGTTTCAATTAGAAAAAGCCTTTTTAAATGGTGAAATTACCAATCGGAAGGAAGCACTAGCCTATATTAAGTCTAGAATGTAAAATACTGTAGAAAAAACTCGGATTTTCATGCTATATTACAAATTTATATTCAAATAAGGTAAAAATTTCTGTTATAATCAAGGTTGAATGTCCGAGGGGGGTTAATACGGTGAAAAAGAAAAAGAAATTACAATCATCGTCTATAAAGAAAAAAATATTCGTATTAACGCTGTTAATTATTATAGCAGGTGCAGCGGCGGTATCAACATTTTCAAAAGGCGGACAGCCTTTTGCTGATGAAAACGAAAAAAATGAGTTTAACAATGATATTTCTTCAGAAGATTCTGCCTCCGAATCTGGCACTTTTGCTTCAGAGAACGATAGTCAGGATGTGGAGCAGGAAGCTACTTCAGAAAGTCTTAATTTTCTCTTAGTAGGTGTAGACAATGAAGAATCTGGCTCGGCTCGGACCGATACCATTATGTTAGCCAATGTAAATCCAAAAGAAGGGGATGTCAAACTGGCATCTATCATGAGAGATTCTTATGTGGAAATACCTGGGCACCAAAATAATAAAATTAATGCATCTTTTGCTTATGGCGGAGTTGATTTACTAAGAGAAACGATAGAAGAAAATTTCGACATTACTATTGATTATCATGCAACAGTAAATTTTGATGGTTTCGTGGATGTTGTAGATACTGTTGCTCCTGAAGGGTTAGAAGTTGATATTGAAAAACGTATGTATTATCAAGATAACTCTGGGGAGGTAAGCATTGACTTTCAACCAGGCACCCAATTCTTAGATGGGGACAAAACCTTAGAATATGTGCGTTACCGAGGTGATGGTGATAATGATTTCGGGCGCGTAGCACGCCAGCAGGAGATCCTTGGTGTATTAAAAGATGAGTTACTATCTTTTGCCAGTGTAACAAAAGTCCCACAAATCATCGGAGCAATTCGTCCAAACCTTGAGACTGACGTATCTACCAGCAAAATGCTTTCACTCGGAAAAGATGTGCTTTTAAATCCAGTTGAGGATATTAATACTCTTCGTATTCCAGTAGAAGATACATACACTGATCAAAGGTACAGCCATGCCGGCTCTGTACTGGAGCTAGATATGGAAGAAAACAGCCAGCAGCTGCACAACTTTTTTGATGGAAAGACATCAGAAAATATACAGACAGCATCAGGAGAAAGTGAAAAAGAAGACGATGAGGAAGAATACTAAGCGGATAAGAAATTTTCAGGCTGTTTCTGCTAGTCATGACCGACTGCAGGAACAGTCTTTTTTATGCAGCTAAATATATACATTTTCTTAAATTTCGACTGTATTTCCTGCCCTGTTCCGCAGGCATCTTTTAGTAAGAATTATATTTTTTCTCATAATATTTTTCTAAAAAGAACACCTTAATCATAAGGGGTTATTATGTGAAGGATAAAACACTATTGAATATAATGACTGGAGTCGGGATAAGCGGATGGGCATTTTTTTCCGGCAAAAGAGGCGTTGAAAGATTGGTTTCTCATTTATTTGTTTAAAACGTTAATTTCTACATTACTTGATGGACCAGTAGTAAAGACTAAATATATACAATATCCATATCGCTATTTGCCTCGTTTATTTGACTCTAATATTGTATTTTTATATTTACTATTTCCTATGTCATGTGTCATTTACAATCAACTTACCTATAAAATGAAACCCTTGAAAACAATAGTGTGTGTTTTTCTTTTCACCATACCTATGACACTTTATGAACATTGGCTTGAAAAGAATACCAACTTAGTAAGATTTGGTAAAGGCTGGAATAGTTTTTATACTTTTTCTGTTCTTTCCTTTACATTTTGGATTGTTCGGATCTTTATTGGATGTATTCGTTTATTAGATAAAAACAGAGCCTCTAAAATTTTTGAACCTCAAATTAATAAGGGGTACTGCTGAAAACCCTATAAATATTCACAACATGCTATTTCACTTGTAGGAAATACAAGCAGTCTTCCTGCCGCCTAAAGTTTGTTTGATTTACTCCGAAAATCACGCCCCATATTTAAGCAAAAACGCCCCTTCCAAACCTGGAAAGAGCGCCTCCTGCTTTTCTTGTTACTCTTCGAATGTTTTGAAGGCTAAGGTTGCGTTGTGACCGCCAAATCCTAAGGAGTTGCTTAATGCACCGGTAACAGGAGCTTTGCGATGCTCGTTAGGTACATAATCCAAATCGCAATCAGGATCGGCTTCTTCGTAATTGATAGTTGGCGGAACAGTGCCTTCTTGCATTGCTTTAATCGTAAATATCGCTTCTACTGCACCAGCTGCTCCTAGAAGATGACCTGTCATTGATTTAGTGGAGCTCATCATCAATTCATTCGCATGATCACCAAACACTTTTTTAACTGCCATGGTTTCGAACTTATCATTGTAAGGAGTACTTGTCCCATGAGCATTTACATATTGAAAATCTTCAGGCTGTAAACCAGAGTCTTCAATAGCTTGATTCATCGCACGCACCGCGCCTTCTCCTTCAGGAGCAGGAGCAGTTAGATGATAAGCATCCCCAGTTGCACCATAGCCTACTATTTCGGCGTAAATGTTTGCCCCTCGATTTTGTGCAGATTCCAATGATTCAATCACCAGGATACCTGCCCCTTCTCCCATAACGAAACCGCTGCGATTTTTATCGAATGGACGAGAAGCTTTTTCTGGATCTTCGGTAGTTGTGATTGCTTTTGCAGAACAAAAACCAGCTACAGCCATATTTGTAATAGGCGCCTCTGCTCCTCCTGTGATCATCGCATCGGCATCTCCGCGCTGGATAACTTTAAAAGCATCACCGATAGAATTCGCACCCGAAGCACATGCCGTCACGGTACAAGAGTTAAACCCTTTTGCTCCTGTCACAATGGAAACCTGACCAGAAGCCATATCTGGAATCATCATTGGCACGAAGAACGGGCTTACTCTTTTGTAGCCTTTTTCTTGGAATTTATTAAATTGCTGCTCATATGTTTCCATGCCGCCTATCCCAGAACCAATCCAAACTCCGATACGATGGGCATTATCATCTGTAATGGTATATTGTGCGTCCTCTAAAGCCATGAGCGATGAAGCTACTGCAAATTGAGTAAACCGGTCCATTTTTCTAGCATCTTTTTTATCTACAAAGGATGAAGCATCAAAATCTTTTATTTCAGCTGACACTTTCATCGGAAAATCTTCTTTATTCACACGTGTCAATTCTCCGACACCCGAAACCCCTGCTTTTATATTTTTCCATGAATTGTTTACATCCAGTCCGACTGGATTTACAGATCCCATTCCAGTAATAACCACTCGGTTTTTTTTACTCATGTCCTTTCTCTCCTTTGCCTGAATTTCCACTATCATAGGGTGAGGTTACCGTCCCCAGCGAATAGCTGCTCCTCCCCAAACAAGCCCCGAACCAAAACCTACCATTACTACAAGATCTCCATCTTTTATTTTACCATTTTTTAATTCTTCTACCACAGCAATTGGAATAGAAGAAGAAGAGGTATTGCCATATTTATTTACCGTAACAGCCATTTTTTCTTTAGGAAGGTCAAGCCTTTCACGAGCTGCCTCCATAATACGTATATTGGCCTGATGCGGGACAAGGAAATCAACGTCATCTTTTGTTAACCCTGCTTTTTCTACAACATTTAAGGAAGACTCTCCCATTTGACGAACCGCAAATTTAAAGACTTCCCGTCCATTCATAATAAGCTTTGGATCTTGACGAATGTGCATTGCACCAGAACCATCTGAACCGAGCTCAAATGCTAGCATTCCTTTTCCTTCGGCTACAGGTCCCATCACAGCTGCTCCTGCCCCATCTCCAAATAACACAGCAGTGTTGCGGTCATTCATGTCCACTACTTTTGATAGTTTTTCCGCTCCAATAACAAGCACGTGCTCATAGGTTCCGCTTTTAATAAACTGATCCGCTGTAGCCAGCCCGTAAATAAAACCAGCGCAGGCTGCACTAATGTCCATAGCTGCTGCGTTTTCAGCTCCTAATCTGTCTTGCAGTAAGGAAGACACAGACGGAAATGGATAATCAGGTGTAACAGTAGCAACCAATATTAAATCTAATTCTGATGCATCTAGTTCTGCATCTTTTAATGCTTCTACCGCCGCATAGTATGACATATCAGAGGTGTTTACTTCCTCTTCAGCAAACACTCTTCGTTCGATTCCGGTTCTTGATCTTATCCACTCATCACTTGTATCAAGCGTCTTTTCGAATTCCGTATTTGCAATTTCTCGTCCCTCAATAAAACTGCCAATACCCCAGATTCCAGCATTTCGCATGTACTACGCTCCTCCTCTAAACGGGTAATTCTTATATAACTTTTCCTATTATCACTGCATTAATATAAAAATCCTTATTCATATCACAGAGACCCGGTAATCCTCATAAGACCAATGAAAAATTTTTATTTTTATACTTCATATTATGACCTGGTTTTAATTTTAAACCAAAAATATTGCTTTGTCTAGATACGCCTAGGTGTTCGAAAAGCCTTATGAGAAATATCGGTTTTCCTCTTATTAAAAGGAAACGCCGCACCACGTCCTGTACGTTGAGAGCAAAAAAGAAAAACTAACCTGCTGGATAAACTTGCAGGTTAGTCATTATTAACAGCAGCTTTTTACTTGCTAATAGTCTTCGGTATATGGCGGCGGGCCATAACTGGTGTAATTGCCATACGAAGGACCGATACTCGGGCCGAAGCTCGAACCAAACGTCGGACCATAATGAGGACCATAGGTTGGACCATAATACGGCCCTCCATAGCCGCCATAGTTAAAAAGTAAAGGACCCACAGCAAGCCCTGCCAGAAATGGGATAAACGGATAGTATGGATTTCTGGGAGGCTGGTGGTGCCCATTATTTCGATATGGGCCATAATGATACAGATATGGGTACATAAGGTGACAACCTTTCTTTTTCTCTTAGATATTTTCACTATATGACAAAAAAAGAAAGGTGTTACCTGCCGCTCTTTCTATTATTCCTTCTTTGCATCATCATAGCCCATATTATAGGCCTCATTCATCACACTCATCAGCATTTCAAGAGCAGGCTGCAGATCATGCATATCTAGTTCAATGCCCTTTTCGTTTAAAAAAGCTCGTCCTTCCTGCACATGCTTCATCGCAATTTCCATAAACCTCATGTTTAATTCTTGATCCATGATTACACCTCATTTAACGTTTTTGCTAGTATGTTCACATATTATTCAAGCATTTTTCTACCTGAAGCGTCAAGGAGCATGCCGGTCTATTCGGTAGGCAGCTCTCCCGTTTGTTTGTATTCCTCAATCTCTTCATCTAATTGCTTCTGGACATTTTCTGGGACGCGAGGGCTGTATTCTCCCATCGTTATAGCTCCTTCTTGAAAATCAACCGTAATATTTCCACTGTCTAATTCATTGTTTTGATACTGTTCTGCTGCCATCCTATACATTTCATCCACATGCTGTACGGTACTCGTCAACACTGTAGATTCTCCTAAATCTGATTGATCGCCGACATAGCCAATAGCATATAGTCCTTCTTCTTTTAATTTATTAATTACTTCGATATGAAACCCGTCCCCTGCCGGATAAATAATATCAGCATCTTCGGCTAACATATCATTTAACGTTTGAAGTGCTTTTTCCTTATCATCCCAGCTTTCAATATTATTGTTGATAACTTCGACAGAAGCATCTTTGGTTTGGACCCCTTCAACAAATCCTTCTGCCTCCGGCTGCCACTTCTGAGCAGATATCACCCCTACTGTGTTTGTATCACTCATTGCCCCAGACAACCTGCCGGCAAAATAACCCATAGCATATCCATCAAAATGAATGGAAGTTACATTTTCGTTTGAAACTTCACCGTTAAAACTGACAAAATGCATGTCAGCATAATCTTCGCTCAATTCGTCAAACATCTCCGCAAATATTTTCCCATGGCCAAATACAAGGTCTACCCCTTCTTCTTTTAGCGTATCTAAAGAAGTTTTTACTGCACCGAGACTCGAAACATTCTCTTCATACATGACTTCCATATCTAATTCTGACTGAATATTTAACAAGCCGTGATATCCTTTGCTGTTCCATCCCTCATCGTCGATTGTACTTTCTAAAAGTAATGCAGCTTTGTTATCTGACGACGCGGTGGACATATCTGTACTGCAGGCACTAAGCAGCAGCAAAACGGTATATCCAACGATGAATAACCCTATGTATTTTCGGTTTAAAAACATAACTCGCAACGCTCCTTTTTAGCATAAGCAATAATCAGCAGTGTCAAGTTAATATAACACGCATCGTTTATCATTACGGCTGGCTTAACATGCTTTTACATTCGTTTTTTTCCTTAAAATTCCTGCTTACTAAATATCATAATAAGGAAATGCATATGTAAAGCGTTGTTTTTCTATGACTTACTTTTATAAAACCATTCCCCTAAAAATGCAGCAGCAAGCGAAAGAAGAACAGAAGCCCCTTCTCCTATTTTAAAGATATAGTGCAATACGGCAAAGGCTAAAATGAGAATAACACAAAATAGCAGGGTTCTCATATAAACGGTTCTTAAATTCATAGTATATTCTCCCTATTCAGTAGTATGACTTTTATTTCTCTTATATTTTAGGGAATTTCGCAAAAATGTCTTGCAGAGTCTATTGACATGATACATAAACTGCGAAGAACAAAAGTGTAAAGGACTTCTATTAAGATTGTGCACGTCGACGCATAAGACGGGCTAATGTCGCAGAAAGCGGCGTTTTTGGCGACAGATCTAATCACGTTTTTAGAAAAAACTCCTCATTACGTGTGCGCCCGAGAGGCTAGGCTAGACGCAGATCATCCACAATAGAAAAAATAGTATCTTGAATAGAAAAAAGCTGCTCTAACAGCAATGCGTGCGGCTAGAGCAGCTTCATACTATTCGATAACTGATGCTAGAATCGCTTTTTGTACATGCAGTCTATTTTCCGCTTCATCGTAGATCACAGAGTGAGCCCCGTCAATAACTTCAGCAGCTACTTCTTCGCCGCGATGCGCTGGAAGGCAGTGCAAAAAGATATAATCTTCCTTTGCATTGGCACAAAGCTCTTCGTCTATTTGAAAACCTTCAAATGCCTTTTCTCTTTTTGTCTGTTCTTCTTCATATCCCATACTCGCCCATACGTCAGTATATATCACATCGGCATCTTTTGCTGCTTCTTCTGGGTTGTTAGTCAATTCAAGCTCTGTTCCGTTTTCTTCTGCGGTTTGCTGAATTTCTTTCCATACTTTATCGTCCGGTTCATACCCTTTTGGAACAGCAATAGCTGCATCCATTCCTACTTTAGCACAAGCAATGAGCAGGGAATGAGCCACATTGTTTCCATCGCCGATAAAAGCCGTTTTCAAACCTTCAAGCTTGCCTTTATGTTCTTTTATAGTCAGTAAATCAGCAAGTGCCTGGCATGGATGGTACAAATCGGTCAGTGCGTTAATAACCGGCACATCAGAATGAACCGCTAATTCTTCGACGCTTTCATGAGAGTTTGTACGAATCATAATCGCATCTAGATAGCGGGAAAGCACGTTTGCCGTGTCTTTAATCGGCTCGCCACGGCCAATTTGCAAGTCTCTTGGACTTAAAAATAAAGAGTGGCCTCCGAGCTGTGTCATTCCTACTTCAAAAGAAACCCGTGTTCTCGTTGAAGCATTTTCAAAAATCATTCCGAGAGATTTCCCTGGGAGCAGCAAGGTTTGTCCGTTTTGTTTTTGGTTTTCCTTTAATTGCTCGGAAAAATTCAAAAGGTCGTTGATTTCTCCACTCATAAAATCGAGCAGGGTTAAAACATCCCTCCCGATAAGATTTGCGGGAGGCTGTATGACCGTTTGTTCACTCATAGTTTTACACTCCTTTTTGGGCCGTTACCGTCTTTTTCAGCCATTCTTCCATTGCCTGTGGTTCTTTTCTCTCACCTGTCATCGCTTCAATCATTATTTTTAATGTATCGGTATTGGTAACAACAGTCTTGCGCTGTTTTAATGCTTCCTGACGGCGTTCTTTTCCATTAGAATAGCCCGTTTTCGGAAGACTTATATATGCTGCCGCCTCTTTGTCGCTGATCCATTCTGAAAAAGACATTTTGTTTTCCACTGCATAATCTTTTTTATCTGCAGCAAGTGTGTAACCCAGCTTGACTAGTTGCTGTAAGGCCGTGGCACAGTCTTTGGCATGACTTTCATGAATATCACAGAAAATGACCCCTGTCTTCTTAAATAGAAGCGGAACTTGGCTTTCAGACCAGGCAAACGCTTTTTGGAATGCTTCTTCTTTATCTTTTGCAATGCTGATTAACTCTCCCGTTGATTTCATTTCCGCTTCTAAAAGAGGATCAATGCCAGCTAATTTGTCATTGGAAAACACAGGCGCTTTCACGGTGTAATACGGCGTTTCCTCTTTTAAACCGGTTTTTCCATTCGCCCATTCTTTTACTGAACGACCTAGAAGCATATGAACGGCTCCTTCGACTAACGGAGTGCCGGTGACTTTCGATAAAATCGGGACCGTTCGCGAAGCGCGCGGATTGATTTCAATTACATATAACGTATTATTTTCGTAAACAAATTGAATATTAAAGATTCCTTTAAAGTTCATTCCTCTGGCTATATTTTGCGCATATTGGACCAAAAGCGCTTTGGTCGTGCCGCTCACACTAAACGGAGGTGTAACTGCCATTGAGTCTCCAGAATGGACCCCAGCAGGCTCCACATGTTCAAAAATCCCCGGGATGAAAATATCATAACCGTCTGTCAGCACGTCTACTTCAAGTTCTTTCCCCGGTAGAAATGAATCGATCAATATAGGATATTCTACGCTTTTATTACTGTCTGATAAATACGCTTCAAGCTCCGCTTTGCTCGTATGAATCGCCATTCCCTGTCCGCCGATAACATAGGAGGGACGCAGCAATACTGGATACCCAATCTGATTGGCCTTCTCTATTACGTCAGCTTTATTGTAGCCAGTAACCCCAGGAATATGAGGGACGTCTACTTTTTTCATCAATTCATAAAAGCGGCCCCGGTCCTCAAGCTGGTCAATCGTATCATAAGAGGTGCCAAGAACATGCAGTCCAGCTTCTTCAAGCTCTTGAGTCAGGGAAATCCCCGTCTGGCCTCCTAGCTGAACAATAACAGATTCGACGTTTTCCGCTTCTGCTACATGCAGAACGTCTTCACTTGTTAATGGTTCAAAATAGAGATGATCAGCCATTTCAAAGTCGGTACTGACCGTTTCAGGATTATTGTTCATAATAACCGCTTCATAGCCAGCTTTTTGCACTTCCATAGCGCCATGGACTGAACAATAATCAAATTCAATTCCTTGCCCGATACGAATAGGGCCTGATCCAAGAATTAAGATTTTTGGTTTCCCGCTTTCTTCTTTTCCATCACTGTTTTTATACCAGCTTGAATAATAATACGGTGTGTCTGCGGTGAATTCTGCCGCACACGTATCTACCATATGGTAAGAAGGGAGAATGTCCCAGACCTTTCTCTGTTTATATATATCTGAAGCTTCGATGTTCCACTGCTGGGCCATCCATTTATCCGTAAAGCCTGCTTTTTTCCAAGTTAATAGCTTTTTAGCATTTATCTCGTCCCAGCTGTTATTTTGAATCTCCATCTCAAGCTGCGCCAGCTTTTGAAAAGATTGAAGGAAAAATAAATCTATTTTTGTCTTCTCATGAAGTGAAACAGCTGTTTCTCCTTTTCTTAATAGCTCCATCAGTACAAAGAATCGCTGGTCATCTTGATTGTCAAGAAGGTTATAAAGTTCATCTGTCGTTTTTTCAGACAATCCCGGCAGAGCTAAACCGTTCGTTTTTATTTCGAGAGAACGGACTGCTTTTTGAAGGGCAGCTTCTAAATTACGCTCAATTGCCATTACTTCTCCGGTTGCTTTCATTTGTGTGCCCAGTTTTCTGTCGGCAGTATCAAATTTATCAAACGGCCAGCGCGGAAACTTCACGACAACATAATCAAGCGCTGGTTCAAAACTTGCATAAGTATGGCCGGTAACAGGGTTGAGCAATTCATGTAAATGATAGCCTACGCTTAGCTTAGCTGCCATTCTTGCAATCGGATAACCAGTTGCCTTAGAGGCAAGAGCTGACGAACGGCTGACACGAGGATTCACCTCGATCAGGTAGTATTTTTTACTATACGGGTCGAGTGCAAATTGAATATTGCAGCCGCCGACAATGCCGAGCGCTCGAATGACTTTAAGAGACGCCGATCTTAGCATTTGATATTCTACATCGGTTAATGTCTGTGACGGCGCAACTACTATCGAATCACCCGTGTGAATACCGACCGGATCAATGTTTTCCATATTACACACAGTAATACAAGTGTCGTTTTCATCCCGCATCACTTCATACTCTACTTCTTTGTAGCCTGCAATACTTTTTTCTACTAAACATTGATTAATGGGGCTTGCTTCGAGGCCGCCTGTTATAATGTAGCGAAGTTCTTTTTCATCATGGGCGATACCGCCTCCTCCTCCGCCTAACGTATAAGCAGGACGGATAATGATCGGATAGCCGGTTTTCGCTGCAAACGCCAGCGCTTCTTCTTCTTTTTCTACTATTTCACTTTCAGGCACTGGTTCACCGATTTCATGCATGAGAGACCGGAACAATTCGCGGTCTTCTCCTTGTTTTATCGAATCGATCGGCGTTCCGAGCAGAGTTACCCCATATTTGTTCAAAATATCTTGTTCATCTAACGCAAAAGCCAGGTTTAAGCCGGTTTGACCGCCAAGTGTAGCAAGGAGGCCGTCCGGCTGTTCTTTTTGGATCACTTTTTCAACTGATTCTACGGTGAGCGGTTCAAAATATACTTTATCGGCACATGCTTCATCGGTCATGACTGTAGCCGGGTTATTATTGATTAGTATAACTTCCATACCTTCTTCACGAAGGGCAAGACACGCTTGCGTTCCGGAATAATCAAATTCGGCAGCTTGCCCGATAATAATTGGTCCTGAACCAATTACAAGCACTTTCTTTATCTCTGTCTGCTTAGGCATAGGTTTTCTCTCTCCCTTTTTTCTTAAGATGTTCAAGGAATTGATCAAAAATTTCCTCACTGTCTGCCGGGCCGGGATGTGCTTCTGGATGAAACTGCACGGTGATAATATCATGCTTTAGATGGGAGAGGCCCTCTACCGATCCATCATTAATGTTTTTGAATTGGACAGCAAATTCTCCTTTAGGCAGACTGTTTTCTTTCACCACATAGCTGTGATTCTGTGACGTCATAAACACTCTGTTTGTATGCGTATCCTGTACTGGCTGATTTGCTCCGCGGTGGCCGAAGCGAAGTTTTTCCGTGTCTCCGCCAAAAGCAAGCGCCATAAGCTGATGGCCAAGGCAGATGCCAAGGGAAGGAAAGGTTTCCGCAAGCTTTCGATATCGCGGCAGCAATCCGTTTAACTGCTTAGGATTTCCCGGTCCGTTGGAAAACAGCAATCCGTCCGGTTCCAGGTCTGCCAATTCTTTTTCTGATATATCATAAGGAACAACCGTTACTTTGCAGTCTTTTTTCACTAAGCTTTCAACCATTGATTGTTTGTACCCAAAATCAAGCAGAACAATGTGATGATCTCCTTCACCTTTGGTAACCGGTTCTCTGACTGTTACTTCATCGATAAGCATTTGTTCACCAATCGGCTGATAAGAACTCACTTCCGTTTTTTCAGGAGAGGTGGTCATAACTGCTCCCATATCCCCTTTTTCCCGGATACTTTTTACAAGAGCGCGTGTATCGACTCCCTTTATTAAAGGAACTCCTGCTTTATAAGCAGCTTCTTCAATGGTTTGTTTTGCTTGATAATGAAATGCTTCAGGGGATGCTTCACTGATCACCAGGCCTGCTGGCTGTGGTTTGATGCTTTCATAGTCTTTTTCGTTCCATCCATAATTTCCAATGAGGGGATACGTAAACACGACGATCTGGCCGTGAAACGAAGGGTCGGTCATCACTTCCTGATAACCGGTCATCCCGGTAAAAAAGACTATTTCACCATATACTTCTTCCTGGGTGTCAGCGGCGATCGATCCTTCAAATATTTCTCCACTTTCTAGTTTGATATATCCCTTCATATCCTTGTTCCTCCTCATTCTTATAACAAGTCTGTATAGGCTCCCAATAGGGGAGAGTAAGTTCGACGCTGCCACAAGCGGTACTCCCAGCGATGCAACGTAGTCGAAACGTGTTCTATTTGTTTTTCAGCGTTTCTTCTATTGCATGGACGCCTTTCATAAGTGTTTCCCATTCGATGGTCAAAGGCGGGAGAAGCCGTAAAACATTCGGTCCGGCCGCGATGGCCAAAACTCCTTTTTCCTGCAGTTTTATTATCGTCTCTGCTGCCGGTTCCGTTAATTCAATACCAATCATCATGCCTTTTCCACGAATATCTTTTACTTTGTTAAGAGAAGAAAGTTTCTCTTTTAATTCCTTCAGTAAGGCTTCCCCTTTATCTGCTGCTTTGCTGCTCCAATCCTCCTCAATTAGAGTACGCAGTGTGGCCTGTGCAGCAGCCATGGCAAGAGGATTTCCGCCAAATGTCGTTCCGTGGCTTCCGGGCCCAAAAGCTTCTTTTAAATGAGCTTTTCCGATAACAGCTCCCGTTGGAATTCCATTTCCCAGGGCTTTTGCGGCAGTGATTATATCTGGATTTAAACCACTGTGTTCATGTGCGAAAAAAGCTCCTGTTCGGCCAAGACCGGTTTGTATTTCATCACAAATCAGCAATGCTCCAGCTTTTTTTGCGGCTTCTTCTACCGCTTGTAAAAAAGTGTGCTCTCCCGGTATCACTCCGCCCTCTCCTTGGACCGGTTCTACTATTACAGCAGCGGTTTCTTCATCTACGGCGTTCTCCAGTGCCTTCACGTCGTTATATGGTACATACTCAAATCCTTCAAGCATCGGTCCGAATCCCTTATGAATGCTGTCCTGTCCGGTAGCTGCCATACTTCCAAATGTTCGGCCGTGAAAGGACTGGAGAAAGCTGATGATCTTCTTTCGCCCTGTATGTTTTCTCGCCAGTTTAATGGCGCCTTCATTAGCCTCTGCTCCACTGTTAGCAAAAAATACAAGATCGCCGCATGAATGAGCGGTTAGCAGTTCTGCTGTTTGCTGCTGCCCTTCGTAATGAAAAAAATTAGAGGCATGCCAGCCTTCATGCAGCTGTTGTTCTACTGCTTTAAGTACAGCCGGATGACCATGACCTAGATTTACGACACTAATTCCAGCCATTAAATCTATGTATGTTTTCCCCGATTGATCGGTTATGGTTGAACCGGAAGCACTTTTAAACGTTATATTCCATCTTTTATATGTCGGGAAAAGCTGTTCTTCGTGTTTTGATTGGTTATTGGATTCCATTTCCGGTTCCTCCTGATTTAAGATGTTATTGCTTTCTTCTTTATAATTGTTGTTCCTTTTAATGTCCCGTCTTCGTGTGTATTTTTACCGTTCCCATTAGCAATCGTCACTTTTTCAAGCTTGCCTGTTAAACTATCAGCTGCTGCTCGAACTTTTGGAATCATGCCGCCGTATATCGTTCCATTTTCTACTAGAGCGTTGACTTCTGTGACAGCTAACGTTTCCGCTAATTGTCCTTTGACTAACACACCATCTACATCTGTCACAAAAATTAATTCTTCCGCATCTATTGCTCGAGCTACAGCTGCTGCTGCTACGTCTGCATTTATATTTAACTTGCCTTCGTTTATATCCGCCGCAATCGGTGCTATAACAGGAATAAATTCATTTTGAATCAATTGCTGCAGAAAACGCACATTAATTTCTTCTACTTTTCCAACATAACCTAATGTTTCTAGGTTAATAGGGGACGCCTTAATCAAATCCCCATCAATTCCTGATATGCCGATTGCTGTTGCTTGTGTTGGCTGAAAAGCAGAAACAATTTTCTTGTTCACTTTTCCGCTTAAAACAAGTTCGGCTGCTTCAAGTACGTCTGCCGTTGTTTTTCTTAATCCGTCGACAAACTCAGGCTTGATTTGCATTTGTACTAACATATTGTTGATCGCAGGGCCGCCTCCATGTACGATGATTGGATGCTTCCCTTTTTTTTTCATCGCGGCGATGCTGTGAAAAAAGTCTGGTGACAGCTCATCCACCGTGGAACCCCCGCATTTAATAACTACAATGCCTTCCATTGTTCATCGTTCCCCTCCCCTGTTTTAATTACGTGCGGTATCCTGCGTTGATTCTTACATATTCATAGGTAAGGTCGCATCCCCATGCTTTTCCTGAACCTTCGCCGATATTTAAGTCCACCGTAATCGTAATGTTTTCTTGTTCTAAATATGCTTTTGCCTCTTCTTCTGAAAAGGAAACAGGCGTACTATTTTTTAATGTCTGAATGGAGCCTAGCGATATATCGATTTTCTCGGGGTCTAGTTCTACTTCACTGTATCCAAGCGCTACGATAATGCGGCCCCAGTTCGCATCTGTTCCGTAAATTGCTGTTTTCACAAGGTCCGATCCTACAATTTGTTTGGCTGCTTTTCCTGCTTCTTCGTCTGTTTTGGCTCCTAAGACATTCACTTCCACGAGCTTTGTTGCACCTTCGCCGTCTCTTGCAATCTTTTTAGCCAAATCCTCGCATGTGAGCTGCAGCGCTTTTTTAAACTTCTCCCACTCTGGATGAGAGGGATGCAGCGTTTCATTACCGGCATGGCCGCTTGCCATTACTACTACCATATCGTTTGTAGACGTATCGCCATCCACGGTAATGCGATTAAACGTTTTATCGGTCACTTCATTTAAAGCTTGCTGAAGATCATCTGGTTCAATGTCCGCGTCAGTTGTAACAAAGCTGAGCATGGTGGCCATATTCGGGTTAATCATGCCGGAGCCTTTCGCTGTACCGCCAAATGTTACCCGTTTCCCATTAATCATTGTTTGAAAGCAAGCATGTTTTTTAACCTTATCAGTTGTCATGATTGCCTCATTAAATAGATCAGCATCTTTAAAGGTAGGCATCGGTTTGAGATCTTTTATTCCCGGAATAATTTTGTCCATTTTTAAGCGCTCGCCTATTACGCCGGTTGATGTTACTGCTACTTGATGTTCTGGCATATCAAATGCATTTGCTGCTGATCCTCTCATCGTGTATGCATCAAGCAGTCCTTGTTCTCCTGTACAAGAATTGGCATTGCCGCTGTTTACTACAATCGCACGCAGTTTTCCTTCTTTTGCGATGCTTTCTTTGGTAACCTGCAGGGGAGCTGCTTGTATTTTGTTTAACGTATACACAGCTGCACTCGAAGCAGGCACATCACATAGAATTGCGCCGAGATCCTTACGTTTACGCTTCACCTTGGTGTGAACGCCGGCTGCTGTAAAACCATAAGGTGTAATAATACTTCCTCCGTTCACTTCTACGATTTCTTCTGTATTTTGTAAAGTGCTCATGCTTCTCTCTCCCCTGAATTTGTATATTATGGATAGATCGGGACAGAATAAAGACCGGTTTCTTCCGGAAGCCCGAACATGACGTTCATGTTTTGAACAGCTTGCCCTGAAGCTCCTTTTACTAAGTTATCAATTACAGAAACGACTGTTATTCTGCCCGTTCTCTCATCGACGGTTACACCGATATCACAATAATTTGTTCCGTAGACTTCTTTTGTAAATGGATATGTTCCGCTTTTCCTTACGCGAACAAATGTTTTATCACTATAAGCTTTATCATAGATTTCTTTCACGTTTTGTTCTGTCCACCCTTTATGCAAAGGAGCATACATTGTTGCCATAATCCCGCGTGTCATAGGAACAAGATGCGGTGTAAATGTGACGGTTGCATTTTCTTGCATCCATCCGCTTAATTCCTGCTCTATTTCTGGTGTATGTTTATGTTCATTTACCTTGTATACTTTGAAATTATCATTCATCTCACTAAAATGTGTGATGGCATTAAGAGAACGTCCTGCTCCTGTTGTACCTGATTTTGCATCAATAATCACTTGATTGGCGTCTATTGCTCCTTCTTTTACGAGCGGAGCCAAACCAAGCAGTACTGCTGTTGGGTAGCAGCCCGGGTTCGCCAACAGATCGGTTTTTTCTATTTCTTCTTTCCGCCATTCTGTCAACCCATACACTGCTTTTTCTAATAAGGATGTCTCTGCGCTTGATCGTCCGTACCATTTCTCATAAACAGATGCATCTTTTAAACGAAGATCTCCGGAAAGATCTATTACTTTTGTGCCCGGCACGAGCTGACCGGTTAAATCAGCAGACACTCCAGGCGGTGTTGATAAAAACACGACATCATGATGTTTTAAATGTTCAACATTAATATCTTCTAGTGTTTCGTCTATAATTTCAGATACATGCGGATAACTTTCGGCCATTGTCTTTCCTTCTTGGGAAGAAGAAAAGACAGCTATTTTCTTTACTTCAGGATGATTGTGAAGCAATCGTATTAATTCTATTCCGCCATATCCAGTTGCTCCGACTATTGCAGCTTTCATAAACTTGCACCTCGTTTTATCTTTATACATTTTCCGTTGATGTTTATTATAAGTGTGAATATATATTAATGCAACTGTATTTTTATATTTTTTCTAATCTCTTTTT
Source organism: Alteribacillus bidgolensis (assembly GCF_002886255.1). Taxonomy (NCBI): domain Bacteria; kingdom Bacillati; phylum Bacillota; class Bacilli; order Caryophanales; family Bacillaceae; genus Alteribacillus; species Alteribacillus bidgolensis. The sequence goes on from NZ_KZ614149.1 coordinate 1,726,053, forward strand.
AATATTCTTTTAATACCTTTCTTCGTTAGGATTATTAAAAAAAACAAGCCATGTTCTGTATTTATGCCGGATATGTATTTATATACATTCTTTTGCATTTATTATTAGAAAAAATCGGTTTGCCGCCGAGTACTTATGGCGGAAGTTCTTTCCAGCTCTCCCTCACTTTTATTCAACACTTCTCTCAGATGGGCGGTGTTTTTTTAAGTTTTAAAAAAAATACTGCTTTCGTGCCAAAGCAGAAAACAGATGGCACAAAAACAGTATTTATTTTCTTATTCTAATGCTTGTCTAATTTTTTCTTCGGTCTCTTCGATTTCATCTCCCCAGAAATCATTTTCCTCCGAAGTAATTAATTCGCCGTTCTCATCAAAAACAGAAAAGCCGCGGACTGATGCATTCTCGCCTGCCATTTCTGCTTTTTCTATCGTCTCCATGGAAGCGTCAGATAAAAACGTATAAGTAAAACCGACTTCTTCTTTTAGCTCTTTATGCTGCTCTGGAGAATCATTACTAATCGCGTAAATATCTGCATCAAGATCATCAAAAGAGTCTATGTGCTGCTGCAGCTGCACGAGCTGCGATACACAGTGTCCTCAGTCAACACCCGTGAAATGGAAAAAGACTGTCGGCTGGTCTTTACCGGAGATACTGACGCCTTCCCATTCTTCATCTTGCAGCGTTAACTCTTCTTCCCCATCTCCGCCGCATGCAGCTAATGTTACAGCAGCAACAGCCAAGGTAACTAGAAAAAACGTTGTCTTTAAGAAATGATTCATGTATGATTCCCCTCCTTTTCTATTAATAATAAGAAACCATAAACAAGTGTATCACCTTGTCTATAGAAAGACTATTGATTTATCTTTATCAGCTGTTTGACAAACGTTTCAAATCTTCTACTATCGGATCAGCATCATTTTCAAGGCCGTCATAGCTGCGGATAACATTGCCTTCTGGGTCAATGAGAAAAAACTTAGTAGAGTGAATAATGTCATTTTGCTCTGGGTCTTTTTCTACTGTCGTTTGAAAGGTTTCGTTTGCTAACTTTTTTATTTCTTCATCACTGTACCCCGTTAGAAAGTGCCAGCTGCTAAAATCAGCTCCATAATTTTCTCCGTATTTTTTTAAGCGGTCCGGATTATCAAATTCTGGGTCCACAGAAAAGGAGACGAATTGTACATCCACCCCTTCTTGTTCCAGTTCTCCTTGCAGGTTAAGCATATTCGGTGTCATTAAATTACAAACGGTCGGACAGCTCGTGAAAATCATGTCAGCAATCCAGTACTTCCCTTCTAAATCTTCATTGGTTACCGTCTCTTCTGCCTGATTGGTATACGAAAAAGGCTTGACTTCTAAATCTAAGTGAGATAAATCTGATCCGTTTTCTGCAGGCTTCCCGCTATCGTACAGCCAGGCACACCCACTTAATAATAGGGTTAACAACCCAAGTGCTAATAATAAAAATTGTTGTTTCATATATCTCCCTCTTTACCTATCCTTTATAACTTTAATATTCATTAGGAAAACTTGGCTTTTCGCCAAGTCATTATGGCGGAAGACGTAGTTTTGCTTATACTTTTTTCCTTTAACAAAGTTTTTCTAAAGTATAAGTAAAGGACTTATCCGGCATACTTTCCGGGATAAGCCCTCTTCAGCCAGTGAAATAATATTCATACATCAGCGGTTTTTTAAATGATCTGCATGAGCTGGAATATCGCTGATAGTCAATTCGCCATCTTGCAGTTTTTCTTTGGTCAGCCACTGTTTAAACACATAACCAATTGTTGTTACGTATACAAATTCTTGTGTAATCTTCATTACTACACCTGCAAGCTGCTGATCTGGATGTGGATCTAAAAATGAAAAACCTCCGCCTGCATTGTTCATCAATCCAGCAGGAAGTTCAGCTCCCGGCGGAAGACAATAAGCCATCACATTAGACCAAACAGCAGGATTCGTGTATGTTTCATATAAGGGGCTTCCCGCAAATATAATAAGCGCACATGCCGGTGTGATTAATATGCCGTTTCCAAAAATATAAGCAATCCGCCGAAAATCAGATAACTGATTAGTAGAAGGCAGCGGCGCAAGCATATGCCACCACATCAGCCACGCTGTGCCAAAAAGCGCTATCTGATACAAGCTATGCAAAACAGGGGCTTGCATAATAGAGTCAAACACCATCGGTATATGATAAAACGAAAACAGCGCATTAAACCCAATCAAACCAATCACCGGACTCATAACAATCCGGTACGTCACATATGCTTTCTTTGTCCACTTATGCACCCACGTGTGCAGCACCCACTTGGGGATAGAAAGAATTAAAAGCGGAACAGCTGCAAAATAAGCTAACACCATTTGGGTCATATGAATAGTAATAATGGAATGACCTGCAATATACAATGGACTGCCCCAGCCAAGATACAGCGCAAGCAGGCCGAATAGGAAACAAAGCTTTTGTTTTATGGATATTTTTTCGGCCCCTATAAACCTATGGCGCGTTTTAACAGTTATCCAGTAATATACGAAAGCAACTGCTGCCAGTACGATGATTAGTTCGGGTGTCCATAGGGCTCGAAACGTAAATGTCGAAAAAAATTCGTTCATTATATGAGCGCTCCTCCTTTCCATGCCAAAGCATGCAGCGTGCGCTTTCAATTCGTTTTCAACTAAAGTAAAATAGATAACGGATCATTCTTCTCTAAATATAGCATATTTTTTTATAGTGTTATGCTTTCTCCATTGTAAATTCTTGATACTTTTCTTACAATCTGATGAACATGCATACACTAATACCGAACATTTATCATTATTGACAAAGAGCGGAGGAACCAATCTATGCGTAAACATTTAATTGTTTTAGACCTTGATGGTACATTGTTGAAAGATGACAAAACAATATCTACTCGTACGTATAAAACTTTGCAAAATGTGAAAAAGGAAGGACATATGATTGCAATCGCGACTGGCCGGCCATACCGGGCGAGTAAAATGTATTACCAGCAATTAGGCCTAGATACCCCGATTGTTAATTTTAATGGTGCCTATATCCATCATCCCGGCGACCGCTCCTTTGGCATTCATCACTCTCCGCTTGACTTAGAAACAGCGAAAACAATTATTGATACATGCCAGGCATTTCAAGTCAATAACATTATGGCAGAAGTGGTTGACGACGTCTTTTTGCACAATTACGATGAAACGTTTATTGATATGCTTGCATTAAGCACAGAGCCTGCAGCTCACGGAAATTTAAAAAACGTTCTTCATACAAATCCTACTTCCCTTCTCGTTTATCCGAAAAAGGAAAGTGCCGAAGCGTTAAGAGAATTAATTTCCGGAAGCCATGCTCAAGGAATTGAACAGCGTTCTTGGGGTGCTCCGCATCATTTAATAGAAATCATAAAAACGGGCAACAACAAAGCAGCTGGATTACAAAAAGTAGCAGAATATTGTAATGTTTCAATGGATGATGTAATTGCATTTGGAGATGAAAATAACGATCTGGAGATGCTTAGAGAAGCAGGTATCGGAGTAGCTATGAGCAATGGATCCAAAGAGGCACAGCAAGCAGCTGATGTGATCACAGCCGCAAATGAAGAAGATGGGATTGCCATTTTCCTAGAAGAAAAACTAAAATTACATTCCCAAACATAATGGATCAATAAGTCTTGCAAGAAATTGTGATAATATATACATGGTCTTATAAAACGCCCTGCTGATTATCAGTAAAGGAGGAAACACTGTTGAAAATTTATGAAATTCCTAACGATGCTGACCAAGAAACACGCGAGAAAGTAGCTGACTTGTTAATGGGGCAAATGGAATCCATTGGAAAAGAGAATGCGTATGAATTGCTAATGGATTCCATCAATCTTTCTTTAACGGAAAACTCTTGCGCCCATATATTTGTAGCGGAATATGAAAATACAATCCTCGGAGCAGCTTTTTTAAATCTCGGCATCAGTCTTGATAAAGGCGGATATTATATTTGGCTGAATGATTTGTTTGTACATAAAGAACACCGTAACCAGGGAATTGCCAAAAAACTGCTATTAAAAGTTATTTACTGGGCTGAAAATCATGGAATAAAAGGAATCGAATTAGAAACAGGTATAAGTAATGCAGCTACCAAAGCGTTGTATAACTCACTTGGTTTTTACGATGTCGTTTCCAAGCGGTATGGATTTAGATTTTAAGCTTCAGCCATAAATATTTTGTTCTTATTTATAAATTATATATTTCATATACAGGCAAAAAAGCAGTTTTCCAGAAAGCGGGGCAGGTAGTCTGCTTAAAACCACCATTCTTTCCCATGGTCATTTAGCGGCGCCAGGCCCCGTTTTTAAACAGTTTTTTTATCAAAAGGAAATCTCGAGATAATGTATCAGCCTTCTTTGAACTAACGAACATAATAAATAATCATGGTAAAACTGGCTGGTGTTTCCCCTATATTTTCGTATACGTGATCTTTGTTTGCTTCAAAGCGAAGCGCATCTCCTTTTTCTAGTGTAAAACAATTCTCATCAAAACGAACCTGCATCGTCCCTTCCTTTAAGAAAATATATTCTTCCACCCCTTTTGGATGAGCTTCTGAATAATAGCTTTTTAAAGGATCAATATCCACGTAAAACGCTTCAAACGGTGTATACTGGTCTTTTAAAAATACGGGTTTTACATGAAAGCCCCCATGGTCTCCTTCTAGCGTTTCGAGTTCCTTATAATCGACTCTAGTTACAGCTGGACGTTCTGCTTCAATAAAAGATGTAAAAGGAACGTTTAAACCGTTTGCAATTTTCCATAACGTCCCTACGGTTGGATTAGATTCTCCTCTTTCAATTTGTCCTAGCATAGGCTTGCTTACACCCGTTATGGAAGCAGCTTCCTCTAAATTTAATCCATTATGTTTTCTGATTTTTTTTAGCCGGCTGCCAATCTGAGCCGTTAATTGTTCTTTTTCCATATGATCACCTTGAAAGAATATTTAATATAACATACAATAAATATATTATAACATACAATATAATTGTTGATGGGAGAGGGGACCGATACATGAAAGCAGCCGTAACGCTAACAACCAATCATTCTTTTGCTGCTGGTATGAAAGATGGGGCCACTATTGCGCTCGGATATTTTCCCGCTGCCATAACTTTTGGTTTTATCGCTCAGACGACAGGGCTTACCGTCCAAGAAACAATGCTGATGAGTCTGCTCGTATTTGCAGGTGCTGCCCAGTACATGGCTCTCAGCCTGCTTGCAGCCGGCACAGGGGCTATTGAAATTATTTTTACAACGTTTATCGTAAATATCCGCCACTTTTTAATGAGCGCTTCTTTAAATGAAAAAGCCGTACAAGATCATCCATTAAAGAAAGCTGGATACGCGTTTGGTTTAACTGATGAGGTCTTTGCTGTGGCCTCTACCAAAGAAGGTACAGTTCATACCGGCTATGTTTATGGCGTGTTTTTCATATCGTATGCAAGCTGGGTCATTCATTCGGGAGTCGGGCATGCTGTCGGTCAGCTGCTTCCCGAGATGCTGCAGCAAAGCCTGACGTTTGCCTTGTATGCTTTATTTATTGCTTTGCTTGCTCCTTCTTTAAAAAAACACCGGAAAATCTTTTTTCTCGCAGCGTTAGCAGCCGTATTAAACAGTGTGTTTGCTTTGATTATGGCTGAAGGCTGGGCAATTATTTTAGCTACCTTAATAGCAGCTTCAGTGCTTGAATTCATCGAACCGCTGAACCATAAATACAATGGTGCCGGCAAGAAAAGCGGGGTGGAAAGAAAATGAGCATGGAATTACTATTCATTATTTTAGGTATGGCACTCGTAACATATATTCCAAGAATGCTTCCGCTTGTTTTTTTAAACGCCAAGAGCATTCCGCCCAGGTTAGAAGGAATTCTTAAAAATGTACCTTATGCTGCATTAGGTGCCCTCATCTTTCCGGGTGTGTTGACTATTCATGACAATATTCTTTTTGGACTTACCGGTATGGCTGCTGCATTTTTGATTTCCTTTTTAGGTGGAAATTTTATCTTCGTTGTACTAGGATCGATAGCTGTTCTGACAGTACTCACACCATTTTTTTAAACAAGTAAACGGCGGAACGTTCATGTTTTCCGCCGTTTTGTGCTGCGTTATTTAATCGTAAACGTATCTGATGTTTTTAATGGTTTTTCCGGCTTTTCTCCATTCACTTTTTGGGCAAGAACTTCAAATACGACCGTATAAGACCCTCTTTCTAACGATTTCTGCGAAATATCGTCAGACCATGTTTTGGACTCACCTGGATCTATTGTTGTTTGTTTTAAAGCCTGGGTGAACATTTTATCAGCTGAATATTGATAAACAGACTCTGACTGGCCGTCTTTTTTTATATCCACTTCTATTTCCTGGCCGCTATTAAAATTCAGCTCTAAGGGATGTTCTGAGATATTTTCGAGTTCCATTCGCCAGCTATCTGAATCCACATCAAATTCTCCTGTGAGCTTCCAATTTTCTCCCATACTTTTTTGTTCTCCTCCTCCTGTCTCATTTTCCTCGGATGTTGCGCAGGCTGCTCCTGAAAATGTTAAAAAGAATACTACCATAAAAAATAGTGTTTTATTCAAACTGATCACCCCTCTCCAAAAATCCGTTTTATATAGCAGGAAAGGAAAGTATTGGTCTAGCTTCTATAAGCATTTCTCGTTTAGCATGAAGATATTTCAAAGGGATAGGGGGTTTTAGCTGCATACTTTCAGAATAGATTCTCTACCTAAAAAACTACAGGTCTAACATATTCTGTCTACACATAGATCCATGACTGGGAAAACATTTTGCTCCGTTTAATCTTTACGAAACAGTCCAAATATACCAGCGGTGTTTACAATATTCGTAAAGGCATTTTCATCTACTTCATTAATAACTTGCTGCATAGCAAACAGTTCGTAACGCGTAATAACGATCATTAACACTTCTTTATCGGTAGCGTCGTATCCTCCTTTCGCAGGCATTCTTGTAATACCTCTTGTTATATGTTTATGAATCGCTTCTCTGAGTTCATCAGGTTTTTTGGTAACAATAAATGCTGTCACTTTTACGTGACGAGTATGAATCGTATCAATGACCCTTGAACCAACGTACAATGAAACAAGTGTATATAATGCACTTTCCCAATTAAATAGCATCCCCGCAGTCATAACTATAATACCGTTCATCGTCAAAAAGTATGTACCAACAGGCCTGTCACTCACCCGTGCTAACACAAGTGCTACAATATCGAGCCCTCCTGCAGATGCACCCCATTTCAGCGCTGTTCCCGCACCAACTGCGGTAATGACTCCTCCGAATACTCCGTTTAGCAAGATATCTTCTGAGAGTGTCTCAACTGGGATCACTTCAAGGAAAAATGTCTGTAAGGCTACGTGCAAAAAGCTGTAAAAAGTGAACAGTTTTCCAACTTTCATCCAGCCGAGTATGGCAATAGGGATGTTAATAAGAAATAAAAACATACCCGTTGAAAGCGGGAGCAGCTCAGCTAAAATTTGGGCAATCCCTGCGGCACCGCTGGCAAATACGTTTGCCGGAATTAAAAATAGATTTAAACCAATTGCCGTAATAAAGGAACCTAAAATAATTACGGTTACTTTTTGTAACTCTTGTGATAAGGTAGTATTCCTCGTAATCATGGGTTTAACACCCCCTATCCATATTTGAAGTTCATTTTATATATAATCGGCCACCCAATCTGTCATTGCAATTATTCCATCGCGTGACACCTTATGCCCGGCGGAAGGATCAAGTTGATAAACCAGACTAGCATCCTCTTTCCGATACTCTTTGATTTTTTCATAAAATGCGTACGATTCATCATAAGGAACTTCTTCATCGTCACGTCCATGCCAAAAGAAAAGAGGTCTGTCTCCTAACGTTTGCTCGTTTTGGGAAAGATCATATTCAATTAGCTTTTGCACTTGTTTTTCTACATCCTCTTCAGACAACGGCAGCGCCCCTTGCTGTTCGAGCCTTGTAATTTGCTTTCTTGCAAACACTTCCCATGCCGGGTTTCCCATTAACACAATACCGCCCTTTATCCACGGAAATGCTGTTAAAGCTCCGCACGTTAAAATACCGCCCATAGAAGTGCCTCCGACAAATAACCGTTCCTCTTGTACCAAGTTCTTTTCTTCCAACTCATTTCTTATCATTTCTGTTTCTTTTAAACTTTTCAAAACGATCGACCAAAATTCCAGTAATCTTTGTTTTTCTGTGAGTCCTTGATTCCTTTCACCGTGGTGAATGGCTTCTGGTAAAATGACTCTTATATCTTTTTTTGCCAGCCGAAAAGCAACATGCAAGTTGTGTTCCTTTCCGCTTGAAAACCCATGCCAGAAGATCAATGTCGGTAAAGGCTTTTGTTCATATTCTGCTTTACAAATATGTAATGCCGGTATGGCAGACAATAATTCTTCCTTTATAGTAACCATTAGCATCTTCCTTTTGTAGTATTGAATGATTCATCATCATAAGTCAGATAATCCTTTTTTATTGTACTTGATTGAAGTTAGGCTTAAAAGAGTAAATCTTCTCTTAAACGATGAAAAAGCTGTTCCTCCGTTACAATCAAATAGCGGGGGAACAGCTTTGTGTTTCTCTTTTAGATGTCTTTTTGCTTATTTTTCTTCCATCGTTGAGCGAAGTGGTTCTTCCTCTTCTTCTTGTGCTTTGTTATAGTGGTGTACTGAATGCATGGCACCCTCTGAAACCATTTTATTATCTTCAAAATCGTACGGTTCCGAATGACCGACTTTTTCGTTTAATTGTTCATCTTCATCTTCTTTCGTATTGCCTTTCCATTTTGCAATCGTGCGTTGGGAAGCTTGTTTTAAACGGCCGCGCTTATCCTCATCTCGTAGCAAAAATGTAGCTGTACCTACTACGCCAGCTACTGCTGATGAAAGTAGTACACTTCTTTTCCTCATAGGTTATTCCCCCTGTCCTAAAAATATACTTTAAACTGCTGCTATCCTTTTTCCCTCTTTAAAGAAGAATAAACCTAAAAGTGATGGAAAATTAATTATTTACCTTTCATATCCCTCTAGTTGAAAGGCCCACAAACCGATGCGTTCTACATTACGGTCATCATCTGCAATAAACCAAAGGCTGCCACCGTTCACATGATAGATATACACTGTTTTCCCATCTGCTTTTTCTTCTACATACTCCGATCCATGGGCTCGTCTTACATCAAACAACGAATCTCCTACCGTAACTCCCTTTGCCGTTTCATAGGAAGAAGAAGAAATAATGATATAGGTCAGCTCATCGTCCTTTATTTCTAATTGTAATTCAGGAACATCCCCGGAACGTTTTTTTCCATAACGGTCGGTGTATGTAAATTCATGCATACCTCCATAGAAACCTATATAATCGGCAGGTTGTCCATATCCTGTATTCCAATGGACATCGAAATGGCTGTTTACCTCATCCATCGAATCGCCTATTTGAAGATTGTCCACGGTGAGCAAATCAGCTGTTTCTAAATGAAGCCTTCCCGGATTATCAAGCCATTCCGCTTTTATTCCAAAGGATTGCAAGTCATTTACTCGTACGACTTCTCTGTTGTTAATTTTTTCTATGTCGTTATTTTGTTCTAAGTATTCATATGGGGAAGATCTTTCTGTATACGGCAGATCTTCCTCTATTTCAGCTTTATTATTTAAGGCTTTCACCGCAGCTTGAGCAGTCACATAAAGTATTCCTTCATGAAATATCGGCTGTCCTGCATAGGTTTGAATCTGCCCATCTATGTATAGTACATGTTCCTCCTCGTCCACTTCCTGCTCCTGCGAAGGAGGCTCTGTCTCCGTTGAAAACGGCATTGCTGCTTGTGCACCATCCGTTTGACACACTAGTGCTCCCAATAAAAGAACTTGTACAAACCATGTTTTTTTCTTCATCCCCGTTCCTCTCCTGCTCTCTCTATTTAAGTCTCCGTCTTTATTATATCGTATAATAAATCAAAATAGATAGCAGAAAAAACAGGCCTTTTTTTATTTTTATAAGACCTGTATTTTTCTCTTTATGCTCGCATTTTTCCAGTAATAAGCCTGTAGATGAGTACAATTAATGCGACAACAAGTAAAATATGAACTAATCCTCCTGCGATTTCAAACACTAACCCTAATAACCACAAAGCAATTAGAATACCAATAATCGTCCAAAACAATCTTAGTCCTCCCTTTCATTGTTTTTGCACGTAGTATTCCTTATTTTCTTTTTCTTAAAACAAAAACATTCTAAATATCAAAAAAGAACGGGCTGTCTATAACCCGCTCTTTTCCTTACCTCTTATTATATAATTGTTCAATTTCTTCCACCGGGTTTTCCATGCCAGTTTCCGTTTCATTATCCCAAGCCAGCATGCCTCCAGCAAAATTTTTCACGTTAACAATCCCGTTATCTTTAAAATAAAGAGCTGTGTGATGGCTTCTGCTTCCACTTCTGCAAACGAGAACATAACTTTCATCTTTTTTGATCTGGTCAATGACCTCCGGGACTTGATTCATTGGAAGCAGCGGCACCCCCGGTATATGTCCTTCTATATATTCCGAAGGTTCTCTTACATCAATAATAATCGGCGATTTTTCTTCTGTTTCATACAAACGTTTTAATTCTTCCTTTTCAATCTGTTCGATGCCCTCTAAATCATATGCCATGTTTATCCCTCTCTTTTAGGTTAAATCATCATCAGGCGGCTAAGTTCTTAATTTTAACAACCGGTAGGTGTGACTGACAAATACTTTCGCAACGGCGTACGTCGGTACGGCAAGCAGCAGTCCGACAATACCGGCAAAACGTGCAGCTACAAGCAATAATAAAATAATAGTTAAAGGATGAATTTGCAGTTTTCTTCCCATTACTTGCGGCGAGATGAAATTGCTTTCAATCTGCTGGACAATTACTACAACAATGATAACAAGTAAAGCCATAAATGGCGAATCAAGCAAACCAACAATGACGCCCGGAAACGTTCCAATCCACGGACCAATAAACGGAATAATATTGGTAAACATCGCTACGGCTGCCAAAACAAGCGGATAATCTAAACCGATAATAACATAGCCGATGTAGACACAAATTCCTACAAAAAAACTAACAATAATTTGCCCTTGTATATAAGAGCTTAACGCCGTATCCATATCACTTAAAATGCGGCGGCCTTCTTTTTCTTGTTTGGCCGGAAGAAGTCGTAAAATAAACTCTGGCGCCTTTTCACCTTCTTTCAGCATATAGAAAAGAATAAATGGAAGGATAATAATCACAATGACAACACTAGTTATCATCCCAACGACACTAGCAATGTTGCTGCCTAAATTAGATAACGCTTCGTTAGCGTATTCTGCTGCTCGAGATGTAACTTCACTCCACGAAAATCCTTCCATTTCATCAAGGAATCGATTAAACCACTCCTGGTTCTGAAGTTCCACAATCATACGCTGCGCTTCATTAATAAGACGCGGCGCATTATTGACCAGACCAGTAAATTGGTTTTGAAGAGCAGGCCCGACAAGCAAAATTAAGAAGGTAAGAATGCCTGCTGTGGATAAGTATATAATCAAAATAGAAAGACCTCTTGGTATTTTCAGCTTTCCAGACAGCAAGTGTACGACTGGACGAAATAAATAAAACAAAACACCTGCAATAATAATTGGAGCAAATAAAGTCGACACCAGCACGACAATAGGCTGAAAAATAAAGTCCACCAGCGTGCCTAAGTATACAATAAGCAGTAACAATATAATTCCGTAACAAACGTGAAAAAACTTCCCTTGAGGCATCTCATCACCACATCATTTAAATTTCGCATCCTGATTATATCATAATGTTATTCAAAAACATTGTCGACATGATGGATGCTTTTTTATTTCCCTTCCCTGTTTGAACCAAAAGGCTTCATGCAAGCCAAATCTAGCAGTTGCTCCAGAGATCGGTTCTTTAAACGTTTTTTAGACCAGGATGGTAAATTTCACTCAATTATGGAGCCTGAATTATTCCATTTCTCAGTTTTACCAGCTCCAGTATCACTTCTTAGTAACTACTTTGGACTTCTTTTCCCTTCTTAGGGATCCAACATCACGGATTGAGGATGATCGTTTTGAGGTTAACTTTGCTTTCTTGTTTTTCCTATTTCTCATAGTTTTTCCGGGCTGTTGCGAAGAGGCGTTCCATTTATAAGAAAAACCCTGACAGTTGTTTCTGTCAGAGCTTTATGAATGTAACGTTTTGTCGTTGCACTTTTTACAAGACTGTCTTTTAATCAGCCGGTGCGGGATAATCACAGATTTCGGTTGTATATGTTTATCCAGCATTTTATCAAATAAACATTCTACAGCTGTAGAGCCAAGGTCAAAAATATGGATGTCTACTGTTGTCATTGGCGGAGATGATAATTCAGAAATCATGACGTTGTTAAAGCTGATGATCGAAAGCTCATCCGGGACGTTAACCCCCATATCAGAAAGCATGCGAAGGACCCCAAAGGCCATGAGATCATCAGCAACAACAAGGGCGGTCGGCCGCTCCTGCAAAGACATTAATTCAATAACAGCCTCCTGGCCGCCTTCTTCCAGTTCATCATGGTAGACAATATAAGAATCATTTACTTCTATCCCGGCCTGCTCTAAAGCTTTTTTATACCCCTTCATATGGTCGATCGTGACGACATATTCCATATTGCCCCCAATAAAGGCAATCTGACGATGACCGAGAAGTGATAAATATTCCGTAACCATTTTCGCTGCTTTAAAATTATCATTATTCACATGCGTTACTTCTTCATCTGGTAAATCATATGGTCTGCCGATCAATACAAACGGAAAATTCTTTTTCATTAAATAAGGCATAATCAAGCCATTTTTACGGGAATACAACAAGACAATTCCGTCTACTCGCTGTTCTTCCACCATTTGAACGACTTCTTCAAACCTTTCTTCTTCCGTTTGGCCTGTTGACAAGTATAAGCCATATCCTTTTTGATAAGCCTTTGTGCTAATCCCTCGTATGACTTCTGGGAAAAACGGATTTTGAAAAGCTACTTTCGCTGAACTCGGCATTATAATCCCAATGGTTTTCGTGCTTTTATTGGCGAGACTTCTTGCATGAAAGTTGGGATGATAGCCGAGCTCTTCCATTGCCTCTCGTACTCTTATTTTTGTGGCATGGCTTATTCTGTTACTATTTGCAATTACTCGTGATACTGTTGACGCGGCAACGTTCGCTTTTTTTGCCACATCTTTAATCGTAACCGCCAACTGTATCACCTCCTCTACTTCTGCCAGTACTGTTTCGCCTGCTGTGTTGTCTTCTCTTAAGATTTTCGGCCGTTCGTTCATTATAACACGATACACAGCGTTTGTGGGTTTATATCAGGAAACCGTTTTCTTATTTTGCATTCTCTTCTAGTTCGTTTTAGGTTTAACCTTTCGTAGCGCCTGCGGTCAGGCCAGAAATCAGCCAGCGTTGCAGGATGAGATAAATTGTTGCAATTGGTAAGGCAATCAGAACAGAGCCTGCTGCAAAACGAGTAAAGTTATTAGAAAATTGATCGTTCACAAAGTTATACAACCCTAACGCTAACGTATAGTTCTCTTCGCTTCTCAAGATGATACTTGGCAAAATAAAATCCATAAACGGTGCCATGAAGTTAAAAAGCAGCACGACGGCAAGAATAGGTTTAGCAAGCGGCAGCATAATTGTGAAGAATACGCGGAAATGCCCAGCGCCGTCCATGCGAGCAGACTCATCCAATTCACGCGGAATCGTATCGAAATACCCTTTCACAAGAAACGCATTCATCGGAATAGCCCCGCCAATGTAAATAAGTGATAGACCTAACAGGCTGTCCAGGAGTCCAATTATGTTTAATAAAATGTAAAGAGCAACCATCCCCATTAAAACCGGGAACATTTGTAACAGTAAAAAGGCATAAATGCCATACTTCCGGCCGACAAAGCGGTACCGGGAAAACGCATAAGCTGTAAGAGCAATAATAAACGTGGCACTGATTGTTGTTGCTGTGGCTACAATCAAAGTGTTCTGATACCACTTCAAGTAAAGACTGTTTGGATCAGTAAATAACCATACATAATGCTCTAGCGAAAAATTCTTCGGTATAATACTTGACGAATAAAGACTTGCACCCTGGTTAAAAGAAATACCCAGCGTCCATAGAAGTGGATACATAATGATCACAAACATAATGAGAATGATCGTATAGCTACCTGTAAGTTCAAGTCGTTCTTTCATTTTTCTGCTCATTATACTTGTCCCTCCTCTTTAAATGAACGACTGCGACGGAATTGGAAAAAGGCAAAGATAGCAACCATCATCCCCATAATTATCGATACCACTGCAGCCATACTGTACATACTGTTTTGGAAAGTTAAATCATAAACCCAGGAAATAAGAATATCGGTACCACCTGCTTCCTGGCCTCGAACAGCCGGTCCGCCCTCATTAAACAGATAAATGATATTAAAGTTATTAAAGTTAAACGAATACTGCATAATTAATAGTGGCGCGGTTGCAAATAAAACGTGCGGTAACGTAATATACCGAAACTTCTGCCATTTGCTGCCGCCGTCCACATCTGCTGCTTCATACCAATCAGACGAAATGCTTTGCAGCACCCCTGTAAAGAGAGCATAAACAAATGGAAACCCAAGCCAAACTTGAATCATTATAATTGCGGTCTTCGCCCAAAACGGATCAGACATCCACGGCAGACCAAAACCGAGTAAAGGTTCGAGAATATCTCGGTTTATCGCACCAAAGTTATCATTAAATAAAGCAGAAAAAATCATAATCGTTACAAACGCAGGCACTGCCCAAGGCAAAATAAATACGGTACGAATCGTTCTTTTAAATTTAATCCGTTTATCATTAACAATAATTGCAAGAAGAAGTGCTAAAGCAATTTGAAGGGTGGTCGCACCAAATGTCCACGTAAGCGTCCAACTGAAAACGGATACAAATGTGTCACGCCAAATGGGTACGTTTACAATATCCATGAAATTTTGAAAACCAACCCACTCCAATAGATTCCCTGGAGGCGCATTGTAGCGATCGTAGTTTGTGAAAGCCAGTAAAACCATAAATAAAAGCGGAAATACAACGACAAAAACAAGCAAAATTAAACCTGGCGTAACTAATAGATAAGGAAAAGCATTGTCAAACCAATCACTAAGTGCCGTTCGAACAGACGGAATTTTCCATCCGTTTTGAATTTTTACTGCGTCGCGACGGGCGTCGATAACACAAGCTGCATAAAACCCTATAGCTACTACTGTTAAAAAAAGAGACAAAATCCCCTGGATAAGAAGGGTTCGGGAATCATCCACCCCCTGCATCGTACCGAGTGTAAAAAGCCCCCAATACCCGATATTTAAAAATTGAGCAAAAGTAAGAACAAATGCTGTCGCTAGGACAAGCATAATTGACCCTTTAATTATGCGCCGGTTGTAAAACTGGCCAATTCCCGGTATAAGTCCAAGGAGCGTTGCAACATTGACATTATGTTTTTTCACTTGCGGGCGAGGTTCTCTTGGATCCTTCTGAATGTTTTCTTCTTGTGATTGACGTAACGGCTCTCCCACTTAAATCACTCCTTTACATTTTGTTTAGGATAGGAGCTGTCCCATAAGTCAGTTCTCGGCAAATACAACTGGAATATACTCGCTTTCCTTGGGCGACGGTTCAGCCTCCTCGTTAGCAAAAACCGCTCACTGCTGGTCTTCACACTGTCCTATTTCCAGCAGGAGTCCCGAACATTCCAGTTGCTATAACCTTTTGAGACAGTCCCTTGTTTGTTTACTTTGCTTGCATTTCAATTTCAGCCTGAATTTCTTCCACGGCTTCATTTAATACTTCTTCAGGATCATTTCCATCCGCAATATATTCGTGAGCATCTCCCATCGGTTCCCATACCTGAGCCATTTCTGGAATGTTAGGCATTGGCTCAGCGTATTGAGTCTGTTCTGCAAACCCATTAAAATGTTCGTTTTCCTGCAAAACATCAGATTCTACGACTTCAGTGACTGCTGGAATTTGCCCAGATGCTTCATGGTATTTCTTTGCATTTTCGGTGTTCGTGATATGAAGCCCCAGCTGAGAAGCCCAATATTTATCCTCAGAATAATTAGATACGAGCCATCCTTTTACTCCTGAAAAAGAATTCAGCGGATCCCCATCATCTGTAGTCGGCAGCGGCGCAACCCCTAAATTTTCGGAACCAATTGCTTTTACGTAGTCTTTAACAGCCCACGTGCCGTTTATCACTGCTCCGACTTTTCCATCTTCAAACAACCCATTTAAAATATCATCGTTAATACCTTTAGGTATATAGTCATTTTGGTACCAGGATTGAATCATTTCAGCACCTTCGACAGCTCCTTCATTTGCCAGTCCGATATCGGAAGAGTCATATGTCCCGTCCTCATCCTGGTTAAATACATATCCGCCTTCTGCTGTCATAAAGGGATAAGTATAATAGAAGTTTGCCGCTTCCATTAAAAACCCATATTCTTCATTCGAAGCGTCCGTTAATTCTTCTGCAATTTCTTCTAAATCACTGATTGTTTCTGGAGCCTCCTCGACAAGTTCTTTATTATACAAAAGGGCATATGTTTCTGTAACATCAGGAACTCCATACAATTCTCCCTCATAACTCATCGCTTCAATCGCTGAATCTTCATAAATAGATAGCTGTTCTTCATCGGCTTGAATGGGAGACACCAATCCTTGCAAATTTGCTTCCCCGATCATGTCATGCGGTTGGTAAAATAAATCCGGGCCGTTTCCAGAAGGTCCATCTAGAGAAACCTTATCCAATTGCTCGTCCATTGGATGGTGCTCAATTTCTACAGAAATACCGGTCTCTTCTGTGAATTCTTCTGTTACCTCTTCATAAAATTCCTTTTGGTTATCATCGTCATTGACCCAAACCTTTAAGGATTCAGGCTTTTCAGGTTCTTCCCCTTCAGAGACATCCGCTTCGTCAGCGCCAGTTTCTTCACGGTCGGGGCCGCAAGCAGCTAAAATAAATATCATTGCAGTAAGTAAAATCATCGACAACCATGTTGCTTTTTTCATATTTTAATCCCCCTCTAATTCTTGATTTTTTACACACTCAAATGGACTGACACTAAATAAACCACTGATCACCCCTTCATACATTGCAATTACCTTCCATGAGCAACCGCTTGCATTAGTTAGTTTTAAATAAATCGCCCTTTTTGCGCAAGCGATTTCATTTCCGTTATAGTAATGATTGTACACATGAATTTTTCAATTAACAAGAGGAATTTGATTTTTTTGAAATTTTCATAGTCAAACTTCATCTATCACAAATTGTGCATTAATTGTGCACAACTAAGTACTGGATAATTTGTAAAATAATTAGTACGATGAAAAAAAGCTTTTTTCTCAGAAAGGACCATTTGTTTTATGTTAAAAAAACTTAAAAAACTGTTTCCTTCTCTTGTAATGGAAGATGAAGTCCCTCCTGCTGAAAGGCATTTATATGTTTTTTATAAAACGAGCACCCAAGAAAAAGCTGGTATTAAAAAAGAAGAGCTAACAAAAAAAGAAAGAGAAATGCTTGGAGTATTTTTAGATAAAGAGAATCCGGTTAAATCTTTTTATCCGCTTGATAGAGAATGGTATGCTTATTTAACAGAAGATGCCTCTCCTCCTTCCTCTTTGCAGCACGTTTCCTCTTTACGTTTTTTTCAGTTAGAAGGGAAAAAATTGTATGCCAATCAATTAGATCTTCAGGAGGCGTTGCATGTTTATTTTGATGTAGATGTAAAATGTGTTTTTTTACATACCCATTCTCTTTTAGTCATCGTCTCCGATACTTTAGAACAGCTTCCAGGTACGTTTGATGCGGAGGAGCTTGCCGGCATTCTTGCAGTAGATCTGCTGTTGGATGTAAGTGTTTATTCAGGAAGACGTGTTCATGCAACCGAAGATGTTCGTGCAGCTTATCAGCAAGAGAAGCAGTTATTTGAGCATGCTCGTCATCTCTTTCCTAAAAAGAGAGCTTTTCATGGCTATGAAGTTTTGCCGTTTGTGTTTCCCTTGCTGGAAAACAATCAACAAATACAGCTGTTTTCTTACGCTTTTGCTGGACTTAAACAAGACGACGAATTAATAGAAACGCTCTACCATTTCTTCTTATCTAATTTAAACATCAGTTTAACGGCTAAAGAGCTTCATATGCACCGAAACACCTTACAATACAGATTAGATAAATTCATAGAACAGACCGGCATTGATATGAAACAGTTTCCAAATGCGGCTGCTCTTTATGTATTGATAAAAAAGCTATGGGAGTAAGACATAACCTTGTTTTACTCCCAAATTTTTTTGCACGGTTAGAAAGGGAAGAAAAATCTTTAAATTATCAAAGGCTTTCCTAAACTGGGGACTGCTGATGTTTCAGATCTTCTTCCTTTGGAATCAGCCTTCCTTTCAGCTTATAGCACTTTAGATACCTATAGAGAACGGTGTTTCAAAATACGCAGGCTTTAACTTCTACAACTTTTTTAAAATACAAAGCATTTAATGAAAAGATTCCAGAGAAATACTTGCCAACAAATGTCCCCTCCCCTGTGGAGAGCAGGTCTTTCTAAACACTCCAGTATCTTTACTATCAAGTTGTCGAAAAACCAAATTTCCCTAGCCTTTTTTCGTCACATTGCACAAAAGATAGCGTTTTCTTTTTGTACAACTTCCCCATATGAAAGCGCTGCCGTTAACGATATACTCGTAATCAAATGAACAACACATAAAACAAAAGAAAGGATGAGGAACATGGCTGAAATTCAATTAAATCATATTGACAAAATATATGACGGAGGGGAACAAGCCGTCACTGATTTTAATCTAGATATCAAAGATAAAGAGTTTATTGTTTTTGTCGGACCTTCCGGCTGTGGTAAATCGACGACATTGCGAATGATCGCAGGACTAGAAGACATTACAGATGGGGATCTTTTAATTGATAATAATAGAATGAATGATATTCCTCCAAAAGACCGGGATATCGCAATGGTTTTCCAAAATTACGCTTTATACCCTCATATGAATGTGTTTGACAACATGGCATTTGGCCTGAAACTGCGCAAGTTTAAAAAAGAGGAAATTAAAAAACGTGTAGATAACGCTGCCAAAATTCTCGGTCTAGAAGAATATTTAGATCGTAAACCGAAAGCGTTATCAGGCGGTCAGCGTCAGCGTGTTGCATTAGGTCGTGCCATCGTTCGTGATCCGAAAGTGTTCTTGATGGATGAACCACTTTCTAACCTCGATGCTAAGCTTCGTGTACAAATGCGTGCTGAAATCATCAAGCTGCATAAGCGTTTAGATTCTACAACAATTTACGTAACGCATGACCAGACCGAAGCGATGACGATGGCGACAAGAATTGTCATCTTAAAGGATGGCTTTATTCAACAAGTGGGAACACCAAAAGAGGTATACGACTTTCCAGAAAATATGTTTGTCGGCGGTTTTATCGGATCCCCGTCCATGAACTTTATGGAAGGAAAATTAGATGGAAATCGGTTTAAGATCGGCGATGTCTCCGTTACTGTCCCGGAAGGAAAAATGAAAGTTCTTCGCGACCAGGGATATGGTAAGAAAAATATCATTCTCGGCGTCCGTCCAGAAGATATTCACGATGAACCTTTATTTCTTGAATCATCTCCGGGATCTAAAGTTTCTATGAACATTGAAGTATCGGAAATGAACGGGGCGGAATCGATATTGTACAGTAACTTGGGCGGCCAGCAAATTATCGCACGAGTGGATTCCCGTTCAGATATCGCTGCTGGTAATACCGTTGACATGGCCCTTGACATGAACAAAGTGCATTTCTTTGATCCTGATACAGAAGCTTGTATTCGATAATTTTGGCCCCCCTTATATTTATATAGATAGCGGAGCTGACCCGTTTTTCGATAAATCCATCGAAGCAGTCAGTTCTGCTTTTCTTTTAACTTTTAAAAGGAGTAGTGTTTGCTATGGAATTTACAGCCGTTTCGCATGAACCGAAATATCGTGATTCATATGCTTTGGACGCTCAAACGTTAGAAATACGGGTAAAAACAAAAAAAGGGGATGTTCAACATGCTGATCTCATTTTTGGCGACCCGTATCTATGGGAAGATGAGCAGTGGGTGAAACACAGTAAAGCTATGCACTACAGTGGAAGTTCGGAATGGTATGACTTCTGGACGGTTCGTATCCATCCTTTATATCAACGCGTTCGTTACGGTTTCACTTTCAGATCCGGCCAACAAACATGGACCTTTACAGAAAAAGGATGGTATAACGAGCCTCCAAAAGATACCGATGAATATTTTTGTTTCCCTTTTATGAATGCTGTAGAAGTGTTTCGTGCACCTAAATGGGTCGAAGAAACCGTATGGTATCAAATTTTTCCGGAACGCTTCCATAATGGCGATTCTTCTCTCAGCCCAGAAGGAACACCGCCGTGGGGGAGTAAACCCCCAACACCATCAAACTTCTTTGGTGGAGACTTAAAGGGAGTAGAAGAAAAACTAGATCACCTCATAGAACTAGGGGTCAACGGTATTTATTTCACCCCGATTTTCAAAGCGCTTTCAAACCATAAGTACGACACGATCGATTACTTTGAAGTTGACCCGCATTTCGGTGATACAGACAGCTTAAAATCATTAATTGATGCCTGTCATAAACGCGGCATACGTGTGATGTTTGATGCCGTATTCAATCATAGCGGCTTTTATTTTCCACCCTTTCAAGATGTATTAAAACACGGATCCGAGTCAAAGTATAAAGATTGGTTTCATATTAAAGATTTCCCGGTGAAAACGAGCCCTGCAGCAAATTATGACACCTTTGCTTTTACACCGCAGATGCCTAAATTAAACACCGAACACCCTGAAGTAAAAGAATACTTACTTGATGTTGCAACCTATTGGATAAAAGAATTTGACATCGATGGCTGGCGTCTTGATGTTGCAAATGAAGTTGATCATACTTTTTGGAGAGAATTTCGCATGAGGACAAAAGCGATAAAACCCGACCTCTTCATATTAGGAGAAATTTGGCATGACAGTATGCCCTGGCTGCAGGGGGATCAGTTTGACAGTGTTATGAACTATCCTTTTACAGAAGCCGCATTAGATTTTGTTGCAAAAGGCCGTATTTCTTCACACACGTTTGCGCAAAGGATTGCGCATATTTTGCACCAATATCCTTCTCCAGTCCATCGCGTTGCCTTTAATTTGTTAGGGAGCCATGATACGCCTAGAGTACTTACAGAGGCTGGCCACAATGTATCAAAGGTGAAAATGCTATATTTACTGCTTTTTGCTTTTCCTGGAACCCCATGTATTTATTACGGAGATGAAATCGGTTTAACTGGAGAGCATGATCCTGGCTGCAGAAAATGTATGGTATGGGAAAAAGATCAGCAAAACAGAGACTTATTTGCTTTTTTACAGCAACTGATCACCCTGCGAAAACAACACTCTTCTTTTAGTCCGCAGGCAGACTTATCTATCGAACATGCTGATGCCGATACGAATCTGCTTGTTCTAAAAAAGACAAACAACAACAAGGAAATCTACTTGGTGATGAATCCTTCTTTTCATTCACAATCCATGAATCTTTCTTTTTTTGAATCGACACATAAGGAAACGCTGATAGAGGAAGGGATAACTTTCGAAAATGAATCCATTTATTTAAAGCCTTATTCCTTTTTCGTCCTTCATTAACCGGTTTTTATTTTATGAGAAGGTGCTTGTATGCCATCGTCTACCAATAAACGTAACATGTCTCTTTTTGCGATTACATGGCCCATATTCATAGAAATACTGCTTCATATGGTGATGGGAAACGCCGACACGTTAATGCTGAGCCAATACAGTGACAATGCTGTTGCTGCCGTCGGTATTTCCAATCAAATCATCTCCGTTGTTATAGTGATGTTCGGATTTATTACGGCCGGTACCGGCATATTGGTTGCCCAGCAATTAGGTGCCGGCAACCTTGAAAAAGCCGGAAAAGCAAGTGTTGTATCGCTAGTCACCAATCTTTCTTTCGGCCTGTTGTTAAGTACGTTTCTCCTTTTAGGTGGCGGTTATGTTTTAAAAATGATGAATGTTCCAGAAGAAATTATGGAGGATGCCCGCCTTTATATTCAGATCGTAGGAGCTTTTATATTCATACAAGCACTCCTTATGACTCTCGGTGCTATTTTGCGCAGTCATGGCTACACGAAGGATTCGATGTATGTCACGATTGGTATGAACATCATTAATATAGTTGGAAATTTCATTCTCATTTTTGGCGTTTTCGGACTGCCTGCTTTAGGTGTGACCGGGGTAGCAATTTCCACCGTAGCAAGCCGTCTGCTCGGATTTGTTGTATTGTTTGCAGTTGTTTATAAGCGAACCAAAGACCATTTGTGTTTCCATCAAATCTGGAAAGGTCCAAAAAAAGAATTAAAGCAACTACTATCCATCGGTATCCCTTCTGCTGGTGAGCATCTTTCTTATAATACATCACAAATGGCGATTACTTATTTTGTGGTACAAATGGGAACCGAAGCTTTAACGACAAGAGTATACACCCAAAATATTACGATGTTCGTTTTTTTGTTCTCCGTTGCAGTAGGTCAAGGAAATCAAATTTTAATCGGTCATTTTACGGGTGGTGGAGAATGGGAGCGGGCCAACAAAAGATGTATACGCAGTATATGGCTTGCTGCAGGGATTTCCACCTTTATTGCTGTGATTGTATACCTAAATAGCAGCATAATATTCTCTTTGTTTACTGACAATTCGGAAATTATTGCAACTGGCTCCGTCCTTCTTCTCATTAATATCTTTTTAGAACCAGGAAGAGCGTTCAATCTCGTTGTAATAAATTCTCTTCGGGCAGCTGGCGATGTTCGTTTTCCTGTATATATAGGCATTCTTTCGATGTGGGGTATCGCCGTCATGCTATCTTACGCATTTGGCCTCGAGGCAGGGCTTGCTCTAGCTGGCATTTGGATTGCTATGACCGCAGACGAATGGCTGCGCGGCTTGCTAATGATATGGCGATGGAACAAAGGCCATTGGCGTAGTATGTCCTTTACACAAAAAAAATCAGAACAAGCTTAACAAAAAAAGTTCATCTCCTGTTCGTCATCTTTCGCCAATCTTTGCGCCAGTAAAACTTTGACAATACCAATTTTTTCTGATTAAATAAAATGTGAATATACGATTATATCACAAGATATAAGGGGGAAACAAAATGCACAAGAAGTGGTCATTACTACTTATTATGCTCTTCACGTTTGGAATGCTGCTTGCAGCCTGCGGCGGCGGTGATGAAGGCGGAGAAAATGACGGTGAAGCAGGAGGAGATTCCGGAGATAACGGTGGTGAAGAAGAAGCAGCCGGAGAAGACGCCATGACGGAATTACAGCTTGGAACGGGGTCAACTGGTGGAACATATTATCCTCTTGGTCAAGAAATTGCGAATGTTCTGAATGATAACGTAGACATCGAAGGTTTTGATGTTAGTTCCGTGTCATCTGACGCATCTGTGGACAACCTTGCTCAAATCAGCCGTGGTGATATGCAGCTTGGCATGACTGTTCACCTTACTGCTCTTCAAGCTCTTGAAGGTGAAGGTGACTTTGACGGTACCGTAATCGATAATTTTGGATTTATGGGACATATTTATCCAGAAGTAATGCAAGTTGTAACCACTGAAGATACTGGTGTTACTTCTATTGAAGAATTAGAAGGAAAAAGTGTAAACCTTGGGCCTCCTGGAAGTGCTACGAACTCTGCAGCCAAACTTATTCTTGAAGCTCATGGTCTCGAAGAAGGCGATTATGACGCTTATGAGGAAGGATTTGGAGATGCAGCTGGCCGTCTGCAAGACGGCAATTTACATGCGAACTTCGGCCTGCTTGGTTTGCCTGCAGGGAACGTAACAGAGCTTTCCACTCAGCGAGATGTTGTTATCCTTCCAATTGAAGGCGAAGCGCTTGACTATATAGAAGAAAATAGTGATTACGGTCAGCTTGATATTGAAGCAGATGTTTATGACTTCCTTGATGAACC
Source organism: Alteribacillus bidgolensis (assembly GCF_002886255.1). Classification (NCBI taxonomy): domain Bacteria; kingdom Bacillati; phylum Bacillota; class Bacilli; order Caryophanales; family Bacillaceae; genus Alteribacillus; species Alteribacillus bidgolensis. The sequence goes on from NZ_KZ614149.1 coordinate 1,750,219, forward strand.
AGTAAGCACGGTAACGGCTTACGCTGTTCTTGTAGGTTCTACTGATCAAGTTGATGAAGAAACAGCTTATGAAATTACAAAGCAGCTATATGAAAATGCAGACAGCATTTCTCACGAACAAGGACAATTCATGACAATGGAAAATATCATGAATGGTTCAGACGGTATGCCGCTTCACCCTGGTTCTGAAAGATATTTTGAAGAAGAAGGGCTCCTAGACGGAGACGGCGCTGATGAGGAAGAAGACGCCGATGCAGACGAAGGTACTGAAGAAGATACTGAAGGTGGGGAAGAGGAAACGGAAGAAGAGGAAGAATAATATCATACTAAGAGAGGGATTTCCAAATACTTTCGGGAATCCCTCTTATTATTGAATAACAAAACACTTGATCTACATTATTTTCACACTTTTGTCCCCCCGTCAGATTCCGATATATATTGTTCATGGGCTGTACGGTCACTGTTTCGTTTATCGGGTATCACACGATGAATATCGAATAATTTTGATCATTAATAAATTCTATACCCGATCTTCAATGCTCGATTTAGTAAAAATCAGTATTAAAATTTTTAGAAAATACAAAGGATTTTTTTCTCTCCTGCCTAATATTATAATATAGTAAACTAGCATTACCTAGTTTTGTCGACAGACAAAATGAAAATTATTTGTTATGATATTGAAGTCACAGTCTTTGGCGGCTATGGACAGCCTATTTTATCCCCCTTTAATTAGATGAAATATTCAAAAAACTTTGTTGAGGTGGTGACGTTTAATGGCGAATAATAAACAAACCAACCAAGAGTTAACCCAGGATGAATTGTTGAAAAAATACGACAAAGAATCTACATACCGGACGAATCTTGGAAAATGGGGAATTTTAGTCACAGTTATCGGGGTAGCATTAACAATCTTTCATTTATGGACAGCCAGCAACCCTTACCGTTCTGTTATTCAAGGTGCTATTCACTTAGCTGGCGGTTTATCGCTCATCTTTTTGCTATATCCTGCTAAAAAATCCATAACAGACCGTAAAGGTATTGCTTGGTATGATATCATACTGGCATTTACAGCTTTATTTGCCAACTTTTATATCGTTTTTAATTATGATGATTTGTTCCGTTCTTCTGTGGTGACAGGTTTTGAAACCTTCGATAAAGCGGTAGCCATAGTTTTTATTATCCTTCTATTAGAAGCAACCCGACGTGCTGTAGGACTTCCAATTATCATTATCGCAATGCTTGCCATTGCATATGGTCTTTGGGGAAATGGCATTCCCTACTTCGGGCACGCAGGATTCTCATTTGACCGGCTGATGACTGACCTGGTGTATTCCAGTGAAGCGATATTTGGTACACCTGTACAAATATCATCCACCTATATTTACTTGTTTTTATTTTTTGGTGTTATGCTCGTAAAAACAAATATTGGTCAATTTTTTAATGACCTTGCATTTGGTTTGACGGGCAGATTTACCGGCGGCACAGCAAAAGCAGCTGTATTTGCTTCCGGTCTGCAAGGTATGGTAACCGGAAGTTCCGTTGCTAACACAGTAAGTTCTGGTTCCTTTACTATACCGATGATGAAGCGAGCAGGATTTAAACCTGAATTTGCAGCGGCAACAGAAGCTTCTGCATCCACCGGGGGGCAGATTATGCCGCCGATTATGGGGGCTGCTGCCTTTATTATGATAGAAACGATTGGTGTTCCCTATAATGAGATTATACTTGTAGCACTCATTCCAGCTCTGCTTTATTTCTCAGGTGTTTTTATAGGGACACATTTTGAAGCCAGAAAGCAGCATATTTATGGCCTCCCTAAAAGCGAACTGCCTTCTGCCAAGGAATTATTGAAAAAAACAGATCTCTTGCTTCCATTGGTCGCTATTTTGTTCATGCTGTATAGCGGTTATACTCCGACCACTGCGGCTTTGTGGGGAATTTTCACAGCATTTATGATTAGTTTTTTCCGTAAAGAAACGCGGTTGTCCATTAAAGATATGCTTTATACTCTCGAACAAGGGGCGCGAATTGCCCTTCCCGTTATAGCAGCTGTTGCAACGGCTGGCATTATTGTCGGAGTAGTGGTGTTTACAGGTCTTGGCGGCAAAATTGCCAATGGGATTATTGATTTGGCAGGAGGACAGTTCTTCCTTGTTATGTTCTTTACAATGATCGCCTGTATTATTCTTGGCATGGGACTGCCTACTACCGCAAATTATGTTGTCACAGCTTCATTGGCAGCGCCGGCTTTAATTGCGTTAGATGTTCCTATTATTGCAGCTCACTTCTTTGTCTTTTACTTTGGTATTGTTGCAGATATAACGCCGCCTGTTTGTCTAGCTGCTTACGCAGGCGCTGGTATTGCACGGGCCAACCCGATGAAAGCAGGGGTAACATCTGTTAAACTAGCGATTGCCGCATTTGTTATCCCTTATATATTCGTATCAAATCCAGTACTTGTTCTGCAGGACGCCACAGCAGCTACGTTGATTCCTGCATTAATAACAGCAATAATAGGAATGATGGGTATTAGTGCTGGAATGATTAATTATTTTGTTATTAATAACAATATTCTCGAGCGTTTGATGCTGCTTGCCGGCGGTATTATGCTGCTCTTGCCGGATCTCTATATTTCCATTCCTGGTCTTGGATTAATTGTATTAGTTTACTTGATTCAACGATTCAGAAAAGAAAGACAAGGTAAGCAGGAAGCTGTAGTATCTTAAAAACAAAAGCACAATTGCCTTGAAATGTTATCCTCCATTGAAAAGTTATAGTTCCTAGATGAGAAAAAAAGCCGGAAGGATGGTGTTATTCCATCCATTCGGCTCTTTTTAATCATAAAAAACGTCAAATGTTTCCCATAATCCTTCGAGTTCTTTCAAGCGTGCTTCAACCTTTTTGTGCTCCGAACGGGTGACCGCCGTAATTAAGGCACTCACTATACTTAACGGAGCGGAAAATGAATCGATAAACGAGTTAATTTCAGTAGCGGCCAGCAATTTACGATCTCCATAAGGAACAAGCGGTGACAATAAGTGATCAGTCAATACTAATGTTTTCGCTCCGCGCTGTTTTGCATACTTTAATACTTCCACCGTCCGTTTCGTATAACGAGAAAAACCAAACCCAATAACTAAATCATCCGAAGTAATATCAAGCAAATGTTCAGATACCCCATCTGCTTCCCTCAACATTTCCGTATTTTGTAAGACGAGATCAAGATAAAATTCCAAAAATGATCCGATGCTCACTGCACTGCGGTAAGCGATAATGTAAATTCGATTTGCTCTTATAATATCATTTACAGCAGCTTCAAATACTTTTGAATCCATTTGCTGAAGCGTTTCTTTCAAATTTTGCATATCATCTGCGAGTATTTCAGTTACAGCATTCTCAGGCTGATCTTCTTCATCTGTTGTATGAGCAAACACTTCAGCTGAAGTCCATTTTCGCTGCAGGGCTTCCTGCAAATGGCGCTGCATATCTGGATACCCATTAAAATCCAAAAAAACAGCAAACCGAATGACTGTAGCCTCCCCCACTCCCGCATTTTTCGCCAATTTGGATGCGGTCAAAAAGGGGGCTGTTTCTGAATAATTAATTAAGTAATTTGCAATTTTTTTCTGGGATTTGCTCATTTGATCTTGAAGTTCCATAATGCGTTGATAAACATCACTTTCAAGCATGGCAGCCCTCATTCCTTTTAAAACCAATTAATTTGTTCAGAAAGGAGGGCAAAAGCGCTAAGGGCAAGGTATTATAACACCTTTACACTTCTATAGTCAGCCAGGAATCAAAACAGGCTGACAAATCAACTGATATCCGCTGCATTTCTCAGCAAACATCTATCAACACCTCCTGGGCAAATAAATACTTCGCGTTTTACCCAATCCTGAACATTTGTTTTAAAAACGAGCACCTTCATAAACCTCCCTCAGCACTTCATCATATGCATCTAACGTTTGATTAATGTCTTCATCGCTATGAGCTGTCGACACACTATAACGATTCATCGGCTTCACGTAAATCCCTTTGCCCAGTAATCGAAAATCTATTTCTTTTCGAGTGGCCAGGTCGGTTTTTTGAAGGTCTCGATAGTTTCGTATCTTTTCTTTATTATTTAATACTACACTAAAAATAGACCCTATGCCAACCGCCTCGCCTTGTACGCCGTACTTGCGAAGCTTTTCGTTAATGCCGTTTTTCAACTTTTCAGTCTGCTTTAAGACGTCATCTAATTCTTTTTCTAAAATGTCGAGAACCGCCATGCCTGCTGCAAGAATCATAGGATGGCCATTATACGTGCCGCTATGAAACAATACATCTTTGGATGATGAACGTTTGCTTTGGCTGCTGTCAAAAACATCTGATCCTTGTGAAGGAGCACTATGCATCATAATTTCTTTCTTTCCCCCGACGACGCCTACCGGGTAACCTCCTCCAATTGCTTTTCCTAACGCCGTTAGATCAGGCTTAATGCCATAGATATTCTGAGCTCCGCCAAGACCAGTACGGTAACCCGTTTTAACCTCATCAAAGATGAGAACCATTCCTAATTCCTCTGTGATTTGACGTAAACCTTTCATAAATGATTTTTCTGCAGGTATAAATCCTGCCTGCACGGGTTCAATCATAACAGCGCCAATTTCATCTTTATGCTGCAATAATATTTTTTTACATGCTTTCAAATTGTTAAAAGGCAATGTAATTGTATTTCTAGCATGGGAAGGATGCATTCCTTTAGATTCAGGCAATGAATAAGGAGCATCTGCATTCCCGGCTTCTCGAACAGATGGACTTACACTTACAAGCATTTGATCATATCCGCCGTGATAATGGCCTTCAAATTTTGCTATTTTATGTTTTCCTGTATGGGCTGCTGCAAGCCTTAAGGAGAGTAATGTTGCTTCTGTACCTGAATTTGTATAACGCAGCAGTTCCATGCTCGGAAAGTGCTTTTGAAGTCTTTTCCCCATTTCTACTTCAAGATAATGAGGTGTTCCAAACAACCATGTACCGTCTCTGTCCATTTGTTCCATAATGGCTTTTTTCACATGCTCGTGTCCATGTCCTGTTACAAGCGAGCCGTAACTCATTAAATAATCAATATACTCATTTTCATCCATATCAGTCAGCTTCGAACCTTTTCCGTGTTTCATGACAACAGGATGCGGCTCAAAATATTTAATATTTGCCGTTACTCCGCCCGGCATTACTTCTTCTGCTTCCTCCATAAATGCTTGAGAAGAAGGTGTTTCCTCCTTGTAATCTAAAATGGGATGTTCTACTTTCTGAACGGCCATTTTTTACGCTCCTCTTCTTATGAATTTTTCACTTCATATATATTTATATATGAATTATACATTTCATTCTAATGGAAGAACAAGTTTTTGTGAAGTGTTAATTTCATTTAATTTATTTTTGAAGTTTATATTTCACATTATATGAATTTGTTATTTCAATATCCACATTTTATGAATGTCAAACTTCAATTTGGGCTTTTTACCTTTTTTATTAGAAACTTTTCCTTCATTTTCTTTTACAATTTAAATTTTTCTTTCTTTTTTGACTATTTTTAACCCTCACTGTTATACTTCAACTGAATACCTTAATGATGTACAAATTAAGTTTTAGAAAGGTGTGGGGGCTTTTGGCACAACCAAAGTACATTACTAAAATTGATCAAATTAAAGAAATTCCAGATGAGGAACGTGAACGATTAAAAAAAATCACTGAAAAATTTGTGTTTCGTGTAAACGAATACTATTTAAGCCTTATTGATTGGGAAGATCCGAATGATCCCATTAAAAACTTAGTCATCCCAAATGAAGGAGAGCTTTCTGAATACGGACGCTGGGATGCTTCTGATGAAGATACTAACTACGCAGTACCAGGCTGTCAGCATAAGTATGAAACGACTGCCCTTTTAATCTGTTCTGAAGTGTGCGGAGCCTATTGCCGCTATTGTTTCCGTAAACGCTTGTTCCGTAATGATGTAAAAGAAGCAATGTCTGACGTGGATCCTGGACTAGAATATATCCGCAATCATCCAGAGATTAATAATGTGCTGCTTACAGGCGGAGACCCTTTAATTCTTGCAACAAAGAAACTTCGTTACATTATTGAAGAGCTGCGCAGCATTCCGCACGTAAAAATTATCCGTATCGGTTCAAAGCTTCCTGTCTTTAACCCGATGAGAATTTATGAAGATGAATCTCTTTTGGAACTCATTCGTGAATATTCCACGCCGGATAACCGCATTTATATTATGGCTCATGTTAACCATCCGCGTGAAATTACAGAAGAAGCGAAAAAAGCATTTGAAGCACTGCATGATGCAGGAGCAATAGTGGTGAATCAGACACCTGTATTAAAAGGTATCAACGCCAATCCAGACGACCTGGCGGAGCTGCTCGATAAGTTGTCCTGGGCGGGCGTAACTCCTTATTATTTCTTTATTAATCGCCCGGTAGCCGGAAACAACGACTTTGTGCTTACTTTAAAAGAAGCATATGATGCTGTGGAAGAAGCTAAAGCAAAGACGAGCGGACTTGGAAAACGTATCCGTCTTTCCATGAGTCATACTTCTGGAAAAATCGAAATTTTGGCAATTGAAGACGGAAAAGCATATCTAAAATATCACCAATCCCGCGACGGCAATTACGGTAAATTTATGGTACTTGACTACCCAGATAATGCTGCCTGGTTTGACGACCTTCCAGGCAATGAACAGTATTGGGAGAAGCCAAAGAAAAAGGTAGAAGAAGTTGTGTCTGTTAATGAAATGCCTGATATGCCGCAAAAACGAAAAAGAAAACCGAAAACGGCTGCAAAATAAGCAGCAAAAAGAGCTGTCCTCATCTGTACTGCACCCCAAAAGTTAGAGTAAAATCTAACTTTTGGGGTGTTTCTTTATGGCTAAATATAGTGAACAATTTAAGTTAATGGTAGTAAGAGAATATCAAGAGGGTTATTTGGGATATGACATGTTGGCTAAGAAGCATTGCATGACAAACAGTTCACCAATTAAAAGGTGGGTGAAACTATACGAGAAATTTGGGATAGAAGGATTAAAAAGGATACGACAAAAGAAAGTTTATTCTGTTCAATTCAAGCTGGAAGTATTAAGCTTTTATGAAGAGAACAGGTTCTTCAGAAACGGAAACAGCCCTTTAGTTTGGTATAACAAACCCTCCAATGATAAGTTCATGGCTCAAGGGTGGCATTATCAACATAGAAGTTGGGTTAAGACACTAAAGAAAAATAATGTGTTTCAGAGTATGTCGCGGAAAGGTAACTGTATAGATAATTCTCCTATGGAGAACTTCTTCGGTCTATTAAAACAAGAGATGTATCACGGTGAGGCACGATCCTCATATGAAGATTTAAAAAAGAAAATTGAAGAACATATCGATTATTATAATAACAAGCGTATAAAGCAAAAATTGACAGGTATGAGTCCAGTTCAATACCGGATTCATACTTGCCAATTAGCTGCTTAATATAAAACTCTAACTTTTGGGGGTCACCTCAATCAGGATAGCTCTTTTTCGATGTGAGAATCGACTATAAGCTTCATTTTTAAAAGGATTTTGCTGCATTTGGTACTCAACAACTTGCGATACAGTTATAAACCGTTCTCTCAAACCTATATCTTCTTTTGCTGTACCGGTATTCCGGCACCGTTCGATCCATTAAAAAATAATCTTTCCCATCAATGACAAAAAGTCTATTCTCTTTATGTGTCGCTTCCCTTCCTTGTTTTGTTAAATCCCTTTTTTCTACTGGGGCATATGTTTGTAGATTTGTAATCAGGAAGCTAAAACGAGTTTCATTGTTCGACAATTTTCCTTCTCCTCATCTTTTTTCATGTTAAAATAGACTCAAATGCAGACAGAGGAAGAAGGATGTGTACAAACATGAACAGGTTTTATCTCTTTATGATTTTGTTTCTTTTTATAATAGCCGGCTGCAGTTCCTCGTCTTCAGAAGAAAGGCTAAAGGAAGAACTCAGCACTTCCTTCTCTAACTCACTTTATGAAATAGAATTTGAAAACCTAGAAGAAAGCCGATATGAAGGCAAAGATGGATTTTTCTTACACTACTCTATTACTTCCCCGGATGAAAGCCGCGAACTTTCTCCGTCTGATATAGACATGACATTTTCTAAAGTTATTGAAGATGAATTCGGAAATGAACACTCTCAATATCAAAACACTGAAATGAAACAAGATCAAGAAAAAAATAACGTACTCTATGTTAAGCAATTTTTTACGAACAATCTTCATCATGACAGCAATCAATTGATTTCAACAGCACAATTAGTTTTACATCCTAACAAAACAGTTCGCTTTGAACAGGTAAAAAAGGACATCGTTCCTATTACCCGCGATGAATTAACGATTCAAGACATAGAATGGGATGACAATAAGCTCACTTTAACCGTAACAGACGTATTAGATATTCAAAATGTAGAATGGAGTTTATTATCTGAAGGAGAGCAGATTTATCCTGTCTTTTCTAACTCTATAGCCGAAGAAGAGCATTATTATAAAGGAGAATTTGAATTTGCTGCTGTACTAGAAGAACCATTTACAATCATTGCCGAACGTTCCGATACTTATGAATTAATTTGGGAGTTGCCGTTTGTCATTCCGGTCGATTAGAAAACATCCTAATCATTTTATTGTTTTAAAAAAATAGAGCAGCCTGTAAAGAGGCATGCTCTATTTTTTATTCACTGTATTTTTTAACTGTCCAATTCCAACTGATTGTACCACTACTTCATCACCGTCATTCAGATACTTCGGGGGATTAAACCCTTTTCCTACACCTGCAGGCGTTCCTGTGGCTATAATGTCTCCTGGTTCTAAGGTCATTCCCCGGGAAATAACTTCAATTAACTGAGAGATAGAAAAAATCATCTTATCGGTAGTTGTTTCTTGTCGAATTTCATCATTTACGAGCGTCTTTAACGACATTGTTTTCCCTTTCCAATGTTTGACGGGCACAATCGCCGGTCCCATTGGACAAAATGTGTCAAGACTTTTCCCTAGAAAAAACTGCTTATGCCGGGTTTGTAAATCTCTTGCTGTCACATCATTTAACAGTGTGCAGCCAAATATATAATCTTCTGCTTCTTCTGCTTTGATGCCTTTGCCTGTTTTTCCAATAATGACAGCAATTTCTCCTTCATAATCTAACGCATCCGTCACATCAGTATGAGGATCAATAGGTTCTTCTGGGCCTATTACGGTTGTCGGTGACTTCGTAAAAATGATCGGGTGATCAGGAATATCTGCAGCACTCCCCATTTCCATGGCGTGGTCTGCATAGTTTTTCCCTGCACAAATAATATTTTTTCTCGGAACTGGAATAGGTGCTTTCAACGTTATTTCCATAGAAGAAAGCGGATAAACATAGGAAGCATCTAAATGGTTATGCGCTGAAGCAGCTATTTTCTCGGCCTCTGCCAAAAAATTTTCTCCGTCATCAATCGCTTCTAACATTGTGCGAGGAAAACGATAATCCACATTGTATGCTTTTCCAGCTTCCTGTAGGTCAATGACATATTCTTCGTTCACTAGTGCTGCTGCTTTTTCCTCCTTATTTATTTCGATGGTAACTAGTTTCATATGACTGCCCCTTTCTTTACCTTAATAACTGAAATAACTGAGGAAAGGTTCTATCTTTTGCGTTAAATAAAATCTTTAACCCAGCACCGCCCTATCACTAGCCATTTTTTCGCCGCGGATTTTCTGAAATTCATTTAATAATTTTTCGATCGTTAACGATTGTTTGTCATTGCCATCTACATCTAAAATAATCTGTCCTTTATCCATCATAATTAATCGATTACCTAGATCAAGAGCTTGCTGCATGTTATGGGTGACCATTAATGTAGTCAGTTTGAATTTTTTTACGACTTCTGCTGTGATGTTGGTTATAAGCTCCGCTCGTGACGGGTCAAGCGCTGCCGTGTGCTCATCCAAAAGCAGAATCTTTGGTTCTGTGAATGTCGCCATTAATAATGATAAAGCTTGGCGTTCCCCGCCTGATAGAAGTCCTACTTTGGCTGTCAGCCGATCTTCTAACCCTAGATTTAATGTCTCCAGATGTTCCTTGAAAAGGGATTTTCTTTTTTTACTGACTCCTGGTTTCAAGCTGCGTTTTTTATTGCGCGACCAAGCCATTGCCAAGTTCTCTTCAATCGTCATCGAAGGGGCTGTTCCTGCCATTGGATCTTGAAACACTCTGCCAATTAATTGAGAACGCTGATATTCTTGAAGATGAGTCACCTGATTATTGTCTATGAGCACATCGCCTGTGTCAGGCAGGAGTGAACCGGAAATGATGTTCATTAGCGTTGACTTTCCGGCACCGTTACTTCCGATCACCGTTAGAAAGTCACCTTGGTTTAAATCTAGATTAACATGTTGCAACGCCTTTTTTTCATCCATCGTCCCTTCATTAAAAGTTAACGAGGCTTGATTAAGTTGCAGCATTACCTTTCTCCCCTTTCTCCGTGTCAGCCATCTCGGTGATTTCTCGCCTTTTGCGCAGTCTTCTGCGTTTTTCACGCTGTGCTTCAAGTATTTTTGGTGTAATTAATGCCGCTACCACAATAACTGCTGTAATTAATTTCATATCCCCGGTTTCCAAAAAGTCTACCCGCAAAGCCATCGACACGACTATACGATAAATAATAGCTCCGCCAATAACAGCAAGCGTCGTGCGTGCAATAGATTTCGTTCCAAAAAGGGCTTCGCCAATAATGACAGAAGCAAGACCTATAATAATCATCCCGATCCCCATACCAGCGTCTGCAAATCCGCCATGCTGAGCAATTAAGGCACCAGAAAGAGCAACAAATGCATTGGAAAGACCCAGCCCTGCTATGATGAGAATATCTGTGTTAGCTGAAAAACTGCGGATCATTTTTTTGTTATCCCCAGTAGCCCGTAATGCAAGACCAACTTCTGTCTTTAAAAAATAATCGGTAAGAAATTTGATGATGAATGTAATAATTAAAGAGAAAAATATTATTCCCCATGTTTTTGGTGTTCCTGAAACTCCAAGGGCGGCAATTATATTGTTAAATGGGGCACTCAAGTTTAAATTCTCCCAAAATGAGGTAATCGACGTAAAAAGAGTCGTTTCATTTAATAATGGAATATTGGATTTCCCCATGATACGCAAATTTATCGAATACAACGCGATCATCATCAAAATTCCCGACAATAACGGGTTAATTTTTCCTTTCGTATGCAAAAGTCCGGTTACACATCCTGCTAAAAACCCGGCAATCACCGCGACGATCGTAGCGATAAGCGGAGACTGTCCATTTATGATCATTACAGCAGCCACTGCTGCCCCTGTAACAAAGCTTCCGTCTACGGTCAAGTCCGGAAAATCCAGGACTCGGAAGGACAAATAGACGCCAAGCGCCATAAGAGCATATATAATACCAGATTCCACTGCTCCAAACATGGAAACAAACATATTTTCCTTCCCCCATTCTCTATCCAAAGAAAAGCATAAGCTCCTTGCTCGCCATTATAGAGAAACCCTCATGTGTGCGGCCGGGTGCTTACGCTAGACTTAAAAGACGCTATCATTTTATTCTTTTCTAACAGTATAAACAAAAAGCCTGGCCTGTTGCCCCTTCAAGAGGCTGGCCAAGCCTGATGCTTTATTCGTTTATAAATTGAGCTTCTTCTTCCCAGTCTTCATGGATCTCTACCCCTTGGGCCTCTGCTGCTTCTTTATTTATAAATAACTCCATATCTTCAGGATATTCAGCAGGAATATCAGCCGGTGTCTTCTCCCCGCTTAATACATCTGCTGCCATTTCACCGGCACGGTAGCCAATCGTATGATAGTCAATACCAAACGTGGCAAACCCGCCGCGCTCGAGAGAATCGGGTTCTCCTACGACCAATGGAACATCTTGCGTTTCAGCCACATCCACTACCGTCTCCAGTGCAGATACAACCGTGTTATCTGTAACAATGTACATCACATCTACATCACCAACCAGTGACTCAGCTGCCTGCTGTACTTCGGCAGAAGATGAAACACTTCTTGTAGTTGACTCTAGTTCGGTCCCTTCCATAGCCGCTTCAACTGCTTCAATTTGAGAAACAGAATTTTGTTCGCCTGAATTATAAATCAACCCTACGTTTGATTCAGGAAAGTATTCTGAAATAAAATCTACCGTCATCTCAATCGCTTCCGGATGTAAATCCATGACCCCTGTTATTAATTCACCTGGAGAGTCTACATCTTCAATTAAACCCGCATCTACAGCATCTGTTACCGAAGTAAAAATAATTGGCGTTTCAGAGCTTGCCTGGAATGCTGCTTGTGCACTTGGCGTAGAATTGGCAAAAATTAAATCTACATCCTCTGACACAAAGTTATTAGCAATGGTCGCTGTATTGCTCTGATCATTCTGTGCGTTTTGATAATCAAATTCTATGTTTTCTCCTTCTGTGTAGCCTTGATCTGCCAATCCTTCTTTAAAACCTTCATAAGCTTCATCTAAAGAAGGATGTTCCACAAACTGGGTGGCACCAACAACGACGCTGTCTTCTGTCTCCGCTTCTGTTTCTTCTTCCTCTTCGCCGCCTGCACCTGAATCGTCTTCACCAGCAGTATCCTCTTCTCCTTCTCCGCACGCTGCTAAAACGGTGAAAGATAAAGCCCCAGTTAAAAGGAAATACAGCCACTTTTTTTTCATTCTCTTTCTCCCCCTATTTATATGTAGGAATTTTCAAATATTTATATTTATCTTATAGGATTCTATAAAACTTGTAAACAATAATTTTTTAATAGTAAAACGATTGAGAAAATCGGTAAAACATGCTTTAGAAAAACCCGGCTTGCCGCCGAATTCTTTAGCAGCAAACCTTAGTTTTACTTACACTTTGATCTTTTAGCAAAGTTAAACTTTCCGAAAGTAAAATAAGGACATCTGTCCATTAAACAGATGCCCAACAACTTTCTTAAGAAAGCAATTCTATGTCCACAGCCACTCCTGGAAAATCAATTGTATTGTCCGTTTCTACATTTTCTTGAATAGATGGTTTCCATTCCTTTTCATATATTTCAGGAAAAGCAAATCTAGCACGATTTGAAAAAATGTTGTTTCCTATAATATAGCCGTTATATTCATCGACTAAGGAAGCTCCATCCTCAATAACAAATGTCATTCGGTAGGACTCCCCTTTGATTTCATCTTCCACCGTATATCCAAAATCATAAAGCCGTTCTAGCACCACATAGTCACCAAATGGAATAATCACAGCCTGTTCTGTTTCTATTCGTTCGGTACCTTCTACAGATAACACCCGTTCTCCTTGCGATGCTCTGTCTGTATAGACTTCCGTTACAAACAAATATAAAGACGCCATCATGACTGCAAGTATGATGGAAGCCAGCCTTTCCACATTCTTCCTGGAATTTTCCTTTTTTTTCATAAAAGAATGAAGAGCAAGACCTAAAAGAAATGTTACCATTAAAATAATGAGTGATAATAATAGATGAAACAACCAAGGTTCAAGTGTCAAAATCATTTCTACCATCCTTTGAACAGCCATAAATTTTCATTACTACTACTTAGGGAGAAATGAAAGCCGAACATATGATATCATATTCCTAGTGTTTTATGCGATGAAACAGCAGTAAAAGGAGCGATTTTGTTTGAATGTCGTTGTAAGTACATTAAATGCTAAATATATTCATACCTGCTTGGCTCTTCGTTATTTAAAAGCTTTTGCAAAACCCGATTATACTGTAGAGATTGCAGAGTATACCATTAAAGATCCAGCCATGAACATTGTAACAGACCTGTTTGAGAAAAAGCCGGATGTTATTGGTTTTTCCTGCTACATTTGGAATATTGAAGAAACAATCCAAGTCGTGTCTATGCTAAAGAAAATAGATCCCGCTATAACCATCGTATTGGGTGGACCAGAAGTCTCGTATGACACGGACTACTGGATGAAACGACTGCCTGAAGTAGATTTTATCGTGATGGGAGAGGGGGAAGAAACGTTTAAACATCTTCTTGAGGAACTTACCGGGGAACAAAAGTATCATATGGTGTTCGGAACAGCTTACCGTAAAAACGGCAGAGTCAGAATGAATCCGCCTCGTCCAAAAGTTCCACTTGAAGATCTGCCAAGTCCGTACCGTTTTGATGAAGACAAAAAGGCATTATCCAAACGGATTACTTATTTTGAAACGAGCCGCGGCTGTCCGTTCAGCTGTCAATTTTGTCTTTCTTCTATTGAAAATGGGGTTCGTTATTTTGATATAGAAGAAGTTAAAAAAGACCTGCTTTATTTAATAGAAAACGGTGCAAAAATGGTGAAGTTTGTGGATCGTACGTTTAACATTCAGCGCGAGTATGCAAAAGAGATCTTTCAATTTTTAATAGACAACCATCAAGGCTGTCAGTTTCAATTTGAAATCACAGCAGATATTATGCCGCCTGAACTGCTTACCTTTTTAAATGAAAACGCACCTCCGGGGATTTTCCGGTTTGAAATTGGCGTTCAATCGACCAATGATGCAACAAATAAATTAGTAAAACGCCATCAAAATCTTAAAAAATTAGAACGAACCGTAACGATGGTAAAAGAAGGCGGAAAAATTGAACAGCACCTTGACCTTATCGCTGGACTGCCGGAAGAAGATTATGACCGTTTTAAACAAACGTTTAATGATGTGTTTGCAATGGGACCAGAAGAACTGCAGCTCGGGTTTCTAAAAATGCTCAGAGGCACGGGATTACGCATTCGTTCTGAAGACCACGGCTATGTCTATATGAACAACGCTCCATATGAAATGCTAAGCAATGACGTCTTGAGTTTTGCAGACATTGCCAGAATTAAACGAGTAGAAGACATTTTAGAAAAGTATTGGAACGACCACCGCATGGATCACACGATTGAATTCCTTGTCAATCAAAGCTTTCCGAGTGCCTTTGACTTCTTCCAGGAATTCGGCGATTACTGGCATCAAAAAGGGTGGGGCCGCATCGGACACCAGCTTGAAGACCTTTTCCTCCGCCTTGAGGAATTTTTAAAGCATCACGGTGTGAAAAATCTCTCGGTGATCAAAGGATTAATGACCTATGATTATTTCTTGCACCAAAAGCATAAGCCGCGGAAATCATGGGGAACACCAGAGCTTACAAAAGAAGAGCAAACTGTATTAATGAATTTGTTTGCCGAACAGCCCGAACTCCCTCATTTACCCGTTTCTTTGAAGAAACAGGATTGGCATAAACACACAGTGACCGAACTGCTTCCGTTTTCCCTGCATGCTTATCTTGAAACAGGCAGAATCGTAAATAAGGAAGAAATACTGCTTGTTCATTATGACGTGAAAAATCAAAAACAAACGGCTAGGTTTATTCCATTTGAAATCATTTTAGAAAAACTTGGCTTGCCGCCAAGTCCAAATGGCGGAAACCGTAGTTTTTCTTATACTTTGATCCATTAGCAAAAGTTAAACTTTCCTAAAGTGCAAGAAAACCGCCCAGCTGCAGTTAAATAGTATGTCAGGTACAAAAATAAACCTGTAAAGGAGATGTCTGAATGAAGGCAGCTCCTTTCTTTTTATGCTTTTTAATGGAGCAAAAACCCACTACACCTGTAGTCTTTCTTTTACTTTGATCCTTTAGCAAAGTTAAACTTTTCTAAAGTACAAAGAGGCTCCCGCCTTAGCCGAGCCCCTCCTATTTTTTCCTGCTCAATTCTGCTGATTTTCATTTATATTTAAAAAACGTCTGCGAGACAGAGAGTTATCATTTTTTGGAACACGCAATATGAGCACATCATTAGAAAAAGATGCTGTGATTTCGTCCCCTTTTATTGACCCAAGATAAATCTTCTTATGAAATTCTTCGTATTGTGATGTTTGACGAAAAAATTTATTACCTTCGACTTTATCTGTTTGATTATGAACGGCTTTGATTGCCACATACTCATTCCCATACTCAATATGGATTCCGTCACTTTGAAAACCTGGCAGCATCGCTTCTACTACAAAGCAGCTGCCTTCGTCCCGAACGTCTATATTAAACCTGTCTCCTACTCCTTTAATCGAAGATAAGAAATCTTCTTGAAAAAAATCATGGAATGTATCAAATACTTCTCTAAAAAGTTCTGAATGCCGTCTTCCAGGCCGATTAGTCATACAACATGCCCCCTTTGCTTTTCTCATCAACTATCATATGAAACTTCGGCAAAAGTTTATAAACATCAGCCCAACTATTGAAATTAGTGATTGCCGCATACCCGCTTCTGCCATAACCATTTTCCAATTCATGAATAAAATGGAGTATAGAAAGTAAATATTTTTCACACAATGATTTTGAAAGCGTATACAAACGCCTAAGTGGAGGTGAATAACATGGGACTGTTTTCTTCAATTAAAGAATGGAACAAAGCGAGACAGGAAAAGTATTTAGCGGATATGGAAGCAAAAGGAATATGTCCGGACTGCCGCGGCAGAGGTTTTGACCTTTATTATCCAGTTGAATATTATAATACGACTCCTTCGGTAGAATGTCCCGGCTGTAACGGCAGCGGCTTGTTTTCCGATTGGACCAACCAAACCGGCCAATAAAGCAAGAGGCGGCTGAAGAGACCGTGCCATGTATACACATGAGATGATGTCCATTTACAAAAATGATTTTCTATTTCTTTCTGCTTCAGATAAGTCAAAATCCAAACCGCTTCTCATTCCTTCGTTGCCTAAACAGTTTGCAGTCTATCTCTTCTCCTTATTCATCAACAGCGGCGATTTGTAATAAGTTAACAGGACCAAAAGACATATTAACTTTGTCTTTAAAAATTGGTACAAAAATGCATTAGAAGGCTTATTTGGAAGTCATTTTTTTTGTTTTTTACTAATAAAAAATGTAAAATCCACACCAAAACTTTGCCCTGCCATACCGTTTTCTTCCCCGTTACATTAATATAAAGCCCCAATATTCTAATCTATACAGGTAAAAAATCGCTTCTATTATTTCAAGAAGCACCCCTATTTTTACTATTCCATTCGTTTTTCAACTTTGAATACATATGGAGATCAATATAGCCGTCTTCTACTTTTTCGTATTGTCTCAACGTACCCTCAAATTCAAAATCGAGTTTATCTAAAACGTTTAAAGAATGAATATTTTCCGGCTGCACTTTTGCTTCTATCCTATTTAAATTAAGATCATTAAATCCATCATGTAATAAGGCAAAAACAGCTTCTGAGGCATAACCTTTTCCCAAAAACGTCTGCCTAAATCATAGGCAATTTCAGCTCTAGCGTTTTCAAAGTCAAAATAATTATAACCGCACGTACCAATAATTTGATTTGTCTTTTTTAAGAGTATTGAATAACGAATAGCACGATTTTTTGAAGCCAACTCATTAAGAAAACGAATCATTTCTTTTGCTTGTTCAACATCTTGAAAAGTCTTGATATTCATAAACTCAGTAACATGTGGGTCAGACCAGTAATTATACAATGTTGGTGCATCACTTATTTTCATTTGGCGTAATATTAATCTTTCTGATTGTAATTCAGTATTCAATGAATGAATGCCTCCATTTTTCATATAACTCATCACTCTTTTTCACTGAAATCCTCCATATGTTTTAATAAACATGCAGGATTCCCGCCCACCACAGTGTTATCGGGTACATCTTTTGTTACGACAGACCCGGAAGCGATGACCGCATTATCCCCTATCGTAACACCAGGATTTATGATGGCTCTTCCTCCAATCCACACGTTATGGCCGATATGAACGGGTTTTCCAAATTCTGCACCTGTTTTTCTATCGTGCGGACTCAAAGGATGTGTCGCTGTGTACACATGAACACCTGGTCCCATCAAACAATTATTTCCTATGTAAATTTTGCAAACATCCAAAAAAACACAATCAAAATTGGCAAAGAAGTTGTCTCCAACGGATATGTTATATCCATAATCACAGCGAAAAGGTGGTTCTATATAGACGTTTTCTCCTGCATCACCCAACAGTTCGTTTAATAGTTCTGTTCGTCTGCTTTCTTCGGTTTCTGTTGTTTCATTGAATAGTCTTGTAAGCTTACGAGCATGCAAGCGTTCTCTATGTAGTTCCGGGTCATCAGCACGATACCATTCACCATACAGCATTTTTTCCTTTTCTGATTTCCCCATTCTATTTTTCCTTCCTTTCTTTAGAGACCTATATTCTAAAACGATCAGAACAACCGGTTTGCTGCCAAACAAATATTCTTGTTAATGAATCATTTTTTCACTTAACAATAAAATTAACGCAACGAGAAAAAAAGATGCGGCCAGCCACGTATGATAATATTCTTTTTGTTGACGATTAAATAGCCATTCTTCTATGCCCCTGATAATGTTGAGTGCAAAGAAGTAGATAAATAAAATAATATAGGCAGGAATGGTATTTATGGCAGCAAAAATACTAATCCCGAAAACAATAATGAGTACTATTTCCGTTATTAAAAAAAAAAGCGATTACGACCTTCCCAATTATTATGGAAAAATCTTTTTCCGGACTTTGTGTGAAGTTTTTTCCGTAAATACATGTCGATAGAAAAATAAATGACTACAAGTATCAAAAACATAATTATCGTCAACTCTTACTCATCCTTTCTCTTCATCCTGTAGAAGTCCTTTAAGAAATTCAACCGATGCAATCACACTCTCGTCTTTATTGTTAAGGAGATCAAATGTATACTCACTATCCGGTAATTTATAGTCTTCTTCCATATTTACATGAAGCGTATAAGGTTCCTCAACGAAATGTTCCTCTGTCCATTCAAAAGATCCTCCGCCCTCCACCGCTTCCCCGTCTGGACCACGGTAGGAAGAGCGTGCTGATAAAATATGATACCGATAACCATCTTCTTTTGTTACAGCTCCTACGAAAAATACATTTTCTCTGTCTTCAGCAAATAATATGTGTTCATTCGCTTTTTTGGTGATCCACGCTGTATTTTTTCCATATGTTCTCTTCTTCCACAAACCCTTTCGCAGCTTCTTCTGCACTATTATAAACGGGAACTTCCTTATCCGATTCTACAGATTCGCCGCTGCATCCACTTGAAAGAAAAACAGCTGTAGTTATTAACATGAAAATAGCGGTTTTCACCTGATCACCCCTTCTTTATAAAAGTTATAAAAAATATTTTTCAGCCATGATGATATTTCTGTCTCTGCTTCTTCTTTTGATCTCATATAAGCAGACAAAAAATTTTCTATATTCTAACATTACGACGAAATCAAAGGAAACAAGCTTCACATAATTATTTTCGTATCATCATAACATGTGATAGGGAGAAATTGTCATTACAGGAGGAAGCTATGAGTCAACAATATACCTGGCAGCAAATCCAAAACATGCAGCAAATGTTTCAAGCTAATATGAAAGACGAATCATACCCGATGTATCCGAACTATGGAAAAATAACGCGTTACCGGGAAGTTCCGGTAACAGTACCCGAACAGCGGCAATTCCGTCAGCCTGGATTCGAAAAATGGATGGTGCCAAAACCTATTATTGAAAATCCCCATTACAAGGGAAGCGAAAAGCTCCAGGGTAAAGCTGCTCTTATTACGGGAGGGGACAGCGGAATAGGGGCAGCGGCTGCGATTGCTTTTGCTAAGGAAGGTGCAGACGTCGCCATCTCGTATCTAGATGAACATGAAGATGCCAACCGGACAAAAGAGCGCATCGAAGAATTAGGGCAACGTTGTATCCTTTTGCCTGGAGATATTCGAGAAAAAAGCCAATGTGTGGAAATAGTGGAGAAGACCATAGAGAAATTAGGCAGTATTAATGTGCTGTGCAACCATGTCGGCATTCAATTTCAGCAATTAAGCCTGCTTGATATTACCGATGAACAGTTTGATGAAACATTTAAAGTAAATGTCTACTCTCATTTCTACACGACCCGGGCAGCGCTTCCCCATATGAAAGCGGGAAGCTCTATCATTAATACATCCTCTGTTGTGGCATATGCCGGAAACGAACAGCTGATTGATTATACGGCAACAAAAGCAGCAAACGTTGGCTTTACCCGTGCCTTAGCTAACAACGTTATAAACCAAGGGATCCGTGTAAACGCGGTGGCTCCTGGGCGAGTATGGACGCCGCTAATTCCGGCAAGTTTTTCAGCTGATGAAGTTACTCAAGTTGATAATCCAATGGACCGGCAAGGACAGCCATTTGAACTCGCGCCAGCTTATGTGTACCTTGCTTCTGATGATTCTCGTTTTATGACCGGTCAAGTGCTTCATGTCAACGGCGGGGAATCAATTGAATAGAAAAAGAGGTGAATCTATTGCTTTATACATTCAGCCCAGAAGTAAGGCTGCTGCTTGTAAACGAATCCGATGAAACAGTAGAAGTAACGTATCTTTCTTATGATTTTGTATTACCCAAGATTGGCCCGAGACCGCCTTATTTTGCGCACCCATCTTCTGAACCTTATTACCCTGTTATTTAGAACCTAAGAAAAAAATAATCATAATAATAGTTAGTATTTCTTTTAAATCCTATTTTTTCGTAAAGTCTTTGAGCTGTCATATTTTCCTTTCCTGTTTCGAGCGAAATCGTTTTTGCATCTGTCTTCTCAGCATACTCCACCGCTTTTTTTAACAATTTTTCCATATTCCTTTTTTCGCACCTTTTCTTTTACAAATAAATCGTTTAATACCTACGTCCGCTTCATACTTACAGACGAAAAAGATGGATAGAGCTGCACAAAGCCAACGGGGTCGTTTTTATCAAGAGCTATGAAAACGACTGATTCTTTATTTATTAATCTCTGTTTCAAATACTCCCTTGCCCTTCTCTGTCCGACGGCTGTTGAAAAAAATGCGGTATAAATCAAATAGTTCGGTTAGAGAATCAAGTTCCTTCCATGTTACTTTTTGAATTGTCATTAGCTACCACTCTTTTCTCCACAATTTTGCTTCCATCTTATCGACAGCTTTTTTATCAACAATAGAATATGAAAAAACAGTAACGATGCAAAGATACCAAGAATCAATAGAAAACAAGTTTCTCTCGTCCAACCGCTGTTTAAAAAAGAAACATACCAAAAATAATTTACAATGAGCCCGCTGCTTCCATATATAAGAAGTGATACAGCATAACTGTTTATTTTCTTCTTATTCATGACTAGTTTATCAGCTAAATGTGAAACAGGGATGCCTCCAATAAAAAACACAGGCACAGAGTATACAAAATATAAAATCATCAAGTTTGTAAGAGAAAAGGTGAGAACATTACTCTGCTGAGAAGTAAAGATATACATGCCAGCGTTACTGACAGATAAAAGCACTTATAAATGCCGTTAATACTTTTTCGATCACTTTCATGTAATGCCTCCAAATAACCGCATCTTTAGTCTCTTTTTTTTACGAATCAGCAACTGTTATCGTATGCGTCTTTTCGTGTGTCGTTATTTCTATCCTCCATTGATTACGATCCGGTTGATAGTCTATGTCGGTTATAGCCAGAATTCCTTGTATATTTTTTTCATCAAGCGCTTGCTTTACCGCTTCTTGTTCTGTGAGGTGTGCACCTTCTGGCTTTTCACTTGGAAGAACTTCCATATGATCCGCCTTCGATTGACCGGGATATGACTCAGCCACTACTTCATACCACACTTCTACTTTATGCCCTATGTCTGCGTTATCTGCCGCATTGGAAAACCAAATCGCGCTGAAAAATTCCTCTTGCCCGCCGGTTTCACTGTAATCCTTCGGTTCTGACGCCACCACAAGAACCTCACTTCCTCTTTTGTCGACCACATACCCCGTCATTCCCGGTGCGGAACCTGTTTTTTCATTGCAAGCAGTCATTACCATTCCTGTGAGAAAAAAAAATAAAAAATAGTAGATTTCTCTTCATACCGTTTCCTCCCCATTAAACCATCTCTAAAGAAAAACGTTTCTTATCCATATAAAACTATTTTTTCACTCACCTGTTTTTCTTTTGATGGATCATACCATTCCACTACAGCGTATATTTCGTTGACATCCTCTAGCGTGATAGGTTGGCCTTTATTATTAAAATACGTTCCGCCTTCCACTCTTCCAGTAGTCATGTCTGCCATATTTACATGGCCAGAAACAGACTTCCCTTGAATTTTTCTATCTTCATTATTTATGACAGCATAAACATCAAACGAAAAAAATTCTGATTGAAACTCATCAGTATCTTTCATATGTAGTTCTCCATCACCAGCAATCAAACGCTCTGGCATGATTTTGAGCTGATAATTGTGTATTTCCCATGTCGAGCTGTCTCCCATTAACGTTAAATAATAATTGTCTTTTCCGGTTGTTTCTTTTAATGGAAATATTACAACAGCAGCTAAAAGAATGAATGCCAGACAGATAAAGACAGGTGAATATTTTTTGCCAAACATATAAATCTCCTTTTTGTTTTGTTTATATATCATTCAAGTGTAAGTTATCATTGCAATCATTTTCTAAAGAAATAGTACTGGAAATTTGTGCTAACATGAACAAATATGATTCTACTAGATAGCTAAAATATTCAGCCCGCTGCTGTGATAGTGATGAGGTCAGCATACTTTAAAGCTGTTAGAAAATAAGGGGAAGCCAAACGAATCAGCCGGCGTGTACAAGCGCTGTAAAGGCCTCACATTTAGGCAGGAACTTAGAGTAGGCTATTCCTAAAAATTAAATGTATAAACAACTCTGCGTATAAACGGCATAGGTTGAAAAAATCATTCATAGATAGGTTTTCCGGTTCCGGGTCAGGCGAAGGGCAAGAGCGATTTCAGGTCCGACCTATCCCCAGCTTCCTTCCATCACTGCCACTCCCTATTTATTCACCTGCTTCAGGTGGAAGATTTCGAATAAACGTTTCCAAAAATAATCGGAAAAATTCGTTATAATCCATCTGTAATGCGATCTTATGTTTTATTTCTTCTTCCCCATCCAACATTGCTTGATCTGCCTCATATCTTGGACGAAAATCAGCGATGCTTGCTCCCCGTCCCGGCCCAGAACTGGTTTCGATATATATTTCTCGTTCCACAAAAGAAAACATCTCCGGATTAGTTATATACATAAACGGCAGTAAGTCATGAAACAAGGCTCCATTCAATCCTGGAATGAGCTCTTGATAGGCATCGTAGTAAAAATTGTACATTAATTGCAGCGGCTGCTTAAGTTTTTCTAGAGGCGAATACATAATAATATAATCTATCATTTCCGGGGTAACGTAGGCGCTGTTGGTTACATTTAAAGGAAAAACATGGGTTTTTATATTCTCAAAGACAAATTTAGCTGCAACAGGATCTCCATAAAAATTAGCCTCAGCAGCCGGTGTAATATTGCCTGGTGTTAAAAAAGCGCCTCCCATTATAAAATAATTCTTTGCCTGCTCCATCTTCTGTTTTCCGAGCATATAGCCAATCATTAACCCTGTATTCCGGCCAATTTCCACTACCGATACATCTTCATATTTATTAAAAACATCATAGACATCTGTAAAATTAGTTAACTGGTATCCTAATCCTTCGGGTTCAAAATCACCTAACCCTTCTACGCCATGTATTTCTGGATAAAACTCCACATACACATCCGAAACTGGCTGGTTAGCTCCTCCATATATCGGTATATCCACTTCTAACAAATTCAATATCGTTGCAATGTTTCTCGTCGCAATTTCTACTTCAACATTGCCATAACCTGCTACAATACCGACTACATTAATATCTGGATGGAGCACACTATAGATAATCGCAAAAGCATCGTCTACACCGGGGTCTGCAAATAAAAGAACATTTTTCAAAGCATTCCGCCCTTTTTCCTTTATTTGTAATGTCTATTATGATGTAACTATGCCAAGAGAGACTCCTTTATGCGAGAAAGTTTAATAGTGTTGTTCTAAAAATTGTTTTATCTCCGCGTTTATTTGCGTTAGTATCTGTTCTGAAGGAAAATGACCCATTTCAAAGGATCGACAGGTAACGAGATTAGGAATAATTTTTTTGCGGTATTCACCACGTGTTTTTCAGGAAAGAAAACGTCTTGTATACCAGCTATAACCATAGTCGGTGCATTATAATGCAGAAGCTCTTTTGCTTGTGTTAATTTAGGCATATCTTGTTCTAATGAAACACTTTTGAACACTTCACCGATAATCTTTTTATCTAGTGAACTCATGCTGTTCAGCGACATGGTATCGGCCAAGGCAATTAAATATTTTTCTGATGAGGTAAGACAGAATAACATTAACGGAATCAATATTTCTTTTATCATTTTCCATTTAGAACCGAGCGAAAGACCTGCTGGAGACAGCAAAATGGAGCATTCTATTTTGTGTGGAAGATAAGCAGCCAGCAAAAAATGCTCCCTTTTAAACAGAAGGTGAGCATTTTCTAAAGAGTGTTTTATTTTCTTTATTCCTTATCGTCGAATGCTTGTTGGATTTTAGGCATTAAATCATCCCACTCTGCATCCATTGTTTTATTAACTGTTACAAAATCGTTGTAGCCAAAGATGTTGTCCACGCCTTCAATTTGCAGCAGCGCTTTTGCAATAGGATGATCGGTTTCATCGCCTTTTTTAAGAGAGGTGCTGCCATCAAAAATCACTTGGTCTGCTGTAAATTTCACCGCATTTGGGTTCGGTGTCGATTGAGCTTGTACTTCCATAGGTTTCGTTAGTCCCCTTTCGATTTATCACACTTTAAAATGAGTCTATTTATAAAATATAACACTTTAAGCCAAATTTTAAAAATCTTATTTGTTATGACGTCCGCCAGTACTCTGTATTTCGTCTTTGCCGTTTATGACATCATCGGACATATGATAAGCATAAGAATAATTGGGTTCCTCTTCAAACGTAACATAAAACAGATAATGGCTGTCAAAAGTAGATTCACTCTTTTGGATATCCCAACCCCTGTCAGGGTAGGTTACTTCTAAATGAGCATCTAATATTTCCATCCTTTTTGGCACTTCATGATTTATAGTAACATAAGGACGGACAACCCACATACCAATTCCTGCGGCTGTAATGATAAAAATCATAACAGAAAATGTATATAAGAGCACCTTTTGCTTTTTAGAAATAAAAAGGATAACAGCAAACAAAATGGTGATGAAGTAAGCCGTGATTTTAGTAAATTGGACTTCTAAATAATGGGTTTCTGGAGCAATATTGTGACGATAAAACCACCCGAGCAATACCATAATCATCAAAAAGGCAATAAAGAACACGATCCTGATTTTCAAACGCCTCCCACCTTTTTCACAGATTAATTTACATTAATATCTTTTGTCGTTAACTGGCGCCTTAACAGCCATATACAAAAAGGTGTGATAAACGTAAGCAGTCCGATCGTGGTAAAAGCAATTCCCCAATTATAAATGTCCAGCAAAAGACCAAACAATACCGGAGAAAAGATCGTAGCACTAAACCCCATGACCGATTGAATTCCAAGTGCAGTGCCGATAATATCAGGATCAGCAATTTCGGTTAATGCGGTGTTATATATCGGAGAATCAGCAATAATCGTAAATCCATAAATAAAGACAACCGGAAGCAGTATCCAGATTGGAATTTCAATGAACCAGCCAACAGTTAAGGAACAAACAATACTGACAAAAATAAATAATTGGATAACGTTAAGCCGTCCGAACCAGTCAGACATCTTACCGCCAAGAAACGTAGCAAATCCGCCTGCCATAATAACGAGTGATCCTGTAAGATTCCCATAACTCACGGCATTTTCTACATCATTATTTGCAAAATAATAGACGAGAAACGGCCCGATCCAGGCCCACATTGCGTAAAGCTCCCAGCAATGCCCAGTGTAACTGACGTTAACGAGTAGATTTTTCTTCGTCAGCACTCGTTTCAACAATGCCATATTTAAACGCTTGCCTTCTATATGTAAGTTATTTGGAATATTAGAAAAGAAAAGCATTGCCGATGCCGCCAGAGCAGAACAAGACGTAATCAAAATAACCCCCTGCCAGCCAGTTAAGTTAATAAGCATTCCCGAGACAAGGAGTGAAAAACCGGAGCCGATCACCAACGAACCTACATAAACACCCATCGCTGCTCCTCTTTTTTCTGGAGGAGCCATTTGCGCAACGATTTTCATACCCGGCACATAAATCCCTGCTATCCCAATTCCGGACAATAAGCGCAGCAGAAGAGCAGAAATAAAACCGTCAGCCAAAAAAACAAATAAAATGCCTGACATTCCAGCTAACAACGCACCGTACATAAACGAATACTTTGGATTGTATTTATCACTTAAAAAACTATAGAAAAATACCGCCGCCACATAGCCTATATGAAAAAAAGAAACAATGATTCCGGACTGAGTTGGGGATAACCCCCACTCTCCTTCTACAATGGGCATTACCGCAGAAAAATTAAACCATACTTGCATCGCTAGAAATTGTGCAATAGCTAACCTCCATAACAACGAATTCAACGTACTGGCCACCTTTACCATAAAATGTCTTATTTCATTATAACTGATCGCCTAAATATTTCGAATTTTTTGCTTCATCTATCAGATTTTATACCTTTCTGGTGATATTTGTAGATAATTTCATGGCTGTTTTTTGCAGGAAAATGCCCTGTTTGCCACAAATGTATTAAGTAGATAATTATAAACTTAAGAAAGGTGGTCGTTGTTGGTGAACCGTGATCTCACATTGAAACAAATCGCAGAAGGCATCCCTAAGTCGGTATTAAATGCGTCAGACAAGGACCTGGAAGGGTTTCAAGAAATCCTTGACCAAACGATAAAAGTAAGAGAAGCACACAAAGATCTACAGCGGATGGTACAAACTTATTCGAATCCTAAAAAACCATCTCCTTCCGCTATGCAGCAATCTTCTTAAGCATTCTGATCAAACAATTCCCACGGCCCTCTTTTCTATTTATATAAACAAAAGTCAGCAGCATTTGCCTACTCTAAAAAGAAACAACAGTAAAAAGGGTCAGACCCATACAGGACCTGACCCATTGGATTTTTTTATATTTCATCTAAGGGACGATTGTGTGCTCGCTTATCTGCCTCTCTGGCACGTTCTTGTGCTTCTAAGTCATCCGTATCAGCAAGCTCTTCGGAATATTCCACATCTAATCCGTCATTAGCGACAATATCTTTTTTCGGCGTCTGCGACAGTCTTGCTTTATTTTTATGTTTATTATTTCTTGTTTGTCCTCTTGTCATCCTAAACACTCCCTTTCTTTTTTATTAATGTTCCTCCATGTCATATTATTATTCGTCTCTTATCAAGCGCTTATTTCCGTTTCAACTCTTTATTTCCATATTTTATTCAGGATAACCGTTTTCCAATACATTATTATTAACGCTTCTACGATAACCGGAAAAGGAATACCTTCTCGCTGGGCTGCTAAGCTAATCGCCAATTGTGTTGGGATGACGTTTTGGTGAAACGTGACAGCCGCTATATATAGAAGGACTTAATAATGATATAAAAAAGCTAAAATAGCGCAACATTCGAATAAGAGTCGTAAAATGGTACGGCTGTGTATAATCCTCTGATGCTTGTAAAAATTGAGCAATCGTTACGGGAACGACCAAATTAAATGGTGTGCCATCAACAAAAATGCCCACACGACCCTCTAATATATTTCCGGCTCTGTCTCCGCCATTGGTACTTCCCTGAACAGCATGTGAAATTCCATCCACAAAAATGACACTATCACCAGATAACAAAGCCTCATACACATTATCCATGGATGATATCGTCTTTGCTTTACTGATGGATCGTGCTCGTTCTTTTATGTACTCATACAGCTCTTCTTCATTTATTTCCTCTAATAATTCTGCTTGTAAGCATTTATCTATAAATTCATCAACCATACGTTCATCAACTAATCCATCAAGATATACAACAGTCGCACGAACACTGTGATGTTCCAACATTTTAAAAGAACGTATCATTACATCACTGCTGTTTCCAAAGTCCTCTTTTATCACTGTTATATTATGGGTAAGATCAGATGAAAGGCGGGTCGGTCTTTTATTCTTTTGTTTTCTATCTCTCTTACTAATGTTTTGGGGTAATCTTCTTCGATTAAATCTTCTTTTATGGACCAACAGTGATTCCCCCCCAACGATTGCTCGAGTTATTACGCTCCATTTTGTATAATAAAGTTAAGAACCCTCTGTCCTTTATTTTTAGTAATGAAAATTTACAATTCTTTCTTTCCAAGGTAGTTTTTCCGAAAAACATTAAATTATGTTAATTGATGTGTGAAAATATAATCGGTGGGATATTGGGGGTATGACCCTTGTTAAATCATTATTTAAGGGTCATTGTCTTTTTCAAGAGATGAACATTTAGGTGGAATACAGCAATGAACATAGTAGAAAAATTATATTCTATCATTATTTTGACAGCTGTTTTTATAGGACTGGTTATAGGACAATTTGAAATAATTAAGTCACATGCCAATTGGTTGATTTTTCCATTATTACTAGTGATGCTCTATTTTACTTTTATATCAATACCTTTAAAAAGCATAAAAAAATCGTCTCAAAATAGAAAATTTACATTTACATCACTTGTGATAAACTTTGTCTGGACGCCTGTATTCGCCTGGGGACTAGCTTCTCTTTTTTTATCGGATCATCCCGCACTGGCGATCGGGTTTATTATGCTGATGGTGACTCCATGTACGGATTGGTACTTAATTTTCACCGGAATAGCAAAAGGAAATACCCCCTTGTCTGCTTCGATTTTGCCGATAAACTTACTATTGCAGCTTTTGCTATTGCCGTTTTATTTATTTGTATTCAGCGGTACCGCTGGCTTTGTAGACTTCTCTATCCTGGCTGAAAGCATATTGCTTGTCTTATTACTGCCTTTACTGCTTGCTGTTATAACAAATACTTTTTTCCCCGGTCCTTTAAAAGAAAAAATACAATCCATGGCAGTTAACACTCCGATTGTTTTTTTAAGTTTAGCCATTGCTGCTATGTTTGCATCAAATGGCCACCTGCTGCTTGAACACCTGGATCTATTATGGAAATTGACGCTTCCCGTTTTAGTATTTTTTGCGGTTAATTTTTTGGCTGGTTTAAAAGTGGGCAGTGTAATGAAATTTGCGTATCAAGACAAAGTAAGCCTCAGTTTAACGACATTAGCAAGAAACTCACCAATTGCACTTGCTGTTGCTTTGACTGCCTTTCCAGGGGAGCCGTTTATCGCCTTAACCTTAATCATCGGACCGCTGCTTGAGCTGCCGCTGTTAGCCGGGATCAGCCAATTATTATTACTTACACGCAAATATTAATCGGTCTTGGTTTCTTTTAGCATAATATTTTTCATTTTCTCTGTACCATATGTTCCAGGATTCAAGACATTTTCTGATATATAATAAGTCGTCCGAAATGAAGTGCCTTCGTTTAAATGGATACGTATAAAGGTACGGCTGCTGTTCTTTCGTTTTTTCTCAATGTCTTCAGCGCCTGTGTAGTCTAACGAAAGGAAATCTTCTATGAAAGCGTTTGTATTCATTGATGTAAAATCGGGTATGTGACTCCCGTCTTCTATGTTAGAAGTGTACCTGTTTAATTGGCTGTAGTTACATATTGTGTTATAGAATAACATATTAACAAAAACTTATAAATAAGTGTTGGGGTGGGTAATCGGTAAAACTACTCCATATTTAAATATAGAAGGTGCTGAAAATTCCCCCTCAGCCGCGTATCGTTGGAATGGAACCTTGCCAGCAAGTATACCAACATTTTAATCCCCACCTTGAGCTGGTATATTTTCCTGTGCAGCTCACAATGACATGGTCAAGGACTTCAAAATCCTTTTATTCTTATTGGTGGGTTGATTGGCAAGGTTGATGATTGTATTTATAAAAGCAAAAACATTTGCATTTTATATTTGCTTTTTTAAGTAACAATCAACCTTAACACTTAGTTTCTCGTAGAATTATAGGTATTAGCAACCTTTAGTTATGTCATAGCTCGATTGAATTAGTGGGACTCATTTTACTTAAGTAAAGTGAAGAGCCCTAAACCTCCTATATATATTAATTCACCAGAACATAAGTAAAAACTAATAAATATCATGATTGAAAACTCCTACTTTGTTATGCTTTTTCAAGAACCTAAGTATAGTAAATTATAGGAGAAGGAGGATGAAACTGTATGATAGAATTTATTTTCTCTAATTTCTTTTTGTTAGTAATAATCTTTTTGGTGATTATACTGGGTTACAAGTTAATGTATCGGAAAAAGTAAATTTTAAAAACTTGTTTTAACCCAACAGGTTCAATATTCTCTTCGATTTCTTTTTGGGTGTCCTCATCGAGTATTAGTTCCAACCTTTCTTGAAAAGCAGCATTCTCATTTGCCTTCTCCTTAGCTTTTTCATTCATCTGCATTTTCGTTGGCAAAAGATAAACTAGTTACATTGAAGAACATAATAAAAGCCGAAATGATAATTAATAGTTTTTTCATAGTTTCTCTCCTCCTTTCAAAAAGAAGGTTACCATTTTTTTACATTATAATGAATCTACATACACCACTGAAGACGGGATAACCATTAAACGAAGTTTTGAATTTGAAGAAGTAGAAGAGGTTGAAAGCATCTCAGAAGACTTTGGAGAAGTATCGATTTTAAGTAGTTATCCTTCCACATCTATATGCGTCTATGGAGATAGTAAAATAGAAGATAAATACTACATAGACAATATATCTGTTCTATACGTAGATTCGTCATTAAGAGTATATTTTGTTGATGATGAAGTTGATCAAATTATGCGTTGGAATTATTTTAACCTAAAGGTAACTAATGGAGACTATGCAAATAAATCTACTAGCATTCCCAATCCGATAGGGTCCAGACCAAAAGCTGTTGGAACTGCTAAAGTCACTAGTGGGAACTTTGGAGAAGGGAACACAACAGATTTCAGATATGAAATTCTCTTTAATCCATTATCCACATCAGCTGTATACTAACATACTAAAACTAATTACAAGGGGTTTCATATTTTTATCATAGGATACTCAATCAACTCTAATAATTAGGATCTTATTTACAAGAATATTACGTTAAAAAGATGATCTCTGTGTTTCGCAGGGGGCATCTTTTTTTATCCCATAAAATGATAATATAATGTCAAAGAGATCTTTATAAATAACCCTGAAAGAATAACGCCCATAATAGATTCCTTACAAGACCAGGCTTTGTTATTGTGGAAGGTGAATCATATGAAGAATAAAATCAGACCATAAACGAAGTGAATAAACAAATTACTATCACCTATAAGACAGAAACTGATTCTCCTAGTGATGTTTGAGAGTTTGCTGAAGATTAGGATAATAATATACTATTAATAAGACGGAATCAGCGTAGCTTCTGCTGCCTTTCGTAAGCTGGATGGATTTGCAAAGGAGATGGATCGAAAGGATATCACCAGGACAGCTTTGATGCGTGATGTGGTTGAGCAGCTGATCCATAAACCTGTCGGGAACTGATGCAAGAAAAGTTATAGCAGAGCTTCGGCTACAAAGTGCGTATATGAATATCAGACAGCTTTTGATAAAGATATGTTAAACGAAAGAATACAAAAATATTTTAGGGAAAAGGAGGAATGATGATAAAATAAATCGCAAATGAAGGCATATTTCACAAATGATGTTTCCTAATCGACTGTAAACATTTAAAGCTAATGTTTAACTTATGGTCTTGATGTTGAACTAATGAATGATGTTGCTAAGGTGGTCTTTTTATGGATGAGCAAAGAAAAAATCTTCTTTTTTATATGACAATGGGAACGATTGGACTTCTGGCCATTGCTTTAGCCAGTATTCAAAATATATCACAAATGAATCATACGGGGCATTTAGCTATGTTTGGTTTTATTTTTATTAGTTTATATATCGAATACTTGGAAAAGAAGGTTGGAATAGAGAAAAGAATTCGTCGGTTAAACAAAATGGCATTTGTGATTGTATTTCTGGGCATTAGCTTCATGTATATTATGTAATAATCTTTTTGGTCTTTTTATAATTAAGAAAACAGAAAATGATAGCGTTATCAGAGTATAACAACAGCAATCCCTTCTTGTTGACGTTCCTTTATCTTTCGGCGTTCAAATTCGGCTGTTGCAGAAAAAATAGAAATGATTAAGTCACTGTAAGGATTAACTTCTCGTGTGTCAATCCGTTCCTTTAATGTAACAAGACCCGCCTGTTTTTCTCGTAGTTGCTTTATGACTTCGAGAATATGAATCTGTGAACGTCCAAAACGTGTAAGGTCATGACACACAATCACATCTTTAAAACGAATTTGCTTCAGCAATTTTTCAAATTCGGATCTTTCTTTTGCTCCACTTTCCTTTTCAACAACAATATGTTCACATCCATAGTTTTCTAACTCTTTAATCTGCCGATCTAAATTTTGATCAGTTGAACTCACCCTTGCATAACCAATAATCATTATTTATTCATCCCCCGTTTCTTTATAGGGATTGATTTCAAAACATACCTACAATTATTGAACAACCCTTATTAAACATTTAACATATTGATTTTAACACACTTTGAAATGTTTAATAAGGGTGTACTTTTAATGAACATCCGAACATACAAAACCCTTCAACGCTCATGTCGTTGAAGGGTTTACTAAACAATCGCGCCCGTTTGTTTAAGATCACACACTTTGTCAATACAAACTTAACGTCGAGGTTTCCGTACATTAGAGTTGTGAAGAAGAATCTGCCGATTCAGGGATTCTGGATGTTTGTTCATTAACTACAAACACGGTCAAAAAGACTATAATGTTGGCTACACCACATAAAATCCCAACCCATAAAAAGCTTCCGCCATAAAGTAAAGTGGCTGCTATAGCTGTAAATAACCCTGAACCTGCATACATGGCTGAACTATTAAGCGACATGACAGTTCCCCTTACAGTTGGGCTTAATTCAGAAATCAGCGCTGTTAATGCTGATTGTCCTAAACCATAAACGGTTGCCCAAACCACATTAATCAAAATAGCTGTTATAAAGCTTTTCGTAATAATGGAAAGAGCAAATACCGAAACAGCAACAATTATACTGGAACTTAGAATGGTACTTTTTTTACCAAAACGATCAGCTAACTGTCCGCCAACAACACTTCCAATCACACTACCTATGCCTGCAACCATAAGTACTAATCCAATTTGACCTGAGGTTAAACCATAATTTAAGTCATAAAAAACACCGACATTGGCAAACATACCTTGCAGTCCACCAAAGTACAAAAGGGTTGCCAACAGAGCGAAAAATACCGATGTATTTGAAAAGGCGGTACCGAACTGATTGAATAACCCTTTTATTGGTTGATTCGTTACCTTTTCCTTACGAGGATCTTTTGGTATTGATATCCAAATGGCGATTATGGTAACCAATGAAATCAGACCTATTAACCAGAATGTCCAGCGCCACGTAAACCATTGGGCAATATAACCTCCAATGGGTACACCGATAATGGATGCAGATATAAGAGCACCAGTGACAACACCCATAGCTCGACCCCGATGTGCATAAGAATAATGGTCACCGACAATAGCGTATACACCCGGCTCAATCATTCCAGCTCCAATGCCCGAGAGAATACGAAAAATCATTAAAACAGTAAAGGTCTCGGCAATACCTGTTAAAGCTGTGGCTACGCAAAAAGAGACATTCCCAATAACAACATTTTTTTGCGTCCCCAACGGTCAGATATTGCCCCAAAAATCGGGGCTGAAATGGCATATGCCACAGCATATGATGTTACTAACAGACCACCTAAATCAATAGGTAAATTCGTATCTTTCACCATTGTTGGAATTAACGGGACGGTTACTATTGTGTCGAAACCAACTAAAAATGAACACAAAGCTAAGACAGGTAATAACAACTTATTATTATATTTGTTGGTACTCATATGTTAATCTCCTTCTGTTCATTATGACTAGCTTTCTTTTCTTTAAACCGATTAATTTGTTCTTCTAACCGGTATTTTACTGTAGCCAATGTGTTCATTTGAGAATTAACCTCAGCCAACTTTTCTTCGTAAGTTAGCAGTAAATCTTCACAAAGGTCATCCATTTCCGGATTGGGGTTGTTACCTTTACAATTTAGAATTCCTTCAATTTGTTCAGTTGTTAGGCCTAAGCCTAAATATAATTGTATTGTCTTGATTCGATCGATGGCAGATTCATCAAAATCTCTATAACCATTATCGAGGCGATTTGGGATAATTAGATTTTTCTTCTCATAATGTCTGATAGATCGAACACTCGCCCCTGTTTTTCTAGATAATTCACCTATTTTCAATTAAAACCCTCCTCCAGATGTGTTCAACCCTATTCTAAAGTATGACATTAGTGTTAGGGTCAATAAAAAATCAAGCTTTTTAAAACTAGGATATATATGCTATTTTTAAAAAGTCAACCAGAAAAGGAATTCCGGTTGACCTTATAATTTCAAGGGTTTTTTATTTTTGGAAATGGACCTTATTTCGCAATATGGCCCTTTTCATGCAGAAAGGTACATTTCCTTACTCCGGAAATGCCCGTAGGTGATATGACCAGAACAAGATGCTTATTTATTTATTTTTATTGATCATAGATTTTGTTAATTCAATAAATGCAGAAACTGATGGAGAAACATCATTAAGGTTCGGCAGGGCCAATCCTATCGTTCGAAAGCACTCCTCCTTTAACTCAAACGAGTTCAGATTATTATTGCCGTGTATCACTATTTCTGGAACGATGCTTATACCTAGGTCTTTTTGCACCATAGCGATAATCGTTTGATTATCTGCAACTTCACAATAAACATTAGGCTTAAGATTAACTTTTTTAAAAAGTTCCTTTATCAATTCATCACATCCCGCTTTTGGCATGATAAAGGGATCAGATGCTATTTCCTGAATACTTATCTTTTTTTGTTTGTAAAGGGATAAACGCTGGGCAAAATAACATAAAGATGATCGTCAAATAATGGAATAAAATCCAGGTTCTCGGCATCATAATTAGTCAGAAAACTAACATCAATGATATTGGATGATACCATTTGTTTGAGTTCATTGTACCCACCTTCAAAAAATTCAACTTGTATCGCAGGATACTCAGACTTAAATTTTTCTAAAATGGAAGGTAACAAGTATGCCGCGACACTCGGAAACGTACCAATTCTAATTACACACCAACTTCCAAACCATTTAATCGACCCGCCTCTTGTTTCATTTTTTCTGAAAGATTCAGTATTTGTCTTATAAAATCAATGATTCTCTCCCCTTCCGAAGTTAGCGAAACTCCTAATCGCCCCCTTTTGGGGTACAAACAGCAAAACGCGGAAAAACAACGTTAAGAGTTACTTTTCAAAAAAAGAGGTCGTATAATTCTACACGTGTATGCTTCATGTGATAAAAGCCCTTTTATTGAGGAGTGATTTTATGCGTAAATTATATATTAGCTTAGTGTTATCTTTTTTATTATTACTATCTATAAGTGGTGTAGTAATGGGGTCTAATCAGCAGGAAGATCCAGAAAACCTTGGTAAACAAGAAGTAGAGGAGTCTGTAGAATTCCATGAAGCTCCATTATATTTTAAAGATGAAAACGACGAAGTTATTCTCGAGATTAATACTAAAGACATGAAAGATCGTCCAAAATGGGTAGCCAATAAATTAATGGATGAAGGACTCGAAATGGAAGAACTTCCTATAGGATTACAGGCAGAAGTAACTGGAAAAACATCCGAAAGAAATAGTAAAAGAAAGAAAAGAAAACAACAAAGGACAAAGTCAATAATTATCGAGATCCCTGATTTCGGGGATCTCATTTTCAAAAAATTGTTGGCTCATTTGTGGCTTCTTTTTCAGACCTCTAAACCAATGATGTACGCCTGCTTCCGTTAAACGGTTCGATCTTTGGGAAGGAAAAACATACGGTCTGTCTTTTTTTCGTCGTTTTTCATCTTCTTTAGCCACTTTCCCTTCTATGTTGTATAAATCTGCAATGGTTTGAGCTCTAGGGTTTTCACGTACTTGATAGACTTTTTCATCGGCAAGCACCCGAAAGTCAGCATTATAACCTTTAATACTGTAAATTTCCGTACCTACAGGCAGAAATGCTGCATCTCCATTTTTCATTTTATGATTAAAACATGCATTGTCCGGCATTTCATACTCCACTTCTCCAATCACTTTTCCTTTTTCCAATTCTGCTCCCTCATTCGTACCTTCCACTTCTACTGTATATTGCAGATCGTTTATCATTAGCACATCCATCCAGGAAATTGCAGCATCAGGACAATTCCTTATCGTGTTCGTGACATTCGAGCATGAAGCTAAAAGGATCACGAGCATGGAAATATAAAAAAACATTTCCAGTTCATGGTCTCACCTCTTTGAAAAAAAACAGACGTGACAGAAGCGGAAATGTTTCAATACTTGATCCTGTTTCATTGTTTTTATGATACAATATAATTACATTATTTTCCTTATATAGGTGGTTTTATGCAAACTGCATCTTGGATTTTGTTGACAATCGTATTTCTTCTATATTTTACAGGAAGCCAATGGTTAAAAAGAAAATTTCATATTGCTGATAAGCGTAAAAGGAGCCGCCATAAATTATTTACAGGAATGGAAATAACGATAAATGGTTTAGGCTTAGCTGCAATATTTCTTATGTCTAACATTGCTATGATTCCCTTCGTTTTGGTATTCCTCATCATGTTTATACGAGGAATCGAGGAATTGATTTTTCACCGGAAAGAAAAAATATACTATCAGTATTGGTTACGGGCATGTGCTTCCATCTTAATTTTCCTGGTTTTCCATATTACCACCGATTTAAAATGGTTACAGTAAAAATCAACGCATATCTGTATGTTTTCTTGCATATTTTCTTACCTTTTCGAGCATTTGCTGTCTTTTAGTATCCGAAGCTTGTATCACATCACCAAAATGTAAAAATGGCAGACAGTCAAATCCGCAAAAAGAGAATATTTCTTCTTTCCAAGTTTCTTCAATACGACATTTACTTCCTTTTTCAATGAATTTCTCCTCAGGGGTGCCTGTTGTATAGATCATCGCTGCTTTTTTGCCTTTCATTCGAGGTACCGGTGTTTCTCCTTCTAATTCATAAGCAAAACCGTAAGACAGGACGCGGTCTAAAAATCCTTTACCAGCAGCAGGAAAACTCCCCCACCACAACGGAAAAATAAACGTAATAACGTCCGCCCATTCCATTTTTTCATGCTCTTTTTTTATAACATCAGGATATCTCCCCTCAAGAGAAGCGTTATACTCATCGGGAAACAAATGAGGAGAAAGGTCAAGCTCAGCAATAGTACGAATATCTATCTCTTTTCCTTGTTTTTTTAATTCATCAGCATAAGTATCGAGAATAGCCCCGTTAAAACTTTGGCGGTCTGGGTGCATAAACCAAATTAAAAATCGATTCATAGATATCTCCCCTTTCTTTACAATTCATTAACAAATATTAAAAAACAACGAAATGTTGAAATATATGCTCTTTTTCTGTTTATTTTTATAAAATGAGGATATAGAACTGGCAGATATTGGCTTATCCAAAAATAAATAGCGGAGGCGAAGGCAACATGAATAAAATGCTGACAGGACTTACTGTGTGGACCTTATTTCTGGTCTTAATGGGAGTATTTTTTCCGATCCCTACAACCACTGACCTAGGCATTATAGGAAAGATCCTGCAGAGCATTACGATTTACGGATTTTTCTCTTTAACCCCGATTGTATTCTACGGTTCCATTGTATCGCTTGCGTCCGACTGGCTTGCCCGCCGGATTAAGTGGCACTTTCAGCCTCTATCTTTTTTCTTTCACATTGCAGGGGCTTGTACTGCTTATATTGTAACGCAGAATATAGATATTACCCTTATGGCTGTATTAGCTGCCGTTCTTTTCTTTGTTGCCGACAGGTTTTTCATGCTGCTGAAAGATTCTTCCCAAAGGTTTTATCTTGTAAAAAACCTGCCGATTGTGCTTGGATTTGTCGGTGTTACTATTATGGTATTTGGCTCCTCCTTCGTTTAATGGGGAACACTTTTTAAGAGGTCTTTCCCCTGCTGCTTCCCCTTCTTTGTTCTTTATTAAATATATAATTTTTCGCATAAATGATGCGCCCACACCCATGGCCAGCCAGTAAAATATATATGTTTCCGACCTAAAAAGGCTGTCTCCAATTAAACAGTGAATCACCAGTTTTGGGCAGCCTTTTGTTTATATATAAATTTCTCGATGCAGGCCGATCCCCAGCCTTCAACATCGTCAATATTATTATTCATGCTATTTCTGAACGAAGTTGTTTGTTTATTTTGTTTTTGTTGTTCCATTGAAATAATACAATAACCGCAAACAATGTAAACCCTATAATATTAGTGACGGTTCCCCCGGTAATTAATAATAACGCACTAGCTATTAATATTAACCGCTGAACCCAGCCTGTCTTCGTAATAAAATAGCCAATAAAAACAGCGGCCAATGCTGAAATGCCAACTATCCTATTAGTATAGCACCAACCATCTCAAACAAATTTCCTTGTCCTAGAAAAGCAGGATTATAAATAAACATAAATGGTATAAGAAAACCTGCAAATCCCACTTTACACGCACTTAAAGCTGTTTTCAGCCAATGTGCTTTTGCAATACCTGCAGTAATAAAAGCTGCTAACCAAACGGGCGGGGTAATACCGGATAGGTATAGCAAAGTAAAGAATAAACATATGGGTTGACAATAAAGACAACTATAAGCTGTTAAACGCAGGGGCACTAACTGAAGCAGCTAACATATATGCCGCTATGGTCGGCACTCCCATGTCTAATACGATCGTTACAATCATTCCTAATACTAACTTTAACAGAGATGTTTCCCCTATTTGGCTGATAATACTAGAAAGTTTGCTTCCAATCCCTGTCATTCCTATCCGTTGCAATCACTTGAGCGACCGCTAATATTACAGCAATTAACGTGACCGTTTTTGCGCCTTGTATCGAAGCTTCTTTCAATTTAAAGATTGACTCTTTCCATTGATTTTGTAAGAAAGACTGAATGATAAATAAAACTGCTGCACTTATTATTGCCCAATAAGCACTAAACGCTGGTGTATAGCCAATATACTAAGAGCAGTATTAAAACAAACATCGGAACAAAGAGAGTAAGAGCTTCTCCTTTTAAAAAAACATCTTTTAAATGAGGCATATCTTTTGCGTCTTTAAGTTTGAGGTTTAATTTTTTCGCCTCAAAATGAACGGATGCCCATAACCCTAAACAAAATAAGATAGCCGGAATGATCGCCGCTGTTGCCACAATGACATAATTTATTTGCATTACTTCCGCTAAAACAAAAGCGGCTGCACCCATTATCGGTGGAAATATTTACCCGCCGCAAGATGCTGCTTCTACCCCTCCTGCGAATACACTTCAAAACGGCCTTCTAACGTTATCTTTCTTTTTTGTAAAAATATTTTAAATTTATATTGACGAAAACCCTTACATTTAATAAAGTATAACTATGAAGTAATCGTTTACGTAACCGTTTAAATAAGGAAAGAGGAATTTCGGATGGCGTCTATTAAAGAAGTAGCAAAGAAAGCAAACGTTTCCACTGCGACGGTTTCTCATGTAATTAATGGGACACGGTTTGTCGCCGACCCTACGAAAGAAAAAGTATTTCAAGCAATGAAAGAACTTGATTATCGTCCGAATATGGTTGCACGAAGCTTAAGAAGCCGTAAATCTTATACAATCGGCCTGCTTGTTCCACTGGTAGCAGATGATACTTCGAATTTTTTCTTTATGTCTATTGCAAATGGAATAGAACAAGTTTTAAAAGAAAATGGGTACAACCTAATATTAAGCAACTCCAATGAAAATATCGAAACGGAACGTGAACAAATTGAAGTATTCAATACTCAGTTTATCGATGGATTGGTGATTGCTCCTGTCAACGGTATGGATGCAAATTATGAAAAAGACCTATTAGGAGATTACCCTGTCGTCGTCATTGACCGCAAACCTTCTGAATTTCAGGGCGATGTCGTTTTAGTTAACAATAGAAAAGCAACATATGATGCCGTATCTTCCTTGCTGAAAAAAGGGCACCGCAGCATTGGTTATATTTCCGGTGCTCTTGGTATTACTACTAGTGATGAAAGGCTTGGTGGTTATAAAGATGCGTTAAAAGAATACAGCGTTCCATTTGAACACCGCTTCATTAAAGAAGGTCCCGCAACCTTCCGCTCTGGCTATGAGCTGGCATCCAAGCTACTCAAAGAAGGAGTTACTGCTCTTTTTGCAGCCAATAACGTAATGACAATGGGAGCCATGTCCTTTTTACAAGAACAAAAAGTAAACATCCCAAATGAAATAGCAGTGATTGGATACGATGACTATGATTGGATGAAAGTCATGTCTCCTCCCCTATCAGTTGTCAAACAGCCTTCCTTTGAACTCGGTAAAAAGGCTGTAGAGCAGCTGCTTAAACGAATGGAAGGGTCATTAGAAGAATCAAAAGAGGTATTGTTAGAAGCTGAATTTATTGAAAGAGGTTCCTCATAAGGCACCTTTTCTTTTTAAAACTTAGGTAAACGATTACGCAAACGTTTACTAACTATTGGAGGTGAAACAGAGCTTTCTGGAAATATGGTTACTACACCACAAATGTTTAGGGGGAAAAAAAATGAAAAAATTTCGGTATGCTGTAATTAGTTCCATGCTTGCTGTATCCGTCTCGCTTACCGCCTGCAGCAGCGGAGAAAGTGGAGAAGAAGCATTGCCAAGTGAACCATCTTCATCAGACGATAATACTTCAGCAGATTCCACCGAAAACGAAGATGAAGGGGCAGATGATACGGTTAATACAGGTGATGTAGAAACTTCAGTGGAAGCAACAGGTGACGAAGATGTCGTTTTAGAGTTTTGGATTCATCAAACCGGCGAAGATGAAACAAATGTTTATATCGAGCGAATTGATGATTTTAATGAAGCCCATGAAGACATTCATGTCGAAGCTGAAGTAATTATTGATGACGGCGCGAGTGCTTATAGTGACAGTATTAATGCTGCTCTTGTTGCCGGAAATCTTCCTGATGTGATGGCAGTAGATGGACCATATGTAGCTAGCTTTGCGGATGCAGGTGTCATTCAGCCAATTGATGAATTTGTGGATGAAGAAACAAAAGAACAGTATGTTGATTCCATTATTGAACAAGGAACGTATCAAAACGAATTGTACTCACTAGGAGCTATGGAAGCCTCTGTGATGCTTTACTACAATAAAGATATATTAGAAGAAGAAGGTATTGAACCTGCTTCTTCCCTTGAAGACGCTTGGACTTGGGATGAACTAATGAATAACGCCAACCAGCTTACAACCGATGACCGCTATGGCCTTAACCTGTTTATGGATTACGACGTCGGTGAATGGCTAACGTTTATGGGAGCTCCTCTTATCTGGTCGAATGGCGGTGAATTAATTTCTGAAGATGGCACAGTCGTAGATGGCCATCTAAACAGTTCTGAAAATATCGAATCATTTGAATATATTGCATCTTTATTTGAAGACGGTGTTGTTTCAGAAAGCCCAGGACAGACTCAATTTGAAGAAGGGAAAGCTGCCCTTGCACTCGGGGGTCCATGGATCGCTGTTTCAGCGGAAGATGCTGAAATGAATTGGGGTATGATGCCTTACCCATATGTCGGAGAAAAGGTTTCTCCATCTGGCAGCATGGCTTATGCCGTAACCTCTATTACGGACCATCCACAAGAAGCAGCAGAGCTGATGAAATGGATGACAAACGAAGAATCAAGTATTGCTGTAGCAGAAGCAACTGGCATGCCGCCCGCACAAGCTTCCGCATTTGAAAAAATGGAAAAATTTAATGAAAAGCCATGGAGCATTATGAAAGAACAAGTTACTGAAACAGCAAAAGCGAGACCTTCTACCCCTGCTTATCCTGTTTTAACCGATGCCTTTGCTCAAATCTTCCATGCAGCAGCCTTAGGAGAAGATGTCGAAAAAGTCGCTGAACAGCAAGTATCAAGGGTCGAACGTGAGCTGCGGAAATTTGATTAATCATTTCATAAGGCTGTCTCAAAGATAAGTTTAGAGTATGACGGTTATCTAGCTGCTGGAATATGCGAGACTCTGCCGGAAATAGAGCAGTGTGAAGTACCTGCAGTGAAGGTTTGCTCAGAGAAAGCTAAACCATTGCCTTCGGAAGTATATTCCAGCTGCGCTTGCCGAGAACTGACTATAATCTTCTAATATTCAACTAGACAAGACTAAAGGAGGTATTGCTTATATGGAAAAAGAGTCTGTCAAAACGAAAACATCCTATTTTCCCAAACCCTATGCCGTAAAGGGTGGACGTTCTATGCCTAAGAAAAAGAAACGATTATTTCGCAAAAGTTCCTTTCGGGAAGCAGTAACCGGCTACTTTTTCTTGCTGCCAGCTCTTATTTTACTAGGAGTGTTTTTACTTTATCCAATGGCCTCTGCTTTTTATTACAGCTTTACGGACTTCTATATTTTAACTCCTGATGAAAAATCATTTATTGGTCTGGAAAATTTCACTTTCATTTTTCAAGATGCTGAATTTAGGCAAGCTTTTTGGAATACCGTTTATTTCACCATTATTGTTGTGCCCGTTCAGCTTGCGGTTGCTCTTGGTCTGGCTTTATTAATCAATCAAAAATTAAAGTTTCGCATTTTTTTCCGAACTGCTTTTTTCTCACCGGTTGTCATGTCTCTTGTCGTTGTTTCTATCTTATGGACGTTTATGTATAACCCAAATGAAGGGCTCATCAACGAGTTTTTAGGAATGGTCGGCATACCAAGTCAGCCGTTTCTCACCAGTCCCGACCAAGCCATGAATTCCATTATAGTCATGTCGGTCTGGCAGGGAGCTGGTTTTCAAATGATGATTTTTCTAGCAGGTCTGCAAAATATTCCAAATCATTTGTATGAAGCAGCGGACATAGATGGTGCGAACCGCTGGCATAAATTTTGGAACATTACGTTACCCGGCCTTCGAAATGTTGCCCTATTTATTTTTATAACGATTACGATAGCTGCATTCAAATTGCTGGTGCAGCCGATGATTATGACGCAAGGTGGTCCGCTCGGATCAACTAAATCCCTAGTCTACCACATTTATGAAACAG
This sequence comes from Alteribacillus bidgolensis, assembly GCF_002886255.1. Taxonomy (NCBI): domain Bacteria; kingdom Bacillati; phylum Bacillota; class Bacilli; order Caryophanales; family Bacillaceae; genus Alteribacillus; species Alteribacillus bidgolensis. The sequence goes on from NZ_KZ614149.1 coordinate 1,793,500, forward strand.
GTTTTAACTACCGTGACGTTGGCTACGCCTCCGCTATGGCCGTGATTTTTACAGTGATTGTTTTAATCATTACGATTGTACAGCGAATATTGATTCGTGAGGAGAGGGGGTAAGAATCGTGAAAAAGAAACGGCTTATTCATCGTGTGACTATGTACGTTATATTAACTTTTTTAAGCTTTTTGTTTTTGTTCCCGCTTATTTGGATGCTGTTTTCTTCTTTGAAAGACGAATTTCAAATCTTTCGGGATATGTCCTCATTAAAGGCTTTTCTTCCTCCTCGTCCCAGTGAAGTGGAAGGCGGGTATTTTCAAAACTATATAGCAGCCTTTCAGCGGGTTGATTTATTCGACTACATCATTAATAGCTTAATTTATACGATTGGCATTATTGTGTTTGGTCTGATTGTAAATTCCATGGCAGGCTATGCCCTCGCTCGTTTTCGTTTTCCATTTGCCGGTTTTTGGCTTGGAGTAATCATTGCTACCTTGATTATCCCGCCTGAAAGTATCTTTCTTCCATTATATGTACTCGTTTACGACTTAGGCTGGGTCAACACGTATACGGGGTTGATTGTACCTTTTATTGCTAATGCCTTTGCTATATTTTTATTCCGTCAGTTTTTCCTTGATTTTCCAAGGGAACTTGAAGAAGCTGCAAAAATGGATGGCTGTTCGCAACTGGGTATCTTTTTTCGTATCATTGTTCCCCTTTCCAAACCTGTCTTTGCAACGGTAGCCATCGTTTTATTTATTAATCACTGGAACGACTTTTTATGGCCGCTTGTCGTAGCTTCCGATGAAAGCATACGTACGATTCAAATCGGTTTACAGTATTTCATGAATGAACCACCCATTCAGTGGGGACAGGTGATGGCAGCGTTAACAGTTGCCACCATTCCTATGCTGATTATCTTTATTTTCTTGCAACGCTACTATGTACAGGGGTTAACTCACACAGGTACGAAAAACTAAAAAACGAAATAACGAGAGAGGAGTGGGTAAACCAATGCTGAAGAAAAATTCATCATCTAATGGCACCTATTATCAAGAAATATATAGACCACATCTACATTTTACACCTGAAACGATGTGGATGAATGACCCAAACGGTCTTGTCTACTACAAAGGAGAGTATCATCTGTTTTATCAATATCATCCAAACAGTAAAAAATGGGGCCCGATGCATTGGGGACACGCAGTAAGCCGTGATTTACTATCATGGGAGCATCTCCCTATTGCCCTGTTTCCAGACGAGAATGGCCTGATTTTTTCTGGAAGCTGCGTGGTAGACTGGAATAATACGAGTGGTTTTTTTGAAGAAGAAGGGCTTGTCGCAATGTTTACACACGCAGATGGGGATATACAATCGCAAAGCATTGCTTACAGTAAAGACCGGGGGCGGACATGGAAAAAATATGACGGAAACCCAGTCATTAAAAACCCGGGAATAACCGATTTCCGTGATCCTAAAGTTTTATGGCACGAGGAGACAGAACAATGGATCATGGTACTGACGATAGGACGAAAAGTAAGATTTTACTCATCTTCTAACCTTATTGAATGGAATATCATTAGTGAATTTGGTGCAGGATGGGGTGCGCAAGTAGGCATTTGGGAATGTCCAGATTTATTTCCTTTAACCAATGAAGAGACCGGGGAAACCAAATGGATATTGCAAGTTGGTATAGATAAAGGCGCTCATGCCGGAGGATCGGGCACCCAATATTTTGTTGGACATTTTGATGGAACAACTTTCACACCTGCGCATGAAAAAGAAGATGTTCGCTGGCTTGACTTTGGAAAAGATTTTTATGCAGCCCAATCGTTTTCGGATGTCCCAGACAATAGGCAAATTATTATTGCGTGGATGAGTAACTGGGAATACGCAAATGACGTACCAACCGATCCTTGGAGAAGTGCTATGAGTCTTCCACGGGAATTATCTCTTAGAAAAGAAAACGGAAAAGATATTATTGTTCAATCTCCTGTAAAAGAGATTAAAAATTTATATGCTGCTTCTCATAGCATCGACGATCTATATTTAAAGGATACCGAGCTTTTTAAAATGAGACAGCCTCAAGCTCCGTTTGCACTTGAAATGGAAGTGGATATAGAAGCGGGGAAAATGGAGTTTCACTTTTTCACTGCTCAGGAAGGCAGCAGTTTTGTTTTTGGAATAGACAAAGAACGTCAGAAGACATATATTAAGAGGACCCATCATGAGACCGTTACATTTGCAGCTTCTTATGAGGGATTGTTTGAGTCCGATCTTCCAAAGACTCTTCCTATTAACCTGCAAGTTGTTTGTGATCGTTCATCAGTTGAGATCTTTTTAAATAACGGACAGCAAGTATGGACAAATTTATTTTTGCCGGTCTTATCACCTGACTTTGAAATCATGTTGCAAGCTATAAATGGCTCGGGTACCGCAAAACAGGTAAGGCTGCAAGAGTTAAAATCAGTGTGGGATAAAACGACAGCCACTAAATCATGAAACAAAAGGAGCTGACAGCATGAACAATACAGGAGCTTTTATTTATCAAGTGTGTGAGTGGTTCATGCGCCTTGCGATCGCAAACCTTTTATGGATTTTCTTCACGTTGCTTGGTGGATTCTTTTTAGGTATTTATCCTGCTTCAGCGGCATGTACGGCGTTGTTGCATTGTTGGATGGAAGGAAAGCGCCCAGCCCCTGTTCCATTCTTTTGGAAAACATACAAACGTTCATTCACACGTGCTAATGCTCTGTTTCTACCAGCCCTCATAGCTGTATCTCTTTTAATGGTCAACCTTTATACCAGCCTGCACTTTGAAGGTGTGTGGTTTTATTTGTTTGTTAGCAGTACCGCTGTTTTTTTGCTTGCTCTTGGATTATTCTTACTTCTTGCTTTGCTTCCACTAAGCGAAGAAAAAGCATGGAAAACCGTACTTATTAAAACGTTTCGTACCCTTTTTCTTTATCCCGGGTTATTATGTTTCCTGGTGGGCGGAATCATTATTTTAGGCGCCTGTATACGTGTTGTACCAGGCATTCTCCCATTATACTCGGTAAATATTGTTCTGCTTATGAATATTTATTTATTCTCTCTTTCAGAGAAAAAGGATTCTGTTCCCATTGAATCAACCTAAAAAAGCTGTCCTTCCAGCGGTTAAACCTGCTAGAAGGACAGTATTTTTGTAATTACCGCGCCAACCAAAAAGTAAGGTGTACTCCTATTCCGTTTTATTGGCGGTAGATTTCCATCAGCTGTTTTACTGCTTGAGCTAGAGGGAGCTCGCCCGCTGTTACTTTTTGTTTGAAGGAAGGCAAATGAGATTTCACCTTTTCGGTTTGATAAAAGGACATTTTTAACTCATCTTCAATCAAGCGGTCCATCCATTCTGATAATTGAGAGGCTCGGCGTTCCTGAAAAAATCCGCTTTCTTTCATTTTTTCTTCATAGCCTTTTATGATTTCCCAAATATGAGGAACCCCTTCTCCTGTAAGAGCAGAAACGGTATAAGCTTTCGTTTCCCATCCGGGAGTTGCGGGTTGTAAATAATGAAGCAGGCGGTTATACTCTGCTTTTGCATTGAGAGCAGCTTGCTTGTTTTTTCCATCTGCTTTGTTAATAAAAATAGCATCGGCGATTTCCATGATGCCTTTTTTCATTCCTTGCAGTTCATCTCCGCCGCCAGTCAGCATGAGAACTAAAAAGAAATCAACCATAGAACGGACGGTGATTTCGCTCTGCCCCACTCCGACAGTTTCTACAAAAATGACATCATAACCGGCTGCTTCACAGATCAGCATTGTTTCTCTGCTTTTTCTTGCTACACCGCCTAGTGTTCCACCAGATGGGGACGGACGGACATAGGCATTAGGATGCTTAGACAAGGTTTCCATTCTTGTTTTATCCCCAAGTATACTTCCCCTGCTCACGCTAGAAGAGGGGTCAACGGCAAGTACTGCTAGATGGTGCCCCGCTTCACACAACATCGATCCAAACTTCTCAATCAGTGTGCTTTTCCCTGCTCCAGGCACACCAGTGATGCCTACTCTAACTGCTTTTCCTGTGTATGGCATAAGTTGTTTCAGCACTTGCTGGGCCGTTTCAAAATGCTTCGGAGAATTGCTTTCTACAAGTGTAATCGCCCGGGCAATCACTGCCCGGTCGCGATTTAGCACCCCGTTTACATATTCTTCTACAGAAAGAGATCTTCTTCGTTTTGTGCGTGGCCGCTGCTGATTGTCCATACGGGCCCTCCTTTCTCGCTGGCCCTTTCCATTTAATCCTCTTCTTCTAATCGTTTATTTACTTCTTCCATTACTTGCTTTGCTGCGGCAGGGATTACGGTACCTGGCCCAAAAATAGCGGCTGCTCCTTTTTCTTTTAATTCTTCATAATCCTGCGCCGGTATCACACCGCCTATAATGACGACAATATCTTCTCTTCCCAACTTTTTCAACTCTTCTACTACTTGAGGAAGCAGTGTTTTATGCCCTGCTGCAAGCGAACTCATCCCGAGAATATGAACATCATTTTCGACCGCTTGGATCGCAGCTTCTTCCGGCGTTTGGAAAAGCGGACCGATGTCCACGTCAAAACCAAGATCAGCAAAGGCAGTTGAAATAACCTTCGCCCCGCGGTCATGGCCGTCCTGACCCATTTTAGCGATCATAATACGTGGTCGTCTGCCTTCTGCTTCGGCGAATTCATCGGTTAACTGTCTTACGTCGTCCATTAATTCTTCCTCTCCAAATTCCGCACTGTACACTCCGCTGATCGAGCGTGTCACAGCCTGATGTCTTCCAGAAACTTTTTCGATGGCATTTGAAATTTCTCCAAGGCTTGCTCTTGCTCTAGCAGCATCTACAGCCAGTTTTAATAAATTTTCTTTGCCATCTTCTGCCGCTTTTGTCAACGCGTGTACCATTTCTTTTACTTTTTCTTCATTCCGTTCAGTACGCAGCCTCTTAAGACGTTCCATTTGCGATTGGCGTACGGCTGAATTATCAATATCTAAAATATCAAGCGGGTCTTCTTTTTCTAAACGATATTTATTAATACCGACAACCGTTTCCCTGCCAGAGTCAATGTGAGCCTGGCGGCGGGCAGCTGCTTCTTCGATTCTCATTTTAGGAAGGCCTGTTTCGATCGCTTTTGTCATACCGCCAGCTTCATCAATCTCTTCAATATGCTCCCAGGCTTTCTTAACAAGTTCGGCCGTTAACGTTTCCACATAGTATGATCCGCCCCATGGGTCTACTACGTTTGTAATGCCTGTTTCTTCCTGAAGGTAAAGCTGCGTATTTCTTGCAATCCTCGCTGAAAAATCCGTAGGCAGAGCGATTGCTTCATCAAGTGCATTTGTATGAAGCGATTGGGTATGCCCCATAGCGGCTGCCATTGCCTCGAGACATGTCCTTACGACATTGTTGTATGGATCTTGCTCCGTTAAACTCCAGCCCGAGGTTTGAGAGTGCGTACGCAGTGCCATCGACTTTGCATTTTTCGGGTTAAAAGGTTTCATTAAGCGGGCCCACAGCAGCCTGGCTGCCCGCATCTTCGCTATTTCCATAAAGTGATTCATTCCAATTGCCCAGAAAAACGAAAGTCTAGGTGCAAACTGATCAATATCAAGGCCTGCTTTCAAACCTGTGCGGACGTATTCCAATCCATCTGCAAGCGTATAACCAAGCTCAAGGTCAGCAGTAGCCCCAGCTTCCTGCATATGATAACCCGAAATCGAAATGCTGTTAAACTTTGGCATGTTTTCTGACGTATAAGCAAAAATGTCAGCAATGATGCGCATTGACATTTCCGGCGGGTAAATGTACGTATTACGAACCATGTATTCTTTTAAAATATCATTTTGAATCGTGCCGGTCAGCTGTTCTTGTTTTACCCCTTGCTCTTCTGCTGCAACGATATAAAAGGCCATTACCGGTAAAACGGCGCCGTTCATTGTCATGGATACAGACATTTGATCGAGCGGAATACCGTCAAACAGTACTTTCATATCAAGAATGGAATCGACAGCAACACCAGCCTTTCCGACATCTCCGACTACACGGGGATGATCTGAATCATAACCGCGGTGCGTGGCAAGGTCAAAGGCGATAGAGAGTCCTTTTTGACCAGCGGCTAGATTGCGGCGGTAAAATGCGTTGGATTCTTCTGCTGTTGAATAACCTGCATACTGCCTTACTGTCCAGGGCCTTGTTTTATACATGGCAGGATAAGGTCCTCTTAAAAAGGGAGCAATACCAGAGACATAGTTTGTATGCGGAAGGCCTTTTGTATCCTCTTTTGTATAAAGCGGCTTCAGCGCTATATTCTCTACTGTTGGAGAAGCCAGGTCTTCAGCATTTTTACCCGTTTTTGCTTGTACTTCTTCCTCCCATTTCGAAAGATCATGAGAAGCAAGCACGTCGTTATAATGAATTTTTGTAAAATCCGGAGTTGTCATTGAATAGACGCTCCTTTCGTACGCTGCAGCCAGCTTAATGTTTCATAGACGTTGGAATGACGATGAATCGTGCCGTCCAATCCTTTATCAGAAAGAATATTTTCTTGATCTTCTGATAATTTCCCAGCCAATAGCACTATTTTTTCTGGTGTTTTCTCTTTTATCAATTCTATAATCCCGGCTGCAAGTGCTTCATATGCTCCGTCTTGCCCGCATAAAACAACAATGGATTCCTCACTTGATATAGCAGCAGTGCTCGCTTCTATTGCATCATCTGTTCCTTCTGTCTGGTTTACTTGGAAACCGCCCGTTTGCAAAAATCCTGTTGAAAAGTCTGCTCGTGCTTTATGGTCAGCAAGAGGACCTAATGTAACCAGTAAAGCGGACAGAGGTTTATTGGTATCTTCTTGATATGCTTTAGCTGATTGACGGAGCTTTTCAAATGTTTCTGCTTCTCGTACTGGCCGTAAAGGGGTAATAAAGCTGCTGCTGTTATGTTGTGCCAGATCAGAGAGCAAAGCACCCTTTTTGGCAGCGTCTACCGCTTCTTCTATGATGCTTTTTTCTCCTTTCTTCCATTCCACCCCAGCTCTGTTTCTTTTTTTAGATTGATTGTTTTCTAGAAATGCTGATACTTGTTTTTCGTCATCCTCAGGCTTTACCGATACAGCTTTTTCATTGATATCCGGGTATTTGTTAACCCCAACATATACTTTGCGCTGTTCCTGTACTTGTTTTTCTTTATTCTTGCGTCCTTTGATGACACGTTCTTGTACATTTCCATCAAGCAGGTTTTGTTCTAGGCCCCCGTTTGCTTCGACCTCTTGAAACAAAGACCATGCTTTTTCTGCTAGTTCATGGGTTAATTTCTCTACATAGTACGAACCGCCTGCAGGGTCCATCGTACGACCAAGGTAGGCCTCCTTTTGTAAAATAATCTGGGTGTTGCGGGCAATTCGTTTGGCAAAAGAAGAGGGGCGCTGAAAAGCTGCATCAAATGGGGTTACATCTAAACAGTCAGCGCCTCCGGCCACTGCTGCAAAAGCTTCGGTCGTCGTACGGAGCATGTTGACATAAGGAGCATATACGGTCTTTGTTCTTTTAGAGGTCGTTCCTTGAAGAGACATGCTTCGTTTCTCTTCCCTGATTCCAAATGCACTTTGAACATTAGACCAAAGTCCACGAGCCGCGCGAAACTTAGCCATCTCCATAAAAAAGTTTGAACCAGCTGGAAAACGAAATTGGAAATAGGATACACTCTTTTCCGGTGAAATACCTCTATCGTTTAGTTCTTTTATATAAGAAACGGCAGCAGCCATTGCATAAGCAAGCTCCTCAACAGCACTAGCTCCGCTGTTATGGTATGGTTCACTTGAAATAAGCACTGTTTTTACGTGTATGCTCCTGTTTTCACACCATTTTATTATCTCTGCTGCGTGATTATAGCACGTACTCAGCGGTGCAGGAAGCTCTCCTGCCTTTACCCAGCTGCCAAGTGGATCGGATGCAGCGCTTCCTGAAGCTGGGGAAGAAACGTCAGCTTTCTGAAGCGCTGCAGCCCATAAAGAAAAAAGCGGAAGCGGATCGGCACCTGTTTCAAAATAAATAGGCGTGTTTTCTAAATCAACACCTTGGAAAAGCGTAAGTATATCCTCTGTATCTGAAACAAGGATTCCTGTATCACTTATCTGATTGCCCTTCATCTCTTTTCCTTCTTTTACCCCGTTATTCCAGCTCAAATTCACTGCATGTTGTCCTTTTTGCAGCCCTTCTTTTATTTCTTGGTTGGCCGCTTCAGGTGTACGTTCCCAAACGGTTTGGGCTGCTTTCCATGGGAGGGAACGTTCAGAAGCTGCACGGATACCTCTTATGTGAGGAGACTGACCAGGCAGCGTGTCAGCATAAGGGAGATTCTCTCTGTCTTCTGCTCGATAGAGCGGTTTTAATGTAATTCCTTCATCTGTTTTCGTATAGAGGAGCTTTTCTACTGACTTTCCTTTTAATGAAGCTTCTGCAGCTTCGTACCAGGCTTTTTCGTCAGGAACTGGAAAATCACAAATATTTTTCAACACCGAGCGGAGTGTTTCATCCATTTTTGTTTCCCCCTCTTTTTACAAAGGAATATTCCCGTGTTTTTTCTTAGGATTTTGTTTCTTTTTGTTTTGCAGCATTTCAAGCGCACTGGCAAGCGATTTTCTCGTGTCGCGCGGATCGATAACATCATCTACCATGCCATTACCGGCTGCAATATACGGATTGGCAAACCGTTCACGGTATTCCTGGATTTTATCTTGGCGCGTTTTTTCAGGATCAGGACTTTCTTTTATTTCTTTGGCAAAAATAATATTGGCAGCCCCTTCTGGCCCCATAACTGCTATTTCAGCGTTAGGCCAGGCAAAAACCATGTCTGCGCCAATTGCTTTGCTGTTTAGTGCTACATAAGCCCCGCCAAAGGCTTTTCTCAAAATCACCGTTATTTTGGGAACAGTTGCTTCGGAATAGGCATATAAAATTTTTGCCCCGTGCCGGATAATGCCGCCGTGTTCCTGTTGCACACCTGGGATAAATCCGCTGACGTCTTCAAAAGTAATAAGCGGAATATTAAAACAATCACAGAAGCGGATAAAACGGGAACACTTATCCGAGGAATCGATATCAAGGCCGCCCGCCATCATTTTTGGATTATTCGCAACAATTCCGACAGTCTCTCCGTTTATTCTTCCAAACCCTACAACAATATTTTTGGCAAATCCGGGCTGTACTTCCATAAAATTCTCGTCATCTAAGAGCAGCTTAATTACTTTTCTTACGTCATATACTTTTGTACTATCTACCGGTACGATATCGAGCAGTTCTTCCACTCGTTCTTCTACACCCGCTTCTTGTTTAGGTGGTTGAGCCGGCGCTTTTTCTTGATGATTAGAAGGAAGATATTGAATCAGCCGGCGTACTTCCTGAAGCACTTCTTCTTCCGTGGAAGCGGTGAAATGAGCATTACCGCTTTTACTTGAATGCACCTTAGCTCCTCCTAAATCTTCGGAGTTAATTTTTGCCCCCGTTACACTCTCAATTACTTTTGGGCCGGTTATAAACATTTGGCTTGTTTTTTCTACCATAAAAACAAAGTCCGTAATCGCCGGGGAATATACTGCGCCCCCTGCACACGGTCCCATAATGACAGAGATTTGCGGAACGACGCCTGAATAAATAGAATTGCGGTAAAAAACATGGCCGTAACCGTCTAAAGATAGGACGCCTTCTTGAATACGAGCCCCGCCAGAATCATTTAACCCGATAATCGGCGCTCCATTTTCTGCTGCAAGATCCATCATTTTTGCAATTTTTAAGGCGTGCATTTCTCCTAGCGCCCCGCCGTATACGGTAAAGTCCTGCGCAAATAGAAAGATTAATTTTCCATACACTTTTGCATACCCAGTAACTACACCTTCTCCTGGTGCTTCTGCTTTACCATAATCCATTCCGCGGTTTTCGATAAACGGATTCAGTTCGACAAAGCTTCCTTCATCTACAAGAAGATCAATTCTCTCTCGTGCGGTCAGCTTTCCCCGGTCATGCTGTGCATCAATTCGGTCTTCCCCGCCGCCTAGTTTGACTTTTTCTTTTTTTCGTTCCATTTCATCAATCCGGTCAAACATATCACTCATTGAAAACAGCCTCCTTTTCTATGTACTTGTCACTTTTGTGTTAAAACGCTTTCATTGCTTTTGCCATAAAAGGGGTATCTTCTAAAAAGATGCCCCTGACATGTGTATGGTTAAGCTGTTTTTACAAGGAACAGCGGCTGGCCGTATTCGACAAGCTCCCCATTTTCAACGAGAATTTCTACAATTTCTCCAGAAATTTCTGCTTCAAGTTCATTCATCAATTTCATTGCTTCTACAATGCAAACAACCGATTCTTCGCCTACTTTGTCTCCTTCTTTCACATACGGATCAGCATCTGGAGACGGAGAACGGTAGAATGTACCGACCATTGGAGATGTTATTTCTTCTAGAGAATCATCTTTAGCTTCCGGTGTTTCTGCTTGTTCTGGCGCTTTTGCTGGTGATTCTTCTTTAGGCGCAGCCGGTGCTGGTGCTTCCGGCTGCGGGACACTAGGAGCTGCTTGCGGCTGTGGAGTTTGAATGGTTTCAACAGCTGCTGCCCGTACCGCTCCTTCTTTTTTGATTGTAATCTTTTCTTTGTTCTCTCCGCGGATTTCAATCTCTCCTATGCTGGATTTGTCTAGTGCCCGAATCAATTCTTTAATTTCGTTTACTTTATACATGTTTTCCTACACTCCCTTATTGAGGATTAAAAATAATTACATTACACGATTAGTTCGTAAAAAGAAACGTTGATAAGCAGGTTCTTTTCTTGCTTGTTCGGTTAGAAGCGACTGCATGATCAAATCTGCATAAATGTCTGCTATTTCTTTCACCGAATATTGTCCGTCGGCTTTGTACCATTTGTACGTCCAGTTAATCATGCCGAAAATAGCCATCGATGTGATCGGGACAGGCAGTTCATCTCTGAATTCTCCTCTTTCTTTGCCTTCTTTTACGACAGAAAACATCATATCTTTGTAGACATCACGCTTTTTTTTAATACTATCAAAATAGTCTGGTGATAAATACAAACTTTCTTGATAAAAAACAGTGACGTGAGCTCGGTATACTTCAAACATTTTCACGAAAGAACGCACGGTTTCATAAAGTTTTTCCGCCGGTGTATGATAGCTGGCATGAGCTTCTGCTGCTTTATCAATGACATATGTAATAAACGAGTCATGGATGGTGTAAAGAAGCTCATCTTTCGATTTAAAATTGTGATAAAACCCGCCTTTAGAGGTGTTGCTTTCTTTTACTATTTTATCCACTGTTACCGCATGAAAGCCATTTTCTTCAAAAAGTTGAAGAGCAGCCTCTGTAATCCTTTGCTTCGTGGATTTCGCCGGCATTCTTATCACCTGCTTTCGGTCTTAATCCATAATTTGGTGCTGCTCAAGAAATTTTGTGTTAAAATCTCCTTCTTTGAAAGAAGGATGATCCATTAATTTCATATGGAACGGAATTGTTGTATCCACACCTTCTACAACAAATTCTGATAATGCTCTTTTCATCCGGGAAATTGCTTCATCTCTTGTTTTTCCTCTTACAATTAATTTAGCAACCATCGAATCATAGAACGGCGTAATAGAATATCCTGGATAGACAGCGCTGTCTATACGCACGCCCAGACCGCCCGGCGGAAGATACATTTCAATTTTCCCTGGGGACGGCATAAAGTTTTTGGCAGGATTTTCTGCATTTATTCTGCATTCAATAGCCCAACCGTCAATTTGAATGTTCTCTTGTTCAACTGATAATTTTTCTCCTGCAGCAGCGCGGATTTGTTCTTTAATTAAATCTATACCAGTTACTTCTTCGGTTACGGGATGCTCTACTTGAATTCGAGTATTCATCTCCATAAAGTAAAACTTTTTATGTTTATCAAGCAAAAATTCCACCGTGCCTGCTCCGCAATAATCCACTGCTCTTGCGGCTTTAATAGCAGCTTTTCCCATAGCCTGTCTTGTCTCTTCATCGAGAGCAGGGGATGGTGCTTCCTCAACCAGCTTTTGATGTCTTCGCTGAATAGAACAATCTCTTTCTCCAAAATGAACCACATTTCCGTGAGAGTCTGCCATAATTTGAATTTCTACATGACGAGGCTCTTCTACAAATTTTTCCATATACACTCCGCTGTCCCCAAAAGCGGTGGCTGCTTCTTGCTGAGCCATGTTTATCGCTTTTTTCAAATCTTCCGGGTCTTCAGCGACTCTCATCCCTTTTCCGCCGCCGCCGGCTGTTGCTTTTACAATCACCGGATAACCGATGTCTTCTGCTGTTTTTACAGCTTCTTCTTCGTTTTCAATAATTCCATCCGTACCGGGAACGATCGGCACTCCTGCTGCTTCCATCGTATCACGGGCAACTGCTTTGGCCCCCATTTTGCTGATTGCTTCTGGGGATGGTCCGATAAATGCAAGGTCGTGATCAGCACAAATTTCTGCAAACTCAGCGTTTTCTGCAAGAAAACCATACCCCGGGTGCACTGCATCTGCCCCTGTTTTAAGAGCGGTGGAAATGAGATTCGTTTTTTTCAAATAACTTTCTGCAGAGGAGCTCGGCCCTACGCAATACGCTTCATCTGCCATAAGTACATGCAGAGCTTCTCGGTCTGCTTCGGAATGAACAGCAACTGTTTCTATACCTAGCTCGCGGCAGGCACGAATAATACGTACAGCAATTTCACCCCGGTTAGCTATTAGTATTCTCTTAAACATCAAATGCACCTTCTCTCTGTTTTTGCTTCTTCTTATTGTTTTCAAGGTAAGCGATTACATACTAAAACACTCAAGACCGACCAGTCAGTCTGTATTTAGATTGTAAAAAAAAATTCGTAATCTGTCAAATATAATAAGAAACGTTTTGTTACTCCTACTCCTATAGTTTAAAAATTTTTATCATGGAACACAAGAAAAAATTCAGCTTACCCTTACACGTCCAGCCTTCATGATGAAATATTGTTAAAACCTGGCAGAGCCAGGCTTCCATTATTTAATGAAATATTTATCATTTTCCTTTGATAAGCGGCATTGTTACACAGCGAAAAGAACCGCCGGATTTAATGATTTCTGAGAAAGGGATTTCTAGTACCTCAAACCCCATCTCTTTCATATCTTCATTCACCTTTTTATTTTCTGGAAGACTTATTACTGTTTTATTACCTATTGACAATACATTTGTCCCTAGTCTAAATTGTTCCTCTTCTGTCACCGTAATAGTACGGTAACGCATGCATATATCGCGGACAATATCATTAGAAAGGGCGTCGGGATAAAGCAGCGCCGTTCCTGGAGAAAGAATGTTAAAAATACAATCTAAGTGAAGATATTTTTTATCAAAAGGTATGGTTATTATTTTTTTCGCAGGAAACAGTTCTTCTAACTGTTTTACTGCTTGTTCACTCGTACGGCTGCTATCCCCTACATAGATTACGTCCTCGTCAATTAACACATCTCCGCCCTCAATAGAACCATCATTTATTGATAAATAGTCCCAATGATGGTCTTGGAGCCAAGATTTAAATTCCTTTATTTCCGGCTCTCTAATATCCGTCTCCATTTTACCAGTAATAATACCTTTTTCTGTGGCAAAGCCGAGATCTCTTGTAAATACCTGCTCTGGCAACTTTGATAGCGCAGGAATAAGCTGAACGGTTACCCCGTGGTTTTTTAATGTTTCAATTAGAAATTGATGTTCTTCTATCGCTTTATCTTGATCAATATTTTCATCTTCATAAGACTTTTGGACCTCATTTATCGGTTTTTTAATACGCATTTCCTCTGGAGAGCACATCAATACTTCCTTTAGCACACCGTATTCTGTATAAGCAGAGCCTTGTCGTTTGTTTGTCATTCTCTCGTCTCCTTTCTCTCCCCTCTAGTCATACCCTTTTTCAAACTAAAATAAAAAATAGCAACGTTTAAAAACGTGCTGAAAGTGGTAAAAATGATATATCAGTATAAGATGGGATGGTGAAAATGAGTACATTAAACAACGAAGAAATTGAAAAAAAATTAAGTGATCTAAATGGATGGAATAGGGCTGATGCAAAAACAATCGAGAGAAATTTCTCGTTTAAGAAATTTCTTACCGGCATTGCATTTGTTGAGAAAATTGCTCATCATGCCGAAAACGTGCAGCATCACCCAAATATCATCATTGATCACACTTCAGTCACTGTGAGGCTTTCAACACTGGATGAAGGCGGGATCACAAAAAAAGATGTAGACTCTGCTGCTGCTTACAACCAAATCTTTCATGAAGTAAACGCGTAATCATTATAAAAGCGGAAAACATCACATTTATACACAGCATACTATGGTTATATACAATAACCGCTTTCGTTAGAGGTGAGAGAGCATGGATTTTCAACAGGAAAGAATGAAACAAATGATTGAACATGACCGCTTCCTTCATGCTTCCTATATGGAGGCAATAGAAACATGCGGGGATGAATCTGCCGCACTAAAATTATTATTTGATACGTACGTACAAAATGAACCAATGATGCGTAATGCTTATGAGCATTTAACCAATCATTGATCTGAGGGCTGTTCCCAAAAGGCAGGGAACAGCTTTTTTGTACTTTAGGAGAGTTTAACTTTGTTAAAGGATCAAAGTATAAGCAAAATTACGCTTGCAATGGCGAGTCTTTGCCTGGGAATGTCGAGTAATCAGCGTATTGGGATATGAATGGAAAATGACTACGGTCATATGATGGCTATTCAATTACCATATTTCTGTATAGCCGCGAAAATCGGTAAAATCTGTGCCATGGCACGTGACAGAGCTCGCTCTACCCGCAATGGCGAGTAAATCAGTGTATTCAGATAGTATTGGAATATAATGGAAGTTGATTACGGCCATATGATGGCTATTCAATCACTATATTTCTGTATAACCGTGAAAACCCGATTACATCTGCGCCATGGCACGTAACAAAATCCCTCCGATCCATAATGAGAAGTACATCGAAGTTAAAGGATAGTATTAGCGTCTTCCGCCATACGACGCGGCGGCAAGCCGCTAATCATTAAAAATAGTTAACTTTGCTAAAAACTTGACGGCAAACCCTGTACTTCTGATTATCTCCATTGCTAACCCAGGAGAAGCGCACATTCTTAAGTTCACCTGCCACTGTTTAAAGAAATGAACAGCAGGGTAAAACATAATGAAACAGGAGGAGAACAGGGGGAATAGCGTGGAAGTACGAAAGAACAATAAAAACTACCGGCTTGAGAAAAAAAGACGCCCAACCGACCATGAAGACGTAAAAAAACTAGAAAAGCTTATCACACAGCTTGATGACATTACCACGAAGTCCCGCATGAGAGATATGGCCTATCATTACACGAAACGATCAGAAGTAATAAAAACAAATTTGATCGCCGGAGCCGCCCGCGGAGTAGGATTAACAGTTGGCACGGCTATTATTATTGCGTTATTATTTTTTATACTGGCACAATTTGAAACGATGCCTTTCATTGGTGAGTATATTGGAAACCTTTTAGATATTGTAGAAAACGAGAGGAATTAAGGAAAAATTGTCGAAGTTTTTTTAGTAGTGATTATTTTACACATATAACTGGAGGTAGGAAGGAATGGATCTACTAGGAATCAGCTTACTTATTGTCGCAATTGCCTTCGCAGTGCTCGTTATTTTTCTAATAAGAGCATTAAATAACTTGAGCAGTGTTTTAAACGGAATCGACAAAACGGTAGAAAAACTGCCGGATCAATTAGATGAAGTTATGAAAGAATCAGGGGTTGTTATTCATAACAGCAATAAAACCCTATTGGATTTAAATGAAAAAATGCGCGCGCTGAATCCTTTGTTTCACATTCTTGGGGATGCTGGAGAAGCTTCTAGAAAACTTTCTTCCTCATTAGCGGATATTACCGTATCATGGAAAAAAAATACCGAAGAAGGTAAAGAAGCATCTCAGAAGAAAGATCTTGGAGGACTATACGGGGCCGCAGCGCTCATATATTACCTTACTCAAAAACGCAAAGCATTAAAAGAAATCAAAGAAGGAAGCGAAACCCGTAATGACAAATAAACGTATGAACCGTAAAAACAGCAGCAAACAAACATTCATTCGAGGTGCTGGAGCTGGTTTTTTCATAGCTTTTATTGGAACATTACTCAGTGCACCAATGAAAGGTTCCTCCCTTCGCCATAAAATAGCTAACCGCTTAAGTCTTTTTATAAATTATCCAACGAAAGCGATCGCTGCATACCGCGGTAGAAAAGAAAAATTTCGAGAACTTGGCCATGTTAAATATGAAAAGCTGCAATCAAAAATGCACAGTTTAAAAAATGAAGCCAAGAGCTCTGCAGAACAAAAGCGCAAGCGCCCTGAATAGATGCCGCAGGGCACTGAAGCTCTTCAAAAAGAAAAATTCCTAAAGTATTAAAGAAGGAAGCTGATTGATTCGGTCAGCTTCCTCTTTTACGTAGTCTTTTTTAATAAACCCCTTGAGACCCAAGAATATAGAACGTCCATTCGAATTTGACAGCCAGAAGTCAGGATGATTAACAACAATATCCAGGTACTTGTCCATGTTCCTTTCATCCGTATGCCTCCCGTCTATTGCTGCACATTCTTTTGAAAGTCTTTTTCCCTTTTCCTGTACTTGCAAACATTGAAATACCGAGGAGAAATATTGGCAGATTACAGCTCCTTTGTTCTTCTATTGCTTTTTTATAAAGTATTTGTTCGACTATGTTCATTACTGCTTAGGGTGTTTAAATTTTTCCTATTTTATAGAATAAATTTATTCATTGTACAAAAACTGAATAAAAGGCAGAATTGCATTTATTTAAGTATAAAAGCGCTCATACAAAATCCGATCTTTTTTATATAAAAATGATGCAGAAAAAAATAATCATGTTTGGCAGGAGGAAATATGGAGACATCAAGCCACATTCGTTTAACATCTTCTGAAATAGCAACTTTATGGACTTCTTACTTAAACAACTCTATGTCTATATGTGTACTTGAGTATTTTTTAAAAACAGTTGAAGACGAACAAATTAAATCCGCCATTGAAGATGGACTTCAATACTCAAAAGAATACAACCAAATAATTACAGAAATTTTTAATACAGAAGAGTTTCCTATCCCGCAAGGTTTTACTGAAACCGATGTAAATCTAAAAGCACCACGTCTATTTACAGATATTTTTATAATTAACTTCCTTAAAAGCATGGCGAAAATAGGACTGGTAACGTATTCGTTATCATTTTCAATAGTTTCTCGCGAAGATGTTCGTTCTTTATATAAGTATTGTACTGAAACAACAATCAAGCTTGATGAAAATTCAATAGGAGTATTGAAAAAACAGGGACTGTATATCCGCCCTCCTTATATTTCTTATCCTGACAAAGTACGTTTTGTTCATGACAAAAGTTTTTTAGCTGGTTTTACAACTCATAGAAGACCTTTAACAGCTCAAGAAATCACCTATCTGTTTACCAATATAGATACAAACACGTTAGGAAACACGCTAATGCTCGGCTTTGCTCAGACGGCTGAGTCAAAAGATGTGCAAAAGTTTATTTGGAAAGGGCAAAGAATATCAGAAAAGCATAAAAAGCAATTTTCCCAAAAGCTAATAGATGAACATTTACCTACTCCCGGACCTTGGGATACGGGTGTTACGAAGTCAACAGAAGCACCGTTTTCGGATAAACTCATGCTATACATGACATCGTTTCTAAATACATCTGGCATTAGCAATTATGGTCTGGCAATGGGGGCAAGCCCAAGACATGACCTTGGGCTTTTATATGCACGACTTGTTGCAGAAATAGTAAAATTTTCAGAAGATACTGCTGACCTGATGATCGAAAAAGGATGGCTTGAAGAACCTCCGCAATCAGAAAATCGAAATAAATTAATGAATAATTAAGTAGACAAGAGCAATTTTCCTGTTAACGGCCCGGAGTCGAAAGTCAACATGTTCAGCTAATTAAAATGAATTTCTACTAAATATAAGTGGTTTTTAATTGTACTGTAAGATGATAATCTTTTAGTCGAACAACAAAGAAAAAAGAAAGACCCGTAGTCAAATAACTGCGGGTCTTACCAAAAAGTAAATATTTATTCTTCTATGAAATATTGTTCAAGATCCTCTACCATCAGATTAGCAGCGAGATAACCTCCGGCTGTATTCCAAATAGCATCACTCACTTGATGAGCATTTCCTTCTTTTACAACCTCAAGATTTTGAAACAAAGAATCCTTTGTCCATTCTTCTTGAAGTTCTGTTGCTGCCCCATCTCCTGTCTCATACGAGAAGTAAAACAGTGCATCTCCATCCATATCTGGAATACTCTCTTTTGTAGCCTTTTCTATAAAGCTATCACTCTTTTGGTTTTCAGGACGGTCAAATCCAATGTCGTCCAAAATGACACCTGAAAAAGAGTCCTGGTGATAAATTCGGACATGGTCAGGCATAAAACGTACGACGGAAACCTTTTGATCGAGTGTGTCTTCTCCTGCTTTTTCAGCAAAATCGGAAAGACGCTCATCATACTCGGTGAGTAATTCTTCTCCTTCTTCTTCCATATTTAAGGCTTCAGCGTATTGTTTAAAGTTCGTTTGCCATTCTCCACGTAACGTTTCAGAGAAAACAGTTGGCGCAATTTCATTTAACTGATTATAAATATCTTCTTGGCGCATTTTATTTCCAATGATCAAATCTGGATTTAATGAAGCCACTTTTTCAATATTAACGTTGGATTCATCACCAACTACTTCTACCCCTTCCATTTGATCAGATATGTGATCATACCAAGGGTCTCCCGTCCAAGATTCCACGGCCCCAACTGGTTTTTTGCCAAGGGCAAGCAAAGCTTCTGTTCCTTCATTTGTTAAAATAACGATATTTTCCGGTTCTTCCTCAATGGTTGTTTCACCCATTGCGTGTTCTACTGTGTAACTTTCAAACTCTTCTGCCTTATCATCTTCTGAATCAGAAGACGCAGCTGTTTCTTCATCTGTTCCGCAAGCTGCTAATAAGAAAATACTTGCTAATACAAACATGAATGCAAAATATGTTTTTTTCATAAAAATTATGTATCCCCCCTGCAACTGATTATTATTTTCAATTACGTATCGTATCATAATATAAATCCCTATGTTTCGTCAACAAAAAATGATAATGATTCTCAAAATCGTTGACAGTAAGATCCGTAAGAATTAATGTAGAGAGTGTATATTTTGATATTGTAAACATCATTCAAAACAGGGATTTGGTTAAATATGGCAATAAAAACAACGAAAATGAAGGGATGGGGATTCGTTGCAGCAATTCTAGTGTTATGCTTGGCTACAATGGGAAGTATTGTCTTAGGATACACCGAGGTAACGTTGAATCACTTGTATCAGGTCCTCTTTCACTTTGAACAATTTAAAGAGTCTAACACACATATTATTATCCTTGAAGCTAGAATTCCTAGAGCGCTTATCGCAATTTGTGTAGGGGCATCTCTAGCGATTGCCGGGGTTCTCATGCAGGCTTTGACGAGAAACCCGCTGGCTTCTCCCAGCATTTTTGGTATTAATGCTGGAGCCTCGTTATTTATTGTAGTGGTTATTATATATATTCCATCTATTTCACTACAAGGAATGACCTGGGTCTCGTTTACTGGTGCTGCAGCAGCTTCTCTTATTGTTTATGCGGTAGGGGGATTAGGACGAGAAGGTTTAACGCCGCTTCGTTTGACACTTGCCGGTGCAGCGATTGCAGCATTGTTTTCTTCTCTGACACAAGGTTTGCTTGTCCTAAATGAAAAAGCTTTAGATGAAGTATTATTTTGGCTGGCCGGCTCTGTCCAAGGAAGAGGACTTCAATATTTATATCCAGTGCTCCCTTATTTTATCGGTGCTTGGGCAGGCTCTCTCCTTATTTCACGGCACATCAACATACTTATCATGGGAGAAGATGTTGCTCAAAGTCTAGGAGGACGAATCGCTGTTATAAAAGCGATAGCTGGAATATTGATTGTCGGTTTAGCGGGCGGGGCAGTCGCAGTAGCAGGACCAATTGTTTTTATTGGTATTGTTGTCCCCCATTTTGCACGCGCTATTGCCGGCCAGGATCATCGCTGGGTTATTCCGTATTCTGGTGTTCTTGGAGCCGTATTACTCTTATTAGCGGATATTAGTGCACGATTTATTATTATGCCGGAGGAAGTTCCAGTCGGGGTCATGACGGCTATTATCGGCACTCCCTTTTTCGTCTATTTAGCCCGAAAAGGATGGAAAGAATCATGAGCAAAAATAAGGTTTTCCGAACGAAAAACGATCGATTTTCATTTATGTTTGACCAAAAATCAGTTTTTAACATTCTTTTCATGACATGTGTGTTACTGGTTTTGTTTCTTGTCTCCGCTTCTATAGGGGAATCTTTTATACATCCGCTTCAAGTTATGAAAACATTGTTCGGACATGGGGAACCAGGCGATCAGCTCATCATTGAGACCTTGCGGATGCCAAGACTGCTTGTCGCCTTATTTGCCGGTGCAGGTCTTGCCATATCTGGAGCGATACTACAAGGTATGATAAAAAATCCGCTAGCTTCGCCAGATATTATTGGAATTACAGGGGGAGCAGGTGTGACTGTCGTTCTTTTCCTTGCTTTATTTAGCGACGATAATCACTCCCTTATCGTGAGCGTGCAATGGATGCCGTTAGCAGCATTTCTTGGGGCAGCCGTATTAGGGTTCATTGTGTATTTTCTCTCCTACAAAAACGGAATTTCTCCGATACGTCTTATCTTGATTGGCATTGGTTTATCAACGCTTATGCAAGCATTAACAACGATGTTTATGATGCTAGGCCCGATACATAGAGCTGCCCAAGCCAACCTCTGGCTTACAGGCAGTGTAAATGGGGCCAGTTGGACAGACGTTCAATTGATGGCTCCTGTTATTATTATCTTATTTTTATTGACACTCTTAAGCTTTAGAAAAGTAAATGCTCAAACGTTGGGAGGAGAACTTGCTTTAAGCATCGGAGCTCATCTGCAGCGGGACCGCATCCTTATGCTTATTTTATGCACAGGATTAGCAGGTACTACTGTAGCGTTTGCAGGAGGGATTGGATTTGTGGGGTTAATGGCTCCCCATATGGCAAGACGTCTTGTCGGTTCTTCCTATGGAGCACTTATCCCTTTATCTGCTCTTATTGGCGCCATCCTTGTTATGAGTGCTGATTTACTCGGCCGAACCGCCTTTTCACCGCATGAGGTTCCAGCCGGTGTATTTACCGCCACGATCGGGGCTCCTTATTTTATTTATTTATTATATAAAAGTAAAAACAGATCCTAAGGGGGAGAATATGTAATGAAAACGATTAAAGGCGAAAATCTAACGATTGGATACGGTGATACGACCATTATTGACTCTCTAGACGTTGCTATTCCAAAGGGAAAAGTGACCGTTTTAATTGGTGGTAATGGCTGCGGGAAATCTACTCTTCTGCGTTCTTTATCCCGTCTCTTAAAACCAGATGCCGGCCAGATTATTTTAGAAGGTGCAGATATTTCAAAAATGCGTACAAAGGAAATAGCTAAAAAGATGGCTGTTCTTCCTCAGAGCCCAACAGCACCTGAAGGCCTGACCGTTCTCCAGCTCGTTAAACAAGGGCGCTATCCTTACCAAAGCTGGGCAAAGCAGTGGTCAAAAAAGGATGAAGAGGCTGTAACAAAAGCGTTAGAAGCAGCCAATATGACTGATCTTCAAGATCGTCCTGTCGATTCTCTCTCCGGCGGACAGCGGCAGCGGGCATGGATTGCTATGATACTTGCTCAAAACACAGAAACATTGTTATTAGATGAACCTACTACTTATCTTGATATGACTCATCAGATTGACATTCTTGATCTATTATTTGATTTAAACAAACAATATGGCCGCACCATTGTCATGGTACTGCACGATCTTAATTTAGCTTGCAGGTATGCAGACCATATCATTGCTATAAAAGATAAAACGATCTATTCACAAGGACAGCCTGAAGACATTATTTCTTGTGATTTAGTAAGAAACGTATTTCAAATGGAATGCCAGGTAACCGAAGATCCACTTTTTGGTACACCGCTTTGTATCCCTCACGGAAAGGGACGCTGCTTATTTAATAAGGTGGATAATAAACATGAAAAATCCCCAGTTAAAATCGGATGAAGAAGAAAAATTTCATTCGCAAATGGCTCTACGATAAAATATTTTCTTAGCGTTTGGTTAGTGGTAAATGGTATTGGAGCGACTACCTTTGGTATATTGCAATTCAACGATCCAATGGATACAAAACACCCATCATCGCTATCTCTTCTATATGCATTGGTTTAGTTGCCTTCTTTGCTACAGACCGAAAGATTAATAAACTACCAAAAGAACAACAATCTAGTAAAAAACGAAATAAAGATATTTTAAACAATAAAGCTGTTGAGCGAATTACTCAGCAGCTTTTAATTTTCTTCAGACCAGTTTTCAATACAAATAATAACTGGCGTTTGCAACTTTTTACTGAGACATATTTTTAAAGTACTAGCTTTTATTGGGCAGAAATTGAAATTTTACCTTTTCTGCCCCAAATTTTTAAATTCATCTATAGCGTATTCTCCACAATACTATAACTTACTCCATTTTTACTCTCTATACTTAACACTTTTTTAGTTAAACGTTATTTTAATTTACTCACAATACCTTCTGCTGTTTTTCTTTCTTTTTTTCTAATAACTGCTTCAATGCCTCTTTTTCTTTTCGGGAGACAAGAATATATAAAAAATCTCCAGCTTGAATGTCCGTTTCTCCATAAGGGGTAATTAATCTCTCATCTCTTACAATAGCACTGATTGTCGCTTTCCGTGGAAAAGGAATTTCGTGTAATTTTTTACCAACAACCGCTGTTTCCTGGTTGGTTTTGAATTGCACCATTTCAGCATTCGCTTTTCCAATCGAAATTAACTCAATAGAGTGGTGAGGAGTATCCTTTTTAGGTCCCACAAGGTTTAGCATTTTTGCTACATGGGATATTGTCGAACCTTGAACTAATGCGGACGTTAACACGATGAAAAATACGACATTAAAAATCAATTGACTGTTTTCTAATTCTGCAACCACTGGAAATGTGGCTAAAACAATTGGAACAGCCCCACGTAATCCCGCCCAAGATACGAATATTTTTTCTTTAAACGTGAATTTCATTCCTAAAGTGGATAGAAATACAGCTATAGGACGTGCGACAAACATTAGTATAATAGACATTAGTAACCCGTAAAGGACGATTTCCATCGTAAATAGTTGTTCCGGGAAAGCTAGTAAGCCAAGAATAATGAACATAAGAATTTGCGCCATCCAAGCAAACCCTTCATTAAATTGAAAGATGGAATATCGATAGGTTAACTCGGAGTTGCCGATCACTAATGCAGCCACATATACAGCTAAAAACCCACTACCGCCTATAAAGGCTGTGACACTATAGGTTAATAAAGCAAACGCTACAGAAAAAATAGGATAAAGTCCACTCGATTCTAGGTTAATTCGGTTAATGGAATAAGAAGCAGCTTTTCCTATAATAAAACCAAGTCCTAACCCAATTCCCATTTGCCAAAAAAAGTTTGGAATAAGCATTAATAGACTCATATCATCTGCAAGAATTAACTCAATGAATCCAAGGGTCAAAAATACAGCCATCGGATCGTTAGTCCCAGATTCAGCCTCCAAAGCAGCCCCCATTTTTGCCTTGATGTTTCGTTCTTTTAAAGCGGCAAATACGGCTGCAGCATCTGTTGAGCCTACAATGGCACCAAAAAGGAAAGCTTCAAACCATGTTATATCAAAAATTAACATTGCTGATAAACCCACAATAGCAGAGGTTAGAAATACTCCTAGCGTAGCTAAGGAAAGTGCTGGTACAGCAACTGACTTAACAGTTGTCCATTTCGTCTGAAGGCCCCCTTCAAACAATATTACAACCAAAGCTAAAATACCAATAAGTTGGGCTGCTTCAGCATTATCGAAGTAAACTAAACCTAAACCATCACTGCCAATAATCATACCGACAAGGATAAAAAGAACAAGTGCAGGAAGCCCAAAACGATCCGAGAACTTTGCTACTAACACCCCACTAATTAACAGCAAAGCCCCCAAAAGAACAAAGGCGTCATTTCCGAATGCTTCCAAAAACATATTTAGCCTCCCGTTATAAATTCACATCTATTTTGTGTCGTTCTGTTTTTTCTACTCCGATGTATTTTAATGTCTCAGATGGAGCAGCTTGATGAAATCTTTGTTGAATGAAAGAAACGGCGATCCCTTTCACATAAGCATGATACCCAAATGTTTTCCGAAGGGTATGAGTTCCCGCTTTTTCTTTAATTCCCACTTTTTTGGCAGCTTCATTAATAATACGGTAGGCCTGCTGTCTAGTAATAGGGTTTTCGCCCCGGGAAGATTGAAACAAGTAGCTATGCTGTAAACCTATCTCGGTTTGAAAGTGATGTTTAAATGCCCGTCTTATTTGCTCATTTAAATAAACAGACTGGTTATCTATTTCCATAAAGAGGCGGAAGTTTCCCTGATTGTCAACGACATCTTCAACCTTCAATTGAAGTAACTGTCCTATACGTAATCCCGTGTTAATCCCCATGACAAACAATAAATAATCTCTGGTGGATTTCTTTTTTATTACTTCTTTCATTAATTGAATTTTCTGTACATCTTTTATAGTAGATACATATTCCACCCGTGACCACCCCAACACGTAACTTAATATCATTTTACCATGAATGTATGTTACCTAATACTAATATGCTTTTCTCGATAGCTATTTAAATGTTCTCCATCACTTTACATAATGAAGATATAAAAAAAAGCCTCCTTATTATCAAGAGGACTGCTCTCTAGTAAACTTCATTAACGAGACGGTTAATGAATCATGACTTCCAAACGGCAATTCATAATTACTTCAGCCATATTAGTTTTTGGATATCCTATCTAATTAAGGCAACTTAATCTTACTGTATTTTTGTTTTTACATCTTCCTGTTTCTAATATGAGAAATAATTTACATTCCTCCTCCATTTAAAACGGTGGTTATTATTAATTTTGTATTGCTCTTCTTGCAGGAGGAGTGGGTTGTATTTTTCTTCCAATCTATACGGAATTACAGGTAGTTTCTCTTTTTATTTGGTCCATTTTGGGGAGTATAATTACTTTATAATGAAATATGTTTACATATAGGTCAATGCTCAATCAGGGAGGATACATTCATTGAGGAAAAGAAAATTGCGTACTCCCGGTAAGTATCCTTTATCTTTTGGAAAGGTATTAATCATTTCTCTATGCATTTTCATCATATTAACTATTCAAGGTATTTGGCTGGTTAATAAACAAATTACTCCAACCTTATTGGAAATCGCAAACCTTGAAACGCAAAAAATTGCCACCTCAACAATCAACTATGCCGTAACCTCTACTTTAAAGGATGTAGACATGAATAAATTAATCGAAATAGAAAAAGGGGATAATGGTGAAGTAGCATCTATTGGTTTTAACAGTAATGTTTACAACCAAGTAACCACAAATGCCGTCTCTGAAGCCCAACATTACTTGATGAAAATGGAACAAGGGGCGGTTCCAGAATCAGCTTCCCAATTTATTGCACATCATTCAAAGGAAGAAGATAGCGCCTTATACAGTATCCCATTAGGAAGAGCTACCGATAATGCCATATTAGCTCAGTTAGGACCTTTAATTCCTATTGAACTTACTGCAATTGGTGATGTGGATGTTGAATTAAACGAAGAAATACAGGAAAAAGGGATTAACAATACTTGGGTCCGAGTCTCTCTTGATTTAGAAGTAGATGTAGAAATCATTATCCCATTTGCTACGGATACCAGCGTAGTGAAAACAACGATCCCAGTTGGAATGCTTTTTGTCCCAGGTGACGTACCTGATTTTTATAGCGAAAAAGGTGGAGGGGAAATCTCAACACCAGCAGTTATTGAAGAGGAAGAACAAGAAGTTGATAATTCTAAACAATAATATCTATAAACAACCTCCTGTGACAAACACTGAAATAGCTTACACAGGAGGTCTGACTTCTTCTATAGGAACATATTTAGCAAAAGTTCCTCATTATCGTGTGCACACAAGCAGCCCGTCCACTGATAAACATGCATCAAAAACGACAGAATGTATGCTTTCTTATCTGCTAAAAAACCTGATCCAGCAGCAGATCTGCGGACCAGGTCAGGATTAGCGGTTATCGATGTTTTCTGGATGCATGTCATGATAGAGCAGCCGTTGAGACGCCATTTCTTCGTATTTTGTTCCCGAACGGCCGTAGTTGACATATGGATCTATCGAAATGCCGCC
This sequence comes from Alteribacillus bidgolensis, assembly GCF_002886255.1. Taxonomy (NCBI): domain Bacteria; kingdom Bacillati; phylum Bacillota; class Bacilli; order Caryophanales; family Bacillaceae; genus Alteribacillus; species Alteribacillus bidgolensis. The sequence continues at coordinate 1,819,957 of NZ_KZ614149.1, forward strand.
GCGCGGAGTAAATTTCCCCCACACTTCCAAATAGCGTGGATCCATCAATTCCACCAGATCATTGACAATCATGTTGATCGCATCTTCATGAAAACCGCCGTGGTTGCGATAACTAAACAAATACAATTTTAATGACTTGCTTTCTACCATTTTCTTTTCAGGTATATAACTAATATATAAGGCAGCAAAATCAGGCTGTCCTGTTTTCGGGCAAAGCGTAGTAAACTCAGGACAGTTAAATTTTACAAAGTAGTCCCGGTTCGGATGATTATTTTCAAACGTTTCTAATAGAGACGGATCATATTCAAACGTATAGCTCGTATCTTCACTTCCCAAGTGGGAAAGGTGCTCTACACCTTTTCCTTCCGGCATATTTCTTACACTCCTTGTTTATTCCCCCACAGCAATGTATGCAGCTGCGGCAGGACTTTCACTTCGTTTAAACGCTCAGAAGCAATAACTTTTTCCACCAGCTCTTCATATCTGTTTAATAAATGAGACAGCAGCCAGCTGTTATCGGCTGTCTCGAGATGCTCATTACCTGTTTGTAAAAACATAGCAATGTGCGGGTATCGCTGATGCACGTCTACAGCATATTCCAAATCTTTATCGTCAAATATGACGATTTTTAAACTGACTTCTTTATCTTCCCGATCGTTTAATTGGCGAATATATTCATCGAGCTGCTCCCAGTTTGTATCCATGCCAGAACTAGGCGGTTTAGGAGAAATCGTTACTTCATCAATGTCTTTCATCCAGTGCTGCCAAATCGTACCTTGTGTTTCTACAGCGGTTTTTATTCCTTTTTCTTGCAGCATTTTAACGACTTCACCCAATCCGCTGTGAAGAGCTGGATTTCCGCCTGAAATCGTAACATGGTTAAAAGCAGCACCGCCAATGGTTTCGAGCTTTTCAATAATCTCATCAACGTTTAACAGCTCCGCTTGTTGCGAACCATCCCACGTAAAAGCCGAATCGCACCATGAACAGCGGTAATCACAGCCGCCGGTCCGAATAAACATTGTTTTTTGTCCGATAACCATTCCTTCTCCTTGAATAGTCGGCCCGAAAATTTCTAATACAGGGACTTTTTTCATGATGAAAAATCCCCTTTCTTCGGGCGGTACACCACATAGCTTGTCGGTGTTTCCCGCACAAGCACCTGAAGGCAGCACGGTTTGTTGTCACATTGATCTAACTCGCGCTGCACAAGCTGCCAAATCGTCCTTGCCACTACTTCTGTAGTAGGAAACGTATCTGCTGAATTTGTTTGAGACTCGCCAAATTCGTGGTAATCGTTTAATAAGGAATGGTCAAACCGCTTATGAACAATGTCTTTTAACAATTTAAAGTCGATTAAAAAGCCAGTGTCATTCAATTCGTCTCCCGCGATGGTCAGATTAATGACATACGTATGTCCATGAATATTTGTGCATTTGCCTGCAGCACTTGCAGGGATAAAATGCGCTGCTGCCAAATGCATATCCTTATTCAATTCATATCGGTATTCATGCTGTACTTGCGGGTAAAATTGATGAAGCATTATTCTTCCCGTTCCTTTTCTTTAATATATTGTTCATAACCAGCCTGGCGCAGCCTGCATGCTGGACATTCTCCGCAGCCGTCCCCTGGGACGCCGTTGTAGCAGGTTAATGTCTTTTCTTTAACATAGGAAAGTCTGCCAAGTTTATCAGCAAGCTCCCATGTTTCTTTTTTATCGAGCCACATTAACGGGGTGTGCAGTACAAAGTCTTTATCCAGCGCTAGGTTTAAAGAAACATTCAGTGATTTGACAAACACATCGCGGCAATCGGGGTAACCGCTGTAATCTGTTTCGCAAACCCCGGTAACAATGTGTTTTGCCCCTTTTTGAGACGCATAGATCGTTGCAAAGGAGAAAAATAACAGATTTCTTCCCTCCACAAAGGTATTTGGCAATTCTCCATCTTGGCCGTCCTGAACCTTTATATCATCTCTTGTTAATGCGTTTGGAGCAAGCTGATTTAATAACGACATATCCATCACTTTATGCTCTATACCATGCTCTTCTGTAATAGATTTCGCCACCTTTAACTCTTCACGATGGCGCTGGCCGTAATCGAAGGTGACAGCACTGACCTCTTCAAATCGTTCAAGCGCCCAAAACAAGCAGGTGGTACTATCCTGGCCGCCGCTAAATACGACTACTGCCTTTTCATTAGCAAAACTCAAGGCCAATCCCTCTTTCTTATCCATGTGCCTGCTTGAAGACACAACTTTTAATATATTTATATAGCCATAAGACATTGTCTGTCTTCAGCTGAACAATTATTTGTTGACAACATTCCCATTATAACATTTTCAGCTGTATTTAGCTTTTTAAAACTTCCTTGCTTAAAGAAAGCACTATTCACATAATAAATGATTTCCTAATGAAAAGGCTCGATTCTATGATGAACCGAACCCTTTACGTCTTATAGATCGTATATATAAAGTTCTAACAATTTTTTCGGCCTAGAGTAATAATAACCTTGAAGGTAGTGACATTGCAATAATTGCAGCTCACCGAACCTGTGATTCTTCTTCTATGCGTTCTGCTATCACTTTCCCAGCCGATCGGAAAAACCAATCCACAAAAACCCAAATACCAAATAAATTCCAAAGCTTCATAATTTTATTTGAAAGCAGCTGTACACGTTTGCGTTTTGTATCCGAATTTCCCCTCTATCTTCCCATAAAGAGTACAGCATCGCTATTTATTATTTCCGTTGCTTTGTTTCTTTTTAAGAAGTTACTATTAGCGCTCCCTGAATAAAGAAGAAAAAAAGAGTAATTTGAAGAAAATTAAAGAAAATACCGGTTTTTATCCGTTTCCACAGGAAATGTTTCCGTTTTCCTCTTTATATTTAGATTTTGCTAAAAAATGTATGGGAGAGGATAATGAAGACATAATGAATAGAAAGAAGGAATACAAATGAAGAAATTCTTTGAGGATTTTCTTGAAAATAAGTTTGCGCGTTCACAAAAAGAAGCTGCGCGTGTCATTAAAGAGTATCAAGCCGGAAAAGGGCATATCGACCACTTTTTCTTAAAATAAAACGAATGGAAGGTATCTTTTAAGTGTTATTCACTTAGAGGATGCCTTCTTTTTTTATACTTTGGGGATATTTGACTTTGTTGAAGGTTCAAAGTATATTGCCGTTCGGACTTGGTGGTAAGCTGAGTTTTTCTAATAAAACTGTTTTAAAACAAGCCGATTCACGGTAAGCTTCAGTACCAGCAGCCGCCTCACTCATTAACCCATTTCACCTGAAAACTCTGCTAAGTGTCAAAAGTCAAAAAATTAATGCATAAAATCAGGCTTTCTTCTGCTGCCGACTGGTTCTTTTACGGAACGGCGATGTGTTTTCATACAACATTGGAAGAGCCGCCTCCCATGCTTTTGAGACAGCTCCTTGGCGGCTTTGTTTTTGAAGTTATTTTTCACTTGTTTCTTCATCGAGGTAAACTTGGCTTCCAACTGCTTTTCGCTGTCCTTGATATTTTCCTTGGTATGGCACCGCTGCTTTTTTATCCATAAATGCGAATACGAGCTGAGCTATTCGGCGCCCGGCTTTTAACCGGATAGGCAGGCGATTAGCGTTATAAAGTTCAAGGGTGATTTCCCCTTCAAAGCCGGGGTCGACCCAGCCGGCATTTTGTATAAACAGCCCCATCCGGCCGATAGAACTTCTTCCTTCCACAAATGCAGTCACTTGATCTGGAAGTCGGATATATTCTTTCGTGGTAGCAAGCAAGAAAGAATGAGGCGGAATGATGACTTCTTCACTTTCAAACTCTACGTATTTTGCCGGTTCATCTAGAGCAATGGATTCAATCGCATTTTCATCAATTTTTAAAAAATGAGTGCCCAGTCTTATATCTACGGATGCTGGCTGGATTTGATGTTCCTTGATGGGATCGATCTGCAGCTCCTCTTGGTCTATCATGGTTTTGATTGTTTGGTCCGATAAAATCAACAGTATTGCCTCCTGGTCTCTCGTTAAATTCTTTTTCTCTTATTTAGTATATATAATTGCACAAGCTTACGCTAGAGAAGGATAAGATTGTGGTTCATTTTTTTATGGATGAATCGTTCATCCTGTTTCCATTCTAGTCTCCTCTCTACATTTTTTAGAATGTTTTTCCTTCATGTATTTCTCGGAAGCTTAATCCTACTGGCTGATCCAACCGTTTTCGAATCGTCAAATAATGCATAAACGTAAGAATAATAATGCCTGTGTTCATTCCTATAATGACCCCATCCATTTGCAGCTGCGGCATGGAGCCAAGTACATACATGAGTATAAATGAAACCGTCGTCGACCAGATAGAATGTAGAAATGCATCCTTTACGAGTCCAAGACCAATAAGAAAGGCTTGCATCGGTATGACAAAAAAATGAAAGAAAAAGTAAGGAGCCAAAAGCTGCAAGTAAACCGCTGCAGGCGACTTTTCAAAAAACAGGCTCGTCAATTCGCTTGAGAAAAAATAAAAAATCCAAACAGCCGGAACAGCATAGACAAACGTTCCCGCCATAATTTTATTTAACAGGGCGCTTAACGAAGAAACGTGTTTTTTGGCATATGCTTCAGAAACAGTCGGAATAAGAATAATCAGTAATGAATGAGCAATGAAAGCTGGGAAAAACCCAATCGTAAACGCAACCCCTGCCAGCTTTCCATATTGCACAGTAGCCTGTTCTTCTACCACTCCTGCGTTCATAAGGGCTGCTTTTATCAAAAACGGCTTGACCGCAAAGGAAGCAGCATGAAAGATTCGAAGTCCTGTTGTCGGCAGGGAAACAGCCAAAAGTGTGTGTAAGACAGATGTTTTTTTCATAGGCTCGGAAGGTGTTTTTTTCAACCTTTTCATTTCTCTTAAAAATAATACAAACAAGTATAAAAACACCACGATTTCGGTACCTATCAGAGTGCACAAGCTTAATAGTATTGCAGTATCCGCTTCAAAATGGAATAATTGGAATACTGCTATTAAAAGGACTAGTTGGACTGCTCTTCTTAAAAAATTAGCTACCGCAATTTTCCCCATATGCTGCGTTCCCATAAAATAACCTCTAGCAATCGATGACAACGCGATGACAGGAATAAGAATCAATAATAAGTATGGCAATGCTGTGTGATACTGATCAAAGACCGGAATCAGAGGAAATACAATAAAGGCCGCTGCCAAACATGCAACCATAAAAGTACCCGTAAAACGTATCGTATGGTAAAGCAAACTTCTATGGTATGTCTCTTCCTTTTCTGCTACTGCTTTTGAAATCGATATGGGCAGCTCCATACTCGCTATCACAACTAAAAATACTATCGTTGGAAGAATGGACATATACAAACCGAGTCCTTTTTCTCCCAGTTCACGGGCTAACACCATATTAATCAAGAATTCCAAACATTCTCCTAAAAATGCCGCCACAATAAGCAAGAATGTCCCGACAACAAACGTATTTTTCATATGGCCTCCCCTTCTCTCCACAACTCTTTTATTTATATGAGACAAGTTGCAGAAGTATTTATCCTGACGAAGCCTGTATGAGAAAAACTTGGCTGTGATGTCTAACGTGTACTTTCTTAACCTTAAAATTAGAAAAACTTGGCTTGTCACCAAGTCAATGATCTCTACAAAAAATGACCCCGGCCCAATACCGAGGTCACTTACTAGCAGCTTAGCGCTTTTTATTAAACTGTCCATTTTAAGGGGTACAGTTCACTTTCAACCAGGCTGACGGTGTTTCTTTTTCTATTTCACTTTAAAGTCCAACTCAATTTCATATCCTTGCTCAGAGATTACTTTGCCAAATTTGTATTCTCCAATTAAGGCATTATATTGACTTGTTAATGCTTGAAAACTTTCCGGGTCTTTCTGATCTAATGCTTTGTCAATCATGCGCTGCAGCCGCTCCTTATTAAAGGAATAAACAGCGTATTCCATGGTCATTTGGGCATATAGCGATTGAAGCACCTGTCTTGATGGTCTTCTGCCATGCTTTGCCGACTTTATTTTTTTCATAAAATGCTGTTCATGAGTAGGATGTAACATTTTCGTCGAACCCCCTATCCTTTCACCGGACTTTACCGGTATTTGGCTTTCTGTCCTGTCCTTGGCGGGCGACGCGCGCATGAAGTACTGGCCCGGGCTCAAGCATGTATTTATTTACTGACTACATACCCGCATGGCGCTTCCTCTAAACGCTTTTTGCTTACATCTTTCTATTGAAGTTTCATTCTTGATGTCTGCTTCCTGTCTCGTGTTCATAGAAAAATGATCAGTTTTTTCTAATACTTGCAAAACTTTTTCCTGTTATAAGACATGGAAGGTGTCTTAGAAGATTGAGCTGGACAACAGAGGCGGCTGGGAACAAATGAATTATGCCTTTGATTTAGCTTCTGCTTTTGAATCCATTACAGTAAACGTTGCAGCGTGTTATTGCATATATATGTGCTGGCTGTGTTAGAAATGCGGGCTATTATACAATTCTTTATTAATTATTTAATTCGATCCAGACAACGGAAATTCCTTCACAGATTTGTAACCTCCATTATCTTCCTATGCCCTATCCTGAATATTCTTTCCTCATGAGTTCTTTTATGACCGCAGAAGCCACCAAAGCTATCACTCTTTTATGATTGTTTTTATAGCTGCTCTGCACCCCTTTGTTCCCTTCGGAGAGCTTACAATCTTTACGTTTTACATTTTCATTTTTCAAATCTTTCTATCTCCACGTCTTTTCACGAGCTGTTCGGTGGTTTTATCTCTGCTTCTTTCCAATCCCGAACGACTCAAACCCCGAGCACAGAATGTTTATCTCCACGTCGCGACTTCCTCTTTTAAAAAAAGCGCGGCTTTATTTTTATTTAGGACGCATCTGTTTTTATTTTTGTATGCGCTTTCTTATATTATAACCTATGTTGCTGCTCTATTTAAATAACTGATCTCAGCTTTTTTTCTTTAAATGAAAATATTAGCGGAAAAAAACTCCACTTGTATAATAAAACGAGCTTTCGTTATAATAAAAATACAAACAAACGTTCGCAAAAATGAAAAGAGGGGTACTCGTGCAAATTAAAGAAGAAGAACATATTATGATTCATTATTTTATTTTGCTTCCTCTTGTAAAAAAAGTCCTTGAAAAAGACTTTCAACTCTTTGAAAGTGGAGCGTTTAAAGTGAAAGGTCCCTATTTGGACATGATACAGGAGGCATTACGTATGCTGCACAAAGACATGCGCCATATCAAACAATACATGCATCAAAACCGTATTCGTGTAACCTTCCAAGAAAATGACGGTATGTTTTCCCGCTACAGTTATGTGTGCAGAGGGTATGAAGGATCAAGCAGTTATTTAAATGCAAATTTAAAGCGTCAAACCCGCCATTGTATGGAAGCCTATTTTCTTAAAACCTCCCCGCTTCAATCCGACTCCGTCCTTCACTAACAAGATGTAACAAAATCGATAATTGACAAACAATAATCACGGAGAGTACATTACAATAAGAAAACGTAAGCGCCCTTGTTTTTAAAGACGTTCGGCTAAGTTCCTCACGTGCTGTGAGAACGCCGAACTGGCTTGCACAGGATGGACTGACTTTTGCGGTAGGAACACGATGTTCTCGATTTTAGCAAACGTACCTTAAACCGCCGCGGGCCTCCGAGAGGCTGGGCGCTGCAGCTAGACATCAAAGCGCAACATTTTATACTTTCTTATCTTATAAGAAAAGTACAGGCGCCCTATGATATATGGCGTTGGGGCTGTGTATATATCCATGCATAGGAAGTGGTGTTTTTGATGGCAAGTGTCCATCGCAAAAACGCCTGCGCATTTACAGCAGCCAAAATTATGTTTACCAGGGATCAGAAGGGAGACAAACAAGGCCATGAAGAAACAATTTGCTGTTATTGGACTAGGACGATTCGGTATCAGCGTCAGCACTGAACTGTATAAGCTGGGCCATGATGTACTTGCCATTGACATCAATGAATCCAAAGTAAACGAGATAGTAAATGATTCTACCCATAGTGCCGTTGGTGACGGAACAGATGAAAAAACCATGCGCAGTCTCGGTATCACCAATTTTGATCATGTCATTGTAGCCATCGGAGATGATATTCAGGCCAGCACTCTTTGCACATTGCTATTAAAAGAAATGGGAATCGATTCTGTCTGGGTTAAAGCACAAAACTACTATCATCACAAAGTTCTCGACAAAATTGGGGCGGATAAAATTATCCATCCAGAACATGATATGGGTAACAGAATCGCACAGCACCTTGTTTCAGAAAAGGTTATTGACTATATCGAACTCTCTGACGATTTTTCTATCGTGGAAATAGCAGCACCACGCTCCATGGATAACCATACACTGATGGACCTAAATATTAGAGCACAGTTTGGAATAACCATTTTAGGAATTAAAAGAGGAAAAGATATCAATATTTCCCCGATGGCGGACGACAAAATATTTGAAAACGATGTTTTAATTGTCATAGGACATAAAAACGACTTAAAACGCTTTGAAGATAGTAATTAATAAAAAAAAGCGCAAGCGCCCTTATCAGCCTCGACAGGTAAATGTTCTCCAGGCAATAAAGGGCTCTTTGCCTTTAATGACTGGAGGTTATTTAACCCCGAGAGGCTGGGCGCTGCAGCTAGACATCAAAGCGCAACATTTTATACTTTCTTATCTTATTAGAAAAGCTTGGCTTACCGCTAAGTCCGAATGGCGGAAGTCGAGTTTTGCTTATACTTTGATCCTTAACAAAGTTAAACTTTCCTAAAGTATTAGAAAAACTCGGTTTGCCGCCAAGTCCTTATAGCCCTATACTTTACTACTTTAATAAAATTAAACATCCTTAAAGTATAAAAAGTCAAAAAATGCGTTTCAAGAAAGCCGGCTTAAGGGTAAAGGCAATCAGCTATACTATTGATGTAGGAGTGACATACTTGGGAACAGACAACTATACATATACTACTAAAAAACCTGGAACTGTCTTTATTATATCCGCTATATTTGTATTCTTATTTGTGCTCTGGGGATTTATACGGCCGAATCATTTAGCCAGCATTGCTGCAACATCACTGAATTTCACCATTGAAACCTTCGGCTGGTTTTACATGATGGTTGCTGCGTTTTTTGTAACTTTTATTATATTTTTAGCGCTAAGTCCGTATGGAAAGCTTCGTCTTGGAAAGCCAGAAGACCGTCCGGAATATTCCTTTTATGCCTGGCTTGGCATGTTGTTTTCCGCGGGGATAGGCGTCGGCTTTGTGTTTTGGGGAGTAGCTGAACCAGTCCTCTATTATGTCGATACACCACTCGGCCGAGATGTGGAAACGCAAGCTGAAGCAGCACAGTTAGGGCTGGATTACGGAATTTTTCATTGGGCTCTTCATCCGTGGGCCATCTTTTCTTTAGTTGCCCTGGCACTTGGTTATGTTCAGTTCCGAAAAGACCAGCCCGCTCTAATCAGTTCGGCGTTTTATCCTTTATTTGGGGATAAGGTGCGCGGAAAAATTGGGCAGAGCATCGATATACTTGCCGTATTAGCTACCTCTACAGGGGTTGCTACTACATTTGGACTAAGCGCCATGCAAATAAGTGGAGGCCTCTCCTACCTGACAGGGATGCCTAATAATGCCGCCACACAGCTGATTATTATTGGAATCGTATCCGTGCTGTTTATGATTTCTGCTGCTTCTGGGCTCGACAAAGGCATCCGTTACCTGAGTATCGTGAATTTAACCGTTGCAGGCCTGCTTCTTATTTTTGTGATCTTTCTCGGCCCTACCATCTATTTATTAGAAAGCGTAACCACTTCGCTTGGCGCGTATATTTCCAATTTTGTTCCGATGAGTTTAACGATGACTCCGTTTACCGACAGCACTTGGATTGGGACAAATACCATTTTTTATTGGGCTTGGCATATATCCTGGGCTCCGTTTATGGGAATGTTTATTGCGAGAATTTCAAGAGGCCGCACAATTAGGGAGTTTATTGCCGGCGTTCTTTTAGTTCCGTCTTTACTCGCTGTTATTTGGTTCAGCGTCTTCGGCGGCTCAGCCTTAAACCTTGAAATGAACGGCATAGCTCCTATTGCTGATATTGTTAACGATACGGTAGAACTTGCATTGTTTGCGACTTTACAAGAATTTCCTTTAGCGGGATTAACAAATGGACTGGCATTAGTATTAATTTTAATTTTTTTCATTACGTCAGCAGACTCCGCTTCTTACACATTGGGCGCCATGACTTCAAAGGGAAGCCTTGATCCAACGCTGTTCACAAAAATTACTTGGGGACTCCTCATTGCAGGTACAGCCTCTGTGCTGCTATTGTCCAATGGACTTGAAGGGCTCCAAACCGCTTCTATTGTAGCAGCTCTACCGTTTTCCATTATCATGACCGTAATGGTATTCTCGATGTTTAAAATGTTTACGCAGGACTTAAGACAGGAAAAACAGCAAAAACGCCAGCATCAAATGAAAAAAATGAAAGAGGAAATTCTCGATGAATTAGAAGAAGAAATTGATGACTTTTCCAGAGATTCCATAAAGAACACAGACAGCGAAGACTCTTCGAAAAAATCAACCAATTAATTCAAACCGACTGACCGGTTCTCATTAAACGCCCAAAAAACCCTGTTGAGATGCCCCATCCCAACAGGGTTTTTTCGGGACTTAACAGCTGGACACTTCACCATACCCTGTTTCACCGCTAATAGTCATTCCATTACTCGTTCCTATTAAAATTTTTCTAAAGGTACAAAACCCGTTGGAAAATTAATCGTTTCCCAACAGGTTTAAAAAATATTGTTAAAAGTTTCTAAGTGCAGTGCTCCTAACTTGTTCTTAAACCATTGCAGCTATTGCTGTCTGTTTGTCAGGAAGAAAAGATAAGCTTTTGTCCACCTTGATAGGCGCTCCATCTTTTTTCCGTAAGCGAAATGATGACTTGATCTCCAGGGTGAAAAAATTCATCAGCCGGACTATGAATTGTCCACTTCTCCTCTCCTACTTGAACAGTATAATGAAGGTCTTTTCCTTGAAATTGTACGTTTTCCACATAACCTGATATCCCGTTTCCCTTTTTGCTAAGACTTAATTCTTCTGGCCGAACCGGCATGATATTTTTTTTCATAAAGTAAGGGGATATATCTTTTTTATCCCAAGCAACCATTTCGCTGCCATTAGGATGAAATTCTCCATTTTTCCAAAAGCCATGGACTAAATTGGCTTTTCCTACAAAGGATGCTACAAATTCGGTTTGTGGAAAACGATAAACAGTTTCCGGTTTCCCGATTTGTTCAATCGCCCCATCCTTCATCACAATAATTCGATCGGCCATGGCTAATGCCTCTCCTTGATCATGTGTCACATAAATAACTGTCGTTTGGGTGAGGCGATGGATCTTTTGAATTTCATTTCTCATCTCCAGCCGCAATTCAGCATCCAAACTGCTTAATGGTTCATCCATTAAGAGAAGTGTAGGTTTTGCAGCGATAGCCCGTGCCAGAGCAACCCTTTGTTTTTGTCCGCCAGATAATTCATGAGGCATTCGATCTTCATATCCACATAAGTTCACCATTTCCAGCACTTCTTTAATACGAGCTTCTTTATCGGCTTTTAGTTCTTTAGGTACAAACTTATGATGTTGGAGAGGAAAACGAACTTGTTCTTTAACTGTTAAATGAGGCCACAAGGCAAAAGATTGAAAAACCATCCCTATATTTCTTTTATCGGGTGGAGTTAAATGCGTAGGAGAAGCTACTTGCTCGTTGTTCATTTCTATATGCCCCTCACTAGGAGATTCAAAGCCTGCAAGTAATCGCAGAAGAGTTGTTTTCCCGCACCCAGAAGGACCTAGTATAGCAATGAATTCCCCTTCTTTCATTTCGGCTTCAATCGAAGAAATGGCAGTAGTGCTGCCGAATTTTTTAGTCACTCCAAGTATCTTTGTGCTCATACGTTTTTCACCTTCTTATTCCAAAGGTTTTGTAAACCAATCATTAAACCAATACCAATTAATAGCAAGAAAACAACGACGGAAGAAAACGCCGTAGAATGTGTTGTATAGCCTGCCTGTTCAAAATTAAAAATAACCAGCCCGATCGTTTCGCTGCCGGAAGACCAAAGCAACGAAGAAACCGTAAGTTCCGTTAGAGCCGTGAGAAATACTAAAAATGCTCCCCCCAAAACCCCCGGCAGAATGAGCGGTGTCATGATTTTCCTCCACTTGGTATATCCCTTTGCTCCAAAAATGTGAGATGCTTCTTCCATCGAACGGTCTACTTGCATAAAAGCCGTAACACTTCCTCTGACTTGCAAGATCATAAATCGGGTAACATAGGCAATGATTAAGATCCAAATACTTCCATAAATTCCTGGATTCCACCCAGGAAGGGGTTCCATCCAAGCAAAAATCATCGCAAGAGCTAAGACTACTCCTGGAAGAGCATAAGGAATGCTAATGACTACTTCTAAAAACCTCGTAAATGAAGAAGGCCTATTGATCCGTAAGTATGCGATTATGGTCCCTATTACTAGCGCAGTGACAGCCGTAATTAAAGCTAGAATTAAACTGTTGGCCAGGGAAGCTTGCACTTTATCATTTTCAAAAAGCACAAACTTGTAGTGATTCAGCGTCATATTTTCCCATGAAAAATTAAGACCGTACGTACGTATTAAAGAAGAAGAAACCATCGAAAATAAAGGAACAAAGCTAATAAATAAAAGAAATATCCATAATGCTGCTTCTACCCATACACGATACCTTCCAAAGGAAAAACGCGGTTTTCGGTCTTCATGCGGCGTTTCCATCTGCTTTGATTTTCTAATAAACAGCCACTGTAAAAGTGTTCCTATGACGGCAGTGCCGCCTAATAAAACGGATAATGTTGCTGCTCTTGAAAACGCTTGCGGACCTATATTTACTACTTCTTGATAAATGGCCGTGCTTAACACCGGAATATTAGCCGGTATCCCTAAAAAAGCAGGTATACCAAAATTATCAAGATTTGCCAAAAAAGCCAAAAGACCGCCCCCCGCTATACCCGGCAAAGCTAACGGAAGCGTTACTCTGCGCAATGTCGCCAATCTGCTTGCTCCAGAGGATCTAGAAGCCCATTCTAATTCACGTGGTATTTTTTTTAAAACTCCCACCGTAAATAGATATACTAACGGATAATGCGATAAACCAAGTATAAAAATCATTCCTTCTAAACTATATAAATCTAAAGGTTCTATTTCCCCTGGGAATAACTGAAGAACATTAGCAATCCAGCCATTTGAGCTCATTAATTGAGTCCAGGAAAGGGTCACTATATAAGATGGGATAATAAAAGGCAGCAACACAAAAATATGAATGAAACGTTTCGCCCTAATATCGCTGTACGTTACCACACCTGCCAAGATCACCCCTAAAGTGATCGAGAGAATAGTAGATCCAAGCACCATAAAAAAGGTATTCTTCAAGACAAACCACGTTCTTCGTTCTGATAATATGTGGCTGTAGTGACTGAGCGTGGCGCCTGTTTCGCCTGTGAAACTTAACGCAAGCAGACGAAGCACAGGCAAAATAAAAAAAATAAGTACTATTAATAACGATACAGCAATAATCACCTTTCGATTTAAAATAGCATTAGAGGAAAAAGAGGGGGATGAAATCACGTCCTTTCCTCTTTTTGGATGTACTTGCTGATCCATAAAATATCTCCTCAATCTATTATTCGTCTGAGATTTGTTCAAATTTCTGTTTGTCCTTTTCCCGTGTTTCCAGCAATTCTGCTACGTCATGGGAAAGAACATCAAATTCATTTATGTTTTTTAATCCTTCCGGCACTTCAATACCTTCTTTAATAGGTGTATATCCAAATTCTGCAGAAACTTCCTGTCCTTTTTCAGACAGCACAAAGTCGACAAAAGCCTTGGCCGCTTCTTCGTTATCTGTCTCCTCCATTATTCCAATTGGTTCGGTAATAACGGGCACACCTTCTGAAGGATAAACCAGCTCAATAGGTGATCCTTCTGCTTTAGCTCTGGCAACGATAAAATCAACAACCATTCCATACGATTTTTCCCCGGATGCTACTTCTTGAAGTACTCCTCCATTGCCTTGCACCACTGTCATACCGTTTTCTTTTAGATTCTCAAAGTATTCCCAGCCGAATCCATCTTTTCGGCTCATTACCCCAACATTATAAGCAGCAGCGCCAGAATATAACGGGCTTGGCATTATTGCTTTATCATGAGCTTCTTCTGAGGTGAGAACATCCCAGGAATCTGGAATAGAGTTCACTTCGTTTGTATTTACAGCTAGAATCGTTGCCATAATTTTTGTTCCATAATATGTATGTTCCGGATCAATGAATTCTTCTGAAATGCCTTCTGACTCTTCAGATTCATAAGGTAACAGCAGCTCTTGCTCTTTTAAACTTTCAAATGTTACAGCGTCCGCCACCAGCATGACATCAGCTTGAATATCACCAGCCTGATTTTCAGCTTGCACTTTACTGATTACTTCTTCTGTTCCAGAGCGGAAAATATCCACTTCTACTTCCGGATACTGTTCATTAAACGCAGATACTAACGCATTAGCGTCTTCATCAGGTTGAGAGGTGTAGAAACTTAGTGTTCCAGATATACTTGCTTCTTCTCCAGATGCTCCCTCATTATCGCCACATCCTGCTAATACCATGGATGTTAATAAAGTAAAACCGATCCATCTAAATTTTTTCATTACATGTCCTCCTTGTCATCACTCATTACTATTTAAACGTGTAGAATTAAGTGTCTACCTCTTATTGTAGAAAACATTTTTTAACTTGATGTGAATAAAGCTCATGTTTCATGTAAACGTTTCGTTAACATATAAATCATTCGCTTCATTGTTCTGTAAAAACATCAAAGTAATTTGTTACCTGGTACAGCCCCTGCTTTTCATCGAAAGAAATAGTAAGTTACCTGTTAAAAATGTAAATAGAATGAATAACGAATGTCCACAATCACTATTTTATCCGGCTGTTGAAGTTTGACGAAGCCGTGTTAAAAACAAAAAGACTGCTTCAGTAATCCGAGCAGTCTTTCTGTTCTCATTTAATAAGTAGATGTATTCGTGATTTTTTGCAGGTGATACAAACATTTAAGCCATAACGATGCATTTTTTCTAGCTTCAAAAAGAAATGTATAGTATGCACCCTTATTAAACCAAAGCCGGCAAAAAATAGTTGTACGTCTCTTAATGCAGGTGTATCTTTTGTTCCTTCTACAAGTACGCTGGCATCTAAATTATAATTTTTTAAGTTTCTTCGTGTGAAATTAGCAGAACCGCCAAGAGCAAATACTTTATCATCTTCTTCAATCAGCATCAGCTTTGTATGAAACTGTTCCCCTTTTGTTTCATACCAGCGAATTTCAAGGTTTTCTTTTTTATTTTTCATAAGCTCGTAAGCTACCGGTTTGTTCGGAATACCATTTTTACGCTGCCCCAACGCTTCCATGTTTTGATCAAAAATGATTTTAATATTAGCTCCTCTTTGGTGAGCTTTAAGTAGTGCTTTAATAATTTTTGTATCTGAAAGGTATAAAATGGCCAAATGTATTTTGCTTCCTGCTTTTGTTTTGTTAATTAACTTTACTGCTTCTTCTCGCGTCTGGCCTTCTGTGAGAAGCTGAATCGCTGCATCTTCTTTATGTTCAGGTGAAGCTCTGCTTTTCATCTTTTTTGTCCGCTGCGGTAAAATAGAGCCTCCGCTAAATGCAGCTACTGCTTGTTCAGATTCTAGACCATCATCTATAATATCTCCTTTAACGGCAAATCCGATATTATTAAAATAAGCACTGGCATCATGGGGATTAAAAGAGGAGATCAGTGCTTCACGATCTGTATACATTACTTTTCGGTGGTTGGCTTTTAAATTCAGCATTTTCAAATACGTTCGCAGTGTTAAAGAAAGCTGTTTTTTACTCATTGCATGCGGAAGCCATCCATAACCTTTTGTTCCAAACCATTGAAAATAAGATCTCCAAAAACCTGCTACTAAAGGGGTTGCATCACGAATTTTGCGTAAGTTCGTCATGACTACTTCAATCCCATTGTTTTTAAGCCTGCTTAAGTGAGGAGATTCATGAGTGCCATACGCCGTATTAACCGGATCAGTAATAAACATAATCTTCATATCGGGGTATGCTTTCTTTTTCTCCACTAAAGCTTCGGTTACACTTTTTGCAGCCTTTGGGCATTCTATTTCATGGCAATGATAATCATTAAACAAAAACTGATCAAGGACAATGAAGGATTCAGCTTCTTCAATCATTTTTAACATTTTAAGGTACAAATTACTTTCCCAAACAGGTTCCTTATTTTCATACCAAAGATTATATTAGAAATACTTGGCTTACCGCCAAGTCCAAATGGCGGAAGCCGTAGTTTTGCTTATACTTTAACCCTTTAACAAAGTTAAACATTCTTAAAGTACAAAAATTGTAAATCTTTCACTTTACGCTTTTTTCCTTTTATCGCTAACCCTTTAGGAAGAGGTTTAAACATGCCGTAGATCATCGCCGCAATGGGCGGAATAAGAAGAAGCCGTTTCCAAAAGTATTTCATACTGCCCCCCCTTTCTAAGATCTTTGACTAGAATTCCCTAATTATTGGTCTGTCAAACAAAAGGGGAGGGCGAGAAAATTTAATTTGTTTCTAAATCTGCAGCTGGACCGAAAAATTCAAAATGCATGCGTTCTTCTGGAATGTTGAAATCACTCTTCAACATATGATTAATAGCTTGAAGAAAAGGAAGCGGTCCGCAGAAATAATAATCTGCTTCTTTTTCAGGCAAAAGCGATGCAAGCCATTCTTTATCAATACGGCCTTGTTTTTGTATATAAGGATCTGTATTATCTTCTTCCGTTACAACATCGTAGCATACGTGATATGATACCTTGTCACATTCACCAGCAGCTTTGGCTGCAGGAGCATGCATAGCATGGTGTGAGCTGCTTTGAGCCGCTTGAATAAATGTAACAGGTCGTCTGTTTTCTTCGACAAGTGTATTAAACATGCTCATTAATGGAGTGAGCCCAACTCCGCCACTGATAAGAACTACCGGCCGGTCCGCAGGCTGCAGATAAAAATCCCCCGCAGGTGCAGTTAATTCAAGCACATCCCCTTCGTTCACTGAACGATGAAGATAATTAGACACGACCCCTTCAGGAAGCGAGTCTGACCCTTCTTCCCGCTTTACACTAATACGGAAATAATCTTTGTCGGGCGCATCAGATAACGAATACTGTCTAAGATGCAGAAACTCTTCTCCTGGTATTTCAGTTTTGACAGTTATATATTGCCCAGGTTCAAAATATGGAAGACTGCCGCCGTCTGCCGGGCGAAGATAAAAGGAAGTAATAACATTGCTTTCCGGTACTTTTTTATCAACCGTAAATGCACGGAATCCATCCCATCCGCCGGACTGCTGGGCAGTTTCTTCATACATTTTTTGTTCTACTGAAATAAACACATCAGCAATGACACCGTATGCTTCTTCCCAAGCGCTAAGGACATCATCTGTCGCTGCATCACCTAACACTTCTTTGATAGCAGCAAGCAGGTTCTCTCCAACAATAGGATATTGTTCTGGTTTAATTTGAAGACTGCGGTGTTTATGGGCAATTTGGTTTACAACAGGCAGTATGTTTTCTAGTTGATCAATGTTTTTTGCCGCAGCTAATACAGCATGTGCTAATGCCTGCGGCTGCCGGCCTTTTTTTTGGTTCGTTTGGTTGAATACGTTTAACAGTTCCGGGTTTCTTTCAAACATTCTCTTATAAAAGTGAGTTGTAATTTCCTCTCCCCTTGTTTCTAAAATCGGAGCAGTGGCTTTAACTGTTTCAATTGTTTTTGGATTCAAAGCGGTTTTACTTTGACTCATCAAAAAGTCCCCCCTTATTTAAATATACATTTATAATACATGTTTATCTTATCATAAAATGAGTATTTTAAATGCATATTTAAATGCCTTCTTATGTCTATTTGGTGAAAATATGATAATATATAGTTATTAAAATCTATCATAGATGGAGCGTTTCTCATGCAACTAACCTCTTATACAGATTATACTTTGCGTATGTTAATTTATTTGGCAGCTGTTGAGCACCCTAAGCTTGCGAGCATCAAAGAAATTGCAGCAGCTTACCAGATTTCTTATAATCATCTCACAAAAGTTGGCCATGAATTAGTAAAACTTGGGCTTATTCAGTCTATTAAAGGTAGAAACGGCGGAATACGGTTAGCCAAAACTCCAGAAGAAATTAATATTGGCTGGGTAGTTCGGCAAACAGAGGATAATCTCAATTTAGTGGAGTGCTTTGACCCTGAGAAGAGCACTTGCGTATTAACAGGACAATGCCGCTTAAAAGGGGTGCTTCAAGAAGCGCTGAAGGCATATATGCAGGTTCTTGACCGTTACACACTCGAGGACATAGCAACGAACCGCTCGGTCTTAAAAAGTCTTTTGCAATCTCCTGGTATTTCCCAATAAACCAATAATGAGGGACATTGTATGATTGTGCGGCATACTGTTTTACCAAATAAACATTACGATGAACTTGAAGCAGCTACAGGAAAATTAGAAATAGGCAGCCAAACTTTTTTTTATCACGTATATTTTTATCAAGGTGTGTTGATTGATACAGGGCCTCCGCGTGCACGAGCACATATAAACCGCTTTGTAGAGGATAAAAAACCTGACAAAGCCTTTCTAACCCATTATCATGAAGATCACAGCGGTAATGCTTCCTATTTACATCGAAATAATCATTTAAAGGTATCCTGCGGAGAAAAAACAGCTTCTATTTTGAAACAAGGGTTTGCTTTGCCTTTATACCGCAAAGTGATATGGGGGAAAGATATGAAACCTTTTACTCCTCATTCTCTGCACGATACTTATATAGATCATCGTGAGGGAAGGCTGCTTCTTATTCCTTCCCCTGGCCATTCTGAGGACCATTACAGTTTATATGATCCAAAGAGAAAATGGTTGTTTGCAGGTGACTTATTTTTAGCGAAAAGGCTTCGTTATGGAATGAGAGAAGATTCCGTCCCGCAAATGATTCAATCTTTACAAACCGTGCTCCAATACAATATCGACACGGTTTTCTGTGGACATGCAGGCATTGTGAAGCAAGGAAAAGATGCATTGCAGGCAAAACTTAACTTTCTTCTAGATCTTTCTAACCAAACGTTAACTCTTAAGCGTAAAGGGTATAACGCCAGAAGGATTACAGAAAAACTATTCTCAAAGAGCATATTAATGAAATGGGTTTCAGCAAATGAATTTTCACCTCATCATCTTGTTAACTCTATATTAAAAAGGGATTAGCAACACTCCGCTTCTCGACTATACGCTTTTTTGCCTTGTGTTCAAGGGTACCTGCAATCACAAATGGGCATGAAAATTTCCTTTTTTTTCAATACCATCTGAATTTGCTGATTTACTCGCCGACGATCACCATTTACTCGCCAATGCCATAGGAAGTGAAGGAATCCTATAGTATAAATAAAGCAGGGTCGTTGTTGCCTTCAACCCTGCTTTCGCCTATCTGTATGGGTGATACGGTAGAGTGCAGTTCGTCCATTTTCCATCGAACGTAATTGCAGGTACTCAGGCGATTCACCCTCGCTGTAATGAACATTTAAAGCCATTGCTTCCGCTGCTTTTGTTAGAAGTTTCTCGTTTTTCTCAAAAATATATATGGTAAAACATTCGTTGTCTTTAATGATAGGAACTGTAAAATGCTGACGGCTCCATGCTTTTGGATATTCTCTGTATTGAATCCAGCCAGCCATATCACCCGGCTCCTTTTCAAGGAAAGGGAGCAATAGGCCAGAGACATGGACGAGCCACAAGTAATAAGAAGTATTATGTCTAAACCAAAGCGGCGACAGCATTTGCCATTTTTCTTTAAACACGTCAGTAAGGAGTACTGCTGTCCGTTCTTCTTGCTTGTATTTTAAAACGTCGGCAGCTACTTCATTAATAACGTCCTGTACAGCACGCTTCCAACTGTCCATTTTAAATCCCTGAACCGGATAGAAGGGTCCTTCTTGCTTGAAAAAAGAGTCAAATTGTTCTTCCATTTCCCCTTCCTCCTTTCCTCTTTCTACTTTCATTGTACGCCCTGACTCAAAACCTTGTAAATGAAAAAATCAGCCGCGGGACATATATTTTGTCTGCGGCTGATTTATTATAAATATTGAATTAAAGACGTTGCAACAGTGAAATAAATCATTAAACTAATAAGGTCATTTAACGTTGTAATAAAAGGGCCGGATGCAATAGCAGGATCTAATTTTAATTTATTAATTACAAGGGGAATTGTCGTACCAATTACACTTGCCATACCAAGCGATAACACAATAGAAACGCCGACTATTCCTCCAAGTAGCGGGTCTCCATAAAAAATGGCAAGCAGCAGCGCAATAACGGCACCGGACATAACACCGATCATTAAGCCCGTAGAAAACTCACGGATAATCGTTTTCCACAATCCGCGCTTTTCTAGACTCCCTGTCGCAAGAGCACGTACAGATACCGCCAAAGATTGTGTTCCTGTGTTCCCAGCCGACCCCATAATCATCGGAATAAACGCAGCCAAAAGCACGACCGTTTCTAATGTTTCTTCAAATCTGCCAATCACTTCTGCTGTAACCAAACCGAAAAACATAAGCATAATAATCCAAGGAGCTCTTTTTTTAGCGGCTTGAAACGATGTTAAGGTTACATCTGTTGACCCTCTCGCTGCTGTAATTTCTCCTAAATCCTCTGTTGCTTCTTCTTCTATAACGTCCAACACGTCGTCTACCGTTACAATCCCAAGCAGTGTATTATCATCATCTACAACCGGGGCAGCAAGAAAATCATATTTTTGAATGAGTTGAGCTACTTCTTCTTGGTCGGTTTTTTCGTGAACAGAAACGACACGTGTGCTCATAATATTTTCTATCTTTTCTGTAGAAATAGAAGTGATTAAGTCACGGATCGAAGTAACTCCGGCCAAACGCTCTTTTTCATCTACAACATACAAGTAGTAAATGGTTTCTGCATCTGGTCCTTCTTGACGTAATAATTCGATAACATCACCTACTGTATCATAGGCTTTAATCGATATGAATTCTTTTGTCATGATGGCGCCGGCTGTTTCCTCTTCATAAGCAAGCAGCTCTCTTACATCATCGGCATCTTCATCATCCATCGCCTTTAAAATATCCGACACATTTTCTTGCTGCAATTCACTAAGAAAGTCTGCTACGTCATCAGCGTACATATTATTAAATACTTCAGCCGCATAATGATCATTCAGCTCAAGTGCAATATTCTTTTGTTCATCGACTTCTAAGCCTTCAAATATTTCAGCGAATTCCTCTGGGCTTAAAAATTCATATACCCGTTTTCTTTCCAGCTCTTCTAAATGAAGAAACACATCGGCTTGATCAGCCGGATGCAGCTCTAAAAACAAGTGGCGAAATTGTTCTATATCATTTTTCATCGCCGCTTTTATAATGTAATCCATATATTCATCTCTTGTACTCTCGTTTAACTCAACCACGGTCAATCCCTCCATCTGGAGAGATCCTGTTCCTCTCTACGTCAGCCAAGTGAGACGCAGGGGAAATGGACCTCCCTTTATTCTATTGCCAAATTCTAAAAGTTGTAATCCCAGCCAGCCCATCCTGCTATATGGACAACTATCCAAATCCCCTCACCTCACTTTGTTATATAAAATGTTTCGACTGACTTTAAGGTGTCACAAAAATAAATGATGAAATACTAAAAGCACGCCCTCCTGTGAATGGAAGGCGTGCTCTCTTTGACAAATGCAATACAAAACACAGCCCCATTCGTAGAGCTTTAGCACTGCACGGCATAGGGCCCAAAGCCCAGCTGCATTAAAAACCACCTTATATCGATGGTTTCTGTTGACCCATTGGCGTCTTTGGACATTTTTGGGCAGCAGCGTTTCTCCGTACAGGAGCCTCACCTAACGAGGTTACTTTTACATATCTATTCTATTAGTACATGGTAGAATATAACGTCATATGCATGCATATGTCAATTACCTGCGGATTAATTTTTATAAAGATTATATTTAAGTACCCGGGACTTTTACTTTCTCTGGTTTCTTTTTCTTACCATACACTTTTGTTGTTAAATACGGCGCATAAAGGAATAACAATATACCAATGGACGTTGATAATAAAATAAAAACACTGCTGAAAGCCATAATTTCTGCTGCTGCAAGACTAGCAATAATAATGGAAAACTCGCCTCTTTGCGTAAAGGACAGCCCTGCTCGAAAAGATACTCTAGCAGAAAGACCATACATCCTTCCACCCGCCATTCCTACAAACAGTTTAGCCACTACAGACCAAATTAATAGCGCCGTTAACAGCAATGGCCAAGATATTCCGTTTCCAACATCTATTTGGGTGCCGAACCAAAGAAAAAATAGCGGCAAGGTTAATTCGCGAACAGGTAATACGAGCGGCTCCATCTTGCTGCTTTTTTTTGATTCAGCCAGCATAATACCGGCAAGAAACGCTCCCAGTACTTCTGATAAATCCAAATAAATAGCAAGACCGCTATAAGTAAAAGCAATTCCAATAATAAGTAAATGAAATATGTCTGACCCGGCATTACGTTCTATAAATCTAGAAAGTTTTAAAAATACCAGTCGTCCTAAGATAATGGCAAAAATGATAAGAAGAACCACTTTTCCAAGCAGCCAGGAAAATTCAAATCCATTCAAACCTTCGCCAGTACTTAGACCAGCAAGAACAGCTACCATAATTGGAGCTGCTAAATCCTCAAAAATAAGAACACCAAGTATAAATTCCGATTCTGGATTAGCCGTCCGTTTCGTGTTCTCCATCATTTTCATCGTGATCGATGAACTTGTTGCATATAATACTCCTCCAATAAACAGAGCAGATAATGCATCTAGGCCAAATAACACACAAATCATCACAGATAATACAAAATTTAAAAACAGATCAAGCGTACCAGCAGGCGTCACTCTCTTTGCGATTCCTGCCAGCTGCTTGATCGGAAATTCCATTCCCAGCATGAAAAATAAAAGTACAATTCCGATTTCTCCGGTAAAGTATAAAATTTCAGAATCGGCTAACAGGCCACCTACTGCGATACCTACAATAATAAATAATAAAACATCAGGAATTTTCGACCTCAAGCCAATAAATCCAATGGCAAACATCGCTAGAAGAATAAGCCCTGCCGCAAATAATTCTGGCACATGAGCTTCCACTCTTTAGTCCGCCTCCCCCTCTGCTAATTCTTCAAAATCCGAAATCTGGCTGTTTTTACCCACTACCATGACGGTGTCTCCAACTTGAAGGGTTTCCTTCACTCCTGGACTTGCGATTACTTCATCATTTCGAAAAATACCGACTATAGATACACCCGTTTTCTTTCTTACTTCTGCTTCTCCAATTGTTTTTCCAGCAAAGGTGGTTCCTTCTTTTAAACTGATCCATTCCACTACAATTTTGCTTTTGAACAATTTCATTTTATCGCTGTCAACTGGCTGAAAGACTGCGCCAAGAAGCTGGGCACCTAATTCACGTGTTTCATCTGACGTAAGTTCCATGGAAAAATCCGCCTCGTCTTCGTCCGGATCTTGAAAAAAGTACAATTCCCGTTTACCAGTATGATGTGTTACGAGCACAACCATGCTTCCTTCAGCCGTTAAAAACGACATTTTCTTCCCAATCCCTGGTAAATCTGCCATTTTCACTTCCACAAAACTCTCTCCTTTTTTCTTGTCATTCTTCTAATATTGTATAGCAGTTTATGCTTTCTGAACAGAAAACTTCCGTTGTAATGTTCACTAGAATGCCATGCCATTTAGCTTGTCAAAAACTTGCTTTTCTCCTAAAGTATTTCTTGGATACCCGATTTCAAGGAGGAAACAGAATGGAAAATAGTTATACGTATAAATCTCCACAAACCCTTTCTAAATGGGTGATCACCTTTATCATTATTAGTCTAATATTTTCAATAGCTTCTATTATCGGCAGTATGATTGAATGGAATACATACAACCAATACAGCGCCAGTGACACCTTTGAGAACTTGGCACCGCAAGATATGGCCAAGGTAGCTGCGGTAGCAGTTGGCGTCCATCTCCCCAAAACCTTTTTCTTTATCGTATCCATTTTAATCTTTCTTATATGGATATACAGAGTTCACCAAAATGGAAGGGCATTACAGCTAGATGGTTCTATTTATGCCCCTGGCTGGTCTGTTGCTTTTTATCTTATTCCCCTGGTGAATTTAGTGCTCCCATTATTATCCTTGCTTCATTTACATAAAGGCGGAGCAAAACGGGCTGATATACAAAAAAGCGAAGAACCACCAAAAGTCTGGCTGATCTATGCATGGTGGATCCTATTTTGGAGTTCTTATTTATTATCTATCCCAGGCAACCTTGGGGCCGAAGAGGAAACATTTGCACAGCTTAAAGGAGAAATACCTTCTTTTCTAGCATCTGAAGTGATATATTTTATAGCAGGAGTATTTCTTATTTTTATCGTTAAAAAAGTAACAAAAGTTCAAGAAAAAGCCGCATGACCCCGGCTTTGCAAAAGGAGCTGCCTTGCAAATGTGGAAAGCTGCGCTCATCATTTTTCTTACTGTGTTTTTTGCCGTCGTCGCAGCAGGAGCAGGTTACGCTTATTATCTTTACAACGAAGCATCTGAAAACGTTGAAAAAATGAATCAAAATTATACAGAAGAAGTTGGAATACCTGTAGAAGCGAGAAGAAATTCTCTTCGCGGCTCTGTGTCTTTTTTGATTGCCGGGATTGGCGACCGTCCCGGTGAACCAGGATTGGCGGATGTTATTATGGCCGTTTCTATTAACCCAGACGATGAATCGATGCTGTTGTTTAATATTCCAAGAGACACTCAGGTTTCCATACCGGGGCGTAACAAACCGGAGAAAATAAACCATGCATACAGCTATGGAGGAATGAAGCTAGTAAAAGAAACAGCGGAGCAAAAACTGCAGCATTCTTTTGATTTTGTCATGGAAGCAAACATGCAAGGTTTTCAAGAAATAGTTGACACGCTCGGTGGTGTGGAAGTAGATAATGCATTTGCTTTTTCCCAAAATAATGTAGGCAATACGAAAACCCATCATTATGACAAAGGACTGATCGAACTAAACGGAGAACGTGCGCTTGATTATGTGAGGATGAGAAAAAAAGACCCACGTGGTGATCTAGGAAGAAACGAGCGGCAGCAGCAAGTCCTTAAAGCACTTTTGCAAAAAACCCGTTCCGTGGAGAACCTGCTTAACGGACAAGACATGTTAAATATACTTGGGGAAAATGTAAAAACTAACATGACGATGGACGATATCCGAACCTTATTCACAAGCTATCGATCCGCTTTAAATTATACGCGCTCTTTTGAATTAGAAGGTGAAAATGATACCCAAGACGGGGTCAGCTATTATCTTGTGTCCGAACAGGAATGGCAAAAAGCATCCCTGCGCCTTGAAAATCATCAAAAGAAACAGTGACCGATTTATGTCACTGTTTTTTATAAAAACTTACAAAAACGCTTTATCGCTTAGCTGCAATAGTTCACACTATCCTTGTCTAAAATTTCATCCGTATCCTTATCAATAATAAATTCGCAGCCTTTACAAAAAGCGTTGTCACTTTCGTTCAGAATATTAATAACAAATGTTTTTGTTTTTTCTTCAACATTCTTCATTGTATAACGGGTTAAATGTAACCTTGTTCGAGGTGTCCTTCCCCCTGTCAAATGGCGTTGAGATATACTAACCGCTAACTCTCAATCAACCGCAAAAATCTAATTCATCAATGTTTAAAGTACGAGAGTCGTAAAAAAAATAAATACTAATGACTACAGCTACTACTGATATAAAGGCAATAACCATCCATTTTTTATAGGCAACCTTCTTTTTAACATTGTTATGATCCCTCTTTTTAAAAAACATTTCTCCATATTTAAACTCCCATATAAAAATACACTGCCCCATTACTTAAGATGCTGAACTCCCCTGTGCTTGTTGCTCTTTTAGAATGTACCATATGTAAACTTTATTCCAATTCGTTTAATGCTTATAATTTAAATACAGTATATATAACAGAGGACAATGCGGTGAACCGCAGTACCTCAAAGACATATTCAGTCAAAATCTTTTTCATAACCTGTATAACCCCGTTAGAGGCAGCAGCCATAACCGTTTTTTATTGATGAATAATATACCAATAGCAAACGTTCTAGATTTAACAAGAAACGTTTCCAAAGTACCCCCATTAACTAAAATATGTTCCTATTAATGAAGTAATCTTTTACAGGTTAGTGACAGCAATAGACATTACTACCTTTGTTAAAGTAATATTCATTAATGAATGTACCTTTTCCCTGATATAAAATAAATGAAGGGTGATAAATATGGACGTGGAAAATAAGCAAGTAAAATCATATAAAAAGATAGTTGTACTTGGCGGGGATGGGTTTTGTGGTTGGCCTACAAGTCTTTACCTGTCAAACTTAGGGCACGATGTTGTCATTATTGACAATCTTTCGCGCCGAAATATTGACAATGAACTGGAAGCAGAATCCTTAACTCCTATTCAGCCAATGGGCATCAGATTAACAGCTTGGGAAGAAGTTTCAGAAAAAAAGATCGGATTTTATAATATTGACATTGCTGTTGAGTATGACGAACTGCTGCAGATAATTAACAAGGAGCAGCCTAATGTTATTGTACATTTTGCTGAGCAACGGTCTGCACCCTATTCGATGAAGTCTCCAAAACATAAGCGCTATACCGTTAATAATAACTTAAATGCGACTCATAACGTTCTATGCGCTATCGTGGATTCAGGGTTCGATATTCATCTTGTCCATTTAGGAACAATGGGGGTTTATGGCTATGGTACGGCTGGAATGAAGATTCCTGAAGGTTATCTCGACATCGAAGTTCAAACAGAAACCGGAGAACGAGTGGAACAGCAAATTCTATATCCAACCAATCCCGGTTCCATTTATCACATGACCAAGTCACAAGATCAACTGCTTTTCCATTATTACAACAAAAATGACAATGTAAGAATTACGGACCTTCATCAAGGAATCGTTTGGGGCACCAATACAAGAGAGACAAAACTTGATGAGAGGCTAATCAATCGTTTCGATTATGATGGGGACTACGGCACAGTATTAAATCGCTTTTTAATGCAGGCGTCCATTGGCTATCCTATTACCGTTCACGGAACAGGCGGCCAGACACGTGCATTCATTCATATTCAAGATACAGTTCGTTGTATTCAGCTGGCGATAGAAAACCCACCCCATCGCGAGGAGAAAGTAATGATATTTAATCAGATGACCGAAACTCACCAAATTAATGACTTGGCCAGACTTGTCAGCGAGATTACTGGTGGAGAAGTGGCATACGTTTCTAATCCACGTAAAGAGGCTGCTGAAAACGACCTGCATGTAGAGAATAATCTTTTCCTATCAAAAGGTTTAGAGCCTGTTACTCTGGATGAGGGGTTATTTCAAGAAGTTACTGACGTGGCGAAAAAGTATAAACATCGTGCTGATGAATCAAAGATCCCTGCAAAGAGTACGTGGACAAAAGAACAACAGCCAGGCATTCCAAGGGGATTAACAAATAAATAATTTTTAATTAGGTTTTCTATACTTATCAATAACGTGACTTTTTATTGATTACCTAGAGATAAGACTGTCTCCTTTAGTTAGCATGAATGGAAAACCTTAAGTTATAGAATGAAACCATCCAATGTCTATCCTTTAAATGTGAGGCAATTATTTTAACATTGGAGGATATAGAAGTGAAAAAGCGAGTTTTCCAATTCAGTTCAATTGGTATTTTAAATGCAGCAATTGACATTGTAATATTGAATCTTTTCCTATGGATCTGGCCTACTTCCAATAACACGTTGTTATTCATCTTTAATTCTCTTGCCTACTTTTGCGCTATTACAAATAGTTACTTCTGGAATTCACGGTTTACTTTTTATCACTTTTCAGATTTTGGATGGAAAGAAAAGGCTTTTTTTCTTTTACAAGCTTTAATAGCTTGGATGATTAACAATTTATTTTTTATAGGAATATTAAATTTGTTTTATACCCAAGATCTCTTAAGTCTTCCCTCTTTTGTTTTTCAAAACATTTCAAAGGGATTAGCAATGTTCTTATCTTTTACTGGAAGCTTTTTTATGATGAAACACGGGGTTTTTCGTTATAGAAAGAGTGAAAAACTTTAGTCTATGTATAAACAAGCTGCTATCACTTCATTGTAAATGGAGATGCTCATAATATCCATATATAGTGGGTGCCAAAAGGAATACAATTAAAAACCAGGCCCGAAATGGGACCTGGTTTTTAAATACTATAAGTTGACAGTAATGTCAGCACCTTCACGAAGCTCCTCAATAAGCGATTGAGTTACTTCCCCTTCTTTTTGCATTTTTACTTGTTCTTTAAGATCTGGTTTTACTTCATCAAAAGATGGGACTTCTGCTTCCTCTCCACCCATTTGCTCTTGTTGAGCTGTCATCTGATCGTAAGCTTCCTCCAGTTCTTCTTCAGTTGGTTCTATGTCACCAGTCTCATCAGCAATAAGCTGATCTACTTCTACTTGGGTTTCAACTTGAGACAATACCTCTTCCTCACTCATACCTTGTTCTTCTATGGCAGCCATAAACTCCTCTTCTGATTCAACCCCGTTTTGCTCTACTAATTCATCCAATGTTTCATCAATATCTTCTTGTGAAGCATCAAAGCCACGATTATCTGCCTCCTGGGTTAGAAGTTTAGTACCAACCAAACTCTCTGCAATTTGTTCTTTTAATTGAGTTTGGTCAACTTCTTCTCCGGTCATTTGTGATTGCATGGCCGCTTGCTGAAATTGGCTTTCATATGTAGACTCAAACTCTTCTTTTGTTATTTCTTCCCCATTTACTTCTGCCACTACGTCAGGAGTTCCTTCTAAGTCAGGTTCGGGCATTTTTGCCTGTTCAGCATCTTCTTCGCCTTCTTGAGTTGCATTACCTTCTCCCTGTTCGCTATCGCCAGCAGACTCTTCTTCCTGCGTATTTGGCTCCTCAGAATTATTTCCAGCTGTTTCATCCTCACTATTGCATGCAGCTATAACAGGTACAGATACAGCAAGGGTTAAACTTAATAACCATTTTTTACTCATTTTGATACTCCTTTACTATTCATATTGACGGTCAGTGTAACATATCCCTACCAAAATATAACAACATCTAAAGGAACATTTCACATAATATTTCATTTTTTTGGTCTGAGGATATTTCCCTAAATCAAAATTTGATAACAGCATCCTAAAAGAACGATTTGCTAAACAACTCTGGAGCTTATGGGCAATATTAGTCAGGCTATAGAAGATGACTTGTGCAAAAACATAGTGAGAAGCATGGAGAGGATTGTGTAGAAGATGTCATGCCAAAACATCAGCATAGAACTTTAACAAGAAACCCTGGAAGAAAGACATCTTTCCCTTTCCAAGTTTTTATTATGGAAATTGTTTATTTAGACAAAAATAAGGAAAAAGAAAAATTGTAAAGTACTAATAAAATTAACATTGAGGAACTGCTGTTATTAAAATCCTAGAACAAAAAACAACGTGTTACTCACCTATTTAGAGATAACAAGACCTTGAATTAAAAAAAACAGAGCTTCTCGCCGAGTCCTAATACTGAATGTTAGTTTTTCTTATACTGTTTACCATTAAATCTTAAAACAGAATAATAAAAAAACACTATACTTTTCATTTGGAGGTGAATTCCTTACCCATTTATGGAGTAAGGAGCGCTGTGGAGATATTTAGCCTGATTATGGTTGCTATTTTAATTGCATTGACTGCGTTCTTCGTTGCATCGGAGTTCGCCATCGTCAAAATAAGAAAATCAAGGGTTGAAACTTTAGTAGAACAAGGAAAACCAGGGGCAAAAGCCGTCGATAAAGTAACCAGTAACTTAGACGGCTATTTAGCAGCCTGTCAGTTAGGGATAACAGTTACAGCACTTGGCATCGGGTGGCTTGGTGAACCGGCAGTTGCTCATCTTCTCCACCCAGTCATATCCTCAATTGGTCTTTCAGACGCAATGGTCCACACTATTTCCTTTATTATTGCCTTTGGTATCATTACTTTCTTGCACGTAGTCGTTGGGGAGCTGGCACCAAAGGCATTCTCGATTCAAAAAACAGAAGCCGTCAGTTTATTACTTTCCCCTCTATTAGTCATATTTTATAAAGTGATGTATCCATTCATTTGGTTTTTAAACGGTTCAGCCCGTGTGTTAGTCGGTATGTTTGGTCTGCCGCCTGCAACAGAGAGCGGAGAGGTGTACTCTGAAGAGGAAGTGCGCTCCATCTTATCGACCAGTCATGAAAGCGGTGAAATCAACGCTTCTGAAATGAGTTATTTAAATAATGTTTTTGAATTTGACGAACGGGTAGCAAAGGAAATCATGATCCCAAGGACGGAAATTGTGTGCATTTATAACGATAATACGTATGAAGAAAATCTTGACATCATACGAGCAGAAAAGTATACACGATATCCCGTAGCCGACGGTGACAAAGATTTTATTATCGGGGTTGTTAACACGAAAGAATTTTTCCATGGCTTTCTTAATCAAAAAGAGAAAGACCCTAAAAGTTATATTAAACCGATTATTCACGTAGCAGAGAATACACCAGTGAACGCAGTACTGACAAAAATGCAAAAGGAACACAGCTATATAGCCATTGTAGTGGACGAGTATGGTGGAACTGCTGGTTTGATTACGGTGGAAGACATCATTGAGGAAATCTTTGGAGAAATTCAAGATGAGCTTGATATCGATGAAAAACCCATGTTTCAACGAATAGATGAGGATACTGTTTTACTAAATGGCAAGCTCCTCATTTCAGAAACAAACGAAATACTTAACACACAGATTAGCGACGAAGAACTTGATACGATTGGAGGTTGGTTTCTCACACAAAAAGTTGAAGCTAAATCAGGAACAACCATAGAATACGACAACTATCAGTTTAAAGCGAAAGAAGTAGACGGCCACCAAATAAAATTAATAGAAGTAAAACGTAGAAATCAAAAAAACGAAAAACGTTCTTCTCCAGATAAATGATTGTGCAACCCATTATCGCCCTTTGCCTCACGTGGAATGTATTAATCAAAATTGAACTAATCTTTTTAATTGGAGAACCTTTGTTACTCCCTTGTAAAAAGTTTTTTATCCTCCAATGTATCTATTGGGGGATATGTTTGTGTTTAAAGTAGAATGCACCTTCAATGAACAAGTTTTAAAACATCCTTATTCGGAAAGAGATATAAGAATCATTCTGGATGATACAACATTATTTTCGAATAAAACTTAAACAGCCAAAGAAGGACTAGATGACTAAATTAGAAGAAAGGGGTAAATAACTAATCGCCACAGTTTCCATTCTTGTGTTTATTGCAGCTTCCATAGTATCATCAATATCTGCTATTCGTCTATCTAAGCATGCTGATATTATCAGTAAAGAAACAAAGATTGGCGGGTTATTAGCTGGAACTATTCTTTTAGCTGTAGCCACGTCTTTGCCAGAATTAACTACCACTATCTCTGCGAGTATTATTGGTAACGCAGACATCGCTGTAGGAGGCGGTTTAGGAAGTATATTGTTTAATATCTTTGTTTTACTTGTATTAGATATATTCTTTCGAAATAAGCGTCTATTCTTACGTGTTTCTGATAATCACATATACACTGGGATATTGCTCTCTTGCTTTGTGCAGTGACTGCGGCAGGGTTAGCAGTAAACCTTTCTTTTTCGATCTTAAGTATTGGTGTAACTAGTATTACAATAGCTTTGATATATTTTTTGGGGATTTGGTTTATTTCAAGCAAACAAAACGGTAATTCAACCGCAAAAAAAACTAGTAACGTAACTGACACGAAAATAGCCATTAATCAAGCAATAAGGGGTTTTATCTTATTTGCACTTGTTATTTTCGTTTCAGGTAGTACGCTGTCTTTATCAGGGGATGCCATTGCACAAAATACCGGTATTAGTGCGTCAGCAGTGGGAAGTATATTCATTGCCCTGGCTACATCTATTCCTGACGCAATGGGTGTGTTTATGGCATTAAAACTAGCCAATGTAAAATTGGAACTATTTTGGGTAGTAATTTATTTAATATTCTTGTCGTTGCTATTGGAGATATTTTCTACTTTAAGGGGAGTATTTGGCAAGACACAAGTAATGAGATGATGTATATGTCTTTCGTCGGTTTTTTCTTAACCGCTATTGTTATGCTGATTATCAAAAGGGATCACACACGCAGCACATTCACTTACATCTCCCCTTCTATGATAGCTGTAGTTAGCTATTTAATTGTCATTGGTTTTATAATTATGGGGTAATATAATCTCCGACGTAAAGGAGCTGTCTCATAAGTCAGTTCTCAAAAAACTCAACTGCGACATATACTTAAACTCTCTTTCAAGAAAATGGTGACTTTATACTACAAAAGTATGTGACTTTTGTACACGACAAAATTTTTCATTACAAACAAAATGTCTTGTTACATCTTAAGTCCTTAAACCATATGGAAAAAATCGACACCCATTTACTAAGGAAATAGCCTTCCCCACAGTACTGTAAAATAACTGTATGAATAAGAAAACAGACTTAATGGAGATACATGTATGTGAAAAGGATGATGAATCCACCACTTGTTCATCTTATCAACAAGCTAAAAAATGGGAAATTATGCCTCTGAAGTGAGTTATCTTCATAAAAGTGGTTGAGTTTGAAACGGTTCCAAAAACAGAATTTTTTATGTATCTATTATGAGAATACTTACGAAATATTAATATTTTAAAGGTAACCCTTTGTCAATAGGATAAGAATAAATTTGTGTTCCAACACAAAAAATTTTTCCAGACAACCTAACGTAATTTTAATCATCACTATTTTTGTTTTCTTTCAATAAATCTCCACAATTTATTTCTTTTCTTTAATCTGAGCTTTGTTTTAGAATGGGGAAAGGATTGTTATTAAGCTAGGCAATATTGTCTAAAGGGATGAAAAAACCTCTATTTTAGGGTTTGATCCTCTAAGATTAAATGAATGTGTGGAATTATTATGTCAGTAAATCAAGAACACGATAAATATGATGTAAATCTATTGTTTGTACTTTTTTTATTTTCTATTGCTAGTTGTATATCCATCTACTACGCACAGGATATGGGGCAATATGATGCAAACTTTGTTCTAAGACAAGCAGTGTTTTACGTAATAGCGTTTTTGGTCGCTTTTATCGTGCTCCATTTCGATTTTGAATACTATAATACTCGTTTGGCTTGGATTTTATATGGGTTTGGACTCGCGTTGTTACTGCTTTTGGCTGTATCACCTGCTTCAATTGCGCCTCTCAATAATGGAGCAAAAAGTTGGTTTGAACTCCCGGTTATTGGGTCATTTCAACCCTCTGAATTAATGAAAATATTTGTAGTTATTACATTAAGCCATTTAATTAGTAACCATAATCAACAGTTTCATCACACCATGTTTAATGATTTGAAACTTATAGGTAAAATGACAGCAGCCACGATCCCTCCCATATTACTTCTTATGAATCAACCAGATATGGGTATGGTGATATTGACACTTTCCATTTTTATAACTCTTATCATTGTTTCGGGAATTTCGTATAAAATTATTGCAGTAATAATTGGAGTACCTGCGCTAGGAATTACTTCATTTATTTTTGCCTTTTTTCGCTTCCCAGATTTTGTAGAGAAATATTTTTTCTCTAATTTATCAAGCTATCAAGTCGAGCGGTTTTATGGTTGGTTAAACCCGTTTGAATTTGTCGACGCCGGTTATCAAACGGCACAAGCTCTAACTCTCATTGGAACCGGCGGCATGTTTGGAAGGAAATCAAACGTATATGTTCCAGAAGCACACACTGACTTCATATTTGCTATTATTGGGCACATTTTCGGCTTTGTTGGTGGAGCCTTTGTGATAACCCTTTATTTTATCCTTCTATATTTTATTATTATGACTGCGCTGAAAACGTATAATCTATTTGGTATGTATATGTGCTCAGGAATAATAGGAATGCTAGCATTTCAAGTGTTTCAAAATGTTGGTATGAACATCGGTCTCCTGCCGGTGACAGGCTTCACCCTGCCCTTAGTAAGCTATGGCGGCAGTTCTCTTCTTACTACAATGTTAGCAATAGGATTAGTAATGAGTGTACGTTATCATAGTAAAACGTTCATGTTTACGCCTTCATCCGAACCATAGTAATAATAAAAGAGTATAAAAAACTGTGCATTCTATTATTGAGCAGTAAGAACCTTTTTAACTATGATGATCAAAAGCCGCATTCCCCATTTAAGAAATTAGAATGGCTTCAAAAACATAATTGAATTTTTTCAGTTATATTAAAGAGAAAATATCCTGATCAATCGCACCGATCTGTGGAAAAACGAATGGAACGCTTTAGTATAGTTATTTTCCGTTCACTAATGGTAAAAAGTCTCTTATTGGCTTTAAAAATAAAAATATAGAAGTTATGGTGCGTAGCTTTCTTAGAAATTGATGAGTTTTAATTTTACTTATTATATATGACATCAAAAAATCCCCGTGATCAAGGACTGTACATCTCCAAAGATGTCCGGTCTCCTTAAAGGGATACTAAAAATATAGATAATATTACTGTAACACTAGAATGTTTGATTATGCATCTGATTCCGTTGGATTATAAAAGCAATAGCTTTTGTATTGACCTAATATTCCACTGACCAAACCACTGATCAGGGTAACTTCCTTCAGGCCTAAAGAACAAAAGAGAAAAATTTTGCTGGATGATATTTCTTGCCATTTACGACTTTTCTTGGTATAATTTATATCTTTTTGCTCCCCTCATTAATTTTGCCATTTAAGTTTAAATCTTTGATTGCTTTTACAACTGGCATTTTTGAACTATACTTGCATGCAATTTTTAAAAATACAACCAAATGACGAACATAAAAAAATTAAAGTATGGAAACTTAACATATAGAATTAAATACGTAAAGCGTTATATAAAGGAGGGTCATTATGCCAGTTTCAGACCTCATATTAAGACTTGTAATTGCTTTTTTAACTTTATTAGCCCTCACACGAATAATGGGAAGAAAAGAAATATCACAAATGACTTTTTTTAATTTTGCTTCTGCTATCGCGATTGGTACGATCGGGGCATCTTTAGCAATTGATTCTAATTTAAGTATACGTAACGGTATGATAGCTTTAATTAGTTGGGCTGTTTTTACTATTATTTTAGGACTTATTGATATTAGGTCTAAAAAGGCACGAGTGGTGATTGAAGGGCAACCCAGAATATTAATAAAAAATGGAGAAGTGATGGAAAATGAAATGCGTAAAGTACGCTTAGACATTGACGCGTTAAAAGCACTGCTTAGAGAGAAAAATATTTTTTCTATTATGAATGTCGATTATGCTATATTTGAAACTGATGGAAAACTCTCCGTTATGAAAAAAGAATTAAAGAAGCCTTTAATCAAAAATGATATGAACATCCAACCATTTAAGACAAATATTTACCCCATTGAAACAGCTGTGATTTCTGACGGAAAAATCGTTTCCTCTAATCTTGAAAAGTTAAAAATAGATAAACAATGGTTAGAAGAACAATTACAGTCATACGATATCCACTCAGTTTCAGAAGTTTTTTATGCTGAATTACAAAAAGATGGCACGTTATATATCGATAAAAAGGATGACATATTAAACTAAACAACAAATCAACTTTATTTATCGAATAATGATTATTGAATTATGCCACTACCCATCTTTTTATATTTATGGCGTTACACCTTTTTATTATTTTTAAAATGGTATGGGAATGTATCTGCTCCGCTATTTCCCCACCGCAAAAACGGTATTACGTAATCCTTCAAGTGGTTTGCATAAACTAGAACTTCTCTACTGCAAGCACCTCTTTAACACTCCGCACACCCTGCGCCTAATCTAACCACTGTATTTATTACAAGTGATCATCCCTTCAAAATAAAATCACAGGCGATCTGCCAGAGTAAAGAGAAGAATGCCCATCCTTATTACATTAGGAAGGATGAATTTTAAATTTTGCGTAAGTCAAATTTTTATATTTATATTGACTTATTTTAAAAAGAAGAGTAGATTAATTTTTACTGCAAGAAATTTAATAATAAGCAGGGATGCAACATGCGCCAATATTTGAGTCAAAAAGTCGTACATATCAGTCCACCACAATTTCTTTCCTTAAGCTTTGCTGTTATTATTTTGCTTGGAACATTGCTTTTAAAACTACCTTTCGCCACGACCGCGCCTTTATTATGGATAGATGCTCTATTTACAGCTGCTTCTGCCACCACAGTAACTGGATTGGTCGTAGTAGATACAGGCGGAACATTTACGGTTTTCGGACAAGTCGTGATTATGGTGCTGATCCAAATCGGCGGTCTCGGTTTGATGACATTTGCCGTCCTTATTTTTATTATATTTGGTAAAAAAATTGGCTTAAAACAAAGGCTTATCGTGCAAGAAGCTCTTAATGCCACGTCTATTGGCGGATTAATCAGGCTTATCCGTACGTTATCCATTTTTGCTCTTTTGATAGAAGGAATTGCCTCTCTTATTCTAGCGATTCAATGGGTACCTGAATACGGCTGGGCTTTTGGTTTATACACAAGCTTATTTCATGCGGTGTCTGCCTTTAATAATGCAGGATTTTCTCTTTGGGATGATAGTCTCACCCAATATGTTGGTCACCCGTTGATTAACATCGTTATCAGTTTTTGCTTTATTATTGGCGGAATTGGGTTTACTGTTATTGCAGATCTAGCTGGGAAAAGAAAATTTAAGAATTTATCATTGCATTCTAAATTGATGATCACAGGAACTTTTGCTGTAAATTTTATTGTCATGCTTTGCTTTTTCTTTCTTGAATTTAATAACCCGGCATCTATAGGAAATCTTCCTTTAAATGAAAAAATGTGGGCTTCTTACTTTCAAGCGGTTACTCCACGAACTGCTGGATTTAATTCCCTTGAAATCGGGGAACTCCGCCAGGATACGATCATGATAATGATTCTTTTAATGTTCATAGGGGCTGGCAGTGGTTCTACAGGAAGCGGTATTAAATTAACGACCTTTTTAGTAATGGTGCTCGCGTGCATTGCTTTTTTGAAAGGACAAGAGGAACCTGTCGTATTTAAAAGAGCTATCCGCCAGCATACCATTCTTCGTGCGTTATCCATTATTGTCATCAGCTTATTATTTGTTTTTATGAGTTTGTTTGTTCTGCTTCTAACAGAGAAAGTCCCTTTTCTTATTGTATTGTTTGAAGCAGTCTCGGCTTTTGGTACAGTAGGACTTTCTATGGGGCTTACACCAGAATTAACAGATATAGGTAAACAGATCATTATTTTGATGATGTTTATCGGTCGTGTTGGTCCGCTTACACTTGCTTTTACTATTGCAAAGCCAAAAAGAAGTGCGATTCGTTATCCTGCTGATGATATATTTACGGGGTAAGGCATGTGCTGCCCTAAGCTGTAAGTAGTTTTCCTCTATTTTACGTGTACTCCTGCTGTTATGACTTAAACGTAGAATATCTCCGTTTTGCTGCAAAAACGGAGATGTCGTCTTTGAAAAAGCATATATATAATAATGGATCTCTTTTCAAGTTCACCATGTTTCTATGGAAATAGAGCAGATAAATTTCATTATGAGCTTCTGTTATTTAATTTGACCCCTGTCATATTTCCACAATGTCTTATTTTTAGGTGACAGTTTGGGCTTGATCCTGTTTTTTCATAAGCCTCGCCATCAGACCGTTATAAGTTACATGAGCGGCAACCGGCGCCCATAATGCTTCCGTCCATATAAATAATCCTCCGAGAATCATTCCCATCCCAAACACAATAACATGGATAAAAATGTTCCCTTTGTACTGAGGAATGTGCAAGGCCATAAATATAAAGGAAACGATCAAAAGAGCAGGAGCTGCTCCGATGTACATGATCAACAAGCCAAGTATGGCTCCCCGAAACAATATCTCTTCTGAAAAGCCTGCTCCAAAAGCAATTGTAAAGATTCCGAACTTTTTATAAAGCATTTTTCTAATGAGCCTTGTATATTCATTTTTTGGCAGAGACAAGTTGGTGAGATAATAAAGCAATACGATCAGCCCAGTAAATCCAACACCGATAAATCCCCCAACCACAATGTCAATATGAACAGCATCTGACAGCCACAAATGCTTTATATAAGTAAGACGTCCCTCACCATGAAATACAATTATAATAATCATTGCAATGATCACAAATAAACTAAAGCTTTTCCAAACACTTGTAAGTGTAATGTCATTCGGCAGTTTTTTGTCCTCTTCCAATTGATCAGCTCCCGACTTTTCCAACGGCCCTATGAACACCTTGACATACTATCTTCAGTTTCTCATTATGATGAGTCCTTCACCTGTAAATTACTAAAATTAAATATGTGTTTCAGTTGATAATTCATGATATCTGCCATAAAGTAGCTCGAATCCGGCCACGATTTCCAATAACTCTGATCCATTTCTCTGCCGCCTTGATCACTTCTTTCTTCTTCTAAAGCAATTGACTTGGTATTACTTTTCTTTTCTAAAGATCCTTTGCCTTTTTCTTGTGGTAAATACGTTGCAAAGATAGTTCGGCCTGCTTCATCTTCTATTGTTAACTGACCGTTATTATTCATTTGAAAATCAAGTTCAGCCTCATTTCGAACAGAGTATGGCCTAGAATCAGGAACGATGTAGAAAGTACCATCTGGTGCTTGATAGCGCGTCCCTTTTTCTAAGTGTTTTTCTTCAAATTTGTCAAATCCTAAATTAAGAAGTGCTGTTGTATCT
Organism: Alteribacillus bidgolensis; assembly: GCF_002886255.1. NCBI lineage: Bacteria > Bacillati > Bacillota > Bacilli > Caryophanales > Bacillaceae > Alteribacillus > Alteribacillus bidgolensis. The sequence goes on from NZ_KZ614149.1 coordinate 1,859,043, forward strand.
TGATAAGCCTGGGCGCTATTCCCCGCTTTCATAACAACGGCAATCAGCTCTCTGCCTTCTCTGTTTGCGGAAGTCACAAGAGTGAATCCTGCTTGTGAGACATACCCATTTTTCACACCATTTGCTCCTTCATAGTCCCATAGCAGCTGATGGTGGTTGCGAAGTTCTGTTTCCCAGCCCTCTCCTTTCCATTGCATTTCTTTCGTTCCAACAATGTCACGAAAAACGTCATTTTTCATGGCATATCTAGTAATTTTAGCCATGTCTTCTGCAGTAGAATAATGATCGGTTCCATGCAGTCCATGGGGATTTGTAAAGGAAGTATTTTCAATACCGGTTTTTTTCTCCAAATAACCTGTCATTTCTTTTGAAAAGGCTTCTTGCGACCCAGAAATATGTTCTGCAACAGCTGCACCGGCGTCATTCCCGGAATTAATAAGCATCCCTTGAATGAGCTGCTTTAGTTCCATTTCTTCACCTTCAAGCAGATAAACAGAAGTTCCTTCCACATCCACTGCTTCTTTGCTGACGGTTACTGTGTCCTCTAAAGATCCTTTTTCAATAGCCATAATCCCCGTTGCAATTTTTGTAATAGAAGCAGGATACATCTTTTCGTCTCCTGCTTTATCATATAGCAGTTGGCCCGTATTGGCGTCCATTAACACAGCAGTTTCGCTATGCAAAGAAAGAGCAGCTGCTGCGTCTTCATCTTCTGCTAATACTAAACTTTCTGTGTTTATACTATGTATGATCATAACGATAAAAGTACAAATTGCCATTTTTCTTATTGCGTTGATGAGCAGTCACTCCCTTTCTATTCTATTGTTTAAACCTAGTTCCATCTTAGTAGATGGCTGTTACAGTCACCTTTTTATCCTATTGCAAGGATCTAACAATTTCACTAGTTCTATTCGACAAAAAGTTACACGTTCCTCCCAGAAAAAAACCGCCCTTTTGTATTACATGCAGGCGGCAATAGTGTTTTGCTTAGGAAGGTTCAATTTCTTCCATATAACCTTTAATATCTTCTTCTGTCATCGCTCCAGTTAAAATGCGCTTAACTTCTCCATTTTCATCGACTAAATACGTAGATGGAAGCGGACCAACACCATAGCGGTCCATTACACTTTTATTTTTATCTTTCAATACCGGAAAGGTTAAATCTAGACGATCTACAAACCGTTCAATGGCAAGATCAGATTCTCCAACGTTAACCGCTAGAATTTCTACCCCTCTATCTTTAAAATCCTGGTAATGATTATCCATATAAGGCATCTCGTCAACACAAGGCGGACAATATGTACCCCAGAAGTTCAAAAAGACCCCTTGACCGCGCAGATCTTCTAGTTCAACTTCTTCTCCTTCCATTGTGGTCAGAATAAAATTAGGAGCTGTATCTCCCTCTTTTACTGCTGGCTCTTCTCCCGTAATGAAATTGGTATAAAACACATATCCAAGCAAAATGGCTATAACACTTAATATCGATGAACGCATAATAAAGCGTTTGCGTTTTTTGGACATCTTCTAACCCTCCTGGTTAACCACCATTGATATAATTAGTTTCTCACGAATATGCCCGCCTGTTCAAGCTGTTCACTATAAGAAGCTTTGTGTATTTATAGTATAAATGCTTAGTGGGACAAGTGGATAAGTAACTTGTAACGATTTATTGAAAAAGCGCCTTATCAAGTATGCTCTTTATCTTTTCAGCTCTGTGCACCTTGATTCAGTGCTCCTTCCCTTACATCTAGATCTTTCAAGCACTGAGACACTTCCTCTCTTTCTTTTGTCAAAACCAGAAAAACTCAGCTTGCCGCCAAGTCTTTATGAAGGAAGCCGTATTTTCATTCCTTCCTATTTTAAACAGTTGAATGAATTTCAAAATTCATCTCTATATTATTATAAACGAATATTATATAAAACTCCCTCGTTATCGTTCGATTTTCGCTTCAGGCGGACGCTTTCACCCTCAGGGCACAAGTGTGACATCTACTCCAACTCACTTTGTTCGTTCTCGCAGTGTCTTCTTTGCCGCGGGCTTGGCTTCAGCCTCCTCGGCAGCAAGCTGCCTGGGTCTTCAGCTCAAGCTTATCCCGCTGGAATCGTCGCCTTCCGCTACAATCGATAGATAATCAAAGTAGCACTTATGAAATTGATTCAATTGCAGAAGAGAAAGAAAATATTTGAACAATTCCCCCTTTTTTGCTGTTCTTATCCATTTACAAAGTGAAAGGAGGTGAGCGGACGATGGCAGAAATCGTAAACAGCCGCCTGACACTTGAACTAAACGGCGGAGCAGATGATAACGGAAACAGCATTATTAAGTACAAAAGCTTCCACAATGTGAAAACGGATGCCACTGATGAAGATCTCCAAACGGCTGCAATCAACCTTGGCGGACTTCAAGAGCTCCCGATCGTTTCCGTAAAGCGTGTAAATGAATACGACATCTCTACTTTTTAATCTATATTATTAACCCATGAAAGGCAGGTGAATTACTCATGAGTAAGCGTTTAGAACTTCGTTTTTCAAATGAAGATGGAAGAAACGTCACTGTCGGCCTCGATCATCCTGAAGAATCACTTGATGAACAGACAGTAGAGGCAGCGATGGATACTGTTATTAGTACAAATATCTTTCATTCTTCTGGAGGTGACTTAGTAGAAAAGAGAGATGCAAGGATTGTAGAACGTACAGTAGACACCGTTTATGAAGGATAATTAGCGGGTAATAAAGGAGGCTGGCATTTCCAAACGAAGCCAGTCTCCTTCCCATTTAGCTGAGAGGAGAATAAACATGGATATTTGGCTCACTGCTGCAGGAGAATATGGTATTACAGCCATTATTGCTTTTTATTTATTGCACCGAATAGAGAAAAAACTTGATATTTTGATTTATGCGGTGCAAAATTGGTCTCGTGAAAGTGCTCCTTCTTCCATACCCTCCGAGCAGCTGTTGGATAAAGATAAGAAAGTAAAACAAGTGAAATAGAGGAAAACCCATAGAGGAACTATGATAAATGCACTTATGGACTTCGTTTCCGTTATCTGCTGGATCGTTTTGTAAGCTGTAACGGAACGAGTGTCCGTTCTGTAAAAATCATGTTCTATTCCTCTTATAACTTAAGACATGAATAGTTACTCCTTATTTTCCTGTTATTTACAACAAAGCGAGACAAATTATAGTCTTTTTGCTATGATTGACTTGTTTTCGCAACAAAAGGTAATCGACTTACATATATAAATATATAATATAAAAGAAGGGAGTGGTTCATAGAATGAAAGTTTCTTCCACCACTGGAAGCGAACGTATTCGCACGCTTGATTTTATCCGCGGAATGGCGCTTTTAGGTATCCTGTTTGCCAATATGGCTTTTTTTAAATCGCCTGTGTTTCAATTGCAGAGTCTGCCTGGTGAGCTGGCATCTTTTCCGCCTGAACCATTGAATCAATGGTCAGTGTTTAGCATCGATATGTTTATTGTCGGGAAATTTTATCCTATGTTTTCTTTTTTATTTGGGCTTGGATTTTATTTATTTTATGAACGGCTGCGTGAAAAAGGACTGGACGCACGCAAAATTTACTTCAGACGTTTATTTTTTTTATTAGCCCTTGGAGTTATACACCTTGTATTTATTTGGTCAGGAGATATCTTGCATACATATGCCATTACTGGTTTTTTACTATTGTTATTTATTCACCGTAAACCTAAAACAATTCTTATATGGAGCATTGCATTACTTATTGGTTCTGCTTTTCTGTTAGGAGGACTGATGACCATAAGCAACCTGTTTGTTGCTTATCAAGAAGGCACTTCTTTTGAGCAAAACGCTCAAAACGCAGTAAATACAGCGCTTTCTACGTATAGCAGCGGTTCTTATTTAAGTATCCTTTCATTTAGAGTTTCTAATGAAGTACCTTTAGTTTTATCTAATCTCGTATTAAGCGTTCCAAACATACTCGGTTTGTTTTTACTAGGTTTATATATTGGTAAACGAGATTACATCCGTCATGCAGACAATTACTTCTCTTTTTGGAAAAACCTTCTACTTATCACACTGATCAGCGGTGGTCTTCTATCCATTTTGTACGTATGTTTAAAAAACGGGATCTTTTTATTAGCTCCGTGGCTTTCCAGCGGTTTAGCAGAAGGTTTAAATATTATAGCCGGTCCTTTATTAATGCTTTTTTATATTTCAAGTGCTGTTTTACTTTTCCGAAAACCTTCTTTCGAGAAGCTTTTGAAACCTATTGCTATGGTTGGCCAAATGGCTCTTACAAACTACCTTTTCCAGTCCGTAATTTGTATTTTTATCTTTTACGGATTCGGTCTTCAATTATATGGGAGAATTGACGCTGCAAACGGAATGCTGATCACCATCATTATTTTTGCAGTTCAGACATTATTAAGCTGGTTCTGGCTCAATAACTATTATCAGGGACCGATGGAAAAAGTATGGAGAAAAGTTACTTATAAGTAGAAAAAAAAGTTTCAGCATTGTCATGATGCTGTAGAAAAACATGGCTCGCCGCCAAGTCCAAATAGCAATATACTTTGATCCTTTAGCAAATTTATACTTCCATATAAAAAGAGAGCGGCCCTATCACTTTTGGCCGCTCTTTCAATGTTAATTGGTTTCTCTCATCGAAACATGTATGTAAAAATTTCCAATGGCACTTTGGAGTGGAAGCGTGATAAATGATTGTTCCATTCGAAAAGTGGAAACACCTTCATTTACAACAGGTGGAGAAATATCAATCACAGCTGATGTATTAGTGAGTTCGGATGCTGCTTTTCCTGCGATCCAGTTACCAAATTCCTGAATAGCACTCCAGCCCATGTCAGCCATTTTTGAAATTTCCATAACCCCCATCATTAACCCCCATCATTGTCCCAACAATAGATAAAGCAGTATTCTCTTTCATCGAGCAGATGATCTGTCCTTCAAGTGTTCCATTTACCCCCATAACAACGGAAATATCGGAGGATTGGAATTGTTTCCCTGCTTTAAGCGGTTTGGTAAAAGAAGCTTCAATCCCCTAATGTTCCTGCACAATGGCATAAGCCGCTTTTGTGATTGCATTAACATGGTTTGTTTCCATTTGTGTTGATGAAGGCATATTTTTCTCCTCTCGTTATCTTAAGACTTTATTAATAGCATCCATTACTCGATCAGCTTGGAAAGGTTTTACGATAAAGTCCTTCGCGCCGGCTTGAATAGCATCAATTACCATAGCCTGCTGTCCCATAGCAGAACACATGATAATATTGGCTCCCGGGCTGCTCGATTTTATTTCTTTTAACGCTTCAATGCCGTCTTTTTCCGGCATGGTAATATCCATTGTTACAAGGTCCGGCTGCAATTCATTATATAATTCAACCGCTTCTTGTCCATTTGCTGCTTCACCTGCAATGTCAAAATCATTTTTTTCTAAAATATCTTTTATCATCATTCTCATAAACGATGCATCATCTACTATTAACACGGAAGCCATATAATCACCTCATCGTTGTTTTTTGCGGGCTGCGTTTTTATGCGTCTGCTTTATCTACTTGTTTTTGTAAAATTTTATCTAAGTGGAGTAAGGTAAAAAGTCTATTTTCCAATTTTACAACTCCCCGCAGATATTCTTCTGCTGCGCCTCCTACCACTTCAGGTGTAGGTTCAATTTTGGAAGCGGGAATATCCATTACATCATTTGCTCCATCAACGATAAAACTCAGTTCATTTCCTTCTTTGTTTAAAACTAATATACGAGTTGCTTCATCAAATTCCTTGCTCTCGATTCCAAACCTTTTTCGTAAATCGATGACAGGAGTAATGACAACGCGCAGGTTCATAACTCCATTAATATACGCTTCAACCCCGGGAATGCGTGTTACCGGCTGCATTCTTTCTATGGACTGTATAAAATCAACTTCGATTGCATATTCTTCATCTTTCAACTGGAAAATAATCACCTTTAAATCCTTTTCATCGTTAGAACTCCCTGCCACACTATCTACCTCGCCTTCTTATTTAATTAACGCATTTGTATCTACGATTAAGGCAACTTGTCCGTCACCTAGAATGGTTGCTCCAGATATGGCAAAGACATTGCTTAAATAATTGCCGAGTGATTTTAAGACAATATCGTGCTGTCCAATAAGAGAGTCTACGACAAGTCCTGCCACTTTTTCTCCTTTATTTATAATAACAAGTGAATAAAATTCATTATCTGTTTCTTCTGCAGGCACTTGAAATATTTCATGAAGGAATACTAGAGGCACTACTTTACCACGAAAATCTATTACTTTTTGGTTATGAGCACTGTATACTTCTTCTTTATTGACAATAGCTGTTTCGACAATCGCTGTTAGAGGAACAGCATATTTTTCTTCCGCTACTTCTACTAACATTACATCAATAATAGATAGTGTCAGCGGCAGCTGAATAGAAAATAAGGAGCCTTTTCCGAGTTCAGAATCAACAGTGACTACACCGCCTAAGGATTCAAACGTACTCCGGACTACATCAAGCCCGACGCCTCTGCCGGAAACATCAGTCACCTCTTCGGCTGTACTAAACCCAGAAGCAAACAGCAGACCATACATTTGCTGATCAGTCATCTTTTCCAGGTCTTCTTCGGTAACCACTCCGTTTTCAAGCGCCTTGTTGATCACTTTTTCTTTATTAATCCCAGCTCCATCGTCCTTTATTTCAATGAATACATGGTTTCCACTGTGATATGCTCTTAGCTCAACAGTTCCTTCTTCAGGTTTGCCAGATGATTTTCGAACGTCAGGATGTTCGATTCCATGGTCAATAGAGTTGCGAATCAAGTGAACGAGGGGATCTCCTATTTCATCAATAATCGTTCGATCTAACTCTGTTTCTGCTCCGATAATTTCGAGATTCACCTTTTTGCCAAGTTCTTTAGATAAACTTCGAACCATTCTCGGAAAACGATTAAATACTTGATCTACCGGCATCATTCTCATATTTAAGATAATTTCTTGAAGATCTCCGGATATGCGTGACATGCGTTCTACGGTTTCATTTAGTTCCGTATTATTTAACTCGCTTGATATTTGTTCCAAGCGCCCCCGGTCAATAACGAGTTCTTCAAATAAGTTCATCAATACATCAAGACGATCGATATTTACTCGGATGGTTTTATTCAGCTCTGTTCCTTTTTTTCCAGGGGAAGATTCTTTTTTCTTTGGCTTTTCTTGTTTTTTAGCCGGTGATTTTGCTTTTTCTTTTCCCTGATTCTTCTCTTTCGTAGTATTTTCTTTGTATTGATCGATGTTGACTATTTCAATATAGACGGAACTGATTTCCGATACTTTTAATATACGTTGTTTTATTTCGTCAGCTTCCGTTGTAGTAAGCAGTGTGACCACAAACGTAAAATCAAATTTTTCTTCTTCGAGTTCATCAGCTGAAGGAGTCGATTTAATAACATCTCCAATCTGTTCAAGGACTTCAAACACCATGTACACTCTAGCAGCTTTTAACATCGTCTTTTCATCTAATGATATTTGAATTTGATATGCCTGATATCCTTGTTCTTGGGATTGGGCCAGCACAGTCCATTCATATTCGTCGTAATTCTCATTTATTGTGTTTGCGGGCTGAACTGCTTCTGCCTTAGCTGCTTGCTCCTCCGATGGTGCTGGCTCTAGACCCTGAAGTGTCTCAAGGTGTTTTACTACCTCATTGACATCCTGTTTTCCATCCCCGCCATTGGAAATGTCTACGATTATTTCTTCAAGATCGTCCACAGCTTCAAAGACAACATCCATGACGTGTGAAGTCACTTCTAACTGGTCATTGCGAATAAGATCAAGCACGTTTTCCATATTGTGGGTAAGGTGTGCAAGATCTTCATACCCCATCGTTGCTCCCATTCCCTTTAACGTATGGGCTGAACGAAAGATCTCTCCTACAATGGAAAGATCTCCAGGTTCTTTCTCGAGCTGAAGAAGATTATCATTTATTGCTTGTAAATGCTCTTGGCTCTCATCAATAAACACTTCTAAATATTGTGATTGACTCAACTCCCAAACCCTCCCGGACCACTTCAAATTGCAGCCTTTTAAACTAGTTATGTTTTTCTTAATATCGGCTGTTTTAAGAAAATATTCATTTATATACGCCGATTTTTATGTACAGAGACTTTATTCATAGTTTTTTATACCTATTATACTAGGTTCTTTTCAATCATAAAAGCCCCATAAAGGTTATTTCTATTAATTTTGGTTACTTATGTACTAAAGTGTTTAAATACAATGTTTTCTTTTTAAATTATTATTTGATATTTCAAACAATAATTGTTAAAATTTTCGTTATTCTATTCAACATGTTATGAATTTTTTACCTAAAAAAGCTTTTATTATCTGAGAAGTCAGACAACAAAAGCTCCTGGACTTAATTATTCAATGTAAAACGTTCACCTTTAACAAGATAGATTACTTGTTCGGCGATATTCGTGACATGATCTGCTACCCTTTCCATGTAGCGACTTACATAAGCTATTTGAATTAATTGATTAATAGAATTAGGAAATTGACTGGTTTCTCTCATTAATTTTTCAAGTGTTGTACTGTGAAGTTTATCTATTTCATCATCCGTCTCAGCTGAAACTTTAGCTTTTGCCGCGTCTTCTTCCATGTACGCATTCAATGTTTCAGCAAACATCTTCAAAGAAAGCTCAGCCATTTTGTTTATCGTTTTAAAATCTAAGTTACCTCCTTTTTCCAGTCTAATCGTTGATTTACATACGTTGACTGCAAAATCAGCTATCCGCTCAATATCATTTGCAATTTTCAAAGCACATATGATTTTTCTTAAATCTGAGGCAACAGGCTGCTGACGTGCGATCAACATTATAGCTCTTTCTTGAATAATATCTTCCTGTTTATTAATAGCTTCATCTTTTTGCATAAGTGCTCTTGCCGTTTCAGCATCCTGTTCAAAAAAGGCAGTCAAAACTTCTTCAAAATAAGAAATCGTATCTTGACCCATTTGTTCTAGAGTCACTTTTAAGTTTACTAACTCTTTGTCGAATGAACCACGCGTAAAAGACATTGAGAATCAGCCCTTCCTTAAATCTAATAAACTACCCAAAGCGTCCGGTAATATATTCTTCGGTACGATGATCATTCGGCTGCGAAAAAATCATATCTGTATTATCCATTTCAATTAATTCTCCCATTAAGAAAAACGCTGTTTTATCAGAAATTCGTGCGGCTTGCTGCATATTATGAGTAACAATTACGATCGTATATTTTTCTTTTAATTTTTCAATTAATTCCTCTACTTTCACTGTAGAAATGGGATCAAGGGCAGAAGTTGGTTCATCCATTAACACAACTTTTGGTTCTGTTGCAAGAGTTCTCGCTATACATAATCGTTGTTGCTGTCCACCAGAAAGTCCCATCGCATTCATATCTAGTCTGTCTTTTACTTCGTCCCACAAAAACGCATCTTTTAAGCTGCGTTCTACGATTTCATTTAGTTTTGATTTTTTCCGAATACCATGAATTCTCGGGCCATATGCTACATTTTCGAATATCGTTTTTGGAAAAGGGTTAGGCTTTTGGAAAACCATACCTACCTTTTTTCGAAGTTCGATTAAATCCGGTTTATCTTTTATAAGATTTTCTTGTTCATAACTTATTTCTCCTGTCATTTTTACCGACGGCACCATATTTATCATTAGATTCAAGGTTTTAATAAAAGTTGATTTTCCGCAGCCAGAAGGTCCTATAATAGCAGTGACCTCTTTTTCTAGAATATCCATATGAATGTTAGATAAGGCGTGGTGTTCTCCATACCAAAGGTTTAAATCTTTTACTGAATAGGCTGCTGGTACTGCAGTTGTTTGACTCATCACTATACACCTTCCTTTAACCGAAACGGCCAGAAATATAATCTTCCGTTTCTTTTTTAGCAGGATTCGTAAATAATTCATCAGTATGGTCATATTCAACCAAACGGCCGTTAAGAAAAAACGCTGTTTTATCAGAAACTCGTGCGGCTTGCTGCATATTATGAGTTACGATTACAATGGTATGGTTTTCTTTTAGTTCATTGATTAATTCTTCTATTTTTGCAGTAGAAATAGGATCAAGAGCCGAAGCCGGCTCGTCCAGTAAAAGAACATTTGGATCCATAGCTAGCGTTCTTGCGATACAAAGACGCTGCTGCTGGCCGCCGGATAATGACAAAGCAGACGTATGGAGCCGGTCTTTTACTTCATCCCATAATGCTGCTTTCTTTAGACTTTCTTCAACTTTTTGATTTAGAAGGCTTTTTTTCTTAATGCCATGTAATTTTAAAGCATGAGTAATGTTTTCATAGATAGACTTTGGAAATGGGTTCGGTTTTTGAAAAACCATGCCAATTTCATTACGAAGAGCGGTTACATCAATATTATCGGCAACCAGATTAACTCCCTCGTAATACATTTCCCCTTTGGTTCTGCTGATCGGAATAAGGTCATTCATGCGGTTTACACTTCTTAAAAACGTCGACTTACCACAGCCGGATGGACCGATAAGCGCGGTTACAGACTGCTCTGGAATCTCAAAACTAACGTGCTGAACAGCGTGATTGTCTGCATAGTAAATGTTTAAATCATGAATATCGAGTATAGTCGGTTTAGTTACCGGCTGCTGTCCTGTTTTTTCAGTTACTGGCGCTTGAACCGCTGCTTTTTTCTCTATCCCCTTTTCTTGTAGAACGGTTGTCATTTAAAGACCTCCTGAAAACTATTTTTGAGCTGTCATTTTCTTATAAATATAAGAGCCTGCTATACGTGCAATTAGATTAAAAAGCAATACAGACAGGACAAGAACGGCAGAAGCCCCATCCGCCACTTCTCTAATATCAGGAATCAGCCCCTGCGTGTTTACTTTCCAAATGTGAACTGCTAAGGTTTCGGCCGGCCTAAAAATGTTTAAAGGCGAGCTCTCTGAAAATGGATTCCAGGTGCCCCAATCCAATCTTGGAGTCGTAAGTCCTGCTGTATATAAAAGTGCAGCTGCTTCTCCAAACACTCGGCCAGATGCCAAAATAGCTCCGGTCAATATAGCTGGAAAGGAGGCTGGCAAAAGAACTGTTCGAATCGTTTCAATGTGGGTAATCCCTAAAGCAAGACTTGCTTCTTTTTGTTCTTTTGGCACAGACCGAATCGCATCTTCACAAACACGTACCATCACAGGCAGATTAAAGACAGTTAGAGCAAAAGCCCCGCCTATAATTGTATATCCCCAACCTGTAAGATTTACAAACGCAAGTAAACCAAACATACCAATTACGATAGAAGGAAGAGAAGCCAGCACTTCAATACAGCTTCTTATAAATTCTGTTACCCTTCCTGGCTTAGCATACTCCGCCATATAAATTCCGCCGCCAAGCCCAAGTGGCACAGTAAAGAGCATTGTAAGAAATAAGATATAAAATGAATTAAATAACTGCGGTCCTACTCCGCCACCTGCTTGAAAGGAACTTGGAGGAGAGGTCAAAAAGTCAAATGTGAGTTTTGGAAACCCATGAAATACAATATATCCGAGTAGTCCAGCTAACACCGTCACTATGATAGCTGCCATTGAAACAAATACTGCGGTTGCTAGTTTATCTGTCATTTTTGCATTCATTATATTTTCCTCCTGCTCGACAAATAGCGAATGATGATAATAAACACATAAGACATGATGAGTAATATCAAGCCAAGAGACCATAATACATTATTATCCAAGCTGCCAAAGGTAGTGTGTCCAATATTTAGTGTTATGATTGTAGTTAGTGTTCCTGTTGATTCTACTAAAGAAGAAGCAATATCTCTCGAGTTTCCTATTACCATTTGAACGGCCAGTGCCTCACCAAATGCTCTTGCCATTCCAAGCACAACTGCTGTCAAAAGAACTGGTGATGCTGCTGGAACAAGTACACGATAGATCGTCTGCCAACGCGTAGCCCCTACTGCATAAGAAGATTCTCTTAACCCACCAGGCAGGGAACGCATCGCATCCGTTGAGATACTGGTGATTGTAGGCAAAATCATAATGGAAAGGACAACCGTGCCGGCAAGCAGGCCAAATCCTTGTCCTCCTACATTTTCTCTAATAAAAGGAACAACCACTGTCAGCCCGATGAACCCATAAACCACGGATGGAATTCCAACAAGTAGCTCCACTACTGGCTGCAGGATTCTCTGACCCCAGGAAGGAGCAATTTCTGTCATAAAGATGGCTGCACCAATCCCAAGCGGTGCAGCAATCAAAGCCGATAGAACTGTTACTGCAAACGAACCAAAAATAAAAGGCAGGGCGCCAAACTTTTCATTGCTAGGACTCCACTCCGTACTGCTTATAAACTCAATAGGACTTACACCATTTACTACAAAGGATTGCAATCCTTTACTTACTAAAAACAACGTTATTGCAATTGTCGCTAAAATAATTAACAAAGCTGTTCCTAAGATGACTGCTTTTCCTCGGCGTTCTTTTTTCACTGAGGATGATTTTTTGTTAATTACTAAACGGTCTTTTGCTGCTTGCTCCCTTTCAATCCATTCCATGTTAATATCCCCCTTGAAAATACAAAGGAACAGGGTAAACCTTTATTTCAGGTTCACCCTCCTCGTTTTTAACTGTTCCCATGTACGATTATTCTTCGATTTCACTGATTTCCCCTTCAACATTACGCTCTACTTGCATGTTGGTGGAGGAAATATAACCCATTTCAGGTACTAATTCTTCTTGCACTTGGTCACTCAACATATAATCGATAAAGTCCTCAGTAAGACCTTCCGGTTCACCATTTGTATAAGAATGCTGGTAAGCCCAAATTGGGAAGTCACCACTTTGTACATTTTCGTCTGTTGGCTCGACGCCGTCTAATTTCACAGGAGTCACAGACTCATCATCTTCAAAGTAAGAGAAAGCTAGATATCCAATTGCGCCTTCTGTTTCTGAAACAATTTTCTTTACTGTGTTAGAAGAATCTTCAGTAATACCTTCTGCCGGCTCTTCTCCATCAAGGCCATATTTTACGAATGTCGCACGAGTTCCGGAAGAATCCGGGCGATTTACCAATGTGATGTCTACATCTTCTCCGCCTAGTTCAGACCAGTTGGTGATCTCACCGGTAAATACATCTTTAAGCTCGTCCATTGTAAGGTCTTCTACCCCGGCTTCCGGGTTGATCGCTGCCGTCATTCCGACAACTGCTATTTGATGATCCACTAAGTCCTCAGCAGGAATGCCGTCTTTTTCTTCTGCAAACACATCTGAGTTTCCGATATCTACAGAGCCTTCTCCTATCTGACTTAGGCCTGTCCCGCTTCCACCTGCTTGTACCTGGATGCTTGCATCAGGATTTTCAGCCATATATTGTTCAGCTGATGCTGCTACAAGCGGCTGCATAGCACTTGAACCTGAAACAGTAATAGAGCCAGATTCACCATCAGCAGCTTCTTCCTCAGAGCCAGATTCACCATCAGCAGCTTCTTCCTCAGAGCCAGATTCACCATCAGCAGCTTCTTCCTCATTTGTATTTTCGTTGTTTGTGTCTTCTGAACCCCCATTAGCGTCTTCTTCTCCACCGCCACACGCTGCCATGACTACCATCAATGCAGCTAATGCTATTAGCATTAAAACCTTTTTCATGCTCACAAGCACTTCCTCCTCTTTCTCTTTAGGTTAGTAGATTTATATGGAGGATGATTCCCCCCCACTCACAATTGCTAGTATAAAAGAGTTTTATTAAGGAGACATGGTGCTTGTGTAAAGATTATGTAAATATATTTTGATTTTTATTAAGTTTACATGGAAAATTTATCAATTTAATAACATATGTTAGAAAAAGGTAAATACATACGGAACTTCACTCAAACGGTTCTGTTTTTTTCATTCTGTTTCTGTCGTGACCATTTTAGACATTAAAATGCCCCCCTGCAGGAAGACGATTCTAATGTTTAATCAGTCTTTCTACAGGAGAGCATATGACCTATTGAAGTGGTTTAATTAATAGAAAGCTCGCCTAACCGCCGAGACTTTTATAGTAACATTATAGTTTTAATAATACTTACTTTATAAAATTTCTAGTTTATTAAAGTGTTATCGTCCAGCCTGACTTTGCAGTTTCTACTGATATTCCTGGACACTCTGCCTGGGCTTCTTTAACCAGTCTGCTGTGATCCCCAAAATGAGGAAGGTGTGTTAAAAGAAGAGCAGGTACTTCCGCTAATCTCGCCAACCCTCCAGCTTCGACACTGTTCATATGCCCAGCCGGCGCCCCGTCTTGTCCTTTATACAAACTGCATTCTGCTATCATTAATTGAGACCCTTTAGCTGCTTCTGCCAATTCCGGCATATAACCGGTATCAGCTGTATAAAAAAGTGTTGATCCGCCAGCTTCAATTTTCATCGCATAACAAGCAGCTGGATGAGTCGTTTTATAAAAAGAGAATATAAAGGGCCCCAATTCGAGTTGGTCATTTGGGGTATAAGCATTAGCATTAACAACATCTTTAAAAGAAAGTTTTTTAAAACCTTCTGCATCTTCCTGATGTCCATATATGCCAAAAGGCTTTACACCTTTGTTCGATATGTAAGGCTGCAGTAAACGAAAATAATGCAAGGCGCCAATATCTCCTATATGATCATTATGATAATGAGAAATAACTACAGCATCTAGTTCATCTAGGTTGCAATAATGTTGAAGCTGGGAAACAACCCCGCTTCCACAGTCAATCAGTACACGATAATTGTTATGTTCCACTAAGTAGCCGGAAGCTGCTTCTCCTTTTTGTGGAAATGCATGCCAGTACCCTACCACCGTTACTTTCATTCCATAACCTCCTGGATTTTCTGAATAAACATATTTATACATATCCATTGAAACAAATGACCGCTTCTTTTTAAATCCCCCCTAACATTAGAAACCGTTTAAAGGAGGGATTTGTATTTTTCGTTATTAATTAATATTTTTTGCGAGATCGATAAAATAGTCCAGCGCTTTCTTATTACCGACAGAATCAATGTTTACTGCTTTTTCAAAAGGAACATCCATTAATATTTTTTTAATTGGAACTTCAAGTTTTTTTCCATTCAATGTTCTTGGAACTTCTTGAATTTCATAAATGTCGTTTGGAATGTGTCTTGGAGAACAAGTCTCTTTAATTTGTTTATTTATTTTATTTTTAAGTGTGTCATCAAGGTTTATTCCTTTTTCTAAGACGACAAAAAGCGGCATAAAATCCTTGCCGTTGTGGTTACTTACATCTACAATAAGGCTGTCTGTCACCCCTTTGATGCTTTCGACCGCACTGTATATTTCACTTGTTCCCATTCTAATGCCGCCCCGGTTGATGGTCGAATCAGACCGTCCGTAAATCTGGCAGCTTCCGTCTTGATTTATTTTAATCCAATCCCCGTGCCTCCATACACCGGTATACGTAGAAAAATAACTGTCCAAATACCTTTCATTTCCTTCATCGTTCCAAAAATACAAAGGCATAGAAGGCATTGGTTCGCTAATAACGAGTTCTCCAACTTCATCTGTTATCGGGGTTCCTTTTTCATCATAAGCTTCCACTTTTGAACCTAATGCACGGCATTGAATATTCCCAGCATGAACTGGGTGAAAAGGCGAACCCGTTACAAATGCTGAACAAACATCGGTCCCCCCGCTTATAGAAAAAAGCCATAAATCTGATTTCACATTTTCATAAACCCACTGAAAGCCTTCAGGAGGGAGAGGTGAACCTGTAGAACCGATACTCATTAATTTATCTAAGTTAAATTGTTCTTTTGGCTTCAGACCATTTTTTCTGCAAGCAAGTAAAAAACTTGCACTTGTGCCTAATACTTTCATCTCTGTGTCCTCTGCAAATTTCCATACCGTATCTAAACTTGGATATCCTGGATTACCATCATACAGCAGGATCGTCGATTGGTTCAAAAGACCGCCCACTAATAAGTTCCACATCATCCAGCCTGTCGTAGTAAACCAGAAAAAACGATCCCCTTTATGAAGGTCCATATGAAGTACTAATTGTTTTAGATGTTCAATGATGATCCCGCCCTGGCCCTGAACAATTGCTTTAGGAAGGCCGGTCGTGCCTGAAGAATATAGAACCCACAACGGATGGTCAAACGGTACAGCTTCATAAGTAAGTGAGGCATTTTTATGTTCTGCCATAAACTGCTTCCACAGTACTGCTTCATGTAATGTATCAGCATCCGGATTTTCTTGTAAGTAAGGCAGTAAAATCGTTTTTTCTAAGGCTGGGATACCATTCTGTATTTCTTTTACAGTAGACATGCGGTCAAAATCTTTTCCGCCGTACCGATACCCATCAACCGTAATCAACACTTTAGGTTCAATTTGCTTAAACCGATCAATAACCGTCGGACTCCCAAAATCCGGGGAACAACTAGACCATACCGCACCAATGCTTGCACAGGCTAAAAACGCAACAACCGTTTCTGTTATATTTGGCATATAAGCAACTACCCTGTCGCCAGATTTCACACCAGCGGATTTTAGCCCGGAAGCAAAAGAAGCGGTTTTATCGTATAACTCTTGCCACGTCATATGATCGAGCGGTCTGACTTCTGATTGCGAAATGATAGCGCTGTCATTGGGAGTAAAATGACGAAAAACTTGTTCCGTATAATTTAATTTCGCTCCCTCAAACCATTTACTCCCTGGCATTTTCCGCTCATCTAGTACACGGGTGTATGAAGCAGAAGCTTTAATGTCAAAAAATTCCCATAATGATTCCCAAAAACGTTCGATATCTGTTACAGACCAATCCAGTAATTCTTCGTAACTTTTAAAATCTAGAGCTTTTTCTTTATACAGCCAATTCATATAGTACTGCATGTTGGATTGTTTTTTCAAAGATGCTGGCGGCTCCCATAATAAAGCGCCTTCTTTTACTGGTGCCATTTTGAATTTCTCCCCTCTTTTTAAAAAAATAACTGTTTTACTCAATGTTTACATATTATTTTCGCAAAAATTTTCCCCCTTTTAAGAATCAAGATAAGAAAATTTTTCATGTTCTTCTCCATACCACAACGAAGAATTTGAAAGATAGATAAAACGTCTTTCTTCCTCGAGCAATTCTTTTGCTGCTTTTTTTCCTTCAGAACCGCGGCGGCTCTCTTTAAGGTCTTCTAAACTTTCCCACCACAATTCAGCCACTCCATCAAATGATACGGAAACAGCACCTCGGGGCGAATCTTCAAGTACAGGAATTTGAGTATATTTTTTTATTCTAAGGGCTAAAGCGTGTTTATGTACAAGTGGAGCATGTGTTTCATGCCAGTATTGATTAAATTCTTGTCGCGATAAATGGGACAGCTTTTTAACACAAAATGTCGTTTTCAGCATAGGTTTCTCCCTTTTGATGGGTTTATTTCTTTTTGAAGGTCTTCAAGCAAGTGTTCTACATGTCTTTTCTACTTGCTTTGGTCCTTCACCGTTTCTATAACCGAAGAAAAAAGTAAAATAGCTATGTTTGCAGCACACATACCCAATGTCAGAAAAACTTAGCTTACCGCCATGTAAAGGAAACCACCTAAAAACGCCACGTTCTGTGGCAACGGCGGCATTAGTACGTCCTGTACGTTGAAAGTCGTACTATTGCTTATACTTTGATCCTTTAACAAAGTTAAACTTTCCTAAAGTACAAAAAGAGTCATTATTGACAATCTGTATTTTATTGCAGAGCCTGTACTATATCATTATTCTTCACAGGTTTTTCGTTCTCCTTTCTTTTCTTAAATTTTTGTATTTTCACTCTAGTACTCTTCCTATCTTCTAATTCGCGACATTTTTCTCTTTTTTAACATTCTCTTTAGCAAAGTTAAACTTTGCTAAAGTAAAAAACGCCCCATCGCAATGGGACGTTTTCTTCTTATGCTTCTTTTGGATATACGCTTACTTGCTTGCGCTTTTTACCAAGACGTTCGAACTTCACTACTCCGTCTACTTTAGAGAAGAGAGTGTCGTCTCCGCCTTTTCCTACGTTTTCTCCAGGATATACGCGAGTTCCGCGCTGGCGTACAAGAATAGAGCCGCCTGTTACGAACTGGCCATCTCCGCGCTTCGCACCAAGGCGCTTAGAAATGGAGTCACGGCCGTTCTTTGTACTACCAACCCCTTTTTTCTGAGCGAAAAATTGAAGGTTCAATTTCAACATCTGACTCACCTCCTATACATTTGAAATTTTTATATGCTCACCGTATTCCTCGGCGATCGTTTCAAGAGAAACCAGCATGCCTTCTAACAGCAGCTGAACTTCTTCCCTGACGCGCCCCTTCACGTCTTCGGGCACGGCGCAGCGAAGATATCCTCCATCATTTTTCATATCCACGTCAAGTTCTACATCACAAAGAGCAGCAATGGCATTGACAGAACCAAAAGATACCGCAGATGCCCCGGCACAGACTAAGTCATAACCGTACGGACCAGCATCAGCGTGTCCGGACATCGAAAAAGCAGTGACCTCTCCATTACTGCTTCGGTCTACGCTGACTTCAATCATAGCGCGCAGGCCTTATGCTTCGATTTTATCGATAACAACTTTGGTGTATGGCTGACGATGGCCGATTTTACGACGATAGTTCTTTCTTCTCTTGAACTTCCATACCGTAATTTTCTTTTGACGTCCATGCTTATCTACTTTGGCAGTGACCTTAGCGCCGTCCACGTATGGGGACCCGACTTTCACGTCATCTCCGCCAACGAATACAACATTATCAAAAGTAACAGCATCGCCTGCAGAAGCGTCCAGTTTTTCTACATAGATCTCCTGGCCTTCTTCTACTTTTACTTGCTTTCCACCAGTTTCAATGATTGCGTACATGTAATATGCACCTCCTATGACTAAGACTCGCCAATACAGGTGCCTAGACGGTCTTAAACCTGCATTTGAGCGGTTGTAGTTTGGGTGCGAGCCAAACAACTAACAGACAAAATCATATCATACGGCCACCCTAGTGTCAACAGAGGTTCCGCCCCGGCATTGTTTCATTCTCTTATGGTTTAGAGCGCTTTTCTGCCTCTTCTGCCGTACCGGTAAACCGAATATGAATGCCGTCCTTATCGGAATGTGTAAGAAAATATAAAACAAACGGATAACGCTCTTCCCACATTTTTAAAAGAGCTTTGCCTTGTTCGTTCAGCCAGTCAAACACACGAACCGGCAGCTCAAGCACCATAGCTTCTGCCTCCAGTTCTCTATGTTCATGAATGATGCGTTCAACCCGGTAAGCCATAGCTTCTTCAGAAAGAAGACGTCCGCTCCCCATACAGACTTCACAATTAGAAAACTGTGAATCAGCTAAGCTGCGCCTTACTTTTTTCCGGGTCATCTCGACGAGCCCAAACGAACTCATATCCCCAACATTTATTTTCGTGCGATCTTCTGCAAGGGCCTGTTTTAAGACAGAGACTACTTTCTGTTTGTTTTCCCTTCGTTTCATATCGATAAAATCAATAACTATAATTCCTGATATGTCTCTAAGCCTCAATTGGCTTGCAATCTCATAAGCCGCTTCTGTATTTGTTTTTCGTATTGTCTCTTCCAGGTCAGATTTTCCTGTAAAACGTCCCGTGTTCACATCAATAACGGTCAGTGCTTCGGTTTTTTCAATCATTAAAAAACCTCCGCTTTTCAGCCAAACTTTTGGCTTGAGGGCTTTGTCAAGCTCTTTTTCTATGCCCTCGGCAGAAAAAATATTCTCTTTTCCCTTATAATGAAAAACCTTTTTTACGTCCTCTTCTTCAAAACGTGATAGCCGCTTTATATAACGAACATCCGGAAAATGATCCACCACAATCCTGTCAATATTTTCAAAAGAATAATCTCGCAAAAGCCTTTCTAAAATTCCTCCATCTTGATAAATAACAGCGGGCGCTCGCTTTGTCTCGGCGGTTCGCAGTACAGTATGCCAGTCTTCTCTAAGGCAGAGTATATCTTGCTCTACTATTTTTTCCGAACGATTTTCACAGCTTGTACGAACAACAATACCTTCTCTGTCTTCTAGCATAGAACCTACCTGGCTCCTCCAATGTTCTCTTATATCCTCTGAAGACATTCGCTTAGAAACACCGATGTATCCGCCTTCTGGCATAAACACTGTGTACTTGCCGGGGAGCGATACATTTTCTGTTAAACGTGCTCCTTTGCCGCCGAATTCTTCTTTCGTGACTTGGACGATGATTTCCTGACCTTGTGTAATAAATTCAGAAATACTGCGCTTTTCTTTTTCTGTTTCTGGTTCTTTTAACTGTTTGTAACCGACTAGCTCATTTCTATGCAAAAAGCCGTTTTTCTCGCGGCCAATATCTACAAATGCTGCTTCCATGCCAGGCAGTACATCTTTTACTCTTCCTTTATAAATGCTTCCTGCAATTCGTTCATCCGCAGATCTTTCCATAAATAGTTCGATAACTTTTCCGTTCTTTTTCACCGCAGCCCGCCTTTCCGTGGTCGCGGTATTGAATATAAGCTCAAACATTGCTGCACCTCATTTTAAACATCCCATGCCTTGTACGCATCTTAGCAGAACGTACATTATATTACAGTATGTTCTATTTTTTCATTTAACAAAAGGTTTTCTTTCATCCTCTAATAGCAGGTCTCTTATTTTGACCATGCCCATCCTTTTCATCGTGATTGCTTCAAGGATATACGATTCCGGCAATGTTTGTCCATTTTCTAAAATATAAAATTGACATTTTTCTTTTTTGCATATTGTTTTCGCTGCATCCATGGGCCGCTCGTGCCAGGATATTTTTTCGATGACTGAAGAATAGCCACTATTTTCATTGGTACGCTCTAGTAAAAATCGAAAAAAACTATAAGGCTGCTGTTTCCATTCCGTATAATGAACGGTGATAAAAAAAATCAGAAGCACCCACGCTTGAAGGTGCAAAGGAAAGGACCATAAGAAAAGAGCTGCAATACTGCATAACAGCAAACATGATGTTTTCCACATCCGTTTTTGTGCTTGATAATATGGAAAACGCGAGGTAAACCAGCAAAACAAAAGTTTCCCGCCATCAAGGGGCCACACCGGCAGCAGATTAAAACAGAAGAGTGTAAGATTATAATGAAGAAAAAGAGCGTGGTCGGCCTCATGCCAATAAGGCGTTTTTAGCAGCAGAAAAGATATAGCAATAAGAGGAAGATGTACGATCGGACCTGCAGCAGCAACCATTGCTTCTTCTCGAACGGGACGATTTCCATGTTCTGCTGTTTCCATCACTCCTCCAAAAGGCAGTAATTCAATTTTTTTAATTCTCCAATTGTAATGAAGAGCGACTGCCGCGTGGCCTAATTCATGCAGAAAAACAATAAGAAATAAAAGCAAAAGTTCATAAAAGAAACCAGTAAAGACTGCTGTTGCAGCCACTAGCCAGAATAACGGATGAAAACGGATCAATTTAAATTGGTTAATCAATAGCGATCACGTCCACCGGATCAATGTATTCATTATTCTCTTTAATGGCTAAAGAAAAGCGCCCGCTTCCTTCTTCAGTGTTTACAGTACCTAGCACGGTCCCTGTGGAAACATGATCATAAAGCTTCACCTCCACATTATCCATCATCCCATACCAGGATTCTCCGCCTTCGTAATGCTGTACAGCCACAGCAAGATCCCAATCTTCATGAGGACCGGTATGAACGACCACTCCACCTTTTATAGCTTCTATGCTTTCATCTTGACCCGTTTCAAGAACGATCCCTTTTCCATTTTCAGAAAAGCTTTCTGCCACTGTTCCTGATACTGGGACGGCAAAAGAGTCCGTTGATTCACTGACTGGCTGCTGAGGGGTGTTCTCTAAATTATCTTGAAAAGGAAGAAAGGCGAGCGGACTTCCAAATCTTTCTTCATACCACGCTGTAGCGGCTGCAAACGGAAATTCTTCTTCAAAAGAAGTAGTAATGTATTGTCTAGCCCCTTCAAAGGCAGGATGCGAGGATTGAAATAGTATCCCTATCAATAAAAACAGAGTAGCTGCAATTAAACTTTGCAGCACCCAGGCTCCCCCGCGTCTATCCTGCCTGTCCATCTCTTTTTCTTGATCACTCCATTTATAAAATTCTGGTTCATGATAAGGTGCATCACTATGATGAGGATAGAATTCATATGATGAAGACTGATCTCTTTCTCTCATCCATTCACGTTTTTTTCTTTTGTTTTCAATTTGCCGGCGAACTTTATTTATATTCTTGTCCATCCCTGTTCTTCCCCCTTTTCTCGTACATGGATGTATTGTATAGCTTGTTTCATTCCCTTGCGAAAGTATATGATGGAAAGGGAAAGAACTATGACAAAAATAAAGAATTGCTCATCTGGAAGGTACTTTTAAAAGAGTATATGCCGAGGGTTATTCTTAGTGTCTTAGTTAACGGATTTCACTAATATACATGCTGAATTACATGTATGTATTTTAAATCTTAGAAAAACTAAGGCTTTCGCCAATAATGACTTGGCACAAAGCCTTAGTTTTTCTTATACTTTAATCCTTTAAGGAAATTAAACTTTCTTAAAGTGAAAAAAGTTGACCGCTCTTAGCGATCAACAGTTATCAAACATGTTCATTGAGTTTCAGCAAACGTTTTAATACGCTCTCCTATTTCATCACGGACACGTTGGAAAACGGCCCATTTTTCTTCTTCTGAACCTATCGCTTGTGCAGGATCGTCAAACCCCCAATGCTCTCTTTTTACATGAGGAGGTGTGGTTGGACATACATCATTAGCATGACCGCAAAGAGTTACTACCATATCTGCTTTGTTTAATAGCTCTGGATCGATCGTGTCTGAAGTATGATCAGAAATATCAATTTCCACTTCTTTCATTGCTTTTACCGCTTTAGGATTGACGCCATGCGCTTTAATACCGGCGGAGTATACTTCCCAGCCTTCTAAATACTTTTTTCCAAATCCTTCTGCCATCTGACTGCGGCAAGAATTTCCGGTACACAGAAAATACATTATTTTTTTATCACTCATTGTTCATTCTCTCCTTTATTATCCAATAATTAAAAGCCAAATGTATAATCCGGCCAATGTTATAAACAAGGTTGGTATCGTAATGACAATTCCGACTTTAAAATAATAACCCCAGCTGATTTTTACTCCTTTTGTCGAGAGAACGTGCAGCCAAAGCAAGGTAGCAAGCGATCCAATCGGCGTAATTTTCGGACCGAGATCAGAGCCGATCACATTCGCGTAAATCATCGCTTCACGAAGGTTTCCAACCGTGTCTGTATCAGCAATT
Organism: Alteribacillus bidgolensis; assembly: GCF_002886255.1. Lineage (NCBI taxonomy): Bacteria > Bacillati > Bacillota > Bacilli > Caryophanales > Bacillaceae > Alteribacillus > Alteribacillus bidgolensis. The sequence continues at coordinate 1,882,341 of NZ_KZ614149.1, forward strand.
GCCAAAGCATTGATCATAACAGTCGGCATATTGTTCATGATGGAAGATAAAAACGCTGCGATAAAGCCTGTTACGACCGTGGCTGAAAATAATCCCTGATCTGCGGCAAGCTCCAGACCGGACGCAAGCACATCCGTTAATCCTGCGTTACGAAGACCATAAACGACAACGTACATACCAATCGAAAATACAACAATTTCCCATGGAGCACCCTTCATAACTGCTGATGTCTCCACAGCCGGGCTTTTCCGCGCCATGAGTACAAAGAAAATCGCTATTACTCCAGCTATAAAAGAAACGGGAAATGCTTCTGCTTCACCAGTCACCGGGTTCTGCCAAGGAATAAATTCACTAACAAAATAGCCGATTAAAAGCAAACTGAGCACAAGCCAAGATAAACGAAACATCTTTAGATCTTGAATTGCTTCTGCCGGCTTTTTTAAATCCTCCATTTTATAAGAAGATGGGATATCTTTTCGAAAATAGATATACAGCACGATAATGCTAGCTATTAAGGCAAACAGATTAGGCACAATCATTCGTGACGCATATTCTACAAACCCGATGCCAAAATAATCAGCAGAAACGATATTGACAAGGTTGCTTACAATAAATGGAAGGCTTGTCGTATCAGCAATAAATCCACTTGCCATTACAAATGGAAGAACCATTGCTTCTTTAAAATTTAACGCCCGCACCATTGCAAGTACGATTGGCGTTAAAATAAGAGCAGCACCGTCATTTGCAAACAAAGCTGCTACAACCGCACCTAGTACGGCGACATAAATAAACATTTTCACTCCGCTGCCGTTAGCGATTCGGGCCATATGTAAAGCAGCCCATTCAAAAAATCCAATTTCATCAAGTATTAATGAAATAATGATTACTGCAATAAAAGTTAATGTTGCATTCCAAACAATATTGGTAACATCTCCGACATCTGAAAAAGTGACTACCCCAGCTAAGAGAGCCACTACTGCCCCTATGGAAGCAGACCAGCCGATGGAAAGTCCCCTCGGCTGCCAGATGACGAACACAAGTGTTACCAAAAAAATTAACACAGCTATCGTTACATCTGTCATCTGTCTCTATCTCCCTTATGATGATTTCTCTCCACAAATATTATCTGCGAGTGCCGCACCAAACAATACGGTTCCCGCTTCTTTCTAAATCCTCCAGCCTTTCTTTTTGCGGCGGCAGCTGGCTGATCAAGCTTTCAACCAACGGATAAAGGTCATTTTCCTTGTTTAAAGAATAAAAGACCCACTGCCCTCTTCTTTCTTCATGCACTACTCCTGCGTCACGAAGTTTTCGTAAGTGCTGGCTGATGGACGGCTGGCTCATATTAAAAATTTCAGTAAATTCGCATACACAGCATTCTCCTTCCGCCAAAAGCGCAATCATTGTCAGTCTCGTTTTATCTCCAAGCAGCTTTAATATAGGAGCTACTTTTTCAATTGGTACCTCGGCCATCGTTTTCATAGGAACCCCCCCCTTCTTTATTCCACCTTGAAATATATTTTCCTATGACTTATTATAATATAAGCAAATGTTTATATGTCAATAAGTAAATATTTTTTAGAAAAACTTGGCTTACCGCCAAGTCCAATGGCGGAAGACGTAGTTTTGCTTATACTTTGTTCCTTTAACAAAGTTAACTTGACTAAAGTACGATGAAAGGAAGTATGGAAATGAAATTAGAGATTTTCGATCCAGCCCTTTGCTGTCCTACAGGCGTTTGCGGTCCGGATGTTGACCCTGCATTAACCCGGATTGCTTCTGACTTACACATTTTAAAAAATAAAGGAATTAATATACACCGTTACAATCTTGCTCAAGAACCGGACCCTTTTGTGCAAAAGCAAGAAATTGCTAAGTTAATGGGAGAAAAAGGAACCGATATTCTTCCGGTTACTATGTTAGACGGGAAAGTTGTAAAATCAGGAGAATACCCTTCAAGAACGGAATTAAGCGAATGGCTGGGGATTTCTAAAGAAACATTACAAAAAGGAAGCAAACCATCAAAAGTCGACATTTCTATTAACTAAAGGAGCCATACTAGATGCGTTTTGAACGAAAACATCTGCCTCAAACAAAGCACTTATTTTTCACTGGAAAAGGCGGCGCCGGTAAAACGTCAACCGCAGCTGCTTCCGCTGTTGCACTTGCTGATGAAGGAAAGAATGTTCTCATTGTTAGTACAGACCCTGCTTCTAACCTTCAGGATGTCTTTGACATGGAGCTTTCTAACAAACAGACTGCTGTTTCCGGGATAAACGGTTTATTTGCAATTAATATTGACCCAGAAGAAGCTGCACGAGCATATCGGGAAAAAATGGTCGGTCCGTATCGCGGTAAACTGCCCAAACCAGCTATTCAAAGTATGGAAGAACAGCTGTCAGGAGCTTGTACAGTAGAAATTGCTGCATTTGACGAGTTTACAAGTGTACTTGCTTCTTCTGAAACGAATGACGCTTTTGATCATATCATTTTTGATACAGCTCCTACCGGTCACACTTTACGATTGCTGCAGCTCCCGACAGCGTGGAGCGACTTTCTTGATAACAGCACACACGGGGCTTCTTGCCTTGGTCCGATGGCTGGCTTGCAGGAAAAAGAAAATTTGTATAATCAAACGGTCAAAACTCTTGCAGATCCAGAGAAAACGTCTCTATTTCTCGTTGCCCGGCCTGAACAGTCTTCGTTAACAGAAGCAGGCCGTGCCAGTGCAGAATTGAATGAGCTTGGAATTGCCAATCAATTTCTGCTTTTAAACGGCTTTCACCCGTTTACAGACAGTCCAGATAAAATTGCTGCAGAGTATATACGCCGCCAGCAGCAAGCTTTAAAAGAATTACCGAAATCATTAGAGCCATTGCAGCACTATCATATACCGCTATTCCCTGAAAATATCGAAGGAGTGGAAGGACTGCGCTCCCTATTACAAAAGGAAATACCTAAAATACAACAAACCATTGATGCTTCTGTCACAGCGCCAGATCTGCCGGGGTTAACTAATGTAATCAATGACATCATAAATCATGATTCTCGTCTTATCTTGACGATGGGAAAAGGCGGTGTCGGGAAAACTGCCACAGCTGCAGAAATTGCATTAACTCTTGCAGAAAACGGTCATTCTGTTCATTTAACAACGACAGATCCAGCTAATCACTTGAATCATTCGCTTCATGGAAAAAACCTTCCCCATGCTATGACGGTAAGCAGTATTGATCCAGAAACAGAAACAAATACGTATAAACAAAATGTTTTGGCACGGGTAAGTGAAGATCTTGATGAAGATAGTTTAGCCTATTTAAAGGAAGATTTAGATTCTCCTTGTACCGAAGAAATAGCGGTGTTTCATGCCTTTGCTAAAACAGCTGCACGTGCTGAAAATGAATTTGTCGTATTGGATACAGCACCAACCGGGCATACCTTATTATTGCTCGATGCAGCAGAGTCGTATCACCAAGAAGTTCTACGCTCTGCAGGAGAGCTTCCAGCGGAGGTAAAAGAACTTTTGCCGCGCTTACGTGATAGAGAGCAGACCGCAGTATTAATTATTACACTTCCAGAAACGACTCCAGTACTCGAAGCAGAACGGCTGGAGACAGATCTTAACCGGGCAGGTATGAAGCCAGCCTGGTGGATTATAAATCATAGTTTTCTGGCTTCTCATACAAAGGATCCTGTGTTAGCAGGTCGAGCCGCTCAGGAAATGAACTGGATAGCGAGGACAGCAGAAAATTACCCAGATCGAACCTGCCTTGTCCCTTATAAACCAGAACAATAGAAGTGGCCAGACTTTAAAAGATTCGTAAAACGGACAAACTGAGATTAGGCGTTTACATGCAGCTTAATAGAAACTTTCGAAAAAGCCACGGCACCGATCTTTATATAAACTGTCTTCTTTTATACTATTTTAGAATCGAGCAGGTGGGGATGATTAATAGTGAACAGATGTATGTAGGAATCGATTTTATTTAAATGGAAAATTAAACGCAAAAAAGTATTGAAAAAGAGTATTGATTTTACTAGTTTCTTCCGTCTCAGCAGCAACCACCTATTACTTCTTCGTAAAGCGGGCGCGTTAGTTCAACAAACATTTTATTTTGACTTAGTGGTAAATGAGGTCATTGTACAAAAAAGGATAAGGTAAACAGATATATCATTGCTTACCTATCCTTTTTTTCGACATTTATAATATGTGACATTTTATATTCTCAGCATTATTGTCTTGTTTTTCAATAAAACAGGGTCTTCATTGCTTCTCCTTTATTTAATCCACGTTGAATACGACCTCGTAATGTCTCATTATGTTCGACACTATAGACCCATACATTCGGAAGTTCGCCAGTTCCTTTCTCTAAAAACGATTCTCACATTTCCTATTTTTTAGACGTGTGCATATCCGTTTGCATACCTATTCATGTAAATGCTTCAGCCTTCGTTCTGCCAAATCTACCTGTGATTCATACCTTAAAACCTGAAGTCTTAACGCATGCAAAATTAACGACAAGATGGTTTAAGAAAAAGCGGTTCCATCATCCCATTTTACGTTGTAAAGTTGAAAACATCTGAACCAATATCGAATCATTTATTATTCAACTCGTACTGATTACATTTTTAAAATTGTACTTTCCCCATGTTCCCATGAATTTTTCATTTATCCCGATTACTTTTGACCGAGACTCCCAACTTTTTCATACTTGTGTCATTTTTCCAAAAACAAGCCTTATTTTCAGTATTTGATTAATTAAAAATGTGATGAAAGTTCTTATCCTCATTAAATATTTTACCTGCCTGACCACCCCCATTGTAGTTCAAATTAATTCGAAGCGAATATGAATCCATTTGATTCGAAATAGATTCATTATTTTAAATATATTACTAATCTTCTGATAAATGGCCGCCATTATATGTTTTTTATTACCTATTCTCCTTGGCACGGAAATTGCATTTTTAACTAGTGAGAAGGAATATATGGAATCCTTAATAGTTGGAGAATTTCTAAAAGGAGGTTTAAAAAATATTGAATTGAAGGGCGGAGTTATATGACTTGTTGATTGGTAGAAAGGAGAACAAGAATTCTTTTGGTGACATATAAGAGCAGAGAGTAGAAAAATGAAAATATTATAAAAGGGGTAACGTTTAAGCTGGATGAGAACAAAGACAAGTTCTTTTACAAATAGACAGTTGTGCAAGGGTTTTTGAAGGGGGAATTATAAATAATGACTAACGTAAGGTCAGGAGAGCTTAAACGGTCACTTACATTGAGACACGTTGTATTTTTTGGATTGGCTTTTATGGCTCCTGGAACTGCTTTTGCAACTTATGGGGTTGCAGCCAATCAAAGTTCCGGGATGATAACGTCCGGATATGCTATTGCTTTATTTGTGATGTTATTTACGGCATATAGCTATGCAAAATTAGTGAAAGTCTTTCCATCAGCAGGGTCAGCATTTACATTTACTCAAAAGGCTATGAATCCCTTTCTCGGTTTTTTAGTTGGTTGGACTGTACTTTTGGATTATATGTTAAGTCCAATGATTAGTTCTCTAATTTTAGGGATCGCTTTATCTGCTTATTTTCCTGCTATTCCAATGTTCATCTGGATTATCCTTTTCGTAGCTGTGATTACCACTGTTAATATACTTGGGATTAAATTTGCTGCCAATTTCAATACCTATAATTTTCTATTTCAACTTATGGTGACTATTCTCTTTTGTATATTTTCAGTAATTTATATACTAAATGGTGAAGGATTAGGAACGCTTTTTTCTATCCTTCCAATTTATGATCCAGATGTCAATTTTTCAGCGTTAATTGGTGTAATGCCTATTTTGTGTTTTACTTTTCTCGGTTTTGATGCGGTAACCGCTTTATCAGAAGAAACCGAAAATCCGAAAGAAACCATGCCTAAGGCCATTTTCTTGATTCCTTTAATTGGCGGCCTAATATGTATTGTAGTAACCTACTTTTTGCTTTTAGTTTATCCAAATGTTGAAGCGTTTACAGATCCACAATCTGCATACTTAGAAATTATCTTTGTAATAGGTGGCATCTTCTTAAAATCGCTATTTGTTGCTTCTAGTATTTTAGCTGGTTTTGCTTCAGCCGTTGCTTCCGGATCCAGCGCATCTCGAATTTTATACGCCATGGGAAGAGAGAATATCCTTCCCAAGCAATTTTTTGGATATATTTCACCTAAATTTCATACCCCCATATATAATATTTTATTTGTCGCCTTAGTTGCATTGACAGCTATTTTTTTTAATCTGACTACTGCAACAGCCTTTATTAACTTTGGTGCTTTTTTTACCTTTATTTTTGTAAACCTTTCCGTCATTAGCTACTTTTTTATAAGAAAAAGACAGCATTCATTAAAAGAAACCATTCAATATCTCGTCATTCCAGCAATAGGGGCAATCTTCATTTTTGGTTTACTGCTAACTCAAGACATGTATGCACTAGTTTTAGGGGGATGTTGGCTTATTGTCGGGTCCCTATATCTTATAAGGAAGACAAAAAGTTTTAAACAAATGCCAACAAATCTATTTTCAGATAGTAAGTAATGAATTTGGGGTCACTTGTGTTTTTTAAAAAGAAAATAATTTTAAAAATATAGGAGGAAATGAAAGTTTATGAGTGCTCAAAAAAAAGCTGATATAATTCTTACAGGCAACGCAGTTTTTACGGGGGTTTCAAATAGGCCAAGCCCTGCATCAATCGCTATTGTTGACAATAAGATAGCAGGAATTGGGGCTGAGAACGAAATGGAATCGTTTATCGGTCCGAATACGAAAAGCTACCAATTTAATGATCACCTGATCATGCCGGGATTCCATGATTTCCATCTACACATTATGATGGGATCCATTTTAGAGAACGGTGTCCATTTATCAGCGGCACGTTCAGAAGATGAAGCAGTACAAATGGTGAGCCGGTATTCTGAGGCCCATCAGGAAGAAGAGTGGATTATTGGTGTTGGGTGGGATGCTAGTTACTGGAATGACAAGCAGCAGCCGCACCGTTCCTCATTGGATCGTGTTGTCTCGGATCGCCCCATTCTTCTTTATCACGCTGAAATGCATTATGCATGGGTAAACAGCAAAGCATTGGAAATATGCAACATCAATCAATTTACTGAAAATCCTTCTTACGGATATATTAACAGGGACGAAAATGGAATTCCAACTGGGATTTTATATGAAGAAGCGACGGGATTAATTGAACAAAAGGCTTTTGCTTTTTCAAAGGAAAAGGAAAGGGATTTGTTTAAGAAATTCCTTGAGCTGTCTGCACATGTAGGTATTACCTCGGTTAATGACATGTACGGTGGATCTATAGATAACGACAAATACTACGACCTGTTTAAGGAATTTGAAGAAAAGGATGAATTAACAACTCGTATTCATATCTTACCTTCTATAGATAAGGATCTGGAGAGTGCCAAACAATTGCGCAATAAATATACATCGGATAAACTTCAATTTTCAGGACTAAAAGGTTTCATTGATGGCGTAATAACCAGCCGTACTGCTTACTTAGTCGGTCCATATGCTGACGACTCTGAAACATGCGGGGAATTAGTCTATTCTCCGGAGGTTATTAAAAATAAGGTAGTTGAAGCAGACAGAGAAGGATTCCGTATTCGATTTCATGCTATTGGCGATGGAGCAGTACGCTTAGCCTTGGATGCTTTCGAAGAAGCCCAGAAAGCGAACGGAAAAAAAGATATCAGACATACGATCGAGCACGTTGAGGTTATCCATCCGGAAGATATTTTCCGTTTTCAAGAGCTAGACGTGATTGCCTCTATGCAACCGGAACTCATGGCTCAAAGTGAAAGGGAAAATTATGCCTCTCTTATCGGTAAGGAGAAAGAGCCATTTGTGTTCCCGGTTAACACATTAATGGGTACAGGTGCTACTGTAACATTGGGAACTGATTTTCCTGTTGCCCCATTAAATCCTTTGTTGGAAATTTACCGAGCAGTTACTAGAATGTCTAGTGATGGGCGACCATGGCATGCCTACGAAGGAATTTCGCTAGCCGAAGCATTAAAAGGTTACACAATGTCCCCTGCTTACGGTACGTTCAGAGAGCACGAACTAGGCACACTAGAAATAGGAAAACTTGCCGATATCACTGTGTTAGATCGAAACCTGTTTGAAGTTCCTGTAGAAGAAATACGTGACGCGAAGGTAAGATTAACAATGGTAGATGGTAAAGTTGTTTATGATCATTCAGAAGGCTTATCAAGATAATTAGATGCAATTTTCAAATGTAACTCCTTATAAATACAAGGGTTAACAATCTATAAAGCGTTAAAATCAAAATCGCAATCAAACTAATAGCAGAATCTACAAGCATCTTGAAAAGTTCCTACGTTATGAGTGTAAATAGCGTTATAAAGGGTATCGTCAGGAGTTTTTATAATTATTTTGCATTAAAAAAATAGAGGATCACAGTGCGAGAAATTAACGCTGAACCTTATTAAATATATAAAATCTATTTCTAATTTAGGATCTTTCATAATACCAGCTAAATCTATGCTATATGCTTATTCATTTAAAGGATAACTTATGTTAGTCAAGACTAATATGAGGAAAAAATTCAATTCTGTGTTAAAAGCAATCCTATCAATTCAAAATGAATTTTTTGATTCATTTTGAATTGATATTGTATTTCTTTAAGCGACGTACCACTGTCGCTTGACTCAATCCAAGGTAATCTGCCATTTCATACGTTGTTTTATATTGACGATATGCTCTTTCCAGCCACCTTTTTTCGATCTCTTTTAATACATCTTGCAAAGTCAGCCCTTGATTTTCAAAGGCTTCTAGAGACCAGTCTCGTTCTGCATAATTTTTTTCTTACTATCATTGAAAAATGGAAGTAACGAAGGGTAAATAACGTTCGTCTCAGCGGTTACAACTAATCGTTCGATAAGATTCTCTAGTTTACGCACATTCCCAGGCCATTCATATTCTAAAAGCGCATCAATTGTGGCTGAATGAAAAAATTTATCAGATCCATATTTTTGATTGAAAATCGAAAGAAAGTGATGGATAAATTCATATTTATCTTCTTTTCTTTCGCGAAGTGACGGGACCTTAATTGGAATAACATTTAAGCGCTAGTATAAATCTTTCCGGAATTTACCCTGTTTTACTAATTCTTCAAGGTCTTGTTTGTTGCTGCAACCAGCCGGAAATCCACTTCCTTTTGTTTTGCCCGCCAACTCTTGTAAGCTTTTTTTCTTGTAATACTTTTAAAAGTTTAACCTAAATATCGAGAGGGAGTTCGGCGACTTCATCAAGAAAAAATGTCCCTTTATGCGCAAGTTCGATCATTCCTGCTTTGCCTTTTTTGTTTGGACCTGTGAAACAACCTGCTTCATAGCCGAACATTTCTCATTCAAATAGAGTTGCAGGGATGCCCCGCAGTTGACTTCGATAAATGTTTCCCGTTTTCTTTCACTCCCGTTATGTAAGGCACGTGCAAAAACGTTTTCCCAACGTCGGACTCACCTGGAAAACAACTGTCGCCTCAGACCTCTCTACTCGGTAAACAAGCTCCCAAATTTTTTTCATCGCCTTACTCTTGGTCACCATATTGTCTAAATTTGTTTCTTTCTCCCTAAGCTCTTCAATTTCCGTTTTATATCGTTTTATTTTTGAATGCAGCTGTTCATAGTCTTCTTTTAATTTTTGAATTTCCGTCAAATCGTGAGAAAAACTCAACACCCTAATGATCTTCTTTTCAGTGTTAAAAATAGGGACCCCCGTTGCCATTACAACTTTACCTGTCGGCGTTTTCTGCATCACTTGAACTTCCTTTGGGAAAAAAATGCTCTGTGTTTCAAGCTGAAATACTGATTTTCCAATTAAAAAAGAAACAAATTTTCCGTAAATGGCTTGACAATTCGGACTAGCTCTGTTAAAAAACTTGTACCAACGAGATATAGCATTCACTGGATACCAAGAGCCTACACCAATTCGAGTAACTCAAATCTGTTAGTGATTTACACGATGTTATTTCTGATTATGTAGATGTAGATGAAGCTATATTTCGAAGTCCCGAAGAACTTGAAAAAGATTTAGAAGAATATAAAGAAAAAGTCGGTGTATTCAATAATGTTATTGGTGGAACTTGTGTCACAGAGACCATGTATTTCCCATAAAAACGCAATGTTTAGGTTGTCAAGGCAAGGTCCCCTCGACAGAGAGTCAAGAGAATTTCCTGTGCTGAAAGTAAAACATCACAGATTTCAGGGAGAAGAAAAACCAAAGTTATAAACTACTCTTTAGATGTTTCTGAGAAAAAACAGGGGAGTCCTATAATGTTTTTTTGAGGGGAGTATTTTGAAATTAGGTATTATCATTCTTAGTCTTTTTCTTCTTGTGGGGTGTCAAGGAGACAATCCTATCTTAACTGGAGAAAGCGGCCATTGGTTGATCTACTATTACGTGGAGAAGGAAAAAATAGTATAGAAACAGAGTATAGTGTTGAGTATATAGGAGAATCAGAAGTACCAGAAACAATTGAACTGAGAGTATGGGACCACCTCAGTAAAAATTTTAAGCGACTATCTCTTGGGATTCAAACAAAGAAGAAATAGTAATGAAAAAAGTTCAACAACTTTGTATTTTGTTATTGTACAAAAAAGGATAGGTAAGCAGATATATCGCTGCTTACCTATCCTTTTATTCGACATTATAATGTGTGATATTTTCAGCTAATTTTAAAGTATTTTAATTATTGTCTTGCCTTGCAATAAAACTCTTAGGCCGGTTCTTTTACGTGTCTCATGTGCGGCTCGTTTCTTCTCGAACTCTTGCTTTTTCAAATATCAGTGTCATTTGCGTCGTATATCGTTTCAAAGCATCATCATCTTCAGCATGTTTTACTTTTTCTTGCAGTTCATCAATTTTATCTTTCTCTTCCGCCGACAAATAGTCATATTCCGTAGTCATCAAGGATCTTCCCTCCTTTTTCAAAAACTCGGATTTTCCGCTACATTTGTCATTATGGCAATTTCTATCTTTTTTTAGACGTATTTCGTGCGTTCTTTTTAGAAAAACTCGTTTTGTCGAAGGTAAAGGAATCCACCAAAGTTAAAGGAACTTCTAGTAAGTGCGAACGTCCTGTTCCGGGTAATAGAAATCACCACATCGTGTGGAAGTACGTCCTATGGCAGCAGCATTTTTACATCCTGTACATCGAATGCCGTCGTTTTTTTTATTCTGTTAACCAATAAAATCCTATAATTCTTAACAGTGAAAACAAAGGAAAAAGTACATGAGAATAAATTATATTGATGTTGTAATCACGAGGAAAAAGAGGACAATTTATTTCAAACTTATATTCTTCTCAAAATATACCATATATTCTTACGTAAAGTAAATTATTACGTTTGATGAGATAATAATCCAAAAGGAGCTATCCCTAACCTATTGGACGCTCCTTTTTTATGAATAGAATTAAGGTTATTTGATGAGGAACCGAGTCACTCGTACTGTCCATTTTGAGGTTTCAAACAACCCCCCTTACATCATTTTATGAACAGCACGTAATAGTGCGTGAATGATTTTCTTCCGAATCCGCTATCGTATAGAAATATTCCCATTCATTTCCGTCCGGATCTGTTATCATAAATTTGTCTTGAAGCGCATAACAGCAAGTGGTATTCATTTCATCTCTTGAAAAATATCCTTTTTCTTCTAGACGTTTTTTATGATACATTACATCTTCTTTATTTTCTAGCTGTATACCGAAATGGCCCACTTGGTTTCCTTCTATTTTTCCACTCTTATTTAACGTAAAATTTACTGGAACCGCAGCAGGCATAAATTTGGCGTAATCCTGTTTTTTCTTAACAGGTCCCTCCTCAAACACATCCTCGTAAAAACGAATCGATTTTTCTAAATCAGTGACATTTAACCCAACATGAATCATATAAAATCCTCCTCTTTTTAATCAAATTTTTTTGATTAATTTAATTTAGAAAAACTCGGATTAATTGCCAAGTCTTAAGCCCGTTGTTGTTCATCAGAATTACGTTTAGCACCTTTGCGAAACAAACAACACAGCTCTTCAGATAAAACATGGTTCACTTCTGTTTCATTAAGCTTATAATAACTCCAAGTGCCTTTTGTTTCCTTTAAGATAAATCCTGCATCTAATAATATTTTCAAGTGGTAAGATAATTTGGATTGAGATAGATCGAGTATATCGGTTAAATCACAAACACAAACACTGTCATGTCTCGTAAGCTCATGCATAATTTCAAGACGCTTTTCATCAGCGAGCGCTTTAAATTTCTTTTTATAGCTCTCAAAGGAGATATTAGATTTACTAATATCTTTAAGCAGCAAAGATTTCATTGGAATCCCCTTAATCAATTTTTTTTGATTTAACAGTAGTATATAGAAAACTTTGGCAGAATGCAAGAAAAAAACTGCTTCCTTTTTTAGAGGAAGCAGTAGAACCGTTACGCTTTTAAACCTAACATGCTTTTCACTTTAGAAAAGAAACTTCTTTTTTGATCTATTGCCATAAGCGGTACAGATTCGCCGAGAATTCTTCTAGCTATATTTCGATAACCGAGGGAAGCACGGCTGTTAGGATTCATTACAATCGGCTCTCCTTTATGAGCCGCTTTCAAAACTTCTTCATCATCCACGATCATGCCAAGTAGGTCAATTGCCAGAGTAGAAACGACATCATCTACATCAAGCATATCTCCTTCATTAATCCGCCTCACTCGATTTACTACGAGTTTTGGAGGTGCCATTTCTTCTTGCTCAAGCAGCCCAACAATACGGTCAGCATCACGAACTGCAGACGTATCCGGCGTAGTAACGACAATAGCTTGATCTGCCCCTGACACAGCATTTTTGTAGCCTTGCTCAATGCCAGCCGGACAATCAATAATAATATAATCATAATCAGGCTTCAGCTCTTCAATCATCTGCTTCATCTGCTCTGTACTTACTGCTGATTTATCACTCGTTTGCGCAGCCGGCAATAAATGAAGACAGTCAAATCGTTTATCTCTTATCAGTGCCTGCTGTACTCTGCATCTTCCTTCTGCGGCGTCGACAAGATCATAAATGATGCGGTTTTCAAGCCCCATTACAACATCAAGATTACGCAAACCAATATCTGTGTCCACCAGACAAATATGTTTTCCTTGCAGAGCAAGCGCGGTACCTATATTAGCTGAAGTAGTAGTTTTTCCTACACCGCCTTTTCCAGATGTGATAACAATTGCCTCTCCCACTGCAATTCCTCCTTCCAAACGTCAAGAGAGCTTCCCAGCCGTTACGTACTCAAGGTTTCTCCTTGATTCGCTGCAGCTGCTGACTGAAACTGATTTAAAAGTCTGGTTTTTTCAAAAGAAATTTCCAGATCCTCATTCGCTATGTAAGCATACACGGGTTCGCCAAATAATGGCCCGCTTTGCTTTTTTTCATATCGATTAGGTGCATAAAAGATAGCATCGGAAATCGATATTTGATGCGGGGCCATAACGGAAGCACAGACAACAGAAGTTTTGCTGCCTTCGACTCCGGCTCTTGCAATACCTTTTAAGGTGCCAAGAATATAAACATTTCCGGTAGCCTCTACGATTCCTCCGGGATTTACATCACCAAGTAATAGGACGTCCCCTCTAATACGCAGAATTTGTCCAGATCGTATAATTCTCGTAACAGCTGTTAGTCCTGTTTCTTCCCGTTCCCGTCTTGCTTCTTCTTTACTTATTACTTCCGAATGAAACTCTCCGACAAGAATCGGTTCTGCATCTTCTAAAAGATTTTTTATTTTCTCTTTTTGATGGTTTAATAAATAACGGTATCCCGCGTCGACTTTTACTTCCACTTCGGGACCGTCTCCAAACACCTGCTTATCATTAGAAATTTTCTCTTTTAATTCTTTCGTTAAATCGTCAAAAGAGCACTGATCATCAAGAATAACTGTCAGCCCTTCTTTTGTCCCTTTTATTGTAACTAAATTTTTTGCAGGTCCTGTACTCATCTGCTTCACCTCTGGAGCTTGAGCCATAATCATCACCTAGTTCACACTGACCTTATTTACTTCCACAAACAATCCCATTAATCCTGCTAATTGATTCAGATAGTGCCGGTTAACGCTGCTGCAAAGCTTCATAGTCTTCTAGACGCCGAAATAGCTTTTGGAAAGGATAAAGAAGCAGTATTGCTGCGAATCCATTTAAAATCCAAGAAGGCAGCAGGCGAACCATAAAAAAGTCTTCAAATAAAATATCGGTATAACCTATTACATAATACAGTCCGTAAGTCATCCACTCAAATATTAAGATAGCACCGATCATTATTACCATTTGCCACATATAGCTGATACGGACAGCTGTATAGGTAAATGAACTTATATAAGCAGTGAATCCTAAACTAAACATATAGATTCCTAATACATCTGTATACACAAAATCGTATAAAAGTCCTCCGGCAATGCCATAAAGAACACCAATACCTGGACCGCGAAATATCGAAATCAAAACTACAGCAATAAGAACAAAGCGGGGGACAAGGATATATTCATAATCTTGGGAAGGAGGAACAAAAATTTGAAACCACGTGCCTTCAAGTATAAATAAGACAAATACAACAATAGGCAGAAGAAAACGGATCATGGTGTACCTCCGTTCTCAAAATCTTCTTCTTGCAGTTCTACAGTTTCCTCTTCTTCCTCATCCTCGTCATCTGTTTCCATTTGTAATTCTCCATCTAAGCTGTCACTTGTTCTTTCAATAATATTAACCTGTTCAATATTATAAAAGTTAGCTGCTGGTTCTACTAGAGCATTATAGGTCAGGCCATATTCATCAGGCTCGACTTCAGTAATTTTACCAATTGCCAACCCTCTAGGAAAAATGCCCCCTAAACCAGAAGTCATTACCGTTTGACCTTCTTCCACATCTGCATCCGACTCAATTTTTCGAAGCATCAGTCCTTCCCGTTCTTCATCCCATCCTTCAATAAAAGCATATACTGGTGCTTCTTCGGTGTTTACCATAGCTGAGACACGGTTTGTCCGATTACCATCCGACAATAACTGAACGGTTGAAGTAAATTCTGATGTTGTCTGGATTTTTCCGATTAAGCCTTTAGCAGTAACAACAGCCATATCTTTTTCCACGCCGTCCTGCCCGCCCTTATTGATCCCTATTGTTTCCGTCCAACGGTCTGGGGTACGGTGAATAACAAGAGCAGAACGCATCACATAATCTGTGAGACTTTCATCTGCATCTACCATATTTTTTAACGTTTCATTTTCTTGCTTTACGCTTTCTAGCTCCGCTGAAAGAGAAGCATATTCATCGAGACGGGACTTTAAGAGCTGATTCTCTTCATATACCTGTAAGTGATCTCTTATATCCCCAAAGAAACCCGCTGCAAAGTGAGCGGGTTGACTAAATACGAACTGTACGATGCCTGTAGAATCCCGCACAAACTTTTCCGGCCAAGTCACCGCCTCTCTTTCGCGCATTGAAAAGCCAATAAGTCCAACCAAAACAATGATGCTAACCATTAGTATGATAAGTCTTTTGTTTGAAAAAAAATGGGGCATGAAGGACACCTACTCTACAGTGCATTCCGGTTTGACCGGGATGTGATACCAGCTTTTGACCGGAAAAGATGAAGATTCTCAAGAGCTCTTCCCGTGCCAAGTGCTACACAATCGAGCGGCTCTTCGGCTACGAGCACCGGCATGTTTGTTTCTTCACTTAACACTCTATCGATATTACGAAGTATTGCTCCGCCGCCTGTTAACACAATACCCCGGTCCATAATGTCAGCAGCAAGCTCAGGCGGCGTGGTTTCCAACGTGGTTTTTACCGTTTCCACAATGGTATTTACGGTATCTGCAAGTGCTCCAGATATTTCTGCTGCAGTAACAGAGATCGTTTTCGGAAGACCAGAAACGAGGTCCCGTCCTCTGATTTCCATATCCTCTATTCCTTCTGCTGTTCCAGCTGATCCTATTTCCATTTTTAATGTTTCAGCGGTACGTTCACCGATCATTAAATTATACTTTTTCTTGATGTAGTGGATGATTGCCTCATCCATTTCATCGCCCGCTACACGTATAGACTCACTTGTAACTATACCGCCAAGTGAAATTATCGCAACTTCAGTCGTTCCGCCGCCAATATCAACTACCATACTGCCGGTTGGCTCCCACACTGGCAGATCAGCCCCTATTGCTGCAGCAAAAGGCTCCTCAATCGTATAAGCTTCTCTAGCACCTGCTTGTTTTGTTGCATCTTCAACGGCCCGTTTTTCCACTGCTGTGATTCCAGACGGTACACAAACCATTACATTTGGCTTACGCGTGAAAATTGACCTGTTTCTTTGGGCCTGCCCGATAAAATATTTCATCATCGTAGCGGTTGTGTCAAAATCAGCGATAACTCCATCCTTCATCGGTCTAACGGCTACTATATTTCCAGGCGTTCTTCCGATCATATTCTTTGCGTCGTTTCCTACTGCTTCAATCGACCCAGCATCTGTTCTCATAGCGACAACGGAAGGCTCCCGAACGACAACACCTTTTCCTTTCACGTATACCAATGTATTTGCCGTACCTAAATCAATTCCAAGATCTTTTGAAAACCCACCAAACATCTATGTATCTCCCTTCATCCTTCACAAACTCTTTTATCTAAACATCTCAATCTTCTTAGAAAAATAATTACCCTGTTACCCGAAAGTTATATTTTTAATGTGTGACCTTTCAATCATACGCAGAAAAATGTCCACTATGCCATATTATACTGAAAACAAATGGAAAAACATAGACTTTCCATGTTCTTTCACAATTTTAATCTATTTTTCTCAGACGAGTACAGGTTTATTATTTTAACCTTGTAATTTTAAAAGAAAAGGATCATTTCAGCAAGTAAAAAAGAAAGAAGAAATGGGGGTATTTCATCATGAATAAATGGTCACATACAGCCTTTTTCTTTTAAACTTGTAAATTTGCGATCTCCGATAATAACGTGGTCAAGCACATCAATTCCTAAAATACGTCCGCATTCTGTAAGCCTGCTGGTTACTTCGATATCTTCACTGCTTGGAGAAGGGTCTCCGGAAGGATGATTATGAAGGCAGATGACCGAAGCAGCAGAACGGCGAAGAGCTTCCTTAAAAAGTTCACGTGGATGGACAATGCTAGTATTGAGACTTCCAATAAATAAAGTCTGTCGATGAATAACTTGGTTTTTTGTATTAAGACATAATATAACAAAATGTTCCTGGGTCAAAAAACGCATCTCTTCCATTACATAATCAGCTACATCTTCTGGAGAGTGGATAACGTAACGCTCATCATCTTGAAAAGTATAAATCCGTCTGCCAAGCTCCAGCGCTGCTCGCAATTCCAGTGCTTTTGCTTTTCCTATTCCATTAATGGATTGAAGCTCTTCGATAGTGGCTTCTTTTAAGAGCTTTAACCCATCGTAATGGAACAGTACTCTTTGAGACAACTGTAATACCGATTCCGTTTTTGTACCTGTTCGAAGTAATATCGCTAATAGCTCTTGATTAGATAAACGATCTGCACCTTCTTTGGCCATTTTTTCTCTTGGCCGTTCACTCATAGGCATATCTTTCATCATGAAAGACGAATTTGTCAATAAACATTCCTCCTTTTCTAGAAAACGTACACCTCGGATAATGGAAAATATGAGCCAAGCGGCTGTTAATGCTGTCTAAAAGAGGGGAAAATATTACAAGCTTCGAGCTCACGTGCGACTCTGGCAATAGGTAAACCAACCACATTAAAGTAATCTCCATGTATGGCTTTTACAAACAAACGTCCCTTTCCTTGAATTCCATAAGCACCAGCTTTATCATATGGTTCTTCTGTTTTTAAGTAAGATTCAATGAGGTCTTCTTGCAGCTGGTAAAACACGACTTCTGTTTTGACATGAAACACTTTTCGAACATCCTTGGAAAGGATTGCAGTCCCTGAGTAAACATGGTGGGAATGATTGGAGAGTTTTCGAAGCATTTCTCTCGCTTCTTTTTCATCCGCAGGCTTTCCTAGAATAGTGTTATCCGAAACGACAATAGTATCTGCACCTAGGACCGTTTCATTTTCGTTCTGGGAAAAAACCTTTTCAGCCTTACGCAAAGCGAGTTCTTCTACTGTTTTAGATGGGGGTACACCGGGGTCCACTTCTTCAGAAGCATTGCTGACTTGGGTGTGAAAGGAGAATCCAGATTGTTCAAGAAGTTCTTTTCGTCGTGGAGACTGAGAAGCTAAAAGTAGTGAAGGCATGAAGAGAAGACCACCTTTTCAATAAGATTTATTTCCTATTGTACAAGGTGTGTGTTTAGTTTACCAGATGCTGGTCTGCTAAACAAGAAATAATTGGTAAAAATCCTTCATGCCGCTCATTTTTTATTGCGGTTCTTGTTTTGTCTCGGAATTTCCCTCTTCCCTGTCTTCTCCATTATGAGCATAAACCGCTTCTTCATAATAAAGCACAGCTTCAATTAATAATTCCTGCAGGGTGCTAGACGTTTGTTTATTTTTGGCCCATTCCTTTTTTATTTCTTCTAATGTATTTCTTAGATCTGCAAAAACCTTGTCCTCTTTCCAGTTTTCCGTCTGCTCTAGATGATTCTCCAATGTACCCAGCAGCTCTTCGCTTTTTTCTTTCTCTTCTAAAAGCGCTGCGTTTGTCATATTCATTAGGAGCTGCTTGCTGGTCAACAGCATTTCAGTATTCTCGGTGTCATTTTGTTCATTTTCTTCGGGCTCTGGCATGGTACGAGTTTTTTCGTACATTTCAAGTCCTTCTGAATTATAATATTCTTTTAATCTTTCCGTCCCCTCTTCATTGAAAGAGACGCCGGAAAATAAATAATAATACTCACCATCATGTGTCAACACAGCCGGGTATCCGTTTGCATGAAAATTCCCCTGCATCTCAAGACCTTTCTCTTTCTTTGTAAATGCCCCAGTTTGTATAACTTGCATTGTGGTACTATCATTAAAATTTGCCGAAATGGGAGGTGCTTGATCATCTCTGTTAATGGCAGCCGTTGTAGAAGCATCATCTTTAGAAAATAATTGAAGCATAACGATGCCAAACAATAAACCTAACGCTACTGCTCCGACAGTTAAAGTTATAAAGTAAAAAGAATAAGACTTACGATAATTTCTAGGCTTTTTTGGTTTTCTAGGAAGATTTGCTTTTTTTCGGATTTTCTTATATGGGACACTTGGACGTTTCGGCTTATCTTCTTCCCAAAAAGAAGCTGCCTGCTCTTCTTCTGCCGCCCTTTTTTCTTTCCAATCTGCCACCGGTATATTATCTAGGTTCTGATCCGATTGTTCAGGGGGCTCTGACTGCTTGGGTTCCTCCTTTTCTAGATCTATCTTTTTTCCATTAATTTTAAAAGAAACCTCAGGCTTGTCTTTTTTCATAGCAAGGTCCCCTTTCGAAGTTTCACGATAGTTAAGAATACACTAGCACAGCTGGCATAAAAAAGAACAAGACTCTTGTCGTCTTGTTCTCAAAAAGATTGTCAATTGTACTCGTTTTTAAACTTTTAATCTCTTAGTATAAATGAAAATACCACTGCCAGATATCGACTCCAAAAAATAAAGTTATCAGACTTCCCGCCGCAATGTAGGGTCCAAATGGAAAGGGTGTTCTTTTTTTCACTCGCCCTATAAGAATACCAAGACAACCAAATAAAGCACCTGAAAATATAGAAAGAAGGAATACAAGTAAAATTTTTTCTAAACCAAAGAAAAGACCAAGAACAGCAAAAAGTTTAATATCGCCTCCACCCATACCTCCCTTACTAATAACTGCTATTAACAAGAGCAGAAAAAAACCAAGTCCTGCCCCAGTCAACATCTCCCACCATGGTTCTAACGGAACGACTGTCAACCGAAAAGAAAAAATGAGAATAGCAAATAGTATAAGAATTTTATCAGGGATAATCATAAACTTTAAATCACTAACCGTTAGAATAAGGAGCATGGATATGAGCAATACAGCAGCTGCAAATTCCCATGACCACCCATAAGTGGACCAGGCTGCAAGAAAGAGCAGGCCCGATGCCAGCTCTATTAATGGATACGTAAAAGAAATTTTCACTCCGCATGTCCTGCACTTTCCTTTTAACAAAACAAAGGATAAAACAGGTACTAAATCAAGTGTTTTCAATGTTTGATTGCAAGACGAACAGGGAGAGCGCGGGAAAATGATAGACTTTCCTTTTGGTATACGGAGGCCAACGACATTAAAAAACGATCCGAGTACCAGCCCAAGCATAAATATGTACAACCACGAAATGAGCTCCATGTATTGTTCCTTTCTATACGTAACATAATTCTAAAAAAAATATTGCTGGATTTCATTAGCATGAAAAGTATTTTAGAATGGTAAATCCTGGACATGAAGAAACTCAAGGAAGTAATAGAGGGTGAAAATACTAAACGAGATACAGGTGAAGGAGGGGACCGTACATACACTGTGAGAAACAAAAATTCAAATAAATTTGACAAATATATTATATCATTCATTAACTTTGAAAAACAATAGCTTTGATGGAAAAAATTTCTTTCAGCAGTTTTGGTGATTATTCTATTACCTACTGTAAATTGGCTGCTCAGCTTAATTTCTCATAAATCCACCTCATTCCAAAAATCCCAAAAGAGTCCTGTTAACTATTAAAATAATGCATCACTTAATCTCCTTCGTTTGTCAGATATCTTTTATCTTTTAAAAACAGGCGCCAAAACCCAATAAATATTGGAATTAAAATCGCCATGCCAACGATATAACCGACTAGTAAAGATTTGTACATCGTTTCGTTTGTAAACGTATTAAAGATCGTTAAATCTGGATATAAAAAATAAGGCATAAGCGCTGAACCATGGGTTTAACAAAACGTTTACATAAGAGGTGGTTTCTATCGAATGGCTTCCTTTTTTACAACGTATTTGTTCCCTATGTGTCATCATTTTTTTGCTTTTTACTTATTGGTGCATGGCTAAACAGGATAAGAAAGCAAAGAAAAAACGAGAGCAATCTTAGCTCTCGTTTTTTCTTGGTTAGGCGGATACTCACCATCATGTTTTTACAGCATAGATTAAAAAAGAAACCTGCATGGAAAGGGGAAAAATTATGTTTCCGTATCGTCAAACTGGATTTCCGCCCGGCCCGGGGCCTGGCACTGGTTTTGGACCTGGACCTGGACCTGGTTTTGGACCTGGACCTGGACCTGGTTTTGGACCTGGACCAGGAGGGGACATGGGACCACCCGGACAGCCTCCTTCAGGTCCACCGCCGCAAACAATCCCATCAGCCGCAGGAGGTCCGTCTTTATATGCCGTTGATCCTGGATCGCTTTATGGATGTCTGTATCGTTATACCTTCATGCGCCTAACAAATGGAGATTCGTTTTGGTTTTACCCCACTTTTATTGGCAGAAGATCGGTCGCTGGTTATAGATGGTTCTTTTTCCGCTGGGTTTACTTTGGTATCGACACCAATCGAATCGAATCATTTCAATGTATATAAACTTCTTTCTAATGGTAGAGGGCTGTCTCATACTCAGCCCTCTGTTTTTTATTTCATTTTCTTGACCATTTCAGATATAAAGTAAAGGGAACCGGCAATAACGACAATGTCTTTTGTTCCGGCTTGGCTTTGTACCTTTTCCCATGCTGTTTCCCAATCAGGAAGCGGTTGTGTTTGATTAAGCGGACTATTTTCTGAGATAGTTTCTGCCTTTGCTGCTCTTTCACCATCAAAGGACAATGCTGTTGCAGATGATACCGGCAGATCAACAAATGGACAGAGCAGCTCTTCTGGATCTTTTTCTTTGGTCATCCCTACAATCAAATGAATCGGCCGATCATGAAAATGTTCTTTCAAGGCTTCAGCAAGGCTTTCCATCCCCTCTTTGTTATGTGCTCCATCAAGGAGAATCGGCGGCTTTGTTTCTCTGTACTCTAACCGGCCGGGCCAGACGGCTTTTTTCAGACCGGTGCGTATATGTTCTTCTTCTACCGGTAAAGCGTAATACATTTTTAAATACCGAAACACCATTAAAGCAGCAGCTGCATTTTTTGTTTGATGACGACCAAGCATAGAAATGTCCAGATCGTTCAGATTGCTTAAAAGAGAATGAAAAGAAAACGACCAGCCATGCTCGTTCGATTCTGCACCGACAATATTAAAGTCTTTTGTCATTCGATATAATTTAGCGTTCGCTTCAGAAGCCGCTCGGTCAATAACCGCCAATGCAGCGGGGTTTGTTTCACACGTTACGGCAGGCACACCGGATTTAATAATTCCTGCTTTTTCTCTTGCAATGTCTTCTATTGTTTCTCCCAGTATATGCTGGTGGTCATGGCCGATATTTGTAATGACAGAAATCATAGGATAAATGGCATTTGTAGAATCAAGCCGGCCGCCAAGCCCAACCTCCCAGATTACTACATCCGGAAATGCTTTTGCTGCAAAATAATGGGCAGCCATAACAGTGAGTACTTCAAACTCAGAAGGCGTGCCAAAAGGTGTTTTCGCCACGCTTTCTGCCACTGGCTTAACCGCCTTTAGACATTCTAAAAAATCTTGCTCAGAAATAGATTCCCCGTTTACTGCTATTCTTTCACGATAATCATAAACAGAAGGGGAGTTAAAACTTCCGCATACCAAGCCCGCTTCTTTCATTGGCTCTCTTAAAAAAGCAGTGGTAGATCCTTTACCATTCGTGCCTCCAACATGAATTCCCTTCAGCCGCCGTTCTGGATTCCCTAACCCTTCAAGCATCATAAACACACGATCTAAGCCAGGACGTATATCAGAAGTAGTAAAATCATTGAGCCACTGTCTCGCTTCCTCATATGTATTCATTTTTATACCCCTTTCTTTGTTTACACATAGGGCTGACCACCGCACATCGTACACGGTGGTCTTTTTAATTTCCCTTCTTATGCTTTTAATTCTTGGATACGAGCTGTTACTTTTTCCCGTTTTTCGAGATAATCCTTTTCTTTTTGTTTCTCTTCATCTACAACATGGGCAGGAGCTTTTTTGACGAAGCCTTCGTTTGCAAGTTTTTTCTGAACGCGTTCCACTTCTTTATCAAGCTTTTCTTGTTCTTTTTGAAGCCGTGCAATTTCTTCATCTAGGTCAATTAAGCCAGCAAGCGGCATATAAAGCGTTGCACCAGTAAGCACTTGTGAAACTGATTTTTCAGGCGCATCAAGATCCGTTTTTACTGTGAGATTTTCTGGGTTACAGAAACGCTCTAGATAATCACGGCCGCGCTCTAGCTGAGCGAGCACACTTTGATGTGCAGCATTTATTTGCAAATCAATCGGTTTGCTTGGCGCTACATTCATTTCGGCGCGTGTATTTCGTACCGAACGGATAACACTTTTTAAAAGTTCCATATCTTTAACAGCATCGTTATCAATATACGCTTCGTTTGCTTTTGGCCAGGCAGCTGTTGTAATTGATTCTCCGCTGTGCGGTAGATGCTGCCAGATTTCTTCAGTAATAAACGGCATAATCGGATGCAGCAAACGCATCGTGTGATCGAGCACGTACGCTAGAACTGAACGTGTTGTCTGTTTTGCATCTTCATCTTCACCATAAAGCGGCAGCTTTGCCATTTCAATATACCAATCACAGACGTCATCCCAGATAAAGTTATACAGAAGCCGTCCCACTTCACCAAATTCGTAGCTGTCCATTAAACGGGTGACATCTTGAATCGTTTCCTGCAGGCGCGTTAAAATCCAGCGGTCTGCAATTGTTTTTTCTCCATCTAGATTGATTTCCTCATAGGTAAGACCATCCATGTTCATAAGGGCAAAACGGGATGCATTCCAAATTTTATTGGCAAAGTTCCAGTTTGCTTCGACTTTTTCCCAGTGGAAACGCAAGTCATTTCCCGGCGTTGTACCTGTTGCGAGGAAAAAGCGCAGTGCATCTGCTCCGTATTTTTCAATAACATCCATCGGATCGACACCATTTCCAAGCGATTTACTCATTTTCCGGCCTTCTGCATCTCGAACAAGTCCGTGAATCAATACATCGTTAAACGGACGCTTTCCTGTAAATTCAAGACCCTGGAAAATCATGCGGGACACCCAGAAAAAGATAATGTCATAGCCGGTTACAAGTACATTTGTCGGATAGAATCTCTGAAAATCAGAAGAATTCGTATCCGGCCATCCCATGGTAGAGAACGGCCATAAAGCTGAGCTGAACCAAGTATCTAATACATCTTCATCCTGCTCCCAGTTTTCTGCGTCATTTGGAGTATCGTGCCCGACATAAATTTCACCTGTTTCTTTATGGTACCAGGCCGGTACACGGTGTCCCCACCAAAGCTGACGGGAAATACACCAGTCACGGATATTTTCAAGCCAGTGCAAATACGTTTTTTCAAAACGATCCGGTACAAAGTTTACTTTTCCTTCTTGCTTTTGCAATGCAATCGCTTGCTCGGCTAATGGTTTCATTTTCACAAACCATTGCGTGGAAAGATAAGGCTCCACGACGGCGCCGCTTCGCTCAGAGTGGCCGACAGAGTGCATATGTTCTTCAATATGAAAGAGAACACCTTCTTCCTGAAGATCTTTTACGAGTTGTTTACGGCATTCAAATCGCTCCATACCTTGATACTTTTCGGCGTTTTCATTCATTTTTCCGCCTTCATCCATCACAAGTACGCGTTCAAGCTCATGGCGATTGCCCATTTCAAAGTCGTTCGGATCATGAGCCGGCGTAATTTTAACTGCTCCAGAACCAAATTCCATGTCGACATAATCATCAGCAATGATCTCTATTTCACGTCCGATGATCGGAAGTACTGCTTTTTTTCCAATGAGATGCTGATAACGTTCATCATCAGGGTGAACCGCAACCGCCGTATCCCCTAACATCGTTTCTGGACGAGTTGTGGCTACTTCAATATGTCCGGAACCGTCTTTTAGCGGATATTTCATATGATAAAAATGGCCTTGTACGTCTTTGTATTCTACTTCAATGTCAGAGAGAGCTGTCTGCGTTGCCGGATCCCAGTTAATGATATATTCACCCCGGTAAATCAAGCCTTTATTGTAAAGGGTGACAAATACTTCTCGCACAGCTTTAGAGAGACCGTCATCCAGGGTGAAACGCTCTCTGGAATAATCGAGAGACAGGCCTAATTTCGCCCATTGCTGACGGATAAAATCAGCATATTCTTCTTTCCATTCCCACGATTTTTCGAGAAACTTTTCACGGCCGAGATCATAGCGGCTCTTACCTTCTTCTTTTAATTTGCCTTCCACCTTTGCCTGTGTTGCAATACCAGCGTGATCCATGCCGGGAAGCCAGAGCATATCATAACCCTGCATCCGCTTTGCTCGGGAAATGATGTCTTGCAGTGTCGTGTCCCATGCATGGCCGAGGTGAAGACGTCCCGTTACGTTTGGGGGCGGGATAACAATCGTATAAGGTTCCTTATCTCCTTTTCCTTCTGCATTAAAAAATTCTCCATCTGTCCAAAACGGATACCATTTGGCTTCGGTATCTTTCGGATCATACTTTGTCGGCATCGCTGTTTCTTGATTTGCCATCGTACACTCTCCTTTTTATATGTTTTTTTGCGGTGATATTTATTCAGCAAGAAATTAGGGATTTTCTTAGGTTTCAGCACTCTTCTCTTCTGATCCAGTACTTCTTCAGATATGGCCAAAGCTTTTTTTTAAATACAAAAAACCTCTCTTCATCTTTAAAGGACGAAGAGAGGATCGCGGTACCACCTTTATTCACGCAGAAATAACACAAAACATACGTTTCTTGCATGCACTTAACTGGATAACGGATCTTCCGTCTTCCCCTACTTCATTCAAGGAAGCTGCTCGAGGGCGACCTTCCTTTCATTTAACCTGAAAAATCTCGCAGCCATGGATTTTTCTCTCTGGACAGGCGGAAATGAAAGTACTCCTCCCTGTTTTCGCTTTTTTTGATATATATAGTCATATTTTATACATCTATCTTTTTTTCGTCAAGGCGGTCCCTCAGCACCCATTATATCCTGAAACTTTCGAGTTAATCTGAAATTGAATTATTTTAATCTGTCGGTCATTGAGCATGGCATCTGATTTTTTGCTCATATTAAAAAGTACTATTATCAATTTGAGGTGAAACTTTATGGCAATTGTTGATTTTTTAAAACGTGGTAATAAATCATCGGGTATTGCAGCCCTAGGAAATACTGGTTTAACAATTACAAAAGGTATTGCTGCTGCGATAAGCGGCAGCGGGGCCATGTTTGCTACGACCATGCATTCGTTAGCAGATGCGACAAACCAGGGATTTGTTTTTTTTGGAAGCGCACTTGCTGAAAAAGAGCCAACGAAACGGTTTCCAGCGGGCTTTGGACGTGTTGTTAACCTATTTGTCTTGGTAGCAGTGATTATCGTTTCTATTATGGCGTATGAAACTATTTTAAAGGGATGGGAAATAATCCAGCAACCTAAAGCTTCTTCTAATTTTTGGATGAACGTCATTGTCTTATCTATAGCTGTTATTATTGATGGTTTGGTTTTGATTAAAGCAATGAAAGAAGTAGTAAGAGAATCACACTCCAGCGCAGAAGGACTTCAAATTGCTCCTGAAGCTTTTAAAAATATACAATATGCAGCTCCTCCGACACGACTTGTATTTTATGAAGACATTATTGCTACTTTTGGTGCTATTTTGGCATTGATCTTTGTGGTGTTAGCTAATTATACAGGATTATATTTCTTAGACGGTGTTGGAACGATGCTGATTGGGCTGCTTCTAATTGTTATTGCTTTAAAACTCGGCTATGATAACACTATCGGTTTAATCGGTGTTGCAGCGCCTAAAAAGGTAACGGACCGAATTGCCGATATCATCTTAAATGATAATGATGTAGAAGATATTAAAGCAATGAGAATCCTTCAAGAAGGAAGACAATACCATGTAGAAAGTTATATTGAATTAACAAAAGGACTTAGTCTTGATGAAGCCGATGATATAAAATTACGTGTTCGTGAATCGATTCTCGAGGATCCTGATATTGATGATGTGACATTAGGGGTAATCGAAACGGACGAGCAGCAGAACTGGACAATAGATGATGAACCTCAAACAGAATGACTCATACTGGCCCAGTAATTTAGTTACTCACCTATAAGCACCGTTTGCATATTTTACAGTAAAGGTAAGAAACGGAAACTGCTTTAGGGAGTGTTTGTAATGGAAAGAGATAAGCACTATTTTGCCGGGGACCACACAGCTAAAGGTTTTTATCCATTGTATTCTACGAATTTTCAAGAATTGGACCTCATTTTGAATTTGACAGGATCATCAAACTTTGTAAAAACTGCTGGGATGAAAAAATTAGCAGAGGAATGGAAAAGTAAAGGGTATGGCGTAGAATGGATTCACTGTTCTTCTAACAATGATTTATTGGATGGAATTATTTTTCCACAATTAAAAATTGGTGTTTATGATAGTACTTGCGGCACAATTGAAAACGAGACTGCATCAACTGAAATTAACGTAAATGAATCGCTTAAAACAGAGGCACTTGAAGAACAGAAAACGTCTATCCTGAACTATCATCAACGAATTAACAGAGCACTTCAATCAGCTCATCAATCGTTTAAAACAGGATTATTCATTCACGATGACCTAGAGGAAATTTATATTAATAATATGGATTTTATGAAAGCTGATAAAGTCGCTAACGAATTAATAAACCATTTATTTAATAACTCATCACATGCAGGCAAAACTTCTCAAATTAAGCATCGATTTTTTGGAGCTTCCACGCCAAATGGAGTTATTGATTATATACCTAACTTGACTGATAATCTGGATAAAAGATACTTTATTAAAGGGCGAGCAGGAACTGGGAAATCAACCTTGCTGAAAAAAATTGCAGCAGCTGCAGAAGATCTTGGCCTAGATGTAGAAATTTACCATTGCGGATTCGATCCAGAAAGTTTAGATATGATCATTGTAAGAGAGCTTAACTTTTGCATTTTTGATAGTACAGATCCTCATGAATATTTTCCCGAAAAAGAAGGAGACGAGATTATTGATCTTTATGAAAAAATCGTCACTTCTGGTACAGACGAAAAATACAAAAGAGAAATAAGTAAATTAACGACAAAGTATAAATCCTATATGAAAAAAGGCGGTACCTTTTTGAAAAAAGCTAAACGAAATAAAGAAGAGTTAGATCAAATTTATATGGATGCAATGGATAGTTCAATCACCGAAGAAATTTTTTATACAATGAACGAGAATGTGCAGCAGCAGGCAAGCGTACTAGACTAAAAATGTTGACGCCAAAAGAGATCAAACCTTTTGGCGTCATAGAATTAGTTATTTAATTCCTATCTCTGCATTAATGAATCCTCTATTTTTAGAAGAAACAGAAAGTCCTTTTCCTCCACTAAATTGAGTAGCTTCAAAAACTACTTTTCTGCTGACATTGGACACATCGATTTTATACACTTTATCTTCTCCATACTTTAAAATATCTGATTTTATTAGCTTATCGTTTAAATAAATGGGTAATGATTCTTTTTCTGCTGAGTCTTTGTCATAAGCCTTCATCGCAAGTTTGCGGGCTTTTTGGGCAGCTGTGTTGTTTTTTATTTTAACGTATAATTCATTTTTACCGTTTCGAACCGGTATCGAGCAGCGAGATACATTCTTTTTTGCCATACGATCTCCTCCATTTATTTAAAAATTTAGTCTTTTTTCTGAGAATTAATAGCATCCATTATAGCTTTACGTTTAACATCTTCGTCTTGTGACATTACATTTAGTGTATTTGTTAGCTTTGAGATGAGAGCGTCGGTATTTGTTCCATTTTCGCCGCCTTGGAGAGCTTCTAACATAACGAGCGTAGCTATTGCCATAGCTATCGGTTGAGTCCCTCCGTCGTAAACATTAACAAGAGTGTTGTCTCCTGTTGTCAGCGTGTTTCCGCCTGCATCTGCGGTAATAGTGTTATTGTCAAAACTAGTAGAGGATTCGGATTCGGACTCTGAGTCTGCCTCGGCCTCCGCTTCTGCTTCTGCCTCTGCTTCTGCTTCTGCCTCTGCTTCCGCTTCCGCTTCTGCTTCTGCCTCCGCTTCTGCCTCTGCTTCCGCCTCTGCCTCCGCTTCTGCCTCTGCTTCCGCTTCTGCCTCTGCCTCTGCCTCCGCTTCTGCCTCCGCTTCTGCCTCTGCTTCCGCTTCCGCCTCTGCTTCCGCTTCTGCTTCCGCTTCCGCCTCTGCTTCTGCCTCCGCTTCTGCTTCTGCTTCTGCCTCTGCTTCTGCTTCCGCCTCTGCTTCTGCCTCCGCTTCTGCTTCCGCTTCCGCCTCCGCTTCTGCTTCCGCTTCCGCCTCTGCTTCTGCCTCCGCTTCTGCTTCTGCCTCTGCCTCTGCTTCCGCCTCTGCTTCTGCTTCCGCTTCTGCTTCTGCTTCCGCCTCGGCCTCTGCTTCTGCCTCGGCCTCTGCTTCCGCCTCGGCCTCTGCTTCTGCCTCTGCTTCCGCTTCCGCCTCTGCTTCCGCTTCTGCTTCCGCTTCTGCTTCTGCTTCCGCTTCTGCCTCCGCTTCTGCCTCTGCCTCTGCTTCCGCCTCGGCCTCTGCTTCTGCCTCTGCTTCCGCTTCTGCTTCCGCTTCTGCTTCCGCTTCTGCTTCTGCTTCTGCCTCCGCTTCTGCCTCTGCCTCTGCTTCCGCCTCGGCCTCTGCTTCTGCCTCTGCTTCCGCTTCCGCTTCTGCTTCCGCTTCTGCTTCTGCTTCCGCTTCTGCCTCCGCTTCTGCCTCTGCCTCTGCTTCCGCCTCGGCCTCTGCTTCTGCCTCCGCTTCTGCTTCCGCTTCTGCTTCTGCTTCTGCTTCCGCTTCTGCTTCTGCTTCTGCCTCCGCTTCTGCCTCTGCCTCTGCTTCCGCCTCGGCCTCTGCTTCTGCTTCTGCTTCTGCCTCTGCTTCCGCTTCTGCTTCTGCTTCCGCTTCTGCTTCTGCTTCTGCTTCTGCCTCCGCTTCTGCCTCTGCCTCTGCTTCCGCCTCGGCCTCTGCTTCTGCTTCGGCCTCTGCTTCTGCTTCCGCTTCTGCTTCTGCCTCTGCCTCCGCTTCTGCCTCTGCTTCTGCTTCTGCCTCTGCTTCTGCCTCCGCTTCTGCCTCTGCTTCCGCTTCTGCCTCCGCTTCTGCTTCGGCCTCGGCTTCTGCCTCTGCTTCCGCCTCTGCTTCCGCCTCTGCTTCTGCCTCCGCTTCTGCTTCTGCCTCTGCTTCTGCCTCCGCTTCTGATTCAGACTCTGCTTCGGCCTCCGCTTCTGCCTCTGCTTCCGCTTCTGCCTCCGCTTCTGCTTCTGCCTCGGCTTCTGCCTCTGCTTCCGCCTCTGCTTCCGCCTCTGCTTCCGCCTCTGCTTCGGCCTCCGCTTCTGCTTCTGCCTCTGCTTCTGCCTCCGCTTCTGCTTCTGCCTCTGCCTCTGCTTCGGCCTCTGCTTCGGCCTCCGCTTCTGCTTCTGCTTCGGCCTCTGCTTCTGCCTCCGCTTCTGCCTCTGCTTCCGCCTCTGCCTCTGCCTCTGCTTCGGCTTCCGCCTCTGCCTCTGCCTCTGCTTCGGCCTCTGCTTCTGCTTCTGCCTCGGCCTCCGCTTCCGATTCAGACTCTGCGCACGCTACTGATTCAGACTCTGCTTCGGCCTCGGCTTCCGCTTCTGATTCAGACTCTGCTTCGGCTTCCGATTCAGACTCTGCTTCGGCCTCCGCCTCGGCTTCCGCTTCTGATTCAGACTCTGCTTCGGCTTCCGCTTCCGATTCAGACTCTGCTTCGGCCTCCGCCTCGGCTTCCGCTTCCGATTCAGACTCTGCTTCGGCCTCCGCCTCGGCTTCCGCTTCTGATTCAGACTCTGCTTCGGCCTCCGCCTCGGCTTCCGCTTCTGATTCAGACTCTGCTTCGGCCTCCGCCTCGGCTTCCGCTTCCGATTCAGACTCTGCTTCGGCCTCCGCCTCGGCTTCCGCTTCTGATTCAGACTCTGCTTCGGCCTCCGCCTCGGCTTCTGCATTTGCTTCAATGTTTAGTAAACCGGAATAATCACCTCCAGTTTCTAAATAATTTATAAGATTTTCTAATTCTTCTATTTTTGAAAGCAATTTATCTTTTCTCAATCTTAATCTATTAAGCCTAGAATTACTGTTTTCTGCCATATAGATTCTCTCCCATTCTTAATTGTAAATTAGCCTTAAGTTAAAAGGTTTTCAATATTACGGGAAATAAATTTTTTGAGTTTTAAAAAGTAATATTTTGAATAAAAAAATAAATGCGTTACAAATAAATTTGTCTATTAAAAGACAATTTTGTATTTTTGTTTACCTTTTATTTGACTTAGATTCTTCTACTGCAATTTTTCTTTTTAATTTATTTAATTGCTTTAGCAACCTTTCCCGTTTTCTTTTCGCTATTTTTAGCCTATTATCACTCACTCTAGTCCCTCCTTTTTGCTCGAGGTATTTTCATTATAGTAAAATCCGCACAATTTGTTGTGGGGACGTATCTCTTACAATTAGCGGAAATTCCTCTAATATCAAATAAAGAAGTTAAATAAAACGGCTTTCCATGAGATGAGTCTATTATTCAAAAATTTGCTAAAATTAGTTTTAATAGAACCAAAAGAAAGTAGTGATAAAATTGAAATATGGCAGCAGTGCGGTATATCCCATCAAAGTGCCTGTTGAAAATAGTCTAAAAAGTTTCAATTTCTTTTTATATCAAAACGAAGATTCTCTTACGTTAATCGATACTGGTATGGACAATGAAACGTGTTGGAATGGATTGCTAGAGACGTTAAGTAAAAATAAATTTTCACTCTATGATATTGATCAAATTATGTTAACCCATCACCATATGGACCATATCGGTTTAGTCAATAGAATAACTTCCAAACACTATGTTCCTGTTTATGCTCATGAACGATCTCTTCTTCGTTTAAAAAGAGACGAAAGCTTTTTGAAGAGAAGAATAGATTTTTTTGAATTGTTATACCAAGAGGCAGGATGCGGGGAACGGGGGCAAAAACAAATTTCTTATTTAAAAAAAGCTCTTCATAACAATAAAAATCAAACGATTCAAACAGACATTCGCCCTTTTCTTTCAGCTTTCTGTGATTTCAAGATCATAGAAATGCCAGGTCATGCTGACGACCAAGTTGCTTTTTACGCTGAAAACGAAAAATGGCTTTTTGCTGGCGATCTCCTGATTAACCATATATCCAGCAATGCCCTTATCGAACCTGATATAAATGGGAGGCGATCAACTCCTTTGCTGGATCATATAGAATCGTTAAAAAAAGCAGTCTTATTAGAAGCAGAGCTTGTCTTCCCAGGCCATGGTATCATTATAAAAGACCATCAGATATTAATAAAAAAACGATTAGAAGCGATAGAGAATAAAGCGAACAAACTTTATCACCTGATTGCCAAAGGAATTACAAGGGCAAATGACTTGGCGAAAACCTTTTACAAAAAGAAATATGATCAGCAGTTTGCCCTTGTTATGTCAGAAATCATTGGCCATTTAGATTACTTAGAATCGGCTGAACGTATCAAAAAAGAACGGGTAAATGGTGTTTGGGAGTTTTCTTTAGTTTAAACATTACATCCAACATAATCCAGAAAACACCTCATCCCCAGTACATATTTTCTTTCGGACGCCTTACATAAATACATCTCCTTCTTCAGACACTAACGTAAAAAGGGGGCGTATCGAATGGACAAAGTAACCAGGGTCTTTTGGGTTTCCATCATACTAGCTGTTATTTTTGTTCTATGGGGTGTTTTTTTACCCAATAACCTTGAGAATGTTATGAATGCTGCACTTACTTTTTTCATGGAAAATTTCGGATGGTTTTATCAGATTGCAGCTACTTTCTTCTTGCTGTTTGCCTTATATTTAATATTCAGCCGGTACGGAAAAATTAAACTTGGAAAAGATGAAGACAAGCCGGAATTCAAACGTTCTACTTGGATTGCAATGTTGTTTAGCGCAGGGATGGGGATAGGGTTATTATTTTTTGGAGTATCCGAACCGATTTCCCACTTTGCTAATCCTCCCTTGTTAGAAGGGGGCGGTACTGATGATGCGGCGGTTTTAAGTCTCCGTTACACTTATCTTCACTGGGGTTTTCATGCTTGGGCTATTTACGCCACTATCGCCCTTGGTTTAGCTTATTTTAAATTTCGGAAAGGATACCCTGGTTTAATTAGCGCGACGCTTCGCCCATTGCTCGGAGATAAAGTTAAAGGAAAAACCGGTGAGGTTATTGATGTTGTTGCGATTTTTGCCACCGTTTTTGGAGTATGTGCTTCCCTTGGTTTAGGAGCAGCTCAGATTAACGGAGGTCTCAGTTATTTAACTGGCATACCTAATACCTTTTCTATTCAATTTCTCATCATAGCTATTGTTACCATCCTGTTTATGTTTAGTGCTGGGACAGGAATTAAAAAGGGAATTAAATACTTGAGCAACGCCAATATGGGGCTGGCTGTTATTCTTTTTGTACTCTTTTTTGTACTTGGACCTACCGTATTCTTATTAAATTTGTTTACGACTACGTTTGGTTCTTATCTGCAAAACTTGCCGCAGATGGGTCTTCGTTTAGCACCGTTTAATTCCGAAGATGCCGCTTGGTTTCAAAGCTGGACCATTTTTTACTGGGCATGGTGGATTTCCTGGGCTCCATTTGTAGGTACCTTTATTGCCAGAGTTTCAAAAGGAAGAACAGTCAGAGAATTTATGATTGCAGTATTAATTGTTCCAACTGTCGTTTGTTCCATCTGGTTTTGTGTGTTCGGCGGAACGGGCATCTTTTTTGAGTACAATTTGGGCCTTCCTGTATCGGAACAAGGTTTAGAGACGGCCCTGTTCTATGTATTTGAACAAATGCCTTTAAGTTGGCTATTATCAATTATCACCTTATTTCTTATCAGTACATTTTTTATTACATCGGCAGATTCCGCTACTTATGTATTAGGCATGCAAACCACTAAAAAAGGAATAGAACCTCCAAATATGGTGAAATTCAGCTGGGGAATTATTCTTGCTGCAGCTGCTGTCGTTTTAATGGCATCAGGGGGACTAGAAGCGATCCAAACAACCATTATTGTTAGTGCCTTCCCCCTTGCCATTGTGCTAGCAGCAGTGTCCTTTTCTATTATAAAAGCATTTCGAACAGAGCCAAGACCGGACCCTCGAAAAGAACGATGGAAACGGAAGAAGAAAAAAAGAGACGAAAATATTAATGAACAAGTAAACCCGACTTAAAGCAAAAAACATGGACGCACTGGCTGTGACAGCATACAGCCAGTGTTTGTTTATATACTATGGTGAATGTGCCGCCGCTGCAGATTGTGGAATTTTTGCATTTAGAGCAACTGCACCTCTCTTGGCCTTTTAGGCTCAGCAATACACCCAGCAGTAAAATGTTTAATCTTCAGAGGTCTGTCTATCAAAAGAATTTCTGTTACCCTCTCCGTATTCTTTCTGATCAGATGTTTGTCCGGTATCATATCCTTCTAAATCTGCCACCGGCGTATCTTTAGGAGCTTTTGAATTTCCTTTAGCATTGTTGTAGCCTGCAGCTTCTAAGTTATCCGACGGAGATTGGGAAGTCCCATGATCGCTCGCTGTTTCCCATGCATCCTCTCTGTCAAAGATAATTTCTTCTTTATTGTCAATAACAGATGATTGAATAACGTCTTCTTCAACCGCTCTATTATTCAAGGGCTTTTCTTTATCAGCATGTTTTACACATCTTCTTGTTTCTGGCACAATTTCTAAACGCTCGATGGGAATTACTTCTCCGCACACCTCACATCTTCCATAAGTACCTTCTTCCATCGCTTTCAATGCTTCTTCTACATCCTCTAACTGCTGCCTGGAATTATTATTAAAAGCAATATCCTTCTCTCTTTCAAACATTTCCGTAGCCTCATCTCCGGGATGATTACTATTATTAGATAATTCTCCTGTTCCTTCGGGTCTGGCAGATGGTTCTGTTTCATTTGTTCCGCCAGGCAATTGGTCCTGAATTTCTTCTTTTCTTTTTAACAATTTATTTTTTTGCTTATTTTTCTGCGCCGTTGTAAGCATTATGATCCCTCCATTAAATTTCTTTTTCAACCCTCAGAATCCGTTATTATGCTAATTCACAATAATACTTTGTATTAAACATATATGGACAATCCCAAACGTTTAATTGTCCGTTCCGGTGGGAAAAATACAATCAACATCTTAAAGGAAGGAGAATTTGAATGGACGAAAAAAAACCACCACACAAGCAGATGACAGATAAAAACAATGGCTTAAGCAGTACACAGGAAGTTATTTACCCTGGTGACTATAAAGAGGCAGATGAAGCTTACCAAGACGAAGCGCAAGAGACAAATGAGAAAAACGATTAATATATTTACCATCCCCTGCTATCGAAAGTGTCCCTAAAAATGTTTTTCATTAGGGACACTTTTTGTACTTTAGGAATGATGTTAAAGAATCAAAGTATATCGCCATTTGTGGCGGTAAGCCAAGTTTTTCTAATACTGTTATTGGTAAACAGTATCAGCTTCCATTATATCAAGCCGATTTTTTCTAAGAGGATAACATCGATTTTTATTGTTTTATCTTATACACTTATATTTGTTAGAAAAACTCGGCTTGCCGAAACAGTCATGCGACTGTTTTCTACATATAATATTGAACGGAGTGAACACTTTGCATACAAAAAAAGCACTGCCGATTTTATTTTCCGTTATGTTTCTTGTTATGGTGGGATTTGGAATTATTATTCCTGTTCTGCCCTTTTATGCCGAAGAGCTCGGTGCCTCACCTGCCCAATTAGGATTATTAATGGCTGTCTATTCTTTCATGCAGCTTATGTTTGCGCCGATGTGGGGCCGGGTTTCTGATCGAATCGGCCGCAAGCCTGTCATGATGCTTGGCATTTTTGGCCTGGCTTTTTCATTTTTTTTCATGGGTGCAGCTACAGAGCTGTGGATGCTTTTTGCTGCCAGGATAATCGGAGGCTTTCTTTCATCGGCTAATATGCCGACTGTCATGGCTTATGCTGCCGATATTACGAGCGAAGAAGACCGTGGTAAAGGCATGGGGATCATTGGAGCTGCTGTTGGTCTCGGGTTTGTTTTCGGTCCAGCTATCGGCGGTATTTTTTCAGAAATGAACTTAGCACTGCCTTTTTTCTTAGCTGGAGCTTCCTCTCTCCTTACATTTTTTCTCGTACTGTTCATCCTAAAAGAATCGTTAGGCAGTGAAGAAAAAAGGGTGCAGGAGGAAAAAACATCATTTCGAAAAGCTTGGAACAGCCCCATCTCAATCTTATATTTATTACAATTATTTGTTTCTTTATCTCTGTCCGGTTTAGAAGCAACTTTTGCTTATTTTGCTGCTGAAAAAGCAGGATTGGGAACGGTCGAATTAGGTTACATATTTATGATCATGGGTTTTTGCGGAGCAATTGTACAAGGAGGATTGGTTGGGAAGCTGACGAAAAAATTTGGAGAAGGGTTTGTCATCCAAATTGGTATCGTTACTTCTGCTCTAGGATTTGCGCTTATTTTGCTTGTAAATAATTTTGCAACAGCTGCCGTCTTTTTAAGTATTTTTGGGATTGGAAATGGTGTTATCCGTCCAAGTGTTTCTGCATTAATTACAAAAACAGCAACAACAGGATATGGAAAAGCAACAGGTTTTTTATCATCATTCGATTCACTTGGAAGAATTATCGGTCCTCCCTTAGGAGGCTGGCTCTTTTCTATTTCCATTGGTTTGCCGTACATTTCAGGTATTCTTTTGTCTTTTGCTGCTTTTCTTTTATACTACGTTTATAAAACTCAATCCAAAAAATTACCTGTCTCCGCTTCCTCTGCGGAAGGATAAAATGAAAAATAAAAGCCCCCACTTATTCATACAGGTGGGGGTGTATCTATTAACTCTGATTTTGATCCGGATACGTTTGCATCGCATTCGCGTTTGCTCCAGCTCCATTATCTGCCTCTGTTAATTCCTTCAATGAACTAATATTACTCTCAAGCCTCTGCACTTCCGTCTTAAGTTCTTCCGGTGAATTAACGATTTCCCTTATTCTTTTTCCGGATTCCTCAATCTCATCACTCATTCGTGATACAAGAGACACATCGAATTTCATAATAACTCCTCCTCAAGAAGTATTTTTAATAGGATGACCTTTACAGCCCCTCTTTATTACGTATGATGTTTAACATTGCGAAAAGAAAGGTAATCCTCTACTAAATAATTGGAAGGAGGAGAATAAATATGGTAAACATGAATAGACCGGAAGAAAAAGTAAAAGAATTAAGTGAAGAAAAAAAAGATGACATTATGAAAAGTTTCACAGCGTTTCGTGATTTTTTAGGAGATAAAATAGAGACCGGTGAAAAACTGGGCATGGGCGAAGATGCCCTTACTAAAAATGCTAAACGGATCGCCGATTATTTAGCGAAACATGAAGAACCTCGAAACCGTGAAGAGCAGCTGCTAAATGAGATGTGGAACGTTGCTAATAAAGATGAACGGGACCACTTAGCTCATCTTTTAGTTAAACTTGCAGATAGAACTAATGATTGATGGAAGGAGCTGTCTCAAAAGTCTTTTGAGACAGCCCCTGCTCTTCCTATGTTAAGCTGACATGACACACCATATTTACTTTCAACCCAGGCAAAATTTTTACTAATAACCGAAATGCTTATCGACACACCTTAAATTGTACGAGGACTGCAAATGCACCATTAATGAAATAAACTTCCCCTCAACCATGACCGCGGCCGATAAGGACCAATCGGAATTTGAATAAGAGTTGTTTTTTCCTGTTTATCAAGCTTGTAAATCTCATCACACATGCCCGCATCAAATCCGAGAATAGGGTGTCCGCCCATTCCTATGGCTGCAGCTGTTAACAGCAATCGCTGTACGAGCATACCTGCTTCCATTTGCTGGATACGGTATCCTCTGTATCCGAGTTCATTTATTAAATGATCTCTGTCTCCAGCAATATGCAAGCACAGCGGAACTTGAAATAGATTAACATTGTCAAGCGACATTCCATACTGCAAGCTGTGCCGATGATCTCCAGGATTAACCTGGCATAGCAAATGACTGGCGCTGTCATAATAATAAGCACCATCTGGGATACCGTTAACATTATAAAAACATCCATACAACGAGACACGGGATCCCTCCTTCGCAGGAGTTCCATCCATATCATTTTGATAGGTGAAGGAAGCTGCCGCTTCTTGCAGCAGAAGAGCGAGCTGTAATTGGCTTACTTTTTCCAAAACAAAATCCATATTAGGTGAATACCGCTTACGGCAAGCCGACGCCAAATCATACGGCAATCGTTCTGTCTGAGGCAGCGTTATCACTTGGCCCTCAACACTTCTTCTCTCTTTCGCCGTAACTTCTAAAAACGAGCTAGAAGTTTCCAGCATGGATGATCTATTTATCTTCGTTAACATCGGATGTTCTTTAACCCTTTGGGAGCGGACGTAGTGATCAAACGTCTTTTCTTTCCATTGCCGGCAAAGTTCTTTAGAAGTGATGTCCTTTTCATTCGTAAACCGGCTGATAGGATTTATCGATAGCGGGATAATTGCATACACGCTTTCCTCCTGTTCAGACAATCCAAGAAGATGGTTAAGAGCGCGATCGAGAAATTGAAAATACACCTGTGAGGCGAATCCAAACCGTTTTGCTACTTCGAGCAGCTGTCCAATCAGTACCCCAGCATCAAGCCCTTGGAGCCGGTAGGCAAAGTTATTGTATTTAAAGAAATTTTTCCAAAACAGAGTAGACACAAACACCGTACCAAAACAGGCAGATACGTCACATCGACTGCCAAGCGCCTTTGATATATAGGAATCAAAATTGCCTTTTCTTAACAAGACCAGACGGTGGTGCGCCACATCATAATGGTACACCCCCGCTGGCAAATCTTCTATTTTCAAATAGACATATAATTCATTTGGATACAAGCCGCCGCCAGAAGGAACAAAGCGCCGGTACGACTGGATCAGATCCGCTGTTTGTTCAGCGGAATCCAAACTTGACACGGACTGGCTCATTTCAGTAAGACCAAACACATACCAAAGAAAATCACCAATATGGCGATAAACAGGGTTCATCGGAGTTTTTTGTTCCTCAAGGACTAAGGGTACTTCAAGAGAAAACGGAACACTAGGCAAGCCTCGATAGAGTTTATAAGCAAGCGGAGCATCCTCCCAATCCACTTCCCAATCCGGCGGGCTTACCTTGTTAATGTCAAAATGCAGATTGTGCAGAAATGTCTTCAGATTCATCCTCCTGCCTCCTAGTCCCTGATTATGGAAATGGATGAGGATATGGATTAAGCTGCTCAAATGTCAGCGGCTGTTTTGTATACCCTAGCTCCATAGGTGTCGTCAACACCCTCTTCAGTCCTGTAACGCGGGTTAGGTGATGACCGAATGTCATCGGCAGCATCCCTGGAATTAAAACTTTTACACAATACAATCCGTTCCGTGCAATTTCTGGTGTTGTCTGGTCTACTACAATGACTTCGAGGTTCAACCGACGAAACGCTTGAAGAATTTCCTCTA
Source organism: Alteribacillus bidgolensis (assembly GCF_002886255.1). Taxonomy (NCBI): domain Bacteria; kingdom Bacillati; phylum Bacillota; class Bacilli; order Caryophanales; family Bacillaceae; genus Alteribacillus; species Alteribacillus bidgolensis. The sequence continues at coordinate 1,922,052 of NZ_KZ614149.1, forward strand.
AATCATCAGTCAGATCATCATGGCCAGGCGCCCGTTTGAATTCCTCATCAAACGTTCGCAGCGGACGAGTATCGTCAAGCAAAAACTGCAGCCGCTCCTCTGCTTGCGGTAATCCATAGAGCAAACCGTGATCATCCATCTGCTGAACGAGGGAAGAATCCTTTAACATTCGTAAAAGCTCCTCCTCATTTTCCTCAAGCTTATCATCAAGCGTCAGCATCATGCCGGCTAACTCATGAATCGAACTTTTTACAGCCCGTAACGGATCTATGTGAGCTCCAGCAGCACAAATGACATTTAAACCTTTTTTCTTTCGATTTTTAGCCAGCGCAAAAACACTTGGAATACCGTGCTCCATCGTAGAATTAAAGAAATACAGATCATATCCTGCTGCCGCTCGCACACGGTCTACCATTAACGCCAATTCCTGATCGTTAGTAGAGTATGGATCGATGCGTTGAAGAGGCAGCTGTGCGTACCAAGTCATCAAAAACGCATCACGTTCCACCACTTCCATAATGCCGTAAAAAACAGCCTCCTCCAAACTTCCTCCTAATGCACATCCGTTTGACGTTTCATAGACAAATCCATCTCCGCAGCCTAAACTATAGTAGGCGAGCAATTCTGGAACGAGTATCGGACGCTCTTTTAAAAAAGAATAGCCCCATACCCAATTGATAGAGCGATCAGGATCAAAGGGTTTGAATGGGAACCCAGGTTTGGCATACTGTTCCTTTTCATGCACACCTACATCCATAGGATGAAGAGCTTGGTCTTTTACATTTTGGTAACTATCATGAATAACTGTCCGTTTTCCATGGGGAGCCAGACCGCAATACCGCTCCAAGCCTTCCAAAATAGCAGTTAATTCACTTTCTTCGTATGAATGTGTCCGTCCTGCTACTCCCTCATCTCCCATAATCAATGGCAGATTAACATTAACATCAGCAAATGGCGGCACAAGATCATACATTTTATCGTTTAAAAATCCAGTCCGGGAATCAAGATAGTCTGTAGCAAGAACTTTTTTCAATTCGTCCATCGAACGGCAGCGATAACTGTCTGTACTTAACTTCGGACTCGGTTGAAGGGATATTTGCGCCCTAGTTGATGAATCTTCAGGTAAATCGCTGCAAACCGAACACATTGGGTCGGGAAGATAGGAATGCCGTGAGCTCTTCAGTGTTTTCAAGTTCATTAGAAATATTTGCTGTTTGGAGAAGGTACCAGAAAGTGCTTTCTGTGTCTCTTTCTCAAGCAGGTGAGCTAACTGCAATAGTCCCGTGCGTGATGCCCACACATCCCTTATCAATCCTTCATTCGTCTTTAGCTTTTCTTCCAACCCGAGCATTTCTTTACGATCGCGTCCTGCCATTAGACGCCGCATATCCGCACATTGGGAGCAGCCTTGCGTTCCCGGGAGAATCAGCGGACCAACGACACCTTCCCCAAATGAAATAAACCCTCTTAGCCAGGGGATTCCCGCTGGCTGCAACACTTCTTCTGCCTTCTTATGAATGGGTGGTCTCCAGGCATCATGTACTACCAGCACCAAATCAGCATCTTCAGGGACACCATGTTCAAAATCATTTTGATGGGATACCTGGTATAGAGCGGACAGTTTTTCCGACACAAGGTCTTTTAGTATTCCTTTACCGACTATAGCCACGTAAGTACTCACCGGGATTCCTCCTCTCTAAGCAGCACACCAAATACGCCCGCAAGTGGTGTTTTTAAAAACGGTTCTAGCTCTAGTTCGAAGACCAAAAAGCGCATATGGTTTTGTTCTAGCACTTGTTTAGAGGAGTGCAGCATTTCTGAAGATCTTGTTTCTTCCGTAATTTTTATATGTTCTGGCTTTATATCATCTAGCACAACAGATGAAATCTCTAATACTTGGTCCGCCTGACAGTCTTCTTTGTTTTGCGCCTTCAGCAGCGCCCCTTGTAAAGTATGCCGCAGTGCCATGGTTATACTCAATCCTGGGCTGGCGTACCAGCTCTTATTCGTACCAACCCACACAACAGGAAATCCATGTACGTTCTTTCCCATCCCTAAAACAGGATTTCCTTCCATCGTTGTCAGTGCCTGTAAATAAAACTGGCATCGTTCGTCTTCCACTGCACTTAATTGTACTGGTGAGACGATATACTTTTGGTTGACCTGTTTTTTCAATTCATCAACCAAACATTTATTCAATCCACGGCATACTCCTTCAGAAAACGTTTCTCCCGCTCCGACACCAACAAATAGATTAGTTTGGATCAGACTGCCTTTTACGTCTGACTCGGGAGGCAGACTCATAGCGAGCCGGTCAGCTATTCGTGACCCATACATTTCCACCCCGGTGAGGCCAGCTTCTTTTCGTACCTCCGTATGTGTAAGACCTGTACAAATAATGTCAGGTAATAGCTCAGCCGGCCCTTCCGACAATGGATCGACTGACTGGACACGACATTGAGCCAATGGCAATTGTTTTAAGTTCCCCTCTTCCCAAATATGAAAAATTCCTGATTCCTTTGAGGTCAGCTCGTTGAAGTATAGTAGCAATTCATTTGACTCGGTTTTGCTTACATTCTTTTCCCGATGCTCAAAATCTTGAACCCATTTTGCCTCTGCACGTCCGGAAACGAGGGGATGAGGGCTGAACAAATGCCAATTTCCTTCTAACGTCTCTAAATTAAGCAGAAAAAATTGGTTTTTCTGTCCTGATTCCTTTAAGTCTGTAACCATTTTAAACCATTCAAACACGATGACATTCGCCAGCATAGCCAGTGCTGTGGATGAGGAGGTGGTGAACAGCTGATTCTCTTTAGAAAGCACATATTGGTGTATAGAGCGCCACGCTGAATCCCAGCATCCGTTAGAATCTGGATGTACAAGCGGTCCTGCCATTCCCACCTGTTGTAAACACAACGCTGGCAAGAACACTTTTTTTTCTTCCCTGCAAACCTTATGCAGCTTTTGCAGTTGTTCTGCTTCACCCTGAGCAACATAAAGAATGGTATGAAACGGCTTTATAAGCTTTTGCCAAGAGTTCTCTCCCCCGTTTGACAGCGAGACTTCTTCTATTTCTACCTCAGGGTCTCTTTGACGGGCATGTTCCACAAGTTCCTTTAACCGCTGTTTATTCGACTGCTCCGGATCTGTATTGAACATATGAATCTTAGGAAGGCCCGATTCGATTAAAGCGGAAACCAGCGAAACTAAAAATGTGCCAGTTCCAACTGCCAGCACTTTTGATTGCCGGTAAAGTTGAAAACGGTATGCTCCCGAATCACCGAAACTGTTTAAAAATTCTATTTGGGAAGCATATGTTTTAAGAATTTGCTCCTTTAACTGATGCGGACGATCTTGACTGACATCTCGAACAAATCCGTTTTGATATAATACTTCTGCAATTTCAAACACCCGATCACGGTGGGGAATTGGCAATCGGTCTGTCATCTCCCCCAACGAATGCTCTCCGTTAAACATCGGCAGCAGCTTTTCCACCCACTGATCGATCATACTGCCTTCCATTCGAAACGAGCTTTCGTTGTTCCGAAAATACACACCTCCGCTGTTTGACTCAGGGAGGAAAAATGTGTCTCTTTTTACTTTCAGACGCATAGACGGGGTCAACTTTGTCATGTCGCTCCTCCTTACCCGTAAGGCTGGTTACCATTCTGACTGATAGGCTCTCTTATCATCTTATGTATCGGGATTTGTCTCATATGTCCTTATCTTAAAGAGAAATCGAACGGTCTCTCTCAGCTTGTTGTACTTTAAACCACTTAAAGATGGAGCTGCCCTGTGATGGACAACTCCAATCTTTTTCGCACGATCTTCGTGAACAGTTAACCGCTGCAGCGTCCTCCACAGCGACCGCCGCATCTTCCTCCGCAACGTCCTCCGCATCTAAAACAATTCGAGCATCTAAAGCAGTTAGCGCACCGAAAACAGTTAAAGCAAAAAAAGCAAAAAAAGCAGCTAAAACCACCGCACTGCCGGGCCTGATCAATGTGGTGCTGATTTTGATCCCAAGGAACGGCCTCATTTGCCTGGAAATCACCGACATTCAAATTTTGAAGTTCGTTTTGGAATTCATCCATTTTCATAACCTCCGTAAATGTAATAAAAAATGCTTCTGAAAGAGGAGCTAAATAAATTCCCTTCTTTTGTTTCCTCTCCTTCAACAAAGTATGAAGAATAATTGGGTATTGTTACTGATTCAAATGCCTATTTTAGTAGTCTTGTCTTACTTAAGGGAAATAGGTACTTTTTCACAATTCGAATTAATAAAACGACTCTTTATATCCCTCAAACAACCTGCCGCCATGCCGTTCCAATACTTTATCGGTCAATGTACTTAAAGCTTCACTGTTTCCCGTTTTCATAAAGGTATGAAAGCCTTCTACATATCGTTCACATAAGTGGCTATCGTATTGAAACAAAGAACGATACATCCACTTTCCCTGTCCAATCCAATGTCCATCTGCTCTCAAGACAAATTCAGAAACCAGATCAAAGAGCTTAATAGCCACAAATATTTTTTCTTTATCATCCGTACAGCTGTTTAAATCATCTAATAAATCTGTGATCATAAATCGCATATGTTCTTGCTTCTCTTCCACCCATTCAAAAGGACCATTTCTTATACATTCTTTGGCTTTATCTTGAATTTCTAAGGCTGATCCATCATCTTTTAGTATAATTCCTTCGGCACACATTCTGAGTATCGAAGGAATACCTTCTATACGACTCATTTCAAAAGCAAAAGATAGAGACGTTCGATTATAAACAAACGCTTCAATTTTCCATTGGAAACAACAAAAGCATTGTCGAAAAGAGGATGACTGTGTTTCATCCAGGATAACGACATCCAAATCTGAATGTTCAGTCAACTCTCCGCTTGCTGCACTCCCACCCAAAAAAGCAACATTACAATGAGGAAATGATTGTTGAATAAAATGTCGTGCAGCTGTTTTTTCCGCCATTTTCATTGGGATTTCCTCCTAAAGTAAAAATGCTCTTACATACGACATGTTATTCACCAAAAGATTGTAAGTGACCTAAGAAATGCACATAGTATTTTGAAAGTTAGATAGAGGGAAATAAAAGACAAAGGTATTTTTAAGAATGTGCAATCTTGTAATGGGATGGTTCAATTTTCGTTGACTTCTTTTTTAACATTTTTAAACAGTTAGCTGCTCAATTCCAATATTCCCTTTATTGTAACTAAGACTTCTTTCACTTCGGCGTTTTTTACGGATTGGTCTAAATTCAGCCATGATATCCCCGGGATAACGAGGACAAAACATGACATAACAAGCATAATGGCCCAATTAGGAAAAGCTGCAGGATCTCTTATCATCATTCCTAGCACCAATGACACCACTGCTGTAAACACCCCTATAATAAAAGGAGACGGAAATTGAATTCTGTTAACATTATCTACATAGATAATAAAAGAATCTATTTTAACCTGTAATAGCTTTTTTTCTTCTGTTGTTAATTTACCGATTCCTTCGTTTAATAATGATATATTTCGGTAGAAAGTCAAATCGAACTTCTTCTGGGTGATCTTGGTTTTCATCAAGTAGTTTTGGAGTTCTAGAAGAAATACTTCTATTTCCGGTTCATTCAACACTTTACTCCATTGATCTCTGATTATCCTACGATTTGTTTTCAACATGAACCCAGCTCCCAAGTAATGTTCAACCCTTCAACACTATCCTATTTTCTTTCCAAACCCGTTATTCGTATCATTAACCTTGGCTTTGTTAAAGATTAATGTTGATAATAAGTAAATTAATAAAAAACCTAAATCAAGTGTATCCTTGTTCTTCATCACGTTTTTCCTTTTAAACCTAACGTATCCGCTATATTTAATTCTCCCAAATACTATGATAGACTTTTCCTACCTCTCACAACTGAATCTAGAGCTCTATATAAAACGCCCTCCCATAATGATGTAATAAAAATTACAACAACTATGAACAATCTTAAGAAAATATTAAAATATCTGGGTCTCTTTAAATTCTTGAACCATGACAGTTCCTCTTTTGCTATAAACAAATTCCCAACGACAGCCATTACAAAAACAATTTCCCAAGCTTCCATAATCCATGTGTCGCTCGACTCTTATATTTTTCGTTGTTCAACTCTAGTTAGCTGAATAAAGAATACTTATATACAAAATTTGGACAAACGTAAACTATTGTAAGTATCTATCATTTCAAATACAAACGATGTTAGTAAGAATTTAACAGAGCCTTAACCTAAAAAAACACAAGGACATTGATTAAAAATCCTTGTGTTTCAACAATTATGCTTTAATTTCTTCAAGTAAATCTTCTAATGTCTTCTGGCTGGCTTTTACATTTCTCTCATATAAGTTTAAGATCATTTGACCGTACCTGTCTCCAGGAACTGCCCACTTTCCATTTAATCCAACCCAGGTTGTGGCTGAACCTCTTTCTACTAGTTGAAATCTCGGATCTACTAAAGGATACTTATCTGGCAGAGCAGATGAGGAACTATACGCATACAAGTGCTGCATGTGTGCAAGTACCCCTTCCTCTGGAGTATCAAAACTTGCTCCGGGGTTATCGGGTCCGGTTGCTCCTAATCCGCAAAAGTTATTTTGTTCAGGCTTTACAACACCAGTAAAACGGAAAAAATCGGTTTCATGTAATGCTTGAGCGAAAGCAACATCTCCTCTTATGCCGTAATATTCTCCATATTTCAAATAGTAATATCCCAATTCAGGTGCATCGGAATGAATTGATTTTGCAAATTGATTTAAAAGGTCTGGTGAAAGAATCGTATCACCTAAAATAGAATAATTTTCTTCATCCACGTCGTCATTGTCTTCATGATCAATGATAATAAAAGCATCCTCAATCCCTAGCTGCCTTATCCGTTCTACACGTGTTTCTGCATTATCTCTATATTTAAATGACCCAGCTTGAACCCGGTACCATATTTTATCGGAAATCGTCGTTAATACAACAAATGCTTCTATTCCGTTGTCTTTTAATAAAGCAGCACGGTTTTCGGCATTTTCTCTATTTTCAAAAGACCCCGCTATCACTTTGTACAAGGTGCCATAATCTTGTTTTTGCTGAAGGTTAAAAGCCTCTTCTAATCCATTAACATGTCCGCGTGCAACCGCCTGCCGCCATGATGATTCTCTCATGATTGCTGCATCGCTACTATTATCAATAAATCCGTTTTCTGTTAGTAATGCCGGCATTCTTGTTTCTCTTAATACATGAAAATTAGCTTTTTTCTTTCCTCGAGTAGATAAACGATTAACAGAAGTAATATGATTATGCATAATATCTCTCAATCGAGCCGTTTGAGAAGAATCAGATAAACTATTGTGGATATAATCTTCATATCCTCTTGCTTGACGATTAAATGCATTACAATGAATAGATAAAAAATAATCAGCATTCCATTGATTAGCATCATTGGTTCGCTGGGTTAAACTTACGGTTTTATCGGTTCTTCTACTCATTCTTACTTCAACATTTTGGTATTCGTTTAACAAAATATTTCTTATTCTTAATGCAATATCCAAATTAACAGCTTTTTCTAGTAATCCATTCCCACTAGCTCCTGTGTCGCTTCCTCCATGTCCGGGGTCTAAATACAGCTTCATCATAAACCCTCCCTTCCTCATTCATCATATGGACCAAATGGTTTGATGTGTGGACAAACATACTAAGTCATCTACAATCCGCATGTTTTTTTCAAAAAATTCCGTTATTAACCATTCATGTATGGTATATTTTTACTATACAACATAAAAATTTACGTATTATTATCTCACTACAAAAGGATGATTTAATATGAATAATCACGAAATCGATTATACGTTATACGGAGATGACATGCAGTTTGTAGAAGTGGAATTGGATCCTGATGAAACCGTTATTGCGGAAGCAGGCGGTTTGATGATGATGGAAGATAATATTAGAATGGAAACTATCTTTGGAGATGGTTCTAGTTCATCTAATGATGGAGGCATCGTCGGAAAATTGATTGGTGCTGGAAAACGAGTCGTTACAGGAGAAAGTCTCTTCATGACTACTTTTACAAACGAAGGGAACGGTAAAAAACGCGTCTCCTTTGCTTCCCCTTATCCCGGAAAAATTATTCCCATGGATTTAAGCGAAATAAATGGAAAATTAATATGTCAAAAAGACGCTTTCCTTGCAGCAGCAAAAGGCGTTTCTATCGGGGTGGAATTTCAACGGAAAATAGGTACCGGTTTTTTCGGCGGAGAAGGCTTTATCATGCAAAAACTCGAAGGGGATGGAATGGCATTCATCCACGCTGGCGGCACCATTCATAAAAAAGAGCTGGAACCTGGGGAAACATTGCGTGTCGACACAGGTTGTCTCGCTGCAATGACAGGAGAGGTAGATTACGATGTGGAGTTTGTCGGCGGTGTGAAAACTGCATTATTTGGCGGAGAGGGAGTCTTTTTCGTTACCTTGCGAGGACCAGGAACCGTTTGGGTTCAAACCCTTCCATTCAGCCGTCTGGCAAGCCGTGTGTTTGCTGCTATGCCTCAAGAAGGAGGATCTAAAGGAGAGGGCAGTCTTGCCGGCAGTTTGTTTAATAATATCTTTGGCGGGGATAGAAGATAGTTTTTTAGGGAAGATCATTCCACAACCATTTAGGCGAACGAAGCAGACATGATTTTGAAGTGATGAATCACCTCATGGAATATTATTAATTCGATTAAAGCGTTTCACTGCTTAGAAAGCTAGAAATTTTTAAGGGAAATTGTCATTTCTCATCTCTATTAGAAATGATGAAGGGGCTGTCCCAAAAGGTTTTTTTCAGCTGAAGTTAATTAAAAAACTTAGCCGACCCACGTTATGGGGCAACCCCTTTTTAAAGATGCTGAATGAATGAAGTAGCAATGGTGAAGTAAATGAATAATCCAATAATGTCATTGAGCGTAGTAATAAACGGTCCGGATGCGACAGCCGGGTCAATATGAAGTTTATTAATAATCAGCGGAAGGACCGCTCCAATGAAAGCAGCAACACTTAAAGTGAGGAAAATAGAAACAGCAACAATTCCTGCAAGCATGGGACTGTCGTATATAATGCTAACCGTTATAATAAGTACCACCGCACATATTAGTCCCATCAGCACACCGGTGCCAAGTTCACGCTTTAACATTTGCGAAATTCCTTTTCTTTCAAACGAACCTGTTGCTAAGCTGCGTACAACGACAGCCAAGGACTGTGTGCCTGTATTACCAGCCGAATCCATAATTAACGGAATAAACACCGATAACAACACAACTGCCTCCAAGGTTTCTTCATATTGCCCTATGACATTTGCGGTTATCAGACCAAGAAACATGAGAAGCACAATCCAGGGCGCTCTTTTTTTAGCCGCTTGAACAGCAGTCAAATTCGTATCCGTTGACCCTTTTGAAGCAGAAATCTCACCAATATCTTCTGTCATTTCATCTTCTAGTACATCCATGACGTCATCCACTGTCACAATACCAACTAGGTCTTTTTGTTTATTAACAACCGGTACAGCTAGAAGATCGTATGTTTTTATCATTCTAGCTACTTCTTCCTGGTCAAGGTCATCCTCTGCAGAAACTACTCGTGTGCTCATAATATCTCGTATATCGGCATTTTCGTTATTTACTATCACATCACGAAGCGATACTACTCCAACAAGACTCCCTTCTCCATTTACCACATACAAATAATAAATTGTTTCTACATCCTGACCCGTTTTTCTAAGAAAAGTCATGACATCTCTAACGGTTTGGTCTGCAAAAATTTCTAAATATTCCTTCGTCATGATGGCCCCTGCCGTTTCGCGGGGATAGGACAAAATTTCTCGTACCTTGGCTGCTTCGGCCGGGTCCATCATTTTAAGCAGGGACTCTTTTCGTTCTTCCATTGGAATTTTATCAAAAAATGCAGCTGCATCGTCTGCACTTACTTCATTCAACATTTCAGCTGCATAATTTTCATTCATTTCTTTTACTGTGAAAAATTGGTCTTCATAATCCATTTCTTGAAATATATCGGAAAACTCCGCCGGTGTCAGCCACTCATAAAGAAGACGGCGTTCTTGTTTTTCCAGTTCCCGGATGACTTGCATCTGATCATTTGCATGCCAATCTAAAAACGTTTCTCGAAAAGTACGCTCATCATGCTCCTTTAACCAATTCCTTACTTGTTTTTTCATTTGATCTATCGAATCTTGAATCATTCTATGTACCTCCTTTCACGCAGTCCATTCTCAAATATCTTTATTATTCCTCCATACTCTGTGATACAAACCCTTTAATATAAACAAAAGTGTAAATGCCTTAAAAGTTCGGCTAAGGTAAAAGAACTTCTCCTAAATAACGCACACGTCGACTTGCGGGAAGTACTAATGTCGTCTATACCACAGGACGTGCACGTCTTCTTTATCGTGTGTGCCCGAACGCCTGGATGCTGAAGCTAGACATTACCAAATAATATAGAACAGCTGAAAAAGTATCATTTTACAGACAAAAAAACCGCCCTGATTAGGACGGCTCTTGTAACAACTATATTTATATTATTCTTTAGGTTTTTCCTTCAAAGCTTCTCCTTTTTTGCCTTCATACCGTAATCCCCAGCTGGTCAATGCAGCAATAAGCATAATGAGAGCTAAAAACCAGCCATGAAAGACAAATGGAAATACTTCGTTTGGCTGGACAATCGGAAGCCAGTTGTATGTCTCCTGCATGCTCTGAATGGTGGACCAGCCTAGTAAAACAGGTGCTCCCCATGGGAAAATATAGCCTAAAGCAGAAGTAACAGCGTCGAGCATATTCGCTCTTCTATATCGGTGAATACGATATTTTTCTCCTATGGCTCTGACAAAAGGGGCAGCAGCAATTTCGGCTGCTGTATTAATTGTAATGGCACTATTTAAAAGCGCCACAATTCCCCACATCGCCGATTCTGCCCGGCGCATCGAGGAGCGAACCCACTTAATAACACCATTTGTGATCGCCTGCATGGTTCCTCCTAAATGCATAAGATGAGCAGCTGCTACAATTAATAATATTAACACAGCCATATTCACATATCCTTTAATTCCTTCAATAAGCGCGCCTTGTATAATATCATCGGATGAAGCATCAAAATGAATAATATCACTGAATGTTCCTAAGTTTAATAACAAAATTAACGGAATCGAAGAAATGATTCCCCATGTTAAAGAAGTTAATAGATGATGACCGCTTAACGCTAAAATAAGGACTAAAACAAAAGGCAGCAGCATAATCAAACCGATTGGATCGGTTGAATTCATAATAGTAGAAAGAGATCCTTGTTCTCCGATCGGAGCTGAACTTCCTCCAAAAACAGCAAATAACAGAACAGAAGGAACAGCTGCTGCAATCGAATATTTAAAACGGCTTCGCACAACTCCTGGTACATCTGCATTTTGTGTGGTAGCAGAAACAATAGTCGTATCCGAAACAGGAGCTAAATTATCACCAAATACTGCTCCTGCTAAAATCGCTCCAAAAAGCATAACGGGATCAGCTCCTGTTGCTACTCCTGCCGGAAACATTAACGTACAAAAAGCAACAGTAGTACCGTATCCTGTTCCAACTGCAGTAGAAAATACAGCAGCTAGAATGAATGTAAGCGCAACAAACAGTCCTCCGGTAACGCCTGTCGCTATACCTATCCATACAAGACCTTCTACTAATCCGCCCAGCTGCAGCACTTGAGAAAACATCCCTGCATAAAACCAAGCTACAATAGCTACAACCCCTACAGGTTGAGACAAACCTTCAAACAAACCTTGAGCATAATGTTCCCATCGGCTTTTACAAAGCAGCAAGCCAATGGTCAGTCCAATCATCGCTCCCATTACTAAACCGATTTCAGAAGATATCTGTAATACACTGATCGTCACAGCCCAGGCCACAAAAAAGACAAGTGGTAAAGCCGCCCCAAATGGTCCGAACCGGAAATGTAATGAGGTAATTTTATTTCCATTTTCTGAATGGTCCGACATATGTTTCACCTTCATTTCCAATCAATTTTACATTAGAAAAACTCGGCTTATCGACGAGTCCTTATGGCGAAAGCCAAAGTTTTACTTAATACTGTTTACCAATAAAAATTTTATACTTTCCTAACAGTGCAAAAAAGTTAAAAATCCAATTTTCTATTATGAAGGGTTCTCACTTACAATTCAATAATTACTTTCTTTCTTCCTGCTTTTTAGAAAAACTCTGCTTGCTCGCCGAGACCTTAAGCAATATACCAAATGAAAACTTTCCTTTAGAAAAACTTAGCTTCCCGCCAAGTTCCAAAATGGCAATATACTTTGACCCTTTAACAAATTTAAACTTTTCCAAAGTATAAAAAAGAAGCCGCAAAAGTATATACTCAAGCGGCTTGTACTACATTCTCCTGTATTAAAGATCCTTACGAACTTCCCGAATCACATGTGCTAACTCAGGTATGATGATTTTATTCATAGCCAAACGTACGGCTCCTGAGGAACCAGGCATCGAAAAGATAGCTGTGTCATGATACACTCCTGCAACAGCTCTGCTTAAAATGGCAGCAGATCCTATATCTTCCACATAGCTTAAATAGCGAAATAATTCACCGAAACCAGGTATTTCTTTTTCGAGCATCTTTTGTACAGCTTCATATGTAGTGTCACGTTTCGCTATCCCTGTACCGCCATTTAATAAAACTGCATCAATTTTTTCGTCCTTAGCGGCATTATCAATCAATTGTTGTATGTCTTCGTATTCATCTTTTACAATTCTATGGTCTTGGACAGTATAGTTGGCTGATTCAAGGAATTCACTTATTAACCTGCCGCTTTTGTCATCCTCTTTTGTCCGTGTGTCTGAAACTGTAATAATCATACAAGCCGCTGTATGCGGTGCTTCATTACGATGTTCTGTCACTGACATACTTTTTCCACTCCTTTACCTTAATCGTAATCATTATGATCTATTGTAACATATCAAAGTATCTACTCATAAAACGAATGCTATTATCGCAGACTATTTACTAAACAGTTAAGAGGAGTGATTGACGTGAGCGACTGGAACGAGCAAGCGAGCAGAAATAACAACATCCAACCTGATATCACATTTAAAAAAGAAAAATTAACGGAAAAAAAGATTCAATACGATGTCCAAGAGCAGTTTGATATGGATGCAGAAGAAACAGACATTAAGCCGAAAAGAAATGGATAGTATTTCGGATAGATTGGCTAGTATTTTGATAAAAACGGCTAGTAAATCGTTTCGTTCGCCTAGTAAATGCTAATTCCCGGCCAGCATTTGAAATAAATGGAAAAATCCTCAAAAAAGCATCCTTCATTTACTTAAAAAGATGGCAAGCTAAATGCTGCCTTGCCGTCTTTTTTGATCTTTCTACTCATTTTTTAAGAATAAGATTTCTTTTTAAATAGAAAACTAATCTGTAGATCCTTTTATGGAGGATAATCAGATGACGACACAGCTTATTGAAGTTTATGTTCCGCAAGAAACATTTCCTGTAATAAAAAACGCAGTAGAAAAGTTCGACATTATTTCCCAATGGACGTCATATGAGTCCTCGGATTATATACTTGTTCGAATTTTAGTAGAAACCAAACATTCAGAAGAAATTCTAAATTATTTAGAGCAAGCATCTAATCAAAATGACAAATTAAGTGCCCTATTATTTTCCTTGAAAACCTATATTCCACACTTAGAAGATAAAAAAGAAGAATTAGAAGGAGAAGACGAAAAATCAGAAGAACGAGATCTGATCCGTGCAAGCCGGCATGAACTATATTCCGTCGTTTTGGAATCAAGTAAGATCAGTAAAAGTTTCTCTTGGTTTTTATTATTGTCGGCGCTTGTAGCTACAGCCGGCATTGTAAAAAACAGTCCTGCTATTGTTATCGGTGCGATGATGATAGCCCCAATCATCGGTCCTTTTTCAGCGGTTGCATTTGCTTCTGTGCTAGGAGACTATAAGTTGTTACGGCAGGCTTTAGTATCAGCTTTATATGGCCTCATCCTTCCTATAGGAGTTGCGATCACGTTCGGGTATTTTTTTGCCCTTCCCGTTAATAGTCAAGAATTTTTATCACGCATGAATATTGAATTAATTGATATTATTGCGGCCCTGGCGTCTGGGGCTGCAGGAGCGATTTCGTTTGTAAAACGCGTGTCCGAAGCCTTCGTCGGGGTGATGGTGTCTGTCGCTTTGCTGCCGCCAGCTGTCGTATTTGGTATGATGGTTGGAGCGGCAAAATGGGAGGGTGCCCTTACTCCACTTCTATTATTGTTAGTGAACACTTCATCTATTGTTCTATCTGCTATTGTTGTCTTTTGGTTAAGCGGCATTAAACCAGTAAACTGGCAGGAAATACAAGAAGCTTATACTTCACGGAAGTTTTCCTTGCTGTTTGTTCTTCTTATCATTCTCACTTTATTTGCAGTCATTTTCTTTATTCAATTTTAGAAAAAAGAATCTTTCATTTGCCAGTACCTGCTCTTTATTTAAAAATTGACATTGCGGAGTTTATGAGCTTTGATCTCTTTTGACGGGGCCATGCCCCACATTTTGAACAGAAAGCTTAACATTTGAACCGTGCTCGAGAAAATATTTGTGAAATTATGTATTTATGATCTACTTTTTCACTTATTACTTACTCTTTTATGAACAACTTCGCTGCTTAGCAGGCTCATTAGAAAAACTCAGCTTGCCGCCGAGATCTTATGGCGGAAGTCGTAGTTTTGCTTATACTTTTATCCTTTAACTTTTCTAAAGTACAAAAAAGAGCCATCCCCTTTCTGGTTTGGGGAAAGCTCCAAAACAATTAATATAATGTTTTTAAAGAGTCTCTGCTGTAAGGCAGCAGCTCTTCCGCTTTACCGTTGCGAATTTTTTCGACCCACTCCGGGTCCTTTAATAGAGAACGTCCGATGGCGACAAGATCAAATTCTTCATTATTCAGTCTTTTCATCAAACCGTCCAGACTGGTTGTTTCAGCGCCTCTGCCGCTTGTGAATTCTTCGTCAAGACCTACTGAACCAACAGAAATGGCTGGTTTACCCGTTAATTTTTTCGTCCAGCCAGCAAGGTTTAAGTTAGAGCCTTCAAACTCCGGCTCCCAGAAACGGCGAGTTGAACAGTGAAAAATATCAACACCTGCTTCTGTTAGAGGTTTTAAAAAACGCTCTAACTCGTCAGGTGAATCAGCAAGCTTTGCTCCGTAGTCACTCATTTTCCATTGAGAAAAACGCAGAATAATTGGAAAACCAGGGCCGACTTCACGACGGCATGCTTCTATGACTTCGACAGCAAAACGAGTGCGGCTCACTATATCACCGCCATAACGATCTGTCCGCTGGTTTGTTTTTTCCCAGAAGAACTGATCGATTAAATAACCATGTGCCCCATGCAGTTCAATTCCGTCAAAACCGATCCGTTTTGCAGCAGCTGCTCCTTGAGCATAAGCTTCCACCATCTGTTCGATTTCTTTTTCGGTCATAGGCTCTGTTACCTTTTCACCGGATAAGTTGAGACCGGATGGCCCAACCGGGAGTGCTTCTTTGTTTGGCAGGTCGCCGATATTTCTTGTCATACCGACGTGCCATAACTGAGGCACAATTTTTCCGCCTGCTTCATGAACCTGTTTTACGACATTAGCCCAGCCATTTAAAGCTTTTTCTCCATAAAAAACCGGGATGCTTGAGCCTGAAACAGAAGAAGGATGGTTAATCCCTGTTCCTTCTGTCACAATCAACCCTACATTATTTTCAGCTCGGCGCCGGTAATAAGCTGCTACATCTTCCCCGGGCACACCCTCTGGTGAAAAACGCCGTGTCATTGGTGCCATTACCGTACGATTGGTCAGCGATAAACGGTCACTAGTAAATGGTGTAAACAATGGGGCTGTTGATGTATCCGTATGTCCCACCTTGTCGTCCTCTCCTTTCTTTGCTTCCGTATAAATTATGGCAAAGACGATCTTGAAAGAAAAGAAATCTGCTTATAAGTTTTCTATAAATAAACGGACGACATCCGCCCCGCCTATCATGGTTCCTAATGTACTTCCTAAATTCGCAAGCACAACCGTTAGTAAAATACGAGTTACTTTATTGCCCCAAAAGCCTTTTACACTATAAACATCTTCATTCAGCGTTTCAAAATCACTAACACTTGGCCGCCTCATATACGCTTGTACGATACCTGCAAACCATCCAGCCGCAACGAGTGGATAAAGAGAGGTAATTGGTGCAGCTACGAAGGCTGTCAGAACGGCAAGCGGATGCCCTAATGCAATCGCAGTTCCAAGGGCAGAAAACGACCCGTTCCAAAGCAGCCAGCTGATCGACTGCTGCAAACCAACAGAAGGATTCGCATAAAAGGTGTACGCAATCACAGCAAGAATAAGAATCGGTATACTCCAGGCAATGATAGCAGGAGCTTTTGACTTTTTCGGCCGCTCTGATAATCGTGATAAATCATGTTCTTTTTCTATTTGTTTTTTCACGCCTGGAACGTGAGCAGCTCCTAACACAGCTACCACTTTTTCACCAGGTGCATCCTTAATTTTTTGCGATAAATATTGATCTCGTTCATCAATTAAAGGAACTTTTAATTTTGGAAAATATACCGTCAAATCGTTAAGCATCGCATCAAGCATATCTTGGGATTTTAATTTTTCAAGTTCTTCCTCGGAAATGTCCTCATTATAGAAAAAGCTGTAAATCATCTGAAAGAACAATTTCATTTTTCCCCAAAAACCTACTCCATGCCAAATACGGGCAAACGTTATTTGAATATCTCTATCTGCTAAAACAAGATTGGCGTCTGTTTCTTTTGCAGATTGTATTCCTTGGATCATTTCTTGGCCAGGCTGCACACCAAATTGACTTCCCATTCGTTTTTGATAAGAGGAAATGATAAGGTTCATTAAAAGCAGCGTGGCTTTTTTCTGTTTGATAACTTTGAAGATGTCCATATCTTTCCATTTATTTCTATTCACTATTGATTGGTAACGCTGTTCGTCCAATTCAACACAAATAGAATCCGGTTTTTCGGCTTCTATAACTTCCTTTACCTGCTCCGCGCTCTGTTTGGAAACGTGTGCTGTTCCAATAAGAACAATTTCTTTTTCATTTACTTCTAATCTTGTTATGTTTTCTGCCGACATAATGACCTACCCTTTTTCATTTTTCTTCCTGCTAACAAAAAGATACTCTCCTTTTGTTATACATGAAATGGAACAAGAAGTCATGTGTTTTTCAGAAGGAAACTCTCCTTACGCTAGGAGATAAATTTTTCTGCAATTAATTTATACGAGTCTGTTCGGTGTGTTGGATGGTGCGTAATCGTGTTGATCATTATCTCATCTGCTTGATAATATGTTTGCAAATCTATTAGTTTTTGTTTCACTTCATGCGGGCTGCCGATAATCATCTTTTGTTTCTTTTTATAAAACGAGTCTTTTTCTTTTTCATTTAACTTAACATGCTTTGCTTCTTCAATGGAAGGGACACCTTGCTGTCCTCCGCCCTTGTCTTTTTGTATTTCCCAAATCAGTGAGCTTAGCGCGATCTCTTCTGCTTTGTCGGCTGTTTCTGCACAAAGAGCAGACACCGTAACGATCACTTGCGGCTTGTCCCCTTGTTTTCGCGGCTGAAAGTTGTCTATGTATTCCTGAATAATTGCCGCACCATCTTGATCACTCATAAACTGGCCGAATGTATAAGCCAATCCGTTCTTGGCCGCAAGCAGCCCGCTTTTTTTACTTGTACCTAAAAGCCAAGGAACAGGCGGTGTTTCTGGATAAGGGGAAGCGGTTACTTTTGCATACTTATGGTCAATGGGGAAATCTTTGTTTAAAAAATGAAGCAGTTCTTTCACTAAATCTGGCATTTTCCCAACGTTTTGTAAAAAGTTATCAGACAAAGCATTGGTCACTTCTGCTGATCCTCCAGGAGCCCGGCCGATTCCAAGATCAATCCGTCCCGGAAAAAGTGCTGCCATCATGTTAAATAATTCTGCTACTTTATATGCCTTATAATGAGGCAGCAAAACAGCTCCAGATCCAATGCGGATCGTATTAGTTCTTGCTCCAATGTAACTAAGCAGTACTTCTGGTGCCGGACAGGCAAGTCCAGGAAGGTCATGGTGTTCTGCTGCCCAATAGCGAGTATACCCTAATCTTTCCCCAGTTTGGGCCAATTCCATAGATGCCGTCAATGCATGTTGGGCCGTCTGATCGGAAGATATGGGAGATAGATCTAATATACTTAACTTCATCGCTGCTATGCCTTCTTTCTATTTCATCTCAATTAATCGCAAATGAAAATCAGCTGTCTGCCCTTTTTTATACAGGTTGGTAATAGAGGTGGAGTATTGCTGAATGGTTCCTTTAAACGTTATATCACGCTCTGGAACTGCTACGTTAAATGTACCTCTGTATAGTAAAGTAGTTATATCGTGATATTGTTCACTAAAATCAACAGAAATTTGGTGTACGCCGTTTAGATTATTTTCATCATAACCATTTATTTTAAGCCTGGTGTCATCTAGCCATACTTCTTTTACCAAAAGCACTCTCCTCCTTTTTTTTACGAGTTCAATTTCTAAGAGAGCAAAAAATCCGCTGAGATTCTTTTTCTCAACGGATTATACCTATTAGTTGTGTACAACAAATTGTTTTTCCAGCCAATGAATAACGTTATTTACAGCACCATCTAAAAATGAAATGGTGGCTTCATCTACTAGTTTTCCCTCGTTATTGACTTTTTCATGTACACTTCCAATTAATACTTCATTACCTGGAAGAACAGGAGAAGATAAACCAGGAGCAAATAAAATATCACGTAAATGTGATTGTGCTTTCACGGTACCAAGCGCTCCCATTGAGGCTCCCACGATCCAAGATGGTTTTCCAATCATCACTTGATCGACGCGCGACAGCCAGTCAATCGCATTTTTCAGCGCTCCGGAAATCGAACCGTTATATTCTGGCGTCACCCATAAAACGGCATCTGCATCGGCTACCTTTTTCTTAAATACAGACACTTCTTCCGGCGGATCGTTTTCAGTATCTTGATTGTAAAAAGGGAGATCCCCAATTTCTAAGATATCAAGGGAAAATCTATCACGATATCTTTCTTGGATATGTTTAGCAATTTTCAAATTATATGATTCTTTTCTCGTACTTCCTATAATAGCAGCAATTTTCAAGGTAAACCCTCCCGCTTATTTTTATTAAGTAACTTTCTACTTTTATTATTGTAACTGTGATTTTAGTGGATTGCTAATAATGTGCTTAGCTTCTCTTACGGTAAAATTCTGCACGTCTGGTTTTTAAATATATTGTTTTACACATGATCAGATGGTCTGAATTTTTCAAGCAAAGAAAAGGACACTTCCTTTTCTCTGTGGAAGTGCCCTTGTTTATTTCTATTATTTACTTCCTTGCAAAAGATGAAGCATGTACAACCTGAAAATCCAGCACCACAACCACCGCATCGAACCTGTCTGTTTTTTCTACTGCTGCTTTGAAGTTGAACTCATATTTTGGCCCCTCCTTAAAAAATAAATATATGTAAGCGTTTTCCATTAGTTGCTGATCCATGGCATTTCTTTATTTTGCTTCTGAGTGGGAGATAGAGTGCTATTATTACGTGTAATATCACAAATGTGCTGATCATTTATTTTCTAATACTATCGGCATTTGCTGATTTACTCGCCGTTTTTAGCCAAATACTAGCCACAAACATCTTTTTACTCGCCGACAATCACCATTTACTCGCCAATAAGAAAAGCGCAAGTGCCTCTCCTATGAGAACGCCGAACTGGCTTGCACTGGATGTGCTGACTTCTGCGCCCGGAACAGGACGTTCGCGATCTTAGCAGAAGATCCTTCATTTCGCGATCCTAGCAAAAGTTCCTTAAACATCTCGGGCCTCCAAGAGGCTGGGCGCTGAAGCTAGACATCAAAGCGCAAAATTTTATACTTTCCTATCTTATAAAAAAACTCACCATGGGTGAGCTTAATCCATTACTAATCCCCCATCTACCACAAGATTTTGGCCTGTTACAGCGCGGCTCCATGGAGAAGAGAAAAACAACACAGCATCCGCCACATCTTCTGGCGTGGTTACTTTTTGCAGCGGGGTATTTTCTTTTATGACTTGAAAAACCTTATCCGGTGTTGCAGCGCTGGCGTCCGTTTTTTCCAGCAACCCGCCCGAAACCATATTAACTGTGATATTTTCCGCTCCAAGTTCACGTGCCATATTTCTCGTAAAGCCTAGCAGTGCAGCTTTACTCGTATTATATTCATGGTAAGCAACGACAGGATTTTGAAAGAGATTGGTTCCAATATTTATGACTCTTCCAAAATTCAAATCAGCCATGTCTTGCTTGGCAGCTTGTACTGTATGAAGAGCCGCTTTCACACTTCCTTCGAACTGCTCCTGGTAATCTTCCCAAGTAAGCGTATCAGCAGTTTTCTTGTTCACCGCATCAAACGTGAAATGAACTAAAGCGTTATTAACCACTGTTGTTACCGGTTTCCCGAAATGGTCTTTCGCTTTTTTTAACATCGTATCGACTTGATATTCATCTCTAACATCTGCTTGAATAGCAAATGCTCGATCATTACCTATGCTCTCTACTACTTCTGAGGCTTTATCTGCATTTTTTACATAATTGACGACAACGCGCGCTCCTTCTTTTCCAAATGCTTTTGCAATCGCAGCACCAAGCCCCCGGCTGCTTCCTGTTACTAACACCACTTGCTCATTAACTTTCATAAAAAACACTCCCAACAATTAATTTTTCAAAAACTGTTTCTTATTATTGCCCAATTTTCTTTGAATACTTTCTATTATAAGCTTTCAACCATTTTTTCTGAAAAACCTGGTTTCCCGCCAATTCGAACTGAATTTTTTAACGTAAAACAAGCCACCTTATACCAGGCCCATCTGGTAAAGAATGGCTTGTTTTACTTGATTTAACTAACCTGCTCTGTTTCTTGTTTTCTTTTTCGTCTGCTTTCTTTTCTTTTTACAGAAACAACTTCTTTATTGGCAGATAAATAGAACGAGTAACCCATTAATAATATGACGACTGAAAAAGGAAAGGCTGCGACAATTAAAACATTTTGCAGTCCTTCTGTTCCGCCGAAGTAAACAATAATAGCTGCCATTGCTGACAATGATAATCCCCAAATGATCTTCACTGCTCTTGTTGGGTTTAATGAACCGGAAGTGGACAGCATTCCTAATACAAAAGTCGCAGAATCTGCCGATGTAATAAAGAATATGGCAATAACGATGATGGTAAGCAACGACAAAATCATTCCGAGTGGATAGTGTTCAAGCATGGCAAAGGTTGTCGTTTCCATCGAGTAGTCAGACAGAGTTGCAATGCCTTGTTGCTGAAGCTCTAATGCCGATACGCCAAAGACGGCAAAAAAGATAAAACATACAACCGCTGGGACAAATAAAACCCCTAACATAAATTCTTTTATCGTACGGCCTTTTGAAATTCTCGCAATAAAAATACCAACAAATGGAGACCAAGAGATCCACCATGCCCAGTAAAAAATCGTCCAGCTGTCAATCCAGGAGCGATTGTCAGCGTTTAATGGTTCCATCCTCAAGCTCATTTCAAAAAAGTTGGTAATATAACCGCCGACAGAATTGGTGAACATATTCAAAATTAACAACGTAGGACCAACGATTAATAAAAGCACCATTAATAAAAAACCGAGAATCATATTGAGATTGCTCAAATATTTGATTCCTTTACTGAGGCCGGACCAAGCTGAAATAATAAATAAAGCAGTAGCAACGACTAGAATGAATAATTGAAATCCATAGTTATTTGGGGTGTTGAATAAAAAGGCAAGACCTTCGTTTATTTGGGCCGAGCCAAAACCAAGGGTCGCAGCTACACCTACGACTGTTGCAAAGACAGCCAAGATGTCTATTATCTTTCCAGCGGCCCCTTCCATGCGTTTTTCCCCAAATAAAGGTACAAGTGTGGAACTAATCAAACCGGGATACCCTTTATGAAATTTAAAATAAGCCAGTACTAACGCGACCAATGCATATACGGCCCATGCATGAATACCCCAATGGAAAAATGAAAATTCGAGCGCTTCCTTGATAGCCTGCGGAGTACCTTCTTGTCCATTCGGACTGCTTATAAACGCATGAGAAATTGGTTCAGCAGTCGTCCAAAAAATTAAACCAATTCCCATTCCAGCACTAAACAGCATCGCAAACCAGGTTGGCAGGCTGAACTCCGGCTTGTCGTCGTCTTTACCCAGCTTTATTTGATTGAATCTGGAAAATATTAAGTAAACACAAAACGCAAGTATCAGCATGATGATCAACAAGTAATACCACCCAAACCTAGTAGAAATAAAGGCAGTCACATTTGTTGTCACCGTCTTTAAATGCTCCGGAGCCGCTCCTCCCCATAAAACAACCAGCCCGCAAATAGCAATACTATACCAAAAAACGAGAGTTGCGTTTCTCATATACTCACCTCTTATCTAATGATTTTTTTCTTAGAAGTAGTAGTGATTATAGATGGATGTCAACAACATTTTCTTATGGTACATACGATTGCTATTAATTGCAAACCTCTTTATCCTGAATGCCCCCATTTATAACACCAGCGCGCACAGATTGTATCGTGTGTTTAAAAACCTATATAGAACAGGTATTACGGAATTTTTCACACTCTCAAATATGACGTGGTTTATTCCTCCAAAAAAAAAATTATTTTAGTCCTCTATTTTGGAAACTAGCTGCAGAACAGGTACCCGCCCTTTTGTTAAAAATTAAAAATGTGTCACTGAACTTCACTGAGCTTTACTGAACTTCACTGAACTATCTAACTTGCGCTCAATCGTTCTCAGTAGGTTTGGTACATTGTTTAAGCCCTGATACGATTTAAATTGCGAAACAAACGAGAAGGAGGAATTTTCATTGGCTAAAAAACAAATTCCACTAATAGATACAGATATTCACGAGAGAGTGCAATACAAAGATATCCTTGAATATCTTGACGAACCGTTTAAACACTACATGAAAAATTGTCATTGGATCCAAGAAAAACACATGCCTTACACTCAGCCTGCAACAGCAGGTGTTGACCGTGCAGACGCTATTCTTCCGGACGGACGCCCTGCAGGTTCAGACTTAGCATTCATGCAAGAACAGCTATTAGATGACGTAGGTCATGAGTTCGGTATTTTAACCGGTGCCCTAGACCCTTCGCCTTCGTCTATGCACGGCTGGTACGAAATGGCAGCCGCTCTTGCAACGGCTTATAATGACTGGCAAATCGAACATTGGCTGGAAAAAGATGAACGTTTATATGGATCTGTTCATATTGCAGCGCAGGATCGTGACGAAGCTGTAAAAGAAATTGAACGAGTAGGCTCTCACCCAAAAATGGTGCAGATTTTACTCCCGATTGATGACATTATGTGGGGAGATCCGTACTATCACCCTATTTTTGAAGCAGCTGAGAAACACGATTTAATGATCGGCATGCATCACAATGAACCACCTGTATATTACGGGAAATGGCCAAGATACTTTATCGAATGGCATACGTTAATTCCGACTGCTCATATGAAAATAATCGCTAATATGATCTTTAATGGTGTTTTTGATAAGTTCCCGAAACTTGGACTCATGATGATTGAGGGCGGCTTTACCCATATTCCTCATTTAATGTGGAAAATGGATCAGCAATTTCGGGATTTACGCCATGAAGTTCCGTGGCTGAAACGAAAGCCAAGTGAAATCATGAAAGCGCAGGTTCGGATTACTACTCAGCCTGCTGAAGAATTGACGAAAAAGGAATTTATGTCTCTCATTGATCAAATGGGTACAGATGAAATGCTATGTTTCTCAACAGACTACCCGCACTGGGATTACGATTCTCCTTACCGGGCCCTTCCTAATATGGAGCCTGAATTAAAAGAGAAGATATTTTCCGAAAATGCTAGAGCCTTTTATCCAAAATTGCCTGATAAGAGGGAGGAATAATCATGAAAGAACAAGTTGTTTGCAAGACATCTGATTTACAGCCAGGTGAAATACGTGAGTCCTTTTTCGGCAAGAAAAATATAATTATCTGCCGAACACAAAACGATAATTTTTATGCTTTTATGAATCAATGCATTCACCAGGGGGCTCCTCTTGGCAAAAGCCTTCTTTGCGGGGCAACGACCGATGAGAGTACCCCCGGAGATTATCATTACTGCCACAAAGACGAAGTTATCCGCTGTCCCTGGCACGGAAGAGAGTTCGATATGAAAAACGAAGGAAGAATGCTGGCTAATCCTGACAAAAAACTCGCCAGCTTTAAAGTAAGAATAGAAAACGAGGACGTCATTGTATATAAGTAACGAATAAGAAGGTGATTTGAAATGAAAAGTGCTGAAAATGTGGTAGACGCGATTATTATCGGAGGAGGACCAACAGGATTATTTGCTGCCTTTTACGGAGGTATGCGTGAAATGTCGGTTAAGCTGATTGACAGTTTGCCGCAAACCGGAGGTCAATTAATGGCATTGTATCCTGAAAAATATATTTACGATGTTGCCGGCTTTCCAAAAATATTAGCAAAAGACCTTGTAGCTCAATTAGAGGAACAAGCCAAGCAATTTGACCCGGAAATATGCTTGGAAGAAAACGTTCAAGATGTACAAAAACTAGAGGAACAACTCTTTAAAGTGACGACGACAAAAGCCGTTCACTACGCTAAAACTGTTGTTATTACCGGTGGAGCCGGCGCCTTCCAACCACGCCGTCTTAAAGATGAAACGGCTCAAAAATATGAAGGCAATAACCTTTTCTACTCCATTACTGACCTAGAAGCATTCAAAAACCAGCGTGTTTGTGTGTCAGGCGGAGGAGATTCTGCTGTGGACTGGGCCCTTATGCTCGAAGGAATCGCTGATAAAGTTACACTTGTTCACCGCAGAGATAAATTCAGAGCTCATGAACACAGCGTCAATCAATTGAAAGACTCAACGGTTAACATTAAAACCCCGATGATCATTAATGAATTAATTGGGGAAAATAACTTTATCCAATCTATTGAATTAAAAGAGAATAAAGGCGAAACATCAGAAAATCTAGAAATAGATTCTCTCCTTGTAAACCATGGCTTTCTCTCGAGCCTCGGTGCTATTAAAGAATGGGGTTTAGAACTGCAAAAAAATTCAATTTTGGTCAACCAGAAGATGGAAACCAATATTTCAGGTATATATGCTGCTGGTGACATTGCCACCTATGATGGGAAAGTCAAACTTATTGCCACAGGCTTTGGTGAAGCTCCGACAGCAATAAGCCAGGCAAAGCACTATATTGATCCTAATACAAAAGTTCAGCCTCCTCACAGTACAAGCGTTTTTAGTTAAGTTAAACAAGGATCTAGTCTTTATGAAGGAAGAGGGTCGTATATGAATACTAAAAAAATGTTTATTAATGGAGAATGGGTTTCTGCAGCCAGCGGTGAAACGCGTACCATCATCAACCCATTCAATCAAGAAAAGATCGCAGCAGTTCCAGAAGGTGATGAAACAGATACGCAAGCAGCTATTGATGCGGCGAGAAATGCATTCGATGAAGGTTCATGGCCTCATACCCCTGGAACAGAGCGCGGAAAACTTGTATTGAAAATTGCCGAATTGATTGAACGCGACAAAAAAGAATTAGCAGAACTTGAAACGCTGGACACAGGCAAAACACTCACCGAAAGCTATGAAGACATGTGCGATATAGCGGAAGTTTTCCGCTACTACGCTGGGCTGGCTGATAAAGATGGCGGAGAAGTCATCGAATCGCCTATTCCAGATTCCAAAAGCAAGGTTGTACGAGAACCTGTCGGCGTCTGCGGACAAATTACACCGTGGAATTATCCGCTTTTGCAGGCGGCATGGAAAATAGCCCCCGCTTTAGCTTGCGGGAATACCATCATTGTAAAACCAAGCGAAATCACACCATTAACTACTATTAAAGTTACAGATCTGATCGAAGAAGCCGGTATACCTGCCGGAGTGGTTAACTTAATTTTGGGGGCTGGTCCAAAAACCGGACAGCTTCTGGCAGAAAGCCATGCGGTTGATCTTATTTCCTTTACAGGCGGCGTAGAAACTGGACGCAAAATCATGACAGCCGCCACAGGAAACTTTAAAAAGATTGCGCTTGAACTAGGCGGAAAAAATCCGAATGTCGTATTCGATGATGCAGACTTCGAAACAGCCGTAGACCAAGCATTGAATGCCGTATTTTTCCACGCCGGACAAGTATGCTCTGCAGGAGCGCGCTTACTCGTGCAAGACACGATTCATGATGCGTTTGTTAAGGAGCTGGTGGAGCGAACCAAACAAATCAAACTTGGTAACGGCTTTGATGAGTCTACTCAATCCGGTCCGCTCATCTCAAAAGAGCATCGTGCAAAAGTAGAAAACTATGTAGAGATTGGTATAAAGGAAGGAGCAAACCTGGTTATCGGCGGCAAACGTCCGGAAGCAGACGAACTGCAGGACGGTTTCTTCTTTGAACCGACCATTTTCACAGACTGTGATACGTCTATGCGGATTGTTCAGGAAGAAACCTTTGGCCCGCTATTAACAATTGAGCGCTTCAGCACCGAAGAAGAAGCAGTGCAGTTAGCCAACGACTCCAAATACGGGCTGGCCGGAGCGGTATGGACCTCTGATATTAGAAAAGCCGAAAGAGCAGCTAGTAAGCTGCGAATGGGAACGGTATGGATCAATGATTTCCATCCTTACTTTGCCCAAGCACCATGGGGCGGGTACAAATCCTCAGGTATAGGAAGAGAATTAGGAAAACAAGGACTCGAAGAATACACCGAAGTAAAACATGTCTTCGAAAATACCGCACCTCAACCTATTAACTGGTTCTAACATCTTATACTTCCCTAATAGAACGAGAAAAACACGGCTTACCGCCAAATCCAAATGGCGGAAGCCTCTTTTTTTCTTACTAAAAATTCTAAAAAAAATTAAAAACTGCTTTTTACTATACTTCAAAGCTTTCTGTCGTTTTGTCTTTTTAAAATTACCTGCTTAAATCAACGGAGAATGTTTCGGGACCGGTCGGAGTGTGACTGCCTCCTTTCGGTTCAATACTAACTATTATCCATTTCACCTGGTTCATTTCTGGTCCTTTGTAGTACAATTGATTACTTCCATATCTAATCTGCAGCAGTTCATCATGCAAACGTTCATTGGGGTCAATAAGCCACAATTGATAATCCTTTTCTTCAAGTTCCGTTAAACCTTCTACTTCCATAAACATTTCGTTTGTTCTGTCATTTATCCAAATATTTCCTTTTATTTGATCTTGGTGGGTATTAATTGTGGGTAAAACCTCAAACTCAGAGGTTTGCGGGTCGTTAATGATTTCATTGTACTCAATATCTTCATTTTGCTTGACAATATTATGCTCTTGGGATGGGGTTAGCAGAGTCGACAATCCTGAACCTATTAAGAGAATAATAATTGCTATACTTGCGATCATCGCAGAGGCTAAAACGGCAGGTCTTTTTTTCTTTTTCCGCTGGGGAAGACTATCGACACTTTTATCTATACGTTTTTTCAACATTGGAGAAGGCGCCGCAGTTTTCTGCTTGTTATCTACTATTTCTTGCCACTGCCCATATCTATCTTGACAATTTTTACACCTATCCATATGCTGCTGCAGCCGGTATGCCTTTGGTTCAGAGAGATTGCCCATGATGAAGTCAACCACCTCTTCCTCTGTCCAACCGCACTTCCTATTCATTTTTCTTTTCACCTCCGTTTGAATCAGCCCACCTATGTAATATTTTTTGTTTACGCAGATTATTCAACCCATATCGAACCAATGACTTGATCGTCCCAAGCGGACGCTTCATTCTTTTTGCCATTTCCCGCTGTGTCTGCCCTTTATAATAGGCTCCGTACAAGACGGTACGTTGTTCCTCTGGTAAATTTGCCATGGCCTGAGTGACAATTTCTCTTTCTACCCTTGACAGGACATTTACTTCCGTTACTGCAGTTGCTTCACATTGATTATTTAAAACATCTTCCATTTTGTCTTTTAAAATAGGTTTCTTCTTTTTTATGTAATCCAAACAACGGCTTTTGGTTTTTACAGCAAGCCATGCTTTCATACTGCCTTTGTCAGACCGATACTCCGATGGGTTTTGAAAAATTTCGATAAAAACATCATGACAAATATCTTCTGCTTCGATTCTATTTTTCAAAAAATGATAGGCAATCTGGAATATAAACTGTTTATGTCTTTCATAAAACTGGTCAAATGCCTTCCGAGACCCTTGTTTGATTTGATCTAACAAATAATCAGACTCTTCATTCATATCCTATCACCCCATTTCATAACACACTCATTTCTCTGTCAAAAATATTACATCAAAATTTTAAAAAAACAAATCCAATTTATATTTTCAATCGTACCAGTTATAGAAATAAAGGAGGGACTCTAAAATGTGGAAAAGATTTATTTATTTTATACTAGCCATTTTCGTTGGAGGAGGAGTTTTTCCTTCCTCATCTTACGCAGCAACCCTTTATACTCCGTTCACTGGTATTTCCGTGACTCCAGGGGAGACAGTTAATTATTCAGTTGATTTAACAAACGACAGCAGTTCCATTATGAATACAACGTTTGAGATGAAGGATTTGCCGGAAGACTGGAATGTTTCCATAACATCAGGAGGGCGTGACATAGAACAACTTTCTGTGGAACCAAACGGAACCCAAACCCTGTCTGTGGAAATAGAAGTTCCGCTGCAGGTCGAGAAAGGAAAGTATCAGTTTGAACTGATCGCAAATGGGGACAACGGACAAAGTCCTACTCTTTCTTTTCTAGTCAATATGACTGAAGAAGGAACCTTTAAAACGGAGCTCAACTCCGAACAGCCAAACATGGAAGGGCATGCGGACTCTACTTTTTCCTATCAAGCTACATTAAAAAATAGAACAGCTGAAGAACAGCATTATGCTTTAAGTGCTGACACAGCAGATGGCTGGGATGTGCAATTCAAATCAGGCGGGGATACTATTACGTCTGCAACACTTGAACCAAATTCTACAAAAGACATTGATGTTGAAATCACACCGCCTAAAAACGTAAAGGCTGATACGTTTACGATCCCAATAAAGGCTGCCACCAGTTCTACCTCCGCCACTGCAGAGTTAGAAGCTGTCATCACTGGTACCTATAGTCTTGAATTAAGCACTCCTTCTGGAAAACTAAATACCGATATAACAGCCGGCAGAGATAAAACCATAGATTTACAAGTCACTAATAATGGAACAGCAGATATACACGATATAAAGCTATCAGGTCAACTGCCTCCAAACTGGCAAATAGAATTTAAAGAGGACACCATACCGACTTTAGAAGCTGGAAACTCTGTAAAAGTACAAGCTACTATTCAAGCGAGCGATGAAGCAATTGCAGGAGACTACGTTGCTAATTTAAAAGCTGAATCACCAGAAGCCTCCTCTGAAGCAGCCTACAGAATTTCTGTGGAAACTTCTGTTTTGTGGGGATTCACCGGCGCAGCTATTATACTAGCAGTATTAGGCGGCCTGTTTTACTTATTTAAGAAGTATGGGAGGCGATAAGACATGTCCGAGACCATCATTACCTTAAATAATTTAACCAAGTTTTACGATGATACGCCGGCTGTCGATCGCCTGTCTTTATCCATAGAACGCGGAGAAATTTTTGGATTATTAGGGCCAAATGGTGCAGGAAAATCCACTGCCATTTTAATGATGCTCGGTTTAAGTGAGCCTGCTTCAGGATCGGTAGAAGTGTGTGGGATCAATTCAATTAGAGAACCGCTGGCAGTCAAAAGAAGAGTCGGGTATTTACCGGATGACCTCGGTTTTTACGAGACAATGACCGGGTTGGAAAATATACTATACACGGCTTCTTTAAATGGAATTCCTAAAAAAGAAACAGAAGAAGATGCTCATTCGCTGCTTAGAAAAGTTGGGCTTTCTGATGCCGCACATAAGAAGGCAGGAAAATATTCAAGAGGAATGAGACAACGATTGGGTCTGGCTGATGTACTAATTAAAAAACCTGAAATCATTATTTTGGATGAACCGACATTAGGGATTGATCCAGAAGGTGTAAGAGAGATCCTAGACTTGATCAAGCGATTAAACAAGGAAGAAAACATCACAGTACTCTTGTCTTCTCACCATTTACATCAAGTACAGGAGATTTGTGACCGGGTCGGAATTTTTGTTGAAGGAAAACTGCTTGCTAAAGGGGATATAGCGTCCCTTGCATCGCAGCTATTTTTAGAAGAATCTTTTGTTGTTTACATCAATGCTGAGCCCGTAACTAAGGAGCTTCAATCCAATTTAATGCAATTACCCGAGGTAGAAACAATTCGCGTTACGCCTGAGCACTTAGAAATTTTTTGCTCAGCAAACATATCGGATCACATTGCAAAAGCCGTGATAGAATCAGGTGCTTCATTGACCTATTTAAGCCAGAAAAACTATGGATTGGACGAAATTTATCATCGTTATTTTAAAGGAAGTGGTGTGCATGAACATCAGTAAATTCAACAGAAAAAAGTTCATCCTGCCGTCTATTGGTTTTTACAAAGAACACCGAGAAGTCACCAAATATTCCTTTATATTTTGGGCTGTTGTCCGCAAAGAATTTACTGACTATCTAACAAGCTGGCGAATTATCATTCTTCTTGCGATCATTGCTTTAACGTGTCTCGGTTCGCTCTATACTGCCGTCACGGCCATTCAGGATGCCATTTCTCAATCAGAAGAAGCACAATCGATAGCAGCCGATTCCTTTTTATTTTTAAAGTTATTTACTGTGTCTGATGGAACATTGCCCCCTTTCACTACGTTTATTACATTTCTTGGACCGCTGTTAGGAATTGCACTAGGATTTGATGCCATAAACTCTGAAAGAAATAAAGGAACGTTAAGCCGGTTAATGGCACAGCCGATTCCAAGAGACTATGTGCTGAATGCAAAATTCACTTCCGCTCTTCTGATAAATGTGGTGTTGTTTTTCATGCTCGGCCTATTAGTCATGGGACTGGGAATTCTCATCATTGGGATTCCCCCAACTTTTGAAGAGTTTATGCGCATTATACTTTTTCTCGTTATAAGTGTCGCGTACGTTGCATTTTGGCTGAATGTTGGTATTTTATTTTCTGTTCAATTCAGACAACCGGCAACATCCGCACTTGCAGGCATTGCTATCTGGATATTTTTCAGTGTGTTCTATTCCATGATTATCAGTCTTATTCAAAAGACTATGATGCCAAGTGCCGGTAGTCAGCAAGTACAAGAAGCTATTGCCCAATATGGATTTATTCAAAATTTATCAAGACTTTCTCCAAGTTACTTGTTCAATGAATCCACAACGATTTTGCTGACGCCATCCGTACGTACGCTTGGACCGTTGTCTATGGAACAGAGAACGGGAGCAATTCCTAGTCCACTTCCGCTAGACCAAAGCCTCATCCTGATATGGCCGCAATTAACCAGTTTGATTGCTATTACAGTGGTGTGTTTTGCGATCTCTTATGTCATATTTATGAAACAAGAAATCCGGTCCAAATAACTAACATAAGTAACATCTAAAATGGCTGGCCGCCGGGGTCAATAGCGAAGGCAGCAGTTTTACTTATGCTATTTACCTATTACCTTTGGTTGCTAGTTGGGGTATGACAACGGTGGAATGTTTCGCAACTTTCCACCGCTCCATTTGTTATTCTTTTGTATTACCATTTCTTTTACTATCTTTACCTTTATTTCATTTTCTATTTCCTCATTGCTAGAGTCGGCATTTATGGAAGTGTGATACATCATGTTTAACCTTCTTTTATAAAAGACTCCCAATATATTTATTTAACATTGACATTTATAAATTACTGTATGTTCTCTAAAGCTTGCTTTACATTAGCAAAAGATTCAATAGCAGATAATTCTATATTGCTGCTTACTACCGTTTGAACGAGTTCAGGGCGCATGCCTGCAGAAACTACGTGTATCCCCATCATACGAAGCATTTCACCTATTTGATGAAGTGATAGTGTAATTTGGCTATTTATTGTTAACACACCTTAAAAATCAGCTATAACATGTTTTACTTCCATATCTGCAATTCTCGGGACAACATTGTCCATTAGATGCTCGGCTCTATTCTTATCAATATAACCAATCAATGGAAGAATCACGATATCATCTTTAATAGGCACGATAGGTGCTGACAATTTGAGGGGTTCATCTTCGTTATATTTATCGGAAAGACATTTAAACGAGAAAAAGGTTTCATTTAAGCTTATATCTAACATGTTATTTATCCGTTTTAATATATAAGCATTTTCTTTCACAGACAAATCAAGTTCAACACTAATCCTTGTTAGTATTTCATTAAAAATATCTCTTGTTGGTGGATAACGAACAACAATTTCTGATATTTCTCCCTTAGATGATATTTGCATTTCTGCATTCTTTTTACTCCACTCTATAAGAGCTTTTGGTGCTCCATTTTTTTCTTCTTCCATAAGTGATTCCCCAAAAAACTTCAAAAGCTCAATATACATAGCAATGGCTTGTTCTTTCTCCCAGTTTGGAATGTCTAGCTGCATTCTGTTAAGTACCGACTCAACCACTTCCACAGCTAAAGGTTCTGCATTTTCATGTATGTATGTAGAGAAATTTAAAAATGGGGCCATCCTTACTCACACCTTCTAATTGTATTTAACTAGTTCTGCATTATGCTGAGCCTTCTTTGCAATTAATCTATTAGTTAAATTTTATATTTTTTGATTATTTTAACAAGAATACAATAAGAGGAACTGCCCAAAAGTGACAGCTCCTTGTCGTTTTCACCTCACCCCTTATACAATGGAAAGTGAATTTCCTTTTCCTATCACTCCTTAGGTTTGCGTCTCGCCTGACTCCCCAAGAGTCAACTCTGTCGTTTGCTGTTCACCATTGCGGTAGAATGTAATTTTAATAGTCTCTCCCACTTCCACTTCCTTATAAAGGATATTTCTTAAAGCATTGCCATCTGTTATATTTTCATCATTTATGGCTGTAATAACATCATATTGTTGAAGTCCGGCTTTTTCAGCTGGCGAGCCAGAGGCTACACTATTTACAAAAACCCCCTCCTCGACATCTTTCGGAAGTTTCAACGTTTTTTCCCACTGGACACTAGGAATCTGGTCTAAGGATCCAATCGTTACACCAAGCTGAGGCCGTGCTACTTGGCCAGTTTCTTCGAGATCTTCAAGTACTGGAATCACAACATTGGAAGGGGTGGCAAAACCGATGCCTTCTACGGCAGACTGTGCAATTTTCATGGAATTTATTCCGATCACTTGTCCTTTAATATTTATAAGAGCACCACCGCTGTTCCCTGGATTAATGGCTGCATCGGTTTGCAGCACGTCTGCATTCCAATCGATTTGTTCATCACCATTTAAATCTACCGGAATGCTGCGATCTACAGCACTAATAATTCCTTGTGTGACGGTTCCATCAAGATTTGAACCTAGCGGATTTCCGATCGCAATCGCCGGTTCTCCTGCAGAGAGAGTTTTTGAGTTGCCAAACTCCGCTACTGTATCAACATGTTCTGCATCTATGCTTAACACAGCTAAATCAGTCAATGGATCAGAACCGACTACTTCAGCCTCTACTCTTTCCTCATTAGCCAAACCTACTTCGATTTCATTGCTTTCTTGTACGACATGATGATTAGTTACAATATAGGCAGTATCTCCTTCTTTTTTATAAATAACGCCAGAGCCAGACCCTTGAGGTTCCATCCCACCGGACTGCTGCAAATTGAAAATTCCAACAACCGCATCCGACACCTGCTCTACAGCTGATGTAACCCCGCTTGATACTTCTACACTTTCACTCGTCATTTCTTTCACTTCCATCTCAGCCTCAGACGATTGTTCTTGGCTATTGGAACTAGCTGTCGAAAGTAAACCTTCACTATTTACAAATGGCATCGTTATTCCTACTGCTGCAGCTCCAATCACCGCTCCAATCAATCCGGTGATCCCCGCTTTTTTGTTTTGATTATTCTTTTCTGGTTTTATTTTGTCATCCATTTATTAGTGCCTCCCTTTTTATTATGATCTCTCTTCGATATGTTTCATTTTATTGATGAAATGTGTCAGCTATATATCTAAAGTCATGAAAAAGAAAAAGGACGCTGTTCCCTTATTACAGGAAAGCGTCCTTTTTTGTATTTATACATGTATCACTGATTTATATTTCTAACTTCTAGAAATTTTCTTAACTGCAGTTGATGGAAGTACCTCTTTTCAAAAATAAGCATAAACATTTACATCAATGTATTCATCCTTCATTGCAGGCTTCATTAATGGTGAAGGGCGTTTTCCATGATATTGCGACTTCGCCACGGGGTATCATTCTTATAGTTATCATATTCATGTGTATGTTCCTGTGATTTTAAAAAGAGATCATCCAATAATTCAACATGTCTTAGTAATTTATAATAAAAATTGTTGTTTTAGTAATATAAAACTTCTATTTTATGACACTTTATACATTTCTCATAATACGAATTGCCTTCAAAATGGTGATGACAGTTTTGCTGGATTTCTTTTAAGCGGTTTTCCAAAAAAGCAAGATAGGCTTTAGACTGTTTCATTTCCTCTTCAATTTCTTGGACCTTTGACAACATGCCCACCTCCTAAAACGTTACTGATAAATAGTGCCCCCAGACTTCTTAAATTCTTCCGCTTTTTCTTTCATCCCTTTTTCAATATCTTCCTTCGTAAAAAGCTCATTTTCCTCAGCATAATTACGAATATCTTGAGAAATTCTCATACTGCAGAATTTTGGTCCGCACATCGAACAGAAGTGGGCTGTTTTAGCACCTTCTGCTGGTAACGTTTCATCATGATATTCTAAAGCCCGTTCCGGATCTAAAGATAAATTAAACTGATCTCTCCACCGGAATTCAAAGCGCGCTTTTGATAGAGCATCATCTCTTTTATGAGCGCCTGGATGGCCTTTTGCTAAATCAGCAGCATGGGCAGCTATTTTATAGGTAATAACCCCTTCCCGAACGTCATCTCTATTTGGGAGGCCTAAATGTTCTTTTGGTGTAACGTAGCAGAGCATCGCTGTCCCGTACCAGCCAATCATGGCAGCTCCAATCGCAGAAGTAATGTGATCATAACCAGGTGCTATGTCTGTTGTCAGCGGTCCAAGTGTATAAAACGGGGCTTCTTCACATGTTTCCAGCTGTTTGTCCATGTTTTCTTTAATGAGGTGCATCGGTACGTGCCCTGGGCCTTCCACCATTACCTGTACATCATGCTCCCACGCTATTTTTGTCAGCTCACCTAATGTATCCAGCTCCGCAAATTGTGCTTCATCATTTGCATCGGCAATTGACCCCGGGCGCAAGCCATCTCCTAAAGAAAAAGCAATGTCATACGTTTTCATTATTTCACAGATTTCCTCAAAGTGAGTATATAGAAAGCTTTCTTTATGGTGATATAAACACCACTGCGCCATAATCGAGCCGCCCCGGGAGACAATTCCTGTCAGGCGTTTTGCTGTTAATGGTACATAACGCAGAAGGACACCTGCATGAATGGTGAAATAATCCACGCCTTGTTCTGCTTGTTCAATCAATGTGTCACGATAAACCTCCCAAGTGAGATCTTCGGCAACTCCATTTACTTTTTCTAATGCTTGATAAATAGGAACGGTGCCAACAGGAACAGCGGAGTTTCGAATAATCCACTCCCGCGTTTTATGAATATTTTTACCTGTTGATAAATCCATAATATTATCAGCACCCCAGCGTGTTGCCCATGTCATTTTCTCCACCTCTTCTTCAATCGAAGAGGAAACAGCAGAATTTCCAATATTCGCATTAATCTTAACATGGAAATTCCGGCCTATAATCATTGGTTCTGTCTCTGGGTGATTTATATTGGCAGGTATAATCGCACGGCCCTTTGCTACTTCATCGCGTACAAAGGCAGGATCCATATTTTCTCTTATAGCGATAAATTCCATTTCAGGCGTAATGATTCCTTGTTTTGCATAATGGAGCTGTGTTACATTACCTCCTTGTTTTGCACGTATCGGTTTTCGTTTTAAATTAGGAAACACTTGATGATTAGTACGGGGATCATTTTCATCATTATATCCATTATCTTCAGGCTTCATGTTTCTACCTTCATATTCTTCCACATCCGCTCGTTCATGAATCCATTTACTGCGGATGGCAGGAAGACCTTTTGAAATATCAACCGAATATTCAGCGTCCGTATAAGGCCCGCTCGTATCATAGACACGTAGTGGCGGATTATCTTCTTCTCCGAAGCTGCCGGTTGTAGGACTTAGTTCAATTTCACGCATAGGAACCTGAATATCGGATCTTGATCCTTCGACATAAATTTTTTTGCTGCCTGAGAAGCTAGACATGATAGAAATGTTTTTTTCATTTAATGAGGATGTGGACATAAAAAAATCTCTCCTTTTCAATCTGATAATCATTGATAAAGGACGAGACCTAGAACATAGCCTGGCGCTGAAAAAGTGAAGTACATAAAAAAGCCGGATCCATAAAAAGATGGACCCGGCTTTGTATGTAGAAGTAAATTCATCAGTGATGATTTTCTAACTTCCCTACGCTGGTATGATCCAGATCAGGTCCAAAGGGTCAAGAAACTTTCACGCGTTTCTTTCTCAGCCCAGCTTATTGGACTCCCCTAGTTAATTGATTTATTCTATTTGATTTCAGTATAAATAAATATACGGGATAAGTAAACACTTATCTTGAAAAATAAAACTTTTTTACTTTTGGACTTCATTATATATAGGTATCTAATACCGATTAGGCTTGATATAACCTTTCATAAAAATATGGCGGACACTCTTTCTAGATCCTTGCATAAGCTAAAATAAATACTTTAGGGGAGAAGGTGGAAAAATGGGGTATTATCCTCCTCCTTACCACGGACCGCCGCGTCCTCCATATTATCATCCCCCGAAAAAGCATAAGAAAAAACACCGAAAGCAGCCGTTCTGGTGGAAAAAATGGAAGCTTGCTTGTTCGCAGATTCTCATTCCTTTAATATGTTTTCAATTATTTCGAACGTTGATTTTTCCGACCAGTTTTGATGTTGTGTTATTAATTATCCTTGTCAGTTTAACTGTTTATTGCTGTTTTACTTGTTAGCAGGACTACAAATCAATCTTTCGAAAAACTTAATTTACTACGCTTAAACGAAAGCTTCATATTTCGCATAAAAGCATAACGTTTAGACCCGTCCTTTAGCAAAGTTAAACTTTCCTAAAGTGTAAACAAAAAAGCTCCACTTTGGTCCGTTTTGCCTAGTGGAGCTCCTTTTTATTCTTCTTTATCTTCGGATAAATCAGGCCAAGTATCGAGATCTTGTTTTATTTTTTCTAACATCCAAATTCGTTCTTCTAATTGGAAAGTTAAGGTATGTTCATCTGCGAGAGTACGGTGGCTTGCTCTTAATAAAAATGGGTACATGCTCGTTTCATCTAGCAGCTGACTTTTTAGAAGCGCCTCATCCCCAGCTTTGAATGGGAAATGGTGATCGTACGTTTTTATCCACGGATAAGCCTGAATAGGTTCCCACATTCTTTCTTTCATACAGGAGCGGTAAAGCCATGCGATGTCATGTAAAGGATGCCCATCTGCTGTGTGTTCGAGATTAATAAACCTGTAATTTCTTTTTTCATCTATGACGAGATGATCAGGCGAGGGTCTGCCATGACAACGTACCATTCGAAGCCTCTCATTTTCTGCAGCTGTCCTTTCCCATTTATCGTACCAGTACAAGGAATCTTTATGCAGATTATATAAAAACGGAAAATGTATAAGAAACGCTAGTTCAAATGGAGAATAATAGCGCTTTTTTTCTATACTATCCGCCATAGCTTCTAGTTTAAGCAGCTTTTGGTCCCGTTCTTTTTTAAAAAGTTCTCCTTGTTCTTTCCAAACATTTTCTGGAATGGTTTCTTTGTATTCAGTGGAACGATGAAAAATCGCCAAAGCCTTAAAAAATTCTGTTTCATGCTGCAGTCCTCGGCATTCTGACCCCCATGGCGTCAAGTAATACATCATTTCATTTTCATTGCTGCACCATTCACCATAGTTGGTTCGAAGTACTGGCACCACTGTTTTCATTTGTTGTTTTTCAAAGAAACGGAGCGTCTGTAGAAAACGCTCCGCCTGTTGATTGTTTAATTGGGTTTCTTTCAACGCAAATGTGCCTTCTTCCGCTTCTACTTTTGCTATTTTATCAAATGTTTGCACACGAATTGGATGGATAGGATAACGTTGAAGAATATATTCGATATTACCCTTCATTTTTATTACTTCCTGCAGCGGATGCCGGAATATATAAAATTTGCCCTTCTTCTAAATGCTCATTGTCCAGGCGATTGTAACGGACAAGATGGCTGATTGTAATATCATAGCGTTCAGCAATGGTATCTAGTGATTCGTTTTCTTGTATGATGCACATTTTCACTCGTGAAAATTCTTCTTCTCCTTTCGTCATGACTTTTGTTAAATACAAGGCATTGTCATCGCGGTCCGACATCGATGGACTTGTTGATTCTTCCTCGCTGCTGTCTTCCTGTTCTGTTTGTACTGTATCCACTTCTTCTATATCCTCAGCGCTTGGCTCTATTGTTTGAACGTTCTCTGATTCCGTTTCATCACGACTGTGAAAAGAGGTAACAATAGGGGAGCTGCTTTCCTGTTGTTCTTTTGCTTCCACAGATTGGTTATCTATTTGATCCTCTTCTTGTTCATTATCTTCTTGTTCATTATCTGATATTTCGTTGTTCCTATCCTCTATAATTTCTTCTTCTGTTTCTGTTGAAAATTCTTCGTTCTCTTTTTCTTCATCTGATTTTAAACCTTCTCCCTCGTTAAACGCCTCTTCTTCTGTTTCTTCTGTCACATTTTCATGAGACGTTTGAAAATAAGAAGAAAAAGTGCGGTCATATGGACGTGGAAAATCTGGTGGTGCAGCTTCTTCTGGCTGATATTTTGCCTCTATATCCCACCGAGGCATAGGCTCTGGCGCGGTGAGCGGTTCACTTTGTTCTTCTTCACGTGCTGTTTCTTCATTTTTCATACCCGTAATACTTACATCAGCTGTTAGTTGAATACAATCAGGTTCTGGTAAATCATAATCAAATCCATCTATTTGCACATAAATATCATCAAGGTTATGAATCCGATTTAATGGTATGGTTACATCCACCGGAAAAAAGTGTTTAATTTCACCAATACCATCATCTCTTTGGTCATCTTCTTCTACATATTGAGGAGAAGGATTATCATCTGTTGGTTCCTCATTTCTCTCTTCTTCAAGTGGACGATATTCCCCTTTTAAATGAAGTCCCCCTTTAATTGCAACATAATCCATTTTTTCTTCAATCCGAATATCCGGTTCAAGTCCCAGCGACAGCAATTCCTTCATTTTCTGTCCTTTATCGAGCCACACTGATTCTTCTAAATTAAAAGTAAGTGCTGATGAACGTTCAGCTCCCATGAATGGCCCTCCTTTATATATGTTTTAAGTACTTCCTAGATTGCATATCTTCAGATGATAGTTCGTGAACAAAGAATCGCTCAACGGACAATGGAACACTTTATTCATTGTTGTCCTTTTCTGTGCTAATACTATTTCAATGTATGCATCACCAGCCGCATCTATGATGCGAAAATTATTTTACTAATCGTTGCCAGTTTTTCATCGTATTGATAAGATATATGAGTGCCTCAATAATGGATAAGGAGGGAACTCTATGGCTAGCAAGAACAACTCATCCTCGTCTTCAGCAGGAAAACAAACCCTCCCGGTGAATCCTCCATTTTTTTATGGATGGATTATTGTACTTATTGGCGGCTTAGGAGCGTTTTTCTCCGGTCCGGGGCAGACCTTTACATTTTCTGTTTTCATAGATGCCTATATTAAAGATTTTTCGGCCTCAAGAACTGTCATATCAAGCATATATTCAGCAGCAACATTATGTGCTGGCTTTACCTTATTTTTAATTGGAAGATTAATTGATAAAAAAGGGCAGCGTTTTATAGCTGCCGCTGTTGGAACCATGCTGGGGATAGCTTGCTTTTGGAATAGTATGCTGCTTGGTCCGATTATGATGTTTATTGGGTTTTATATGCTTCGTCTATTCGGGCAAGGTTCCATGACATTAGTACCGAATACTCTCGTGCCTCAATGGTTTGATAAACAACGCGGACGGGCGCTCAGCTTTATGACGCTTGGCATCCTTATTAGTGCTGCTGCTCTTCCTCCTGTTAATTTGTATTTAATTGAAACATGGGGCTGGCGCTTTGCATGGCAATTTTGGGGAGTACTATTACTGATTCTATTTGTGCCGCTCGCTATTATTTTCATACGTAATAAACCAGAGGATGTAGGACTGCTTCCAGATAATGCTGGTAAAGGGGTGGAGCAAGCAGAAGCAGCCGCGGCTTCTGCCAAAAAAAGAAAAGCCTCTTCATGGTCAATAAAAGAGGCCGTTCGATCTAGACAGTTTTGGTTTGCTCTGCTTTGCGCAGCCGTTCCAGCATTAATCAACACGGGAATTATGATACATCTGTTTTCTATTCTTGGAGAAAAAGGAATAGACCGGACGGTTATCGCCTTTTTATTAAGTCTTATGCCGATAGCAGGATTTATTTTCACA
This sequence comes from Alteribacillus bidgolensis, assembly GCF_002886255.1. Classification (NCBI taxonomy): domain Bacteria; kingdom Bacillati; phylum Bacillota; class Bacilli; order Caryophanales; family Bacillaceae; genus Alteribacillus; species Alteribacillus bidgolensis. The sequence goes on from NZ_KZ614149.1 coordinate 1,962,915, forward strand.
CTTGCAGCAGGGTTCATTGTGGAAAAACTGCCTGTGCATCACTTATATGCCGTTAGCTTTCTGTTAAACGCAGGCACCCTTGTTCTTTTAATTTATGCTCAACAGATTTGGTTGATTGTTATTTACATTATTCTTTGGGGTATTTTCGACGGCACGACAAAAATATGCAACAATATTATTTGGCCGAATTATTTCGGATTGGAAAATTTAGGGAAGCTCAAAAGTATGGCCACTACCACCGTTGTTATTGGATCAGCACTTGGACCGCTGCCGTTTGGAATGGCATTTGATCACTTTGGAAGATACAATGAAATCTTGTGGATTATGATGATTCTCCCTCTTGCAGCTAGTGTGCTGGCCCTATTGTCACCGCCGCCGGTTAAAAAGGAATAAAAACAAAAAGCCTGAATGGAACTGTCCCAACCTCATGGGGCAGTTTTTTGTGTAAAAAAGGAAAGAATTATCGTTTAACGTGACAAGAAAAGGATTCACACATCTAAACATTAATAACGGGGAGACCGGTTCTGGCTGTCCTGTTTTTCCTCGTTTTAAAAAGATGATATCCGTGATTGCAGGCAAGTAACAGCTTGATGAGGTTAGACTAACGTTTACAGGACTCCAATTCCAAAATGTACTTCCTCATTCACCGCAATGTAAATCTCCACTGTCTATGTTCATTCAATTGTGAAACCAGTTATGAAGAAGCCATTAGAAATCCTATATTTCAGTTTTGGTTTAAGCAGCAAACGCAAAAAAACTGCCAGAATTCTATTCTGACAGCTTCATTATGGCCTGGCAGCGTCCTACTTTCACAAAGGGTTGCCCCTTCATTATCATCGGCGCTGAAGAGCTTAACTTCCGTGTTCGGCATGGGAACGGGTGGAACCTCTTCGCTATCGTCACCAGACTTTGGATGGAATCGTTTGATCATCGTCTTAGGAGACAACATCTCAACGATCCTTTTCTTGATAGGGAATTGCTCCCTCAAAACTGCATAACGAAATACATGAGCCGCTCTACGAGGCGCTTACCTTTGTTTTGGATAAGCCCTCGACCGATTAGTATCTGTCAGCTCCACGTGTCACCACGCTTCCACCTCAGACCTATCAACCTTGTCATCTGCAAGGGGTCTTACTAGCTTGGCGCTATGGGAAATCTCATCTTGAGGGGGGCTTCATGCTTAGATGCTTTCAGCACTTATCCCGTCCACACGTAGCTACCCAGCCATGCTCCTGGCGGAACAACTGGTACACCAGCGGTGTGTCCATCCCGGTCCTCTCGTACTAAGGACAGCTCCTCTCAAATTTCCTGCGCCCGCGACGGATAGGGACCGAACTGTCTCACGACGTTCTGAACCCAGCTCGCGTGCCGCTTTAATGGGCGAACAGCCCAACCCTTGGGACCTACTTCAGCCCCAGGATGCGACGAGCCGACATCGAGGTGCCAAACCTCCCCGTCGATGTGGACTCTTGGGGGAGATAAGCCTGTTATCCCCAGGGTAGCTTTTATCCGTTGAGCGACGGCCCTTCCATACGGTACCGCCGGATCACTAAGCCCGACTTTCGTCCCTGCTCGACTTGTAGGTCTCGCAGTCAAGCTCCCTTTTGCCTTTGCACTCTGCGAATGATTTCCAACCATTCTGAGGGAACCTTTGGGCGCCTCCGTTACTGTTTGGGAGGCGACCGCCCCAGTCAAACTGCCTACCTGACACTGTCCCTGGACCGGGTTACGGTCCGAGGTTAGAATTTCCGTACAGCGAGGGTAGTATCCCACCGACGCCTTCACCGAACCTGGCGGTCCGGTTTCCAAGGCTCCTACCTATCCTGTACAAGCTGTACCAAAATCCAATATCAAGCTGCAGTAAAGCTCCATGGGGTCTTTCCGTCCTGTCGCGGGTAACCTGCATCTTCACAGGTATTATAATTTCACCGGGTCTCTCGTTGAGACAGTGCCCAAGTCGTTGCACCTTTCGTGCGGGTCGGAACTTACCCGACAAGGAATTTCGCTACCTTAGGACCGTTATAGTTACGGCCGCCGTTTACTGGGGCTTCAATTCGGAGCTTCTCCCAAAAGGGATAACCCCTCCTCTTAACCTTCCAGCACCGGGCAGGTGTCAGCCCCTATACTTCGCCTTGCGGCTTCGCAGAGACCTGTGTTTTTGATAAACAGTCGCTTGGGCCTATTCACTGCGGCTCTCCAAGGCTATTCACCCTAGAGAGCACCCCTTCTCCCGAAGTTACGGGGTCATTTTGCCGAGTTCCTTAACGAGAGTTCTCCCGAGCGTCTTAGAATTCTCATCCCACCTACCTGTGTCGGTTTGCGGTACGGGCACCTCTTCCCTTGCTAGAGGCTTTTCTTGGCAGTGTAGGATCAGGAACTTCGGTACTATTATTTCCCTCGCCATCACCGCTTCGCCTAATGATGAACGGATTTGCCTGTTCATCGGCCTTACGGTTTGGACGCGCTATTCCAGCAGCGCGCTTACCCTACCTTCCTGCGTCCCCCCGTCACTCAAACGGGAAGGAGGTGGTACAGGAATTTCAACCTGTTTTCCATCGCCTACGCCTTTCGGCCTCGGCTTAGGGCCCGACTAACCCTGAGCGGACGAACCTTCCTCAGGAAACCTTGGGTTTTCGACGGAAGGGATTCTCACCCTTCTTTTCGTTACTCATACCGGCATTCTCACTTCAAAGCGCTCCACCGGTCCTCACGATCCGGCTTCTCCGCCCTTTGAACGCTCCCCTACCACGCACACCCGATGGTGTGCATCCACAGCTTCGGTGATACGTTTAGCCCCGGTACATTTTCGGCGCAGAGTCACTCGACTAGTGAGCTATTACGCACTCTTTCAATGATGGCTGCTTCTAAGCCAACATCCTAGTTGTCTAAGCAACTCCACATCCTTTTCCACTTAACGTATACTTAGGGACCTTAGCTGGTGGTCTGGGCTGTTTCCCTCTCGACTACGGATCTTAGCACTCGCAGTCTGACTCCCGGATAACAAGTCGCTGGCATTCGGAGTTTGACTGAATTCGGTAATCCTGTAGGGACCCCTAGTCCAATCAGTGCTCTACCTCCAGGACTCTTTTATCCGAGGCTAGCCCTAAAGCTATTTCGGGGAGAACCAGCTATCTCCGAGTTCGATTGGCATTTCACCACTACCCACACCTCATCCCCGCAATTTTCAACTTGCGTGGGTTCGGGCCTCCAGCAGGTGTTACCCTGCCTTCACCCTGGACATGGGTAGATCACACGGTTTCGGGTCTGCGACCGCATACTGTACGCCCTGTTCAGACTCGCTTTCGCTTCGGCTCCGCGTCTTCCGCTTAACCTTGCATACGATCGCAACTCGCCGGTTCATTATACAAAAGGCACGCCGTCACCCATAAACGGGCTTCGACTACTTGTAGGCACACGGTTTCAGGATCTCTTTCACTCCCCTTCCGGGGTGCTTTTCACCTTTCCCTCACGGTACTGGTTCGCTATCGGTCACTAGGGAGTATTTAGCCTTGGGAGATGGTCCTCCCGGATTCCGGCGGGGTTTCCCGTGCCCCGCCGTACTCAGGATCCACTCCGGAGGAAACAGCGTTTCGACTACCGGGCTCTTACCGTGTCTCGCGGGCCGTTCCAGGCCGCTTCGCCTACGCTGTTTCTTGGTAACTCCGATGGAGTGTCCTACAACCCCAGGGTGCAAGCACCCTGGTTTGGGCTGATTCCGTTTCGCTCGCCGCTACTCAGGAAATCGCATTTGCTTTCTCTTCCTCCGGGTACTAAGATGTTTCAGTTCCCCGGGTCTGCCTTCTCACACCCTATAGATTCAGGTGCGGATACCATCCCATTATGGATGGTGGGTTTCCCCATTCGGATATCCCCGGATCAAAGCTTACTTACAGCTCCACGGGGCGTTTCGCCGTTCGTCGCGTCCTTCTTCGGCTCCTAGTGCCAAGGCATTCACCGTGCGCCCTTTCTAGCTTAACCTTACAAAGGTAGTTGTATCATTCTAAAACACGCCTCGAAAGTCTCACAATCATGGTCATGTACTGACCACCTTGATGAAACTCCGGTGTATTCTTTGGCTCTTGCATTCGTTATCCAGTTTTCAAGGAACAACGGACAGGATGTCCTGCCTTCGGCGTTGTCACAGGACGTGACGTACTTAGCCGAAGATCATTCATTGAGAGTTCTCCTCTCAAAATTGAATGAAAGTCACAGCGTCCGCTCCCTGGATCATGAGATCCAGCGGAGCTCGACTCGGAAAATACTCCGTAGAAAGGAGGTGATCCATCCCCACCTTCCGGTAGGGATACCTTGTTACGACTTCACCCCAATCACCTGCCCCACCTTCGGCGGCTGGCTCCCATAGGGTTACCTCACCGACTTCGGGTGTTGCAAGCTCTCGTGGTGTGACGGGCGGTGTGTACAAGGCCCGGGAACGTATTCACCGCGGCATGCTGATCCGCGATTACTAGCGATTCCGGCTTCATGCAGGCGAGTTGCAGCCTGCAATCCGAACTGAGAATGGCTTTTTGAGATTCGCTTCACCTCGCGGCTTCGCGTCCCTCTGTACCATCCATTGTAGCACGTGTGTAGCCCAGGTCATAAGGGGCATGATGATTTGACGTCATCCCCACCTTCCTCCGGTTTGTCACCGGCAGTCACCCTAGAGTGCCCAACTGAATGCTGGCAACTAAGGTTAAGGGTTGCGCTCGTTGCGGGACTTAACCCAACATCTCACGACACGAGCTGACGACAACCATGCACCACCTGTCATTCTGTCCCCCGAAGGGGAACCTTCCATCTCTGGAAGTGGCAGAAGATGTCAAGACCTGGTAAGGTTCTTCGCGTTGCGTCGAATTAAACCACATGCTCCACCGCTTGTGCGGGCCCCCGTCAATTCCTTTGAGTTTCAACCTTGCGGTCGTACTCCCCAGGCGGAGTGCTTAATGCGTTTGCTGCGGCACTAAGGGCGTCGAAACCCCTAACACCTAGCACTCAACGTTTACGGCGTGGACTACCAGGGTATCTAATCCTGTTCGCTCCCCACGCTTTCGCGCCTCAGCGTCAGTTACAGGCCAGAGAGCCGCCTTCGCCACTGGTGTTCCTCCACATCTCTACGCATTTCACCGCTACACGTGGAATTCCGCTCTCCTCTCCTGTACTCAAGTTCCCCAGTTTCCAATGACCCTCCACGGTTGAGCCGTGGGCTTTCACATCAGACTTAGGAAACCGCCTGCGCGCCCTTTACGCCCAATAATTCCGGACAACGCTTGCCCCCTACGTATTACCGCGGCTGCTGGCACGTAGTTAGCCGGGGCTTTCTGATCGGGTACCGTCAAGGTACCGGCCTATTCGACCGGTACTTGTTCTTCCCAGATAACAGAGCTTTACGATCCGAAAACCTTCTTCACTCACGCGGCGTTGCACCGTCAGGCTTTCGCCCATTGCGGATGATTCCCTACTGCTGCCTCCCGTAGGAGTCTGGGCCGTGTCTCAGTCCCAGTGTGGCCGATCACCCTCTCAGGTCGGCTACGCATCGTTGCCTTGGTAAGCTCTTACCTCACCAACTAGCTAATGCGCCGCGGGCCCATCTTGCAGTGTAAGGAACAAGTCCCTACTTTTACAATCAAATCATGCGATTTGGCTGATCATCCGGTATTAGCCCCGGTTTCCCGGGGTTATCCCAGTCTGCAAGGCAGGTTGCCCACGTGTTACTCACCCGTCCGCCGCTCGTTCCACATGCGTCACCCCGAAGGGATCTGCCTGCTTCCCGCGCTCGACTTGCATGTATTAGGCACGCCGCCAGCGTTCGTCCTGAGCCAGGATCAAACTCTCCAATAAATTGGTTCGTCTGATACAAGCTGTATCTTACATAACAATTAAAGAAATTAACAGACGCTTGACTTTCATTCAATTTCCAAAGGACAACTTCGCCGCCTCGTTTAAAGCGACAATAATAATCATACCAAGCAGATTAAATAAAGTCAATAGATTTTTTAATCTTTTTTTAAAAGAAAAATTGATGCTTCCTTAACCGAAAAGAAGAAATCGTTTCTCTGTTTAAGGTGTATTATTCATTCTATACATTTCTATTAGTCTATGCAACCCCTAAAAGCGAAGAAATATTTCATATTCAATAATCGGTTAGTTATGTCATAAGTACGCCCCAATACTTTTCATTAGTCTTTGAGCCCTTAAATCAGACGGCCAAAACCTTTTCTGAATTCCTCCTCCACTGTGATCGCAGCTCCACACGCTTCGCAATGATTTTAAACGATTGCTTCAAGAGGCAGAAATGGAGTCTAGTATGGAGCACATTGACAACAGACCGATAGAATCCTTTTAAAGTACTATTAATTGCGAGACCCATTATTTACGTAAGTGCAAAACATTTAATGAGGCTAAAACAGACTATCGATGATTATATACACTTCAAAATGGCAAATAGCAACAAAAACAATTAAACGGCCTTACCCCTATGGAATACAGGGACAAAGCCATTTAGACTAACGTTCAAATTTATTTTATTTTCGAAAAAGCATTTTCTGCTGCTTCTACTGTCTTTGAAATGTCCTCTTCTGTATGAGCAGTAGAAAGGAACATACCTTCAAATTGAGAAGGCGGCAATGAAATTCCTTGCTGCATCATTTCTCTAAAGTATTTTCCAAATAAATCGAGATCCGAGGATTTAGCTGTATCAAAATCTACTACTTTTTCATTTGTAAAGAAAAAACCAATCATAGAACCTGCTCTGTTTATATGATAAGGGATGTCATGTTTAGAAGCCGCTTCACCTAGCCCGTCTGCGAGCTGTTTTCCTAAATTATCAAAAGTGTCGTAGTGTTCTGGAGTCATTTGATTTAGTGTTTCAAATCCAGCTGTCATAGCGAGTGGATTTCCTGATAAAGTACCCGCTTGATAAATCGGACCGCTCGGAGCAATTTGTTCCATGATTTCTCTTCTGCCGCCGTAAGCGCCGACTGGAAGCCCTCCGCCGATTACTTTTCCAAGACACGTTAAATCAGGGATTACTCCGAATACTCCTTGAGCACAATTATACCCCGTACGAAAACCAGTCATCACTTCATCAAAAATAAGCAGACTGCCGTTTTGTTCTGTTATTTGACGAACGTTTTGGAGAAAACCTTCTTCCGGTGTTACCACACCCATATTACCTGCAACAGGTTCCATAATAACAGCTGCAATTTCTTCTCCGTACTTCTCAAAAGCAAGTTTCAAACTATCAAGGTCATTATACGGCACCGTTAATGTATTTTGCGCAATCGATCCTGGCACACCCGGGCTGTCCGGGAGTCCCAATGTTGCTACACCTGAGCCTGCTTTAATAAGTAAAGAATCACCGTGACCATGGTAGCAGCCTTCCATTTTTATAATTTTGTCCCTTCCGGTAAATCCACGTGCTAAACGGAGCGCACTCATGGTTGCCTCGGTTCCGGAGTTTACCATACGAATCACTTCTACAGACGGAACACGATCAATGACAAGCTCAGCCAATTTCGTTTCCATCTCATGGGAAGTGCCAAAACTGGTTCCTTTTTCAGTTACTTTTTTTAATTGTTCCACAACATGATCATCCGCATGTCCACGAATAAGGGGACCCCAGGAAAGAACATAATCAATATATTCATTTTCATCTAAATCTTTTATTTTAGATCCTTTACCTTCCGTCATGTAGACAGGGGCGTGATCTACAGATTTATACGCTCTTACCGGACTGTTTACACCGCCAGGCATTAATGGCTCAGCTTTATTATAAGCAGCCTGGGATTTTTCGAACGATCTCATCAAAAGCACTCCTTTTTAAAACAAACATTAATCACTTTATGTCCATTTATAGAATATCAAATGTGCAGCGTGTTTGTCCTGTAGTTAATCTAAACTCTCCTTCAGAAAACTGAGGAGTTATTATCTATTAATGGTCTTCGACTATCCATTTGGCAGCATCTAAGGCAAAGTAAGTGACGATTAAGTCTGCGCCAGCTCGCTTCATACTAGTTAGTTTTTCCATAACTACTTCCTTCTCATCAATCCAGCCATTTTGAGCTGCAGCTTTTATCATGGCATATTCACCAGAAACGTTGTAAGCAACAACGGGAAGACCAGTTTCATTTTTCACTTCTCGAACGATATCAAGGTAGGACAAAGCTGGTTTTACGATTAAAAAGTCTGCTCCTTCGCTTACGTCCGATTTTGCTTCTCTCAGTGCTTCTAAACGGTTCGGAGGGTCCATTTGATAGGTTTTTCGGTCGCCGAAAGAAGGAGAACTGTGCGCTGCGTCCCGGAATGGACCATAAAAGGCGGACGCATATTTTACCGCATAGGACATAACAGGAATGTCGCTGAACCCTGCCTCATCTAGTCCTTTCCGAATAGCAGCGGTAAATCCATCCATCATATTAGAAGGAGCAATAACATCTGCTCCAGCTTTTGCTTGTGATACAGCTGTTTTCGTTAATAGTTCAAGCGATGAATCATTTAATATAATACCATTGTCAATAACGCCGCAATGTCCATGGTCGGTATACTGACAAAGACACGTATCGGCAATCACCGTGAGGCTGGGATTTTCTTCTTTAATCTGCCGAATCGCTCTTTGAACGATACCGTTCTCTGTGTAAGCTTCTGTACCGCAATCATCTTTATGAGCAGGTACACCGAAAACAATAACGGAAAGAATACCGCGGGCTTCCAACTTATCCATTTCTTCTTTTAAATAATCTAAAGAGACTTGGTGGACCCCCGGCATGGACGGTACTTCATTTTTTACATTTTCTCCTTCTACCACAAAAATCGGATAAATCAAATCTTCTTTACGGAGAACGCTTTCTCTTACCATCGCACGAAGACCAGAAGACCGGCGCAGCCGTCGGTGTCTGTTAAACTCGATTTCGTTCATATTTGTTTCCTCCTCATTGTAAAGCAGCTTCTATGTCATATGGTTCTCTGTTCTATAAATCAGCTGTCGCATCAAGCACAGCAGCTCTCTTTTAAATACAAATCAGCATTTATCCATTGATAACAGAGCATGCAGCATTCCTTTTATTGTATAAGGTTCAGCTGTTCTTATTCTCATAAAACCTTGATTACTCGCTTCCTTTTCAGTGACAGGACCGATACAGATGACCGGGATGCTTTTCCACAAAGAATCTTCGAGCCCGCTAAGAAAATCGCAGAAGGTTTTCACCGCTGAAGGGCTGGTAAACGTCAAGACATCTAAACGTTTTTCTTGAATCAATTGGCGTAATATTTGTTTATTTTCATATACAGGCGCACTCGTATATAACGGCATCTCTGTAACAAGAGCACCTGCTTCTCTTAAGACAGAAGGGATAACATTTCTAGCTCGAGAACTTTTTGGCCATAAAATATGATCTCCAACATTCGTTTTATTTCTGAGCTGTTCAGCTAACTCTTCAGCATAAAAATGATCCGGGATCAAGTCAATTTGCCAGCCAGCTTCCTCAAGAGCTTTTGCTGTTTTTTGCCCCACTGCTGCAATATGTGCGTTATGTATTAAGGCTGCTTCGCTTTCTTTAAGGGCTTCTTGAAAAAAACGTACAGCATTAGCGCTAGTAAAAACAATCCAATCAAAAGAGAGCTCTTCCAATTTTCTCAGCTGCTTGTTCCATTGCTCTTGTTCGCGCAAGGTATGAATTAAGGGAAGAACTCTAGCCGTCCCCCCCTTTTCTTCGATTAACCGTGCGAAACCTGATGCTTGCCGGGCAGGTCTTGTTACTAAGATGGTGTACCCGGTAAGCTGCCGACTCATTGGTTATCCAGCTCTCTTTTCACTTTATCTAAAATTTCTTTCGCTCCTTGTTCTAAAAGAAGATGAGCCGCATCCCGGCCGACTTGTTCAGGGTCAGCTCCGCGTCTTGTTTCCTTTAAAATCACTTTTCCATCAGGCGAACCGACAAGAGCAGTTAATTCTACCTCACCATCTTCCTCTAATGTAGCATAACCGCCGATTGGCACCTGGCAGCCGCCTTCTACTGCTTGCAAAAAGGCCCGTTCCGCTGTCACTCTTTTTCTTACCGCTTCATCGTTTAAATGAGCAAGCAAATCTAATACTTCTTTATCATCATTTCTGCACTCAAGCCCTAAAGCACCTTGACCGACTGCAGGAATGCACACGTCTGGTTCAAGATACTCTGTTACGAGGTCTCCGCCCCAGCCCATTCTCTCTAAACCGGCCGAAGCCAAAATGATCGCATCAAAATTTTCTTCACGCAGTTTACGGAGCCTTGTTTCAATATTACCACGTATCCATTGCACATTAAGATCCGGCCGGTGGGCAAGGAGCTGGGCAGAACGGCGCAAACTGCTCGTTCCAACAACAGAGCCTTCCGGAAGGTCTTCTAAACGTATATGGTCATTTGCAATGAAAGCGTCCCGCGGATCGACACGGTTTGTTATCGCCCCAATTGTAAAACCGTCCTGCAGCTCACCAGGCATATCTTTCATACTGTGTACGGCAATATCAATTTCTTTATCTTCCATGGCCTGTTCAATTTCTTTAACAAACAAGCCTTTTCCTCCCACTTTAGAAAGAGTGACATCAAGAATTTTATCACCCTTAGTGACAATCTTTTTTATTTCGTAATTGTAGGGAAGATCTAACTTTTTCAATTCGCTGATAACCCATTCTGTCTGCTTCATCGCCAAGTTGCTTTTTCTTGTTCCTAATACAATGGTGCGCATCGTTTACCTCCAAAACGTTTATACGGTATTAAAAATACCAGAAGTGAAAATCTGTTAGTTCCCCTGACAAAAAGTAATTAATTAACACTAATAAAAACCCTGCCAGGTTTAACAATGTCATATTGTAACCTCTGCGTTGTCTGACGGCCCATAGATATAGGTAAATACTGTATACGATCAATACAGACGCCGAACCGAGTACTTTTGCGTCCAGCCAGGGCAGCTCATGAAGCTGAATGGATGCCCACACTAATCCTAAAATTAACCCGAGCAGCATACATGGAACCCCAAACAATGTCATAAAAAAAGACAGTCTTTCCATTTTAGGCAAATTCTCAAGCCTTAATAACTTTTTACCCCATTGTTTCCTTTTTAATAACTGATGCTGAAGGGTATACATTGCTGCAAAAACAAAAGCCATCGTAAAGGCGGCATATGACAATAGAATCAGTGTAATGTGAACGACTAATAATTCTGATATCAGCAAGTCATTCAACTCAGTTGGCACGTCTCCATCCGGCGTGAACAGACTGAAAGCCATCATCACAAATCCGACTACGTTAGTGAAAAATACGAGAAAATCCATACGGAAAAATCGGTTAATGACTAACGATAAGGTGATTAGCAGCCAGGCATAAAAAAACAGCCCTTCAAATGGAGTAATCACGGGCAGTCTGTCATATTCCAGCGCCCGGATGAAGAAAAAGATCGTTTGCAGCACCCAGACAATAGAAAGCAACCAGAAGGCGATACGGTTCACCTTCCGGTTGTTCTGCATAAAGTCAATAAAATATCCTAATACGCTAAGGCTGTATAACACAATGGTTACAACATAGATAACACCGGCTGCAGCAACCATATGTTAAAACTCCTCTCTTAGGAGCGGACTTTTACGTCTTTTCCATAGGCGTAAGGGAGGAATGAATGTTTTTTTTGTCTCGTCCATTCGGACTCTGCTTCCTCTACTTTTGCCTGTTGTTCTTCCGCTTCCTTCGCCAATTCCACTTCTTCTTCTAGTGCAAATATTTCTGTAAACAAAGCAAGCGTTTCATCTGCGTCCGGCTCAGCGGCAATTTCTTTTGCTCTTGTAATCGGATCACGAAGCATTTGATTAATGATGCTTTTTGTGTGTTTGCGCAGTACCTTTTTCTCCCGCTCACTCAAATCAGGAAGCTTGCGTTCAATGCTTTGCATCGTTTCCGATTGAATATTTAACGCTTTTGTCCGCAGGGCAGAAATAACAGGAACAACTCCAAGCGTATGCACCCATTCTTTGAACCGGCCCAATTCCGCCTGAATCATTTCTTCTATCTTTTCTGCTTCTTGTTTGCGCTCTTCTAAATTAGCAGCAACAATCCCTTGTAAATCATCAATATCATACAAGAAAATGTTGTCCAGACTGTCGATCGCCGGATCAAGATCTCTTGGAACTGCTATATCGACCATAAAGAGCGGCCGTCCTTTTCGTTTTTTCAACACTTTCTCTACCATGTTCTTGTTAATAACATAGTCCCCTGAACCTGTGGAAGAGATAATGATATCAGCTTTTGCGATGCTTGTCTGAAGATGATCCATACTTTCTGCTTTGCCAAGGAACTTTTCAGCAAGTTCAGCCGCTTTTGCATACGTACGGTTTAACACAGTTATCTCTGCTGCGCCGTTTGAATGAAGATGCTTTGCCGTCAGCTCACTCATCTTCCCAGCGCCAAGGACCATGACATGCTTGTCCTTAAAATCTCCAAGAATTTTCTTCCCAAGCTCTACCGCTGCATAACTGACGGATACAGCATTATCATTAATTTCTGTTTCATGGTGAGCTTTTTTCGCAAAAGTGACCGCCTGTTTAAATAATTCATTAAAGACAGTTCCTGTAGAGTCTTCCTGCTGGGCTAAAAGAAAGCTGTCTTTCACCTGGCCAAGAATTTGTGTTTCCCCTAACACCATTGAATCAAGACCAGTTACAACCCGAAACAAATGCTGTACCGCAGCATCATTTTCACGAATGTTTAAATAAGAGCTGAAATCATCGACTGGCAAATCAAACCATTGTGATAAAAACTTTTTTATAAAATGGCGGCCGGTATGCAGCTGATCAGCAACGGCATAAATTTCTGTACGATTACAAGTAGAAACAATTGTGCATTCTAAAATGCTTTTCATACCGCGAAGCTGGTGAAGCGCATCCGGAAGGGTATCGTCCTGAAACGCCAATTGTTCTCTTATTTCCACAGGGGTTGTTTTATAATCTAGTCCAGCTGCTAATATGTGCATGATGTGTCACCCCCTACTAAAATTCCTTTTAAAAAGCGGATGCGCTCTTCACAGCTGCCCGAAGCTGGCGGAACGCCGCTTGTGAACCCCAAATACTTCATTGTCATTCTATCTTTTAAAAGTTTACTTAATATAGTTATACCATTTTTTATTATAACATGCACATCAACTGCTTCCAAAAATAAATGTGAACAGTCGCTGACATCTATGATAAGATAAGTAATCGAAAAAAACGTTTGCTGATGGAGGCCCCTTCATGAAAAAACAAAGTATATTTTACGGCATCCTTCTTGCTGGCATAGGACTTCTTATGATAATTCATATATGGAATTTTTCCGTGCCGGCCCAATGGCTGAAATGGCCGACAATCCTCTTGATTGCCGGGTTGGCATTCACAGCTGAGGCGTTAAGTTCTCGTGCCTCGCTTTCTTTTTTACCTGGAATCTTATTATTACTGCTTGGTGCTCATTTACACCTTGTCAGCCTATCATCCTATTGGCCTGACCATCCTGGCATGTATGGAGCGATTATAGGCATTGCTATTTTAATGGATTATTTAAAAACAAGGTCTTCTGGATGGTTTAGCGGTTTATTATTATTAGCAGTAAGCGGGGTGTACTTTTTTGAAGAGGAACTTCACCGTTTCCTTGACAGTACTCTTTTGGCCCCTGCTTTGCGATTTGCTCCGTTCGTTTTATTAGGAGTCGGCCTTTATTTGGCTCTGTTAAAAAAAAGATAATTATTTCGATGTCTTACCTTCACATTAGGTAAGGTGCAGTATTTCTTTCCATGCTTCGTCTTTGCCTTGCCCTGTTTCAGAGGAAAATAAAATAATTTTATCCTCTTTTTCCATTTGCAGCGTTTCTTTTACTTGTTTAAGATGTTTTGGGCGTTTATTTTTTGATACCTTATCAGCTTTTGTAGCGATAACAATAACCGGAAGCTCAAAATACTTCAAATACTCATACATTTGGATATCCTCTGCGCTTGGCTTATGCCTTATGTCTACTATCTGTACGATACCGCACAGTTCTTCTCGTTCGGAAAGGTATGTTTCAATCATCTTTCCCCAAGATGCTCGTTCCGCTTTTGAGACTTTTGCATAGCCATACCCTGGAACATCAACAAAAATGAGATCATCGTTAATATTATAGAAATTGAGTGTCCGTGTTTTTCCTGGTTTGGAAGACGTATGTGCTAAGTTTTTTCTCGTTAAGAGCGTATTAATAAAAGTAGATTTTCCTACATTAGACCGACCTGCCAGTGCAATTTCCGGCAGGCGGTTATTTGGATATTGTTCTGATTTTACGGCGCTGATAATCAGCTCCGCTTTATTGACCTTCATGTTCCTCCCCCAATGCATGTTTTAGTACCTCATCGAGATGTGAGACAGTGATATACATAAGGTCCTCCCTTACACTTTCTGGAATATCTTCTAAGTCTTTTTCGTTTTCTTTTGGAATAATGACTTTTTTAAGCCCCGCTCTATGAGCACTCATGCTTTTTTCTTTTAAGCCGCCGATTGGAAGAACCCTTCCGCGAAGTGTAATCTCTCCAGTCATACCTACTTCTTTTTTTACTTTTCGTCCAGTAAGCGCGGATATGAGAGCTGTAGCCATTGTTATCCCAGCAGACGGACCATCCTTTGGGGTAGCCCCTTCTGGAACATGAATGTGAATATCATATTTTTCATAGAAGTCCGGTTCAATTTTTAAATCATCCACCCGGGAGCGAATGTAACTAAATGCTGCCTGAGCAGACTCTTTCATAACATCACCGAGTTTACCTGTTAGCGTTAACTCGCCTTTCCCTTTTGCAAGCGATACTTCAATCGATAATGTATTTCCGCCGCCTGTTGTATAAGCAAGACCAGTCGCAGCGCCGATTTGATCAACATCTTCTGCCTGCCCGTACCTGAATTTAGGCTTACCTAGCATTTCTTCTATCGTGTTAGGAGTGACAATGACTCTTTTTCTTTCCCCTGAAACAATTTTTTTTGCAGCTTTCCGGCAGACCGTTGCTATTTCTCGTTCTAAACTCCGCACACCGGCTTCTCTTGTGTAATAACGGATAAGCTTAAGAAGTGCATCATCTTTTACTTGAATTTTCCCTTTAGTCAAACCGTGTTCTTTAATTTGTTTTGGGAGCAGGTACCCTTTTGCAATACCTTGCTTTTCAATTTCTGTATAACCAGCAATTGAAATAATTTCCATGCGGTCTAACAGTGGTTCTGGAATAGCAGAAACATTATTTGCCGTCGTAATAAACATTACTTTAGAAAGATCATAAGTTTCTTCAATATAATGATCACTGAAAGCATTATTTTGTTCAGGATCTAAAACTTCAAGCATCGCAGACGATGGATCCCCGCGGAAATCACTTGCCATTTTATCAATTTCATCTAGTAAAAATACTGGATTAATTGAGCCCGCTTTTTTCATTGCTTGAATAATTCGTCCTGGCATCGCTCCTACATACGTGCGACGATGGCCGCGAATTTCTGCCTCATCTCTTACCCCGCCTAGTGAAATCCGCACAAACTTTCTTTCTAAAGCTCGGGCAACTGAACGGGCAAGGGATGTTTTTCCTACCCCTGGCGGACCTGATAAGCACAAAATCGGTCCTTTCAGAGATTGTGTCAGCTCTTGTACGGCTAAATATTCAAGTACTCTCTCTTTTACTTTATCTAATCCGTAATGGTCTTCATCTAAAATTTCTTGTGCATTATTAATGTCAAGACGATCAGTTGTTTCTTCTGTCCATGGCAGCTGCGTAAGCCACTCAATATAATTTCGAATGACAGAGCTTTCTGCTGAAGTGGAAGGCATTTTTTCATAGCGGTCTAATTCTTTGTATGCTTTTTCTTCCACATTTTCAGGCATCGTTGCTTCTTCTATTTTTTCCCGTAATTCTTCGACTTCACCCGTTTTTCCTTCTTTATCTCCGAGCTCTTTTTGAATAGCTTTCATCTGCTCACGAAGATAATATTCTTTTTGGGTTTTTTCCATTGATTTTTTTACGCGCTGTCCAATTTTTTGTTCGAGACCGAGCACTTCTTTTTCATTATTTAAAATTTCTAAAATGCGCATGAGACGATCTCGTACATTGACGGTCTCAAGCAGTGTTTGCTTTTCTGAGACTTTCAGCGGCAGGTGGGAAGAAACAATATCAGCAAGACGTCCTGGTTGAGCTATGTCTTGTACGGATTGCAGCGTTTCATTTGAAACTTTTTTTGATATGTTTACATATTGCTCAAATTGTTCAATGACATTTCTCATTAACGCTTGTTCTTCAGAATCATTACCGTTTTCTTCTTCATTTAAGACAGCCATTTCTATTTCAAAGTAATCTTTTTGGTCTAAGAAACGTTTGATTTTAGCTCGTTCAAGTCCTTCAACTAGCACACGTATTGTACCATTCGGGAGTTTAAGCATTTGCTTTACTTTTGCTAACGTTCCAATATGATACATATCTTCTTCATCTGGTTCATCTACGGATAAATCGATTTGGCTGGTTAGGAAAATTTCACTGTCATCTACCATTGACTGTTCAAGCGCCTGTACTGATTTCTCCCGGCCCACATCAAGATGCAGCACCATCGTAGGAAAAACAAGTAAGCCTCGCAAAGGAAGCAACGGTATGTTTCGAGTATTTTGTTCACTCACCAGACAACACCCCCAATAATCTGTTTTTAGTATACCTGCTGCAACAGGATAGTCATACATATCGTTCCTTCTATGTATCCATTTTCTTGTGAAAAAAAGCCCGCTTTTATATAGCATTTCGTGAAGCGGGCTTTACCTTTATATTTTTTTAACACCCGAGAGACAAGAACTTAGTAATAATTCTATCCTATTGATCATCTGTTTGTCTAATGACTGGCTTGCAGCAGACAAGCGCAAACTGTCTGATATAGAAAAGCTCGGCTTGCCGCCGAGTAGTTATGGCGGAAGTCGTAGTTTTACTTATACTTTGTTCCTTTAACTTAAACTTTCCTAAAGTATAAAATAAAGATAGATCAATTCTAAGATAATCCAGCTGGTGATACTGGTGCCTCGTGAAGTGGAAGCACAGAATCTTTCCACTCTTCTTTTTCATCGGCAGTTAGTGCTTCTTTTAACAGTTCTTCCATTCTTTTTAATGGGTGAACCGTAACGCCTTCATACTTATGAAAAATTTTTTGGTCATTTTCTTTCGGGATAAAAATGCGGGTTGCACCTGCTTTAACAGCAGCCTCTACTTTTGCAGCTACTCCACCTACTGGTTTAATATCGCCATGTATTCCAAGCTCTCCGGTCACTGCTACTTTTTCATTAACGTTAAACCGTTTGATAGCCGAATATATTGCAAGAGCCATCGCAGCTCCAGCAGACGGGCCATCTATTGGTATGCCGCCAGGAAAGTTTACGTGAATGTCATAATCTTTCACCGGTAAATGAAGAGATTGAAGGACCGTTACAACATTTTCGACAGAGCTTTTAGCAAGGCTTTTTCTTTTCATGGAATAAGAAGGACTGCCGTGGTTTTCTTCTTCAACTATTCCCGTAACGGTTACCTCTCCTTTTCCTTTCACTTTCTTAGCTGTTGCCTCAATTTCAAGCAGTATACCGTTTCCAGCACCAGTAACAGCTAAACCGTTTACAACACCAACTTCTGGCTCTTCTCTCACTTGTTTTTCTAGACGCGGGCTCAGACGGCTGGCCGCAACGACCCATTCTATCACTTCTTTATTTATTTCTTTTTTATTTTCTTCTGCTGCTACACCTGCTGCTATTTGTACGGTATTTACTGCTTCTCTTCCGTTGTGAGCATACTCCGATACAAGATTTGCCGCTTCTTCGGTAAGCACTATTTTACTCTTTTTGGCAGCGTGTTTGGCAATTGTTTTAATTTCCTCCACATCAAGGCCGCGAAAATAAATTTCCATACAGCGGGAACGTAAGGCTGCCGGAAGCTCTTCAGGTCTTCTTGTCGTAGCTCCGACAAGACGAAAATCTGCTGGCAGGCCGTTTTGAAAAATATCATGAATGTGAACTGGTATTTGTCTATTCTCTTCACTATAGTATGCGCTGTCAAGAAATACTTTTCTATCTTCAAGTACTTTCAGTAATTTATTTAATTGAATCGAATGAAGTTCCCCAATTTCATCGATAAAAAGCATACCCCCGTGCGCTTTTGTAACAGCACCTTGTTTTGGCTGAGGAATGCCTGCCTGTCCCATTGCTCCTGCCCCTTGGTAAATTGGGTCATGAACGGATCCTATCAGCGGATCTGCAATTCCTCTGTCATCAAAACGAGAAGTTGCTCCATCCATCTCCACAAAAGCTGCTTCCTTTTTGAAAGGAGAAAGGGGATTACGCTTAGCACTTTCTAATACTAAACGCGCAGCTGCCGTTTTTCCTATACCAGGCGGACCGTATATAAGAACATGTTGTGGATTTTCACCGCAAAGAGCAGCTTTTAATGCCTTAACTCCTTCTTTTTGGCCGATGACTTCTTTTAATTCCGAAGGGCGCACTTTTTCAGAAAGCGGCTCTGATAAAGATACGGAGCGCAAACGCCTTAGCTGCTCCATCTCTTTTTTTGACTCTCTGTCAACCGTTACTTTTTGTGATCGTTGGTTTTTTAATAAATTCCAAAAATACATTCCAATGATAACACCGAAAACAAGCTGTATGAGCAGCGCAATCGTTGTAAAATTCATTGGATATTCCCCCTTTCCATCCGTCTATGTGATCTTTAGTATGGTTGATCTGCTTTAAAAACATACGACTTCTAAACGAGAGATTTCGCCGAGTTTTTTATTCCCGGTAACTATGGATTTTACTCAGCTTCCCAATCTGCAAAAAAAAAAGTCCAAGACCCCCGAGCAGGGTCATGGACTTTAACGTGTTTTTACTCATTCTTTCGATTGTTTTTCTGCAGTACCTTTAATCCGCTTTGCATATCAGAAGCAAGAATATAGTTGCGGTCTACAAAGACTCCCCATACATCAGCCCATTCGGATTGATATTGCCCAATTTGTTCAGGATTAGATGGATCCGTTATATCCACCGCATACACGCCGCCTGCATAGTGGGACAAATACAAAGTATTGCCGCGTACTTTCGGATCGTGCACCGTATTTGCGAATGTTACACCGTCTTCAATATTATCAACAAGATCCGTTTTAAATTCACTCAATAGTTTTGGATCCGTCTCATCTTTTATATCAAATATACGAGTATAGCCGTAAGATTCTTCGTAGCCTTCTTTTGTAGGGTTGTACACTTCTCTTGTTTCGATAAGAATGTTCCCGCCTTTGGCTGTCGCACTTGAGTGCGCCGAACCTTGCTGATCAGAAGCATATTCTGTCCGGCTTAAAAACTCTGGATTTTCTGGATCTGATATATCAAGAATGATTGTACCTAAATCCCAAAAAGAAAGGTAGGCAAGTGTTCCTTGTTCATTTGTCATAGTACTGTGGTTAAAAACCGGACGCGTTTTGCCGTCTGGTGCTTCCCAATGGTAGCCGTTAAAGTCTTCAGATACATCCTCTAATTCTCTAGGATCGAATTCATAGATAGTTTCTGGATTAGCAGGATCAGAAACATCTACCATTTGAAAATCCTTCGATTCTCCATGGGTGAAGTAATCTGTATATGGATTAGCGGCTAAAACGAGCGGTCTTCCATTTTGCACTGTTAAATACAACTCATGTGTCCCTATCGTTCGTTTATCTACTTCCCAAAAACCTAATCTTTCCGGCTCATGAGGATTTGTAACATCATAAAGCAAGAATCCTCCTTGACTGTCTTCATTACCAGGGTCCACCTGCTGGACACTCACAACAGCTAAATCCCCATTAAAATGTTTTGTATTGACTGTTTTTACGATGACTTTCTCCTGCCAGGTCCCAGGAATTTCATCGGCAAATGAAGATACTTTTTCAGGATTAGAAGGATCTTTTAAATCATACACATGTACTCCTCCATTTGCGTTATTGCCAGTCAAATGGGTACCTGCATATGCAAAACCTTTGTAGGCATATACATCAGCCATCGTCGTTTTATAACCATCTTCATGATCCTCAAGTTCCACTGCCGCCACTTCTTTAAGATGCTTTACATTTTTTGTCCCCTCTAATACAGGCCCATCAAATTCATAGTCCAGCTCCTCATAATTAACCCCTTTTTCTACGCTGTCCCCCAGTTTGTCGTGAGCTTGTCCAACACCAGCAGGCAGAAGCAGAGATGCAATGACGGCACCAGTCAGCAAATAACGAAACCAGCTCCTTTTCATGCTTTCACCCCTTCCATATAATTATAATTATGTTATCAAATAATTCTGAAAAAATCATTAGTCTTTCGAATAGTTTTTTAAAGCGAATATAAAGAAAAGTAAGATAGACACAGTGAAATACAAAATGCGTAAAAAGTTGCTATATTACAATAAATATTAGAAAAACTCGACTTACCGCCAAATCCAAATGGCGGAAGTCGTAGTTATGCTTATACTTTGATACTTTAACAAAGTAAAACTCACCTAAAGTATAAAATGAAACCTTTATCTCCACCGTATTCTATTAAAACTTACTACCCAAACCGTAAGTATTATTTTTTATTGAACGAACTGCGTTTAACACCTTGTTCCTTAAAGAAAAACTTAGCTTGCCGCCCATGAATAAACTAGGTAAAGAACTTCTGCTAAAAACGCACAGGACGTGCTAACGCCGCCAATGCCGTCGGATTTGATGTTTTTGGCGTCAAGTGTGCAGCGTAGAAGTCACCACGCCACATGGAGCGGCAGCGGCGAGATTAATACGTCTTGTACGTTGGAAGCTTTAGTCTTTACTTACACTTTAATGAATTTATTTTCATTCGCTCGGTAGTGTATCGTGAGGTGCGCTGGTTTTAATGTACAAAAAAACGCCCCGGCTAATGGTTAGCCAGGACGGTATACAGCATGGAAGCTATGCACTTTCACTTTCTTTTGTATCTGCTTGATCTAATGAAATTTCTTTTCCATCTTTTGTTTTCAGAACAGGTGACGTTCCATCTGTCACACTTTCTGCTGTAATCGTACAAGTAGTGATGTTATCCTTTGAAGGAAGATCATACATCACATCAAGCATAATTCCTTCAATAATGGAACGGAGGCCGCGCGCTCCGGTTTTACGTTCGATTGCTTTTTGAGAAATTTCTTTTAAAGCGTCTTCTGTAAATTCTAGTTCTACCTCATCAATTTCAAGCAGCTTTTGATATTGCTTCACGAGAGCGTTTTTAGGCTGAGTTAAAATCTCTACTAATGCTTTTTCATCCAGCTGAGAAAGGCTTGAAATAACAGGCAGACGTCCGATAAATTCTGGGATCAAACCATAACGCAGAAGATCCTCCGGCAGTATTTTGCTCATGTATTCATCTTTATCCAAATCAGATTTTTCGGTATCCGATCCAAATCCAATGACTTTTTTACCGAGACGCTGTTTAACAATTTGATCGATGCCGTCAAACGCCCCTCCGCAAATAAACAAGACATTACTAGTATCGATTTGGATGAATTCTTGATGAGGATGCTTGCGTCCGCCTTGTGGAGGAACGCTTGCTGTTGTTCCTTCTAAAATCTTTAAGAGAGCTTGCTGCACCCCTTCGCCGGAAACATCGCGAGTGATGGATGGGTTCTCAGATTTTCTGGCTACTTTATCAATTTCATCAATGTAGATAATTCCTTTTTCTGCTTTTTCTACATCATAGTCAGCAGCCTGTATGAGTTTAAGAAGAATATTTTCAACGTCTTCCCCTACATACCCGGCTTCAGTTAATGAAGTAGCATCTGCAATCGCAAAAGGTACATTTAGAATCCGAGCAAGTGTCTGAGCCAAAAGGGTTTTCCCGCTTCCTGTAGGCCCAATCAAGCAGATATTACTTTTTGCGAGTTCTACATCTTCTGGTTTAGTGGCTGAATTAACACGCTTATAATGATTATATACAGCAACGGCTAGAGACTTTTTTGCCCGCTCCTGGCCGATAACATAATCATCTAGAATTTCGTTAATTTCATAAGGCTTCGGAATTTCCTCAAATTCTACCTCTTCTTCTGTACCTAGTTCTTCTTCAACAATTTCCGTACAAAGTTCAATACACTCATCACATATATAAACTCCAGGACCAGCCACTAGTTTCCGTACTTGATCCTGTGTTTTTCCACAAAAAGAACATTTCAGTTGTCCTTTTTCTTCATTAAACTTAAACATGGTCTTCACCCCTTACTTATATATTGTACACGAACGAATGATATTCAGTACACCAAAACAACTTTTCTTTTATCTTTGAATCAGAAACGCCGTGCACATCTTATTAGACTTCTGATAATCAGGTTATGGTTTGCATTGTATCATACAAAAACACCCGACATGAAATAATACGATAAACTGCAAGGAATATCCTGCATCTAAAGGTAACCAAACTTTAAATATTAGCCTTCCCTTCCTTTTAAAAACAATCCTTTAGCGTATGAACTAATTTTAAAGCTATGTATACAGCTGGAAATTTGCCCTTAGGATCCTTGGACTATGTTCTGCTACCTACTATACCCTTTTTTCTTCCTATATAAAAGAGAAAAACATTTTATTAACAAAGTTAATTCTCACCTGATGTTTTGCTGATATGAATATGCTGATTATAAATTTGGGCCTGCCGCTTTGTATACTGCTCCTGTGGCAGCATCCTTAATATACTTGTATGTAGAGAGCCGGTAACCGATTAGATTATATAGTTCCCAAGCCGTGTAAAAACAAGCCCTAAAAGTCATTTCGGCTTTTAGGGCTTGTTTACATTGACATTATTCTTCGCTTTCCTCAGCTTCTTTTTTTGGTACGGTTTTACTTTCTTCTACAAGCATATCAATCGCTTTTTGAATGCGAAGGTCACCCTTTAGTGCATCCGTACCGCCTTGCATAGCCAGAAGACTGCGAATTTCTTCCTTATCACGCTGATACGTTTCAGCCATTTTTTCTAGTTCTTTTTCCGCATCTTCATCGGTTGCTTCTATGTTTTCAGCATCAGCAATTGCTTCTAATGTAAGATTCATCTTCACACGCTTTTCTGCTTCAGGTTTAAATTGTTCTTTCATGCCTTCTTCGTCAGTACCAGCTACTTGATAGTACATATCAAGAGACATACCTTGTGCTTGCAAACGCTGATCAAATTCTTGCATCATGCGGTCCATTTCTGTTGAGATCATAGCATCTGGAATGTCAATAGAAGCATTTTCAGAAGCTTTTTCTACTACAGTGTCTCGTTCATGATGCTCTTTTGCATGTTCTTTGTCATGCTTAAGCTTTTCTTCTTGTTTTTTCTTAAGATCATCAACTGTTTCTACATCTTCATCGACATCTTTTGCAAATTCATCATCCAATTCAGGAAGTTCCTTACGTTTGATGTCATGAACTTTTACTTTAAACGTAGCTTCTTTGCCAGCTAAGTCTTCAGAATGATATTCTTCCGGGAATGTTACCGTAACATCTTTTTCTTCGCCCGCTTTTGTACCCACAAGCTGCTCTTCAAAACCTGGAATAAATTGACCAGAACCGATTTCGAGTGAATAGTTTTCAGCTTGTCCGCCTTCAAAAGCTTCTCCGTCAACGAACCCTTCAAAGTCTAAAACGACAGTGTCGCCGTCTTGTACTTCTCCGTCTTCTACAACGACAAGCTCTGCTTGCTTTTCTTGAAGTTGTTTTAATTCTTCTTCTACCTCTTCATCGCTTACTGATGTATCGTATTCTTCTACTTCAAGTCCTTTATATTCGCCAAGCTGTACTTCAGGCTTCACGGTAACGGTCGCTTTAAATACAAAGTTTTCCCCTTTGTTTACTTGTTCGACATCAATTTCCGGGCGGTCTACCGGATCAATTCCCGCTTCTTCTACTGCTTGGGCATAAGCCTCAGGAAGAATAATATCAATAGCGTCTTGATAGAGTGCTTCTACTCCAAAGCGTTGTTCAAATATTTTACGTGGTACTTTACCTTTACGAAAACCAGGTACATTTACCTGCTTTCTTACTTTTTGAAATGCTTGGTCCAACGCGTTGTCGAATTTATCAGATTCTACATCGACAGTTAATACGCCCTGGTTGCCTTCTTGCTTTTCCCAATTGGCGCTCATTTATCTTTTCCCTCCAAGTATCATAGGTAATATCCGTTTTTACAACCATTACATTATAACATATCGCATACTCATTTCAATGGAAAATGGGTACAGAAAATGCTGTAAGGGTCTCTTCGACCTAAATGTCAGATAGTTTTGATTTTAATTTTTCATATTCTTCCCGCACTTGAAAAAAACTGTTCTCCGCTATTCCATATTGAATGGATAGAGACGAGACGTCCATTTTTTCACCCGATTGATCTGCAGCTTCAAAATGCAGAACAGCTGCTAGAGATTCAATCTGTACAGACGGGGGAAACGGGTAAAAATACAACAGTATTTCCCGCAGTAAGTGATGGGCATTTTTCAATAAAACTGGATCTTTATGTCCCAATGTTTCTTCAAGTAATTGGGAAGATTTTATGTACGACGTACTTTCTTCAATCGGACGAAGAGCAGCAGGAGAGAACTCTCCTTTACGATCTAACTTTTCTACCCACACGTTTTTATTAACGTTCCAATCTTTCAATAAGAATAACAAAAAGCTTTGCATAAGAGGAGAGTAGTGTTGATCAGCAAGCAGCTTTTCTACAATTGGCATCGCTTCTCCCGGTCCCAGGCTTCTCATTTCTCCGAGCGCAGCCAGTTTTTGCTCTGATGTTCCATTTCGCAAACGATTTTCCCATTCCTCTAAAACATAAGGAGGAATGTCATTTCCGCCATCTTCTTGTTTGTTATCAACTTGCTCTATCTCTGTTTTAGCCATATGCCGTGAAAGCTCTAGCAGCTCAAAAAGCTGTTCTGCCATACGGGCAGGAAATTGATCTTCTGCTTGTACAGCCTCTAATATGGTAACTACTTTATCATATTCTCCTAGCTGGGCAAGAATGGAGACATAAACTTGAAGTACTTCAAAATAATCTCCTGAGGCTTTTTGCATCATTTTTTCCGCCCACTTTTTTCCTTCTAATAGCTGGCCAGTATCTGCATATGCTAGCAGCAGCCCATATGAAGCATCTTCATGGTCGGGATTATGCATTAAAGCTTCTATAAACTGTTGAAGCGCTTTCTGTTTATCTCCTTCTTTTAACTTCTTTAACCCTTCGTTTACCAGTCTGTCTGCTGATCCAGGAAAAGGGACGATATTGTTATTGGCGCCTTCCCTCTTCATCCCATGTCCTCCTTATTCCAGTACGACAAACTGCTTTTGTTAGAAAAACCCGGCTTAGCGCCGTGTAAAGATAGCCGCCTATAGAAAAGCGTCTAGCTAGCCTGAAAGGTCGGTGATAAATACTTAGCTATCCTTGTCCTTCCCTTTCTAAATGACTCTTTGATCTGAACACATCCCTTGGCAATTGGCGGCATCTAATACTCCTGGACGTTGAACCGTAGTTTTACTTATACAGTTTACTAATTAAATGTATATTTTTCTAACAGTGTAAATAAGAAGACGACCCATTACAGGCCGTCTTCCTGTTTTATACATTCATCTTCTCTTCGTACTGGCCAATCTTGTCTTCATACTGGAGCGTAAGGCTGATCTCATCCCAACCTTTTAATAGCATTTCTTTCCAGTATGGATCAATTTCGAAGCTTGCTTCAAAACCGTTCTCGTCTGTAATATTTTGGTTTTGAAGATCGACGGTTACTTCATATACTTCATCTTTCCCATTTTCCATCAATTTATAAACCTGTTCTTCGTCCAATCTAATAGGAAGAATGCCATTTTTAAAGCAGTTATTATAAAAGATATCTGCAAAGCTCGGAGCAATTATTACACGAAACCCATAATCCTGAAGCGCCCATGGAGCATGTTCCCTAGAAGAGCCGCATCCAAAATTATGATCTGCTATTAAAATAGAGGCATCTTTTGCATGAGACTGATTTAATTCAAAATCAGGGTTATCCTTGCCATTTGCAAGAAAACGCCAGTCAAAAAAAAGAAACTGTCCAAAGCCTGTACGCTCTACTCGTTTTAAAAACTGTTTTGGTATAATCTGGTCTGTATCTACATTCACACGAGGTACAACGCCTGTATTACCAGTGTGTTTGATTATTGGTTCCATACTCATCACCTTCTTTATATTGATCAGGGCAATAGCTTCAACCCCGCCACTTGATTCCCCTGGTGAAAGAACACTGCTGAAAGCGCGAACCTCCAGCACAAGTTGGACCATCAGGGCAAAGCAAGGGCATTTCCGCTTTTTTATTTAACAGCCGGCTCATTTAAGTTTCGGATATCAACGAATTTACCGTTTACTGCTGCAGCAGCTGCCATAGCAGGGCTGACAAGGTGGGTTCTCGCACCTTTTCCTTGACGGCCTTCGAAGTTTCGGTTAGAAGTAGACGCACAGCGTTCACCTTCAGGAACAAAGTCAGGGTTCATGCTTAAGCACATGCTGCAGCCTGATTCGCGCCAATCAAAGCCCGCTTCGGTAAATATCTTATCAAGTCCTTCTTTTTCTGCTTGCAGCTTTACTTTTTGGGATCCCGGTACAACCATCGCCCGAATGCCGTCTGCTACTTTACGTCCTTCTGCTACTTTTGCAGCTGCACGCAAGTCACTGATCCGCGCATTGGTACAGGAACCGATGAACACATGTTGAATAGAAATATCTGTGATTTTTGTTCCTGGTTCTAAATCCATATATTCTAATGATTGTTCGATTGCTTTTCGATCAGCACTAGAGTTTGCATCGGTTGGAGAAGGAACCACACCTTTGACTCCTACACCTTGTGAAGGATTAGTGCCCCAAGTAACCATCGGTTCAATCTCACTGCTGTCAATCTCTACAACAGCGTCGTATTTAGCACCTTCATCTGTAGCAAGCTCCTGCCATTCTTTCACTTTTTGAGTGAATGCTTCTCCTGAAGGAACTTTTTCACGTCCTTCTAGATAATCAAACGTTACTTGGTCCGGGCTGATAAGACCTGCTCTTGCACCAGCTTCGATCGACATATTACAGATAGTCATTCTTTCTTCCATTGTAAGTCCGCTAATGGCCTCACCTGTATATTCGAGTACGTGACCTGTACCAAAATCAACACCATATTTAGCGATAATAGCAAGAATAATATCTTTAGCAGTTACTCCTGGTGCCAAGCGACCATTTACGCGAACTTCCATTGTTTTTGGTTTAGACTGCCACAATGTTTGGGTAGCTAGTGCATGTTCTACTTCACTTGTACCAATACCAAATGCAAGCGCACCAAACGCTCCGTGTGTAGAAGTGTGACTGTCTCCGCAGACTATTGTTTTACCTGGTTGTGTTAAACCAAGTTCAGGGCCGATAATGTGTACAATCCCATTATCCGGACTGTCCAAATCTGCTACTTCAATGCCAAACTCTTTACAATTGGCAGATAAAGTTTCCATTTGTTTTTTGGCAATTGCATCGGTAATAGATGCACGATTTTCTGTAGGGACGTTATGGTCCATCGTTGCGAAAGTTAAATCCGGGCGGCGAACTTTTCTCCCGCTGAGACGAAGACCTTCAAACGCCTGTGGAGAAGTAACTTCGTGAACCATTTGCAAATCAACATACAATAAGTCAGGTTTACCAGGTTCTGAAAGAACGGTATGATTCTCCCAAATTTTTTCGATAATTGTTTTTGGTTGTGTCATCTTTCTTCCCTCGCTTTACGTTAAACTGTTCTTATTTCAAAGCTTCTAAGACTTTTTCTAACATGTCATCTGTTGAAAGGATTGTTTCTCCTTCTTTGGCAATGTCACCTGTACGGTGGCCATCTGTTAATACAGTAGAAACAGCACGGTCGATTGCTGCTGCTTCTTCATGCATTCCAAAGGAATATTTTAGCATCATTGCACTCGAAGCTATAGCAGCTAATGGATTGGCTTTTCCTTCTCCAGCAATATCTGGAGCTGAACCGTGGACGGGCTCATATAACCCAGGAACTTCACTTCCAATACTCGCAGATGGAAGCATACCTAAAGAACCAGTCAGCATAGAAGCTTCATCACTTAAAATATCACCAAACATGTTTTCGGTAACAATAACATCAAACTGCTTTGGATCACGGATCAACTGCATGGCCGCATTGTCCACGAGCACATGATCAAGTTCTACTTCCGGATAGTCTTCGCTTATTTCTTCAGCTGTTTCTCTCCATAATCTGCTTGATTCCAGTACGTTTGCTTTGTCTACTGAGGTCAATTTTTTACGACGGACCTTTGCTAATTCAAACGCTTGTCTGACGATTCTTTCAATTTCTGACTTTTTGTACTGCAAAGTATCAACCGCGGCTTCTTCTCCGTCAACTTCACGGCGCTCCTGCGGTTCACCGAAATAAAGACCTCCTGTCAGTTCACGTACAATCATAAGGTCTACGTTGTCTACTACTTCTTTTCGTAGAGTAGAAGAATCTGTTAAACTTTTATGTCCGGTAACAGGACGAAGGTTTGCAAACAAATTTAATGCTTTTCTAATACCGAGCAAACCTTTTTCCGGGCGTTCACTGCCTGGAAGGTTATCCCACTTCGGACCGCCTACTGCACCGAGCAAAACGCCATCACTTTTTAAACATGTATCAATTGTAGCCTGGGGAAGCGGTGTGCCGTTTTTATCGATAGATGTTCCCCCAATGTCTGCAAATTGATATTCAAATTGATGTCCGTACAATTCCCCTGTTTTATCAAGTACAGCAGTGGCAGCATTTACAACTTCTAGACCGATTCCATCGCCAGGAAGTACTGTAATTGTTTTATTCATTTATTTCCTCTCCCTTGTGCAATCCCGTGAGTGATTTTAATGCAAAATAACTATACATGAATTTTTTCTGTTTTTGGGCGCGGCCATTTTTTACGATTCAGCACCCGATTGACGGAATTAATGTAAGCTCTTGCCGAAGCCTCTAATACATCGTTTGCAGTACCGCGGCCAGATGCTTCTTCGCCTTCATACTCAATTTGTACATAAACTTCTGCTAAAGCATCCCGCCCACCTGTAATCGATTGAATTCTATAGTCTTTTAGCTTCACTTCTCCGCCTATAATACGTTCAATCGTGTTATAAACTGCTTCTACACTACCGGAACCTGTTGCTGCTTCTTGGATGGTTTCTCCTTCAGGGTTCTGCATAGTTACTGCTGCCGTAGGAATGTTATTAGTGCCGTAATTCACTTGAAGTGCTTGTACTTCGTAGTATTTAACTGCTTCCCCTGCTTTTTCTTCTGTCATTAAAGCGAAAATGTCTTCATCGGTAATTTCTTTCTTTTTATCCGCAAGACTTTTGAAAGCTTTAAACACTTTGTTTAATTCCTCTTCTGTTGCGTTGTAACCAAGTGATTCAATTTTTTCTTTAAAAGCATGACGTCCAGAAAGTTTGCCAAGAACCATACGATTCGCGCTTACTCCTACTAAATCTGGCGTAATAATTTCATAAGTTGATGATTCTTTTAATACACCATCTTGGTGAATACCAGACTCATGAGCGAACGCGTTGTCCCCGACAACTGCTTTATTATTTGGAACTACCATTCCTGTTAACTTGCTGACAAGACTGCTGGTTCGTTTAATTTCATTTAATGTCAAACCGGTTTCCGCTTTATAAAAATCATTTCGTATCTTTAACGCGACAGCAATTTCTTCAAGTGAAGCATTTCCAGCCCGCTCGCCAATACCGTTTATCGTACACTCTACTTGGCCAGCTCCCGCTTCAACGGCTGCTAAAGAGTTTGAGACGGCCATTCCTAGATCGTCGTGGCAGTGGGTGGAGAGAATTGCTTTGTCAATGTTTGGCACCGTTTCACGCAAATACGTGAACATATGACGGATTTCTTCTTGAGTAATATAACCGACAGTGTCTGGCAGATTAATTACTTCTGCCCCTGCATCAATAACTTTTTCGATTATTCTGGCTAAAAAGTCAATATCTGAGCGGCAAGCATCTTCTGCTGACCATTGTACACGAGGGAACCGCTGCTTAGCATATTTCACAGAATCTACAGCATTTTCAATGACTTGGTCTGGTGTCATGCGAAGTTTATGAGTCATGTGGATCGGGGAAGTAGCGATAAACACGTGCAGTCTTGGCTCCTCCCCGCCTTTTAACGCTTCCCACGCCGCATCGATTTCTTTTTTTACTGAGCGGGAAAGCCCAGTTACAGAGCTCCCTTTCACTGTATCGGCGATTGCTTTTACCGATTGGAAATCTCCTTCTGAAGCAGCCGGGAAACCGGCCTCGATGATATCAACACCGAGACGGTCCAGCTGAGCAGCAATTTGAAGCTTTTCTTCAAAATTCAAATTCACACCAGGAGATTGTTCTCCGTCACGAAGCGTCGTGTCAAAAACGTTAATTTTTCGCACTACCCACCACTCCTTTTGATTTGCCTTTAACAAACGGCATCATTTCACGCAATTCACGGCCAACTTCTTCAATCAAATGATTATTTTCACGGTCATTTGTAGCGTTAAATTCTGGACGGTTTGCTTGGTTTTCAAGAATCCAGCCTTTTGCAAAACGGCCTGTTTGAATATCAGTAAGAATATCACGCATGGCGTCTTTTGTATCCTCTGTAATTACACGAGGACCAGCTTGGAAGTCACCCCATTGTGCTGTATCAGAAATGGAGTAGCGCATACCTTCAAGGCCGCCTTCATACATTAAGTCAACAATCAGCTTTAATTCGTGCAAGCACTCAAAGTAAGCAACTTCTGGCTGATATCCTGCTTCAACTAATGTTTCAAAGCCAGCTTTAACGAGTGCAGAAGTACCGCCGCAAAGTACAGCTTGCTCACCAAACAAATCTGTTTCTGTTTCTTCTTGGAAAGTTGTTTCCATAATTCCTGCACGGCCAGCTCCAATCTGTTTTGCATATGCAAGAGCAACATCTTTTGTTTGACCGCTTGCGTCTTGGTAAACTGCGATAAGTGCAGGTACACCAGCACCATCTTCAAAGGTGCGTCGAACGATATGCCCCGGCCCTTTTGGAGCTACCATGAATACATCCACATCGGATGGAGGAACGATTTGATTAAAATGAATGTTAAAGCCGTGAGCGAATACTAACGCTTTCCCTTCGGTTAATTCAGGTTCAATCTCATTTTTATAAATGGTCGGCTGATACTCATCCGGGAGCAAGATCATAATAACGTCTGCTTTTGCTGATGCTTCTCTAACAGTTAAAACTTCAAAGCCGTCTTCTTCTGCTTTTGTCCAAGATTTACCTTTACGCAGACCAATTACTACGTTCACACCGCTTTCTCTTAGGTTTTGAGCGTGTGCGTGTCCTTGAGACCCATAGCCTACAACCGCTACTGTTTTTTCTTGTAAAACTCCTTCGTTTACGTCTCCGTTATAAAATACTTTTGCCATGATTCATCTCTCTCCTTTAATGTAATTAATTTTTTAATTGATAATAGAATATTTGGGGCTTTCAAAAACACTTTTCTTTGTTCCCCGTTTAAAGGCGGTAATACCTGTACGGGCTAGTTCTTTTATCCCGTATGGTTTCAGAAGGTCAATCAATGCTTCAACCTTTTGCTGATCACCAGTGACCTGCAGAGTCACACTTTCTCTGCCGACATCAACAATTGAGGCTCGGAAAGGTTCTGCGAGTGCAGATATTTCTCCGCGATGCTGCGGAGCAGCCACCACTTTAATAAGAGCAAGCTCTCTTGCAACAATCGCATCATCGGTAATATCCCGCACTTTTAATACATCTACTTGCTTATTTAACTGTTTAATAACTTGATCTAAGCCGCGCTGATCATCGACGTTAACTACAAATGTCATACGTGAAACAGATGGGTTTTCAGTCATTCCAACCGTAATACTCTCAATATTAAAGTGCCTGCGGGCAAACAGGCCGGTTATTCTGTTCATAACCCCGGATGTGTTGTTTACTGTCGCTATTATTGTTCGCTTCACGGCTTAACTCCCTCCATTTCATGATGACCTTTACCAGGAGCAATCATCGGATAAACATTTTCATCTTTATGAACACGACAGTCCATCAAAACAGGACCTTCGTAGTTTAATGCTTCTTTTAATGCTCCTTGCATTTCATTTGGATCTTCAATCTTCCAACCCTTAATATTGTAAGCTTCAGCCATTTTCACGAAATCCGGCTGAATCGGGAAGAGAGAGTTGGAATAGCGTTCTTCATAGAACAATTGCTGCCATTGCCGCACCATGCCAAGAGAGGCGTTATTGACAAGAATAATTTTCACAGGAAGATTTAATTCTTGCAAAATCGACATTTCTTGTGCTGTCATTTGAAATCCTGCATCTCCAAGAACAGCTACGACCTGTTTATCCGGCTCAGCAAATTGTGCCCCAATGGCAGATGGAAATCCAAATCCCATTGTGCCGAGACCTCCGGAAGTAACCCAGCAGTTCGGTTTGTCAAATTTATAGTATTGAGCTGCCCACATCTGATGCTGCCCTACATCGGTGGTAACTACGGCTTCTCCCTTGGTTTCTTCGTAAATCATTTCGATAAGCCGCTGCGGCTTTAAAGAATTTCCTTCTTCCTTATACCAAAGCGGATTTTCTTGTTTCCATTCATTAAGCTGTTCTTTCCATTGTGTACAATCACATGGCGTTCCCTTTGCTTCGAAAAGCATACGGAGGGCTTCTTTTGCATCCCCTACGACCGGAATTGATGTTTCGATATTTTTTCCAATCTCTGCCGGGTCAATATCAATATGAGCTATTTTAGCCCTAGGCGCAAAGTGTTTGAGGTTTCCTGTTACACGGTCATCAAATCTTGCTCCTATGCTTATTAAAAGATCTGTTTCATGCAGAGCCATGTTTGATGTGTAGGTTCCATGCATTCCAGCCATTCCTAAAGAGAGCTCATGGTTTCCAGGGAACGCTCCCAGTCCCAGCAAAGTGCTTGAAACCGGGATTTTCTGCTGCTCCACATAGTCAAGCAATTCTTTGGCAGCGCCTGAATGAAGTACACCTGCTCCGGCTAATATTACAGGCTTATCAGCTTTAGTGACAGCTTCAACTAATTTTTTAATTTGATGTTTATTCGGTGTTACTGTCGGTTGATAACCTGGGAGGTCTACATCTTGGTCATAGTTAAAAAAGCCGCTTGCCGTGGAAACATCCTTTGGCAAATCAATCAAAACTGGCCCCGGTCGTCCTGTCGTTGCAATATGAAAAGCTTCTTTTATGATCCTAGGAAGCTCTTCTACATCACGAACTTGGAAGTTATGTTTTGTAATCGGCATCGTAACACCAACTACATCCGCTTCCTGAAAGGCATCGGTGCCAATCACTGAAGTTGCAACCTGGCCAGTAATGACGACCATTGGCAAGGAATCTATCATAGCATCAGCAATACCTGTTACTACATTGGTTGCCCCAGGCCCAGAAGTTACTACACAAACTCCTGGTTTGCCAGATACTCTGGCATATCCTTCCGCTGCATGAATGGCGCCTTGTTCATGGCGCGCTAGGATATGGCGGATTCCGGTTCGATAAATTTCATCGTAGGTAGGAAGAATGGCTCCCCCTGGATAACCAAAGATGACATCCACTTTTTCCCTTGCCAATGCTTGTATGAGCATACTTGATCCTGTCATTTCTTGATTTTCCGTTTTCAATTCGCGTCCATCCGCCTTTTTTAACTTTGGACTCATCTCTGCTTCCTCCTTATTACCGGTTAAGGCTTTTCTATTTCTTTAATGTTAGAAAAAGTCGGCTTCGCCAGTACGTCCTGTACGTTGAATGCCGTAGTATTACTTATACTGTTAACCACTTCATTATTTAAATGCTTAACAGTGTAAAAAAAAAAATCTTCCCACCCATTTCGATCAGGGATCACCTGACCGAAGGGGTGAAAAGATTTGCTTTTCACGGTACCACCCTTCTTCACGGCTAAACAGCCGCCTCGACAACAGAGTTCTTTCTCTGTCTGTTTTGATAACGGGTGGGGATTGTACATCTGCACCCGGCTTCTGCTAATAGAAGGTTCGTTCACAAAAGCACTCAGAGGTGAGTTCACTTCCGGTAGTATCACCGCATCTCAGCTTTCACGGCTCTCTGTTGATACCTAAAACCGAAAATTACTTTTCCTCTTCTTCGTGTTTCTTATCATAACAAATAATTTAAAATATTTCACGTTTTTTTATGAATTTTCACCCTACTTCAACCTCCGAGGCTGAGGGGTAAACTTTCACACCGTCCTCTACAACTTTCTGTCGAAAAGCATCAAGCAGACGTTGTGTTTCTTGTCCTGGCTTCCCATCACCAATGAGACGGCCATCTACTTTCACAACTGCAATGACCTCTGCCGCTGTTCCTGTTAAGAAGACTTCATCCGCTGTATAAACATCATGGCGAGTAAACGGTTCTTCTTTTAATGCATATCCCAATTCTTCAGCAAGTTCAATAATAGCCTGACGGGTAATACCCTCTAAAGCTCCAATATATCCAGGAGGTGTATAGAGAACTCCCTCACGAAGGATAAAAATATTGTCAGCTGATCCTTCAGCTACATATCCTTCGTTATTCAGCATAAGGGCCTCACTAACACCCGCAAGACTAGCTTCTAGCTTTACTAATATATTATTAAGATAATTTAATGATTTCACTTTTGGACTCAATACATCCGGTCTGTTTCGTCTTGTAGCTACCGTTACAATTTCGAGCCCATGTTCATATAGCTCCTTAGGATAAATGGCTAGTTCCTCTGCTATCACGATCAGCTGGGGTGCGTTACAGGAAGCAGGGTCAAGTCCGAGATTGCCTACTCCGCGAGAAACAACTAAACGAATATATGCATCGTTTAATTCGTTTTTTCTTAGCGTTTCAATTATGATCTCGGTTATTTTGTCCATGGTATAAGGTATTTCAAGCATGATGGACTTGGCTGAATTGTAAAGACGTACAAGATGCTCTTCTAACTTATAAACATTTCCGTTATAGACACGAATGCCTTCAAATACACCATCCCCATATAAAAAACCATGGTCGTATACGGAAATTTTTGCATCTTCTTTCTTTACAAATTCCCCATTTAAATATATCCATTGCTCACCCACTTCTAATCACCCCTGATGTACTCGGTAAAATAAATTACTATTTTAGATGCCCCATTATCAACTGTATTTTGTCAGGGAGGCAAATGTGTTTTTGTTAGCGACAAAAAAACGTATTTGACGATTATAATACGCCGTTTGTCTTTTCTGGTCAACCACTTTTTAAAAATTATTAGACGATTCAAATTAATAAATATTTAATGTATGCGTTTACACACAAATACAATCGGGTATAGAGGAGTTTAAAACTTTTTAAAAATACTTCGGTGAAGAGCTCCGTTCACAGGTAATATTTGTGTAAGCTGGTTGAAAAAAGTTCATTGATAATGGAAAGGATTACTATTAAAGGAGGATGTTCATATGTGTGGAAGGTATACGCTGGTCGTTAACTTACATAAAATACAAAATCATTTCCAGGTGAATCATGCGGCAATAAAGGAGTATGAGCCAAACTATAATATAGCACCTTCTCAAAACATTTTAGCCATCGTTAATGATGGACAATCTAATCGTCTCGGTCCATTAAAATGGGGATTGATCCCGTTTTGGGCCAAAAATAAAAAAATTGGATATAAAATGATTAACGCAAGAAAAGAAACGCTGCATGAGAAAAGCAGTTTTAAGCACGCACTTAAAAAGCGGCGCTGCATCATACCAGCGGATGGTTTTTACGAATGGAAAACAGAGAACGGAAAGAAACAGCCCTATCGTATTTATTTAAAAAACGAAGAAGTATTTGGATTTGCTGGTTTATGGGAAAAATGGAAAAATAAGAATGGGGGGAATGTTTTTTCGTGCACCATTATCACTGCGAAAGCAAATGATTTTATGAGAGATATTCATGAACGAATGCCAGTCATTCTTACTAAAAACAATGAAAAAGAATGGCTCAATCCTGATAAACAAGATCCATTTGATGCAGCTCAGCTGTTAACTCCCGTCGACTCCTCCTTTATGGCAACATATAAAGTATCAGCCGAAGTAAACAATCCTAAGAACAATCATGAAGGATTAATCCGTCCTTTATAATTTGCTAAACGGTGCTTCATATTATCTAGTGTTGGTAAAAAGAAAATTCGAATGGCGTTTTAGCATCTGAATAAATTAGGGTATTAGAAAAACTTGGCTTTTCGGCGAGTCCTTATGGCGGAGCAACAGTTTTACTTATACTTTAATCCTTTAATAAAAGTAAAAAATAAAAAAGGACATCCCTAAGATGAAATACTCAAAGAGACATCCTTTGCTTATGTAAGATATGGCGTCCCAGGAGAGATTCGAACTCCCGACCAACGGCTTAGCTTACCACTTTAGCTTTCACTACCAACATGCGTTGTTTGTGGTCTGGACTATATCTTCACCATTTCAGGTGCGACACGTATAGTCTCTACGGAACCTCACGATAATCAGCTTGCTGCCTGAATATTCTTTGGGGCTTTTA
Source organism: Alteribacillus bidgolensis (assembly GCF_002886255.1). Classification (NCBI taxonomy): domain Bacteria; kingdom Bacillati; phylum Bacillota; class Bacilli; order Caryophanales; family Bacillaceae; genus Alteribacillus; species Alteribacillus bidgolensis. The sequence continues at coordinate 1,999,484 of NZ_KZ614149.1, forward strand.
CCATCAAGAAGCTTTTTTTCAAAAGTCGGCTTGATCCTTCAAAACCCCTAAATCTCCATTTTGAGATCGTAAGTTTCCTCGGTATTGCCATCAGCATAATCTGTTAAGGTTTTACCGATACAGTGTCGTCCACTCTACAAGTTGTTTTTTCCTTATAGAGGCTCCTATTGTTGAAGGCCGTTGCTCTATCCTACTGAGCTACTGGGACATATTTAATTTTATACTGTTTTTCAGCGACACATATTATAATATTACATTATTACTCTTAAGTCAACCACTTATTTTAAATAAAATTATGTTACCCACATCACCATATCCAGCTAGGAAAATCCTAGCCAGCAAGGTCTTCTCTAATAGGCTGCGAAGGTTTTGCGAAGCTCATTTATTTCCTCACCGCTTGACCGGTCAAAAAACTGTATTTCTGCTCCTCCATTTTTATCAAAAGCAGCCATCGCATATGTTTGTTCCGGACGAATTCTAGGAAGTAATAAGCTGCCTGGATTTACAAATATGACGCCGTTTTCTTCAAACGCTGCAGCTATGTGGCTGTGTCCAAAACAAGCAAGCCGAGCAGCTTTTTCTTCTGCTCGATAAGAAAGAGGGACGTGTGTCATTTTCACATTGTACAGATGACCATGTGTAACATAGACGCGGACGCCATTGATATCTTCGGCTCGGTCTTCAGGAAATTCGCCGGGAATGTCACAATTCCCTTCGACGACATACGTATTCTGCAGCAGCGGAGAAGACTGTTGTAATTCCGAATCTCCACAGTGAATGACAGCGTCCACTTCTTCTTGGTGCCTTGCAATAACTTCTTCTAATTCTTTTTCGCTTCCATGGCTGTCACTAATAATCAAGCATTTCATTATAGAAAGACTCTCCTTATCCTTTAACTAAAAATATGGCTCCATTCATTTTGAAGCTGCTGCAGAGCATGAAAACGGTGGCTGATTTTATTTTTTTCCTCAGGAGAAAGTTCAGCCATCGTTGCTTGTTTTTCTGGGACATAAAAAATAGGGTCATATCCAAAACCTGCTTGGCCTGTTTTTGAAAAAGCTATCCGGCCTTCACACGTGCCCCGGAATATATGAGTTTTTTCAGGCATTGCCACTGCAATCACACATACAAACCTTGCTGACCTTTTTTCTTCTGGGATGCCTGTAAGCTCTTCTAACACCTTTTCGATGTTTTTATCATCATCTTTATCAGGACCTGCGTAACGGGCTGAGTATATTCCAGGTCGGCCTTGTAAGGCATCTATTTCAAGACCAGAATCATCTGCAATAGCTGCTGTATCCAGCTCTTTATAAACCGCTTCTGCTTTTAAGGCAGCATTTTCTTCAAACGTTGTGCCGGTTTCAGCAATATCTTGAAAAGGGATGTCTAACAGAGACTTTATTTTGATTTCAGGCCCTAATATATTCCGAAATTCTTTAACTTTTCCCTGGTTCTTTGAAGCAACAATCATTGTCTGCATTATTTAGCTTCCTTTTCTTCCGTGTTTCTTCCTATTTTTTCCGCTGTATCTCCTAGCACAGCTTTCTGAATGAGAAAAAGCTCCTTCATCCCTTTTTCTCCGATATCTAACAGGTGATTCAGCTGTTCTCTAGAATAGGATGCTTCTTCTCCAGTGCCTTGCAGCTCTACAAATTTTCCATTTCCTGTCATCACAATATTCATATCAACTTCTGCCGAAGCATCTTCTGTATAGCATAAGTCTAGCAATTCTCTTTGCTCAGGGTCAACTCCGACCGACACGGCTGCAAGAAAATCAGTAATCGGCAGCGTTTTTATTTTCTCGTCATTCTTATATTGCTGCAGTGCCATTGTCATAGCAACAAATGCTCCAGTTATAGAGGCTGTCCGCGTCCCTCCATCTGCTTGAATAACGTCACAGTCTACCCAGATCGTCCGCTCTCCAATTTTCGTTAAATCTACGACAGATCGCAGTGAACGGCCAATAAGACGTTGTATTTCCATTGTTCGTCCGCTAAGCTTTCCTTTCGCCGCTTCTCTAATATTGCGTTGTTCTGTTGCCCTTGGAAGCATGGAATACTCAGCAGCTATCCAGCCCTTTTTACTGCCGCGCATAAAAGGCGGCACTCTGTCTTCTATGCTGGCTGTACAAATTACTTTTGTTTCTCCAACAGTAATAAGTACTGATCCTTCGGGATGCTTTAAAAATTCCGTATCAATTGTTACCGGGCGTAATTCATCCAATTCTCTTCCATCTGCTCGTGTCATTTATATATCCTCCTAATAGAAAAACTTGGCTTGCCGCCGAATCCTATGGAAATTACTTGATCCTTTAGCAAAGTTAAATTTTTCTAAAGTATAAAAAGAAGGCAGCGGAGCCGCCTTATGGAAACGCTATTGATTATAGCAAATTTTTCTCATCTCTGCTAAGAATGATTTGCGTTTACCGATGCAGGCCGGCTTACGGGTTCATTCAGCGTTTCGCCTGAGACCTGAATAACTTCTTCTGCTCCTTCTACGTTTAACTCTACCTTCTCTACACCTGCTACTTCAGTAGCCGAAAGAGTTATGGCATGAAGAGCTTCATCTGATATGGCAGTACCTTCTTGCTCGGTTAAAAGACTTTCATTAAAGAAAAGAGAGGCTGTATCTCCGTTAATAGAGGGAGTATCTTCTAGAGAAGCTCCTTCTCTAATAACCCCATGAAGTGAACTGGCCGAAGAAGGTCCTTTTATTAATTCTTCCATTGTTACATCTAACTTTTCAGACTCCTCAAAGCTTTCTACCCTTCGTGTGACAGGAACATAATAGGAACTGTCCCCTGTTTGTGATAGAAAATAAACTGTAACACTATCGCTATTTGTCATGTCTGCCACACTTCCGCTTTCAAGATTAATGCCGTTTTCCCTGCTGTATGCATCTCCGATTGGAGTATTTTCTGCTGGCATTGTCTCCTGCTCATATCCATTGATTTGAAATTTTACCTGGTCTACGTTCTCAAACTGCGTTAAAGTCCAAGTAACAGCCTGCAGAATAGCTTGTTCATTTTTTGGATCATAATCTCTGAACTCAGGAGAAAAGTCAGCAATCGCCGTTCCATCTTCCTTTAAATTCACATCCACTTCGGTACCTGGAGGAAGAACAGCTTGAAACCCATTTGGAATCATTGATGTTAACGGACCGTCCTGAACTAGATATTCTAGTGATTGTTTTAATGTTCCTTCTTGAACCGGAAGTTCAAAGGTATGCGGAACAACCATTCCTTCTTCATTAATCAAATACAGCTCCCGCTCCGTCGTTTCATCTGTACCTTCTTCATCAGCTTCCTTTTGATCTTCGCTGTCCTCAGCTTGCTCTTCTTCTTTATTCGCTTCCGTTTCATCTGCTGGTTCCATCTCTTCAAATTCTTGCCATTCTACTTCTTCCGTTTCTTCAGGAGGCTCATCCTTATTTGTGGCCTCATTATTGCCAAAACCGCATCCTTGCAAGAAAAAGGGTACGGTCAGGAATACCGCTGTCCCTATGAACCATTTTGTTTTCATCTTAGATTCCCTCCCAGAGCAGTTTGTACTATCATTTATACGAGCCATGGAAGGAAATAGACCTTAGATTATATCAAAATTGTTTATAGGTACTATTTTTTTAATTTTTAGTTTATGTTTCTCGCTTCCCAGCACTATATTATATCACTTGCCCCAAATGAATCGATTGTACATTAGCTGCTTTTCCATCAAGCCATCGGTTTGCGACATTTCTAAAACGCTCTCTTGATCCTGTCGTGTAAAACGTGTGGTTTGGTATACTTTTTGTAGACAGCATTCCTTTATAATGGAGGATAGTACTGACTTCTCTTGCTGTCTCATCCCCTGAAGAGATTAAAGAAATATGTTTCCCTACTGCTTTTTGAATCACATCATTTAGCAGAGGATAGTGTGTGCAGCCTAAAATTAAAGTATCAAAAGATTTTTTATGAAGCGGCTTTAAAGTCTGTGCCACAATATTAAGTGCTTCTTCTCCCTCACAAAGTCCTTGCTCCACTAACGGGACAAATGGAGGGCATGCTAGACAGTCTACCGTTACATTTTCATTAATAGTATGAAGTGCTTTTATATAGGCACCACTTGCAATAGTACCTTCTGTTCCAATAACTGCTACATGGTCATTGGAAGTTATCTTTAATGCAGTGATAGCTCCCGGCTGTACAACCCCTACTACCGGAATGGAAAGCCATTCTCTTACTTCCTCTAACACAACAGCTGTGGCAGTATTACAAGCAATCACCAGCATTTTTATGTTTTCTTCTAAAAGGCGGTCAATCATTTCCCATGTGAACTGTTTTACCTCAGACACCGGTCTCGGTCCATATGGGCAGCGCGCCGTATCGCCTATATAAATCATTTCTTCTTTTGGGAGCTGGCGTGCAATTTCTCTAGCTACCGTTAATCCACCTACACCTGAGTCAATAATACCTATTGGTCGATTCACAAAGTGTCCCTCAATTTCATCTATAATTTCTTGGTGTTAAACGTTTTGTTCTTCTTTTGTCATTTTATTGTGCAGCACCATCATACTTTGTTCAATTGTTTTTATTTCTTCTTCAGAGAAACTGCTTAAAACTTTTTCTAAATAGTTTTGCCTTTCCTTCACTACTTCCTGTATGATACTTTCTCCTTTTTCAAGGAGATGAATTTGTACTACTCTCCGGTCTTTTTCATCTTTTATTCTTTCTACTAATTCATTTTTTTCCATTCTGTCAACTAAATCTGTTGTTGTACTGCAGGCAAGATACAATTTATTAGACAATTCACCAATTGTCATGTCTCCATCCTCCTGCAGCCATTGTAATGCTACAAACTGTGGCGGGGTGATCGGAAATTTATTTAAAATTTCCCGTCCTTTTTGTTTCACAATATAAGAAACATGTCTTAAAGATTTTTCAACCCCCGCTACCTGAGTTTGATCTGTCATGATTTTCCTCCCTGTTGTCCTTCATGCCTCTATTTTCTCTTTTTTTCCGCCCCATTGCAAGGCACCTGCAAAGAAACGTCACAAGTTCTTCAAAATGTCTTTTACAATTATTTTATGGGTTTACTTGATCGTCCGCTACCACCTATCCAAATTTAGGCTCTCATATAAACTTTCTTTCTTTTGCATAATGTTAGAAAGACTCGACTTGCCGCCGATTCTTTCTGGCAAAGCCGTAGTTTTACTTTTTAAGAAGTTAAACTTTCTTAAAGTATAAAAAAACTGCCGGCCAAGATTTACTCAACACGGCAGAACACATTTTCATATGTTAGGAAACGATAAACCCTTTTCTATTTACCAATTCAGCTACTTCATTTTCAGTTGATAGTTGAATTGCTTCTTCTGCTAATGTTTCCGTTTCTTTTTTAGACAGATGGCGGATTTGACTTCTGGCTGGAAGTACAGAAGTAGCGCTCATACTGAACTCGTCCAGCCCCAAACCGAGAAGAAGCGGTACAGCTGTTTCTTCTCCTGCCATTTCTCCACACATACCTGCCCATTTTCCTTCTTTATGGGCGGCATCAATAACATTTTTAACGAGTCTTAAAATGGCTGGATGATACGGCTGATAAAGATGAGCCACTTTTTCACTCATACGGTCCGCAGCTAAAGTATATTGGATCAAATCATTTGTACCAATGCTGAAAAAGTCTACTTCTTTTGCAAAAATATCAGCAGCCACAGCAGTAGATGGAATTTCGACCATAATACCAACTTCTACTTCGTCAGAAACAGTGTGTCCCTCTTTAAGAAGCTCTTGTTTTACATCTTCTAAAATAGCTTTTGCTTCTCTAACTTCTTCTACCGTTGCTACCATCGGGAACATAATTTTTAACGTACCGAAGGCGCTTGCGCGAAGCAGTGCACGAAGCTGCGTACGGAACATGTCCGTTTCTTCTAAACAGAGACGGATAGCGCGGAACCCTAAAAATGGATTAAGTTCTTTCGGAAGATCTAAATACGGAAGTTCCTTGTCTCCGCCGATATCAAGTGTACGGATAACAACAGGTTTTCCTTCCATGCGCTCTAATACTTCTTTATAAGCTTCGAACTGCTCCTCTTCTTTTGGAAGCTCATTTCGTCCCATATAAAGAAACTCCGTACGGTACAGACCGATACCTTCTGCACCATTTGAGAGCACACCATCCATATCATCTGGTGTTCCAATATTGGCAGCAAGCTCTACTCTATGATCATCTGTAGTAACAGACGGTTCATTTACAAGCTTAGCCCACTCTTCTTTTTGGCGGAGATAGTCATTTAACTTTTCCTTGTATGTTTCGATGACACTTTCCTCAGGATTGATAAGTACATTACCTTCCATGCCATCAACGATAATAGTATCTCCCGTAGAAATGGAAGCAGTAGCTTCTTTTGTACCAACAACCGCTGGAATTTCCATGGAACGAGCCATGATCGCTGAATGAGAAGTTCGTCCTCCGATATCAGCGGCAAAACCAAGCACGTAATCTAAATTCAATTGAGCAGTGTCTGAAGGCGTTAGATCCTCGGCAATTACAACGGTTTCATCTTGAATTGAAGCTAAGCTTGTGTTTTCAATTCCTAGAAGATGCAATAACACCCGCTGTGAAACGTCACGAATATCTGCAGCACGTTCTTTCATGTATTCGTTATCCATGCCTTCAAACATCGTAACGTACATGTCAGCCATTTCTTTCATGGCGTATTCAGCATTCAGCTGTTCTTCTTTAATTTTAGCTGTAACACCGTCTAATATTTCCGGGTCCTCTAATACGAGAAGATGAGCGGAAAAAATCTCTGCTTGCTCTTCTCCCATTTCCTTCAGCGTTTTTTCTTTAATCAATTTCAGTTCATTTTTTGCATTTTTTACCGCTTCATTAAAACGGTTGACTTCTGCCTCAACATCATCTACCGATTTTTTTTCAATGTCCATGTCAGGCTGCTCAAGGACAAAAGCTTTTGCGATCGCAATTCCCTTTGAAGCGGCGATCCCCTTCAAATTGTTTGTCATTACTCTCCAAGCCCTTCTTTTACTACTTCATCTACAGCTTGTATCGCTTCTTCTTCGTCGCCGCCTTCCGCTGTAATAGTAACTTCTGCACCTTTACCTACACCAAGGGACATAACACCCATAATGGATTTCAAATTAACGGATTTCCCATTGTATTCCAGTGTGAGTTCTGAAGAAAATTGACCTGCTTTATTTACCAATTGAGTAGCTGGACGAGCGTGAATTCCTGTATCATTTGTGATTGTAAAAGTTTTTTGCTGCATGTTCATTACCCCTTTTCCAATATTTATATCGCTTTCATAAAGATACTAAGTAATGATACGCTGGGTCAAGAGAACGTTATTCTTACGTTTCCACTTTCCCTATTGTTTTAACCTTAAAAAAATAAATAAGACAAGACTAGTGTACGGACAGGCGAGACAGATTCTGCAAAGCATCAGCTTCCTGCCGGAACCTTTTGGCGATGGCCGCTCGTTATATTTTTACTGTTTACAGCGTTTTAAACAGTATAAAAAAAGCATGAGCAAATGCAAAAAAGCAGGGAAAAAATACGGAATAGAAAGTAGTTTTTTCCTCTTTATGCATTTACTCATGCCTGATCGTGTCAGTAACACGTAAATGTTCATTATTTTCATTTTTATAGTTAAAACAAAACAGCGCACATATTTACGAAAATTATTATAGCATTTTCTAGCTGAAGCAGCAAGCTTATTTTTTTATTCTTTATTCCGATGAAAAAACCGGCCTTTCTAAAAATGAAAAGCCGGGTAAAAACATTAAATAGTAAGTTCTCCCATCCTGATCAATTCAATCACAGCTTGAGAACGCCCCTTTACTCCCAGCTTTTGCATAGTATTTGATATATGGTTACGAACTGTTTTTTCACTAATAAATAACTGGGCAGCAATTTCTTTCGTGGTTTTATCTTGGACAAGCAATTCAAAGACTTCCCGTTCCCGTTTAGTAAGCAAGGTACGGTGGCCTCTGTCCATCTCCCTCAATGGCTTCACCCTTTCTTGACAAGGCTGTCCCCGTCCTTTACCTTCCGGCGAAAGGGGCGGAGTATGGAAAGAATATAGTCAGCATATTTTATGCTGTCTTAAGACACTCTGTTACGGGCATCTGTTGCTATAGCAGGAAAAAATTACGTTATTCTTTATTTTTTTATTTTTATACAAAAAAACTGCCCCGCAAAAGGCACATTTTGCGGGGCAGCGAGAAAGTTGTTTTACATTTTGTCGCTTCCAAAGAAATTCTTGAATGATTGCAAAGCAGTGTCACGGTTTAAAGCTGCAATCGAAGTTGTAAGGGGAATACCTTTCGGACAGGATTGCACACAGTTCTGCGAATTACCGCAGTTAGCGAGCCCGCCATCGCCCATTAAACTTTCCAGACGTTCTGCTTTATTCATTTCGCCTGTTGGGTGAGAGTTAAAGAGACGCACTTGCGACAATGGTGCTGGACCGATAAAGTCGGAATTGTCGTTAACATTAGGGCAGGCTTCTAAACAAACACCACAGGTCATGCACTTAGATAGTTCATAAGCCCATTGACGTTTATTTTCTGCCATTCGAGGTCCAGGCCCGAGATCATACGTACCATCAATCGGAATCCATGCTTTTACTTTTTTCAACGAATCAAACATTCTGCTCCGATCAACCATTAGGTCTCTGATTACTGGGAATGTCTTCATTGGTTCGAGACGGATAGGGTGTTCTAGCTGGTCTACCAGCGCCGTACAAGATTGGCGCGGCTTTCCGTTAATCACCATAGAACATGCTCCGCAAACTTCTTCAAGGCAGTTCATATCCCAAATAACTGGAGCTGTTTCTTTTCCATTAGCATCGACCGGATTACGGCGGATTTCCATTAAGGCAGAAATGACATTCATATTCGGACGATGAGAAAGTTCAAATTCCTGAACGTAAGGTTCACTGTCTGGACTTTCCTGACGTGTAATTATAAAACGGATTTTTTTATCTTCGCTCATTTGTTACCAGCTCCTTGCTTGGACCCTTCTTTACCTTTTGAGTAATCTCGTTTACGCGGTTTAATCAATGATACGTCAACATCCTCATATTCGAAGTCCGGTCCATTTTTTGCAGGATTATATTTTGCTTTGGTTGTTTTCAAAAATTCTTCGTCATTACGCTCCGGAAATTCCGGTTTATAGTGAGCACCGCGGCTCTCATTACGATGGTAAGCACCAAGTGTGATCACTCGAGCGAGATTAAGCATGCCTTTGAGCTGACGGGTGAAAGAAGCAGCCTGGTTGCTCCATTTTGATGTATCGGTCATATTAATATTTTCCCAGCGTTCCATAAGTTCTTGAATCTTTTCATCTGTTTTCAAAAGTTTTTCGTTATCACGAACTACTGTTACGTTATCGGTCATCCATTCGCCGAGTTCTCTATGAAGGACATATGCATTCTCCGTGCCTTCCATTTTCATAATATTATCGAACGTTTCTTGTTCTTTCTTCTTCTCATTATCATAAAGGGAAGAAGAAAGATCTTCAGCTGACTTTTCTAAACCGCTCATATATTCCACAGCTTTCGGACCAGCAACCATACCGCCGTAAATCGCAGAAACGAGCGAGTTAGCCCCGAGTCTGTTACCACCGTGCTGGGAGTAATCACATTCTCCAGCCGCAAACAGACCAGGAATATTTGTCATTTGATCATAGTCTATCCACATACCGCCCATGGAATAGTGAACAGCAGGGAAAATTTTCATTGGTACTTTACGAGGATCATCGCCCATAAATTTCTCATAAATCTCCATAATTCCGCCAAGCTTAACGTCAAGCTCTTTTGGATCTTTATGAGATAAATCCAAGTACACCATGTTTTCACCGTTGATACCAAGTTTTTGCTCTACACATACGTCAAAGATTTCACGTGTTGCAATATCACGAGGTACCAAATTACCGTAAGCCGGATATTTTTCCTCAAGGAAGTACCAAGGTTTACCGTCTTTATATGTCCATACGCGTCCGCCTTCTCCACGTGCTGATTCACTCATAAGACGGAGCTTATCGTCTCCTGGAATCGCTGTTGGATGAATTTGAATAAATTCACCGTTGGCATAATATACACCCTGCTCATAGAGCTTTGATGCAGCAAAACCTGTGTTTATAACAGAGTTTGTTGATTTTCCAAAAATGATTCCAGGTCCGCCTGTCGCCATAATAACAGCGTCTGCACGGAACGTATCAATCTCCATCGAACGAAGATTTTGAGCAGAAATCCCGCGGCAGCGTCCTTCTTCATCTAAAACAGCTGATGTGAATTCCCAGCCTTCATATTTACTTACAAGTCCAGCTACTTCATACCGGCGTACTTGTTCATCTAGTGCATAAAGAAGCTGCTGACCTGTTGTTGCACCTGCAAAAGCTGTCCGGTGATGCTGCGTTCCGCCAAAACGACGGAAATCCAAGAGACCCTCTGCTGTACGGTTAAACATAACGCCCATACGGTCCATTAAGTGAATAATACCTGGAGCAGCTTCTGTCATAGCTTTAACTGGCGGCTGATTAGCCAGGAAATCACCGCCGTACACCGTATCATCAAAGTGTTCCCAAGGAGAATCGCCTTCCCCTTTTGTATTTACCGCTCCGTTAATGCCGCCCTGGGCACAAACAGAGTGGGACCGTTTTACCGGGACGACAGAGAAAAGGTCTACCTGCTTGCCTGCCTCTGCTGCTTTTATCGTCGCCATAAGCCCTGCCAGGCCTCCGCCGACTACGATAATTTTACCATTGCTCATGTAAGACCCACTCCTTAAATATTGGCTAAATCAGGATTGATGAAAGCAAGCAATGCTCCCATCCCTACTAAAGACAGTGCTATAAAAATAGCTACCGTTGCATAAGTGGCAATTTGCTGTGAACGTGGACTAACTGTAATACCCCACGACACAAGAAAAGACCAAAGACCGTTAGAAAAGTGGAAAGTTGCAGATAACACCCCAATAATATAAAAAATCAACATGAAATTACTGCTTAGTATATCTGCCATCATATCATAATTTACCGTTGCCCCCATAGCGGCCTGGACACGTGTTTCCCAAACGTGCCACGCTATAAAAATAACTAAGTAAACTCCTGTAATTCTTTGAACCAAAAACATCCAGTTACGAAAGTATCCATACCTCTTTGTATTGCTTTTCCCTTGAAAAACAATATACAGTCCATAAATAGCATGAAACAAAATAGGAAGATAGATTACAACTATTTCTAGAAAAAGCCGGAACGGCAAAGTTTCCATAAAGTGAGCAGCTTCATTAAATGCTTCTGCTCCGCGAGTTGCAAAAAAGTTTACCGTTAAGTGCTGGACTAGATAAATCCCAATAGGAATAACACCCAGCAGGGAATGGAGCCTGCGATTCATAAATTCACGGTTTTCAGCCATGCTAATGTTCCTCCCAAAAGTTTTTTTCCTCATTTTTCTCCTTTGTAATTATTTGTCTAACCCTCGTTCGATGAAACGACCTCCCGTTTTCCAAAGGTTTGGTTTTCGTTTCCGTAAAATCATTCCATTAGAAAAACTTGGCTTGCCACTAAGCCCAAATGGCGGAAACCTTAGTTTTTACTTATACTTTATTCCCATAGCAGTAAAGTGAAATTTTCTTAAAGTACAAGCAAACAGCTGTTTAAACAATAGACTGTTTTTTTAAACGTTCAGCATATGTATCGGAAAACACACCTTGCCTTTGGAATTAATGTTTCTTCGCTCTTTCTGTATACAGAAAGAATATGAAAAAAAGAAAAGTGAATAAGACTGATTAGTCTGACGAATCAGCACTGTTCCCCTTTCTTTTCATAAATCCGACAAATTTATTGTACTCCCAGTTTCCTGGCTAGTCAAGAAAACGGATACATCTTTTTCAGACCAAAAAGCCGGTCTCCTATGCATAAATCATAAGAAACCAGCTTCCTTAATTTTTTGTATTATTATCCTATAATCATGCGCTCCGTCGGATATTTATAATGAGATTTTGTTTCTTTTTTCTTAACAGAAAACAAGAAAACTAAAATCCCAACACGACCGATAAACATTAATACCATTAATAATATGTGACTGCTGTGTGATAGATCAGGAGTCACACCAGTCGATAAACCGCACGTACCAAAAGCAGAGCTCGCTTCAAATATAATGTCAATTAATTCTACATTTTTATTTCCTTGTTCAAATGCACTAATCAGTGTAACGGCTGCAAATAATCCAAACAGAAAAAATGATAGGACCATAAACGCTTTTTGCTTATCCTCTGGATGAATTTCGCGTCCAAAGACTTTCACATCACTTTTCCCTAAAGCAAAACTCCGAATGGCAAGAAACATCACAGCTAGCGTCGTGGTTCGAATTCCTCCGCCTACACTTGAAGGGCTCGCCCCGATAATCATTAAAGAGGAAATAAACAACATTGTCGGCATTGTATAATCTGCAATGTCCATCGTTGATAAACCAGCACTTCTTGCAGTTGCCGAGTTAAAAATAGTATAAAAAAACTGCTGATGCCAAGCCATTTCTTCATAAAACATGTCTTTTTCTAATATCCATATCCCAAGTGCACCAAAAATAAATACTAAAAAATAAGTCGTAACGGTTACTTTTGTAAATAAGCTGAATTTAAAATGATTTCCTTTTGTCATAAAATACTCTCTTACTTCCATCAAAACCGGGAAACCAATGGCACCAGCGAAAATAAGGAGCAGAACGATAAATTGAACGTAATAATCGTTGGCAAATGGAATTAATGACTGTCCTGTAACATCAAACCCAGCATTAGTAAAGGCGCTTAATGCGCCAAAAGCACCTTGATAATAAGCTTGTGCCGGCGTATCAAAATACTGGAGATAGTAAGTCCCCAATATAAGAGCACCTATTGTTTCTATAGCCAATGCAAGCAATATAATCCCTCGCATTAGTTTAACCATACCAGAAAACTGATATTGATTTTGGTCTACCATAATTAAAAGACGCTTAGATAAATTAATCTTTCTCCCAAACAACATCCACACAAAAGTACCAAGAGACATAATCCCAATTCCGCCCAGCTGCATGGCAAGGGCCAGGAAAAACACACCTGTATAGCTTAATGTTTCAGATACATTGATTACCGTTAAACCGGTAACGCTCACTGCTGATACAGATGTAAATAACGCTTCCATATAATTCAAGTTTACTCCGCTTTGCTGAGAGAACGGAAGCCAAAGAAGGAAGCTGATCAAAAACATAGATAGTATGTAAGAAACAATGATCATCCTAAAAGGTGTCATAAAATGTTCTAAGCCCTTTTTCATATCGCTTACCTCCGAAAGAATTCGGGCTTTAGTATATCATTTCTAATATCCGGAAGCTATAGAGATTTTTAATTTTAAACGGTATAATACTAGTGGGGAAAGGACGGTTAGAATGGAAGAAAACGCAAATAACTATGCTAGTTTCAGCTATACCCTGCTTCGAAATACGCTGATTCCTGAACTGTTAGGAAAAGAAGAAGCGGACATAATGTATTGGGGCGGTAAAACAATAGCAAGAAAATACCGTGCCGAAGATTTACAGGATATTGTGTCTTTTTTTAATCAAGCTGGATGGGGAGAGCTTAAAATAGCAAAAGAAAAAAGAAGAGAATATCATTTTGATTTCATACTTCCTCCAACAACTGAACATCAATCCATAGACCGGCACCTTGAGGCGGGATTTCTTGCAGAACAAATCGAAAATTTAAAAGGAAAGACAGCAGAAACATACATAATAGAAAAACGAAACCATATTACGTTTGAAGTGCATTGGGACCGCTGATAATTAGGGCAAAACCTGGCTTGCTGCCGAATCTGATCAGGTAAAAAAAGAAAAAGCATCCACTTTGCTGTGTTCCACCACAAAGCGGATGCTTTATTCGGTTTCATGCAGCCTTCGTAATAGCTCTCTTGATACTTGGTCAGGCAAGGAAACCTTTCGAAAATCTTCTAACGATGCTTCTTTTATTTTTTTCATTGACCCGAAATGTTTAAGCAAAAGTCGTTTTCGTTTTTCGCCTATTCCTGGTACTTCATCAAGTACAGAGGTAAACATATTCTTCTTTCTAGTCTGCCGGTGAAATGTAATGGCAAAACGATGGACCTCATCTTGAATGCGCTGCAGCAAGTAAAAGGCATGGCTGTTACGTTTTAAAGGCACTACTTGTGCTGGCTCTCCCATGATCAGTTCCGAGGTTTTGTGTTTTTCATCTTTGGCCATACCAGCAACTGGTACTGTTACTCCTAACTCGTCTTCTAACACGCTTTTTGCCGCACTTAACTGCCCTTTACCGCCATCAACCAAAATTAAATCAGGTAACGGAGCATCTTCCTTGAGAAGCCGTACATAACGTCTGCGTACTACTTCCTTCATGGAAGCATAATCATCTGGACCATCTACGCTTTTCACTTTGTATTTACGGTAATCTTTTTTAAACGGCTTTCCATCCATAAAGCTGACCATAGCTGCCACCGGATCGGTACCTTGAATATTTGAATTATCAAAGGCTTCAATACGATGAGGGACATCTATTTGAAGCGTTCTGCCAAGGTCCTCTACCGCTTTGATTGTCCGTTCTTCATCTCTTTCTATCAACTCAAACCGTTCTTTTAGAGCTTGTACCGCATTTTTTTCGGCAAGCTGCAACAGTTCCCGCTTTTTGCCTTTTTTCGGCTGAACTACTTTAATTTCAAGTAATTGCTCTGCCATTTCTATATCCAATTGTTCAGGCAGCAGTACTTCTTTTGGTTTTAAATGCTCTTCTTTTAAATAAAATTGACCTAAAAATGTAAGAAAATCTTCTCCTGGAGCTTGATAAAAAGGAAAAATAGATACATCTCTTTCTATTAATTTGCCTTGCCGGACAAAAAATACTTGTACACACATCCAGCCCTTGTCGTAAGCGTACGCGAAAACATCCCTGTTTACCTGATCATTAATAGTCATTTTTTGTTTTTCCATGACTGCATCAATGTCCTGCATTTGATCTCGCATTTCTTTGGCTCGTTCAAAGTTTAATTCTTCTGCAGCTTTCTCCATTTTTTCCTGCAGCTCTTTTTTCACCTCTTGATGACCATTGTTTAGAAAGCGAACCATTTCACCTACGAGTTTTTGATTGGTTTCTTGTGTCACTTCAAATTCGCATGGAGCAAGACATTGTCCAATATGATAATAAAGACAGACACGATCTGGAAGCGTTCGGCACTTTCTAAGCGGGTACAGGCGGTCGAGAAGTTTTTTTGTTTCGTTTGCCGCCCCAGCATTCGGGTAAGGACCAAAATATTTTCCTCCATCTTTTTTCACTTTTCTCGTCGTTATGAGACGAGGGTGGGTTTCATTCGTTATTTTTAAATAAGGGTACGATTTATCATCTTTTAAAATGACGTTATACTTTGGCTCGTGCTTTTTAATAAGGTTCATCTCTAATATTAGAGCCTCTACGTTCGAAGAAGTAATAATATATTCAAAATCACGAATTTGACTGACAAGCTGCTGGGTTTTCCCATCGTGGGAGCCGGTGAAGTAAGAACGAACCCTGTTTTTTAACACTTTTGCTTTGCCGACATAAATAATCGTTCCGTGTTTATCTTTCATCAGATAACAACCAGGCTGTGCAGGCAGCACTGCCAGTTTTTCTTTTAGTTGGCTCAAACCTTACACACCTCACGTTTTCATTCCTATATTGCTTATATCTTCCTTTATCCAGTCTTTAAGCAAAACGGCATGGTTGTATTTTTCATTTTTCGCTGCATACAAAAGCGTGACTTTTTTAGAACTAGCTTGATGGACAAGTTCATCATAAGCTTCTTTCCTTTTTTTATTTGATTGTAATTCCTTTTTATATTTTTCTGCAAACAGTTTAAATTTTTCTTCCTTATGGTTAAACCATTTCCGCAACTCTGTACTTGGAGCCACGTCTTTTATCCATTCATCTAGTGCAGCTTGTGATTTGGAAACCCCGCGCGGCCAAATTCTGTCTACAAACACTCTTTTACCGTCATCATCCGCTTTATTTTCATAAATTCGTTTGATTTTTATCGTCACAAAGAACCTCCTTTTATTCCTTAAGCAACGTAAACATTCTATCCTGCACATTCATTTTTTCATTCTTATGTTGGCCTTAACGTATAAAAAAACTGCTGATCTCACATAGTCAGCAGTTTTTTTATCAGGTTTTAAAGATGCTTATTTAAAAGCTCAACCAATTGTTCTTTTGGCTGGAATCCTACCACTTGCTCTACTACGTCGCCGTCTTTAAAAACAAGCAGGGTAGGGATACTCATTACCCCATATTTTCCAGCTGTTTCTTGGTTTTCATCTACATCAAGCTTTGCAATCTTAATTTGTTCTCCCATTTCGGAGTCAATTTCCTCCAGTACAGGAGCAATCATTTTACAAGGTCCGCACCATGGCGCCCAAAAGTCAGCAAGTACGACACCTTGGGATGTTTCATCAGCAAAATTTTGGTCCGATACATTTACTATGGCCATTTTCAAAAAGTCCTCCTTTAAGCATACATTCAATCATTCATTGCCATTATAGCACTATGATTTATTCGTTGCGAATAAATTGCTTTGATTAATGTACCCTCCTCTGTCTAGGCATAAACATTTGGTATTGTTTTGATGAAAAAGCGTTCCTTTCCGTTATCATATATGTTAATTTCTTTTTGTGCTAATGATGCATATTAAGTATGGAGGGCGAAGAAAAGCGGGAAAGTGCGATCATAAAGAAGAGATAATGGTGAGAAAACGTGGAACAACGGCACATAAGCCCCGTAACACCCTAACATTATAAAAAGAGGGCTGCTTCCACCCTCTTATTAAAACAAAGATATAGAGTTTTTTGCGTTTAAATACCCAGCCCCATATATATTGGGGTTTCTGTCATTCCAATAATCGGCTCCTTCTTTTAATAATTCTTTCACGCGATCCGGTGTAAGTTGGGGTTCATATTCCAATAATAAAGCAACAACTCCTGCACAGATAGGCGCTGCCATAGATGTTCCGGAGAGTGTAAAGTAATTCTCCCCTTCTCTATTTACTTTTTGTGTTTTATCTATCAATGAATTTGGTGCTCGCAATGAAGTAATATGAACACCTGGTGCTAAAATATCCGGCTTTGTTTTTCCGTATATCGTAGGTCCTCTGCTTGAAAAATCAGCTACCTCATCGTCATCTCTTAATTCTGTTTCCTGATCATCCAGAGCTCCAACGGTTAAAATCGTCTCACTGATTCCGGGACTTGCAATTGTCTGCGGTTCAGGTCCTTCATTTCCTGCAGCAGCCACAACGACAATGCCATTTTCCCAAGCTTTATCTACCATTTTTACCATCGGATCCTCTTTTTCACTTTCATACCGCTGGGCGCTGCTTCCTAAAGACATACTAATAATATCAATCGCATTTTCTTGATTTGCATTATAATCAATGCACCATTGAACGCCTTGCATTATAGTTTCCAAGGTTCCCGATCCATTCTTATCAAGTACTTTTACTCCAACGACGTCCGCTTGCGGCGCAGGTCCCCTATATTGTCCAGAAGAAGCAGAGCCATCGCCTGCAACACATCCTGCACAGTGTGTTCCGTGCCCATTATCATCATACGGGTCGGTTTCGTTTCCAATAAAATCAGCAAAGCCTGCAATACGTCCTTCTAGATCAGAATGCGGATAAATTCCAGTATCCACTACTGCCACGGTTGTTCCATTCCCTGTCAGTTCTAAATCTTCTCCGTTTCTTTCTATATTTCTAGCATTAGCAGCTGACACAGCCGTATCTAATAGGGCAGTCACTTTACGATTTAAATAAACTTTTTTAATATGACCGCACGAATGGAGTATTTGCTCGATGACTGCAGGTGTTACATTAGCACTGCAGCAAGACACGATAGGAAATTGTTGTCTTACACCGCATTTTCTTTTTCCATTGATTAGGCGGCAAACTTCACCGTATCCTTTTTGATAATGATCATGGTTAAATTCGATAACGACAGACATTTGTTTTGATTTATTTATATAGAATTCGGCAGCTTTGTGCAGGAAACATGGAATTCGTTTAAATGGTTCGTAAAAATGCAAAATTTCTTCTTTTAACGGTTTATCTAATTGGTTACTGTAGGAGCGTACCATTTGTGTCATTTTATAACCAAACATGATAATCCTTCCTTTCTGCGTTTGGCATGTCATAGATTATGAGAAAGGAAGGGCATTAGAAACGGCAGTTTGTCTACCTTATAGGAAAAGCGCAAGCGCCCTGAAAAAAGGAAGTTCGGCTAAGGCTAAGGAACTTCTACTAAAAACGCACACGTCCTGTGTGCAACGTAGAAGTCACCACGTCCTGTGGAAGTACGTCCTGTGACAACGCCGAACTGACTCCCATCCTGGGAGCCCGCGACAAGTCAATGTTCTCCAGGCAAAAAAGTCGCTTTTTGACTTTTATGACTGGAGGTTATTGAACCTCGAGCGGATGGACGCTGAAGCTGGACATGGAAAACGCCAAACTTTTATACTTTCTTACCTTATTAGAAAAACTCAGCTTGCCGAGTCTTTATGGCAATATACTTTGATCCTTGAGCAAAGTTAAACTTTCCTAAAGTATAAAAAACTATTCGTGTTCAAGTTAGCAGAAAAGAAAAAGCTATCCCTGACTTCTTTTGGGATAGCTTTTATTCGGCAAATACAGTAATTATGTGGTTATTTTTTTAAATTCTTCGGTCAGTTTCGGGATTACATCAAAGAGATCGCCAACAATGCCATAGTCCGCTACTTCAAATATTGGAGCTTCTGGATCTTTATTGATCGCAACGATCACTTTCGAATTGGACATGCCGGCAAGATGCTGAATAGCCCCGGAGATACCAGCCGCAATATATAAATCCGGCGTAACCACTTTCCCTGTCTGGCCTATTTGTAAAGAATAATCGCAATATTCCGCATCACAAGCACCGCGGGAAGCCCCAACTGCAGCTCCTAATACTTCTGCTAGCTCTTCCAGCGGCTTAAATCCTTCTGCACTTTTTACTCCGCGTCCGCCTGCTACAATTATTTTCGCTTCTGACAAGTCGACACCGCCGCTTGTTTTCTTCACAACATCTTTAATCGTAGTGCGAAGATCTTTAATATCTACATTTATCGAAGAAATATCCCCGCTTCTAGAGGAATCCACATCAAGAGGAGTAATATTGTTTGGACGAACCGTTGCGAATACGATGCCTTCTTCTATGGCTTTTTTTTCAAAAGCTTTTCCGGAATAAATAGGGCGGGTAAATACAGCTTTTCCGTTTTCCATTACTACATCAACGGCGTCAGACACAAGACCTGCATCGAGCTTAGCAGCTGCACGAGGAGCAAGGTCTTTCCCGCTTGATGTATGACCGATAATAATACTTTCCGGGCTTTCTAGATCACAAACTTGCAGCAGTGCTTGGGTATAAGCATCGGTTGTATATTGAGCCAGTTCTGGTTTTTCTGCTGTTACCACACGGTCTGCCCCGTAATGAATCATTTTTTCAGCGTGAGATTTCAAGTTCTCCCCAAATAAAGCACCAACTACTTCTCCCCCATCAGCAATCTGCTTTCCAGCAGCAATAACTTCATACGAGACGTTTCGCAAATCACCATCTTTTACTTCCCCTAACACTAATACTTTTTTTGCCATGATAAATCCCCTCCGTTATATGACCTTTGCTTCGTTTTTTAACAAGCTGACAAGCTCATTCACTTGATCATCTACTTCTCCTTCAAGCACTTTTCCTGCTTGTTTTTCAGGCGGAAGGAAACGATCGAGCGTTTTTGTTTTTGCTTCTACGTCTTCTTCCTCCAGATCTAAATCGTCCAGATCGATGGTATCCAGCGGCTTCTTCTTCGCTTTCATAATACCAGGAAGAGACGGATAACGCGGTTCGTTTAAGCCTTGCTGACATGTCAAGAGAACCGGAAGAGTGGTTTCAATTTGTTCAACATCCCCTTCAACATCGCGTTCAATTTTTGCTGTTTGGCCGTCTATTTCTAGATTTGTAATCGTTGTAACCTGATTAATGCCAAGGCCTTCTGCCACCCGAGACGCTACTTGGCCGGCTCCGTCATCCACAGCGACGTTTCCGCCAAGAATAATATCGTATTCCTGGTCTTTCAAATAAGCTGTGAGCGCTTTACTAATAGAATAATGATCTACCTCTTCTTCGATATCTTCCACATCAATAAGGGCTGCTTTATCTGCGCCCATTGCAAGGGCTGTTCTTAATTCTTTTTCCGCTTCTTCATCACCAACTGTCACAACGGTTACTTCACCGCCGTGCTCGTCTCGAAGAACAATAGCTTCTTCAATTGCATATTCATCATATGGGTTAATAATAAATTCTGCGCCTTCTTCGTCAATCACTCCGTCATTAATGACGATTTTTTCTTCGGTATCAAACGTTCTTTTCATAATGACAAAAATATTCATTCCCTGGTCCCTCCTATAGCTTACGTTACTGATTTTTAAATGTCGGTTTTCTCTTCTCTAAAAAAGCATGAATTCCTTCTTTTCCATCATGGGAATCATATGCTTTTCCAAAAAGTTCCGCTTCTTTTTTAACTCCGTCCGAAAAACGAGTTCGTTTAGAATACTGGAGCAGCTCCATTATCATTTTTATAGTCACGCCGCTTTTAGATGCAGCCTTTTCAGCTAATGCGGTCGCTTTTTCTAATACTTCTTCGGCCGGGCATGCTTCATTAACTAATCCCCATTTTTCTGCTTCTGCACCTGTTATAGGTTCTCCAGTAAGAAGCATTTCTGCTGCTTTTGCTCTTCCAACCAAGTCAGGCAGCCTCTGACTGCCGGCAAACCCTGGGATCAATCCAAGATTAATCTCCGGCTGTCCTAACTTAGCATCCTCAGCAGCAATCCGAAGGTGACAAGCCATCGCAAGCTCTAAACCGCCGCCTAGAGCTGCTCCATGAATCGCACAGATCACTGGTTTTGTAAGGGCTTCCAAACGTTCGAACAAAAATTGGCCTTTTCTAGCCAGCTCAGAAAACTCTTCCCCATTTTCAACTTGAGTAAATTCTTTAATGTCAGCTCCTGCCGCAAAAAATTTGCCATCCCCGTGCAAAATGATTACTTTTACTTCGCCATCCGAATCTAACGTATCCAGAGCTTCTTTTAATTCCGTAATCACAGCACGGGACAAGGCGTTTGCTGGAGGGCGTTTAAACGTTAAAATGGCAATACTGCCTTCTTTTTTTATCTGGAAACATTCCATGAAAAGGTGACCTCCTTGTTTTGGCTTACGTTTTAACACCTGCCTTAAATCCGTGTAGAAGCATTTCATAAATAGGTTCTGAGAACGCTTCTAAATCATATTTACAATCTTTCATTACCCAATTTGTCGTTACTTCATCAAGTGTTCCAAAAATCATCTGACGAGCCAGCTTCTCATTAAGATGAGGGGAAAAAGCCTCTTTTTCCTTGCCTCTTATAATGATGCTTTCTATCAGCCATAAATAATCTTTCAGCACTTCATTAATGCGCTGGCGAAGAGCACTGCTGGATTGTCGAAGTTCAAGCTGTGTAACGACCGCATATTCTTGATTAGCAGCTAACTGCTTAAAATGCATAGTCACTAATGTTTTCAGCTGGTCTTCTATCGTTTCAGCTTCCTTAAGCTGCATACGAATTTTTTCAACAAAATAACTCATTTTTTCCTCAAATAAAGAAATAAGGATATCTTCTTTATTATTAAAGTATAAATAAATGGTTCCATCTGCTACCCCGGCATCTTTAGCAATTTTAGAAACTTGAGCATGATGGTAGCCGTTTCTGGCAATTACTCGGACAGCTGCTTCTATAATTTGTTCGTATTTCGGGCCCCTTTTTTTTCCCATCTTTAACTTCCTTTCCTCACACATCTTCAAATCGAATCGGCTCCAATATAGTGAATGACCATTCATTCATAAACTTTGTTCTATTGATTTTAGAAAAATTTTAACCAATTGTCAATAGGCCGAAACCTTTTCAAGATTTTCTAGGAAGGATGCCCAGATGTACGATGTTCTTTTTCCTCTTCTATTAACACTCTTTTTAATATTTTACCTACGCTCGTTTTTGGCAGCTGATTGCGAAATTCATATAAACGAGGTACTTTAAATGAAGCCAGCTGACTGCGGCAATAATCGTCCAGCTGTTTTTCGTTTACTTCTGCCCCTTCTTTTTTTACAATAAATGCTTTAATTGTCTCTCCGCGGTATGGGTCAGGTACGCCTATGACTACCGCTTCCTGTATGTTGTCATGTTCATAAAGCACTTCTTCAATTTCTCTTGGATAAATGTTAAAGCCCCCGGCAATGATCATATCTTTTTTACGATCAGCAATATAAAAATATCCTTCTTGATCCATATACCCCATATCACCAGTCAAAAGCCAGCCATCTTTAAAAGCTGCTGACGTTTCTTCAGGCCGGTTCCAATACCCTTTCATCACTTGCGGACCGCGTACAGCAATTTCCCCTATTTCTTTTTTCGGTGCAAATTGACCATGCTGTGTGAGAATAGCTGCCTCTGTATCCGGCCAAGGAAGTCCTATACTTCCTTCCTTTCGCTGCTCCCAAATTAAATTACAATGGGTTACGGGTGAAGCTTCTGTAAGACCATAACCTTCAACCAGCTTTCCGCCGGTTACTTCTTCAAATTGCTGCTGAATTTCAAGTGGAAGCGGAGCTGAACCGCTAATACAAGCTTCAATAGAAGAAAGATCAAAATCATGTATTTTTTCATTGTTTAAAAGCCCGATATACATAGTTGGCGCCCCTGGGAAAAGCGTAATTTTCTGCTTTTCGATCGTCTTTAATACCTCCTCTGGATCAAACTTAGGGAGGATGACTAATTCAGCAGCATGCATAATGGATAGATTCATAGAAACGGTCATACCATAAACGTGAAAGAAAGGAAGTACAGCAAGCGTCTTTTCTTTTCCTTGCCGCATTTTATACATCCAGCGCAAACATTGGGTTGTGTTTGCGACAAGATTGTAATGAGTCAGCATTACCCCTTTAGCAGGCCCGGTTGTTCCACCAGTGTATTGAAGTAAAGCAAGATCTGATTCTGGGGCTATATCTACTTCAGGAATTACAGACTCTCCATCTTCAATAAGTTTGTGAAAATGATGAGTGGTTTCGTTATAGTCAACTTGAACTTTCATTTCATTGTTTTTTCGCTGAGTAAGCGGATACAAAATATTTTTTGGAAAAGCGAGAGCATCTTTTATACCTGTCACAATAACATGCTCAAGGCTCGTATTTTCCATTGCTTTCATTACACGCGGGTAAAACATGTCAAGACAAACAATCGCTTTTGCTCCTGAGTCAATCAGTTGATGATTAAGCTCCCGTTCTACATACAATGGGTTTGTTTGCACAACAATAGCTCCAGCCATTAACACACCATAGTAACTAATTACAGATTGCGGTGTATTAGGAAGCATTATTGCAACCCGGTCTCCTTTTTCTATTCCTAACTTGATTAATTGATTAGCAAAGGAAGAAGCATCTGTTAATAATTGCTGATAAGACCATTGCTTCCCAAAAAAACTCATTGCATGGTGATCGGCATAATGTGCTGCTGATTCTTTTAGAAAAGCAGGCAAAGGTTTCTTTTCATACGAAATTTCCAAGGGGATCTCTTTTGGATATTGCTCATACCATATGCTTTCTTTGTCTGTTCGCAACTGTTGGACCTCCTCTTTTTCACCTCTCCTTTCTTCAAGTCATTGCTCCTCTCTCTTTCATTGTACTGAATAGTCGCTCATTTTGAAAGTATAAAATCTTCAAACAACTAGAACAAGCAGCCAAAATTCATCAGGAAGTCCTATCCTTTTCTTTTTTTCAACGTTTCTCTTTGCTGTATCAGCACTTCTCCTCTTACTTTAAAGAAGCAGACCACAAGGCTCTGCTTCTTTATGTGATTTACTGCTTTTTAATTTTTAAGCTTTTCTTTTCTTCTTCCACAAGCGTCCTTTTTAAAATTTTGCCAATCATTGTTTTTGGCAGTTCTTTTCGAAATTCATAAAGATGAGGTACTTTAAATGCTGCCAGGTAAGCACGGCAATGCTGTTCTAATTTTTCTGCTGTAACCTTTTTTCCTTCTTTTAACACAATAAAAGCTTTCACGGTTTCGCCTCGATAAGGATCCGGCACCCCAATAACTGCTGCTTCCTGAACAGCAGTATGTTCATACAGCACTTCTTCAATCTCACGAGGATATATATTAAATCCTCCGGCAATAATCATATCTTTTTTTCTGTCTACGATATAAAAATAACCGTCTTCATCCATATAGCCCATATCCCCGGTTAAAAACCAGTCATCTTTAAAAACAGCTGCTGTTTCTTCTGGGCGGTTCCAATAGCCTTTCATTACTTGGGGACCTTTCACTATGATTTCTCCAATCTCTCCTGCCTCAGCTATTTCCCCCGTTTCGGCTGATAAAATAGCAGCTTCCGTATCTGGCCATGGCACACCTATACTTCCCATTTTACGCTTTCCCCAAATCGGTGTAGATATTGCTACGGGGGAGGTTTCTGTCAGCCCATACCCCTCTACAAGCTTTCCATTCGTTAATTTTTCAAACCGTTCTTGTACTTCAAGCGGCAGCGGTGCCGACCCGCTTAAACAAACTTCGATAGAAGACAGGTCATATTTCTGAATACTAGGTTCATTGATCAGTCCGACATACATCGTCGGTGCACCGGGAAAAAGAGACACTTTATGCTTTTGTATCGTTTTTAATACTTGCGCTGGGTCAAATTTTGGCAAAATAATCATTTTAGAGTGATACATAACAGCAAGATTCATTACAACCGTCATGCCATAGACATGAAAAAATGGAAGAGCAGCAAGAACTGTTTCTTCTCCTTTTTTCATCTTGTACATCCACGTTCTGCATTGCAGAGTATTTGCAACTAGATTGTAATGCGTTAACATCACGCCTTTTGCAGGTCCTGTAGTCCCGCCTGTATATTGCAGCAAAGCCAGCTCTTTTTTAGGATAAATGGAATACTCCCAGATTTCACCTTTCTTATTAGCTAACAACTCTTTTAACGGATGAGTATTTTCGTTATAAATTATGTTTACTTTTATACCGGTATTTTTCTTTTGAATAAAAGGGTAAATAACATTTTTCGGAAAAGGAAGATAA
This sequence comes from Alteribacillus bidgolensis, assembly GCF_002886255.1. Taxonomy (NCBI): domain Bacteria; kingdom Bacillati; phylum Bacillota; class Bacilli; order Caryophanales; family Bacillaceae; genus Alteribacillus; species Alteribacillus bidgolensis. The sequence continues at coordinate 2,024,683 of NZ_KZ614149.1, forward strand.
TCTTTTATGCTGGTAACAATCACATGTTCAAGAAATGTTTCTGAGCGTACTTTTTCAACCTTCGGAAATAGAATATCGAGACAAATCATTACTTTCGCGCCTGAATCATTCATTTGATGCTGGATTTCCCGCTCTACGTATAGAGGGTTCGTCTGAACAACTACTGCTCCTGCCATTAATGCCCCATAGTAGCAGATAACAGATTGCGGTGTATTGGCAAGCATAATGGCAACCCGGTCTCCTTTTTCCACTTCCAGCTGCTGCAGCTGATAAGCCAGCCTTTGAGCTTTTTCATACACTTCCTTATACGTCATATTCTTTCCCATGAAATGAAGAGCTTGTTTATCAGGCTCTGTTTCTGCTGCTTCTTTTAAATAGGATTGCAAAGACCTTTCCTCATATTCAATTGATGAAGGGATTTCGTTTGGATAATGTGAGAGCCATGCCTTTTCCTTTGTCATTGTTATTTCCCCCTTTTCTTTAGAAAAACCGGCTTACCGCCAAGTCCAAAGGCGGAAGTCATAGTTTTGCTTATACTTTAATCCTTTAACGAAGTTAAAAATTCTTAAAGTATAAGAAAACGTGACAGGAGAGAATTTACTTTACGATTTATTCCTATTCTACTTTATGAATCATTTAGCAGTATCATCCCTCTCCTTTTTATGCTTTTCTCCTTATAGCAAAGGTAATTTGCTTAACGTTAGAAAAATTCGGCTTATCGCCGGGTCCTTATGGCGAAAGCCGAAGTTTACTTATACTGTTTACCAATAAAAATTTTATAATTTCCTAACAGTGCAAAAAAAGAAGACGTGAGCCTTATTACAGCTCCGTCTCCTTTTTTGCTTTATTGAAAAAATAACAAATAAACGGCCCCTGAGAGTACAAACAATATACAGCACACAATTAATATTTTTGCTAACCTTTCCAAGCTTTTCTCTCCTTATGATAAAATCCCAGCTCCAATAACAAATGACAAACCAGTAGAAATAATAAAAGAAATTAATCCAACTGCCCTGTTATCGGCTGCAATTTCTTTATCTACTTTAAACATTGGTGTTAAAAACTCAAACATTAAATAACTAAAAACAAGCAGGAAAAAACCATAAGCCCCCCATGTAACCATGGTCAACACCGAATCATTATGTTCAATCGAAAATCGTAATATGTTGGCTACACCGAATAATTTTCCACCCGTAGCAAGAGCCACTGCTATATTGCCATTCTTAATTTCTTCCCAGTTTTTATATGGAGTAATTGTCTCAAAAATAGCCAAAAACAATATAAGAGACAAGACGGCAACACTAAAGTTTGCCGCTGCCTCTACAAACGTATTTTGCATAAATGCATCCATAACCCTCATCCCTTTCGCAGCCGTTTTACCGTGCTCGGGCTATTATTTTAATTGTACGACGGTGTTTCCAAGACCACCTTCATTCATACCGCCGTCTCTCGTTTGATTAACGCTCGGATGCTTTTTCAGCAGTTCCTTAACCCCTTTTCGCAAGGCACCGGTACCTTTTCCGTGTATAATGTGTACTTGAGGATATCCGGCAAGAACTGCATCATCAAGATACTTCTCGACTTGCCGCATAGCATCTTCATAACGCATCCCTCTTAAATCAAGCTCTGGTTTTACGTTCGTGTTTCTAGAAACTGAAGTAACTGGACGTGTCGGCTGCTTGACGGGTTCCGCTTTGACTTTTTCCATATCTTCTGCTTTTACATTCACTTTCATAATCCCAACCTGAACCTGGTATTCTTTATTATTTGCTTTCTCAAGAATTTGGCCTTTCTGCCCAAAGCTTAAAACGCGAACCTCATCCCCGGGCTTAAAGGACTGATCTTTTTTTGCCTGCTTTTTGATCTGTTTTTGCCGTTTCGTAAGTTCTGGTACCGCATCTTCCATCCGCTTTTTCGCATCAATTAATTGGTGTTCTTTGACACGGTGTCCTTCCTTTTGCAGCTCACGCAAATCACCAATTATTTCTTCTGCTTTCGAACGCGCTTTTTTCACTTCTACTTCTGCTTTTTCTTCCGCTTCTTTTAACAGAGCACTTTTCTGGTTATCTAATTCTTGCATGCTTTTATCAAGTTCTTGGTGAAGGGCTTCTGCTTCTGCACGGATTTGTTTGGCCTCTTTCATTTCTTCTTCAGCCTGACGCCGTTTTTCCTCTAAAGAAGTAATCATATTTTCTACTTGACGGTTTTCTGCATTAATCTCAGCTTCAGCTGCATGAATGATGGATTCATCAAGGCCGAGCCGCCGCGAAATAGCAAACGCATTACTACGGCCCGGAACACCGATTAACAAACGATACGTTGGGCTAAGTGTATCAACATTAAATTCAACACTTGCATTCATCACACCTTCTCGATTATAGGCGTAGCCTTTTAATTCGCTGTAGTGTGTCGTTGCCACTAATTTTGCTCCGGTTTGGTAGACATAATCAAGAATGGAAACAGCAAGAGCAGCACCTTCTGTTGGGTCTGTCCCAGCTCCAATTTCATCAAAAAGCACGAGACTTCGATGGTTTACCTTTTTTAATATATCTACAATATTAGTCATATGAGAAGAAAACGTACTTAAATTTTGTTCTATCGATTGTTCATCTCCGATATCTGCAAACACATCTGTGAAAACAGCTGCTTCAGAGTCCTCATCCACAGGCAGAAACAAACCAGACTGGGCCATGAGCGTTAAAAGTCCTGCTGTTTTTAAGGTAACTGTCTTCCCTCCAGTATTTGGACCGGTAATGACTAACGAAGAAAAACTTGTTCCAAGTTCCACATCAATAGGAACAACTTCCTCTTCTGAAAGAAGCGGGTGCCTTGCCTGTTTAAAATCTAAACGGCCCTCTTCATTTAAACGGGGCTGCACTGCTTTCATATCCTTTGCGTAATACGCTTTACAAAAGAGAAAATCCAGTTCTCCTAAATAAACAGAATTTTCGATAAGCTCCTCGGTATGTTCCTGCACGTGAGAAGAAAGCTCTTGTAAGATACGTTCTATTTCCTGGCGCTCTTTTACTCTCGCTTCACGAAGTTTATTGTTGATATTTACCACAGCCTGTGGTTCTATAAAAAGGGTTGCCCCAGAAGCAGACTGGTCATGGACAATACCGCCAAAAGAGGAACGGTACTCTTGTTTTACGGGTATAACGTAACGATCGTTTCGAATCGTTACAATCGAATCTGATAATTTTTTTTGCTGATCAGAAGAACGGGTCAACTGTTCGAGTTTTGAACGCACTTGTGATTCGCTGCTTCGTATTTGCTGGCGGATACTACGCAGTGCAGAACTAGCCGCGTCCATTACTTCTCCATGATCATCGATGCATTGTTTGACTGCTCGTTCTAAATCAGTTAAAGGAACAATATTTTCTACTAATTCCAAAAGCAGCGGCAATTCAATTTCCTCTTCTATCATTGATTCCACAAATGATTTCAGGCGCCGTCCAGCATATATGGTGTCGGCGATCTCCATTAGTTCACCTGCGTTTAACATGCCGCCTATTTGTGCACGTTTTACATGAGCATGGATGCTCTGGATCCCGCCTAGGGGAACTTGTCCTTTTAAACGCAGCACCTTTGTGCCTTCATACGTTCGCTGCTGCTCTTTTTTGGCCGTTTGAAGATCAGTATGAGGCTCTAGCTCCTCAATTTTTTTTCGACCTAAAGAAGAAGCTGCGTGTTCCTTTAACTGCTCTTTCATTTTGTTATATTCTAATACACGTTTTACTCGTGCATTCATTTCTTTCATCCTTTCAAAGAAAAAGCGCTGACGGCTCTACTGGATGATCATTATCATCCTCTTTCTTCCGCTGTATTCTTTCTTTTATTATTGAAAAAAGAAACAAGTGAATCATAGTTCCTTGTATTTATAATTTGATCTTTTGTTAAAAGAGCTTTTCTTGCGATACCTGTACCAATTTCCATATGATCAAGCATTTCAGGATGGTGGGCATCTGTATTAATAGAAACCATCGTATCGTACTCTTTTGCTTTTCTTAACCAATCGGAAGCAAGATCAAGCCGGTTTGGGTTAGCGTTCAACTCAATAGCTGTGTCTGTTTCTGCCGCACGCTTTAAAAGTTTTTCCACATTTACTTTATAACCTTTTCTCCGCCCGATCAATCTTCCGGTTGGATGAGCAATAATGTTAACATATGGACTGTTTAATGCTGCTTCTATGCGTTTCATAATTTTATCTTCTGTTTGAGAAAAAGAAGAATGAATAGAAGCAATCACCACGTCAAGCTTCTGAAGAACTTTTTCTTCTAAGTCGAGCATTGCATCAGGACGAATGTCCATTTCAATGCCAGCTAAAAGCTCGATATCATCAAATTTTGCGTTCACCCTTCTTATTTCATCTATTTGGCGAAGCACCCTTTCTTCATCAAGACCATGGGCTATTTGCAAAAATTTAGAGTGATCCGTAATAGCCATCCATTCATAACCACGCTTGCGCCCTTCTTCAGCCATTTCTTCAATAGATACGGCTCCGTCGCTCCAAGTTGTATGCATATGCAAATCACCGCGTATATCCGTTTTCAAAACCGTATCGTATGGTTGTTTAAAAATGTCGGTTTCATCTCTGCCAAGCCTTGCTTCAGGCGGAATATAGTTTAAGCCGAAATGGCGGTAAAAATCTTCTTCTGTTTCAAATGTAGAAAGCTCTCCTGTTTCTTGGTCTTCCACTCCATATTCACTTACTTTTTCTCCCTGCGCTTTCGCCAGCTGCCGCATCATAACATTGTGTTCCTTTGAGCCAGTAAAATGATGCAGTGTCGTCGCAAATGCTTTTTCTTCTACTAATCTAAAATCTGCTTGAATGGAATATTCAAAATTAAGCTCTACTGATACTTTTGATTGACCATCAGCCATCACTTCAGAGACGATCCCCATTTCGGTCAATTGTTTGCGAACAGCGTCAGAGTCCTCCACAGACAAAATGTAATCAAGGTCCTTTATTGTTTCTTCCATGCGTCGTAAACTACCAGCTCTTGCAAACCGTTTTACTTTACTCAAGCTATTCAGCTCAGCTTCTAGTTTTTTGGCCGCATCGAGCATAAAACTGATCGGCAGACGTTCCGGGCGAGCTCCCGCTTCATTTAATGCTTCTATTATTTTTTCCTCTGTTTTTGCCCCGAAACCAGCAAGCTTTTGTACTTGTTTTTCTTCACATGCTTTTTTTAAAGCAGCAGCATCGGTAACATTTAATTCCTGGTATAGTTTCGCTAGTTTCTTGCCTCCTAAACCTGGAAGTTTTAATAGAGGAACCAAACCAGCAGGCACTTCCTTTTTCAACGTTTCCAACACTTCTGCTTTTCCTGTTTCACGCAATTCTTTAATGATGGCAGCCGTACCTTTTCCAATGCCTGTTAGTTCGGCTGGGTCCCCAATCTCCTTTAAGGAGCGTTCATCCTGCTCTAGCGCTTGTGCTGCTTTGCGATATGCAGATACTTTAAAGGAATTTTCTCCTTTTATTTCCAAGTAAACGGCTATTCGTTCTAATTCTTTAATAAGCTCCTTTTTATTCACATTTCCTACTCCTTCCGTGCACTCCCTTTATTTAAGAGGAGGATATCCAAGAAAAGCGCAAGAACCCTTGTCAGCCTCAACAAGTAAATGTTCTCCAGGCAATAAAGGCGCTCTTACTTCCACAGGATGTGGTGACTTCTGCGTTGCACACAGGACGTGTGCGTTTTTAGCACATGCTAAAATTTTATATTTTCCTATCAGTGGTACGAAAAAACTTCTCCAACAGAGAAGTTTTCACTTACACCCCTTGGCCCCAAAGTTCTTTTAACCAATCGGACAAAAATGGGGTGTGATTTATCATCAAGTTTGCTATCCAGGAATCGCTGATTGCATTTTGTAAAGCCTCAATAGGCATTAATGCAGCGGTAATTAATAAAATAAACAAAATTAAATACGTCTCTACAAATCCAAGCAGGCCGCCAAGCCACCTGTTTATTGTTCTTAAAACCGGTAGATGTGATACAAAATCAAGCATGGAACCAACGATTTGGAGTAATATTTTTGCAGCAATAAACAGTAAGAAAAAGGAAATTCCAGCATAATATACCGTTTCCATATCAAAAGACTCTACCATCATATGAATAATACCGTCTCCATCATTCGACAACCTTGGATAAGGAAGCCACAGCCGCAAATATTCGGCTAGGTCACGATAGAAATAAAAAGCAATAAGTAGTGCTGCAAAAAAACTGATTAAATGTATTAATTGTAAAACAAAGCCTCTTCGAAGTCCTACGAAAAAGCTCCCGATTAAAATCAAAGCTAATAACAGACTAAGCATTTATCCCCGTTCCCCATCTTTTTCATTTCGTTCCTTTTTTTCGTACTGATCTATCTTTTCTTGAAGCTTCATATACTCATCCACAACGTTTAAAGCTGTTAAAACAGCAAGCCTGGTTGTATCCAAGTAAGGATTGTATTTTTTAAATTCCTTCATTTTTTGGTCAAGGTGTTCAGCAACACTTATGACGTGCTCTGGAGATTCATCCCCTTTTATGGTGTATTGCTGGCCATATATTGTAACGGTTGTTCGTTGTTTATCATTTTCTGCATCCACCAGATAAGCCCCTTTCCTCTCCAAAATACCTACCCATTATAATAACAGAATCAAATTAGAATGGAAAACTTTTTAAGACTTCTCTGTTCACATCAAAATCATATGCTTCTCCCTAAATATAATACGTTTTCTGCTTGTTTTCGCTGTTTTTTTACAGCTTCGAACTGACTTACCACATATAATAGGAAGGAGCCATCCCAAGAATATTAGGGTATGGCTCCATGGCATTCTTTCATATTGTTTTTCTCTTATTGACGCAGTACAGCTTGCACTTTTTCAGTGAGCTGGGATAACACTTGATCATGTGTTTTCGTTACTTCTTCATCCGTAAGTGTTCGTTCCGGATCCAAATAAACGAGCGAGAATGCTAAAGATTTTTTGCCAGCTTCTAAATTTTCTCCTTCGTATACGTCAAATAGTGTAACTTGTTTTAACAACGGACCACCGGCTTCTTCAATGACCCGCTGTACATCTCCTGCCGGCACATTTTGGTCGACAACTAGAGCAATATCTCTTGAGATGGAAGGATATCGTGGAAGAACGGCATATGACAATTCTTCTGTTTCGGCTGCCAGTATTGCATCTAAATCTAATTGAAAAATGTATGTTTCTTTAATGTCCCACTCTTTTTCGACTGACGGATGAACTTGCCCTGTAAATCCAACAGACCTGCCATTTAAGACAATATCAGCACTTCGGCCGGGATGAAGCTCTTTTCGAGAAGATGGCACAAATTGAATGTTGTCGAGCACTCCAAGCTCATCAAAAAGACCTTCGAGAATACCTTTCACAACAAAGAAATCTGTTTTTTTCTTCTCTCCCTGCCATAAGTGGATTTCCCACGTGCCTGTAACGGCAGCCGCAAGTACCTTTTTCTCCTCAGGCTGCTGCGTCAACTCTCCAGCTTCACCAATAAATACAGAACCAAGCTCAAACATAGAAGAGTCATTTATTTGCCGGTTTCGATTATACTGTACAGTATCAAGTAAATGAGGAATTAAGCTTGTGCGCATCGTGCTTCGTTCTTCACTCATGGGCATGGAAACCGTAACAGTCCCAGGTACCTCTTTAAGTAAAAATCGGCTTGCTTTTTCTGGACTCGTTAATGAATACGTGATTGCCTCATGCAGGCCGCTTGCTTCAAGATAACGACGGATTTTTCTTCGATTTTTTTGTTCTGGACTAAGAGAGCCTGGCGTGGTCACACCAGCAGGCAGGGTTGTCGGAATGTAATCATAGCCATACAGCCTTGCCACTTCTTCTGCCAGATCTTCTTCAATTTTTAGATCAGGCCGGCGTGTCGGTACTTCTACAGAAATTCGATTTCCTTTTGTTTGAACTGAAAACCGAAGACGGCGGAAAATCGAAAGGATATCTTCTTGGCTTAGATCCATCCCTAATAATTTGTTTAATTGTTCCGGCTCGGTTTCAATAACTCTTTTTTTATCGGATCTAAAATCATTTTCCACTGTACCTTCTAGCACTGTCCCGCCGGCATAACGTTCTAGCAGGTATGCTGCCCGTGCAGAAGCCTCTTCTACTCTTCTGGCATCAATTCCTTTTTCAAAGCGTGTACTCGATTCACTGCGCAGCCCCATGTCTTTTGATGCTTTGCGGACACGGGAAGAATTGAAATAAGCTGATTCAAGCAGAATCGTTGTTGTGTCTTCCTGTACTTCAGAAAAAGCACCACCCATTACGCCGGCCAAAGCTGTCGGTTCTTTTCCGTTTGTTATAACCATATGTTCTGCCGAAAGGGTGCGTATTTCTCCATCAAGCGTTGTAATGGTTTCCTCCTCGTTTGCCCGCCTTACTACCACTTTATTGGATCCAAATCGATCGAGATCAAAAGCGTGCAGCGGCTGTCCATATTCAAGCAGCACATAATTTGTAATATCGACAACATTATTTATGGGGCGTATTCCTGCAGCTGTAAGTCGATTTTGCATCCACAGGGGTGACGGTCCAATTGATATATTTTGAATAATCTTTGCCCCGTAGTACGGATTATCTTCTGGTACATCCACCTGAACAGATACAGCTTCTGCTGCAGATTGCTCAGCCACTGAAAATGTGCAGTCCGGCTGATGTACTTCCCGATCTAAAAGTGCAGCCATTTCATAAGCAATTCCTATCATGCTGAGACAATCTGCCCGGTTTGGGGTAAGGTCCAACTCTAATACGGTATCACGAAGACCAAGCTCTTTTACAGCATCCTCTCCTACTTCTGCACTTTCAGGAAAAACATATATGCCGTCTATAAATTCTTTGGCAACCAGTTTTTGCTCAATGCCCAGTTCTTGTAAAGAGCAAATCATTCCTTCTGAAGGTTCTCCTCTTAATTTTGTTTTTTTAATTTTCATGCCTCCAGGAAGGGCAGCCCCAGGTTTAGCTACTGCCACTTTTTGACCTGCTGCTACGTTTGGCGCACCGCAAATAATTTGAGCCGTTTCTTCTCCTGTATTGACCTGGCAGACATTCAATTTATCTGCATTAGGATGCTGTTCACACGCCTCAACATAACCAACTGACACTTGTTCTATTCCTTCACTTCTCGGATGAAGCACATCTACTTCTACCCCGCCGCGCGTTAATTTTTCTGCTGTTTCTTCCACTGTTAAATCATCTATATCAACGTAATCTTTTAACCACTGATATGAAACAAGCATATTAAATGCCTCCTTAAGCCCGTTTAAATTGTTCTAAAAATCGGATGTCATTAGTGTAGAAGTGACGGATGTCATCAATTCCGTATTTCAGCAGAGCAAAACGCTCTACTCCCATTCCAAACGCAAAGCCGCTGTATTCATTAGAATCAAATCCGCTGAATTCTAAAACGTTCGGATGGACCATGCCGGCGCCTAATACTTCAATCCAGCCGGAATTTTTACATACCCGGCAGCCCGCTCCTCCGCAAATACCACAGGATACATCGACTTCTACTGAAGGTTCCGTAAAAGGAAAAAAGCTTGGACGAAGGCGGATGCTTCGTTCCGGGCCAAAATATTTTTTTACAAATGCTTCGAGAGTTCCTTTTAAGTCACTCATCCGTACATTTTTATCTACATATAACCCTTCTATCTGCATAAATTGATGGGAGTGGGTCGCATCATCATCGTCGCGGCGGTACACTTTACCAGGACAAACAATCTTAACCGGCCCCTGTCCGTTATGTTTTTGCATGGTTCTTGCTTGTACAGGTGAGGTCTGTGTTCGAAGAAGCATATCATGTGTGACATAAAAAGAATCTTGCATATCACGGGCCGGATGATCAGGAGGAAGGTTCAGCGCTTCAAAATTGTAATAATCTGTTTCTACTTCAGGACCTTCAGTTACCTGAAATCCTAACCCAATAAAAATGTCTTCAATTTCTTCTACTACTGCTGTGAGAGGATGACGAGCCCCCCGCTTTATTTCTTTTCCAGGCAGAGTGACATCAATGCTTTCTTCTTTCAGCTTTTCCTCAAGAGCTATTTCTTCGAGCTCCGTTGTTTTAGCTTCTAGACTGCTCTGAATTTCTTCGCGAATTTCATTTGCTTTCTGCCCTACTTTCGGGCGCTCTTCAGCAGACAATTTACCCATTCCGCGCAGAACCTCTGTAATTGGGCCTTTTTTCCCTAAGTATTTCACACGGATATTGTCTAACGCTTTGACGGTGTCTGCATCTTTAATTTCCTGCAGCGCCTCTTTTCCTAGTTCTTGAAGCCGTTCTATCATATGAGTTCCTCCTTGGCTATTTATAACAATCATTTATTCAACTAATACAATTGGCCATGTCTATATAAGAAAAGCGCAAGCGCCCGTGGTTTAAATGACGTTCGGCTAAGTTCCTCACGTCCTGCGACAACGTCGAACTGGCTTGCACAGGATGTGCTGACTTTTGCGCCCGGAACACGATGTTCCCGGTTCTAACAAAAGTTCCTTAAATCTTCTGGGACCTTCGAAAGGCTGGGCGTTGAAGCTAGACATCGAACGCAAAATTTTATACTTTCCTATCTTACTTAGAAAAACTCGACTTGCCGCTAAGTCAAAATGGCAAGTCGTAGTATTGCTTATACTTTGACCCTTAACAAAGTTAAACCTTCCTAAAGTATAAAAAAAACCCCGTCCTCTTGTAAGGGACGAAGGTTCGCGGTACCACCCTTGTTAACTGCATAACGAAAACAGCAGTTCACTTAGTTTCAGATAACGGATTCTCCGGGGCACCTTAACAGTACATAATAAAGTTCTGCGTTCCAGTGCCGGCTCCAGAGTGAATTCGATCAGCCCTTCCATAGGAATGCTTTCAGTCAGCGGCATTCCATCCCTGCATGGCGGTCTCTGATTTACTACTCTCTTTCACAGCCTTTTTATTATGTTATATTTTTAGAAGTCTGAATTAGAAAACCCGGCTTGCCGACTTTTTAAAACGGGACCTCCTCGGCAACAGGGGCAATCGTAGTTTCTGTACGTTAAAAGCCGGCGATTTTTTGTTTATTCATTTCATACTATTTTACAGTTTAAAAAATTTTCGTTTCCTTTGCAAGGAAATTTCTTTGTCTTTTATGAAATCAATGAAAAAGTTTTAAATGATATAACAAGATACCTGCTGCCACAGAGACATTTAAAGACTCGGCATTTCCATAAATCGGAACATAAATATTTTGATCCGTCTGCTCCAGCCATTTTTCCTGCACTCCTGCTCCTTCGTTTCCTACAATAAGAGCGAAACCATTTTGTGCTTCTATTGCCGTATGGGTCGTTCCCTCATTTAAAGAAGTCCCGAAAACAGGAATATTTTTGGTTTGGCATGCTTCTATCCATTTTTCTATATCGCCTTTAATAACAGGGAGATGAAACAAAGAACCTTGTGTCGCTCGTATAACTTTATCATTATAAGGATCAACCGTTCCTTCTCCTAAAATAACAGCAGAAGTACCGACTGCATCTGCAGTTCGTATCATTGTTCCCAGATTCCCCGGATCCTGAACACCGTCAATAAACAAATAACTGCCTCTTTCTTTTATGCTCAAAGGCTTTTCTTGTCTTGGAAGGCTGCAAACTGCCAATATCCCTTGAGGGGTTTCTGTACTGCTCATTTCTTTCATAACTTGCTCTGTGACAAGTGATATTCCCGCTCCTGAATGATTGGAGGGAATATTTTTATTGTCCTCTGCTATGATTGCCTGTACTTCCACGTCATGACGAAGTGCTTCTTCCACAAGATGAAAACCTTCTATTACAAACAAACCTTCTTTTTCTCTTTGTTTTCTTTTTTGAAGCCGTTTTATTCGTTTTACTAAAGGATTTTTCACTGATTCAATTTTTTTCACAAGCTTTCCCTTCCCTTACATTGCTGCTCCTCAACCTGCCGCCAAAGCATATCCAAATTTCACACAGTAAGATACCGGAAAGTATATTTTTTTCCCAGTTTCTCATACTACAGATATCGACATATGTTGATATTTACTATTTTATCACAAATAGGAGGGAACAAGGTTGTCCTTTAATCTGCGCGCAGCCATTTTACAAAATGTTTCAGGTCATAATGAAGATCAGGTTGAAGCCACCATTCAAGATGCCGTTCAAAGCGGAGAAGAAAAAATGCTTCCCGGTCTTGGGGTTTTATTTGAAGTATTTTGGAATCATGCGGATGAACAGGAAAAAGAGCAGGTTATTTCCCAGATAGCAGAAGGATTGAAGTAATCCATCAGATGAAGAAAAGAGCCGTCCTAAGCCAAGGGACGGCTATTTTTTGGGCGTTGCTTTCCTCACTTGTTATTATAAAAAATTGGATCTTCTACGCAAAATCATTCCAAGAAACAGACATAGCAGGAATTTTGTCCAATTCCATGCTTCGAGAATTGGCGGAATAGGAGACTATCTAATCACAACTCTCATCCCTAAACGGTTATTATGAATCGAACGTAATGGATCGAACAGTGTCTGCATCAAGTTTTTTCGTAACTTCTACAATCAGCTGCACCGCATGTTCGAAATCATCACGATGTAAAATAGCAGCATGAGTGTGGATATAACGAGTTGGAACGGTCACAGCAAGGGAAGGCACCCCGTCACCGGATAGATGGATAGATCCAGCATCTGTTCCGCCGCCGCTCATCGCTTCATACTGAAATGGAATGTTATGTTCATCAGCAATGTCTGTTACAAAGTCACGCAGTCCTTTGTGAGACACCATAGACCGGTCAAATACTAATACTTGTGGTCCTTTGCCAATTTCAGCTGTAGCATCATTATCCGAAACTCCCGGAGTATCACCTGCAATACCTACGTCAACGGCAAATCCAATATCAGGAGTAATCTTGTGGGAAGCTGTTTTTGCGCCGCGAAGTCCTACTTCTTCTTGTACAGCTCCTACGCCAAACACTTCATTGGCATGATCTTCATCCTTGAGACGCTTCAATACTTCAATAGCAATTGCACAGCCAATTCGGTTATCCCATGCTTTTGCCATCATCAGCTTTTCATTATTCATAACCGTAAAATCACAAATCGGTACTACTGAATCCCCAGGGCGGACACCAAAACTTTCTGCTTCTTCCTTGCTTGAAGCACCAATATCGATAAACATATCTTTGATTTCAACTGCTTTTTTTCGTTGATCAGCTGGAAGAATATGCGGCGGCTTGGATCCAATCACACCGACAATATTTCCTTTTCTAGTCATTATGTTCACTCGTTGAGCAAGCATGACCTGGCTCCACCAGCCGCCCACTGTTTCGAATTTCAAGAAACCTTTATCATCTATATTGGTAATCATAAAACCAATTTCGTCCAGGTGACCTGCAATCATAATACGCGGTCCGTTAGCTTTTCCAGTCTTTTTCGCAATGAGACTGCCAAGGTGATCATACGTTATCTCATCTGCATAAGAAGAGATATGCTTTTTCATGACTTCGCGGGCTTCTTTTTCGTTACCAGGAATTCCATTTGCATCCGTTAATTCTTTTAACATCTGTACAGTTTGATCCATTTCCGCCACTATTTATTCCTCCTTGGTTTATGTAATTATTTCATTTTTTTTCCTTCTTTTAGTATATAAGTATCTTTTTTTATACTCAAATGTTTTGAATTAATTTTTGGTCTGGGTTAGTATCCTTCTGTTTGTCTTTTATGATTCATTTCATTTTTTTCTAAATAAGCTCGTTCCACTGCATCATTGGAAAATCCGAGCTGCATACCAAGCTGAAGGTATTCTTGAAATAATTCGATGTACGCTTGTTTTTCTGTTTTTTTTGTAAGAGCAGCAGCTGCTTGAAATACTGCCTGAAACTGCCCGCTTAACGATCGGTTATTTTTTTCTTTCTGAAACGGGAATTCTTCCCACCCTTTATCAATACCAATAGAAAGAATAAAATGAAGGCCATCTACATACTCTTCGAGAATCACTGCTTGACTGGAGGCTGGCTTGTGACTCCAATACTTAAAGCAGCGGGTTTCATTGGCTAGCTCGGCTGCTTCTACTTGAAAAGCAAGCACTTTATCCATAAAAATATCTTCTCTTTTCAAGTCATGCTCTTTTAATATTCTTTCATCCAATGTTCGCTGAATCGAAAATAATTGTTTCATTATATATCTTTTCCCTTCTAAGGTTTTTTCTATTAAAATGAAACTAACATAGTTTTTTTTCGTACTTTAGGAAGGTTTAACTTTGTTAAAGGATCAAAGTATAAGAAAAACTAAGTCTTTCGCCATTAAGGACTTGGCGATAAGCCAAGTTTTTCTAATAAATAATGACAGATATTAAGAAATTCGCCGGAATACACAAGGGGAGGAATTTATCGTGGCTCTTTTGATACGAGCACTTATCCTTATTGCATTAATCATATTAATTTATGCTGTTATTAAATACATTTTAAATCCAAAACGCAAGCTTGAATTAGCCCACGAAAAGAATAACTTTTACTTTTTAGATGAAATAAAAAATGTGCGCAAAAATTTTTTAATTACTTACAAAGGCGTCATGTTTGAAGGAGAAAAATATTTAGGAACAACTGAGCAGGCGTTTGATATTGTCTCTGTATCCGTATGGGTAAAAAACAAAGACAAGCTCCAAGGTCTCCAGCGCAAAGATTTTTCATTTCTAGAAAACGAAATCCGACAGCATTACCCCCATGCTTATATAGAATGGAAAAGTCCTATCAAAGAGTTTATCAAGCAAACAGAAAAAGATTAAGATTCGTTTTCAAAATAAACAAAAAGCCTTGCTCTTGAACGTGCTGACGCTAGAGAGACAACAAAAGGTTATATTTTATGAAGAAAAGAACCAGTATTCCATGTAAAAACAAAAGAAAAGGAATACCAATAAAGAAACGTTTATGTTTTGTTTTGTGCCGAAACATATACATGGCTGCAAACATTCCAGCGCTTCCGCCAATTGCCGCTAAACACAAAAGCCTGCGCTCGCTGATACGAAAAGCTCGACGGCGGGCTTTTCGTTTGTCGGCACTCATCGTGATAAAAGCCGCCAAGTTGATAGCTATCACATAATATAATACTATGATTTCCATGCCTCTCCCCTCTCATCATTTCTCTTTTCACCTATGGATAAAAACGAATTTACTGATTTATCTTATCTTGGCTTGCCGCCATTCTTAGGGCGGAAATTTTTCTTATTCTTTTTTACTTTAGCAAAGTGAGACTTTGCTAAAGTAAAAAAGGGTCCAGGAAAGTTGATAGATTCCCAGACCCTTTTATTCTTTATTTCAAGTTTGCTTTTGCTTTTTCAGCAAGCTCTGTGAAACCTTTTTCATCGTTCACGGCAAGATCAGCGAGCATTTTGCGGTTCACGTTAATATCAGCCTGCTTCAATCCGTACATAAGACGGCTGTAAGAAAGACCGTTCATACGAGCAGCCGCATTAATACGTGTAATCCAAAGTTTACGGAAGTCACGCTTACGTTGACGGCGATCCCGGTATGCATATTGCAGAGATTTCATAACTTGCTGACGTGCTGTCTTAAACAAGCTGTGCTTTGAACCCCGGTATCCCTTTGCTAGTTTTAATACTTTATTACGACGACGACGAGTCACATATCCGCCTTTTACTCTTGGCATCGTCTATCCCTCCTTCGATTTCATCAGTTGTTCTAGTTTTATTTGTCGTATGGCATTAAGTTCGCGATGCGTTTTTGATCGGATTTATCTACAATACCTTGTTTGCTGAGACGGCGCTTTTGCTTTTGGGACTTGTTACGGAACAAGTGGCTTGTGAATGCGTGGCTGCGCTTCAACTTGCCAGTACCTGTTTTTCTAAAACGTTTTGCTGCACCGCTATGAGTCTTCATTTTAGGCATAAGTAATTTCCTCCTTGTCACTAGTTAAATTCTATTTGTTGTCTTTCTCCGACTTTGGCGCCAGCATCAAAAACATGCTCCGCCCTTCCATCTTCGGCTTCGTTTCTACAGTAGCCACATCTTCACATTCTTCGGCCATGCGCTCTAGTACTTTTTTGCCGATATCAGAGTGTGTAATCATACGTCCGCGGAAACGAATAGCCGCTTTTACTTTATCACCCTTGTTCAAGAACTTACGAGCATTGCGAAGCTTCGTATTAAAATCATGTTCTTCGATATTAGGGCTTAGGCGCACTTCTTTCACGTTAATTACTTTTTGCTTCTTTCGAGCTTCTTTATCTTTCTTTTGCTGCTCGAAACGGTACTTTCCGTAATCCATAATACGGCAGACCGGCGGCTTCGCATTTGGAGCCACAAGTACTAAATCAAGGTTAGCTTTATCAGCCAAATCCAGCGCTTCGCTTTTCGATTTTACGCCAAGCTGGTCGCCGTTAGCATCGATCAGGCGTACCTCACGCGCACGGATTCCATCATTAACCTTCATATCATTACGAATAATGAGCCACCTCCAAAAATTTTACCAATAAAAGCAGTTAACTGCGCATTAGAAAAACTTGACTTGCCGCCGAGTCCAAATGGCGGAAGCCTTAGTCTTTTCTTATACTTTATACTTTAAGCAAAGTTACTTTTTTAAAGTATAAAAAAGCAGGCACACATACTGCGCCCACACGATGATCGTTTCTCACTATTCATGGAAATCACCATAACCTGCCAACAGCCCAGGGCGTCAGTCAGGTGAGAAGCGGGCGCTTCTGCTTGTTTTGGTTTCGTTTTTCATTACTCATTAACGTTACCATACGCATTAAGTGCTGTCAAACACTGAAAACAACACTTGATTATCGTAACGAAAATCATTAAAACATGCAACCTTTATTTCTGAAAAGCTCCTTGTATTTGCAGCATCCCCATATATCTCTTCCACTTGAAAGGGTGAGCGCTGAAATAGTATCCCTGCATAGAAAAATAAATGAAAAAACTGCCTGCCAGTTCCATACATGGCAAGCAGTTTCATCTATTAATCCAGGCTGCGTGTATCTATTTTTTCTTTTATTTCCTTTACAAAATCAGCTAATGCTGCGGATTTTGAATCATTTTGTCCATAACGGCGCACGTTGACAGCTTCTGCTTCGATTTCCTTGTCTCCGAGTACAAGCATATAAGGAACTTTTTTCATTTGTGCTTCCCGGATTTTATAGCCGATTTTTTCATCACGAGTATCGACTTCCACCCTTACACCCGCTTTACGCAGCTCATCTTCTACTTTACGAGCATAATCGAGATGGGCTTCAGCTGATACTGGAATCACTTTTGCTTGTACAGGAGCAAGCCAAGTCGGGAAAGCACCTTTGTATTCTTCTAGTAAAAATGCGATAAAACGCTCCATGGTCGATACAATACCGCGATGAATAACAACAGGACGGTGTTCCTGCCCATCTTCTCCGATATAAGTGAGATCGAACCGCTCTGGGAGATGGAAGTCTAATTGAACAGTAGATAACGTTTCGTCTTTTCCAAGGGCCGTTTTCACTTGCACGTCTAGCTTCGGACCATAAAAAGCGGCTTCGCCATCAGCTTCTACGTAATCGACTCCCATGTCATCCATTGCTTCTTTCAGCATTGCTTGTGCTTTTTCCCACATTTCATCGTTGTCCACATACTTTTCTTTATCTTCTGGATCACGGTAAGACAGACGGAAATAGTAATCGTCGAGTCCAAAATCTTGATATACATTTTTAATCAGCTCTACCACCCGAATAAATTCAGACTTCAGCTGATCCGGACGAGCAAAGATATGAGCATCATTTAACGTCATTGCACGTACACGTTGAAGTCCGGCAAGAGCACCTGACTTTTCATAACGATGCATCATCCCAAGCTCTGCAATCCGTACGGGGAGATTTCGATAACTATGCAGCTGGTTTTTATACACCATCATATGGTGGGGACAGTTCATCGGCCGAATAACCAATGTTTCATTATCCATTTCCATTGGCGGGAACATATCATCTTGATAATGATCCCAGTGACCGGACGTTTTATACAATTCAGAGCTTCCAAGTACTGGGGTATAGACATGATCATACCCGAGACGTTCTTCGATGTCTACGATATAGCGCTCAATAGTCCGGCGGATCGTAGCCCCTTTCGGAAGCCATAACGGCAGACCCTGTCCAACTTTTTGGTTCACAGAGAAAATCTCGAGCTCTTTGCCAAGTTTACGATGGTCACGTTCTTTTGCCTCTTCGAGCATTTTAAGATGCTCTTCTAGTTCCGATTGTTTAAAGAAGGCTGTTCCGTAAATACGCTGCAGCATTTTATTATTGCTGTCTCCGCGCCAGTAAGCACCGGAAATGCTCATTAATTTAAACTTTTTCAATTTAGAAGTGCTCGGTACATGAACGCCGCGGCATAAATCAAAAAACTCTCCTTGCTCATATATGGAGAGTGTCTCTCCTTCAGGAATGTCGTCAATTAATTCTATTTTCAAGTCGTCCCCGATTTCCTGGTAAATTTCTTTAGCCTTTTCACGGCTGACTTCTTTTCGAACGATTTCATGATTCTCATCGATGATTTTTTTCATTTCTTTTTCTATTTTCGGTAAGTCTTCTGGTGTTAATTGATGAGGCATATCAATATCATAATAAAAACCATGTTCGATAACGGGCCCTACGCCCAGTTTCACATCATCAAATACACGTTTTACTGCCTGTGCCATTAAATGCGCTGTGCTGTGACGCAGAATTTCAAGGCCTTCTTCATTTTTTGAGGTAATGATTTCAATGTTTCCGTCTTTATGAATAGGTGTCTTAAGATCAATCGGCTCACCGTTTAATCTTCCGGCTAAAGCTTGTTTTTTAAGCCCGGGGCTGATGGAGGATGCGATTTCTTCTGTCGTAACACCCTCTTTAAATGACTTGACATTTCCATCTGGAAAAGTGATATTTACGTTATTTGCCACACTAAGTCCCTCCTATTTTGTCGTTATGATGAACGCTTAAAGCCTAATCTAAATAAAAAACGCCCCTTCTCAAAGAAGGGGCGATGAAAGTCCGCGGTTCCACCCTTGTTACACATAAAGATAATCTTATACCTTACCTGTGATCTCAAGACCGGGATAACGACCGGCAGACGTCAGCGCTTAATTAGAAGGCTCCATTATGTATGACGATCTGTCATCACTTTTGAACGAAACTCACCTTTTGTGAGAATCTGTTCAGCACTGCTGCTCCAAGGCGGTAAGAAACAAGACCTTTACAGAAAGCTTTCAGCCAAGACTTTCTTCTCTGTTCTAAAGGAGAATTTGTTTCTCATGTCCTTTTCTAAGCATGTTTCATAACGATAACTTCTTCTGTAGTCATTATAGAGAGACTTTCAAGGAAAATCAACCTTTCAATAAGAAAAGTTCAAGCATTCTGAAAGAAAAAGGCCGGCTAAGATTAAGCAGTTTCTATTACTTCATACAAACAGCAACGGAATCACTGATGCCACCGCTTTTCATCACAAAAAGCTGTTTCAAAGACTGGCAGTTCTGTCAGTCTTTGAAACAGCTGGAGTAGAGTTATTCAAGAATCTTTATATTTACTTTTTTGTTTCCCCACTGCAAGGCTTCGCTGCGATCGGAGAAAAACACATCAATTTTATTTCCTTTTATTGCACCGCCTGTGTCCCCTGCAACCGCTGTACCGTAACCTTCAACGTGAACTTCTGTTCCAAGCGGAATAACGTCCGGGTCAACAGAAATTACTTTTTTATCCGGATTTGCTTTTAAATTAATACCTGTTGCTGTAATTCCAGAACACCCGCTGCAATTAGCTGTATACGCTGTAGAGGAAACCGTCATTTCACTAGCGGTTTTTTGTTCCGATTGCTTCTCTGACGTACTTTCAGAAGAACTAGCAGACACAGAACCGTCTCCTGTAACATCAAGTTCCTGGTTTGGATATATCAAATTTGAAGAAAGATCGTTCCAGCTTTTCAGTTCAGAAACTGAAATATCATGATTTAATGCTATCCGATATAAGGTGTCGCCGCTTTCGACTGTATATGTATTAGAAGCCTCAGCATCATCGATTGATACACCAATAAGTAATGCAACCGCCATTGTTGTTGCTGAAATTAATTTCTTCAAATAAATTCACTCCCTTTTTTATCCTGCATTAGTAAAATTATCATAGTCATATTACAATAGTGTCTCAACGAATTTCCGTTTCGATTACACTATGATTACCATAACGAAATATTTTACATGCACCAAGGTGTTACAATGGATAAATGACATTACCAAATGACGGAAGACGTAGTTTTGCTTATATTTTGATCCTAAGTACTGTCAATGAAGGAGGTTCATCATGGAATACATTGCAGTTTTTGACGTTGGTACATCAGCTATAAAAGGATTACTGATGCAAAAAGACGGCTGCGTTTTCGAAGAGCGTTCTGCAGCCATTCATACATACAAAGGAAAACACGGGGAAAAAGAACAAAACCCCGAAGAATGGTGGACTGGCATGAAGTCTATTACAAGAGGATGGTTCGAGGAAAAGAATATACCTCCTGAGTCGGTGAAAGCTGTCACATTCAGCGGTCAAATGGAAAATGTCATTTTAATTAGAGAAGGAGAAAACACAGAGCGAGCTATTTTATATTCTGATATGAGAGCTGAAGAAGAATCCAGCTGGATTCAGAAACAACGCCCAGATTTACCGGACATTACAGCTAATGCTGTATCGGCCTCGACTCCGCTGGCCAAATTGCTTTGGTTGAATAAAAGAGAAAAAAAACCCGCCGCTGTCGTTTTCAGTGCGAAAGATTATCTCATTTATAAACTTACCGGAGTTATCACAACAGACAGTGTAACCGGTGCAACGACAGGTATGATGGATATCCAAACGAGAACATGGCACCCTGGTATACTGGAATCTTTCGGGATTGATTATTTCACCCTTCCAGCATTATTGTCACCTAATGATCTGGCCGGAAACGTGTTGCCCAGCGGGAATAGCGGTTTTCACGGAAACACTCCCGTTCTTTGCGGAGCAGGGGATGCAGGAGCAAGCACCATGGGAGCAGGAGCGATTCATGATGGTGACAGCTATTTTTACATCGGTACAACGGGCTGGGCTGCAGCTCCAACAAAAAGTCATTCCCCAAAAACCGCTGGTGTTTTCACACTAGCCCATGTGATACATAATATGAATATCTCAATAGCTCCTCTTTTGAATGCAGGCAATGTCTACGAGTGGACGAAAAATACATTTATGCCGGAGAGCTCGTATGAAACATTTGAAAATACTATTTCACAGTCTAAACCAGGTGCGGGCGGTCTTGTCTTTCTGCCTTATATTCATGGAGAAAGGTTCCCGGTTCAAGATAGCAATGCGAAAGGAATATATTTCGGTATCCAAGCGCATACAAGTCAAGCTGATTTTATGAGAGCTTCATTAGAAGGAATCTGTTATTCTTTACGGCATATTGCTGAAACAATAATAGAGGCAAAGGAAGGAAAAATCATTTTAATCGGCGGTGGAGCAAAAAGTAAATCATGGTGCCAAATACTTGCTGACATAACAAATAAAACAGTGAGTGTACCAGAAAATAGTGAATACTTGCCGGCTGTAGGCATAGCATCTACTGCTTTTCTTTATCTTGGCTGGGTGAAAGACGCTGGACAATTTGTTGACAGCTACATAAGTTGCCTTCCAAAAAACATATACCGACCCAATCAAAAGATTAGAAGCGTATATGAAAAAGGTTATAAACAATATGTAAAACTCTACCCAAGTACAAAAGAGATTTAAGGGAAATCGGCTTATCAACAATCTCTAAGTGGCTGTTTTCTAAAAAATAATATCTACTTAACTGGAATAAAAAACAAGCTGATTTTCTTAATACCCGAAAGAAAAAACAGCTTGTTTTTTTCTATTGCAGTGAATTTAGCTTAAGATGAATGTTGACTAGCATTTTTTCTCATGATAATTTTCATCTATATGTTTCATAAGAACAGAAAGGTAATCCATTGCATGGGGATATTGCTTTTGAATATAAATGTTAGAAAATAAAAAGCCTGAACTCAAACAGTTCCAGGCTCACGTATGTATTTTACACACACTTCGCTCATCTCTTCTCTGCTAACTTAAGCGGTATTTCCATACTGTAACTCTGCAGGACTTTAATGCATATAAGAATTTTTCCGCAACTTCTTCTATACTTATCATATCCGTAAAGGCGTTTGTTCCACTTTTTTACTGGAGAATAAAAAACTCCAACGGTCCAGGGTTGGAGTTTTTATCATTTAAGGATTTTATATATAGCTATTTTTTAAATGGTTCTACACGTTTTTATCCGATATATTTTTCAGAGGCCATTCAGACTGAGGATGAATTATTAATTTTTCTTGAAAAATCATTTCAAATGTTTGTACGGTCCCTTCCTCTCCGTCAGCGTATACGTGAAGTTCTTTAGGGGCTAGGCTTACCGCTGGACTAACTGCCATATATTCAAAGGGCAGGCTTTTTTCAAATACTAGCGTAGGTTCTAAATGATGGAGTCTCGTCCATTGATCTACCGGTTTTAAATGCTTATCGAGAAATACAGGTTTTTCTTTCAATAATACATGAAGCACGGAACATAACGAAGCAGTATACTTCAAATAATGACGGCAAGCTTCAATCATCGTTTGGTATTCTTGCTCCCACTTGTATTCATCAATAGCTGCTGACGCCGCTTTCATGAGCAGGTGATGATAATTACCAAGCCGAAATGTCAGCATAGGGTCCCATTGTATGACATCATTGTTTTTTATTTCTTCAGTTAATTCATGATAAACAAAATGCTTTCGTTGTTGTAACAGATTGGTTTCTGGCACCTCCTCTCGTTCCCCTTCAAGAAGAGAGTGGGCAATTTCAGTGATTGCGGGTGCCTCTTCTCTATAAAAAAAGGTCCGTTCAATATGTTCTTTTACCCAATACAGTTCTTTCTCTTCAATCATATAATCACATAGTGAAGAAGCAAGGTAAGGTATTATGCTTTCCTGCCATTGATCTTCTGTACCATCAAACTCCCATAGAACCCTCTCTTTATGTTTGTAGAGTTCACCTGTATATATACCCTTACGCTCCCATTCCTCCTTTTCCTTACTAAACCAATTAAAGATTACTTCGCTATCTGTTTCACATGCAAAACCGATCGAGAACAATCCTTCATTCCCCCCTGCTCACAAGACATGTCTTAATCCGAATTTTCATATAGGAGAGCTCCAGCTTTTGTTAGGCTGGTCCAGTTATACCTTGTTTACAATTGCAATCGTCTGCTCTGTTTTTATACCTATGGAAGAAGGAAGATAAAAATGCCTAAAATCAACGCAGAAATAGGAAAACCTTCCAGATTTCTTTCTAGAAGGTTGTTTTAGATGACATTTTAAACTGTGTATTCGTACTTCAAATGGGCAAACGTTTAAAAGGGCTTTGGCTGGAATTCTGCATGTTTAATAAAGGCTCTTTCGTCTTCAATTAATCCGCAAGCGCCGCATTGAATTTTTCGGGATGGACCATTGTAGCTGATATGAAACGAATCCATATTATCATTAGTGTATTGTTGAACAACTTCACCAGACTGCGGATCCAATTTTACGGGTGTTGCCATTTGTTCAATAATGTTGAAACGTGAACGATTACTTTTACAGTTTGGGCAAAGGTAAGGTTTTGTCAATTAGGACACCTCCAATGGTTATATTGCCCATTTTATTTCTGCTTATTACCATTTTTTAATTAACCTTTATCTATACTCCATCGAAGAAATAAAATTCTAATATGGACTGCTCGTGTTTACAGGGCATCTTCCCCAAACTATCCTATAAAAATTAAGAAAACGCTTATCCTCATGAAACCCTCTAAAGAGAGTCTTCATTAGACAAGCGTTTTTTATTTTTCTTTTGTTTTTTATTAGTTTTGCATCACAAAATCTTTTTCTGCTTTAGATTGTCCGTCAAAGCGCCGCAGAATGTTATATTTTGTATCACGCTGTGCCGGTATCTTGCCAGCCTCACGGATAAGCTGCAATATTTGATTTGTATTGACTTTATGTGTCGTCCCTGCAGCAGATACAACATTTTCTTCCATCATCGTGCTGCCAAAGTCATTACAGCCAAATTCCAGGGAACGTTTACCGGTTTCTGGCCCCATCGTAACCCAAGATGATTGGAAATTAGGTATATTGTCAAGGAATAACCGGGAAATCGCTACATTTCTTAAGTATCCCTCAGGCGAAATAATTTCACCTTTCATGTTTGTATTATCTGGCTGAAAGGTCCAGGATATAAAGGCAAGGAAGCAATTGCTTTCATCCTGAGCATCACGAATTTTTTGTAAATGCAATGCCCGTTCTTCATTCGATTCCGTCAAACCGATTACCATGGTGGCTGTTCCATGCATACCGACCTTTTTCGCTGTTTTCATACAATCGATCCATTGTTCTCCCGTACATTTCAAGCGGCTTACTTTTTTACGTGTTTCTTCTGTTAGAATTTCAGCGCCGCCTCCAGGAAGAGAATCCAAGCCAGCTTCATGCAGCTCCCTTAATACCTCTTCTAAAGAAAGACCGGAAACTTCTACCATCTTGTAAATTTCTGCAGGTGAAAAAGAATGCATCGTCATTCCTGGAAAACGTTTTTTAATTTCTCGAAGCAAATCCGTATAATAGCTAAATGACAGATCAGGATTTGTGCCGCCTTGCATAAGTATTTCTGTTCCGTCTACGTCAGCCGTTTCCTGGATTTTCTCAAAAATTTCTTCGTTAGATAGAACATACCCTTCATCAGAGCCAGGTCGTCTATAAAAAGCACAAAAACGACAATACGTATCACAGAAATTCGTGTAATTAACATTACGGCCGATTACAAAAGTAGTTACGGGGTCTGGGTGCCATTTCTTTGTTATTTCATTTGCTGCTGCTCCCATTTTTTCGATTTCATCACTTTCATACAAACGAACAGCATCTTCCATTGTTAAACGTTCACCATTTAAAGCTTTGGTGAGAATCGGATCTATACTCATTACAAAACCCCCAATTAAAAAAGTGGGAACCCTTCTAAGATTCATCTTGTCTATTACCAGACTGTATCTTACACATGTACTTAATAGGCAAGAACTACGTTTATCCTATCATAATTTTCAAAAGTATTCCCAGTATTAAGTTCGATTTTTACATTTCTCGACGGTTTTTTCCATCGATAAAAATCGATGTCGTTAAGTGCTTAATTCTTTCCATAATACGTTTGGCTTTTAATTGTTCAATCCCGCCCTTTTGGGAATAAGACAAATGCGTTTCGAGCTCATCATAATCATAATTTGAAGAATACAAAGTAGGCAGTTTTTCCATAAGACGATATTGCAAAATAACACCTAAAACATCATCACGAACCCAGGCAGAAGTCGTCTCTGCCCCAATATCGTCCAGTATTAACACTTCTACGTTCTTTACGTTATCTATTTTTTCCTGCACCGAACCATCTGATAAAGCTTGCTTCATTTCTCTAAAAAAGTCAGGTACATATACGATCATAGAAGAAATATCGCGTTCTGCCAATTCATTAGCAATCGCCCCCATCATATAGGTTTTCCCTACGCCAAATTTACCGTAAAGATATAAGCCGTTTGCATCTTCTCCGGGCTCAGCCTGCAAAGCGAATTTCAAGCATTGATTACTGGCTGACAGGCGGCTTGCATGGTCTTGTTCGATATCATCAAAGGTTGCTTCCAATATTTCTTTTGGAATATAAAGGCTTTTAATAAGCGACTGCTGTCTTTTTCGTTCATCAGCCTGTTTTTTTAACCGGCACGGGTGATACGTAATAAGCGGCTGCCCTTTATCGGTTACTAGCTCAGGCTGATATCCCTGCATCATATTAGGACATTCTGCTAAACCAGGACAAGCATCGCAATTTTGTCTTTCCCTTTTATACTCAAAAAATGTCATCATATGCGTTTCCATTTCTTTTGTTGTCCATTCCGGGTGTTCTTTGAGAAATGTTTTAATTTGCGGATACGATAATACTTCTTGTTTTAATTTTTCGTACCTCTTCCGCCAATTATTGTTATCCATAAAACGTTCTAAAGACGACCGGATTGAGTCCATATTAGGTCACCTCATTTTTGCCGGCTGCTTTTACGCAGTCTCAGCATTTCCTCAAACTGCTGTTTTTGTTTTTTAAGACTGGAGTCATTTAATATTTCTTTTTCAGGCTTGTCTGCTTTTTGCGCCCCATTTTCGAGCCATTTTGGGAGCTTATCTTTTCGTACATACGGGCGGTAAGAGCGTGCTTGTCCTGCTGTATTCATTTCTCCGCCGCCTGCAGGCTGCCTCTGCTTTCTCGTCTGGTATTCTTTTTTAGCTAGATCCATGGCTTCTTTTACGGTTTGAATATGTTTACGTGACCAATGTCCGGCTATTTTTTGAACAAGATTTTGATTGAGCTTCATGTTATTCGTTTTTAAAACATAGTCAATTAATACATTTACTACACCAGGCTGAAGCTGATAATCAAAAATCAAAGACTCAACCAGCTTCACATCAGAAAGCGGCACCTTCGCTCCATCCGATATACTTTCTAAAAATGCTAACGGAGAAGTTTGTTCGTAAAAAAGAATCATTTTTTCCTTTTCCGTAACGGGTTCTTTTTCTGACATTGTCCGGTGTTGGGCTGGCTGTGTACGCAAACCTAACGCCGGCGGTTCACTGCCATATTCAAACCGATACCAGTCTTGAACTTTTCGGCGAAGCTCTGCTTCATCTATCAAGTCATCATTAGAAAGAGACTGCTGAACGATTCTGCTCATTTCTAAAGGGTCAAGCCTATATACAAAGGCTAGACGCCGGATAACTGATTTAATTGGTTCATTTAATAGTTTATCCCCTTTGATAAATACGGGAAGATCAGCTTTTAATAGATCAAAGTCGAAGGCACTTTCATTAAAATGGATGTTCTGCTCGTGATAGTCTCCTTCCAATTCTTTGTCTTCTTCGACATTTGATAGATTGTTGCGTGGATTAATTTCTGAGTATTGTAAAGATGAAAAAACATCGTTAAATGCAGCTGTTACTTCGGAATAGGCCCGCGTATCCACTGCTTCGATCAAAAACCGACTGCGCAGTTGAATGTATCGATCTTTTCCTAGTTTATTATACAAAAAAACACTCAGTACATCATTTTGAAAAAATTGGGCAGGAGTCATTGGAGGCTGTAATTCATATATAAAAAATGTCGACTTTTCTTCCTGCCGGCGAAACGTCCTCATTAAGCCGATCCCTTCCAAAATACGTCTTGCATCATAAATATCATCAAGCGGGAGGTTCAGCATTGCCATTAATTCGTGATGTGTTGCTTCCCCGCTCCAAAAACAATCTTTTTCCAGCTTGCTCCATAACATATTATACAAAGAAATAGCTGTTGCTCCTGTTAAAGGCTGATACAACAGCTGCAGGGTTTTATGTTCTCTGTTTCCGAGCTGATCTGCCGTTCGCACAGCATAACGATCAATTGGCAGCAGTTCGGTCCAATGAAGTGACATACCGCCCCCCCTTTCAAAAATAACCAAAAGCTTTTCTTATAGATAGTAAAAACGTGGAAAAAAGAGCTTAGGCCCTTTTCCATAAGCTCCTGTTACTTTTCATTATCTTTACTAATGAGTTCTTTTAATTCATTGATAAATACATTTATATCTTTAAATTGACGATATACAGAGGCAAATCGTACGTAAGCAACATCATCTACCGAAGCAAGCCGCTCCATCACCATTTCACCTATATCTTCGCTTTTTATTTCTGATTTTCCGTCACTGCGCAGTTGTTGTTCAACAGCGTTTACAATTTCTTCCAATTTCTCTAGTGGAACTGGCCTTTTTTCACATGCTCGAATTAAACCGCGCAATATTTTTTCTCTGCTGAACTCTTCTCTGGTTCCTTCTTTTTTTACGACAATCAGAGGAATTTCTTCTACGATCTCAAACGTAGTAAAACGATGGTGACAAGCATCACATTCCCGACGACGCCGAATAGATTTTCCTTCATTGCTTGGTCTTGAATCCAAAACTCTTGTTGCATCAGAGTGGCATGCAGGACAAAGCATTTTATATCATCTCCATTAAAAACTCGGCTTGTCGCCTTTTAAAGGCCCCCTGAAAACACCACGTATGGTGCAGCGGTGCATTCGTACGTCGTCCTGATTGTGAATACCATCATTTTTCTTATACTGTTTATCATAACTTTCGTAACAGTATTAGAAAAACTTGGCTTGCCGCCATGAATAAAGGAAAACACCTAGGCAAAGGTAAACTTTCTTAACGTACAAAAAACCGCGACTTAGAAGCCGGCTTTTACGCTCATATTATATATATTTTCTATCATACCATTTTGGATAACGTCTTGGAAAGGTGGATATTTCTCTCCTAAGAAAAGCATATGTATTAGCGGATTTTAAAGCGTCGACTTGAACGGGACATGCATGATTTATTTCTTTTCACTCGAGCCTCTCGGTACTGTAAAATCATATTTGCTGCCGATCCCTATGGCAGAAGACGTAGCTTTGCTTATACTTTTACCCTTTAACAAATTTAAACTTTCATGAAGCATAAGAAAAACCCGGCTTATGAACGGCCGGGTTGAAAAATATTACATCATTATATTCAATTATGCACTCACCATTGATTTTTTGTGTATTTGTTTCCCTACATAACGTACTAAATCAACTACTCGGCATGAGTAACCCCACTCATTATCATACCAAGCAAGAATTTTCGCTTGCCGGTCGTTCATTACCATGGTAGATAATCCATCAATAATAGAAGAATGTTCGTTGCCGTTAAAATCTACAGATACTAATGGATCATCTGTGTATGCCAAAATTCCTTTTAAATCTGTTTGAGCTGCATTTTTCAATGCTTGGTTAATGCTTTCTGCAGTAACTTCTTTTTCCGTGTCTATCACAAGGTCTACAAGTGATACATTTGGAGTAGGAACTCTTAAGGCCATGCCGTTCATTTTTCCATCGAGATTAGGAAGAACTTTAGAGATCGCCTTGGCCGCTCCAGTGGAAGTCGGGATAATAGATTGACCGCATGCTCTTGCCCTCCGTAAATCTTTATGAGGGTTATCAATATTTTTCTGATCGTTCGTGTAAGAATGAACCGTTGTCATCAAACCGCTTTCAATTCCAAACGAACGATCAAGTACTTTTACTACTGGAGCAAGACAGTTTGTTGTACATGAAGCGTTTGAAATAATATGGTGGTCAGCCGGGATATAATCTTCCTCGTTAACTCCCATAACAATTGTAACGTCTTCATCTTTTCCCGGGGCGGTAATGACTACTTTTTTGGCCCCTGCTTCTATATGAAAAGATGCTTTTTCTTTTGTTTTAAATTTTCCGGTTGCCTCGATAACTACATCCACATCCAAATCTTTCCAGGGAAGGTTTTTTGGATCACGCTCACTAAGCAGATGTATTTTTTTCCCGTCTACATAAAGGGCTTCATCTTTTCCTTCTACTTCTTTATCAAATACACCATGAATGGAATCATATTTTAAAAGATGAGCTAATGTTTCGGCAGGATAGCTGGCATTTACTGCCACAACATCCAAAGAATCATCCGTCAGCGCTTTTCGGAATACCATCCGGCCAATCCGCCCAAATCCGTTTACTGCTACTTTTGCTTTCATACAGAAGAGCCTCCCTGCAATTTATGATATACTAATTAATCCCTTTTATAAAATTAGTATATCACATTAAGGCTTTTTGGTACTATTTATTTTGAAATTTTTTTCGAAAACCTCAATTGCCCTAGTACATTTTTAATTAGAAAAACCGGAACCTTAGTTTTCTTATACTTTGATTCTTTAGTAAAGTTAAACTTTTCTAAGGAATAAAAAAGGCTCCAGACGGTATGTGCACCGAACCAGAGCCTCGTTTTCGTTTTTCATGTAATATTCCAATCTTGCAATATGTTTTCAAGCTGCGTAATGGACGATTCTCTTGTATCATTATTATCAATAATCGCGTCTGCGAATTGCTTTTTCTCCTTTAACGGCATTTGGGAATCGATCCGGTTGTTCGCATCTTCTTCTCCCTCTTGATCTCTTTCCATTAATCTTTTCTTTTGAGTCGTGTCATCTACATATACAAGCAGTACTTTATCGACCATGAATTGAAGATTATTTTCAATCAACAAAGGTAGATCAAACACAATGTTTTTACAGCCTTCTTCTTGAAATCTTTTTTTCTTTTCAATCATACGCTGCCTAATCGCTGGATGCATAATCTGGTTTAATATCTGGCGCTTGGAGTCATCACCAAAAATGGCTTGCCCTAATTTTTTTCTAGCAATCGTTCCATCATGCTCAAGGATTTTTGTTCCAAACTGTTCTAGCACCTTTTCATAGGCAGCTTCACCCGGTTCTACTACCTCTCTAGCAATTTCATCTGCATCTATGACAGGAATGCTGTGTTTTCGAAATTGATCGGCTATTAAACTTTTGCCACTGGCAATACCACCTGTTAAACCAATAATCATTGCCATCTCTCCTCTTTGCAGGGCTAATGAAGAAAGAAGAGCCTGGATCACAAGCTCTCTTCTATTCTCTCTAATGCAAGTTCCATAATCCGAGGCAAATAAGAAGCACGCCTGGTACAAACGATAATTTTTGTACTATTTCAAAGGCTGCTAGCTTCTTACCGCCTTTCATTCCGCCTGCTAAAAACAATGAACACATGAAAGCGACAGCTCCAGCCAATAAAAAAGGGGACAAACCAAGCAGTGATGCTCCGATTCCAGCGCCAAAGGCATCTAATGACAGCGCTGTCCCGAGAAACAGAGCTTCTCTTGGACTGATGCTTCCTGAATGGTCCATATCTGCTTGATCCGGCTGTTTTATAATACTCACTAATTGAGACAACATTCCCCTTTTTTTCCCCGCTTCATCAGATGGTTTTTCTTTCTCTAACGGAGAAGCTTTGTTATCCTTTATAACCTGAATCAGTGCCCAAACACCGATAAGAATTAAAATGCCGCCTCCAATCGTTTCTGTTACAGCCGGGGGCACATACGCTGAAAGCACTGATGCTGCTGTTCCTCCTATTAGTACGGACAGCCCCGAGCATAAACCAATAAATAAAAGAGATTTTACTGGCAGCTCTAAGCCGCGTAATCCATAAGCCAAGCCTGCTCCAAAACTATCTACACTAACTGCAAATGCCAACAAACTTAAAGAAATGAATTCTGTCATAGGAGATGGGCTCCTCCCTGTCTGCGTCTACGACAGTATATGGAAAGGGCCCATTCAGTGTTACTTTCCTTTTAGAGCAACAATTGCCGGCTGACAAGAAGAGCAATAATGCGTCCCCCTGCCGGCCACGACTGTTTTTATAATTTCACTTCCGCAAACCCTACACCCTTCTCCTTGACGGCCATATACATGTAACTCCAATTGAAACAATCCCATTTCTCCATTCCCGTTTACATAAGAACGAACAGAACTTCCACCTTTAAGAACAGCATTACTAATTGTTTCTTCTACTTTTTCGTGTAATGCTGCAATTTTGCTGTTAGATAAAAGAGCTGCTTTTGTATCAGGACGTATACCTGCTTTAAACAAAGCTTCATCCACATAAATATTCCCAAGCCCAGCAACCGCCCGCTGATCTAATAGGACCGTTTTCACATCCCGGCTCGTAGCTTGAAATGTTTCTTTTAAATAATCAGGCGTGAACGTTGGATCCTCAAAAGGCTCAGGACCTAATTGGCTTAATGGCTGAGTACTCATCTCTTCTCCTTTTGGAAATAAATGCATGGTGCCAAATTTCCTTACATCTTTATATCGTAATTCTGTTCCGTCTGAAAAGAAAAAACGGACATGGGTATGTTTATCAGGGGCACTTCCATCTCCCATCTCATACTTTCCTTCCATTCTCAAATGGGAAACTAACACATAATCATTAAGCTGAAATGTCAAAAATTTTCCTCGGCGCCCAATATGCTGAATTTCCTGTCCATGCAGCAGCATATCAAACGCTTCTATGTCATCAGGCTTTTTTATGATTTTAGGCCATGTTACATCTACTTGTTCTACTTTTTTCCCTTTAACTAGTTTTGTTAATGTTCGTCTGACAGTCTCCACTTCCGGAAGTTCCGGCATCGTCACTTTCTCTCCTTACTTTGCATCATACCAAGTTGGCCCGTAAGAAACCTCAGCTTTTAGAGGAACATCAAGCTGCATGGTTTGTTCCATCACTTTCGGTACGAGCTCTTTCATTTTATTTACTTCTTCTTCAGGCACTTCAAAAATTAATTCGTCATGAACTTGAAGCAGTAAACGACTGTGTAAGTTTTCCTTTTCTAATGTGCCGCTGACATCTACCATCGCCTGCTTAATAATATCAGCCGCTGTTCCCTGAATCGGAGTGTTCATTGCCGTACGTTCTGCAAATGAGCGGCGGTTAAAGTTTCTGCTTGTAATTTCCGGCAGATAGCGGCGGCGGTTTAACAAAGTCGTCACATAGCCTTTTTCCCGAGCTTCTTCTTTTATATCTTCCATATATTCTTTGACATTAGGATAACTAGAAAGATACCGGTCAATGAATTCTTGTGCTTCTTTTCTTGTTATACCAAGACTTTGCGATAACCCATAATCCGATATACCGTAAACGATTCCAAAATTTACCGCTTTGGCCGTTCGTCTCATATTGGCTGTAACGTCTTCTTGCTTCACATGAAAAACGTCCATTGCCGTTTTTGTGTGAACGTCCATGTTTTTCTGAAAGGCTTCTAGCAGCCCTTTGTCTCCAGCAATATGAGCTAAAACGCGAAGTTCAATTTGAGAATAATCGGCCGCTAAAATAGACCACCCTTTTTTCGACGGGACAAATGCTTTGCGAATGCGGCGTCCTTCTTCAAGCCGAATGGGGATATTCTGCAGATTCGGCTCGGTAGAACTGAGCCGGCCTGTTTGTGTTATCGCTTGATTAAATATTGTATGAATCTTGCTTGTATCAGGATGAATTACTTTCAAAAGTCCTTCAATGTAAGTGGATTTTAACTTTGCAACTTGCCGGTACAACAAGAGCTTTGGAATAATTTCATGCTGGTCTTCAAGTTTTTCGAGCACATCGGCTGAAGTAGAATAGCCTGTTTTTGTTTTTTTGATAACAGGCAGATTCAGCTTTTCAAACAGTATAGGACCAAGCTGTTTTGGAGAATTAATATTAAATTCCGTTCCTGCCAGCTCATGAATTTCTTTTTGTAATTCATCAAGCTTTGCATCCAATTCTTCTCCCATTTTCTGCAGTTGCTCTTTATCTACTAGTACACCAGACGTTTCCATTTTGCCAAGAATAAGTGAAAGCGGCATTTCTAATTTTGTAAAAAGGTCATATTGTTCATTTTTCTTCAACTCTTCTTCTAATGTGCTTTTTAAAGAAAAAATAGCCTCACCTTTTCGAACCAAGTGATCGGCAAGTGTAATTTCTTCTGGAATCGCTCGTTTTGCTCCTTTTCCATATACAGCATCATCCGAGTGAACGATATGTTTGTTTTTTCTGGCGGCAATATCTGCAACATTGTGAGAAGAGACAGAAGGATCAATTAAGTAAGAAGCAATCAGCATATCATGTGTCACACCAGCAAGTGTAATACCCTTCCAGCCTAAAGCTACAACGCCGCGTTTTGTATCAAACATGTATTTTTCTTTTGAGTCATCTGCTGCCCACTTATGAAAGCTTTCTGATGATAATGCCGTGTCAAGTGGAATATAATATCTGCCTGTTTTATTAACAACTGCAATTCCCCAAATATCGGCATGGTGGTAATTTTCACTTGGAACTTCCACTACTAAAGCAGAAGGACTAGCGAGTATTTCTTCGGTGACATTTTCAACCTTCTCGAAAGGCACATCTTCTAGCTCCTGCTTTTCTTCTTCTGCATCATCAAATTTGCTAAGAAGAGATTGAAACTCCAATTCTTTAAACAGATCTATTACTTTCTTTGTGTCTAAGTCTTGGCACTTTAACGTATCAATCTGCACATGTATAGGTGCGTTTCTAAAAATGACGGCTAATTCCTTACTCATTAAAGCTTGCTCTTTATTTTCTTCAAGCCGTTCTTTCATCTTTTTCCCTGAAATCTGGTCAATCGATTCTAATACGGCTTCTACCGATCCGTGTTCTTTTAATAATTTTAAAGCAGTCTTTTCTCCAATCCCAGGTACTCCAGGAATATTATCAGAGCTGTCACCCATTAGCCCTTTCATGTCCACTATTTGTTTAGGGTTTATTCCATATCTTTCATCTATAGCTTGAATATCATATGTTTCTACATTTGTTATCCCTTTTTTTGTAAGACTTACCTTGGTTTTATCTGAGACCAGCTGCAGTAAATCTTTATCACCTGAATATACTTTTACATCCCAAGCTTTTTCTTCTGCTTGTTTTGACAATGTTCCTATAATATCATCTGCTTCATAATTGGCTAATTCTGTATGGGAAATATTAAAAGCATCAAGCATTTCACGAATCAATGGAAGCTGTTCGGATAACTCAGAAGGGGTCTTCTGTCGTCCAGATTTATATTCATCATATGTTTCATGACGAAAAGTCGTTTTACCTGCATCAAACGCAACGAGCAAATGGGTTGGATCCTCTTCTTCAAGCACTTTTAATAACATTGTTGTAAACCCATATACAGCATTTGTGTAGACGCCTTTATCATTATTTAAAAGCGGCAGAGCAAAAAAAGCCCGATACGCAATACTATTACCATCAATTAAAACCAGCTTGCTCAATGAGAAAGCCCCTCTCTATCTAAATTAATTCGTCATGTTTTCATCCAAATATATTTTATCACAGACACGCATTTATTACTTCCAAAGGATCAACGGTGCTGCACAGGTTTGCCTCCAAATGCTTAGGCAAACGCCATATCCTTGTTTTGTTACCAATTATCCCCACCGGCATTAGAAGAATTTGGCTTATCGCCAAGTCCAAATGGGGGAAGTTGTAGATTTGCTTATAGTTTGATCCTTTAATAATGTTAAGCATTCCTAAAGTACCAAGAAAAAGCAGCCCTTGAATAAGGACTGCTTGCTGCTTTTTAGTCAACATACCCCATTAGGATACGGGCATATGGTGAATCAGATGGAAGAACAATGACAGTTTCATCATCGATTGTCTTTTCGTAGGTTTGCAGCGTCTTATAAAGCTCATAGAATTCTGGATCGCGACTGAATGCATCATTGTATATTTCAGCAGCTTCCCCTTCGCCTTCACCGATTATTTCTTCAGCGTCGGCTTCTGCGCTTGAGATCATTTCAGTTACTTCTTTGTCTGTATTAGCTCGAATACGATTTGCTTCTGCATCCCCTTCTGATAAGTATTCTTGTGCTGTCGATTCCCTTTCTGAAATCATGCGGCGGTAAACAGCTTTTTCATTATCTTCGGGCAGGTCGGTTCTTTTCATTCGAACATCGGTTAAAGCGATGCCGTAATTTCCTTCTTCAAGCAGTTCGTTCACACGGCTGCTTACCATTTCATTAACATCGCCTCTTGCTGAGTCATCTTCATTAATAATTTGTTCAAATTCTAATTGACCTAGCTCTGAGCGGATGACGGAATTAATATAATTGGCCATTATTGATTCGGCATTTTCGATCGTTTTGGCATTCGCAATCATAGCTTGAGGATTTTCTACTCTCCAAACTGCATAGTTATCAACGAGCACTCTTTTTTTATCGAGTGTATTAATTTCAGCGGAAGTGATATCGTAGTTCATTTGATATTTTGGCAGTGAGGCTACTTGTTGAATAAATGGGATCTTTGCACTTATTCCTGGTTGTTCTTCGATCCGGACTACTTCCCCAAATTGAGTGACTACTTTATATTCTCCTTGTTCTACAATGAATACATTCATTAATCCTACAATAAGGAGAAACAATAACACAATGATGATAACCGCTGTGCGAATCCACTTTGTCCAGGAGCCGCCGGACTGTCTTTCACTCATATCAAATACATTATTATCATCTGCCATCCGACTCGCCTCCTTGATCGGTGTTTTCTTCTCCAGATTGGTTATTTTGGCTGTTTTCATCTGCCACAGCTGCTTCTCCGCTATTTTTATCTAATGGGCGGATTGGAAGATAATTTACTGTATCTTGCTGGCTATCAATGATATACATCTCTGTATCAGGCAGAACATCTTCTATCGTTTCTAAAACCAGACGCTGTCTCGTAACTTCTGGATCATTAATGTACTCGTCATATAGAGCATTAAATCGGGCCGTTTCCCCGCGTGCTTGTTCTAAACGTTCCGCTTTTCTGCCTTCTGCTCTTGAAATGACGGCATCTTTTTCCCCTTCAGCTTCATTAATTTCCTGGTTGCGGTACTTTTGGGCTTCATTAATCTTAGTAAGCCGTTCTTCACGAGCGTCTGTGACGGCAGTAAAGGCCTGACGCACGTCTTCTGTCGGAAGTTCTACATCTTGCAGCTTCACATCCATGACAGTGATACCAATTTGGTATCTCTCTACTAATTCCGTTAAAGATTCTAACACGGTTCCTTCAATTTCTGCTCTTTGATCGGTGAGCACATCATCTACCTCGGAGCTTCCGATTACACCGCGCAAAGACGCAGAGGAAGCTTGATATAATATGTTTTCAGGCTCATTCGCATTAAATAAGTATTTTTCCGGCTCTGTAATTCGCCATTGTACAACGAGATCTACGAACAATATGTTTTCATCACCGGTTATCATCTTCGCTTCGTCATTATAATCAGTTACCTCTCCGTCATCGGATGCTTCATACCCAACTCTTAAACTATTAGTAGAAACAGACAGAATCTCTGCTTTTTGAATCGGCCACGGCAGTTTAAATTTAAGGCCTGGCTCAGTAACTGTTTCATCTACCCTTCCAAACGTAATAAGGGCCGCTTGTTCCGATTCATCTACCGTATACCAGCCTGTAAATAGAAATAAAGCTAATATCACAATTCCTATTAGTGAAATAAAGCCCAATATAATTTGTTTTATGTTTAACAAATACTTAACCCCCTTTTTCTTGTCTATCAATCTTTTACGAACGAAGCCCCCAATAGGTTTCGATGGATCAAAAGAAAGAATAAACTTCCTTGTTTATCCATCACCTTGTACTATCGATGCAGCAAGCGCTTTTTTCATTATATTACAAATGAAACGACTTTCCATCCTTTATTCGAAAAACATTGCATCAGAAATAACATAAACCCTCATTTTAAAAAGAACAGAGCTGTCCCACAAGTCAGTTCTTTGCAAACGCAAATGGATATACTCGCTTTCATCCTCAGGGCACAAGTCGACATCTACTTAAACTCTCTTTGGCTCATTCTCGTAGTGTCTTCTTTACACCCGGGGGCGTTGCTTTCCTTGTGAGCAAACCCTTCCCAGCAGGGTCTTTACACTGCCCTTTTTCCCGCAGGACTCTCACATATTCCATTTGCTAGATGATTTAATCTAACCTTTTGAGATAGCCTAGTTCTTTTGCTTTATTGCAGCTCTAATTATTTTCGGCAATAAAATTAAGACGAAAGCCAAGGGGAGGCTTTCGTCTTTCAAAGGGGATGTTTCAGTCTGTCAGCTGATTGAAGGGATGAATCAAAGATCAGCGAAACAGATAATGAAACCGTTCCCTTTAAATAATAATGCCATAACGTTAAGTAGTCATTTAGTTGTTGTTAAGGTTTTGTAAAGGTTGTTTTAATTTGTTCATTCTCTTTTTTGTGGAAACCTAATGATAAAAGTAGCTCCTTTATTTATCTCACTATACACGTTGATTGAAGCATGGTGAGCCTCTACCAGATGCTTTACAATTGCTAACCCAAGACCGGTGCCGCCAGAATTTCTGCTTCTGTCTTTATTTATACGGTAAAACCGCTCGAAAATCCGAGGCAGTTCTTCCTCACTAATACCAATGCCTGTGTCTTTAATGGACACGACGACAGACTCTTTTTCTTTTCTAACATCAACGTGGATACTTCCCTCTTCTGGAGTATAAACGATAGCATTCGTAACAAGGTTAATAATTATTTGTTTAAACCTTGAAGTATCTCCTTCCATATAGATATCATCTGGAACATCAACCAATAGATCCAGCTTTTTATTCTTTGCTTTGGGCCGTAATAATTCTACAACTTCTTCTACCGATTTCGTCACGTTCACCTTTTGCCAGTTTAATTCAAAGTATTCTTTTTCAATTTTGGAAAGCTCTAATAGATCACTGATAAGATCTTGCAGACGGTCGCTTTCCTTCCAGATAATATCTAGAAACTGTTTTCTAGCTCGTTCGTCTTCCATCGCTCCGTCAAGCAGCGTTTCCGTAAACCCTTTTAAAGAAGTCACAGGTGTTTTTAATTCATGAGAAACATTAGCAACAAAGTCTTTACGTATTTGCTCGAGTTTTTTTAATTCCGTGATGTCATGTAAAACGAGAACGATTCCTCGCAGCCTGTCTTTTTCTCCTACAATAGGAGCCCCATACACATCATAATGGCTTACATTTAAGCGTGTATTCAATTGTACTTGATTTTGGACTTTCGCTTCTGTCAAAAATATTTGCTGAATAAGCTGAATAAGCTTCTTGTCTTCAATAACTTGATAATACAATTGCTGCAGCCATTGATCTGTATCCGCATTAAATATATCTTTGCAATATTGGTTAATTAATGATATATCTCCACGATCATTAATGAATATGAGACCACTACCCATATGGTCAATTAATGCTTCTAATCTTTCCTGCTGTGTCTGATACTGTCTTGTAATTTGGTCAAGATTATAAGCAAGAATATTAATGGATCTGGTTAACTGACCCACTTCATCTTTTGTCCCTTCATAAGTTCTTGCTTTAAAGTTTCCTTTGGCTAATTGTTTGGCCACATCGGTAACCTGTCCGATTGGACGTGTCAGCTGGTTAGCAATACGATAGCTTAATGACAAAATAATAATAAAAGCTATCGAAAAACTAACTGCTAGAAACATCCATAGCTTCTGATTTACTTCACCTATTCGCTCCACTGGCATAGCAAGACGCACATATCCATTTTCCTCTTCTCCATATTGAAAAGGATAGGCATAATAAAGCAGCTCTTCTTCCGCTATAGAGCTGTAACGTATAGTTGTGCCTCCTTCTTCATCAGCCTGCTCGATTTCAGGCGATTCTAAATTATTTTCCGCAGCTTGTGATTCTTCTGCGGTTTCTCCAGCAACGTCCCCATCTTCTTGTATAATCGTTACCCTGACATCCAGCCTTTTGGCTAATTCTTCCGCATATTCCTGCCACTCTGATTCTTCTGTATCTTCCAATGTTAAAGCAGCCATAGATGCTTCTTTTCCAAGTCTTTCTTCTAATTGATCCACATAAAAACCTTTCAATAACTGGCCGAGAAGTATTCCTAAGGCAGCTAAAACAAATAATATGGCAATCATTAATCCAAAAACAAGTCTTGTCCGAAATTTCATCATGCAGAAGGCGGCTCCTCAAATTTGTAACCCAGTCCTCTTACCGTTTTAATGTATACCGGTTTTTTTGTATTAGGTTCTATTTTTTCACGCAGATGGCTAATATGTACATCAACTATCCTTGTATCCCCCACAAATTCATAATTCCATACCGCATTTAAAAGCTGGTCTCTTGTCATTACTCTTCCTTTATTATTCGATAAATATAAAAGCAATTCAAATTCTTTTGGCGTAAGTTCTAATTGCTTCTCTTTCACATACACTTCATAGTTATCTGGAAAAATGGTCAAATGTCCTATAACTATTTTTTTATCTGTGTTGATTTCTTCTTGTTGTACAGCAGGAACGTATTCAACTCGTCTTAGAATGGCTTTCACTCTTGCCACTAATTCCCTTGGGCTGAACGGTTTTGTCATATAGTCGTCGGCTCCAAGTTCAAGGCCCAGCACTTTATCAAATTCATCATCTTTTGCAGTCAGCATCAAAATAGGTATACTTAATCTTTCCTGCCGTATCTGTCTGCACACTTCAAGACCATCTTTTTCCGGAAGCATGAGATCAAGTACTACCAAATCATAAGCTGTACCCTTGACTTTTTCCATTGCTTCTTTCCCGTCCATGGCCGTATCTACTTGAAACCCTGACTGCTCCAGATTGTAGGAAAGGAGTGTAATAATCGATTCTTCGTCATCAACAACAAGCAATCTTTGCGGCATAATCTTCCTCCATCTGCCACTGTCCCCCTTCAGTCAGTGACTAAATTATTCAGGTTTCATTGGTATCCCCATGATCCTTTTTTCATCATACTATAACCTTCCATATTCCCTCAAATACAAAAGCAGTTTTTACCAATTTAACGGCTAGTATATTTATTGAATTACAGGATTCCCCTGCTATGGCTTAGAAATGGTATTTCACTC
Source organism: Alteribacillus bidgolensis (assembly GCF_002886255.1). NCBI lineage: Bacteria > Bacillati > Bacillota > Bacilli > Caryophanales > Bacillaceae > Alteribacillus > Alteribacillus bidgolensis. The sequence goes on from NZ_KZ614149.1 coordinate 2,065,086, forward strand.
TGAGCAATGGAAGCAAAAAGGCCAGCTGTTTTTTACTATTACAGCTGACCTTTTTTGTTTATTCTTTTGGAAGAGCTTCCATTACACTGCGAACAGACTTTACTGATTTAGCAAATTCAGCTTTTTCCTCGTCAGTCAAATCCAGCTCGATGATTTTCTCTATACCATCTCCGCCTAACACAGTAGGAACACCGACATACAGATCTTCATAACCGTATTCCCCTTCTAAATAAGCAATTGTTGGAAGAACACGTTTTTTATCTTTAAGAATAGCTTCTACCATTTGTGTAAGAGAAGCAGCCGGAGCATAATAAGCGCTGCCGTTTCCTAGCAGACCTACGATTTCACCGCCGCCTTTTCTCGTGCGTTCGACAATCGAATCAATACGGTCTTGAGAGATAAGTTTTGTTAAAGGTACACCGCCTGCATTGGAATAACGGATAAGCGGTACCATATCATCACCATGACCGCCGAGTACAAATCCTTGAATATCTTCTACTGAAAAACCTAACTCCTGCGCAACAAACGTACGGAAACGTGCAGTATCTAGTACACCTGACTGCCCGATTACGCGGTTTTTAGGAAAACCGGATTCTTTATAAACCGTATAAGTCATCGCATCTGCAGGGTTAGTGAGTACGATAATGTAGCAATCCGGAGAATGTTTCACAATCTCATTTGTTACTGACTTCATGATTTTAGCGTTTGTATTAACGAGGTCATCACGGCTCATACCGGGCTTTCTTGCGATTCCAGCAGTAATAACAACGACATCAGAATCAGCAGTATCTTCGTAATTAGAAGTTCCTGTAACGTTCACATCTGCTCCTTCTACAGGAGTTGCTTCGAGCATATCGAGAGCTTTCCCTTTTGTTGGGTCTTCCATGTCAGGGATATCAACTAAAACAACATCGCCAAGTTCTTTTTGTGCGGTCATTAATGCTGTTGTGGCACCGGTAAAACCAGCTCCTATAACAGAGACTTTTCTACGTTTAATTGCCATGATAATTTTTCCTCCTCCGTTATGTTACATGTTTTTAATGAGCTCATCACCAAATTCAGAGCATTTTACTTCTCTTGCTCCATCCATTAAACGAGCAAAGTCATAAGTAACTACTTTGCTTCCAATCGTTTTATCCATGGATTGAAGAACAAGCTCAGCAGCTTCATTCCAGCCTAGGTGGCGAAGTAATAGTTCCCCGGAGAGGATGACAGAGGAAGGATTAACTTTATCCATTCCAGCATATTTTGGTGCTGTACCATGCGTAGCTTCAAAAATAGCGTGGCCGGATTCGTAGTTAATGTTTGCTCCCGGTGCAATACCGATTCCGCCAACTTGAGCGGCAAGCGCATCAGAAACATAGTCACCGTTCAGGTTCATAGTAGCTACCACATCAAACTCTTTCGGACGAGTAAGAATTTGCTGCAAGAAAATGTCTGCAATCGCATCTTTAATGATAATTTTGCCTTCATCTTCTGCTTTTTGCTGTGCTGCATTCGCTGCGTCTTTACCTTCTTTTTCTACGATTTCATCGTATTGGTTCCAAGTAAAGACTTTATCGCCGTATTCACGTTCTGCAAGCTCATAACCCCAAGCTTTAAAAGCACCTTCTGTAAACTTCATGATGTTTCCTTTATGAACCAATGTTACACTCTTACGGCCTTCTTGAAGGGCAAAATCGATAGCGGCACGCACAAGACGTTCTGTACCTTCTTTAGATACAGGCTTAATGCCGATACCGGAAGTTTCAGGGAAACGAATATTGGTTGCTCCCATTTCGTTTTGAAGGAATTCAATTACTTTTTTAGCTTCATCCGTTCCTTCTTTGTATTCTATCCCTGCATAAATGTCTTCTGTGTTTTCACGGAAAATAGCCATGTTAACATCTTCCGGACGTTTAACAGGGGAAGGTACGCCTGTAAAATGACGAACCGGACGAAGGCATGTAAATAAATCGAGTTTTTGACGAAGAGCAACATTCAAAGAACGAATACCTCCGCCAATTGGGGTAGTCAAAGGTCCTTTAATAGCGATTAAGTATTCACGAATTGTTTGAAGAGATTCTTCAGGAAGCCATTCTCCCGTATTGTTGTAGGCTTTTTCCCCTACGAGGATTTCTTTCCAATGAATTTTCTTTTTCCCGTTGTAGGCTTTCTCCACAGCAGCATCTAATACTTTATTCGCTGCAGCCCAAATGTCAGGGCCGATTCCATCTCCTTCAATATAAGGAATGACTGGTTCATCTGGTACATTTAATACTCCATTATTTGTTGTAATCTTTTCTCCATTAGCCATTTACAAAAACCTCCTGCTAAGTGATTTAAAAAGTGAATACGCCGTTTCTGGCTAGAGACGGATACTGCAAAGAACGAATACAAACTTGTCCCGGCAAACATATGCTGATTGGTTGATCGATTTATCTTTCATCCACCGGTATATATTTTTGCTTATCCGGTCCAACATATTCTGCCCGCGGACGAATCAAACGATTATCACTGTACTGCTCAAGAATGTGGGCGAGCCATCCTGATACACGGCTGGTAGCGAAAATAGGTGTGAAAAGATCATGATCAATGCCAAGACTGTGGTATACAGAAGCAGAATAAAAATCTACATTTGGCAGCAGCCCTTTTTCCCCAACTACCATCTCTTCTACTTTTATTGACATATCATACCATTTTGATTCACCAGTGATCTTCGTAAGTTTCTCCGACATGTCACGTAAATGTTTGGCGCGTGGATCACCTTGTTTGTATACCCGGTGACCGAATCCCATAATCTTTTCTTTATTGTCCAGAGCTTTTCTAATGTATCGTTCTACATTCTCGACTTCCCCGATATCAGACAAAGTTGCCATAACTCTTTCGTTTGCACCACCATGTAATGGACCTTTTAGAGCGCCAATCGCAGCGGTAATACCAGAATAAATATCAGATAACGTTGCTACACAGACGCGTGCCGTAAAAGTCGAGGCGTTGAGCTCATGGTCTGCGTGCAGAACGAGAGCTTTATTAAAAGCCGTTTCTGACGTTTCATCCGGTTCTTTTCCATTTAGCATGTACAAAAAGTTCGCAGCAAAACTTAATTCTTTTTTGGGAGCAACAGGTTCTTTTCCTTCACGAATTCGACTGAATCCTGTTACAATTGCAGGAACTTTAGCTTGCAGGCGAACTGCTTTTTGTTTGTTCACTTCTTCATTCATTTCCTCAGCTTGTTCATCGTACAATGCCAGCTGTGATACAGCAGTTCTGAGCGCTGCCATAGGGTGAACATTTTCAATTGGGTATGCTTTCATGTAATCAAAAATTTCTTTTGGCACTTCCATATTAGCTGCTAAATCTTTTGTTATTTCATCAAGTTCACTTCTGTTTGGCAGACGTCCATTCCACAGTAAATAAATGACTTCCTCAAACGATGCATTCTCGGCTAAATCGTCGATATTATAGCCTTGATACGTTAAAACGTCATCAATAATGGAACTCACACTAGAGGATGTTGCCACTACACCTTCAAGACCACGAGTTGTGCTCATACCAACCTCTCCTTTTACCAGAAAATATGATTTTCAAAATGTCCGAAAATCGAAAATGCTTACATTTTCGCGTCAAATCAGCCCGCATATAGAAAACTGCATGATAACCAAGTAGAACGCTCAGTCTGTTACATGCATACTTCTTTGCAGCATCAATCCTGTCAGAAGTGGGTGAAGCGGTACTGTTAACACGTATTTCTTCCGTAAGCTATGTAGGAAGGAATTTTGAAGCCCTTTTCATTATAAACACTTTTTACATTTTTGTGAACTTAGAAATATGATATTATACTTATTCACAAAAATTATATTACTTCTATTATTCAGATAAAACCCTATAGGCTGGAGGAAGAATATACTTTATTCCTCATCCGCCGGCGGATGAAAACATTTCAGCTGCTTTCATAGCCGCATAAGCAATACCCGCTCCAATTAAAGGTCCGACAGCAACTCCGTTAAACAGCGCTACTGCAAGAATGGTCCCAATAACAAGCGCAGCGGTAATATGCGGATCATTTTGAAGCAGCACTACACCGCCTTTTGCAATCAGAGCCACAAATATTCCCGAAGCAAGAGCAATCCAAGCATAATAAGATTTCACTGCTTCACCCAGTTGTTTGAAACCAATCTCACCTGTTACTATCGGCACTAATACAGATATAGTAAGAATCGTGACGGCAATTGGTATTCCTTTCATCTGCAAAAACGGAAATACTTTGTCGCCAAGTCCCACCCATTTAATGAATAATAGAATGAGAACTGCGATTACCAACGACTGGTTTTTACCAAGGACTCCGACCGCAAGCAAAATAAGCATAAAAATGGATGCTTGCGATATCAATTGTAGTCCATCCTTCCACATAGTCTTCGTTAACATCCTACCATAAATCAACACAGTCTGTCATGTAACAACAGACTTACCAGTTACTTCTTCTGAAAATAAATAATGCTGCCGTTTTGAATCAGTTTAGCAAAAATTCTTTCTAATAGTGCTTTTATGATCGCTCTCGTATAAGGGATGAGAAGAAAAAAACCAACAGCATCAGTGATAAATCCTGGTGTTAGTAAAACAGCCCCTCCAACCAGAATACAAATGCCGTCTAAAACAAGTTTGCCTGGAACTTCCCCGTTTTGCATTTGCAGCTGAGCAGTTCTAATTGTATTCAATCCTTCTTTCTTCGCCAGCCATGCTCCTAATATTCCCGTTAAAATAATAAGAAGTATGGTCGGCCAAACCCCTATTGCATTTCCAGAAAGCACCAACAAACCAATTTCTAAAGCAGGAACTATTATTAAAAGCAGCACAAACCATTTACCCACGAATTGTTCCTCCCTTTTGGATCGGTTAGACAAAAGCTGCTCCGATCAAATCGGAACAGCTCCTTTCGTCTTTTTATAGTACGCTTGCGTGTCCGCGGTAAAGATCGCCGCGAGAACCATCCACCGTTATTTCTTCTCCATCTTCAAACAAATCTATCGCTTCTTTCACTCCTACTATTACTGGTATCCCCAAATTCAACCCTACTACGGCAGCATGAGAGGTTAATCCACCTTCTTCTGTAATGACAGCAGCTGCTTTTTCAAAGGCTGGAATCATATCTTTATCCGTGCTGTAAGTAACTAAAATTTTGCCTTCTTCCATTTTTTCATTTGCTTCACTTGCAGAACGAGCAATAACCACTCTGCCGGAAGCTGTTTTGCGGCCGATTCCCTGCCCTTTACCAATGATTTCACCGAGGACGTGTACTTTCATAATGTTGGTGGTTCCTGTTTCACCAACAGGTACACCAGCAGTAATCACCACTAGATCGCCATGGCTGACCAGTCCTGCTTTTAATGATTCTCTAACCGTGCTGTCAAGCATCTCGTCAGTCGTCTTTGCTGGTTTCCCAAGAAGCGGAGTTACCCCCCAAACGAGAGAAAGCTTGCGCAATACCTTTTCGTCGCTCGTTACAGCAACAATTGGAGATTCGGGACGGTATTTAGATACAATTTTTGCAGTATACCCGCTTTCTGTTGCTGTTAGAATAGCTGCTGCATCTAAGTTATAAGCAGTATGAGAAACAGATTGACTAATAGAGTTCGTAATGGATCTGCTGCTTTCCTTTGTGCGCTGGCTTAAGATGTTTTCATATTTTAAGGCAGATTCAGCTTTCATAGCAATATTACTCATTGTCTGTACCGCTTCAACAGGATAATCCCCAGCAGCTGTTTCCCCTGAAAGCATAATGGCATCCGTACCATCAAAAATGGCATTAGCTACATCGCTTGCTTCTGCTCTTGTCGGACGCGGATTGCGCTGCATCGAATCAAGCATTTGTGTAGCTGTGATGACCGGTTTTGCTAATGTGTTGCATTTCTTTATCAAGTTTTTCTGGGCGAGTGGAACTTCTTCCGGCGGAATTTCCACCCCGAGATCTCCCCGTGCTACCATTAAGCCGTCCGATACTTCTAAAATTTCATCTATGTTCTCAATACCTTCCTGGTTTTCTATTTTTGGTATGATTTGAATGTCTTCTGCCTCATGTTTTTCAAGGAGCTCTCTAATTTCTAAAACATCAGAGGTACGCCTCACAAAAGAAGCCGCAATAAAGTCGACTTCCTGCTCAATACCAAACTCAATATCTGCAGCATCTTTTTCCGTAATACCTGGAAGATTTACTTTGACATTGGGCAAATTAACTCCTTTTTTATTTTTAAGTTCTCCGCTGTTCAATACCTTCGTTTTCACATCTTTACCAATAATCTCAAGAACTTCTAGTTCAATTAAACCATCATCTAAAAGAATTTTCTTTCCTGCTTCTAAATCATCGGCAAGACCGGGATACGTCACAGATATTTTTTCAGGGGTCCCTTCTACTTCTTCAGCAGCTATAATTAATTCCTGGCCTCTTTCAAGGTTAATTGCTCCGTTTTTCATCGTTTGAGTTCTTATTTCCGGGCCTTTTGTATCAAGAAGGATAGCAACGTTTTCCCCTAATTCTTTTGCCGTTTCTCGTATAGTATCAATACGTGCTTTGTGTTCATCAAAATCTCCATGCGAAAAATTAAGGCGAGCAACATTCATACCAGCTTGCATTAAACTCTTTAACATTGCAGGAGATTCACTCGCTGGTCCAATCGTACATACAATTTTTGTTTTTCTCATCATTGTCCTCCTCTTCAGTTTTCCCTAGATTATTGTATCATAACTTGTATTTCGTACTAGGATTATATAGAAAGTTCTTGAGAGAGACGATACATATCTCTATCAATTTCATGAGTTTCAGAAAGTGCCTCTGAAATGTTTTTATGAACCACTTTATTGTTTCTTATACCAACCATACAACCTTGCTCTCCATTTAATAAAAGTTCAACCGCATTTGCTCCAAGACGGCTTGCAAGTACGCGGTCATATGCAGTAGGAGATCCGCCGCGCTGAATATGACCTAGCACGGTGACGCGTGTTTCTAAATTGGTTTCTTCTTTAATTCTCTGACTAAACTCAGGGCCGCTGCCAACACCTTCTGCAACAATGATGATACTGTGCTTTTTCCCCCGTTCATGTCCTCTTCTTAACCTGCCGACAATATCTTCCATATGGTGTTCTTCTTCTGGAATAAGGATTGTTTCTGCTCCGTCTGCTAAACCTGACCAAAGTGCAATATCTCCGGCGTTTCTTCCCATGACTTCAATCACGTAAGTCCGCTCATGAGAGGTAGCAGTGTCACGTATTTTGTCAATTGCATCAATGACTGTATTAAGCGCCGTATCAAAACCTATAGTATAGTCCGTTCCTGGGATATCATTATCGATTGTTCCTGGAACACCAATGGTAGGATAACCAAGCTCTGTTAGTTTTTCTGCTCCTCGGAAAGATCCGTCTCCTCCTATTACTACTAGTCCTTGAATGCCTAATGCATTTAAATTTTCTATTGCTTTCTGCCTTCCTTCAGGGGTTTTAAACTCCTCACAGCGAGCTGTATATAATTTCGTGCCGCCCTTGTGAATAATATCACCAACATCTCCAATTTCCAGCTTATCAATTTCGTTATTGATTAAACCTGCATAGCCGTATTTCACACCATATACTTCCACTCCATGATAAATAGCTTTACGGACTACCGCCCGGATTGCTGCATTCATCCCTGGAGAGTCGCCCCCGCTTGTCAGTACTCCAATTTTTTTCATGTTATATTCACTCCTTATTTCATAGTAAAGATCTATTTTTAACTCATTACATTAAACCATTTTCAAAATTAGGTTTGCAAAAAATAATAAAAGCAATTAAGAAAAGCGAAAGCGCCCCTGTTTTAAATGACGTTCGGCTAAGTTCCTCACGTCCTGTGAGAACGCCGAACTGGCTTGTCCTGGATAGGCTGTCTTCTGCGCCCGGAACAGGACGTTCGCGATCTTAGCAGAAGATCCTTCATATTGCGAATCTAGCAAAAGTTCCTTAAACCATCTCGGGCCTCCGAGAGGCTGGGCGCTGAAGCTAGACATCAGAGCGCAAAATTTTATACATTCCTATATTATTAGATAAACTCGGCTTACCGCCGGGTCCTTATGGCGGAAGTCAGTTTCACTTATACTTTGTTCCTTTAACAAAGTTAAAATTTTGTAAAGTATATAAAACAGACCATATGTTAGAAAACTTCTTTATCTTATTTCCGTCCAATGTGAAATTTTCTTACAATTAAAAACACTATTATTAGAAAAACTCGGCTGGCCGCTGAATCCTTATGGCAATATACTTTGATCCTTTAGGAAAGTTAAACTTTCCTAAATTACAAAGAAAAAATGCTTTCCGACACACTCAGAAAGCACTAATTCTCTCGTTCACCAGTGACAACGCTTTCACCGGTTACTTCGCCGATCTGTTTGTATTTTTCGTAACGTTCTGCGATTAATTCGTCAGCAGTTCTTTGACAGAGATTATGTAAGGAACGCTCTAAAACGTCATCCATATAGGAAGCCTGTTTTTCCAAATTTTTATGAGCCCCGCCTTTTACCTCTTTTATCATTTCATCAATAATACCTAATTCTTTTAAGTCCGGGGCAGTGATGCGCATCGTTTGTGCTGCTTGTTTGGCATAGCTTGCATCTTTCCATAGCAAGGCAGCAGCACCTTCAGGGGATATAACAGAATAGGTTGAGTTTTCAAGCATATGGATTTGGTTGCCGACTCCTAGCGCTAAAGCACCTCCGCTTCCCCCTTCTCCGATCACAATGCTTATAATAGGCACACGCAGCCCTGCCATTTCTAACAAATTACGTGCAATTGCTTCGCTTTGTCCGCGTTCTTCTGCTGCTTTCCCAGGGTATGCTCCCTTTGTATCAATGAAACATATTACAGGCCTAGAAAATTTCTCAGCTTGTTTCATCAACCGCAATGCTTTTCTATACCCTTCTGGATGCGGCATGCCGAAATTGCGCCGGATGTTTTCCTTTGTATCTTTTCCGCGCTGGTGGCCGATCACGGTTACTGGTTGTCCTTTATATTTTGCAATTCCGCCGACAATCGCTTCGTCATCTCCGTAAAGCCGGTCCCCATGAAGTTCTAGAAAGTCGGTGAACAGTTGATTAATATAGTCAAATGTTGTGGGACGCTCCCCATGCCTGGCAATTTGAACACGCTGCCACGGCGTGAGATTCCCGTATATATCGTCTTCTAGCTGCTTGAGGCGATCTTCTAAATTAGTAATTTCACCGCTCAAGTCTATGTCTTTTTCTTCTGTAAAAGATTTTAATTCATTTATCTTTTCACGAAGTTCAATTACAGGCTTTTCAAAGGGTAAATAACTATGCAATGCTTGTCACCTCCTTACTTCTCTTTGTAACCATGTATATCTAAAATTGAGCTTAACGTTTCTTTCATCTCTTGTCTAGGTACAACCTTATCGAGTTGTCCATGCTTTAATAAAAACTCAGCTGTTTGAAAATCTTCCGGTAATTCTTGACGAATGGTTTGTTCGATAATTCTGCGTCCCGCAAAACCGATCAGTGCTGCCGGTTCGGCCAAATTGTAATCACCAAGAGAAGCAAAACTTGCTGATACTCCTCCTGTGGTAGGATGCGTCATAACGGATACAAATAATAAACCTGCTTCATCAAGCCTTTTTAGGGCAGCACTTGTTTTTGCCATTTGCATTAGGCTGAGTACACCCTCTTGCATACGCGCTCCTCCTGAAGCAGAAAACATAATAAAAGGACGTTGTTTTGATAACGCTTGTTCGATGGCACGGGTGATTTTTTCTCCTACAGCAGAACCCATGCTTCCCATGCGAAACCTTTGATCCATCACACCAATAACAACAGGACATCCTTCTATATATCCTTCACCTGTAACTACCGCCTCATTCAATTTCGTTTTTTGGCGGTCTTTTTCAAGTTTTTGTTCATACTCAGGAAACGATAAAGGATCTCTAGAAGTAATATCCGTATTGATTTCAACGAACGTCCCCTCTTCAACTAAGGAGTTGATTCGCTCATAAGCAGTCATAGGCAGATGATGACCGCAGCTGATGCAAACCATATCATGTTTTTTTAGTTCTTTCGTATAAACAATGGATTTGCATTCTGGACATTTTGTCATGACGCCATCATTCATTTTGACTGGCTGCTGGCGTTCTGATGGAATCTTCGCGTATTTTCTTTTTTTATTGAAAAAATCCTTTAACACGAGGACACCTTCTTTACTATCTGTACTATGTTAAATAAGAAAAGCGTTTTAAATGACGTTCGCGCTAACTTCCTTACGTCGTGTGAGAACGCCGAACTGGCTTGCCCTGGATGTGCTGACTTTTGCGCCCGGAACACGATGTTCGCGAATCTAGCAAAAGTTCCTTAAACCATCTTGGGCCTCCGAGAGGCTGGGCGCTGAAGCTAGACATCAAAAGCGCAAAATTTTTTATACTTTCTTATCTTATTAGAAAAACTCGGCTTGCCGCCGAGTCCTTATGGCGGAAGTGGTAGTTTCACTTATACTTTGTCAAAAGGCACTTTTTTCAAGGTAATGTTGTAAAGAAAAGCACAATCTCTTTGTAAGATAATCTTCTTTTGGCAGATTGCAATAGTCCTAAATGCAGTATTTCCTCTTTACTATTACGTATACAAGCAAGTGAACAGCTTCTGTACATATATTCATACTTGTTTGTGCAAATGATCCCGACTTTTTTTCTTTTAAAATACTTCTCTTAGAAAAAAAGAGCAGTGATTTTAACAAGCAGGCATTGCCTGCTTGTTAAATGAAATTGCCTTTCCAAATAAAACTGCTCTTACAACTTCTCGAACAGAGGAGTGACCGACTTAATGACGATCGCTCTAATCCGTCCAGACGACAGCTTGCTTCAACTACCAACCTGCCATATTTCTTTGCCCACTATTAGGCAGCGTTTTTTTTTACGTTTCACCGTGATTTTTCCTTGTTATGCTTTATCAATAATAGAAAGCCTTCTTGTCTTTTCCGCTACTTCCTCGGGATTGACCTCTTTACGTGCTACCCCGGTTTCCATGGCTGTGCGGGCTACGGCTGCGGCCACAGCCGGTGCAACTCGTCCATCAAACGGAGCCGGTATTACATAGTCTGGTGTTAGTTCTTTTTGGTCAATTAAATCCGCAATAGCATAAACTGCTGCTTTTTTCATTTCTTCATTAATAATTGTAGCATTAACATCTAATGCCCCGCGGAAGATTCCAGGAAAAGCAAGGACATTATTTACTTGATTCGGAAAGTCCGAGCGGCCTGTTCCTATTACTTTTGCTCCGGCTTCCTTTGCATCTTCAGGCATTATTTCCGGATCAGGATTTGCCATCGCAAAAATGATAGGATCATCATTCATCGTTTGTATCATTTCTTTCGTTAATGCACCTGCTACGGATACCCCAATAAACACATCAGTGTTTTTAATGACATCAGCAAGTTTACCTTCGGCTCTGTCTTTATTCGTAACTTTTGCAATCTCAGCCTTCACATCATTCATGCCGTATGTTCTACCGTCATAAATAGCACCTTTAGAGTCACATAAAATGACATCACGCACGCCTAGACGCTGCAATAACTTTATAATAGCAATTCCTGCAGAACCAGCCCCATTGACCACAATTCGAATTTCAGATAAAGATTTTCCGTTTACTTTTAATGCGTTAATTAAACCGGCAGCTGTTACGATAGCTGTACCGTGCTGATCATCATGGAAGACTGGAATATTTGTTTCTTTTTTTAATCTTTCTTCAATAATAAAGCAATTTGGAGCAGCAATATCTTCTAGGTTAACCCCGCCAAAAGTTGGCTGCATCAATTTTACTGTTTCCACGATTCGATCAACATCTGTAGTGTCTAAGCAAACAGGAAACGCATCCACTCCGGCAAAAGACTTAAATAAAACTGCTTTACCTTCCATGACAGGAAGCGCTGCTTCAGGGCCGATATTTCCTAGACCCAATACTGCTGTACCATCGGAAACAACAGCTACCATGTTTCCTTTCATTGTATACTCAAAAACATTCTGTTTGTCATCGAAAATAGCTTTACAAGGCTCAGCCACTCCCGGGGAATAAGCAAGGCTTAAGTCCTTAGCGTTTCTTACTGGAACTTTTGATTTGGATTCCAGCTTTCCTTGGTTCTCCCGGTGAATATGCAAAGCTTCTTCTCTTGTCGTTGACAAAATCTCCACTCTCCTTCTTCCATGATCCGTGCGGCCTTTTCTTATTGTATGGTTAAAACGAACTGACCACAGCAAAACTTATCTTATTATAACAGATGAGATAGACATGTTCACCCTCTATGCCTTTTTTAACACAACAAATTCTTCTCCCAATATTTGTTTTAATTCCTCTAAGCATGGAGTTGAGCCATCTGTACGAAATCTATCTGCTAATTTAATCACTTTGTTTTCTTGTTCATAAACAAGGCATACTTGTACACCGCCTGGATATTTGCCTAGTATCTGTTTTATTTTTTCTGCAGCTGTTTTCTCATTTTTTTGTTTTTCTATTTTTAAAAACAAAAGATCATCTGACTGTTTCAGTATATCTTCTAAATAAAGCACATGATCAGCGAGCAGTTTTTGTTTCTTGCTTTTTCTGTCCTGCCTGCCGCCAATTAAGATAGGAATCTGCTCTGTCAGCATCTTTCTTATTTTTCGGTAAATGTTTGGGAAAATGACAATCTCCATATCTCCGGTTCCATCTGTAATTGTAAGAAATGCCATACTCTGGCCATTTTTGGTCCTTACCTGTTTCATTTCTTCTACGATTCCTGCAGCCCATACTTTTCGTTGAGAAGCAGGAAGCCTGTCAAATAAAGATACCGGCTGAAATCGTGCAAGTATTTTTTGGTAACGGTCGAGCGGATGGCCGCTTAAATAAAATCCAGTAGCTTCTTTTTCTGCTTCAAAGCATTCATTTTCAGAGAATGGTTTTGTCTGTACGAAACGAAAGTCATATTCTCCTTCAGAAATGAGCCCGCCAAGATCTTTTTGAAATTCAGCAAATTCGATTGCTCTTTCAATAGATGCCAGCATAACTGCACGATTATTAGCAAAATCATCAAGGGCTCCAGCTTTTATTAAAGATTCCAGCGCTCTCCTATTTATCACTTTTGGGTCCATCCTAACAATAAAATCAATCATACCTTGAAAATCTCCATGCTTTCTCTCTTCCAAGATAGAACGTACGAAATGTATATTTACTTGTTTAATAGCAAGCAGCCCAAAATATATATGATTTCTTGCCGCATAAAACCCTGCTTCACTGCGGTGAATAGAAGGTGGATTAACAGTTAATCCCTTTTGTTTCGCTTCTCTTAAATAGGCAGCTGTTTTTGATGGATTGTTCATATTCATCGTTAATAAAGCAGCATAAAAATAAGCTGGATAGTGAGTCTTTAAATAAGCGAGCTGATAGGCAATAAAGCTGTATGCTACTGCATGAGAACGATTGAACCCATAATCGGCAAATCGCACGATCAAATCGTATACTTTAGAAGCTTCGGATGGCGTACATCCCGTCTTTTCTGCACCAGTTACAAATCGGTCACGCTCTGTTTCTAAAATCTTTCTATTTTTTTTACTAACAGCTCGGCGAAGTAAATCGGCTTCACCAAAAGAATACCCGGCCATTTCAGAAGCAATTTGCATGATCTGTTCTTGATACACAATTACTCCATATGTCGGAGCTAAGATGTGTTTTATTCTGTCATGAGGATAGTCCGGAGCAGAATGGCCATGTTTTCTTTTTGCATAGACAGGGATATTCTCCATTGGTCCCGGTCTGTAAAGGGCATTTACAGCAGCAATATCTTCAAATGCTGTTGGTTTAATCTGCTGAAGAGCCTGCCTCATGCCTGTGGACTCCAATTGAAATACGCCGGTCGTATCACCTTCTGCCAGCATAGCATACGTTTTAGAATCATCAGCAGGAAGATCTCGTAAATAAATGGTTGTCCCTTCCTGTTTTTTAATAGTCCGCGTAATTCGCTCAAGCAGACTTAAATTTTTTAAACCAAGAAAATCCATCTTTAACAATCCTATTTCTTCTAGATGATCCATTGGATATTGGGTGAGCAGAAAGTCATCGCCTTTATGCATAAGCGGCACATGCTCTGTTAAAAGGTCTTCACTCATCACTACACCAGCAGCATGAACCGATGTATGCCGAGGAAGGCCTTCGATTTTTGAAGCCAGCTTAAGTATCGAAGCAGCCTGCGGTTCCCTTTGAATTAATTCTTGTAACGATACATCTGCTTTGTACGCTTTTTTTAATGTCATCCCCGGCTCTTGAGGGATAAAAGAAGCCATACGGTCAATTAAGGCTTGAGGCGCTTCCATAATTCTCCCAGCATCTCTTATTGATGCACGCGCCCCAAAAGTACCGAATGTGACGATTTGAGCAACCCGCTGTTTTCCATACTTTTCTACTACATATTTAATGACTTCATCGCGCCGGTAATCTGGAAAATCAATGTCAATGTCAGGCATTGTTACCCGCTCAGGATTTAAAAAACGCTCAAATAATAAATCATGTTCTAAAGGATCTACATCCGTAATTTCCAGCACATAAGATACTAATGATCCTGCAGCAGACCCCCTTCCTGGCCCTACCAGCATTCCTTGATTACGGGCATATCTTACCAAATCAGCAACAATTAAAAAATAATCATTGAACCCCATACGGTCAATAACTTGCAGCTCATAATCCAAACGTTCTGTTATTTTGTCTGTGATTTCATTATAACGGTACGCTGCTCCTTCATCACAAAGCCTTCTTAATTCTTGTTTTGCCGAATGGCCTGTAGGAAGCGGGAATTTAGGCAGCAATGTTTGTTCAAAATCTATCTTCACATTGCATTTGGCTGCAATTTCAGCCGTTTTTAATAAAGAACCTTTTTCACCACCGAAGGCTTCTGTTATTTCATCCGTATATAGAAAATGGCCAGACAGATAGTCCGAACGGGCTTTTATGTTTTTTATTGCTGTCCCTTCTGCAATAGCTTTCAGCGCATAGAGCCCTTCTTTTTCTTCTTCGTCCGCCATGTGAATATTATTTCCCGCTGCAAACGGGACATTTGATTGTAAGGATAATTGCTCCCATACGTTCCATACATTACTTTCGCCATGCACAGGCTGTTTCTCCAAATATACTCGTCCTTTATCAAGAGCTTTGATGTAACGCTCTAACACCTCTGCTGCCTTATTTTGCTCGTCTTGACGAATCAACTCAGCGACTTCACTATCTGCGTACGGAAGCAGAATAAAACAGTCTTTTATCCGTTCTGCAGCCGTTTGGAAATGGATATAGCCCTCTGTTTGTTTGATGGTAGACAGCTTCAGCAAAGCGCGGTACCCTTCATTATTTTCAGCAAGGAGAATGATTGGATAATCCCCCTCTAATTCTAAACCAGTCATCCATAATTCCAGCCCGATAATCGGTTTTATTTCTTTTTCTATACATTGTTTATAAAAAGGAATGACACCGTGCATATTATTTTTATCTGTAATAGCAAGAGCAGACATGTTATCGTCAGCTGCTTTGTTAACAAGAGTACGAATTCTCGCTGTACTTTCAAGCAAGCTGTATTCCGTATGTGTATGTAAATGAACAAACTCCATAGCAGGATCTCCTTTTTGTACTTCTGCGTTCTTTATCCGGTTTTACGCCTTTCTTATAAGTATGAATAGCTTTTCCAAGGAAAACAAGCATATAACACCCCTTCTTTTCTTATATTTAATAAGAGAAAAAGTTGTCCTTGTTAAGAAATGATAAAGGGGGGAACCTCAGTGATAAGTCGAGAATTCGCAGGAACATTGATTATGGACTTTTTTGTAGCATTTGGTGTCATTATAGGCGGCTCCATTATAGGCGGCATGGGCGCTTTATTAATTGGAAAACCCCCGTTGTCTACCATCCACGACCTGGCTGCCAGCTTAAAAATTTGGGCGCTCGTTGCTGCTATTGGAGGAACCTTTGATGCCATCACTTCTCTTGAACGCGGTCTTTTGTCCGGTACTCATGCTGATATTTTTAAAACACTTGCTATGATTTGTGCTGCATTGGGAGGAGCCAATACAGGAACACTTCTTATACAATGGATCACCCAGGAGCAAATCACTCCATGAGAATACCGCCTTATTACCGACGTCCAGGCTGGCAGCGATTTTTTGCCGGCATAATGATGGGAGCACTCGGCGGCTGGGCTTTTTTTCTTTTTCAATTTGGTGCAGTCCATGAAGAACTTGTGATCGAAATCAATAAACAACGCATTCAAATTGAAAACCAGAAAGAGCAGATAGATATATTACGAAGCGAGGAAAAAAAACGAAATGAAGAAAATGAAAAAAAGCTAACCATTCAAGAAACTAATATCAATTTTACAAATGAACAAAAACTCCGCTTAAACGAATTAGCCCTATATGAACTAAAACAACAAGTAGATGATGAAGTAAAATTTCTTAAAAATAAAAACATTGAAAGCGTCGTAGAAGGAAAAGAACTTATTAAAAAAGCAATAGAAAATAAAACATATAAGGTTGGGGACAATGAATACCAGCTTCATATAGAAGAAATGTATATCTATACGAGCTTAGAGCTTCATATAAAAATCAACCTGAGAGGTTCTTAATCAAATAACTATTTTTTGAATTTTTTATAATCAAACAATACAAAGCAAAAAAAATCCGGTATAATATAAAAAAAGTATACCGCTTTTTATATTAAGGCAATCCTTCTTCATACAAGCCATTTACTTTTGAGGAGGTGCTCGTGATGGATTTGACAGGAAAAGAGATGGTAATGAACCGGAAAGAAATGGCTCTTCAAAAAGTAGAAAAAATTAAGGCAGGGTACTCTGCTTTCGCTGAGTCGCATGAAGTAACCGCTATGATTAGAAAAGAACTCGAAAAGCAGGACATTGATGTATATGAAGACAAGACAGACCTCGGTTCCTGGTTTATTCCAACAAACAAAAAAGAGTAGAGTAAGTAAGTCTCTCCAGTTGACCAAACAAGCTCCGGACTGTGTTTATGACATTCCGGAGCTTGTTGCACTGTTAAAAAGTATAGGTAATATTGGCGGCAAGCAAGCCGAATTTTACTAGTAACTTTCACAAAGGGCTTCAAGCTCCTCGATAATATCTTCTGTTTCTTTTTTATTTTGGGCTTTTGCTCCGGCTGCCATAGGATGACCACCGCCATTATGATTGGCGGCCACTTCATTAATCACTGGACCTTTTGAACGAAGTCTTACCCTGTAATTGTTATTTTCTTCATCTTCCACAAAAAATACCCAAGCTTTTAACCCTGCTGTGTCGGAAAAAGAATTAATCACAGCAGAAGATTCATTGACGGTAATCTCATATTCATCTAGCATCTTTTTCGTTATATACATAATGCCCAGTCCGTGTTCGGTCATCTCAAATTCTTGCAGCACGCTGCCCTTGAAACGAACAAGCTTTTCTTGATTCTCATAGAAACGGGTAAACAGTTCTGTTGTATTAAAATCATACTCCAATACTTCTGCAGCAAGCCGCAATGTCTGCGGTGTTGTATTAGAGAATTGAAATCGTCCTGTATCACCGATAATTCCGGCATACAAGAGTCTGGCTGCTTCTTTCGGCAGCTCCCAGTTATGAGATTTTTTCCCTTCTAATACTAATTCTATCATCATTTCACACGTAGAACTGGCCTCGGTTTTTACCCACATCAGATCCCCATACGATTCTACCTCTGGATGATGATCAATTTTAATTGTTGTTTTTCCTCGCTCCCAGCCTTCTCCGTCAATACGCTCGGTATTGGCTGTGTCACATATAATGACCAAACTGCTTTCTATATCGTTTTGCTGTTCCACATTTGCAGACATTTGGGCTAAAAAAGAAAGAGATTCCTCTTCTTCTCCCATTAATACTACTTTTTTATTTGGATAATTGGTTTGAATCAAAGCCCCAAGACCAGCTTGCGAACCAATCGCGTCAGGATCAGGCTTTTCATGACGGTATATATAAATGGTTTGAAAGGCTTCGATCGCTTCAATAATTTTTTGTTTCATCTTACCTTCCTTTCTAATATAGTTCATGAACTTAGATTTTTATAGTATTTGCTTCTATATTCTTTTCCAAGTACAATAAAATAAGCAATTTATTAATACACTTCCCAGGAGGAAAACATGACGCAAATTTTTATTATCATACTTGTTGTAGGACTTGCCATGTATGCTTTTTACAAAATAAAATCAATTCGTTCACAGGCTCCCGCTGAAAAAAGATGGATTCAAACAAAAGCTAACATAAGTCTCGGTGCTTTTATGGCAGGTTTTGGAGCTAACTTATTATATACAAGCCGTGGTACTGTAGATACGATTATAGGCTCTATTTTTTTAGTTCTTGGCGCAGCTAATATTATTCTTGGATACCGCGCTTACAAATTGTATTTGCCTTATGCCATAAAGGAAGCAGAAGAACAGCGTATAAACGCATAATATCCTAATTTAAGCCGTCCCAAAAACACAAGTAAAGGGATGGTTTTTTCTTTAAGTATAATGGAACGTTCCATTACTTTCCGGTTCATATATTAAACGGTCAAGTCTTCTTTTATTTAACGATCAAGCAGCTGGGCCATCAGTAATGCTTTTCCGACGATCTCTCCTTCATGATAGAGTTCCACGTCCACTTTTCCGTGCTTACGGCCGACTTCAAGCAGCTTTCCTTTCATGTCTATTGTACTTTCTATTTGAACTGGTTTTATGAAATAAAGCGTGATGTTTTCGACGACAAGGTCTCCTCGTTTGTATTGTTTCAACAACCTGCTTCCGGTTTCTGTTACTAACGTAGTGAGAACACCATATGAAATCATTCCAAGTTGATTTGTCATTTGAGGAGTCACTTCACATTGATAGTTGTACTCCGAACCTGCTCTCATTTCATGAAAACGACCTGTAACTAAATCATCAAGTGTTTCCCCGACATGGGGCTGGCGCTGTGTCATTTGCAATGCTTTTAACACATCCTGCCGACTGATTACACCGAGAAGATGGCGCTGCTCGTCTATAACAGGAAGTAATTCTATTCCTTCCCATACCATGACATGGGCTACCGAAGCAACCGATGTCCGTTCGTTCACAGTAATAGGGTTTTTAGTCATTACTTTTTCAATTGGTGTTTGCATTTGCGCTCCCAGAACGTCTTTTGCAGCTATCATTCCTTGCACTTTCATTTCCGGATCTATTACCGGATAGCGGCTGTGGCCCGTACGCTGATTCATTTGGTGCCACTTATTAACTGTATTATCTGTCGTCATAAAATACGTATCCTGCAGAGGAATTAAAATGTCATTAACGAGAACGATTTCCTTTTTAATCAGCTGGTCATAAATAGCTCTGTTAATCATAGTGGCTACCGTAAATGTGTCATAACTTGTCGTAATAACAGGAAGCTCCAGTTCATCCGCTAAAGCAATAACATTTTCGTTCGTATCAAAACCGCCAGTAATGAGAACCGCAGCCCCGGCTTCAAGTGCAAGCTTGTGTACTTGGTACCGGTTGCCGACGATTAATAGATTTCCTGCTTCTACATAACGCATCATTGCTTCTAGTTTCATTGCTCCGATAACAAAGCGGTTTAATGTTTTATGCAGGCCATTCCTGCCTCCAAGAACTTGTCCTTCTACGATGTTAACCACTTCAGCATATGTTAGCTTTTCAATGTTATCTTTTTGCTTCTTTTCTATACGAATCGTCCCTACACGTTCTATCGTACTAACTAGTCCCTGGTTTTCTGCTTCTTTTATGGCACGATAAGCTGTTCCTTCACTAACTTGCAGTGCTTTTGCAATTCGCCGTACCGAAATTTTTTCTCCAACTCCAAGTTCTGTAATGTATTGAAGAATTTGTTCATGTTTTGTTGCCATGCCTTTCACCTCACTGCATATGACCTGTACCATTACAATTAAATTTCTGTATTATATCCCATTATACTTTCCCGTTTTCACCATAGCAAGAATGAATGTTTGTTCAACTATATTTTTTCCTGTGAAATCAATGTTGTAAACGCTGTTACTTTGTGAACGGATACACTAGAAAAATAATAAAATAAAAAAGCTGTTCCAAGTCATATTAAATAACTTTGGAACAGCACTCCATTATCAATTTATTGTTATAAGTCGATGAATTCTCCTGCTTTCAGTGCTTTCCCTTTGATAGGCGATATTGCTTCTACAAACGCCTCTGCATCCTGCTTAATCGGCGGGAAAGTGTTGTAATGTATCGGTACGGTATAGCCCGGTTCAACCCACTGAACAGCTTGCTTGGCATCTTCTGGTCCCATTGTGAAGTTATCTCCAATAGGAACGAACAATAAGTCTACATTGTTGCGCTCGCCAATTAACTTCATATCTGAAAACAAACCAGTGTCACCCATGTGATATACTGTCTTGCCTTCTGCTTCGAAGATAATCCCTGCAGGCATTCCAGTATAGACAATTTTTTCATTCTCTTCTTCTGTGTAAGAAGAGCCGTGAAAAGCCTGCGTCAATTTCACACGGCCAAAATCAAAGGTATACCCTCCGCCAATATGCAGCGGATGGGTTTCTACACCTTTCCACCCTAAATAAGTAGCAAGTTCAAACGGTGCTACTACGAGCGAACGATTGCGTTTGGCAATTTCGACGGTATCTCCTACGTGGTCATTATGGCCGTGCGTCAATAAAATAACATCCGGCTTCACCTTGTCCGCGTCGAGGTCACATAATTCGTTACCTGTGATAAAAGGGTCAATTAAAATGTTTTTTCCATTAGTTTCAATGTTAACTACGGAATGTCCGTGATAACTTACTTTCATTCTGTGCCCTCCCTTTGTTTTTCTTAACGGGAATGTTTTTTACATCTGTCCCTCTACTACTTTTCGATCCATATCTTCTTTTTCCTTTTCTTACGTTATAATAAACTTAAAAATTTGTAGAACAACAACGCAAATAATTAAGATATCATATTTTGTAAGTTAGTATAAGGGATATCTTGGGCATCAGCTATGGCTTTATACACAAGGTGGCCGTGGATAGTGTTTACCCCCATAAATAAGGCGTTATCTTCTTTGCATGCTGTTTCAGCTCCTTTGCGGGCTAACGCAAGTGCATATGGTACAGTAACATTCGTTAAAGCTAAAGTGGAGGTGCGCGGAACAGCACCCGGCATGTTCGCAACGGCGTAATGAATAACATCATGTCTTGTATAAACAGGATTATCATGCGTGGTAATGTGATCGGTTGTTTCAAATATACCGCCCTGATCTATCGCCACATCTACAAGTACCGAGCCCGGATCCATGCTCTTTACCATTTCTTCTGTTACGAGCTTTGGTGCTTTTGCTCCTGGAATAAGGACTGCTCCTATGACAAGATCTGACTCCTTTACGGCCTCTGCAACCGTCACTGGATTTGAGATCATCGTATGAATATCTTTTCCGAATATATCATCCAGTTCTCTCAGCCGCGCTGGATTTACATCAAGAATCGTCACATCTGCTCCAAGTCCTGAAGCAATTTTAGCTGCATTCGTTCCAGCAGTTCCTCCTCCAATGACTGCAGTTTTTCCCCGTTTCACCCCCGGCACCCCTGATAATAGAATGCCTTTGCCGCCTTTCGTTTTTTCTAAAAACTGCGCTCCCATTTGAGCAGCCATTCTCCCGGCTACTTCACTCATGGGAGTTAACAAGGGCAGGGAACCATCTGGGAGCTGAACAGTTTCATAAGCAATCGCGGTCACCTTTTTATCCAAAAGGGCTTTTGTCAGATCTGGAAGAGGTGCAAGGTGCAAGTACGTAAACAATATCAACCCTTCCCTAAAATAAACATACTCCTCGGGCACGGGGTCCTTAACTTTAACCACCATATCTTGCGCCCATGCTTCCCGAGGTGTGTCAACCATTATCGCTCCCGCCGATTCAAATTCTATATCAGTAAAACCAGAGCCTGATCCTGCTCCTTTTTCAACATATACCTCATGATGTTGTTCTTTGAACTGCAGAACGCCTCCTGGTGTAAGTGCTACTCGGTTTTCGTTATTTTTAACCTCCTTTGGCACTCCAATCTTCATATCTCATTCTCCTTCCCTCTTCTATTGTTATTCCTTTTATACCCTTTCCTATCCATTTTCATGTAGATTTCACATAGAAAGAAAAAGCCCAGAAGTATTAGTACTCCTCGGCTTCATCATCTTGTTATTCTTTTTCCTCCTGCCATAACCATGTATATAAATCTCCGTTCTCATCCTGCCATCTTACATCTAAACGAGTTAGTCCTTCACATCCGCTGTTTTTAAATGCTTCAGCCAATTCCTTATCCGTAACATCTTTGTTTAAGTTTGCAGTCTGATAAACAGATTCCACTTTATCTTTTGCCTCTTCTCCGTGAAAAGCTCGCCCTTCCATATGGTATTCAAAATCATTTGGACTATTATATTCCCAATGATAAACACCGTCTTCTGTTTCGGCTGTAGCTTTAAAGAGAAAAATTTCACTTAGTGCTTGGGCTTCAGCCATCTGAACGGATAAAGGTAGGCTTAGCATTACAACGAAAAAAGTAAGAGATATCTTCACCGTCATCACCTCATATGTAAGGTGCCAATTATTAGGATATTTTATTCATGATTTATCGTCGTTTATGCAATACGTCTACACCGCCAGTAACTTCAATAACAGAGCCAGTAATCATATCGGAGTCTTCTTCACATAAAAAAGTAATCGTTCTTGCAATATCTTCTCCGGCTGCCGGACGTCCTACAGGTGTATTTTTATCCCGTACGGTCTTGGCAGCTTGGATAGAAGATTCTTTGTAGTCTTCTGTAATAACCCCCGGGCATACCATGTTAACGGTTATTCCATGTTCTGCTTCTTCAATGGAAACCGTTTTTGTTAAAGATACCAATCCTGTTTTAGCTGCAGCATAGGCTGATCGGTAAATCCATGCCGGAGCTTCCTGTGCGCCTTGAAAACCATATGTAACAATTCTGCCAAATTGCTGCGCTCTCATTAGTGGAATGACTTCCTGAAACAAGTAGAACATCGATGATAAATTGCCATTCACCATTTCATTCCATTCATTTGCGGTATAATCCATTAGCTTTTTTCTTTCAAAAATATAAGGGCCGGCATTATTAACAAGAATATCGATTCTCCCGAATGTGCTATGGGCTTTTGCTGTC
Source organism: Alteribacillus bidgolensis (assembly GCF_002886255.1). Classification (NCBI taxonomy): domain Bacteria; kingdom Bacillati; phylum Bacillota; class Bacilli; order Caryophanales; family Bacillaceae; genus Alteribacillus; species Alteribacillus bidgolensis. The sequence goes on from NZ_KZ614149.1 coordinate 2,088,284, forward strand.
AGTTTTTTTATATCTTCTGGCTTAGTGACATCTGCTTGCACAAATTGAATGCGATCTTCAGCATCCAGCCATTCTTCTTTCATTTTTTTCATTGCCGCAAGATCGTTTCGATAACTTACTGTTATGGAATATCCTTTATGTAAAAAACGTTCGGATACTTTTTTTCCTAATCCTTTTGTTCCTGCTGTAACAAGTGCATGACGCATGAAAGCTCCTCCTTCAACGATAAGAAAGAAATATACAGCTCTAATAATTTTCAAGTATAAAAAATAAAGTCGGTACAGTATGAACAAATTTCGATATTCATGTGTGTATTTAGTAGAAGTCCCTTTATCTTAAGTTGTTCAGGGCGCTTTCACTTTCTTAAGGCGGCCAGCCGAATTTTTCTGTTACTTCCATCTTACTACGAAAAGTTGCTCTCGTAAAAAATATTAAATGTTTGTCCAAGCACACATTAGGGAAAAATATTAAAAAGAACATGCCGCATTCGCTCATTTTTTACACCTATTTTGTGACGTACAATACATCTAATGTATACCTTTTCATGATATAATAATAATGGAAAGAGCAGTATTTTACAGGGGGGTATGGAAAATGCCAAAGTATCACAATATTCTTGTTGCAGTAGATGGATCGAATGAGGCAAAGCGTGCTTTCAAAAAAGCGGCCGACATTGCTGGTGAAAATAATGCCAAATTGGTAATTGCTCACATCATCGATACCCGTACATTTGCTACAATTGAACAATACGACAGAACGATCGTATCGCGAGCAGAAAAATACGGGCAAGAACTTCTCGATCAATACAAGGGGGAAGCTAATCAAGCTGGGGTTGAAGAAGTTACTACTGTTATAGATTTTGGTTCACCTAAAGTTAAAATTCCTAAAGATATTGCTAAGCGTTATGAAACGGATTTAATCATTACAGGGGCTACTGGGTTAAATGCAGTAGAACGTATGTTGATTGGAAGTGTTTCCGAAGCTATTGCAAGACAAGCTAAATGTGACGTTATGATTGTGCGTTCTTAACGACAAGACTAAGAAACATTAGAACTTTACGGCTGATGCTTATATTACTATTTCAAATAAAAAAGAGCAGACATGGAAGCGATAGCTCCTTACTGCTCTTTTTTTTATACTTTGTTAAACTTTGTTAAAGGATCAAAGATATAAGTAAAACTAACTTCTGCTATTCTAACTTGGAAGTTTTTCTAAAGTCTTACTTTTGTTTTACTTTTTCCTGTCCTAACTCAATGGCTTTTTTCACTTGTGCAAATCCTGTTCCGCCAGCACTGTTTCTTCTTTTCACTACCGTGGAAGGCTTAAGCACTTCATAGATATCTTCTTCAAAAAGATCGCTTGCTTGTTTGTAGTCTTTCATAGATAAATCAAGCAGATAAATATCCTTTTGTATACACAACAGTACCAACTTACCAACTACTTCATGCGCTTCTCTAAACGGCATACCTTTTGATGCTAAATAATCAGCAAGCTCTGTTGCATTGGAGAAATCGGAATGGGTTTCCTTTTCCATTACACCTTTATTCACTTTCATCGTTTCAATCATGCCGGTAAATATTTTCACAGACCCTTTTACGGTTGTGACGGTATCAAACATACCCTCTTTGTCTTCTTGCATATCTTTGTTGTAGGCTAAAGGCAGTCCTTTTAGCAATGTTAAAAGAGAAAACAAATTACCATAGACCCGTCCTATTTTTCCGCGAATTAATTCAGCCATATCAGGGTTTTTCTTTTGCGGCATGATACTGCTTCCGGTCGCAAATGTGTCGTCTAGCTCGATAAATTGAAATTCCTGACTCGACCATAGAATAAATTCTTCAGCAAGACGAGAAAGATGCATCATGATCATAGAAGATGCACTCATAAATTCTAGAATAAAATCACGGTCACTTACCGCATCAAGGCTGTTCTCATAAATGCCGTCAAATTCCAACAGCTCTGCTGTATAATGGCGGTCTATTGGAAAAGTTGTCCCAGCAAGTGCGCCGGCACCGAGCGGGGAAATATTCAGCCGTTTCAAACTATCTTCGAGCCTAGTATAATCACGTTCTAGCATCCAGAAATATGCCATTAAGTGATGAGCAAATGAAACAGGCTGAGCCCGCTGCAAGTGCGTATAACCAGGAATAATTGTTTCAACATGTTGTTCTGCTTGTCCAAGCAGCGCTTCTTGCATTTGTTTAACAAGTTCCATTATTTCATTCGTATGCTTCCTTAAATAAAGATGCATATCGGTAGCAACTTGATCATTTCTGCTGCGGCCTGTGTGCAGCTTTCCTCCAACCGGACCGATTTCATCCGTTAAAAACTTTTCGATATTTAAATGAATATCTTCATTTTGAACAGAGTATTCCAGTTCGTTCTTGTCTGCTTTTTCTAAAAGTGTTTTTAACCCTTGTGTAATTGTTTTTGCTTCTTCATCTGTAATAATATCGCAGGCAGCCAGCATTTTAACATGTGCCAGGCTTCCTGTAATGTCTTCTTCTACCAGCTCTTTATCAAAAGGGATGGATGCCCCAAAGGCATCCACCCATTCTTCCGCGCTTTTAGTAAATCTTCCGCCCCATAGCTTTGTCATACGTTTACACCTTTCTTGTTTACCATGCTGTGTACTTTTGTCGGCAGTCCCCATAGTTCGATAAAGCCAACTGCTGCATTTTGATTGAATTCATCCTCAGGTGTATACGTTGCAAGCTTTTCATTGTAGAGAGAAAGGTCTGATTTTCTTCCTTCTACGATTGCATTTCCTTTGAACAGTTTCACTCTGACAAGACCAGTTACATTTTGCTGTGTTTCTTGTAAAAACGCTTCGAGTGCATTTCTAATTTGGGAGAACCATAGCCCTTCATAGATCACTTCAGACAGCTTTTTCTCTACTACTGGTTTGAAATGAGCTACCTCTTTTGGAAGAGTGAGGTCTTCTAGTTCTTTATGTGCTTTAATTAATGTCATAGCACCCGGGCATTCGTATACCTCTCTTGATTTAATACCAACCATTCTATTTTCTACGTGATCGATTCTGCCAATTCCGTGCTTTCCGGCAACAGCATTAAGCTCCAAAATTAATTCGTCGAGTTCGTAAGCCGTACCATTTAATGCAACAGGTTTTCCTTGTTTAAATTCAATTTCAATAATATCTGCCGCGTCCGGTGTTTTTTCAATCGGATTAGTAAGCTCATATGCTCCTTCAGGAGGAGTAGCCCATGGATCTTCAAGAACACCGCACTCGTTACTTCTGCCCCAGAGGTTTTGGTCTACGGAGTAAGGATTGTCAAGATCGATCGGAATTGGAATCTCATGCTTTTTCGCATACTCAATTTCTTCATCTCTGGACCAGCCCCACTCTCTTACTGGTGCAAGTACTTCGAGATCAGGGTTTAAAGCTTGAATGGATACTTCAAAACGAACTTGGTCATTCCCTTTACCCGTGCAGCCATGTGCGACAGCATCCGCGTTTGTTTGTTCAGCAATTTCAACAAGTTTTTTCGAAATGAGCGGTCTTGAAAGAGCAGATACGAGCGGATATTTTTGTTCATAAAGAGTATGAGCCTGCATAGCCGGTAGAACAAACTCTTCTGCAAACTCTTTTTTAGCATCAATCGTATATGATTGAACTGCACCAACTTGCAGTGCTTTTTCTTTTACAAATTCAAGGTCTTTGCCTTCTCCTACGTCTAACCCTACAGCTACCACATCGTATCCATTATCGCTAAGCCACTGAATTGCAACGGAAGTATCAAGCCCTCCGGAATATGCAAGTACTACTTTTTTATTCGCCATTTATAAATTCCCTCCACCTTCATACATTGAATATTCATACTGAAGTTATTATTTTTATACATTGTTTTGCAAAAATATGAGAGGCCTTTGCCTCACCCTCTAAACAATAAGTAATGTATGTTTCGTTGTTATTAATTACTTTAACAAGGGTTATGACATTTTGCAATACTTATTCATAAAAAAGCATAAAAATTTATTTTTTGTCTTTAAAACAATCCCATATACAAACCGGTTTCTAACATTAATATAGACGTGTGAAATCACAGTGCCTCCCTGTAAAATACTGAAAACATAAGCCTTCAATGTTATACTATATTCATTCAACCAACAGAAATCGAGGATATTTTTAATATTATTATGGTATGAGTGAGGAAGGGGAGAGATGCATATGTCTTGCAAATTTTTAAAAGATCAGCGCCTTGGAATTGAACTTCCCATTCTAGAAAAAGAATGGGAAGCTTATGAATCAGAAATGCAAAACATCATTTTAGAAAAGTGGGAAGAAATCCGCGGCCAGATCCCTGAACGAATTGCTGAGATCGAAGAAGACATTCATTCCAAACAAGCATGTCTTGATATAGAAGAAAATTTTAAAAAATGCTGTCAACTCAATAATGAGATTGCAGAGCTAGCCTCCAAAATTAATGATCTCTGGCTTTGGTATCGAACGCATCCGACGGTATCACATGACATGTTCAGCTAAATAGCGTTTTTCATAGAAAAAACCAGCCCATTCGGAAACTTGCTTTGTTAATTGATAATTACAAGCTGCGCCTGTCACTATCCCAATGATAGGTACTCCGTACATCAGTTTTTTACGGAGAGCCTTTAATAGAAACAACTTGCATGTTTGACGAAGCGGCTGGTGCAGCCAGTCTGCAGCCACAATTTTTTCTTCTCCTTCATAAAACCAAGGAAATTCTTTTTCTTTTCCAGCTTCTTGTTCTAACTCTTGCCATGCTTGTTTCTGCAAGTTTTGCGGAAGAGAAGCTCCGTGAAATACTTTCAAAGCTATCATCATCTCAAATGGATTCCTCAGGTCATATCCGTAACAAAGGGCACTAAGCTGGACTGTTCTTAAGTTGATAAGAAAAACGGCAGGAAGATCACTCGCATTAAGAATAACCCCTCCCATTCCTGTCATTCCCCCTTGTCCGAGTGAGAAAAGGCGTTGTTTTGCCATAAACTGATAATGGATAAAATGAAGCTGGTTTATTGTCAACCTTTTTAAATCCTGAATATCTTTTACATCTTCATCAAAAATACGCGCCTCTAAAATAATGCGTTTTTCCGCTTCTTCATGAAACCGTGAATGAAGAATGAATGACTGAGCATAAAATAAAAAACGGTCTGTCATATTAAGCAAGTATTTTTTTTGTTTTTGTGGCAATGTATTAATTAATTTTTCCAAGGTTTTATCAAACAGGCGTTTATACATATTATGGCTGCTAGACAACTGGTTTTCCCAATGAATGATTTCTTTATATCGTTGTTCTGCCCTGCTTTCCTGGGGCAAAGTCGCCATCTTTATACGTTTCCTCCTTATCTTCTTGGGAATTATTTTCTAAAAATTTTTGTTGAGACAACGTATGAAGCATTTTCAATATTCTTCTTTGTACTGTACCGTATACAGTCTCTTCCGGATAGTTTCCATCCCCGTCTTTTTCGCCAGCTGGCATACCCGTTAAAATTTCAATTCCATCTTTAATCGTTGAGACCGCCCATATGTGAAAGAGATTATTTTCTATTGCTTCAATTACTTCATTTCTCAGCATCAAATGCTTTACATTCTGGTGGGGAATGATCACACCCTGTGTGCCAGTCAGACCTTTTTTACGGCAGACATAGAAAAAACCTTCTATCTTTTCATTCACTCCGCCAATAGACTGTACTTCTCCAAATTGATTTACCGAACCAGTGACTGCAATATCCTGGCGAAGTGGAATTTGACCTAGAGAAGATAATAATGCATAAAGCTCCGTGCTTGAAGCACTGTCGCCATCAACCATGAAATAAGATTGTTCAAACGTTATGCTAGCTGCTAATGGTAAAGGATAATCTTGAGCAAATTCAGCCTGTAAATAGCCGGATAATATATGAAGCCCTTTTGTATGTATGGACCCCGTTAATAATGATTCCCTATCAATATTTACGATCCCTTTCCGCCCCACATAGGTTCTTGCTGTTACTCTAGTAGGATGGCCAAATGAATACTCGCCGGTATGGGATACGACCAGGGCATTTAGCTGGCCAATTGCTCTGCCATCTGTTGAAATCATAATTGTTCCGTCATCTATAGCTTCATATAGCCGCTGTTCGCTGCGATTAGACCTAAAAAATCTTTCCTTTAATGCTTCGCTTATATGCCGATCTTTTATAAAGGATTCATTTTCTTTTTCCGCCCAATAGTTGGCCTCAATTAATATTTCGGTGACTTCATGAAAACGTGTAGACAGTTTCCTTCGATTATTAGCTAATCTTGTACTATAATCGATCACTTTTGCCAATGCTTCTTTTGTTAAGTGGTGCAGCTGTTCTTTTCTGCAAAAGGATGCTACAAATGAAGCGTAATCTAATTGATGTTTTATATTCCTTTCCATGTCTGTATCAAAATCAACTTTCACTTTAAACAGTTTTTTGAAGTCTTCATCTGCTCGATATAAAAGCTGGTATAACGAAGGAGTACCAATTAATATTACTTTTATTTTAAGTGGAATTGCTTCAGGTTTGATAACACTTTTCGTAAAAACTTCCGTGTCTTCATAGGAATTTTCCATACGCAGTTCGCCGGTTCTTAATACTTGCTTTAATGCTTTCCAAGAATAAGGATGGGATAAAACATCTGCAGCATTGAGAATAAGATATCCCCCGTTTGTCAAATGCAGACTCCCCGCTCTCATCATTGAAAAATCAGTTGAAACAGACCCGAACGTATTTTTATAGTCGACTTTCCCAAAGAGATTGGCATATGAAGGATGTATTTCATATATCACTGGCGCTCCTTTGGTTTGACTATGATCAACTAGAACATTTACTTTATATCTTTGCTTTACGTCCTGGGACACTTGAAGAATTGTGTTCAGTTCTTCTTCTTCGCTTTCCTTTTTCGGTAAAAATTGTTTCCAATGCTGGATGACATCCTGTTCTAATTCATTTAAATAATTAAGTACATTAGAAAATTCTTGATAATCTTCCTTCACAGAGGAAATGAAACCATGAATAGATTGATGAACTAATTGTTCTTCTGCTTCTCTTAACTGTTTACGAAGTTTTCTTTTTGCAATCTGCTGGTGACGCAGCACTTCATTTACGTTTCTCGTTAATTCCTTGCTTTTTTTCATAACTTTTTCTCTAATGTCATCTGGGAGCTGGTTAAATGACTCATCACTATGGGCTTCTCCATTTTCGTTTAAGGGAATAGCAACGACCCCTTGCTGACTTCTTTCAATGGTAAACTCCTGCTCCCTTGCCTGTTTTTCAAGATCGCTCCATTTTTTGTTCATCAATTCTTCATGCTGCTGTGCCATTTCCACTTTCTTGCGCTCGAACGGTTTCCCCGTTAGAACTTTTTCAATTTCATCCTCAATATCCTGCACAAGTTCTTCTACATCCTGAGCAAACACACTTCCTGTTCCTGCGGGCATAGAAATCGCTTTTGGTTTATCCGGATTTTGAAAATTGTATGTATAAACCCAATCCGGCGGTGTTTCTTTCGCCATTGCTGTTTCTTTTGTTTTTCTTTTTGCATATGTAGTTTTCCCTGTTCCACTCGGGCCAGTTAAAAACAGGTGATGGCCTTCGTTTCTTACATTCAGTCCAAAATCCATCGCTTTAACGGCACGATGCTGTCCAATGATTCCTTTGTTTTCTTGTTCAATTTCTGCCGTTGTTTCAAACGAAAACATCTCTGGATCACATCGTTCTGCAAGATTGTTTATATTAACTTTTAAATCGGTCCGCATTCCATACCTCCATTCATTATTATTTATGGTTGTTACTAAGTATTCGAGAATAAAGACTAATTTCCTTTTAAAGGAATCAGAAATCTTAACCTGTTCGATTAATTTGGTTATGCGAAAAACTTGGCTTGTGATAATATACATTTTTACATGTTTAGAAAGACTCGGTTTGTCGCCAAGTCCTTATTAGCGAAAGCCTTAGTTTTTCTTATCTTTAATCCTTTAATGAAGTTAAACTTTCTTAAAAAGTATAAAAAAGGCCTATCCTTCTAGCATATTAAGCGTTAGAAGAAAAGGCTTTTATTTATTTTACTAGCCGAGACGCAGGGTGTCCCTGGCAATCATTACTTCTTCATTTGTAGGGACGATAAGAACATTAACCGGAGAACCTTCTTTATTAATAAAAGCTTCTTCTCCCCGAATATCGTTTTTCTTTTCATCAAATTGTACACCCATAAATTCAAGGCCTTTGCATACTTTTTCCCGAATGGTCAAACTGTTTTCGCCTACCCCTGCAGTAAACACTATTGCGTCTAGGCCATTCATGCTTGCTGCATATGCACCTATATACTTATGAATCCTTGTTGTATAAATGTCTAGAGCCGTTTGAGCTTTTTCATCGCCCTCTTTTGCATGTTCTTCAATGTCACGAAGGTCACTTGAAAATTCACTTAATCCTAACATACCGCTTTCTTTATTGAATACAGAAATAATCTCTTCGGCAGTTTGTCCCGTTTTTTCCATTAAAAATGGAATCAGTGCCGGGTCTACATTTCCAGTACGCGTGCCCATCGTTACTCCTGCAAGCGGCGTAAAACCCATAGACGTATCGACAGATTTACCGCCGTCGATCGCTGTAATGCTAGCTCCGTTTCCTATGTGGCAGGAGATAATCTTTAGATCCTTTTGCGGCTGCTCCATTAGTTCTGCTGCACGCTGGCCGACATATTTATGAGAGGTACCATGAAAACCATATTTGCGAATGCCATATTTCTCATAATACTCATAAGGTACACTGTATAAGTATTTTTCTTTTGGCATCGTTTGATGAAATGCCGTGTCAAATACGGCTACAGATGGTACATTTGGAAGAATTTCTTTGAATGCTTTAATGCCGATAATATTGGCAGGGTTATGAAGCGGGGCAAGTTCACTTACTTCTTCAATCCCTTTTAAAACTTCTTCCTCTATTAAAACAGAATCAGAAAACTTTTCTCCCCCGTGAACCACGCGGTGTCCAATTCCGTTGATTTCGTCTAATGATTCGATAATACGGTGTGCAGTGAGACCTTCTAATAACTTTTTAACTGCTGCGGAGTGATCTGGAATCGGCGTTGTTTCACTTACTTTTTCCCCATCTACTTCTATCGTAATTTTAGGACCGTCAAGCCCGATTCTTTCTACGAGACCTTTGGTTATCACTTCTTCTTCAGGCATATTTAGCAGCTGAAATTTTAAAGACGAGCTGCCTGCATTAATAGCCATGATTTTCGCCATGAAAAAATGCTCCTTTTCTATAAATTAACGCTTTTCTCGTTATGTTTTGATTTACCTCCTCTATTTAAACACCCGGCCTTTCCAATTGCAAGCAGACCCTTGGTATATCAGTGAAATTCAATACATTCATTAAATTCAGATATGTAGGCGTTTCCTTCATTTATTGAGATGCAAAAAAACAGCGACCTTTTCTAAGGTACGCTGCTTTGCATACTAAGAAGTAAAACCTTGTTCTTGAAACCATTTATCCATTTGCTGCACCATGTCTAAAAGGGCGTCTTGTTTAGAAAAAGATGGGAGCTCAGCAAGTAAAGCCTGTCCTGGCTGAACGACGTTCGGTCCTTTTTTCTGAAGGAGCCAAATGCTTTTTCCGAATTGTTCCGTTTTAAACATTGAGGAAGGCAGCTGCAAAAGACCAAGTATAACAGCTTCATCTTTAATATACTGATGCAATACAGGTGCTTGTTCACTCTCAAACATAAAGTTAGGGATGAGAAGTACTAGAAATCCGCCTTCTTTTAAATGGGTTATGCTCTTTTCAATCAATAAATGATGAACATAGGAGTGGCCATCCTTGGCCTTTAACGTGAAAGACTCAGCCACTTCGTCTTTTGGATAATAGCCTGCCGGAAGATCGGATACGACCACATCGACTGGCGGAGATGCAAGCTGCTCAATGCTGTCTTGGTGGAAAAGTTCTACGTCATGCTCTTGTAAGTTAGAGAGAACATAAGCAATGTTCAGCAAGGTTTCATCTACTTCTGCACCATAAGCTAGACTTTCTTTTGAGAGTTGATTTAATACAGCACTCAAAAGGTTAGCAGTCCCGGCAGCAGGGTCTAGCAGTGCCAATGATTCTTTTTTAGAAGTTAATTTGTTAACGAGATACCCCATAAACATTGCAACCGCATCAGGCGTCATGGCATGGTGAGGCTGAACCGCTTCTTTCATTCCTTTTATGACTGCAAGCTGAAATGCTTTACGGATTTCTTCTTTTTTCATTTCTTTCGGCAGTTCTTCTGTTATTTTCTTTTCCAGCCGTTTTTTTTCTTCGTCAGGCAGAGATTGTATGACGGCCTGCTGAAAAATATTTTCTCCGCTCTCAGCTAACGCTTCTAAGTATGTCATCTCTGAATGACTTTGAATAGAAACAGCCATGTCATCAATCAAGGCATGCAGCTTTTCTACTTCGGTTACCGGTTGCATGATATATCGCCCTTTCCACGAAATTCTATCTCTTATATTGTTCGAGTTTTCATGTCTTTTCCCTTCGAAAGTATAGCAAAAATAAAAGGACAAGGACAATAAAAACCCCATTCCTATTAAATAAGGAACAGGGCTGACACGTCTTTTTTTATAAATCCTCGATTTATTTAGCCTCTTTCGCTGCATTTACAGCCGCTTCATAGTCCGGGTGATTGGTAGCCTCAGACACATATTCGGTATAGGTTACTTCATCATTGCTGTCTATAACAAAAATGGAGCGTGCTAACAAACGAAGCTCTTCGATTGCCACTCCGTAATTTTTACCGAAGGAAAGGTCGCGGTGGTCGGATAACACTTGAAGGTTATCGATACCTGCTGCTGCACACCATCTTTTTTGCGCAAATGGAAGGTCCACACTGATAGTAATGACTTCCACACCATCGAGGTTTGCTGCTTCTTCATTAAAACGGCGGGTCTGCTGGTCACATACACCAGTATCTACAGATGGCACTACACTGATCAGCCGTACTTTTCCTTTCGTGTCTGCTAACGTTACTTCTGATAAATCGTTAGCAAGTACTTTAAAATCCGGTGCTTTGTCTCCCGGTTTTACTTCCTCTCCTAACAACGTAACAGGGTTCTCTTTAAATGTAATTTCCGCCATGTTTCTTCCTCCTCATTTTTTAAGTATGTACACTTTCAATAGTACGCTTCTATTTCTCACTTTTCAAACAACTAACATTAGTTATTTCACTTACCCTTTTTAGACAAAAATAAAACCCGGCAGAAATACATGTTTTCTGCACGGGTAAATGACAAACATAGATACACCGCTGTATGACAGTATAGGCTCATCAGCTGCAAGGAATAGAAGTTTAACCAAACGAAATACGCTTGTACTAAATAGGAGGAGTTTGCCCTGGCGGATTTTGACCGTTGTTTTGATTATTTTGATTTCCGTTTCCTTTAAGCATATCTTGTATTTTTTCTACCACTTGCGGCGTAAATTCAAGCAATTTTTCGTAAAGATGTGTGCTTTCATCCATGTGTACCATTTTTACGCCTTTCGAATTAACGATAAGAAAAGCAATAGGAGTAATCGATACACCACCACCGCTTCCTCCTCCAAATGGGTGGTCCATCGCTGGATCACTGCTGCCGTTTTTCATAAATTCACTTCCGCCGGCGGCAAAACCGAAACCTACTCTGGTTACCGGCATAATCACACTGCCATCCGGTGTTTCTACCGGATCACCGACTATGGTGTTTACGTCCACCATTTCTTTCAAGTTTTCCATCGCTGTGCGCATCAAGCCCTCAATAGGATGGTCAGTCATCAAGACGCCTCCTTGTTTTTAGTTTCTTCTTTCGTTTTTTGCCATAACTTAAATACGTTACCATTCATATGCTTCATCACACGAATTCCGGCAATGATAGCATGCCCCAGCCGCATAAAAAACATACATGAGAACGTGGTATCGGCTGCCTTCTTTTGAAAATTTGGCTTAATATCCATTTCCGGAGAGCATTTCCACTTAAATACTGCTGAAGCAATGCCGGCTGCCATGCTTTTCACAGACCAAAGCATTCCTGTAAGAAACCCTGTCCAGGCAGCATCCCCTATACCGATTTCACTTTTCCAGTCAAATTCAATAATTTTTATTTTTCCTAGAAAAGAAGTTAATATAGAGCGGAGTCCGTCTATGTGTTTCAGCCATAATTGAAGTATTTCCATTTGATTTTTTAATTCTTCCGGCGTTTCTTTTATATCCTTTTCTTTGTTGTTTCCTGCAGTACTTTTTGATTTTTCTTTAAATACGACAGAAGACGTTTCTTCATCAAAAGACATCACCGGTATTTCAAAGTTTTTGTAAAAAAAATACCACACCGTAATTTTAACGCGAATATCTTGTTTCTTGCTTTTTTGCTCAAACTGAATTGATATTTCGATAGGTGTTACTACGATAAAAACAGCCAGCAATAGCAGCCCGCCTGCAATAATGAGAAACCAAAACATACATCATCCATCCGTCTATTATAATTTAATTACCATTATAACCAATAATTTACACTACCAAACAGAAAAATGCTCCCTTCTTCAGGGACCGTAAAAAATTGCAAGAGATCGTTATCTCCATAAATTTCTTTCCATTGATGCCTGTTGTCCGGCTCCGTTTAATACGATGCTTCCAAACTAAAAAAGCCTTCCCCATAACTTCCTTGTGGGGAAAGGCTCCTTTGGATTATTTTTCGACATGTATAACTCTCGTATCTCCAAACATATCATGAATACCTTGCTTTTCATTTGTAAATCCAACAACAATATAAATAATGTTAGTAATAACAAGGCTTCGATATATGAAACGGCCTACTACTTCACGAAACAATAGATCGGGCCAAGTTAGAGGTGCTGCGTTCTTACGCACTACTTTTAATCCGAAAATCATTTTTCCAAGCGTTTGACCTAACCATTTTGTCATCAATAGAAAATAAACATAAGAAGTGATAGCACTAAGAACTCCTTGCAGCGTTAAAAAGCCGAGTATATTTACCGGTTGACTTTCGAGAAACATTAATGGGCTTAGAAGCAGACCATTTATACTGAATACGATCAGTAAATCAAACAGATACGCCCAAAATCTCATCCAAAAACCGGCATATCGTCTAGGGGGAACAATATCTTTTTCTTCATCTGCTAAAGAAGGTGCCGGTTTCTGCCCATAATCCTCAGAAAGCTCCTCCCTCTGCTGCTCATTATATTCCATGTACTTCTTATCATTCTGATCTTCATTATGATTATTATTATCCATTCCGGGCACCTCCTTAGTCTGTGTATAAATACATGGCGCGCGGCGTTTCTGATTCCATAAGCAGTTCTTTTATTCCTAACAGCTCAGCATCATTTACAATCAAGCTGCGAGCGGAAGTTCCGAGGAATTGGTTCAACGCAAACGCTCCATGATATCGTACGACTTGCGGGTTATTAAGACCTTGGTCTTCTTCCATCAATGTTATAGTGTCTTCAAGCGAACCTAATTCATCGACTAAATCTAATTCCTCTGCCTGCTTACCGGAATACACACGGCCATCGCCTATCTCACGAACTTCTTCTTCAGACATCCCGCGTCCATTTGCAATTACATTTACAAAATCACTGTAAAAATCGTCAACCAGTGATTGAAGTATGTCTTCTTCTTCCTCTGTCATTTCACGATTTCCAGACATAATATCTTTAAACGGTCCGCTTTTAATGGTAGTAAATTCTATCCCTAACTCATCGGCTAATTCTGCATAATTAACGCTTTGCATAATAACGCCAATAGATCCGGTTACTGTCGCAGGGTGTGCAACAATTTTATCGGCCGGAGCTGCTACATAATATCCGCCAGATGCTGCAGTGTTTCCCATGGATACATAAACAGGTTTCCCATTTTCCTCTTGGATTTCCTTCACTTTGTCATGTATTTCCGCACTTTCAACTACACCGCCTCCAGGTGTATTTACGCGCAGGATAATTCCGTTTATATTAGGATTTTCCCCAGCGCTTTCAAGCATTTTCATAAACTGGCGGTGATTATACATACTTTGATTCATAAAAGAAGGAGTATTGCCTGTATCTTGAATGACTCCTTCAATATCAATTACTGCTATTTTTTCTTGCGGCTGTCCTTCTTGCATTATTTCTTCTTCAATTCCATCATTGCTTCCGCCAAACATGTTCTCAAAATTAGCAGATGCCATGTTCGTTACAAATTGGAACCCTATCGATACTGCGAGCAGCAGAGCCGCTATTCCAAGCGCAAGCCACCTTTTCCCGCTCATTTTGCAGTCCTCCTCTATTATTTGTTTTTATTCAAGTTATTGTATTGAAATTCGTCGTCAATCACTGTTCCTTTAACGTTGGTTTTAATAATATCATCTGCGCATATATTGAAAATGTCTTGATCTAAAATAGTAAAGTCGGCAGCATAACCCGGAGCTATTTTTCCCATTTCTTTTTCTTTCCCAATAGATTTCGCACTTCCTGTCGTATAAAGAGATACCGCTTCATAAGGACTTAACTTTTGTTCAGGAAGATAGCCGCTGTGGGTTTCGTTTTGATTTTTTCTAGTTATAGCTGCTTGAATTCCTTCTAACGGATCAACTGGTTCAATTGGAGCATCTGAACTTCCTGCACATTCTACTCCTCTCTCGAGCAGCGTCTTCCAAGCGAATGAATAAGACAATCTGGCTGAACCAAGTCTTTCTTGTACCCAAGGAAAGTCGGACAATACGAACCGCGGCTGTAAATCCAATACGACATCTAATGCTTTTAATCTGTCTATTAAATCAGGAGGAGTAATTTGGGCATGTATAATACGATCCTTTTTGCCTTTAGGAACTGGATGCGCTTCAAGAGCTTCTACAGCATATTCTAATGCTAAATCTCCTATCGTATGGATAGCAGCCGGCATGTTTATATCCCGTGCTTTTTTGACCAGTTCTTTTAAATGTTCCTTGGAATGGATAGCTACACCAGAAGTGTCTGGGGAATCATTATAGGGATGGCGTAAAAGCGCCGTCCTTCCACCAAGCGCCCCATCAGCGAAAATTTTCACTGCTCCAAATGATAGAAAGTCGTTTACAGGACCGTATTCATATCCCAGCTGCCTGAAGTCATCTAATACTTCATGATGGACAAGCAGATTGGCTCTAAATTTCCACTGTTTATCATTGATAACATCTTGAAAGGCTTGAAATGTTCTATGAAAACCGCCGTAATAATTTAAATCCTCCGTATGTCCGCCGGTTAGACCTTTTTCTACCATATGATAAACAGCCGAATCTAATGCTTTTTTCAACTCCTTATCACTTACGGGCGGCTGTACTGCTTTCACTAAATCTGCAGCTTGATCCAACAAGTATCCAGTTTCTTCACCATTGGTATCTCTGACGATAATACCCCCTGATGGGTCAGGTGTATCTTTATGAATCCCTGCTTCGTCCAATGCAATGGAATTCGCAAGAGCAGCATGCCGGCAAATTCTCGTCAGCAAAATAGGATTTTTCGGAGCAATTTCATCTAATTCTGCTTTGTGAAAAATTTTTCTATCTGCAAAATTATTTTCGTTCCACCCTTCTCCAATCAGCCATTGTCCTTCTTTTAGCATGCTGGCTTTTTCTGCTAAAGCGCTTTTCATGGCATCAGCGTCCTTGAATGCAGACAGATCTAATCGCAGCATGGTTTCCCCTAATCCAATCATATGTAAATGACTGTCGGTAAAACCAGGAAACATGACAGCATTTTTTAAGTCGATGCGGCGTTCGATAATGGAATAATTTCTTTCTAAACTCTCTTTTTCTCCTATGGCCACTATTTTCCCTTTTTCAGTATAGACAGCTTCGGTACTATCTTTTTCATGCTCCATCGTATATATTTTTCCGTTAAACCATAGCGTTCCCACCTGTTATAACACCAACTTTCCATAACTGTTTACGAGTAACATCCATAAAAGTTTCACCTTATTAACGTACAATATTTATATTGATGTGTCATCTGTTGCGAAAAATATAGAGATAGTCAACCAAAATAAAAAGAATATAATTTCCTAGATAATCAGAAAAACTCGACTTGCTGCCTAGTCCTTATGGCAGAAGAGTGAGTTTCCCTTATGCTATAATTCTTTAGCAAAGGAACAAAAGCGAAAGGCCCTGAATAGCCGCGACAGGTTCTGGACCTTTCGCGAAGGGTCGTCTGCGGACCGAGTCGAAAGGGAAGAAACCCCGAGCGGCTGGGCGCTTAAACTAGACGCGGCCAAAATGATATGGATGGAAATAGTTACCCACAATTGAAAAAAATATAATTTCTTAGACAGAAAAAAAGTCTCCCGCCATTTACATGATTGGGGGAGACAATGACGTATTATAAGAGATCATCCATTTGTTGATCGGCGCTTTCTTCTTCGCTTCCAATGTTCAAAGTTTCAACTTTTTTCACGGTCTCTTCAATAAACGGCTCAAAATCAAAGGCTTCCTCGAACCTGGCTGCTTTATCTCGACGCGGTTTTGTAACAGAATCAGAAGGCAGAAAGATCGTACAGCAATCTTCATATGGCAGAACGGATGTGGAATACGTGCCTATTTTTTCGGCAACTTCCACTACTTCTTGTTTGTCCATTGTTATTAAAGGTCTTAGAATGGGCATGTTGGTTACTTCATTAATCGTATGCATGCTCTCTAAGGTTTGCGAAGCAACTTGTCCGAGACTTTCACCATTCACAATTGCTTTAGCATTTTGTATATCTGCTATTTTTTCTGTGATACGAAGCATCATGCGCCGCATAATCGTCATAGCATAATTCGATGGAATGTTGGCATGAATAGCTTTTTGAAGTTCTGTGAATGGAACAACGTGCAACCTGATCCGCCCGCCAAAGCTTGTTAATATTTTTGTTAAATCTTCTACTTTTTTTCTTGCTCGTTCATTTGTATAAGGAGGGCTGTGAAAGTGTACTGCCTCTAATTCAGCTCCTCTTTTCATTGCTAAATATCCAGCGACCGGACTGTCAATTCCTCCGGAAAGCATAAGAGTTACTTTCCCGGCTGTACCAACTGGCAGCCCGCCTGAACCTGCCATTCTGCCGCAAGTAATATACGTGCCTTGTTCCCTCACTTCTACCACTACTTCTACATCAGGATGATGCACATCTACGGTTACTTCGTCTGTGTTACGAAGAATATGACCGCCGATATACTGGTTTAAATCTTGAGATCGAACCGGAAACGGTTTATAGGAACGGCGGGCACTAACTTTAAATGTTCCTTTTTTTCCTTCGTGCTGTAAAAAAGCTTGCAGTGCTGCTTCTTTAATTGCTTCTATTTCGTTTTCCGCTTTCATCGCTAAACTAAATGAAGAGATACCAAAAATGTGCCTTAGCTTTTCCATTACAGGATCTGGTTTTTCTTCATTCAATTCAATCATCATCCGTCCGTATGTGCGCCGCACTTTACAGCTGGGATGTTCACGAATAGTAAACTGTATATTTTCTTTCAATTTTTTTTCGAAATCGCTGCGGTTTCTTCCTTTCAAGGCCAGCTCGCCGTAACGAATTAAAATGTGGTCATATTTCATTAGCGTTCCGCTCCCATTACCTTTTTCATTTCTGGTATGATTTCATGAAAAATTTCTAAAAGCTCTGTTATTTCTTCTTCGGCAGTATCAAAAGAAAAACTAGCTCTAATAGCACTTTCAGCCCGTGCTGGACCTAAGCCAGCAGCTTCAACAACAGCACTTGGCTCTTTAAGCTTTGATGAACAGGCCGATTTAGTGGATAAGTGAAAATCTCGTTTCGTAAGTTCCTGGATAATCACTTCAGGTTTTAATCCTGGAAACGACACATTTACAATGTGAGGTGCTGCACCTTGATCAGGTGTATTCACTTCAGCCCCTTCCATCTCCTGTAAACGATGAATCAAATAATCTTTCAATTGACAAAGGCGTTGTTCTTCCGTTGCTAAACGCTGCCTGGATATACGGAGGGCTTTTGCCATAGCTGTAATACCGGGTACATTTTCCGTACCAGCCCGATATGTTTGTTCCTGCGTTCCTCCATGAAACAAAGGGGAAAGAACAGTACCCTCTTTCAAAAATAATACGCCCGTCCCTTTTACACCGTGGAATTTATGCCCGGAAATGGTGCACAAATCCACTTTTGCTGCATGCAGATCCAAAGGTACATGGGCTGCACCTTGAACATGGTCTGTATGAAAATACAGCTTCGGAAACTTTTTTAAGCGTTCCCCTATTTCTTGAATGGGTTGAATCGTTCCAATCTCATTATTCACATGAATAACCGAAACGAGCGTCGTATCATTTCGAACTTCTTTCTCTATGTCTTCTGGACGAACTCTTCCTTCTCGGTCGACTGACACATAAGTCACTTCGAACCCAAATGCCTCTAATTGCGAAAAAGCTTCTTTTACAGATGGATGCTCAACCGTCGTCGTAATTAAGTGTCTGCCCCTATTTCTATGCTCTAAAGCTGTTCCTTTAATGGCAAGATTATTCCCCTCTGTGCCACCGGAAGTAAACACAATCTCTTCTGCTTTTGTTTTTAATAAGGAGGCCACAGATTCTCTTGCTTTATTTAATAACATTTCCGCTTCTACACCTGGTTTGTGCAGCGAAGACGGATTGCCAAAATATGAGGAAGCCGCTTCTTGATAAGCGTGAAGTACTTCCTGCCATGGTTTTGTTGTGGCACTATTGTCTAAGTACACCATATTTCCTGCTCCTTTTCCTCACAGGTTTTTCTACTTTTTCTATTTATTTTGTACAAAAATAACGCATGCTGCTGCTCAAAACGGCCTCTCTTCAACCAAACCGTTCTGTTTAGAAAAACTTGGCTTACCGCCGAATCTAATGGCGGAAGTCGTAGTTTTACTTATACTTTGATCCTTTAGCAAAGTTAAGCTTTTCTAAAGGATAAAACAGGACCGTTCCTTCCCTTTATACCATTTCATTCTGTTCCTGATTTTAGGATGCGACACTATATATTAACACATAATCATATCTTTAGAAAAATCCTGTTTGCCGTGAAATTCCTTATCGAACATGACATCTTTCGCTTATTCTGCTGATCGATTTTCTTTATCCATTTTTAATTAGAAAAACTTCAAGTGTCTATGATTTCAGATTGTTAATATAAAATAGCTTACTTTGATGTTACTTTATTATATTTAACAGTTAAAAAAGCTGGCCTTTATAAAAGGTTCAGCTTTTCATTGTTCGGTTATTCATTTATTATTTCAAGCAGCTCGTCAACGGAAATCGTTCCTTCTTCCGAGGCAATGTGTATCGCCTCGGAGCTATAGTCGTTTCCATTTTGTAAAGCTAGTGAGGTAGAGGGAGAAGCATTGCTGTTCTCATCGGAAGCGCTGTTTTCGTTAACGGCACCTTCGTCCTCCCTATCATTTTCTTCGTGCTTGGATTCATCACTTGAAAAAGAATTATGCTCGGACGGAGTAATGCCCAATTCCTGATCAAGCTCTGCCGCAAGCTCTTCTGTTGATTTTTGTTCAACTGCTGTATCTTCTTTCTCCACATAAAACATAACCCCTGCTGCTCCTAAAATGGTAAAACAAAGAACGATTATAACAGCTACCTTATAGATAGGCTGCATCCATCCTTCCTCCTTCCTGATGCGGCTATTATATCATTTAATGTAGAAGAAGCGAAGGAAATATCGAACTTTCGTATGTAAACAAGAGTTATTTTTAGACAAAAAGACCTAAATAATGATAAAACACTCAGTACCTTCCGCTTATATTCTCTAATGCATTTGGTTCTTTTTGTTCAACTGCTCCTATAGCAGTATGAACGGCCTCGTCATAATATCCTTTTCGAAAATGGACCTCTGCTTGTAAAAGCTTCTCATCAATTGAAAGGGATTGGCTTCGATATTTATTGCCATATTGAATGGCACGTTCAGCAAGACGGGCTTGTTCTAAGGTTGTTCTTAATTCTTGATGGACTTTATTGACAAGATGTTCTGCATCTTCTGCTGCTGCATTAACTCTGCCCATTTCTACTGGTACTTCTTCAAGAGCAGATACGGCAGCTTCTAATCTTTCCTCTGCAGCGTCTACTTCATTTAAAAGAATGGAAGGAATTTTCGGCAGCAGTGAACGCTCTAATTTTATTCTGTCCTGCAGCAATTGACGACGCAATGTTTTCAATGTTTCTAGTGCTTTAAGTTCATCTTTTCGCAGTGTATACAACTGCTCTTTGGAACTTCGAATATCCTTATCTAACGTATATATATCTTGTTTTAACGATTCCAGATTCTCTTTTAATCCGGTAAATGATATCTTGCGATACTCATACATGTCTTTGAAAACCCGCCAATTTTTCAGGGTTCCTTCCATGCCGTTTTCTGCTTTCTTTTGGCGTTTATCTTCTTCATCAGGAATACGGTAACTCATTTTCACTTTTTCTCGTTCTTGCTGAAGTTCATTTAACTGGATTTCGAGACGGTCTATTTCCTCCCGTGCCTCTATTGCTTGAACCTCTACAAAACGGCGTGCTTCTACTTCTTTCTCCAGTGTTTGATAAATATAATCAAAGTAATGGCGAATGTCCTGAACCCGGTCTTGAACTCTCTCTAGTTCTAAATCAGCAACAGCTTTACTTAAGACTGGAAATTCGTTTCGAAATTCCTCTAATATACTATGAAAATCAAAATGATCAAGTTGATAGCCTTTGCTTTCCATTTCTTCCATGCCATATTGTACTTCCTTACATTCCTCAGGCAGTTCTGCTTCCACTTCGACTAACAGGGCAGGGACCGCATTCACTTGTTGTTCCATTTTACGAAGTTTTTCATTTAGATCGTTTAAAATATGATTGGCTTTCATGTAGTTTCCTGCTTCTGTTTCTTGATCAAACACAGCCACCATGTCTTTTAATTCGTTCATATGGTTTTCAAATATACGTGCTGTACTTCCTAAAGAGAGCCAGTTTTGCGAAATATACTGTTGTATGGAAGAAAATCTTTCTTTTATTTCCGTAATCCCGGTCCTATTTTCTTCTTCACTATGTATTAAATTTTCAACTTCATAAAAAATATTAAGAATATGAGAATCAATATTCTTCAACTGAACCCTTGCTGCGTCTAATAGCTCTTTTGATTTTCGGAAACGATATTTATTGGCCCATTCTTCAATATCAAACAGAGCTTCTTCAATATCAGGAAGGTGAGATCCGATAATGTCATCCCACTCCTTACGCCATTCTTCAAATTTTTCCTCGGTTTCCCCTGACATAGTAAGTCCTTTAACTTTAGCTATCTCATCTGCCACGGGCTGATTGGCGATTTTTGTCTTCCATTGTTCAAGACGATCAACTTCTTTATATATCTTTTTTCTAGAAACAGCTCCGTAAATAATTATTACAGCAATTATTAAAGCTGCCGTTAATATCACATATACCATCATGAGCCTTCACTCCAGTTTTACCGCCGCTATATCGCAAAATTTATTAGTAATGGTTTTTTTCGTCACATACATCTAAATTCCTGCTATTTCTGATATACTTTTTTTAAAACTTTTATTTGCAGATAAAGAAATTCAATTATATGATAACATGGAATGTTTTTTTATGTGAAAATTACAGGAAAATTTTTCATTCTTAATTTTAGAGAAAAGCTTGGCTTACCGCCAAGTCCAAATGGCGGAAGTCGTAGTTTTTCTTATACTTTGATCCTTTAACAAAGTTCAACATTTCTAAAGTATAAAAACATAAAGTACTATATGAGAAGGTGATTGTACATTGAAAATTACTAGAGACGGACATATTCATACTCCTTTCTGTCCGCATGGGTCTAAGGATTCATTTAAACAATATATCGAACACTGTATCTCAGAAGGTCTTCAAACGATTACGTTTGCAGAGCATGCTCCGCTTCCCCCTGGATTTGTTGACCCAGTTCCTGATAAAGACAGTGCTATGCCGCATATAAAGCTATCCTCATACCTAGAAAACATTGATAAATTGAAGAAGGAATACCACAATGAAATCGAAATATTCACCGGACTTGAAGTAGATTTTATTGAAGGATTTGAGCATGAAACGAAGGCATTTCTCGAAGAAACAGGTCCAATGCTTGACGATAGCATATTATCTGTTCACTTTCTCTTATATCAAGGAAGCTATACATGCTTAGATTACAGCCCGGAAAGTTTTGAACAATTAGTACGAAAAACAGGTTCTATTGAAAATACCGTCCAACTTTATTTCCAAACGCTGCATCAATCAATTAGAAGTGATTTAGGCCAATATAAACCTAAAAGACTTGGTCATATAACTCTTATTAAAAAATTTCATCAGCGTTTTAAAGGAATAGAAATTGAGAAAGACGCACTCTCTCTTTTGGATGAAGTTCAAAAAAACGGGATGGAACTTGATTATAACGGAGCAGGTACAGCTAAGCCGCTGTGCAGAGAACCTTATCCTCCACCTGCCATTGCTTTAGAAGCAAAAAAAAGAGGCATCCCCTTAATATATGGATCGGATGCACACCAGGAAAAAGAATTAATGCAGGGAATAGAAGCGCTTGCTGCTTTTGAAGATTAAATTATGGATGGACATAATCGGCCTGCTGCTCATTTGCAGCAAAAGCTGCCGGTTCCTGATTTTTCTTCTTTTCTCTTAACAATACTTTAGAGGCCCATTCTCTTAATTCTTTTCGATATACCGTAATAAAATGAGGCTGCTGCGGCTGAAGGTGAAACACTTCTCTGACATACTGGTGATGTAAGTAAGGCATGATCACCATTCCTCTAAATTGCATAATGGTCCAGCTGACAGGAATAGGGGCAAACGTCCCTTCCTGTATTCCTTTTTTCAACACAATAGAATATAAATGCTTTTCTTTCATGAGGTACGTACTAGTTATCTCACGAATCAGAGTGGAATCTAATGTCATTTCACGTAAAACAAAACGTGCACGCAAATGTCGCTGCTGCATATAAGTTAAGCTTCTCTCTGCCATGTACAGCATTTTTTCATAAGCATCTGTATGGGTGACTTTCACGGCTTGTTCCAATTCGCTCATATACCCTTCAAGAAAATCAGTCATTAATGCCTCAAGCAAGCCTTGTTTGCCTCCAAAGTAATAGGAAACAAGCGAAATGTTCACTCCTGTTTTTGCCGCTATTTCTCGAATCGATGTACCATGAAACCCTTTACTCGTAAAAAGAATCGTTGCAGCTTCTAACATTTTTTCCTTGGTGCTTTCGGTGGCGGACAATGCCATCGCCTCCTTTATATACAATGTAGAAACTATCAAGTCACACCATTTAACATAACTCTCTTAATGATATAATTCCTTCTTTCTTCCCGATAACCCTTCAAAAATATCTCGACACTTTCAATGCCTGTTCGGCAAAATGGCATAGCAGACGAAGCTATTTCTATATGATAAACTTGTATTATTCAGATTTATGTCAAAAAGGAGAGAAATCTATTGTTTCAACAGATTGAATATAAAGGTACGTTGCAAGAAGGATATGCTTTATTACTTAAGCAGCTTGAAGCTTTACTTGAAGGAGAAACTGATCAAACAGCTAATTTATCAAATGCGGCGGCTTTGTTAAATCAATTTCTCAGTGAAGTTAATTGGGTAGGTTTTTATTTATATCGTTCCGAAGAAGGGGAACTTGTACTCGGTCCTTTTCAAGGCCTTCCTGCATGTGTGAGAATTCCTATGAATAAGGGCGTATGCGGTACAGCAGCATTTGAGCGCAATACAGTCCGGGTAGCTGATGTGACTGCCTTTTCTGGCCATATTGCATGTGATGGAGCGACTCGGTCTGAAATAGTTGTTCCTCTTATAAAAAATGATCAATTGATTGGTGTATTAGATATTGACAGCCCTGTTCACAATAGATTTTTGGAAGAAGAACAACAGCACCTCGAACAATTTGCTGCTGTTTTAACAAAATATTTATAAGAAATTATTAACGAAGCAGCAACCCCTAAAAGGTTGTAAGGAACGTAGATCTTTTTTCAATATTTTACGAATGTTTAACTTTGTTAAAGGATCAAAGTATAAGTAAAACTTCGGCTTTCGCCATAAGGACTCGGCGATAAGCCGAGCTTTTCTAATATTTGGTGCCAGCTTTTCATTTTTAGCTCGAAAAGATAATCGAAAGGCATCATGTTTTTCAATGAATTGATTTTTCCCCCTCATATTTCAACTTATTATAGAAGCTCACTGGAATCGATATAATACTTTAGCAAAAATACGATTTCTTATGTTAAAATATGTGCGCTAACATTTGACTTTGAGCAATTAAAGTTATATAATGGCCTTTGTGTAAAAGACAGCCAGGACAAACTTGATATGTGCACCCTTTTCATTTTGTTCCTTAAATCTGCGGCTGAGTGATTGGTTTAAGGGGTATTGTGTAACCTCTAGCTGTCGAGGCGAAGATGCATAAAAACAAAATGAGCATGTCAGGGGATTGTCGATGTTGTTCTTTTTCCAATACTTTTATATATAGAGGAGGCTTCTTGTATGGCACGTTATACAGGACCAACTTGGAAAAAATCACGCCGTTTTGGCATTTCCCTTAGCGGTACAGGAAAAGAATTAGAAAAACGCCCTTATGCACCGGGTGAACATGGCCCTACTCAACGGAAAAAGCTTTCCGAGTACGGCTTGCAGCTTCAAGAAAAGCAAAAGCTTCGTTTTATGTACGGTTTGAACGAACGCCAATTCCGCAAGTTGTTCGAGCAAGCAGGTAAAATGTCTGGGGTACACGGCGAAAACTTCATGATTTTGCTTGAGTCCCGTCTTGACAACCTTGTTTACCGTCTCGGTCTTGCACGCACACGCCGTGCTGCTCGCCAGCTCGTAACACACGGTCACGTAACTGTAGATGGGGGTCGTGTTGACATTCCATCTTACCGCGTAAAACCGAACCAAACAATTGGTCTTCGTGAAAAATCCCGCAACCTTTCTGCGGTAAAAGAAGCAGTCGAAGTAAACAACTTCGTGCCTGAGTATTTGACATTCGACGAAGAGAAGCTCGAAGGAACATATAACCGTTTCCCTGAGCGCTCTGAACTGCCTTCTGAAATTACAGAAGCGCTTATCGTTGAGTACTATTCTCGTTAATCTATGCTGTTTGCAGGTTGACACACAAAAATCCCTTGAAATGTTGTTATATCAACGTTTCAGGGTTTTTTTATTTTTATCTAGTTTGCAAAACAATACAAGATAATGCACTAATTTGGGGCCAAAAAATTACTAGCATAAGGCCAAAACCCTTGATATGAATGATTCTTTTTTTAGAGATTGTGTGAACTAAGAAAGAAATCACTTTATATTACTGGATATAAACATTGACGCATCTTGATTCATAAAAATACGATTTCCATAATGGAATGTCTTCATTTCAATTGATTTAAATCCAACTTCGGATAATCTTTTTTTCAGTTCTTCATGCGAAAAACCGTTATGAACTTTCGGGTGATTTATTTTATCGTTTTTGTTAAAATCAATAATAATTAGCTTGCCACCATTATTTAAAATGTTGAACAATTTTTGTAAAATTTTTTTAGTATCCGGAATATGAAGAAGGACTAGTGACATTAAAACTATGTCTGCCTTAAGTTCAGGAGTTTCTTGAGTAAAATCTGAATAAAGTACTTTTGAGTTGGTAATTTCTCTGTGAGAAATTTTAGCTTTCGCAACCTCCAACATTTGTTTGGATGAATCTACCAACAAAATAGAATCTACTAAAATCTGATAATTCTAAACTAATTAGACCAGTACCACTCCCATAGTCTATTAAAGAATTATTTCGTAATTCTGATCTTACTTCCTTAACTAAAACTTTAGCTAATTCAATTCTTTCTTCTGTAACATATCTTTTTGCCATCTGTTCAAAAACGTTATTTTCCATAATCCACTCCCTATTTATTAAAAATTAAAGCTACATAGTTGTCATTATAGCAAAAATCAAAACCTAAAGGCACGCGATTCTCCCCCTCAAGTCCTTTCGTATAGACCCCGGCGGGCGCGGAAAGTCTACATAAACAACCTAGTATATTCCATTCTTATCGAATCAAACGTTAGATGGCCTATGTATAATATTCTCCTCTGCTTATGTCATTTGTTGACTACTTGCCCTTTAGCAACCTTATTGACAACCCCTTGTTCCACTTTGAATATGATTTATTGTATTCCATCCAGAAAATCATTGAGATTTTCTTCAGAAATTACTTTTAAATCATTTTTTCTAAGCAAAGCCGTTGTGACACCTATACCAGCGCTGGTGCTTCTCAGAAAACATAAATAATTCTAATTGCTTTCCTAACTACGATGTTCTCGCTTTGCAGCTTCTTCAAAAATACCTGTTTTTTATTTATCCATATGTCACGCGGACAAAGTATCCGCTATGCAAATCGAGCAATATCCATCCAGCCTTCCAAATCCGCTTATTAGGAGGTTCAGCAGAGGAAATCAACTGTTCGTCCCATCCTGCAAAAGCAATGACTGATCAAACTTTTCGAAGGTGATTTCTTTTCTTATTGGACAGAGAGTCAAAAAACCTGGAACCCAATGAAACGGTCCCAGGCTGTTTTTTTACTTGTATTGAATTAAGAAGTATTTCTTTTTCCCGCGGCGAATGATAGTAAAGGCATCGTCAATTTTGTCCTCTTGACTTATCACTTTGTCTAACTCTTGGCAGCGATCCCCATTAATGTAAACCGCTCCGTTTTTTATATCTTCTCTTGCCTGCCGTTTGGAAGAGGTTATTTTCGCTTCCACTAATAAATCGATTAGACCCTTCTCATCTTCTTCTACGACATGGGCAGGCACATCTTTAAATCCCTGTTTTACTTCTTCAGCAGATAATTCTTTTAAGTCCCCTCCGCCAAATAATGCTTGGGAAATATGCTGTGCCTGACGAAGTGCGTTTTCTCCATGCACAAAGCAGGTTACCTCTTCAGCAAGTCTGCGATGCGCTTTTCGTTCTTCTGGGTGTGTTTCCAGCTCTTTCTCTAACTCCTCTATTTCTGCATCATCTAGAAATGTAAAGTATTTTATAAATTTTATCACATCGCGGTCATCGGTGTTAATTAGAAATTGATAAAATTCGTACGGAGATGTTTTATCAGGATCCAGCCAGACTGCCCCACCTTCTGTCTTTCCAAATTTCGTACCATCTGCTTTTGTTACGAGTGGTATCGTAAATCCGTATGCATCAGGCTGTTCTCCTTCTTCTCCGCCTTTTATCCGGCGAATCAGCTCAAGCCCTGCGGTAATGTTTCCCCATTGGTCACTGCCGCCTATTTGAAGCTGACATCCTTTTTCTTTATTTAAATGATAAAAATCCAAAGACTGCAAAATTTGATAGCTGAATTCTGTAAATGAAATACCGGACTGAATCCGTGATTCCACCGATTCTTTGGCAAGCATATAATTTAAACCAAAATGTTTCCCTACATCTCTTAAAAAGGAAACGACACTCATGTTCCCAATCCAGTCATAGTTGTTTACTACCTCAGCTTTGTCCCCGCCTTCAAAATCAAGGTACTTTTGGAGCTGTCCTTTAATTCGGTCACTATACATCCGTACAACGTCTTCCTCATTTAATGTCCGTTCCGCTTTTTTCCCGCTTGGATCACCAATTAATCCAGTAGCTCCTCCAACAAGGGCAAGCGGCTTATGCCCAGCTAATTGAAAGCGGCGCAGCGTTATGATGGTAAGCAGATGCCCGATGTGAAGACTGTCCCCTGTTGGATCGAAACCGCAATACATTGTTATCTGTTTTTCATTCAACAAATTGTTTAGCCCATCTCTATCTGTTACTTGATTAATTAAGCCTCTGAATTCTAAGTCTTTTAAAATATCCACAATCTTTCTCTCCTTTTTTATGAAATAACAAATGCTAAGAAAAGTTTAGAAATCTAGTCCTAGCAGAAATCAAAAAAATAAAAAACGCCCCTTCCATCTTAAGAAGGGACGATTATATCGCGGTACCACCCTTGTTGAAAGCAAAATACTTTCCACTTGGTTAAAATAACGGAAGTATCCGTCTTTCTTATCATAAAACTTGCATTTATAATAAGAAAGAAGCTCGAGAACGTAATTCGCATAATTCCTATGTACCGGCTTCCAGCAGCCGCCGGCTCTCTGTATACAGGGAGGAATAACGCTACTTCAATCCTTCAACACTTATGTTTATTTAATTCTAGACTATATATCTTTTATCATATTTGCGTTATTGATGTCAACGATTAGGTAGAAAATAAGGAAAACGCATAGGAAGCTCGTTTCGCTTATGCTATAATATCGGTGAAGTTTAGGGGGAATTATACATGCGTGATTTTTTTGAAAAACTAAATATTAAGCTCGATAATGTGAAAAATCATTCCTTTGTAAAAGGAATTAATATCACATCCCAGGTTTTTTGGAATCTTTTATTAATAGCAGCAGTGTTGATGGTAATGCTTGCTCTATTCGTTGGAGGAGCAGGTGCAGGCTATTTCGTATCATTAGTGGAAGATCAAGAAGCATACAGCAAGGAAGAGTTTGAACAAAAAGTCTATAATTATGAAGAGGTCAGTGATATATATTTTGATGATGATCAATATCTCGGAAAAATACCATCTGATCTTGAACGGAAAGAACGATCACTTGATGAAATGTCAGAACACCTTATTCATGCAGTAATATCAACAGAAGATGAATATTTCTTTGAGCATCAAGGGATTGTGCCAAAAGCATTGTTACGTGCTACTTATCAAGAGGTCTCTGGAGCTAGCACACAAAGCGGCGGAAGTACACTCACACAGCAAATTATTAAAAATCAGTTATTAACCAATGAAGTTTCATTTGACCGAAAAGCAAAGGAAATTGCACTGGCTCTGCGAGTGGAAAATTACTTCGAAAAAGAAGAAATTCTAGAGGCCTACCTTAATATTGTCCCATTTGGACGTAATGCCGATGGCAGAAATATAGCAGGAGCACAGTCAGCAGCAGAAGGAATATTTGGAGTCGAGGCCTCGGAATTAAATGTTGCTCAATCTGCTTTTATCGCAGGACTCCCTAAAAATCCTTTTACCTACACACCATTCGAAAATGGCGGAGCGGTGAAAGAGGATTTTGAAGCTGGTATGAACCGTATGCACTTAGTGTTAGATAATATGCTTGAAAATGGCTTTATTTCAGAAGATGAATACAAAGAAGCACTCGAATATGACATTGAAGAAAATTTAACAGACCCTTCCGGAAGTCTTATTGAAGATTACCCATACCTTACGTATGAGGCACAAGACCGCGCAGCTCGTATTATACGAGAAGATCTGCTTGAAGAAGATGACATAGAGGTTGACGAATTAGATGGTGATGAGCGGCAGGAAACCCTTACGCAATACCTTGCTCAGGCTAAAACAGAACTAGCGCACGGCGGTTACAATGTCCATCTTACTATTAAGAAAGACATATATGACGCCATGCAGAAGTCCATTGCTGATTCACAATGGTTTGGACCGGACAGGCAGGGAGAAGACGGCGTAGAACCTGAAGAAGTTGGAGCTATTTTAATCGATAACCAAACCGGTGCGATTTTAAGTTTTGTCGGCGGCCGTGATTTTGAAAGAGAAAACTTAAACCATGCTACACAAGCTTACCGGCAAAACGGTTCAACAATGAAACCGTTATTAGCTTATGGGCCCGCTATAGACCAAGGGGTGGTACAGCCCGGCACCATACTACCTGATGTTCCTAGTACGTATAGCAACGGCAGGGAATACACCAACTATGGAGATCGTTATCAAGGTTTTGTGAGTGTTAGAGAAGCATTAAAGGAATCTAGAAATGTTCCAGCAGTTAAGACCTTTCAAAGGGTAGACCATGAAGCATCTAGACAAGCACTCCAAGACATGGGCTTTCGACGTCTTAAACCTGATGAACCCTACGAATCTGGATCAATTGGCGGTTTAACTTACGGTGCTACAGTTGAACAAAATACAAACGCCTTTACTACTTTTGGAAACGAAGGGAAATACCATGATTCATATTTAATTGAAAAGATTGAAACGAAAAATGGAGAAACCGTCTACCAGCATGAGCCTGATAGTAATAAAGTCTTTTCTCCACAGACTGCTTTTCTAACCATAGATATGCTGCGGGATGTGTTAAAACCAGGAGGAACAGCAGGTGCTCTTCCCGGCATGATGAACTTTGGGGGAGACTGGGCTGGAAAAACCGGTACTTCTAACGAGACAAAAGATTCGTGGTTTGTCGGATTAAATCCTAATGTAACGTTTGGCACCTGGATTGGTTATGACAATCCACAGACGATTGCATCACCATATAAAGGATTGAGTTACGGAGCAAGGACACAGCGAATATGGGCCGGCATGATGAATGCTGCTTTTGATGCAAATCCAGAGGTATTTGGAATTGATGATAATTTTGAACAGCCTGAAGGGATTGTTCGACAGACAATATGCGGTATATCTGGAAAACTTCCTAGTTCTCTTTGTTCAGAAGCAGGACTGACAACAACAGATTACTTTAATGAAAAATTTGTACCAACTGAAACGGACGACAGCTTGAATGGAACACGCTATGTCACGATTAACGGCAAGCGGTATAAAGCTTATGACTCTACTCCATCAGAATTTACACAAACTGGAGTTTCTATTAATGAAGATTACTTTGATGCAGACAATATGAGTGAATATCTGCCTGACGACTGGGACAACATTGTCGCAGATCAGGATGCTCCTAGTAACGGGCGCAATCCTTCTCAAGTTACCGGGCTTTCTTTCAGTAATGGCCAACTCAGTTGGAACCAGCACCCTGACAATGATATTGTAGGATACCGAATTTACTCAAGCGACGGATCAAAAATTAAGGCAGTGGAAGAAAATACCTCTACGTCTACAAGTGTAAACAGCAGCGGTTCGTTTTTCGTTACAGCCGTTGACTCTATGGGCAGGGAATCAACTGAATCTGCACCAGCTTCTGGCGGCGGTGAAGCTGATGATGATTCTAATGTTGATGAAAATGAAAACGAAGACGAGAACAATCAAAGCGAAGACAATGAAAATACTTCTGACAATGAAACTGAGGAAAATAGCGAGAACAATAATCAAAATGATAATAGCGAAGACAAGAATAACGATACTGAAAATGAGAATGGAAACAATGGCGGCGAAAATGAAAACAATAATGAAAATGATGAAAGTAATGGAAATGAGGAATCAGGAGAAGAGTCCGAAGAAAACAATAATAACGATGATGGTTCCGAAGACGATGATTAAAAACCTCGCTCTCTATACTCTTCATTAAAAAAATTGGCTTGCCGCAAAATCTAATTGCGGCAAGCTACTTTAGTATTAAAGGTACACTTTCCTAAATAAATAACCCTGCTTAATGTAATCAGCAGGGTTATCATTAATTATTAATCTTCCATTGTGGAAAGGTCTCCTGTCGGCAAGTCAAGTTCCCAGGCTTTTAGCACACGGCGCATAATCTTACCGCTTCGTGTCTTCGGCAGCTTATCACGGAATTCAATTTCCCGCGGTGCCGCATGAGCTGCCAAACCTTTCTTAACAAAGGTACGAATATCCTCTTTTAGATCTTCCGTAACATCATAGCCATCACGTACAGCTACAAATGCTTTAATAATTTCGCCTCGAACCGGATCTGGTTTTCCAATAACACCAGCTTCAGCTACAGCCGGATGCTCGATAATTTTGCTTTCAACCTCAAATGGCCCAACACGCTCACCAGCTGTCATAATCACGTCATCAATCCGGCCCTGGAACCAAAAATAACCGTCTTCATCCATATAAGCTGAGTCTCCTGACACATACCATCCATCTAATTCAAAATAACTGTTATACTTCTCTTCGTTATTCCAGATTGTTCTCATCATGGATGGCCAGCCTTTACCAATCGCAAGGTTGCCCATTCGGTTTGGAGGAAGTTCCTTCCCTTGATCATCGATAATAGCTGCTTTTACGCCAGGTATTGGTTTACCCATAGATCCAGCTTTAATCGCCATAGAAGGATAGTTACAGATCATCATTGCTCCAGTCTCTGTCATCCACCATGTGTCATGAATGCGTAAATTAAACACTTTTTCACCCCAGCGTACGACTTCCGGGTTAAGCGGCTCCCCTACACTTAAGATGTGACGTAAGCTTGACAAGTCATAGTTTTTCACTACCTCGTCTCCTGCGCTCATTAACATACGAAAAGCAGTAGGGGCACTGTACCAAACAGAAACGTTATAGTTTTGCAGTGTTTCATACCAATCTTGCGGGCTGAAACGTCCGCCTCGTACAACATTTGTGGCACCTGCAAGCCATGGTCCGAAAATACCGTAGGAAGTCCCAGTTACCCAGCCTGGGTCAGCTGTGCACCAATATACATCGTCTTCTTTCAGATCAAGTACCCACTTCGCTGTTTGATAGTGTTGAAGCATTGCATTATGCACATGCAAAACACCTTTAGGTTTACCAGTAGACCCAGAAGTATAATGAAGAATAAGCCCGTCTTCACGGTCTACCCACTCTGGTTCAAAGTCATCACTTGCCTGATCCAAGCGGGAATTAAAGTCTATATACGGACCTTCTTCTTTTACATCCTCTCCTCTAATGAAGACGGTATCTAAATTAGGAAGATCATCCACGGGAACACGCTCTAGTAATTCAGGCGTTGTTACAAGCGCTTTAGCATCACTATCTTCAAGCCTATCCCTGACGGCCCCTTCCATAAAAGCTTCAAATAGCGGGCCAACAATTGCACCTACTTTGATAGCCCCAAGTACAGCAAAATATAACTCAGGTGAACGCGGCATAAATATAAACACACGGTCCCCTTTTTGTATGCCGGATTCTTTCATAATATTAGCAGCTTTATTAGTAAACTTTTTCATTTCAGCAAATGTATATTTCTCATCTCTGTTTGCGTCTCTGTAATATAACGCAATTTGATCTTTTTTTTGAGGAGAGTCCGCATGGCGGTCTATAGCTTCGTGAGCCATATTCACTTTTCCAGTCTCATGCCAGCTGAATACCTTCTCTGTCTCAGACCAGTCAAAGCTTTTGGCCGCTTCTTCATAATTTTTTAAATTATAATCTCCATTTTTAGCTGGAAGCGTTTCCACTTTCATATACCATCTTCCTCTCTGCTATGTATTTTGTGTTCTAATACACATTATAATATATTATGAATTTTTCTTCAATTTTTAATTGCGAGATAGTGACCCTTTTCTCTTTAGGTAGCTATATATATATTTCACCACTGCATCCCTTTCAAACCTCAACCTGAAAATTTATTGGTTGTCCCCAACGATTCCGTTCAATACTGTATAATAGAATTAATTAACTTTAGGTAATATTCAATAAAAGGTGGTACATGGATGATCCATAAGAAGACGTATTATTCTAGGGAACTAAACTTCGAAGGGCGTACGCTCCATATGGAAGGCCCTATTTCAGGAAGAAAAATTCATGAATATGACTTTCATGAAGGGCTTGTCGCCTTCCGTCCCCCAGAAGAACAGAAAAAGGCGTTAATTGGCATTGCAGACCTCCCTGAGGGTCGTATAAACGCTGTTATTGATGAGAACACCATTGTCGGCTATGTTACATTTGTACATCCAGATCCTTTAGAACGGTGGTCCGAAGCAAATATGGAAAATTTGCTAGAACTTGGTGCCATTGAAGTTGCAGATGAATACCGTGGAGCAAAACTAGGTACAAATTTGCTCGAATTTTCCATGCTCGACAATGCTATGGAAGACTACCTCATTATTACAACTGAATATTATTGGCATTGGGATTTAAAGGGCAGCGGCTTGTCTGTCTGGGAGTATCGAAAAGTAATGGAAAAAATGATGAATGCCGGCGGACTTGAATGGATGGCTACTGATGACCCTGAAATTAGTTCTCATCCTGCTAATTGTTTAATGGTTAGGATAGGAGAACGGGTAGATAATGACTCTATCCAGCAATTTGATACCGTCCGTTTTTCAAATCGTTTTATGTATTAACACCTTCAACTTCGTGCACTTATGTACACGTGGATTTGAAAACGCTTAAAGGGGTGAAATACACAATATGCTTGTAGAAGAAATAATGAAACCAGATATTGTAACGATTACAAAACATACAACCATCAAAGAAGCTATGCAGCTGCTTCATAAAAAGAAGATCCGCCACATTCCTGTGGTAGAAGAAGACCGTACAATCGCTGGTATCGTTTCAGATCGGGATATTAGAGATGCCAGTCCTTCCATTTTTCACTTGAAAGAACACGAAGAAGATTTACAGCTTCCCGCTTCAAAAATTATGAAGTCTCCGGTCATTACGGTACAGCGATTGGATTTTGTAGAAGAGGCTGCCGTTATTTTATACGAAAATGATATTAGTGCTCTTCCGGTGGTCACCGAAGGTGAAAAAGTGATAGGAATCTTGACTGAAACAGACGTATTACATACGCTTGTGAAACTAACAGGTGCACACCAGCCTTCCTCCCGTATTGAGGTACAAGTACCCAACATATCCGGACAATTAGCCGATATATCTGCTATCTTTAAAGAAAACAAAGTGAATGTGATAAGCGTACTTGTTTATCCTGACCAAGGCCCTGAAACGAAAATTTTAACCTTCCGAGTGCAAACAATGGATCCTAGACATATCATTCAAAAAATCGAAGCTAAAGGCTATGAAATAATGTGGCCTCGTGTACCGGGGATAAATCAATGAAACAGGAAGCCGTTTTTATTTACTCGGAAGAACAATTAACTTATAAATTCAGTGAAGATCATCCATTTAATCATTTGCGTCTTAACTTAACACATGATCTGCTGCAATCGTCTGGAGCTCTTCAGCATGATGTTATCATTCCGCCGAGAATAGCAGCGGATGAGGAAATTGAACTCATTCATGATACAGCGTACGTTAACGCTATTAAAGCTGCCGGGGAAGGAAAGCTGAGCCGGGGAATTGCCAACAATTACGGGATCGGTACAGAAGACACACCCATTTTTCCGCACATGCACGAAGCAGCAGCATTACTGGTAGGGGGAACGCTTACTGCTGTGGATATGGTAATGGAAGGCAAAAGTAAACATGCTCTCAATCTGGGTGGAGGGCTGCATCATGGCTTCAGAGGAAAAGCATCGGGATTTTGTATTTATAATGACAGCTCGATTGCCATTGAATATATGCGCCGTAAATACGGGGCTCGTGTATTATATATTGATACGGATGCCCATCACGGCGACGGGGTGCAATGGGCTTTTTATGATGACCGGGATGTATGTACACTATCCATTCATGAAACAGGCCGATATTTGTTTCCTGGTACTGGCAACGTGAATGAAAAAGGACAAGGCCAAGGGTTTGGCTTCTCTATCAATATTCCTATCGACGCTTTTACCGAAGATGAATCCTTCCTCGAATGTTATGAAACTGCTTTTCGAGAAGTGATTGATTTTTTTAAGCCTGATGTTATTTTAACTCAAAATGGAGCTGATGCTCATTACTATGACCCTTTAACCCATTTATCTTCGTCTATTAAAACCTATCGGCACATTCCGAAATTAGCGCACCAATTAGCTCATGAATATTGCGATGGAAAATGGATTGCTGTAGGCGGCGGCGGTTATGATATGTGGAGAGTCGTTCCAAGAGCTTGGTCTATGATTTGGCTTGAAATGACAAACCAATCTCACCTTCTTGAAAACGGTATTCCAAAATACTGGCGTGATAAATGGCAAGCGAAGGCTCCTGTTGCATTGCCTGACTCGTGGACAGATCCTTTAGATATGTATCCATCTATTCCAAGACGTTCTGAAATTATGGACAAGAATCGCAAAACACTGGATAAGGCTTTATTTCATATCCGAAATGAAAAAAATTAGAAAAGCCCGGCTTGCCGCCGAGTCCTTATGGCGGAAGTCGAGTTTGACTATACTTTGATCCTTTAACAAAGTTAAACTTTTCTAACGTATAAATAAAACCCGCCTTTTTTGGCGAGTTTTAATTGTTTAAGCTGATATAAAATTTTTCTTATAAATCTCCAGCTGATTCTCTTAACTCCTGCTCAAAATCAGGATCTGAAATGACAATAACAACACGTCTGTTTTCTCGTAAATTTTCTTTTGAATTATTTGGGGCAATAGGCCGCGTTTCTCCATAACCAGTCGCTATAAAGCGATTTTGCTCGAGCGAATGATTATTTACTAAGAATCGAATGACGCTGCTTGCTCTAGCACCAGAGAGCTCCCAGTTAGAAGGATAGCGGTAGGTAGAAATTGGACGGTCATCTGTGTGCCCTTCTACCTTTACTAGGTTAGGAAGAGATTGCAGCAAAGTTCCTACTTTATTTAAAAAAGGCTCCGCTGAACTTAAAATCTGCGCTTCCCCAGATTCAAATAACAGCTGCTCCTGAAGAACTAAAACCACACCCCTGTCATCTCTTGTTGCTGAAATATGTTCGTTTAAATTATTGTCTTCTAAGTAGGATTCTACTTCATGTAAAAGCTGATCGAGGTCCATCTCTTTTTCTGATTGATTACTGTTCAATCCATTAAAAGAATCTGCATCATTTTGAGCTGGTTTTTGGTCCGGATTTTCAAATTCTACCATAGAGGGGAAAGCTTCAAGTAATTCTCTGCTTTGAAAGGATTCCGCAATAGCTTCAAATTTTTTTGCATCAATCACCGACATAGAAAACAACATTACAAAGAAAACAAGAATGAGCAAAATCATATCAGAAAATGTAACCATCCATTTCGGTGATCCTTTTTGAGGCTTTTTTTCTTTACGCCTCATTAGCCAGCTCCTCTGTTTCTTCTAGTTCTTCTTCTCTTCCGCTTTCCCGAACAAATGCACTTAACTTTTCTTCAAGAATTTTAGGGTTTTGACCTGATTGAACACCAATGACTCCCTCAATAACTATTTGTTTTACAAAAACTTCATCATCAGTTTTTTGTTCTAATTTACTAGAAATAGGGAGAAAAATAAGATTGGCTAATATCGTCCCATACAAGGTTGTAATAAGCGCCAAAGCCATATTTGGGCCTAGGGCTGGGTCTTCTAGTTCTTGCAGCATTAGAATAAGCCCTACTAGTGTCCCTACCATCCCCCAGGCTGGTGCATATTCTCCTGCCTTTTCAAATATAAGGCGGCCCTTTTTATGGCGTTCTTCCATGGCAACTATCTCTGCCATCATAATATCCTTAATAATATCCGGCTCAATTCCATCAACCGCCAGTAAAACACCTTTTCTAATAAACCGGTCTTCCACATCATCAAGACTTGCTTCAAGCGCAAGCAGTCCTTCCCGGCGGGCTTTAGTGGAAAGATTTACAAAGGTTTCAATTAATTGATTCAGATTGTGGTTTTCATAACGAAAAACTTCATGTGTCACTTTTGGCAGAGCCTTCATTTCCTGTGAAGAAAAGTTAATTAATAATGCAGCTGCAATCCCTCCAAAAACAATTAGAAAAGATGCAAGCTGGATAAAAAAGACAACCGATCCCATGCCCGCGTTGGTAAATACTGCAAACAGCAAAGTAGATATTCCTATTAGTATTCCTATGGGCGTCAATATATCAAATTTTTTCATACGCAAATCCCTGACTCCCTATATTCAAGATTTTCACATACCAAGCATGCAGGCACGAGCAGGCAATATTCACAGTCTCGGTTTCCATCAATCCAGAGAAAATCGTTTAAAATGAAGTGGAGTCTCTGTACTCCAAGCGATGCGGGAGTTCAACAACTTCATCTTGAACGTCCTCTTTATTCATATATTTTGTTAACAGACGCATGGAGACAGCACCGATATCATACATAGGCTGAACCACAGTGGTCAGAGTCGGACGTACCATAGTTGCAAGGCGTGTATTGTCAAAACCAATGACTTCTACTTCTTCTGGCACCTTAATGCCATCATCTTGCAATCCATGAATAACACCTAGTGCCATCTCATCTGTTCCCGCAAAAATGGCAGTAGGCGGGTTGTCCAGCTTTCTAAGCTCCTGTACAGCTTCAATGCCAGAATCATAAGTATAGTCCCCTACAGCAACCAGCCTTTCATCAAAGCCTTGTCCGTGTTCTTCACAAGCTTTTTTATACCCGCTGAATTTCTGATAGCCATTAACCGGGTCTTCCAATGAACCAGATACCATTCCTACTCTCTTATGACCAGCTTCAAATAACTCTGTTACAGCGTCAAAAGCTGCTTGGTGGTAATCAATGTTTACAGAAGGTATTTCTTTATTTTCATCTAAAGTAGCGGCTAATACAACAGGAACCGGTGAGCGTTTAAATTCTTCTACATGCTCAGAAGTTATCTCGCCTCCCATAAATAAAATGCCGTCCACTTGTTTTTCAAGCAGAGTGTTAATAAGATGAATTTCTTTTTCTTTATTCTGGTCAGAGTTGCTAAGGATAATATTGTACTTGTACATCGTGGCAATATCTTCAATTCCTCGTGCTAATTCTGCAAAAAAGATGCTTGAAATATCCGGGATTATTACTCCGACTGTGGTAGTCTTTTTGCTGGCAAGACCACGAGCCACTGCGTTAGGACGATAACCCAGCCTTTCAATCGCGTCTAGCACCTTTTTTCTGGTTGCTGGCTTAACATTAGGATTTCCGTTTACTACTCTAGAAACCGTAGCCATAGAAACGCCTGCTTCTCGTGCTACATCGTAAATGGTTGTATTCACTCCGAAAGCCTCCTCTTTCTTCCTTTCATTAATTTTCATAATGTAGTGTTATCATATTATAACTATAGGAGGTTCCGCAATTCCTTTCCCTAGTTATATCGGTATGTTCACCAAATTTTACACTATTTTATACTAAATACGACAATTTTTATAACTAATTCTTACGGAAAAAACGCCTTCCTTGTTTCAGGAAGACGCCCTTTCTTATTATAATTTGTATAAACCGGAGTC
Source organism: Alteribacillus bidgolensis (assembly GCF_002886255.1). Taxonomy (NCBI): domain Bacteria; kingdom Bacillati; phylum Bacillota; class Bacilli; order Caryophanales; family Bacillaceae; genus Alteribacillus; species Alteribacillus bidgolensis. The sequence goes on from NZ_KZ614149.1 coordinate 2,127,238, forward strand.
GCGCAATGACTGCATGAACTCACGGAATTGCGGGATATCCATTTGCTGAGCAGAGTCAGACAATGCTACAGCCGGGTCTGGGTGAACTTCTGCCATCACTGCATCTGCTCCAATGGCAAGCGCTGCTTTCGCTGCTGGAAGCAGCAAGTCACGTCTGCCGGTAGAATGCGTGACATCTGCCATTACTGGAAGATGTGTTTCTTTTTTCAATACTGGAACAGCGGAGATATCCAATGTGTTTCTTGTGGCTTTCTCGAATGTTCGAATACCGCGTTCGCATAACATTACATTTTCGTTACCTTTTGCAAGAATATACTCAGCAGCTTTAATAAATTCGTCAATGGTTGCAGACAAACCTCGTTTCAATAGAACTGGTTTTTTTGCACCACCTGCTTCTCTTAGCAAATCAAAGTTTTGCATATTACGTGCGCCGATTTGAATAACATCGAGATATTCAGACGCTTCTTCTATATCTGCTGGTGTCATTACTTCACTAATGACTACCATATCCAATTCATCTGCTACACGCTTCAAGATCTCTAATCCTTCGATTCCAAGACCTTGGAAATCATATGGAGAAGTACGAGGTTTAAATGCGCCGCCGCGAAGAAGTTTTAAACCTTGCTCTTTCATAGCTGAAGCTACTTCATACACTTGTTCGTAGCTTTCTACAGAACATGGTCCAGCAACTAATCTTTGGGTTCCATCGCCAATTTTTTCTCCTTTAAGGTCAACAATGGTATCTTCTGCTTTTTTCTTCCTAGATACAAGCAGTGCTTTTCGATTATCGTCTTCTTGGAGCTCTAAGCTTGCTTGAAAGATTTGTTTAAATAAATGCTGAAGCGTAGATGTTTCAAACGGCCCTTCGTTATTTTCAGCGATCATATCAAGCATGTTTCTTTCTCTTACCGGATCAAAACGTTTTTGGCCGCTTTTGCTTTTCACCTGACCTATATCCTGAACAAGACGAGCACGCTCGTTTATTAGATCTAATAGTTTCATATTTACATCGTCTAGCTGTTCTCTTAAAGCATCCAATTGTTCATTACTCATTTTCTCCACTCCTTAAGCTTAGTTTCCATTTTTTCTGTTATGTGTTACATTTCTTAGTGATTAGGGACTATTATATACGAAGAATCACTAGATGTCATCCCTTTTCACTTTATTAATTAAACGCTTTTAAGTGCTAAAGTAAAAATAGTTAGTATACCAACAGTTTTGCTGCTTTAGATATTTTATTTTTTTTTTGGAGGGCGATCCATTTTATGAAGGCTGGCGGTGAAAAATTATTCGCGTTGGATATCGGCACCCGTTCGATAACTGGTTTGATTTTAAAGCAGACAGATAAAGGCTATGAATTACTTGACATCGAAACGCGAGAACATAGAGAACGTTCTATGATGGGCGGACAAATACATAATATCGTTGCTGTTGCTAGTGTTATACAAGAAGTAAAAGAAAGCCTCGCAGAAAGACATGGAAAGCTGCAAAAAGTATGTGCCCCTGCAGCCGGCCGGTAATTAAAAACACAGCGAGCAAAAATGGAGATATTGCTTCACAAGCATCAATGGCAGAAAAAGAAATTGTTCCGCTTGAGCTCGGTGCAGTCCAAAAAGCACAACATATTCTAGCTTCTGAAACCCCGGAAGGTCAAAGCTTTCATTATCATTATGTTGGTTATTCATCGTCGCTTACTATCTAGATGACGAGGAAATCGGAAGCTTAATTGATCAGTCAGGGGAAACAGCTTCTGTCGATGTTATTGCAACGTTTCTGCCTAAAGTAGTAGTTGAATCACTATTAAATGCGCTGCAAAGAGCCGATCTTGTACTAGAAGCCTTAACGCTTGAGCCAATAGCTGCGATTAATGTATTGATCCCTCCTTCCATGAGAAGGCTTAATATTGCCTTAGTCGACATAGGTGCAGGCACTTCTGACATTGCCATTACCGATTTAGGCACTGTTACTGCTTATGGGATGGTTCCTGTTGCAGGAGTTGAAGTTACCGAGTCATTAAGTGATCATTTCCTGCTTGACTTTCCCGATGCGGAAATAGTTAAAAAAGAATTAACCACAGAAAAAGAAATTAACATTATCGATATTTTGGGGATGGAAACAACGAATTCTTATGAAGAAGTTTTGCAGCCTAACGCTAAATGGAAAGCCTCCCAAGGCAGTTATGCTTGTTAGGGGCGGCAGCATGACTCCAGAAATTGTTCAACATTTCAGCGAAGCTCTAGGCCTTCCTGAAAACCGTGTCGCTGTTAAAGGAATTGATGCTATTAAAAACCTTTTCTACCACCAAACGAAGCCTGGTCCAGAGCTTGTTACACCTGTGGGAATAGCAATAGCAGCCAAAGAACATCCAGTAGAATACATCCCTGTTAAAGTAAATGAAAAATCTTTAAGATTATTTGACGTTAAAACCTTATCGATTGGAGATGCCATATTAACATCAGGTCTTTCAATTCCAAAATTGCACGGTAAACCTGGGGCTGCCACGGTCGTTACATTAAACAATCAACTAGTCACTGTCCCTGGGACTCGCGGTGAACCACTGGTTTTATTAAAAAATGGAAAAGCAGCTGATTTTAATGACAGTATCTCCTCTAATGATGAAATTATGGCAGAAAAAGGAACAGACGGGGCACCAGTAAACGCAACATTTAAAGAGATGTAGATATAAGCAAGACACCGTTTCAGCAATAGACATTATTAAAAGATGGAGAACCTGCTGCTTTTTCCGACGAACTCGCAGGCGGAGAGCATGTTGAACTTAAACTTGTTTATGCATAAATGAACACTGTGATAAAGGAAATGCAGCTACACTCTAAAGGGACACCTCGGTGCAGCAGAAAAATGAAAATAGGTATCCGTCATTAAAAAATATAATTTCTGGATAATAAGAAAAGCGCAAGCTCCCTTGTCAGCCGACAGGTAAGTGTTCTACAGGCAATAAAGGTGATCTTACTTCCACAGGATGTGCTGACTTTTGTGTTGCGAGCACGATGTTCGCGATCCTAGCAAAAGTTCCTTAAACCGTCTTGGGCCTCCGAGATGCTGAGCGCTGAAGCTAGACATCAAAGCGCAAAATTTTATACTTTCCTATCTAATTAGAAAAACTCAGTTTACCGCCAAGTCGACATGGCAGAAGTCGTAGTTTTGCTTATACTTAAACATTCCTTAAGTACAAAATATTCCGCAGACGTGAATATCTGCGGAATTTTTATTATTTTTCTTATCGGTTGGCTTGCTGCTCTACGGATGTTTGCAATTCTGTGACGTCCTCTTTCACACTTTCAGACATTTCTTCTTCAGCTTCATCTAAATCATTTGAAAGCTCATCAGCTAACTCATCAGCCGTTTTCTCTTCGTTTCCATTTAAGGATTTCACATTAGAGGTTGCTTCTTTCACACGGTCATAGAGCTGAGTAGATTGATCCGAGACATTTCTTGCAAGATCTGAAGATTTTTCTCTAGCCAATGTAGCCCATTCTGACCCTTTTTCATACGCGTTTGTAGTAAATTCACTCGTTTTTTCACGGGCAGATTGGGCACCTTCTGTTAAATCGCCCCTTAGCTCTTTTCCTGATTTTGGAGCCAGCATTAATGCAGAACATGCTCCAATTATTCCGCCAATAAGAGTCCCTATTACAAAATCCTTCGTATTCATATCTGACATGAAACATCACCCTCCTGTAGAATAAGAATTTTCTTTTCGTTTTTCCTCTTTTTCCTGCTTTTTCGTTTGCCATTTTGCATAAAGGTCAATTGCTGCATTACCCCACTGAATGGCTTGAGCTACTTGTTCAGACTGCTGTTTAGATTGGCGGGATACTGTCTCAGACATATCACGAAAAGAGTGGTTAATAGAATCAAGCGAGTCTCCAACATTTTTAAGAGATGCAAACAAACCGTTCAATGATTCGGTTTTATGCTGTACATCTTCTGCTATAATATTGGTTTTTTGAACTAACTGTTCAGATTCTTTTGTAATTCCCTGCATTTGAGTTTCAAAGCGTTCTAGGGTTAATGATACTCTTTCCATGGTACCCGTTGCTGCTTTTAACGTTTTAATCACATAAACGGCAAGCGCTGCTATAGATAATGCTACAATAAATACACTTATGTAGATGATTTCCATTGAACGATTACACCTCCCTATTTGAGTTTACCACTTTTTCTTGATTCTGAAACGTCGATTATTTCCCCCAGCCATATCGCATCTATTTCATATATTTAGTTTTCGATAGGGAACTTCTTAAATCCTTCTTATCCGTTTAGAAAACTTGGTTGATACAGTTCATTACGCAGAAATCAGCAAACCAGAAAAGGCAGCAGCTTCCCTTTTCTATATTTCTCTAGACAGCTGCCGAGTCCTATCTGCGGAAGACGTAGTTTTACTTATACTTTGATCCTTTAACAAAGTTAAACATTCCTAAAGTGCAAAGAAAATCCGTTTCCTGCTTTTCAGATAACAGCAGAAACGGATTATTCAATGCTTTAATCGGTTTTACTTTTTTCGTATGCATCCTGAAACTTTTGTATATCGCCTGCACCCATAAATAGAAGAACTCCATTTTCATGAGAAGTGAGCTGATGAATATCTTCTTCTGAAATAATTGCAGATCCTGGAATTTTATCTTGTAAGTCTTCAATGGTAAGGGAACCTTTTTGTTCCCGAGCAGAACCAAATATATCACACAAATATACGTGATCAGCAGCTTTTAAACTTTCTGCAAACTCATCTAAAAATGTTTGCGTTCTTGAGAAAGTGTGCGGTTGAAACACAGCTACAATTTCCCGGCCGGGATACTTTTGCTGAGCTGATTCCAACGTGGCTCTTATTTCGGTAGGATGATGAGCATAATCATCTACAAGTATCTGCTGTCCAAATTTTTTCTCCGTAAACCTCCGTTTCACCCCTGGAAAGGAAGCGAGCTGTTCTTTCATTACAGAAGCTGGAACTTCTTCATAATGACAGAGTGCAATAACTCCTAAAGCATTTAACACATTGTGCCTTCCATATCCTGGAATAGTGAACGTCCCATACCGATCGCCACGGATCTGTACATCAAATGTTGTGCCGTTTTCATCGTATTGAATATTGTCTGCATTAAAATCATATTTCCCATCAATGCCATAATACATAATGGGAACGGGAGCATTCAAAGTTTGCAAATGTTCATCGTCTCCACAAGCCACAATTCCTTTTTTTACCTTTGTTGCCATTTTTTGAAACGCAGAGACAACATCATCGATATCTTTAAAGTAATCGGGGTGGTCAAAATCTATATTCGTCATGATCGCATAGTCAGGCTCATATTGAAGAAAGTGGCGTCTGTACTCACAAGCTTCAAACACAAAAAAACTGCTGTTTTCTTCACCTTTTCCCGTTCCATCTCCTATTAAGTAGGAGGTAGGTTTGTATGCACCCAAAACATGAGAAAGCAGTCCGGTGGTAGAAGTTTTTCCATGAGAACCTGCAACAGCTATAGATGTAAATTGTTCAAGAAACTGCCCTAGAAAATAAGGGTAGCGCTGTACTGGAATTCCAAGCTCTTGCGCCTCTTTAACTTCTACATTATCTTCACCATAGGCAGCTGAAGCAATTAATGTTTGATCTTTTTTTATGTTGTTTTTTTGAAAAGGATAAATAGGTATTCCTTTATTTTCCAAAGGGATCTGCGTAAAAAAACGCTTTTCCACATCGGAGCCCTGTACTGTCAAATTCATATCATGAAGGATTTGAGCAAGCGCACTCATTCCTGATCCTTTTATGCCTATAAAATGATAGGTTGTCATAATTATGGCCCTCCATCTCATCCTACTGCCCGTTTATTTAAACAGGCTCCAAACACATCGAAGTTTCCTTCTAGGTTTGTTATGTAACTGTGTTTTTTTGCGCTTTTCCTATTATATCAGAAACATTCATCCGCTCCAATAAACGAAATACAACAGCAAACAGTTTGTCATTCTTTTAATATTTCTCATCATCAGTATATGTCATAAGAGAAACTCCATTTTCTTTCATAAATCGCAGGCGCTGGTGTTCCTCTTCCTTTGCTTGAATGGTATCCCGCCAATGCAAGATTATGCTATTATCCTGAGGTAAACGCAATGGAATAACCGGGCTTATTAATCGATTTTCAAACCCGCAGCAAATAGATCGCGTTAGAAAATAAGGTGCAGATATATCCAATGATATACTTGAGTCCTTTAAAATAGTCAGCTTTTTCTTCTCATCTTTTAACCATGTTTTTGCTGTCAGCGCAGATTCTTCTTTCTTTACAAGTTGATAGGGCTCAAGTGAAGCGGTAAGCATGAGGCCGCTTAATTGGACTTTAGCAGAAGACAATTGGTCCGCTTTCTCCTTTACATACATATCGAACAGCCTTGTGCCTATAATCGTGATATAGTCAAAGACAAACCAATCTTCAAAATATTTCTTCCACGGCCAGCTTTCTATCTGCTCTATTGAACATCCTGTCTTTTTTGAAAAAAGATGTTTGGCTCTGACTTTTTCCCGTAAATTTGTGTGATAAGCAAGCCATTCATCATAAGAGTGGAGTAAGTCTTTTAAATCCCTATCAGCTCGTTGTTGTTTACTTTTACGATATTCTTTAAAATCAGGTAGTTCCGGAGCCATATTCAAGACCCCTTTCCGTGCTTTCTTATCATGTTGGTTTTCAAACTTTTTCCAAACGGGGATTTCCCCTGTATTTTCGTCCTGCTTTTGCTTCGTGACGACCGTTTAGTTTTACATTGTCACCAGTAAAACCAATATTTATTTTCAACAAGCTGCTTCCTACACCATACATATCAACAGGCACATTCTGCTCTTCATATTCCTTTATTCTATTCACTGTGAAGCCTCCGCTTGCCATGATTTTCACATGATCGAATCCTTCCTCATCAAGAGAACGCCTTAAAGCAAAAATCAATTCTGGGTTAACGCCACGAGGATCAAATGCTCCCATTACTTCTGGATGACGGCAGAAATAATGGTCGACAATGTTATTAGAAGTATCAAGCCGGACACCCTTTAAATGTTCTCCGAATTCACGGGCAACTTTTAAAGAATCATTAATCACATCATTGTTATAATCAACCAAAGCAATGAGATCATCTTCAGGGTATGTTTCGGTGTACGCTCTTGAGGAAGCAACAATGTCACCTTCAAACAATTGTATTAAAGCATGAGGCATCGTGCCCATACCTCTTTTTCCCCACCATTCACTCATAGCATGGGTTGCTTGGGCTTTGGAACCTCCTATATAAGCAGCATATCCATCTCCTGCCTGCTGTGTAAAATGATCATCTCTGTCACCCATAAAAATTACAGGTTTTTGCTTTCCTGATTGCCTTGCTGCTTTCACCACATTATATACATTTGTAGCGACAGATGTGCGGCGTGCAAAAATGCCATCTATGATCCCTTCTAAAAACCCAAAATCTTGATAAGGTCCCGTAATAGTCAGTACCGTTTCAAATGGCTTTACTTTATCTCCGTCTTCAAGCGAGTAAATTTCTAACTCATCTGGATTTTTTGAAAATGTTTTAATGAGCGCTATCACTTCATCCGTTCCACAAAGAACAGCATGCGACTTTTGAAAAAACTGCATCGTAACAATATCGTTTGATTTATATTTCTCGGCAATTTCTCTCGTTTTCAAAAAATAAACAGCAGAAAACCAGCCTGACCTTACCCGTTCATCAAATTTAAATGTTTTATTTGTTAGTCTTTTTATTTTTCCTTGCATTTTTAATTCGATTTCTTTCATGTCCCTACTCCTTGTTCTTCCTGTTATGTTTATATATTACTTGCCTGCATATCAGAAAAAGCTGCCTCAAAAGAAGGCATGCTTCAAAAGACTGCCTTCCCTAAAGGATGGGCCCTCTTTTCCACACGCGCTCTATACTTTTGAGACAGCCCCGGTGTTTTGCTGCTTTTGTTTCTGTGCGAAGAAGCTAAAATTAAACACATTTCCTAATTAATGGGGCACAGAACTCTTGCCGCGTTCCATAATAACAGCCTCTACGATTTCTTGTACATCTGTTTCGCTAACATCACGCAAACCATCCTGAAGAACAATTGGTACGTTTCGTTCTTCTTTTTTCAACAATGCTAAACCTTGCGGGTACATAAATTCCAATAATACTTCAAGCTGAATCTGTTCCATAAGAGCTCCTCCTTTATTTAAGAAGTCGACTTACGTAAAAATTCAGCCTTTACTGCATATCTTGCTGCATCGGAAGTTATATATATTAGATTGTCAAAAGGCTGGCTTGATGCAATAGATCTGTGTCACTTCCTATCATATAGAACCTTGAAGCGAATGACAAGAAAAAAAGGCTTAAAACTTTAGTCACTATGTTAGTATATTTTCTTCTATTTCGTGATATGACATTAGAACTCGGCGTGGTTTGCTTCCCATCGATTCCGAAATAATCCCTCTGTTTTCCATCATATCAATCAATTTGGCCGCACGATTATACCCTATAGAAAATCTCCGCTGCAAAGACGAAGAAGAAGCACTTCCCTGCTCTGCAATAAATTTACAAGCCTCTGGAAATAATTCATCACCGCTTTCTTCCTGATCGACTTTTTTCATTAAGTCATTTCGATTAAACATGTAAGAAGGTTTTCGTTGTTTTTTTATAAAATCAGTGACAGCGTCTATTTCTTCATCGGTCACAAACGTTCCTTGAACTCTGACCGGCTTTGGCGTGCCATTTTCATGGAAAAGCATATCCCCTTTTCCGATCAGTCTTTCCGCTCCTCCCATATCCAAAATAGTGCGAGAATCTGCCTGAGAAGATACAGCAAACGCTGTCCGGCTCGGGATATTAGCTTTAATTAACCCGGTTATAACGTCTACGGAAGGGCGCTGTGTTGCTAGGAGCAAGTGAATTCCGCAAGCTCTCGCTTTTTGAGCAATGCGGCAGACAGCATCCTCCACGTCCTGAGGTGAAACCATCATTAAATCAGCCAATTCATCGATAATAATAACAATATAAGGCATCTTTAGTTCTGGGCAGCCCTGCTGTACCATACGCTCATTGTATTTTTTAATATCTCTTACTCCTTCATGAGCAAGTTTTTCATACCTTCCTTCCATTTCTGAAACTGCCCATTTTAAACCAGCAGTTGCTTCTTTCGCATCGTTAATAACAGGCGTAACAAGATGAGGAACTTCTTTAAACGAAGCTAGTTCTACCATTTTAGGGTCTATCAGCATGAGCTTTAATTCCTCTGGAGAAGCCTTATAAAGTAAGCTGAGCAGGATGGAGTTAATACATACACTTTTCCCTGAACCCGTGGCACCAGCAATTAATCCATGAGGCATTTTTTGCAGGTCAGCTACAATAGGGGTTCCTGAAATATCAAGCCCCATTGCCACCGTTAAAGGTGATTCACTTCGGGTGAAAACGTCTCTTCGTAAAATTTCTCTTAAAAATACAGGCGTGCTTTCCGAGTTCGGGACTTCAATGCCAATTGCATTTTTTCCAGGAATAGGAGCTTCCATTCTCAAGTCCTTAGCAGCTAAAGCAAGTTTGATGTCATCCGTTAGATTGGTAATTTTATTAACCTTTACTCCAGGTGCAGGCTGTACTTCAAATCTAGTCACGGAAGGTCCTTTTGTTACATCAACTACTTTTGCATTCACATTAAAGTTATGAAGAGTTGCTTCTAATTGATCTCTTTGCGCCTGCAAAGCTTCCCCGCCGTTATCTTCCTTTTTCGGAGGGACATTTAATAAGTGCAGCCCGGGAAATTGGTATAAACCGTTATAGTTGTTCGTTTTTGCTCCTTTTTTATGCTTTTTATATTTATCACTAGGATACATCAAGACATTAAAAGGAATGCTTGGTTTTTGCTTTTTATTCATTTTTTTCTTATTTTCATCTTTTTTATCTGCTTTATCTCTCACGGAATGATTTTCAACACGAGTTTGTTTTGCAGTTTCAGGCTTGCCCTCTTCTTGACCCGGTACAGCCTTTTCATTCTCTTTTGAATATTGGTTAACACTAGAGGGTTTTTCATCTTCAAAAGCTTCACGGCCGCCTTTAATGGAAGACGTTTCCTCCGTGACTAGAACTGGTTCACTGCTGTTTTTTTCTTCCGCTTCCTGTTCTTCTATCCTTTTGTTCTCTATGTCTTCAAAAACCTCTTGTTCATTCTCTTTTGAATAATAGTTAACGTCAGAGGGTTTTTCATCTTCAAAAGCTTCACGGCCGCCTTTAATGGAAGACGTTTCCTCCGTGACTAGAACTGGTTTACTGCTGTTTTTTTCTTCCGCTTCCTGTTCTTCTATCCTTTTGTTCTTTGCGTCTTCAAAAACCTCTTGTTTATCATTATAAAAAGACAAAAAGGCCTCTTCAGAAACAATGACAGGCTCGCTTTTATCTTCATTGGGTTTAGGTTCTGGCTCTTTTCTAATTTGTTCAGATAAAGGCTCAATCGATTCATTTTTCTTTTTCAAATTTTCAGGATGAAGCGGGACTTTTTCAAACCCAAAAACGGGGGAGGGAATATCTTCTGGCGCAAAATCATTTCCTTGGAAATACGTCCGTTCTGTCTGTTGTTTTGTAAATGCTTCACTAGAAGATACTTCTTTTTCTTTTTCCGTATACTTTCTTTTTTCCTCGGTTTCCGTTTTATTATTTGTTTTTTCTGCCTGCCGGCCGAATGACCTGCTTTGATTAGAATGTTTCGTATCCGTTGTTGTAGCAGACACTTCTGATCTGGAAGTAGTCGTTCTTGATGGTCTTTTCTGCTCACGATAGTTTGTCAATTTTGTTTTTTTATCGTCCACATCCATTGGAAAACGAAACTTTCCTTGTTTAGGGTATTGGTGAAATATTTTTGCACCTGATTGTTGATCATGTAAAACGCGCGGTTTGGCTTCTAGTTTTTTTGAAGAATTAGAAGCCGTCGTTTGCTGAGAATAATGTGCTTCTTTTTCCTCGCCGAACATAAAATCTTGTAATCTTTTTATCATTCTTTGAAAGGAACCGGCCATTTTACCATCTCCTTTTTCCATAATTAACCATTATGTAGTTATATCTGTTAGCTGATCCTTATTTTAATTGTAAAGGAGCAGGAAAAAAACCACTAGCCCCTGCCAGTGGTTTTTGTAATATCCTACCTTTGCATCAGCCGGTTCAACGGTGATATTGAAGCAAAAAGTCGCTTCCAGTCTCATAATGATCGTCTAATACGAGAATGCCCTTTTCTTTTGGTGCGTCCGGCAGTACAAGTTCTTTAGCTGAACAAATCATTCCATTAGAAGCAACACCGCGCAGTTTGGATTTTTTTATTTTCATTCCTGTAGGCATTACTGCTCCTGGAAGTGCAACAACTACTTTTTGTCCTTTATCAACATTTGGAGCCCCGCAGACAATTTGATGTGTTTCCTGTCCAGTTTCCACTTGACATACACTTAATTTATCTGCATCAGGATGTTTTTTCTTGTCTTTTACCATCCCCACTACAAAAGAAGGATTTGCCGGAAGCTCTAATGTTTCTTCAAATCCGTTAACTTTCAAGGCTGTTTGTACTATATCAATCAGTTCTCCAGTGACAGGAAGCATCCCGGATTCTTTGATGTTTCCGTACTCTGATACGTTGAAAATATTATAGCCTGCGGTTTCCCTGCTATCTTTATGATAAAGTTTTGCTGCATCACCTTTTCGTTCCACTGCTCGTCTATCTTTATCAATTTCTTTAAGTGAAACGAGGAGTGTATCTCCAATTCCTTGCTTGTTATAAAATACATTCATCGTAGCTCTTATCTCCTTCATCTCATCATTTCCGTTTCATATTCTACCATAACCTCATATTTATTTCTGAGGTTTTTTGCGGGCGAGGATGAAAATCGGCTCTAATTTTTTATTTTCATACAAAAATGGGAGAGCTGTAATAGGAACCCGTCCATTGGAAAAAAAGCGAAAAGCGAGCTGACCGAGAATATCATACCCTTGTTTGTTGCGAATATCTGCAAAAATCAGTACGTCCTGATGCGGTACAGCAACCGCCGTGTCCCCTTCCATTTTTTTATTCATTTCTTCTACGAAATTTTCATTTAAAAGACGGCTCGCATCGTAACCATCGTTTGTGTTTACAAAGTAAAAGATATTGCCAGCAACTTCATCGGTCTTATAGGAAATTTCTACTGCACGAATATTAAAGAGCGCTGTTTCTTTTATCTGATCTATTGTGTATTCTTCTTGCTCGATTGTTTCCTTTTCAAGCATGGTATAGGCTTCGCCCATATCAAGAGCATAATAAATTCGTGTTTCCGCAGTATGTTCCGTGTATAAAAGCTCCTTGCCATCCTTTGTTTCTGTTGGAAAGGAGGTGGAACGAATAACGGGAAATATATTTTTTTCTTTTCCTTTAAGAACCACTGCTCTTTCCATCGCTTCAAACGATCCATTAATATAATGAACAGCATCCTCTAATGCCTGTTCTTTATTTTTCTCATGCTTTGCGAGCAGCTTATTTAAATCTAATTCCACCCCTTTTTTTAAGGCGGTATGATCTACACGTAACATACTTTTTTCTTTATCAAAGGTAAAAGAACGATTTTTACCGGCCAAGCGTTTTTCTAATTTATTTCGAAATTCAGTAATATCCACCGAGCATCCTCCTTCAACTTTCTTCCTGAAAAACGACCATATTAAGCTTGTTATAGTTTAACATGCCTTGAATATTCATAAAAACGTTCTGCCCATATTCGTTCATATCTAAAAATAGTTCATAAGTTTTAATTTTTAGGTTTGAAAGGGTACTATCAATGATGCGTAATTTTATGCCCTAGTCTTTTGTTTCATATGAATTAATACCAATAAAGGATGAGATTACATATGTCATTTTATAAGCGATTAACCTTTCGTTTCATTTTAGGCTCGCATTATTGTTTAACCAGAAAAACATTCGTACTGCCCTTAGTTTAAAGATGATTTCTCTGAAAATGAAACGTCTTCTGCTTCTTCATCAGAAGAACCATCTTTCGTGCCTGTTTCAAAAACAGCTTAAAAAACTCGCCGTCTGGCGAGTTTTTTGTATTTATTGATCTAAATGGATTTTCGTTTCATTTAGAAATTGCTGCACCTCATCGGGTGTTTTCTTCGTTTTACTTACAAAACGATGTATTTCTATTCCTCTATGAAAAGCAATAAAACTTGGGATTCCAAATACATCATATTCTTGACAGACATCTATGAGACGGTCTCTATCAGCATGATAAAATGCAAAATCATTATTTTCTTTTTCAATTTCCGGTAATACCGGCTCTATCACACGACAGTCAGGACACCAGTCAGCAGAAAACATCACAACAGTCCTATCTTGGCTTATTACATCCTCAAACTCTGTCCGTTCCTCAATATTTTCCAACAAGAGAACCTCCTATCCTTGGTCTAACTTCATATCTCCTAGTGTAATCCAATTTCGTTTTCTCATCCACTCAGACAAAAGAAGACTTACAATGGCAGGTCCGATAATATGTAATAGAATAATTCCCCATAAAACATGAGAAGTAAAACCCATTACCGAAAACGTCATAATCTGTCCAACTAACCCGCTCGTTCCCATCCCTGCTCCAGCTGCATTATTTTCTAATAAAAATACCATCGTGGAAAGCGGTGCAAATACAGCCCCAGCTGCTGTAGGCGGGATTAAAATAAGCGGATTCTTAATGATATTAGGAACTTGCAGCATAGATGTACCAATCCCGAGAGCCGCAAGACCTGCTATACCATTTTCTCTGTAGCTGCTCACAGCAAAACCAACCATTTGTGCAGAACAGCCAACTGCTGCAGCACCGGCTGCGATGCCTTCAAGTCCTATCATAATAGCAATGGCGGCACTTGAAATAGGAGCTGTTAATGCAAGCCCCATTAACACAGCTACTACAATGCCCATAATAAAAGGCTGTTGGTCTGTCGCCCACATAATAAGCTCCCCAAACCCAATTAATCCTGTATTAATAACCGGTCCTAGAAAATAAGCAATAGAAAACCCTGAGCCGATGGTGACAAAGGGAGTAACAATAATATCAAGCTTTGTTTCTTTAGAAATGAGTTTTCCAATCTCCACAGATAATAGAGCTGCAATAAATGCTCCTGCTGGTCCTCCGAGCTCAGCTCCCGCCGCGCCGCTTACGATTGCCGAGAAAAGTATAAGCGGAGGTGCTTGTAAACCATAGGCAACAGCTGCTCCAATAGCAGGGCCCATTAAATCCATAGCTAATGTTCCCATCTTCATAAAAAAAGACCATTGCAGCTGTTCTCCTATAGTATTAATAATTAATCCAATAATGAGCGATGAAAACAACCCAAGTGCCATATAGCTTAACGCTGTAACCGTATATGTCTTTACAGATAGCTTTACACCTTTACGTAAAAAAAAGGACTTCATCGTTTACCCCCTATGTAATCGCATGTGATGATTTTCACTTTCTTTCATCATCATACCTCGTTTGCATTTTCATAAGCAAGAATATTATGATTTAATTATTAGATTTTTTACATACAATGTAGAGGAGGAACTAAAATGGAATTAAATGTTTACTTAGCAGGACAAATTCATGATGATTGGCGAGAGGAGATTCGTCAAAAAGCAGAAGAAATGGAGCTGCCTCTTCATTTTACCGCTCCAATGGAAAACCATGATCGTTCCGATAACATCGGAGAAGAAGTTATCGGACAGCAGCCAGATAAGATATTAAAAGATGAAGCGGCTTCTAGTTTAAATAATCTTCGTACCCAAATATTAATGCAAAAAGCAGATGTTGTGATCGCTTTATTCGGAGAAAAATATAAACAATGGAATACAGCTGTGGATGCAGGTACAGCTGTCGCTTTGGGAAAACCGCTCATATTGATTCGTCCGCAGGAACTTCATCATCCCGTAAAAGAAATTGCTAATAAAGCTCAAGTTGTAGTAGAAACAAAAGAACAAGCATTGCAGGCATTATCATATGTATTTGAAACAAAATGATAAGAAAAGCGCAAGTGCCCTGGTCAGCCGCGACAGGTTCTGGAGCTTTCGCGCAGGGTCGCCTGCGGCCCGGAGTCGAAAGGGAAGAAACCCCGAGCGGCTGGGCGCTGAAGCTAGACATCAAAAACGCCAAAATGTATACTTTCTTACCCAATTAAAAAACTACGGTTTCCGCCAAGTCCAAATGGCGAAACCGTAGTTTTTCTTAGATTGCCGGTACCAGCATCCGATCACTTGACAAATAGATAGTTTATCGACTTTTAACTAAGGGACAGACTGCTTTTAAAAAGAGCTAATTCATAAGTCAGTTCTCGGCAAGCCGCAGCTGGAATATACTCGCTTTTACCCTCAGGTCACAAGTAGAGACATCTACTCCAGCTCACTTTGCTCGTTCTCATAGTGTCTTCTTTGCCGCTTACGGCGGTTCAGCTTCCTTGTGAGCAAAACCTTTACTGCGGGGTCTTCACACTGTCGCTTTCTCCGCGCAGGAGTCTCGCATATATTCCAGCTAGATAACCACCATATCCTAACTAACCTTTTGAGAAGCTCCCTTTTGTTAGGACTTATTTAGTTTTTGCGAAAATTTCCATTGTCCATACAATAACCATACAATGTGAGCAAACATATCCGCGCGCGATATGAAACCGTTAGAAAAAATGCCAACCGCACCTTCGTTATGGCTGACTCCTTTCTTATTGGTGTATGCCTCCATCATTGTTTTTAATTCTTCGCCCTTATAAAGACCTTCTGCGACCTCTTCCGGCAAAAGAATCTTAGCACCGGCTGCAGTAAATAGGCGGCCCTTTTCATCAGCAAGTGCTCCCCAGCTGCACAAATATAAACCATCTTCCATTGGCTCAACACCGCCTTCAAGCCCAATTCCAATGACTGCATCCATGGCAAGGGCTGCTTTTGATCTGTGGACTGCTCCTTTTTTAGTTTCTTCCTCAGAAAAAGGCTGATCAGACACAGCAGTGTCCACGCTGTACCCTTTTACAATATACTCTTCCCTTGGGAAAACATTTGCGGCAGCTTGTATTTTTGCGTTGTTTTTTGAGCCTATTGCTATTACTTTTTCCATATTTCTTGCCACTACTTTCTTTAAACACCTTTTCTAATTTGCTCGACCGTACTTGTGTCAGTCGTCTCTACCAGTTTCACGATTAACTCTTTGGCAGCTGCATAGTCATCAATGTGAAGAATGGAAGCCGACGTGTGAATGTACCTCGAACAAACTCCTATCACAGCGGACGGAACACCTGCATTAGCCATGTGAACACGCCCAGCATCGGTACCGCCTTTCGAAACGAAATACTGATAAGGTATATCATTTGTTTCTGCTGTATCAAGTACAAATTCACGCATTCCATGGTGTGTCACCATTGTTCTGTCAAAAATACGAAGCAAGGCTCCTTTACCAAGATGACCAAATGCATCCTTTCCTCCAGTGGCATCATTTGCCGGACTTGCGTCTAATGCATAAAAAATATCTGGATCAATCATTTGAGACGACGTAGCTGCTCCTCTTAACCCGACTTCTTCTTGAACAGTGGCACCAGAATATAAAATATTCGGGTGGTCTTTTCCGTACAGTTCTTTTAAAAGGTCAATAGAGAGACCGACCCCATAACGGTTATCCCATGATTTAGCTAGAATTTTTTTCTTATTTGCCATCGGTGTGAACGGACAAATAGGAACAATTTGCTGACCTGGTTTTATGCCTATATTCTCCGCATCTTTTTTATCATCTGCTCCAATATCTATGTACATTTTTTTTAACGGCATAGGTTTTTTTCGCTGCGCTTCTTCAAGTAAATGCGGTGGTGTGGAACCAATAACACCTACTACAGGTCCATTACCGGTCATAACCTGTACACGCTGAGCAAGCAGTACCTGACTCCACCAACCTCCAAGTGTTTCAAAACGAATAAGTCCTTTTTTATTTATAGACTTCACCATGAAACCAACTTCATCCATATGTCCGGCTACCATTACCTTTGGACCGCTTGATGTTCCCTTCTTGACACCAAAGATGCTGCCTAATTTGTCTTGAACTATGTTATCACTGTATTTTTCCAATTCACTTTTTAGATAGTTTCTGACGTCATGTTCAAATCCAGGGGCTCCCGGAAGCTCTGTTAACGTTTTAAACATTTCCTGGGTTTCTTGATTCATAACAGTCTCCTTTCTTATTCTATTACATATATTTTACCGAAAGCCCCTGTTTATTTCTACTATTTTAAAGATTGTCGTTTGGAAATTTGTTTGTTTTAGGCTATACTTGAGAGAAAGCAAATAGGAAAGGCAGGTATATGTATGAAGGTAAGAGATATCCTTATTGGAGCAGGTATTGGCTTTTTAGCAGGTTATGCACTTAAGGAATATGCTGGCGGAGAACAAATTTCTCCTGAAAAAGCACTAAAAACAGTTAAAGAAAACATTCAGGATCATATTCCTGTCAACGGTTCCTGGATTCATATGACAGCAGAAAATTATAAAAAAGACGACTTGGAGTACAAAGTCTACCGGGGCGGTATTTCAAGCACTAAAGAAGGCGAAACTAAGCAAATGGATTTTATTGTAGATGCAAAAACAGGCACTATCTTAGAACTTTCCTCATAATAACCAGCAAAAAAAGGGCGTGGTATGTTTAAACCTCGGCCCTTTTTAACACTGTTCAGTTTAACGTTGAAACAGTTGGAAAAACTCGGTTTGCCGCCAAGCCTTATGACGGAAGCTGTAGTTTTACTTATACTTTGACCCTTTAGCAAAATTAAATTTTCCTAATAAAAACAAGGCTCTCACCATTAAACGAGGTGAAAGCCTTGTTTTTTCTATCACTTATGAACGTATCGGCCTTTTTAAAAATCCTACTAATAAAGCTGTTACCACTGTACCAATCAAAATGGCAAGCACATACAGCCAAGGACTTCCTCCTTGTATAGCAGGAATAACAAATATCCCTCCGTGAGGTGCTGGCAATCCATTTCCAAATAACATCGCAAATGCTCCAGCAGTAGCAGAACCAGCTATAATCGACGGAATAACCCGGCCTGGATCTGCAGCTGCAAATGGAATAGCGCCTTCTGTTATAAAGAAAGCTCCAAGAAAATAACTTGAAAAACCTGCATCTCTTTCTTCTTTTGTAAATTTCTTTTTAAATAAAGTTGTAGCAAGGGCAATTCCAAGAGGAGGCACCATCCCGCCTGCCATAATAGCAGCGTGCGGAGCGTAATTCCCAGCATCAATCATAGCAATTCCAAAGGTAAAGGCTGCTTTGTTGATAGGACCTCCCATATCAACTGCCATCATACCGCCTAAAATGAGGCCTAAGATAACAATGTTTCCAGTTCCCATGCCATCAAGCCAGTTTTCTAAAAACGTATTAAAAATGCTGATTGGTTCAATAATGACAAAATGCATGAGCATCCCGACGATAAATATGCTCAACACGGGATAAAATAAAATCGTTTTAATGCCGTCTAATACTTTTGGCAGCCCTGCTAATGCTTTTTTAAGCAGGATCACTACATAACCAGCAAGAAAACCGGCGATCAAACCGCCTAAAAATCCTGCTCCCCCTGTCGTGGCCATCAAACCGCCAATCATACCAGGAGCAAAGCCTGGACGGTCTGCAATACTCATAGCGATAAAACCAGCAAGTACAGCTACCATTAAACCAAACGCATTTTCTCCGCCAATAACACTTAACGCTTCTGCAAACGGATGATAGCTTGGATCCTCTGGATTGGCCGCATTAATTCCAAAAAAGAAGGAGATAGCGATTAATACACCGCCGCCGACAACGAATGGCAGCATGTTAGAAACACCATTCATTAAATGTTTATAAAAGCCTTTTCTACCGCTGCTGTCCCCTGAACTTTCCTCTTGGCCTCCGCCAGAAGCTTTGTAAATAGGAGCTTCACCGTTTTTAGCCTGTGTTAACAATTCTTCCGGGCGGCGAATCCCGTCTGTCACCCCTTTTACTAACACTGGTCTACCATCAAAACGGTCCATTTCTACTTTTGTGTCAGAGGCAACAATAATAGCGTCCGCTTTTTCTATCTCTTCGGCGGAAAGACGATTTTTTACTCCGTCAGACCCATTGGTTTCGACTTTAATGGATAAGCCCATTTCTTTTGCTTTGTCTTTTAAAGAATCTGCTGCCATGTACGTATGAGCGATGCCTGTTGGGCAGCCAGTAACAGCAAGAATGCTTGGAGTATCTGTATCTTTTTCTTCCGCTCTGCTTTCTTCTGTTTCTTCTTCTCCTAATTTCTCTTTTTCTTTTTTGTCAATCAATGTAATAATTTCATCTTCTGATTCGGCATGAATCAGGTCACTGCGAAAAGACTCATCCATTAAAAGAGTAGACAGTCTTGACAGTGTCTGCAAATGATCTTCATTTGCACCTTCACTTGCAGCAATCATAAATACAAGATGTGCAGGCTGTCCATCAAGCGATTCATATTCTGCTCCATTTTTTGAACGCCCAAATGCAATCGCTGGTGTTTTTACGGCAGCTGTTTTTGCGTGCGGAATGGCAACCCCTTCCCCAATTCCAGTTGAACTCTGAGCTTCGCGTGCAAGAATAGCTTCTTTAAAATCAGCCTTGTCGTTTAGTCTGCCTGCTGTATCCAATTTTTGAACAAGTTCATCAATGACCCCGTCTTTTGTAGTAGATTCAAGATTTAATACCATCGTGTCTGTTTTTAACAGCTCGGTAATCTTCATCGATTTCACCTCTTAAAAAATATACTGAAAAACACTTATTACTCATTTAAAACTGCTGTTTTAATTTCTTTATTAATTTGTACTACCTCTTCTTTTGTACAAAATGTTTCTGAAAAAGCAGTGGCACTGCCGGCCGATACAGCAAATGCCAAAACTTCGTCTGGATTATTAGACAATAGATGTTTAGCGATAAAACCTGCTACTAAGGAATCTCCAGCGCCAACGGAATTTACAGCTGGACGTTCAGGAGGTTTTGCTTGATATGCTTCATCGCCATGTAAGTAAACAGCACCTTCGCCGGCCATCGAAATAACGGCATGAGAAATGTCAAAGTCATCAAGCAGCTTTTTCCCGTATTGAACTGCTTCTTCTACGCTTGAAATAGAAACGTCATACAGTTCTGCCAGCTCTAAATGATTCGGCTTCACAAAATAGGGGCTTGCTTCTAACGCTTTTGTTAAAGCTTCGCCGCTTGTATCCAGGTAAACCCGAATGCCCTTCTCTTTCAATCTGATCATAAGCCTCTTGTACGTATCAGGTGGAAGCATGGATGGCAGACTTCCTGCCACTACAAGCTGATCTTCATTATCAAGCAGTGCTAATCTGCTTTCTAAGGAGCGTATATCATCTTCAGATATAGAAGGGGAAGCCCCGTTTATTTCAGTCTCTTTTCCGCCTCTAATTTTTACGTTAATACGAGTATCTCCATTAACCCTCACAAAATCCGTATCAATGTTTTCTTGCTTGAGCACATTTTCAATGTAGTCACCGGTAAATCCACCTGTAAACCCTAACGCAGTACTTGAAACCCCTAATCTTTTCAAAACGCGGGACACGTTAATCCCTTTTCCACCCGGATATTTCAACTCATTTTTGGTGCGATTGATGCTGCCTTCTGTAAAATCAGCAACCTCCACTACGTAATCAAGAGCTGGATTCAATGTCAGTGTATAAATCATACATTCACAACCTTTACTTCTGTTTCTTGTTGTAATGTTCGCAGCTGATCAGCTTCTGCCTTACTTGATGTAATAATATAAGCTTTCTCAATAGGAGCGACGCTGGAAAAAGAAACTTCCCCTATCTTAGAATGATCTGCAAGAACATAAGATCTAGACGATAATGTAATAGCTGTTTTCTTTACTGCCGCTTCATCTGGATCGGGAGTCGTAAAACCCTGTTTGGCGTCAATCCCGTTCATTCCAAGAAAGCAGGCATCAAAACGAAACTCTTTCATCGATTCTACTGCTTTGCCGCCAGCTAAAGCCGCTGTATTAGGTTTTGCTTTTCCGCCTGTCACATACGTCTCAATTCCTCGCTCTAAAAGCAGAGGAACATGTTGAATCCCATTCGTTACAACTATTACTTGTTTGCCGGCTAAAAAAGGTATCATTTCTATGGTTGTCGTTCCTGCATCTATGAATAAACAATCTTTTTGTTCAATAAGAGCACTGGCAGCGGCTGCCATCGATTTTTTTTCCGCTTGGTTTACACTCTTTTTTTCAGACATACTTGGTTCTTCTGTTTTACGTTTAGAAAGGGAAGCCCCGCCGTGTAATCGTTTAATATAATTTTGTGATTCTAAATCAGTGAGGTCTCTTCTTATGGTAGATTCAGATGCTCCGGTTGCATTTACTAATTCCTGAACCGTGGCTATTTCCTGCTTTTCGAGAACAGATAGTATAGCTTCTTTCCTTTCTATATTGAGCAAGGATTATGACACCTCCTTCCTTCTTATGGAAAACGCTTACTCGTTTATATCTCTTTCTAGTATATAATCGTATCCGTTCAAAATCAATCACGAATAATCATAATTCCGTTGTATATGATTGGAAACAATCAAGTAATTCTTATGACAAGTGCTATAAAGTGGTAGAAAATTCGACTTGTCAACCATGTAAAGGCAAACACCTTAGAAAAACTCGGCTTGCCGCCGAGTCCTTATGGCGAAAGCCGTAGTTTTGCTTATACTTTGATCCTTTAAAAAAAATTAAACATTCCTAAAGTGTAAAAAAACTGTCCGCAAATGCAGACAGTTTTTGAATCACTATTTTATTATTATAGTGTTCGGTTATCCGTTTTATTTCCTCCTAATTTCAATACCTATACGTTCCTGGGACGTGAGAGTAGTCAACTTTGTTTTTCAACTGCTTTGATCTTTTCTCCTCGGCTGTCATATTTAATGGCACGATATTTATAATCATGGTAAAACGTAAACCAGGCTTCATTGTTATAGCCGATGTCCATATATTTTTGTTTCACTGCAATAGAATCCATTGGGTAGTCATCAAACGCCATCACCCACAGAACGTTTTGATGAGCGTGTGTTCCCATATTATCAGCCATATGAATAACCATGTCATCCCCTTGCTCAATCGTTACCACACTTAAACCGTTACTATGCCCGCCCACTCTAGTCAGCTTGATGCCAGGAGCAGGTTCAAGTTCTTTAGCATAGGTTTCTACTTTATGCTCAGCAGGTTTCCAATTTTGCTCCCAATATGTATTGCGCGACCTAATATTAGGGTGTTTTGTTTCTTCCCATTCTGTTTCAGAAACATAAATGACCGCTTTTTCATAAGCAGGAACTTCTTGGTCGTTTTCCCATTTAACTAACCCGGCCGCGTGGTCAAAATGCATATGAGTCATTAACACTGCGTCTATGTCAGAAGTCGTTAAGCCCAGCTTTTGAAGATCCTCTTCCACATAAGATTCCTCGGTTATTCCATAATTACGCTTTTGTTTATCAGAAAATCGGTTCTTGCCAAGTCCTGCTTCAATTAACATATTTTTTCCATTCCCTTGAATAAGAATGGGATCACTGCGCAATTCAATTTGATTTTTATCATTCACTGGATACTTTTTGGACCACAACGCTTTAGGAACTACCCCAAACATCGCTCCTCCATCAAGATGGGTCACACCGCCTCTAAGCCAAGTTAATGTGTATTCTCCAATTGTTAACTGTTCCATCCTACCCCTCCCATGAATCCGTTTTCACAGTTTCATTGTAGCATAACTGCCGTTGATGCTTAAAAATGTGTATTAAACATAGCAAAAAATCTTTCAACGTAAAAGGAAAGGCTGCTTTCAAAATCGTTTATTTTGCTCGAAAACATGCTTCTAGCCGGAAAATTCTCTGCCCTTTTTCTGAAAACTTTTCTTCATATTCGGTCATCACATTTTCTTCATCATCACTATTGTGAAGATCCAGCGAAATGTTTTTCAATTTCATCCCATATTGCGACATGCTTTCTAATGAATATTCAAAAAGACCTTGATTATCTGTTTTCATATGAATTTCCCCATGCGGATGCAATGCTTGTTCATAGAGTGATAAAAATGATTTGTACGTAAGCCGCCTTTTTTCATGGCGTTTTTTTGGCCAGGGATCTGTAAAGTTGATATATAGTCTATCTATTTCTTCGCTGTTGAAATATTCCAATAAGTCGTTTACATCACCATTAATAAATTTCAGATTTGTTGGCTTTGTTTGTAATACACGTTGAACTCCAGTAACCAAAACGCTCTCAAACTTCTCAATACCAACAAAATTTATATGAGGATATTTCACACTCATGTTATCCAAAAATTTCCCTTTACCTGTTCCAACTTCTACATAAAGAGGATTATCACTGTTAAACAGTTCCTTCCAAGATTTATCTTTTTTAGATGGAGAGGAAATCACATATTGTGGATGATTTGCGATATATTCTTTGGCCCATGGCTTGTGACGGAGTCTCATACCCATCCTCCTATGTATCTTTATTTTTTTCTATCTCTTTTAGTGTCGGCAGACTAGACATAGCTCCCTTTGCTGAAGCTGCCAGCCCTCCTGATAAACTTGCGAACGCTGCTGCCTCTTGCCATTGCTGCAAACTGATGTCTTCTATCTTATCATCATATTTATGCACATGATATAAGAGTCCGGACAAATATGCATCTCCGGCCCCAGTTGTATCCACTGCCTTCACGCTTTCAGCTTCGATATCGACCTGTCCATTTTTTGTTATTATCGTGCTTCCGTGTTCACCTTTAGTGATAACAAGAACAGGTATTTGATATTTATCAAGCGCAGCTGTTCCTTTAGCTTCCTCTGTTTCGCCTGTTAAGAACTCTAATTCGTCCTCTGATATTTTTACTACATCTGCATGACTTATCGTATGTAAGATAGTCTCGCGAGCCTGTTTTTCAGTAGGCCACAATGGAAGACGAACATTTGGATCAAATGTAATACGCAGGCTGTGTTTTTTGGCTAGTTTAATGGCTTTTAATGTTGCAGAACGCGCTGGTTCATTAATAAGAGTAATAGAACCAAAATGAAGAACTTTGGCTTGTTCAAATAACCGCTCATCAATTTCATCAGGATGAAGAAACTGATCAGCGCTTGGATTGATGTAAAAATTAAAACTTCTTTCTCCACTTTTATCGAGCGTAACAAAAACCGCACCGGTCCGAGCTTCGTCAGTTAAATAGAGATGATCCGTTTTCACTCCATACTGCTGAAGCGTTTCATACAAAAACGTGCCTAGTACATCTTCTCCTAATTTCCCTAAAAAGTATGTATTTATTCCAAGCCGTGATAAACCGACAGCTACATTGGCAGGTGCTCCTCCTGGACTCTTTTGATACAAAGTGTTCCATTCATCCATAGGAATAAAATCAATCAATGCTTCTCCTAAACTAATAACCCCATTCTTCATTCGTTTTCCCCCTTGTTCTATGTTTGATATGACATAAGCCCGGCTTACTAGCCGAGCTTGTAACGGAACTTAACATACGACTTTATTCGGCATTCTATGCCATTATTTCTCAAAAGAAGGCATTACCCGGGAAATATCTTGTTATGGAATGTTTTATGAATACGCTAATAATTGTTTTAGCTGATCTATCCATGATTTAATCTGGTCATGCTGCCCTTTTCTCATATGATAGAGAACGCTGTGTAAAGCATGAGAGATTACATACCAATGCATCCTTTTTTCTAAATCAGAAGTCAATGGCAGCCCATAATGATAAAGCCATTTTTCCCAATGTTCTCGGGGTATGTACTCGTACAATAAAAGACCAAGATCAAAAGCAGGGTCTGCCACAGTGGCCCCGTCCCAATCAATCAAATATAATTCGTTATTTGAATTAATCATCCAATTATTATGATTTATATCACAATGACATACAACCATACGAGGCGGAGTCACTTCATGACGGTTCAGCGACAAATAATCAACGGCCTCTTGTAATAAGGAATACGAGGTACCTGATGCTAACAATTGGTTTTGCAGACATTCTGTTATAGTAGTCGGAGTAAGAGGCTCATTACCAATCCTTTTAAACATATCAAGCAGTTCACTTGAACAATGGATCTTACTCAATAGTTGTGCAACGTCTGAACGATCCATATCAGAAGAACCAAGTTCCCGCCCGTGCACCCAACGCTGAGCGGTGATTACATCGCCATTTTCTAAACGTTTTGTCCATAAAAGCTTAGGAACAATCCCTTCTGCAGAAAGCACTGCAAGAAAAGGAGAGGAATTGCGCTTTAAGAACAGCTTTTTTTCTCCTGCCCTTGCAATATAAGCTTCACCCGTTGATCCTCCAGCGGGTTCAACCTTCCAGTCTTCTCCTAATAGCAATTCCAATAGTTTCACCCTCGTTTTTGTAGAATGTTCATAATAGTTCATGACGTAATCCTTTTCCGTTATATTGCCGCAATGGTTTTTTAGCATACTATCTATCTTTACAAAATTGCGGTTATGGTATGATGGATCGTACAGGCCAGCTAAATGGGCTGATATTGTAACGTAGAACTAAGCAGAGCCTGTCAAAAGCGACTCTGCTTTATTTATATAAAATCATGGCACTAATTGGCCTAACCTCTATCCTATTAGAGTGAACCGCTTTTAATGGTATCAAAGAAGCTCTTTCATCGTCAACGATTACTTGATAGATACCAACATCCGGTAATGGAACTGCTGCGGATTGTCTTGAAGCATTTAATATTACATACAAATTGTTTTCTTTTTTGTTTTTGTGGAGTTTAAAAAACAACGTATCTTTTGGGGCCTCAAGCCGCTCAAATCGTTTGCTGATTTCTGCTGCATTCTGAAGACGAAATGCTTCAAAACGTTTACGGATTTGTATTAAACCTTTCACATATTCTATGTTGGAATGAAAAAGTTCCCTTCTTTCCCAATCGATTTGGTTGATCCAGACCGGAGCATTATAACTATTTTCCACTCCAAATTTTGTTCTAAAAAATTCCTGACCCGCATGTAAAAATGGAATACCTTGAGCAGTAAGCACCATTGTTGTTGCTAATCGGTGCATCTTTATTCGTTCCTCTTTTGAGAAATCATCTCTTATCTTTAATTGATCCCAGAGAGTATAATTATCATGACATTCCACATAATTAATAGACTGGGAAGCATCCACGAAAATACCTTCTCTTTGTCTTGAAGACCAATCGATGGACCCTCTCATATAAAAAGCAATGTTATCTAAATTTTCGCAGTCTTGATTTGCATGGATAAATCCGTTACTACCTGACAAGTGACCTTTCACTGCATCTCTAAAGCGGTCATTGAAAAAACCTATCTTTCCACCTAATTGCGAAGCTTGTTCTATTGTGGCTTTTTGATTTTCCTCAAGAGGCGTATGCATATTCCATCCTTCTCCATATAATAAAAGAGATGGTTTTTTTTGATGGAGGACAAAAGCTGCTTCTTTCATTGTATGAACATCATGAATCCCCATTAAATCAAATCGAAAACCATCCACCTCATAATTGTTCAGCCAATGCAGCAAACAATCTATGATATATTTTTTCATCATTGTTCGTTCAGATGCTGTATCGTTTCCCACTCCTGTACCATCAGCTGGAAGATCATCATTTCCATAGCGAAAATAATAACCCGGAACAAGTTTTTCTAACGAAGCATTTTCTCTTACATAAAAATGATTAAATACTACATCCAAAACGACCCTTAATCCTTCACAATGAAGCGTATCTATTAATTGACGGAGTTCAATAATTCTCGATTCAGGCTGACTCTTATTTACTGCATAACTTCCTTCCGGTACAAAATGATGAATGGGATCATATCCCCAATTGTATGCAGGAGAATTCTTTAATTCATCTACACTGCCAAAATCTTGGACAGGAAGAAGCTGAATGTGAGTTACTCCCATTTCTTTTAAATAGGGAATTGTTGTCGAATATCCTTCAGGAGTCTTTCCTTTTTCCGTCCAACCTAAATATTTTCCCTTGTTTCTGACGCCGCTGTATAAATGAGCGGTAAAATCCCGCACATGCACTTCATAAATAATGGCGTCTGTTTTTTGGCCCATAGGAGGCGGTTGGACGGGATTCCTTGCTTTACCATCTAATTTCTCCCAATTTATAACCACTGAATGCTGGCCGTTTAGGGTGGAAGATGAAGCGTATGGATCCAACGACTCCTGCCACATTCCATTGACAAAAACTTTATAAGTGTAACGAAGTCCGTGTTGACAGCCAGTTAATTTTATCCGCCACACTCCTCTTTCCGATCGCTGCATGGGAATGGAATCTTTTGGATTGGTTTTGTCTCGTTCATAAATCATTAGCATTACTTCTTCTGCTGTCGGCGCCCAGACTGCAAAATGAGTTGCATTATTTGTACAAACAGCTCCTAAATCGGTTCCGCTGTAAGCATATAATTTATCAAACAAAGGCGTGCGAACAGCTTTCCCTGATAATAAATGAGCAGATTGTTTGGCAGGACCTCTCACTTCATACCGTTTTCCAGCTAAAAACGGTTCTTCTACTTGAAAGATTAATACCCCGTTAGAAAAAGTGGTGGTAGTGACAATGTCTGTTTCTTTGTCATTTTCTTTTTGGATGATTTTCCACTCGTTCATAGGCGTTGTAACAGGTCCTTTGACTTTAGCAGTATATAAATCTTCCATCCAAGCAACTAGTGTGTTTCCTTTTGGTTCCATCTCCAGCCTCCAGCATCCGAATATTTATGGGTGAACATCTTTTTTTTCTTGCCAAGGAGTGATATAGTTAATTCCGTTGTCCTCTGGGGTTAGAGGATTCCCCCTTACCTACAATACGCCGAGCAATCTCATGGAAGATGCAGCGTGCAATTATATGAAGACTATGTTAAGAAATCGGAGGAAACTAACAATGAAGCGTACAAAAACATTAAATCGGGCAAGACTGCTTATATCTTGTTCTGACCAACCGGGAATAGTCGCAGCCGTATCTGATTTTTTACACCAAAAAGGTGCTAATATCGTTCAATCGGATCAGTATAGTACGGACCCTGAAGGCGGTATGTTCTTTATGCGGATCGAATTTGACCTGTCTTCATTTAATGAACGTTTTTCAACGGTAGAAAAAGAGTTCCCCGCTATCGCAGAACGTTTTGGAATCAGCTGGCGGTTAGAGAGCGAACGAAAAACAAAAAAAATGGCTATGTTTGTATCAAAAGAAGATCATTGTTTACTTGAGCTGCTCTGGCGCTGGCGCTCCGGTGAATTAGATGTAGAAATTCCTGTGGTAATCAGCAACCATGAGGATTTAAGAGACATCGTTGAAAGTTATGGCATTTCATTTCATTATATTCCCGTCTCTAAAGAAACAAAACAAAAAGCAGAATCGGACGCCGCATCTTTGTTAAAAGACTATCATATAGATTTCATTGTGCTGGCACGTTATATGCAAATTCTCTCACCAGATTTTGTAAAATCATTTGAGCATCGAATTATTAATATTCATCACTCCTTTTTGCCTGCTTTTATTGGGGCCAATCCCTATAAAAAAGCATTTGAACGCGGCGTGAAATTAATTGGAGCTACTGCTCACTACGTGACGAATGATTTGGATGAAGGACCAATCATTGAACAAGAAGTTCTTCGTGTCAACCATCGTTACGACACAGACGACTTAAAAATAGCCGGCCGTAATGTAGAGAAAATAGCTTTGGCTAGAGCTGTAGAATGGCATATAAACGACAAAGTCCTCGTTTACAAAAACAAAACGATTGTATTTAACTAGAACCTGTCCAGCTTCAGTGATGAACAGCTTTCATATATTGGATAACAGCCCTGCCCTGCTATTTTGCTTGCAGGGCTATTTTTCTTCATCGTTATCAAACAAATCTTTGCGCCGAAAAGAAGTCGTTACCGTATGCTGCAACAGCAAATCAGCTGTCTCAAGCTGATTTTTTTTTACTGGCGACGGGTGCCTTTTCATTTTCACAAGCCATTCCTCATGGTTTCTTTTATCTACCATTTTTACTTTCATTCCAGTTGCACGGTGATCAATAATAGCTGCTGGAGTTAACACTACTCGATTCAGTTTCATGTTGAGTTTTTTATTTTGTAAAATGTCCCGGGCGATGGCAGTCATGCGGTTCAAAGATATCACGGGACTCACTCGTCTTTTTCGACTTCCGTCTACATACTCATTCCAAAATCTTCCCGAAGATGTTTCAAATACACTAGTTTGTTTTCCCTCTAAAGTGGTAATGAAATAAACCTCTGTCGGGCTGATTAAAATAATATCCATTTCCACAGGAGCTCTGCCAATGGAGAAAACAGGATAGTACAATACCAAATAGTTATCAGGAAATTCACGCAAAAAATAGCGCAGCTTCTGGTCGTATTTATATTTTGGATTCATCCTGGATTCTTCAAAAAGAGATGAGCTTGCCCACTGCAGCTGAGCCTGAAACAGATCCTCATAAAATATTTCTTTTAACTCTTCCATCGATTTTCCTTTATAAAAAGCAGCAAGGTCTTCTCTTTCTTCCTCTCCTATTTCCTCTGGCAATCGATTTTTTCCAGACAAATGCTTTAGCCGATGGAGGGCTGCTGCAAAAAAACCGTTATCAGCTTCCTCAAACCAATTATCGAACTCACCGTGTTCATTTCCTTTTTCTCGCCGATTCACTCGTATCCATTCTTTTTTAATATGGTTCCAGCGTTCTTTTTTTAAACGTGTAAACTGACTTGGATACCTCTGAATATCATGTTGATATCTTGACGTATAATCTTCCACTTTTAGTAAATGGGCCACTTCTTCACCCCTTTTCCAGTTCAAGAGTTTGCTAGAAAAATAGAAGTGCCAGCAATGGAATAATGATGGAGACTATCACTGCACTCAATGTCATTGCCACAGAACTGGCTGCACCTTCTTTTTCACTGTTTTCAAGAGCTTTGGCTGTGCCTATTGCATGAGAGGCACTTCCTATACCTATACCTTTAGCAAGAACATGATTGATTTTGCAGCATTTGAAAAGATAAGGCGCAATCACTACTCCCCCAATACCAGCTACCATTACAAAAACAGCGGCAAGCGGGGGCGGTCCTCCTATTGACGCGGCTACCTCCATAGCGACAGGAGTAGTAACAGATTTAGGCAGCACGGATGCGATAAGTGCTTGCTCAACCCCCGCGAGCCGGGATAAATAATATCCAGATAGCACCCCGGCAAATGCACCAACAGTTACACTAACAAGAAGAGGAAAAAAATATGTTTTTAGCATTTCTCTTTGTTTATATAATGGATAAGCAAGTGCAACCACTGCAGGTCCCAGCAAGTGCTCAATCCATCGGCCGCCCAGCATATATGTTTCATAAGAAATTCCAGTGCTAAGTAAAACCACAATAATAACAACCGTTCCAGTCACAATAGGGAGCGTAATGGGATAAGAAAAGCGCTGATAAAACTTACGTGCGCCAATATAAACCAATACTGTACCTGCTGCAGCCAACACAGCAGCAGCCCAATTAATCATGCTGTTCCCTCCTTCTTGCAAAAAACTGAGCTGTCATTCCAGTAACAGCCATCACAAGCAGCGTGCTGGTGAAAGCAATGGCTACGAGCCATAAACCAGAACCAGAAAATAATTCTAAGTACACAATCGTTCCTGCCGTAACTGGTAAAAATAATAACGGCATATGTGACAGCACCAAACTTGTCCCCATCGCTATCCATTTTGGTTTAATCAGTTTTGTATAAAACAGGCCCAATAACAAAAGCATGCCAATAATACTGCCTGGTATCACTAGATCAAACCATTTTTGAATCCAAACCCCTGCATAATAAAAAAAGTATAATATTATAATGTGCATAATCATTCGAATGAGATCCATTTCTTTGATTTCTCCACTCCTTAGGGAAACAACAGAAAACCTTATCTTTATTTATCGGCTCTCAATGTAAATGTTTCCACTCTTTCGTATTTTGGTAAGCGGTCTAAATGAGTTCTATATATAACAAACTCTTTAGCAGTCCACGAAACGGCTGGTATAGAAGACAACCGTTTTACAGCATGTTGAAATGATTCTTTGCTGTTCCACTTTCTTGCTACCGTAATATGGGGTTTGTATGTCCGTTTTTCTGCTGCAAAGCCAATCGTATCACAATCAATAGAAACGTCTCTTTGTAAGTGATATAATGCATGAGGACCCTCTGCTCCAACCAAAAAAATACGTGGTTCAGCAGGTTTACCAAACCAGCCGGCATTTGTAATATCCAAGGAAAAAGATGGATAGTTTAAGGAAAGGTGTTCCATGTTTTCAGACACTCTCTGAATCTGCCTGTTATTAGCACCACCTAAGAAAAAGAGGGTTATATGATAATCGGCAGGATAGACCCATTTTTTAAAAGGAAGCTTATGTTTGACTTCTTTTTTCCAGGTATCAATATGATCTTTAATCTCCTGCGGCAGAGGCAGTGCAATAAAATAATGAGGGTTAGGTGCCACATTATCCCTTCCTTTTTTGACTTATTATTTCCTTTTACACGTTTACCAATTCCATTTTATCTAATGTTGAAACACTTTGCTAAAAAATTGAATATGTTCTTCTGCCAGTCAAGAAGAGAACTCCAGAAAGAAAACCTCTTCAATGGCAGCATTCGTGCGTCCCGAGCGTTAGATGCAGCCGTTTTGCTTGTACTGTTTACGAATAAATTTTTATCCTTTGCTAACAGTCTAAAAATACGTGTGTTAAGATAAAATTTAAAAAGTGATTTAGGAATAAATAAAGGAAGTGACCATACATGCAAGTAGTAAACAATATGTCAGATCTTGTCGGACAAACGCCATTAGTAAAATTAAATCGTCTTCCTGATCCAAAAGGAGCAGCCGTTTATCTTAAATTAGAATTCCAAAACCCAAGCGGGAGTGTCAAAGATAGAGCAGCCAAGAATATGATTGTTCAAGCGGAAAAAGAAGGCCAGCTCACTCCAGACTCTATCATCATCGAACCAACCTCCGGAAACACGGGAATTGGCCTGGCTATGAACGCATCTGCTCGCGGCTACCGCTCCATCCTAGTCATGCCAGATTCCATGTCAAACGAAAGAATTAATTTACTTAAAGCGTACGGAGCAGAAGTAGAACTTACACCTGGACATAAAAAAATGCCTAGGGCAATTGAACGGGCTCATGAACTTGTAAAAGAAATTCCAAACAGTTTTATGCCGATGCAATTTGAAAATAAAGCAAATCCTGACGCGCACCGCAAGACAACAGCTTTAGAAATTAAAGAAGCAATGGATGAGGTCGGCAAACCGCTTGGTTCGTTTGTTGCAGCCTCAGGAACAGGCGGAACGGTTACCGGAACCGGGGAGGAACTTAAAAAGTATTATCCAAATCTTCCTGTATTTGTAGTAGAGCCATATGGATCTCCTGTACTTTCAGGCGGAAAGCCCGGCCCTCATAAATTGGTGGGCACAAGTCCAGGTTTTATTCCACCTGTATTAAACCAAGATGTCTACAATAAAATTTATAAAATTACAGATGAAGATGCTTATGAAGCAACACACGGCCTGGCAAGAGAAGAAGGGATATTGGTTGGCCCTTCATCTGGTGCAGCTTGCTTTGCGGCAATGGAAGCTGCCAAACACATGTCACAAAGCGAAGCCGTAGTGGCCATTGCTTGTGATACCGGCGAACGTTATTTATCGACCGACCTTTTTGACTTTGAAAGTGAACAATAGAACAAGCCAATACAGTTGTCTCAACAGGCATGGGACGGCTGTTTTAATATGACCAGCTAAGACATACTCTCCTTCATTATCTCATAGAAAAAGGTGAAAACAGTTACATTTCACGTAAAAAATAGCTGCTCCGCATTTGTGATTGTGGGAGATCAGCTTTACCATTTTATTTTTTACAAAAAATTTATTTTTTTTACAATATCAATAGATCATTTACGTTGTCCTTACCGATGGAAGGATCACAGCGCTACAGTCCCTTAAAAATCCTTTATTTTTGGGATAAAAAGAATGTTCTTTTATATATTTTTGTTAAGTTTATTTTCTTCTTTTCTCTTTTTCCTTAACTTTACTCCATTTCAAAATCCTGTGCTTTGCTAATTGTTTGAAATTATTGTACAATACGAATTAATAAATGGGGCCATTGATAGGTTAAAAATTATTATAAGTTGTATCATTTCCACTCTGGCTATTCATACTATTAAATACAGCACCATTCCTTTATACATTTTGAATTGTTTGCTGAATCGTGTACCTGTCAATGTTATTTCATGCAGTCTATACAGATTTAAGCCCCGGGAGTATCGTTTCATAACTATACTCACCTATCAATTATTGCTAAGGAGTGGTTTTTTGAGGACTTCAACCGACCGAATGATCACCCGTGTAAAATCCATTTACCTTTATATTAAAGAGAAAGGAACGGTGACAACAAGGGAACTGGTTGACGAATTCGGAATCACCCAGCGTACGATTCAGCGCGATCTGAACGTCCTGGAATACAATCACCTCGTGCATAGTCCGTCAAGGGGGAAATGGACAATAACTAGGAAAAAAGTAAAAGCATCTTAAAAGAATAATGAACAAAAGACAAAGAGCTGTTCCATATTTGGACAGCTCTTTGATATGTGCAGATTCTGCTATTAAGTAACCCCTTCGTTTTTTGTATATGCTTTTTGAAGCAGCTCTTTTACTTCCTTCTCGGTCATATCTCTATACTCACCAGGTTCAAGTGTTTCATCGAGTGTAAGACTTCCAATAGAAATCCTTTTTAAAAACAACACTTTCTTCCCAACTGCTTCAAACATTCTTTTCACTTGATGAAATTTACCTTCCGTAATCGTTAAAGAAATTTCAGTGGCTGCATGGTCTTTTACTTGTAGATCTGCCGGTTTCGTATGATACCCATCTTCAAGAACCACTCCGTTTGAGAAAGCCGAAATATCTTCTTCTGTCACTTCTTGATTGATAATAGCTTCATACGTTTTCGTAACTCCTTTTTTGGGGGATGTTAACGCATGTGCAAATTTACCGTCATTCGTTAGAAGCAGCAGTCCTTCTGTATCTTTATCTAAACGCCCCACAGGAAAAGGCTCCCGCACCGCATCTTCAAATTCCAAAATATCAAGTACGGTTTCATGCATCTCATCTACCGTTGCTGAAATAACGCCCTGCGGTTTATTCATTAAAAGATAGATAAATTCTCTATATTCCAGTACCTCACCTAAAACGATAACTTCTTCGGCATCTGGGTCTACTTGCGCTGCTCCGCTTTTAACTTTTTTACCGCCAATTTCTACTGCCCCTTGCTTCAAGAGCTTTTTCACTTCTTTTCGACTACCATATCCTGTATTGGCCAATAATTTATCTATTCTCATTTTCTTTGTCCCCTTTACGATGTTCCATTTGCTCGAGCACCTGCCTGGCAAACGCACCGTGTGTACCTTCTAAATGAGCATGAAGAACCCCTGCTGGTATTTGAGCAAATACTGCCTTTTGTATAGGTTTCGACACTCCTGCCTTTTCTAAACGTTCTTCTAGCTGCACCGCAAGCTTCATCGTTTCTTCAACAGCTATCTGGTTTGCTTTTTTCACCATATCCTCTGTACCAACTTCTACGTTAAAGGCATCTCCCAGCCACGACTCTAATGTGGTACGTTCTTTCTTAACGTTGTCAGGAACAACAAATGTCCCTCCGCTTTTATCCCGAACTGCCTGATTGGCATGTCCTGCAAACTTAGCCGGGATGATGTGATGATAAGGCGCTGTTTCTTTAAGTTTGTTTGCATGTAAGCTTGTTGCCGTGTGAAAAAAAACAGTGTTTGGGTGAAATAAATGGGCAAACTTTCTCAAAAAAGTAATACATCCCTCTGGCGGCAAAGCAAGAAATACATTGGTAAATCTATGAAAATGTTCAGGAGAACAGTATTGAATCCGTTCATCTCTCCCTGCAGCTGCATGGACTTTTTCAGCCGTTCGATTGTAAATGTTAAATACTTGCTGCTGCTGATTTAAAGTAATAATCATTTTAACAAGTTTTCCATAACCGGCTACTAGCATGTATTACTGCTCCTTCCAAACACAGCTCTAAAAACTCGGCTTGACGCCAAGTTCAAATGGTTTGAAGCCTTAGTCTTTTCTTATACTTTGATCCTTTAACAAAGTTAAAAATCACGAAGTATAAAAAGGGAAAAACGCTGCCCTTATGGAATGGGACAACGTTCCTTATTCATTAAGCTGCCTCTGTTTTTACTTTTGACCTTTTTTCCATTTTATTTACTCTAGATATATTTGCTAGAATACCAATAGCTGATAGAGATACGAGCAGCGAAGATCCTCCATAACTTACAAATGGGAATGGCAGA
Source organism: Alteribacillus bidgolensis (assembly GCF_002886255.1). Taxonomy (NCBI): domain Bacteria; kingdom Bacillati; phylum Bacillota; class Bacilli; order Caryophanales; family Bacillaceae; genus Alteribacillus; species Alteribacillus bidgolensis. Next base: position 2,162,621 of record NZ_KZ614149.1, read on the forward strand.
CCTGTAATCGGCAGCAATCCTGTCGCGGCCCCGGCATTTACCACTGCTTGAGACACCAATTGAAACACGAGACCAAAAGCAAGCAATGTACCAAACGTATGTGTACTGCGTGCCCCGATAAGTACGCCGCGCCAGGCAATAACCGTTAAACAAATCAATACAAATCCAATCCCTATAAAACCAAGTTCTTCTGAGATAACTGCCAAAATAAAATCCGTATGCGGTTCCGGTAAAAAATGCATTTTCTGTACACTTTGTCCTAAACCTACACCTGTTAATCCCCCATGAGCAAAGGCAACATATGCTTGAATGAGCTGATAACCACCGCCAGCTGCTTCTGCCATTTCAAATGGATCTTGAAAAGCAGTTAAGCGTTGTATTCGATATGGTTCACTAATCGCAAAATAGCTGATAACAGCAAAAGAAAGTCCTGCAAGAACGGCAAGGTGCCTTATCTTTGCTCCGGATAGAAACACAATAATTCCCGAAGTCATCAGAATAGCCGCTGCTGTTCCGAGGTCCGGCTGAAGCATAATTAATGAAAATATGAAAACGACCGCAACGAGCGGTGGAATCACACCACTGATAAATTTATTAATATAGGCTTGTTTTTGAGAATATACTTGGGCTAAATAAATAATAACGGCAAGTTTTACAAATTCTGCGGGCTGAATGCTAAATGATCCAAATGCAATCCAGCTTTTTGCCCCATTTACTTCCCGCCCGACCACGAGTACTAACACAAGGATGAGGACGGAACCAAGAAGAAAGACTGGGGATAGTTTTTTCAAATAAGAATACCGAAAATGCATAAAGAATAAAAGCAATATGCTCCCTGTTCCAAACCATATAAGCTGTCTTACAAAAAAATAGGAAGGATTTTCATAAAGATCAATGGCAAGAGGAAAACTTGCACTATAAATCATAATGATTCCAAACATGCTTAGAAATATTGCTGCTCCAATCAACCACCAATCATAATCTTTGTATCGTTTACGTATCATGGTTCCTCCCGGTAAAAGGGGATAATTTCCTTTGTTTCATAGTTGTTACATTATACCATCATCCCCCTCTAGAAAAAAGAGGATATAGAAACGTTTCGTTAATTTGGTTTTTTCAATATAGAAAACCGTTCTCCAAGTACAATACCAGCAAGTCCGCTCTTTACGCTTAAAATGAAGTATAAGCCAGCCCCTGCAATAACACTAAATAACTCTACAAACAAAGCGTTTCTCCATGATGTCAGCGGAAACAACGTTAATGCTCCTTCTTTCACAACGAGTACGGCAGCCGTCATGCATACGGTAAAAAACATTATCAACGCTGTACGTTTCAGGATTTTTCCGTATTGAAAAGCAGCAAATTTTCCAATCGCCCAACCATTAAAAGCTGTAGCAGCGCCAAAACCTGCAATTGTACTAAAACTCCCGCCGATAGGCCCCATAGTATAGAGAAAAGTATAGGCTGTTACCCCCTTTATCGCTAACCCTATCACGAGCGAAAAAACAGCATAGCGCTGGCGGTTTATACCTTGCAAAATCGCAGCAGTAACCGAAAATAGTGAAAATAACACAGCCGCAGGAGCGTAATAACGAAGAACATACCCTCCTATTTTCACATCTTCCAATCCAAACAAAACAGCAAAAGTTGGGTAGGCCAGTATGAATAAGCCAGCGGCTGCAGGGATAGAAAGAAATAAAATCACTTGATACGTCTGGGTAATCTGACGTTGTAATAATGGCTTATCTTGATTAGTAAACGAATTTGTGATCGTCGGAATTAATGTAACAGACATTGCTGTCGCAACAGCTACCGGGATTAATATAAGTTTATGAGCAGATCCTGCAAACGCACCATAAGCTATTTCTGCTTCTCCCTGAGAATACTGGTCACTTGCCATTAAAGCATTGTTAAAAGTGAACAAATCCACCATTTGAAAAAGCGGTATAGCCAAACCAACAAAAGAAAGAGGCAGTGCATAGGAAATCAGTTCTTTGTACATGGAAGGCAGTGTAATATTATAGTCAGCAGTGCTTTCCTCTGCTTCCTTTTGGATCAAGGATTTTCGCTTTTTCCAGTAGAACAGCAGCACCGCTAATGCTCCTAGTCCTCCGATAAAGGCCCCGAATGTCGCAAAACCAATAGCTGTTCCAAGTTCGCCTTCCCATATGTATAAAATTGCAAAGGCCATCGTCAAAATAAAGATAATACGAACAATTTGTTCAACCACTTGGGAGACCGCAGTAGGCCCCATAGATTGAAACCCTTGAAAATAGCCGCGAAATACTGACATTGCCGGAATAAGAAGCAATGCTACACTGACCATCCGAATTGTAAACACTACATCTGTTATCGAGTTTCCATTTAGGTCGTCAGGGTTTGAAATAATCCATCCTGCTATCACTGGTGCGAGGAAAAACAATAGTAAAAACGCAATAAATCCTGTAATCGTCATAAAAAAGAGGCCGGAACGAAACAAACGCTGGCCTGTCCTGAAATCACCTAGCGCGTTATATTTTGACACGAATTTAGAAACCGCCATTGGAACGCCCAATGTGGCTAAACTTAATAAAATTGTGTATGGCTGGTATCCATATTGGTATAAAGCTAACCCTTGCTGTCCCACCATAGCTACAAAAGGGAAAATATATATCATTCCGAGAAATTTAGATAAAAACGTGGAAACCGATAATATCATCGTGCCCCGTAAAAACTTTGAATCAGACATACCTTCATCTCCAATAATCATTACGTCATTCATAAACAGTGATCTGCTTCTAAGAAATTTTACCATATTTCCTAGGATTTAATCTTCTCTTTAAAATCACAAAGAAAAAGAAGGGGCTGTCCTCGTCAAAATACAAACGGAATATACTCGCTTTTACCCTCAGGGCAAAAGTGCGCGCATTCATACCTTAAACAAACCTTTTGAGTCAGCCCCGTCAATTTTTATGCTTCTTTTACACCTTTTATATACATCGTGCGTTGTCTTGGACCATCAAACTCACAGAAATAAATGCCCTGCCATGTTCCGAGTACTATATTCCCATCTTCAATAATTAACGTTTGCTGGGTACCTACTGTACTTGCTTTTAAATGAGAAGCAGAATTACCTTCAGCATGTTTGTATTTGGGGTGTTCCCATGGGTACACTTCATCAAGTCTCATCAGCATATCATGTTTGACGTCTGGATCTGCATTTTCATTCACCGTTATACCTGCCGTTGTATGAGGACAATAAACGATGACAATGCCTTTGTTTATCTCTTTTTCTTTAATAAAAGATTTTACTTCTCTCGTTACATCAATCATTTCGTCTCTTTGATTCGTTTGAACAGTGCGTTTTTGAAGCAAGTTCATTCCTCCTTTATTTTCGGGTTTTATAAAGTTTGATATGATAATTTAAGTTTATCATGCATGATAATGTTTCGTTTTCCCTTAAAAGGAAAACATAAATCATAACGATCTAAAAGATCAATACGTAAGGCAGGGAACAGACGATGAACTATAATGTAATAATCGTAGGCGGGGGACCAGCCGGTCTTATGGCAGCGGTAGCTGCTGCCGAACACGGGGCTAGTGTCCTCATTGTGGATAAAGGAAAAAAACTTGGAAGAAAACTCGCTATTTCTGGAGGAGGGCGCTGCAACGTTACGAATCGAATGGATCAAAAAGAACTGATTGCCCACATTCCAGGGAATGGAAAATTTATGTACAGTCCTTTTTCTATTTTTAACAATGAAGACATTATCACTTTTTTTGAAGGGATGGGTATTGCTTTAAAAGAAGAAGACATGGGCAGAATGTTCCCGGTTAATGATAAAGCTGTTACCGTCGTAAAAACACTATTAAATAAAATGCAGGAATTAGGCGTAGAAACCCGCTTGAACACGAAAGTTTCTTCTCTCTTGTTTGAAGAAAATAAAGTAACGGGGATTATGGTGGAAGACGATGAAAAAATAAACGCCGACGCTGTTATTATCGCAACCGGAGGTAAATCGGTTCCCCATACCGGCAGTACAGGAGACGGATATCCGTGGGCGGAAGCGGCTGGACACAAAATTACAGAATTGTATCCAACAGAAGTGCCGATTACTTCTGCTGAACCTTTTATAAAAGAAAAACGGCTGCAAGGTCTCTCACTGTCTGATGCATCCCTAAGTGTGTATAACCCAAAAGGAAAAAAAATAATTACTCACAGAGGCGGAATGGTATTTACTCACTTTGGCATTTCTGGTCCTATCGTTTTAAGATGCAGTCAATTCGTTGTAAAGGCTATGAAAAAACATAAAACAACATCCATTACGATGGGCCTTCACTTATACCCAGACACTAATTCTGAAACTTTTTTCCAAGAACTGGTTCAGCATAAAAAGAAAGATGGAGCAAAAGCTTGTAAAAATGCATTAAAGCATTTAGCTGCTGAACGCCTTCTTCAGTTCTTTTTAGAAAAAGCAGAGATGGATCCATCCACCTCGCTTCAAGATATACCAAATGATAACCTTCGAAAATTAGCAGACTTATTCACAGATTTTCGGTTTGAAGCAAACGGTACGCTTTCCATTGAAGATGCGTTCGTTACAGGCGGAGGTATATCTGTTAAGGAAATTCACCCTAAAAGGATGGAATCCAAATTTAAATCAAGACTATATTTTTGCGGAGAAATTTTGGACATTCATGCTTATACAGGCGGTTTTAATATAACTTGCGCATTTTCCACGGGTTATACAGCAGGAAAATCAGCGGCAGAAACAGCAGCAGATTAATTTATCCACACTCTGTGCATAACCCACTTGCTTCGTTTGTGGATAACGAACGGCTTTTCCACAGTTATTTAAAACGCTTTCATATAGAATGTGAATAAACGGATGATTTACACACAAGTTTATTCACAAAACTTCGAGTTATCCACAAAATTATACACAAATACACACGTTCGTGTTTCATTGAAAAACAGCCCTTCCTTAAAAAAGGATAGGGCTGTTTGCATTAATTTGCCACTATATTAATCAGTTTGCCGGGAACGGCTATCACTTTTCGAATGGTTTTCCCTTCTATTTCTTCCTGTACTTTATCGTTTTCCTTAGCAATAGCTTCCATCTGCTCTTTATCAGCATCTTTTGGTATCACTGCTTTTGCTCGAACTTTCCCGTTCACTTGAAGTACAATTTCTATTTCATCTTCTATCAGCATGTTTTCATCATACTCTGGCCAAGCTTCATAGGCAATTGTTTCTGTGTGCCCTAAGAGCTCCCAGATTTCTTCTGCTAAATGTGGTGCTACAGGTGACAATAATTTCACAAATCCTTCCATGTATGCACGAGGAAGATTATCCTGCTTGTAGGCTTCGTTAACAAAAACCATCAATTGACTGATTCCTGTGTTAAAACGAAGGTTTGTAAAGTCATCTGTTACACGCTGAACCGTTTGGTGATAGGCACGGGCGAAATCTTTGTTTCCTTCTGAATCGGTAATCGCTGTTGTAAGTTCATTATCTTTAGTATATAAACGCCACACTCTATCTAAGAACCTGCGAGCACCATCCAGACCGTTTTCTGACCATGCTACCGAAGCATCAAGCGGTCCCATAAACATTTCATAAAGACGCAGCGTATCAGCACCATGTGTCTCTAAAATGTCGTCAGGGTTTACTACGTTCCCTTTGGATTTACTCATTTTCTCATTGTTTTCTCCAAGGATCATTCCTTGATTATACAAACGTTGAAATGGCTCTTTTGTTGGTACCACACCAATATCATATAATACTTTGTGCCAGAAACGTGCATACAATAAATGCAAGACAGCGTGTTCGGCACCGCCAATATAAATATCAACCGGAAGCCAGCGTTTAAGTTTTTCTTCATCTGCTAACGCTTCGTTATTATCTGGGTCGATAAAACGCAGGTAATACCAGCAGCTTCCCGCCCATTGCGGCATTGTGTTGGTTTCCCGGCGCCCTTTCATCCCGGTTTCAGGATCCGTCACTTCAAGCCACTCCGCCGCATTGGCAAGTGGAGATTCTCCTGTGCCGGACGGCTTAAATTCATCCATTTCCGGAAGCTCTAACGGCAATTCATTATCAGGTACCGCACTCATTGTCCCGTCTTCCCAATGAATAACAGGAATAGGCTCTCCCCAATAGCGCTGACGGCTGAACAGCCAATCACGAAGGCGGTAGGTAATCTGCTTTTTACCTTTCCCCTCTTTTTCTAATCTTTCAATCATTTTTGTAATAGCTTCTTCTGTGTAAAGACCATTCAAAAATTCAGAGTTTACATGGGGACCGTCTTCTGTATATGCTTCTTCGTTAAGATTTCCGCCTTCCACTACTTCCACAATCGGAAGGTCAAACTGTTTTGCAAATTCATAGTCACGTTCATCATGGCCCGGCACCGCCATAATTGCACCGCTTCCGTAATTTACTAACACATAATCAGCAATCCAAATCGGCAGTTTTTCACCGCTTACAGGATTTACAGCATATGCTCCAGTGAACACCCCTGTTTTTTCTTTTTGAAGCTCTGTCCGCTCGAGGTCACTTTTGGTACCGACTTCTTTTTTATAAGCTTCTACCGCTTCTTTTTGTTCTTTCGTCACAATTTTATCTACTAATTCATGCTCTGGGGCAAATACACAATATGTTGCACCAAACAATGTATCAGGACGGGTTGTAAACACCGTAAAGGTCTCATCTGTGCCTTCAATTCCAAAATGAACATCTGACCCCTCAGAACGGCCAATCCAGTTGCGCTGCATATCTTTTACGCTTTCTGGCCAATCTAGTTCCTCTAGGTCTTCTAGCAAACGGTCTGCATATTCGGTAATTTTTAACATCCATTGTTTCATTGGACGACGTTCAACCGGATGGCCGCCCCGTTCACTTACCCCGTCAATTACTTCTTCATTAGCAAGTACTGTACCAAGCGCAGGACACCAGTTTACAGCCACTTCATCCATATAAGCAAGGCCTTTTTTATACAACTGCAAAAAGATCCATTGCGTCCATTTATAATAGTTTGGATCGGTTGTGTTAATTTCGCGGTCCCAATCATAAGAAAAACCTAATGATTTAATTTGTCTCTTGAACGTTTCGATATTCGCTTGTGTAAATTCCCGGGGATGTTTCCCTGTATCAAGAGCAAATTGTTCGGCTGGCAGACCAAATGCGTCCCACCCCATTGGATGCATCACATTAAAGCCTTGCATACGTTTCATACGGGATAATATATCTGTGGCTGTATACCCTTCTGGGTGGCCGACGTGAAGCCCTGAACCAGAAGGATACGGAAACATGTCAAGTGCATAAAAATCCGGTCCTTCCCCCAGTTTATCTGACGTTTTAAACGTTTTATTCTTTTCCCAGTATTGCTGCCATTTTTTTTCTATGTCTTTATGAGAAAACGCCATTTTATGTTAACCTCCTTCAACTTTATACAAACTAAAAAGCTAGTATCACAAACGAGAAAAAAAACCTCCCATCCCTAGCATGTTTCATTAGGGACGAGAGGTTTTCGAATCCAAATTAGTTCCCGCGGTACCACCCTGATTGACATACTTTTTGAAAAGCATGCCCGCTCTTCATATCCATAACGCGGATGAACGGCAAAAGGTACTCTTTTTTCTCCTTTGCAACTAAAAGGGGAGTTCATGGCCGCCTTTGTCCAGCTTCCACCAACCGCCAGCTCTCTGATACCCAGCAGCACCATTACTAATCCTTCTCTATGTTTTTTACCTATTTATTTCACTAGTTCGAGTCTTTCTGTCAATACTTGATATTTTATGAATTTCCTATTTTTCTGTCAAGACTTTCACAGGCTTTCGCAATAAAAGTTTATTGTTATTTTAGCATTCTTTCCAACGATATGCTGTTCATATAACTCTTTTTTACAAACATTTTGAATCACTGCCATAAAACGGACACGTATGCTACACTCTCCGTTTGGGTTTTTAACGTGTAACATGCTAAAATACGAAGAGTTATTATGATCAAAGGAAGTTATTAAGGAGAGATAGATAATGCTTCAACCAAATCAGGAACCCGTCCCTCTCTTGTGGGGGGAAAAACGGTACCATACATGGAATTACCACCTTCGTGAACATTTCGGTGAAAAAATATTTAAAATTCCTCTTGATGCTGGTTTCGATTGTCCAAATCGTGACGGAAAAGTAGCATCAGGCGGCTGTACGTTTTGTTCGGAACGAGGATCTGGTGATTTTGCCGGTGATCGTAAAGATGATCTTATCACGCAATTTCATACGATTAAAAATAGAATGCATAAAAAATGGAAGAAAGGTAAATATATCGGTTATTTTCAAGCTTTCAGCAACACGTACGCGCCCGTCGAAGAGCTGAGAGAACTGTTTGAAGTCATTCTCGAACAGGAAGATGTTGTTGGGCTTGCGATTGCAACAAGACCGGACTGCCTTCCAGATGATGTCGTTGAATATCTTGCTGAGCTTAATGAGCGGACGTATTTGTGGGTAGAGCTTGGTTTGCAAACCGTGCATGAACGAACTGCCATGATCATTAACCGAGCTCACGATTACGAGTGCTATAAAGAAGGAGTAAACAAACTAAGAAAACACGGAATTCGGGTTTGTTCCCATATTATTAACGGGCTTCCGCTTGAGTCACACAACATGATGAAAGAAACAGCGCAGGAAGTGGCGAAATTGGATGTTCAAGGAATCAAAATTCACCTGTTACATCTGTTGAAACGTACACCAATGGTAAAACAGTATGAAAAAGGAATGGTCGATCTTATGAGCAAAGAAGACTATGTAAAGCTCGTTGTCGACCAGCTTGAAATGCTGCCTCCTGAAATGATTGTCCACCGTTTAACTGGAGACGGCCCTTCTGATTTAATGATCGGACCGATGTGGAGTTTAAATAAATGGGAAGTGCTTAATGCTATTGATGATGAATTGAAAAATAGAAACAGCTGGCAAGGAAAGCACTATGAACCCGTGCCAGCATCGGTAAAATGATCCTGCCAGGCATTCTCCCATTTGTCCGTGAGCTTGTGGACCGCTGCTTAAAAGAGGGTGACATTGCCATTGATGCTACCGCAGGAAATGGCATAGATACCCTCTACCTTGCAAATAAAGTTGGAACAAGCGGAAAAGTGTATAGTTTTGATATTCAAAAAGCAGCAATAGAAAATACGAGCGCTCGTCTTAAAGACCATCAGCTCGAAAACCGTGTTTCATTAATACTAGACAGCCATGAAAATGCTGCATCTTATATCATAGATGAAGAGCATTCCCTCCTGAAAGCAGCTGTTTTTAACCTTGGTTATCTTCCTAGTGGTGATAAAACGATTACTACAAAGGGGGATTCAACCGTCCAAGCCGTTTCTAACCTGATACAAATTATGCCTTCTCGTTCCATGATTATCCTTGTCATTTATCACGGGCATGAAGAAGGGAAAAAAGAAAAACAAACCATTGAAACGTTTGCGAAACAACTCAAACAAACATCCGTTCAAGTGCTGCGTTATGAATTTATAAATCAAATAAACAACCCGCCGTTTATTATAGCAATAGAGAAAAAATAAAAAGAAAAAGCGTCCCTGTAAGAAGCTGTATTCTATTTAACTTTAGAGGGCGGTTCTTTTTCTCTTTTATGACAATCATTCAGTCTTCGCTGCTTCCAATGACAGCATATTTCATATAGAAATAGTTTTTTCCTTGACTTTTTTGCAAACTTTTCAGAAACTATCTATATAAGAGAAAAGGAGTGTATTTAAATGTCTGTACTAGATTCTATTCTTGAATTTAATGAAAACTTTGTAGAAAAAAAAGATTATGAACAATACCAAACGAGCAAATTCCCGGACAAAAAACTTGTCATTTTAACATGTATGGACACCCGGCTTTTGGAGATGCTTCCAAGAGCATTAAACCTTTCCAATGGAGACGCAAAAATCATCAAAAATGCTGGTGCTATGATTTCACATCCATTCGGAAGCATTATGCGAAGCATTATTGTCGCTCTATATGAACTGCAAGCAGAAGAAGTGGCTGTTATAGGCCACTATGGATGCGGAATGACCGGGCTTGAATCCAATTCTATCTTAGATAAAGCAGAAGATAGAGGAATTGACCTTGCAAAAATAGAAGCAGCTTCTTATGCAGGCGTCGATGTAGACAAATGGCTTCATGGGTTTAACGATGTAGAAGATAGTGTAAAAAACAGTGTAGATATTATTAGACGCCACCCTTTATTACCAGCAAATACCCCTGTACACGGCCTTGCAATTTCTCCTGACACCGGAAAATTAACTGTCTTAGATAGAGCGGAATAAAATAGCTGTTTGAAAAACATAATCCATACAAAAGCCGGTTCCAGAATGAAAGTGGAACCGGCTTCATTGCGTTGTTAATTAGGTAAATATAAATTAGGATTCTCCATGCAGCGCTTTCGTTTTTCGTCGGTATACCCAGGAATTTATATAGAAAAAGGCAGTGGGAAGACCGCTGAATCGGATGAAACGATTGGCTGTTGATTTCATAGCAGCGTTCGTTTGAACTTTATCATCCGCTAGGTATATAGCAACAACCCCTTTGCTTATCATATAGTGGAATTTTGAATCAGGAAGAGTTGACACACTTTTAACTGCGTGCTGTTTAAAATGCCGCACTCTTTCCACGAGCTTTTCCTCATTAGGATAATAGGCACAGAAATTCAGTTCATCATCTCGCAGATCTTCTTCTTGATCAATAAAGTAATCCATTAAAATATGAAGACCTTGTGCATAAGGGAAATAAGCACTTTTTATAGATTGAGCCTGCACCTTTGCTATATGGCTTCTCGAAGCATATGCTCCCAGAGTGAAAATTCCGAGGGTAGAACCAGCACATGCACTAAACTCATACCAAGTCATGTCAGGCAGATTATCTTTGTATTTCTCAAACCAATCTTTGAGCAGCGGCTCCCTATCTTCTTTTACAACATGCTTATAGACTTGCAGGTCACGGTAATATCCTGATAATTCTTCCATCTCGGCTTGAGCATTTTCAAATCCTGGAAAAGTATTTAAAGTTTCTTGGCATGTCTCTACAAGTGACTGCAAATAGCCGCCGTCTTCTTTTGCCTGGTGGAATTTATAATAATCGTCTTTGTTCGCAGCTGGATCAAGCGCATGTTTCATTGCTATATGGAGCATACGAAAATTTTCAGGGTCCTGCGATTCACTCCAATCACACAAGCTGTCTAGATAATCACTAATGGTCTGGTATGCAATGATAAACCTAAGAAGCTCCGTGCGCACTTCTGCTCTAGTTAACAATACATACACTCCAGCACCTTCACAATGGAAAGCTTTTTTATTTATACTTCCAAGCGCATGCTCTCGCAGTTCTTTATTCGGTATCTCCTCTGCTCTTTTTTTCCACTCACCAAGTATTTGATGTACTTCAGGTATGACTTCTTTAAAAATTCGATACATAAGCGTCCATGTTTTTGTTGGTACGTTCAAAAGGATCCTCCTCCATTATCTGCAGCGTGCTATAGTCGTTGGTGTATGAAATTCATCATAAAACGAAAAATTTCTTCTCGTTCCGGTTCATTAAGGAGCTCATGATAAAGACCTTTCCATTCTTTCATCGCCCGATCCGATATTTCGAGCCTATTAAACCATCGGTGTGATGCATGCTTATCAACAATATAGTCTTCTCCTGCCTGCATAAGAAGCAGCGGAACATTTGGAAATCGTTCTGCTTCAAGCATACTTACTTTCATAGCTTTAATGGTTTCTTGGTACCATCTGGCTGTAACGACAGAGGTAATTAATTCGTCTTTTTCATATGCCGCACGTACATCCGGATCGCGGGTGATTCGTGCTGCTCGAAGACCTGATTTAGCTGTTAATGTTGGCGTAATTCTATGAAACATTTTAGTGGCGACATCTGCAAATTTATTGGGGTATTCGTATAAGCCTAGACAAGGTGAGGATAAGATAACCCCTTTAACCGGCATATATTTCTCCATTAACGTTCTTATAACGATAAGTCCTCCCAAACTATGGCCGAAAAGAAATACAGGCAGTTCATAAGACGCTGCTTCTTTATACCAGCCATAAACAGCATCTATGTATTGATCAAAGTGATCGATGTGTCCTCGTTTTCCTCTCGTTCTTCCATGTCCTGGTAAGTCACCGCTAATAACATGAAACCTTTGTTTGTTGAGGTACTGAATAACCCAGTCATAACGGCCGTGATGTTCTCCGGCCCCATGAATGATCATTAATGTCCCGCGCGCACGCTCACACATCCAATTTTTCATCATAATTCATAACCTGCCTTTCCCAATAACCAGCCGTCACCCTAAATCTCAAAGAGATTGCTCTATTCATTTTACTACTTTTTTTGCTAAACTTACATTAGGTAACAGGAATTTACTGAAAAATTGGGAGGATATGTCATGATTTATTCATATAAAGGAAAATCGCCAATCATCGCTGACTCCGCATACATCGCAGATTATGTCACAATTACTGGCGATGTGTCCATTGGAGAGGACTCCAGTGTATGGTTTAATTCAGTTATTCGAGGAGATGTCGCACCAACTGTAATAGGAAATCGAGTAAATATACAAGATAACTCTGTTCTTCATCAAAGTCCGAAAAACCCGCTTATACTTGAAGATGACGTCACCGTTGGCCATATGGTTCTTTTACATAGCGCTATTATTAGAAAAAACGCTCTAATCGGGATGGGGACTCACATTCTTGACGGCGCTGAAATAGGAGAAGAAGCATTCATTGGAGCCGGCAGCCTCGTGCCTCCTGGAAAAACAATTCCTCCAAGAACCCTGGCCCTCGGACGCCCCGCAAAAGTCGTCCGCGAACTTAACGAAGAAGACTTCCAAGAAATGCAAAGAGTCCGAAACTCTTACGTAGAAAAGGGAAAATACTATCAAGAAAACTCGTCGATTGGCAAGCCGTAGGGCGCAGGCAGAGACGTAGTTGAACTTATACTCTCTCCTTTTATTCTTTACCTTAAGAAAGTATCAAGAAAACTTACCGATTGGCGAGCCTGAAAGGCGATGACAGAGGTATAGTTGCACTTATACTTTCTTCCTTTATTCTTTATCTTTAGATAAGTATCAAGAAAACTCGTTTATTGGCAAGCCATAGTGCAGAATTTTGCCTTATTTTTTCATTTACAAATGAAATTGTTGAAAAAAAATAAAACCCGCCATTGGCGAGTCTGGAAAAACTCGGCTTGCCTCCTTTCAAAGGAAACCCGTAAATAAAGGAACTTCTGCTAAGTTCATGGACGTCCTGTTCCGGATGCAGAAATCAACACATCCCGTGTAAGTCAACGTAGAAGCCACTACGTCGTGAAAAAGTACGTCCGCCAGCGTTAGTATTTCCTTTACGTTGCATGCCGCAGTTTTGCTGATACACTTATTTTATCATTTCTTAACAGTGCGAAAGACTAGCTTGTCCTTAATGTTTATGCGGAAGATCAAAGACGACAAAATCATCATATGAAACGTCAAAGTTACCTCCAACCGTGCTAAACAAAATAGCCAATGTTAAGATAAAAGCATACAATACTTTTTTCATACTGCATGTCACCTCCCTAACGTTTAACTATGTCGTGGTTCTATTTGAGTATAAAATATGTTGAAAAAACGTGAATTTTGGCTAACACCGCTTTTTGTTTCATTTTTCCGAAACTTTCTACTTCCTTCTTTTGTTATCTTCGATTATGATAATTATAAGCATATACGGGGAGGGGATGAAAAATATGGATTTCTCCAGAGTTGGGAAAAAAATTCAGGAATTAAGAAGATATCATAGTATGACACAATCTGACCTTGCTAAAGGGATATGTACACAGGCTCAAGTCAGCAAGATTGAAAATGGAACGATCATACCTTACTCTAATACCCTTTTTCAAATTTCCGAGCGTCTTGGAGCAGACATGTATTATTTTTTTGAGGAAGCACGATCGGACAGGCCTGATTATGTAGAAGAAGTGTTTGAGCATTTGAAAGAATTAAGGTTCAATCATCAGTACGAAGAAATTCGTTCTATTCTTCAGCATGAAAAAAACAACCCCCTTTTCCAGCACAGTTACTACAAACAATATATGTTATGGCATAAAAGCATCTGCCTCTACCACCTAGATCGGAATACAGAGGAAGCCGTTCAAGTAATTAATGAAGCTTTGTCTGTTGATGATAATCCCTCTTTTACCGAACGTAAAGGGGAAATGATGAATACATTGGCTGTTTTTTATGACTTGGAAAAAGACTATGAAAAAGCTTCCGAAATATGTAAAAAAGCACTTTCTCATTTTCATTCATTAAAAAGAATAAAAAATATTTCTGTTGAACTCCGCTTAATTTACACATTGACAAAATCTTTGACAAATCAAGAGCACTTTGACAGTTCCGTTTTTTGGTGCGAAAAAGGGATAAAACGATGCATTGATACGAATAACATGTATGTATTTGGAGAATTGCTTTATCAAAAAGGGAGAAACTTAATTTTTCTTGGTAAACAAGACGAGGGCACCAAAAGCTGGAGCAAAGCGCTCGCCGTATTTGAAATTACCTCTCAAAAACACCTTGCTGACATCGTTAGAAAGGAATTACAGCAAATCAATGCCAAAGGAACGTTTGAAGATTTAATTTATGAATGAGCCAAGCGAAGTTGCAAAGGACACGAAAAAGAGCCTGCCATTACGCAATGCGCTGACAGGCTCTTTTTTTATTTTGCTTCAGCTGCCCTTTGTTTTAATGCTCCCGCTTTGTCCGTAGATTCCCAAGGAAGTTCAATATCTGTGCGGCCGAAATGACCATAAGCAGCTGTCTTTTTATATATCGGCCGGCGTAGATCGAGCATTTTAATAATGCCTGCCGGACGCAAATCAAAGTTTTCCCGTACTAATTCCGCGAGTACATCTTCACTGACTTTTCCTGTTTTAAACGTTTCAATCGAGATTGATACTGGTTCAGCAACTCCTATCGCATAGGCCAGCTGTACTTCACATTTTTCCGCCAGACCAGCTGCCACAATATTCTTCGCTACATAACGAGCTGCATAAGATGCGGAGCGGTCTACTTTTGTAGGATCTTTACCGGAAAAAGCGCCTCCGCCATGACGAGCGTACCCGCCATACGTATCAACAATAATTTTCCGTCCAGTTAAACCTGCATCTCCCTGTGGACCGCCAATAACAAAACGGCCAGTCGGATTAATAAAATACTTCGTTTCATTATCGAGTAGCTTTTCCGGTACAACCGGTTCAATCACATGTTCTTTCAAATCACGGTCGATTTGTTCTAACGTTACATCTGCATGATGCTGTGTTGAGATCACAATCGTTTCGACCCGTAAAGGCGTTCCATCTTCCCCATATTCCACTGTCACTTGCGTTTTTCCATCCGGGCGCAAGTAAGGAACGATCTCTTTTTTACGTACTTCTGTAAGTCTTCTAGATAGTTTATGAGACAATGAAATAGGTAGAGGCATTAACTCTTCTGTTTCATTATCGGCATAACCAAACATTAAACCTTGGTCGCCTGCCCCAATTGCTTCAATCTCTTCCTCCGTCATCTGCCCTTCTCTGGCTTCAAGAGCCTGATCTACACCTTGGGCAATGTCAGCAGATTGTTCATCAATGGAAGTCAATACGGCGCATGTTTCATAGTCGAAACCATATTTTGCACGAGTATAACCTATATTTTTCAATGTATCTCTTGCAATCCTTGGGATGTCGACATAAGTAGAGGTGGTAATTTCCCCAGCTACCAGCACCAACCCTGTGTTGACTGTGGTTTCGCAAGCCACACGAGCGTTAGGATCCTTTTCTATAATTTCATCTAAAATAGCATCTGATATTTGGTCGCAAATTTTATCAGGATGCCCTTCTGTAACTGACTCTGAGGTAAATAATCTCCGTCCTGCAGTTGCCACGTGTACTGCCTCCTTTACCAAATTTGGTATTACGGCACTCATACCCTGATACTTCTTATAAGACGAGAAGGAGAAAAATCTTGTTTAAAATACAAAAACCCTTTTCCATGGCGAGGAAAAGGGATAGTAAACGTTCACCTTTTTCGCCTCTTATCTTCCAAGACGATATCCGTCTTTCCAGGTTAGCACCTTTGCCCCTTATATTACGGGGATGGTTGCCGGGCTTCACAGGGCCTGTCCCTCCGCCAGCTCGGGATAAGAGTATCCGTTCGCGAAATATCATAACGCAGTTTACTGCTTCTGTCAAATAAATTACCTTTGTATTTTACAAGCTCCTGAAGCACAATCCCCTCCTAACAGCTGGTGGCGGCGCTTTGCTATTTGTTTATAAATAACCTTGCCTGCTCGGTCTGCACCAGGCAAATAGAAGAGAAAAGCGAATCTCTTTCCCGCAGGAAACAGCTGAAAGATTCGTTTTACCGCTGCAAATCCTGTGTATAAATAGGTATCTTCTTCAAGAAGGTGCATCTCCTGCTTCATTCTATCTTCCTTTAAAAACGAATATTCCTCAAATATAGAAGGATCCTCTATGGAACGCCAGGTTAACAATTTATGTTTATCCCATTTTTCTATCTCTTGTTTCGTTTTTTGGCACAAAGTGCATGTTCCATCATAAAAAACAACAAAAGACTTGTTTGTGTTTGTGATTGTCACTGGATCATCTCCTTTACGTTAGTCTCATTTTAACATTATAAAATTTCTATCATCTATCAATTATAATAAATACGGACCAACAAACATTTTGTATAAATCTTTTAACAAAAATCACGAATTAGTATAGACTAAATAAATAAATGTGTTATACTAATTCATAATTAAAATGATAATTATTTATTAATCAGAGAAAGGGTTTTGCCGCCATGACGACGATTAATTTTTCAAACGAGTTAAACGAGCTTCTTCATGGAGGAAATGTTCTTAACGATTTACCAGTATCTAGATTAATTGAAAAGTCCCTGCAGCGTAATGAGGGTGTATTGACTTCTAGCGGGGCTTTAAGCGTAGAAACTGGAAAATATACGGGGCGGTCTCCTAAAGATAAATATATAGTTGACGAACAATCTGTTACGAATTTAATTGATTGGGGTCCTGTAAATCAGCCGATTAGTAAAGAAATTTTTTCCTCCCTTTATAAAAAAGTAATCGAGCATCTTAAAAAGAACAATGAATTGTTTGTAACCCGCGGATTTGCCGGAGCAGATCCAGCGTACAGTCTGCCCATACAAGTTATTAATGAGTATGCTTGGCATAATATTTTCGCAAGACAATTATTCATCCGGCCTGAACAAGAAGAATTAGAAACTCATGATGCTGACTTTACAGTCATTGCTGCTCCAAATTTTAAAGCAGACCCTGCTGAAGACGGAACAAAATCAGAAACGTTTATCATTGTTTCTTTTGAAGAACGAGTCGTTTTGATTGGCGGTACGGAATACGCAGGAGAGATGAAAAAGTCTATTTTTTCAGTAATGAATTTTCTGCTTCCTGAACGGGATGTTCTCCCTATGCACTGCTCAGCAAACGTAGGTACAGAAGGTGATACAGCCCTCTTTTTCGGATTGTCCGGTACAGGGAAAACCACTTTGTCTGCAGATCCTAATCGTAATCTAATTGGTGATGATGAACACGGCTGGTCTAATAACGGGGTATTTAATATTGAAGGCGGCTGCTATGCAAAGTGTGTAAACTTATCTCAGAAAAAAGAACCCCAAATTTGGAACGCTATCCGGTTTGGATCTGTTTTAGAAAATGTATATGTTAATGAAACGACTGGTCATCCAGATTATGACAACACCGACTTAACAGAAAATACAAGAGCGGCTTATCCAATAGAAAACATTCCGAATACGGTGAAGCCTAGCATGGCCGGTCATCCGTCTGCTATCATCTTTTTAACAGCGGATGCATTTGGAGTACTTCCTCCTATCAGCAAATTAACAAAAGAACAAGCAATGTACCATTTTTTAAGCGGATACACAAGTAAACTAGCTGGTACAGAGAGAGGCATCACTCAGCCTGAAGCTACGTTCTCTACTTGCTTTGGTTCTCCGTTTCTGCCGCTTGAAGCATCCCGGTACGCAGAAATGCTTGGAGAGAAGATTCTTCAACATGATGTGAATGTATTTCTCGTTAATACAGGCTGGTCAGGCGGCCCTTACGGAATTGGTAAACGAATGAATCTGCCGTATACTAGAGCAATGATTCAAGCTGCACTGCTTGGAGAGTTAGACGGAGTGGAAACAACAGAGGATCCTATTTTTGGTGTTCATATTCCTCTACACTGCCCAGGAGTTCCAGACGAAGTACTTCAGCCAAAACAAACATGGGAAGATAAAGAGGCTTACCAGCAAAAAGCGAAAGAGTTAGCAGCTAAATTCCAACAAAACTTTCAAAAATTTAAGGAAGCACCAGAGCATATCAAAAAAGCCGGCCCTCGAATTCTTACACCAGAAACCGCTGAATGATATTTTAGAAACACTCGACCCTTATAGAGAATGCTATAACGATGAAAAGGTGTCCCCACATATTTAGGGGCACCTTTTTTATTGGCCAGAGATACGGTGGACTTCTTATGCGTTATTATGTCTCTTTATCCATTGTATCATTTCAGAGATAGCATGCTGCCTGGCTGATGAACTGAAATGGTGGGGCATGCCAGGATAAATATGCTTTTCTACGGGTTTTTTTGAGCCTTTCAAATAAGTCTCCAAAAGGCGGGCATGTTTAACAGAGACGTGCTTGTCTTCTTTTCCATGAATAATAAAGACAGGGGCTTTTATGTGGTGAATCTGGGTTAAGGGAGTACGCCGCTCATATTCACGCGGATGTGTTACCGGATCTCCTCCTGTAACTCGTTTTAACATTCTTCTTAAATCTGGTCTTTCGTTATACGTTAAAGTCATATCCGAAACTCCGCTCCAGCAGACGATAGACGATGCCTTTCTAACCATACCTGTAAACAACGCCATGACGGCTCCTCGTGAAAAACCAATTATATGCAGCGGCTCTCCTTTTGTTTCCTTTAGCTTTGCAAGTTCGTCGAAACCGTTAAATGCATCTTCACGATCATGACCGCAAAAATCTTCTTTCCCTTCTCCTCCTTCATTTCCGCGGTAATAAGGAGCCAAAACGACATATCCATGTTGCGCTAATTCGGCCACCCACTCTTTTTTCACCATTCCTACTTGCTTTAATCCTCCCCGCAAGTATAAGATCCCTGGATAAGTTCGGTCTTTGTCCGGAATTCCCAAACACCCTTTTACGAAATAATTTCCACTTTTATACGTTACTTCAAAAAGACTGATATTGTTGATTTGACTCTGTTTCTTTATTTCCATCGTACTTTTCTCCTTTTTTCTAGGAACGGGATACCTGCCCTGTTCATAAACTATAAAATCAGCCGCCACGTTAGGAGGAATATTATTATGAAGATGAAAGTGCTATCCGCGCTGTTGTGTTTCTTTATATTTATAGGACCATTAACGGCTTGCAGTTTTCAACAGGAGGATTCAGAAACAATTCGTCTTGCTGAAGTAACTCGCTCTATTTTCTACGCTCCGTTATACGTTGCCATGGAAGAAGGCTTTTTTGAAGAAGAAAACCTTAACATAGAGCTTACCACTACTTGGGGAGGGGACAAAACGATGACTTCTTTGTTATCTGATGGCAGTGATGTCGCCCTCGTAGGGGCCGAGACATCGATATACGTAAATTCGCAAGAGCCAGCTGAACCTATTATTAATTTTGCCATGCTCACACAAAGTGATGGAACCTTTTTAATGGCAAGAAACGAAACCGCTGAAACGTTTGATTGGGAAAATTTAAAAGGCAGCACATTTCTCGGGCAGCGTAAAGGCGGGATGCCTCAAATGGCAGGAGAATTCGTTTTAAAAAAGAATAACATTGACCCGCACCGTGACCTGGACCTTATTCAAAATATAGATTTCGCCAACATTGCTAACGCATATGCATCTGGAACTGGAGATTATGTACAATTGTTCGAACCACAAGCAACCATGTTTGAACAAAAAGGACTCGGCCACATTGTTGCTTCTTTCGGTGAAGAATCTGGTGCCGTTCCTTATACCGTATTTATGGCAAAGGAAGGGTATTTAGAGGAAAAAGGGGATACGCTAGAGAGCTTCACGCGTGCAATATATAAAGCACAGCAGTGGATTTATGAGTCTTCTCCAGAAGAAATAGCAGCCGCATTAACACCTTATTTTGATGACACATCAGAAGAAATTATTGCTGATTCAGCTGTTCGTTACCGCGACCAAGAATCTTATGCAACATCCCCTGTCTTAACAGAAGAAGCTTGGGATAACCTTCAAGATATCATGGAAGAGGCAGGTGAACTGCCTGAACGCTCTGATTATGAGAAGTTTGTTGATAACCAATGGGCTGAAAAAGTAATGAATGAGTAAAAAAGGAGCGTTTCCTTGTGCTTTCTTTAACAGATGTTGATAAAGTTTATCTAACAGAACATGAAGCTGTGCAAGCTGTTTCATCTATTAATCTTACAGTAGTAAATGGTGAATTTGTTTCTTTCATTGGACCAAGCGGCTGTGGAAAAACGACAGTACTTTCGATGATTGCCGGATTGTTTAAACCTACATCCGGCAAGATTTTAATGGATAATAAAGAAATCACTGGCCCTACAGAAAAAACTGGTTATATGCTCCAGGAAGACTATTTATTCCCATGGCTGACGATACAAAAAAACATTGAACTCGGACTTATTATTACTAATTTATATAATGAGCAGACAAAAAAAGATGCAATGACCCTTTTAAGCGATTTGGGGCTGGCTGATAAAGCCAATGCTTTTCCATCGGAACTTTCTGGGGGAATGAGACAACGTGCAGCACTTGTACGCATGCTCGCACCTAAACCCTCTCTGCTTTTATTAGACGAACCCTTTTCTGCTCTAGATTATCAAACCAAACTAAAGCTCGAAGATTTAGTTTTTTCCACCTTAAAACAACAAAATAAAACAGCCATTTTAGTCACACATGACCTTAGTGAAGCAATAGCGATGTCCGATCGGATTTTTCTGTTTAGCAGCCGGCCTGGTACAATTTATCGCGTCTTCGATGTTCCTGCTGAATTTAAAGATAAGCTGCCATTAGAAGTCAGAAACGATCCGAATTTTCATCTATTCTTCCAAACAGTATGGAAGGAGCTTGAGAGTTGAAAACCAAAATTCAAACACTTCATAGCCAGTACCTGCAAGAAAAAAGGAAAAACAAACGGCGGGTAATCAGCTGCCAGTTGATTGTCTTGGGACTGCTCTTTCTCAGCTGGGAATTTTTCAGCAGAATCCAATGGCTGGACCCACTTATTTTCAGTATGCCTTCGAAGGTTTGGAATTTAATGGCTGCTAAAATAGCTGACGGTACGTTGTTTACTCATGCTTCGGTTACGCTTTCTGAAACGATTATAGGCTTTATATTAGGTACAGCCGGAGGTACATTGATTGCAGCTGTTCTTTGGTGGTCCCCTTTTCTGTCTAAGGTTTTAGATCCTTACCTGGTTGTATTAAATTCCATGCCAAAAGTAGCTCTTGGTCCCATTATCATAGTTGCTTTTGGACCTGGGATGACTTCTATTATTGCAATGGGGGCACTGCTATCTATCGTTATCACTACACTTGTTGTGTACAATGCATTTCGTCAGGTAGACGAAAATTATAAAAAGGTGCTGCTTACATTTGGCGCTAGCAAAAGACAGCTCTTTCATTATGCTATTTTACCTGCTTGTTATCCAACTATCATATCCACTTTAAAAGTAAACGTAGGGCTTGCGTGGGTAGGAGTTATTGTAGGAGAATTTCTCGTGGCAAAACAGGGGCTTGGATATTTGATCATTTACGGATTTCAAGTCTTTCAATTTCAGCAAGTCATGATGAGTTTAATTGTTATTGCCATTTTAGCAACAGTGATGTATAAAATGATTGAATCGTTGGAAACGATTCTTATGAAACGAATCAGTAAATATTAACAATCATATGAACCCTCGCACCTTCTTTTTGCGAGGGTTAACTGTTTGTGACAAAACCTTCTTCCTCCAAGTACATCATCGTACGCGGCAGTACTTCGTCTTTCATAATAAAGCTATAATCTGTATTGCTTTTAAAATCTTTTGGTAAGGTTTGCAAAACAACAGGTCCTTTTGTTTCCATATAATTCGCTTTTTTTTTGATTTCTTTTATTTCGGCATAATATATATTTTTTATCACAGTTTCTGCTTTTCCGTGCACCTTATATTGACCGACTTGATACAACCGCGCAACCTTCCCTCCTGTCTCTTCCCAAACCTCTCTTATAGCTGCTCTATCTGCCATTTCTCCGGGTTCTACTTTCCCGCCCGGAAATTCTATACCACGGCGCGGGTGAAGCGTAAGAAGCCATTGATTCTGATAGCGGCATACCACCCAAACATGTCCTGGCGTTTCAGAAAAAGGATCTTTTTCAAAAGCAAGTTGAACTTCATTATGGTAATAATCGAGAAAGGTAAATTTCTTCATTACTAATCGTCCTCGTTTTCTTAGAATAACCGTATCATTTTCTACTGTATTGTTTCTTCCCGTTTCACCCGTTATTCAACCTTTTCTTGAAATGAGGATGTTAAAACGTTTAAATGATGAATAATCCAATATTATTTCATGTCTTTATAGATATTTTCTGCCAATTTTTTGGACCATGCCACTTGATCTCCTTTTCGATATATAAACTCATTCAGGAGCTCATCGCCTGAATAATCATCTTGTATAAGCCCGTCTAATATCAAATTGGAGACATCATCTTTGCCGGCAGCCATTTTAGCATCTATCATTAAACTATATGTGTCACTCAATTCTATAAAATCGCGTATTTCCCCGGTCATAAGTGCCGGATCATTATTGGATTCTGTTATTACTACTTCAAAAACTAGTGTTTTATTCCTTATTTGCTCGAGAAATTTTTTTTGATCAGTCGGAATGACTGCTTCTATTAACCAGGTACTTTGGCTTTCTTCACGGTTGATGATAAGCCCTTCTTGTACCGGTACAGGTCGGTGAACTACTTTTTCGTTTTCAAAAAGCAGTACTTGCAGCGATACTAATTGGAATGTCTTCATTATCTTCCCTCTTTTGTTATCATTCTTCTTAACAGGAAAGGCTGTCCCAAAGAAAACTCTTTTGTGACAGCCTTTTGACCTTAGTACATTTTCCTATATTAATGGACCAAAAACCAAGTTTTTACCGTTCTGCCTCTAATACAGCTCTGTTACCTGCCAGCCCTTCCATTTCTTCGCAGTGCCTTTCAGCCATCCATTCAATAAACAATGTTTCCTCCATCGTTAACGAGCGGCCAAGCTTACTTTCGCATTCTTCACGAAGGTCTTCCGTGTAACATCTTTGCATTATAAACAGGGCTCCTTTTTGTACGTACAGAATGTTTAGTTTTTACGAATATACCATTTTACTTACCGCGGCATGTCGTCTTCCAATTGGCTGCAAAACCCATAAACACTTGTACCATACTATTGATTTCTATTCGATATCCCTGCTAAAATTCCTTCTTTTTATTAAGAAATCCGTACTTATATATTATCATAAGCATTTTTTAAACGACGCAGGCCTTCATCAACATTTTCACGAGGACAGGCAACATTAATTCGTGCAAAACCTGCTCCCTCATCTCCAAAGATATGCCCGTCACTTAGCGCGAGCTTCCCTTCTTCTCTCAACCATGATTGCAGCTTAGAGGATTCCATGTTTAAATTTCTCATATCCACCCAGACCAAATATGTTCCTTCAGGTTTAATTACTTTCATTTCTGGAATGTTGGATTCTATATATTCTTTCACATATTGGACGTTTTCTCTAACATATTCCAGCAGCTTTTCAAGCCACGCTTCTCCTTCACGATAAGCTGCTTCGGCAGCCACTGTTGCAAATGGATTGTCTATTTCTACAAACTGCCGCTGCAAATGAGCTTCATATGCTTTTTGAGAAGCTTTCTTTTCAAAAACAACATAAGACAATTGCAATGCAGCAAGGTTAAATGTTTTACTTGGAGCCATGCACGTTATTGTTTCTACATTCCTGTCTGCTGCAACTTTAGCAAAAGGTATATGTTTTCCTTCTAAGACAAGGTCGGCATGAATTTCATCAGATACTACAAAAACGCTGTATTTCTCACACAGCTTGGCGATGCTGTCTAATTCTTCATAAGACCATACTCTTCCTATTGGATTGTGGGGACTGCATAACAATAACATTTTTGCGCCGTCCTGCATTTTTTTCTCTAAATCGTCCAAATCAACCGTAAATCCATTATCAGTTTCTTTCAATGGATTGCGCAATAATTTGCGTTCATTATTATTAATAAGAGCATAAAACGGATAATAAACAGGTGGTTGTATAATGACTCCATCATCTTTATTTGTAAAAGTTTGAATTAAGTGGCTGATCGCTGGTACTACTCCGGGAGTGAAGACCAGCTGGTCGTTGTCGCACTCCCAGTCAAAACGCTTTTGTAGCCAGGCTGTGGTGGCCTCTCTCAAGGATTTCGGTCTTCTATGATAACCGAATATGCCGTGATTGAGTACTTCCTGCATCGCATCTAATACGGGCTGCGGGGCTTGAAAATCCATATCAGCAACCCACATCGGCCATAAGTCGCTCGAACCGTAACGATCTGAAACAAAGTCCCACTTCATAGAATTTGTTTTATTTCTATCAATAACCTTTTCAAAATCCATAACTGCATCCTCCCTGCTGCTTTCAATATATCTTCTTCTATTATTGTAAAAACAATAAAAAGTCTTTTCGTATAAGTTTGCGCTTTTTTTGTGTATTTTTCAAGTTTTTCCTTCTAAGACGTAAAAATGCATCCCGCGTCTTTCATGTTTATCTGGTACACATCAAAATATATCTAATGGCTAAGCTAAATATGTAAAGACTTTATTTGATTTTGAATCAATAAGAGTGATGGCATCACTATTTTTTAACGGTTTCTCCGTTCAACCAAGTTTCACGAATAACAATTTGTATACAAGCTTTTTACAGAACTTTAAATTGGTAACATTTTACAGTTGGCAAAATAAGCTCTAATGTCATTAAAAATCCTTTATAAAAGAGGAGATCCAATAACTCCCCTCACCTCATACATTGTAAATAAGTGCTTATAGTCTAATGCTTTTATATCATCTGTTCATTTCACTAATAACAAAAAAATGTGCGCTAAAAACCACAATTATTCCTATAAGAATATTCTGACGCTGAGGTTGCCAATTAAAACTATTTCGTATACAATAAAAAATAGAAACCAGTAAATTCCTTTTTAACAGAGTCTTATGGCCCATATTAGTGTGTGAAATTAGTACTATTTACATGTATTTGACAAAGACAAAAGTTGAGTAAAGGAGAGCACCTATGCATTACATTAGTGACGGGGTGTTGATGGAAGCATATGAAAAAGCAGTAGAATTAAATTTGGATGGAGAATTTATTGAAATTCTTCGCTCTGAAATGATCCGCCGAGGACTTGCTTTACCATCTTCTGCCCAATATGATTATGTACAAGCAGGTAGATAATGTATTTAACAGTGAAAGCCATTTTTGAAATGTTACAAATAAAAGAAGATGTTCATCGCCTATCTATTCTCCGGACAGCACAGGAGCGTCTATTTAATATGTGAATAAACCCTTAGATGATGCAGCGAACAGACATGAGAAATTTTAGCGATGATTACAAATGGAACTTAGGGGACTCCTAAGTTCTTTTTTTCGTCAAAACATTTATTAACCTAATCTCCTTACAAAAAGGCTTACACCTTCCCCTTTTCGATTTCTCATACTCTCAAACGTATTAACTCCAATATTGATAAACCGAAAAGTCCAATTATCCTTTACAAACTCGACTCTAAAATCTTTTTCTTCTTTCTTTTTCTCTTCCCCTTTCCTGTAAGTCATCACTTAATTGTCTTATATAATATAGAAAAGAAATAATAAATCTAGTAACAAGCATCAATATTATAATTAATTTGGGATCCAAATGATGCTGTTCATTAAAACTCTCTCCCTATACCATAGAAATTGCCTTTTAGGACTCTACCGCTCTTTTTTCTGAATGAGACAAAAGTTAAGAAGAAATTAATCTAATACGATCTAAAACGATCTCAAGCATTATAACGCTTAAAATAATAAATACCTCTGTTTTCTCGAAAACAGTTTCTTTCACAACAATTGTGATAATTAAGTGACAAATTTTATTATAAAACTATCATACTACTAATTTTGATTTTTTTCGATATTTTTTCTCAATTATTTAAATAATTTTTTAAAACTTTATATCTGTTTAAATGGACTACTGAAAATTTAAGCTAAAATTATTGCCAGGCCGTTATATCATTTCTTCATCATCCATTCGTTTTTAAATTCTCCTTCGGCATGTTATAACCCTCAGTAAACATATTGGGTTTTAATGATATTTATATTAAAGGAGGTTTTTTCTTTAATATCCATATGCCGAGGCTGGGTAAAAAGTAAACACGAAATTCTTACAGGGAATTTTGGTCTTTACCTCATGAATAATAAATACAGCCAGGACTTTATCCAAATACATCTGCCAAATTTTAATACCTCCTAAAGGAGATGAAAGTAATCGCAAGAGATAAGTAACAGGATTTGTTAATGCTCCTCAGCATTTTGTATAAAATTTATTATCACCTGCTGCAATGGTTCCGGATCACCCATTAACTTTATTTCATAATTTCTGCGGTAAACTTGAATACCCTTTTCCTCCAGCTCCCAGTGAAATAACGTGATCGAGTAGCTCCGTTAGTTTTTTTTATTAATTATTTTTCTTTTTCTAAGAGTTCAATGATTCTATCAAGCTTTTCCTCAATTTTATTAGAGCTTTTATATTTTAGTTGAATTTATTATCATCCTCCTAATAAAAAGGGTATCAGAATGAACATTACAGCTGAAAAAATAATATCTCCATAATAAAAAGACATATACCCCCAAATCCAAAATGATATAAATTCCTTCACTTTTTTCCATTTTTCATTTTAACATTAATCCCCAAAAACATAAGAATCAAGAATATGGATCGATTGTAGATTAGCGTTGTTCGGTTTAAACCAAACTTTTTTTCTGTAAAAAAAGTACTCATCAATCATTTATTCTACTTGATGAGCACTTCCTCATATCTTGATATCATTTTTATACCAGCTATCTCGAATCCAAGAACAACTAGTTCATCTTACTTATATTAAATCTTTCTATTGTTTTAGCTTAAGTAGATTTATAACTGAGAGCTAACTCGTTTATTTTAAGCAATAACAGCATAATTATTGATTAACCAAAAGTAACGGTACTTTGAAAATCATGACAAACCCTTTTCCTATACTTCCGTTTTACACATCGGAGTTTTCTTTTCTTATATTAAGGGACTTATAAAACTAAAGCCATACTGTTTTGTCTTTAAAGGAAGTTCTTTTTTTCTCTTTTTTGTCTTTCAATTCCTTTTCATCTGGATAACCTAAACAAATCGTTCCAATCACCTTCTTACCTTCAGGGGCCCCTATAAACTCATACGACCGATTATCATGGACAAGTCCTACTCCTCTCGTTCTCCAAACAAATCCAAGGTCTAATTCCTGGGCGGCTAACCACATGGAGTGGATGGCACAGCTCACAGCGTATTCATTGTCCTTTGTATCAGCTTCTGTTGAGGCAATATCAGAAGTCACTATAATCATAACCGGAGTTTTTCTTACAGCTGCCAAAGAACTTTCTACTAATTTCGGTTTCGTCGGAAAACGCTCTTGTAAATACTCATAGGTTACTTCTTCATATCTTTTTTTTGCTTCCCCTTGTATAACAAAGAAACTCCAAGGCTCTCTCATACGATCATTGGGAGCAAGCGTCGCTGCTTTCAGCAATTGTTCTATCTTTTCTTGTTCGATTTCCCGAGGTTCGAAGCTTCGAATAGCTCTTCTAGCTTGCAATGCCTCTATGATACTCATTTCATACCTCTCCTTTTTTTGTACATTATAGATCATCATCTTCTTTTTTTAGCCGTAATGATTTATTCAAGTTTTTTTGAACATTAGAAAACGCGCTGTTTTTCGTAAGTTTATCTCCGTTTTATCGCAGCTGCGCTTTTAAATTGTTTAACTTTCTTGGGCTATTTTAATTTCTGTTTCCTCAGATGTTTCTAACAATAAGCGTGAGTATGGGTGCGTCAGCTGACTAATTTTCCATTCTTCAAAGATATCTATGATTTCCCCTTCATACATTACCGCAACCCGTTGACAAAATTCTTTCAATGTTTCTATATCATGAGTGATGAATAAATAAGCCACATTCTCTTGTGCTTGAATGTACTTTAACCGGTTAAGGATGGATTGCTGAGCCTCTTGATCGATACTTGCAATTGATTCATCGAAAATGATAACGTCGGGCTTGACGGCAAGAGCTCGAGCGATACAAACTCGCTGCTTTTGCCCGCCGCTCAGCTGATAGGGACGTCGATCTAACAGATTTTTATCTATACCGGCCATTTCCATTAGCTGCAAGCATGTTGCTTCCCGTTTTATGTTTTCACCGGGAAAAAAATTAAGAAGCGGCTCTTGGATAATTTCTCGAACGCTCATTTTAGGGTGAAGTGCTGAATGTGAGTCTTGCAGCACAAGCTGCATTCGTTTAAAAACTTCCAAGTCTTTCATTTGTCTAATTGAGCAGCCGTTTAGAAGAATATCACCTTTAGTAACAGGTACTAGGTTCATGATTAGTTTTGCCAGCGTGCTTTTCCCACTGCCGCTTTCCCCGACAACCCCAAGACACTCTCCTTGATTCAATTGAAGTGACACCTGCTTTACTGCCTGAAACCGCCCTGCTTTTTTCCACCATAAGTGCTTTCTTGGCCTAAATGGAAATTCCTTTGTCACTTGAACGAGTTCTAGCAGGCTCATGATGTCACCCCTTCTATACGCATTTCTAGTATACGGTCTGCATACTTCCTCACGCTCTTTTGATCATGAGAAATGAGCAAAACAGTCAGTGAATAGTCGTACTGAAGCTTCTTTATTAGCGACAATACCTTTTCTCTGTTAATAATATCAAGAGAGGTAGTTGGTTCGTCAGCAATAATGACTTTTGGTTCAAGACTCAGCATCATGGCCAGTAGTACCCGCTGTCTCATCCCACCGCTTAATTCAAACGGATAGGTCCGTAAAATATGGGCAGGATCGCTAAATCCCACTTCATGAAGAAAGGTATGGAGCCGTAATAGAATGTCTTTTCGGTTCCATTTTCGTTTTTGGCAGATCGTTTCTGCCATTTGCTTTTTAATTGTGCGGATCGGATTTAAGCCATTCAGCGAATCTTGAATTAAAAGCGCAATCTCATGACGACGAAGCCGTTTCCACTGTCTATCATTAAACGGAACTACGTTTTGCTGCTGATACATAATCTTCCCGCCCGTTACATCTAGCCTTTTTCCGAGCAGACCAACGATCGCCTGTGCTGTTAAGCTTTTTCCGCATCCGCTTGGTCCGGTGAGTGCGACCATCTCACCAGCCTGAATTTGAAATGAAACATCGCGCACCAGTGGTTGAAACTCACCATCTTTGTAATGAGAAATCTCGAGCTGATCTACTTGCAGTAGTGGATGGAGGTGGAACATATTTTAACTACCCCTCTTTCATAACCGGTTCATTAAATCGGTCGCTTATGAGCTGGCAGGCAAGCACAAACATAACGACAACCATTCCTGGAAAAATCATGACGTGAGGTGCTACTTGAAAGTATCCGGTCGCATCCTGCAGCATCACGCCCCACTCCGGAGTCGGCGGCTGCACACCTACGCCTAAAAAAGAAAGCCCTGCAATCAAGAGTACGATTCTGCCTAAATCAAGAGCTGCAAACACCAATACCCTCGACAAAATTTGCGGCAGTATGTACCGAGAAAGAATGCGAATATGAGAATTTCCCGTCATTCTCGCATACAAGATATAGTCTTCCTGTCTCTCTTTTATCACTAAGCTGCGAATAAACCGAACATAGTCTGCCCAGCGTACCATTACAATGGCAATAATCATGTTTATAAAACTAGGCCCAAGCATTCCGACAATCGCAATGGTCAATACAAAATCCGGTATTGCTAACATACCGTCGATCATTCGCATGATAATATGATCCGTATTTCCCCGAATGTATCCCGAAATAAGAGCAATGGGGATACTGATGGCCGCCGTGATAAGTAAGATACAAAAAGCAGATATGACTGTGACGCGGATCCCATATATGATTCGGGAGAGCACACAACGCCCGAGGTGATCGGTGCCAAACGGATAGGTAAGTCCAGGGGATGACAATCGGTTAGACGTATCCACGGCAAGCGGATCATGAGGGGCAATCCAAGGAGCAAACAGGCCTGTTAACAAAATGAAAAGAATCCCTAAAGCTCCTAGCCACAGGCTGCTGCCCTTCAGTTCTGAGATTTTTCGGTGAAACATCTCAAAATCCCCCTCACTACGTTCGCAAACGTGGATCAATAATAAAAAATATTAGATCAACCAGAATATGAATCGAAACAAACAAAATCGAGGCAAAAATCACGTATCCTTGAATAACAGGATAATCTCTGGCATTTATCGCTTCAATGATATAGCTTCCAAGACCCGGCCAGTTAAATATTGTCTCAACGATGATGCTTCCACCTAGCATGAAGGCAAAATTTGTACCGAGCATAGTCACAATCGGCATACTCGCGTGTTTAAACACTTGAAACATCAGAATATGACTTTTCGACAATCCGCGGGCCATTGAAGCTTTGACGAAGTTTTGATTAAACATTTCTAGCATGTTTTTCCGCAAAACCCGGGCGTAAACTGCTCCTATCCCTAGACCGAGCGTCAAAGACGGCAAGACGAGATGTTCCCACTCCCCTCGCCCCATTGTCGGAAACCATCCCTGCTTAACGGAAAAAAAATAAATCATCAATAAAGCAAGCCAGAATGAAGGGACAGCTGCCCCGATAATAGCTAGAACTCTTCCCGTTCGATCAATCCACCCGTTTGAAAAAACAGCTGTTAACACCCCGAGCCCCACTGTAACCGCCAGCATAACCAGCAGTCCCGCTGCCGCTAGTTCAACCGTGGCGGGAAACCTGCTGAGTAACTCTGTGATGACCGGTTCATTTGACACGTAAGAGTCACCCCATTGCCAAGTAAAAACGTTCATAAGCCACTGGCCGTATTGTACCCATAGTGGTGCTGTCAGCCCTAGATCTTCTCTAAGTGCATCTATTGCAGTTTCGGAAACGGGCATATCATTGGCATGGAGTAAAATATAAGCGGGATCACCAGGTGTGAGACGCAGCAAAAGAAACGTAAGCGTTGATACCGTAAACACCACAATTATAAGTTGTAAAAACCGATCTCCTAAAAAGTATATAAGTCTCATTGCACTCAGTCATTACTCCAAGTCAATCAAAGGATGAATGTAATAGTATTCAATAGGGTGTGGGGTAAATTCTTTCACTTCACTTCTAGCCGCAAAGACTGTATCTGGATAGACAATAAACGACTGTGGCAGATCCTCATTTAACTGCTCCTGCATTCTCACAGCCAATTCATTACGCTTATCAACGTCTGTCGTTCGGTTGATTTCCTCAATCATCCTATCCATATCCTCTGATTCGTAGCTGCTCACATTTGATGAGCTCGACGAATGGTAAAAGATATTCTGGAAATATTGGGGGTCACCAGTATGAGTAGTCAACATGCTGTACATGGCGATGTCCCACTTTTCTGAAGAAAGAGCCTCATCAATGTTCTCCACTTGCCTCAAATGGACAGATATACCTTGGTCCAATAGTTCATTTTGTATAATTTCCCCCATAACCGTCAGCTCTGGCCGCTGTGGAAAGGTAAGCATAGTCAATTCAACAGTCTCCCCTTCTTTTTCCCACAAGCCTGATTCGTTTTTATTCCAATCAGATTTTTTCATGATTTCTTCTATGGATTGTGTTTCTTCTTCTGCCACTTCTCCAAATGGCAGAACGTCAGCAAACGGGCTATTGGCCGCTGTTCCTTTCCCCATCATGACTGACTGCACAATATCCTCTTTTGGAATCGAAGCATTGACGGCCTTTCGATGAGACAAATCCTTAAAAAACGGTGACTTCAGGTTATACAGCATCATGTGAGTACGAAGCGATGGCGTGGTTAACACTTCTATATCATCGTCGTTTTCTAATACCGGGAGATTATCTATCGGAATATCGGTGGCTGCATGTACTTCGCCGGATTGCAAGGCCATTAACCGCGTTTCTCCCTCTGAAATAAAACGAATTTCAATTTCGGATAGCAGTGCCTGCTTTCCCCAGTATTCGTCAAATCGCTCGACAATCAGTGACTCATCCTGATGAAACTCTTTTACCTGGAAAGCACCAGTAAGCGACGGAGAGGTAGTATCGTCTTTCATCGTAGAAACATCAGCAATGATGGTGGAGGGGTCAGCTAGATGCGGGATTAAAGCAGCGTTCGGCTCTTTTGTCACCATCTTCAGCGTATTATCATCCACCACTTCGATCGTTTCTAACTGAAGCAAATCGACCGTTTTTTGGTTGATGTCTAACGAGCGTTCCAGGGAAGCCTTCACGTTTTCGGCGTTCATTTTCTTTCCGTTATGGAAGGTGACGTTTTCTTGCAATTCGAAAATCCACGTGTTTTCATCTTCCTGTTCCCAATCTTTTGCCAGCCACGGC
Organism: Alteribacillus bidgolensis; assembly: GCF_002886255.1. Taxonomy (NCBI): domain Bacteria; kingdom Bacillati; phylum Bacillota; class Bacilli; order Caryophanales; family Bacillaceae; genus Alteribacillus; species Alteribacillus bidgolensis. Next base: position 2,195,388 of record NZ_KZ614149.1, read on the forward strand.
GACGGCTCAAGATTTTCATCTAATCGTACAAGGGTTTCAGCAATACCAGCCCTCATGACTTCCCAGCTTTCCCTTCCGTGAGGGTCCAGGTTTGCCGGGCTCCATGTAAACGCCACAGTAAACCTCTCATCATTCGTTGCTGCCTTTTCATTAGAGCCGTTTTTTTCCTCAGAAACAGAATCGTTTTGGCAAGCCGTCATAAACAGAAGGCTAATCACAATAAAAATAAAATTCCATGCATTTTTCATAATTTGCTCCTTTTTAGACCAACAAAAAAAGCATTTCAACCGTCGATAAAGAGGTCAGAAATGCTTGTCATTAATATAGGCACAATTCCGTTGCGGATCACTCGTTTTCCAGCAAACTCAGTGCTTTCGCATCCTAACCACCTCCCTATTGTCCCGTAGGTCTAACAGTGATGTTAAAATAGGCAGGTCTCCTGACTTAGGGCATGTCCTTTCAAACCTTCCCAGGCAGCATACCCAGTGGTGTTTTGAAAGGAATCAGCAGCTGTAGCTGACACCCCATACAGTGGCGGGTCCGTGTCGGATTCTAACCGACTTCCCTTTTAAGTAGATTCAGCGAGTTTCGCTTTCTCCAGCACCTATTTTCTTTCACTATTCAGTTGAAAAACTATAAATCTGAAATTCACCTTAACATAAGAATAGCTTTTCACGTATTTAATGTCAATCTATTCCTCCAATAATCCAAAAGAGTTGTGACGTAAAAATATATAGACATCACCGGCTTTAGCGTCATTCTAATATAGACCCTTACATTCGGAAGTTAGTAGTTCCTATCTCAAAGAACGACTCTCACCTTATCTAGTTTTTCAGCCGTGCGGTATATCCGTTGGCATACCTTTTCTTGCCGAATGGCTTCAGCCTCCGTTCTGCCGGATCCATCTGTGCTTCATACCCTCAGCGCATGAAGGAGTATTGACGAGACGGTTTTAGAAAACAATGTATTCTGGTAAAATTCCTGCTTTTAACGCTAGAAAGTATTTATAAAAGAACTTGTCGCGCGCCCTATTCATGAATAATGGAAGGTTTACCTCATTTCATTCCATTCCTTTTTTTATTCTCCCATTACTGTTAGTATAAATGTAAAGAAAAGCAACAAGTCCAAATAAAATACCTCCTAACAAGAAAAACGGTTCAACAATAATTAATAGTAACGGAACTGGTTCTACTTGCAGCATGCTTTGAATAGCTCCTATACCCCCACGCAGGCCCAATACTACACACGCAATCCATGCTAAAGTGAGCAACAACCAAGATGGAAACTTTCTTCCCCATGCTTGAACAAGTGCAAGAGCAATAAAAGCAGCAATAAAACATAGCACTATTGTCATTAGATTAATCACAAATAACTCTTCACTCATCGTCCTCCCTTCAAATCCTGCAGTGCCCCCTGCAGCCCAGTAAATGTGAACTAATCCGAAAAGAGTCGACCAAGCAAACGCTGCAAATCCAGTAAAAAATAACCATTTTTTTGATTTACTTTGAGGACGACTATCATTATTCTTTTTAATTGTAATAACTCCTTTCATAAACAACATAAAATTTATCAAAAAATGGTATACCACAACTTTTGAAAGTTTCAGAACAATCACAACAGAAATTTCACTTCAATTTTTTATTATTAATCTCTTTTTTTAATCCAAACTTACTTTTAACAGCAAAAAAAGAAGGAGTCTCCTTTAAAAAAACAACAATTCGAAAGTTCCTTTTCCCAATTTATCTTATTCGGAATTCTGTACGCGGAGAATCTCATGGAATTTTTCCTATAACCTGCTTTAACGTCACTACTATAAGAAAGAAGCTAACAATCACTAAAAAGAGCCATGAACTCACCTTTTCTAGATGAACGAGACTCCATGCATCAGTTTGATTTGGATATTCCCAAGCTCCAAAGAATGTTGCTATATTTCCAGCTATCCATATTAGAAAAACTCGACTTACCGCCAAGTCCTTATGGTGGAAGTCGTAGTTTTGCTTATACTTTGATCCTTTAGCAAAATTAAATTTTCCTAAAGAATAAAAAATCCGATGAGCACAAAGGGGCGAGCGGCATACGGTAACGAGTTCCTTCAATTTCGTATGTGAGCCATGATTGCCAAAAGACGAGAATAACAAGTCCAGATAACCACTAACGAAAGTCAATCCAATAATGGTGGTAAAAAAATTCAAATGAATTGCAGCTCCAAGAGGTACAACCACCAAAGGCAAACATGATAGGGCCTGCTCCCAACCAAAACCAACGAGTTGTTTTAAGCTCTCATGATTTAAGCCTCCAAAGTTTTTCTTTATTAATTTTGGGTTTCTTCATCACTTCGGTATTCTAAAATATCACCGGGTTGACATTCTAAAGCTTGACAAATCGCCTCTAAAGTTGATAATCGAATCGCCTTTGCCTTTCCATTTTTCAATATAGACAGGTTAGCCATTGTTATTCCAACTCTCTCCGAAAGTTCTGTTACGCTCATTTTCCTTTTAGCTAACATCACATCAATATTGATTATAATCGCCATTGTTTTCACCTCAGACTATTAAGTCATTTTCTGATTTTATATCAATCGCTTCTTGTAAAAGCCTTTGAAGAACAGCAGCAAAGACAGCTATAACCACCGAAGCAAAAATTGGAATCATTCCGATTATCACAAGACCTGGGGCATCGTCTAACTGTGCAAAGATATAGAAGAAAGGCAAACCTGCCACATACAAACCGCTGATTATGATTGCACAGTATTTTATTTTCTTTAAAGCTCTTACAGAAATATTAGAGAACGCTTTGTTCTTATCAATATAGCTTAGAAGTCGGAACGCCTGATACAACGCAACGAAAAACGGTATCACTGATACATACATAATGATTAAAATGGGATATAGTATATGGGCATAATCTGGATTTATTGGGTTATTCGCTAACCAAGGTAAGCCAAATATACATAAAGCAAGAACTGGAGTTCCAATTAGAAAAACAGCCAATCTTAAAAAGAGTGTTGACCCTTGTTTCATAAAAAGCACCTCACTTAGAATATTTTCAACTTGATTTTATATTTAAATTTATCGTTTTGCAATAAAAAGTTATTGCATTTAATTATATTATTGTTGTAATAGAATTATCCTTTTAAGTTATAGAGCAGTTCTTTGAGGAATGCTTTTTTTCTACTTTAGGAATGTTTAACTTTGTTAAAGGTTCAAAGTATAAGCAAAATACGACTGAATTCTTGTGTGGTCAATGCTACATCTTTTCAGTTTATCTTTATTTGACGCGACAATTTGTTGATAGAAAATCTTTGGGTAGGTATTTTATACCATCCTGAAAAATATTTAAATATTACTTGACAGGAATATTCCTTACATGGAATAATTTATTCAACAACAAGGTGCGACATAGATTAAGTGAAAAACTCGGAGGTGATATTCTTAATATAACAACAAGAAAAATACACATGTTAGGAGAGAATTCACCATGAATGTACAAACATTTAGTGCACTAGCAGAACCCAATCGTCTTGCTATCGTCGATCTTCTTCTTGACGAACCGCTTCCAGTAGGGGAAATTGCGGAGAAGCTAAACCTAAACCAACCCCAAACTTCGAAGCACCTTCGCGTTTTAAGCGAAGCTGGTCTTGTCGAGGTTCAGCCGATAACTAATCGTCGAATATATAAGCTAAGACCAGAACCGTTTCAAGAGTTGGATAAGTGGCTTGACTCCTACCGTCGAGTGTGGGAAGCGCGGATGGATCGGTTGGACGATTATCTCAATGTATTACAAGGAAAAAAACCACTTAATTAATGATTAGATAGTGAAAACCTACGGAAATTTCGCAAAGTTGTTTCTATGAATTGTATGGCGGCTAATAAAAATAAAAACATCAAGTTCAGAGACATAATAGTCTCCTTCCTCTAAGAGTATTCAACTTTGACGATGGTGAAGATAACAACTTTGCTGTACTAGAAAAAATAAATGATAAACGGAGAAAGATTATACAATGGGATGGAGGAGTTAAAATGTCAATCAACGAATTAAAATCTAGAGTAGAGAACGATCAGGTGCTGGTACTGGAGCGTATTTTCGATGCACCGCGCGATCTCGTTTTCAAAATGTTTAAAGAACCTGAGCATCTCAAGCATTGGTGGGGACCTATTGGCTGGGAACTTCCAGTTTGCCACATTGATTTTCGACCGGGCGGTACATGGCATTTCTGTATGAAGTGTATGGACCGGAATCAAGGAGAATATTATGGTATGGAGTCTTGGGGGAAAGTCGTTTACAAGAATATTATCGAGCCAGAGAAGATTATTTACACCGATTACTTCTCGGATGCCGATGGTAATATAGACGAAAATATGCCATCATCTGAGATCACGTTGGAATTCATCGATCTGGGCGGCAAGACGAAACTAGTTAACCGTGCTGAATATGTGTCTGCGGAAGCTCTCAAGACAGTCATGGACATGGGCATGTTACAAGGCATCACCGAAACGTGGAATCGTCTGGAAGAACATTTGAACGAGGTCAAATAAGGTGTAATTCATAATTAAAAAGAGGGTGTTAATGATAGAACAAAAAATTGTCCCGCATCTATGGTTTAATCAGGAAGCAAAAGAAGCTGCACAATTTTATGCATCCATTTTTCCAGATTCAAAAGTCACCAATATCGCAACAATTCACGACACACCATCTGGAGATAGCAATGTCGTTTCTTTTAATCTCGCAGGATATTCATTTATGGCCATAAATGGAGGCCCGTATTTTCAGTTCAACCCCTCGATTTCTTTTTTTGTCAATTTTGATCCTTCTAGAGATGAGAATGCGAGGGAAAATTTAGATCAGCTCTGGGAAAAGCTGGCCCAAGGCGGTACACCACTTATGCTGCTTCAAGAATATCCATTCAGTAAGCGCTACGGATGGATACAGGATAAATATGGCCTGACATGGCAGCTGATCCTCACGAACCCCGATGGTGAAGAACAACCATTTATCATACCTTCATTGATGTATGTTCAAGATGTGTGCGGTAAGGCAGAAGAAGCCAGTGACTTTTATCTTTCTGTTTTCAATAAGTCAAGACGAGGGGAAATCGCACGCTATCCAGCAGACATGGAGCCAGACAAGGAAGGAACTTTGATGTTTACAGATTTTATGCTAGAGAAGCAATGGTTTGCTGCTATGGACAGTGCTCAGTCCCATAACTTCAAATTTAATGAAGCCATTTCACTTTTAGTTCAGTGTGAAAATCAAGCAGAGATTGATTACTACTGGGAAAAGCTTTCCTCAGATCCAAAAGCAGAACAATGTGGCTGGTTGAAAGATCAGTATGGTGTATCTTGGCAAATTTGGCCAAAGGTTATGGGAGAAATGATGGCAAACGGGACAAACGAACAAATGGATCGATTAACAAAAACATTTCTTCAAATGAAAAAATTTGACATAGAAAAATTAAAAGAAGCATATCAAGGTAAGTATTAATTATCTTGATCTGAATTAAAAATGATTGTTTTTAAAGCTGGTTATCGCCAGCATTTTTTATTACACATCATGGTTTAATTACGAAATTGCTTCATTCGTATTATAAGGTCAGCCAGATAAGAAAGATTTCTGGTTGACCATTTTTTATATAGTTTTATTATAACGGTAGCCGGGTAAAACGTAACTGCTCGTGGGGCTTAGATCCCGTCAACGAAACAGTTTGCCCCCTACTTGTAGAAACATAAAAAAATGCCTGACCCCTGCAGGCTAAAACGTTAGCAGATTTGAAGGTCAGGCACTAATGTCTATTCTTTGTTCACTGAAGCATCGTAAATTGTATCGACAGCCTGTTGTAACGTCTCATTGAACTCTTCGTCCGACTGATTGACATTCAAGTCAGCGGTGAGAGCGCGGGAGAAGCTAGCAATGAGGCCATCATTCTTTTTCAATTTTTCATTGGCTTTCTCCCGGGCATAGCCGCCGGATAGGGCGACAACACGAATGACGCGCGGATGTTCGATCAATTCTTTATACAAATTAGCTTTCGTTGGAATAGTCAGTTTGAGCATCACATTTTCTTCCTCAGATAGATCATCCAGATGCTTAAGGATTTCCTCCTTCAGCATTTCTTCTGATTGTTCTTTGCTTTCACTATGAATGTTCACTTCTGGTTCAATGATCGGAATTAGATCGGCAGCAATGATGCGTTTTCCGAAGTCAAATTGCTGATCAACGACAGCCTTGATGCCTTCTTGGTTCAATTCATGGATGACTGAGCGCATTTTGGTACCGAAAATGTTCCGTTCGTTAGCACGGCGCAAGGTTTCATCCAGATCATTGATCGGTTTCATGAGCTGGACGCCATTTTTCTGTTCGGCGAGTCCTTTATCGACCTTCAGAAATGGTACAATTCCTTTATCGGCAAGGTAGTCAGCAGTGTATTGGCCTTCGATATCGCGATCCATTGTCTGTTCGAACAGAATGGCGCCGAGAATGGAGTCGGAACGGAAGGCAGGGGACGTGATAATTCTTGTTCTCATCTCATGGACCAGGTCAAACATTTCATCTTTCCCGGCGTAGGAATCTTCCGGTACACCGTATGCGGCCAATGCTTTCGGCGTACTTCCCCCGCTTTGGTCAAGTGCTGCGATAAATCCTTTTCCGTTTTTCATTTTGTCAAAATGGTTATTGTTCATATATTCCACCCTCTCCTTTTTCTCTTAATCTCTTTATAACAATTATTCCAAACTTCGACCATCTTAACAATACGTTACTCCAAAGTATGAACATTAAATGGACAAAAGGGAACTACTTTCAGGAAAGCGCCCTCGTATGATAAGGTCAACCAGTTTTCTGGTTGACCTACCATGTATGCAAATTCTTTTCGTTTTTACAATTTGTTCTTGTCGTCTTGCGGATATTATTCAGTTTGAATAATGGACGCTTCTTTTTTTATTCTGTTACTCGCCTTCCTTCTAGTAATCGCTCAATCCACTATTGATCTGTGTTCATATCAGTAATAATCACTTTTCTATCTATGACGGCTGCGAATCTGCCTTCTCCAAGGTAAATGGCAGCAAACTCCGCAGTTTCTCCGCCGCCTTCCCCGGCAAAGAACATTAGGTCTCCTCGCTCGAGCTCTTCAACATGAATCTCCTCGCCGCTTTGGCGAAGTGTTTCCATTGTTGCCGGCAGGGTAATACCAGATCCTTCTTCAAAGAGTTGCTGAATAAATTCAGCTGAGGTTCCCTCATAGGCATCGCCATTGTATGCTTCAGCAAGCTGTGCTTCTCTATTTTCTTTTTTTTGAGGCCGTTCATAAGTCCTGGCTTCCTACATATCGCGGTATCCAATATGAGCTTGTGGTAAGATCTATAACGGCTACGCCATAGGACTGAGTGGCAACAATCATTTGATTGTTACCGATATATACAGCAGGGATTAAACTTGACCCTTGAAAAAACATCAAGTCTCCTCTTTCTATTTCATCCCTGGATATTTCGGTACCTTCCTGCCATTGATCCTGTCCATAGCGTGGTAAATCGATATTCAAACCTTCTTTGTATACATATTGAATGAGACTCCCGTGTCAAAACCTTCTTCTGGCGAAGCGCCTCCTAGCTCATACTCCGTACCAAGAAGCTGAGAGGCTTCAAATACCACTTCATTATCATATGAAATGGTTAAATCATCAAAGCGTTTTGCTCCAGTAAAGTGCTCCTTCCAATACTCATTCATATACGAAATCGTTGTTTTTCCTTCTTCTCCTGTGGCATGGATGACGTGGCCATCACCAAGGAAATGGCGGTATGGGAGATTCCTTCCTGACATATTCCGGGAAAATAGAGAACATCTCCGGGTTTGATATGATTATCGAGTTCAATAGAATTTATATCTGTTCCGGCACTTTATCCAATTAAAGGTTAAAAAAATGCAAAAATAAAACGACACAGCTTCTCGATTATACGAAAAACCGCGTCGTTAGACGTGATATGTATGGTGTACCCTTAGAGCACTACCATGTTCGCTTGCTACGTGTCAATTCAACGTAGTATTGCGATGACTTAATTTTGGTGGAGCATAGCGGGCTCGAATCGAAACAGTAAAATTTTCAATTAAAAACTCCCTTATATATCCACAAGACTATATAACATAGTTTTTTATGACCCTATTATATAATCGTATATGCATCACTATACATATCAGTGGGAGGACACCAAAATGGAAACCAAAGAAATTTACTATGATAAACACGAGGGTGGATATTATGTTGTTAAAGAGGATATTTACAGAAAAGAGATAATGACCCTGAAAAAATTTTACCCTTCTCCACCTCATCTCAAATTTGAAGAGGTGGAAGAGATGTTTATTGAACAATTGAATAAAGAACTGTTACCCTCGTTGGAAAGAGAATACCTTCATCAAGTTCTGAAAGATTAAATGAACAGGATAAATACTACTCTGATTAATTAAGTAAGTAGCAGTACAAAGAGAAATACGATAATTCTATTCTAATGGTCGCATCGGTAGCGAAATGACAAAAACGACTTGTTGAATTGGCAAAATCACAATTACAATAAATTTATTAATATTCAATTAAATCATTATTTAATTTATTTGTAAACACTTTTTAAAACCCTCCTGAGAATTATCTCAGAAGGGTTTTTCTTTATATCATATATATTATTTTTCTGTTTTAGATTCTTCACTTTTACTATCGAAGCCCATTAACCAATTAAACAGGCGCATTACAATAACCAAAAACAAGGCATGCACTGTATTTGATAGCAGATCTAATGAATTATGATCTATATAATCAAAGAAAATAAGCACTGCAAGAATAGCTAAAAACATAACAATAAACCATTTGCCGTTTCTTGGTATCAAAATAATCCCTCCCGATTTCCATCATTCCAAGGGTCATCTCCTGCTATATACAGGCAATTCGTATAAATAAAAGCTAACTGCGCGGCAATACTGCCCGTATTACCCTTTACACCAACCTCTATTAATTTTTTAGCGGCAGATTTGTACTTTCCCTTCAAAATATAATTAATTGCAGTAGAGAGAGCTGTAACAGCAGTAATCTCTTTCCAGTTACTTATTATTTTATCTTCTATACACTTCTAACAGCCTCATTACCGGCAGGCCCATAAGGAGTATCTGTACTTGCTGTTTGAAAGCCCATTGTAAGGTTTTTACTTACTTCACAATCACATGCTGTTGAACTTTCTTCCGATTCCTCTATCTCAGCTTTCATATCTTCAATCTCGTCATCCGTAACATCAAGCTCTTCTTGTATTTTATCATAGTCCATACCAATAGGTTCTCCTGATTCGTCTTTTATAACGGCCTCTTCAAACATAAGCTCTAATGCTTCGGCTGATTCTTCGACTTCCTCTTCTTCTACCTGAGCGCTCACACTACTCGAAAAGGAAAATGAAGCTGAAAATACCGTTACAAAAGCTAATACACTACTGATTCACTTTTGCATATAAACTCCCCCAATTATGTATTATTTTCCCCGATAAGAAATAAAGATAAAATAACTTACCCCCTATGTACTGCCAAGCGTTTATTCAATTCACCCCTTTCAATGTTTTGGCTTCTTAAACGCACCAAAATTTTACTCTCCTTAAATGAGTAAAAAATAATAAAAGCGCACCTAAAATTAAATTAGGGACGCTACAATTGAACTAACACTTGTATAAAAATGTGTTGTATATATTTTTAATACACAAAGGACAGCTTGTACACCTGTTCTGTATATTCTTTTGGCAGTACATTAAGCATACTCGCTACATAAAAGTGAAAACCAAAGAAATTTACTATGGAGGCGAACATTACGTTATTAGAAGATATTTACAGGACAGAAGTAATGACACTGAAAGTATTTTATCCTTCTCCACCTCATCTCAAATTTGAAGAGGTCATTGTATTTATTATTTTGTAGTATAGTGCTGGCTTTTCGTTAATTAACAGCTTATTATCTTCAATCACAGACTGCCAGAGATTAATCTCGTCATCAACAGACACATTAGAAACAAAGTGACACTTTTCACACTCTTCATCAAAGCTTAAAAAATTGTAGAACAAGAACCCAATAAAAAAACCTTTGCTGCTTTTATTCTTAGCAGTATTCGACAAACGACTTAATGTCCAATTACTGAATTTGGAGGTGGTTTTAACTTCAAAAAAATTCATATAATTTAGATTTTTTTGATAATACCATTTTTACCAAGTCATCATGAAACTCACAAAAGATATAAAACTGTTTATCTTCCGCAAATTTCTTAATCATATAATAAACTATCTTCAAATCGGTTATAGCTATCAGTGCCAGCTTGTTCTCGTAGTTCTGCTTCTATTAATTTCTTTACCATAAAAACATCCTTTGTTAGTAGATGGGAATAACTAGTGAGTGTTTTCCTTTTATGAAAATAAAAAACGACACTGCTCCTTGTTTAACAAAAAGCAATGTCGTTGGTTATATGTATGGTGGAGCTAGGGGGATTTGAACCCCCGACCTCTACACTGCCAGTGTAGCATTCTCCCGCTGAACTATAGCCCCATCAAAATTGTATGATATATCGATTCTCTAGGATGGGCAGTGCAATCAGCATAGTGGCTCTCCCAGCTGAGCTAATGTCCCGCTTCTCCTAAAAACGACAATTTTTATTATAAGCCTGTTTGTTTATTCTGTCAATATTAAAAAACTAATTCTAAGAGAAGCCAGCCTACAGCTCCTGCTGCCCCTGCTGAAAATGATTCTAATATGTTCACCTTCCGCCACTTTTTTTCTTTTGAATAATCTAATATAATCCACCCTGCAAATACAGCTGCACCAAAAATAATGGCTTCTCCCATTTTTGCATCCCCCTGAACGACATCTATTCTTTCACGTTACCAGAGGAATTTGATTATGACAATAAAACTTCTTCTAATTCTGTATTTAACCGCTCAGCCATGTCGATGGAAGACTGCGGCACTTCCGCATCATGATCAACAGGTTCTGAAAATTGATTAAGTACAGCATTATAAGGTTCCGTTACATTGTCTATATGCTCCTGGTATTTGTGTGTTAATACAAAAGGAGTGCCAACCTGCACAACTACTCCTTTTTGTTCTAACTCCCCGTCAACGGCTGTGAATGGCACACGAAAAAATTGGTATCCATCCTCATTAGAAATTTTATAATCAAAACTTCCATGGTCGTAATCCCAATTTCCCCCAATTTCATATCCAATTGGCTTTAATTTTTTTTCTAGGTCATATAGTACAAATTTATGGTTTTCAATCTTAGAGGGCACCTCAATCATTTTCCCGACTCCTTTTAAAAAAATTTTCTGTTAGTATGTTTCCACTCCTTTTTTATTTCATGCTTCTTCGTAGAAAAATTAGAAAAACCCGGCTTGTGAAAAACACAAAAAAACCCTCAGCATGTTTACTGAGGGTCATTCCTGTTAGGATTGGTTTAATCTGTTTTGCAATGCTTCTTTTCTTTCTTCAAAGCCAGGCTTACCAAGAAGTGCAAACATATTTTTCTTATATGCTTCTACACCAGGCTGATCAAACGGATTAACTCCTAGTAAATATCCGCTGATAGCACAAGCTTTCTCAAAGAAATAGACAAGATAGCCAAAATAATATTCATTTAATTCAGGGATTTGTAAAACTAGATTCGGTACATCTCCATCTGTATGCGCAAGAAGTGTTCCTTCGAATGCTTTCTTATTGACAAAGTCCATTGATTCCCCAGCGAGATAGTTTAAGCCGTCGAGATCGTCTTCCGTTTCTTCAATGGTTACATTCTTACCTGTTTCTTCAATTTGAAGAACGGTTTCAAATAGATGGCGGCGGCCTTCTTGGACATATTGTCCCATGGAGTGTAGATCTGTAGAAAAGTCTACAGAAGCTGGGAACAGCCCTTTTCCATCTTTGCCTTCACTTTCTCCAAATAACTGCTTCCACCACTCGGAAACATAATGAAGCTGAGGCTCATAATTAACCAATAATTCAATGGCTTTTCCTTTTTGATAAAAAATATGACGAAGCGCAGCATATTGATAAGCATGATTTTTATGCAAGTCCTCTTCAAAGAGGTCCTTTCGTGCATCATTTGCTCCTGTCATCATACTAGTTATATCAAGTCCAGCAGCTGCGATCGGCAAAAGTCCCACTGCAGTTAAAACCGAATAGCGGCCGCCTACATCATCCGGGACGACAAATGTTTCATAACCTTGTTCCCCTGCCAGTGTTTTTAAGGCACCTTTTTCTTTATCTGTCGTAGCATAAATACGTTTTGCTGCCTCTTCTTTTCCATATTTTTTTTCTAAATAATTACGGAAAATCCGAAATGCAATCGCAGGTTCTGTCGTCGTACCAGATTTAGAAATAACATTAATCGACACATCTTTGCCCTCTAACATGTCTAATAAATCTTGAATATAGGATTGACTGATTTGGTGTCCGGCAAAATATATTTCAGGTCCGCTGCGACCTTTGCTCCCAAGCTGATTGCGGAAAGAATGACTTAAACTTTCAATTGCTGCCTTCGCCCCTAGATAAGAGCCGCCAATTCCAATAACTAACAAAACATCACTGTCTTTTTGGATTTTTTCTGCAGCTTGTTGAATACGAGAAAACTCATCCTTATCATAGTTTTCCGGAAGATCAACCCAGCCCAAAAAATCATTTCCGGCTCCCGTTTTCTCATGTACTGCTTGATGAGCATTAGCAACAGCACCTTTTAAATGCTCCATCTCCTCTTCTTTTACAAAAGACAATACATTACTGTAATCTAAGGTGATTCCTTTCGCCATTAAAAATCCCCTCCATTTTTAAACGTATATTCTCAATGTAAAGAAGCTGGTATTGCAAATCAAGCACTTTTCTATTTGTAAACGGATACATGAGAAAAATTTTGGTTTCATGCATAATCTTACACAATCTATATCATCATAATGAATACAAACGAGAACAATTGCTGAAAAGCAAATGGTGAAGGGGGGTGAATAGGATGAGCGGATTGCAGCGTACTGCTCTCGTACTGGCTATCATCGGAGCAATTAACTGGGGATTGATTGGCTTTTTTGGCTTTGACTTGATTGCATCTATTTTTGGAAGCCAGGCAGCCGCCTTATCTCGTGTCATTTACTCGTTAGTGGGAATTGCTGGACTCTATTGTATTTCTCTGCTTTTAAAGCCCGACGAAGAATTAGAAAAAAGTCCCGAACCGCAGCGGTAATCAAGCAAGACGAGCAACAGAGAAACTGCCGGAATAAATTTAACTTCTGCCTTCATTTAAAAACATTTACCAAATTAGAAAAACTAGGCTTTCCGCCAAGTCCAAATGGCGGAAGCCGTAGTTTTACTTATACTTTATTACTAAATTAAACTTTCCTAAAATATAATAAAAAGAAGGGGTTATAATGGAAAGTATATTCCATTTATAATCCCTTCTATCTACATGAATTATTTGCGCATTCTTTTGTTTAAATCAGCTTGTATTTCATTGGATTGTTTCAGCCAATCTTTTAGTTTATCTTCAAGCGTATTAAAGCCTTGATTTTTTTGGCTGTTATTTTTGCTGCCGCCTTTAGGGCCGCTTCGCTGGCTGCGCGTTTCATTTCCTTTTCCTTCAGGAGCTGGCTCGGTATCACGAATGGAAAGTGAAATTTTCCCAGACTCTTCATCAATGGACTTAATTTTAACCTTCACTTGATCACCAACAGATAATGCTTCGTTAATATCTTTAACATATCCGTGGGCTACCTCTGATATATGCACAAGTCCTTGTTTGTTGTCATCAAGTGCTACAAATGCTCCGAAGGGCTTAATACCTGTAACTTTACCTTCCACAATACTACCAACTTCATACTGCTTAACCGACATGCAAACATCTCCTAACAATTTATTAGCCAACAAATTGTAACATAAATTTCAGCATTCAGCAATTTCAATACATACGAACGACTTAAAAAAATTACTGTAAACTTGACAATGATGGGATTTATCAGCTAATGTGATTAAATGTCAAATTACAATGGAGAGAGGAGACACCTATGAGTAACACACGAGATCAATGGAAGTCGAAAATAGGTTTTATATTAGCAGCAGCCGGGTCTGCAATTGGGCTTGGAGCTGTATGGAAACTTCCATACGTAGCAGGAACAAGTGGAGGCGGTGCCTTTTTTATTATATTTTTAGCTTTTACATTAATATTAGGGACTTCCCTTTTACTTGCAGAGTTTGTCATTGGAAGAAAAACACAAAAATCGCCCATTCAAGCATATAAAGAGCTGGCCCCTGGGACGCCATGGTACTGGGTCGGAATTCTTGGTATTATTTCTTCTTGCTTAATTTTATCTTTTTATGCTGTGGTCGGCGGGTGGATTCTTACTTATTTTGTTCGCAGCTTAACTGGCGGCATGACAAATCCACCCACCGGTGACTACGGTATGCTGTTTGGTTCCATTATTTCGAACCATTGGGAAGTCGGGATTGCTCACCTTGCCTTTATCATTATAACGATTCTCGTCGTACAAGGAGGCATTCAAAAAGGAATTGAACGAGCCAGCAGTATTATGATGCCTGCACTTTTTGTCATTTTTATTATTTTAGTAATACGTTCTCTTACCCTTGACGGCGCAATGCAAGGTGTCAGATTTTTCTTGCAGCCAGATTTTAGCAAAGTTGGCGGTGACACTATTCTTTTCGCTCTCGGGCAAGCTTTCTTTTCCCTTAGCCTTGGCGTTTCCATTATGGTGACCTACAGCTCTTATCTCGATAAGAAAGAGAGCCTTGTCCGCTCAGCTTCTTCCATTGTCGGTTTAAGCATATTAATTGCCTTTTTATCAGGCTTAGCCATCTTTCCAGGAGTATTTGCTTTTGGCTTAGAACCTAACGAAGGACCTAGTTTAATATTTACCGTTTTACCTGCCGTCTTTAGTGAAATGGCATTTGGCGGTGTGTTCTTATCATTATTTTTGCTTTTATTGTTATTTGCTACCTTAACATCCGCTTTTTCTTTACTTGAGATTGTTGTATCTTCTGCAGCTAGAAATCAGCCAGAGCGCAGAAAGGCAGCGGCATGGATTGGCGGTCTTGGCATTTTTGTACTTGGTATTCCGTCCAACCTGTCTTATGGGGTACTTTCAGAGTGGTTTGTTTTTGGCAACACCTTTTTCGATAATATAGATTTTCTTGTTAGTAATATTTTACTGCCATTGGGTGCTCTTCTTATTTCCTTTTTCGTTCCATTAAAAATGAAGCATCAAGACTTGAAGGAAGAACTGCTTCGCGGATCTGGCCTAGGAGAAGGGTTTTTCCGCAGCTGGATGATTATGATTCGTTATATCACACCTATCGCTATTTTATTTGCATTTCTAGATGTTTTAGGCGTTTGGTAAAAAATTTCAAATTCAGGGATTAAAAAGTAAAAATGTGGGAAAATAATAATATATTCCCCCTCTTTAAAGGCAAAGCATCCATCGCTTTGTCTTTTTTTATTAAAATTATCCTGGGCCCAGAACAGGAAGTTCGCATGTTTTAGCAAAGATCTTTATTATCGTGTGCACTCGAGCGGCTAAGCGCTGAAGCTAGACGTTAATCAATTAAAATGGAGATAGTTATCAAAATTGAAAAATATATAATTTCTTAGAAAACAAAAAACCCGTACCTTATTAGGCACAGGTTATATATCAAAATCTTTATCCATGTTTTTTAAGGAAACGCCCTATCCGTTCTATAGCTGTTTGCAAGGAATCCATCGATGTCGCGTAAGAACAACGTATATGGCCTTCCCCGCCTTCTCCAAAGACATCACCTGGTACAACTGCTACTTTTTCTTCTTTTAAAAGGGCCTCTGCAAATGTTTCTGAACTCATCCCTGTTTGTTCTATGGAAGGAAACGCATAAAAGGCTCCGCCAGGCAAATGACATGGCAGACCAATTTCAGAAAAAGCTTTTACAATAAAATTACGGCGCTGCCTGTAGCTTGTTACCATACGTTCTACTTGTTCTCTTCCGTTCTGCAGTGCTTCTAACGCTCCATACTGAGCAAGAGAAGAAGCACACATCATAGTATATTGATGAATTTTCAACATCGCTTGAGCGAGATCTTGCGGAGCACATACAAAACCTATGCGCCATCCCGTCATCGCAAACGCTTTAGAAAAACCTGAAATGAGAATGGTACGATCTCGCATGGCAGGCAGTTTTGCAAAACTGTAATGTTGGTTGTCGTAACTGAGTTCTGCATAAATTTCATCGGATAACACAAGCAGATTATGTTTTTCAATAACCTCTGCAATCGGCAGCAAATCCTCTTTTGTCATTACAGCTCCCGTTGGATTATTTGGAAAACTCAACATAACAGCTTTTGTATTCGGTGTAATAGCGGCTTCTAATTCTTCTTTCGTGATTTTAAACTTATTCTCTTTTTTTGTTCCAATTGGCACCGGGACACCGCCTGCCAAAGAAACAATCGGTGCATATGCAACAAAACCAGGCTCTATTACGATTACTTCTTCTCCTGGGTTAACCGTTGCCCTTATTGCAATGTCAATCGCTTCACTCGCTCCAACTGTTACAATAATTTCCGATTCAGGGTCGTATGAAGTAGAGAATTGTTTATCTAAATAAGAAGCAATTTCTTCTCTTAATTCTATTACTCCAGAATTCGCTGTATAAGCTGTAAAGCCTCTTTCCATTGATGCAATGCTTGCTTCTCTCACATTCCAAGGCGTAACAAAATCAGGTTCCCCAACGCCAAGTGATATGACATCTTCCATGGTAGAGGCCATATCAAAAAACCGGCGAATCCCTGAAGGACGTATATTTTGAACGGCCTGAGACAATCTTTCTGTTTGTTTGATAGAAGAAATCGTCATGGTGACACCACAATCCTTTTATCATCATCGTCTTCATCACCAAACACAACACCATCATGTTTATATGTTTTTAGCCTAAAATGAGTGGTGGTTGAGATGACCGAATCTAATGCTGAAAGTTTTTCGGATACAAAGCTAGCTATTTCCGACATCGTATTGCCGTCAATGACGACGGATAAATCATAAGCTCCAGAAACTAAATACAGAGCTTTTACTTCCGGAAAACGATAAATTCTTTCCGCCACTTCATCAAAACCGACACCGCGTTGAGGAGTCACCTTCACATCAATCATTGCTGTCACGCCCTCTCGGTCGTTAACCTTGCTCCAATCAACTACCGCTGCGTAGCTTAGTATTATTTTTTCTTTTTCTAATTTATTTATGATTGCCTGGACGTCTTCTTCGGATTTATCTACCATTTTAGCAAGGGTGTGAACATCCATGCGTCCATTTTCTTCTAGTAAACGTAAAATCTCCAGTTTATCTTCCACCTTGATGACTCCTTTCCATTGAAAAACCATTACTCTTCTTTTCATTAAAATAACAAAGTATATATATTTAACGTCTATCTTATCATATTACACTTTACTCTAGGAGTTGTATGGTCAGATTTATAAAAATTTAGAAAAACTCGGCTTGCCGCCGAATTTATGGTGAAAGCCGATGTCAGCTTATTTTTCATTTTGAACAGTGTAAAAAAAGGGAAGAGTATAATGGACAGGAGGGATTAGCTTTGGCAGAAGATCTTCCGCACATTGAAGAAAAAGCAAGTGTCGCGTTGCTAATTATCGATATGATTAACGATATGGAATTTGAGGATAGTGAAAAAATATTTCCACAAGCACTTCGGGCAGCAGAAAATATAGCCAATTTAAAAAAAAGGGCTAAACAGCATGACATCCCCGTTATCTATGTCAATGACAACTATGGCCGCTGGCAGAGTGATTTCAAAGAACTAGTAAACCATTGCAAACAAGATAACGTGAAAGGAAAACCGATAACAGAACTCGTTGAACCTGAGGATGATGATTATTTTGTATTAAAACCCCAATTCTCTGCATTTTTTGCAACACCGCTGGATTTGCTGCTTGATTATTTAGAAGTAAAAACGTTAATCATCACCGGTGTAGCAGGTAATATGTGTATTCAGTTCACAGCTAATGACGCTTACATGAGACACTACAGATTACTAATTCCATCCGACGGTACAGCTTCTAATCAAAAAAAAGATAATGATCAAGCGCTGGATTTGATGAGCAATGTGTTGAAAGCGGATGTATCTTCTTCTTCCACCTATGACTTTATTAAAATAATTAAAGAAGCAAGCAATTATTATTCACAAAAAAGAGGCTGACATATATCAGCCTCGGGGCTGTCCCATAAGTCAGTTCTCAGCAAACGCAACTGGAATACACTCGCTTTCACCCTCAGGGTACAAGTGCGACATCTACTCAAACTCTCTTTGATCGTTCTCGTAGTGTCTTCTTTGCCGCGGGCGACGGCTCAGCCTCCTCGCGATCAAAAAACGCTCACTGCGGGGCCTTTACACTGTCCCTTTTCCCGCAGGAGTCTTGCATATTCTAGTTGCTTAGTTGATTTTCATACCCTAAACTAACCTTTTGGGACAGCCTCGTGTTTTTTATACTTTAGTAAAATTTGTATTTGCTAAAGGATCAAAGAATATTGCCATGTGGATTTGGCGGCAAGCTATTTTAAAAAACTTCTTTTAACGCATTTTTATCTTGTTCTAACCAGTATTTCATCCATTTCTTCGCGCCTTCAAGGTTATGAAGTTTCGCTTGCCCGCACTGTTCTTCATTTGCAGCCGGTACTTCTTCTAGGTCTAAAGAATAATTCATGGTTTTTTCAAGAACATCAATTAATTCTTCAATTTTAGGCTCTCCGTTCATGATTAAATAAAATCCGGTTTGACAACCCATAGGCGAAAGATCAATCACTTCAAAATGGTCGTATTCTTCAGCGAACCGGCGGATATTTAATGCTAACAAGTGCTCTAAAGTATGAATTACCGGAGGTTGAAGATTTTGTTTATTTGGCTGGCAAAAACGAATATCAAATTTATTAACGACACCGTCAGATCCAACTCTTTGAACTCCTGCGTGCCGAACATACGGGGCTTTCACAATGGTATGGTCTAACTCAAAACTTTCTACGCGAGCCATTTTAACACTCCTTTTTTTATAACTCTTAGTATGATCATACAACGAGCGTGCTTCATTTGGCAATGAAGATGTATTTTTATAACTGTTTTTGTGCTAATACCACATTGTCTGTAAAAATGCCATCCACCCTTGCTCCTTGTATTTTCTTAATTTTTTCAGCACTGTTTACAGTCCACACGTTCACTTCGTATCCATGTTTATGCATACGATCGACAAAGGATTTGTTCGCCAAGCGATAATGAGGGCAAATGGCATCTGCTTTCGCTTGTTTTAAACGATTCTCGGGATAAAAGTCTTTCCAGTAAGAAAACTTTTTAGAGGACGAGCTAAATAAGGATTTACCAACAATTAAAGCCGTTTGAAATGTTTCATTCATACTTTTTATTTTTTTAATGACTTCATCTTCAAAAGAAGAAAACAATATATCATGTATCGGATATGAAGCAGGCAGTCTAGATATAACCCGCTCTTCTAATCCATGCTCCTTTAGTTCAAGATTTAGCGGAATGACTCCTTCGCAAAGATGCAGGACTTCTGTTAATAGCGGCGGGCGCCATCCTTCTTTTGCTTCTGTATTCTTTTTCCAGTTTTCATAAGTTATCTCTTTTAGCATGATCCCATTCCAATCTGGGTTATGCGCACATACCAATTTTCCATCCTTTGTTTGTCTTACATCTGTTTCAATCATATCAGCTTGCATGTCAATAGCGTGTTGAAATGCATCTATTGTATTTTCTTTAATACTTTCAGTCGTTGCTCCGCGGTGAGAAATAATTTGTAAACGCGTTGATGATGATAAGCTCATTGCTCCTGCATGCCTCCGTTTGCCGTTCTTTTCTCTTTTTATGTCTTCGTATTCATTATACGTTTCCCTTTTAGGTATTCCAAATTAAGAACATAAAAGTTTCCTCCTTCTAATAGGCCTTTTCAGCGTTCCCTAATTATTTTATACTATTTAGAATATCGAAACATTTAGGATGATGACTTATTTCTACTGAAAACAGAAATTTGCTGATTATGTGGATTGCTAACTTTCTAGTAGCAGCAAGCGCAACCATGGTACTTCCATTTATCTCCTTATATATTGAAACGTTTGGTAATTTCTCCGATGCATACGTCCAGCGCTGGGCTGGCTATATTTTTGGGATCACCTTTTTAGTAGCCTTTTTTGCAGCGCCTTTATGGGGAAAAATTGGGGACCGTTATGGTCGTAAAATCATTTTAATTCTGACTGGGTACGGAATCGCAGTATGTATTTTATGTATGGGATTTGCTCAATCTGTTGAAGGTTTATTTGTCATAAGATTGCTGATGGGTATCGTAACAGGGTTTATTCCTACTGCAACGGCTCTTATTTCTGCTCAAAGTGCCAAAAAAAATGCAGGAGACAAACTCGGAACATTGCAGACAGGTACTGTTTCCGGTGGATTACTTGGTCCAGTTCTTGGGGGTCTGCTTGCAGATACAACCGGTTATTTTCTTACGTTTATCATAACGTCAGGCGTAATTACTGCAGCTGCTACACTTGTATGGATCGGATTAAAAGAAGTCGTTTACACTGATAAAAACGAAACTACTCAAACTTTTTCAAGTAAAGAAATAATATTATTTATCTGTAAACGTCCAGTACTCCTATTGGTTATTGGAATGTCCATGATTATTCAAACAGCCAATTTCAGTATTCAACCTTTACTTGCTCTGTATGTTAACAACCTGCATCATTCTGAAAATATTGCTTTTCTGGCAGGGGTGGCTTTTTCCGTTACAGGGCTTGGAAATTTGGTCGCGACAAGAAAATGGGGTCGTTTCGGCGATCGGGTTGGTCATGAAAAAATAATAGTAGTACTTCTGGTTCTTTCAGCATGTTTCTTTATTCCTCAAGCATTTGTTACTAGTATTTGGCAATTAATTATTCTTCGTTTTTTATTTGGTATGCAGATTGGTGGATTAATTCCTTGTATGACCGCCTATATACGGCAGATCTGTCCGATTTCGATGCAAGGAGAAGTTTTAGGTTATCACATCAGTTTTCGCTTTCTTGGAAATGTCTTTGGTCCCATCATAGGTGGTATAATAGCAGGAATGCTTAATATATCATTTGTTTTTGTCCTTTCGGGAAGCCTTTTTATCATAAGCGCATGTATTTTATGGATTGTACTTCAAAGAGAACGACAATCTTCGCACCACCTAACGAAAGAAGATAACGTAAAACACCATACTACTTTGGATTAAATCTTTACGTTAACCTTAATTAAAAATAAGTTGACATAATTACCCTTTTCCTTTAATATGGTTAGAAAAACCCGACTTGCCGCCAAGTCCTTATGGCGGAAGTCGTAGTTTTACTTATACTTTGATCCAAAGTTAAACTTTTCTAAAGGTATAAAAAAGTATATCCACATAAAAAGGCAGGGATGTTTGTGAAGTTAAAACCTCTTGATATAGTTTCCGCTGCTCTGTTTGCTGCTTTAATGGGAATAGGAGCTAACATTACCGCTTATTTAGTGATTGGCGGCGTGCCCATTACTCTGCAGCCCATTATTGCGATGATAGCAGGTGCTCTTCTTGGCAGCAGATTAGGAGCTTTATCCATGATCATTTACATGCTGATCGGCTTAGTAGGAATACCTGTATTCGCTGAATTTTCAGGAGGATTTCGAGCACTCGTCAGTCCAACATTCGGCTTTATTTTATCTTTTATTTTAACCGCATTTGTAACAGGAAAAATAATAGAAAGAAAGCAGAACCCTTCTATGGCAGTGTTTTTTATAGCTGCATTTACTGGATTAGTTATTAATTATTTGTTAGGTACAAATTATATGTACTATGCGTATCTTTGGATTGCTGAAGCTCCAGATGGCTTTTCCTACTCGATGGTTTGGGCATGGATGATTCTCCCTCTTATCAAAGACATCATTTTCACTGCGTTAGCAGCAGCTTCTGTGCCGAAGCTTCAACGGTTACTAAACAAAAGGTTAAAACCCTTTCAGCGAACTGCTTAAATATTTAGCAAAGTGGAAAAAACTCCGAACAGCAGCGCCTGGTGAGTTCAAAAACGCAATAACTTTACTTTCTTGCCTATTGAAAAAGGAACCCCATTTATCGGGGTTCCTTTTGCACGTTTATTCTCCTTCTAGTTCTTCAATTTCAGATTCTAATTTATCCAGAATCTCTCCTGCTTGATCTCCAGCATTTTCTTTGTAGAAATCACGTTGTGGAATCGCAAGTTCACGGAATGCATCACGCTGTTCTTCCGTTAGTTTAGTAACTTCTGTTGGATTTTCTTCGTTCTCTTCAATTTCAGATAACAATTCGTTGTTAAGGTCATCCTGTAGTTCAAAACCAACATCACGCATTTCTTCTACTGTTTCATCGATGATTTCTTTAATGTCATCTGGCAGATCATTATAGAAAGATGGATTAACTGTTGTCATCGCCACATAAGTATTGTGGTTGGAAATCGTCATATAATCCTGCACTTCATGGAAAGATGCATCAGCAATAAAGAAAATTGGATTTTCTTGCCCATCTACCGTGCCAGTCTGAAGTCCAGAGTAAAGCTCTCCCCAGCTCATTACGGAAGGGTCCGCACCATAAGCTTTATAGGATTTCTGGATCAAAGGAGAATCCTGCGTTCTCATTTTGAAACCTTCAAAATCTGCAGGTTCAGTCAACTCTCTATTACCTGTCCATTGCATCGCACCTTCTGTCCAGAAAGAAAGCGGCTTAATATTGTTTTCTTCATAAAGAGCAGCCAAATCTTCGTTTAGTGCTTCACTTGTATTTAATAATTCATGAGTTACTTCTTGGTCATCTGGCAGCAAAAACTGCAGTGCAAAAATTTGGCCTTCTTCAACCATCGTACCTGTAAAACCTGGGGAAACGATCGCAAATTCAACAGCACCGCTCTGCAGCTGCTCTACTTGGTCTACCTCACTTCCAAGTCCGCCAAATTCATACACATCCATTGTAATCTGCCCGTCTGATTTTTCTTCAAGGCGCTTTGCAAATTCTTCTGCATATTCATATTGAACTTGTCCATCATTTTCTTCCGTTACAAAACGCCATTGGTATGTTTCTCCATTTCCTTCTGCAGATTCCCCGTTATCGGTGTCTCCGCCTCCGTCATCAGATTCTCCTCCGCCGCAAGCAGCCAGCATTAATGATGATAGAAGAGCTGTGCTGACCAGCCATCTAAATTTGTTTTTTTTCATTGTTACATTACCCCCTTAAATTTTCTTAAATCTATCTCAATCCTGCTTAAAGCTGTTTTTTAATTTATAGCAGGAAAAGAGAAATCTGTGGAAACATAATAAGCAGTACACATACTATAATCATCATGACAATAAATGGCGGTGTCCCTCGTATCGTGTCCAAGTATGATCGGTTGAACACCGCACTGGCTGTAAATATATCTACACCAAAAGGCGGTGTCGCTGATCCTAGAGCAGCTTGGAACGTCACAATAACGCCAAGATGAACAGGGTCAATACCAGCCTGCTGTGCTGCAGGTGCAAATATTGGTGTTAAAATTAATATAACAACGATTGGATCTACAAACATGCACCCTATAAAAAAGAATATAGAAACAATAATCAATACATAAATTGGCCCCGGATCTCCCGATAAAAATACTTCTGAGATCATTTGGGGAATCCTTGCAAATTGAATAATATAAGCAAATGCCTGGCCTCCAGCTACGAGAATAAAGACAGCTGAAGTGACAAGACCAGTTGAAAGTGCTATCTTTGGTATTTTTTTAATGCTGAATGATCTGAAAATTACTAGTTCGAGCAATAACGCGTATAAAACGGAAATCCCTGCAGCTTCTGTCGGAGTAAAAAATCCTGTATAAATCCCTCCGATAATAATGACCGGAAACATAAGAGGAAATAGTGCTTTCCATGTAAAACGAAACCGTTCCGACCATGTTGCCTTCTCCGCTAATGGGATGTTAAACAACCGCGCATGTATATATGCGTACACAGCAAAAAACAAAAATATTAATACACCAGGACCGATTCCTGCGATAAACAAGTCTCCAATAGAAGTATTGGATATAATACCGTAAATAATCATCCCGATACTTGGTGGAACTAAAAGCGCCACATCACTTGAATTAATAATAAAAGCGATAGCCGTAGAATCTTTATAACCAACTTTTAAAAGTCTTTCCCGCATTGGCTTCCCGATAGCTACAACTGTACCTTGTGTCGAACCGGAAATAGACCCAAACAATGTACAAGCTGCAGCGGTAGTGATCGCATACCCTCCGCGCAGGTGTCCTACAAATGAACCTACAAAATCAAGCAGCCGATTGGAAGTTCTGCCCACGGACATAATATCTGCTGCAAAAATAAACAGCGGTACAGCTAACAGCGCATAATTTGATATTCCTTCGAGCATCTGCTGTACCATAAAAAATGGTTCTAGATTTGGAAAGTAAATAAGTACAACGACCAATGGCGCCAGAGTTAATGGAATCATCATTGGAAAACCTAAAAGTAAAAAGACAACCATAATAAGTAAGAGCGTTGTCACCATTTGCTTTTCCCCGCCATTCTACAATAGAAATTTTATATTGAACCAGATTGTTCTATATCTTCTTCGTTATCGTAATCTTTTCTTTCAGCTGCAAGATAAACATCTTTATTTTTCACGTTCACCCAGAAATTTCGGAAAAATTGCATCGCTCCTAATACAAATCCTATCGGCGCCCACATGATCATCAAATAATATGGTAAGCGTAATGCCGATGTTACACGATTTGCATCAATGACCGATTGTACATATCCATAAGAATAATAAGCAAAAACAAGCATGATTAACCCTGTTGTTAAGGGTATGAGAAGAGCAAGTGTTTTCCGCAGCTTAAAAGGCACATTATCAAATATGGCTGACATACTAATATGCCGGCCTTTCCGTGCAACGTAACTAATCCCCATGAATGTTGCCATAAATAGTGCCAGCTGGCTGATCTCTTCTGCAAAAGCCCAGCTTCTTCCTGCAAAATTCCGGCTGATGGCATTTCCTGCAACCATTACAGTAATCGTAATAATAGAAAAACTCAAAATAAATTCTTCAAGTCTTCTTAATAGGTTATCTAACCACTTTACCATTTTCATGTTAATCAGCATCCATTCTAACGTTTAGGTGGTTTTTTCATTATACTTATTTTTCGAAAAATATTTAGGAAAGCTCGGCATAGCGCCGTGTTAAGGAAACAGCCTGAAAACGCCGTATCCTTCGGCAGCGGAGGCATTAATACGTCCAGTACACTGACTGCCGTTTCTTATAACATTACATTTTTTTAACATACAGCAACATTTTTCATCATAACCGAAAGGACTTTTACTGTTCAAATTGCATAAACAATCATATCTGTTTAAATTTCACTGATAATGAACTTGAGCATGGAAGAGAACACTATATCTGTAGCATATCTGTAACAATACACCCCCTTGGTAATTATTTCTTTTAGTTCTATTGTACTTCTTTCCAATAAACACATAGTTCTAAAAGAGTAATACAGTAATACATCAAGGAAGGTGTACAGTTTGTCAGCGAAATCGGAAAACGGTAGCTTGTTTTTCTGTGATATAATTAGATTAAAATAAAAAAACAACAATATAGTAATTGTCTAAAATATCCGAAAACTCAGGGTATATATCAGTATAACAGCAGTTGGAAAATTATAAAAGAGGCAGTTCTTCAAAACTAGTATTTGAAATAATAAATAATGAAAAATTTTCTTACTTATATAAAGTATATATATCGAAAGGACGTTCTAATAAATGGAACTATTGAATAATTTCCCTTTGTGGATTGCTCTTATTTCTATCTTATTTGCTCAAGGGATAAAAATTCCTCTTGCCTACATTGCATCAAAAAAATGGGATATCACTCTAGTTACTAGTACAGGTGGTATGCCTAGTTCTCATTCAGCAGCTGTCACTTCCGTTTCAACTGCTATTGGTTTGGACCACGGTTTTGATACTGCACTTTTTGCGATATGTACTGTTTTTGGGGTTATCGTCATGTTTGATGCAACCGGAGTTAGACGTCACGCTGGTTATCACGCTACCGTTTTAAACCAGCTTGTTGTAGATTTTAATAAGTTTGTTACAGAAGCAAAATCATGGCAGCAGAAAGAAGAAACGGAGAAAAGAGAAGAACTGAAGGAACTTCTTGGTCATCAGCCAATCGAAGTATTCTTCGGGGCTCTCTTTGGAATTCTTATTGCTGTTATTGGTCATTTTGTGATGTTTGGATAATGGAGGGAGAAGATTTATGCGGATTGTTTCACTATGTCCAAGTAATACCGAAATCGCTGCTTACCTTGGTCTAACAGAGCAATTGATCGGCGTTGATAACTATTCAGATTGGCCTAACGCTGTAAATGCTTTGCCTCGGCTTGGCCCTGACCTTTCCATTGACATGGATAAAGTAGCAGATCTGCACCCTGATCTGGTCCTTGCCTCATTAAGTGTGCCAGGTATGGAAAAGAATATAGAGAAATTAAAGGAAAAAAATTTACCGTACATTGTATCAAAGCCAAATTCTCTTGATGATGTCCGGCGCGATCTTCTTCTTATTGGAGAAGCTGCCGGAACTTATAAAAAAGCTCAAACAATGGTAAGCAAAATGGATCATATACTTGCTGATTATGAAAGAAAAGCATCAAAGTGCAATCCAGTTAGTCTATATTGGGAGTGGTGGCCTAAACCGGCTTTCAGCCCTGGAGGAGGGAATTGGCTGTCTTCGATAAGCAGATTAGCCGGTGCAAGAAATATATTGGAAGACAGAACGGAAGCAAGCTGCCAAGTAAGCTGGGAAGAGATTAAAAATTTAGAACCTGATCATATTTGTATGGCATGGGTCGGGGTGCAAACGGAAAAAGTCAAACCTGAAATATTGTATAAAAGAGAAGGCTGGTCCTCTATGAAAGCACTAAAAACAAACAATGTACATGTTTTAGAAGAACCTTTGTACTGCCGGCCATCTCCAAGACTGTTGATAGGTTTAAAAAAACTTGCCCACCTCTTACACCCGGGAGTATTTCAAAACCCTAAGAACTTAGATCCCCTTTTAGAAGAAGTGTAATTTTAGAAATCGGCTTGCCGCTAAGTCTAAATGGCGATATACTTAAATCCTTTAATAAAGTTAAACATTCCTAAAGTAAAAAAAGTTGGGCTTTGCTGAACTACCGGTAAAGCTCCTTCTTCGTTTAAAGCCATTAATTCTTCTTCTCGCAGCGTACCATCTCCTTTTTTCAGTACATACACTTTTACGTTGCGTTTCCCCCATTCAGCGTATACGTCTTCTACGGAATCATAATATAAGTCGAGTTTTTTTCCTTTAATTGCTGAGCCGGTATCTGCTACAATGCCATAGCCGTACTCAGGAATATATAATACCGTTCCTATGGGAAAATATGCAGGATCAGCTGCAATAGTAGAGACCTGATCACGTCTTACTTTAACCCCCGAATACGTAATTCCGTAGGCGGGATCTTCTTTTGTTTTTCCCGTAGACTCATAGCCTGCTGTATATCCTGTTGCAGTTACCATTTCTGTCGGTCCTTCAGCTTCAAATAATATTTCTGCTTCTTCATTAAAAGCAGGTTCCGGCCACTCTTCATCTATACCGCGCTTATAGTTGTTCGTTCCTCGCTTCTCAGGGACATCCGAAATCTTTTTATCCTCTATATATTCAGTTTTAATATAATCATAAAAATACCCTGGCAGCTCTTCTGCTTTTACATTTGTTACATAAGATAAGGTGGTGGTCACTGCGACGACGAAAAATAAAGTCATTGACAACCTTCTGTAAAATATTATTTTTTTATCCATTAAAAATCACTCCTCTCACAGAAACAGCATCTCCAAAAAAAGAGAATTTATTCCTGTAAAGAAAAGCGTCCCGTTTTTTCATGGTAGAAAAACTCAGCTTACCGACAAGTCCAAATGGCGGATGTCGTAGTTTTGCTTATACTTTGATCCTTTAACAAAGTTAGACATCCTAAAGTAAAAAAAAGAGCTGCTCTACTACAGAACAACCCTTAAAACATTTGATAGCCGCGTACGCGAAGCATCCTTATTGCAATACCTGCTATTATCGCTCCAACCAAACCGCTTGATAAAATGAGTATATCTACGAGTTTTAACGAGATTAGATCATTACCTAAAGCACTAAAAGATGCTCCCGGCGATAAAATATAATCAAAAAAACGCACATTATCTATTATGGCAATAACAATAAGCGGATAAACAACCGCCATTATCCACGTAGACCGTAATATCATATTTAAAAGAAATCCAATACCGAAAAATAAAAGTAAAAACAACATCATTGAAATAATCAATTGAGGAAGGCTTCCTATGCCGCTCATTCTCTTTCACCCCCAAAACATTGTAAGTGTACAGAAAGATGATTCCATCGTCAACTTTTCACCCTTTTTCATTATACACAATAGATATGGCTAAACTGTGAAGCAACTTTAATTGTATCGAAAATACTTGGTTCATTGCTTTTTCTAATTTTTTTGATAGTATGAAGCAATTTTATAATGCTATTTTGATTATCAAAAACGAACATTATATCGATTGTAGCGGAAGGCGGCGTCTCCTGCGGGATAAGCTTGAGCCGAAGACCCCGCAGGCAGCTTGCTGCCGAGGAGGCATAAGCCAAGCCTGCGGCAAAGAAGACACTACGAGAACGAGTTGGAGTAGATCGCGCTTGTGCCCCGAAGGTGAAAGCGTCCGCCTGAAGCGAAAATCGT
The DNA here is from genome assembly GCF_002886255.1 of Alteribacillus bidgolensis. NCBI lineage: Bacteria > Bacillati > Bacillota > Bacilli > Caryophanales > Bacillaceae > Alteribacillus > Alteribacillus bidgolensis. The sequence continues at coordinate 2,224,226 of NZ_KZ614149.1, forward strand.
ACGAAAACGAGGGGTTTTATATAATGTTCGTTTATAATGATGTAGAAATGAATGATGAAATTGATTTATAACAAAAATTTGTCGAAAAACGAAGCGCAAGGTCATTTGTACTTCCTTACGTGGAAATTACATAAATCTTATATTTTAATAACAAGATAATAACGTTAGAAAAACTTGGCTTGCCGCCAAGTCCTTAATGGCGGGAGTCGTAGTTTTGCTTATACTTTTATCCTTTAACAAAGTTAAATATTCCTAAACTACAAAAAAAGGCTCTGCAACATCCAATCATTTGCAGAGCCATGTTCCTTTTTTAAAATGGGTTTTTCCCTTTTTTTAGCGTTAGACCGACTCCGCCCAAAATCCAAAGGTAGCGGTTGTCAATCATTTTCTTCATAAAGTTAGCGGATGTTCCAAAGAGTTTTTTATTACCGACAACGCCGATTGCTTCTTTGCCACCTAGAGAAGCAACAGTCCCTTTAATGTCCGGTTTAAATTCTTTTAACTTATCCTCTTTTATGAGGGCTTTCAAGTTAGCTGCTACAGTTTCAGCTTGCTGCATGGCAATCTGAGCTGTAGGCGGGAAAGGCCGCTCTGTTTCTTCATTAATCATTAAGGAGCAGTCTCCGATAATAAAAATGTTTTCATGTCCTGGAGCGCGCAGATCAGGATCTACTTTCACTCGACCTCTCATGTTCTCAAATCCAGACTTTTCAATAACTGGATTACCTCGAACACCAGTTGCCCAAACTACAGTGGAAGATTTTATTTCTTCGCCGTCTTTTAATATGACGCCGTTTTCTTTCACTTCACTGATAGGAGTATTAATTTTAAATTCTACCCCACGATTTTCAAGAAGGTTCATGGCGTATTCTACCAATTCAGGATCAAACCCTGGTAAAGCAGTAGGAGCAGCTTCGATAACATACATTTTCACCTTGCTTTTTGGAATGTCATATTCCTTACAAAGCTCAGGAACACGTTCACTCAATTCCCCGATAAACTCGATACCAGTAAAGCCGGCACCTGCGACGACAAATGTTAACAGCTCGTCTTTTGGTTCAGGCTCATTATTATATTTTGCGAACATATATTCAATATGGTCCTTCATTTCACGAGCGCCATTTACCGTCCACTTATTAAAGGAATAATCAAACACACCCTCTACGCCGAACGTTTCTGGAACTGCACCAAGAGCAGTGACAAGGTAGTCAAATTCTACTTGTCCGCTGTTTTTCAATGATACTTTGTTCTCTTCTCTGTGGATTTCAACCACTTCATCCTGAATGAAATTAATTTTATTGATATCAATCACATCATCAATTTTCATTCGTGTACGATCATGATGCATTGTTCCTGCTGCTGGTTCATGAAGCCAAGTTGTTTGGTAATGATAATCATGTTTACTAACTAAAGTTACGTTTGCCTCATTGTGTCCTAGCTCTTTCGTAATTTTGGTAGCGGTTACCATCCCACCGTAACCAGCACCTAAAATTAAAATATTTGGTTTAGTAGCCATTGAGATCACATCCATTTTAAAGTATTTATTCACTAATATTTTCCCCGGAACTTTAACGATTACGACAAATTAAATTCACATGTGATTAATTTCACGTATATGAACGTAAGAAAAATCCCTCTCTACGGGATAGTAAAAATGAAAACAGCAAATAAAACATTATAAGATATGAACATGCTGTTTTCCGTTTAATGAATTATACATTTACATTGCAAAAATAGTCACAAATCACATATATTATGATATTTCTTTTTTTTACGTTTTTCAACCTTTTTTTCAAAACTTCTTACATAACATGTTATCTATTTGAAACAATTACTTCTAATTCTCTTCCTTTTAAAAAATGAAGCCATATGCTTATAATAAGGAGGTAGCGTTTTATAAGTTCATATGGAGGTGGACGTGTTGACCCTAAAAAATGAGATATATGATATTACCATTATTGGGGGAGGTCCGACTGGTTTATTTACTGCTTTTTATGGAGGTATGCGGCAGGCGAAAGTGAAAATTATTGAAAGCATGCCTCAACTCGGCGGCCAGCTTTCGGCCCTTTACCCTGAAAAGTATATATACGATGTGGCTGGTTTTCCAAAAGTACGAGCACAAGAACTAGTGGATAACCTCATTGAACAAATGCACACGTTTGAGTCGGACGTCGTACTCGACCAGTCGGTTAATAATGTCATCAAAACAGATGACGACGTCTTTGAACTGCATACAGATAAAGAAATCCACTATTCAAAAACCATTATAATCACAGCAGGCGTAGGTGCATTTCAACCGCGTAAACTGAAAGTAGAAGATGCCGAACCTTATGAAAACACCAACCTTCATTACTTTGTCAATGACTTAAAAGAATTTGCAGGCCAAAAAGTTATGATATGCGGAGGCGGTGATTCAGCTGTAGATTGGGCCAATATGCTTGATCCGATTGCTGATGTAGCGCTAGTGCACCGCCGTGATAAATTTCGGGCTCACGAGCACAGTGTAGAGCAGCTTAAACAATCGAATGTTGATATTATCACTCCTTTCCAAGTAAAAGAACTTATTGGTGACGGAGAAAAAATTAAACAGGTAGCGATTGAAGAAGTCAAAGGAGACGCAGTTAAGACAATAGATGTTGACTCTCTAATCGTTAACTATGGTTTTATTTCCTCTCTTGGTCCAATTAAGGAATGGGGCCTTGATATTGAAAAAAATATGATCCGTGTAAATTCGAAAATGGAAACAAACATTAAGGGGATTTACGCTGCAGGAGATGTTGCAACGTATGATGGAAAAGTTAAGCTCATAGCTACTGGCTTTGGTGAAGCTCCTACAGCAGTTAACAATGCGAAGTCTTATATTGATCCAAGTGCCCGTCTCCAGCCAGGCCACAGCTCCCATATGTTTTAATATTAGAAAAGCAAAACATAAAGGAAAAGAATTTCTTATAAAAATGTCCGCGGACATGCGATGTTCTAATGCCGCCAAGTCCTTTTGGCAATATACTTTAATCCTTTAACAAATTTAAACTTTACTAATGTACAAAAACCCCCTTACCGTTCAACTTTGAACGGTAAGGGGGTTATAATTAACAATCCTCCGGTGTACCAGTGTTTGTCGCCGTCTTGAACGAGCTACCGCATCCGCAAGAAGCGATAGCGTTTGGATTGTCGATCGTAAAGCCGCCGCCCATCATATTTTCTTTGTAATCAATAACCACCCCGTCTAACAGCGGGACACTTTCTTTGTCTACAAGTATTTGCAAACCATTTTTTTCTTGTACATTATCTGTATCTTCTATTTCTGCATCAAAACCCATTCCATAAGATAAACCGCTGCAGCCGCCGCCTTTAACACCGACTCTTAGTTTCAGGTTATCATCGTCTTCTTCTTTCATCATATGCTTCACACGCTCAATAGCAGCGTCTGTAATGTTAATCATTGAAAAACCTCCTTTAAAGTTTATCAATTCGGAGATTGATTTCTTTATGGTAGTATATCGTTTTTCAAAGTACCTTTCAAATGATCTGGTATTTTCTTTGACTTAGGGAATTTACAGAAGGGAAAGATTTCGTGTTCATTCTAAGCATTCTATTGTGTTCCTGATCCACTTTTTTGCTGTAATGCAAGACTAAAGGGTGCTCTAAACCATGGAGTTCAGCAGCTTCCACCATCTTTTGCCGTAACGTTTCTAACTCTTTTTTCTCCATGACAGGGAATACACGTTTTTCCATTCCCTTCCCTCCCCTTTTTAGAGTAAATGGATAAACGATATAATTTTATTTTACCTTATTTACCCTACAAGAAACAATTTTAATCCAATCAATTGAACATTCTTTCATTTATATTTAGGTTTCTTTGGAGAGGTTATTCAGCCAAAATGGATATTAGAACAATCTGCTTGTGGTTTAGTCTCTATGCATATCCCATCGTGTATGCTATTTACCAATAAAACCTTTATTTTCTCTGCTCTTTCCTTATATACACTCCTTCACATATTATCTCGGCCGGCCCTGTCATCCATATGTTCCCGTCCTCTTCCCACCTAATACGAAGATCTCCTCCAAGGAGATGAACGGTTACATCAATATCTTTTTGGGCCCGGCCTGTCAATATAGCTGCTGCCACAGCAGCACAAGCTCCGGTACCGCATGCTTGTGTCACCCCTGAACCTCTCTCCCATACACGAAAATGCATGTTGCCTTCAGCTGCCATTTCTACAAATTCAATGTTTGCTGATTCTGGAAACATGTTGTGCTTTTCAAGAATCGGGCCCACTCTTTCCACCGGAGCAGTTTCGATCTCATCTACAAAAAACACTGCATGAGGGTTTCCCATTGAAAGAGCTGTCATATAATAAGTGGTCCCAGACACCTCTACTGCTTCTTCGATTGTTTTACTATCTGGTTTCCCCTCCATAGGCACGTCTTTTTTTAGTAACCTTGGAGGTCCCATATCTACAGAGATCAGCTTCACTTGTTGTCCATCTTCACTTAACTCTACACTTGCTTTCACTGGGCCGCCAAGCGTTTCTACAGTGAACTCTTTTTTTATCACGAGGTTCTTTTCAAAAGCCAGCTTTGCTACACAGCGCAGGCCGTTGCCGCAATTTTTTGCTTCGGAACCGTCTGCGTTAAAAACCCGCATCTGAATATCTTGATTATTAGATGGTCCTATTAATATCATTCCATCTGAACCAATGCCTGTATTTTTATCTGAAAGCTCTATTGCCAGTTCAGATAAGTCTTCTTCTTTCAATGATTCTTCAAAAAGATTTATATAAATATAACTGTTGCCAAGACCGTGCATTTTAGTGAATTTCATCATTTACTCCCTCGTTTCCTTAACGGCTCTGTTGTCCAAAAATAATCATTATCGGCTTGAACGATTGTCATTTTTGTATGACAACAAGGCATTACAAGCGGCGTTTTTATTTCATCCATCGCATTTTCTAAATCAGCAGGTTTCATATACGTAAGGACATTATCAGCATCACAATAGGGACAGTCTTCAATGTAAATATCATCACCCATTTTTTCATACGGCCATGTATTTTCAAAAGGAATTAATTTCATTATACCCGCTCCCCTTTAGTTATATATTTAAAGCTCCCGCTTGTCTCTATGTAAAGTATTAGAAAAACTCAGCTTGCCACCGAGTCCTATGGTGGAAGGCGTAGTTTCATTATACTTTGATCCTTTAACAAAGTTAAAATCCCTCATTAAAGTAAAAAAAAAGAAAGCTGTTTCCAAAGCGGAGCTTCCAGCTCCATGCTAAAGAAACGGCTCCTTATTTCTAAAACATTGGATTTTCATCCAAATATTTATAAATATTGGAAAGCAGCTCTTCTGAAGATTCCCCTTCTACGACTTCTCCGTTCACTAGGGCGTACATGCTGACAGCACACTGTCCGCAGTTACCGAGACAGCCGTATTCAATAATATCAAGGTTGGGGTCTTTTTCTAATTCTTCTTTTACTTTTTGAGTGCCGCTCGCCAGATTACTTAAGCAAAATTCTATAATCGGCCTCATTATTCTCACCTCTTTAAGGGTCTGCAATTATCCTATCGCTGCAGATACAATAAGTCAACACGTTTTACTCAAGAGGATTTTGACTGCTATTTGCTAGAAAGAATAAACCGTTATTCATGGCAGCAATTCATAATAATTAGATTTTTCTTCAGATTGTTGTAAATTTGCCATAAAATCGTTATAATCTTAAGTGACCGAGGTCATTTTTTACATATTCTTAGCACATTAAATTTTCTCTGTTCTATTGGAGAGATTAAAAGATGAAAAGATCTGAAAAAAAACAGCAAACCAGGGGAAAAATATTAAATGCTGCCGTTTCCCTTTTTCGAGAAAAAGGGTTTGAATCAACCACAGTTCAGGAAATTACAGAAACAGCAGAGGTAGCTAAAGGAACCTTTTTTAATTATTTCCCTACAAAAGAGTCCATTATGGAAACATTAGCGGAAGATCGGCTTCATGAAGTAGATGAATATTTAAGAACATATGGACTCCAAACGATAACATTTATTTCAAAACTTCGAGCGCACTTTAGTTTTTTTCTGGGTGAATATCATTTTAATCCGGAATTAACCCGGCGCATCTGGCAGCATATGGTTGAAAATGACTTCCTTCTTCTTGAAAAGTGGAGAGAACTGCTGGAAATCGGCATACGACGTGAAGAAGTAAAAGCCGATACAGATGCCTCATTATGGGCTAACGTCATTAACAGCCACTTTTATTACACATTAGCTGCTTGCAAGGAAGATACCCGTGAAGCGTTTTTAGATGAGCTTATGTTATTATTGCATACCAGCTTAAAAGGAATTCTTACTAAAAGGGGTAATCGTGCTATGAAAAGATTAGTAATTTTAGGAGGAGGTTATGGAGGCATGCGGATTTTGCAACGGCTGCTTCCTAACGATCTTCCAGATGATATAGAATTAGTGCTTGTTGACAAACTTCCATATCATTGTTTTAAAACGGAGTATTATGCATTAGCTGCAGGAACGGAATCTGATCATGATGTAAGAGTGCCTTTTCCTAAGCATGACCGCCTTTCCCTGCATTTTGGCACCGTGGATTCTATAGACAAAGATAACAAACTTATTCATATGAGAGGAGAAGAACCTCTTTCTTATGACATATTAATCATTGGACTTGGGGCTGAAGATAAATATCATGGTGTACCCGGTGCAGGGGAAAACACGTACAGTATTCAAAGCATGGAAAAAACGAGAAGAACATATGAAACGCTTAATAACCTGCCGGCTCAATCTGTTGTTTCCATTGTCGGCGCTGGGTTAAGTGGTGTTGAAGTGGCAAGTGAACTTAGAGAAAGCCGTTCCGACCTGCATATAAAACTTTTTGACCGCGGCGAAACAATTCTGCCTATGTTTCCAAAACGTCTTAGCAATTATGTACAAAATTGGTTTGTTAAGCATGAAGTAGAAGTAATCAGCAATTCAAACATTACAAAAGTCGAAAAAAATGGATTGTATAACCATGACGATTTTATAGATTCTGATGCGATTATTTGGACGGCAGGTGTACAGCCAAACAAAGTAGTACGCGATCTTGACGTAGAAAAAGATGAAAAAGGACGGGTAGTGTTGACCCCCCATCACCATCTGCCAGATGAGGAGAACACCTTTGTTGTCGGAGATTGTGCCAGCCTCCCTCACGCACCAAGCGCACAGCTTGCCGAAGGGCAGGCGGAGCAAATTGCGATGGTTCTAAAAAAACGCTGGAATAATGAAGCTGTGCCGGAAAAACTTCCAAAAATCAAATTAAAAGGGGTTCTTGGCTCCTTAGGAAAAAAACATGGTTTTGGCGTGATGGGAGATACAGCTGTAACAGGAAGAGTAGCACGGCTGCTTAAAAGCGGCGTGTTATGGATGTATAAACATCACTCTGGTGTTTAAAGAAAGCGTGACTATCTGTTAGTCCCTAACGTGAAAAAAGGCTGCTATCGGTAAATTATTGCTGATGCAGCCCTTCTATTTTTTGATACAGTTTTTTTAAACGAGGATTCCCTTCCGCAGCAATTTCTCCTTCAATCGTCACGAGAGGATACATTAAATCACCAGTAGAAATCTCTTTTGCGATTTGTAGATCTTTGCCTTCTAAATGGGATTTTTCTATATCCACATACATAAAATGAAACGTTTTACTTGGATATTTCCGAGCAAGTGCTGCTTCTAGCCATTCCTTTGTCTCAAGGCTCGAAGGGGCATTAACACAACTAGGACATTTCTTTTCGGCTCCATATATTTTCACTTTAATTGGTTTTTTTTCTCGCATAACCGCTCTCCCCCTTTTTTTCTATCTTACTATTTGATATTCTATAAAAGCAATGACGTTTTCAAATAATACGACCTCTTTGGTTGTCATTAATAAGCGTTTCATAGTAGAATATGGATTAAGCCCTAATGATTATGGAACATATCCGAAAAGGATAATATAATAAGGGGAAAGAAAGAAAGGAGAGATGAAAAGCATGCCAAACACAACAGAAGACATGCACGCTCAAGTTCAGGAAGTTCTCGAAAAGCTGCGTCCGTTTTTGCTGCGTGACGGCGGAGACGTTGAATTAGTTGATGTTGAAGACGGTATTGTTAAAGTTCGTCTTATGGGAGCATGCGGCTCTTGCCCATCTTCCACAATTACATTGAAAGCAGGAATCGAGCGCGCTCTGCTTGAAGAAGTTCCTGGTGTAGTGGAGTTAGAACAAGTATTTTAATGACCATTTACCGTCATTTAAAAAGGGTGCCCCCAGTGTGGGACACCCTTTTTGTTATGACAAAAGTTTATGATGAATAGTGGATACACGAATTTGATTTGCAGCTAGCCCATGACTAGCTGGTTTTTGCGGTAAGTTTTTTATATCGTACGTTGGATCCAAATGGAGCAGGTTTAGCGGTTTGCACTTGAAACTGTGGATAATCCTTTTGAAGTTTTTCGCATACCTCTTCCCCTTTTCCCCTTGGTACAATGCACATAACGGTAGGACCTGCGCCGCTTAAAGCAGCTCCATATGCTCCGTAATCCTGTATGTTCTCCATGATCTCTGCCAATCCTGGTACAAGTTTTTCCCTGTATGGGTGATGGAAAACATCACGCACCATCATTTTCCCTACCAATTCCCAGTTTTCTTTTAAAAGAGCAGCTATCAGGACATTGCTTACAGAACTGCCTTGAACAGCCTTATGATACGGCAAGGACTCCGGCAATATTCCTCTTGCTTTCTTTGTCATTAATTCAGAAGAAGGAACCGCCATCACTAAATCAATATCCGGTACGCCGCAATGAACCATGTCTGTTTCTTCTTCATTGTGTGAGCCGACAATTAAACCGCCGTATAAACAAGGTCCTACATTGTCAGGATGGCCCTCCCACGTGCTGGCAAATCTCATTTTTTCTTCTTTTAGAAGGGAAGCATTGGTTAACTGGTCGGTAAGCTCAATTGCAGCAATTATGGCTGCTGCACTGCTCCCTAGTCCTCTAGCAAGCGGTATATCACTAGTCATTTTGACTTTACAAGCAGGAAGTTCTTTGCCGAGCTGTCTGGCTAATTCCTCTGCAACTTGATATACCAAATTATCTTTTCCTTCAGGGATATCAGCCAGCTCAGGAGAGTCAGAATAAAATCTCCACTCAAAAGCGCGTTCTGCTTCTAATGTTAAATAGCGATTAACCGCAAGACCAATAGAATCAAATCCTGGGCCTAAATTAGCGGAGCTTGCTGGAACCGTAATAACCATTTTTTCATCTCCCACTTGTCACCCCTCCTTTGAGCTGTTCAAGAAAGGCTTCTTCTTCGTTTGGTATGACTGTTGGTTTTACGGTTACCGTATCAATAGCTGTGCTTGGGTCCTTTAATCCGTTACCGGTTAATACACATACAACCTTGGAACCTTTTGGAACTGCTCCGCTTTCTATTTGTTTTTTCAATCCTGCAATAGAAGCGCAAGAAGCTGGTTCGGCAAAAACACCTTCTTTTTGAGCTAGAAACTGATAGGCTTCTAAAATTTCTTCGTCTGTGACCATGCCGATTTGCCCGTTTGACTCATCAGCTGCTTCTACTGCTTTTGACCAGCTGGCTGGATTTCCTATTCGAATAGCTGTAGCCACAGTTTCTGGCTCTTCTATTACTTTATCTTTCACAATAGCAGCGGCACCTTCTGCTTCAAATCCATGCATTTGCGGAAGCCCGGTGCTTTTTTTATCGTTGTACTCTTTAAACCCTTTCCAATAAGCTGTTATATTCCCTGCATTTCCGACCGGTATGGAAAGAACATCCGGAGCTTCTCCGAGGACATCACAAATTTCAAAAGCAGACGTCTTCTGCCCCTCAATTCGATAAGGATTTACGGAGTTAACAAGTGTAATGTTTTCTTTTTTGCTCACAGAGCGGACAATGTCAAGCGCGTTATCAAAATTGCCCTGAATCTCAAACACTTCTGCTCCGTACATCACAGCCTGTGCAAGTTTCCCCAGTGCAATTTTCCCTTCTGGTATAACAACAATACAACGAAGACCTGCTCTAGCTCCATATGCTGCAGCTGCAGCGGAAGTATTACCGGTGGAAGCGCATATGATGGCTTTGCTTCCTTCTTCTTTTGCTTTTGCAACAGCCATTACCATGCCGCGGTCCTTAAAGGAGCCGGTAGGATTTGCGCCTTCTGTTTTCACATAAATTTCTGCTCCCCACTCTTCTGATAAACGCTCAAGCGGTATGAGCGGGGTATTCCCTTCATTTAAAGTCAAAAGCGGTGTCTTATCGTTTACCGGTAAATATTCTTTATAGGTGTGAAGCAATCCCTTCCAGCTGCTCATTACACTTGTCCTCCCTCAACGCGGTAACTGCTTTTAACATCCAGTACTACATCCATATTTTCTAACTCTTTATAAATTCTTTCATACGCAGCTCTATTGGTAGTATGAGTAATAATAACCACTTCAGCCACAGGTTCTTCTTCATCTAACGGCCATTGCAGCAGCTTTTCAAAACTGACATCCTCTTTTGCAAACAAAGATGTCAACGCATCAAATGTGCCTGTTTCATCTCTTACTTGCAAACGCAGAAAGTATTTTGAATCTACTTCTTCATCTGTTTTAAGCTCTTTTATATGGAGCGGAGAATGAATGGTTCTGCCGCTTACTCCTAAACGCAAGTTTTTCACAACGGTGACTAAATCAGATACTACAGCTGTAGCAGTTGGCAGCGAACCTGCACCAGGTCCGTAGAACATCGTTTCTCCTACTGCTTCTCCGTATACATAAACAGCGTTATATTCGTCTTGCACAGCTGCAAGCGGATGACTGTTTGGCAAGAGCATCGGCTGAACCGTCAACTCAACTCGTCCTTCTGTCCGTTTTGCAAGACCAATTAGTTTTAAAGTATAGCCGAGTTGTTTGCAATATTCCATGTCCTCAGTCGTAACTGTTGTAATACCTCGAACAATAACGTCTTCAAGGTCAACATTCATGGAAAAACCAAGCGTAGCCAATATCGCCATCTTACGTGCTGCATCCAGGCCTTCTACATCTGATGTAGGATCACTTTCGGCAAAACCGAGCTCTTGAGCTTCCTTTAGAACCTCTTCATAATCTCTGCCATCTTGTTCCATTTTAGTCAAAATATAATTTGTTGTTCCATTTACAATACCCATCATTTGTGTAATACGGTCAGCAGATAAGCCTTCGCTCACTCCTCGAATAACGGGAATGCCCCCAGCTACACTTGCTTCATAAAACAAGTCACAGCCGTTATCTGCTGCAACTTTCAGCAATTCTGCTCCATATAAAGCCATTAAATCTTTATTGGCTGTCACTACATGTTTTTTATTATTAAGAGCCTGGAGAATATACTCGCGAGCTTGCTGTACGCCCCCCATTACTTCAATAACTACATCAATATCCGGATCATTTAAAACTTCTTCAGCATAAACGGTTAATTGATCCTGGTCAATTTGAGATTCCCGGTATTTATCTTTATCTCTAACAAGCACCTTGCCAATAGTAATACCACATCCGACTTGGTGCTTTAGTTCTTGTTGATGCTCATTCACGATCTGGATAACTCCGCTTCCTACAGTACCCAGACCGAGTAGTCCAATAACCACTCCATGTTCCATACTCTCCACCCCTTGCTGCCTGTTCCGAACTTTTATTGAATAGTACATATCATGGCATAAAAGCCTATAATATGTCAATTGGCATATAGTCTTTGTTTTCATAGAGTAAACAAATGTCTCTGTATAATGGACATTATATAAGGAAATCGACATTATGACAAGAGGATTTCTATAAAGATTTAGAAAAACTCGGCTTGGGTGCCGAGTTTTTAAGTGCCAAAATTTCTAGAGCTTTTGAAAAGAAGATCCATTCAGCCATTCTGGTATTTCTCTGTCTTTTGGCAGCAGTGATGGATTAAAGGAAGATAATTGTTCCATTCTTTTAGCTTCATTTGCCCATAATTGCTGGAGTTTACTTAATGCTTCTTCCGTTTCTCCTGTGTTTTCTCGCAAATAGGTTTGCTCTAATTGTTCCATATAATAATACGGAAATAACAATCGGCCAAATACGAGCTGGCGGCCAAGATGAGTTATTTGATTGGCTTCCTCGTATTCTTTTATAAAATGGCGAATCTCACTTTCACTCCTGTCATTTTCCATTGCATTTCTTATCCATTCAGATACATCTCGTGAAGGATGATCATATAACCAGTCGGACGGCAGTTTAACAGGCGCCCTCTCTTGGTCCAGTGTGATCCACGTAGTTGGTGTAAAACAAAAATGAGCTACACACCCCGGCTCTTCTATACCTTCTGCATTCCAAGACGTTTCTTTCAGCCATTGAATCGCATTTTCTGTACGTCCTATATAATAAGGAAAAGTTTGTAAAAACCATTTATCCATTTGGGAATAGTTTGTTTTTTTTCGTACGTAAGTGTACCAGTTTTCAAGCTGCTCTAATCTCGTTTCCCACCATTCGCACCATCTTTCTAAAAAAGGCTGGGGTATAGAGCGGGGAAATAAATTCATCCCTTTCTTATGAAATTCTGCCAGCGCTTTTCCTTCCTTGTCGGCATTTCTTTTGTTAACCGATGATGGAGCGGGAATATGAAACAACAGCTGTTTCTCACCATCTACAGGAACGGAATAACCTCTCGTATAAGGGGAAACAAATACTGCAATCGTTTCATCTCCGAGCCACCTTAATTGTTCTGCCCATTCTAATTTTTCTTTCCAATCGTCTTGCTGCTGCGCAATATCTGGAACAAGCAAATACAACGAATTTCCGGCACTAAAACCAGTATAGACTCCCGCTTTAAATGATTGATCCATGTATAATCCGTAATGGTCATATACATTGCGTTCCATCATTATTATAACCCCCTGCCATTCTGCTTACCATGATTGTATGAACAATAGCTTCCAGTTAACCCTTTTTCATCGGATAGATTGCCTTCAAACGGATAAACTAAATAACGGAAAAATAGAAAATGAAAGTAGGAAATCAAAGATGGTTTACAAGTATCATCCATTAGAAGAAACGACAAAAACAATGCTGAAAGAACGCGGGGTTAATATAGAAGACATCGCCAAGCTTGTGTACTTTTTGCAAGAAGATTATTTTGATGGACTTAGTCTGGAAACGTGTGCTGAACATGTCTCTGGGGTATTATCTAAACGAGAAGTGCAAAATGCAGTTATTACAGGAATTGAATTAGACAAACTTGCTGAAGCAGGTCAATTATCAGAGCCGCTGCTTGAAATTGTTCAAAATGATGAAGGACTTTACGGGGTCGATGAAATCATTGCTCTATCCATCGTGAATGTCTATGGAAGCATCGGGTTTACCAATTATGGATACGTTGATAAACAAAAACCAGGCATTTTAGAGAAGTTAAATGATAAATTCAGCGGGGAATGTCATACGTTTCTAGATGATATTGTCGGGGCCATTGCTGCTTCTGCTTCAAGCCGGCTCGCACACCGGCTTGACCACAGACAGTGATATAGCAATGACTTTTATATGTTCCACTCTGACAAGGAAGAAATACTGTATGTAGCCGGGATAGATTTTAATGCCGCTTCTTTTGAAGAAGTGACTCCCGTTTCTACATGAATCGTATCCAGGCCGGCTTGAATACCTGCCAGTATATCAGTATCATAATTATCACCAATTAATACTGTATTTTCAGGTGATACACCAAGCATGTTAACCGCTTGATCAATCATAATACGTTCAGGTTTGCCTATAAAAGTTGGCTCTACACCCGTCGATACTGTAATAATAGAAGTAATTGCTCCGTTGCCGGGCATCAAACCTTTTTCTGTAGGTAACGCATTATCTGCATTGGTTGAAACAAAGTGCGCTCCATTTCTTACAGCTAAACATGCCTTTGCAAGCTTATCATAGGTCACTTGACGATCGAGTCCAACAACTACAAAGCCTGGTTCTTCATCGTCTTCCTGAATACCTGCAGAACGTATTTGTTCTTTTAAACCGTCTTCTCCGATAATATAAGCAGTTTGTTTATAGGGGTTAGTCGTTATGTAAGAAGCTGCTGCCATACTGGTGGTTAATACATACTTTTCTTCACATGGAATCCCCATATCCCTTATTCGAACAGCCACTTTTTCCGGAGAGGTTGTGGAATTGTTGGTTACAAATAAATATGGAATCTGTTGGTCGTGCAGTTTTTGGATAAATGCAACTGCTTCAGGTATCGGCTCTTTCCCTTTGTAAATCGTACCATCTAAATCTAACAAATAACCGTTGTATTTTTTCATGCTTGTTATTCCCCCATCTATTTCTCTTCTGGTAAAAATGCAGAAACAGGACCTAGTTCTTTTTCTAAATACGTTCGAATTCTATCCGGAAAATTTTTGACCGCTGCTTCTTGCGCAGAAATCTTATCTCGAAAAACATCATGTTTTATATTTGTATAATGCTGGACTAGGTCTTTACGCAATGTCAATACTTCCTTTAGTCCCTTCGTTTCTTCAGAAGGCACCACTTGTTCATCCTCCAAGATGTCAAGAATATCTTCATAGCTGCCTGGGTCCCGCATAATAAAACCGTCAATCATTTGATTGCCAACATCAATCATTCCTTCAATCCATCCCTGGGCCATTCGCTCTAACGCTAATTGCTCCACTGTCGATGAAGCTTGTTTGGCTTCTGGAAAAGCACTGTATAAATGATCCATATATGTTAATATTTCTTCTATTTTTTTTCGGTCTACAAAATACATTACCGTTATCTCCTTTCATTACTGATTATTGCCCAGTATACCATATGATTCTTTTCTCTCTTCAAGTCGATTATCCATTTACATCAGAAATGTGATAGTATAAATACGGAATTATACATCATATTGTCAAGGATCTATTTTATCTGGAGGGATAAATCAGTGGATAGAGAACTAGCGTTAGAAATTGTACGAGTAACAGAGGCAGCTGGCATCGCCTCCGCTCAATGGCTGGGGCGGGGACAGAAAATAGAAGCGGATGATGCTGCTACAACAGCAATGCGGACCATGTTTGATTCCGTCAGCTGTAAAGGAAAAGTTGTTATAGGAGAAGGAGAAAAAGACGAAGCTCCTATGCTTTATATTGGTGAAGAAGTTGGAAGCGGCAACGGACCTGAAGTAGATATTGCGGTCGATCCACTTGAAGGTACAAATATCGTTGCAAATGGACGAGCAAACGCGATGGCTGTCATTGCCGTTGCTGATCGCGGAACATTGCTTCATGCTCCGGATATGTACATGGAAAAGCTGGCGGTCGGGCCAAAAGCTGCAGGGTTAGTACGGCTTGATGATCCAATTGAAAAAACAATTGATATTGTTGCTAAAATGAATAATAAACGCGTACGCGATCTTACTGTGATTATTCAGGATAGAGAGCGTCACATGGAGCTTGTAGAACGAATTCGTGCAAAAGGCGCCAGAGTAAAATTATTTGGTGACGGAGATGTTGGCGCATCTATCGCTACTGCTCTTCCACAGACAGGTATTGATTTATTTGTCGGTAAAGGCGGTGCTCCTGAAGGTGTCATTTCTGCAGCGGCATTGAAAGCACTTGGCGGAGATATGCAGGCACGTCTTGTACCGCACACAGACGAAGAAGCAGCCCGCTGTAAAGAGATGGGGCTTGAAGATCCTTCTCAAATATTGGCATTGGATGATATGGTAAAAGGGGACGATGCCATCTTTGCTGCTACAGGAGTATCTTCTGGCGAACTTTTAGAAGGCGTTCGTTTTCTTGGCGGTGATTTAACGGAGACAGATTCGATCGTGATGCGTGCAAAAACAAAAACGGTTCGTTATATCACAGCTCACCATCACCTTGATCATAAACCTCACCTTGTCATAGATGAAGAATAAGGAGGCTAATCGTGGAGGAAGAGCGTTTTTATCTTTATGATGATATAGAAGAAACGAAAACACGCTTTGTCAGCTTTATGGGAGAAGAAGAACGGTTTGACCTTGCAATAACAACTACAACCCGGCATTACGGAAAACACTTAGTGCTTGATATGCAATCAAACCGATTTGCTATTATTGGAACCGATGACTTAAAAGAACCAGGAAATTTAGAACAAGCATTTCATCTAACAGAAAACAACGCTGACGAATTACGCGACTTTTTATACGAAGTCATTTAACCTTCAATGCTGTATGATTACCTTGGGAAAGGGAAACATATGACCGAGGGGTGATACTATGGAAGATAAATATAAAAAGCACCGGCAGGCTCACGAGTCATCCAACTCTTATACCGATTTTGCCAACGTTGAAACGAGCAGAAGGTATTTGACTTCAGAGACTCTCCCTGAAGGACCTTATGGATCTCCAGTCAACCGGGAGCTTGGAAAAAATACACCTTGGAAGGAAGGACAACGTCATTACAGTCCATTCAACTATGAATATAAGGCCTTCCACCAAAACATTCCTAGACAATTTCCCGGAGCACACCCGGTGCATGATGATCCAAAAAAACAAGAAGAATATCTTGATACTTCCAAATAAATCGTCTCCCCAATTTATTAAAAAACAAACAGGCATTGTGTTGAAATCATGCCAAAAAATTTAGGTACTTCAAATGGAAAACTCCCTCTGCTGCAGAGGGAGTTTTTTTAAAAGGCAAGGCAGGAACGTATAAAAGCTGGGTGTTTTTCGTGACTAGCTTCATCGCCCAGCCACTCAGGCGCACAAACTAAAATTAACTGAGCCGATTTTCCGCTTTCAAGGAGTTAGCGCTTTTCTTATACAGACTGTCTTACTTTTTTTAACACAAAATATGCACATCCAAAATTGCAATACTCATAAATATAATCTTCCAGTGTTCCAATTTTTGTATCAAAGGATACTTTTTTTCTTGAATCTTCATAAAATCCTCGCAGTCTCAGCTGGTTGTGGCCCCAGTCTCCTACTACGAAATCATATTTATTTAAGACATCGCTATAGCGTTCTTTAAATGTTTCTTCATCCCAGCCATCTCGAACATCTGTGATCAGTTCAAAATGCTGTCCCTGTACTACAATCAAAAGCTGACACCTCACTTTTTCCAAACTCATTGTATCACAAACAGTCCAAACATTGATATCTTTTAGTATTTCCGCGATTTCCCACCATTTTTTCTATGGAAAAACGCCATACTAATCGTACAGCGGACTTTTTATGGAAGGGGGAAAGATAGATGAAAAAATCATTTATGTTTATAACAGTGACAATTCTTGTGCTGCAAGGTTGTGCAGGAATACCAAACGGTGATAATGAAGATCTCGGCGCAGAGTACGGACCTGAG
Organism: Alteribacillus bidgolensis; assembly: GCF_002886255.1. NCBI lineage: Bacteria > Bacillati > Bacillota > Bacilli > Caryophanales > Bacillaceae > Alteribacillus > Alteribacillus bidgolensis. Next base: position 2,241,560 of record NZ_KZ614149.1, read on the forward strand.
CATCCACTTGATTATGTTTCTGATACAGATAACACAAATCCGGATGCGAATACTAAAGGTAACAATTTCGGCTACAGTAGAAATCAAGCAAATGAACCAAATCTAGATGATAAAATGACGATGCACGACGTTATTGACCGTCAGCGCATTGCAAATGGGATTAGTAACCTGCTCGTCCAGTCACCTGAAGTAGCAGAAGCTGGTGTATTAATTACAAATGAATATGCTCTGGTTGCTTTCCGACCTAATAATGAAGAAGATGAAGACGCCGTAAAGCACGTAAAAATGATGACTGAATCGATGGTGCCTTATTATTATATAACGGTTGTTACCGATAATCCTAACATGATTGAAGATATTGAAGCGTTTAAAGGGATGGATGCTCGATCAGGAGATGGACATACAGCCTTAGAGAAAACAGTTGAGGATATGAGAGAAATGACAAAGCAGCCGAAAACGTCAAAACGAAGGGCAGATAATAATCATATGTAATGTAGTTTGATTATCAAAAATTCCTTGATTGTAAAAATCAAGGAATTTTTGCTGCTTCGATTAAGCTTGTTTATATTTTTTAGCTTCTTCATGTACTTGTGCCTCATTTACTTGTTCATCTGCGTGATAAGAAGAACGAACAAGCGGTCCTGATTCACAATGACTAAACCCTTTTTTCATCGCAATATCTTTTAACTCGGCAAATTCATCCGGCGTATAATACTTCTGGACTTTAAGATGTTTTTTTGTCGGTTGAAGGTATTGGCCAATAGTCATAATGTCTACGTCATGAGTTCTTAAATCATCCATTGTTTCAATAATTTCTTCTTTTGTTTCTCCTAAGCCGATCATAAGGCTTGACTTAGTAGGGATGTCCGGATGCATTTCTTTGGAACGCTGCAAAAAGGTGAGAGTTCTTTCGTATGTAGCTCTTGCTCTAACACGAGGTGTAAGCCTTTTTACTGTTTCAATGTTATGATTTAAAATATTTGGCCGAGCCTCCATTAACGTCTCAAGGTTAGCAGCTATTCCCATCATATCGGACGGAAGCACTTCGATTGTACAATAAGGGTTGCGGCGCCTTACAGCTCTGACAGTTTCGGCAAAAACCGCAGATCCGCCGTCTTTTAAATCGTCTCGTGCAACAGCCGTAATAACCACGTGTTTTAGACCCATCTGCTCTACAGATTCTGCTACACGCTCTGGTTCCTGCCAATCTAATTCATTAGGAAGACCTGTCTTCACCGCACAAAACCGGCATGCACGTGTACAAACATCACCCAAAATCATAAAAGTAGCCGTTTTTCGTTCCGCCCAGCACTCATGAATATTTGGACACTTTGCTTCTTCACATACGGTGTGAAGATTTTTCTCCCGCATCATTTTTTTTAAACCTTTATACGATTCATTGGTGTTCAGCTTAATTTTTAACCATTCTGGTTTTCGAAGGTATTCTTCTGTTTTGGCCAACCCAATCACTCCAATTCATGAATATAAATATATAAGTATGCTTCTTTAACATTTATTTTCCCATATTCTCTATTACTTTAACATGACAGCAGCGTGCGCGCCAAATGTCTTGTTTGTTTCCAATCATTGGCTTAATTAAATATTCCATGCTTAGACAGACTAAAGGGTAGAAATAAACAACAAAGGATCGGGTTGAAATGAAAAAATCGTTATTGCTTTTTTACAGTTTGATCATTTGTTTTTCGTTTTTTCCTTTTCCAGACGAAGGAATTGCAGCGGAAAAATCAGCAGAAGATATCTATAAAGATCGACTTGCATTATATAAAGAAATGGAAGCTGTTACCCAGGTACCCTGGTATTGGCTGGCTGGTGTAGATACTTATGAAAAAGGATTGCGCCGAGCTAGAAATGACCGAGATAAAGCAGATGGGGTCATCAATATTTATTTTTCTCCTAAAGAATGGGCCGGACCGTTAAACCCTAATTTAGAGGCGGAGACCCCTTCTGAAATTGCACTTTTTGATGGTATTGGTTTAGATGGGAATGGCAACGGCAAAGCATCACTTCATGAAGATGCAGATGTATTGTTTACGTTTGCCAATTATCTTTCAGACTATGGGTATGATGATGACAATATTCAAATTGGTCTCTGGGAATATTACCATCGTGATCAGGCTGTCAATATTATTACTGGTCATGCAAGAATATATAAAAAATATAACAGACTCGATTTAGATGATGAACATGCTTTTCCTGTTCCGTTAAACTATAATTACAGCTACCGAAGTACTTGGGGAGATACACGCGGTTGGGGAGGACGCCGTATTCATGAAGGGACAGATATTTTTGCCGGCCACCGTACACCTGTCCGCGCAACCTCTTATGGCATTGTTGAATTGAAAGGCTGGAATAAATTCGGCGGCTGGAGGCTTGGCATCCGTGATTTGTCAAACACGTATCATTATTACGCTCATTTAAGCGGGTTTGAAGATGGAATAAACAAAGGAGATATTGTAGCACCAGGAGATGTCATCGGATATGTAGGAAGTTCAGGTTATGGAAAACCAGGTACACAAGGGAAATTTCCTCCACATTTACATTACGGTATGTATAGAGATAATGGGTACAGCGAATGGTCCTTTGACCCTTATCCTTCTTTAAAATCATGGGAAAAACGAGATCGAAGATAAAGAAAACTAGCGCCAAGCCTTTAGGCGAAGATGATTGCCTAGTTGACGACGTCGATGATTCATCCACGCTAAAATTTTTTCTTTCCTATCAGTGAAATAGAAAACAGCCGGCTTAAATCTACAACTAGAGCCGGCTGCCTTGGTTTTAATTATTATTGTTTTTCGAAACTTTTCTGGCATGCATGATACTTGCTGCCATCCCCCCCCAAATAATGATCATTCCTAAGAGCATCATAAAAATAGCACTTCCTGTCATAATCAGCTCGCCTCCTCTGTATCGTCTCGTTCCTCTTTATTTTTCCAGCGAATAAGCATGAAAATAATTCCCGCAATGAGAGCAAACACGGCAACGGCCCAGCCGCTGTAGTTGATAAAGGCATCTGAATACCCTTCATAGTTTCCTGTTTCCGAGTCAAACTGACGCAATAAATTTTGTTTGAATAAATCAAACATCATATAACCAAGAACGAGTGGTGTAATAACTCCAAGACATACTTTCCACCAGCCGCCTATCCTTATGTCTGAAATACTGTTTGCATGATTTTGGAAATCTCCAAGCTTACGCATAAACCATGCGATAGCAACAACTTCTACCAGACCGATAAGAGCAACCCCGAACTGATTAATAAAGTAGTCTGCTGCATCTAGGAAATATAAGCCGCCGTCTGTTGCGTAAATCAATGAAATAAGCGCAGCTAATCCCCCGCCGATACTAACAGCAGCAGTTCTAGAAATCCCAAATTTTTCTGATATCCCTTTTACATACGTTTCTGAAATAGAAATAAGGGAAGACAACCCGGCTAGTACTAGCGAAGCAAAGAATAAAAATCCAAATAATCCGCTTAACGCTGGAAATTCATTGATAATCTGCGGGAAAACCACGAAGGCAAGTCCAACCCCGCCTGCAACAACTTCCTCTACTCCAACGCCAGCCTGTGAAGCCATAAACCCAAGCGCGGCGAACACTCCAATACCTGCAAGCAATTCAAAGCTGGAGTTACTAAACCCTGTAATAAAAGCATTATTTGTAATATCAGATTTCTTTGGTAAATAACTAGAATACGTAATCATAATCGCAAAAGCGATAGACAAACTGAAGAAAATCTGGCCGTAAGCAGCAACCCATACACCGCCAGAAGTAATCGCCTCAAAATTTGGCTCGAAAAACGATGTGAGACCTTCTGCTGCTCCTGGCAGCGTAATCGCACGAATAACAATAATCAAGAAAATAACAACAAGTGTCGGGATAAAAATACGGTTTGCCAACTCAATACCTTTTTTAACCCCTTTAAATAGTACGCCTAACGTAATAGCCCACACAATAATTAATGGAATAAATACAGAAGGTACGATCGCTCCTATTTGTCCGGGAACGTCTGGGAGCTGTAAATACTCACCGAAAAGAAAAGCTTCGGTATCCGTTCCCCATGTCTGATTAAAAGAAAAAATGCTGTACGATATTGCCCAGGCAATAATGACAGAATAGTAGGTAGAAATAACAAAGGAAACGAATACAGCCCACCATCCGATCCACTCTGCCTTTTTATTCATTCTTGAAAAGCTCAACGGTGCCGATCCTCGATATTTATGACCTATGGTAAATTCTAATATCAAAAGCGGTATCCCGGCTGTGAGCAGGGCGAATAAATATGGAATAAAAAACGCGCCGCCTCCGTTTTCATAAGCTGTGGCAGGAAAACGCCAAATGTTCCCTAGGCCAATTGCGGAACCAACGGCCGCCATGATAAAACCAGCGCGCGTGCCCCATTGTTCTCTCATACTCATGGGTTTATCTCCTTTCGACTACAAAATTAAAAGTGAAAATTCAGAAAATAAATACCTTATTTTAATTATAACAGATATGCTTTTCAAATAATAAAAATCTACTTTTATTTATTCTAAAAATACATCTGTACGCATCTTTCGGCCTCCTTTCCTAAACTATTGTCTGATAATTAATTATTTTATTATAATTATTACTGCCTATTTTGTCAAAATAAAACGTGAAAGGGTCATTCTGTAATAGGTATTTCTTCTGATTCTTGTAGTTCTTCTTCTACTTCTGTCTCTTCATTACCTTCTTCCATAGTATCTTTTAATTCCTGTTCTTGAATAATTGCTGGCGACGGCATATCTCCATCTCCTGCATTGTAGAATTGCGGTACTTCTCCAGATATAAATACCATACCAACCGGGATGGAAGTGGAAACCACAGCGGTATCCGTTGCAAATGGAATAACTACTCTTACATCCACTTCAATGTCAACAGAAATACGCATATAAGTATTATTAATCCCGGATTCAAAAATCGACTCACTCATGGATGATTTCACATCGCCAATTGCGGAAAATTGGACAGGAACTCTAGGTCCAAGCTGTGCCAGCAATGCATTATTTGTTGCCTGCCCAAGAGGGATCACATGTATAATCCCTTGATCTGTAAAGTTTTCCGTTTCCAGCTCCTGTTCGATTTCCTCAGGCAGCCCTAAATCTTCAATCGTTCCTTCTTCGACCATCTTTAGATACTTTTGGGTTCGTAATGTGGCTTCAGATAACACGCGATTATACATTTCTGAATTAAAATTTACGGATGTTACTTGGCCATTGCTGTCTGTTTCAATTTCAATCATATCTTCAATATCAATGGATTCAACAATTTTATTAGAGATTGCATCATTTATAGCCTGCGTTGCAATTTTTTGTGTTTCGGTGTGGGCGATAGCCATTAACGTAGGCCGTATTCCTTTTTCAACCAGCCAAAGTCCTTGAACGGTAAATAACGTAAATAACAGAAGCGAAATGATAAACACATAGCGAAAGGGGAGCGGCCCTTTTGGACGGCTTTTGATTTTGAAGAATCTTCGGTGTTTTTTCATACGAAACCCGTCCTCCTTTGCTTGTTTATATATATGCAAAAAAGAACGGGTTAAGCCCATATATTAATGTTTTCTTTCTAGTGTAATAAACGTATGAGGATAAAGATTTTTTTCATTTGTTTTACCTTGTTTCTTTTCTGTCGTTACCCAATCTTCTCTCCGCCATTCAGGAAAATACGTATCACCTGGAAACGTATCATGAATGATGGTTAAATACATTCGATCAGCAGCAGGCAGAAATTGTTCAAACAACGTTTCCCCGCCAATAACAAAAATTTCTTGTTTGGTAGCTGCAATCCGTTTTGCTTCATCTAACGAATGAACGACTTCACAACCTTCTGCAGTGAAATCTTTCTTGTTCGTTACGATAATATTTTGACGCCTTGGAAGCGGCCTCCCTATGGCTTCATATGTTTTTCTTCCCATAATAATGGGGTGACCGTTCGTTACCTCTTTAAAATGCTTTAAATCAGCAGGCAGATGCCAGGGCATTTTATTTTCATGGCCGATGACCCGATTTTCATCCATAGCTGCAATAAAAGAAATCATACCGACACTTCTCCTTTAATATGAGGATGAGGATCATAATCTTGAAGCTCAAAATCGTCAATCGTGAAATCAAATATAGATTGAACCTCCGGATTGAGTTTCATTTCTGGAAGCTTTCTAGGTGTTCTTGTTAATTGTTTTTGTACTTGTTCGATATGGTTCAAATAAATATGAGCATCCCCAAATGTATGGACAAATTCATGTGCTTTTAGCCCGCACACTTGCGCGACCATTTTCGTTAAAAGCGCATACGATGCAATATTAAACGGCACACCAAGGAATACATCGGCACTGCGCTGGTACAGCTGACAAGAAAGTTTTCCATCATTAACATAAAACTGAAAAAGACAATGACAAGGAGCAAGCGACATATCTTCTATCTCAGCTGCATTCCATGCACTGACAATGAGACGACGGGAATCCGGGTTTGTCTTTATTTCATTAATAACATCACTAATTTGATCCACTGTTTTGCCTGATGCTCCTTCCCAAGAGCGCCACTGCTTCCCGTAAATTGGTCCTAAATCGCCGTCTTTATCAGCCCATTCATTCCAAATTCTTACCTTGTTTTCCTGGAGGTATTGTACGTTTGTGTCGCCTTTCAAGAACCACAGCAGTTCGTGAATAATGGAACGTAAATGTAATTTTTTTGTTGTAAGGACCGGAAACCCTTCTTCTAAATTAAAGCGCATTTGCCAGCCAAACGTGCTGATTGTTCCTGTGCCTGTCCGATCACTTTTCTCTGTACCGTTATTCAATATATGTCTACATAAATTTAAGTATTGTTCCATTCTTTAAGCCGCCTTTCCCGGAATAAATCACAACTTTTATTATATCAGACAACGGTATAGAGAAACACTATTCCTTTCTGCCAAGTCCAAATGACGGAAGTCGTAAGTAAAGTTTTAGAAAGACTCGGCTTGTCCCCAAGTCTTTAATAGCGAAAGCCTTAGTTTTTCTTATACTTTAATCCTATAATGGAGTTAAACTCTTAAAGTATAAAAAAATAAACAGCGGCTGGTTTCTCTTAAACCAACTGCTGCTTATTCAATACACATTTCATTTTACATAAAATATAAAGCTTCTTTACCAGTCATGCCTGCTTTGACGCCTAATGCTTCTGCAGCTTTTGTAACAGATTCCATCGGAGCTTCAAGTAATTCATCAATAGTACGTACTCCCAAAGCTCTTCCAGCTGCTATTTTTCTTTTTGGCCACTTACTGTTTAAGACATCAATATCTAAAGCACCGCACATGATATACCCTTTTTCACCAGATACAATTAAAAGGGTCGTATCAGGCAGCTCGACAATCATAGAAGTATAAAACTGATCATGAAGTACTACCGGTTCCATTTTCATCATTTCCGGTTCCCTCTCTTTCTGTCAGCTTATTACTACTTTATGAAAAAAGAGAGGAAATGGAAGCTTGTTTTACAGTCAAGCATAACGATTTTTTAATATATCTGATAAAACGTCTCTCATCATTTCAGGCATGAAGTATTTTTTCTTGCTGCATTGAGCAAGTCCTGGATAAAGTGGACCAAATGTAAACATATCTACAGTCGCTAATTTATAAATTTTCGTCGCTTCTAATGACTCACCCTGGATCAAAATATTTTTAATGTACGGGGTCGTTTTTGATTCATCAAGTTCTACGGTCATCCCAGCAAAAGCCATTCTTCCCAGTTTTTCCCCTCTAAATCCTAAACCTTTTAAAGGCAGATGAATCATTTTTTCCGTAAAAGCTGCAGCTATCGTTTCCTTTAATACGGAGCCCTTCACGTGAACAAGACAAGGATTAATGGGGTGAGGACAAAGCCGGTGCAAATCCTTACGAGTGACATTGCCAGATTCTAAAGATCCTAACAATAGACCAGAGTTTAACATAGAAATCTCCGCCCCGCACCACTCTTTCAGCCCTTCAGCGAGCAAATCAGCAAATGGGGAGGGCAGTGTCCAGGAGATGGACAGGGGTTCTGGTATAGCTGCAATAGGTTCTTCTAAAATCTTGTCTGCCTTTTCTTCAAGGCGCCCTAACAATCCCTCGGTTTCTTGGGCTGGCTCTTCCTTACTGACATCCTCTGCAGCTCCCTCTTTTTTTATCACTTTCCTCGTATTTTTATCAAATAAAAGTTGCACCTGGCCGACATAATAACTGTTCTTTCCGCACTGAGCAACCAGTGTATCATTTATTAAAATGGACGATTTTAGCAAATGATGTGTATGTGCACCTAAAATGACATCGATTTCTTGAAATTGTTTTGCTATTTCTTCATCTTTCGGATAACCCAAATGCGATAAAAACACGACAATATCAGCGTTCGGTTTCACTTCTGCAAGTAAAGCTGGCAGGATTTCCAGTGGATCTTTTATAACCCATCCGAGCTCTTTATATAATGGGTAGAAAGGAATTGTCATACCGATCAACCCAATTCGAATGCCTTCTTTTGTTTCTATAATGTCAAATGGCTCTGCCCATTCGGGACGGAGGTTTTCTTTATCATAAAATAAATTAGCAAGCAAAACCTTAAACTGAGCATGTTCATACAAAGAATCTAACTCACCTTTGGAAAGAGTAATTCCCTCATTATTTCCAATTGTCACATGGTGGATTCCAGCTTCATTCAACAGTTCTACATTTCCTTTTCCGCGTGTTGCTTCGGTTATAGGATGAACGCGATCAGCGTGATCTCCAATATCTAGAAACAATGCTGTTTCATCTTTCTTTTTATGAAATTGCCTCCGTGTATTTATGTAAGAAACAGCGGACGGCCACTGCTGCAAGTTGCTATGAAGATCATTCGTGTGGTAAATATAAATAGGTATCAATGAAGACAATGATTGCACCGCCTTTTAAAATTCTATCATGTGTTCGTATTACAACCCGGTAAAACCTTGCCACATTAACCTTAAACCAATCACAATTAAAAAAATTCTTAGAATCGTTACAAGGGTATCACTTTTTAATTTACGGTTAATTTCTGCACCAATTTTAGCACCAATCCATGCGCCTGGTATAAGTGCTAATGCATAAAGCCATTCCACATTTCCAAGGGCAATATGTGATATTGAACTGACCAATGCAGATAATAACACCATAAACATGGAAGTAGCTACGGCTATATGGGGAGGAAAACCAAATAACAAAATCATAACCGGCACCATTAATGATCCTCCTCCGATGCCGAACAATCCGGAAAACATACCAACACAAAAAGATATAACAATAGCTACAAAAGGAGTGAATCCATATTCAATTTCCAATCCGGCTTCGGTCTGGTATGTTCTCCTAATCCCTTTTCCTTTTATGGATAATGGCTTTAATTTATTTCGAATAAGCAGAATAAAAGAAACCAAAATAACAAACATACCAAAAAAAATAAGAAAAGGACCTACTTCTAAATCTTTATTTAACCATACGCCAAATAGCGCTCCTGGACCACTCCCAATAAAAAAGATACCTCCAGCCATATAGTCCACTGTTTTTTGTTTCATATATGAAAGCGTAGAAGATAATCCGGTAAAAATCATAATTAAAAGCGAGGTTCCGACTGCCGTCTGCGGTGTAACGTCTGCAAAGAATGGACTTAGTACACTAAATATCATTAAAGCGGGTACAACGATAATTCCTCCGCCTAACCCCATTAAACTCCCAAGCGCACCAGCAGCAAGACCGGTTAAAAACAACACTGCCCAAACCATACTAACCCTCTTTCCCAATGCTTACAACATCCGCTTAAAACTTATTTACAGTTTTTGTTAATATCTATTTTGCGGCTATCTTTCTATTCTACTATGATTCCGTATCATCAAACAACGACAATTGCTGTGGGGCCAGACCTTCATAGGTGATGTCAGCTGCATGTAAAAACGTTTTTGCATTCGATGCGGCATGTCCTCCAGAATTGTTATTGAAAATAAAATATATATTGTTCGTTTCTTTTTCTAAAACTCGCACATGATTTACCCATTCTTCTATTTCGGCTCTTGAATAGTCATATAGATAACGAACACTTCTCCAATTTTGTCCTTGTACTGGTCGTTTCCATGCTTCTTTATTTCTGCCATGAAGCCTAACCAGTGTTTTTTGATGATCTGTTGCCCGTAAAATGACAGGGACTGATCCCTCTTCTACTTGAGGCTCATCACATATGCTGTGAATCCACTGTTCTTTCTCCATAAATTCCAATGTTTTTTCTTTATAGTTGTCTGAGAACCAGGATTGGTGGCGAAATTCTAGTGCACAGGGAAAATCGGCCAGCTTTTCTCTAACATAACGAAGATAATCTACGTTTTCTTTATTACACTCAAACCAGGGTGGAAACTGACACAATATCAAACCTAATTTTCCTGACTCTGTAACCGGTTTTAAAGAAGCTGTGTACGCTGCAAACATCTCTTCTTTTGAAGAAAAAGGAATCTCTCCTCTTTGATGGCCAGTAATGCCTTGGTACGCTTTCACGATAAAAGAAAATCGTTCCGGGGTTTGGGTTACCCATTTTTCATAATTTTTTACAGGCTGCACTGCATAAAAGGCGGAATCCACTTCTACCGTAGGAAAATGACTGCTGTATGTTTCTAATTTTTCCGTCTGGCGAGTTCCAGGAGGGTACAATAACTCATGGTCCCGCCAGCCTGTTAAACCAACGTAAATCATCGGCTGCTCCTCCTTTACGTGAAAAAGCGAACCCAGCTGAGGGGTTCGCTTTAAAGGTAACAATATTGGAGTTTCTGGAAAATTAACCGATCGAACCTTCCATTTCAAAACGGATCAAACGGTTCATTTCCACCGCATATTCCATTGGAAGCTCTTTCGTGAATGGTTCAATAAAGCCCATTACGATCATTTCAGTCGCTTCTTCTTCTGAAACACCGCGGCTCATCAAATAGAAGAGCTGTTCCTCAGAAACTTTAGATACGGTAGCCTCGTGCTCCAGTGTAATGTTATTGTTCATGATTTCGTTGTACGGAATCGTATCAGACGTAGATTCATTATCCATAATCAATGTGTCACATTCGACTTTTGAATAAGAACCTTCTGCTTTACGCCCAAAATGAGAAATACCACGGTACGTTACTTTACCACCATGTTTTGAAATGGATTTAGAAACAATGGTAGATGAGCAGTTTGGCGCAAGATGCATCACTTTTGCCCCGGCATCCTGATGCTGATTTTTCCCTGCGATTGCAATGGAAAGAATAGTACCTTTAGCGCCAGGTCCACGCATAATAACAGAAGGGTATTTCATCGTAAGTTTTGAACCAATGTTGCCGTCTACCCATTCCATCGTTGCACCTTCATCTGCTACTGCACGTTTAGTAACAAGGTTATAAATGTTAGGCGCCCAGTTCTGAATGGTGGTGTAACGGCAGTATGCGTTTTTCTTAACGATAATTTCGACTACCGCACTGTGAAGAGAGTCTGTTGAATAAACCGGTGCAGTACATCCTTCCACATAGTGAACGGAACTATCTTCATCTGCAATGATAAGCGTACGCTCAAATTGTCCCATGTTCTCTGAGTTAATACGGAAATATGCTTGCAGCGGCGTGTCCGTTTTCACACCTTTTGGCACATAGATAAACGAACCGCCAGACCAAACAGCAGAGTTTAATGCAGAGAACTTATTATCAGATGGCGGAATCACTTTTCCAAAATGCTCACGGAAAATGTCTTCATTCTCTTTTAACGCTGTGTCTGTGTCTTTAAACACAATGCCTTGTTTCTCAAGGTCTTCTTGCATGTTGTGATAAACAACTTCAGATTCATACTGAGCAGAAACACCAGCAAGATATTTTTGTTCCGCTTCTGGAATACCTAGTTTATCGAAGGTATTCTTAATTTCTTCCGGTACTTCATCCCAAGATTTCTCAGAACGTTCGGAAGGTTTTACATAGTAAGTGATATCATCAAAAATGAGTCCTGTCAGATCCCCGCCCCACTGCGGCATTGGCATCTTATAAAATTGTTCCAATGACTTGAGACGGAAGTTTAACATCCATTCTGGTTCTTCTTTCATGTTAGAAATTTCTCTAACAACGTTTTCCGTCAAACCACGCTCCGAACGAAAAATAGAAACGTCTTTATCATGAAACCCGTATTGGTATTCACCGATTTCCGGCATTTTCTTAGCCATGCGGGTAACCTCCTTTTAGGAAAATAGAGAGAACGTCTTGAAGATCTCCTTCAAGAATTGTTTCTCTTTTTATTATAGGGCCTCCTTTCTCTAAAAAGAAAGGGGGGTAAGGAACATTTCTTTGGCAGATTATTTATTCCTCTTCGTTGAGTCCTTTTTCCATTGCCTTCCATGCCAGTGTAGCACATTTAATTCGGGCTGGAAACTTTGTTACTCCTTGAAGGGCTTCAATGTCACCTAGGTCGTATTTCTCTTCATACTCTTGACCTTGCATCATACTCGAAAAAATCCCGGCCATTTCCAGGGCTTCCTCAACCGTACGGCCTTTCACAGCATCGGTCATCATGGAAGCGGAAGACAAGCTGATTGAGCAGCCTTCCCCGACAAATTTTGCCTCAGAAATTTTATTGTCTTCTACTTTTAATTGCAATTGAATTCTGTCGCCGCAAGTTGGATTATTCATATTTACATGCAGCGTCTCACCTTCAAGCTCTCCTCGGTTTCTTGGATTTTTATAATGATCCATGATTACTTGACGGTAAAGAGTATCTAGATTGCTATGCAAAGACATCACCAAAATACTCCTTTGTTTTTATTAAGCCTTCTGTTAGGGCATCAATATCTTCGGTTGTATTGTAAATATAAAAACTAGCCCGGGCTGTTGCTGCCACGTTCAGCCATTTCATTAAAGGCTGTGCACAATGGTGGCCGGCCCGCACAGCAATACCTTCTGCATCCAGTACAGTCGCCACATCATGCGGGTGGACATCATCTATATTGAAAGTGATAAGACCAGCTCGTTTCTCCGGTCCATAAATATGAAAACCATCCACTTCTTTTAATTTATTGACTGCATATTCAGCTAGCTTTGTTTCATGGGCTTCAATATTGTCCATTCCTACATCTTCAAGGAAGTCTATGGCAGCGCCAAGGCCAATTGCGCCTGCAATAATCGGCGTTCCGCCTTCAAACTTCCATGGCAGCTCTTTCCACGTAGAATCATACAGGTCGACAAAATCGATCATTTCTCCGCCGAATTCAACAGGCTCCATCTTTTCTAATAGATGTTTTTTTCCATAAAGCACACCTATTCCTGTAGGTCCTCCCATTTTATGGCCGGAGAATGTGTAAAAGTCACAATCGAGTTCTTGCACATCTACTTTCATATGGGGTGCGCCTTGTGCTCCATCTACAAGGACTACAGCACCGTTTTCATGAGCCAGCCGGGTAATATCTTTGATTGGGTTTATTGTCCCCATTACATTAGAAACATGAGTAACTGCTACAATTTTAGTGTTTGATGTAATGGTGTTTTTTATATCTGCTATAGATAAAGATCCGTCTTCTTGCAATGGGATATATTTCAACTCTGCACCGGTGGCTTTAGCCATTTGCTGCCAAGGGATGAGATTACTATGATGTTCCATTGGTGTTATAACAATCTCATCACCTTCTTGCAAGTTGCTTCTTCCATAGCTTTGCGCTACTGTGTTGATTGCCGTTGTTGTTCCTCTTGTAAACACCACTTCCTGCATACTTGAAGCATGAATAAAGGAGCGGACTTTTTCTCGTGCTCCTTCATATTCATCTGTCGCCAAACTGCCAAGTGTATGCACACCTCGGTGTACATTGGAATTATAACGCCGATAATAGTCATCAAGCTTTTCAATAACTTTTGCAGGCTTTTGAGAAGTAGCGGCGCTGTCTAAATAGACGAGCGGGTGGCCATTGACTTCTTGGTGCAAAATAGGAAACTGTTTGCGAATTTCCTGTACATCCATTAATATACTTTCCTTTCAATAACTTCTGACAGACGGTCTTTAACAGCCTGGATAGGAAGTTGATTTACAACAGGGGCTAAAAAGCCATGAATAACCAAACGTTCCGCTTCTGTCTTTGAAAGACCGCGACTCATAAGGTAGAACATTTGCATTGGATCTATACGCCCAACAGAAGCTGCATGCCCAGCTGTTACATCATCTTCATCAATCAAAAGAATGGGGTTGGCGTCGCCGCGTGCTTTTTCGCTCAGCATAAGAACACGTTCTGTTTGTTCACCATTTGCTTTTGTAGCACCATGTTCAATTTTTGTAACACCATTGAATATGGAAGAAGCTTTATCTTTCATTACACCGTGAGTAAGGATCTGTCCATCTGAATGTTTTCCATGATGAATAATGTGCGTCCAGAAATTTTGGCTTTGATTATCGCGGCCAATGGAAACGGATTTGGAGTCAGCATATGAACCATCCCCAGCTAGCACAGTCGTATTGTCAGAAACAGTGTTTCCTTCATTCATCTGCCCAAGAGCCCAATCAATACGACCGTCTTTTTCTATATAACCCCGGCGGTTTACATAGGTAGTCATTCCTTTTTCAAAATGGTCAACTCCGCCGTAGGAAATTTTGGCACCGTTTCCGGCATACACTTCAGATACAATGTTCGCAACTGAACTTTTTTCTTCATCAAAAGAAACGTAGTTCTCAAGATATGTCACTTCACTGTTATCCTCGGCAGCAACGATAACATGGTTAAAAAGAGCCGTTTCTGGGTCTTCCTGCCAATAAATGACTTGTAAAGGTGCTTCCACCTGAACATTTTTCGGCACATACACAAAAGTGCCTCCATTTATTAATGCAACGTGTAAAGCAGTTAATTTATGCTCATCAACATTCACTGCTTTCCCCATGAAATATTGTTTCAATAATTCGCTGTGCTCTTTTGCAGCTGTTTCTATATCACAAAACAGCACGCCTTGTTCTTCTAAACGTTTGCTTACCGAACGATAAACGGGATAGCCGTCACGAAAAACGATTAAGTTTTGCTCTTCTGTGCTTCGATCAATTAATTTTTGAACATCTTCGTGAAGGCTTTCTACATCACTGATGCTTTCTGATGGAGCAGCAGCATGTTTAAACTCTGTAAAGTTCCATGTTTTAATATTTGTCTTTTCCGGCTTTGGAAGCTCGAGCTTATCCGCCAGACGGACAGCAGCAAGTCGTTCCTCTGTAAGCCACTCTGGTTCTCCGCGATTTTGGGAGTACTCTTTTACATATTCTTCATCGTATGTCCACTTTGTATCCACTGACATCATATAACCTCCCTGCTATTACACTTCCTGCTCTTGATCGCCGACTTTTTCGTTTTCAATTCCAAGTTCTTCTTTAATCCAGTCGTAGCCTTCTTCTTCTAATTGCTGTGCCAGCTCTGCTCCACCGGATTTCACGATACGTCCTTGCATCATAACGTGAACTTTGTCGGGTTTGATATAATTCAGCAAACGTTGATAGTGAGTAATAATTAAGCAGCCAAAGTCAGGGTTTCTCATGTCATTAACCCCTTTAGAAACTACTTTAAGTGCGTCAATATCAAGACCGGAGTCTATTTCATCAAGGATAGCAAATTTTGGTTCGAGCATTAACAGCTGCAAAATTTCATTTCTTTTCTTTTCCCCGCCTGAAAACCCTTCGTTAAGATAACGTTGAGAAAAGGATTGATCCATTTCTAACGTGTCCATTTTTTCATCCATTTTTCGAATGAATTTCATTAAAGAAATTTCATCGCCTTCTTCACGTCTTGCATTAATAGCAGAACGCATGAAGTCGGCATTGGTTACTCCGCTGATTTCGCTTGGGTATTGCATTGCAAGAAACATTCCTGCTTTAGCGCGCTCA
This sequence comes from Alteribacillus bidgolensis, assembly GCF_002886255.1. Lineage (NCBI taxonomy): Bacteria > Bacillati > Bacillota > Bacilli > Caryophanales > Bacillaceae > Alteribacillus > Alteribacillus bidgolensis. The sequence continues at coordinate 2,257,449 of NZ_KZ614149.1, forward strand.
TCTACTTCCATTTCAAGGACATTTTCCCCGTCGAGGTGCACCGAACCTTGTGTGATTTCATATTTCGGGTGGCCCATAATAGCAGATGCCAATGTGGATTTACCAGTACCGTTAGGCCCCATGATGGCGTGGATCTCTCCTGTATTTATTTCTAAATTAAAGTCTTTAATAATTTCTGACCCTTCTATTTCTACGTGAAGATTCTCGATCTTAAGAGTTGAAGCTGCCATGTGAAAATACCTCCATTATCTAATATTAAGGGATTCTATGTAGAATCCTCATGATTCTCAATTTATTCTCATTATTATTTTAAAACAAATCCAATTAAACTTCAAGAAAAGGACCTTTCCTCGAATAGCATGTAATGCCATTATTTTTTCCTATTTCCTCTATAATAATAGTGAAAAAGTAAAAAGAATAAAAGGGGGGACTGCCTAAAGCATTTATCTCTTCAGGTCAGCCCCCCATTATTTTTATCATCACTTTTCGTATTATAGCAGAATTCCATTCATCTTAAAAGAAAAAGAAAACCTGTGAATTTATCTAACAGGTTTTCTTTTCACCTTATTTAATATCTGTTGTGAAATTCAGCAGCAATCTGACAACTGATTTTGTATTCCATTTCTCTTGACTGTTCAACTTCCAATCGTTTTTGCAGGCTGCGGTTATATTCAGCATAACCGAAACCATGGGATTGATGCATAGCTTTTTCCATTTCACCCGTATGAGTGTTATTTAGTGTGTGGATAATAAATCCATCCTTTCTGTGTTTTTAACACATTTATAACTATAGCAAGTAAATTTTCTGACTACAAAATTCTATTGTTGTTATATTTTCTGACAATTAATACTGAGAAAGGATGGACTTTAATACCTTCTTTCATTGATAAAATTTCTCTTAAATTCTCTTCATTCCTCATTAATAGAAATTGTTTTTAATAATAAAGTGATGTCAGCCCGCAGAACACTAAATTGCTTAATCTATGCAGCGAATTAATGGGTCTGTTGTGATCCCTCGAGTTCTTGAATGGCCTCCTGTACCAGCGTTACGGCCTGGCTCATTACAGCACCTCCCCCAAAGGCAGCTGTCACCCCAATGATTTCTAGGATTTCTTTTTCCGTGCACCCTTGGTCTAAACATCCTTTCGTATGATAAATAATACAATATTCATCTTGGGAAAATACACTGACACCAAGAGCAATCATTTGTTTTTCTTTCTGAGAAACGGCTCCTTTAGCAAAACATGCTTCCGTAAACGCATTATACTTGCGAGCTATGTTAGGGATTTTTTCTGTGAAATGTCCAAGCCCCTCTTTATATTCCTGAAGAGCCTGCTGAATCATCGATGATTGCTGATTATCTTGTTGTTCCTGACTCATTTGATTCCCTCCTTTTTATTACTTTTTTAGTATGCAGCAGAAAAAAACTGTCATTCAAAAAGAATTAGAAAAACTCGGCTTGCCGCAAAGTCCAAATGTAAAACTGTCCTCCTATTGTATAAAAAGAAAAAGCCTGAAGATATTAAGTCTCCAGGCTTGTTTACTATTACTCTTCGTTATTTTCTTCATCTTCTTCCGCAGAAGTGTCCTCTTCTGCCGGAACTTCAGCACCTTCTCCTGTTGCAGGTACTACTGCACCGTCATACTCTTCTTCGATAAACTCTGTAACTTCCTTAGAATGAAGCACATCAAGGAGAGTCTCAATTTCTTCTTTATCTTCATCTTCGCTGCGGACAGCAATAATATTAACATAAGGATTATTTTCTTCATCTTCAATAGCAATGGTATCTTCGCGAGGACTTAACCCTGCATCTAAAGCATAGTTTGAGTTAATCAGCACAGCATCTCCTTCTCCGTTTTGGTACGCTTGAGGTAATGTAGCAGCCTCTACATCATCACGGAATTGAAGATCTTTTGGATTTTCCTCAACGTCTTCAATCGTGGCATTAATACCTGCACCTTCTTTAAGGGTAATAAGTCCTTCGTCTTCTAGCATCATAAGAATTCTGCCGTGGTCTGCGACCGAACTGCTCATGATTATTTCTGCTCCTTCAGGAAGATCATCGAGGCTGTCATACTCTTGAGAATAAACACCAATCGGTTCGATATGAACCCCGCCTGCATTTACAAAATCGTAATCATTTTCTTCTACTTGACCCTCAAAATAAGGTATATGCTGGAAATAGTTAGCATCTAATTCTCCCTCAGCGAGCGCTTGATTCGGTACGATGTAATCGTTAAATGTTTCGATTTCTAGATCTATACCTTCTTCGGCTAGCTTGTCCGATGCGAACTCTAAAATTTCTGCATGAGGTACATTTGAAGCTCCAACAACTAATTCAGCATTTTCTTCTTCTGGTGCTGCTTCTTCCTCATTGTTTCCAGTATCACCTGATTCTTGTTCTTCTGAATCTTCCCCGGCGCCGCATGCAGCAAGCAGCAAAATCAGGATAAGTGCAGCTAATAATTGCAGCCAATGTTTCATTGACATTTCCTCCTTTAATTTAACGTTTATCTAATTTATAGGTAATCCAGTCGCCAATCCATTGCAAAATAAATACAATGATAAGAATGGCGATGGTTGCCATAAAAGTTACATCCGGATTACTTCGTTGATATCCTTCTCTAAAAGCCAGGTCTCCAAGACCGCCTGCACCGATCACCCCAGCCATTGCAGTGTAGCTTACTAACGCAATGGAGGTTACTGTTATTCCAGAAATTAAGGCAGGCATTGATTCAGGAAGCAGGACTTTAAAAATAATATGCCATTGATTTGCTCCCATCGATTGAGCTGCTTCAATTACTCCCTTGTCTACTTCACGCAGCCCAATTTCAACCATGCGAGCATAAAAAGGAGCTGCTCCTATAACTAAAGCCGGCAGCGCCGCACTTGGCCCAAGCATTGTTCCAACAATAAAAGTAGTAAAAGGAACCAGTAAAATAATCAGTATAATAAATGGAATAGAACGAAATATATTGACAAGCGCAGCAGCTATTGCATGGATCGTTTTATTCTGCCATAGGTTCCCTTTATCCGTAAGGTAGAGAATTAAACCTAAAAATATACCAATTATAAATGTAGCGGCTACAGCAAGAGCACTCATATAAGCAGTTTCTAATGTAGCTTCCCACATATTTTCCCAATTAACATTAGGAAGCAGCTCTTCCTGGAGGTTATTTATCATGGTTCAGCACCTCCGCTTCTATACGATGGTCTTCTAAAAACAATAGAGCTTTATCAAGGTTCTTCTTTTCTCCTTGCAGCTGCACAAATAAGGTTCCGTAACTGCCATCTCTCGTTTTAGAAACTTTCCCCTGCAATATATTCACGCTGACACCGCACGTTTGGATCAGTTCTGTCATGACGGGCTGCTCTGCATCTTCACCAAGAAACATTAATTTGACTACAGGCCCTATATTTCTATCTTCTAGTAATCCTTCAATTGCTTCCATCGTTTCTTCCGGCTCCGTCACTTGTTTGACAAACTCTTTGGTCATGTCTTGCTTCGGGTGGCGGAAAACATCAAGCACCATCCCTTGTTCAACTACTTTTCCGCCATCCATCACTGCTACGCGATGACAAATTTTACGAATGACATGCATTTCATGTGTAATAAGTACTATTGTAAGTCCTAGTTTTTTATTTATATCCGTTAAAAGATCAAGAATGGAATCTGTCGTTTTTGGATCAAGAGCTGAGGTCGCTTCATCGCACAACAAAACTTTAGGGTTGTTTGCAAGCGCTCTTGCAATGCCTACCCGTTGTTTTTGACCTCCGCTTAACTGAGAAGGATAAGCATCTCCACGCCCATGGAGTCCTACTAGTTCTATAAGTTCCTGTACTCTTTCTATTCTTTTTTTCTTTGGGACGCCTGCTATTTCCAAAGGAAAAGCTATATTTTCCTCTACCGTCCTGGACCAAAGCAGATTAAAATGCTGAAATATCATACTGATTTCTTGTCTTGCTTCTCTTAAAGAGCGTCCGGAAAGCTTTGACATGTTCCAATCAGCCACCGAAACCTGCCCTTGGCTTGGCCGCTCTAGCATATTTAACATGCGGATCAAGGTACTTTTTCCAGCACCGCTGTATCCAATAACCCCAAAGATCTCGCCTTTATTTATCGATAAATTTACGTCATCGACAGCTGTTATGTTTCCGCTTTTTGCTTGAAACACTTTCGATAAACGATTTAAAGTTATCATGCTGTTATCCCTCGTTCCTTTAATTCCGACTAAACTTATCAGAAAACTTCATAAAACGCCCTAGAAAAATCCGCCTTGTCAGCACGGATAGACAACCTTTTATTATTCTCATTAAAACTTTACAGGTCCTTACAAAGCTCGTCAACTGCTGTGCTATTGGTAAAAACTGCACATTGGTCAGTGATATTTTGTTTTTTCCCTTTTTTCATTGAGCGGAAACAAAAAACCTTTCTGCCGATGCACAGAAAGGTGTATATAAGTAATCATCCTTCCTCTCATCACTCAAAGCATATTACACTTTGCAGGATTTGGCACCGTTTTCCATTGTTTAATAAAATACATGGATGGTTGCCGGGTTTCAAAGGGCCAGTCCCTCCACCTCTCATGATAAGAGATTTATTGTATTGTCAGCCAAATGGAATAATAGCATGTGGGACAGGAAGTGTCAATTATTAACTTTGGATTTGAAAAATTTGGCTCACCGCCAAGTCCTATAGCGGAAGACGTAGTATATACTTATACTTTGATCCTTTTTAACAAAGTTAAGGCATTCCTAAGTACTAAAGAGTATCAAAATGAAGGGGGCTGTCCCATAAGTCTGTTCGGCGAAATTTTTTAATTAACTTCAGCTGAAATACACGTAGACTCCCTCCGGAAAAGCAAAGATAAAGGAACTTCTACTAAAACCGCACACGTCCTGTGTGCAACGTAGAAGCCACCACTTCCTGTGGAAGTAAGATCCCGCACTTGTGCCCTAAGGGTGAAAGCGAAGTGTATTTCAGCTGAAAAAACCTTTTGGGACAGCCCCGTTTAACATATTAATAGCATGTAAAATCAGTAATAACATAACATCAATCCACTACGTTTCACTCAACCAGCATCAAGTACATTAAACTGAGCACGAACAAGCCGGTAATATTCCCCGCCTTGCTTCATTAATTCATGGTGGCTGCCTTGTTCCATAATCCGTCCGTGATCTAATACAACAATCTCATCAGCTTCTCTAATCGTAGATAATCGATGGGCAATCATAATTGCTGTCCGCCCTTCTAACAGCTTTTTCAAAGCCGATTGAATGATCTGCTCAGTTTCTGTATCTATAGATGCGGTCGCTTCATCTAAGATTAATATACGAGGATCAGCCAGCAGAGCTCTTGCAAATGAAATAAGCTGCCTCTCCCCAACCGATAAAACATTTCCGCGTTCTTCCACTTCTGTTTCATATCCATTCTTCAATGCCCGTATAAACCCGTCCGCTCCTACATGGTAAGCTGCTTTTTTTACTTCTTCATCAATTGCATTCGGGTGCCCGAAACGTATATTTTCCATAATCGTTCCTGAAAAAATAAACGTATCTTGCAGCACCATGCTTACTTGGGAACGCAAGCTGTCGAGCGTCACGTTACGCAAATCATCACCATCGACTAATACCCTGCCTTTTGTTGGATCATAAAAACGACTGATCAAATTAACAATGGTTGTTTTTCCAGACCCTGTATGGCCTACAAGCGCAAAGGTCTGCCCCGGCTTCATATGCAGATCTATTTTGTGAAGAGCAGTACGTTTTTCATCGTAGCTAAATGCCACACTCTCTAATCGAATATCTCCTTTTATTGCTTTTAACTCTTTAGCATTAGGTTTTTCAGGTACGGAAGGTTTTTCATCCATATATTCAAAGATCCGCTCTGAAGAAGCCATCGCCATTAACAACTGATTATAAATCTGGCCTAGACGAGAAATCGGTTCCCAAAACATGCCTAAAAATGTAGCGAATGCTACAAACTCTCCTATTGTGATGGACTCGGCATTTATAAGATAAATACCATACCATATGAGAATAGCAGTCCCCGCGGCATTGGATAATTCAACGAGCGGGCGAAACATCGCACTCTTTCGCGTCGCCTGCTCCCATGCTTCATAGTTATCCGTATTCAAATCAGTAAAGTAATCCATATTTTCTTTTTCCTGCGTGTAAGACTGTGTTACTCTAATTCCTTGAATGCTTTCGTTTAAATGAGAATTTAACGTGGATTGTTTAAGCCTTACTGTCTGCCAAGACCGTCTTATTTTGCGGCGTAAGTTAGTAGAAATGTAAAACATGATAGGAAGTACAATCATAATCGCAATTGTTAATTCAGGGCTTAGTACAAATAAGATAGAAATAATACCGACAAGCATAACGATATCCATTAATAAGTTAATCACACCGTTTGTAAACAGCTCTTGCAGCGAATTGATATCGTTTGTCACTCTTACGAGAATAGACCCTGCCGACCTTTGATCAAAAAAACGGTGGGAGAGCTTTTGCAAATGATTAAACAAATCCCTCCGCAAGTCATAAATGACATACTGTCCCATTTGATTAATCCATTTGATACGAAACGTATTAGCTACCCAGGCTAAAGCATACATAGAAGCGATAAATATAGTAATGCCCATTAGCAAATTCCAGTCTCCAGGCTGAATCGCTTCATCGATCGTATACCCGATGAGTACAGGAGCAGCGAGCCTTACTGAAGTTGCAGCCAGCATAGCAATCACGGCCATTGGCAGCAGTTTTTTTGAGTAAGGCTTCATATAATGAAGCAGACGTCGGATTTGCTCCCAGTTAAATGCCTTATCAATGATTTGGTCCTGTGAATAGCGAAACCGCCCTTTATCTGCCCGATTAGGAACCGCATTCTTATTTTTCATACTTTTCCTCCTGTTTTAAACCTGCTGCTGCATGACTGTCTCCTTATCTTGAAACTGAATGTCATAAATGGTTTTATAAATACCTTCTTTTTCTAACAGCTCTTCATGTCTTCCTCTTTCTGCAATTTTTCCATTTTCAAGTACTAAAATTTGATCGGCGTGCTTCAAGGACGAAATCCTATGTGCGATAATAAACGTCGTTTTTTCTTTCATCACTTCCTGGAATGCCGCTTGAATTCGATGTTCCGTTTCCATATCAACAGCACTTGTAGCATCATCAAGTACTAAAATGGCGGGATTAATTAATATAGCTCTGGCAATAGATATTCTTTGTTTCTGTCCTCCTGAAAGGCCCACCCCTCTTTCTCCTAATACCGTTTCGTACCCATCTTGAAGCTCCATAATAAACTCATGAGCATGGGCGCGTTTTGCTGCATCAATCACCTCTTCTAAGGAGGCGTCAGGTCTTCCATACGCGATATTGTCGTGGATGGTCGATGAAAATATAAAAGATTCCTGCAGCACAAATCCAACATGAGCTCGCAAATCTTCAAGCTTGTATTGATTTATTGCTCTACCATCAATTAATACCTCTCCCTCGTCCGGTTCATAAAACCTTGATATTAACTGAGTAATGGTTGTTTTCCCAGCCCCTGTCGCTCCAATCAAACCAATCGTTTCACCTGGAGCTGCATGAAAAGTAATATCCTCAAGCGCTTTTTGTGTTTCTCCAGAATAAGTGTGAGTAACGTGATTAAATACTATCTCTCCATAAAGGCAATCCACTGGTTCAGAAAAGGCTGTATTCGTAATATCTTCCTTTTCCTCTAAAACTTCTACTATCCTTTCTCCAGAAGCTTTCGATTGAGAGAAAGTATTAATGATAAACCCAAGATTTATAAGAGGACCGATAATATACCAAATCAAGCTAAAGGACGCAGCCAGCTGACCAAGCTGAAGCTGTCCCTGTATAACAAGATAGCCGCCAAATCCTAATAAAACCACAACGCACACGTTACCGATAAGCTCCATAAACGGAAAAAATTTTGCCCATATCGTAGATGTATATAACGATTTATTTTTATAGTCGGCATTTCTTCCATCAAACCGTCCCATTTCAAAATCTTCTCTTGAGAGGGATTTTACCGTGCTCATGCCGCTGACATTTTCCTGCACCTTCGTGGTAAGAGACGCAAATGATAACCGAATGTTTTTAAAGGCTGGATGGACTTTTTTGTCAAAACGATACACAGCTACGGCTAAAAACGGCATTGCTGCCAACGATACTAACGCAAGCGGCACACTATAATACATCATGACCGCAAAACTGACCGTCACCAAGAGAACAAGATTTAAAAGTTGAGCGCATCCAAAAGAAAGAAAAAAGCGAAAACCTTCTACATCTGCGGTAAGCCGTGACATTAAATCACCGGTTTTAGCATTATCATAAAATCGGAAAGGTAAATATTGAAGTTTCTTATATAATCGACTGCGCAATCGATAGACAGCCCTTATCCCAAATAAATCTCCATAATACTGATGAATATAAGTGGCAGCTGCTTTTAACACAGTAATAACGACAAAACCTCCTGCTAAGTATGGAAGCAGCCCCCAATTTGCAGATAATACTACTTCATCAATCGCAAATTGAAGCACGATTGGGTAAGCCATCGTTAAAATTGTCATAATAATTAAAAAAAAGATTGACCAAATAAATAATCTTTTATCAGGCCAATAAAATTCTTTTAAACTCTTAAACGTATTCAAACGGAACCCTCCCTTACAAATAATTAGTTGATATAATGCAGCAGGCCCCCTTTGAGTGAGTAAGATTACTATAGGTTACAAGCGGCTTACCTGGATAAAAGGGCTGCTAAATATTGGAAAAAAGAGATACAGGAAGGCAGTCACACGAGAATGCTCATTTTGCTAAACATTCAAAAAATTGTAATGTTAGATAGAGGAATAACGCTAAATCATTTCGCTGATAGGCTTGCTCATTTGCTGGCTCGGGATTCCAGGAACTCTTGAATTTATTTCGTTTTCCTAAGTATAATATAATTCAAAAATGAAAAAAAGAAGTCCTTTTTATGTGAATGAATTTCATCATTTATTTCTATATCATTATAAACGAACATTATATAACATTCCCTCGTTATCGTTCGATTTTAGCTTCAGGCGGACGCTTTCACCCTCGGGCAAAGCGCGACATCTCCTCCAACTCACTTTGTTCGTTCTCGATAGTGTCTTCTTTGCCGCTTGCTTGGCTTCAGCCTCCTTGGCAGCAAGCTGCCTGCGGGGTCTTTATCCCGCAAGAGTTGCTGCCTTCCGCTACAATCGATATAATGTTCGTTTTTGATAATCAAAATAGCACTTATGATATTGATTCATGTATATGCGTAATACTAAAGATTTAGAAAAACTCGGTTTTTCGCCGTGTCCTTATGGCGTGAACCGAGTTTCCCTTATATGTTTACCTATTTTTCTAACAGTGCCAAAAAGAACCCGCTTCAAGGGCGGGTTCTATGTAAGTAAATTAATCTTCGCTAACCATTTCTTCATATTCTTCTGCTGACATTAATTCATCTAACTCTTCTTGATCTGTTGGTTCTACAACGATCATCCAAGCTTTTTCATATGGTGACTCGTTAACGAATTCCGGTGAATCATCCAGTTCCTCATTCACTTCAACTACTTTTCCGCTGACAGGAGCATAAAGTTCAGAAACGGTTTTAACGGATTCCACACTGCCAAACGGTTCGTCCGCTTTAACTTCATCGCCTTCTTCTGGCAATTCTACGAATACGATGTCTCCAAGTTCAGACTGAGCAAAATCAGTAATCCCAATTCGTACTTTTTCGCCTTCTTGTTTTACCCATTCATGTTCTTCTGAATACTTAAAGTCCTTCGGTAAATTCATCATATCAGCCTCCATTTTCAAAGTTCATGTTAAATGAGAAAGACAAAACTTTTACTTATTCCATACTTCCTCAAATTGTTCTTCCTTAAACCCGACCGTAACTTTTTCGCCATCTGTAACAATCGGTCTTTTTAACAGCATACCATCAGAAGCAAGGATGTCGAGCAATTCTGATTCATCTGCTGATTTTACTTTGTCTTTCAAACCGAGCTCCCGATACTTTTTACCGCTTGTGTTAAAAAATTTTTTCAATTCAAGCCCGCTTTTATTGTACAGATAAGCTAGTTGTTCTCGGTCTGGCGGGTTTTGGACAATGTCATGTTCATTATAAGGGATATCCTTTTCGTCAAGCCAATTTTTTGCTTTGCGGCATGTTCCGCAGCGAGAATACCCATAATACGTCACTGCCATAGTTTCCTTTCTCCTTTCCTACTCTGCATTCCTTCTCTATTATATCCAAATCTGCCATTTTTCTCGATAAAATTTTGATCCTGCATGCGAAAAAGCTCCGATAAACGGAGCTTTTTCAAATCACTTAGCAGAGAGGAGAATGCCTTTCCGAAGAAAGGGAATATATATTTTTGGAGCTTAGAACGCTCCAAATTGTATAACAATTTTAAACGACATAACGCTCTGCATCCAGTACGCTGCCGGCAATTTGGCGCTTCAATGCAACGATGTTAGTCGGGGTGTGGCGGGTAAGCTTTCGAAGCATAGAGAGCATAGTACGCAGATTATCTCCTTCTTCCATATGCACAAGCGACTCTTTTGCATTAGCTTCCAGCCGGTTCAGTGCTTCTTGACAGAAAACACGAGTCAGTAAAATTTTCATTTCTTCTTTGTCTGCCCCATTTTTATTGATAGCTTTTTCTGTTCGCAGAATGGCAGATTCCATCGAATAAATATCGCTTACGATATCTGCCACGTTCATCAACAGCTCTTGCTCTTCTTCCAGAGATTTTCCATATTTTTGTGCACCGTTTCCAGCCACCATAAGAAATACTTTTTTAGCATTTTTTAATAGATATTTTTCTTTTTCCAGTGGAGCATCTCCAGGCTCTGCGGGCATCATCATCATCAGTTCTTCTTGAAGCCTTTGTGCTTTCTCTAGAAGCGGAAGGTCACCTTTCATCGCTTTTCGCATAATCGTCCCCGGAACGAGCAGGCGGTTAATTTCGTTTGTTCCTTCAAAAATACGATTAATACGAGAATCTCTATAAATGGTTTCTACTTCATATTCAGACATAAATCCGTAGCCGCCGTGAATTTGAACGGCTTCATCTGCTGCGAAATCTAAAGTTTCTGAACCTGCAAATTTATTTAAAGAACATTCAATCGCGTATTCTGCAATAGAAGTAGCTACTTTTCCGCCGTCTTCCTGTTCTTCGTCAGAGAGCTTGCCGAGCTGCTCTTCAAAAAGTCCGCCCGTACGGTAAATGGAGCTTTCTAAAGCATAGGTTTCAGATGCCATCGTTCCTAATTTCTCTTGGATCACTCTAAATTGACCGATTGGCGTTTTAAACTGCTTTCTCTCGTTTGCATAAGCAGAAGCTAACTCAATTGCACGTTTCGCCCCGCCGACACAGCCTACCCCAAGCTTATAACGTCCGACATTTAAAATATTAAAGGCGATCACATGGCCGCGCCCTGCTTCTCCAAGCAGATTTTCTTTTGGAACTTTTACATCCTCTAGAAGCAATGTCCGCGTAGACGACCCTTTAATCCCCATTTTCTTTTCTTCTGGACCAGTTGATACGCCTTCAAATTCACGTTCAACGATAAAGGCTGTAAAATGCTCCCCGTCAATCTTTGCGTATACAATGAAAATGTCAGCAAAAGCAGAGTTTGTAATCCATTGCTTTTCCCCATTTAGAATATAATGAGTACCTTCTTCATTTAAGACAGCCGTAGTTTTAGCTCCTAAAGCATCTGACCCTGAGCTTGGCTCTGTTAACGCGTATGCTGCAATTTTCTCCCCCGTTGCCAGTGCTGGCAAGTATTGTTTCTTCTGTTCTTCGTTTCCGAAAAAGACGATCGGCAGCGACCCAATACCGACATGTGCGCCGTAACTTAATGAAAAAGCGCCAGCACGAGAAAACTTCTCCGTAATAAGCGAGGAGCTGATTTTATCAAGACCAAGACCACTGTACTTTTCGGGAACGTCTGCTCCAAGAAGCCCGAGTTCGCCTGCTTTTTCTAACAGACGCCGTGAAATGTCAAATTGATGATTTTCTATTTTTTCCGCCTCTGGAACGACCTCGCCCACGACAAAGTCTTCGGTTGTTTTTGCAATCATTTTGTGTTCTTCGCTAAAATCTTCCGGCGTAAATACTTGTTTTGGCTTTACTTCCTCTACTAAAAATCCTCCGCCTTTTAAACCAAGATCAACTGTACTGCTCATGTTTTCTACCTCCAATAGTTTATAATATTGGGAGGCTGGGAGGAAAAAGGTGCTGTCCTCCCGGTTCCCCATTTTTCCGAATTTCTTTACAATAATTCAAAAACCCCGGCAGCTCCCATTCCTCCGCCAATACACATCGTTACTACGCCAAATTGTTCATTTCTTCTTTTCATTTCATTCATCAAACTGAGTGTGAGTTTTGTTCCCGTACATCCAAGCGGGTGACCGAGGGCAATCGCTCCGCCGTTCACATTTACTTTGTCATGGTCAAGGTTTAATTCTCTTATAACTTGAAGTGATTGCGACGCAAATGCTTCATTTAACTCAAATAGTCCTATATCCTCTATTTCCAAACCGGCTATCTTCACTGCTTTTGGTATCGCTTCAACTGGGCCGATCCCCATCACTTCGGGTCTGACGCCAGCTACTGCAAAAGAGTGAAATTTTAAAATAGGGGTAAGTCCTTCCGCTTGTGCTTTTTCTTTTTCCATTAACAAGACAGAGGCAGCGCCGTCACTCATTTGTGAAGCATTTCCGGCCGTAACGGATCCTTTTGGGTGAAAAGCAGGTTTTAACTGACTAAGTGTCTCTGTTGTCGTTCCCGGGCGCACCCCTTCATCACAAGTAAATCTCACCTGCTCTTCGTTTACTTTGTTATTATCTCCGACAGAACGCAAGGTCACATTTACAGGGACAATTTCTTCATCAAACTTACCTACTTCCATTGCTTTGGCAGCCCGCCGATGACTTTCTGCTGCAAAAGCATCTTGATCTTCTCTAGAAACACCGAATTCGTTCGCTACTTGTTCAGCCGTATAGCCCATTCCCATATAATATTCTGGTGCTTCGTCTACAAGCGTTGGGTTTGGGGCGATAACATGGCCTCCCATTGGAATAAGACTCATCGACTCTGCCCCGCCAGAAATAATTGCATTGGAATGCCCCAGCATTATACGTTCCGCTCCATACGCAATGCTTTGTAACCCTGAAGAGCAATATCTATTAATGGTGATCGCAGGTACGGTATGAGGCAGACCTGCAAGGGCCGAAATATTTCTCGCCAGATTCATTCCTTGTTCTGCTTCCGGCATGGCACACCCTATAATGACATCTTCGACGATCGTCGGATCTGTATCTCCTGCACGTTTTAATGTCTCTTTCACTGTAAGCGCACCATAATCATCAGGCCTGGCGTTTGCGAGTGTTCCTCTTTTTGCTTTTCCTACCGGTGTTCTTGCTCCGGATACGATAACCGCTTCTTTCACCAGCTATCCCCTCCATTTCTATTTCTGTTAGATTAATTGCGTAATGGTTTGCCTTTCGTTAACATATGCTGCATCCGCTGCTGGGATTTTGGCTCACCAACAAGGCTTAAGAAAGCTTCTCTTTCAAGGTCTAATAAATACTGTTCGTCAACAAGTGTTCCTTTTGGCACCCTGCCGCCTGCAAGCACAAATGCAAGTTTTTCAGCAATTTTCACGTCATGTTCAGAGACCATTCCTCCAAACTGGAGGGTTTTTGCCCCAAGCTTCATTGCTGCATAGCCCGTTTCACCTACTACTGGCACCTTTTTACGCTGCGGTGGAACGTATCCTTTTTCGTATAAATGAATAGCTTGTTGTTTGGCGTAATAAATCGTATGATCTCCATTAACAATAACGTCGTCTCTGTCACTTAAAAATCCGTTATCGCGTGCTTCATCTGCAGAAGTGGAGACTTTAGCCATTGCGATTTTTTCAAACACTTTATTTGCAGCAGCCAATAGTTTTGCACTTTCGTCCTGAGGGAGATTTTCGATATGGCGAAGATACAGTTCTTTATTTCCTCCCCCGCCAGGAATTAAGCCAACTCCAGTTTCGACAAGACCCATATACGTTTCTGATGCAGCCTGAACGCTTGCTGAAGGAAGACAAATTTCAGCTCCTCCGCCAAGAGACATACCATGTGGTGCCGCCACCACAGGACGTTTTGCGTATTTAATATTTGACATAGCTATTTGGAACTGACGGACAACCATGTCGATTTCGATAAAGTTATCATCTTGTGCTTCCATTAAAATCATCATTAAATTGGCGCCAACACAAAAGTTTTTGCCATGGTTTCCGATTACAAGTCCTTTAAAATTTTTCTCTACTTCCTCAATAGACTGGTTAATCATTTGCAAGATATCTAATCCAATTGAATTGTTAGGAGAATGAAACTCAAGGCAAGCTATATCATCACCGATATCGATTAAACTTGCTCCTGCATTTTTTCTTATAACAGCATTATTATTTTTTAACTTTTGCAAGTTAATCTCTTTTTTATTTATATCTTTTTTCCGGTATTCTCCGTTGTGATAATATTCGTCGGGATTTTTATAAAACGTGTGAACACCTTTTTCCAGTATTCCTTTTACCCATGAAGGTACTTTTTCACCTTCTGCTTCCATACGCTCTACCGATGTTTCTACTCCAATGGCATCCCATGTTTCAAATGGCCCCATTTCCCAGCCAAATCCCCACTTAATTGCTTCATCAATAGCTGCAATGTTATTTGCAATCTCACTGCTTTTTTCGGCAGAATACAACAGCACCGGTTTCATAATATTCCAAACAAGCTTTCCTGCTTCGTCGTCTGTATATACAAGCGCTTTCAGTTTATCACTTAACGTTTTTTCTTGTTTTGCCTGCTCTGTAGAGGCTGTTTTTATTCTTTTTCTCGTTTCATATTCAAAGGTCTCAAGATTCAGTTCTAGTATTTCCGTTCCTTTTTCTCCTTTTTGTTTCTTATAAAATCCCTGTCCTGCTTTACTCCCAATCCAGCCTTTGTCTGCCATTTCTTTCATAAAAGCAGGCGGATCAAATACTTCCTTTTCTTCTCCTTCTACTTGGTCATACACATTTTTGGCCACATGAAGGAATGTATCGAGCCCTACGACATCCAGGGTTCGAAAAGTAGCGCTTTTTGGCCGTCCTATAACAGAACCCGTAACAGAATCAATCTCCCCTATGGACCAGCCGCCTTCCATCATCTCGCGTACTGTTACTAATAAACCGTATGTGCCGATTCGGTTTCCAATAAAATTAGGAGTGTCTTTCGCCTCTACCACGCCTTTTCCAAGTGTATCCTCAGAAAACTTTTTCATAAATTCCAGTATTTCTGGATCTGTTTTTTCGTTTGGTATGATTTCAAGCAATTTTAAGTAACGCGGCGGGTTAAAAAAATGAGTTCCTAAAAAGTGGGAGCGAAACTCTTCGGATCGCCCTTGTGCCATAGTATTGATGGAAATGCCGGAAGTATTTGAACTAACAATAGCATGAGGTTGTCGGTACGCTTCCACCTTTTCTAATACTTGCTTTTTCACTTCTACATTTTCCACTACTGCTTCAATAATCCAATCTGCTTCCTGTAATCGATGTAAATCGTCTTCCAAATTTCCCGCTTCAATACGAGAGAGATTAGTTTTCGTTGTTAACGGAGCCGGTTTCTGCTTCTTTAATTGTTTTAAACTCTGCCCGCTTAAGCGGTTGCGCACCTTTTTATCTTCTATGGTAAGGCCTTTTGCTTTTTCTTCATCCGTCCGTTCTTTAGGCACAATATCCAATAGAAGAACCGAAATACCTACATTAGCAAGATGAGCGGCAATACTTGCTCCCATTACCCCGGAACCAAGGACCGCAGCTGTATTTATGCTGCCTTTCATCGTTTTCCTCCTTCTTTAATTTGAATGAATACTCATTCAAATTTGTCTTAAAAAATATAATGAATAATCGTTCAGTTCTATTAATACTATAAAAGATTTTCTCTATTTTGACAATAGAAAAGACAGAAAATTTAAATGAGAAAACTTCGCTTGCCGCCAAATCTTTATGCCTAAGTCGAGTTTTGCTTATACTTTGATCCCTAAAGGAAAATAATCAGTTTCGACTTCTCTCTTATGATATGCATATTGTCTGTTAGAGGTTTACATACTAACTATCGTATATTAAAAAGGAGGAATGTATAAATGGATCAACAGCAGCAGCAAAACCAAAACCAGCAGCAAGTCATGCCTCAGCCCCCCCAGCATGTTACTGTAAAAGACCACTTGTACCTTTCTGACATGCTTAGTTGGAATTTAAATGCAGCAAAAAAAGCTGCTTTTTTTGCCAAACAGTGTACAGATATGGATATTAAGCAGGAGTTAGAAAAAACAGCTCAGATGCATGAACGGCATTATCAGCAGTTAATAACACATCTTCAATCAGGCAACCAGCCCATACAGCCAAATACCAATTAAAGAGGAGGTTTAAAAGATGCCTGGATCAAACAAAATTCAAAACCCCAAAACAGAAGTACCGCAAACTCCCGAAATGAATGATCATGATTTCTTAAATGATATGTTAACAACCGAAAAGTACATGACAGATTCATACAGCACCGCTATGAATGAAGCTAGTCACCAAGATCTTTATAACGATATTTCCATATTTTTTAACGAGACTCAAAATGTCCAGCGTGATTTATTTAATCTAATGTTTGAAAAAGGGTGGTACAGCTTTGAAGCTGCCGATCAGCAAACCATGGATCAAACCTTTCAGCAGTTCAGTGGATATAACAGCCAGCTTCCGACTGGAGGAATGACACAATAATCTACAATTGAATGGAGCTGTCCCAAGCGGGCAGCTCCTTTTTTTTCGATTGAATAAACAAACCCTTGTTCCTTAGGCACAAGAACAAGATGGCGAACGACGTATGTTTCCTATCTAACGAATCCATTTCATAAGTGCTATTTTGATTATCAAAAACGAAATGATATCGATTGTAGCGGAAGGCGCGACTCCTGCGAGATAAGCTTGAGCTGAGGACCCCGCAGGCAGCTTGCTGCCGAGGAGGCTGAAGCCAAGTCCGCGCAAAGAAAATACGAGTACGAACAAAGTGAATTGGAGTAGATGTCGCGCTTTGCCCGAGGGTGAAAGAGTCCGCCTGAAGCGAAAATCGAATGATAACGAGGGGATGTTATATAATGTTCGTTTATAATGATATAGAAATGAATGATGAAATTCATTCTTACAGAATAAAAATTTTTTTAATTCTTTTTCCTCTCTTTTTATGTTTTTAAACCTTTTTTCGAAAGTTTTTTTGAAAAATTTTTTAGGCTTCTATCACTTGTCTTATCTGACTTACAGCATTTATTGGATATTGAAGCTTAAATTTTTTTATTTGTAGAGGTTTATTTAAAATTTTACTTGGGTATCAGACCTAACGACTCGCCATTTTCATTAAAATCTATTTAGTGGAAAAGGAGTGATGGTGTAATGGCAGTCGATAGATACCCTTCCAGACAAGGTCAACAGGCAAAAATTATGGAAAGACAAGACCCTGTAATTCACCGTAACCCCGAATTCGCAGATGGTCCTTTAACGGAACAGGACTTAAAAGGTTTTGAAGAAAATGGCTACTTAATGTTTGAAAAACTTTTTAACGATGACGAAGTAGCTATTATGAAAAGCGAGTTGCGGCGCACGATGGACCTCAATCAAGAAAGAAATGCAGACGACGTGATTAAAGAACCCGGAAGTAATGAAATTCGGTCCGTGTTTGAAATTCACAAAGACAGCGGTTTCTTTCAGGCGTTATCCAAAAACCATCGTATTGTGAAAGCAGCCCAGCAGCTGTTAGGCAGCCAAGTTTATATCACACAGTCCCGAATAAATTTTAAACCAGGCTTTAAAGGTAAGGAGTTTTACTGGCATTCGGACTTTGAGACTTGGCACATAGAAGATGGCATGCCTAATATGCGAGCGGTAAGCTGCTCGATCATTCTAACGGATAACTATGAGTATAATGGCCCGCTCATGTTAATTCCTGGTTCCCAAAAATGGTACGTATCCTGCCCTGGTGAAACACCTGAAGATAATTACAAATCTTCGCTGCAAAAACAAGAAACTGGGGTACCGGATAATGAAAGCATGAAATGGCTTGTGGATCAAGCAAATGGAAGAATTGACCGGGCAACTGGACCTGCCGGCTCTGTATTGTTCTTTGAATGCAATACAATGCACGGATCTGCCGGCAATATTTCACCGTATCCGCGCAGTAACGTTTTCTTTGTATTTAATTCGATTGAAAACAAACTCACTAACCCATATTCCGGCCAGTCTCCGCGTCCAGAATTCCTTGCAAACCGGGAAGATATTAAGCCTATTACACCGAACAAAGACCGTTTACAAACCTTTACTAGTCGAATTGCTAGAAGATAAGTTAGAACAGAGGCTGCCCTTCACATGTCAAGGGCAGCTTTTTTTCGTACCAAATGGCCATTATTAGGTTTTATACGTTCATTGACCGGAAAGAAATGTGAAGACTTAACATTATACGGAAAAACGGCAGCAGTTAAGAAAGGAATAACGACCTATGAGACTTAAAAATTTTTTACCTAGACCTATTCGTAAGTTGTCGAGTATGTCCTACCGGCAAATTTGGTATGAACTTCGTTCTAACCTATGGTTCAGCTCACTCATATATGCAGTTTTTGCTGTAGTTCTTATATTTTTCTCCTATTGGCTCGATTTTACTGCCCAGATAAAACAGTATATGCCGGATATGTTTTTAACGACTTATGAGCTCACCTATATATTAGTAAGCACTTTGATTGCTGGTATCCTTACCTTGAACGCTTTTACATTTAACTCTATTCTAGTTGTCTTAACTAGTTTCTCTGGCCAATTTTCTCCACGAATGCTGTCAAGCTTTATTTCAGACCGCCGCACACAGCATGTAATCGGCATTTTTAATGCTTGTTTTCTTTATGTTCTTATAGCATTCTTTTTAATAAACGAAGAAGAAAACGGTATGTATGTTGCCATTCCGATTTTCACAGTTATTTCAGCCTTTTTAGCTTTATCAAACTTTGTATTTTTCATCAATCATGCTGTTAAATGGATGCAGGTACCTAACCTGACTAACAACATGAAATACGAATCACAGCAAACGATTTTGCGTACCTTATTAAAAGATTTAGAGCCTTACCGAACGAAGGAACCTAATCATACGGAAAAAGAATTAAATGAAAGAGAAGGACATGTTATTGCGGCAAATGCAGCCGGTTTTATTCAAATATTTGATTACAAACATTTAATTAAAGAAGCCAAGAGAGATAAAATCATTTTACGGCTCGAACGCCGGATCGGGGATTTTGTAACAGAAGGTATGCCTATCATCACATATTGGAAAATAGATGATACCGCTGTTAATGAATTTAAGTACAGAAGACTTATATACTTGGGTCCGAAAAAAACAGAAGTACAAGATTTGGAATTTGGCGTAAATAAGCTAACAGAAATCGCAATTAAAGCCATAGGGAATAGTGACCCAAACACAGCGAATAACGTGATATATCAACTAGCAGACTTACTGGTCTCGATTTCGAAAGTTACCCGGTTCACTCCCTATTTAACTGATATAGATAATAAACTCCGGCTTATTATTAAAGAAGAGTCGTTTGATTATTACTTGTACTCTGCCTTTTCCCAAATAAGTGTATATGCTAAAAATGACCCTTTTCTAACGACAAATATATTGGAAGCCATAACGATTCTTTCGCATTCTGTACCTCCAGAGAATCATCTTTGCTGCTGGGAATTTGCAAAAACAGTTGCAAGAGGATATAAGGAAGGCTTCACCTATGCCTACAATGAACAAAGGTTTTATAATAGTTTAAGGGGTATTGCACAAAAAACGGGACACTTGAATAGATATAAAGAGTTTGAACAGGAAATCAAATCAAACATGGTTATAGAAAAATAATAGGCTGCCTCCGCAGTATACAGTGCGGAAGGCAGCCTGTTTTATTCTTCTTGTTTTTCTTGATTCCTGTTGGAAGAATGCTGCGATAATAGCAACCCATAAAGCATCGCAAAAACCATACCGCCAAATCCGATCATTTGAAAAGCTGCACTTTGTGAATTTTGAAATTGAACCGTACCAATAAAAAATAGAAGTACAAAGACAGTCATCATAATAAAAGTCCATAACATCGGCTGTTTCATAAACTCACTCCCATTTTCATGTTATCTTTCCATGATATGTGCGCGCGTCTGAAATAATGCAGAGATTTTTTTGATGTTATGTTGTTTTTCCGTATTTTACTTTTTTAAAACCTGTTTTTATATACTTTTTGTAAATAACCTTCCAGAGAAATTCCATAAATGAACAGCATACCTATGAAAAGGCATGCTGTTAGGTTTTATTCCTTAATATAAAGATTCCCGCTTACCGATTCCAAATGGATGAGCACATCACCTGCTCCTTTTTTTCCTTTCAAGCTTCTATTTCCGCTTTGTTCTATTGTATCTAAGGCTACGTTATTTCTAATATCGCCGCTTACGACAGAAACATCTAAACGAACATCCTCTTCTCCCACTTGAAGATCGACATCACCAGAAGTAACATTCATACGAACTTCGTTTTTTATTTCTTTCCATTGTACATTTATATTGCCTGACGTTACATTGGCTTTAAGTGGTCCGGAATAATCATTCATGTTAATATTTCCAGAGATTGTTTCCACTGCTGCCTTGTCGGTTTGTACATCATTTAGAGTGAGATCACCTGATTTTGCTGAGAGGTCTATTTCTTCTGTTTTCATATTCGCAATATACGTATCACCAGAAGCGATATTTGTCTGTATGGATTTATATCTTTTTTCTTGTTCATTTTCCAAGCGGAAATCACCCGATCCCGCTTTAATGGAAAGGCGGCCTTTAAACGTTTCTGGAATGGTTACAACCCAATTAGAATTTTTACCTAAGGTGAAAAAAGAAAACCAATGTTGTTTTGGCTGAGTAATGGTTAACGCATTATTATCTTGAGAGATTTCCACATCACTGTCTTTATTACGTGCAGAAGTCTCAATGCTTACCGTATCTTTATCATGCGTTTTTATAGTAACATCACTCGATAATGCATGGATCTGTATACTGTCTGCTTCTTGGAGTGTTTCTTCTAAATGTTTAGTAGAACTGCCTAATCCAGGGGCATACTGGTTGACATTTGCAAATAACGATCCGGTTAATATAACAAGCCCTATCAAAACAAGAATCAAACCGGCTAGCCTGCGCATGATTTTTCCCTCTTTTTCATTTCATATTATGAACTTATCACCGTCGAATCAGCTTTTTTTCGTCTTAAATAATTCCTAACTACATACAGCACGATGACAAAACCAGTTATTGTTATAAAAACGGGCAGACCCCCTGTTAAAATAAATGCTCCCGCTAGAATGAAACCTAATCCAGTTCCTATCATCATTTTCGATTGTTCTTTTTTAAGAAGCTTTGCTCCGGCATAAAAACTAATCCCTGCTAAGCAAAGGGTAAGAATAGGAAAAACACGGTCTTCTAGTAGTATAAATAAAACCAGCAGTATCACAGCCCCTGCTGCTATTTTATTCCGCTTCTTATCAAGCATGAGTATTCCTCCTGTTTTCTATCTGATAATCTTATTTTAATGCAGGAGCTTTTGCCACGCACCATAATATGGGAGGATTTTCGATCAGTCTGTAGACGGATAATGTTTTCCAATTTTCCATATTTGATTGAAAGAGATTATCCTAGTATTATTGTATATAGTAGATGTTACACTATTTTTCTGAACATACACATTATTTTTACAAGGCAATTAATCGGAGAGAGGAAGGAAGACAATGGAAAAAAGCAAAAAAGATTTGCGTATACGAAGCAAGGTAATAAGTGAAGGAGTCAACCGCGTTCCGAACCGTTCCATGCTTCGTGCTGTCGGCTTTGAAGACGAAGACTTTAAAAAACCTATGGTGGGAGTAGCAAGTACCTGGAGTGAAGTCACGCCATGTAACATACATATTGATAAGCTTGCTCGTGAAGCAAAAACCGGAGCAGCAGAAAATGGCGGGGCCCCTCTTATTTTTAACACGATCACTGTTTCTGACGGAATTGCAATGGGACACGAAGGAATGAGCTATTCACTTCCGAGCCGTGAAATTATTGCAGACTCCATTGAAACTGTTGTAGGAGCTGAGCGCCTTGACGGATATGTGGCGATTGGCGGCTGTGACAAAACAACACCTGGATGCTTGATGGCAATCGGCCGCATGAATCTGCCCTCTGTCTATATTTATGGCGGAACGATTCAACCGGGAAAACTAAACGGCAACGATATTGATATTGTTTCTTCCTTTGAAGCAGTCGGCCAGCATCAGCAAGGAATGATAGATGATGAAGAACTGCATCAAGTGGAGTGCAATGCGTGTCCGGGAGCAGGTGCATGCGGAGGTATGTACACAGCCAATACGATGGCAGCTGCTGTAGAAGCAATGGGTATGAGTATTCCTGGTTCCTCTTCTACTCCGGCAGTTTATGATTATAAAGAAATAGAAGCAAAAGAAGCAGGAGCTTTAGTAACAGAATTGCTTGAAAAAGAAATCTACCCTCGGGATATTATGACAAAAGAAGCGTTCGAAAACGCTATTACCGTTGTGATGGCTCTCGGCGGCTCGACAAACGCCTTTTTGCATCTTCTTGCTATCGCTCATTCAGCAGACATAGACTTGAGTTATGACGATTTTGAAAGAATTCGCAAAAACGTTCCTCATATTGCTGATTTAAAACCAAGCGGAAAATATGTCATGCAAGACCTTTACTTGGCAGGCGGTGTGCCGGCTGTAATGAAACTATTGCTTGAAGAAGGACTTCTTCACGGAGACTGCCTCACAGTTACCGGGAAAACACTGGCAGAAAACTTAAAAGAAGCACCTAGCCTTAAAGAAGGACAAGACATTATTTATCCGCTCAGCAATCCAATTAAGCCTAACGGGCCTCTTGTTGTACTCAAAGGCAACCTTGCCCCAGAGGGTGCCGTAGCAAAAATGTCCGGCCAAAAAATCAGCAGGTTTGAAGGAACTGCTAAAGTGTATGACAGTGAAGCCACTGCAACAGAAGCGATTACAAACAACGAAATCAAAGAAGGCGACGTACTCGTTATACGCAATGTCGGTCCTAAAGGCGGACCAGGCATGCCGGAAATGCTTTCCGTTACGGCTATGATTGTCGGAAAAGGACTTGGCGGCAAAGTCGCTCTTATTACAGACGGCCGTTTCTCCGGCGGTTCTCACGGCTTTGTTATCGGACACGTAGCGCCTGAAGCTGCTGCAGGCGGACCAATCGGATTGCTTGCAAACGGAGACAAAGTTACGATCGACAGCGAAACGCAGGAAATTAATTTTGAGGTTTCCGATGAAGAACTTGATAAGCGTGCGCGTGAATGGAAAGCTCCTGAACCTAGATACAAAACAGGATCCCTTGCCAAATATGCTAAATTAGTTGCTTCAAGTGCTCGTGGAGCTGTGACAGATCATAATTTAGATTAACAGAGGATGCCCTAATGAATAAAAGCAGCTTAAGCGTTAACCACACGCTAAGCTGCTTTTTTGTTTATAGTTAATGAGAGATGGCTTTTGTCATTTCCGAAACGGACACTAATCCCCCGCCCGAGATTAACGGAAAATTCTTCACCCATACCTGCTACCGTAAATTTGTCAGCGAATAAATAAGCTAGAATCAATGCAGGCAAACTTATGTAAATGAGTTCATACTGCCCTTCTACAATCATGGAAAAATCACCATGCAGCCAAGATGACATATTTTGAATTAAATCATTTTTATAAGCAAAAAATGTCGTGATGGAACTGATATATTTCCAAACATGAGGCCGAACAGCGGTATAAAGATTGTCTAAAATTTTCATAAAAACCAGTGTTCCAAGTAAAGCAAAGACAAAAGAAATGGCAGCTTTTTGCAGCGGCGACGCGCTGGTAAAGATCATTAATGACACAAGAATACCAATCCTTGCTGCATCTAATGTTCCTGCTGTCGTAGGAGACACGAATTTATTGCGGCTTAGCTGCTGCATAATCATACCGCAGATACTCATGCTCATCCCGGCTATTAATATGCTGACAAGCCGGGGAATTCTGCTTGCCCATAATATATGAGCCTGCTCTTCTGTTAGTTTAAACAGATCCATTGGTGATACGTTCTGCACTCCAATAAACAGTGATGCGAAAGATAAAACGAGGAGTACTGCTAAAAGATACCTTTTTCCCATAACTTACCTTTCTTAATCTGTAAAGGAAACAATAAAATTAATTATCATTTTCATTGATAACAATTCTCTTTCTACCACTTTTTATTTATTTGTCAATTATTTCTATACCTCAATACACCCTCCTATATAACCAGCTCTACTCTTCACAGTGAAATTCACGTAACAGCCGGCTCTTTTTTTTCTTCTGAAGAAGGCCGAATGGCTGCAAAGGTAAGTAAAACAGCCGCCACGCTGATTCCTGCCAAAATATAATAAATTAAACCCGGACCATGTTTCATTAATACCGCAATGATAGGAGGACCAGCGGCAACACCTACAAAACGCATACTGCTGTAAAAAGACGTGATCGAACCCCGTTCTTCTTTTTTGATCCCTTCTGTAATCAGGGCATCCAAGCAAGGCAGTGATAACCCTATTCCTATACCAGCTATGGTCAAAAGCAGTGTAAACATAAATAAGCCCATTTCTTCTCTCACAAAAAACAAGGACACCGCCGCCGTTCCATTTCCTACTAAAATAAACCATTTCATTCGAATTTTATCTTCTCCTATCATTTTTCCGCTCGAAAAAGAAGCAATGCATAAAAATAACAATGGAATGGCTAATACGAAACCTTTTACATACCCTTCAATACTGTATTTTTCTTCAAGTAATGAGGAGAAATGAAATAAAATGCCAAACAATACTAACATTAAAATACACCCGATAAAAAACACCGCAAACAACCAGCGACCGTTATGGTGAAACGTTTCTTTGACCCCTTGTACAAACTCTTGAAAGGATGGATTGCTGCGCTCCTCTTCTTTTTCCTTTTTTGGTGTTTTTACTAAAAAAAATACTAAAAGGACTGCTATAAAAGACAATACCGGAATCGCTATAAAAGGCATATACCAAATCACGACTGCCAGCAATGCTCCTAAAATGGGACTTAGCACTTTTCCAAGCGTATTAGCTGTTTCAATAATGCCCAATCCCTGACTCACTTGTTCTTCTTCTTTAAACATATCGCCTACGGTCGGAAGCACCACTGGAAAAGCTCCGGCAGCTCCCACACCTTGTAAAAATCTCCCCATCATAATAACGGCATATGGATTTTCCATCTGCCATGCTGCGTAGGCCGATACAGCTCCGCCCAATGCAACAATGATAAGGCTCGGTATGATCACTTTTTTTCTTCCAATTCTGTCGGACAAATACCCTGAAACGGGAATAAGAACGATAGCTATTAATGAATAAATAGAAATTATTAAGCTTGATTGAAAAGATGTGATGTTAATTTCTTTTTCAATTAATGGCAGCACTGGGATCAACATTGAATTTCCTAATGTCATCATTAATGGAATCGATGCTAATGCGAATAAGTCCCATCTCTTTTTTTCCATTTGGCTCCTCCGATTACTCGCTAGTGTTTTAACTCAAAATGTAAAGGTAGTGTTCGTCTTCTAATATTTTGACTTTGTGTATAGTTATTTACAGAAAACAATCTTTATATTAAGAAAAACTTCGTTAACGATTTTTAACTGATTAACTTATATTATTTTGCTAAGGAAAGAGCTAATGCTTCTACCATTTGGACTTAGCAGCAAATCAAATTTTTCAATCCTGTTCAAAGAAGCCTGAGAAGATTATTCCCAGGCTTTGTTCTTTCTTAAATTGGATCGGAGCGATGCGGCAGCCACTCAGCAAGAAAGTCCGGCAATTCTCCATTAGCTGCCAACGTGGCATGTCCCCCGTTCACCAGCTTAATATTTCACTGTGTTCTTGAAGAGAACGCAAAAAGCGTGCATGTTTTTTTGCTGCGATACCCACGGCTTTTACTATTTTGTGCACAAATTAATAGATTTGCCTCGTTCCTTTTATATGAGGGGTTTTTC
This sequence comes from Alteribacillus bidgolensis, assembly GCF_002886255.1. NCBI lineage: Bacteria > Bacillati > Bacillota > Bacilli > Caryophanales > Bacillaceae > Alteribacillus > Alteribacillus bidgolensis. The sequence goes on from NZ_KZ614149.1 coordinate 2,283,643, forward strand.
ACAGGAACGGAAGTATATTTTTGACCGTTTTCTAGCAGACTGATGTATAACAGCCGTTTCTATTAAATGATTTTATGAGTAGCATACAAGCATTCCTTAGAAATACTCGGCTTGTTGCCAAGTAAAGGAAAAAGCCGGCTCCTTTTAAATAGGAACTGGGGCTAAGGAGGGATAAAATGACAGAACAACAACTGGAATATACGTTTGATCTCTTTGGCTATTCAGATTTATACCAAAAGCTTCGTTATCCGATAAAAGTGTCAGGGGAATTTGACAACGTTGATATCGAAGTATTGGAATCCTTTTTAGACTGGTATGTTTTCGATAACACCGATAAGGTATTATTTGATGATTTCATCTATCATTTTCGCGTGTTTAGAAAGATTTATAAAAACAATAATCTTCCTTACAGGCCGTGGTAAAGAATAAAAATGCAAGCCACAAAATGCCTCATTACAAAAAGCTGGAATTCAGAGAACATTTAATGCCTTGAGAATGAAAGAGCTTGGTCGTCCAAGCTCTTTTAATAACCAATTTTAAGAAGTGCCAGCTTCATTTTCTTCATATGCAATTAGAATAATATCTTGTTTTGTCGTTTCTCGCAGTTCGTTTTCTAGCGATCTTAGCCGCTCTAATTGTCCTGGCTCCAAATCAGCTGCTGAATAACCTTCAAATTTTTCATTTTGTGACATATAGCTTCCTCCTTTTAAGCTTTAAGGTACACGTAAATATATGTATTTATTCCTTTCCGAATCACGATTTAAAATTCGCTTTATATGTGCCGCTTCCGCAAATGAAAAAAAGAGTGCCGGTTGTGGCACTCTTTTGCTGGTCCATTATACTTTCTCGACGACATAAGCTTTCTTTTCCCTAAAATATTTTTCTCCGTCTTCGGAGGAATGTTCAAAAAATCCTTCGAATTCATGCGTCACTAAATAATGGCGCTCTGGATCGGTAAATAGTTGGTTATCATTTGTGGATAGGAGTACAGCGTCTGTTGTTGTAACGTAACTGTCGAGATCTTTTGCCTTGTACTGCGTTCCCGGTTTTAACGTATTCAGCCCTGGTTTAGACATCGTATCTCCTCCCTATATGCAATGTTTGTTATGATCATTCCCATATGTATTTTCTGCAAAACCTTCAGATATAAAAAAGAAGGCCAGCTCCGGCTCAGGAATTGCCTCCTATCGTTACAATTGGCAAATTAGATTTTCCTTTTCTTTTCCAATACTATCCGAATTTACTGATTCACTCGCCGTTTGTAACGAAATACTATCCACAAAAGTCTTTTTACTCGCTGCTGATCGTCATATACTCGCCAATGCAGCAGTATGCCGAAAAAAAGAAACCGTCACTCAGACGGTTTTCTTTCATTTAATTGCTGTTCGGCCATTTTTACTAGTTCCCTGACCATTTTCCCACCGATATTGCCGCCGATTTTCCCTGCATCTTTCGCTTTTATTTCCCCATTATAGCCGTGGTTTATTGTAACACCGTGTTCCTCAGCTGTTTCAAACTTCGCATTCTCTGCATTATTGGCATTAGAGACTTTTGCTTTTAGTTGATCTAATTGATTTCTCGATTCAGGAACGAGAATCTTGTTTCTTCTCCCCATATAACATTCCTTCTCTCTTTCAATTGGTTATTTTCGTTTTAGTTTTCTTCCTTCATGTGAGACTAAATTGCCGTTTTCATCTACTTCATCTATTGAACCATCAATCGTGCCTTCCGTGTACGTATCAGATACTTGTTCGTGGGTAGATGCCAATCCCTTTGATGATTGGTCAGTACTTGTATAATCTGAAGGATGATAGGTTTTATCTGCATCTATTTTCGAATGCTGCTGATTATTATTCATTGCAAAAAACTCCTCTTCCTCATTTACGTTTAATATGTGAATCCTGCACTTTTTTTATTCTTTTTTCCCATACGAAAAGCGGCCATAATTCCGGGGCCCTTTTCCATTTAATATTGATCAGAAGGATGGGCGATTTCTTCGGCTTGTCTTACTGCTTCAGCTGAATCCTCCGTTCCAATCGGTCCTTTGCTGCCCATTTTATCCTTTTGCTTCAACCCTTCTTCTACACGATTTCCATAATTTTCATCACATTTGTAAAATAATTCCACCATCTCATCTTGAATATCTTTCCGGCAAGGTTTTAATGTATTGACCAAGTTGGATATTAAATCTTCTCTTTCCCACTCACTTAAGCGCCGGTATGTTTCGCCTGCCTGCTCAAAGTTGTTTGTACGGTCAATCGGTTCCCGTTTTAAATGCCCTTCCACATAAGGTTCGTGTTCTTTGCCTGGATTCTCAGCTTCTTTCAGTCCAGCAATCAACGAAGGTTCGTAATTCACATGCGGATTGTCATGTTCTCCATAATCCGTTCTAAAATCCATTTGTCCACCATGCTGGTTGGTTGCAGGCTTATGTTTAGGTTTATTAATGGGAAGCTGTAAATAGTTACTGCCCACCCGGTATCTTTGTGTATCCGAATAGGAAAAGGTCCGGCCTTGCAGCAGTTTATCATCTGAAAAGTCAAGTCCGTCTACAAGGACACCGGTACCAAATGCGGCTTGTTCTACTTCAGCATGAAAATCATCCGGATTTTTATTTAACACCATTTTTCCAACAGGATGCCATGGAAAGTCGTCTTTGTACCACAGCTTCGTAGGGTCTAACGGATCAAATTCAAGTTCTGGATGTTCATCGTCAGTCATGATTTGTACATACAGTTCCCATTCCGGGTAATCTCCTTTTTCAATCGCTTCAAATAAATCCTGCGTAGCGTGGTTGAAATTTTTGCCCTGTATTTCTTCGGCTTCCTTTTGCGTTAAATTTTTAATGCCCTGTTTGGGTTCCCAATGGTATTTCACGAGAACCGATTCCCCTTGTTCATTAATCCATTTATACGTATTTACGCCAGAACCTTGCATTTCACGATAGTTAGCTGGAATACCCCACGGGGAAAATAAAAAAGTAATCATGTGCATCGCTTCTGGAGATTGAGAAATAAAATCAAAAATACGCTCTCCGTCTTGTATGTTTGTCACCGGATCTGGCTGAAAGGCATGAACAAAATCAGGGAATTTAATAGGATCACGGATAAAAAATATTTTTAAATTGTTTCCCACTAAATCCCAGTTGCCATCTTCTGTGTAAAATTTCACAGCAAATCCTCTTGGATCGCGCAGTGTTTCGGGTGAATGTTTTCCGTGATTCACTGTAGAAAAACGAACAAACACCGGCGTTTGCTTTCCTTTTTCTTGAAAAAGTTTAGCTCTCGTATATTTGGAGATCGGTTCATCTCCCACTTTCCCATATGCTTCAAAATAACCATGCGCTCCTGCTCCGCGTGCGTGAACAATACGTTCCGGTACTTTTTCCCGGTCAAAATGACTGATTTTTTCAAGGAAATCATAGTTTTCCAAAGTAGTTGGGCCGCGGTTGCCTACTGTTCGCGTATTTTGATTATCCGTCACTGGATGCCCCTGCTGGTTCGTTAACGTTTCTTCTTTTTGGTCATACTTGTGTAAACTTTTTTTATTTTTTTGTTCATCCATTATTTTGTCCCCCTTTCTCTATCCATTCTTTCCAATAAAAACTAATATATGTAATTCTTACAAATCCCGATCTTGCTCCTTTTCTGGTTAAATCAGCTACGAGCTAGGAATGTCGCGGTTCATTATATGGAATTTTTTCAAATACTCGCCGATTTTGAGATTTACTCGCCGTTCGTGGACGAATACTAGCCGAAAGTTGCCAAATACTATCCTAACAACAGAAAATACTCGCCAATACAAGCGGAAAAGCCTTCCCGAATGAGATGATGGAAAAATGGAAGATGATAAAGAGCCCATGGTTAGAATTTGTTTGACTGGGAAGACGGATGAGGTCCGTCTTTTTAGAAAGAGAAGATAAATAGTAGTCAATAGACTGTATGTCTCGATATCCCGCACAACTTTTTGCAAATTTGTTCTATAACTTGCTTCTGAAAGCTTTTATTTTATGTATTTTAGTGGTCATTGCGGTTCTTTTTTAATCGATGCACTCGCTTCCTTTATATAATTTCCATTTAATATCCAATACTATCCGAATTTGCTGATTTACTCGCCGATCAGAGCAAAATACTATCCGAAAATATTCATTTACTCGCCGATAATCACCAAATACTCGCCAAACGTTAAACAAAGAATTAGAGCCTCTGCTCCAACCTTTAACAAAGATAAAAGACAATTCACCTACACCGGCAAATTGTCTTTCACGGACAGCATTTAAATTGAATGTATTGCATCCTTAATAGGCTTCGTTCCAGTCACTACCTGAAATTCCTTTCCGATCGTTGTCTCATTTTCAAGACTGGCCACGATGACTTCAGCCACGTCCTCTCTAGGAACTTCACCTCGCTCCACTTCGGACGCTGCCTCCACTTGACCGGTTCCTTTATCATTTGTCAGCCGGCCAGGATGTATAATCGTATAATCCAAGTCCGTCTGCTTCAACCACTCATCCGCATAATGCTTTGCTGCAACGTACGGTGCAAAGGACGAAGAAGCAGCCTGGATGGCTTCACGTCTCGTGTCAAACGAACTAATCATGATAAACCGTTTCACGCCAGCAGCTTTAGCTGCTTCAATGGTTTTTACAGCACCATCCAAATCAATTAAAATGGTTTTGTCTTTCCCTGTGTGCGGCCCTGAACCTGCTGTGAATATAATGGCGTCGACTCCCTCAGCAGCTTTTGCAATGGTTTCGATGTCCTCTTCCAGATCTACCACTACAGTTTCCGCTCCCAGCTTTTCAAAAAAAGAGGCTTGCTCCTGGTTACGAATCATTGCTTTTGCTTTCAGACTGTTACTATCCTGAATAAATGAAACAAGATGTTTTCCAATTTGGCCATTTGCTCCAACAACAAGAACTTTCAATGCCTTCACCCTTTCTAAGTAAACTAAATCAGACTTTAATTATCGTTAACTTTATTGTAAATTGAAAAAAAGAAGATGTCTAAAATTACGGCCGCTTATCCGAATTATTTTTTAAAACCTCTCAATCAGCTAAGAAGAAAATCATCATCAAAGCCAAATACTCCTAATTCATTAACCTCATTCTTTGCATTTTTTTATAATTTGCCATGCAAAAGTGAGAGAATCCGGCGGGAAGTCCTCTATTATGAGTATAACCAGGTGGAGTAACAGCTGTACCAAGTAATTCTTCTAATTCTGAACATTTCATTGTTTTGCTTGGAGAAATGCCTAGATTTATTTTTTATAGAAGGGTCATTTCCAGTCTATTTTTTAAATTATCTCCAGCTCATGTGCTTCTACAGATTTCTTCTCCGTTCTTTTTCTTTTAACAAACTTCTCGTAGAGCTCTTCCTTTTTGTTTTTTTCTAAATTGCTTTGATAAAAATCAATCTTTGTATTCAGCAGGTCTAAGTTTTTGATACGTTTCCAGTTTTTTCATTACATTAACCCTATGGTCAATAAAAATGCCTATTAATTCAACAGTGCCTTCATCACCTAATTCCCATAGCTCTTTATACCTTTTCAAATCTATTAAAGACATTCCCGTTTCTTTTATGTTCAATAAAAATTCTTCCCACAGCTTATTTTCTTCTGTATATTGCCGGATATTATTTTTATCCCGCTTTGGTGTCACTAATTCTTCTTTTTCGTAAAATCTCAGCGTATGCTAGCTTATCCCTATCGTTTTTACCAGCTCCCCTATACGGTATGTCACTCTTTTATACCTCGCTTTATACGATTAATAAGTTTCTTTGTAAGTCTTATCAGCTTACATTTAAACCATACTACTTAGAGTTAACTCTAAGTCAATCAAAACTAGGCAGCTTTCACAGGTATGTAGACGTGGGCGCGGGCAGAACATGTGCACCGCTTTTTCTCTCGGTTCAATGCTGGAGCTGTTTGTTCTTTTAATCAACTGTTGACGTGTTCGAAGGTATACGTTCTTTATGTGAATGTAATAATGTATTTGATAAAAGTCATGTAAAAACAAATAAACTTCCATAATCAGAAGTTTATTTCCTTTTTAGGTCGAATATGTTAGATAGATTGAGTTTATATCGGTGGTTATTAAGAAAACGGAAATGAATGAAAATAAACCTGTTACAGGAAAACACCTTTTATTCTAGAATGTGAATCCCTTATTTATATCTATTATTATGAATTGTAACAACGTCGTGCCGTTACGGCTCTATAAATAGTAAACTGATTATTTGCAGCTTATAATCAATGTGGAGGTAATGTATAAACCTCCTACTTCAATAACTTTGTAAGAAAAAATCGTATATAACCACTATAATTTTTCCAGACAAAGTAGACTGTCAATCACTTCCTGTAATAATCAAATCATCAAAAACGATTCCAATTATTTGCTCTGAAGACACTTCCGTCCCCTTTTTAACGTAGAGAGTTTGGATGGTCCCACTGACCCCTATATTAACTACTTCGGTTTTTCCACACTTATTTCGAATCTTGGCTATTTCTTCCCATTCATATACGTAGTCGTCTGGCTTCACGCACACACTTTCCACTTTCCCATCACATGGACTATGTATGGAAGCACAAGGTCTCGTTTTTTCCATCAATATCCCTCCTTAGAAACCTTTAGTCACGGTGGGATTTCTCTCCTCAAGAGTAGATACTCTTTTAAGTGACTTTAGTACTGAGTAACCGTTGAGCAGCAATAATATTGTAAAAGGTGGTGCTGCCACGATCGCTACTATTTTTTACTTCATCCAGTCCTCCTGCGAGTAAAAAACAATAGTATAACCTTCAAGTATAGCTACCCAGGAAATCTTTAGTTGTTTAGTAGGATTTAGTTTTCTCCATTACTTAACCTGCATAAGACGTTCCTGTCTCTTCTCAAACGCCTGCGTATTAGTATACATCGCGCTGATAACGTTTTTCTTTTTTCATGTTGTTAAGGTATTCTTCTGCTTGTTCAGCACTTATTCCGCCCTCTTTTTCGATAATCTCAAGGAGTGCATTGTGAACGTCTTTGGCCATTTTATTCTTATCACCACAGACGTAAAAATATGCACCGTTTTCCAGCCATTCGAATAATTCTTTGCTGTTTTCAAGCATGCGGTGCTGCACGTACACTTTTTGGCCGATATCACGTGAAAAGGCGAGATCTAATTTTGTGAGCACCCCATCATTTAACCATTGATTCCATTCATTTTTATAAAGGAAATCTGTTTCATAATGCTGCTCACCGAAAAACATCCATGCTTTTCCTCCAGCTTGTTTTACTTCTAGCTCTTGCATAAAGGAACGGAATGGCGCGACACCAGTTCCCGGACCGACCATGATGATCGGTGTTTCACGATCTTCTGGAAGGAAAAAGTGTTTGTTTGGCTGCACGTAAAGGGACACTTTATCCCCTGGCTTCACCCGCTCGGCACAATAAACAGAGCAAACCCCTTTTCGTTCACGTCCGTTTGCTTTATAACGAACCGCACCGATTGTTAAATGAACTTCACCCGGTACCGCGGCAAGACTGCTCGCAATCGAATAAAGACGCGGCCCCTTTTTACGGAGAATGGAAACGACATCTTGCACGGGAACATCTTGTAAATTGTACTCCCGAATCAAATCGAGCAAGTCTCGGCCTACCATATATTCTTTTAATTCCGCTTTATTTTCAGATCCTAAAAGCTCATCAATTTTCTCGCTCTCTACGAGTCTTCCTAACTTTTTCAAAATCGCTTTCGTCACATCGGTAATATCCAATTGTGTTAAAAGCGCTTTCTTAAGAGGATACGTTTCTTCCTCTCTTCCCGCTTTAACCGTCACTTGTTCTTCTGGATCCCAATTCGTTTCTTCCAAAATCATATCGACAAGTTCTGGATCATTTTCTGGATAAATCGCAATCGTGTCCCCTGGTTCATAAGAAAGCCCAGAATCTTCTAAGGTAAGTTCAAGGTGACGGGTTTCTTTGTTTGAACCTGGTCCATTCAAATTAATATTTTCAAGCACTTCTGCTGGAAACGGATTTTGCCTTGAGTACACTGTTTGCCTTTTTTCAGTTTGCAATACTATTCACCTCACAAAAGAAAATGTATACTAGTTTTGTATGATTGCAAATCTAATATCTTCCCTCGATTCGCGCACCGACAGAAGTCGATTAGTTTCATTATATAAGCATGGTCCCTTCACTCAAAAATCCTCTATTGCTTCATCATCTGTAGCTGTATTTTCGAAGCCATTATTTCTTCATTATTAACTAAAATATCTTCTACAATCTTGTCTTTGAAAGCATTTCAGAGATCTTGATATTTTAATGATCGCGATTTCTTAATCACAGTATAATCCATTTCATAGTTTTTGTAAATATCAAATTTTTCGATTATTTACTGAGATTACCTTTTCAATGTATTATCTACATTATCAAAGAAACTCCTAATGTCGATATCAACCACAGAGTGGAGTTGCGCCTAACAACTCCCATCCAAAACGCGAAGTATAGGCCTCTGTCATTAAAGGCGTGAATATTAATGGATAACTATCAAGGTCAAGGGCGGTATATAGCTAGCGTTTTCAACTTGTTCAGTTTTAAAAATTGTGTTATTATCATAATAAAGTTTGAGATCGTGATCATAAATTTTATTGTGATAATATTACTTACGAAATTAACTCGAATAATTAATATATTACACGTTTTATGTTAAATGCGTAATATATAATTTGATTTATCTTTTACTATTGGACGCACAGTCCATTAATGACTTTTTTGGTTTAAACAGGGAGGAAAACTTAATGGCAAGAAGTGAAATACAAATTGAACGAATGTTAAATTATTTTATTGATGCAACAGCCAAACTAATAAATGAAGAAGGAATCAAAAATATCAGTATAAGAAAAATTGCGAAGGAAGCAGGATACACAAGTTCTACTATCTATAATTATTTTTCGGAAGTTTCCCATCTCATATTTTTTGCAGGAATGCGCTTCGTAGAGAGCTACATTGAGGATTTACCTAAATATAGTGCAAGAGCAAAAGATCCATTAGAAAAATATTTATTAGGGTGGGAATGTTTTTGTGACCATTCATTTAGAAAACCTGACTTATATCATGCAATATTTATTGCTGATCTAGGAGAACCTCCGGAGGAACTCTTAAAATATTACTATTCCATGTATCAGTTTGATACTCTTCATCTTCCAGAAGAGTTAGAGGGGATTCTTGCTGAGCAAAATTTAGATGAAAGAAGTAGAGAAGTTCTAGAAAAATATGCAGAAAAAGGTGTATTTAAAAAAGAAGATGTTGAAAAACTTAGTGAAATTACAATCTTCATATGGCAAGGAATGATCACATCTCTACTTAACAATCGAGTAACTTATACACCTGAAGAAGCTTCAAGAAAGACGATGGAATATATACGAGATATAACCTTAAATACGGCAAATATAATAGAGAGTAAGTAATTAATCTTATTGTTATAGAGGTAGAAAACAGTTTTGTTTTTCTACCTCTTTTTAGTACAAAGAGGTAAGGGTAATACTAAAACTAGAATGCGTGTATTTTAATAAAAGAAGCTTTAGTTATGTGCAGGACCTTCCCCTTACAGCGAATAACATAATCAATAGAAGTGCTCATCAACACTGATATCATTATAACGTGAATGACAAGCAAAGCAGCAAAATCGTTTTTAGACTTTGTTAATCCATTTTTCATCTTATAACTCTACTAAATTCCATATAATCAAGGGTCAAATAAATATCCCTTAATAGGATTTTTTCTCCTATTAAGGGATAAATAAATAATATTAACCTTTTACAAATACTGTTTTAATATTTGTGAAAAATTCGATGGCTGCTTGGCCTTGTTCGCGTGAAAGAGAACTAGATTTTTTCATACCACCAAATGGCGCCTGTAATTCTACACCAGCACTTTCTGCATTGATACGAACAAGTCCAGCTTCCATATCGTCAACGAAATCTAGCATGTTTTGAATATTTGATGTAAAGATGGAGGCACTAAGTCCAAATTCAACATCATTGGCAAGATCAATCGCCTGTTCCATGTTATCTACTTTCATGAGGGCAAGAACCGGGCCAAAGATTTCTTCTTGTGCGATCGTCATATCTGTCGTCACACCGTCAAATACAGTTGGCTCCACAAAGCATCCCTTATCAAGACCTTCTGCTGTGATACGATTTCCACCGACGAGAAGCTCTGCCCCTTCATTTTTTCCTTTTTCAATATAGGAAAGGACGGTATTTAGTTGGTTTTCACTAGAACATGGCCCCATCCAAATGCCTTCTTCCAAGCCGTCACCAACTTTGATTTCTTTTACTTTAGCAACTAACTTTTCTTTAAATTCATCATAAACCGTACTGTCTACAATCACACGGCTTGTGGCTGTACATTTTTGCCCTGTTGAACGAAGACCACCGCTAATGGTTGCATCAACAGCAAGGTCAAGGTCAGCATCTTTTGCAACAATAACAGGGTTTTTACCGCCCATTTCTAACTGATATTTAGCACCGCGTGCAAGCGCTCCTTGACCAACTTGCTTTCCTACATTATCTGAACCAGTAAATGTGATACCATTAATATCAGGATGATCTATAATGCCTTGTCCAATAACGCCTCCTGAGCCTGTAACCATATTAATAACACCAGTTGGCAATCCTGCTTTATGGAAGCATTCAATTACTTTTGCTGCTGTAACGGCTGTTTCGGTTGCAGGCTTTAATACAACTGTATTACCATATATAAGCGCCGGGGCCATCTTCCAAATTGGAATCGCAACTGGAAAATTCCACGGTGTAATCACTCCCACAACTCCTAAAGGTGTTCTACTTGTGAACATAAATGCTTCATTATCGGTAGAAGGAATTACATCTCCTGTTTTACGCATCCCTTCTCCAGCATAATATCGAAGAATGGCCACCCCGCGAGCGGTTTCGCCTTTCGCTTCTTGGAAGGTTTTCCCCATTTCTCTTGTCATCGTTTCTGCCACTTCTTCTATTCGTGATTCTAACACATTTGCCACTTTATAAAGGTACTTACCTCTTGCAGGAGCTGATAATTTTCTCCAAGCTGCTTGTGCGTTTTTTGCAGAGGTAACCGCATCATCTAAATCTTCTTTCGTTGATTTTGGCGTATAACCTACGATTTCATTTTTCTGAGCTGGATTAATACTAGCTTGAACTTCATTAGTTGAGGAAGACTGCCATTTCCCGTTTATATAATTCATATATGTTTTGATTTCTGTGTTAACTGTCATTCAAATCAACCCTTTCTGTAATTCCGTTTTAAAACAATATTACATTATTAAAAAAATTTACTTCCTAAGAAAACAATAAAAGGAACAGTCCATATTGCACAAATCGTTGACACAACTGCCGCTTTTACCCCGATTTCTTCATCTTGTGCATAACGTGCTAATAACACTGGCGCGATTGTCATTGTCGGCATTGCAACTTGGATAATAATTACTTGCTTCATCAACAAGGAAAAATTGGTCAACGAAATAAGCACAATGGTTAAAGCTGGGAAGAATATTAATTTAAATAGTATAGGCAATGTTAATTGACGTATTGACATTGCTCCCTTTTGTTCAAGCATCACCTTTATAAGAATTCCAATGTAAAGCATGCCAAGAGGGGTAGCTAAGCTGGCTAACATCCCATTCAATTGTACAAATAATTCTGGAAGTTGAATGTCAAATATGATAACCAATAAAGCCATAACTATTGAAATCGTTGGTGGATTTATTAATTGTTTAAGAGATGCAAGCGAAAACTTATAATCTTTTTGTATTATAGCAATAGCTACTGTAAACAAAATTATACCTAACCCTGTATCAAATGCTGCTGCAAGCAAAGCTCCTTTCGGACCAAATAGGGCTGCACATAAGGGAATCCCAATAAAGCCCGTATTTCCTAACCCAGAAATAAAAGCTATTTTCTTTGCATTACTAGAAGAGTAGTTAAACATTCTTGCAAAAAACAACCCTAATATTAATCCTAATAAACTAATGATGACAGCGAATATAAAAATAATCACCAGCTGAGAAAGCAGCCCATTCTCCACAGTCGTATTAAAAGCACCATCTAAAATAATGCATGGAATCGCTACATTAAGCATAATACTTATAAGCAGCTGCTTTGATTCATCTGTAATTTCATTGGTTTTTGCAATAATATATCCAATTACAGAAATAACCGCCATAATAAACATAGGACCTAAAATAGATAGAAATATCAAGTGAAGCTCTCCTCTTAAGAAGCAAAAGTCACGTTCTTTCTTTACAATTTTTATAAGAACTATCTATAGATCCTAATTAGTTTTTTGTGAATGTAACTTTCACTTCTCCTAAATGTTCAAATACAGCTGTAAATTCATCGCCTGGTACAACATCAATAGTAGTAGCAAGGGCTCCAGAAAGAATTACTTCTCCAGCTTGTAATGATACATCAAACTCTGCTAATTTATTAGCTAGCCATGCAACACCAGCTGCAGGATGCTCCATAGCGTTTTTTCCTATACCTTCTTTCATTAATTGACCATTTTGATATACTTTCATAGAGATATCAGGAAGATTAACTTCATCCACTGAAACAGGTTTATCTCCGAGAACATAAAGACCAGAAGATGCATTATCTGCAACGGTATCTTGCAATTTCACATTCCAATCTTTTATTCTGCTGTCAATTATTTCAAAAGAAGGAAGAACATAATCTGTTGCTTGAAGAACATCTTCAACGGTAACATTCGGACCCTGTAAATCTTTTTTTAACACAAATGCAATTTCAGATTCGACCTTAGGCTGAATGACATCATTAAAGGACACCTCATGGTTATTTTCAACAATCATATTTTCAAATAAATGACCACAATCTGGCGTATCAATACCATACATGACTTGCATGTCACGAGAAGTTAAACCAATTTTTTTACCAACAATTTTAACTCCTTGAGATTGTTTTTCCTGAACCACTTGCAGCTGAACTTCATAAGCTTCGTCTAACGTTAAATCTGGATTCACGTCAGTTAATGGGTTAATCGGTTTTTGACTCTTCTCAGCTTCAATTAAATAATTGGCAAGATCTTTAACTTTTTTAGACACTACTCTAGTCAATAGAGAACCCTCCTCTTATGAATTAATCCTTCGGCTTATTTTGCAATATGACTTTCCCGAATTTTTCTGACCTTTTAAAGTATTCCTGAGCGTCTCGCGCTTTTTCTAATGGAAAAACCTTATCAATAAGAGGTTTAATTTTCTCTTCACGAATTACATCTAACATTTGATCGAATTCTTTCCGAGTACCTAACGTGCACCCTATGATTGAAAGATGTTTTAAATAAACTGTACGAATATCAAGCTGTGTAACCGCCCCACTAGCAGCACCAGATGTTGCTAACCGTCCCCCATTTCTTAATACCTTCAAACAAGTTGAGAATAAAGGATCCCCCACAACATCCAGTACAACATCAACCTTGCCATCCGCAGCCTTTATAACATCATCTGGTAAAGTTGTTGATTTGTAGGATAAAACCTCACTTGCTCCCAGTTCTATCATTTTTTCTTTTAAAGATAAATCTCTTACTAGTGCAATGACATCTGCACCAAATACTTTTGATGCAATTTGAACTGCATAGGAACCAACACCACCAGTAGCCCCTGTAATAAGAATTTTTTCTCCAGGAACAACGTTACTTTTTTCAAGCATATGCCATGCAGTAAAACAACTAACAATAAAAGAAGAGCTTTCAACATAACTAGACAGCGGCATTGCTCTGCACAATTCTTTTGGCCATGTAATATATTCGGCGTAACCACCATCACACTCAGAACTCATTAACGTTATATCATCTGCCATATGTTCTACACCATCAGGGGCTGAAGAAATAAATGGAAATAACACTACTTTTTCTCCCACACATGCTGGATTGATATTTGCACCTACATCTACGATTTGCCCCGCAACATCTGTTCCAGGAATACGAGGAAAAGAAATAGCCTCTCGCTTCCAACCCGCTTTTTCGCTTGATTTCGTATCAGTACCGTAACCACCTTCACGCAATAAAATATCTGAATTATTTAAAGCACAGGCATATATTTTTACTAGTACCTCATTTTCCTTAGGAATGGGTACAGGTACTTTCCGTTCCTCAAGCTTTTCTACTCCTCCATATTCCGTTACAGCTACAGCTTTCATTTTTGATGGAATTGATTGCAACAAACCATTTCTTCCCAATTTTTTCTCTCCTTACTATTTCACTGCTTTGATTCTTCATTTTTTACCCAGATTGTTACCCTATTCATTTGTAAAAAACTTTAGAAAAACTCGGCTTACCGCTAAGTCCAAATGGCAATATACTTTGATCCTTTAACAAGGTTAAACTTTCCTAGAGTATAAAATATTGTCTATAACACTATTGAGTTCTTTTAACACTTTTTAATAGAAATCTAGAACGAGTACGGATGTCCTTACTTAAACATACCTAGAGAGTTATTCTTCCCTGTCAGGATTACCATCAAAAGGTACTGAAGCTACTTTAATAGAGTCGGTTGGACATCCTTCAAAAGCATCCATCATATCTTCCTCGAATTCATCAGGTATGCTGGCTGTTCCTTCATTATTATCTAATATTACAAACGCAAGACCTTCTTCATCGTAATCATAAATATCAGGAGCTGAAGCACCACAAGCACCACAAGCAATACAAGTTTCTTTATCTACGATAGTATATTGAGCCATCTGAGCTCGCTCCTCTCTATTTTCTGTTTTATCCCAGGCCTTTGGAAATAAGATTTAAAAACCTAAGATATTTTTTCTAGAATCGCCGCATATTAATCCATTCGTCACATGAATTCACTCATCAATTTATCAAAATGGTTCGGATGAAGTTCAATGTCTGAATGGGCCAGCGGCTGTTCAGCATATCCATTTGCGAGATCTTGATACGACGGACGTTCTTTGTCTTGATAAATAATACCTTTTACAAGACTTTCATGTTCGATTATTGTTTCCATAGCCATTTCACGGCTGGAAGGATCGTACTCTTCTATTTCATTCAGACTGATTAAATGTTCTTTAAACCAGTCATAGGTGTTTACCTTATTATAGGTAACGCAAGGACTGAACACATTTATAAAAGAGAACCCTTTATGTTTAATTCCTGCTTCAATAATGGCAGTCAAATCTTTTAAATCTTTTGAAAAGCTTTGAGCTACAAATGTTGCTCCACTTGAAACAGCCAATTCCATTGGCGACAGTGTTTTTTCAATTGCTCCGTGCGGTGTCGATTTTGTTACAAATCCAGCAGCAGAACGTGGAGAAGTCTGCCCTTTTGTCAGTCCATAAATCTGATTATCCATTACAATATAAGTGAGATCGATATTACGGCGCATCGCATGGACTGTGTGGCCCATCCCAATTGCGTAGCCGTCACCGTCGCCGCCAGAAGCAATAACAGTCAAATCTCGATTCGCCATCTTGACACCTTGGGCAATTGGCAGTGAACGCCCATGAATACCATGAAGACCATATGATTTAATATAACCTGAAATCCTCCCTGAACAGCCAATTCCAGAAATAACAGCCATATTTTCCGGTGTAAGTCCTGCACTAGCTGCAGCACGTTGGATCGCTGCCTGAACAGAAAAATCACCACATCCAGGACACCAATTAGGCTTTACATCGTTTCTAAAATCTTTAAACGTAATGGTAGACATGTTTCAACAGCTCCTTGCTTGCATTGTAAAGATGAATTGGCTGAAATGGATTACCGTCATATTTTAATAAACTCTTCATTTTATCTGTATATCCAACATTCATCTTTATTAATTTTTCTAGCTGACCAGTGGCATTGTTTTCTACAACAAGCACATTTTCAGCAGCTTCGATAAATGGCAGTACAGCTGTGGCAGGAAACGGATGGATAAGTCTAATGTGCATATGGTTGACTTTTATACCTTCTTCTTCAAGACGACTCATTGCTTCTCCAATTGCTCCAAGTGTTGAATTGAATCCAACTAGCAAAAGTTCAGGTTTTTCATGAGGCGCATATACTGTAATAGGATTTGGAAAACGTTCTGTTAGTTTGTCTAGCTTACGCATACGCTTATCCATTTGCAGCTTCCGATTAGCTGACGCTTCCGAAGGCTTTCCTGTTTCATCATGCTCTACACCTGTCACATGATGAATGCCATTTTTTGTTCCCGGTATTACTCGTGGAGACACTCCATCCTCCGTCAATTCATATCGTTTAAAATACGCTATTTCATCTTCTAGTACAATTTCATCTGTTTTCAGTTTTCCACGGCGAATTTCTATATTATTGAAATCGAATGGCTCAACTGTTTGCTTTCCTAATGAAAGCTGCAAATCAGACAGTAAAATTACTGGGCATTGATACTCTTCAGCGATGTTAAATGCTTCAATTGTATCGTAGAAGGCTTCTTCAGCTGTACTCGGTGCTATCACCACTTTAGGAATCTCACCATGGGTTCCATAAATCATCGCCATTAAATCTGATTGCTCCTGTTTCGTCGGCAAACCAGTAGAAGGACCTCCTCGTTGTGTATCCACAACCACAAGCGGAGTTTCAGTCATTCCTGATAATCCGATTGATTCCATCATTAGAGAAAGTCCGGGACCAGCTGAGGCGGTAAACGAACGGGTACCGGCGTAGTTGGAACCTATTGCCATGGTAGCCGCTGCCATTTCATCCTCTGTTTGAATGACGGTTCCGCCCAATTCCGGCAGCTTATCAATGAGATATTCCATGATCTCAGAAGCCGGTGTTATTGGATAGGCTGCCATAATACGGACTCCTGCTGCGAGCGCTCCGAATGCAATTGCATCATTGCCGATCATAAATAGACGCTGCTGTCCATCTGCCTGAGCTAGTGCTAGTGGAGTCGGAGCATCCCCTAAATGTTCTTCCATAAAAGTATAACCTTGATTGATTGCTTCCATGTTTTTTTGAACGACCGTTTCGCCTTTTTTACCGAACATTTCTTTAACAACATCAGCAAAAACGGCTGGATTGAGATTAATAATGGCACATGTTGCTCCAATAGCGACCATATTTTTCATAAGTGGTGTACCAAGTTCAGCTGCCATTTCAGTGAATGGCACAGAGTAAAATTTCGCTTCTGTATCTTCCGGTTTAACCGGTTTAAATTTTGAATCAGCAATAATAATGCCATCACTATGAAGTTCATAATAATTCAGATCAATTGTTTCCTGATCAAATGCTAATAATATATCAAGGTCATCAGCAATTGTATTAACTCTACTGGTACTCACTCGAACCTTATTGTTTGTATGGCCGCCTTTAATACGAGATGAAAAGTGGCGGTATGCATATAAAAAATAGCATAATCGGTTTAAAGCTTTGGAGAAGATTTCTCCCGTACTCTCAATACCTTCTCCCTGCTGGCCCCCGACTTTCCATGAAAGTTGATGTTTCATCAATTTCACTCCTCATTATATAAGGCCAACTGAAGCCCTAGTAAAAATGTAAATACTTTTGTAAAAAGATCGTGATATAAAAATGATCACGATCTTTTTATATCAATAAAAAAACCTTTTATTTTTATGATACAATACAATTGGTAGTTTCAATTAACGAAACTGTTTTCGGCTCTTTATTAAGATACAAAACAATAGAATTCCCCTCTTGACGTACATCATAAGTCTTTATTTTACACTTTTCTGCATCAAACATAGATTCACCTGTTTTAATATCAAATCCCCATCCATGTAAAGGACAGCGTAAAACCTCATTGTGTTTTCCATATTGATACGTATGAGGATCACTTGGCAGCATCGTTCCATCTACCGAACCATATACCATTGATGCTCCCTGGTGTGGACATTTATTTCGAACAGCATATAACTGACCATTTATATTAAAAATAGCAATTTCTGATCTATCAACTTTTACTAACTGTCGTTCTCCAGGTTTTAAATCCTCTGCTGAACACACATTTACTCTTTTTAATTCATTCACTTTTCTCTCTCCTTTCTACCGATTGAAATCGTAAGTGTTTAAAGCGTTTTCATAGAAAATTTTATGTTTCAACTCTTTCGGAAGAGTACTGAATACCCGGTCTGCTTCATCTCCATCCCAGTGAGGATAATCACTACTGTAAAGAAGCATGTCCTCGGCTCCAGCCATTTGAATAACTTCTAATAAATCTTTAGGACGGAATGGTTCTTCAATGGGCTGCGTAGCTAAACGTACATTGCTTCTAATATATTCGCTTGGTCTATTTTTCAACCATGGTACCTCATCGCGCAGCGCCTTCCAATTCTTATCTAGTCTCCACATTAGACCTGGGAGCCAACCCATTCCATACTCTGCAAAAACGAACTTAAGCTTTGGAAATCTTTCAAATACTCCTTCGCAAACTAAGCTAGCGATATTTCTTTGAGCCATTAACCCTAGGCAAGTATGCCATTCCATATAAGTTGAAGCTGGTCCTACTGCTTGAGAAGGGCTGTTTTCTCCTGATTGCTCTGAATCTGGATGAACTAGCATTGGCAGTCCATATTCTTGTGCAATTTCATAAATAGGATATAAATTTCTTTTACCGAATGGAATACTCGTTGTTTGCAGGTTCACGGCTACAACTCCAGGTTTTTTCCCTATTCTTTCAATTTCCTTTACTGCTGCTACAGGATCAAGTGGGGATACAAGCATAGACATCTTGTACCGGCTATCTTTCTCACACCAATTTTCATACTGCCAATCATTATAAGCAGAGTTAAATCCATTCGCGACGTCTACATTATGGAAAGCTCCCATTGTAGCATTAGCAGAATTTAAAATGGCATATTGTGTATTAGTACGATCAAGTAAATCTTTTGCTACAAATTCTGGATCAGCCCCAGGGATAGAACCATTTGGTGCAAATGCATCCAAACGTAATACGGATAATGGATTAATATATCGGCACTCAGGAAAACGAAACTCTGCAGAAGAAACAACTTTTCCATTAAATGCTTTTTTCTTGAATGGCCCAATATTCAAACGTTTTTGTAAAGACTCGTCACAATAAGGAACAAGTTCTTCAATAGAATCAAAATATGCATGCACATCAGAATCAATAACCAACTGTTTTTCCTTAGTAGAACCTGTAAGATTTTTTTCCATCATTGCCATTTTAAATACACCTCTCTTAATAATCGTTTTTTAATTTTCACTGATCACTAAATTATCTTCTACAATCCCATCTTTGAAAACGCTTTTAAGATCTTGATATTTTAATGATCGCGATTTCTTAACCACAGTGTAATCCATTTTATAGCTTTTGTAAATATCAATAAAAGAAATTTTTCGATTATTTATTTGGGGTACCTTAAAAACTTTAAAATGCCAAACATCTCGTTATATAATTGAAATAAAAGATGTTTGGCATTTTTATCAAGTAAGAATATCTACTTATTTTGCTTGTTTATTCGTGTTCATATTTTTTTCAGTTGAATGGATTGAATAGGATTGAAGCGATTGATTTGCGAGTTTATTCTTTTTTATATCTTTCATAATGGCATAGCTCATAAATACCATAAGAATATAAAAAGGGAATGTAATAGCAATAATGACGTTTTGCATAGCCTCAAGACCGCCACTCATTAGTAAAACTGCAGCTCCGCCAGCAAAAGTAATTCCCCATATCATTTTAATTTCATTAGGCGGATCAGTATCACCATTTGTACTATACATACCTAATGTAAAGGTTACTGAATCTGCAGAGGTAATGAAAAAAGTTGTAATTAATACTACAGCTATAATATTTAATAGAAAACTAGCAGGGAAATAATCCAACAAGGCAAATATAGCTACTGATGTATCGTTATTAACTGCATCCATTAATGAAGTTAATCCTAAGTTATGAATTAGGTGAAGAGCATTTCCTCCAAAGACAGAAAACCAGACGATCCCTATTGCTGTTGGAACAACGAGAACTCCGATGACAAACTCTCTAATGGTTCTGCCTTTCGATATTCTAGCAATAAAGCTTCCAACAAATGGTGTCCAAGCACACATCCATGCCCAATAAAACACAGTCCATGTTTCAGTCCATGTATTTTGAGCAAACGTTTCTAAATGAAGACTTGCAGGAATAATGGTCCCTATATAACTTGCTGTAGAATTGATAAGTTTATTAATAATCTGAACAGATGGTCCTAAAAGAAAGAGTATAGACAATAATAAACAACCAAGAAGCATATTTACATTCGACAAATATTTAATTCCACGATTTAATCCTGTTGATGCTGAAATTAAAAATAGAGCGGTTAAAATTCCTATTAGTGTGATTTGAGTAGAAAAAGTATTAGGAACATCCCATATAAAGTTAAGACCACTGGTCAACTGCATTGATATCATTCCTAAAACAACAGCTGTTCAAGAGCAACCATGAACACTGCATAACTGTCAATGCTCTTACCTAGGGGTCCATAAATTCTGTCTCCTATAATTGGATATAAGATAGAGCTCGGTAATAATGGTAATTTTTTTCTATACAGGAAATATGCAAGACACAATGCGACAATACCATAGATAGCCCAAGCACCTAATCCCCAATGAAAAAAGGAATATTGAATCGCAGCGTCAGCGGATTCGGCCGTTAAACCTTCACCAAAAGGAGGATTTTGGTAATGAGAAACTGGTTCAGCTACGCCCCAGAACACTAAACCGACTCCAATGCCAGCACTAAATAACATCGCAATCCAAGACAGTGTGCTAAATTCTGGTTTATCCGCGTCATCTCCTAATCTGATACCCCCATGCTTTGAGAAAGCTAGGTAAAAGCAGACGACAAGGAATAAGAAGCCGCCTAGAATGAAAACCCAACCAAAATAACTTACGATGCCGCTAACGATATATGAAAATGATTCATTTACAAAATCATTAAAAAAAACTCCAAGTATAATAAATAACAAAGTAGAGGTCATAGAAGTAATAAATACTGCATTTTTTTTCAACAAATAAAATCACTCCATAATAAAAATCAGAAACATCCAAAAAATGAAAAAAATGATCGATTGTACTTCGTTCACTCATTTGTTTGGGACATTTTAAGTAAGGATTGCCGCTTTACTCTTTTCTTTTTTCTCCCATAATACTTTTTACTTTGCAGCGGTGGAACACAGGCATTTAGATCAATGAAAGGTTTTGCATTATTAACGGCTGGTGGTACATCGCAAAAACCAGCTGCAATTAACTTCCCTTTTCCGGAATATGTGGCAATATCACCTACTGCATAAAGGCCTTTGATGTTTTTTGAATGGAGGACAATTGTATTTTCTCTATTTCTAATCCCCACTCTTTAATTGGACCAAATGAGGAAACAAATCCATACTTTACGGTTAGATGGTCAAGATCGATTATTTTTTTGCTTTTCCTTTTTCAAGAACATTGGATTCCATTTTCTCACCATTTCTAATAACTTCTTTTTGTTATATGGTGTTTTTACTTTTACAATGGAATTCATCAATTTTTTAAAACTATGTTCATGAGCTCGACTTTCGGAATTCCCCAATATCAAAGATATATTTTTCTGGATACAATGCTGTCTATTGTCCGCCGAGCTGGGCATAATAATTTTTACTTTCATTTGGATCATTCCACCATAATAACTGTAAATAACCCAACAGGTCCCCACCAATAATGGTGATATAAACTTCTTTATTTGTTTAATGCCTCCTTCATATGGTTATAGATTTTATTATTAAAAATTAAACCAATATAACAGTTGGGCAAAAAAACAATTAAGGTATTATCATAAACTTTTAACCTCCAATTTCGTTTTATTTTTCTGTCAGCGCTTTCAAATTTGAATGGATATATCGAAGTACATATCCATTCATGTTAAAGTTTTAAGTTTAATGAATCACGATTTTATTAAGATCGCGATCATGATAATTGAATAAATTTATATTATCATAGTTGAATATAGTAAACAACTTTTAATTTATGAATTTTTTTAAAAATTTAATTTGTTTAAACAAGTGTATATGTAACAATAGGATAAAACTTTATTAATACAATTTTTTTGATCGACATAACTAGGTTTGTTTTCTTTACGTTGTAAATTGTCAAAACCCTGACGCTACCCCTTTTTATAAAATAGACTTTTATTAAGTAATTACCTTAGCATCCGGGAAAACGTGGATATAACACATTAAGATAATGCAAATAAAGCCTAATTTCTCCTTTAAAATGTCGAGAAATAAGGCTTTTTATATTTCATAATATGATAAGAGCATGTGTTCAAAGAAGAACGGCTCGCCTTTTTTATTAGTTATTCTTATTATTAGCATTAATATTTTTCGATGATAAATCTTCACTTTTTTCCTGCTTTTTCCACGGCGGATCCCCATAGTTGTGTATTTTTTGGTTTAGCTTATGGATTACCATAGGAAGTAACAAAGATAATAAAGCAGAAAAGAAAGCCATGTTGGAGGGTAATCGATCGATTATTTTTTCCCACATCGTCTTCCCTTCTTTCTATTGTTTTTCACTTTTAATAACTGATCCGGAATCCCGAATGTTTGCTTCTGCTTGGACTTTAATTGTACTATTGGAAAAATAGTTTTTTCCATAATCCCAGTCTTGTTTGACCTTTTCCCATGTCCGATAATCCTCTCTTTCAAGATAGCTGCCTAATCCAAGAGCATCAACTTTTAAATCTTCTTGAAAGGTTTTAATCGTTTCAGTTACTTTTCGTTCAATTTCTTTTTCTACAGCGTCTTCCGCTTCGGATTCAATCTTAGGGTTCGAATAATCAAGACGGCTAAAAGACTCTCCTATTTTTCCTTCTGTCTTAATTTTAATTTCAAATTGAATGTTTTCTTTATTCTTCACATCGACTTTTACGGCACTTTTTTCCTCTTTGATTTCATAAACAATTAGGTCATCCTTTACCTTTGTTTTTAAAACCCCTCCTTCATATTTACCGGTTATAAAGTTTAGACCTTCTGTTATATCACTATTAATAAAGTCTACCATTTGATTGTTATGACCATGAAATACGGCTGCCCCTGTCATGTTAATCTTTTGACCTTCTTTCTTTATTTTTGGAACGACAAAACTTGCTTTCTTTACCAAATGCTCATGAATATCACCTAACCGTTTTTCCGGGATCATTTTTGGATTTTGATACATATTTTTATTAACGGAACCAATATACATGATTGGGAGATTTTCAGGTACTGGTTCAAAATCCAACACAGGACCTGCCTCATCTTCTGCAATTATGACGGTTACCCCTCTTCGTACCATACCCTCTCTTATGTAAGGATCGAGAACATTACCGAATGCTTGAGGGGCCTTTGCAACATTTTCTGAAATAATAATTGATTGCAAATGGTTATAGAATGGTATTCGACTTAGTTCTAATGCCAAATTGAGTTCTTGCTCCACCATACTAACGCCTTTGAATGACATATTTTTATACGCTTTCTCTTTTCCACCACCGCTTTGGTCAGAACTTCCTTGAGACATGAAGGCAGGAACTACGATTTGATACGTTCCTTTATACCGGTATTCCCCTCCCATTTCTTCCGATTCCTCATCTGTTTCATCTTTTAAATCAATGGCCACCCCAACTAAAAAACCGCGATCTTCAATTTCCACTCGGTCCCAACAGCCGGCTAAGAAAAGAGGAAGTACTCCAAAAAAAATGAGGTAGAACAAAACTTTACCCATTACCTTTGATCCCCCTTACTTTTGCTAGTAACAATAAAGAGGTTGGAAGTAAAATCCCCACTAGGAAAAAAGAGTACGACATGAATCTTTCCATTGTGGATATTTCTATAAGGTCTTTAGGAAACATAGCTATCAGGTAAACAATAGGCGTTAGAATGAAAATAAACGTTATTTTTTTCACCTGTTTAAACAGCGAACCAGCGGCTATTAACGCCGCATCATACGCTAAGGATGCCGTATTAAAAATGGCCATACTCCAAATCGTAAAAAATAAAGATTCAAAACGTCCTAAAAAGCCTCCTGGCACCTCTGCTGCTTTCGCTAATTCGATTGTAGGATAAATGATTGTTCCCGTAGTTTCTGCTGAGAAAACACCAATGGCCACCGTATAGATGACTAAGTATAACCCTAACGGTATGCATGCACCAATCATCGCATATTTCTGCACCTTTTTTGGTCTGTCCACGAGTGCAATATAAAAGAAAAGAATCTCAAAACCACTTAAAGCAAACAAGCTATCCTCGGCCCCTGATAAATACCCTTTCCAACTGGTGGTAAAAAAAGGAGATAGATTTTTGAAATCAAAATTAACCAAATTCATCCCAGTCACTAGTAAAGCAATGAAAACTATAATGGGTAAAAACAACAAATTTAACCGGATGACACCCACTCGAGAACCTGAAACAGCATAGACTACTACTAGTAGAAATAGTAACGAAATGATCTCTCCCGGAGTCCGTTCAAGCAAATACTGTCTAGCAATGACCGAAACATATCTTACTTCATAGGCTGCCAATAGGAGAAAGTGAACACCCAACAATATCGTGAGCACTACGGCAACAGGTTTTGAACAAATCTTAGAGGCGTATGTAAAAAACGTCTCTTTTGGAAAACGGGCAGCGAGTTTGGCAATGACCGCGGTAAAAAAAACTATACACATGCCCGCCATTATCAGAGAAACCCAGCCGTCAACAAAATTCGTTACTTTTGCCAATGTATTAGGTATGGTAAGGATCACGATTGCAATGGTAAAGGAAGGAATAATGTATATAAAGTCTTTTTCTCCAATTTCCTGATCTCCATATTCAAAAGGTTTCATGATGATGGCCGACCTTTCTTCATCCCGATTCGCTTTTGATCATTTGTCTGCATATATGCAGGGCGTGTTTTCAACATAGTGATCGGACTGCGGAGCACTAGGTCTTTCCAGTCACGAGAAAAACCCGGGGCAAACGGTGTCGTATAAGGAACCCCTATACTTGTTAAATTTACCAGGTGTATATTAATAACTATGTAAACCAAAATCATCCCATAGAGTCCAAAAAGAGCAGCTGCCCCCATTAAAGTAAATCGAAGCATGCGAAAAGCAAGGCCGATACTGTAAAAGGGCAGCGAAAATGAGGAAACAGCTGTAATCGCTACGATAATTACCATAATGGGGCTTACAATACCAGCTGCTACTGCAGCTTCACCAATTACAATACCTCCTACAATGCCAATCGTTTGCCCAATCGGTTTAGGTAAACGAATACCTGCTTCACGAAGCAATTCCATCGTTGTTTCCATTAATAACGCCTCCACAAAAGCAGGGAAAGGAACACCCTCCCTAGATGCAGCAATAGAAAATGCTAATTCAGAGGGAATCATCCCTGGATGATATGTCACAAGGGCAATGTATAGAGCAGGTAAAAAAACGGAAATAAAAGCTCCAAGATATCGCAACATACGAATTAATGAAGCGACCGCCCACCTTGAGTAATAGTCTTCTGGGGACTGTAGTGTCTCTCCAAAGGTCTCGGGGGCGATTAAAGCGAAGGGGGTCCCATCTAATAAGATGGCCACTTTTCCTCGTAAAACATCTTGAACTACTTTATCCGGCCTTTCCGTAGATGCTACTTGGGGAAACGGTGATAAAAAATTATCCTCAATCCATTGCTCAATATAGGCTGTATCTGGGGCATCATCCAAATCAATCGATGCTAGTCTTCGGTTTACTTCCTGAACAATAGCAGGATTTACAATGCCATCGATATAGATTAGCACAAGCTCTCTTTTTGAACGTCTTCCTATTTTATATGATTTAAACCGTAAGTTCGGATCTTTAATATATCGACGAATCCGCACTGTATTGGTCCGCAGATTCTCAATAAATCCTTCCCTCGGTCCCCGAACTAGCACCTCTGTAGACGGCTCTTCAATACTTCGGTTTTCCCATCCTTTACTCCCAATAATCAATACTTGGTCGGTTCCATCTATATATAATGCAGTATCTCCGGAAAGAATGGAATTTGAAACTTCATCTAATGTGAAGACTTTTTTCACTTCACCGACGGAAAGGATTTTGTTATAAAATTGATCGACAATATGAACGGAATTGACTGTTAATTTTTTTTCACTTTCTACGGATTCTATTTGAATATTCTTCATAATTTGTTCATTCAGGACCATTTTGTCAGCTAACCCTTCTATATACACGATGGCACATCGATGGTCCGTATTTCCAATCGTAAATTCCCTAACTATTAAATCACTAGGGCTCTCTAACATCGCTTTAAGGTTATGAAGATTTTTATCAAGATTGGAGAACAATTGAAGAGAAAAATTTTCTTGTTCCTCTGATGCTGACTGTACTGATTGCTTTCTGAGCTTTTTTCGTTTTAAAAAAAAATTAGAAACCAATGTCTTAGCCTCCCCGTTCACTCTTTAAATGGATGGTTCCGGCTGTATCCATATGACTGAATGACCATGCCCTTACTCTGAAAATTTGTGTTCATCATAGAATGTGTCAATTTTAACAGCATTATTCTCAGATTCCGGCCATAATGGAAATTTCTAGGGTTCATATTTTTTACTCTTCTGTCAAAGAAAATCAAGCATGAAAGTCCATCGAGAGTCAATAGAACGGGCAAAAGAATGTTTTCAACATAAATTGTTTACTCTAAGTGGTAGCATCAGGTGGATTTAAAATTTAAGAGTCACTAAATACAATAAAGCCTAATTTCTCTTTTAAAATGTTGAGAAATTAGGCTTTTGTTACTTCTAAAGAGCGTCTTCCGTATTATAAGGTCAGCCAGTTAATTTATATTTTCTGGTTATAGGCTTTATTCTGTAGGTAGCCGGGATAGGACGCTTGCACCCTTGGCTGTCCCTCCTACTTGTAGAAACAGGTTTGAGGCTGGTTGAGACCTAGATCTCGTATAACAAGCGAAACTATGACACTACAAGATAGGGTTAGGGGTTACCGTTGAATTTTAATTTCGGAGAGGTGATTATCCCGCTGATCATGGGACGAAAGTAGATGTGATCCAGAACAACCGTCACAAATACTCGGTATCAGCAATGTGCGACATCCTGCGAATTCCAAGAAGTACTATTATGAAGCTAAAATCCGTGATGACCAGCATGAAGAACTGACTACCCTTATCAGAGATATTTTTAAAGACAGCAGCTTGGACCGATCTAATGATCCCAATCGGTGAGTAAAGAGGTATTTATGGACTAGGATGTCTGCAGGGTCAAAATAAATTATATATTTAATGATAGTTATAATGCAGTTAGAGAATAAATTTAACCCCCCTATTCTGTAAAGATTGGGGGGCCTAGGGGTTTTATCCTAAATGTTTTGCTCGAAATGTTCATGCTCACTCGTTTAATTAATTTCCGTCAGCGATTAGTGGACGGAGATTTTTTAATTGTTCACTTAAATCATCATCCCGATATATAGGAAAATGTTTAACGTGGTCTTTGATGTAAATGTAAATATGAATATCTTTTTCGTTTCCAACAAAATAAATCTTAGTCCCCTGATCATTTACTAAATTGAAAGTCTGTAAACAATGGGTCGGATTGTTGCCTTCATTTATTTTGTGCCTGCAAACACCGCTTATCATATTATGTGTATAACCGTGATCATTTAAATGCCTTAAAATTTCATCGAGCCATGGATCGCATACGATGAAATCATGGGTTTCTACAGGGTGATTGATAAAATTAATATCTAATTCTGTTTGAATGGACACTTTTTGTTTTCCAAATGTAACCGGTGTATAATATGGCAAAATTAAGGAAAATGGAATCACTTTCTCTTCATAGGGGTTAACTGTTACAGCATTTGTAATTTCGATTTCTACAATCGGTTCAGTGACATTACGAAAATCTGTTGTATCATCATCTTCTTTATCAAATTCTGAATCAATATGAATATATATTTTTGATATTTTTTGTTCTGTGTTCCCTCCGAATATATGAACCTCGCCTTTGGTTTCTTTGCCACGCTCAATACTGCTATCTAAAAGCACTGTATTTACTTTTGCAGAGCCAATGCCAATACTCGATAATATTTTTTTAAACATATTTCCTCTCTCCCAATTAACGTCTATGATATCTGGTGTAAAATCCCCTTAATGATTCTATTTTCTATTGTATTTTTATCTTTATTAAATCGTTCTGATTTTTTGGATTTTTTATATTGTACAACAATTTATAGCAAGTATAAAATAAAATATTTCACAAAATGAATGAATCTCATCATTCATTTCTATATCATTTTAAACGAGCATTATATAAAATCCCCTCGTCATCGTTCGATTTTTGCTTCAACTTCATTTTTCTTCCTAGGACAATTTGATAATAATTGGACCAACCGTATGTATATTAGATAATTTTTCATCAACACTCTTATCATATTTCAAGCATCTTCCAAAAGACAGCTTCAGAGTATCCCCGCCTGACCCAAAGTATACACTATGGGTGAAAGATTGGACCGTGTTTTATTGGGCTTGGTTTATAGCTTTGGTGCTTTCATCGCGAGAGTTTCTAAAGGTCGTACTATTCGAGAATTCGTTTTTGGCGTCATTTTGCACCTACTATATTTTGTATTTTATGGTTTACTGTATTTGGAGGAGGAAGTCTGTTTCAAGAAATTGAAGGTATAAACACAGGTTTGAATGAGTTAGCGGCGGAGGAAGCTATGTTTGGAATGTTCTCCTCGCTTCCGTTCGGTACCGTGGCTACAATCCTGGCAGTATTGCTAATTAGCACTTTTTTATTACGTCAGCTGATTCAGCCACCTTCGTTTTGGGAATGCAGACTACAAACGGTAACCTCAATCCCCCCAATGCGGTAAAACTAAGTTGGGATGTTATCTAGCGGCTACAGCCTCTGTCCTTCTCGCATCTGGAGGTCTTGGAGCTTTGCAGACTGCACCTATTGCATCGGCATTCCCTTTCATATTTATTTTATTAATTATGATTGTTTCACTAAGTAAAGCTTTGAGAGAAGATTTCCAAAAGCATAACTATTAATATAAAAAAAGGAGGGATGCTTTTGATTAACATTCCTCCTAACTAGAAAATACCGATTGAATAATGGTCAATATAACTCCTGTTGATCAAAAAACTTATGACAACCACTTCACTCAGAGCACATCGAAAGAGTGGGGTTATAGTATCCATCTTTAATCTTCATTATTAATTTTAGCATCAATTCCATCTATATGTTCAGTATGACTGTTAGAATATTTTGATTTAATTTGTTGTAAGGAAACTCTATATATAGTGAACTGATTGTTTGCAGCTTATAATCAATGTAATGTAATGTATAAACCCTTCTCATTCACTAGTTTTGTAAGCAATAATCGTATATAACCAGAAAGTACAATTCAATCACTTCCTGAAATAATCAGATCATCAAAAACGGTTCCAATTATTTGCTCTGAAAACACCTCTGACCCCTTTTTAACATGGAGATCTTGGATAGTTCCACTGACTCCTATATTAACTACTTCGATTTTTCCATAATAATTTCGAATCTTGGCTATTTCTTCCCATTCATATACGTAGTCGTCTGGCTTCACGCACACACTTTCCACTTTTCCATCACATGGACTAAGTATAGAAGCACAGGGTTTCATTTTTTCCATTACTATCCCTCCTTAGAAACCTTTGAATGATCTTCTTGCTTACTAGTAATATTATGCTTATTGGCTATATTATATCGGCTATGATGAAATCTTTTCTCCTCTAGGGTGAATTCTCTTTTAAGTGACTTTAGAACTGAATAACCGATGAGCAATAATAATATTGTAAAGGGTGCTGCCACCACGATCGATATTGTTCGTACTGCTTCCAATCCTCCTGTGAGTAAAAAGACAATGGCAGAACCCGCAATGATAACTCCCCAGGAAGCCTTTAATAAATTAGTAGGATTCAGCTGCCCGCCATTGCTTAACATGCATAAGACGTAAGTTGCGGAGTCCGCTGATGTAATAAAAAAGACTAAAATGAGGGTAAATGAAATAATGCTAAGTATCGTTCCCATTTGATAAAAATCAAGAAAAGAGAAAAGAGCAATTGTGACATCCTCGTTTATTGCTTGGCTAAGCCCGCTGTTCCCAAGTGTATGAACCTGACTAATGGCTGCCACCCCAATGATAGAAAACCAAATAAAGGTGATCAGTGATGGTACGATTAAGACTCCTGTCATGTACTCTTTAATGGTGCGCCCTCGAGAAATTCTCGCAAAGAATGATCCAACAAAAGGACCCCACGTCATCCACCACGCCCAATAAAAAACCGTCCAATCACTTATCCATTCATTTCCAGACGGATTAAAACTATCAAGTCGAAAGCTTAGATTTACAAGATCACCTAGATAACTTCCGGTAGAACCTATAAATACTTGAAGAATCTGTTTGGAAGGTCCTATAAAAAAGAGGACAAGCATTAAGACCCCTGCGAGAACCATATTTACATTTGATAATATTTTTATACCTTTGTGTAATCCGGATAAAGCAGATATTAAGAATAATAGAGTTGCTGCCACGATAATTCCAATTTGTGAGACAAAGGTATTAGGAATTCCATACATATAGTTCAGGCCGCCTGTGATTTGTAAGGCGCTAAGCCCGAGAGTGCTGGCCACCCCAATTGCTGTAATAAAGACAGCGAGTACATCAATGATCTTCCCTATTGGTGAATAGATCTTGTCTCCTAAAAGTGGATAAAAGATGGAACTAATCGTTGCAGGAAGATCTTTTCTATATTGAAAATAGCCAAGACCTAAGCCAAGAAGAGCGAAGATCGCCCATGGATGAAGGCCCCAATGAAAAAATATATACTTCATAGAAAGCGCAGCGCTTTCTGCACTAGAAGCCTCTCCATATGGTGGATTCGTGTAATGCATAACAGGTTCGGCTACACTCCAAAATAATATCCCTACACCCATGCCGCCACTAAATAACATGGCTATCCAAGAGCGTGTACTGAATTCTGGGCGCTCCGAATCTTTTCCCAGGCGTATTTTTCCATACTTTGAAAACATGAAGTAAAGACAAAACCCTACAAAGGCCGAAGCTGCTAGAAGGTAAAACCAATCAAAATAGGTTAATGCGAGGTTTAAAAGCATATTGGCCGTATTTGAGAGCCATTCCGTCCACAGTACGCCAATGACGATAAACAAGCCACATATAAGTAAAGAAACTCTTAATACATCTTGTTTTTTCAACATTCCTCCTCCTTTATGTGTATGATTCAAATCTTTTGAAGTGGCTGCACCTTCTTCAAAAGAATGGTTGGATCGCTTATTTGCTGCAAATCCATCGCTTGTTGTTTTTGAATGAATTTGCGAGCAGGAATAACATTTTTGGGCTGATTGACCATTAAAGCGCCGTGAATAACCTGGTTGTTATCTGCATAAAAGCAAGAAAATTCACCGTCCTCTGGACTTCCTCTGAAAACGATCGTTGCATCTTGCAGTGGGAGCCCTACAAATTGGAATTGCTGATCGTATTGATTAGACCAAAAGAAGGGAACTGCACGATATGGTTCTGAATGATTGTGAACAATGTTTTTTGCTATGGATTTCCCTTGGTTCATTGCATGGTCCCAATGCGCCACAACAATGGATTTATTTTGGTATGTCCATTCTGCGCAGTCACCTGCTGCGTAGACATGAGGGAGGGTTGTCCTCCCATATTCATCAGTGATATATCCCTTGTTCACCTGTAAGTCCGGGTGAGTAATCGAAGTATTAGGCATTACACCGATCCCAATGACAACGGCGTCACAAGGGACCACTTTTCCTTTTTTGGTTCTAATCTTTTCCACTTTTCTTTCGCCTTCAAAATGGGAGACTGAATCATTGGTCAAAAAAGTTACGTCTTTTCGATCGTGGATATCGTAAAAATATTGTCCTGCCTCTTTTCCGAACAAATGGGACATCGGTAAGTCTCCCATTTCAATGACCGATACCTCTATGCCCTTCTCCCGACAAACGGCTGCTACTTCAAGTCCGATAAAACCCGCCCCAATAATAGCTATACGTTTGATTTTCGTTAAAGAATTTTTTAGCTTTCGTGCATCTGATAGAGACTTTAAATAGTGGATTCCATCTAGGTGATCTCCGTCAACAGAAAGTTTTCGCAGCGATGAACCCGTTGCTAAAATAAGGTTTGAGTATGGAAAAAATCTTCCATCATCCGTTTCTACCTTGCATTCTTCAGCATGAATTTTTTTGGCTTTTACGCCAGACAATAAATTTACAGAAAGTTCCGTATATTCTTCTTTTGAGAATAGAGTAAAATCCTTTTCTTCCTGTGCTCCTGATAAATATTCTTTGGAGAGGGGCGGGCGGTCGTATGGAACCTCCGCCTCGCCTTCTACTAATGTGATGTTTCCCTCAAACCCTTCTTTTCGCAATGATTTTGCTGCATGATGGCCTGCGATTCCTCCACCGATTATTAAGGTTGAATTGTAGTCTAGCATGAAGATGCTCCTTTCATGTTAATCCATACTTGATCATCTTTCACAATAACTTCATATGTTGAAAGAGGTTGGTCTGTTGGTCCTTCAATTACTGTTCCATCTCGAATATCAAAAGAAGCAAAATGAAGGGGGCAATATAAACAGTGGCCATCAAGATCTCCATTCGCAAGCTCTGCATATGCATGAGTGCAAATTCCATCTACTGCATACACTTTCCCATCGACTTTTCCTACGACAATTGTTTTATTTCCTGCATATATTTCTCTAGGTTCATCCTCTTCAATCGAGGATAGCTCATCAACAAAAATGTATTGTGAACTTTCCATCATACAATCAACCTCTTTCATCTAGGAATTAAAAAGGTTCTTCCAACTTTTTGTGTACATAGTGTTTAAACTTAGCTACACGCCAATCTATGGGGGTTAGTATGCCTCCGCTTTCATAAACACGGGATTCGTTCCCTTGCTGGGCCCATTCACATGCTTCCCAATCTTCTTTACTTGTAATATCCCAAATATCTATGGCATCCTGGATTGGTTCCTTATTTTCTAACACCTCAGGCGTAAACAACCAGTACCCCTTAACGATAGTCTTATCCACATCAATTGGCCACATGGCAGCAACAAACACATAGTCAGAAGCCATGCAAATATAAGAATGTGGGAAAAAGTGAAGATAATAAATCTTTGATACATCTTCTTCTTTCAGATTTGGAAAAGGCGGACGGTAGGCCTTGCCATCTAGATTCACCCGCTCAAGTCCAGGTTTGAGCTCCATGGCTCCTACATGCTTTAAGACTTCCGTATCTGGTATGTTTTTATCAATCCATTGCCTAGGACGGTTTGGAGGGGTTACACGACTTAACTCTGGATGAATGTTACCGCAGTGGTAACACTCGGATGCATTTTCCATCAAAAGCTTCCAATTTGCATGAACGGTATACGTTTTCTGGGATCCAATTCTTAGGTTTTTCATGTCATATTTCTCATATATCGACCATGATTCTGGAAGTCGGAAACTTTCTTCTAACGAGGGTGCGTTAGGATCCATGTTAATCCAGATGTACCCATCCCAAATTTCGGTTCTTACAGAATGCAGTTGGACTTTTTCACAAGAGAATTCTTCCGTTTCCCTTGGAATATTAGGAGCACTAAGAAGCTTTCCTGTTTCACCGTCATACATCCAGCTGTGATATGGGCATGTAATGTATCCTTTAGACATATTTCCTGTACCTTCCTCACAAAGACGTGAGCCTCTGTGCATACAAACATTGTAATAGGTTTGGATACTTCCCTCTTGTGTTCTCATACAGATAAGGCTTTCTTTTTCTAATTGGATGGTGAAATAATCTCCTACATTCGGAACCTCTTCTATTCTCCCTGCTAACAACCAGGTTTTCATCCATATTTGTTCAACTTCTTTACGAAAACTATCTTGGTCTGTATACTCATAACCGAGGAATGTCGGTTCAAATTTCGCTTCCTTGGGCCAGCCTCCCTCAATTGTCTTCATGTTAATTCTCCTTTCTCCATCCCACTATAATATTTCAGAAATAGTTTTTGACTGCACAAAGTGTTTGAGATAATCAAGGGAACCTGTCTTTGCTCCCGTTCCAGACATATAGTACCCTCCAAAAGGTTGAACTCCTACGACTGCTCCCGTACATTTGCCATTAAAGAATAAATTTCCGCATACCATATGTCTCCGTGCGTATTCCATATGATCGCGATTTTGTGTGAATAAAGATCCAGTCAGCCCATATTCTGTGTTGTTAAAAACCTCGATTCCTTCTTTAACAGAAGATACCTTACTTATAGCGAGAACAGGATCAAATATTTCCTCCTTCATAATAAGGGAGTCAGCTGGAGCATCGATAAAAATGGTTGGTTCGATAAAATAACCATAACTATCATCAGTGCCTCCTCCGCATGCAAGAACAGACTCTTTCTTTCCGCTCTCTATATACTGGCTAATGTTAGTGAAGGAACTGCGGTCGATCACTGGACCCATATCATTATTATCAACGGGGGATCCTTGCGTTAGTTGTTTCGTTCGAGAGACTATTTTATCAATCAAAGGCTCGTAGATATTTTCATGAATGATGGCACGTGATCCAGCCGAGCATTTTTGCCCCTGAAAGCGAAAAGCAGAAACCACAATCGCTTCAGCTGCTGCTTCAAGGTCGGCTGACTCATCAACCACAATGCCGTCTTTCCCGCCCATTTCAGATATTACCCGCTTAATCCACCGCTGTTCCTGAACTTTTTTATGAGCTGTTTCATCAATATGAACTCCAGCTTCCTTAGATCCTGTAAAGGAGATAAAGTTAACATCACGATGTCCAACCATGAAATCCCCAATCTCTCTAGATGAGCCAGGTACAAAATTTACCACACCATCGGGAAGGTTGATTTCATCCAAAATTTCCATAAATTTTGATCCAATTACCGAAGTAAGAGAAGAAGGTTTTACTAAAACAGTGTTGCCTGTGACAATCGCTGCAGCCGTCATTCCAGTCAAAATGGCAAAGGGAAAATTCCATGGAGGAATAATCACGCCTACCCCGAGCGGTAGATACTCAAGGTTATTATCGATGCCAGGTTGTCTAATTAGATCCCCATCTCTCTCCATCTGCATCGCTTTTCTCCCATAAATCTCTAAGAAATCTATAGCCTCGTTGATATCTCCATCCGATTCTGTCCAATTTTTCCCCGCTTCCATTACGTGCCATGCGATTAATTCAGCCTTACGTTTTCGAAAAACCTCAGCTGCCTTAAACAGGTAATTCGCTCTCTCTCGAAAGGTCTTTGATCTCCAGGATTCAAAGGTATTCCATGCCACTCCTATAGCTTTCTCAATATCCTGTTGAGTAGCTTGACTGGTATAACCCACTACTTGTTCATGATTCGAAGGGTTATAAGATGGAATCTTTTTTTCTGAATAAATTCGATCCTCCCCGATAATGAGCGGGTAATGTTCTGAAAATTGACTCTGAATTTCATAGATTTTTTCCCTTAATAACTTCTCATTTTCAGGCTGTGTCCATTCCACTGTTTGTTCATTTTTAAATTCTGCAACAGCCATATCCTCACCCCTTTAGTGTTTTTTATATAGGAGGAAAGAGGATAAGATGACCTATCCCCTTCATCCATTTTTAAAACATTGCTGGTTTAGACCAAAGTTTTACATTCGTTCCTAGTTCTTTTTCTTTTGCATTCTTATAAACTCGGTAACTATTGGCGGTATCCGTTGCACAAATACCCAACGTTACAAAAAATAC
This sequence comes from Alteribacillus bidgolensis, assembly GCF_002886255.1. NCBI lineage: Bacteria > Bacillati > Bacillota > Bacilli > Caryophanales > Bacillaceae > Alteribacillus > Alteribacillus bidgolensis. The sequence goes on from NZ_KZ614149.1 coordinate 2,319,392, forward strand.
TGAATCATCTTCATTCTCACGACAAACTTGATTGTTCAACATTACTTGTCCTAGCTCCGTAATTTCCTCTGGATTCAATCGGCCAGCTTTTGTTAATTCAGAAAGGGGATACTTATCGTCCTTTAAACGCAGCTTATAATCCATACAATATTTATTAAATCCTTCTAGAATGGCTTCGTCCTTGTGATCCCACATAGAAACCCCTGAATGAAACGACCCTTTCTTAATCCATTCTTTTGGAATGTATTCATTCCCAAGATTAACGTTGGTGGCGGTATAAACAATATCCGAAGGCGCAACAGCTTGTTCAATATCATCACAGATCTCAAAATTACAGCCAAGATGCTCCCATTTTGAAGCAAACTGTTGGGCTTTATCTTTATTAATGTCATAAAGCCTAACGGTCTTTATGTTTTTCATTACCTTACTTGTGGCTTCGATATGAGCATTTTGGATAACTCCACAACCGACGAGTCCGATAGATTCAGAGTCAGGACGTGCACAATATTTTGCGCCTAGGGCACTGGAAGCACCTGTCCTTAAAGCGCTTACAATTGTGTCATCCATAACAGCAAAAGGATAGCCAGTATCCTCGTTATACAAAATAATCATTCCATTAGAACGAGGAGTCTGATGATTAATCGGATTCATTGGGTTACTTGGAATACCTTTGACTGCCGCAACTTTCATTTCTTCTGATTGAATAAGAGAGGCATGGACTCCAATCCGCTTTCCTGAATAGTTTCCTTCTTCCCATAAAAGGTGCAAAAGTTCAGGCTCGACTACTTTTCCTTCTGCCATCCACTTATTTACTTTCTCCACGTATTCTAAAATCATATCCATGTCCTTCGCACCAGCTTGAATACATTCTTCTTGGGATAACCATCGGACCAAGACTTCTTGATTTACAGCAGCTTCAGTTGACATCGTTTTGTTTCCTCCTAATTTTATTAAAATTTTCTACAAATTCATAATAATACTAAAAAGGAATAAAATAAACCATAAAAAATAAAAAAGGAGAAATTACTCCTTTTTGTCTAAAAGAAAACGTTATTTGTTATAATAGAGCTAAAGTATTAAAGTAATTTACATTCTAGTATAGAAGGGATGATTTATTTGGGACAGGATTCCGGAAAAACAAATGATTCTATAGACAAGATTCCTTCTTTCTCAGAAGTGCAAGAAGGTTCTCAGCATATTCTTAGGCAATTAATTGATATTCGAAATACTTTACCAAAAAAACAAAAGAAACTGTGTGAGTTTTTAGTCGATAATTATCAATTAATTGGAATACTCACTCTGGAGGATTTAGCCAAAAAGGCTGGAGTTGGGACTACTACTGTGCTGAGATTGATTCGACATATAGGATATGACAGCTATTCAGCTATCAAGAAGGAAATCCAAAACGAGTCTGTCGCTACCCCATCTGCATGGTGGTATTTACAAGAGTCTTTTACCAACAAAGAGCAAAATAAACATAGTTTATCCCAAGTTGGAGAAGAATCGGTGAGGGCTTTAAATAGTACTGTCACGTCTTCCTTCAAGAAAGATTTTGATAAAGCCATCCATCTTTTATTAAATTCTGAAAAAGTTTATATTTTAGGATTGCGGTCAAGCAAGGGATTAGGGGAATATTTTGGCCACCTTCTTGAAGAGTTTTTCCCACGCGTGGTACAACTCAGTCATGATATAGAATTTGTTTTCGACAGAATAGTACGAGCAACTAAAAAAGAGACTTTGATTCTTATTGATAATGCTCCCTTTACAACCATTGGCCTTGAGACCGTAAAACTCTGTCATGAACGTGGGATACCTGTTATTTTAATTACAGATCACTTATCTTCTCCTGCGGCATCTTTTTCTTCTATTACTTTAAAAACTCAGGCCAGCCAAAAACAATACACCGTCGTACCTACTATTTTTCTACTTGAAACCATTATTGTTGAACTAGGGAGAAAAACGTCCAATGAATCTATTGCAAACTTGCGGAGGGTTAGTGAAATATTAGAAGAAAAAAATATTACCCAGCCTTTTACCTTCTATCCATCAGATTAGATAGAAGGTATTTTTTCGGTTTTAAAACGTAAATATGAAACGTTTTTCTGTGAAAATTGTTTAGGAAGGAGCTTTGCTTTTCTTCTTGCCTGGCCCATGATCCAAATAAATAGACAAGAACCTTTTCTGAGGATAATTAGCAACGACTATCTCCCTTAGTTGAGAAAGGATATGGTCTCGAAGGGTTGAATGATCCGGCATAGATATTTCTCCTCTTTTGTTTTTGTTCATTGTGTCATATAGACTAATTGATTTTCCCGCAATCTTTTTCGTATCCTTCTCTTAAAAATATTTGCTTTGAAGTGAAAAAGTTGACTTCATCCTTGTTCCGATAAAAATTGTTATTGTTACTATTACTATGGGCTCTTATTTATTCATAAGTTTCTTAGATGAATTAAATGGCTTGATCGTTTTATGCTGATTGGATGATACATGGGTTTTAATATCTATAATGAAGAAGAAAAAACACAAGCAAGGTTGGGGATGGGAAATAAAATATTCCCTTTTGGAAGACATGAAATAGACAATCTTCCTTATTATGGAATAGTCCCTATTATTGTTTAATAATATCAACTAATTTTTTTAGTCATATCGGTACCGGATCGGTGTTATTCCCTTCTCTTTGAAACTACTTATAAAATAAAATATAATGATCCTCCCATTAATGCTACACCTATAATCCGGTCCATGCTGATAGGATTAACCTTAGCTCCAAACAACCCAAAATGATCTAAAACCATCCCCATAATAACTTGCCCCATTATAGCAGCTACTAAAGCTGTTCCTGTCCCAACCCTGGGAACAGATAAAACCATAATGAAGATATATAAGGCTCCCAATACTCCAATAAACATTTCCCACTTAGGAAGTGTCCATACTACCGAATAATTCCCTTTTCCTAATAGTATGGAAAAGATAAATAAAGCTGCTGCTCCCATGGCATAGGCTAGAAAAGAAGTTTCTATTGTTCCTACCCGTTTTCCGATCTCTCCATTTACCCCTGCCTGAAAAGCCAAGGCAGAACCACCTAGCATACTTAATAAGATGAACAACCATTTCATAATGTTTCCTCCTGAATATAAAAAATCAATCGTGATACAAACGAACATCGCGTATAACATGGTAATATAGATTTGATATCATTAATAATGAATCTTTTAGATGATAGTAATTAATTAAATTGATGAGGAAAAGAGGAGAGGTTTTCGTTGGATCTTAGCGATTTAGAGGTTTTTAAAGCTATTGTCGAAGAAAATAATTTCACAAAAGCAGCAAAAAAGATGAATTACGTTCAATCCAATATAACGACAAGAATAAAACGATTAGAAACTGAACTAAATACGAAATTATTTTATCGCCACTCCCATGGCGTCACGTTAACTCCTTCAGGTGTTACCTTATTAAAATACACAGATCAACTATTCGCGTTAGTTGCAGAAACAAAAAAATCTGTTTCCAACCAGGAGACTGCTTGCGGACCACTATCTATTGGGTCTATTGAATCTACTGCAGCCGTGAGGTTACCTCCGTTGCTGAATAACTTTATGAACCAATTCACGGAAGTCGATTTGTCTTTAAAGACCAGTACTACTGAAAAACTGATCAACGACATATTGGATTACCAACTGGATGGTGCTTTTGTAGCTGGTCCTGTCAACCATCCTGCCCTGTGTGCACAACCGTTTGTCGAAGAAGAGGTGATTTTAGTTTCCGATTCAAATCATGCTGTTTTAGAAACCTTTCAAGATATCAATCAAAGAACACTCCTCACGTTAAAACCAGGTTGCATTTATCGAAAACAGTTAGAAACATGGCTTGAAGCAGAAGGAATTTTCCCTAAAAAAATCATGGAATTTTCTACGCTGGAAGGCCTTTTTGGCTGTTTAAAAGCCGGTTTGGGTGTTTCGCTGTTATCTAAATACTATGTCGACAACCTTCACTATAAAGACAATCTCCAATTCTACTCGATGCCTAAGCAATATGCCAGAGTATCAACTATCTTTATTCATCGAAAAGATGTTTTACGAACTGAAGCTTTCCAAGCATTTTTAAAAGAGTTCAACTTAATATAAATACAAAGAATAAATTAAGGAAAGGGCGCAATCTTTTATTATAGAAATGCGTTAAATTATATTTAAGAACCTGTGGATTTACTACGTTAAAATCCGAGTATAAAAAAGCCTAATTTTTCGATTATAACCCTGATAAATTAGATAATTTTCTTATTCATCTTAAGCAGCAGTAACAAGCGTACCAATTGATTTTTTCGTGGATTGACATCCCATGCCGCCACTTAACCAACAACATCGACATTTCTATAAAGTTAATTTCCAATTCTGATGTATGCAACAGACAACGAAAAACGAAAAACGAAAATCGACGATATTCGACGATATTAATAGTAATAGTTCGGTATTTTAAACAGGTTATATATATACTTGTGTAAAGACACTTAACTTTTAAAATATACATAAATTAAAAGTTGTTTACTATATTCAACTATGATACTATACATTCATTCAATCATTATGATCACGATCTTCATAAAATCGTGATTTATTTCGCTTAAAATTTATGAATTGATATGTATTCCGGGCATATCCATTCATATTTGAAAGCGCTAACAATAAATTGTTTTATTTAAAATAAACAATTTATTCTATTTATCCTTAACCCATCTAGTTAAACATTAAAGCTCAACTGCACCAGTAGATCGAAAGTATGCCCCAGCTCGGTGGACAATTGGCTGCACTGTATCCAGAAAAATATATCTATGATATTGCAGGGTTTCCGAAAGTAAAAGCACAGGATTTAGTAGACAATTTAAAAGAACAAGCTTTTCAATTTAACCCGGAAGTTGTGCTCAAACAATCTGTTATTTAATTTGAAGGAGTGAATTTATTTGTTTAAAAATAATAGCGTTTTCATAACGTCTGTTTCTTTAACGTTTATCTTTATCATGCTTGGTATTTTCTTTACTGATTTGTTAAATAAGGTATTTTCAGCTTCTTTAACTTTTATTCTTAGTTATTTTGGGTGGTTTATTATTTTAGTATGTTTCTTTTTTTTAGCATTTTGTATTTATTTGGCATTTTCAAAATTTGGTGCAATTCGATTAGGTGATGATAATGACAGACCATCTTATAGTACAGTAACTTGGCTTGCTATGCTATTTAGTGCAGGTATTGGTGTTGGTTTGATTTTTTATGGTGTAGCAGAGCCTGTGATGCATTTTGTAGATCCACCACTTGGTCAAGAAACCTCTGCACCTGTTGATGTTGCAATGAAATATACGTTTTTACATTGGGGACTTGGCGCATGGGCCATTTTCGGTTTCGTTGCATTATGCGTAGCATATTTTCAATTTCGAAAAAAGCTTCCTGGCTTAATAAGCTCAACTTTTTATCCTATATTAGGAGACAAAATTTATGGACCTATCGGGAAGAGTATTGATGGTTATTCTGCATTTATGACAGCTTTAAATACTTCTGTTGTTTTAGGAATGACGGCTCTACAGGTAACAAGTGGTCTTAACTTTTTATGGGGAATCCCAAATACGCTAACCACTCAAATTTTAACAATTGGAATCGCGACTGGATTATTTTTAATCTCAGCCTCTACAGGGTTGGACCGTGGAATCAAATATTTATCAAACGTAAACTTTACTTTCTTTTTTTTATTGATGGCCTTGGTACTTTTAATTGGTCCAACGATTAAAATTCTTAATATCTTTATAAACACAACAGGAATGTATATATCAGATCTTATCCCAATGAGTTTGCGCTTAGGAACATCTAACGAAGAGGCAACAAGCTGGATTGAATCATGGACAATCTTTTATTGGGCATGGTGGGTTGCGTGGACTCCTTTTGTTGGAGGATTTATTGCTCGTATTTCAAAAGGAAGAACAATCAAAGAATTTGTTATTGGTGTCTTTATCGTTCCATCTGTTTTAAGCTTTTTATGGTTCTCCATTTTTGGAGGCGGTGCTCTACACATGATTCAAGAATTAAATCATACTGGTTTAGCTGACACCGTTTCTCAAGATGTTACGTTTGCTATGTATGCATTTTTAGATTATTTACCTGGTGGTTCATTACTAAGTGTAATAGCAGCTCTTTTACTAATAACTTTCTTTGTTACATCTGCAGATTCAGCAACTTTTACATTAAGTATGTATTGTAAAAATGGTGTTTTAAATCCTTCTAACAAAATTAAGATGGTTTGGGGAGTTTTAATAGCTATTGGAGCAGTTGCTTTACTTGTAAGTGGAGGGCTTTCCACTGTACAAAGTGTTGCTATTGTAACTACTTTCCCGTTTATCTTCTTTATGGTATTAATGAATGTAACAATTATTAAAGATTTAAAAGGTGAGATAAAGAAACAAGAAGTTAATGATATGAAAACTAAAGCAAGCTAGATTTATAGTCCTGCTAATGAGCGGCGGTCCTGAGGCTATGCAAAATGTAATTATTGCTGTTACATTCCCATTCTATATTCTTATGGTATTTATGAGCTATGCCATTATTAAAGAAAAAAAGATAATAAGTTATCAAATCAAACACTTTACCCCTTAGAAACAACTAAAAAAATTATAAATAAGGATAAGAAAGCAAAATAAGAAAATATTCTTTGATAAAAATGCCAGTCATCTTATATGGAAATAACGAGATGATTGGCATTTTTTGATAACTCAAGTAAATTCTTTCATAAATATACCCTATCTTCTCAACTTCCACTTTATAAAACCTGGTTATTTACACGATGTCTTAATTATATTAACCCGTGGTGCTGCCCTGATGTGGACATTTATTTCGAACAGCATATAACTGACCATTTATATTTAAAATAGCAGTTTCTGATCTATCAGCTTTTACTAACTGTCGTTGTCCAGGTTTTAAATCCTCTGCTGAACACACGTTTACTCTTTTTAATTCACTCACTTTTTCTCTCTCCTTTCTACCGATTGAAATCATAAGTTTTCAAAGCGTTTTCATAGAAAATTTTATGTTTCAACTCTTTCGAAAGAGTACTGAATACCCGATCCGAAAAGTCCATTAGAAAAAGCCTTCTCATCAAGGAAGAAAGACTTTTTCTGTGCACGTAAAGAAAACTTGATTTTCATATGGAGGTCTCGGAACAGGAAAAACATATTTGGCAACGTTACTTTCCTTATATACCATACATATCTTTTTGTTTCTAAAAACTAGAGGTTATCCGATACCATGTTAAATATTAGAATAGATCTAGACCATTATCTTAATTGATTAATTATATAATCTGCCGTACGAATGGCTAATGAAATTGTTGTTAATGTAGGATTAGCGGCTCCGCTAAATGGTAAAACACTATTGTCTGCCACATATAAATTAGGTATTCTATGTATTTGACCATAACGGTTGGTTACAGATGTTAAAGGATCATTCCCCATACGGCAAGTCCCCATTTCATGGTAATCGTCTCCGGGTACCCATAAACATAGGTCAGATTTTTCATTTTTTATAGTCATTGATTCTCCTATACCGGATATCACGTGATTTACCCCGTTCATCATTTTTATTATAATCTCCATATCCTTTTCACTATAGGAAAAATGAACTTTTATTTCTGGTACCCCATATGCATCCACTCTATTTGGATCGAGAGAAATATGGTTTTCAAAACGAGGTTCTACAATACCTAAGGCTTCAATGCCAATTTTAAAATCTTTTAATACAGGTTTCTCTTCATAAGCCGAATACCACATATACCTTTCAAGTTCAGGGCCGTAAACAGTTATTTGATAGGGACGCTTTTTCTTGCGGGGGATAAGAGTAGCGAGTGTTCCTAGCATCTCTGGAAAATCATCTCTGTTAACTTTTGGTGTTGCTACAACTTTTGAATGATTCATTAAATAATGACCGATAGATCTTTCTTTAATACCAGAATTCAAAAGAAGACGAGGAGTTTCCCATGTACTAGCCGATAGGACAATATTCTTTGCTTTTATAACATAAGATTTTTTTTCAGGAGACATCACTCGAATACCTGTTGCTCTTTCATTTTCCCTATAGATTTCGACGGCGCGTGCTCTAACAGCTAAGTCAAATGGCCTTTGATTTAAGGCCATCGCAAGAAACGAAATCGCACTAAAAAACGCGTCAGAATGAACCTGGCCAAATTTTGTTCCTGAAAGATCGACAGCCATCGGCATTTCCATTGCATCAGGGAAACCACTGCTTCTCAGGATTTCGAGCATCTTTGTAGTAATCATTGAATCTTTCGTATACTCTTTCGTAACGTTCATAACTCGTTCAGCAATATTGTAATATGGGAGTAATTCTTTGTAAGTGACAGGGCCCTTTGCCATGTCGATAGGATGTAAACGAGGAGAATTGCCCGACCAGAACAAAGTTCTTCCTCCTAGAGCAAAAACTTCCGTTGCCCCTGGAAAATGGGTAAAGTACTTTCCAAGCGAGTATCCTATGTTTTTGTATAAATCAGTTTTTCTTGTTGCATTCATCGTTGGAACATTAAGTGCATGAGTGGATGTCAGTAGATCTCCTCTTTCAATTATACCTATTCGCTTTTCTTCCCTTTTCCACTGTTCACACAGTCTCCACAAAGTGGCTGGCCCTCCTGCTCCGGTCCCTACTATAATCACGTCATATTCGTTTTTCGCCATTTTTTCTAAAGACGTTAAGGGAATCCAGTGTTTTTGATCAGTTGACGGGGCCAAGGGTTTACAGATAGGAATATTTATCGGTGGCCTTAATTTTACTTTTTGTCCGGTAATGTCATGATCGGGATTTAAAATTTGAGGATTGGCAGCCATAAGTAGGTCTAGATCTAAACGCAGTTTTTTAGCGATACTTCTTAATGTATCACTGTCTTTAGCAATATAACTGTTCATATTATTATCACTTCCATGAGAATAAATGTCTATATATTTTATTCTAGAGTTTTTTTACTTAGTACTGTGGAAGGATTTATGATGACATAAAATCATTAAAGCAAATAACGAGTAACCTTTTTGATATTGGACTGGTTTAAGTGTGCTAACGAAACATTGAAGAGGGAAGACCCAAGAATCACTTTTGAAGTACTTTTGCAGTCACGTTTCCTTCTCCGTAATCTTGGATGAATTATCAGAATTCATCGATCAGTCGATTTGATTATCGTATCCAAAAAATCCAACATCTTAAGATGTTCGAACCAACCACTTATTTGTTTTTATCGAAAGCGTCGTTATGTTTGTTCTTGTGGTAAACAATTTCCCGAATCAAGTCGTGTTGTAGAGCGTTATCAGCGGCATTCGGTGGAGTGGAATCAAGCGATTGGGCTTCGTGTTATTGATGGAAAAAATTTCAAAGATACAGCTCGACAGTTTCATACTTCTTCGAGTTGGATTCTATTTCTACTCCTATGCCCAAAAAAGTAAAAGAATTACCCGAAGTGATCGCCATTGATATAAAGGGGGACACGAATAAGGGGAAATATCAAGTCATCATTGCCAATGGAAAGACCGAAGAACCACACTAGATATTCTTCGAGACCGTTCAGTCAAAACGGTGAAAAACTATCTACAGAAAAGAGGCACCAACGTGGAAAGCGTCGTCATGGATATGAGCTATGCGTTTAAGTCTGCTGTTTTCAGCTCAAAGAAGCCTTTTGATCCTGGTTTGTAGAGGCCAAAAGGTGATGGATCAAAAGATGGGAAGAGTGAAGCAAGGACTCTATGACTTTTATCAGTTGGTGGAAGAGTCGGGGATCAAAGAATTTATAAAAGCGATTGAAACCTTGAAGACCTGGCAGACTGAAATGGATGAATAGCTTTACCTTTGGATATACCAATGACCCTATTGTGATCAAACGCAATGTAACGATATGATCGATTAAGAAAGCGTGTATTATTACATCATCAGATGAAAGTACAACTCATTCAAGTAGGATAAAGCGGCAGGAGCTAATAGCTCCCCACCCCCAATATTTGATTTAGAACAAATATTATTAAACCTAAACATATATAATTGAGCCGAAAAAACGCATTGGTTCTTAGTTGTGAAAACCAATGCGTTTAGCTCGTAAAATTATTGTTTGCACTTTTAATGAAAATTACTATTTATTAATCTTATCTTAAAGTCACATTTTGACGTATATTCAATATCCAGATTATGTATGGTGGAGACGGTGGGAATCGAACCCACGTCCAGAGACATCGCCACTTAAGCTTCTACGAGTGTAGTCACTATATTATGATTCGCCGTTGCATTGGCCTAGTGACGGGCCGCTGCAAGGCTAGTCTGATTGGTCTCTTCTGCCGGCCTCAGACGGCGGCCGGACAGCGTAGCCCACTGATTAGTGAGACCCCGGTCACTCCACATGGGCGATGGAGAGCGGGATCCGCAGGTAACTACTTACGCAGCTACTGCGAGGTTTTCGTTAGATTTGCCAGTTATTATTGGCGCAGGCCTTTTACGAGACTGCCTAGCTCGACTCGCTACTTAAGCTCGACCTATCCCTGTCGAAGCCGTGTCGTCCCCATTTGGAATAGGAAGAGAAATATTCTTTTTTCCCTTTGGACATTTTATTATAACACATTCTCTTCCCTATGCAAACATTTTTTATTCGCCTTTCATTTCACGCCGGATCGCGCGCTCCATATCGCGTTTTGCATCTTTTTGTTTCAGTGCTTCACGCTTGTCATATTTCTTTTTACCTTTAGCAAGCCCGATCAGCACTTTCGCTACACCATTTTTAATGTACACTTTGAGCGGTACAATCGAGTAGCCGGCTTGCTGGCTTTTCCCGATCAATTTATTGATCTCGCGGCGGTGAAGCAGTAGTTTTCGTGTGCGCAAAGGATCATGGTTAAACTGATTGCCTTGCTCATAGTGGCTTATATGCGCATTATGCAAAAACAATTCCCCATGTTCTATTCTTGCAAAACTATCCTTTATATTAACTCGTCCGGCACGGATTGCCTTGATTTCGGTCCCTTTTAGTACGATTCCCGCTTCATGCGTTTCCTCGATAAAATAATCGTGGCGGGCTTTTTTGTTTTGTGCTAGAACTCTTCCTTCCGTTTTTACTGCCATCTCCCGAACACCTTTCTTCCTATGACAGATGACAGAGAATTCTCTCTGTGCTCTGTGAAAAGTCGCTATCATCCTCTTATAGTAGCAAAAGAAGTGAAACAGCGTCAATACACAGCGACTGTCTCGAGGAGAGGACTGCTTGCTTCCTTGTCATTCATATAAGCAGCCGCTCTCCCCATATTACTATTTTTTCTTGCTTTTTTTCTTAGAGACATTTTCATAAAAGGGCTTATTCTTGCGATTTTTATTTTTTCCTTTTTGCCGGCCTTTTTTCGCTTTTGGTCCATTTTCACTCTGTTTACTTCCTTTTTTACCATTGGAGCGTTTTCCGCCTTCGATTACTTTAGGACGGTCTTTTCGGGTACGTTTTTTAGAGCCTTTCATGCCGACAATTTCAAAGTCGATATCATGCTCTTCTACGTTCACGTTGATTACACGGACCTCTACTTCATCACCGATTCTGAAAATATTAGCTGTTCGCTCCCCGATTAATGCATACTGTTTTTCATCGAAATGGTAATAATCATCGGTGAGATAACTAATGTGCACCATGCCTTCAATCGTATTTTCGAGTTCTACGAATAAACCAAAATTGGCTGCTCCGCTTATAAATCCGGTGAATTCTTCTCCGACCTTGTCTTCCATATACTGTGCTTTCTTCAAATCATCTACTTCACGTTCTGCATCTACCGCGCGGCGCTCCATTTCTGAGGCGTGCCGGGTAATGTCTGGAAGCTTTTCTTTCCATTCAGACTGTGTTTTTCCATCCATATTTTTCTTAACTAAATACTCTCGAATCAATCGGTGGACGATTAAATCGGGATAGCGCCGAATGGGGGACGTAAAATGAGTATAAAACTCAGAAGCAAGACCAAAGTGACCGACGTTTTCCGGGTCATATTTTGCTTGCTGCATGGAGCGAAGCAATACCGTATTAATAACTGCTTCTTCCGGCTCGCCTTTTACTTCATCGAGCACTTTTTGCAGAGCGCTTGGATGAACGGTATTGGCGCTTCCTTTCACCACATACCCGAAGTTCGTAACAAATTCTAAAAACCGTTCCAGCTTTTCAGAATCCGGATCTTCGTGAATTCTGTACACAAATGGAACTTTCATCCAGTGAAAATGCTCGGCAACTGTTTCATTTGCTGCAAGCATAAATTCTTCAATAAGCCGCTCCGCTACCGAACGATCAAGCAGTACAATGTCGATCGGATTACCATCTTCATCCACTTTTACGCTGGCTTCTTTAAAGTCAAAATCAATGGCTCCACGGCTGAAGCGTTTCTTTCTTAAGATAGCTGCAAGCTCTTCCATCAGCTCAAAAAATGGAACGAGTTCTTTGTATTTTTCTCGTGTTTCTTCATCGTTTTCTTCTAAAATCAGTCGTACATCCGTATACGTCATTCGTTCATTCGTTCGAATGACGCTTTGGAATATATCGTGGTTCACGACTTCCCCTTTTTCGTTAATTTCCATTTCACAAGAAAGGGTTAAACGATCGACCTTAGGATTCAAGCTGCAAATCCCATTTGAAAGACGGTGAGGAATCATTGGAATAACTCTATCCACTAAATATACACTGGTGCCTCGTTCAAACGCTTCTTCATCAATCGGTGAACCTTCTTCCACATAATAGCTGACATCGGCGATATGAACACCGAGAAGATAATTGCCATTATCGAGTTTTTTCACTTGGACCGCGTCGTCAAGGTCCTTAGCATCGGCCCCGTCAATGGTTACAATGGTTTCTTCACGCAAGTCCCGGCGGTTAGCGATTTCTTCGGGATTAATTTGATCTGGCACACTGTGAGCATGATTGATGGCTTCTTCAGGAAAATCGCCTGGAAGTCCGTGTTTATGAATAATGGATAAAATATCAACACCAGGGTCATTTTTGTGTCCGAGGATATTGACCACTTTTCCTTCTGCACTAAAACGCCCTTCTGGATACTTGGTGATTTCCACGACCACTTTATGGCCGTCGACGGCACCATTTTCTGCATCCTGCGGAATAAAAATGTCATTGGTAATATGTTTATCATCGACTTCAACAAAACCGTAAGAACGATTATCTACATAGGTACCAACAATTTTCGAAGTGCCCCGTTCTAAGATGCGGACGATGGCTCCTTCTGGTTTGGACCCTGATGACTTTCGGTGAACACGGACAAGAACTGTGTCTCGATTCATTGCTCCATTTAAATCACCAGCTGGAACGAATACATCGTCTTCGTCTTTATTTTCGGGCAGTATAAAAGCAAAACCGCGCTGGTGGCTTTGCACCTTCCCTTTTAATAAATTCATTTTTTCCGGAATCCCGTAACGGTTGCTGCGCGTGCGGACAATGTCTCCCTCTTCCTCCAACTCATTAAGGACCTTCATTAATGCTTTTGTTTCTTCTGAACCATTCATGTCCATTTCTTCTTGTATCTCACTAACAGACATAGGTTTTACTGCTTCTTCTTTCATATACTGCAATAATTGCTGCCTTTTTTCTTGGTCCAACTTTTTCATCTCCTTTCACTGCTATATATACTAAATCTTACTTATCTGTTTCCCAATCAAGCTGTTCTAAAAACTGGTAGATATCTTCTTGAAGCTGTTCTCTTTCTTTATCCATCGTAATAACATGACCAGATTCTTCATACCATTTTAATTCTTTCTTATCAGAAGAAATTTCCTCATGAATAATTTCAGCGCTTTTTGGCTGCACCATGTCATCCTGCTCTGCTTGGACAACAAACGCAGGGGCATAAATCATGTCGAGCGAGTCACGCACCTCTTCGATCAAATCATTAACAGACGTGAGTGTATCCAGCGGGAGCTGTCTAAATACTTCCATCTCTTTTTCTATTTGTTCATCATCTTTTTTTTCAAGCTGCTTATACTCTTTTGCGTATTGTAAGACTCCCTTATACAAACGTTCTTTGTTGTCTGATGTGATCATAGGGGCGCACATAGGAACAATCCCCTTTACTTGATAAGTGTAAGCGACTTTTAACGTCATTAAACCACCTAAAGACAAACCAGCAACGGCGATTTCTTCATAGCCGTCATTTTTTAGTTTTTGCCAGGCTCGTTCGACATCCTGCCACCAGTCAAAATGCTCTGTTTCCATCAATTCTTCCGGAGGAACGCCATGACCTTGATAAATAGGGGCATGACACGTATATCCTCTTTTTTGTAAATAGCGCCCTAACATGCGTACATCCGCGGATGAGCCGGTAAATGCATGCAATAACAATACCGCACGTTTTCCTCCCTCAAATGTAAATGGTTTTGGCGGTACAATTTTCATGATACACTTTCCCCTTTCTCTCTCTTCCTATCCATTTATTATTATTTTCAATCAGCACTTTTCCATACTACTTGCTGTGCAGGTGATGCAGAAAGTAAAAATGTCTCCACGTCTTCAATTACTTGCGCGCTGTTTTCTCCATGGCAGAGAAAATGTTTGGATTGTTCATAAAAATGAAGCTGTTTCAAGGGTGTCTCGATTTTTTCATGTAAAAATTCGGCGCTTCTTCTAGGCACTAAACCATCCTGTACTCCTTGGCCAATAAACACAGGCACTTTGATGTCTTTTAAAAACGGGGTCACTGCTTTAACGGCTTTTCGGAATTCTACCACTGCCTGGATCGGTGTGTGAATTTTGTCATTAAAAATCGGATACCATGGATGCTTTTTCATTTCTCCTTTCACGCCTGTTTCAAGCATCACACCCATATCTTTCACGAGCTGTCCAGCTCCAATGTATTGAGCAGCAGCACTTAATAATACTACCCTTGATACAGGGTAACGTGCAGCTATGTAACTGGCGAGCATTCCACCCATTGAAAAACCAATGACAAAGACTTTTTCACAATGGACAAATAATTCGCTTGCTGCAAGATCAGCTTTATATATCCACGTTTTATAAGAAGCTTCCTTTAAATTTTCATGTTGATCATGGCCTGGCAGCACCGGAGTATACACCAGCCACTTATACTCTTGCCTTAGCCGATCTGCCAATGGCTCTAACTCCCAGGGTGATCCTGTAAAACCGTGTAAACATAGACAACCAATCATAGGTCTCCTCTGCCTCTTTTTTCACTGCCTTTTTGTGTCAGTGTTTTTATATTCTTTACCAATATACCCTAAATGCTTGAAAAGAAGCCCAAAAATAATCATATCAAAACACCTTTGGATTTGCTTTTAATAAGAAAAGAAAATCTCGTCAAAATTAAAACTCCCTGCCATTTTGGCAAGGGAGTTGATTATAATGGATTTTGTATGTGAAAATTTAATATCACACACCAGAATAAGCCATAAATCCACCGTCTACTGGAATCGTAACACCATTAACAAACCCGGACATGTTATCATCTACAAGCCATAGTAATGTTCCTAATAGATCTTCTGGTTTCCCAAATCGTTCCATTGGTGTGTGGCTTATAATCTTGTTAGAACGTTCTGTCAACGAACCATCTTCATTTAATAGCAAATTATGATTTTGTGATGTCAAAAAGAAACCGGGCGCAATCGCATTGCATCGAATATTTTCCTTTGCCATATGAACAGCAAGCCATTGGGTGAAGTTATCAATTCCCGCTTTGGCTGAACTGTACGACAATACTTTCGTCATCGGGCTTGGTGCACTCATCGAAGAAATATTAATTACCGAAGCACTGTCTTTATTCAGCATTCCTTTCATAAATACTTGAGTAGAAAGAACGGCACCAATATAGTTTAAATGGAAAACATGCTTCAATCCTTCTTCTGTTAAGTCAAAAAATGTTTTTACATCATCATTTTCAAGATGTTCTTTAAGGAAATACTCCTCTGTTGTCGCTGCGTCAGGGTGATTGCCTCCAGCTCCATTAATTAATATATCATAGGATTCGTAATGTTTTCGTACATACGCTTCTGCCTCTTTAATGCTTTCTTTATCCAACACATCACAAGAAACAGCTAACGCTTCGCCTCCGTCTTTTTCAATTTCATCTGTTACTTTTTGAGCATTTTCAAGCTTTCTGCTGAGTACCGCGACTTTCACTCCTTGTCTTGCTAGCTCTTTCGCCATATCACCGCACAAAACTCCGCCTCCGCCAGTAACAATGGCAACTTTCCCTTTTAAGTTAGAATGAAATGGAAACATTTAAGAACCGCCTTTCTCCATAGTATCCCAAATTCCGTGCATATACATAATACCAAGTGCTCTGTCATACAACCCATATCCTGGACGACATTCTTCACCCCAAAGGTGCCGGCCGTGGTCCGGGCGGATATAGCCTTTATAACCAATATCGTGATAAGCTTGTATCACTTTTACAATATCAACGGACCCATCCTCTGCACGATGAGAGGTTTCAATAAAGTCTCCATTGTCATAACGCCTTACATTTCGAACATGCGCAAAATGAATTCTATCTTTAAAATCATAAATCATCTTAGGAATATCATTATCAGGATGGGCTCCGAGCGCACCGCTGCAAAGCGTCAATCCATTACATTCACTGTCCACCAACGAAACCAGCTTTTGAAGATCATCTTGAGTAGAAACGATTCTTGGCAGGTTAAAAACAGACCAAGGTGGATCGTCCGGGTGAATGGCCATACGAACATCGCATTCCTTACATACAGGTATTACTCGTTCTAGGAAGTAACGTAAATTTTCACGTAAATCTTCCGCTGTCACACCTTTATATTGATTAATTAATGATTGAATGTGCTCCAGCCTCTCTGGCTCCCAACCGGGCATTGTAAATTCTGGGTTTTCCGTAACTTTTCTAATGAGTTCTTCTGGTGTTATATTGTTTATCTTATCGTTTTCATAAAATAAAGCAGTAGAACCATCTTCCATTTCTTTTCTTAAGTCGGTTCTGATCCAGTCAAACACAGGCATGAAGTTGTAGCAAATCACTTTCACTCCTGCTTCTGCCAGATTACGAATAGTTTCCTTATAATTATCTATATATTGATCTCTAGTTGGTAACCCTAGCTTAATATCTTCGTGAATGTTCACACTTTCAACAACATCAATATTTAGTCCTTTTGATTCTATATGCTCCTTTTCTTTCAGAATCTCTGATAGTCCCCATTTTTCTCCAGGCTGTTTATGGTGAAATGCCCAAACAACGCCGGAAACTCCTGGAATTTGGTTAATATGGTTCAATGATACACTATCATTGTTTTCCCCATACCATCTAAAAACCATTTGCATAGTGTTCACCCCAGTGTAAACTATATTTTTATAACAACTTTTCTCACTTTTTCTGGATGATCCTCCATTAATTGAAAAGCCTTTTCTGCATCTTTTAATTCAAATTCATGGCTAACAAGCTCTTTAACATCGAAGCTCTTGGTGTTAAAAAGATCAATAACAACAGGAAAGCGATACGTTTGCAGTCTAGAACCACAAACCGTCAGCTCTTTTTTAGTAATTTCTACTTGTGGAATGGAAGAAGGTGTTCCATCGAACCCAAGTAAAACAACGCAGCCAGCAGTGGACGCTATTTTTACAGATTGTTCAAACGTTTGCGGCGTTCCGACTGCATCAAGGACCACATTGGCTCCCATTCCATTCGTCCAATCTTGAATGGTTTGCTCAACATCTTGTTCTCCTGGGTGAATCCGTACATCCGCTCCCCATTTTTCAGCAAACTGCAAACGTTCCTTATTAAAATCAGAAATAATGACCTTGGCGCCTGCTTCTTTCGCCATTTTTAAGCAGCATAAACCAATTGGACCTGCTCCAATGATAAAAACGATATCATCTTTTTGTACTTGTCCTCGGTATATGGCTTGCGCACCTATGGTAAATGGCTCTATTAACACAATTTCCGACCAGTCCAGATCCGGATTCACCCGATGAAGAGCTTCTTCAGGTACATTTATATATTCCTGGCTGCCGCCATCAAGGTGAACACCATAGACTTTAATACTTTCACACACGTTAGGTCTTCTATTCCGGCAAGCATAACATTCACCACAGTAAGCGATTGGTTCCAAAACTACTTTATCTCCCGCAGCAACGGAAGAAACATCACTTCCTATTTCTTCGACTTCGCCCGCTACTTCATGGCCAATAATACGAGGATACGTAGCAAATGGGTTCTCGCCATGAAGAATATGCATATCTGATCCGCAGATCCCCATTCTTTTTACTTTCACTCTGACTTCTTTACCTTCAGGTTTTTTTGGCTCATTGGTCTCGGTAATGTGTAATTGACCAGGTTCGAGTACTTGGATCGCTTTCATATCATCACTCCTATGAGTCTAATAAATTAGGTAAAAACAGGGTAATCTCAGGTATAAAGCTGACCAATAACAAAACGATTAAACTTACAGCTAAAAATGGCAAAAGGGCAATAGACGCTCGAACCAAAGATACTCTCCCTATATTGGAAGCAACAAATAAACATACCCCTACAGGTGGTGTGGAAAGACCAATCATAAGGTTAAGGACCATCATGACCCCAAACTGAATGGGATCCATTCCTATCTGCGTGGCGACAGGCAGCAATACAGGGAATAAAATGACTAAAGCTGCAATGGTTTCCATGAATGTTCCAATAAATAACAACAGCAAGTTCAACAGCAGTATAACAACGATTGCATTTCCTGAAATAGAAAGAATCGTGTCAGCAACTAACTGTGGAATTTGTTCACTTACAAGGATCCAGCCATATAAGTTTGCAAATCCTACAAGCAGCATTATTCCTGCGGTGCTGACCATTGAATCCACCATAATTTTAGGAATGAGCGTTATTTTCAAATCCCGGTAAATGAACAATCCTACTATTAGAGCATAAACCACTGCAATAATCGCAGCTTCTGTCGGAGTAAAAATGCCGCTTAATATCCCCACTAAAATAACAACGGTCATCATTAGTGCCCAAAAGGCTCCAGGAAATGCTTTTATAATGACAGATAATTTTTGCCGTTCTCCTTTAGGATAGCCTTTTATGACAGATATGATATAGGTGAGAAGCATTAAGCTCAGCCCTAATAAAATGCCTGGAACGGCCCCTGCTAAAAATAAATCACCAATCGATACAGTTGCTAACGTACCAACAATAATCATCGGTAATGAAGGCGGTATGATTGGACCGACCGTAGACGAAGAAGAAGTAACGGCAACAGCAAATGGACCATCATAGCCTTCTCTTTTCATCGCTGGAATCATGACCGACCCGATACTCGCTGTATCCGCCAGAGCCGTACCGGAAATACCAGCAAACCCCATCGAAGAACCGACGTTGGCCAGCCCTAAACCTCCACGAATATGACCAACAATTTTATTCGTAAAGTCGATAATACGGCTCGTAATCCCGCCTGCATTCATCAGATTTCCAGCCAAAATAAATCCCGGGATACATAAGAGAACAAATGAGTTGATACCTTCAAACATTTTTTGAACCATTATATTTAACGGAATATCCATTATAAGAATATAAATTAACGATGAAAGCCCTAAGCTAAAAGCAATTGGCACACCTAAAAATATGAACACAATAAATGAAATAAATAGCATGAAAGCCATCATTGCTCCACCCCTCCTTCCTCTGTCTCCCTACCAGTCATCAGCTTATATACATTCAACAAGCTGTAAATCCCTATAAACGCAAAACTAATGATCATAACTCCATATATATAAGACATCTGTACAGCCAATGTTGCGGAAGTTTTCATGTTTCCAATTAGAGCAAACTCATAAGCATAATAGATTAAGAATATACTAAACGCTCCTAACAAAAGGTAAACGGCACCATCATAATATTTTTTCACTTTGGAAGGCAGAAGATTAACGAATATATCAACTCGCACAAATTCTCGTCTTTCCATTGCCACCGGCGCACCAAAAGCAATGGCAAAAATAAATAAAAACCTTGACAGTTCTTCTGTCCACATAAATGAAATGGGTGTGAATCTTGACGTAATTTGCAGAAGCACAACAACAATCAAGGCTGTGAAAAAAAGCAATGTGAACACTTTATTAAGTTTAGTTAAGAGATTAAAAATCAGCATACCTATTCCCCTCTTGATTTGTCATGTTTTCCTATTAGAAATCTTTCCGTGTCAAAGGTAAGACATTGATTCAATTACGGATTTTTCACGGTGTCCCTGTAGTAAAAGATCAAATTTTCAAGAACCACTTCTCCCTGATCTTTCCAGGGGGGCATCCTGAAAAATCTGCAATGGATATAAACAGAGGGGGAAGGGAAAGTGCGCGTATTCCCACCTTTCCCTCCCAACCTGTACAGCTAAAATCATTCTCCAGCTTCTACAATTCTTTCATATAGATCAAGCTGTTCTTCTGATAAGTTTTCCTCAATTGCAGGTCTCATAGCTTCTGCAAATGCTTCTTGATCAACTTCATCATTAAATGTCATGCCTTCATCTTTCAACAATTGCGTATATTCCTCAGTGTCTTCTTCATAAAGCTCTTGTGCGTAGCTTTGTACTTCTTCTGCTGCTTCCATTACCGCATCCTGCATATCTTCATCTAAAGCATTGAATTGCTCATTACCGACAACAACATATACCCAGCCATAAACGTGTTCGGTTTCATTCACATATTCTTGTACCTCATAAAATCCAGCACTATGAATAAGGTCGACAGGGTTTTCCTGGCCGTCAATTACTCCTTGCTGCAGCCCTGTAAATACCTCACTGAATGCCATAGTTTGCGGGCTTGCACCAGCTTCTGACCATGCATCCATAAAGATTGGAACGTTTGGTACTCGCATTTTGAACCCATTCAAATCTTCCGGAGAGTTAATTGGTTCATTAGAAGTTAAGTTCCGTGGTGCTCTGACATGATAATACAAAGGAGTAAGTCCTACATCATTTTTTACAATGCCCTCAATTTCTTCACCAATTTCTCCTTCAACTACTGTTTGTAGATGGTCTTCACTTGTAATACCATAAGGAATACCCATCATAGCGGTTTCAGGAGCCCAGTTTGCCATGGACTCACCTGTCATCGTCATATCTGCAGTACCTGCTTGAATACTGTCGATAACATCTGTTTCACTACCGAGCTGCTCATTAGGATAGATTTCAATTTGCAACTGACCGTCTGTTTTTTCATCTACTAATTCGGCAAATTTCACCGCCGTTTGATGCCAAGAATGTTCCTCATTTGATAAGTGACCTAGTTTCCAAGTTATTTGCTCACCTGAATCACTTTCTGCATCCTCATTTGATCCTTCAGCTGATTGATCTGTTTCTTCCTCTGAAGTATCTTCTCCACATGCACTCATAACCATTAAAAACATAGCTAACAATGCAAACCAAAGAATCTTTTTCATTGGTCAACATCCCCCTTTTTATTATTTATTGTATTAACGACCAGTCTTAAAGCCGTTACTACCGATGTTGTGTCATAAATAAGTGGTTTATATTTTATTGATTTAAAAAATTAAAAATACTTTGTTCAACGGGTATTCCATTTTTCAAGTATTCTTCTTCTTTTAATTGTTCAGGCTCTCCTGGAACAAGAACCTTATTAAAATTCTTAGCTGGTTCTAACTCGTGCAGCTCATCTATCATGCTATCTATGCCGGTTAAAAACTCGTCTGTATTAATAAACAAACCTGGATCAATAGTGATGATCATATGCCCGAGCTTGCGGTATTTATTGTAATCTCCATACATTGTAGTAATAGATGGCCCAAAAGCTGACCCCGTCAGGACACCTGATAACACATCAACCATAAGAGCGAGACCATATCCTTTTGGTCCTCCAACAGGCAAAAGACTTTTTACTTGCGAAGGGTCTGTAACAGGAACTCCTTCTTGGTCTACTCCCCAATTTTCTGGTATGGATTGGCCTTTCTCCCTGGCATGAAGAACTTTACCAAGGGCTACATTACTTGTAGCCATGTCCAATATAATGGGGCGATGTTTCTTTGCAGGAAATCCATAAGCCAATGGATTAGTACCAAAATAAGATTCAGCGCCGCCGAATGGAACAACTGCTCGATCTGTTTGGGTAACAATCATACTCACCGTATTTTGATTTGCTGCATGTTCTGCAAAATACGAAAGGGCTCCGCAATGGCTGCTGTTAATGATACCCACCATTCCAATTCCATTTTCCTTAGAAAGAGAAATTGCATGGTCCATCGCTTCTTTTGTAATAACATGTCCCATACCATGATCACCGTCAAACAGCGCCCCGGCTCTACCCTTTGATTCAACCTTAAAAGAATTATTAGGCTTTATCCCCCCTTCACTTAATCGTTTAATGTAATGCTCTGTTCTTAAAACTCCATGAGAATGAACACCACGCAAATCTGCATGAACTAAAACATCAGCCACCACTTTTGCGTGGTCTTCTTGAAGGTTTGCAGCGGTTAGTTTATGAATTACGAGTTCTTTCAACTCTTCTGCTTGTACAACCACTTGCGCCATCAAATACCCCTTTCCAGAAGTTTAAGCTACTTCAGTAGTAACCGATTACAAAAAGCGTTTACATTTTAAGTCGAATGACATTCATTTATTGGTTATTTAAGCGGCCAACTCTAAACCGCTTACAAATTTATTTAAAGTAACTGGGAAACTTTTTTATGAGTTCTTTGTAATCTATCGTTACTAAGCTCAAATGCTTTCTAACTACTTTTTCTGCTTGTACCACGTCACGTTCTTTTATAGCTTGTACGATTTCTTCGTGTTGAGAAATAATTGTATCTGTGTTTAGTTTTTCAGATAAACTAAGCAAGCGGACTCTGCTGAAATTGATACTCATCATATTTTGAACAATATTCCAGGTTCTTGACTTATTACATTCTTTAAAAATAATAGAATGAAATTGATCATCTAATCCGTAAAAGTCTTTCATTCTGTTTTCTTCAATACATTCCTTTTGAAGTTTTATCGTGTTATTCAGTTTTTCAATTTCTGCATCAGAAAACAATTCACAGGCTAATTTTGTTACCGCAACCTCTAAGTGTTCCCGCATAAACCTGGTTTCTTCTAAATGATCGAGGTCGATTAATGAAACGGTTGATGTTTTTTGAGGATAAACAGTAATTAAATCTTCTTGGGAAAGCCTCAAAAAAGCTTCTCTAACAGGTGTTCGACTGACTTGTAACAGTTTTGATATTTCATTTTCACTAATAGCCCTGCCAGGTTCAAATTTCAACCCCGTAATTTCTTGTCTGAGTTTTGCGTACACTTCTGTTCGAATAGATTTATTATTTTTATTTGTTAATGTACTAATATTCATGTATGCGCCTCCAAAACTTCTCGCTTTACTTGTATACTAGTATAAAAGAATACAAGTATGTTGACAAGTATTTTTCAAAATTAAATAAAAAAATACTTAAAACCTTTATATAACAGGGGTTCTTTTAGCTTATTGCTTATTAAAGTTAGAAAAACTTGGCTTACCGCTTAGTCCTTATGGTGGAAGTCTTAGCTTTTTCTTATAAGGTCAACCGTCAAAAATTCTATACTTCCTGACGTCACAGAAAAACACAGTACTCCTTTTAAGAATACTGTGCTTTTTTTCATATCATAACCGTTACTTTTCTTATCTCAATCCAGAGAAAAGGGTCTTTGCATTTTGGGTCAGCTTCTCCAAATTTCCTTCTTCTATTGCTTGCTTGTCCATTAAAGAGCCGCCCACGCCAACAGCTACTGCACCGTTATCAATAAATTCCTGGATGTTGCTCGCATTTACTCCGCCGGTCGGGATCATTGGTATGTGCGGGAGCGGTCCTTTTAATTCTTTTAAATAACCAGGTCCGAGCGTGGCAGCAGGAAAGATTTTCACAACATCGGCGCCGGCTTCATACGCAGAAACTACTTCTGTCGGCGTCATGACTCCGGGTATCGAAGTCACACCATAACGTTTGGCTGCTCTTACTACATCACAATTCAAATTCGGAGAAAATATAAAGTCTGCTCCTGTATGAATCGCACGAACAGCAGATGGTTCATCCAGCACGGTTCCGGCCCCTACTAAAGCTCGATCACCGAATTCCTCTTTGACTTGCTGAATTAAATCAGCAGATTCTGGCTTTTCCATCGTAATTTCCATATGTTTGACGCCACCTGCCAGCAAGGCTTCAGCGATATCAAGCATTTTATCCTGTGGCGGACGGCGGATCACAGCGATCACCGGAGAGTTTTGCAAAGATTCTATCGTGTTTCTCATTATCGGTTAACCTCCTCTTGATTAGGGTTTTCAAATGCTTGAAGCATACCTTGTAATTCTTTTTCGCGTGGATACCCTTCTACATCCCCGCCAGCTTGAACAGTAATGGCCCCGACAAGATTGGCGATTTTTAGAGATTCCAGTAGGGAGATCCCTTTGACGAGTCCGCTTACAAAACCTGCAGCAAAGCCATCACCTGCTCCAACAGGATCGACTACCTTTTCTGCTTTGTACCCTTTCACGAACCCGTTTTCTTCTTTTGCTGCATAATAACAGCCCTTTTCGCCAAGCTTTACAATCACAACAGCATTAGGATTTTGCTCCAAATAAAATGCGGCTATTTTTTCTGGATCATCGGTTCCGATTAAAGCTTTACCTTCTTCTTGACCTGGAAGAATATAATCGGCATCTGCTGCGAGTTTATTTAGCACATCGCGCATCTCTTCTTCACTATTCCAGAGCTTTTTACGAATATTCGTATCAAAAATAATAGGCATTTGATTTTTTTTAGCGATTCTGACCGCTTCAAAAGTTAACTCCTTGCATGATTTACTTATTGCTGGTGTGATTCCTGAGAAAAATAAGTATCTGGCAGATGTTAGGTAGTCTTCATCCAAATTGTCTTTTGACATATAGCTTGCTGCAGAATGATGGCGATAATAATACACATTCATTTTATCACCATAGCGTCTTTCTTTGAAAAATAGTCCCGTAGGAGCTGCATCTGTGAAAGAAACGCCGGTAGTATCAACGCCTTCTCCTCTAACGGTACGCTGTATATAATAACCAAATGGGTCATCGCCCAGTTGACTAATCCATCCGCATCGATGACCGAGACGGCTTAACGCAACAGAAAAATTTGATTCCGCTCCACCAATCTGTTTTTGAAACGATGTCGCATAATCAAGGGGCAGAGCTTGATCAGGGTTCATCAAAACCATCGTTTCACCAAATGTGACGACATCTAAACGTTTGGTACTCACACGCCTTCCCTCCATTTTAATTATGATGATATCCAAGGAAACTCGAAATGTCTTTTCCAGCTTTGACAACCAATTCAGCGTAATCTTTCAATTTTTCATCTGAAAGTCTCATTTCTGGCCCGGACATACTGATGCCTGCTACCGGTCTGCCGTTATGATCAAAAATAGGTGCCGCTGCACAGCGAATTCCCTTTTCATGTTCTTCATCGTCGATAGAGTAGCCTTGCTGCTTGATTGTCTTTAATTGCTCTTTCAACTTACCGACCGAATTAACAGTGTGTTCGGTATATGTAGTTAAGTTCATGCTAGCTAATAATGTTTCTGTTTCTTCCTCGGGTAAAAATGCTAGGATTGCTTTTCCAACCCCGGTGCAATGAAGAGGAGCAACTTTTCCGATACTAGAATACATCCGTATCGTTTTCGGGCTTTCCACTTTGTCAATATAAGCAACGTGATCTTGTTCAAATAGAACAAGATGAGCTGTTTCACCTGTACTATCGACAAGTTCTTGTAAAAAAGGGGAGGCCACCTGGCGAATGTCAAGTGAATCTAACACATGCTGTCCTACGTCTATAAATTTAAGGCCTAATGTATACACCCCCGTTATTGGATCCTGCTTCACATATCCTTCTTGCATAAGTGTCGATAGTATGCGGTGAACGGTGCTTTTGGCCACTTCGAGCTGTCTGGAAAGTTCTGAAACACCAAGACCTTGCTTTCTGTTTTTTAAAAGTTCAATACACTGTAACGTCCGCTCTACCGATTGAATGGTTTTATAATTAGAAATCGTCCTCCCCCCTTTTTCTCATGTTCCTAATTAAGGAACATCGTTCCTCATATTGTTATACCTACTATACCTTTTTCACAAAGACAATGTCAATTTTCTTTTAGCAAAATTAGACTCCATTAGTTGGAACTAATACCTTACCATCAACTCATTTGACTGGGCAACATCTTCCCTTGGATACTGATGACTCGGGGTTTCTCGCTTCGCAGGCTCCACAACACTCTCCATTGGTTCCCACAACTCGAGGTTTCCTCCTCCGTGGGTTTTAACAAAAGATCCTCTTTATCGTGTCGCCCGAGCGGCTCGGAGCTGAAGCTAGACACGGGCCAAATAATATGGCAATAGTTTTCACCTCTGAAAAATAAAAAACACAGCAGGAATCTCTCCCGCTGCATTTATAAAAAGTAAGCAAGTAATAACGTAAGAACAAAAAAGATGACAGCAAGTACGACGGTTGCTCGGCTAAGAAAGGCCTCGACACCGCGTGCTTTTTGTTTCCCCATTAATTGCTCGGCTCCGCCGGAAATAGCACCAGACAATCCAGCACTGCGCCCGGATTGTAATAACACGACAGTAATTAAAGCTACCGAGACAATAATTAACAAGACATACAGCAAGGTTTCCAAACATTACACCTCCACGACCGTTTCACATATTGTAAATCTAACACACCCCATACAAATTGGCAATATGAAAAGAAAGGCACTTTAGTAATGGAATAGAAAAAGATATGCATATCCAATTCCAGCTTTTTTAAAGGGCTGTAGCATTCACAGCCTCCATCGTAAAAATCCGCAGCGTACTCTTCTTATAGAGAACGCTGCGGGCTTTTTTTGTTGTGTTGACTCATTCGGCAATAAGCCGAAGTTTTGTTGTTATTTGTTCACATTGTAAAAAGCTTGTTTACCTGGATATACAGAAGTACTGCCAAGTTCATCAGCTATACGGATAAGCTGATTATACTTTGCTACGCGGTCTGTACGCGATGGTGCACCTGTTTTAATCTGCCCGGCGTTAACTGCTACAGCAATGTCTGCAATGGTTGCATCTTCCGTCTCGCCAGAGCGGTGAGAAATAACTGCTGTGTAGCCAGCTCGTTTTGCCATTTCAATCGCATCAAAAGTTTCTGTCAACGTACCGATCTGGTTTACTTTGACGAGAATGGAATTTCCAACGCCTTGTTCAATCCCTTGAGAAAGTTTGTTGGTGTTTGTAACAAAAAGGTCATCCCCTACGAGCTGAACTTTATCACCAATTGTTTCGGTCAGCTTCTTCCAGCCGTCCCAATCGTTTTCATCTAAACCGTCTTCAATAGAAATAATTGGGTATTTTTCACAAAGGTCTTTATAGAAATCAATCATTTCGTCAGCTGTTTTTACAACCCCTTCGCCTTTAAGGTTGTATTTACCGTCTTCATATACTTCAGAAGAAGCGGCGTCCATAGCGAGCTGTACTTCTTCTCCAGGCTTGTATCCTGCTTTTTCAATAGCTTCCACGATGGTTTGGAGTGCTTCTTCATTGGAGCCAAGGTTTGGAGCAAAACCGCCTTCATCGCCTACTGCAGTGTTGTAACCTTTGTCTTTCAATACCTTTTTAAGGTTATGGAATATTTCTGCACCAATGCGGATAGCTTGCGGGAAGTCTTCTGCTCCTACCGGCATAATCATAAATTCTTGAATGTCTACATTGTTATCTGCATGCTCTCCACCGTT
The DNA here is from genome assembly GCF_002886255.1 of Alteribacillus bidgolensis. Taxonomy (NCBI): domain Bacteria; kingdom Bacillati; phylum Bacillota; class Bacilli; order Caryophanales; family Bacillaceae; genus Alteribacillus; species Alteribacillus bidgolensis. The sequence continues at coordinate 2,347,156 of NZ_KZ614149.1, forward strand.
TAAAATGTTCATCATTGGAACAGGAAGCGTTTTTGCATTGAAACCGCCTAAGTATTCATAAAGCGGTACACCAAGATCATTTGCTGCTGCGTGGGCTGCTGCCATGGAAACACCTAAAATTGCATTAGCGCCTAGCTTTTCTTTATTATCTGTGCCATCAAGGTCAAGAAGCAGCTCATCAATTCCTGTTTGATCTGTTACATCCATTCCAACTACTTCTGGAGCAATATCTTCATTAATGTGATCAACAGCCTTCAAAACACCTTTCCCCATAAAACGATCGCCGCCATCACGAAGTTCAACTGCTTCGTATTCACCAGTGGAAGCACCACTTGGAACGAGAGCGCGTCCGAAAGCTCCTGTTTCTGTAAATACTTCTACTTCTACTGTTGGATTACCGCGAGAATCCAGGACTTCACGTGCATAAATATCTGTAATCATACTCATAGGTAATAAGCTCCTTTTCTATTTAATTAATGTTTTTCCTGTCATTTCAGCTGGTTTTTTAATTTGAAGAAGATCCACCGCTGTTGGCGAAAGATCAGCAAGAATGCCGCCTTCGCGGAGAGCTGCTCCTTCTTTTGTCACGATAACGGGAACCGGATTAGTCGTATGTGCCGTCATCGGTTCATCCTCAACTGTAACGACCTCGTCTGCATTACCGTGATCGGCTGTAATAATGGCATGTCCGCCTTTTACATGGAGAGTGTCCACCACTTTCCCTAAACATGTATCGACTGCTTCAACCGCTTGAATCGTTGCGTCGAGTTTTCCGGAGTGACCCACCATATCAGGATTAGCAAAATTTAAAACGATAAAATCATGATTTTCTGCCTCAATTTCTTTGACCAGTGCATCGGTTACTTCGTAAGCACTCATTTCAGGCTGTAAATCATAGGTAGCTACTTTTGGAGAATCAATCAAAATCCGTTGTTCTCCTTCAAATTCGTGTTCCTGTCCGCCGCTGAAGAAAAACGTCACATGGGGATATTTTTCAGTTTCTGCTATTCGCAGCTGTTTAAGGCCAGCTTTAGAAACGCTCTCTCCCATTGTGTTTGCTAAATTCTGCGGCGGGTAAGCAACTTCCGCCTGCACCGTATCACTGTACGCTGTCATTGTCACGTAATGAAGGTTTTCAGGGAAACGATCTCCCACTTTAAAACCGTTGAATTCTTTATTAGTAAAAACTTCAGAAAGCTGGATGGCACGATCCGGACGGAAATTAAAGAATACGACTGCATCATTATCTTTAATTGTCGCAACCGGTTCGCCCTCTTCGTCTTTTAATACAGCTGGAATTAAAAACTCATCCCATACTTCTTCGTTATACGAATGCTCAATCGCTTCTTCTGGACTGTTAAATGAGGGGCCTTCTCCATAGACCATCGCCCGGTATGATTTTTCTAACCGTTCCCAGCGGCGGTCGCGATCCATAGAATAATAACGACCATGTAAAGTAGCCAGACGACCTGTACCGCTTTCGTTCATTTTATTTTCCAAATCTTCAATGTACGTTTTTGCAGTAGTAGGCCCTACATCTCTTCCATCTAAAAAGGCATGCACATACACTTTCTCGATTCCTTTTTCTTTCGCTAAATCAAGCAGTGCAAATAAATGCTTAATATGACTGTGTACGCCTCCATCGGAAAGAAGTCCATAAATATGCAGGTTGCTGTCATTTTCCTTTGCGTGTTCGCACGCCCCGGCAAGTGCTTTATTTTCTCGGAAGGTTCCTTCTTCAATTCCTTTATTAATGCGCGTCAAACTTTGATAGACGACGCGGCCGGCACCAATGTTTAAATGGCCTACTTCTGAATTTCCCATTTGGCCTTCTGGAAGCCCGACCGCTTCTCCGCATGCTTGCAGCGTTGTATGGGGATATTTTTCCCAATAACGGTCGAAATTGGGGGTGTTAGCTTGTGTAACGGCATTTCCCTTTTGTTCGTCTCGAAGTGCGTAGCCGTCCAGAATAATTAACGCGACAGGCGATTTACTCATTTTTCCCAGCCTCCGCTAGCTGCAGAAAAGCATCCGGCTTTAAGCTCGCTCCGCCGACAAGCGCACCGTCAATATGTTCTTGCGACATGTATCCATCAATATTTTCAGGCTTCACACTGCCGCCGTATTGAATACGAACCGCTTCAGCTGTTTCTTCATCATACAGTTCTGCTAACACTTTACGTACCGTACCGCATGTTTCGTTTGCGTCTTCTGCCGAAGAAGACTTACCCGTTCCAATCGCCCAAATTGGCTCATAAGCCACAACCACTTGCTTAGCCTGCTCAAAACTTAAACCTTGAAATCCTTTTTCAACCTGCGTACGAACGACTTGCTCTGTTTTGTTGCTTTCTCTTTCTTCTAAGGTTTCGCCGCAGCACATAATTGGCGTGATGCCATGAGTAAACGCAGCATGAAGCTTTTGATTGACTGTCTCGTCTGTTTCATTGAACATTTCCCGACGTTCAGAGTGACCGATAATAGAGTACTTGATGCCCAAGTCTGCAAGAGCAGCTGGACTGATTTCTCCGGTAAACGCCCCGTTTTCTTCAAAGTGCATTGTTTGAGCACCAACTTCTACGTCACTGCCTTCTGCTTTGTCGTTCATTTCTTTTAAAAATAAAGCAGGAGCACAAACTACTGTTTCTACTTCGCTTTTAGCGGGAGTATTCCCTTTAATTTCTTCCATAAAAGAAACTGCTTCACTATGTGTTTTATTCATTTTCCAGTTCCCTGCAATAATTGGTTTTCTCATAACAATTCCCACCTCAATCTTTTATATGCTTAGATACAGATCTTATTTATCATCTAATGTGGCAACTCCAGGAAGAACTTTTCCTTCCATAAATTCAAGAGAAGCGCCGCCTCCTGTAGAAATATGGCTCATTTGTTCAGCAAAGCCGAATTTTTCAACAGCTGCAGCAGAATCTCCTCCACCTATAACGGAATATGTTTCAGAAGCATTAGCAAGTGCTTCTCCAATAGCTTTCGTACCGTTAGCAAAAGCCTCGAGTTCAAATACACCCATTGGCCCGTTCCAAATAACTAGTTTCGACGCGTTAATTACATCTTTACATGCATCCATTGTTTTTGGCCCAATATCAAGCGCTTCCCAATCGGCTGGGATGTTATCAATATTTACAATTTTAGTGTTGGCGTCGCTGCCAAAGTCATCTGCCACTTTAACATCAAGCGGCATGTAAAAATTAACACCCTTGTCTTCCGCTTTTCTCATAAAATCTTTAGCTAAATCTATTTTGTCTTCTTCTAAAAGGGATTTTCCTATTTCATATCCTTTTGCTTTTACGAACGTATAAGCTAGTCCGCCGCCGATAATCAAATTATCTACTTTATCAAGCAGATTATCAATAACACCAATCTTATCTTTTACTTTAGCTCCGCCTATGATAGCAGTGAATGGACGTTCTGGATCGGATAAAGCATTCCCTAATACTTCAAGCTCTTTTTCCATAAGTAATCCGGCAGCAGATGGAAGGTGGCGGGCCACACCTTCTGTAGAAGCGTGAGCACGGTGAGCGGCACCAAACGCATCGTTCACATAAAAGTCTGCCAGGGAAGCGATATTTTCAGATAATTGTGTGTCGTTTTTTTCTTCTCCTGGTTCAAAGCGAAGGTTCTCGAGCAATACTACTTCCCCTTCTGCTAAGTGTGCAGCTTCATGTTTTGCTTCTTCTCCAAATACTTCATCTACTTTTTTGACGTCTTTATGAAGGAGCTCCCCAAGACGAACAGCTACAGGTCCTAGTCGAAGTTCATCCGATACTTTTCCTTTTGGCCGGCCTAGATGGCTTCCAAGGATGATTTTAGCTCCTTGTTCGATTAAATACTCGATTGTAGGAAGGGCTGCACGAATCCGTGTGTCGTCTGTTACTTTTCCTTCACTCATAGGAACGTTAAAATCAACCCGGCAAAATACAGTTTTTCCGTTCAAATTGACGTCGCGAATAGACTTTTTATTCATTAGGATGAACCTCCCTTTTCTTTTCCAATACCTCATTATCCTTTTTAGCAGCACAATATTTCAAGGCTTTTTCTAAAAACGAAGCACATGCATCCGTTGTTTCATTAAAAAGGGGAGTAAGAAATATTACTTCCTTCTCCCCCTGTATTTGTCATCCCCAGGTTTGGTTTTTATTGTTGTTTTGCCATATAAGCAGCAAGGTCTACAACACGATTAGAATATCCAAACTCGTTGTCATACCAGGAAATAACTTTAACCATATTGTCTTCCATTACCATTGTAGAAAGGGCATCAATAGTGGAAGAGTTAGAATTGCCGTTGTAGTCGCCGGAAACGAGAGGTTCTTCGCTGTAACCAAGAATGCCTTTCAATTCGCCTTCCGCCGCTTCTTTTAATGCATTGTTCACATCATCAACGGTTACATTTTCTTCAAGCTCAGCAACTAGGTCTACAAGTGAAACGTTTGGAGTCGGCACGCGCATTGCTCCGCCGTTCAATTTACCTTCAAGTTCAGGAAGTACAAGTGCTACTGCTTTTGCTGCTCCTGTAGAGGTTGGAATAATATTTTCTGCTGCAGCACGAGCACGGCGATAGTCTTTATGCGGCAGGTCAAGAATCTGCTGGTCATTGGTATAGGAGTGTACGGTAGTCATCATTCCACGCTTCAAGCCAAATTTGTCGTTCAATACTTTGGCATAAGGAGCCAGGCAGTTTGTCGTACAAGACGCATTAGAAACAATATCGTGCTTAGACGGATCATACGTATTTTCGTTAACACCCATAACAAATGTTGCGTCTACTTCTTTACCTGGTGCAGAAATAATAACTTTCTTCGCTCCAGCTTCCAAGTGTTTTGCAGCATCGTCACGCTCTACAAAACGACCGGTAGATTCAATTACGAGTTCAACACCAGCATCTCCCCAGCCAATATCGGCAGGATTTCTTTCAGCTGTTACACGAATTTCTTTACCACCGACAACTAAGTTCTCGCCGTTAACAGAAACTTCCTCTTCAAGTTTGCCATGTACAGAATCATACTTCAACAGGTGAGCCAGCATTTCAGCATCTGTTAAGTCGTTAATAGCTACAACCTCTACGTCATCATTTTTCAAAGCTGCACGAAATACGACACGACCGATTCTTCCAAATCCATTAATACCAATTTTAGTTGCCATCACAAAATTCCTCCTAATTATAAAATACTGCTTTTATATATTCCGGCAGAGGTGCCTTTCTTTTAGGTAACGGCCTCTACTGCAGGGTCTTGCTTATTTTTTCATCCAGGGCATTTTTATAGGTCCAATATGGCTTGTGCCGCCCCTTCATCTGTAATGAGAACATCGCTTGGCCGGTGCTTCATGTAAGCGGTAATGGCTTCAGCTTTGGAAGCACCTCCAGCAACAGTTATTACGAACTGCTCATTAGTGAGATCATCAAGCTGAAGACCAACTGTATTTTCTTTGTGAACAATTTGGCCTGCTCGATCAAAATAGTAGCCAAACGCTTCAGCTGCCGCTTCTTTATCTTTTAGCGACCCTAACGTTTCTGCTTTTGTTTTCCGCCTTGCCGCCATCGTCTCTGCTTCCCCGACACCGTGGACGACCATTTTGGCCTGACGTATTATAGAAAGCAGTTCTTTAATTCCTGGTTCTAAAATTAATGACTCTCTTGTTTCATCACTCAATTGATCTGGTACATGTAATAATCTGTATTTCCCATGTGCTTTCTGCGCCATCGTAGAACTAATCGTATTGGATTGAATTTCCACTTTTTCACCAAGACCGCCTCTAGCAGGGACAAAAGATACTTCCTCTAAGTTCGAATCTGGTGACATCATTTCAGCCACAGCAGCTAAGGTCGTTCCTCCTGCGACCGCAACAATATCTTTAGGAGCAAGCTTTTCTTTCATTTGTTGAACGCAAGCTCTCCCCATCTCTTTTTTTACCCATGAATAACGATCACTATTCCCGGATACAATAATTGCTTGATTGACATGAAGCGCTCGGGCAAGACGTTCTTCCAAGTCTTGCAGCCCTGAAACAGATTTCATCACTCCTTCGAGCCCTTCCAGAAGGTCTTCTCCTTCTTCGGTTAACGTCATTCCGCCGCTTCCTACATGAACAAGGCCTTGTTCTTTTAAAAACATAACTTCACTGCGCAAAATACGTTCAGAAACATCTAGACTGGCAGCGAGAGTACGTCTTCCGACAGGCTGCTTTAAGCGAAGGTATTGTAAAATCTGATAACGCTTTTCCATCACTTCAAGAACGTCCGGCTGTAATTTTTTTTGTAATTCAATCAAGTTCCTCATATGTATCCATCACCAGATTTTCTCTTGCGGACATTTTTTGTCCCGCTAAGACATTTTACGTCCCACTTACGGTATAAAAAAAGAAATATTTCTTTTTTCTGTTTTATCATATCAATAAATGATGAGATTAGCAATAATCTGTTCATAATTATTCCCCCTGCATTTATCTTTTAAACATTAGTGAAAAAAATGAGTAGATGTCGCACTTGTGCCCTGATGGTGAAAGCGAAGTGTATTTCAGCTGAAAAAACCTTTGGACAGTCCCTTTCTAATATTTCCAATCAATGCTTGCCGACCAGCCTAAAAACGCTGCGTTCTGTAACAACACGATGTCTATACGTTGAACAGCAGAACACGCAAAAACGCCGGCCGTAAAATCCATCATTTAACGACCGCCGTTTTTCATTTAATGGCTTTAATATCGTTTTCGTTTAGAAGAAGAAGGAATATTAAGCACTCTTCTATACTTTGCGATGGCCCTTCGTGATATAGAAATGTCATGTTCTTCTTTTATATATTCTGCTATTTTTTGATCAGATAAAGGTTTTTGTTTATTTTCTTGTGCTATTAAGTCTTTTATCATCGACTTTATAACAAACGTAGAAGTTTGTTCTCCAGTACTGTTATTCATTCCTGCACTGAAAAAGTATTTTAACTCAAATAAACCGTGCGGTGTCTGTACGTATTTTTGATTTGTTGTTCTTGAAACGGTAGATTCGTGTACGTCCGCTTCTTCTGCTACATCTTTTAATGTGAGCGGCTTAATCGCTGAAGGTCCTTTTTCAAAAAAATCATGCTGAAAGTGAACGATCGCTTCGGTTATATTTCGTATCGTTTGCTGTCGCTGATCAATGCTTTTTAACAGCCATACGAGCTGTTTGTATTTTTTCTTTGCGTATTCTGTGGCTTCTCCTTCTTCCTTGGTTTCTAATAAGTGTCGGTACTGACGGTTCATTCTAATTTTGGGGAGCCCGTCATTATTTAAGCGAACAACGAAACGATCTCCGTCCCGTTCTACATACACATCAGGATACAAATGTCCGGGATGATCTCCTCCGCCAAAGCTTGAACCTGGGTATGGATCGAGCTTCTGTACATCATCATACACCTGTTGGATCTCTTCTAAAGAAGTGTCAAGATTTTTTGCAATTTGTTTCCACTTCCTGGCAGCAAGATCTTCAAGGTGATCTTTAATCAGCATCTCAGCAAAATGATTTCTTGGAGATTGCCTCTCTAGCTGGAGCAATAAACATTCTTTTAACGACCGTGCTCCAATTCCAGCAGGCTCTAAGCTTTGCAGCTTTGAGACATATGCTTCATAGTATTCTTCGGTAATAGGAAACAATGCGGCGGTTTCTTCATAGGTCCCTTCAAGATATCCGCTGTCACTAACATTTCTCGCCATATGTGTTAATACTCGTTTATCATCTTCTGAACCTGGCAAAAATCGAATTTGTTGAATTAAATAATCTGAAATCCTTTCTCTGTCATCTTTGATTCGATCAAAAGGTGAAGATTGCTCTTCTTCTTTTTCTTGTACCTCGGAAGGCTCGTCATGCCACATGACAGGCATATTATAAACAGGTTCATCTTTTAAGGCAGTATTTCGCTCTTCTATTTCCATCATTGGGTTTTCAAGGGCTTGCTCTTCTAAAAATTCCGATAGTTCCAAGGCTGAAAATTGCAATAAGGAGATGGCCTGGCGCAATTCTTGTGTCATGACGAGCTTCATCGTTTGCTGTTGATACAATCCCATTTCTAGATTCACGCCGCTTCCTCCTCTCATTTGTAAGCGTTTACTACATATATTATACCATATGTTAAAGAGCACGTACTTTTTCCTAATACATTTATATAAGAGTAGAAAAAATTTTAATCATGCCATTCCAAATAAAATCCAGTTTTATGGTGTTTTCCTTTTTTCACATAATCAAATAGCATATTAACTTCCCGGGAAGGAGAGATCGTAATTTGTTCATTTTCATTTTTTTCTGTAAATTTTCCTTGTGTTCGTAACGCAGAAGCGATCTCTTCTATTTTGACTGCCACTTCTTCTAAAGAGGTTTTTTCTTCTTTTTCAAACCGCTTATCTTCTCCGAGACGATCCTGGCCAAACATAATACCTGCCTCCTCTATTCATAGAGTCTTCCTTCTATTATATCTTACTTTCGTTATTAATGAAAAAAGGAATTTGGTTTGAAACACGAAAAAAAAGGATAAGATACATGCAGGGTTTATCGGATAGCTTATCGAATTACAGGACAAGGTCAGTTTCATAGGAACACACTGACCTTTTCTGTATAATATGGATCAGCACAAATAAATTAGCTGCTTTTCATTTGATCATTATTGACCATTAAGTTATGATGGAATCAACAGCAAAGATAAGCGCTGGATTCACTATATGATAGGAGGATGTATAAACATGAATCTAATACCTACAGTAATTGAACAGACAAATCGCGGGGAACGCGCCTATGACATTTATTCCCGTCTTTTAAAAGACCGCATTATCATGCTGGGTTCAGGCATTGACGATAATATTGCCAATTCCGTTGTGGCACAGCTTCTTTTCCTGGCTGCTGATGATCCTGAAAAAGACATATCATTGTACATTAACAGTCCTGGCGGCTCCATTACTGCCGGTATGGCTATTTACGATACGATGCAGCATATCAAACCGCAGGTATCTACGATTTGTGTAGGAATGGCAGCTTCTATGGGATCATTCTTACTTACAGCAGGAGAACCTGGGAAACGTTTTGCCCTTCCAAATAGTGAAGTCATGATTCACCAACCGCTTGGCGGAACCCAAGGTCAAGCTTCTGATATTGAAATTCATGCCCGCCGTATTATAGAAATGCGCGAAAAGCTGAACAAAATTCTTTCAGAACGTACAGGTCAGCCGCTTGAAGTTATTGAAAGAGATACAGACCGCGACAACTTCATGTCCGCTGAAGAAGCTAAAAAATACGGCATGGTCGACGAAGTTCTTTATAAGTAACAAATAAGAAAAAGCTCCGGTCCATCAAAAGGAACCGGAGCTTTTCTTATTCTTCTTTTTCTACATAGTCAGTTAAAGCCTGCATGGCCTCTTCTTCATCCGTACCTTCCGTTATAATCTGCAGCGTTCCGCCGTTGCGAACAGCCAGACTCATAACTCCCATAATACTTTTTGCATTTACTTTTTTATCGTCTTTTTGAAGATAAATATTTGACTGGAATCGGTTTGCTTCCTGTACGAATAATGCTGCCGGCCTTGCTTGTAACCCTGTTTTTAATTTTACTTCAACTGTGTTTTCTATCACTCACATCTCCTCCATTTTAGTTTATCAATACTTACGTTTTTTCTAGTTGTACGGTCTCGCCTTTTCGAATTTTTTCTGCTAATTGATCAATTTTTCGAAGGCGGTGATTGACCCCTGATTTACTTACTGGACCATTTGGCACCATTTCTCCAAGCTCTTTTAGGGTAACGTCTTGATGTTTGACACGAAGCTCTGCGATTTCTCTAACTTTATCTGGTAAATGCTGCAGGCCTATTTCATTGTCAACGAGCTGAATATTTTCCACTTGTCTCAATGCTGCACCGACTGTTTTGTTTAAGTTAGCGGTTTCGCAATTGACAAGACGGTTTACCGAATTTCTCATATCCTTCATAATACGGACATCTTCAAAATAAAGTAGAGCCTGATGGGCACCTATGACATTTAGAAATTCTGTTATTTTTTCACTTTCTTTAATGTATAAGATAAACCCTTTTTTTCTTTCTAAACTTTTTGAAGGAAGGTAAAATTCATGTAATAAGTCACGTAATGCTTTATTATGTTCCTCATATAAAGAAAATATTTCTAAATGATAAGACGAGGTTTCTGGATGATTGACCGATCCCCCCGCTAAAAAAGCTCCTCGTAAATACGCACGTTTACAGCAGTTGCTTTTAATAATATCAGGAGAAATCGAACGAATAAAACGATACCCGTCTTTCATAATGCTTAAATCACTTAAAAGCTCCCGTGCTTCTTCTGAGATACGCACTAAGTATACGTTATTTTTTTTTAAACGCATCTTTTTTCTTACCATCAATTCAACAACCGTTCCTCGGTATACCTTTTTTATTAACTTGTATATACGCCGCGCTATTGCTGCATTTTCAGTAGAAACATCTAAAAGCATCTCTTTATTTCCAAAAGATATAGAACCATTCATTCTTATTAATGCAGCCAGTTCAGCTTTCGCACAACAATCATCTGTCTCAAATTGAGTTAACTCTTTTTTTGTCATAGCCGCAAAGGATGACATGGTTGAATCACCGCCCTTTTACTCTTTAGGGCCGTATCTTTTCAGAAGCGGCCTTTCCTGCCTTTTCTTTATAGTTCGGTTAATAAAGACTGAGAAACTTTTACTGCATCGTGGCGTAAAAGATTATCTTTAAATTGCATAAACTCATCTTTAATGACTCTCAAGCCAAGATTGTCTATTTTGTTATCATCACAGTGAACCGGTGCAGCATTCTCCTCTTGGTAACGCTTAATAATAGTTTCCGGGATGCTGCCATTATTAACAAGTACTGTATCAATCAAGCCATTACCCGTGTGCTTGTAAATAGCTTCAACGTGATGAGAAGCGGAGAAATGATCTGTCTCTCCTGCTTGTGTCATTCCGTTGCAGATATAAACTTTTCTTGCTGGCGCTTCACGTATTGCTTTTGTGATACCAGGAACGAGCAAATTGGGGATGACACTCGTATAAAGACTTCCAGGCCCTAAGACAATTAAATCAGCTTTTTGGATCGCTTCTAGACTTTCTGGCAGCGGCTGAATAGTAGAAGGAGATAAAAATACTCTTTTAATATGTTTGCCTGATTTCGGTATACTTGATTCCCCTTTTACAAAGGAACCATCTGTCATTTCAGCATGCAATTCAATGCTTTGATTTGCTGCCGGGAACACTTTTCCTCTAACATTTAACACGGTGCTAAGTTCACTTATCCCTCTAGCAAAATCACCGGTAATCGAAGTCATACCAGCAAGAAGCAAGTTTCCCAAGGAATGTCCGGAAAGGCCATTTCCATTTTCAAAACGGTGCTGAAATAATTGTTCAATCATTGGTTCTACTTCAGCAAGTGCAACTAGAACGTTGCGGACATCCCCAGGAGGAGGAATATTTAATTCTTTACGAAGTATTCCTGAACTGCCGCCATCATCAGCAACTGTTACAATAGCTGTAATATTAACCGGGAAGGTTTTAAGCCCCTTAAGCAGTACAGAAAGTCCTGTCCCTCCGCCGATGACGACAATATTCGGCTTATCCACGATTATATTTCTTTCCTTTCTCTACATCCCGGTGACTTTTATGGGTGGCGTAGTCTCCGGCAAAATAATCTGCAATATACTCAGCCAGGGTTACTGAACGATGCTTGCCGCCTGTACAGCCAATAGCAATAATGAGCTGGCTTTTGCCTTCGCGTTTATATTGAGGAAGCATATACTCTAACATATCAATTAATTTTTTCATAAATTCTTTTGTCTCCGACCATTTTAACACATACGAAGAGACTTCTTCTTCTAATCCTGTTTTTGGCTGAAGGTAGTCAATGTAATGGGGGTTTGGCAAAAAACGGACATCAAAGACAAGATCGGCATCGATCGGCAGACCATATTTAAATCCAAAGGACATAACATTAACAGAAAAAGCATCTTTTTCCGGACCGGTAAAAGATTGAATGATGCGTTCGCGCAGCTGCTTAGGCTTTAAATCGCTCGTATCAATAATCTGCCGGGCTCTGCCTTTTAAATCCTCTAGAATTTCTCGTTCGTGTTGAATCCCTTCAAGCGGTGCTTCTTCCGCAGCAAGCGGATGAGAACGGCGCGTTTCTTTATATCGCCGGACAAGAACATTATCTTTAGCATCTAAAAATAATATATGAGTCCGTAAATTCGTTTTCAATCTTAATTGATCAACCGCTTCAAATAAATGATCAAAAAACTCTCTGCCCCGTAAATCAATAACTAAAGCTACTTTATTCATTTTACCGCCGGAGCTTTCTATTAAATCGATAAACGTGGGAATTAATGCTGGCGGGAGATTGTCAACACAATAATATCCTAAATCTTCAAAGCTTTGCATAGCAACTGTTTTGCCTGCCCCAGACATTCCGGTAATGATCACTACCTGGATATCCTCATTTGGCTGCCCCATCACTGTATCCTCCGTCCCTTCTCTCTATCTTATTCAAATGTTTCGTCATTTTGCAATTCACTTGATATTAATTGATAGGTTGGGCTGTAGCGGAACGTCCCGTATAACACACCGCTGTCTTCTAAAATATGCTGCCAAATCTTCCGGTCTCCTTCTGCCATGGAAAGAGCCTTTACTTGTTGTTTTGGCTGCCAGGAAAGAATTCCTTCGGGTGACTTTTTTAACAAATTTCCTTCCCATTTGTTGGCACCAAAGGTAAACATCATCCATTCGGAAATAACTTTTTCATCTTCTATGATTAAAAAAGTGAAAATCCCTCTAATAACAGGATTTTTCACCGTAATACCTGTTTCTTCCCAAAATTCACGGACAACAGAATCACGTACAGATTCCCCTGCCTCCATTTTACCACCCGGTGCGACCCACCAGTTACGGCTCGGTTTTTGAAGCATAAGAACGTGATCATGATCGGTTAATACACAATTTGTCACACGCTGCATGTTCATCACCTCACATTTACTCTTACTAGTATACTAAAAGAGCGGGGTATTGCTCAATTTTTTACACCTTTACTGATAAAAATATTTAAAAAAGCACTAATGTAAATGTCAAAATATCGCAATTTAAGGCATTAGAAAAACTTGGCTTACCGCCAAGTCCAAAATGGCAATATACTTTGATCCTTTAACAAAGTTAAACATTTATAAATTAAAAAAAAGAGCACAGGCATTTGCCTATGCTGCACCAGGATATATAAAAAGGGGGTCAATTACTGTTTTCATTCTACTCTATATTTATTTCATATTTGTTACAGTAGCGTTAAAATCGATTTAAAATTGTAAGCATCATTTTTTGTTATGCTTCGACTGTATTTTTCAATTCTTCTACATAATGCTGTGCAGTCTGTGCTGCTAGCGATCCGTCACCAGTAGCTGTCACAATTTGACGAAGAGATTTTTCACGGAGGTCTCCGGCTGCAAAAATGCCGGGAATTTTTGTTTCCATTTCTTCGTTTGTAACAATGTACCCTTCTTCATTTAAAATATCCAAGCCTTTAACAGCGTCGTTTAAAGGAAGCATCCCGATATAAATAAATGCACCCTCTGTTTCAAATTCATAATCCTCTCCAGACTTCAAGTCAGTGAGTGTGACACTGCCAACTTTTCCATTGTTTTCGTTGATTTCTTTCACAACTGTGTCCCATTTAAAATCAATTTTATCATTGACGAACGCGCGCTGCTGCAGAATCTTTTGGGCACGGAGCTGATCACGGCGGTGAACTACTGTTACTTTAGAAGCAAAACGCGTCAAGTAAACAGCCTCTTCAACAGCTGAATCTCCGCCGCCGACAACTACAATTTCTTTATTGCGGAAAAATGCGCCGTCACATACCGCACAATAAGATACACCGCGTCCGCCCAATTCTTTTTCGCCTGGTACACCGAGCTGTTTATATTCTGCACCTGTTGCAACGATAACCGAGCGTGTTTTATACTCTTTTCCGCCTGCTCTTACCGTTTTGTACTCTTTTCCGTCTATAATTTCTTTTACATCACCATAAGCGTACTCAGCACCAAATTTTCTCGCATGTTCAAACATTTTATTAGAAAGGTCCGGACCGAGAATATGATCAAATCCCGGATAATTTTCCACATCTTCTGTATTAGCCATTTGTCCGCCTGGTACACCGCGTTCAAGCATAAGTGTATCCATTTCAGCGCGGGACGTATATACAGCAGCTGTCATACCTGCCGGGCCGGCACCTGCTATGATGACATCATAAATTTTTTCTTCTGACATGATGATTCACTCCTCTTTCATATCCATAATATCCCCTGTAAAGCTTTAGCAAATACATTGTGATTTGTCTTATTCATGCCTTATCGTAAATAAGTCGAGCGAATAAGTCCAATATTCTGCTTGGGGAAATAATATTGCAGAAAAACAGCTACAGTTGATGGTACTGATAAGATTCATGGTTCACGTCGCTGGCTGTCAAAAGTCCATGCTGCATCTTTTCTAATAAGACAGAGGCTCCGTGATGATTTCTTATCTGTGCTTGTCTCCACCACTTTTCTGCTTGGCTGTAACGCTTTGTTTGATATGCAGCTACACCGTATTGAAAGAAGAAATTTTCGTCTTCTGGACCAAAGCGCTGTGCAAGCATCCGGAAAAAATAATACGCTTCGTCATATTCTCTTAACCTGCATAATGTTGAAGCAATCCTTTGTAAATGGTCTTTATCTAAAGGCACCGTTCTTTTTAACATCTCTGCTATTTCAGAAGCTTCTTTTTCTCTTCCCATTTCTTTATATAAAACAGCTAACTGACATACTGCTGGTAAATATGCGTTTTCCTTTAACAAGTCTTTCGTGTAAGCTAATGCCTCTTCTGTCTGGCCTTTTAAATGAAGTACGCGGGCGAGCTGACTTTGAGCAGGCCAATAGGACGGATAATCAGTAATAATATTTTCAAGCAGCGTTTCCGCTTCATAATATCTTTCTTCTTCTATCATACGTACGGCTTTTTCATACGTTATAATTAGTTCGTCTCCCGTTTTTGTAAGATCGTCTTCAGAGTCTTCCTCGACGTCTTCTAGCTTTAAAAGCTGAAGCAAATCTTCGGCATCAGCTGCAAAGTCCCCTTCTGGAACAAACCGCAAGTAAAGCTTTGCCGTTTCTCTTGCACGGTCGAACAATCCTTGATAAGCATAATTGTTGGCCAAGAAAAAATAACACTCATACATCGATTCATCTAACTCATCAAGAACATAAAGAAGTAATTCATTTGACTTTTCGTATTCTGCCATGTCCGCGTATATAGCGGCCAGCTGACAATGAAAAACTCCTTGTTCTGGATTTAATTCAACCGCTCGTCGTAAATATTTAACGGCGCGTGTCAGCTCTTTTTTTTGATAAGCCGTGACGCCCCGTTTAAAAAAATATTCACCGTTTTGTATAAAAGGAATCACTTGTCCTTGTTTTTGTTCATTTTGAGTTTTCATAAACTTCCTTCCCCTCCATTAGGAGCACCGTTGCAATATGCCTAGTATATCATCAGACAGAAAGGAAAAAAAGCTGTTCATTTAGGGAATTTCCCCCTTTTTGAACAGCTAAAACAGGCATTATCTTTTACACTCGTAAGTATTTATTAAGGAACAGGAAAGCGAAAGCGGCCGGCATTCAACGTACAGGATGCAGGAAAACCGCCGCTTCCATAAACAACGAGGTGTTTTACACGATTTCCTTTTCCTTTATTTACCGTGGCGTTCTTCAAGGACACCTAATACATGATCAAGCGGTAATTTTTGTTCGCGAAGCAGGACAAAAAGGTGATACAAAAGGTCCGCACTTTCCCATTTCAGCTCCTCAGCATCACGATTTTTAGAAGCAATGATTACTTCACTCGCTTCTTCTCCAACTTTCTTCAAAATTTTATCCACACCTTCGGTAAACAGGTATGTCGTATAAGCCCCTTCCGGCATTTCTGCTTCTCTTGCCGCAATCGTTTGCTCTAATTGGTTTAAAATATCGAAGCGGCCGGCGTTGGCATCTGTTTTTTCATCTTCTAAAAGGGATTGACTAAAACAGCTGTACGTGCCTTTATGACAGGCTGGCCCAAGAGGGGTCACTTTTACCACCAGCGCGTCTTGGTCACAATCGTAGCGGATATCTGTTACTTGCTGCGTGTTCCCAGATGTTTCTCCTTTATGCCAAAGTTCCTGTCTTGAACGGCTGTAAAACCAGGTCTCTTTTGTTTCTATTGTTTTTGTAAGGGATTCTTTGTTCATATAAGCGAGTGTCAGCACTTCTTTATTTACAGCATCTTGAACAATCGCAGGAATAAGCCCTTTTTCATCAAATGAAAGCTCTTCTATATTCATCGCACCAGCACCCCATTCTCTCTTAAATACGTCTTCACTTCTTCAACAGATGTTTCTTTATAATGAAAAATGGAAGCAGCTAATGCAGCATCCGCTTGTGCGTCTTCAAATACATCTACAAAATGTTCTTTAGCTCCTGCTCCTCCTGACGCAATAACAGGAACCGACACGGCTTCATTCACTTTTTCCGTCAAAGCTTGATCAAACCCCGTTTTGGCACCGTCCTGATCCATGCTTGTTAATAGAATTTCCCCGGCACCGAGGCGGACGACTTCTTTGGCCCAGTCGGATACTTCCCAATCGGTCGGGGTGCGCCCGCCGTGTGTATAAATTCTCCAGGATCCGAGCTCTTCTTCATATTTTGCATCAATTGCAACCACAATACATTGTGAACCGAAATAATCCGCGCCTTCCGTAATTAATTCAGGCCGTTTTACCGCAGCTGTATTCAGCGATACTTTATCTGCCCCTGCCCGCAGGATAGTACGCATGTCATCCAAAGAATTGATGCCGCCTCCTACAGTAAATGGAATAGCAAGGGTTCCAGCCACTTCTTTTACAACTTCGACCATTGTTTTCCGTCCTTCATGAGACGCAGAAATATCAAGAAATACTAGTTCATCGGCTCCCTGTTCATCATAAAAAGCAGCCAGTTCTACTGGATCACCAGCGTCGCGAAGGTCAACAAACTGAACCCCTTTGACAACGCGTCCTTCTTTTACATCCAAGCATGGAATAATTCGCTTTGTCAGCATTTATTGATCCACCTCCGTAAGCACCTGTTTGAGGTCGACTTTATCTGTATAAATTGCTTTGCCTACAATAGCACCTGCAACACCTTCATTTCGGTAGTTGGCCAGCTCTTTTAAATCGTCCAGATCACTGACTCCTCCCGATGCAATTACTTTTTTCCCCGTCGCTTTTGCCAGCTCTGCAATGGCTTCAACATTGGGGCCGGATAACATGCCATCTTTTGCAATATCGGTAAAAATAAACGTTTCTGCTCCGTATTCGGCCATTTTCTGCCCAAGTGCAACAGCTGTCACTTCAGATGTTTCCAGCCAGCCGTTCACCGCTACGTAACCATCTCTTGCATCAAGGCCGATTGCAATTTTTTCTTTGTATTTTGCTAGCATTTCTTTTGCAAAGTCAGGGTGCTGTACCGCTACACTTCCTAAAATGACGCGTTCTACCCCATTCTCGAGATAATACGCCACATCTTCTGCCGTTCGGATGCCGCCGCCTACCTGAACGTTAGCAGAAAGTTCTTTAGCTGCTTTTACGACAAACTCATCGTTCACACGTTTTTTTTCTTTGGCTCCGTCTAAATCAACCATATGTATCCAGGAAGCCCCGGCTTTTTCAAAACGCGCGGCCATATCTACTGGAGAATCTCCGTAAACCGTTTCTTTATCATAATCGCCTTGCAAAAGACGAACACATTTTCCGCCGCGGATATCAATGGCTGGGTATATTTTAAATTCACTCATAGTGTCCGGCTCCCTTCTGCGACTACTTTTCCGAAGTTATCTAGCATTTTCATGCCAAGCCGGCTGCTTTTCTCAGGGTGAAATTGGGTTCCCATCACGCGTCCGCGCCCAACAACGGCAGGCACTTCTTGATAGTAATCGCTTGCCGCTACCAAAACATCTTTGTCTGGCGTTTCGATCACGTAGGAATGAACGAAATATACGTGGCCTTCTTCTGTATCTTGCAGCAAGTCATGTTCCGGCTGTTGGAATTCTAGTTTATTCCATCCCATGTGCGGTACTTTATACGCTTCCCCGGTTTCGCTCTTTCCTTTGAAAAGTCTCGCATAGCCAGGCAAAAACCCAAGTCCTTCTGTATCTCCGTTTTCTTCACTGCCTTCAAACAATAACTGCATGCCAAGACAAATGCCAAGAAGCGGTTTTCCATCAGCTGCCCACGTTTTAATAAACTCTTCCTGCTGCTTTTCTTTGAGCAGGGTCATGGCATCTCGAAAAGAACCAACTCCTGGTAAAATCAATCCATCCGCTTTCTCAAGTTCTTCTGGGTCTTCGGATAAGAAATAAGAAAGGTCGAGTCGTTCTAGTGCTTTGCTGACACTGTGCAGATTTCCCATACCGTAGTCAATAATTCCGATCATGCCAACTCATTCCTTTCTTTATTGTTTTTTCTGGTTTTATTTTTGGTTTGGCGGTGCACTGCTGAGATTTGGTAAGGTGCTGTGCTTTGATGTATGCTGTGATGGTTTCAGCACTCTACCTGTTATTTTTTTCAGAACAACCCTGGGTAATTCAGCGCTTAGCTCTGCCCTTGATTCTTTCAGCGCTTCGAAACATTGGAGCGGTACTTCTTCCTAATTTTATCTAAGCTCGCAGTACCCTGCTTAAAGCATTCCCTTCGTAGACGGCACACCTTTTACGCGCTCATCTAATTGCGTTGCCTCATCTAGAGCACGAGCCATTGCTTTAAAGATGGCTTCAATAATATGATGTGTATTGCGGCCATAATGAACAATCACATGAAGGTTCATCCGGGCTTCTAGCGCAAACTTCCATAAAAATTCATGCACCAGTTCCGTGTCAAATGTGCCGACTTTTTGACTTGGAAACTCCGCAATACATTCTAGATGCGGACGATTGCTTAAGTCTACAACCACTTGCGCCAATGTTTCATCCATTGGAACAAATGCGTTGCCGTAGCGGCGGATCCCTTTTTTATCACCGAGTGCATCTTTAAAAACCTGACCTAGGCAAATGCCGATATCCTCGGTCGTATGATGATCATCTACTTCGGTATCTCCTTTGGCGTCAATCGTTACATCAAAATGCCCGTGTTTCGTAAATAAATCGAGCATATGTGTCATAAATGGGACACCGGTGGAAATATTGCTTTGGCCTTCTCCATCAATATTCATACCTAAACGAATCTGCGTTTCTCCCGTATTTCTTTCTATGGAGCTGATACGTTCTGCCATTAGTTCTCCCCCTTTTTTCGAACCTCTATTGAGCGAGCGTGAGCTTCTAATCCTTCTAATCTTGCAATGGCTGCTATGTCTTCAGCATCCCGCTCAAATGCTGTTTGGCTGTAAGAGATGATGCTTGATTTTTTCGTAAAATCATCCACATTTAATGGGCTTGAAAAACGGGCCGTTCCATTGGTTGGCAGGACATGGTTCGGACCGGCAAAATAATCCCCAACCGGTTCGGCGCTTAATGGACCGAGAAAGATAGCTCCGGCATGACGAATTTTACCTAACAATTCGTATGGGTTTTTGGTCATGATTTCTAAGTGTTCAGGGGCGAGCTGGTTTACTGCCTCCACCGCTTCATCAAGTTCAGCCGCAGTATAAATTGCACCATGATCATTAATGGATGCAGAAGCAATTTCTTTTCTTGGCAGTTCAGCAATCTGTTTTTCTACTTCTGTTTGTACGTTTTCTGCGAGCGTTTTAGAGGTAGTAACTAATACAGGAGATGACATTTCATCATGTTCGGCCTGAGACAGAAGATCTGCCGCTACATAATCAGGACGGGCTGTGTTATCCGCTAACACTACAATTTCACTTGGACCGGCAATCATATCAATATCGACCTGCCCAAATACTTCACGTTTTGCAAGAGCGACAAAAATATTGCCCGGACCCGTAATTTTATCGACAGACGGAACGGTTTCTGTGCCATAAGCAAGGGCCGCAACCGCTTGAGCTCCTCCGGCTTTTAAAATGTGAGTAACTCCAAGCTCAGCAGCAGTCACAAGTACAGCAGGAGCAAGCTTGCCTTCGCGATCGGGCGGGGAAGTCATTATAATGTTTCTCACCCCGGCTACCTGTGCTGGAATCACATTCATCATAATCGTAGAAGGGTAGGCAGCCTTGCCTCCTGGAACATAAACGCCGGCAGAATCAAGCGCTGTAATTTTTTGTCCGAGCATCGTACCGTCTTCATTTGTTGTCACCCAGGACTGACGAGTTTGGCGTTCGTGAAAAGATTGAATATTTTTGCTGGCCCGGCGCAGAGATTCAAGCGTTTGCTGATTGATATGGTTATACGCTTCTTTTATCTCTTCTTCAGTAACAAAAAGATTTTCTAAACGGACACCGTCATACATTTCCGTAAGATCTTTCAGGGCTTTATCACCGTTTTGACGAACTTGGTTAATAATAGCGCCTACGGATTCTCTTTGCTTTTCTGTGCTGGTTTCAATGTCTCGAGTGAGACTAACATCCTCTGTTAGTTCTATAATTTTCACGCTTCATCCTCCTCTACCACTCTGGCAAGACGTTCTACTAAATCATCAACACGAGCATCTTTCATACGGTAGCTCACCGGGTTCACAATCAACCTGGAGGTGATGGGTACGATTGTTTCTAATTCTACCAGACCATTTTCTCTTAATGTGCGGCCGGTAGATACAATATCAACGATTCGATCAGCAAGTCCAACGAGAGGAGCAAGTTCAATCGACCCGTTCAGTTTAATAATTTCTACTTGTTCGCCTTGTTCTTTAAAATACTGGGTGGCAAGGTTAGGGTATTTCGATGCTACTTTTGGATTGATATCCGTTTTTTCATAGCCAGGCAGTCCGGCGACAGCAAGGTAGCACTCACTGATATTCAAATCAAGCACTTCATATACGTCGCGCTCCTCTTCAATCATCGTATCTTTCCCCGCCACTCCGAGGTCTGCAACGCCGTGCTCCACATAGGTCGGTACATCCATTGGTTTGGCTAAAATAAAACGAAGATCAGCTTCCGGCGCATCCACAATTAATTTACGAGAATCATCAAATTCCGGCGGAAGCGGAAAATCAGCTTCTCGAAGAAGCTCTGCTGCTTCTTCAAAAATTCGTCCCTTTGGCATTGCTACGGTCAACGGTTCACTCATTGCTGGCGCCTCCTTGCTTCTTTCCAATAAAATAATACACTTCTGCAAAGGCTTCGCTTAGTTCATCTACGTTTTCAACACCTTGTAAGTCTTGCAGTACGACCCTTTTGCCGCTTTCGCGAAGTTTTCCTGCTTCTTCGATTGCTTCTTTCCGGCGTTCTTTACTAAAAAGGATACACGTTTGTTCAGGTAGTTCTTCTGTATCCCCAAGCGCCTCTACGAGTAAATCCAAACGAATGCCAAACCCTGTTGCTTGAGCCGGGCGGTTGAAGTTTTGCAGCAATTCATCATAACGGCCTCCGCTTGATAATGGAAAGCCTAACTTACTTCCATACCCTTCAAACACCACACCTGTGTAATAGCTCATATGCATAACCAGGTTCAAATCAAGCTTAATATGCTCGCTTACCCCATAACTTTCTAGAACATCCCAAAGCTGGTGCAAGTCATTCAATGCTTTTGCCGCTTTTCCATTTTGAACGAGTTCTTCGGCATCCTTTAATTTTTCCTGTCCGCCTCTCAGCTTTAATAAAGAAAGGAGACGTTTTTCATCAATAGAAGAAAGGGGAAGACTCTTTACATGTTGTTTAAAGCCTACATAATTTTTCTCATATAAGTAACGGCGGAGTGTATTTGCTCTTTCTTCGCTTCCTACGACATCAAGAAGCAGAGCATTCACATAGCCGATATGGCCAATCGCTATTTGAAAATTTTGCAGTCCTGCTTTTTTTAATGCTGCTGCCATTAGTGCGATAACTTCTCCGTCTGCACTTGCCGTCCCGTCTCCGACAAGCTCCACTCCCATTTGTTCAAACTCAGCAGGGCGTCCTCCATCTCTTTGCTGGGCACGAAACAGCGGGCTGTGATAAGAGAGACGGAGCGGGAAAGCTTGGTCCTTTAAGCTCGAAGCTGCGACCCGTGCAATAGGTGCTGTCATATCCGGACGGAGCACGAGTGTGTTCCCTTGCTGGTCAAGCAGTTTAAAAAGCTGCTGATCCAATATGGCCGAAGCAGTGCCGACAGTGTCGTAATATTCTAAAGCAGGAGTCTCAATAGGCAGATAACCCCAGCTGTCTGTTTCTTTTTCCATCCGTTCTCTTACTTTATTTTTTGTTTGATAGTAAGCCGGCAGAGTATCTCTCATTCCGACCGGCTTTTCAAACATAAAAGGTTTGCTCATGATTAGAATGCTCCTTCCGTCTGCTTTCCATATAGCTTTTATCATTTATGTATATTTTAAATATTGTTACCGTCACTTTAGTATGCTAATGTACTAATGGGATAAAGAATATATCGTGTAGTTTACATTGCTTTCCATTATCCGTCAATAGGAAGATGAAGGCACTTTGTTGAATCTATGATTTGGTTCATTGAATAGCTTTAAAAAATAGCTGATAAATCAAAGTTACGGCTGAATTTAGAGGATGGTGGTGAAAGTCTGAATCCATTGACTAAATCAACTTCCCGAAAAAAACGGCCGCCATATTCTTCGTGTACTCGGTAGTTCAGCTAGGAACAGCTGCTTGTTGTTTTAAGAAAAGCAGCTGATCTACACGTATAAGAAAAGCGCAAGCGTCCTTGTTTTACATGACGTTCGGACTAAGTTCCTCACGTCATGTAAAGAACGCCGAACTGGCTTGTACTGGATGGGCTTACTTTTGTGCCCGGAACACGATGTTCGCGATTTTAGCAAACGTTCCTTCAACCGCCGCGGGCCTCCGTGAGGCTGGGCGCTGAAGATAGACATCAAAGCGTAACATTTTATACTTTCCTATCTTATTATAAAAACTCGGATTGCCGCCGAGTCCTTATGTTCCTATACTTTAATCCTTTAATAAAATTAAACATTCTTAAAGTATAAATAAAGAAACTTCCCGCAAAAGAGAATTCTCTATGTCGGGAAGGAATCATCTTTATTTTCTTTTTCTCGGATAAGACGAAGCGGATTGCCGCCGACAAAACTTCCCGGCGCCACATCTTTATGTACGACAGAACCAGCAGCCACCACGGCTCCGCTTCCTATCGTGACTCCGGGTAAAATCGTGGCGTTCGCTCCAATTAATACATCATCCCCTATTTCAACGTTTCCGATGCGATACTCTTTGATTAAATATTCGTGAGCTAGTATCGTCGTATTGTAGCCAATCACACTGTTTCGACCGACGCTGATTTTTTCAGGGAACATTATATCGGGCATAACCATCAACGCAAATGCAGTCGTTTCTCCAACCTTCATGTTTAAAAACGTTCGGTACAGCCAATTTTTTATCGGCAAAAATGGAGTGTAACGTGCAGCTTGGATTACAATAAAATTTTTTACCACTTTCCAGAACGGTACCGTTTTGTAAATGTGCCAGAGCGAATTGGCTGATTCTACCGGAAAACGGTCCGTCTGTCTCATGTCGTCTTCACTCCAACGTAGTCAAGCAGATCTGGCATTTTCTTTAACATAATATCTGGGTCAAACGAGCACAGGTAATCTTCTCCTTTTATCGTCCAGGCCACTCCTGCTGTTTTCACGCCAGCGTTTTTTCCGCCAAGAATGTCATATTGACTGTCGCCAACCATCATCGTCTCTTCCGGGCGGGCTCCTAATTCTTTCATCGCTTTATCGAGTGGTTCTGCATCCGGTTTGACTTTATCTACATCATTAAACGTAATAACTGAGGAAAAATACGGCATTAAACCAGAAACCTCAAGTCCCAGGCGCGCTGTATGTTTTCGTTTCGTCGTAACAACCCCGAGATTAACCCCCTGCTCATGCAGTTTTTGGATGGTTTCTGCCACTCCTTCGTATTCTTCAATTAGCTCATCATGGTGGGCCAGATTATGTTTTTGATACATATCAATAAGCTCCTCAGCACGGTCAGGATCAATTTTTCGAAAGCTTTCTGTCAGTGGAAGGCCGATATAGCCGACAATATCTTCTCTCGTATACCGTCCTGGTGCATAGCTGTCCAACGCATGCTGAAAGGAAGCGATAATCAATTCATTCGTATTTACTAGTGTTCCATCAAAATCAAATAATACAGTTTTAATAGTCATACGTTGCCTCCTTACGGGCAAATTCTCTTTTTTCTGATTTGTTCCAAATATAAGCAATCAGTATCGTTAACAGTACAGCCGTTACAAGTCTAATTAGTAATAAAGGAAGAACCGGAATACCTAGCGGAATAAAGATGAGTGTATCTTCTATAACAGCGTGACAGGCAACCAGAAAAATAAAGACAAGATATAAATCCTTTTTCTTCACATTATCTTCTTTTATCGCTTGAATCATAACCCCTGCTCCGAAAGCGAGACCAAAAATAATCCCTGAAGCAAGTGTAGTCGATGTATTTTCACGGATTCCCAGCATCTTTGTAAACGGCGACATCCATTTTGAAAAGACCTGCAGCCAGTTTAAATCTTTCATCACTTGAATAAATACCATAATCGGAATAACGACTAATGCTAATTGCACCACACCCATAATCGCACTCGTTAACCCTTCCCAAACGGCACCTTCCCAACCGTTTACAGTAGACTGTCCTTCTTGAGAAACGAAGCCGTACTGGGCCTGATTCGCCCCGCCCTGCCAGATCCAATGAATCATCAAGGCAGAAAATAAAGCAAGACCAAGCCGCACGGCAAGCACAACAGACATGCGTATGCCTACTTTTACAGCAACCGCAGATTCTACGAATAAATTATGAGAAAAAGACAGCATAACGGCTAAAATAAATACCTCTTTTACTGTTAAATCCATAGATAATATCGCACCGATGGCCGCATATAAATTCAACACGTTCCCTAGAACCAGCGGAATGGCAGCCTCTCCTGGAAGACCAATCCAGCCCATCAGCGGTGCAAGCATGCTCGCCAGCCAATCTAAAAATGGAGTAAACCCGAGTATGGTGATAATTAATGTAATTGGAAAAATAATTTTCCCCAGCGTCCACGTTGTTTTAAGGCCTACTTTCAGTCCTTTTTTCAGCATCTCCATCTCATCTCAAACCTCCATACGCTTTAGAAAAACTCGTCTTGCCGCCGGGTCCTATGCAGAAGACGTAGTCTCACTTATACTTTGGTCCTTTAACAAAGTAAAACATTCCTAAAGTATAAAAAATAGTTCTATCGGTGTAAGACCTTAAAAATATTAGTTTTTAGGGACACAGCCTAAAAAGCGACCCGTTTTGTAGAGCTGCGCATTAGTCCTGGAGGCGTTTTTTTCAAAAGCTGTCTTTTTGTAAATGCGGCGCGATTTTCGTGCACGTGGAAATCCTTAGGGCCACATGTGAACTTGTTTCATCTAAGAACGACAAAGAAAGGTTGTCGCAGGAATGCTTTTATTTCTTTTTTTTGTGTGATTTCCGTTTTTTGTTTTGCCGAATTCCAGAGCCGTCTTCATCTAAATAATGAGCATGAGCAAGCCCTGTTTTTCTGCGGTAAAGCCACAAAGCAATCGAACCAGCAATCAGCAGTAAAGACAACACTTGCGCAGCACGCAGCATGTCTCCTATCATCAAGCTGTCTGTGCGCATTCCTTCTATGAAAAAACGGCCGATAGAATACCAAATAATATAGCTTAAAAACAATTCACCACGACGTAAATTGACACGGCGCAAAAACATCAAAATTACAAAGCCAGCAATATTCCATAACGATTCATATAAAAAGGTAGGGTGGTAATAGACCCCATCAATGTACATTTGATTAATAATGAATTCAGGCAGCTGCAATCCTTCGAGGAAATCCCGTGATACCGGTCCCCCATGCGCTTCCTGATTCATAAAGTTTCCCCAGCGTCCAATCGCTTGACCGAGGATAATACTTGGTGCAGCAATATCAAGAAGTTTCCAAAAAGACATACCTTTTTTTCGTGCAAAGATGACAGTTGTTAATACAGCTCCAATCAATCCTCCATGGATAGCAAGGCCGCCTTCCCAAATAGCTAGAATCTGCCCTGGGTTTTGTGAATAATACTCCCATCTAAAAATCACGTAATAAAGTCTAGCGCAGATAATAGAAATTGGAAGGGCAAAAATGAGCAAATCTGCAAAAGTATCTTTTGGCATGCCGCGTTTTAAGGCTTCTCTGTTTGCAATTATAAAACCTAAGAACGCCCCTAAACCAATAATGATTCCGTACCAATAGACAGTGAGCGGCCCCAGTTCAAAGGCAATCCGATCCATAGGCTGTATTGAATGTATCATGACCGTTTTCTCTCCAATCTAATCTTAAACTTAAAACTCTTCCCGGTCTCCATCTTCAATGACATCAGTAAGACGATCAGAAAACTGCTGAGCGGTATTAATCCCCATACGTTTTAAACGGAAGTTCATAGCTGCTACTTCTACAATAACAGCTAGGTTTCGCCCCGGACGTACAGGAATGGTGTATTTCGGAATTTCCGTATCAATAATTTGCATTTTCGCTTCTTCTATCCCTAAACGATCATACGCTTTATTCTCATCCCATAGTTCCAAATGTATTGTCAATGCTATTCGCTTAAAAGGCCGAACAGCACCTGCACCAAATAGAGTCATTACATCAATGATGCCAAGACCGCGAATTTCAAGGAGGTGCTGAATCAATTCAGGAGGCCGGCCTACTAGAGTATCTCCATGCTGCTGGCGGATTTCAACAGAATCATCTGCAACCAGCCGATGGCCGCGGCGCACCAAATCAAGTGCTGTCTCACTTTTACCAACACCGCTTGCGCCAGTCAAAAGGACTCCTATCCCGTAAATATCAACAAGAACCCCATGGACAGCAGTTGCCTTAGCTAGCTGAGCTTCCAGAAAATTTGTCAGCTGACTGCTTAAACGGGTTGTCGTAACGTCGGCACGCATGATAGGCACTCCCGTTTTTTCTGCACTTTCAATAAGTTCTGGTGGTGCGGTCAACCCACGGGAAATAATTATGCCCGGCGTATCATATGTACATAACTTTTCCATTCGTTCACTTTTTTCCTCATCACTTAACTGCTGAAAAAAAGAAAGTTCCGTGCGTCCGAACAACTGTAAACGTTTTGCTGGATAATAGGTAAAAAACCCGGCCATTTCTATACCCGGACGGGAAATGTCACTTGTTGTAATCGCACGATACACACCATCTTCTCCTGCCAATACTTCTAGATTAAAACGTTCCACTAAATCATTTGCTGTTACTTTTGGCATTCGTTCTACCCTCCAACCATTTCCACAATCAGGCCTTTGCCCGGTTGGAACATCAATATTTTTTACACTTTCACTATTGTAGCATGATTTCTAAAAAATGTGGAAATTTGAGAAAGGAGGCTGCTGGAAAGCATTAGAGAAATAGGCTTATTTTCCTTTTAAATATGAAGAATGCTGCCTCTTGGAAAAGGGCAGCACTCGATTTCATCATTTCCTGCGCAGAGGATCAACAATAAAGTTATTAATAAATATATTTAATATAGCTATGATAATTGCAGCCAGTAATGCCATGCCAAATCCTGAAATATAAAAGGAGTCTCCCATTAATTCAGAGGTGAGCATTAACAAAGCTGCATTAATGATAAAAATGAAAAGTCCGAGGGTAAACACGGTTATCGGCAGTGTAAGAACAACGAGAAGCGGCCGGACCAGCATATTAATAATCGTTAAAATTATGCTTGCCATAACGGCTGCACCAACTCCTTGCAGCTCAAATCCTTGAAAAAAACCTGCCACCACCATAAGCATTACCGCGTTTACGATAAACGGAACAATACAGCCCATTATTCGACGATATCTCCTTCATTTGGCATGATAATAGCTAAGACAATGTAAGCAATGGGCACAGGCAGTCCCCAAGTTATAATAGCTAATAGTACGGTTACGATACGGATTAAAGTTGGATCAACGTTAAAATAATTAGCAATTCCCCCGCACACTCCTGCAAGCATGCGGTTATGCTGGCTGCGTTTTAATTTTTTCATTCTTTTTCCTCCTTAGACATGTTTCGGTTTTATGGAAATAGACCCCGTTTTCGTGCTGGCGTCTAATCGTAAGCGCGGGGAAGCTGCATGATTAGAAGTAAACTGTAATGATTTTTGAATAAAATCTTTTTTCTCTTCTGTAATTTCCATATCGCTTAATGAATAATTGTAATTCCCTACATTGGTCCTTAGCTGTCCGTCAGTACGAATGTGTTCTGGAATCGTAATAAAAATACTTCCGGTGGTGGCAGAAAGGCTGGCTCGTGCATCTTGACTGATAGAGAGCTTACTATCAATCGTGCCGTTAACCGATTCTGCTTCTAAGTCTAGAATGTCAGTATCTAATTCAATCGTTCCATTCATTGTTTTAATATCAGCAATATCAAGCTTTCCGCCGTTTAATTTAATGGGACCATTTACCGTTTCTCCACTGAACCTCATATGATCGGGGTGATCTATGGTCAAACTGCCGTTTACGGCCTTTCCGGAAAAGCTGTCCGCCTTTATTAATTCCCCTTTCAAATGCCCATTAAACGTGTAGAGCTGAACACGTTCATACGTCTTACGAGGTAAATACATCACTGCATTCACTTTCATGGACTTGGTTTTCGTGTAAAAGTTCAGCTGGTTCCCTTCCACCTCAAAAACCGTTTCTTTTAAAAATTCCCGTCGTGCCTCTTCTTGGTTATTTCCTTTATATACTTTGACCTCGCAATTTATTTTTACATCGCTCTCATTCCACGGCTTTAATTCAATCGAACCATTTTCAAGAGATATATCGAGCACTGTTTGTTCCATATTTTTGTGCTGAAAAATATGGTGTACATTTTGGTACGTGCCAAAATTAAAGTCCAGGTCCAATTCTTTTATTTTTTGGATAGCGCTGTCGATGAAATCCGTAAAACTTGTGGTGGCATCTGACTTTTTCTTTTTTTCTCGTTCCCATTCATCAAAGCGCTTGTTGCCTTCATCCCAATTCACATTAGTCGAAAGGCTGTTTGATGTTTCTGGCCCGGAGACAGCCCTGTTCTTTTCTTCAGCTTCAAAAGGCGATTTTCTTTGCTTTTCTAAAGCCTTTTTATCTCCCTGCTCTGACTTCTCTGAGCTATTATCTTGGTTTAAAGCTTTTAATAATTTCGCTCCATCTTCTGGTGATATTTTTTCTTCTTCTACCATTTTTAAAATGAGTTTGCGCTCTTCTTCCATGGTCGATCCCTTCCTTTTTTTAAAACTTAGGGCACATTTATCCATACCGCTGTTCAAAATCGGTATTTTACTAACTATTACGTTAAAGATATCGTTTTCGTTTCAAAAATTCTTCCGACTGAAGACGGATTTGCCCTCCCCCTTCTGTCTGTTTTTCTTCTCCTGCCCGTAAACTTAGTTTGCCGTCATGAATAAAGGAAGCATTTCTAATGTAAAAAAGCTGCCTCACTGCACAGGAGAAATTGCTGGTTTTTCGAGACATTAAACCTACATTTCTTGCGCTTGGAGACAGCTTATGGTTAAGAAGACGTAGTCTCTGCTACTTGCTCAGCTTTTGAAAGCTTCTCTTCCATTCGTTTTCGTTCTCTTTCTATAATCGGGTCTAAATAGTACCCTGTATAAGATTCATTTACTTTTACTATTTCTTCAGGTGCTCCGCTTGCCACAAGTTTCCCGCCTTTGTCACCGCCTTCTGGACCTAAGTCAATGATATAGTCTACCGTTTTAATAACATCCAGATTATGCTCAATAACAAGAACGGTATCGCCATTTTCGACAAGTCTTTGTAAGACCGTCAGCAATCTGTCAATGTCATCTACATGCAATCCAGTTGTCGGCTCATCCAATATATATAACGATTTCCCAGTCGAGCGCCGGTGGAGCTGGCTTGCTAATTTCACCCTCTGTGCTTCTCCTCCAGAAAGGGTAGTCGCCGGCTGGCCAAGCTTAATATAACCCAGTCCTACGTCAAAGAGCGTTTGAATTTTCCGTTTGATTTTCGGGATATTTTCAAAAAATGCAAGAGCTTCTTCTACCGTCATGGCAAGTACTTCGGCAATATTCTTTCCTTTGTACCGTATGTCTAGAGTATCACGATTATACCTTTTTCCATCGCATTCTTCACATGGCACGTATACATCAGGAAGGAAATGCATTTCAATTTTTATAATACCGTCTCCCTTACATGCTTCACAACGTCCGCCTCTCACATTAAAACTGAAACGTCCCTTTTGATAGCCGCGAATTTTTGCTTCATTTGTCATGGCGAATACTTCGCGGATA
Organism: Alteribacillus bidgolensis; assembly: GCF_002886255.1. Lineage (NCBI taxonomy): Bacteria > Bacillati > Bacillota > Bacilli > Caryophanales > Bacillaceae > Alteribacillus > Alteribacillus bidgolensis. The sequence continues at coordinate 2,377,594 of NZ_KZ614149.1, forward strand.
TTATCAAATACCCCGGTATATGTTGCCGGGTTAGAACGCGGTGTCCGTCCGATAGGAGATTGGTCAATATCGATTACTTTTTCAAGCTGGTCAATTCCTTCTATTTTTCTGTGATTCCCTGGCTTTTCTTTTCCACGGTGCAATTTTTGCGACAATGATTTGTATAAAATGTCATTGATTAACGTACTTTTTCCAGAACCTGACACACCTGTAATCGCTGTGAATAGACCGAGCGGAATATCTACATTCGTGTTTTGCAGATTGTTTTCCTTAGCCCCTTTTATTTTAAGCCAGCGATTTTGCGGTTTTCGACGTTCCACAGGAAGGGGGATAAACTTTTTGCCGGATAAATACCGACCGGTTAGAGACTCCTCATCTTCTTTAATTTCATCTGGTGTGCCTTCAGAAGTAATATACCCTCCGTGTACACCTGCCCCCGGGCCAATATCTATAATATGGTCAGCAGCAAGCATCGTATCTTCATCATGTTCTACCACAATCAACGTATTTCCAAGGTCTCTCATTCGTTCAAGTGTACGGATTAAGCGGTTATTATCTCTTTGGTGAAGTCCTATTGACGGCTCATCCAAAATGTATAGAACGCCCATTAATGACGAGCCAATTTGAGTGGCAAGCCTGATCCGCTGTGCCTCTCCGCCGGACAATGTACCAGCTGAGCGGCTCAATGTTAAATAATCAAGTCCAACATTCACTAGAAAGCCGAGCCTCTCTTCAATTTCCCGCAGAATTAAGCGAGCGATGGCGAGTTCCTTTTCAGTCAGCTCCAGGTTTTCAAAAAAAGTTTTTGCATCTTTTACAGATAACTCTGTCGTTTGTCCTATATGAGTACCGGCTATTTTTACAGACAAGCTTTCCTTACGGAGACGGTATCCTTTGCAAGTCGGGCAGGCATTCCGGGCCATATATTGTTCCATTTGTTCGCGAATATAATCAGAAGCTGTTTCGTGGTAACGCCTGGATATATTGCGTAAAACTCCTTCAAAATAAATCTTTCGTTCTTTTACCGTCCCGCGGTCGTTTACGTACCGGAAAGTAACCCTTTCTCTGCCGCTCCCATGCAAAATAATATCCATTTGCTCCTTTGGAAGATCTCTTACTGGCACTTCCATGTCGATTCCAAAATGATGACAAACAGACTGTAAGAGCTGCGGATAATATTGAGAACTGGTCGGCTCCCAGGCGGCAATCGCATGATTTTTCAAGGTTCGGTCCCAATCTGGAATCACAAGCTCTTCGTCTACTTCGAGTTTGCTGCCAAGACCATCGCACGTTGGACAAGCACCGTACGGACTGTTAAACGAAAATAAACGCGGTTCGAGTTCTCCTATAGAAAAACCGCAATATGGACAAGCATGATGCTGGTTAAAGAGAAGTTCTTCTTCCCCAACAACGTCAATTAGTGCTTTTCCGCCGCTTAATTCAAGAGCGGTTTCCAATGAATCGGCCAAACGGGTTTCTACACCATCTTTTATGACGATACGGTCCACGACGGCTTCAATATCATGTTTTTTATTTTTATCCAGGTTAAATTCTTCACTAACCTCCCGCATTTCTCCATCGACACGGACTCGTACAAACCCTCTTTGTTTTAAGTCCTCAAGTACTTTCACATGCTCGCCTTTTCTGCCCGAAACAAGAGGAGAAAGGATCTGCATTTTTGTACGCTCCGGGTAAGAGGTCATACGGTCAACCATTTGTTGAACAGTTTGCGATGATATCTCGACGTTATGCTTCGGACAAATCGGCCGTCCTATTCTTGCAAACAGAAGCCGTAAATAATCATAAATCTCTGTTACCGTACCCACGGTGGAACGCGGATTACGACTGGTTGTCTTTTGGTCGATAGAAATAGCTGGAGAGAGCCCTTCAATCGAATCAACATCTGGTTTATCCATTTGCCCGAGAAACTGCCGGGCATAGGCAGAGAGGGATTCAACATAGCGCCGCTGGCCTTCCGCGTAAATCGTATCAAACGCAAGCGATGATTTACCCGAACCGGACAGACCTGTAAAAACGACCAGCTTATCACGCGGAATCGTTACATCAATATTTTTTAAATTGTGGGAACGAGCACCTTTTATTTGTAAGTTTTCAAGAGCCATAGAGGTCATCCTTCCGCTTTTAATTCAAGTACCATGTCACGAAGCTCTGCAGCCCGTTCAAATTGAAGATCTCTGGCTGCTTGTTTCATTTCTGCTTCTAATTCGTCGATTACTTTTTGACGTTCTTTCTTACTCATTTTCTCAAGCGCAGGCTTGTCGAAGTCCTCCTGTTCCTCTGAAGCAATCGTCGCCTGAATTAAGTCAGGAATGTCTTTTTGGATCGTTTTTGGAGTAATACCGTGTTTCTCATTATAAGCTTTCTGAATTTCGCGGCGGCGGTTGGTTTCACTGATGGCGACATTCATGGAATCTGTTAATTTATCAGCATACATAATGACGTGCCCGTTGGCATTTCTTGCCGCGCGTCCCATCGTCTGAATGAGGGAGCGTTCGGCACGGAGAAAACCTTCTTTATCAGCATCGAGAATAGCAACGAGCGAAACTTCCGGGATATCCAGCCCTTCCCGGAGCAGGTTGATTCCTACGAGTACGTCAAATTCACCGAGTCGAAGCTGGCGTACAATATCAATCCGCTCTAATGTTTTTATATCAGAGTGTAAATATTTTACACGAATCCCCACTTCTTTTAAATAATCTGTTAAATCCTCTGCCATCTTTTTCGTTAATGTGGTGATAAGTATCCGCTCTTTGTTTTCTTTTCTTTCATTTATTTCTCCGATTAAATCATCAATCTGACCTTCAATCGGCCGAACATCAATCGTTGGATCAAGGAGCCCCGTCGGCCGGATGATTTGTTCAACCATTTCAGGTGAATGCTCGAGCTCGTATGGACCAGGGGTTGCTGATACATACACGGCTTGACGGACGTGCTTTTCAAACTCTTCAAATTGCAAAGGCCTGTTGTCCATGGCTGATGGCAGGCGGAAACCATGATCTACAAGCACCCCTTTTCGAGCCCGGTCCCCGTTGTACATGCCCCGCACTTGCGGCAGTGTCACATGAGATTCATCGACAACAATCAAGAAATCTTCCGGAAAGAAATCAAGCAATGTATAAGGAGATTCCCCTGGTTTTCGAAACGTCAGATGCCGGGAATAGTTTTCAATACCCGAACAAAAACCCATTTCTTTCATCATTTCAATGTCATAATTGGTACGCTGTTCGAGACGCTGGGCTTCAAGTTCTCTCCCTTTTTCCCGAAAATGAGCAAGCTGTTCTTCTAATTCTTTTTCAATATTTTTAATCGCCCGGGTCATCTTTTCTTCTCTGGTGACAAAGTGAGAAGCAGGGAAAATAGCTACGTGATTGCGTTCGCCGAGAATTTCACCAGTGAGAGCATCCACTTCCGTTATACGGTCTATCTCATCACCGAAAAACTCCACTCGAATGCAGTGTTCATCTCGAGAAGCCGGAAATATTTCTACGACATCCCCTCGTACGCGGAACGTTCCACGCACAAAATTAATATCATTGCGTTCATATTGGATATCGACGAGCTCACGCAAAACATCGTCTCTTTCCATTTCCATGCCTGACCGAAGAGAAAGAACAAGATCGCGGTACTCTTCTGGCGAACCTAAACCATAAATACAGGAAACACTGGCAACGATAATAACATCGTTACGTTCAAATAAGGAACTCGTCGCAGAGTGGCGCAATTTATCAATTTCATCATTTATACTTGCATCTTTTTCTATATACATATCTGTCTGCGGGATATATGCTTCCGGCTGATAATAGTCATAATAACTGACAAAATATTCAACCGCATTATTAGGAAACAGCTCTTTAAATTCGCTGTAAAGCTGTCCTGCCAATGTTTTATTATGTGCGATGACAAGGGTTGGCTTATTAACTTCTTTTATAACGTTGGACACTGTAAATGTTTTACCTGTTCCTGTGGCACCAAGCAAGGTCTGGTGTTTCTTCCCTTCCTTTATTCCTTGCGTTAATGCTTTAATGGCCTCAGGCTGATCCCCTTCTGGATCATATTTGGAGACTAAATCAAAGGTTTCATTCATGCCCGATCCCTCGCTTCATTTAAATCACTACTCACATCTTTTCAATACCGCTTATACATTATACCACATAACACGTCAATTCAAACGGTTTATTCGAATATATGTTCGTATTTATTTTTTTTAAAAAACGACGGTGCTATTTCCGTCGTTTTAAGGTCCCGTTTTCTGATGTTTCTCTATTCGCCACCCAACAGGAATGGCTGCAGCAAGAGAAGCAGCTGCTATCAGCATTATTCCCAGCCCCATTTCCCACGGCTGAAAAGCTACTGTAATCATAAGAGCAACCAAGACACCGCCAATAAAACTATGGGTAAGACGTACTCCTGCCAGCGTAAGAAAAAACGGGAGTATTACGGCTCCGACTACTGTCACCACAAATATCAGTCCTTTTTTCTGAAACAGAGGCATTTGGTTATGCAGTTTTTCCTCTGTTACGCTTCTTTTGTTATTACTTCTTGTAAATCCCGTTCTTTTACAAGCAGCACCCCAAGTTCATGATGCTCATTATCATAAACAGTGGACTGAGCATGTCTAATCTCGCCTTGGTAATCACATACTTCTACTTTGCAGTAAGCTGAATTTTTTTGCAGAGCGTTATAAAACTCACTTTCATTGTTTACAGCCTGTCCGTTTACTTTCATTATCACTTCACCGGGTTTCAGTCCCATTTTTTCTGCTGGAGATTCAGGGAGCACCCCAAGTATTCTAATGCCTCGCTGCCGCAGTTTGAACAAAGGTGTTTTTGCCCGTTCTTTTCGTTTTATCCAAAAGGTGATCACCTCTCGGGCTGCAACAGCAGCGACAGCCGTATACATAATAAAACCAGGATAATAAAAAGCAGAAACAGCCCCTGCTCCAATTAACAATGCTAATATAACTACAATAAGTCCAGTCTGTTTAACTGCGTTTGACGGCAGCGTGTGATATATAGTGTATTTGGCCCCTATCGCAAACGGTATAAGAAAAAGTGCCAGCCCGCTTTCTCCTATCGATAAAACAGGCCACCATTGGAAAGCTTCTACTGCTCCGCCTGGTACAAATATAAAAGCTGGTATCAACCAAATACGCTGAAGCCGGTGAGCTCCAATCCATTTACCGCGTGAACTTTTTACCACAATAGGAGAGGTATGGTGCTTGCCATTTCTCCATATGAGAAGCCCTTCTGCGATCATAAGTACAGTTAGGAGAACGAGCGCCGGACGGTAGTCCCCTTGTCCTAGTTCCATGAAAAAACTGTCTACCCAGCCATAGCCGCTTTCCAAGCCAGGTAAGAAGAGCGCTAAAACAATAGCCAACCCTATTGTATAGGAAGGAGAGAGCCAGCGTATTCTTCCTAGCAGGATAAACAGAAACATAATCATACCGACAAGCATTAAAAAAGCAAAAGGTATCGTTAAACCTGTTGCAAAAACGAGAACAGATAAGAGAAATCCAGTCAGCAAACCGGGCAAAAGTGGAGCTGTCACATCGAACAAGGCGCTGTACACTCGTGTATGAAACGTAGCCCGCTCTCTTTTCACGCGGAAATAGCCGATCATAAACATCGCAAATGGAATAATATATGTAAGCGGATGAGCAAAAAAACGTCCCAGTCCTTTTATTAATTCCAAGCCAAAAAATTCCATTGGCGGCATCTCCTTTTTAATAGACGGTTCATTTTTTTACAATCTAACAGAGAAATCTGCCCCATGAAAAATGTTATTCCAATGGGGCAAAAGCGCACTGATTACTCCTTAAATTTAAGAGCTTTGGTCACTCACTAATTCCAGTGCTTTTTCTAACTGTTTATCATTCTCGGGATCACGAATCAGTTCAAGAAGTTTCTGATTTAAACGGCTGACGGTTTCTTCATCAATCACACCTGTTTCCTCGATGTCTTCTTGCGCTGCCTGAAAGGATGCAGCGGCTTCTGCTGTTTGCTCATCAAAATAGCCATCCGTACGCCCGGGGTCATGCCCAAGTCCTTTTAGCATCTGCTGTGCAATCTTCACTTGCTCGCCGAAAGATTCTTGCTTTAATTCTTCTTCTGGTGCCAGTACAGCAGAATAGAAGTAATCGGGCTGCTTCACTTCTACTGTCGGTTCCACTCCTTCTTCATTAATCCAGTTGCCGTCAGAAGTGAGCCACTTGAACATAGACAGTTTTAATTCACTGCCGTCTCCAAGCTGCATGGATTGCTGCACTGTGCCTTTTCCATATGTTGTTTCTCCGACCAGCTCATAACCGCCTGCTTCCTTAAGAGCCGCAGCTAATATCTCTGAGGCAGATACACTTCCTTCATCAATAAGACCGACAATAGGATAATCTTTCGTTTCATCTAGTTTGGAAATAGAGCGAACCGTTTCTCCATTTGGATCTTCAATTTGAACAACCGGTTCACCACCAGGGATAATTAAATCCCCTATATCTTCCACACTGTTTAAAAAGCCTCCTGGATTTCCGCGCACATCAATAATTAACCCATCTATACCGTCTTCTTCCAGTTTGGTTAAATGCTCTTCAAATTCTGAGGCAGTATTCTCAGAGAAAGAAGTGAGTTCTAAATGACCAATCGTTTTCCCATTTTGTTCTTTTGTATCAGAACGAACCGTTTCCACAGGAATTTCGTCTCGTTCTACTTCTACCTCAAACGGATCGGAGGACCCTCGCTGAACGGTGAGCGTAACGTTAGAACCTTTTTCTCCGCGGATTTTAAGTACTGTTTCATTAAGAGATGCGCCTTCTGTACTCTCCCCATCGACTTTAAGAATTTGGTCGTTTGGCTGTAAACCAGCTTCTTCGGCCGGAGAATCACGAAACGGCGATACAATCGTAACTCTATCATCTACCATGCTAACCTCTGCTCCAATACCTTCAAAGGAAGACTCGAGCGACTGACTGAACTCTGATGCTGTTTCTTGATCCATGTAGGCTGAGTGAGGATCATCCAGCTCTTTTACCATTCCTTCTAGAGCTCCCTCAAGCAGTTGTTTTTCGTCTACATCTTCTACGTACTGCTCATTAATCATTTGATAGACTTGTTCAATTTTTTCCATACCAGCTTCTGACGCTTCCGATGATTCTTGTGGAATATGTTCGGCTTGATTATCGGCATTCGATGCGGAACGCGGCGTATCTTCTACGGTATCATTGATCGACATTCCCGCAAACACGCCGCCGGCTCCTGCTAGCAGCACAGCACTGGTGACTGCAGCTACCGCTTTTGTTTTCCATTTCATTTTATTTATTCACCCCTGCTCTATTTCTAAGGCACATCTTAGCAGTTTATCATTATATGCAAGAATAGGGGCAGGTAGAATGACTGCTCCGTTATTCATACATTCCGCTTCCTTTTATTCTAGCATGAAAAAAGCACGCAACAAATATAATAATAGATAAAAAGATTTTTAATGGAGCTGTCTTAAAATATCTGCTAAGGAGCTATTCATCTTTTTTTCGATCTGTTCTTTTCTTGATTCATCTCTTTCATTCTCTGTTTCAGCACTTCTCTCTTTCTATTCAGCTCTTCCTGCCGAAATTTCAGTGTTTCTCTTGTTCACGCGCTTTCAACACGAGACGGTACTTTTTTACACTCTGACGTTCTTAAAAAGGGAACTTCCAAATATCAGTAGAAAAAGCTGGAAAAAAGATGCTTCATCCCAATGAACATTGCGAGTAAGAGAATGATTAAGGTAAAGTAAACAGAGAGGAGGAGTGTATAAGCAATGGAAAACATCTATATGGATTACAATGCGAGCACGCCGCTTGCTCCGGAAGTAAAAGAAACAATAACCCGTTTGCTTGATGAAGCCTATGGCAACCCCTCAGCTTCTCACTGGGCTGGCTCACCTGCTAAAACAGCAGTCGAGAAAGCACGTAGACAGGTCGCGAGCTTAATAGGTGCTGCCTCAGAAGAAGTAATTTTTACAAGCGGAGGCACTGAATCTAATAACCACGTACTAAAAGGAATCGTGGAAGCGAACCGCGGGAAAGACTGCCATATCGTTACAACCAAAGCAGAACACCCTGCCATCCTTAAACCATGCCGCTATCTAGAACAGTATGATGTTTCGGTAACGTACGTAGATACCGATACATATGGAAAAATAAACCCTGCTGATATTGACGAAGCCATAACAGAGAAAACAGTGCTTGTTTCTGTTATGCATGCCAATAATGAAACCGGTACTGTTCAGCCGCTTGAACAGATCTCAGCCATTACGAAAAGACACGGCATTCCTTTTCACACAGATGCCTCTCAATCACTTGGAAAAATTCCAGTAAATGTCGACAAGCTAAGTGTTGATTTTCTAACGATTGCTGGTCATAAATTATATGCTCCAAAAGGTATTGGCGCCTTGTATATACGAAACGGCAAGGCGCTCCCTTCCTTTATGCATGGAGCAGGCCATGAACAAGGCAGACGAGCCGGCACCGAAAATGTCATTCTTGCCGGGGCGCTCGGACAAGCTTGTCAGACTGCGCAATACGACAAAAGGATTGAAACCATTCAAGCACTGCGAGACGATTTTTGGGAAAGGCTGCAGGAATCATTTGGGGCTAGAGTACACCTCAACGGACATCCAGAAGAACGTCTGCCTAATACATTAAATGTTAGTTTCATTGGATATACCGGCCAGGAGATCCTTGCCCGAATCCCAGAAGTTGCCGCTTCTACCGGCGCTGCCTGTCACTCGGATACCGTCGAACTTTCCAATGTGCTCCAAGCCATGGGAGTCGATGAGGAAACCGGAAAGGGAGCGATTCGTTTCAGTCTTGGACGTTATTCTGAAGCAAAAGATACACGCACCGTTGTTGAAATGCTAAAAGAAGTTTTAGGATAATGTTGAAAAACAGAAACTGAATGACCCTTAAACCAGGACCTCCGTAAAACCTTACTTTAAGTTCATTACGCGGGACGTCCTGTAACGTGTTTGTTTCGCTCAGGCCGCGTATGGGATCTTTGTACAAATTTATTTTAGGAAATTCATTCCCTATCTAGAAGTACTGGACTTAAACACAATAAAGCCAACCTTTCATGTACTGCTGGGTTGGCTCTTTATTATTATCATTATGTTTTTAAAAAACATTGAAGGTTCATATCGTTGGTACCGCTGGCCATGTTTTTATTTATAACGCCCATTTTCTATCTTTTGTGAAAGAAAGAGTAAACCAATTCGTATGTCCTTCCATTTGAAGTTTCTGATATAACTCCTCTCGAACCCTATCAAATTCATCCACCGTCTGTATGCTTGTATGTTCGCCTAAAACAAAGTCAATCTCAATAAAAATGGTTTTTCCTACCTTAGTCACTCTAGTGAAATCTTCAAAGATATTATATTTTTCTTTTGTCTCTTGCACTGCTTGTGTAATTTGGAGCTGAATTTGAGCTGATGGTGCCATCCACAACAATTCCTTAGCATTTTTTATCAGCATTTGAAAAGGAACTTTCAAAAAATACAATGAAATAATTAACACCATAATGGGATCAACATAGGGGGTTAGAAACGCAAATGTTGTCTGTTTTAATAACAGCGCTATAACAAAACCTATAAGTACAGCTCCGCTTAATATAGTATCCATCAACCATTGAGCAGCCTCTGCTTTTACAAACTCAGAGTTTCCCTGTTTGTTTTTCATAAAGCTGTAAATGACAGCACATAAAACAGTAGCAATCAGTGCATATAAAGCAGCAGAGCCAATGACAACTTCCCGTCCTCCTTTAAAAAGGTCAATAATCGAAGTAGAAAAAGCAAAGAGACACATGGCTATAATTGCACTTGCTTTAAAGATAATAACCAGGGGTTTAATGACATCTTTACCGTATTGAAAACGTTCTTGATCTTCTTTCTTTATAAATGAATAAGCGAAGAGAGACATCAAAGAAAGGCCTAAGCTAATAAAGGAATATAATCCATCAAAGATGATCATTTGTGAATTGGCGGCAATTCCCCACGTAATCCCCATGATAGTAAATAAAAGTCCGCCAAAGACGGATATTTTTAAGATTTTAGAATCGTTATTGTTGTTTGATTGCATAGCTAATCCTTAATTATCAATGTGAATTTATTAAAACTAATCATATCAAACGATGAGAACCCTTTCAAATCAACGTATATTAGAAAAACTCGGCTTGCCGCCGAGTCCTTATGGTGGAAGTCGTAGTTTTCACTTATACTTTAATCCTTTAGCAAAGTTAAAATTTCTTAATGTATTAAAAAAGCACATCCCTTTAAGAACTTGAACAAGGATGTGCTAAAATATTTTATTGTTAAATTTCGTAGGGATTCATAGATTTTTTGTAACTAAAACAATTATTTACTTACCATAAAACATGTAAATAAAAGAAATCCCTGTAAAATCAAGAGAATAACATGGTACCCCTATGCAAATGCCGTTTTTCTGTCCAGTGTGAATCGGTACCTAAAAGAACAATTCCAGCTAAATATGGTCCGATATCGCACAAAACAATAGGCAAAAATCCCACATTGATATGGTGACGTTTTATTACAAAATTATGAAGATGGCTGGCTTTGTTTAGTGGATTAAAACAATTGACTTAATTATTCGCGAGCCATTCCACTAATTGTTTCCAAAAAGTATTATAATGTTTCCATTCTACAAATTCCGGCGGGCCCCAGTGTGGAGCAAAATCGCTGGAAAAAGAAGCTGTACGTCCCTTGCCATAAGAACCCGTCACAAGAAAAGGATTGTTATCTTTTCCGATAGTCATTACTAAATCACTTTCATTCTTGACTGTCACTCGGTTATATCCTAAGAATCCAGGCCATTCTTCCGGAACATCCTTTAATACCAAATGATTGTTATGCACAACTGGTGCTGCTCCTTCAGGAATTTCGACCCGGTCATCTCCGCTTTCTAATTGAACAGGCAATATTTCTTCAATAACTGTTCCTTTGAATTTCGCCTTAGCTTCAATTCCTTGAAAGGAAAGGTAGCCGCCAATCATAGCAAAGCCTCCGCCATCGTTTACATAGTCTTTAACTAGCTGCAAACGGTTTGGTGTACGTTTAGAGTGATTAAACGTTTGAGCGGGCAGCAAAAACGAATTGCTTCCGATATCACTAAAGAGAACCACATCAAATTCCTTTAATGACCCTAAGTCTAAAGGAAACTTTTCATCAATTTCATGAGCGCGTATATAGGTTAAGTCCATACCTGCTTCTTTCATCGCCGACCGAAACCAATGGGCCCCTTCTTCATATTCTGAAGTCGTAAAAGAGTCAAAACCTTTCACATGAATAGTATGTTTTGTCCACGATTCTCCTACTAATAATACGTTCATGTTCATAACGTCTCCTTTTATTTATAATTTTCTAAAATAAATTTTACGTATTTTACTACTTTTTTCATATTTTCAAAGATATTCGTGTCCGGTTCATCTTTAAAAGTATGAATAATCTCTTGATCATTAACGGTAAGCATGAGTGCTTCACAGCCTGCTTTTACAAAGGGATGATGATCGGATCCTGGCGGAGGCGGAATGACTACAGATGAATTCGGAAAAAGTTTTCTTTTTTCCAGATCTGCATAAGCAAGTTTCCGTTCTATGTTAGAAGTAGACCAGCTTTCTAAAACTTCCCCGCGCCCAATTCCATCAATGTTTAACATGCAGCGAGGCATTTCTCTTTTCTCCTTCATGGATTGGACATATGCTTTACTTCCTGATAATAGTAATTCTTCCGAACCAAAAAAGACGATGTTCACATGTACAGGCAGCTGTTCTGGTTTTATCGTTCGAATCAGTTCGAGTAGAACGGCTGTTCCAGAAGCATTATCATAAGCTCCTCTTGTATTGTACATACTATCGTAATGCGCGCCGACCACCACTGCGTCCTTATTTTCACGATTGGATAGAGAAACACTGATGTTTTCCCCATCAAACCTTGGTTCCATTTTCGTTTCCAATGAAAAGGAGACAACAACTTTTTCTCCTTTTCGGAAAGATTCTTCCCATTTCGAATACGTGGATGTTCCTATAATCAAATGCGGGAAAGCCCACTCTTCTAATAAAGTTTGACTGAGTACTTCACCATCCGGCCTCGCCGTAATATATGCTAAAACACTTCCTTCTTTATCTACTACCGCATATCTCGGCCATTTATACATGTCCCATATGTTGGTATAACCGATACGCTGGACGTAACCATGTATATTTTCAGCGGAAGTGCTTCCAACAGCAGGAAAAGATTCTATCGTATCCTTTACGGGATGCAGCTGCTTTAAGCCTGAGAAATAAGTGAGCTGCCAGCTTGTATAAGGAAATTTTTGAGAAGAAGCTTCATATCCTTCCTCGGCAATTGCTGCCTTCAGCCAATTTTTTATCGTTTGTTCATTTTTACTGCCTGCTGGTCTCGGGCTGTGATGTAGGATTTTCAGCCATTGTTCATACATTTTTTCTTTTTTATGCATTAACCTTCAGCTCTTTTAAAAACTTGTTTGGGGTTTTCTATTAACAACTGGTCTATTTCTGTATCAGAAACGCCTAGACGCTTCAACCTCGGTACAAAGTGCTGTAAAATATGAGCAAATCCTCCGCCCCCATAATGTTTTAACAGACTTTTCAGAAAGACATCCTGAGAGAGCAAAATAGAAGACTCATAGCCTTTTTCTAACAGTTTTACAATGGCTTCTGCACTTTGTTGGTCAGATGGTGATTGCCCTTCTGGAAACAAAAGTTCAATTCCAATCATGTCGTACTCTAAAAAGGCTCCCCGATCTGCCAGGGATGTTTGATATTCAATATCGTTTAAGCTTGGATTCATATGATCTAAGATGACTTGTTCAGGATTTGCCCCTTCCTTTTCAATAATATCAAGCACAGAATGGCCATAGCGCTCCCATCCAGGCAGATGAACGGTTAATATTTTCCCCGTTTGTTTTTGAGCTTTTGCTGCACCTCGAAGTACTTTTACCTCTTGATCTGTCATATTGGGCCCTATGCCAATTTCTCCAATAATACCTGCTTTAATGTTTGTTTCCCCTGCACCCTCAAATAGATCTTGATATATACATTCGGCAATTTCTTCTGCTGAGCTTGATGAAATGAAGGAAGGATGGGTATTTTCTAAATAATATCCACATCCCATAATGATAGGAGAATTGGTTTTTACAGCTATATCTTTTAAGCTTTCAGGGTTTCTCCCTATACCTACCGGAGTTACATCTACAATGGATCGGCCCCCGACTTTTTGAAAAACTTTTACTTCTTCTGCTGCAAGGTCCGTATCCAAATAATAGTTATTATCAAAATTGGAATACGGTTCATGCCTTAGTTCGTTTAATATGGTCATGGAGACGTCTGCATAAGCAAAATTATCCGAAATATGCGCTGGTTTTTTCCAAAGGTGGCGCCTATCTACCAAAAGATGCTCATGCATTAAAGTAATTCCTAATTCATCAATATCAACTTCTCCAAGTACCGTTTGAACTGTTTGCATAGTAAAAGCTCCTTACATTCTTTTTTTGCCAAACACCCGAACGTTAATTATAACGGCCATTAGTAAAACGAGCCCTTCCATGATTTGAATAATATATGGTGAAACTTGCATTAAAGTAAGTCCGTTATTGATAACCCCTATCATGGTGACCCCGATAAGAGAACCTAAAATAGTACCGGCTCCGCCAAACAATGCAGTGCCGCCAAGTACAACAGCAGCAATAATATCTAATTCAAACATCATGCCAATGTTAGATGACCCTGATCCTAATCGTGAAGCCAGAATAAGGCCGGCCAGCGCTGCTGCTCCTCCACTAAACATATAGGTTATTAATTTTACGTATTTTGTATTAACACCTGCGCGTCTCACTGCTTCTTCATTTGCGCCAATACCTGTTACATACGTACCATACCGGCTGTTCCTTAAAGCAATCACACCAAAAACCATAATGATGACAGCTAAAATTGCTGGAACAGGAACCCCTAGAAAGGACCCAATACCTATTTTCGTGAGTCCTGCATCACTAGAAATGGCTATAGAATAACCGCCAGTGATGAGAAGTGCCAGCCCTCGTACGTATAACATGGCTGCTAAGGTAACAATTAAAGGAGGAATATTATGATAGGCCACAACGTAACCGTTGATGCATCCCATTGCTATCCCTGCTATTATTACAATCAGTAAAACAAGGGGACTGGCTGTTCCAGCGCTTAATAATACAGCTGTTAAGGCACTGGCCAATGCAAGAATAGAGCCTACAGAAAGATCAATACCCCCGGTCGTAATAACGAAAGTCATCGCTACAGCAACAATTAAATTAGGTGCCAGCTGCATGACTAAGTTCATCATATTGCTATAGCTTAGAAAGGAACCAGTCACAATCGAAAAAAATGCGCAGATCAAAAATAATATTCCGAATATGCTTAATACTTGTTTGTGATCTATCATCCATTGTTTCCATGAATGGGACAATTCCAAGTTTCGAACGTCCGTGGTTATCTGTGCTTTTTCTTCCCTCATACCATACTCACCTCTTGCGGATTACCCATGATTGATTGAACAACAGATTCTAATGTAAATTGGTCAATGCCGCGGTCATCAATACATTTACCTTCATGCAGAACCATCAGCCGGTCGCATACTTCAAAAAGATCTTGTAAACGGTGAGTAATTAAAATGACACTGACCCCTTGTGCTTTTACGGTATTAATTAAATCCAAAACCATTTTTACTTCTTTTACACCTAATGCCGCTGTTGGTTCATCCATAATTAAAACTTTCGGCTGAAAAATCATAGCTCTTGCAATAGCAACAGCCTGCCGCTGTCCGCCCGACATATTCTGAACTTGAAGCTTTGTTGAAGCAATATTTATCCCTAATTTATCTAGTTCATTTCTAGCTTGCTGGTGCAGTTTTTTTTGATCTATTAATCTTCCAGATTTTAAAGGTTCTCTTCCCAAAAACATATTACTGGCTACACTTAGCGTGTCGCATAAAGCTAAATCCTGAAAGACTGTTTCTATTTTTATATTTTTCGCTTCTCGCGGGTTACTAATTCTAGTTGCTTCCCCTTCAAAATAAAACGTTCCTTTATCAGGCATAATAACACCGCTTAAAATTTTCATTAAGGTCGACTTTCCTGCACCGTTGTCCCCTAAAAGGCCTAAGCACTCCCCTTTTTCCAGTTTTAAGTCAACACCTTGGAGGGGCTTAACAGCCCCAAACGATTTTTCGATATCCCGCATTTCTATTTGATAGTCAAAGTCTTTCATTGGAACAGCTCCTTTATTTCAGAAGAATGATTGTGCTTTTTATTCAAAGAGAGAACGGAATTCATCAACATTGTCTTCTGTTACAACGGTTGCAGGAACGTCAATTTGTTCTTCTACTTCTTCCCCTTCCACCAGGGCCAGAGCTGCTTTTATGGCTTCCGATCCATATTCGTCCGGATGTTGTTGTAAAGCTGCTTCTACATATCCATCGTCAATACCCTCAACAACCTGCTCACTCAAATCCCATCCAAATAATTTAAGATTGTCTTGAGCCTGTTGGGAGCGCACCCCAGACACCATTCCTATAAATGCCGGCTCTCCTGTTGCAAAAGCTGCTTGCATATCTGGATTTGCAGTAAATAAGTCTTCCGAAGCAGAAAGAGCTTTCTCTTGAACATTTTCTCCATCTACTGTATTCACCAGTTCTACATTTTCATTTTCAAGAATAGTATCCATGAAACCGTCTTGTCGGTTTATTTGAATAGGAGAGTTTAAAGCAGAAATAGCACCAATTTTCACTTCTTCATCTCCCCATTGTTCTTCTGCATATTCATTAAAGTATTCACCTAATTCAACACTAGACTCGTAATTGTCCACTCCTATCTGCACGTCTACTCCTTCATGCTCAATAACTGAATCAATCGAAATAACAGGGATATCTTCTTCTTCCGCTTTATCTACAATCGGTTTCATCGCTTCTACATCGATGGCATTTATAACTAAGGCATCAACCCCAGCACTAATATAATCTTCCGCTCCATTGTATTGTTCTACTGAATCATTATTTGCGTTAAACACGGTTAAATTAACATCCATTTCTTCCGCTTGACTTTCTGCTCCTTTTACCATTTCAGTAAAAAATAAAGCTTCCTGATTAATTACTGTCATGCCAATAGTGGGAGCTTCTTCATCATCTGTTTCAACAGCCGTTTCTACATCTGGCTGCTCACCGTTTGCTTCTTCTCCGCCATCCCTTTCTCCAGTGTTTTCCACTTCCCCGCAAGCTGTTAGCAAAAATAACATAGAACCAATTAACCCAGCAGAATATTTCCAATGACGTTTCATTATATTGCCCCCTATTCGTTTAATGGAAAAAACTGGTATTTACATTTTAACGATATAAATCTTGAGATTGTCTTTACTTCCGAAAAAGGTTTTACATTTAATGAATCTTAATAATGTAAATAAAATGAATATTCAAATAAATATGATAGTAATTCAGCTTTACCAAATATCTTGTAAACGTGGTTTCACATACTGGCATTGAGGTTAGGCGCTAATGTTTGCCTTTAAATCCGGCCATTTCTTTTTCAAACGGCAGAGATGTTGTTGCCCCGTAACGGGTAACTGATAATGAAGCAGCATACACAGCCTTTTCAACTGCTTTTAACATATTTTTCTCTTGTAGCCAATAGGCGGTTAACGCCCCGCAAAAACAATCTCCAGCTGCTGTTGTATCTACCGCTTTAACTAATGGTGCTTTGAAAAAATAGAATTGCTTTTCACTATAAACAAGTACACCTGCAGCTCCCATAGTGACTACAATTGTCTGCTCGCTGTCTTCTTTAATGATAAGAACAGCTTGCTTAGCTGTTTCTTTATCAAATACGTTGATATCGGCTAATTGAGACGCTTCAATTTCATTAATAATGAGGACATCTACCAATTTACGAATCTCTGCTGAAAATGAAATGACTGGTGCAAGGTTCATAAAAATAGGGACATTTTTTTCTTTTAATAATGTTATAATAGTGGCGATAACATCTGGAGGTACTTCTAATTGTAAGAGCGCTGCATCTGCATTCCCCAATGCTAAAAGTGCATGCTTTGCTTCTTCTTTAGATACCTCCGAATTTGCCAGCAAATTTGTGACTACCATATTTTCGCCTGCTTCATTGATGGTTATCATTGATGTCCCAGTAGATAATGTTTCAGCCACCCTTAATTGGTCAATATCAAGCCCTTCGTTTTTTAATTGTTTTGACAATTTATTGCCGAACGAATCACCCCCTAATTTTCCTATAAAGGAGACTTCTGCTCCCATTCGTTTTGCAGCAATGGCCTGGTTCGCCGCTTTCCCTCCCAAACTTTCTATATATTTTGTGGATGCAATTGTTTCCCCAACTACCGGAAAACGCGGAACTTTAGCTATAAGGTCCATATTAATGGTTCCCATCACTACTAAACGATTACCCATCTAAGGCCGTTTCTCCTTCTCTAGCTTTCTCTACTTCGTCCATAAACAACTTAACTTTATCTTTTGAAACAGGCTCCCACCATTTATTTTCTTTTTTCAATGAACTTCCAACAATACAGCCATCTGCAATGGAGAGGAGCCGATGGGCGTTCTTTATATCCATCCCGCTTCCAATAATGACCGGTAGTTCTGTATGATCTTTTATTCCCAGAATCTCTTCCGATTGGGTTTCGCTTCCTGTTCTTGTTCCCGTGGCAATTAGAACATCACTATCAAAGAAAATAGCATCATGAGTTTGATCGGATAAACTTCTATCCGCTACAATCGAATGACTTCCATGTTTTACATGAACATCCGTGAAAAGCTTAATATTTTCTCCTTTAATAGTGGAACGATAACGCATAGCCTTAGCAGACGCCCCTTCTACAAAGCCTTCATTGGCAATGTAAGCATTCACCCATTGATTAACACGGACAAATGGCAGATCTGCGGCACAAGCAACGGAGAGTCCCTGCACAGCACCATTAGCTAAGCAGTTAATTCCTATGGGCAGTGAAGTATATTGTTTCAGTTTCTCTGCTACTGCTGTCATAGATGTGACCGTTTCATACCCTATATCTTCCGGTTTAGAAAATGGCAGGTCCCATGCATTCTCTATAATAAAACCATCTGCCCCGCCAGCCTCTAATGCTTCTGCATCTTTTACAGCCCATTCATAAACTTCTTTCAGCCCTCCTCCCTTATAATGTGGAGCTCCTGGAAGTGGTTTTAGATGAATCATGCCGATAACAGGCTTGTTTTTCTGGAAAATACTTGTGATATAATTTGGTTTTTTCGGAAAAATTTTATCGCTCAATTCATTTCCTCCCTTTATGGATTATCGTTTTTCTTAAACGGCTCAAATAAGAATTTTAATTCACTAACAGTGCAAAATAGTTTTATATTTGTATTTATCTGCTCGATAAATCATATCCGCCGCTTCAAACAACCGTCCATCCTGAAGCTTTGTAAAACGTTGTAATTTCAAGACCAATGTGTCTGGTTCAACATTTAAATCATTTGCATGTTCCAAAGAAGCAGTGCTTGCTTCCACTGATTCATGAGCTTCTCCTAGAGGAATGTTATATTTTCTCAGCGTTTCGTATAATGATTCTGCTTCAAAGTTATGTTTTTCAAGATTGATCTCTGGATACAAATTCATATTTAAAATCGTCCGGTGGATTCCAATGACGACTCCATTTACTCTTCGCAGCCGGTTAAGGCGATATACTTTTTTTCCTTCATTTAAGGAAAAGGGATTCCATTCTTTTCCCTTTACTGTTTCCCACCCTTCCTTTAAAATCAGTGAGTCTACTACATGCCCTTCATCCTCCATATCCTCTTTAAAACCCGTCAATTTCGGGCGAATCGGCTCTAATTTCGGTTCAGCAACAAAAGTTCCCCGCCCTTGTATTTTATATAAAATACCTTCTGATACGAGTTCGCTTAAAGCTTGCCTTACAGTTGTGCGGCTCACTACATATGTTTGAATGAGACTCATTTCTGTCGGAATTAGATCTCCCGCTGTCCAAATGTTTCTATCGATATTTGTCTTTATAATTTCTTTTAATTGGGCGTAAAGAGGTACAGCATTTTGCCGGTCTATGAATTGATCCCTAATAAAAACCCTCCTCCCATTTTTGAATTTATTTGTAATGTCATTATGATGTTATGACAAATCTTATATTCAAATTTAGACTTTTTTTAATAATCCGTCAATATAAAATAGAGAAATATTCTGTTAGATTAATTCACGCGACTTGGGTAAAACATTACTTATCTAGTATTTGCATGATAATATTCTTATAGTAATTAATTGATTGCAAGTATGCATCAATGGACACAAACTCATTTGGCTGATGTGCCATTTCCACCAGGCCAGGCCCAAACATGATCATTGGGATACGAGAGTCCTGATTAAACACAGAGCCGTCAGTATAATAAGGAACAGTTCTAGTATTCGTGGAATCTGTCCAATTGCAAATATCTTGAACAAATTCATTGTCTGTTGGAGTAAACACAGGCGGACGGTCCAATAAAACGGTCAATGTGACACCTTTCCATTCTTCTACTTGTGTTTGCAGGGCTTTGAATAATGTTTCATGGTCTTCCGGCGGAACGGTTCTTATATCAATTACAGCTTCACAGTAATCAGGTACAACATTGGGCTGATTTCCCCCAGCCATTTGATTAAGAGAATACGTACTCGCTCCTAGAATGTCATGAACCTTTTTTCTTTCTTCCAAGGTTTTATATATGTCACGTAATGCACTATGGAGACGATCAATAGCATTGATTCCGTGTTCTGGCATGGATCCATGCGACGTTTTTCCGAAAGATTCAACCTTTATCCATAACGCACCTTTATGACCAACAGCTATTTCATTATTGGTTGGTTCCCCTATCATGATTCTTTTAACCAATGACCAGTTTAAATCTCCAAGAAGCTTTTTTGCTCCTAAGCAATCAACTTCTTCTCCTGTAGTTAATGCAAGTGCTATTTTCTTATCAGTATGTTGTACCTCTTCTAATACTTGTAATAACGCTAAGTACATAGCTGCTAAGCCACTTTTCATATCAGCAGTACCTCTGCCATACATGTTGCCGTTTATTATCTCTCCATCAAACGGGGGCGTATCCCACATGTCTAAAGAGCCGGTCTGGACCGTATCCATATGCGCGGACAACAGCAAGTCCACTTCTTTTCCTTCCCCCCATTCCAAAAGTAAGTTAGAACGGTTCTCTAATAGCGGTGTTTTTTGTATTTGAAGATTACTATCTAATGCATGGTTTTCTATAAACTCTGCTACCTTGTTCTCGTTGCCTGGTGGATTGGTAGTATCGATTTCTATTAGTTTTTTTAAAAAGTGAACTGTTTCATCCATTTTTACACCTCCACAATATCTCACAACTGACTTTCTTTAACATTTCATTTAATCTTTGATCCCCTTCTTTTGTCTGTTTGATAAGATAAAATGTTGAACAGCTTTCATATTTGGCATGCCTGCCTGTGCCCCCAACTTTTGTACAGATAAAGCAGCAGCAGCGTTAGCAAACGTACAAGCTTTACTGATTGATTTCCCCTTGGATATCGCGACAGCTAAAGCTCCGTTAAAAGTATCTCCTGCCCCTGTTGTGTCCACAACAGGGACTTTATAGCCTTCAATGGTCTTTTCTTCATCATTGACCGTAAACACAACTCCATCTTTTCCCTTTGTGATAACGCATTGTGATTTTCTGCTCTGCTTTTGTGTTTTTGTAAATAGTTGGTCAAATTCATGTTTATTGGGGGTTAATACATCAATATAATTTAATAGAGTTTCGGGTAAAAAGTGAACAGGAGCTGGATTTAAAATCACTTTTGTATTATTTTTCTTGGCAAGTTCTGCAGCTTTTTGGACGCTTTCTAGCGGAATTTCGAGCTGTAACAAAATTATTTCTGATTCTGCAATGACCTTTTCATGCATTTCTACAACAGCAGGTGTTACAGCCTGATTTGCTCCCTGTACAACGATAATTCGATTGTCTTGTTCTGAAAGCAATACAATAGCAATGCCTGTCGGAAAACCTGTAACCGGTTCCAGATTGTCTATAGAAACACCTTGTTGATGCATATGCTCCATTAATTGACGGCCGTACAAATCATTGCCAACACGGCCGATAAAATGCACATCTCCTCCCAATTTAGCGGCAGCTACAGCTTGATTTGCTCCTTTTCCACCTGGTACCATAGTAAAATCTTCCCCAAGTACCGTTTCTCCTTGTTGAGGAACTGTACCTACTTTTGTCATAAGATCCATATTAATGCTTCCTATTACCGTTATACGTGGCCCCATCGACTTCTCTCCCCTTCAAACTTGCAATGTCGAGCTTCTTTTTTTAAGAGTTGCTTTAAAAGGTTTTGGGAATTCTACAGATGCATTTCCTTTTATTAAAGAGAGCAGCAGTTCAGATGCTTTTTTTCCCATTTCATCTATTGGCTGACTTATGGTCGTTAAGGACGGGTGCATCATTTCACTCATGAAAATGTTGTCAAATCCGATTAATTGCAAATCTTCTGGAATTTTTCTTCCTGTCTTAATAGCTGCTTTTATAACTCCAAAAGCCATCACATCGTTTCCTGCAAATATTCCATCTACGTATGGATGATTTTTTAATAAAGAAATAGCTGCTGCTTCTGCTGTTTGCCATTGGTATTCCCCAGGTACAACAAGGTCTTCTTGAAATGAGTCATTCTTTTCTATTTCCTGTTTATATCCTTGATAACGCTGCTTTGCATTAGCAATTGTAAGCGGGCCTTGTATGTGAGCAATATGATGACAGCCAATTTCCTTCAAGTGTGACACAGCTAAACATGCACCGTGAATATTGTCGGAATAAACAGATGGCACTGTATGCTCGAGAGGACGATCCAGCCCGACAAGCGGCAGTTCCCATTCTTTAATATGATCCTGCTCAAGGGTGTTGGTAACAATCATGACACCATCAACATATTTTCTCTTTAATATATCTAAATAATGTGCTTCTTTTTCTGGATTTGCATCACTATTACAAAGGATGACGGTGTAGCCTCGCTTGTTCATAACGTCCTCTACCACACGTGCTAATTCTGGGAAAAACGGATTCATAATATCTGGAATAATTAAACCTATTGTTTTTGATTCTTTTTTAAACAAGCTTCTTGCAACTGCATTTGGTTTATAATTTAATTCTTTAATAGAACGTACTACTTTTTTTTTCGTATCTTCGTTCACATAGCCATTATTATTTAACACCCTTGATACGGTCGCAACCGAAACCTGTGCATGTTTTGCTACATCTTTTATCGTTGTCATACCTAACCTTCCCTGTTAC